>OY968770.1:0-2165533 GCA_963695245.1 uncultured Gammaproteobacteria bacterium | reverse complement strand
CATCGCCAGTGTAACTGCATTGGCCGCCAACGATCAATCTTTAACAGACTCAGACACAGCCGAAGTAAAAATCATCCAATCCCCTTCGGATGAGTTAACCAAAAACATCACCAACATATTAAACGCTGACGGAACAGACGGTGGAGATTATATTGATGAAGCAGGTGATATAATACAATATGAAATCACCATCGAAAATACAGGGAATTTAACCCTTCGTCCCGTTAGTGTTGTGGACACAATAGAAAATAACGCACCTGTCGACATAACACAAAATCGAACAGGGGACACTAATGCTAACGGGCTATTAGATGTGGGAGAGATATGGACATTTAATGTAAATTACGTGGTGACTCAATCTGATATTGATAGTTTGGGTAATGGTGATAACTTAATTATTAATAATGTCGAAAGTACTTTTATCGCAGCTAATGATACAGTATTGCATGCAACAGGAACCGCTAATGCGCCTATACAGTTATCTGTAACCCCGATTACACCAACAGATCCGGTTTCTCCAGCAACACCTACAGTGACACCAATAACCGTTTCAAACAGTAGTCTTACAATTGGCTCACCAGTTTCAATTCCAACTTTTGCTGATCCCATTGTTGTATCCAATTACCCAGATGACCTCATTGATTTTCAATCTGCAAATGCTATTGGCAGAAATGAAATCTACTTTGAGTACCAGATTATCAAACCCGGAAGAAGTTTACAGGTACCTGATACGATTGGTTGGGAACATCAATATCATCAACTTCGTGCTTTTGGTTATGATCATGCTCTCAGATTTATTGTTAATGACTTTTATGAACCTCAGGGATTATACAATAGAGTTGAAAATCTTTCTTATGATGAAGTAAATTTATCCAGAGGTTTAACAGCTTTTCAACTAAATATAAGTGATCACAATACTTATAACACCTATGATAATCTATCTGGCATAACCATCCAATCTATTCCTGAAGACGTTACGGCTGAAAGCTATGTTCATCCAGTGGCAGAAGCTGAGGTTGATGCTGCTCCAGCTACAATACCAAGCTATGTTCATCCCGTGACTCTCCAAGATGAAATGGCTGAACTAAATGACTTTTTCAATAATACTTTTGAAGCTACGGATTTGAAATATCAATTTGCTGAACAATTGAAGCAGGGACATCAGGCATTACATCAGTTATTAAAAGGTGGAGATAAACCTGTTTAGAGTTTAAATATTAAAATCTTCACCTAAATAAACTTCGCGAACCTGCTTATTTTGCATAATCGCTTGAGCATCACCGGTGGCAATGACATGTCCGTCACTTAAAATATAAGCTTTTTCACAAATATCCAGAGTTTCACGAACATTATGATCAGTAATTAAAACTCCGATACCTTTTTCTGCCAAGTGAGTAATAATTCGTTTAATATCAATCACAGAAATCGGATCAATCCCTGCAAAGGGCTCATCCAACAAAATAAATTTCGGCTCCATACCCAAAGCTCTTGCGATTTCAACCCTGCGTCTTTCACCACCGGATAAACTATAACCTTTATTCTGACGAATATGAGTGATATGAAACTCTTCCAGTAAAGATTCCAATTTTTCAGTTCTTTGTGCCTGAGTGAGTTCTTTTCTTAACTCCAGAATCGCCATGATATTATCAGACACAGACATCTTTCGAAAAACGGATGCTTCCTGAGGTAAATAGCCCAGCCCAAGATGCGCTCTTGAATGCATGGGTAAGTCAGTAATATCTTTATCATCCAAAAAAACTTTTCCTGAATTTGGCGTGATAAGACCAACCATCATATAAAAACTGGTGGTTTTTCCGGCGCCATTGGGGCCTAAAAGACCAATGATTTCTTTTGAATGTACTTCAATAGAAACGTCTTTCACCACCATACGGCTTTTATAGGATTTACTTAAGTTTTTTGCCTGTAGAGTATTCATTATTTTTTTTGACTTTGCTTAGTTTGTGCGCTTGGCTGCAAAACAATCACAGTTCTTTGATTGCCGACTTTTTTAGTCTGCAGTTCGCCAGTTTTTTGATTATAAATGATAAAGTTACTTTTTAAAGTATTATTTTGTTGCGCCAACTGACCATTACCAATTAAATACACTTTGTTGATATTGGGCAAATATTTAATTTCAGTGGCTTGTGCTTTGAAAATGGCATCGCCTTTTTTAGGGACAGTTTGATATACAGCAGGATCTTGCGCTGAGCCAAAGGCAATGGCTTTTGTGAGTTTTTGTTTTTTGTTAGTGTAGGTAACGATTTTATTTGCAGTAATTTTGGTAGAACCCTGAATAACAATCACATTTCCTTCAAAAACTGTTTCACCACTGTTTTGGTTATATTCTGCCGAGTTTGAAGTAATCGTTGCCGGTTTATTTTTATCTGTGGGCAAGGCAAAGCTTATGGTTGTGCATGTCCATAAAATGAGTATTGCAATTAAAGCTTTATTTTGCATCATAAACCCCTTGAGCTTTGGAAAGTAATTGTACGTCACCAGTTTTTTGATTTACTTTAGCGCCCACTGAGTGAATCACCATACTACTTTTATCTTTGTTAACTCTGATAAATGTGATGGGTTTTCGAGTTTCGGCCAGTTTCTTACTGGGATAAAAAGTTAATTCTGAAGTTGTAATAATGGTTGCCAGAGTCTTTTGTGTTAGTTTTTGTGTCAGTTTCACGTTGCCAATTAACTGATACTTACCGTTGCCATTAAAAATAGCACCTTTATCTGCACTGATAAACCATGGGGAAGGATCATTTTTTTGAAACACTTTAATGCGCGGATTGATCATTGTGCTGAATTTATTAAAACTGTCATACTGCATGCTTGGGGTGAACACTTTGCTGGAAATTTCCCCCTCTTTATTAAAATTTGTTGAATATAAATCATAAATAAAAACGTTGGGTTTTTTCTTATTTTGGGTAATATGAAGTTTAGGTAAAAAAATATTTTTATAAAGTAAATATCCACTTAAAGTAACAAACCCAAGCAGAAGTAACATAATTAAACTGATTTTGACACGATAATTCATTAGTCAAATAACTCCATAACAGTTTTTGCTTGATTTTTGGCATGAATAATTAAATCCGATAATTCTCTGACAGCCCCTTCACCGCCTTTTTTAGAAGTAACCCAGTGGGCATTTTCAATTACAGCAGCATGGGCATCTGCCACTGCAACGCCAAGGCCAACTTTTCTGATTAAAGGTAAATCCGGCAAGTCATCGCCAATATAAGCCACTTCATTAGTCTTAAGAGACAGATCAGCAAGAATTTTTTCAAAAGCTTCATTTTTATTTTGTTGTTTTTGAAACACTAATTCTACACCTAACTCCTGCATCCGATTGGTTAGAATTTTTGAGCTACGACCGGTGATAATAGCAATAGACACACCAATTTTTTGTAATAACTTGATACCCAAACCATCTTTAACGTTAAAAATTTTTTGAGCTTCACCACGGGAATTGTAATGTAATTTACCGTCGGTTAGGACTCCATCTACATCACAGATTAATAATTTAACCCCTGCGGCTTTTTTTAAAATTTCCATTTTATTTTATACTCCTGCACTCAAGATATCATGCATGTGGACAATACCTACTAGCTGGTTTTTATCATCAGTAATCATTAAAGTCGTAATTTTATAATTTTCCATAAGGTTTAAAGCTTCGGCTGCTAATTCATTTTTACTGATGGTTTTACACTTTGAGGTCATAACTTTTTCAATCGGAGTTCTATTAAGATCATACTGACTGTCTAGGGTTCGTCTAAGATCCCCATCAGTAAAAATGCCCAGCAACTGGTTTTCATCATTGACAATGGCAGTCATCCCAAGACTTTTTTGCGTCATTTCAACCAGTGCATCTTTGATAGGAACGTTTGGTAAAACACGAGGGATGGAAGCATCGCATCGCATAACGTTTTCTACTTTGAGCAGTAATTTTTTACCAAGGCTACCCCCTGGATGTGAAAGTGCGAAGTCATCTACAGTAAAACCACGAGCTTCCAGTAAAGCAATGGCAATAGCATCACCCATAGCCAGAGCAGCAGTAGAGCTTGAGGTGGGTGCAAGTCCCAATGGGCAGGCTTCTTTTTCCACACTGACGTCAATATGAACATCAGCATTTTTGGCCAGCGTTGATTGGTTATTACCTGTTAAAGTAATAAAGGGTAGTCCCAAACGTTTGATCAAAGGTAAAATGGTGATGATTTCTCGCGTTTCACCTGAGTTAGAAAATGCCAGAACCAAATCATTACGGGTAATCATACCCATATCACCATGACTGGCCTCACCAGGATGTACAAAAAAAGCAGGGGTACCGGTACTGGCGAGTGTTGCAGCGACTTTACCGGAAATATGCCCAGATTTTCCCATGCCCATCACTACAATATGACCTTTACAGTCAATCATAAGTTGACAGGCTTTATCAAAATTAGCATCTAAGCGTTCATTTAAGTGAAGGATTGCCTGCGCCTCTGTTTCAATAACAGCCTGCGCCATCATACAAAATTTAGAATGAGCCATGAAAGGTAATGTGAAAATTTTTAACCTAGTTTAACAGAAGTTGACACAAATTTCAGCAATCAATTGTTGTAACTATGGATACACCTAAAAACATGTCTAAAAAGATAGTTTTATAGGCGCTAACCTGTATTTACCTAAGAAAAAATACCGTAAATATACTCATTTCATTTCTCTATGATATAATAGATGAAGATGCAAGTAACATTTACTTGTTGTTAACTAAATCATAACAGTAATTTAGTTTTACAGGGAATAATTTTTTACAATGGAGATCACTAATGTCTGAGTTTCATCGAAAACATGTCACCTCTCGCAAGGCTAAAAAAGATGAAAAACAACATGCAAAATCCGTGAATGATAAGCTAAATAATCAAAATATGGCGGAAAGCGATGATGATGACGATGGCAGTGGCGGTGGCCCGGGTAAACGCATGCAGGGTGGCTTTAAACTTGAAAAGCTACTTAAAGTTATTTCGGATGGACGTCAAAAAGCTAAATCTTTCTGGAAATTTTTAAATAAAGAAGGATTAGATGCCAGTGATACACAAAAATCTGATCTAAGAAAACAAACAGAAAAAGTTGAAAAAGATCATGATCGTTCCAACGATAAAGAAAAATTAGAAAAAGATACCGAACGCGCTAAAGAGATTCAGGAAGAAAAACAAGCCTCTGATCTGGATGAGAAAACACTGGAACTCAGACCAGAAGATTTAAAAGACACGCCTGCCTGGGAAAAAGCAAAAGCTGTTGATGCTCAAAAAACTCAAAAATTTGGACTGGACAAATCTGCACTCGGACAAGATGGTACTAGAAAACAAGCTAATTCAGGAACCTTATTTTCTAAACCTGAACAAACTGCAGGCGCTATGGATGCAAATCATGCTGCCCAAGTGAGTGCTGATCAACATGGTGGCCGGGTGCAGGGTGCACAACATGCGAAAATGCAAGACTATTTGGGAACGATGCAATTTAACCACTATGGTAAGGATGCACGCCAGTTTGCTTTGAGTAAAAACACTCAGGTAGAAAAAGTAGCAAGCCAAAAAGGCAATGCGAATAAAGGTCAATTACCCGAACAACCAGAGTCACGTCAAATCGCCCGTTCTGCCAGATAAATTCCTGGACAATTTAAAGGTGATTTTTGCGAAAAATCCCTGTATGATTCTACTTCAAAATCATTTTGAACGATTATATTCAGAAATTATCATGTCAGATACCAATTCCTATTTATTCGGTAATAATGCCACGCTGATTGATATTGAGCATTTGAGCTTTGACTATGCCAGTAAAAAAATATTCGATGATGTCTCTTTTCAAATTCCCAAAGGTAAAATTGTTGGCATCATGGGACCAAGCGGTACCGGTAAAACAACCCTATTACGACTTATTGGTGCTCAATTAGCGCCTGAACACGGACAGATTCTCTACAAAGGCAAAAATATTCATCAAATGAATCGAAAAACTCTGTTTAAACTTAGACAAAATATGGGATTATTGTTTCAAAGTGGTGCACTGTTTTCTCACTTAAATTTATTTGAGAATGTCGCCTTTCCTTTAAGAGAACATACTCAGCTTTCTGAAGATATTATTCATATTTTAGTACTCATGAAGCTGCAGGTTGTAGGATTAAGGGGAGCAAAAGAATTGATGCCCAGCGAAATCTCTGGCGGAATGGCAAGAAGAGCTGCCCTGGCCAGAGCTTTGGTATTAGATCCAGAGCTTATGATGTACGATGAACCTTTTACCGGCCTTGATCCTATTTCAAAAGCGGTGATCGTAAAACTCATCAAAGAAATTAATTTAAGCCTGGGTACTACTAGTATTTTAGTGAGTCATGATGTGCCAGAGGTAATGATGCTGGCTGATTATGTCTACCTATTGTCAGAAGGTAAAATTATCGCGCAAGGCTCCCCAAGTGAGCTTGAAAATTCCACTAAACAAAATGTCAGACAGTTTATGCAGGGATTGCCTGATGGTACTGTGCCTTTTCATTATCCTGCTGAAGTTTATGATAAGGAGTTGCTGTCATGATTATGAATTTTATTCATCGTTTAGGGGGTAAAGGTTTATCATTTTGTGAACGATTGGGCGAGTCAGGGCTTTTTTTACTGCAAACATTACCTCGTTTTCCAAAAGCCAGACAAATTTATCCACTGCTTAATGAACAGATTTTTGCTGTGGGATTTTTGTCCCTAGCCATTATTGTGGTGTCAGGCCTTTTTATCGGTATGGTCTTGGGCTTACAGGGTGAATATACCTTAAGCCGTTTTGGTGCCAGCCAGGAGTTAGGGCAGTTGGTGGCATTGAGCGTTATTCGAGAATTAGGGCCAGTAGTCACCGGTTTATTATTTGCTGGCAGAGCAGGTTCTTCTTTAACCGCTGAAATTGGCCTTATGAAAACTACTGATCAGTTGGCCAGTATGGAAATGATGGGAGTTGATCCTTTGCGAAAAGTGATTGCGCCACGTTTATGGGCCAGCCTTATCAGTATGCCCATATTAACTTTAATTTTTACCGCGGTAGCAATTTATGGTGGCTATTTAGTAGGCGTACAATGGCTCGGTCTTGATGGCGGCTCTTTTTGGAGTAATATGCAAGCGGCAGTCAGTTTCCGCCATGATGTGATGGAAGGTATCATCAAGAGTATTGTATTTGGTTTTGTCATAAGCTGGATAGCGGTTTATCAGGGGTTTGCCACAAAACCCACGGCGGCTGGTATTGCAAGAGCTACCACCAAAACAGTGGTTTACAGCTCATTGGCAATTTTGGGTTTAGACTTTATTTTGACAGCAGTTATGTTGGGAGGATGGTAATGGCCAATCAAAAAATGATGCAGACAGTAGTAGGATTTTTTATGCTGCTGGGTATTTTAGCGCTGATGTTTTTAGCAATCAAAGTCAGTGGGTTAACCCATGTTTGGAATGATAATGGCTATCAGGTGACGGCGGATTTTCAAAATATTGGCAGTTTAAAAGCGGGGGCACCTGTGAGTGTAGCGGGTGTAAAAATTGGTTATATTAAAAGTATTCAATTAAATTCTAACTCTTACCAGGCAAAAGTTAATTTATTCATCTACAATCAATACAAAGATATTCCGGCTGACAGTTCAGCCAGCATTTTAACTCAAGGGTTGCTTGGTTCAAATTATATTAGCCTGTCACCCGGTTACTCTGAAAAAATGCTGCACAATGGCAGTGTGATTGCCAATACGCATCCGGCATTGATTTTAGAAAATTTAATCGGACAATTCATGTATAAAGTTGGGGGAGACAAATCATGAAAAAATACTTTGCCACATTCATAAGTTTATTTTTACTGTGTACGGTAGCTTTTGCGCAAAGCTCACCTTTACCCATGTTGGAAAAAACTGCAAATCAACTGATCAGTCAGTTACAAAAAAATAAAGCTAAATTAAAAACGCACCCACAAATTGTGACTCAACTGGTTAAGAAACTTATCCTGCCACATGTGGATCAAACCAACATGGCAAGACAGGTTGTGAGTCGAAGTCTTTGGCAAAATGCTTCTGTGGCGCAACGAGATGCGTTTGTGGATCAGTTCAAAAAACTGGTAATTAGAACTTATGCTTCTGCTTTTACAAACTTTAATAATGAAACGGTGAAATTCTATCCACTAAGAAGAGGGCAAGCGAATGGAAATTTTGTCAAAATAAACAGCGAAATTTTACGGCCTAATGGCGCACCTTCAATTCCTGTAACTTACACAATGACTAAAGAAGACGGTAAATGGCAGATTACTGATTTTAGTGTAGATGGTGTCAGTATGGTTAACAGTTTTAAATCCCAATTTGCCGGTCTTGAAAATGACAAAGGTCTAAGTGGCTTAACCGCTATTTTGAAGCAGCATAACGCTAAAGGTAAACACGCTTAAATGCAAATGGATAGCACAATGAAAGTCAACTTAACTAAACTGGATAATCACCGTTATGAACTCAGCGGTGATTTGGTATTTGCAACTGTGAATCAATTGCAAAAAGAGGTTAAAGGCAGTCAGTTTTTTTTGCATGACTTTTGTCTGGATTTTTTGCAACTAAATAATTGCGATAGTGCCGGTATGGCGCTGTTGGTCAGCTGGTTAAAGCTCGCAAAAGAAAAATCTCTGCAGATTCAATTTGAAAATTTGACAGAACAAATGCAGCAGTTGGCTCGTCTATCAGGTATTGATCATTTATTGATGGGGGCTGTGCATGATAACTAAGCAAGTATTAGAGCAACAACTACAAAATAGCTTTGATGATGCGCATGTCTGCGTTGAAACCGATGGTTATCATTATCTGATTGAAATCCAAAGTGATGACTTTAAAGGTTTGAATAAAGTTAAACGTCAGCAGGCAGTCTATAAAGCTTTAAACGAGCACATCACTTCAGGCGCTTTACATGCAGTTACAATCAATGCTTTTAGTAAAGGCGAACAAAACCTTAAAGCGAAATAGGGTAAGGCTTATACAACCCCCAAGGTAAATTCGTGGAGATACTTCAATGGAAAAATTAATAATCAATGGTGGACGAAAACTCAAAGGTGAAGTTCGGATTTCGGGGGCTAAAAATGCTGTTTTACCCATTCTCGCAGCTACTATTTTGCTGGATACACCGGTTTCTATTTCCAATGTACCGCATCTACAGGATGTAACCAATATTATCGAGCTGATTGGCGGCATGGGCGCAAAACTAACATTAGGAGATAATTTAACCATCGAAGTGGATGCGGCTCAAATGAATAGTTTTGTGGCTCCCTATGATTTAGTAAAAAAAATGCGAGCCTCAATTTTAGTACTCGGTCCTTTGCTCGCACGCCATCATAAGGCTGAAGTTTCTTTTCCTGGCGGTTGTGCCATTGGAGCTAGACCGGTTAGCGCCCATATTCAAGGAATGCAGGCTTTAGGGGCACAAGTATCGGTGGAAGATGGTTATATTAAAGCAAAAGCACCTAATGGATTAAAGGGCGCCAAAGTTATTATGGATACAGTGTCAGTGACAGGCACTGAAAATATCATTATGGCTGCTGT
This sequence comes from uncultured Gammaproteobacteria bacterium, assembly GCA_963695245.1. Lineage (GTDB taxonomy): Bacteria > Pseudomonadota > Gammaproteobacteria > JBGSLN01 > JBGSLN01 > JBGSLN01. The sequence continues at coordinate 2,155,980 of OY968770.1, read as the reverse complement.
ATTGGCAAAAGGTACTACCATTATTAAAAATGCAGCCAGAGAACCTGAAGTTGTGGATTTGGCTAACTTTTTAATTACCTGTGGTGCTGATATAAAAGGTGCAGGCACACATACGATTGAAATTGAAGGGGTTGAAAAACTCAAAGGCTGTCAATACAAGATTCTACCTGACAGAATTGAAGCCGGCACTTATTTGGCTGCTGCAGCTTGTACTCGTGGTAAGATTAAATTAACCAATGTCAGTGCAACTTTGGTAGAAAGCACTTTACAAAAACTAGAATTTGCCGGAGCAGATATTCAAAGTGGCGATAATTGGATCTCATTAAATATGCACGGTAAACAACCTAAAGCTGTGGATATCAGCACGGCACCATACCCTGGTTTTCCAACAGACATGCAAGCTCAAATGATGGCCTTAAATGTAGTTGCTAAAGGTACTGCAACGATCGTTGAAAATATTTTTGAAAACCGTTTTATGCATGTACCAGAAATGCAGCGCATGGGTGCTAAAATAAAATTAACCGGTAATACCGCTGTAATTTATGGTGTAAATTCTTTACATGGTGCACCAGTGATGGCAACAGATTTAAGAGCCTCAGCCAGTCTTGTGCTTGCAGGTTTGGTTGCTGAAGGTAAAACGATCATTGATAGAATTTATCATATCGACCGTGGTTATGAACGTATCGAAGAGAAGTTTAACTTACTGGGTGCTGATATTCAAAGAACAAGGTATTAGTGGCTGTTTACAATTCATTTTCGTTAAATAGTTCGACTACTTGTGTCAAATGATTGACATGTTGGTCTCGATTTCTTCAATTTTCGCTTTCAAAAATGAATTGTAAATAGACCCTGGAGATTTTTTAATACTTAAGTCAATTAAGTAGACGTGCGCGTTTTACCAAAGCTTCCACCACAGAGCATACTGCATCTTCATCATTTTTTTCATGCAAAAAACCATCTTGAGAAAGTTTTTCAGAAGCATTGGTCAAAGCAAACTGCTCTGGAATGACAATGCTGCCTAAATTGGTAAGAATTCGTCTAATCTCAGTAAGTCCACGAAGGCCGCCAAGCCCACCTGGAGACGCACTTAAAAGGGCGATAATTTTGTCTTTAAAACAACTTAAAGGTTCTTCGTTTAAGAGGGGTCTTGAACACCAGTCAATGGTATTTTTTAATACACCACTAATAGAAGAATTATATTCCGGACTGGCAATAATAAAAGCATGATTGTTTTTTAAAATATCCCGTAATTTTAAGGCATGCTCAGGCGCAATAATTTCTTCTTCTAAATCCGCATCATAAAGGGGCAAAGGATAAAATTTTAAGTCAATGTAAGTTGTATTTGTACCCAGATCGGTTGCGAGATTTGAGGCAATTCTGACCAGCTGTTTGTTAAAAGAGTTTTGTCGGGTGCTTCCAGCAAAGCATACAATTTTTAAAGCTTCATTTTCCATAAAATTCATCATGACTATGATTATTACAAGATTTTTTCATACTTAGTGCCGGTTTTCAATGCATTTTTAAGTTATGCTCTTTGTGATTTAAGACAATCTACTTAGTTCTTTGTAAGCATTTCATTTCCTAGTTATTGACTTTAGGTAAACAGTCACTAATAGTTAATTATTTAGGACTTGCGAAAAACTTCATATTAAAATCGAAATTAATCAATGTAGGTTGGGCTGACGGAGGAAGCCCAACAGGATATTCATTTAATTACGGCCTCATTTAGTTGCCACGGCTTGTTGGGCTTCCTCCGTCAGCCCAACCTTCTATGAAGAATTCTGTCAACAATTAAGTTTACAATTTATTTAAATCATTTCATCTATTCTAACCCTTTGCCTATCTTCGAAAATTAACAATCGTTTGTACTAATGGCCTAAACTAAACATGCTGTTTTTAAATAACAACTTACCTTCTATCCGTACATCACCATAACGGTGAGTAACCTAATACTACATGCATCATCATTTAGTTTATAAAAAAGCGCCCCATCTACGGTTACGGACTGATTCAGCCCGGGTTGGTGCACGAGCGCTTTAAACCTTATACAAACTTTATGCTTTCTCTTTGATAGCTCCATTCTTATTTTTTTACTATGATAACCTTTTTATTAATCTAAACTCAGCTATGCGTTTAGACACTTGCCTTTAACTCAATATCTGAGGGCAATATACCTTTGCTTAAATATCGCCAAAAAGTAATTAACAATTTTCTGGCTAATCCCACTATGCCTATGCGCTTGACTCGTTTGCCTTGTGAAAACCTTTCATGAAACCATCGACTGAGTTTGCTATTGGTTTGATATCTCAGCCATATCCAGGCAAGCTCCACAATTAAACGGCGTATTCGCTTATTACCTGCCTTACTTATCCCTTGCTCTCGATTCAGTGTGCCGCTGGCATGGGGAACACCCGTTAAGCCTGCCGCACTCCCTACTTCTTTGCGATTGTTAAATTCTCGCCAACCAAACCATTCTGTGACCAGTTTAAAAGCCCCCCAAAAACCAACGCCTTTCAAACGAGTTAAGCGTGACACATACTCACTCACTCGCGTATTCGGATGCGATTTCACATAAGCCTGTGCTTCTTTCATCACGTCTCGTAATTGGGCGTGAGTCAGCTCATAGCGCTCATACTCTCGTTCCAACTCCTTTTGTAAATACTCCCCTAATGCCTCCTGTGTACTCGTTCTAAAGGTCTTGTTCTTTAAACGACTCTTAAAATCTTTGCGTCTGATTGCACCTCCCGTTAATTTAATACCTTGGGTGGCTAATAAACCCATCAGGCGATTCACATGCTGCGTTTGCTCTTTTTGCAAACGTTCATATTCTCGATGGATTCTGCGAATATCCTCTTCTGCTTCACTGGGGACACGTATGGCCTTCAAGCAACCTCTTTCTCCATGATTAAATCGATACAATAACTGCGCTAGTTTTTTCACATCGATGCCATCGGTTTTCGCTTTGCGCTTACGACGATTTAACTCCAAGCTCGCTGAATCTACTATGAGCGCCTCTAAACCATTGGCTATCAGCATTCGATACACTGAAAAACCATCTAAGCCTGCCTCCATACATACTTTAATTGTACAATCTGACTGTAGATTAAACTGGGTTTTGAAAACTTTGAGCGCTTCAAAAAACGCGCTCAGGTTCCAGCTGTCAATCTGTTTTATTTTGATATGGGTTAAATCTACTCCCCCTCCAAGTAGCCATTTGTGTTTGCTAAGCTCCAAGCCTATATACAATGTTTTGGTATTTAGCGTATAATCATTTACTTGAGTCATTGTCATAAGTTTACCTCCGATGTTTCGAAAAAATTTGATTGTAAACTTAATTAACGGCAATGGCTCTTTCTTTTTCTTACATAGTATCTACATTGATTCTGTCTGTAGACTGAAGTTTTTCGCAAGTCTTATTATTTTTTCTTATGTCTCATTTTATTGTTTGAAAGTAAAGAATGCGTTAAGATTGAATGAGTATGAAAAGAGAACGCTAACCGGTGATGGTAAAAAAAATTATTCACATCGATATGGATTGCTTTTATGCAGCAATTGAAGTCCGTGATAATCCAAAATTAATAGGTTTACCTGTCGCGGTAGGTGGTGACGCCTCGCGTCGAGGGGTACTTTGTACCTGTAATTATGTTGCCCGAAAGTTTGGCGTTCGTTCTGCCATGGCAACTGCAAAAGCTTATCAGTTATGTCCGGATTTGGTAGTTTTACCGGTCGATATGGATAAATACCGTAGTGTTGGTGTCAAAGTGCGAGAAATATTTGAGCGACACACTGATCGCATAGAGCCACTATCATTAGATGAAGCATTTTTGGATGTTACAGGTTCCATACAATGTCATGGCAGTGCCACCTGGCTTGCCTCAAAAATTCGGCAGCAAATACTGGATGAATTGGCGCTTGAAGCGTCAGCGGGCATTGCGCCAAATAAATTTTTAGCCAAAATTGCCAGTGACTGGCGTAAGCCTAACGGACAGTTCACGATTGCACCTACTCAAATCGAAGCCTTCATGAAAATATTACCTGTTGGAAAAATTTTTGGAGTAGGTAAAGTGACTTTAAAAAAATTAAATCAAATGAATGTATTTAACTGTCATGATTTACAGCAAAAAACTTTAATAACACTCACACAGGCTTTTGGAACCTTTGGAAATCGTTTATATGAATTGTGCCGTGGTATTGATAATCGAGAAGTTATCAGCGATAGAAAAAGAAAATCCATTAGTGTTGAGAATACTTTTTCTCAAGATTTAATATCATTGTCTGAATGTATAGAAAACATGTTGCTGCTGATTCCTAAACTTAAAAAGCGGTGCGAGCAAAAAGCCGAAAATATTCTTAAAGCTGTTTTTGTAAAAATTAAATTTAACGACTTTACCCAAACTACGGCTGAATGCTTTTCAAAAACCATTGCCCCTGAAACTTTAAAGACACTGATGGAACTGGCTTTCAAACGTAAGCAAAAACCGATAAGATTAATTGGTATTGGAGTTCGACTCGAACAAAACACAGAACAGCAATTAAACTTACATCTGTCTTAGGTATATTTATGCAAAAAAAACAATTACTACAATTTTTAGACACCTTATTAAAACCAGAAGAATTCAAAGATTATTGTCCCAACGGGCTGCAGGTAGAAGGTACGGAAAACATCAAGACCATTGTCTCAGGTGTGAGTGCCTGTCAAGCTCTGATTGATAAAGCCATAGAATTAAAAGCGGATGCAATTTTAGTGCACCATGGTTTTTTCTGGAAAGGTGAGTCGCCCGTATTAACCGGTATGAAAGCCAGACGCATAAAACATTTAATGCAAAATAATATTAATTTAATTGCATACCACTTGCCTTTAGACTGTCATAAACAGTTTGGAAATAACATACAACTGGCGAAGCTCTTAAATTTTAAGGATCTAAAAAGCTTTAGCGTCGATGGACAGCAAGACTTATTGTGGACCGGCAAAGTTGAAAAAAACTTCTCACCTGAAGCCTTCAATGAATTGATTTCACAAAAACTCAAACGTAAACCATTGATAGAATGGACTAATACTAACATTAAAAACATAGCTTGGTGTACGGGAGCTGCGCAAGATTTTATTTTTCAAGCCATTGATCTTGGCTGTGATACATTTATAACTGGCGAAGTCTCGGAGAGAACTATTCATATTGCCCGAGAAAACCAGATAAATTTTGTTGCCGCAGGCCATCATGCTACAGAGCGTTATGGGGTTAAAGCACTGGGGACACACCTTGCAGAAACTTTTTCTTTAGCACATTTTTTTATTGATATTGATAATCCGGTTTAAATATTTTAGGACGAAAAACTTCGATTTATAGGCAAAATCAATGTAGGTTGGCGCTGACGAAGGAAGCCCAACAGGGGAATTCATTTAATTACGGCCTTATTTAGTTGCCACGGCTTGTTGGGCTTCCTTCGTCAGCGCCAACCTACATTGAATATTTTTTATTTCTTAAAAATAAAAAACCCCTTTGTGGAAAACTTCATAAAGGGGTTTTTATCTATGATTGTTGTATAGATTTTATTTTAAAACCACAAATAGCGCACCTGCACCTCGCAATACATTTAGTACCAAAGATTTATGGTTTTTGGTTGCTTCATTGGCAAGTTTTTGCAATTCAGCAACATCTGTTACTCTTTGGCCATCAGCATTTACAATCACATCACCACGACGTAAAGCCACTGGTAACGCCTGAGCGGCAGGAGAATCTTCAGAAACCGCTACAACTTGTACGCCTTTTACCGCACCATGAATTGCGTTTAGTTGAGAAAAATCTCTTAAATTCACACCGTAAAAGAAATGATTTTGCATACGACTGATTTTTGCATATTCTTTAGTAGGCGCAGTTTTTACAGTAAAATCCATAGTTTTTTGATCACGCATCACTTTTAGATGAACTTCCGAACCAACACGGGTTAATCCAACAATATTGGTTACTTGAGCCGCATCTTTTACAGATTCACCATCCACATCTAAAATGATGTCACCGGCTTTAAGGCCCGCTTTTGCTGCTGGAGAAAAAGGTGTGACCATAGAAATAATTGCCCCATGGGTTTTTTCAAGGTTTAATGCAGAAGCCAGATTAGGCGTAATACTTTGAACCATGATACCCATCAAGCCACGATGAACAGCACCATATTTGATTAACTGAGTGATGATGCTTTGCACCATGTTAGAAGGAATGGCAAAACCGATCCCGATGTTGCCGCCATCAGGTGCTAAAATAGCAGTGTTGATGCCAATTAACTGACCTTTAAAATTAACTAAAGCACCACCAGAGTTACCTGGATTAATGGGCGCATCGGTTTGAATAAAGTTTTCGTAACCTTCGATACCCAAACCGGTTCTTTCCAATGCACTTACAATACCTGAAGTGACTGATTGGTTTAAACCAAATGGATTACCGATAGCAACCACAAAATCCCCAACCTGAATTTTGTTAGAATTAGCAAATTTCAATGCATCTAAATGTTTTGCATGAATTTGTAAAACCGCAATATCTGAAGCAGGATCTTGACCTATTAATTTTGCTTTGTACTGACGGCCGTTTTTAAGGGTAACCGTAATAGTTTTCGCATCCTTAATAACGTGAGCATTGGTAACAAGGTAGCCTTTTTCAGCATTGAAAATGACCCCTGAACCTAAAGAGGCAAATTTTCTGGGACCTTTAAATCCAGGATAGGTATTATTGGGATTTCTTCGTTTTTGATAGGGACTTTGATCAGGATTTTTTTTGCTGCGAGGCGAAAATTCGTCAGCAAATGGGTTTTGCACCACAGGCACTTCGCCCACCACAGATACGTTTACAATGGCTGGCATTACATTTTTTAACATAGGCGCAATACTGGCAACGGGTTTACCATTGATAGCGGGTGGTAACTCGGCTTGAGCATTGAGCGCGAATGTACTTGTGAGTACCAGCACAGAAAAAGGCAGTACCCTTTTGAAGAATTTTTGCATGAAGATCACCTGACTGAATAATTAAACAGGGATATTGTAACCAAATGGAGGGTTTTTAGCCAGCTACTAAGACTATTTAATGAATCTAAAGCTCAATGTAGGTTGGCGCTGACGAAGGAAGCCCAACAGGGAATTCATTTAATTACGGCCTTATTGAGTTGCCACAGCCTGTTGGGCTTCCTTCGTCAGCGCCAACCTACATTGATTGTGTTTCGATTTTGAATTTTTTAGGATGTCCTAAATTATTGAAAATAAATCAGGCTCACCATTCTGCCGGTAACGCCATCACGGCGGTAAGAGAAAAATTTCTCCGGTTGGGAGAAGGTACAATAGTTATGGGAGAAAATATTTTTGATGCCTAAAGATTCAAGTTGAAAACGAGCTGTTTTATAAATATCCATTAACCATCGATGATTTGGTGATGGTCGGAAACAACTTGTATGAGCAAGTTGTTTATCCAAAAATAGAGTTTTGACTTCAGTGCCAACTTCAAATACCTCAGCACCAATAGCAGGCCCCAGCCATACTTGAATGTTTTGAACTTCAGCTTTAAAGTGTTTTAAGCCCTTTATAATAATGCCTGCAGCAAGGCTGCGCCAGCCACCATGTAAAGCCATAATTTCATTTCCATTAGAGTCACAAAATAAAATTGGTAAACAATCGGCACTCATTACACCCAACACCGTATTGTTTCGATTACTGTAAACGCCATCCGCTTCAATCTCTTTTTCCCAGTTATCACTATGAATAACTTGGTTACCATGCACTTGATTCAGCCAAAGTACTTCAGAGGGCAAGTTTAAATCATGGAATAACTTACGGCGATTCTTGTTAACATCAGTGGGATTATCTTTAACATGATCTCCTAAATTAAAGCTCACATACGGCTTTTCACTAAAGCCATTAGTTCGAAGGCTTGTGTATGCAATGACATTACTTGGACAAAACCAATTGGCTTTCAGATAATCTTCCATAGTTTCAATAATCCTCATATTGATTTAAAGTATCCAAAAGTTTTTCCATATCTTCAGGAAGAGGACAGGAAAAGTTACAGGACTTCTGGGTTTCAGGATGTACTAGCGTGAGCTTTTTGGCATGTAGTGCCTGTCTAGGAAAATTGGTTAGACATTGCTTTAATGGTTCAGGGCAATTTTTATTAAAAGTTGGTCGCCCTTGATAGACTTTATCTCCGATAATAGGGAAGTGATTATGAGACAAATGTACACGAATTTGATGGGTTCTACCGGTTTCCAGGTTAACTTTTAAATGTGTATGATGAGGGTATTTTTTGATAATTCGATAATGAGTGATTGCCGGTTTACCAATTTGTGTAACCGCCATTTTAGTTCGTACTTTTGAGTGTCTGCCAATGGGTGCATCAATGGTGCCGCCCGCCGTAACAACGCCTTGAACCAGGGCCTGATATTCTCTTGAGACGGCTCTTTTTTGTAACTGGTCAACTAAAAAAGTGTGAGATGTCAGGGATTTAGCCACCATCATGATGCCAGAAGTATCTTTATCTAAACGATGCACAATACCTGCACGAGGAATATGCTCAAGATCAGGTAAATGATTTAATAGAGCGTTCAACAAAGTACCATCCAGATTTCCCGCTGCAGGATGCACCACAAGGCCTGCAGGTTTATTTAAAATTAAAATTGCTTCATCTTCAAAAATGATATCAAGTGCTATGGGTTCTGGAGCATATGAAACTTCTTTTGGCATAGGCGCTGCAACCTCAATAGTTTCACCGCCCATGACTTTATCTTTGATAGAAGCAGGTTTACCATTTAGTAATAAATGCTGATGCTTAATCCAGCTTTGAATGCGGGTTCTCGAATGTTGTGGGAAAATAAGTGCCACCGCCTGATCCAAACGAAACCCTTTACAACCATTTGGAATTTTAGCCTGAAGTTGAATCATGGAAAATCTGTATATTTAATCACTGAGCTTACTTTTCCATAAGTTATCCATAAAATCAATGAAAGTAAAAAAGCCTTCTGAAAAGCAGACAAAAATATACCCAATTTGTGGCCTTAGTTTTTCCTGGCGAAAAAAACGGTAAAAATGTTGGGATGAGGTGAAATATTGCCCGCAAAGATGCCGGCGTCATCGAAAAAAATCATCTGCAGTTAAAAAAATATGCTTTACTTTCTTAGTCAACTGATTTTTTTGAAAATTGGTACTAAAATATCACTTTTTCTTTCAAAAAATGATACAATTAATTCGCTTGGTGGCACAGAAATTTTAATGTAAATTGCCTGTGTCTTTTTATTAATTTGATTTAGGGGACTGATCCTTGGTAATTCCCTATGGAATCAGTAAGTTAGGTATTAAATAATGAGTGAAAGTTTCGCTGAACTGTTTGAGCAGAGTCTTACAGAGAAAAAAATTGTTGCTGGTGATATCATCACAGGTAAAGTTGTTAGTATATCCAACAACTTTGTTATCGTACACGCAGGCTTAAAATCAGAAGCCTTTATTCCTGTTTCTCAATTCACCAATGAACAAGGTGAGCTTGAAGTTGAAGAAGGGGACGAAGTGGATGTTGCGCTGGATAGCCTTGAAAATGGCTACGGTGAAACCGTGCTATCCCGTGAAAAAGCTAAACGGGCAGCTGCCTGGAAAGAACTTGAAGTGGCTCATGAGAAAGGCGAAACCGTGATTGGTCATGTCAATGGCCGAGTTAAAGGTGGCTTTACAGTGGATATTGGCGCATTAAAAGGTTTCTTACCTGGCTCTTTGGTTGATATTCGACCAGTTAGAGATCCTTCCTATCTTGAAGGCAAAGATATCGAAGTTAAAATTATCAAAATGGATCAAAAACGTAACAACGTTGTGGTTTCCCGTCGCGCAGTGATGGAAGCTGAAAGTCAGGAAGAGCGAGCTGCTTTACTTGATAAACTTGAAGAAGGACAACACGTTAAGGGTGTTGTTAAGAATTTAACTGACTACGGTGCTTTCGTTGATCTCGGTGGTATCGATGGTCTATTACACATCACTGATATGTCTTGGAAACGCGTTAAACATCCAAGTGAAGTTGTCAATGTGGGTGATGAAATTGATGTTAAAATTCTTAAATTTGACAAAGAACGCAATCGTGTTTCTCTTGGCTTGAAACAAATGGGCGATGATCCATGGACCCATATTACCGAACGCTATCCTGAAAATGCTCGCCTTAAAGGTGTGGTTAGCAATATCACTGACTATGGTTGCTTTGTGGAAATTGAATCAGGCGTTGAAGGTTTAGTACACGTATCTGAAATGGATTGGACCAACAAAAACGTGAATCCTAACAAAATTGTTAATCTTGGTGATGAAGTGGATGTGATGGTACTTGAAATTGACCAGGATCGTCGCAGAATTTCTCTGGGAATGAAACAGTGCCAAAGCAATCCCTGGACTGAATTTGCGGCCACTCACAATGTTAACGAGAAAATCACTGGTAAAATCAAATCTATTACTGATTTCGGTATTTTTATCGGGCTCGAAGGCAGTATTGATGGTTTAGTACATTTATCAGATATTTCTTGGGATAAAACCGGTGAGGAAGCTATTCATGACTTTACAAAAGGTCAGGAACTGGAGACTATCATTCTTGCCATTGACCCTGAACGTGAAAGAATTTCTCTAGGTATCAAACAATTAGAAGATAATCCTTTATCAAAAGTTCAATCTAAATTTCCTAAAGATGCTGTAGTGACTGGTAAAGTGATTGAAGTGAATCCTAAACAGGCAACTATCGATTTAGGTGATGAAGTAAAAGGGATTATTAAAGCTTCTGATGTAGCTTTAGAAAAAGTCAAAGATGTCACTGAATATTTGCACAATGGCGAAGAAATTGATGCTAAGGTTATTGGATTTGACAGCAAATCCATGAGTGTCAGCCTTTCCATCAAAGCGTTGGCAGAAGATAATATTGCTGAACAGGCACCTACCAGTGCAACTTTAGGTGACGTATTTAAAGAGCAACTTGGCAAAGACGACTAAGTTTTTTGTAAAGCTTGATTGAAATACTTAAAAAGGGAGCCATTTGCGCTCCCTTTATTGTATGACATTCAGACACTTCAAAGGGAGACATTGAAATGAGAATTATAAGCTATATCACATTAATTTTAATTCTGGTTTTAGGGGTTACTTTTGCCGGGTTAAATGCTGGTTCTGTGACAATTAATTATTATGTGGGCGCAACCGAGCTGCCTTTATCATTGCTGTTAGTCATTGGCTTTGCTTTGGGTTGCTTATTGGGACTGATTGTTGGTATGGTTATGTACTTAAAAGCCAGATCACAAAATTACCGTCTAAAAAACAGAATTAAACTAGCTGAAAAAGAAATTAATAATTTAAGAAATATGCCTTTGCAAGATAACCGTTGATGACAAATTTATTACTTTTACTATTGCCAGTTGCCGCAGCTTCCGGCTGGTATGCTGCAGCCAGAAAGTACGCAAAAGTCAAATCTAGCAAAAATAACTTGCCAAAAAATTATTTGGTTGGATTAAATTTTTTGTTAAATGAGCAACCTGATCGTGCTTTAGATTTATTTATTGAAATGTTGGAAGTAGACAGTGATACGGTTGAAACTCATTTAGCGCTCGGTAGTTTATTTCGGCGTAGAGGCGAAGTTGATAGAGCCATTAGAATTCACCAAAATTTGATTGCAAGACCGAATTTAAATAAACAACAACGCATCCATGCCTTACTAGCCCTGGGGCAAGATTACATGCGTGCTGGGGTACTTGATAGAGCTGAGAGAATTTTTCATGAAGTGGTCGACTCTGGAGAAGAAACCCTCCCGAGTCTTAGACATTTACTGGATATCTATCAACAAGAAAAAGCCTGGAAAAAAGCCATAAATGTTGCTTCACAACTAAAAGTTAAAAATGGCGATAATATGAATATCAATGTCGCTCATTATTATTGTGAACTTGCCATGAATGCCCGTGGTAAAAATGACATTGAAGAAGCTAAAAAATTCTTAAGAAAAGCATTAGTGATTAATAAAGATTGTGTCAGAGCCAGTTTGATACACGGTGAAATTGAGATTAATCAATCCAGATACAAAGCTGCCATGAAATTTTATAAACAAGTAGAAACGCAAGATGCAGATTATATTACCGAAGCTATTTCTCCGTTATGCTTATGCTATGAAAAATTAGGACGCAAAGAAGAGCTGTTACTTTATCTTAAACAATGTCTACATAAATACCCAAGAATTACTTTGGTACTCATGTTGATACAACAGACTGCAAAGTTATGATGATTACGCCCAGGCATTAGACATTATTACTGCATACTTAAAAAAACATCCATCTATTCGAGGATTGCAGTATCTCATCAAATTACAGATGCATACAGAAGACCATAAATCTCAGGAAAGTCTTGGATTACTTAATGATCTAACCCACTGTATGCTGGAAAACAAACCGGTTTATCGATGCGAAGACTGTGGCTTTGAAGCTAAAAAACTTGACTGGCTTTGCCCCAGATGCAGAAGCTGGAATACCATAAAACCAATTCATGGTTTGGAGGGGGATTAATGTCTAAAATTATTGTGGCCTTGGATTTTGATGACCAAAAACAAGCACTTGCTTTTATCCAAAGTGTCAATCCTTCACTTTGCAAATTAAAAGTAGGCAAAGCTATGTTTACCCGTTTTGGAACAGATTTTGTAAAAATGATCATAGACAAGGGCTTTGATGTTTTTTTAGATTTAAAATTCCATGACATTCCCAATCAGGTAGCAGGCGCCTGTAAAGCCGCGACTGATATGGGTGTTTGGATGGTGAATGTACATGCCAGTGGCGGATTTGCTATGATGCAAGCAGCCAAAGAAGCTGTAAGTAACAGTATAAAACCGCCTTTGTTAATTGCAGTGACAGTACTTACAAGTCTTGAAGATAATGACTTGATGGAAATTGGCATTAATCGACCGGTTAAAGATCAGGTTCTAAAATTAGCGTTGCTTGCAAGTGAAGCAGGATTAGATGGTGTTGTCTGCTCAGCTGCGGAAGCACCTTTGTTGAAAAAAAGCATTGATAAGCCTTTTTGTTTGGTCACTCCAGGCATTCGTCCTGAAAATTCTGAGGCGCAAGATCAAAGACGAATCGTAACCCCTGCACAAGCCATTGAAAATGGCGCCGACTATTTGGTTATTGGCCGTCCAATCACTCAGGCAGAAGATCCGGTTGCAGTATTATCCGGAATCAGTAAAACCATTTAGTCTATCAAAATTTGCGGACAAAAAAATATTACCAAAAAGGTTGATCATATTTGTAATCTATTATATTATAAATATGTCCTTAAAGGATATATTTACTAAATTACAAATATGGAGAAAACTATGAAAGTTTTGGCAGCAGGATTGATATCCTTAATGATTTTACTACCTTCAGTAAACTTTGCATCGACAAAGGTGTCTGAGCCATCGGCAAAAATAACGATGAAACACTCTGTGATTAACATAAATCAGGCAGATGCTAAAAGTCTATCTCAACTAAAAGGTATTGGGGAGAAAAAAGCCGAAAACATTGTTGCTTATCGGAATAAAAACGGCTCTTTCAAAAGCGTAGAGGATTTAGAACACGTAAAGGGGATAAGCCCCAGCATTATTAAGGAGAATAAGGATAATTTAAAAATTTAATCAATGGAATAATCAAGGACTTTAGTTTGAAGAGGGCTATCACGATACCTTCCTATGTTTATAGCTGGTAAAGCTTTTGTACTTTTATTCAAGAGTTCATTTGACTTTGTCAGTAGTGGTAGCCTTCTTCCTATATAAATCAAAAACTGCGCTTATAAATTATTGATGTATTTTTCCTTTTCACTTTATTTGTGGAAGTTTCAGATTTTACGTGTAACCTAATCAAAAATAGATTAGGGCTTGTATCAAAATAACTTGAACAAGTTTGATTAAATTGGATGAACTGTATAGTTCCATTGTGGGAATTTTTTTGAAAATTTTAGATTTAGATCTTCGAAGTCTTCTCTTGAAATTTTCATCCCTTTTTTATATTTTTTCTTATCTAATCGTGCCTTGACTTTTAAACCTTCTTTGGTTTTTGTAGAGGAGATAAGTTTAACCACGGCTTCAAAATTTTCTAATGGTTTACCTTTCCAGTTCATACTTATAAATGAGAACATTCGATGCTCAATCTTATTCCACTTACTTGTTCCTGGCGGATAGTGTGCAACAGTTATTGGGATCCCCAACTTGTTTGATAACTCTTGCAAGTAAAACTTCCAGGCTCTAGTTCGACTTCCATTGCTTCCTCCACCATCAGCACAAACAAGAATTTCTGTCGCATTTGGATAGTGTTTACGTCCAAAGTGTCTCCACCATTGCCACAAACTATTAACTGCAAACTCAGATGTGTCTGACGACATACCAACATTAACAAAACCTTCATTTCGATTAATATCGTAAGCACCGTAAGGAATTGCTTTGCCTAAAGCAAAAGAGGGAAAGTCATGATCTAACACTTCAATAGCATCTTTTGTCCATGTTTTACCCGAGTTTTTAAAGTTTCCCACCAATTCTTTCTTTTTTGTATCGACTGATACAACCGGATTTTCTTGCCCAGAAAAAGCATTGACAAGCCTGTTGATATATTTGAATTGTGCATCACGATCAGGATGATTTTTGCCAGACAACATTTTCTTATTTGATTTTAAGGAATAATCCAGTTTTTTAAGTATTCTCATAACAGATGAATGTGAAACCTCAAAACCTGATTTTTTTAATTGCTCAGCAATCATTCGTGTAGATTTACAAGACCATTTTAAGTGGCTCATCGGATCTCCAGCGGACGACTCTTCCATGATCATCTCGATAGCTTTAATTAATTCTGGTTTTGATTCATCAGTTCTTTTTCTTCCACCACCTTTACTTCTAATTCTATCATCACTTATGGAAAGTTGTTTTTTTGATTCGATTTCCTTTATCCCAAGTGTAATTGTAGTCCTTGACAAACCCGTTTCTCTACTAACATTTGAAATTCCACCATACCCAATTTCTTTTGCTTTTACTGCAGCTAACCAACGCTTCTGTTGCTCACTTAAGGTTGAAAATACTTTCAGCCAATTCTTGTCAATATTATTTTTATTCATGCCTCCAGTAAATCATAAAACTATAAGTTGTTCAAGTTATTTTGATACAAGCCCTTAGTAATACTCCTTGATCTTGATAAGCTCAGGCTGGTTGTTTCATAGATTTATTTTCAATAAAAATTATAGGATTAGCTATGGTTGAAAGTGATTTTGCATAACTAGAAAAACTCTAAAATCCGAATAATTTCTTGGTGGTTTTATCGGATTGTTACACTATAATCAATATATTGTTCTTATCCGGAGTAGTTCAGTTGAGTTTTGAAAAGCCAAAAATAATATCCCCTCCAGACTATTCACGTGAGCTTGAAAAACTGTTTAGCACATGCAGCACATTAATGCTTACAGAAACTCTGCTAGTAGATGATGAAGAGTATATTGGCCGCCCTTGTATAACAGTTGGAAGAAGAACTCATATTAAACAAGAAGTTTTGGAAGGAAAAGCATCTACCAGCAATGCACTATTAGCTACTTCAAATTTAAAGACGTGTTATGCATTGGTTATCACTATTAGAAGAAAAAGTGATGGTGAAGCGTTAATCTATTTTGCCCACATTAATCAGTACACTAATAGAGAGTCATTAACTACATCAATAAAAAAATTTATCAATGAAGATGAGATAACCAATATTGGGTACTGGGGAGGAAGCTCTACCGCTGAGATAACTGAAGGAACAGATCCATATTTGATTATTAGAGATGCATTGGCAGAAGTACGCAAGATTGAAGAAAATAGCGTATTAGATGGGTTTTTCCAAGGGAATATTGCAAAAGATGATGTTTTAGCTGTTGATCCGTCTGGTGAAAGTTTTTTAGCTAATTTTTCTAAAGAGCCTAGCCTTATACAACCTGAAGTTTCTAAAGTAAATTTAGCTGCTTTCAAAGAAGTATATGAACAATATTTGCAGTCTAGTTTATTAAGGCGGTTTTTTCCAACATTTTCATCCCAGAGCGAGAGCACAAGAAAGTTAATACAATTATGCCTGAATTCAGAAATTTCGGATATACAAAGGTTTTACTATTTGAGTGAGTACTATCAAAATCCTAATAATCATCATAGAGCATTTTATAATACCCTAAAAACTAATGCTGAAACCCTTAGCCTGAAAAAAACTGAGTCAGAGTTTCACACATACACACCCTCAAGAAATAAATTCTAAGCATATGTTAATAATGGTCTTATCCTTTGAGCCTTAAAGCATTCGTGTCATCTGAGTAGTCCTACATCCTCAAGCAGAAACCATTATTGATAAGCGGAAAATAAATTCTTAAAATTAAAATTGATATGACTTACGAAAAACTTTGATTTACAGTCAAAATAAATGTAGGTTGGGCTGAGGTCGGAAGCCCAACAGGGAATTCATTTTTTACGGCCTTATTTAGTTGCCAAGGCTACATTTATTAATTTTAATACGGAGTATTTGTAAGTTCTAACTAAAAAGTGTTAATAGCCAAAATTAAAATGTGTAATCACTAATGCGTGTAATTTCACTGAAGAGTTGATAGCATATTGGAAATGCTAAACAGCTTGAGTTCATTTATGCAAACAATGCCTTTTTTCCATCATTACGACTTAAATACAAAGCGTTTGTCATTAAGAGGGGCGAGCTATGTTCCCAAAGAACTTTTTAAGTTTAGTCAAGAGATTGAAATTCTGGATCTTAGCGAGGGTATGTTAACGGAATTACCTGAAGAGTTGTCACAGCTCAAGCATCTAAAAGTGTTATTTTGTTCAAAAAACCCTTTTGTGGAAGTGCCAAAAGTATTAGCTCAATGTGAACAACTTGAAGTCATTGGTTTTAAAGCATGTCAGTTACAATCTTGCACAGAGCATGTGTTTCCTGCTAAGTTACGTTGGTTAATTTTAACAGATAATAAATTGCAAGGCTTGCCTGAGTCTATCGGACAGTTAAAAGCCTTAGAAAAACTATCTCTGACTGGAAATCAGTTATCAAATCTACCAGAGTCAATGCAAAATTGTCAGGCACTAGAATTCTTACGTATTTCTGCAAATCAGTTTACTCAAGCGCCACCTAAATGGATTTTTCAATTACCTAAACTGGCTTGGTATGGTGATAACGGCAATCCTTTTTGTGAACAATTTAAAACTAAAAAAATTACTTTACCCGATATATATTTTAATGAATTAGATATAAAGGAACTAGTGGGTCAAAGTCCTTCAAGCGAAGTGTTTAAAGGCACCATTAAATCGACATTGCAGCAGGTGGCTATTAAATTGTATCGTGGTCAACTAACCAGTGACGGTTTTCCAGCAGATGATATGTATGCAGCAATGGCAGCAGGTTTTCATGATAATTTGATAAAAATTATCGGAAACCTTAAAAACGTGCCTGATGTTAAAAAAGGATTAGTACTTGAATTTATTCCAAAAACATTTAAAGCCTTAGGCTTACCGCCTTCTTTGAATAGTTGCAGTCGCGACACTTATCCAGTAGACCTAAGATTTTCTTGTGAACAAGTCAAATCAATTTTAAATAAGATAGCTTCTGCTTGTGCTTATTTGCATAAACAAGGGATTGCCCATGGCGATTTATATGCACATAATATTTTAACAAATACTGACGGCGAGGCATTTTTAGGTGATTTTGGAGCTGCGTCGTTTTATGATAATACTCATTCTAACTTACGGGAGCGTATAGAGGTGCGAGCATTTGGTTGCCTGATGGAGGAGTTGTTATCGCGCTGCAATGATATTAATGAGCATTCTGAGCACTTCAAATTAAAAACAATGCAGGACAGTTGTATGCAAAAAGACATTCAAGCACGTCCTTTATTTGAAGACATTAAATTTTAAGAGCATATAGTTTAGTGAATACTCGGCCTTTTCTTATGTTTGAAGAAAAAAGCTTAAAGCGATTAAATATATAGTATAGGACTTACGATAAACTTCGTATTAAAATCGAAATGAATAAATGTAGGTTGGGCTGACGCTTCGAAGCCCAACAGGGTATTCATTTAATGACGGCCTTATTGAGTTGCCACGGCTTGTTGGGCTTCGAAGCGTCAGCCCAACCTACATTGATTTTGAATGTAAATCGAAGTTTATCGTAAGTCCTAATATAGTAGTTTTATTTTTCCTATACGCTTAGTTATATCCGTGTTATGTGGTATTATTGCTCCTTTATTATTGATTATAAATATTCTCCCGTTGACAATCTCTCAGCCATTGACTTCATTAATACAATTGCCGAAAGTCATATTGACAATGGCAAAGTAGTGCATATATGACACTTGAATTAAGCATGCATTGAGCTATTAATTAAAGCAAAAAAATGATGAATATAAATGCTATAGAAGATTCAAGTGATTATATTACCCCGAATAAATTAGGCAAATATTATGAAATTTACAGAGTTAAATTTATCAGAAAAAATTCTTACTGCCGTAGCAGAACAAGGCTATAAAACACCTTCGCCAATTCAAGCACAAGCTATTCCAGTAGTATTGGCAGGTAAGGATGTAATGGCTGCAGCACAAACTGGCACCGGTAAAACCGCAGGCTTTATTTTGCCTATTTTAGAACGACTGTCAAAAGGTGAAAAAGCGAGTGCCAACCAAGCCCGAGCGTTGATACTGACACCAACTCGAGAGTTGGCCGCCCAAATTCAAGCGAGTGTGCTAGCGTATGGAAAAAATTTACCACTAAAATCAGCGGTAGTTTTTGGTGGTGTAAAAATCAACCCACAAATGATGAAACTACGTAAAGGCATTGATATTTTAGTCGCAACCCCTGGGCGTTTATTGGATCTTTATAACCAAAATGCGATTCGTTTTAAACAACTTGAGGTTTTAGTTTTGGATGAAGCTGATCGTATGTTAGATATGGGATTTATTCATGATATTCGTAAGATTTTAAATATCTTACCCAAAACACGACAAAATTTACTGTTTTCAGCAACTTTTTCTAATGAAGTCCGCACCCTTGCAAAAACGATAGTGAACAAACCAGTAGAAATTTCTGTCAGTCCGCGCAACACCACTGCAAAATTAGTTGAGCAATGGATTTGCCCCGTGGACAAAAAGAAAAAACCTGACTTGTTGATGTCACTCATTGTCGACAATCAATGGGAACAAGTTCTGGTATTTGGCAGAACTAAGCATGGCGCTAATCGTTTGACCCGTTATTTGGAGGCAGGAGGCATCAAAGCTGCGGCAATACACGGTAATAAAAGCCAGGCAGCAAGAACAAGAGCCTTGTCAGAATTTAAGCAAGGAAAAATCCAAGTGTTAGTCGCAACTGATATAGCAGCTCGAGGTTTAGACATTGATCAATTACCACAAGTAGTCAACTTTGAATTACCCAATGTGCCAGAAGACTATGTGCACCGAATTGGTCGCACGGGTCGAGCGGGTTCTAAAGGGCAAGCAATTTCACTGGTTTGCGCTGATGAAAGTAAAGAGCTTTGTGCCATTGAGCGATTAATTAAACAGGCGCTTACAAGAAAATTAATTGATGGCTTTGAACCTGTACATGATGTTCCAGAATCTCGCTTAGATATGCGTCCCATTCGTCCTAAAAAACTAAATAAACCCAAAGCTGGTCATAAAGATGGTCAACGCTCAGCAGATAATACTCGAGGCCATAAGCCTGCAGGGAAAAATAAAAGACATATATACCTAAAATAGTTTAAATGGCAAGTTTTTGTATTGTGCTTTTTGCCGATGTTAAATGCTCGTTTGCGCAAAGCTGTTTTAAAGCAGCTAACAGATAAAATAACAAGTTATCTTATTCGTACGTCTTATTTCAAAATTTCATAGATAATGTCTTTATGATATTCTGCTATTTTACTATTGATTTTATGAACCTGACAAAGCTCGAAAGTGGATTTCCAAAGGCACCATGCTTTTGCTCTAAGCCAGGTATTGTCATCTAATGCACAATCCTCAATGAATATTTGACGCGATTTTTCTTTCAAAAATGTCCAGGCAATCCCTAAATCACAAGCGGGATCACCGGTACCCATGCCACCAAAATCAATGACACCAGTAAGAGATGTATCATTAAAAAGTATATTTCCACTTGAAAAATCACCATGAATCCAAACCGGTGCTTTATTCCATTTTGTTTGACTGGCCTGTTCCCAAAGCTTACGCGCTCTATTAATATCAATTATATTTTTAAGCTGATCTATTTGTTTTTGAGCATTTTCACTGTAGACACTAATATGTGAGCCACGCCACCAGTTGTGTTGACCTGGCACAGGACCATCAATGTGATGGATGCTTCGAAGCTCATTAAGGAAAATCGCTAACTGTTTGGCAATGGTTTCTAAACTTTTAGAATCGATATCAAGATTATTTGCACTGTCTCCCTCTAACCACTTGTAAATAGAAAAATGCAATGGATAAATACAAGAAGGTGCCCCCATTTTAATGGGCTCTGGAATAGGCACAGTCAAATGAGGTTTGAGCTTTGGCAAAAACGCCTGTTCAATGGGAACCTTTAAAGCATATTCTGATGCAGTGGGCATTCTAATCAACATATCGTTGCCCAATCTAAAAGTCTTATTATCATGACCTTGTTTTTTTACAGGTTTAATTGGAAAATTTTTAAACTCAGGAAATTGTTCGTTAATCAGTCTTTGAGCAAGCTTTTGGTCAATCTTCAATGATTTATGTGTCTTCATTGCTTTTATCCTTACTGGTTTTTAATTGTGATATATTAAGATGCATCATAACATGTGGTTTAGGATTGAAAGCAGGGCAGAATGCTTCGACCTTCTTGAAGCCGACTTTTTCATAAACATGTATGGCTTTGGTATTATTTAGCTCTGGATCTATCATCATAACATCCGCATGGGAGTATTGATTAAATATAAAATCTTGAATCAAAACACAAGCCATACCTCTTCCAAGAAACGCTTTATTGCCAAAATGTGGTAATAATGATCTAATATAGGGCTTACGAAAAAGTTCTCGTATTAAAATCTAAATTAATCAATGTAGGTTGGGCTGACGTAGGAAGCCCAACAGGCCGTGGCAACTAAATAAGGACGTAATTTAATGAATACCCTGTTGGGCTACGTCTGCCCAACCTACATTGATTTTGTCTGTAAATCAAAGTTTTTCGTAAGTCCTATGATTCAAGAAGTCATTTTGCTAAACGCTCATCGCGTTAGATGCGCCTCTTCTGCTAAAATTGATTGACCACCATCCATTATAAAGTTTTGCCCAGTAATATTTAACGCCGCACTAGAAACAGTGTTTCATATTGGGAATAATTTTTTCTTTAAAAATGCTATATCTGATTATACTTCAAAAACGTTTATGGACAACGCATTAAGGCAATTTCGACAAATGACAAAGTGAATCACATATATTTGACTTGTTACTGTATTCAGATATGATCTATTAATATAGGACTTACTAAAAACTTCGTATTAAAATCGAAATGAATAAATGTAGGTTGGGCTGACAAAGGAAGCCCAACAGCGTATTCATTGAATTATTAAGTTGCCACGGCTTGTTGGGCTTCCTTTGTCAGCCCAACCTACATTTATTTTGACTGTAAATCGAAGTTTTTCATAAGTCCTATGATACCTAAATTAGTTCAAGAAATTGATTTTTCACTTATTTTTTTGTTAAATGATTGTTCTGCAGGAGAAAAAATCAATGCAGGATCCACAAAATTCTGCATTTGCACTAAACTAGTATATCTAAGTCTGCTTATAGTTCAAAAATGAATGCCAAACAGACCCCATAAAATTCGAATGAAGAGGGATAACATGAGTCATCAAAATAAATGTCCATTTAATGAGCCGTATTTCACCCATGCTGCCGGTAAAGGTACAACAAATGAATACTGGTGGCCGAACAGATTAAGGGTAGATATTTTACACCAACATTCTGAGCTTTCATCCCCTATGAATAAAGAGTTTAATTATGCAGAGGCTTTTAATAGTCTGGATTTTAAAGCCTTAAAAGCAGATCTTTTTCACTTAATGACAGATTCTCAAGACTTCTGGCCTGCAGATTACGGTCATTATGGTCCTTTTTTTATTAGAATGGCCTGGCATAGTGCAGGTACTTATCGTATTGCTGATGGTCGTGGTGGTGGCGGTACAGGGGCACAAAGATTTTCGCCTTTAAATAGCTGGCCAGATAATGGAAATCTTGATAAAGCTCGCCGCTTGCTTTGGCCTATTAAACAAAAATATGGTGAAAAAATTTCCTGGGCTGATTTGTTTATTCTTGCAGGAAACTGTGCTATTGAATCCATGGGGTTAAAAACATTTGGCTTTGGTGGCGGACGTGAAGATATCTGGGAGCCAGAAAAAGATGTTTACTGGGGCAAAGAAACAACCTGGCTTGATAATGAACGATATACTGGTGAAAGAAATTTGGAAAATCCATTGGCAGCGGTCCAAATGGGATTGATTTATGTTAATCCAGAAGGCCCCGATGGTAATCCAGATCCTTTGAAAGCAGCCATTGATATTCGTGAAACTTTTGCTCGAATGGCAATGGATGATGAAGAGACTGTTGCACTGATAGCTGGAGGTCATACCTTTGGAAAATGTCATGGCGCCGGAGACCCAGCGCTGGTAGGTCCAGAACCAGAAGCTGCAGATATACAATACCAAAATTTAGGATGGATAAACCGCTTAGGAAGTGGCAAAGGTTCTGATACCATCACTTCCGGCCTTGAAGGTGCCTGGACAGAAGAGCCAACCAAATGGGATAATAATTATCTTGAAAACCTTTACAATTATGAATGGACATTAACAAAAAGTCCTGCAGGTGCCTATCAATGGACGCCAGCAGATAATGCTGGAGCTGATAAAGTACCAGATGCACATGATCCTGAAAAGCGACATGCGCCAATGATGGCAACCACGGATATTGCCTTAAAAGCAGATCCAGCCTATGACAAAATTGCCAGACACTTTTTACAAAACCCAGACAAGTTAGCCGATGCATTTTCTCGTGCCTGGTTTAAACTTACCCATCGTGACATGGGACCCATCGTTCGTTATTTAGGGCCAGAAGTGCCTTCTGAAGAATTAATTTGGCAGGATCCAATACCTAAAGTCGATCATCCACTGATCGAGGGTCAGGATATTGATGCTTTAAAAGCTAAAATTTTAGCCAGCGACTTAACAATTTCTCAATTGGTAAGTACTGCCTGGGCATCAGCGTCTACTTTTCGTGGATCGGATAATCGTGGTGGTGCCAATGGTGCCCGCATTCGTTTAAAACCACAAATAGACTGGGAAGTTAATCAGCCAGACATGCTGAAAACTGTTCTTAAGACACTTGAAAAGATTCAAAGCGCCTTTAACGAAGCTCAAAAATCAAATAAACGGGTTTCCCTGGCAGATTTAATCGTATTAGGGGGCTGTGCTGCAGTGGAGAAAGCGGCTCAAAATGCTGGGATTGATGTGAGTGTGCCATTTACGCCTGGAAGAACCGATACATCTCAGGATAAAACTGATATTGAATCTTTTGAGCCGCTAGAGCCTGTTGCAGATGGTTTTAGAAACTATAAAAAATCTAACATTGATGTCCCTGCTGAAGCTTTACTTATCGATAAAGCGAATTTGTTAACCCTTACAGCACCTCAAATGACAGTTTTGATAGCTGGCATGAGGATGTTGGACACCAACTTTGATGGCAGTCGACATGGTGTATTTACTCATCAAAAAGAGACTTTATCCAATGATTTTTTCACCAACTTATTGAATATTCAAACAAAGTGGCAGCCTAAAAAAGAAAATGAAGCAATTTTTGAAGGTTTTGATGCCAAAACAAATCAGCTAAAGTGGACTGCAACCTCAGTAGACTTAGTTTTTGGTTCAAACTCTCAACTACGAGCCATTGCCGAAGTTTATGGGAGTGAGGGCGCACAGAGAAAATTTGTAGAAGATTTTATCGTTGCCTGGTCTAAAGTCATGGAACTTGATCGATTTGATTTGTGAGACACGCCTTAAGAAACTTTAAGGTTACCGCATAAGTTATTTGTGTTGGGCTGATGTGGAAGAAAGCCCAACACACTGGATAATCTACTGAGGGGTTGTCCCTGCGCAGCTGAGCATTGATACTGGCTGTGTCTTACCCGTTCAATTCAAACTTGCCAGCTTTAACGGGATCAAGCATAATATGCCCAAGTCAGGCTAATTTCTATAGATTCCTATTCATGTTGGATTTTTCCCATGCTAATCTGCTTTTAAGCGCTATCGTGGCTTTTTTTGCCATGGTATTAACAGTCTGGTTTGTAAGCCCTGCAGCCAGACATATTGGATTAGTGGATATGCCAGGAGGCCGTAAGCAACATAAGTCACCAACCCCAGTGGTTGGAGGTCTTTGTATGTACGTGAGTTTTTGTTTTGCATTACTGACTTTAGGACACTCGCTACAAAGTTTTCGAGGCTTTCTTGCGGCAACAGCAATATTAGTATTTGTGGGTGTCTTAGATGATTTAAAAGAATTGTCCGCCAAAGCTCGTTTTACAGCTCAAATTCTTGCGGCTGTGGTTATGGTTATTTGGTCACACAATGTTATTTTTTCTTTTGGAAACTTGCTTTTTCATGGCGACATTCATCTGGGTGTGTTTGCAATTCCCGTCACTATTTTTGCAACTGTTGCTGTGATAAATTCTGTCAATATGATGGATGGTACGGATGGTTTATTAGGTACCGTAGCCGTGATTCAACTTAGTTTTTTGTGTTTGATGTCTTGGGAAATGGGAAAATCTTCAACAGCAGCAGTCATTGCCATGATTATGGCGGTAATATTTGGTTATCTTTTATTTAATTTTCCATTTTCATTTTTAAAAAAAGCTAAAATTTTTATGGGTGATGCAGGTAGTATGTTTATTGGCCTTTGTCTGGTCTGGTTTTGTATTCATCTCACACAGATACAACACCCGCATTTTGCTCCAGTAACAATGCTGTGGATTATCGCAGTTCCACTTTTTGACACGACCCACTTGCTGATTAAACGTAGCTTAAAAGGTAAAAATCCATTGGCTCCCGGCAGAGATCATCTGCATCACCTGTTGATGGCTTTTGGATATAGCGACATAGCCATTTGTTTGCTTATAGGCAGTGCAACTTTGATATTAGCGTGCTTTGGTTATTGTCAGTCCATGCTACCCATCACTCAGAGCAGTAGTTTTTTGTTATTTTTATTTTTATTTTTTATCTATTTTATCTCAATGCATTATGCCTGGAAAAACATCAGACAAAGACATTGTCTGGCTTATGCACCACAAGAGGAATAATTTATGCAGTTTATTGATTTGAAAGCACAGTATCATCGTATTAAAGAGGAAGTTCAACAAAATATTAATCAGGTGTTGGAGCATGGACAGTTTATTTTAGGGCCTGAAGTTGGACAGTTAGAAGAAAAACTAAAGCAGTTTACCCACTCAAAACATGCTTTGGCGGTTTCAAGCGGTACCACAGCGCTGCAGGTTGCTTTGATGGCTCTGGGGATTGGTCCTGGTGATGAAGTCATTACTTCTCCTTTCACATTTATTGCGTCCGTCACTTCAATTTTGTTGGTGGGTGCAACGCCCAGGCTTGCGGATGTTGATGCTAAAACCTACAATATTGATCCTGAGAAAATCGAAAAGGCAATTTCTCCCAACACAAAAGCTGTGATTGCCGTGGATTTATTTGGACAGTGTGCCGACTATAAAGCTATTCGAGCCATTGCAAAAAAGCATAATATAAAATTAATTGCGGATGCAGCACAGAGCTTTGGTGCCAGTCAGCACGGTGTGCCTACAGGAAGATTTGGTGATATTACTACCACTAGCTTTTATCCTGCCAAGCCATTGGGTGCTTATGGTGAGGGTGGTGCCTGTTTTACTGATAATGATGAGTTGGCTGCAAAAATGCGGCATATCCATAATCACGGACAGGATGTTACCTACAATCATCTTTGTTTAGGCATCAATGCGCGCCTTGAAACGATGCAGGCAGCCATTTTGCTGGCTAAACTGACCATTTTTGCCGATGAGCTTTCACAAAGACAAAAAATCGCTGACTTTTATAACAAACATTTGAATGGCGAAGTGACTCGACCTTTTATTAAACCTGAAAATAACAGTAGCTATGCAATGTACACCATTCTTGTGCAAAACCGCCCACAGATACAGCAAAGCCTAAAAGCAAAGGGCATTCCAACAGCAGTTCATTATCCCAAACCTGTGCATCTACAGCCAGCTTGTGAAAAACTGGGCTATAAACAAGGGGATTTTCCAATTGCTGAGCAGTTATCTCAACAAGTATTGAGCTTGCCAATGCATCCTTATTTGTCGGAATCTCAGTTGCGTATGATTACTGATACGGTTAATGAACTTGTCAGTGTTAAAACCTTTTCTTAGGAAAAAAAATGTCAATAATAAGAAAAGCTGTTTTTCCCGTTGCTGGGATGGGAACGAGATTTTTACCAGCAACTAAGGCAAATCCAAAAGAAATGATGCCAATCGTCGACAAACCTTTAATACAATACGCGGTTGAAGAAGCTGTCAGTGCAGGAATTACCGAAATGATATTTGTAACCAGCAGCTCAAAGCGTGCGATTGAGGATCATTTTGATAAAAATTATGAGTTAGAATCCCGTCTTGAAAAAGCGGGAAAACTAAGACTGCTTGAAATTGCCCGCAATATTGTTCCTGAACATATTAACTGTAATTACATCCGTCAAAAAGAGCCAAATGGTTTGGGACATGCGGTACTGTGTGCTAAGAATATTATTGGTGATGAACCTTTTGCGGTTTTATTAGCCGATGACTTAATGTTATCGTCCAGCAAAAATTGTTTAGAGCAAATGGTTGAAAAATTTAGCTATGCACCTACGAGTATGATTGCAGTAGAAGAGATACAACCTCAAGACAGTGACAAATATGGGGTTGTTAAGGTTGACAAAAGCACAAAAGACTTAGTGCCTTTACAATCCATTGTTGAAAAGCCGACACCTGAGCAGGCACCTTCAAACCTGGGTGTAGCAGGCCGATATATTTTAACACCAGAAATCTTCACTTATTTAGAAATGGCACAAAAAGGTGCTGGTGGAGAAATTCAGCTCACTGACGCTATAGCCGGCCTTTTAACTAAAGAAACCGTTAACATTTACAAATTTCAAGGTAAACGTTACGATTGTGGATCAAAACTTGGTTATATTAAAGCAACCATTCGCTGTGCTTTAGAACATCCTGAAATTAAACAAGATGTAAAAAAATTTTTAGAACAATACGCTATGATCAATGAATACGAACTCTAGAGAACCCAAGGGACAAATTGCCATCCGCACACTGGCAATGCCTGAAAACACCAATCCAAATGGCGATATTTTTGGTGGTTGGGTGGTGTCGATTATGGATTTGGCTGGGCTTGTGTTAGCTAAGGAGATAACCTCACACCGAATTGTAACGGTGGCAATCGAAAAAATGGAATTTATTGCGCCTGTTAAAGTGGGGGATACTGTCTGTTGTTACGGTGAAATTGTTGAAAAAGGTCGAACTTCATTCAAAGTTAAAATGGAGACTTGGGCCTTTGGGTATGGTATTAAAGATCAAAAACGCAGAATCGTCACCGAGGGGCTTTTTACATATGTTGCCATTGATGAAAATGCAAAACCCACGCCTATTGTATCTGTTGATTAGCCGGCAGGGTGGTTTGCGCACGGGCAGTAAAATGTAAATTCAAATCCCATTCGGCCTGTAACGCAGTTTTTTCCAACAAATGTAAAATAGAGTGAGCCATTTGGTTATCAAAAACAAGCTTTATTCCCTGTTTATTCTTAGCTAAAAACGCTAGCACGATTTTAGATGCTTCGTCGCTTTTAATATTAAGGGTATGCAACATTAAAGCTTTTGTATTTGTTTTAGGGCTTTTTTTAAATGGTTTGGATAAATCCGTGTTACCCAAAGCTTTTTCATGTTCAAACTGACTGATCATTTGTCTTGTTTTCGCATTTTTTTCAGGGTTGGCTTTTTTTTCACAACTGGAAAAATGTCTATGCAATGCCTCCAACACCAGTTTCATATAACGTCGCGTCATAACAAACCTATGCTCTTCTTCATCTGTGGTATTCACTCTAAAAAGCACTCGGTCTTCTTCGGGCATATACTGGCAATTGATCTGATGAATCTGCATAGACTGTCATTTTTTTTATAGGTCATGTTATAATTATAACAAATGTATGAGATTTACCGCCATGAGTTCAGAACCGACAGTTTTTAATCCTAATAATCACAAGGTTACCTTAACCCCTGCTGCTATTTCGCATGTGCAAAACCAGATAAAAAAAGCAGGCTCACATATTGGGATGCGCTTTGGTATACGAAAATCCGGCTGCTCTGGCTTTGCTTATGACGTTAAACTTATCGATGAAATCCAAGAGGATGATAAAATTTTTCAAATTACCAGTGATTTGTTAGTTGCGGTAGCTAAAAAGCATTTACCAGTGCTGCAGGGAACCTGCATTGATTACATAAAAGACGGAATTAATTACCGCTTTGATTTTAAAAACCCAAATGAAACAGCCAGTTGTGGTTGTGGGGAAAGTTTCACCGTTGCAGGTGAAAATAATACTAACATTTAAAACTACTCTTTTAGTCTAATTTAGATGGGGCTACTGAAGGAAAACTAAATTGCTTGTGTAATATTTGAACTTTTCATTTTCATTTCTTTAAAAGCACTGTATAATCACTCACTTAACTTTAATCATATTCCATAATCTTCAGGCTAATCTGAAGAGTAATATGGTACCCCAGAAAATTGGAGACATCATGGCCTTAGAACAGACATTATCAATTATCAAACCGGATGCGGTCAGCAAAAACGTCATTGGTGAAATTTACGCGCGTTTTGAAAAAGCTAATCTTGAAATTGTCGCAGCTAAAATGAAACATTTAAGCCAAGCGGAAGCAGAAGGTTTCTATGCAGAACATAAAGAGCGTCCTTTTTTCTCTGCTTTGGTTGAGTTTATGACGTCCGGTCCTGTGATGATACAGGTGTTAAAAGGCGAAAATGCCATTGCCAAAAACCGTGATTTAATGGGTGCTACCAACCCAAAAGAAGCAGCCGCAGGTACTATTCGTGCTGATTTTGCTGAAAGTATTGATGCAAATGCCGTGCATGGTTCTGATGCTAAAGCCTCTGCAGAACGTGAAATTCATTATTTTTTTGATGATGTTGAAATCTGCCATCGTGATTAATAATGTCTGTTAATTTACTCGATTATACCTTAAGTGATATGGAAAAGTTTGTCGTCCAATTGGGCGACAAACCTTTTCATGGACGACAAATCTATAAGTGGATTCACCAGCATGGTGTCACAGAGTTTTCCAAGATGTCTAATTTAAGTAAATATCTTAGGGAAACTTTACACACACAAGCTAAAATTCAACCACTGGAAATTGTAAACGAGCAATTATCCAGCGATGGTACGGTAAAATGGCTATTAAAATTGGAGCAGGGTAACGGGATTGAAACCGTTTTTATACCTGAAGATGACAGAGGCACTCTATGCATTTCATCTCAGGTGGGTTGTGCCCTTAACTGTGATTTTTGCTCCACTGGCAAACAGGGATTTAACCGCAATTTGTCCGTGAGTGAAATTATCGGTCAATTGTGGCTGGCGGTAAGAAGGTTATCAACTTTAGGGGGTAAACATGACAGGAAAATTACCAATGTTGTGATGATGGGTATGGGAGAGCCGTTATTAAACTTTGAAAACGTCACCAAAGCCTTAGAAATCATGATGGATGATTTGGCTTATGGATTGTCAAAATATCGGGTTACCCTGAGCACATCAGGCGTTGTACCGGCAATGTATGAACTTGCTAAAATTAGTGAGGTTTCGCTGGCAGTATCTTTACATGCACCTAATGATGATTTAAGAACACAACTTGTCCCAATTAATAAAAAGTATCCTTTAAATGAATTAATGCAAGCGTGTCGAGATTTTTTTGAAAATGAACCCAGACGACATATTACCATGGAGTATGTGATGCTTGCAGGCGTGAACGATAGGGACGAACATGCCAGAGCGTTAATTCAGTTGTTGAAAGGTATCGCCGTCAAGGTGAATCTAATCCCTTTTAACCCATTTCCCAACACGATTTACGAGCGATCCAGCAATAACCGGATCCACGCCTTTAGAAAAATTCTTCAGGCAGGTGGTTTAAATACGATTACCCGAAAAACCAGGGGAGAGGATATTGATGCTGCCTGTGGGCAACTAGCCGGAAAAGTTCAGGATAGAACCAGTCGCAGTCGATTATTAAAGGTGAAAATAGTTACCGAATAATATTATTCTAGGTATACACTAAAGGAAGAATACTATGCAAGCACTTAAGTTTTTACTGCCATTAATGTTGGCAGCCCTGGTACAGGGTTGTCAGTCAGTTAAAACCTATGAAAATGAAGGTATCTGTCCACCAGGCTCAAGCACCACCAATCCTCAAACCAATATCAAAGTAAAACTTGGACTTTGGTATTTTCAACATCATCACATCGCTTTAGCCAAACAAACGCTGATTAAAGCCTTGCAAGCAGATCCAAAAGATCTCAACAGTTTGGATGCCTATGCTTATATCATGGCAGCAACAGGCAATCGCCCCGTAGCAGAGAAAATGTATCGCAAAGCTCTACAGTTATACCCATATTCCGGAAGAGCTACGGCGAATTATGGCGTTTTTTTATGTGAAATGGGAAAGTATAAAGCAGGGCTTAAGTATCTGAGTTTAGCCATTGATAATCTATGCTACACTAATACCTCAGAAGCCCTAAACAATGCTGTACTTTGCGCAAAGAAATCTGGCAATACTGATAAAGTCGATTATTACAAACGAGCCCTAAGACATTTAAGTAGTTGACTGACTTTAAATAAGCCATTCATTATAAATTCAAACACATCATTATTCGTATTTTGAACTACTTTAGGTATATAATATGTATACTCAATATATACATACCATTGGCTTTTATGAATCAAAAACATGATGATATTCCAGCCGCAGCTACGCAGCTTGAAAAAACTTTTGTAGAAGAGGAAGTTACAGGTGTTGGGCATATACTCAAAAATGCCAGAATCAAAAAAAACCTGTCTACTCATGAAGTGGGACAGCGTCTTTATTTAACTAATGATATGATTGAAAAGATTGAAAGCGAAAACTTTGCAGCTTTGCCTTCTTTAACCTTTGTCAAAGGTTATCTACGCGCTTATGCGAAATTGCTCGGTATCTGTGATGCGGAAATTATAAGCAAATTCAATAAATTATCTCTAAAAGATAAACCTGCAACCATGAGTGCACAACAGATTTATTGTACTGATCGTAATCTAGTAGGAAAAAGTATTCGTTGGCTAGGGGCTGTAGTGGGGCTTGTTTTGGTAATAGCGGTTGCTTACTGGTTTCATTATGAATTTAGCAATAGCTCAGTTACAGAGGTTTCATCGGCAAATGCCAGCTTTAATCAAAACAATGCAGCTGATAATAGTCAAGTAACTGAACCTGCGCAGATTAGTGCGCCTTTAACACCTCAAAGTGATAATGCAGCTGCAAGTAAAAATAGTGAAAGCATCAAGGATGACACCGCAGCTCAAACTACAACTGAGATAAATCAAACTTCAAAACCTGCACCCGTTAAGGTAGCCCAAACAGAGGTTGAAAAAGCTGCAAAAGCACCTGATATTACAGTTGTATCAAAAAAGCATGAAAAAAAATCAGATCAAATGTCTAAACCATTTTAAAGCAGAAATTCATTTATGAGTAACGATCTTAAAGCCGTCAAAGGCATGAATGATATTTTGCCTGAAAATATCAGCTACTGGCATTACATAGAGAATCAATTAAAAAAACTTGCCAAGTCTTACGGGTATGAGGAGATCCGCACCCCAGTATTGGAAAAAACAGAGTTGTTCAAACGCTCCATCGGTGACACAACTGATATTGTGGCAAAAGAAATGTATACTTTTGAAGACAGGGATGGCAGCTCTTTAACCTTGAGACCTGAAGGCACTGCCTGTGTAGTTCGCGCGGGGCTTGAACATGGATTATTTTATAATCAAACTCAAAAATTGTGGTATTTAGGACCGATTTATCGTCATGAACGACCTCAACGTGGCAGATACCGGCAGTTTTATCAATTTGGTTTGGAAGCGATTGGTTTTGCTGGCGCACAGATTGAAGTGGAACAGATTCTGTTTAACCTTAGACTTTGGCAGCTATTGGGCATTGACCAAGAGGTGACGCTTGAAATTAATACTTTAGGGGATAAAAGTTGTCGAGAAAATTACCGTGAGATTTTAGTTGCGTACTTCAAAGCTTACGAAGATAAATTAGATGCTGACAGCAAAATTCGTCTTGATAAAAACCCTTTACGAATTTTAGACAGCAAAAATCCTCAAATGCAGACATTAATCCATGATGCGCCAAAATTGATGGACAACTTAAATGACGCCGCTAAAAAGCATTTCGAAAGCCTTCAGACTTTGCTGAACCAATTAAATGTGAAGTATGTGGTGAATCCACACCTGGTTCGAGGTTTGGATTATTATTCTCATACGGTGTTTGAATGGACTACCGATAAATTAGGCGCTCAGGGGACAATTTCAGCCGGTGGTCGTTATGATGCTCTCATCACTCAGTTGGGTGGTAAAGAAATGCCAGCAGCAGGATTTGCTATGGGAATAGAGCGTATTATTGAGCTTTTAAAATTAAATCCACCTGATGTGATTAAAGAACCTTGCCCAGACATTTTTCTCATGAGTGTTGGCTCTTGTGCAAATACTAAAGCGCTTATACTTGCTGAACAGCTAAGACAAGCTTTGCCCAGCCTTATACTGAACCATCATATTCAAGGTGGCAGCTTTAAAAGCCAGATGAAAAAAGCAGATAAAAGCGGTTCCGAGCTTTGTCTGATATTGGGGGAAGATGAGGTGAGTGCAGGCACAGTTGCCATTAAATACTTACGTGAACAAAAGCCACAGGCGAGTATTGATGAAGCAATAATCATTACATTTTTACAAAAATACTTTAATTCAAAGGGGAAATGAGCATGGATACTTTTTTAAATGAAGATGAACAGGTAGATAAAATAAAAAAATGGCTCAAAGAGTATGGGCCAACCATCATCGTCAGTATTCTGGTCGTCATTGTTGTAACTTTTGGCTGGCGTTACTGGAACCAAAAACAGTCCAATGAAAAAGCACAAGCTTCCAATTATTATGAACAATTGATTTCAAGCGCGATGTCTCAAAACTCTTCGGCAGTCGTAAGTCAGGCAAAAACTTTGATGAAAAATTTTTCCAGTACGCCTTATGCTGCTTTAGGTGCATTATTACTGGCTAAGCAGTATATTGTAGAAGGAAAAATGCAAGAGGCTCAGGCGCAGTTTCAATGGGTAATGGAAAAAAGTGAAGACGATAGCTTACAGCAGATTGCCAGAAATCGTCTTGCCAAATTGATGATTGCCCAAAATAAGCCAAAAGCAGCTTTAGCACTTTTAAATACAGTAAATGATAAGGGTTATCAGGCTGCAGTTCTTGCTTTAAAAGGTGATGCCTATGCAAAACTCAATGATATACAACAAGCAAGAGATGTTTATCAGAAAGCCTTGGATACTCTGCCCAAAAAATCTGATGCCAGAGCCTTGCTGCAGATGAAACTGCATAATTTGCCTGCATAACATGCTTATACTTCGTACTTTCATAAAAAAAGCTCTATTATTGGGGCTTTTTTTGATTCTGGTAGGCTGTGCTTCAGTCCCTCCAAATGCTGAAAATTTTTCTGGCTTAAAACTTGTAAAGCGTTGGCAAACAAGTATTGGCACTTCCGTGCAAAATGCCAGCGTTTCACCGGCTTATAAAATCGGAAATATTTATTATGTGAAAAATAAGTCTACTGTACAAGCCGCGAGTTTTTCATCTCACAAACTACTTTGGCAGTATAAAATAGCCGGCAAAATTTATGCTGGCGTGAGCGTAGGCGATAATGTACTGGCAGTCATTAGCACCCGAGCAAAATTAATTGTGTTGAGTCTGAATCATGGGAAGCTATTATGGCAAACTGATATATCTGATTTACCTACATCAAAAGCGTTAATTGACAAACATGCAATTTTTGTAAAAACTATCGATGGAAACGTCACCGCCTATGACTTACAAACAGGCAAAACATTGTGGCAGTATAGTCATGGCTCTACTGGTTTGAGTATGCAGTCTGACAGTGGCTTGGCTTTGTCTCATCAAAAAATACTCACAGGATTTTCCGATGGGGCACTGGTAGCTTTAAATAAAAAAACAGGGCAGGTTATTTGGCAACGAGCCGCCGGTGGGTTTAACGGTTATAATGCAATGGATCGTTTAGTTGGGGTGGATAGTACGCCCGTTGTATCTGGTAATCGGGTATTTGTTGTTTCTTACCAGGGCAGTGTGGGCGCCTTCCAAATATCTACAGGTAAAATGTTTTGGAAATATCCACTTTCCAGTGAGACCGGCATTGCGGCAGATACTGATAATATTTTTGTAACAGATGTTGATGGTAATTTATGGTCTTTTGACAAAGATTTAGGCGGTGTTAACTTTAAACAAAGCAGGTTTTCTGGACAAGGTGTAACGGTGCCTGTGGTGTTTATGCACCGTTGGATAGTTATGGGAACTTCGCAGGGATTAGCCTTTTTTAAAATAAATACAGGTCAATATATTGGTACTTACGCTGTTGCAAGTGGTATAGCTATAACACCTATAGCTATTGGTTCAAATATTTTATGCGTATCCACAGATGGTCAACTGATTGTTTTGTCCGCGAGTTAAATGTGATGCCAAAAATAAATCCGCCAGAAACACAAGCCGCATTGTTGCAAAGAACTGAAAAAATGGCAGGGATGTTAATTCAACACCTTGCTGCCAGTATGAATATATCTGTCCCTGAAAATTTAAGGCGATCAAAAGGATGGGTGGGGCAACTTTTAGAAACTTACCTTGGTGCGACTGCTGGAAATAAAGCCGCGCCAGATTTTGAAGCCTTAAACATAGAATTAAAAACCTTACCCATAAATGCTAAAGGTATGCCCAAGGAAACCACGTATGTATGCATGGTTCCTTTATCTCAATCGAGAAGAACGTGTTGGGAAAATTCTGTAGTTTATCAAAAACTACAAAAGGTTTTGTGGGTTCCTATCGAATCTACTCCAGAAATTCCTTTAGCCCAAAGACGTATTGGTCAGGCAGTTTTATGGTCTCCCACATCCGAACAACAAAAGATTTTAAAACAGGACTGGGAAGAGCATATGGAAAAAATTACTTTGGGACAGGTTCAAAGTATCAATGCTTATCAGGGAACTTTTTTACAAATACGGCCTAAAGCGGCAAACTCAAAAGCTTTGACTGAAGCTATTGGCGCTAACGGTGAAAAAATTCAAACCTTGCCCAGAGGTTTTTATTTAAGAACACAGCTAACGCAAAGTATTTTACACAAAGCTTATTTATAATTGACAAAAATTTAAAATTGAAGCGTATATGTTCGGCGATCTATCCCCTTGCTAATTCATCCATTAAATTATATGGAAGTAAATGTAGGTTGGGCTGATTAAGCCCAACAGCCGTGACAATTAAATTAGGCCGTCATTAAATGAATACCCTGTTGGGCTTCCTTCGTCAGCGCCAACCTACATTGATAGAGTATTTAAATCAAGCTATTGGAGTTTTGTATAAGTCCTAATATATTTTAACCGGCTACCATTTTGTTTTATTGTTATTGCTCGGTATTTCTTTTGTTATGCTTGTGATTCTTAGGCTAAAGAGAAACACCTAATTATTTGCGTTCAACACTGATAACATTTGTAAGCTGATTTAAACGATCTAACACACGGCTTAAGTTATTTAAATCTGTCATTTCAATAGTTAAAGTAACACTGGCTGTGTGTTCTTTTTTATCTGTGACTGTATTTAAACCCAGAATATTAATTTTCTCATTGGATAATAAAGCCGTTACATCTCTGACAATGCCATGTCTGTCATAGGCGTGAATCAAAATGTCCACAGGGTAGCGGCCTTTTTCTTCTCCCCAATTCACTTCGATAAAACGTTTTTGTTGTTCATGATTAGCCGCCAGCATATTGGAGCAGTCTTGTTTATGGATAGAAACCCCACGACCTTGAGTGATGAAACCAATGATATCATCACCAGGCAAAGGTTTGCAGCATGAGGCAATGTGAAAAAGCAAGTTACCTATTCCCTGTATGTCTACTGAAGAACGAGAGACTTTGTGAACGGGAGAGGGTGTTTGATTAATTCTTTCAAGTATCGCTTCTTCTACATCAACTTTATCGGCTTCTTTAAATTGTTGTTCAATTGCTGTAATAATTTGACCGATTTTAATGCCACCAGCACCAAGCGCTGCTAACATTTCTTCTTCGTTTGCATATTTAAATCGTTGTAATAAAGCTGAATGGTCATATTGTTGGATATGTAATTTTTTCAACTCTTTATCTAATATTTCCTTGCCATGGTGAACATTTTCATCATGGTTTTGCACTTTGAACCAATGCATAATTTTAGCTTTGGCTCGAGAAGAGTGTAAATAACCTAGATTGGGATTTAACCAGTCACGGCTGGGGTTTGAGGCTTTTGTCGTTAGAATTTCTACCCGGTCTCCCATTTGCAACTGATAGGTTAAGGGAACAATTTTGCCATTGATTTTTGCACCCCGACAACGATGACCAATTTCAGTGTGAATATGATAAGCAAAGTCTAAAGGCGTAGAGCCAATGGCTAAATCGATAATTTCACTGTTTGGGGTAAATACATAAACCCGGTCTTCAAATTGTTTTTGCTTTTCTTTTAGTTCATCTTCATCAGAATGAGACACTTCTTTTTGCCATTCAATAATTTGGCGCAGCCAGGCAATTTTTTGATCGTAGCTTGAGCGTTTACCACCGCCTTCTTTGTAAACCCAATGTGCAGCTACACCCAATTCAGATTCTTCATGCATTTTATGGGTTCGAACCTGAATTTCGACATTGCGGTTTTTAGGGCCAACCACAGCGGTGTGTAAGGACTGATAACCGTTTGGCTTAGGGTTTGTTATATAATCATCAAACTCTTCTGGAATCGGCTGCCACAGGCTGTGAGCGATGCTTAGAACGGTGTAGCAATCTTCTACTGCTGGTACTAGAACTCTCACTGCGCTGGCATCATAAATTTGACTGAAATCCACATTTTTGCGACGCATTTTTTTGAAAATGCTATAAATATGTTTTGCCCGTCCCGTAACCTCGAAATTTTTTACGCCTGATTTTTCGATAGCCTCAATTAAAGTATCCATAATATTTTGAATATAGGATTCACGCTCCATTCGCTTAAGGACTACTGATTTAGCAATTTTTTTATAAGTGTCTGCCTCAAGATATCGAAAGGCAAAATCTTCTAATTCCCATTTAATCTGCGCAATGCCAAGGCGGTTAGCTAATGGCGCATAAAGATCTCGGGTCTCTTTTGCCAGTCGTTGCTTTTGAATTGGGCTAAAGTAACTCATGGTTCGCATAAGAACGGTTCGTTGTGCAAGTTTAATTAAAACTACCCGAACATCCTGCACCATAGCCAGTAGCATTTTACGAATATTATCAATTTGAGTTGGATTTTGCTGGTGATGGTGAATTTCATCGTACAAAGAGCGAATCGCATCCATTTTTTCTACGCCCATTACCAGTTTCGCAACTTTATTTCCTAAGTGTTCTTGAATGTCTTCGTGAGTTAAGTCTGCTTTGGTATAGGTAGGATACACCATGGCAGCTACCATAGCTTCCACATCCATATTTAGATTATCTAAAATATCAGCCATGGCAAGTCCAAACTGCAAACAGGAAATACCGGTAAAACTGGGTATGTCTGCACCTGAAAGGGTACTCAAATCATAGGCAGCTTTTAAAGTATTAATTTCATTTAGTGGTCGATTTTGAGCGACATGCCTGAACCAGATTTCAGGTTCAATACTTTGATCGTGTTCTCGATGAAATTCTTCGCGTAATTTAACCATAATTTTTCTCAAATACTGCTATTGATTCCACATGATTGGTATGAGGAAACATATCCATAATGCCTGCTTTTTTAAGTTTATACCCTTTTTGAGATAAAATGCCAGCATCCCTTGCCAAAGTTGCTGGATTACAAGAAATATAAACAATTAATTCTGCACAGAATAATTCAATATGCTTCACACAATTTTCAGCACCGGTTCTGGCAGGATCTAATAAAATTTTGTGATAATTTTCCCTGGCAAAAGCAAATTGCTTTAAATCTTGGGTTAAATCATGACAATAAAATTGGACATTTTTAATATGATTTTCCTGAGCATTGAATTTTGCTCGCTCAATGGATGTTTGTGAACCTTCGACGCCAGTAACTTCAGCACAGTAAGGCGCCATAGGCAGCGTGAAATTACCTCCGCCACAAAACAAATCCAATACTTTATCTTCAGCATTTAACTGTAAGGCTTCTAAAGCGCGCGCTATCATCAGGTGGTTCATTTGTAAATTCACCTGGGTAAAGTCGCTGGGATTGAAATATTGTGTAAGATTATATTGGGGAAAATCATAATGTAATAAAGATTTACTTTGCTGTGGGTAGAAAAGTTTGATGCTATCAAGACCTTTTGGTTGCAAATATAACCAAATATTTTTGTCATGAGAAAAATTTTGCAATTGTTGTAAGTCTTCCAATGAAAGTGGTTCTAAATGCCGAAAAACCAGAGCCACTTTGTCATCATCCACCGCCACTTCAATTTGAGGAATGCTCTGGTATGCATCAAGCTTATTAATTAACTGTTTTAAAGGTTCAATGAGTTTGGCTGCATCAGGATGCAATACTTCGCAGTAATTGATATCAGCAATAAAGTTACTGCGTTTTTCTCGAAATCCTACTAAAACCTGATTTTTTTTATGAACATATCGCACACCCAGTCGGGCTTTTCTGCGATAGCCCCAGACATCGGCTATCAGCGGTTTAAAAGTATCATTAACATCAATTTGACCAAAGTGGCTAAATTGTTCCAATAGAGTATTTTGCTTTAATGCATGTTGCTGCTCAATATCAAGATGCTGCAGAGCGCAGCCACCACAAATATCAAAGAACTTGCATTTAGGTTCAACTCGGTGACTAGAAGGGTTATCAATGGTGATGGCTATGCCTTCATCAAATTTTCGTTGTGCACTCGTATAGCGAAACTGTACGGTTTCAGCAGGTAAAGCATTATCAATAAAGGTGGTTTTTCCATTAATTTTAGCAATACCACGACCATCATGACTTAAAGTTTCGATATATGCTTGGTGAATACCTTCGGGATAGCGTAATCTTCTTTTTCTAGCCATGTTGATTCCAGTTTTCTAAAAATTCTTTAAAATGTTTTTTTTGTGGTTCTGCAGTATATTCAGTTTCTAAATAATCTTTAAGCATTTGAGTTTCAATTGCAAAATTATTTTCGGTTAAGTGTCCTCTCATAAGTTGAAACTTTAAATAAACCAAATAAGTATTTAAAACATCAGTTTCACAATAATCTCGAATTGCAGATAAATTGCCAGCCTGATATGTGTCCCAGACTTTATCTCCGCTCATGCCCATTTTTCCTGGAAAACCGCAAAGTGTTGCAATCTGATCCAAAGGTGCATTCGCTCGAGCCTGAAAACCTGCTAAAATATCCATTAAATCCGTGTGACGTTCATGATAGCGATTGGTGTAATTATTCCATTTAAAGGCATTGTTTGTAGCACCATTTTCCCAGTATTGTTGTGCAGTGATTGAGTGGATTAAAGCGCGGTAATGTAAAACTGGAAGATCAAAACCACCGCCATTCCAGGAAACTAAAATAGGACTATATTTCTCGATACCCTCAAAAAAACGCTGAATAATAGACGCTTCTGATTCAGAAGTATCACCTAACGACCATACGTTGATTTTATCACGGGTACGCAGTACCGCTGAAATAGCTACAATTTTATGAAGGTGCAAGGGTAAAAAATCACTACCGGATTTTTCTCGTTGCCGGGCAAACATTATTTGAGCTACATCAGCATCAGATAAGTCAGATTTGGGACAATAGAGTTTTCGTCCAGCTGCAGTATCAGGGATTGTTTCAATGTCAAATACGAAGATATTCATGGTTTTTGCTTCACATTTAAAGTTTTGAAAGGTAGGATAACAACTATTCAAGCAAACTGCTATATGAGGGCTAA
Organism: uncultured Gammaproteobacteria bacterium; assembly: GCA_963695245.1. Lineage (GTDB taxonomy): Bacteria > Pseudomonadota > Gammaproteobacteria > JBGSLN01 > JBGSLN01 > JBGSLN01. Next base: position 2,115,681 of record OY968770.1, on the reverse strand, counting down.
TAATGCGAATAATGTTACTGGGTGCACCTGGAGCCGGGAAGGGTACACAAGCTCAACATTTAACTGAAACTTATCAAATACCTCAAATCTCAACTGGAGATATGTTACGCTCAGCTGTATCCAATCAAAGTGCATTAGGGTTAAAAGCAAAAAATTATATGGATGCAGGAGAATTAGTCCCCGATGGACTGATCATAGCTTTGGTAAAAGATCGAATTCAACAGCCAGATTGTGAGAATGGTTTTTTATTTGATGGTTTTCCTCGCACCATTGTGCAGGCTGAAGCCCTACAACAGGCACAAATATTTTTAGATTATGTTATCGAAATTAATGTGCCTGATGAAACCATTATTAAACGTTTAAGCGGCCGGCGCTTTCATTTGCCCTCTGGCAGAGTCTATCACGTAAAATTTAATCCACCTCAGGAAGAAGGAAGGGATGATGTTACTGGTGAGCCTTTAAGTCAACGTGAAGACGATAAAGAACAAACCGTTAGAAAACGTTTAGAGGTCTATCATTCGCAAACTAAACCTCTAATTGATTACTACCAAAAAATGGCTGATACGCAAGTTGAGCACCCACTCAACTTTATTCAGGTGGATGGCGCAGGTACCGTTGAAAATATTACCAGTAAAATTACTTCAGAAATAAGAGGGAATGCACTATGAGTACAATTGATCTGACAAAAGATAACTTTGATGAAGTCGTGGCAGAAAAAGGAATTACTGTTATTGATTTTTGGGCACAATGGTGTGGTCCTTGCAAGTCTTTCACGCCCATTTTTGAGCAAGTAGCAGAAAAAAATACTGATATTACTTTTGCCAAAGTTGATATTGACACGGAAAAAGAATTGGCAGAAGCTTTTGCCGTTCGATCTATTCCGCAAGTCGTAGTTTTGAAACATGACGTGGTGGTTTATTCTGAGTCAGGTACTTTGCCAGCTTCTTCTTTGCAAAATTTGCTGGATCAAGCCCGTAATGCAGATGTTTCTGAAGTAAAATAAATTTAAAACAAAAAAAGCCGTGAAAACGGCTTTTTTAGAATTAATGATAAAACTAAGCCGCTTTTTTTCTTGAAGTTTTCTTTCTGGTAGCTTTCTTAGCGCCAGTTTTCTTTTTCGCAGAGGTTTTCTTTTTTGCAGTGGTTTTCTTCTTAGGAGAAGATTTTTTAACTGCTTTTTTACCTTCAACTTTAGCTTTTTCAAGCGCTTTTTTAGTGTCAGCTTTAGCTTTTTCCAATTTTTTCTTAGAGTCTGCTTTGACTTTTTCTAGTTTTTTCTTAGCATCAGCTTTGGCATGATCCAACTTTTTCTTCGCATCCGCTTTATGCTTAGTAACCGTTTTTTTAGCATCTGCTTTAGCTTCGTTAAGTTGAGACTTAAGTTTTTTAATTTCAGCCTGTAATTTTTTCATAACAGAATCATTTGATTTGCCAGCAGCTTTTTTACGGGCTGGTTTTTTGGCAGCAGTTGCCGGTGCTTTTGCTACTTGTGTCTTGCGAACACGTTTTTTTGTTGTAGCCATTTTTACTCTCCCAGTTTTACTTAAGGTTTACAAAATTAAAAATAGCAAAAAAATTATAATATAACTAGTTAATTATTAAAAAAAATTAAAAAAAAGGTCATTTTTTAAAAAAAACATAAAAAAAATTGTAATTATGAAAAAAAATGTTAGAAAATTATTCAAAATTGTCTTTTAAAAAAAATTCTTTAAGAAAATTTTTTAATACTTCACATTCATTGTTTTGAAAAACTAACCCAAGTTTTGTTCTACGCCACAAAATATCTTCGAGGGTTTCAGCCCACTCAAATTGAATAAGATAATTTAATTCTGCTTCATAGAAATCATGACCAAAATAAAAACCTAAATCAGCAGTGCTGTTTGCGTTTGAGAGAATTATTTCAGTATTAGAGCCATATAGTTTAAAAAGCCTTTGTAACAATGTCTGGGGTAAGGCTGAATACTTTTGAGAAAGCTGTAAAAAGTATTCGGCTTTTGACATGCCGTCAAAATCACTACCGCTTAAACGAGTTTTTAAAGATACAGAAGGTTCTTTAATCTTCAGGTAGTGAGCAATTTTATTAACTGCTTCTACAGATAATTTACGATGAGTTGTGATTTTTCCGCCAATAATATTTAAAAAGCCCCTGTTTTTTGAAGTTAACCACTGTAATTGATAGTCACGAGAGCTTTTGGAGACATTTTCCTGAGCCTTATTTTGCTGTAGTGCTCTGACACCTGAAAAACTATGAATAATGTCGCATGTTTTAAGGTTATATTTAAAATAACGATTAATACACCTTAATAAATAGTTAATTTCATCCTCGGTTATTTGAGCTTCATGAGGTTCATGATTAAAAGGGATATCTGTGGTACCAATTAAACTGTAGTGATTTTCAAAAGGGATAACAAAAATAATTCTTTTATCCGAATTTTGCAAAATGTAAGCATGAGCACCTTCGTAAAGCTTTGGCGTGATGATATGGCTGCCTTTAACTAATTGGATACTTTGCGTATCGGTAGTGTTTTTGGCTTTATGGATAATTTTATCCAGCCAAGGACCTGAAGCATTTATTATCACCTTAGAGCTCAATTTATTAATTTTATTGGTGTGGGCGTGACGGGTTTCTATATGCCATAAATGATTATTGTAAGAAATTTTTTGGCAAATTGTGCGAGTTTCAATTTTCGCGCCTGCAGCTTTAGCGGACTTAGCGTTTTCAATGACAAGTCTTGCATCATCAGTGTAGCAATCATAATAAGAAAATCCTTTAGTATATTCAGCTTTCAGAGGTTCACCAAACAGTGTGTTAGTCAGTTTAAGTTTTTTAGAACCTGGCAGGGTATTTCTGCGAGCTAAATGATCATACAAAAACAGACCAAGTTGAATAAGCCAGGCAGAGCGCATGGTATGGCCGTGAGGCATAATAAATTCAAGCGGTTCAATTAAATGCGGTGCAATTTTTAAAAGATTTTCCCGTTCTTGCAACGCATGTCTTACTAAAGAAAAATCATAATTCTCCAGATACCTTAATCCACCATGAATTAATTTACTGCTATAAGAAGAGGTGGCTGATGCCAAATCATTTTTTTCGCATAGATAGGTTTTTAAACCTCTTTGAGCAGCTTCTTTTGCAATGCCACAGCCATTAATACCGCCACCGATGATGATGACGTCATAATCTTGCATGAAAATTTCTCACTAAAATTGTCAACAGGGTCTAAAAATTATAAACTTAATTTCTACAATAGAAAAATAAATAACAATAATTTTCACAATGAGCACTTATATACTAGCGATTGATCAGGGCACCACCAGCACTCGCGCATTAATTATAAACGGGCAGGGTAAAATAATCTCTAACGCTCAAAAGCCACATCTAAGCTTTTTTCCTCAAAAAGCCTGGGTTGAGCACTGTCCTGAAACGTTGTGGCAAAATGTATTAGACTGTTGTGAGTATGCGATGTATCAGGCACAAATTAAAGCTTCACAAATCAAGTCTATGGGGATTACAAATCAAAGAGAAACTACGATATTATGGAATAAAAAAACAAAAAAAGTAATTTACCCGGCCATAGTCTGGCAAGATAGAAGAACGGTTTTATTGTGTGAAAAGCTTAAAACTGAACCTTTGGGGCAAATGGTAAAAGAAAAAACGGGCTTAATCATTGATCCTTATTTTTCAGTTACAAAAATTTCCTGGATTTTAGAGCATGTAAACGATGCCAGAAAACTGCTGGAAACTGAAAGTTTGTTATTTGGTACGGTGGATTCTTTTTTATTATGGAAATTAACCGATGGCGCTGTTCATGCAACGGATGTGACTAATGCTTCTAGAACCGCTTTATTTAATATCCATGAATTAACATGGGATAAATCGTTGTGTGATGCATTTGAAATTCCTGAGACGATATTACCTGAGGTAAAAGCCTCAGATAGTTTTTTTGGATACACAGATAAAAAGCTTTTTGGTGCAGAAATTCCTATTTATGCCATGGCAGGTGATCAGCAGGCAGCAGCTATAGGACATGGGTGTTTTAGCTGTGGAGATATTAAAAGTACTTATGGTACAGGATGTTTCATGCTGTTAAATACAGGGAAACAACCAGCCAAAACAGATCATACACTTTTGACCACTATTTTATATCAAACACAAAATGAATTGGCCTACGCTGTGGAAGGTAGTATTTTTACTGCAGGCTCTGGCGTAAAATGGCTAAGAAATAACTTAAATTTGATTGAATCTTCTGCTGAAACTGAAGCGCTTGCGGCTTCTTTGCAAAGTAATGAAGGGGTTTATTTTATTCCAGCTTTATCAGGCCTTGGTGCCCCCCATTGGCAACCGGACAGACGTGGTTCCATTCATGGGTTGACATTAGATTCAACTAAGGCTCATATCGTCAGAGCCATGCTGGAAGCAGTTGGTTATCAAACACGTGATTTGTTTTTTCAAATGCAAAAAGTCAGTGGTTTGGAACTTCATGAATTAACGGTTGATGGGGGTATGGTTAAAAATAAGTGGTTGACTCAGTGGCTTGCAGATATACTGGGTATTAACATTTATCGAAAAATTTTTCAGGAAGTCACCGTTTACGGTATTGCTTTGCTGGCAGGCTTAGGGGCTGGGGTTTTTAAAGATTTAAATGAGTTAAAAGCTTTATCAGGAGAATCAGAGCAGATCACAACAAAACTTTCTGCAAGTGAACGAGAAAGCTACTATCAAAACTGGCTGAATTTAATAAGCATTACATAAAACTTGAAGCTAAAGACAATCAATGTAGTTTGGGCTGACGAAGGAAGCCCAACAGCCGTGGCAACTAAATAAGGCCATAATAAAATGAATACCCTGTTGGGCTTCCTTCGTCAGCCCAACCTACATTTATAATGAAAAAGGGAAAAATATGTTAGATAAAAATTTATCTTTGCAGGAACAGTATGCACCCAAAAGCATCTGTTTTGGTTGTGGTCCTGCTAATGAAAAAGGTTTGAGAATAAAAACTTTTGTTAAAGACGATAAATATATCGCACATTTTAAACCAGAAACTTATCATCAGGCATTTGTGGGTACTTTAAATGGCGGTATTATTGGCGCATTACTGGATTGCCATTGTAACTGGGCTGCAGCTTTTCATTTAATGAAGCATCACAAAATGGATAAAATACCTTGCACGGTTACTGCTGAATATGCCATAAAACTATTAAAACCCACCCCAAGTGATGCCCAGCTAACATTAGAAGCACAAGTGATGCAATCAGGTAAACGTCATGCCAAAGTCTCTGGCAAAATTTTATTTGAAGATGAAGTTTATGATACTTGCGAAGGTATGTTTGTCATGGTGCAAGAAGGACATCCGGCTTTTCACAGGTGGTAATCAATGAATTAGGTGGTGAAGTTGTTTGAATCAACAGCCCCACCATTTTTTTATCTTTTATCGACGGAGACAAAATCTCTTGAAGTAGGACCAGTATAAAGCTGGCGCGGACGACCAATACGATGTGGGTTACTCAACATTTCATTCCAATGGGAAATCCAGCCTACAGTTCTAGCCAGTGCAAACAAAACAGTAAACATGTTAGTTGGAATACCTAAAGCACTAAATGTAATACCCGAATAAAAATCCACATTAGGGTAGAGTTTTTTCTGAACAAAATAATCATCTTCCAAAGCAATTTTTTCAAGCTTCAAGGCTATTTTTAGCAGTGGTTCATCATGTACATTTAGCTCTTCCAATACTTCGTGAGCCGTTTGACGCATTACTTTTGCGCGCGGATCATAATTTTTATAGACTCTGTGACCAAAGCCCATTAGACGGAAAGGGTCATCTTTGTCTTTAGCTTTTTCAATGTATTTACCAATGTTATCCACATGGCCAATTTCTCTTAACATATTCAAACAGGCTTCATTAGCACCGCCATGGGCAGGTCCCCATAAAGCTGCGATGCCAGAAGCAATACAGGCATAAGGATTAGCACCACTGGAACCCGCAAGTCTTACCGTAGATGTAGAGGCGTTTTGCTCATGATCCGCATGTAAAATAAAAATTTTATCCATAGCTTTACTCAGCACAGGATTAGGATCGGCATCAATGGTAGGGGTGCCAAACATCATATGTACAAAATTTTCTGCATACCCGTAGTGATTTTTTGGATACATGAAAGGAAAACCAGTAGAATATTTGTAGCACATAGCTGCAATCGTAGGCATTTTTGCAATAAGTCGATAAGCATTTAAATTGCGGTCAGCCTCGTTGTTGATATCCATGCAATCATGATAAAATGAAGACAAAGCACCAACCACGCCACACATAATTGCCATAGGGTGCGCATCCCGTCTAAAACCACTGAAGAATTTAGAGATTTGCTCATGCACCATGGTGTGAGCGGTAATGGTTTTAGTGAAACTGGCTTTTTGTGCTTTTGACGGTAGCTCTCCGTGAAACAGTAAATAACTTACTTCAAGAAAATCAGAGTGTTCAGCCAGTTGTTCAATAGGGTACCCCCGATAAAGTAACACACCATTTTGACCATCAATGTAAGTAATTTTAGATTCGCAAGAAGCTGTGGCTGTAAAGCCTGGATCAAAAGTAAAATAACCAGTCTTACCAAGATTTGTAATATCAAGAACAGAATTACCTACCGAAGCATCATGAATAGGCAGATCAATTGAAGTAGAATCATTAATTTTTAAATGTGCCTTTTTGTCAGACATGAGTGCTCCATAATTTAATTTTTATTTTTGATAAGCATAGCACGGTTTTAACAAAAGTCTAGGGGATTGCCTTGTTTTGATATGGGGGTATATATGCTTTTAAAGATAAGTTTTACTTATGACTTTGATAAACAATTCTAAATTTGTCTTTCAATCTCTTAAAGGCTATAATTTCGCCGAATGTGTGGGATTATCAGGTATTTTTAAAGTTTTAAAATAATAACCACTCGACTTATTTAAACACTAACCTTAAGGGATACAAACGTGAACCAAGAAAAACCAGTTTTTTTGGATTTGGCTAAAATCCGCTTTCCCATTACGGCCATTGTTTCGATATTGCATCGAATCTCAGGCTTTCTGATTTTTTTGCTGATACCACTGTTTTTATGGATGGCTCACAGCGCCTCTACCGCTGCAGGCTTTGCCAATTTGGCCGAGTGTTTTGCCAACCCAATTTTAAAATTTGTAGTTTGGGTTTTACTTGCGGCTTTATCTTATCATTTGGTTGCAGGTATAAAGCATCTTCTGATGGATAGCCATATTTTAAGCGAAAATTTACCGGCAGCCAGAACCGCCAGTGGCATTACCATTGCGCTTGCTGTTATTTTAATGATCATTGCGGGGGTATGGGTATGGTAACCAGTGCTACAAATCTTTCTCGAAGCGGTTTAAAAGACTGGATTATTCAGCGGGTTTCTGCTGTTGTCTTGGGGCTTTATTTATTAACCTTGATAGGTTTTTTTGTATTTAGTACAGAAGTAAATTTCACTAGCTGGCAAGCATTCTTTTATAACCCAATTATGCAAATTTTTAGCTTTTTGGCTTTGTTGTCTTTGGTAGCCCATGCCTGGATAGGTGTTTGGACCATTTTCACCGACTATGTAAAACCCAAAGGGTTGCGGCTATTTTTAGAAGCCTTAATGGCATTAGCGCTTTTAGCCTATATTGCCTGGGGTATCGCCATAATTTGGCAATAAACAAAATCACTGGAGAGAAAATATGTCAAATCAATTACCTGTTATAGAACTCGATGCAGTGATTATTGGCGCTGGTGGTGCCGGTCAGCGAGCTGCCTTGCAACTGGCTAAATCAGGTTGGAAAACTGCCTTAATGAGTAAAGTATTTCCCACAAGAGCTCATACTGTATCTGCCCAAGGGGGAATTAATGCAGCCCTTGGAAACAAAACAGAAGATGACTGGCGTTGGCACATGTATGACTCTGTCATGGGGGCTGATTTTTTAGGAGATCAGGATGCCATTGAATATATGTGTAAACATGCACCTGCTACCGTTTTAGAATTAGAAAATATGGGATTGCCTTTTTCTCGCAACGAAGACGGCACTATTTATCAACGCTCATTTGGTGGGCAAACCTTAAATTATGGTAAAGGTGATACTGCGGTAAGAACCTGTGCGGCAGCAGATAGAACTGGTCATGCCATGATTCACACCCTCTATCAGCAAAATTTGAAAGCTAAAACCCATATTTTTAGTGAGTGGTATGCCGTTGATTTAGTAAAAAGTAAAACTGGTGGTATCGCTGGTGTGATTGCCATCAAAATCGAAACGGGTGAAGTTTACTTTGTAAAAGCAAAAGTAACAGTACTTGCCACAGGCGGTGGAGGGCAGATTTTTAAAACCACTACTAATGCTCATACAAATACTGGAGATGGTTTTGGCCTTGCATTACGCGCAGGGTTACCCGTCCAAGATATTGAAATGTGGCAATTTCATCCAACAGGTATTGCCGGTCCAGGCTGTCTGGTTACCGAGGGCTGCCGAGGTGAAGGTGGCTATCTGATTAATAGCGAAGGTGAACGATACATGGAACGCTATTCGCCTAAGATGAAAGATTTGGATTGCCGGGATGTTGTGTCCAGATGTTCTACAATTGAAATAAAGGAAGGTCGAGGTTGTGGTCCTAAAAAAGATCATGTAATGCTTAAATTGAGTCACTTGGGTGCAGAAACCTTAAAAGCCCGTTTACCTGGAGTAAGTGAGCTTGCAAAAACTTTTGCAGGCGTGGATATCACTAAAGACCCAATACCAGTGGTACCCACCTGTCACTATATGATGGGAGGTATTCCTACCAATATTTACGGACAGGCATTAACACTGGATGAGTCGGGCAATGACAAAGTGGTTGAAGGGTTATATGCAGCAGGCGAGTGTGCCTGTGTTTCTGTACATGGTGCCAACCGATTAGGCGCCAATTCTTTGTTGGATATCGTGGTATTTGGTCGTGCAGCGGGTTTGCATATCGAAGATCACATCAAAGAAATCTCTATGCCTGAGGTGGATAATGAAGCTATTGATAAAGCCCTTGAGCGCTTAAATCGTCTAAATAACGCCAAAAATGGAGAAAATCCATATGAATTGAAAGCCCAGATGCAAAGCATCATGTCAGATAATTTTGGGGTTTTCCGTGATGGCCCTGATATGCAGGCAGGCCTTAAAAAACTGGCTGAAATTGAGGCTGCTTTGGCAAACAGTAGTATTTCGGATCATGGCAAAGCTTTCAATACACAGCGAATTGAAGCTTTGGAAATCGACAATTTAATGGCTGTGGCAAAAGCTACGGCAGTTATGGCTGAGGATCGTAAAGAAAGTCGTGGGGCGCACTCAAGACTTGATTATCCTGATCGTAATGATGAGAAATATTTTAATCACTCACTTTATTACGAAGATGGAAAGCAGGGAAAACGCTCTGTGAACATGAAGCCTCATGAAGTTGAACCCATTGAATTACAAGAGAGAAAACACTGATGAATGAGCAAGCAAATACAGATAAAGGGCGAGAACTCACAGTATCTATTATGCGGTTTGATCCTGAAAAGGACAAAAGACCTTACATGAAAACTTATACCGTAAATACTAATGATTTTACTGGGGTAATGGTTCTCGATATTCTTGAGCATATTAAAGCCACACAAGATCCAACCATTGGTGTTCGGCGTTCCTGTGGTGAAGGCGTTTGTGGTTCGGATGGCATGAACATTAATGGTCAAAACGGTTTAGGATGTGTGACTTCTTACCGCGATCTACCAGATAAAATTGACTTACGCCCACTACCAGGGTTTCCGATTATTCGTGACTTAGTTGTAGATATGGAAAATTTTTATCGCCAGTATGAGCGAGCAGTTCCGTATCTGATTCACGATGGTCCTGAACCTGCGAAAGAATTTTTGCAGTCCCCAGAACAACGGGCTGAACTTGATGGTTTATATGAATGTATTTTATGCGCCTGTTGCTCCAGTTCTTGTCCTTCTTACTGGTGGAATCCTGATAAATTTATGGGACCTTCCGCATTGCTTTGGGCGGCCCGTTTCTTAAAAGACTCAAGAGATACAGCCACAAAAGCCAGGCTCAAAGCCATGGATGATGCCTACAGCTTATTTCGTTGTCGTGGCATTATGAATTGCGTAAATGTGTGTCCAAAAGGGTTAAATCCAACTAAAGCGATTAATAGCATCCGCACCTCCCTGTTGAAAGAAGAAGTATAGCACCATGGAAAAAAGTCTTATCGAGAAAATGAAAGCCAATTCCTATCTGGGAGATGGCAACCTTGCTTATATTGAAACCTTGTATGATGCTTATCTGCAAGATCCAACCGAAGTCAGTGACTATTGGAAAAAGCAATTTGACGAAGTGAGTAAAACCGAAGGCGTAGCAAGTAAAGATGTGCCGCTTGGTAAAATCAAAAATAAATTTCTCGAGTTGGCTAAAAAAGGCAATATTATTCACACTCAGGCTTTATCTGGGGATGCTTTGGCGCAACAGCAACAGGTACAGGTAGGAGATTTAATCAATGCTTATCGAGCTCATGGGCACCATGCTGCCGATCTTGATCCGCTAGGGCTTGCTAACCGATTGCCTGTAAAAGACTTGGATTTTGAGCAGCATGGTTTTACTAAAGCAGACTTAAACAAGCCTTTTGAAGGGTTTGAGGTAGGTAAAAGTGGCTCAAAGCTCGGGGCTATTTTATCAGCTTTAAAAAAAACTTATTGTGGAAAATTAGGTGTTGAATTTCTTCATATCACCGATTATGAACAAACTCAGTGGATTCAGGAGCGATTAGAAGCCCATCACGCTGATCCTCAATTTTCCGATGAAAAGCGTCAGCGTATCTATCGACATGTCAGCGCAGCAGAAGGGCTGGAAAAATATTTAGGGTCGAAATATGTTGGACAAAAACGTTTTTCTTTAGAAGGCGCTCTAACTTTAATTCCCATGATGGATGAACTGGTTCAGCTTTCTGGCGAATTAGATGCCAAAGAAATTGTGATTGGTATGGCACACCGTGGTCGTTTAAATGTACTTGTTAACGTGTTGGGTAAGTCACCAGAAAAACTTTTTGCTGAATTTGAGGGGAAAAATCGACTGGATACTCATTCAGGTGATGTGAAATATCACATGGGTTTTTCATCAAACGTAAAAACCAGTAAAGGACCTGTGCATCTTGCGTTGGCTTTTAATCCCTCGCATTTAGAAATTATTAACCCTGTGGTAGAAGGTTCGGTGCGAGCCCGACAAACCAGAAGAGATGATGGGTCAAGAGATGAAGTCATCCCCGTTTTAATTCATGGTGATGCTGCTTTAGCTGGACAAGGTGTTGTGGCGGAGACATTCAATTTTTCACAGGCAAGAGGTTTTAATACGGGTGGAACCATTCATATTGTTGTAAATAATCAAATAGGTTTTACTACTAGTAACCCTTTGGATTCTCGTTCTACACTCTATTGTACTGATGTTGCAAAAATGGTGCAGGCACCGGTTTTTCATGTGAACGGTGATGATCCTGATCTTTGTGTGTTTGCTATTCAAATGGCAGTGGAATTTAGAAAGCGCTTTAAAAAAGATGTGATGGTTGATTTAGTCTGCTATCGAAAACATGGTCACAATGAAGCGGATGAACCCTCTGGAACTCAGCCTTTAATGTATCAAAAAATTAAATCTCAAAAAAGAACCAGAGAAATTTATGCTGAGCAACTGATACAAGCGGGTGTGCTAACCAAAGAATCTGCAAAAGCTGAAGTTAAAAATTACCGGGAGGCACTGGAGAAAGGTGAGACAGTGGTTGAGCTCGTAAAAGATGGAAAAGCAAAAACTACAGTGTTAACGGATTGGAAAAAATACTTAGAGCATGACTGGTCTGAAAATGTAGACACAGCGGTGCCTATGGAGGATTTAGTTCAGGCAGGAAAAGCCATGACTTCCACACCGGATGATTTTAAATTACAGGCCCAAGTTGCTAAAGAGTACGAAAACAGAAAAAAGATGCTTGCTGGTGAAAATAGTCTAAACTGGGGGTGTGCTGAAACCCTGGCTTACGCCACATTATTAACGCAAGGGTATGCCGTGAGACTCTGTGGTCAAGATTCAGGACGCGGTACTTTTTCTCATAGACACAGTGTCTTGCATGATGCCAATTGTGGTGAAGTTTATATTCCTTTACAACATATCAATCCAGATCAACGTCAAGTAGAAATCATTGACTCTGTTCTTTCTGAAGAATCAGTATTGGCCTTTGAGTACGGTTACGCCACCACTACGCCAAATACACTGGTCATTTGGGAGGCGCAATTTGGTGACTTTGCCAATGGGGCTCAAGTAGTATTTGATCAATTCATCAGTTCTGGTGAACAAAAATGGCAACGGCTTTGTGGAATCGCAGTCTATTTACCTCATGGATATGAGGGACAAGGTCCAGAGCACTCTTCTGCCAGGCTGGAACGTTATCTGCAATTGTGTGCAGAAAATAATATGCAGGTATGTGTTCCCAGTACACCAGCACAAATGTTTCATATGATTCGTCGTCAAATGGTTCGACCTTATCGTAAACCTTTAATTGTCTTAACTCCTAAAAGCCTGTTAAGACATAAGCTTGCAGTTTCTAGCCTGGAAGATCTTGCTGAAGGTAAATTCCATTTGGTGATTCCTGAAGTGGAAGAACAGGTAGTTGAGAAAGTCAAAAAAGTCGTATTGTGTTCTGGCAAAGTTTATTATGACTTATTAGAATATCGTATGGCGCAAAAAATCAATGATGTCGCCATTCTAAGAGTTGAGCAGCTCTATCCATTTCCCGTCACACAACTTACCCAAGAGCTGAAAAAATATAAAAACGCCAAAGAAGTTGTCTGGTGTCAGGAAGAGCCTCAAAATCAGGGTGCTTGGTATTCCTCAAGACATCACTTTGAAGAATCTCTGGCTTCACATCAGCGCTTAGACTATGTGGGTAGAAGTGCATCAGCTTCACCTGCAACCGGTTACACATCCTTACACTTAGAACAGCAAACCAAGCTGGTTAAGGATGCGATAGGCTAAGTTAAAATTTTGTTTAATCATCAACACCGAAGACATTCGGTTTTACCAACTAACATGGGAATTAATAATGAGTATTGAAATTAAAGTACCCGTTCTACCTGAATCCGTTGCCGATGCAACCATCGCTAAATGGCATAAACAGGCAGGAGAAAATGTCTCTCAGGATGAGACTATCGTGGATATTGAAACGGATAAAGTCGTGTTAGAGGTTCCTGCACCTGAAGATGGTGTATTAAGTGAAATTATCTGTGAAGAAGGCGCTACGGTAACGGCAGAGCAGTTAATAGGTAAATTAGCTAAAGGTGGAGATGTTAAAGCAACCGCAAAAACTTCAGAGCAAGTCAATGGTTCAGTGGCCAAGAAAGCCAATGAGGCAAATGATGCAGAATCTCAGACAGAACAGGCTGCCGGATTAACTCCAGCAGTGCGAAGACTGGTTATGGAACACAATATTGATGTTTCTAAAGTTTCAGGCTCTGGCAAAGGCGGTCGAGTAGTTAAAGAAGACATAGAAAAATACTTGCAAAGCAGCAAATCTTCTAGCACATCTCAAACCACACAGAGCGTTACGCCTAAAGGGTTACGAGAAGAAGAAAAAGTACCCATGACAAGAATCCGCCAAAGAGTTGCTGAAAGACTCTTAAATGCCCAACAGCAAATGGCAATTCTTACCACTTTCAATGAAGTGGACATGAAAAATGTGATGAGTCTAAGAAAACAATACAAAGACATGTTTGAAAAAACGCATGATGTGCGCCTTGGTTTCATGTCATTTTTTGTTAAAGCTGCTGTGGCTGCGCTAAAACGCTTTCCAAATGTGAATGCTTATATTGAAGGTACAGACATTATTTATCATAATTACTGCGACATCGGAGTTGCCGTATCCACTGAGCGAGGGCTTGTTGTACCTGTCTTAAGAAATGCTGAAAATATGACTATGGCAGAAGTCGAAGCAAAAATTATGGATTACGCCGTCAAAGCCAGAAATAATAAGTTAACGCTGGATGAAATGTCCGGTGGAACCTTTTCTATTACCAACGGGGGCGTGTTCGGTTCTTTATTATCAACCCCCATTTTAAACCCACCGCAAAGTGCGATTTTAGGTATGCATAAAATCGAAGAGCGAGCCGTTGTAGTTAATGGTGAAATAGCCATTCGTCCTATGATGTACTTAGCTTTATCTTATGACCATCGAATGGTGGACGGCAGAGATTCTGTGGGCTTTTTGAAAACCATCAAAGAATTGTTGGAAGATCCTGCCCGTTTGTTGCTGGACGTTTAAACCTGAAATTTATAAAACCATGAGGAGTAAATAAAAACCATGAATTTACATGAATACCAAGCCAAGCAATTATTTGCTAAATATGGCATGCCGGTACCTGCCGGTGAAGTAGCCTGGAATGCTGAAGATGCAGTTTCAGTAGCCAGCCGACTTGAGACTGACCGTTATGTGGTTAAAGCCCAAGTGCATGCAGGTGGCCGTGGAAAAGCTGGTGGCGTTAAACTGGTCAGTACTAAAGAAGAGTTAACTCAGGCTGTTCAGTCATTAATTGGCACTCGTTTAGTGACTTACCAGACCGATGAAAAAGGTCAACCTGTTAATTGTGTTTATATTGAAGAAACCAGCAATATTGCTAAAGAACTTTATTTAGGCGCAGTCATTGACAGACACGAGCAAAGAATTGTTGTGATGGCATCCACAGAAGGTGGGGTAGAAATTGAGAAGGTTGCGGAAGAAACTCCGGAAAAAATTCTAAAATTTTCTATTGACCCATTAGTTGGCGCATTGCCATTTCAGGCTCGTGAAATTGGTTTTCAATTAGGTCTTAATAAAGAACAAATCAAGCAATTTACAAAAATGCTATTAGGCATGAGTAAAATGTTTGTAGAAAATGATTTGGCTTTATTAGAAATCAATCCATTGGTTATTACTGAAGAAGGTAACATGGTATGTCTGGATGGTAAAGTTTCCTTAGATTCTAATGCTATGTACCGTCAGGCCGAGCTTAGAAGTATGCGAGATACCTCTCAAGAAGATGACAGAGAAAATCGTGCTTTAGATTGGGAGCTAAACTATATTGCACTGGATGGTGATATTGGCTGCATGGTTAATGGTGCAGGTCTTGCCATGGCTACCATGGATTTAATTAAACTTCATGGTGGTAATCCAGCAAACTTTTTAGACGTAGGTGGTGGCGCAACCAAAGAACGGGTGACGGAAGCTTTCAAAATTATTATGTCTGACACTAATGTAAAAGGGATTTTAATTAATATTTTTGGTGGTATTGTACGTTGTGATTTAATTGCAGATGGTATTATTGCTGCGATTGAAGAAGTTGATGTCAATATTCCTGTGGTTGTCCGATTACAGGGTAATAACTCAGAACTGGGGGCTAAAAAGTTACAAGAATGTGGTTTGAATATTATTGCCGCTACCGAATTAACGGATGCTGCCCAACAAATCGTTAAAGCAGTAGGAGAGTAAAACATGAGTGTATTAATTAATAAAGAAACTAAAGTCATTGTACAGGGCTTCACTGGCAGTCAGGGAACCATGCACGCCACTCAATGTATTGATTACGGCACTCAAATTGTGGGCGGTGTTACACCTAATAAAGGGGGCAGCACCCATTTAGATAAACCTGTTTTTAATACAGTGAAAGAAGCTGTGGATGAAACTAAAGCTAATGCTTCGGTGATTTTTGTTCCTGCACCTTTTTGCAAAGATTCTATTATTGAAGCTGCAGATGCAGGCATCGAATTAATTATCTGTATCACGGAAGGTATTCCAACTCTAGATATGTTGGATGTAAAATATTATCTGGATAAAAATACCAATGCGCGTTTAATTGGTCCAAACTGCCCGGGTGTCATTACGCCTGAAGAATGCAAAATCGGTATTATGCCAGGCTTTATTCATCGTAAAGGCAAAGTTGGGGTTGTGTCACGTTCTGGAACATTAACCTATGAAGCGGTTAAACAAACCACTGATTTGAATCTTGGTCAATCAACCTGTGTGGGTATTGGCGGTGATCCTATTGCTGGGACTAACTTTATTGATGTATTACGTATGTTTCAAGAAGATCCAGAAACCGAAGCTATCATCATGGTGGGTGAAATTGGTGGTACTGCTGAAGAAGAAGCGGCTGAATTCATTAAAAGTAATGTGACCAAACCTGTGGTTAGTTATATTGCTGGTGTTACTGCGCCTCCAGGAAAAAGAATGGGGCATGCTGGTGCCATTATTTCTGGTGGTAAAGGCACAGCCGCAGAGAAGTTTGCAGCCCTTGAAGCCGCAGGCGTAAGAACGGTTAAATCACCTGCATTAATGGGTGAAGCTTTAATTGAATCTGGTGTACAACCTATTCAATAAGCTTTAAAAAAACTTTAAAAAACGCGGATTTGATCCGCGTTTTTTTTAGGTTGAGTAAACTATAAGAGGTTTATCATGGCTAAAGTAATCGTTATTCAACACGTATCCTTTGAAATTTTAGGTACTATGAATGCTTTATTCAAAGATCAGGGGATCCGTATTAAATATGTTAACTTTTCCAGAACCCCTGACAAAAAGCCGTCTGTCAAAGGTTATGATGGACTGGTTATTTTGGGAGGTCCTATGAATGTGGATGATACAGAGTATTATCCACATTTACAGACAGAGATTGCTATGATTCAAGAAGCTATGGTACTGGATATTCCAATTTTAGGAATTTGTTTAGGTGCACAGTTGATAGCAAAGGCAAACAAAGCAAAAGTCTGTAAAAATCCTGTGAAAGAAATTGGTTGGTATGATGTCACGCCGACTAAAGAAGGGGCTGATGATACTTTTTTTAAACATTTTGCGGGCACCCAAAAAATTTTTCAATGGCATGGCGATACTTTTGCCATACCAGCTAATGCGGTCAAACTGGCAGCCAGTGAAACTTGCGCGAATCAGGCTTTTAAGATTAATCATAATATCTATGGTTTTCAGTTTCATTTAGAAGTGGATGAAGCTTTAATTCATCGTTGGCTAACTACGCCCATTCATGTAGAAGAGTTAAAAAAATTAAAAGGCATTATTGAGCCTGACGAAATTAAAAAGAAAACCATCACTTATATTGAAAACTCAAAAGCCTTAAGTAAAAAAGTGTTTGGTGAGTTTATTCATTTAATTGGTCATAAGCCAAAACCAAAAATTCCTCCTTTGCGTTAATTAAAAAAATGAATATTTATTCAATACTATTAAAAGCTTTTTCAACACGCTCATAAGCTTCATCGCTTCTAAGCCAATGAATCGTCAAACCATGAAAATTTTTGGTTGTATTGGCATATGAAATCATGGCATTAAAGTATGTTCGACAGGGCATAGGACCTTTATTGCCGTAGCTGCCTTTTAAATAATCATAGTTTTTTACACAGGCAGCATACAAATTTTCATTTTTACCAAGACCGGTTTCTTTAACAGCGTAAGCCTGAGCATTTTTTATAAACTTTGCAACTTCTGATTTTGGTTGCAACAACAAAGGGTTTCTAGTTTGACGCTCGCAGGCAGATAATACAAGGGCAGATGTAATGCCAACTAATCCAATTAATATGTGTTTTTTGGTAATCATAGCGCTAAATATTTTTGTTTTTATAATATATATAATATAGCTTAAAAATCGTTGTATTACAGTAGGATATCAACTTATCGATTCATATAGTTTGCTCTTTAACGTCCAACAGACTTTGATAAAATATAGGACTACGAAAAACTTCCTACTAAAATCAAAATGAATCAATGTAGGTTGGGCTGACGAAGGAAGCCAACAAGCCGTGGCAACTCAATAAGGCCGTAATTAAATGAATACCTGTTGGGCTTCCTTCGTCAGCCCAACCTACATTGAGTTTGCCTGTAAATTGAAGTTTTTCGTAGTCCTAAAGTATTAAAACTCATCACAATAAAACAAAGTAGCTGCAATTGTACAAAGTGGGAAAACAATGCAATTGATAAAAGGAATCATCAGTAGAAGCAAACTTGCCGTCCCTAACATAAGGATTTTAACAGGTTTTTGTAGTATCGCCTGTTTCATTTCTACGAAGGATTTTTCATTATTTTCAAAGGGATAGTCCAAAAATTGCATGGCCATCATCCAGGCACTAAATACAAACCACAATGGCAGCACAAAAAGCTGCACAACAGGTATCAATGAACCGATAGCCAGCAGTAGGACCCTTGGCAAATAGTACAATATTATTTTAAATTGTCTTTTGATACTTTTACCAACTTCTTTAATAGGCCAGAATTTAGAGCGTGCTTCACGTTTTATAGCGCCAGTTACCAGATTTTGAGTTTTTTCTGCTAAAAAGCTATTAAAAGGTGATGCAATAACATTGCCCAAGATGGTAAAAGTCACCAGCATGAACAGACCAAAAATTCCGGCAAATAAAATCCATAAAAGCCATTTTAACCAGTCAAGCCAATGAGGTAACTGGGTCACTACCCATTGAACCCAGGTTTCGTAGTAATGCAGGCTAAAATAAAAAATACACATAAAAATCAATAAATTAATTAAAACAGGGGCGATTACTAAAATCCTTAACTTTCTATGGCCTAAAAGAGGAAGTGCAGTTAAAAGATAAAACGGGCTAAAGGTATTTTTCATGTACTTGCTGCTATATATGATTATTCGATAAATATATGACTTACGAAAAACTTCGATTTACAGTCAAAATCAATGTAGGTTGAGCTGACGCAGGAAGCCCAACAGGGTTATTCATTTAATTACGGCCTTATTGAGTTGCCACGGCTTGTTGGGCTTCCTGCGTCAGCTCAACCTACATTGATTAGTTTCGATTTTAATACCAAGTTTTTCTTAAGTCCTAAAATACAAAGTTTACCGTCAAAAATCCTAGTTTTCTTTGATTTTTGTGTAAAAATTTTATAAAATCCGAGCTTCTCAATATATGTTCCTGCGCGGCGGGATTGCATTAATTAAGTTATTCTAAACCTAAGAGTATAAACATGACAACGACAGTAACAGAAGATTTAGGAAAATATCGTAATATTGGTATTTTCGCCCACGTAGATGCTGGTAAAACCACCACTACGGAACGTATTTTAATGTTAACGGGTAAAATTCACAAAATGGGCGAAGTTCATGAAGGTGCTGCAACCACAGACTTCATGGAACAGGAGCAGGAACGGGGTATTACCATTCAGTCTGCTGCTACTACCTGTTACTGGAAAGATCATCAGTTTAATATCATCGATACCCCAGGACACGTTGACTTTACCATTGAAGTATACCGTTCTCTCAAAGTACTTGATGGCGGTGTGGGTGTATTTTGTGGTTCAGGCGGGGTTGAGCCTCAGTCAGAAACTAACTGGCGTTATGCTAATGAGTCAGAAGTTTCTCGTATTATTTATGTGAACAAATTGGATAGACTGGGGGCTGATTTTTATCGAGTCGTAAAACAGGTTGAAGATGTACTGGCTGCCAAACCTCTAGTTATGACTTTACCGATTGGCATTGAAGAAAATTTCAAAGGCGTAGTGGATCTATTAACAGAAAAAGCCTGGATTTGGGATGATTCTGGGGACCCACTTAAATATTCTATTGAAGATGTACCGGCAGATATGGTTGATAAAGTAAAAGAATACCGTGAAAAACTCATTGAAACTGCTGTAGAGCAAGACGATGATGTGATGGAAAAATATCTTAATGGGGAAGAACCAGATATTGAAACGCTCAAAAAATGTATCCGCAAAGGAACCATTGATTTAGCTTTTTTCCCGACTTATTGTGGTTCATCTTTTAAAAACAAAGGGGTTCAATTAGTTTTAGATGCCGTGGTAGATTATTTGCCATCACCAACAGAAGTAAAACCTCAACCTGAAATGACCAATGACGGCGAACCTACGGGTAAGTATGCCATTGTAGATCCTGCAAAACCTGTTAGAGCCCTGGCTTTCAAAATTATGGATGATCGATTTGGCGCATTGACTTTTGTTCGGGTTTATTCTGGTACTATTAAAAAAGGAGATACCTTACTAAACAATGCCACTGGTAAAACTGAGCGTATTGGCCGTATGGTACAAATGCATGCGAATTCTCGTGAAGACATTGATATGGCCAAAGCAGGTGATATTATCGCTGTTATTGGTTTGAAAAATGTTCAAACCGGTCATACGCTTTGTGATCAAAAAAATCCAGCTACTTTAGAACCCATGGTTTTCCCAGATCCCGTCATTTCTGTTGCAATTAAACCTAAAGATAAAAGCGCCTCTGAAAAAATGGGGATTGCGCTTGGAAAAATGATTCAAGAAGATCCTTCTTTTCAGGTTGAAACCGATGAAGACAGTGGTGAAACTATCATTAAAGGGATGGGTGAGTTACATCTTGATATTAAAGTGGATATTTTAAAACGTACCCATAAGGTAGATGTTGAAGTTGGAAAGCCACAGGTAGCTTATCGAGAAACCATCACTAAAACCGTAGAAGATTATTATACTCACAAAAAACAATCAGGTGGTGCCGGTCAGTTTGCAAAAATTGATTATACCCTTGAGCCAGGTGAGCCGGGTTCTGGTTTTGAGTTTGAATCTAAAGTAACCGGTGGTAATGTACCAAGAGAGTACTGGCCTGCGGTTGAAAAAGGTTTCAAAAACAGTATTGAGCAAGGGATGTTAGCAGGCTTCCCATGTCTTGATTTTAAAGTAACTTTACTTGATGGTGCATTCCACGCCGTGGATTCATCAGCTGTTGCTTTTGAAATCGCTGCAAGAGCTGCTTATCGTCAAACGGTACCAAAAGCGGATCCAAAATTACTAGAGCCTATCATGAAAGTGGATGTATTCACTCCAGAAGATCATGTAGGAGATGTCATTGGTGATTTAAACCGTCGGCGCGGTATGATTAAATCCCAGGAGCCAGGTACAACGGGTGTTCGCATCAAAGCAAATGTACCTCTGAGCGAAATGTTTGGATACATTGGTGATCTACGTACTATGACCTCAGGTCGCGGCCAATTTTCAATGGAGTTTTCACATTACCTGCAATGTCCTGCCAACGTTGCCGACGAAGTGATTAAAGAGGTTGAAGCTCGAAAGAAAGCTAAATAACGCTTATAAGCTGGTTTAAACCTAAATTCAAAAGCCTCAGGTTTTTATGCCTGAGGCTTTTTTTATTGCCGCAATTATTTGCAAAAGCAGTATTGAACACTAGCTGCTATAATACATTAAAAAATAACAATAATTTAATATGCCAATTTTGCGGATTATTTTCACTCTATGCATTTGCCTGTTGCTGGGCGCCTGTGATAATAAGCCTTTAAATCACCCTCATGGGCATAAAAATAATGATAATGTTTTTCACACTTCTTTTAGCGAGCAACCTAAAACTCTAGATCCTGCAAAGTCTTATAACGCAAATGAAACTGTTTTCACCGCACAAATTTATGAACCACCGCTTCAGTATCACTATTTAAAACGTCCTTATGAATTGATACCACTGACCGCTGCAAAAATGCCAACGGTACGATATTATGATATTAAAGGGAATGAAGTCACTAAAGACAGCGACTATATCGCCTTTAGTGAATATGAAATCTCTATAAAACCCGGCATATTATTTCAGCCTCATCCGGCTTTTGTGAAAAATGAACAGGGTGAATTTTTATACCATAATTTATCCGAAATGATGATGAATGGCATTGAGGGATTAGAAGATTTTCAAAAAAACAGCACAAGGGAATTAACGGCAGAAGATTATGTTTATCAAATAAAACGACTGGCATCGCCAAACTTAAATTCCCCCATTTTTGGGTTAATGAGTCACTATATTGTGGGGTTAAATGAACTAAATCAAAAACTTCGTGAAGTAAATAACGAGCAATTAATCCCTTATTTAAAAAACTATCCGCTAGCTGGCGCCAAAGTACTCGATAAATACCGATATACCATCCGCTTAAAAGGTCAATATCAGCAATTCATTTACTGGCTGGCCATGCCTTTTTTTGCACCTGTGCCTTATGAAGCAGATTTATTTTATTCTCAAGCGTTATTGAAAGATAAAAACATGTCACTTTCCTGGTATCCTGTGGGAACAGGACCTTACCTGCTTGCAGAAAATAATCCTAATAGACAAATGGTATTAAAACGAAATCCAAATTTTCGGCAAGCGTTTTATCCTGGTACAACAGAAAAATTACCTTTTATTGATGAGTATCACTTTACTTTAGAAAAAGAAAGTATTCCTCGCTGGGTAAAATTTTTAAATGGTTTTTATGATCTTTCCAGTATTGGTTCAGACAACTTTGATGAAGCAGTGCAGATAAGTGATGAAGGCACAGCACAATTAACAGCAGATTTAAAAGATAAAAATATTCAGTTAAAAATCCAAACGGCGCCAGCTATTTATTTTTTTGGGTTTAATATGTTAGATCCTGTTGTGGGGGGAAACACGCAGTCAGCTAGAAAATTAAGGCAAGCTATCAGTATTGCATTGAATTTTGAAGAATATGTTGCTATTTTTTTAAACGGCAGAGGACAGGTTGCTCAAGGTCCTATTCCCTCAGGAATCTTTGGTTATGAAGCTTCTGAAACAGGTTTTAATCCAAAGCTTTATGACAAGAAAAACTCATCTATACAAAAAAAATCACTTGAAGAAGCTAAGATGCTGTTAAAAGCCGCCGGTTATCCAAACGGACGCAATATTAAAACCGGTGAACCGCTAATTTTGCATTTTGACACTGCAGGTGCAGGACCAGAAAGTAAAGCAATGTTTGCCTGGCTCACCAAACAATTTCAAAAATTGGGCATTCAATTGGAAATTCGTTCCACACAATATAATCGCTTTCAGGAAAAAATGCGTACAGGTAATGCCCAAATGTACATGTGGGGCTGGCTGGCGGATTATCCGGATCCGGAAAATTTTTTATTTTTACTTTATGGTCCCAACAGCAAAACCAAATATGGTGGGGAGAATGCCAGTAACTATCAAAATCCCAACTATGATAAATTATTTAATCAAATGAAAAACATGCCTGATGGAAAAAAAAGGGCACAAATAATTAAACAGATGGTGGATATCATTCAAAGAGATTTACCTTGGGCGGGTGGTTTTTATCCCAAAGAGTTTCTGCTTTCACATCAGTGGGTTCAGCATTTGGTGTCCAATGCAGTAGCCAATAACACTTTAAAGTATCGAAAACTGGATACAGCTTCAAGAGATAAGTTACAGAAAGTTTGGAATAAACCTGTCTTATGGCCCTTAGTGGTACTAATAGTTTTGATTGTAATTATCGGAATTTTTGTTAGCATGGGATATCGAAAAATTCAAAATAAAACCCAAAAAGAGATGGAATGATACAATATATCTTAAGAAGAATAGGGTATGCTATCCCCATTTTAATTGGGGTAAATTTAATCACCTTTGTATTATTTTTTTTGGTTAATAGCCCTGATGATATTGCCAGAATGCACTTAGGACAAAAACATGTTTCACAAACAGCTGTAACCCAATGGAAAGTCAGTCATGGTTATGATCTTCCCTTATTTTATAATGACAGTAAAACTGGCTTAAACACATTAACAGACACATTATTTTATCAAAAATCTATTAAACTGTTTTCCTTTGATTTTGGTCAGGCAGACTCTGGTCGCGATATCAGTCATGATATTGAACAACGAATGTTGCCAAGTTTAATGATTGCTTTACCGACACTTTTAATTGGACTTGCGGTAAATATAACTTTCGCGCTGCTGTTGGTTTTCTTTAGAGCCTCCTATGTTGATTTGAGCGGCGTTATCCTTTGTATTGTTTTAATGTCTATTTCTGCTTTATTTTACATTATTGTCGGACAATTAATTTTTGCGGATATCTTAAAGCTTGTGCCTGTGTCTGGATATGCCGATGGCTTGGATGCATTAAAGTTTTTGATTTTACCCGTCTTGATTGGGGTGGTGAGCGGTATTGGTTCTGGAACCCGCTGGTACCGGATTATTTTTCTAGAAGAAATTAATAAAGATTACGTAAGAACAGCGAGATCAAAAGGGCTTTCTGAACTCAAGGTACTGTTTCGTCACGTTTTAAAAAATGCTTTAATCCCAATTATTACAGGGGTTGTAGTTATCATACCCATGTTATTTATGGGTAGTTTAATTATGGAATCTTTCTTTGGTATTCCTGGGCTTGGCAGTTATGTGATTGACGCAATTGGTCAGCAGGATTTTGCCGTGGTCAGAGTAATGGTGTTTTTAGGGACGCTTTTATATATTATTGGCTTAATACTTACAGATATCTGTTACACTTTGGTAGATCCAAGGGTCAGATTTAATAAAGCATAAAATATGAGTATGATTTTTCTTGGGACCGACTATTGCATTTACTTGCTGTTGATTTTGATAATTGCTTTAGGTTATATCAGTTTTCAACGAGAACATTTAAAAAAAATATGGGGAAAAATTTTCTCAAGCAAATTGGCTGTGCTGGCAGCAATGATGCTATGCATTTTTTTTATAACTGCATTTTTAGATTCGATTCATTTTAAAGTAGCAGGTGCTACTAAAGTTATTAGTGTTTTAGATATAGTGCTAAGTCCAACTGGCGCAAAGTATGAATCTACCTACTCAACACCATTTGCCAAAAAAGCGTTTGTAAAAACCACTGTAATTTCTCCCAAAGGCAATGTCATCCGTAACTATCATGAGCTAAAACATATTCAGCCAGAGGGATTTACATGGCTTGTATTAAAAATTTTATTTTACACGGTTCTGATTTGGGGCGTAACTTTTATTGTTTATAAGATTTTTTACGACTATTTTCATTACGGACATGTGAAAGGGTCAATAGCATTTAAAAAATCAAATTTCAAACACGGTTTTTTTCTTAGCAGTTTATTTTTTCTAATGCTTTTGTTGAGCGCACTATTGATTCTTTCAAAACACTATCATATTTTAGGTACAACTAAAGTCGGGCTTGATGTATTTTATGAAGCCGTGAAAAGTATTAGAACAGGGGTGTTAATTGGCAGTATTACTACATTATTTATGATTCCTTTAGCCATTGCCTTTGGTATAACCGCTGGATACTTTGGCGGGTTTATTGATGATATCATTCAATATATTTACACAACTTTAAGTTCAATCCCTGGTGTATTACTCATTGCCGCCAGTATATTAAGCCTGCAGGTTTTTATTAGTAACCATCCAGATGTTTTTAAAACTATCATTGAACGCGCTGATGCAAGATTATTAGCACTGTGTATTATTTTGGGCATTACCAGTTGGACAGGATTATGTCGACTACTGAGAGCTGAAACTTTGAAAGTGCGTGAATATGATTTTGTCATGGCTGCCCGTTCTTTAGGGGTATCGGATGTAAGAATTATTTTAAGGCATGTATTGCCTAATGTTATGCATATCATTTTAATTTCGGTAGTACTGGATTTTAGTGGGTTAGTACTCGCTGAAGCCGTGTTATCTTATGTAGGCGTGGGTGTTGATCCCAGTATGATGAGTTGGGGCAATATGATTAACAGCGCCCGTTTAGAGTTAGCCAGAAGCCCCATTGTCTGGTGGCCATTGTTAAGTGCTTTTATATTTATGTTTGCTTTGGTTTTAAGTGCCAATGTGTTTGCAGAAAAAGTGCGAGAAGCGTTTGATCCAAGGAATTGATAATTTATGTTGACCCTTAAAAATTTTAAAATATTCTTTAAATCAAAAACTGATAAAGTATTAGCGGTTAATATTCCACAACTGACTATCGACAATCAGCAGACGGTAGCCCTTTTAGGAGAGTCAGGATCAGGCAAATCTTTGACTTCTTTGGCGATTATGGGACTTTTACCAAATAATGCCTTTATTTCGAAGGATACACAGATTATTTTTAAAGATCAGGATATCAGTAATTTTTCAGAAAAGAAATTACAGCAATTTCGAGGTAAAAAAATTGCTATGATTTTTCAAGAGCCCATGACAGCCTTAAATCCTGTTTTAACAGTGGGACAACAAATTGGTGAAATTTTATTGCATCATAAGTTATGCACTAAAAAACAACTATCACACAAAATCATTAAACTTTTAGAGCAAGTTGAGTTACCGCGCCCCACGCAATTAATCAAACAATATCCCCATGAACTTTCTGGCGGAATGAAGCAACGGGTGATGATTGCCATGGCTATTGCCTGCGAACCTGACTTATTAATTGCCGATGAACCTACTTCTGCCTTGGATGTGGCGGTGCAGCAGGAAATCATTCAATTGTTAAAAAAAATTCAAAACCTGCGGAATTTAAGTATTTTATTTATCACTCATGATATTGAGATGGCTCGAAATATTGCTGACAAACTATTGGTTTTTTATTCTGGTGCCTTAATGGAAGCAGGGGAGACAAAAGCGGTTTTTAACCAGCCTTTACATCCATATACAAAAGGTCTGTTGGGATGCTTACCCTCTTTTTCAGATCGCGGAAGAAAATTAAATACAATTCAAGGTCAGGTTTTGTCTTTAGCAAACGCTCATGAAGGTTGTCAATTTTACAGCCGTTGCGATTTTAGACAGGCTGAATGTCAAAAACCTGTACCTTTAATAACAGTGAGTCCACAACATCAGGTAGCCTGTATTTTGCCTGAAAACAGTTTGCAAGAAAAAGTGAAGCCTAGAGTATCACCTGTAAACCATGACCATCTGAACGAATCGATTATCAAAGTAGAAAACCTTAGTATTCATTTTGATACAAAAAATGGTTTATTTAGAAAAAGACAAACTTTTAAAGCAGTAGATGCGATGAGTTTTGAAATTGAAAAAGGTAAAACTACAGCCATTGTAGGTGAGTCAGGTTCTGGTAAAACAACTCTTGCTAAAGCTATTTTAGGGGTACAACCTTTAACTTGTGGCACAGTGACATTAAATGGTTCCAGTATACATCAATTTAAAAAGCGACAGTGGCAAAAGCATATTCAAATGATCTTTCAAGATCCATTTTCTTCGTTAAATCCACGTATGCTTGTAGGCGATATCATTGCTGAAGGTATGCAGGCACTGGACATTGGATTAAAAAAACACCGCGTAGAAAAAATTAAAGCACTCCTTCATCAAACAGGGTTACCTCAAGACAGTTTAGGAAGGTACCCTCATGAATTTTCTGGAGGCCAAAGACAACGAATTTGCATTGCAAGAGCCTTGGCAGTGGAGCCTGAGATTCTAATCTGCGATGAACCCACCAGTGCTTTAGATGTGTCAGTACAGGCGCAAATTATTAATCTGCTAAAGGATTTACAAACTGAGCATGGATTAACCTATCTTTTTATTACTCACAATATGGCTTTAACCGCATATTTTGCCGACAGGATCCTCGTTATGAAAGCAGGAAAGCGAGTGGAAATGGCCAAGACACCTGATTTATTGCATAATCCTCAAGCAGTCTATACCCAAAAGCTCATTAACAGCGTTAAAAACCCCAATAAAAATTTCTAGTTGAACCTGTAACTCAAAAAAATAAATGATATTTCAAAATAAATTTTGTATACTGCAAAATCAGCTTGGACTTGAATCTATATATTTACGAAATAATATTTTTTTAGATAGATAATAATAAGAATAGGGACTCACAATGAAGTTAAGAAAAACACTTTTATCTGTATTAATTGGCAGCTCCATTGCAACCTTAAGTTTTGCAGCAGGCTTTCAGGTTTTTGAACAAAGTACCACTTTGATGGGGCAGGCAAACGCAGGTACAGGCGTTACCACTGATCCCAGCATACAGTACTATAACCCTGCAGGTATGGCCTTTGTAAAAGATACAGAAATTGGTCTTTCTGCCATTGTGCTTCGAACAAATGCCGAATTTAATCCCTCGCAGGCAACCGGTGTTGATGGTCGTAATATTCTACCTACCAGTAGCAGTGTACCGCCAGAATTTCAAACCACTATTCCAGGACTTTACATTGTTAGACCTGTCAATCCTGATTTAAGATTTGGTTTGGGGCTGGAATCTTCTTTTGGATTAACTACCGAGTATCCTGATAATTCTACTGCCCGTTATTTTGCCTTAGAGTCAAAATTAAAAACAATTAATCTAAATCCATCTTTTTCTTATCTGTTCCATAATGACTTTTCTATCGGTGGTGGTTTAGTCATGCAATACGCTGACACCGATTTAAGTCAGGCTGTGGATGGCGGTGGCCTTGTTAGACTTGGTTATGTTAACGCTGGTATTCCTGCTTCAGTGATTCCATTATTACCTCAAGGCGGTGACTTTTTTGTAGACAATAATGCTTCAGGCCTTGCGCTTGGTTGGGATGTAGGTACAGAATATAAACATAAGGGTACGGCTTTAGGGGTATCTTATCACTCGCATATTAACCAAGATTTACACGGCAGTGCCACAGTAACCGGTAATGCCATAGCCTTACAAACCCTTGCAAATGCAGGCACAATTTTTGCTGATACATCAGCAGATACAAGGCTTGATTTACCTGGCTTTTTAACTTTTTCTGCCTCTCAAAAACTTACCAACAAATGGACAGTGATGACAGATGTTGAACGGATTTTTTGGAGTCGTCTAAAACAGGTAACCATTAATTATGCTCAACCCACAATGCCAAATGCTGTCATTGATTTTGATTATCGCGATACCTGGCGAGTTGCTCTGGGTCAAAGTTATCAGGTTGAAAAAGACTTACTATTGAGAATGGGGGTTGCCTGGGATCAAACCCCTATCCCAAACCAATTCACCCGTTCACCCCGTTTACCTGGCAATAATCGCTTTTGGGTATCGGTTGGGGGAACTTATGAAATTGATAAGCATGCGGATATTTCTTTTGGATATAGCCACATTTTTATCAAAAGTAATGAGGTTAATAACACTAATCCAAACTTTCCTTTGCAGACTTTAGTGGCAAATTATAGCGGTAGCGCTGATCTTGTAGGTGTACAGCTTAATCTTAAATTTGCTTAAAAAAATATGATTTCAATAAGCGTCAAATTTTAGCAATAAAATTTGACGCCTGTTATGGGAAAACTTCAAATGAAAAAATTAATCTTTTTAGCCTTAACGGTAGTATCATTTTACTCTGTCAGTTTTGCTGCACAGTTGCCTAATTTCTCGCCAATTTACTTTTTTGGTGATAGTCTTACTGATATGGGAAACAATACCCAAGGGGATAATAACTGTGTAAATGTCGCAGCACCAGTGACCAATAAAACAGGCGGTGCTCAATTCAACCTTCGAACTTGGTCAGACATGAATCAGTATGGGTTTTATGCTTCTCCCTCAAGTAGCGGAGGCAATGATTTTGCCTTTGCCGGAGCCACCATTAATCCCATGGCCGTGTTTTCAACCACGCCACCATTCAATGCCCATACTACCTATGATATCACAACACAGGAAATTTATGGCAGTGGCCCCGGTCAGTTTAACGTTAGACAACATCATATTAGTTCTAATGCTTTAATTGCTTATTGGGGCGGCGCCAATGATATTTTAGATACCTTTGAAAATGCACAAGCTTTAACCTTAAAGTTTTTTGGAGCAAATCCAACCAGCCCTCAGGCACGCCAGGCAGTGCTGCACAATATATTCAATCAGTATTTGAAGGTGGACCTAATCCTTATTACCAGTTCGATCACTCTCAACCTGCGCAATTTAAAAGCATTATTCAGTCTGATTTTACAACCATTCAAGCGGAAATTTTACAATTTTACGCCATGGGTGCCAGAAACTTTTTATTTGTGGGGATGCCAGACTTATCGCAGACACCTTTAGCTGCTGCGAATAGAAATCCAGCCTTACAACTTGGTCTATTGAAATCCGTTCAGCCTCAATTGAAACAAATCAGCCTTACTTGGAATGCGCAATTACAGCAATTGTTATCTACTGTTGCACACAATCGTTATCTTCCAGGTATTCGAGTTTATTTTTTTAATCCTTTCCCATTGATGGATAGCATTATTGCCTCTGGGGGAGTAGCCAATGGTACGAAAGTTTTTTCACAAACTAACCAACAAATTTGGTGTGTGCCAAACAGCACGACGGGTAACGGTAATGCTGATAGCTTTATGTTCTTCAACTTTATCCATCCAACCTCCAGATTGCACGCTGTGATCGCTTATTATATCCGAAATGATGTTACACAGCTTTAATCCTTATCTTATGCAGATATTAAATCTAAAAAAAGGTATCCTTAAAGGATACCTTTTTAATTGTTTAAAATTGATTTTATTAATAATAGGACTAACAAACTTCGATTGACAGGCAAAATCAATGTAGGTTGGGCTGACGCAGGAAGCCCAACAGGGTATTCATTTAATTACGGCTTTATTTAATTGCCACGGATTGTTGGGCTTCGAAGCGTCAGCCCAACCTACATTGACTCATTTCAATTTTAATACGAAGTTTTTCGTAAGTCCTAAATAATTTAACAGGGTGTGTCTTACGGCGCAACAAACTCACTGAGTACAGTTTCAATGAGCATCAGTTTGCTTTCATTGGTTTTTCTAAATTTATATTCCACATGATTGTTTTTAAGGGTTTTATCACTAATGACAAAACGATGAGGAATACCGATTAAATCCATATCCGCAAACATGGCACCGGGTCGATGATTGCGATCATCAAGTAAAACTTCATACCCGCGACTTTGAAGTGTTTCGTAAAATTTATCTGATTCAGCTTTCAC
The DNA here is from genome assembly GCA_963695245.1 of uncultured Gammaproteobacteria bacterium. Taxonomy (GTDB): domain Bacteria; phylum Pseudomonadota; class Gammaproteobacteria; order JBGSLN01; family JBGSLN01; genus JBGSLN01. The sequence continues at coordinate 2,085,005 of OY968770.1, read as the reverse complement.
TTCCGCTGATTTATGATAGCCAATAGGAACGATAGCGATTTGAAAAGGTGCCATCGCCTCTGGCCAGATAATACCGTTTTCATCATGGTTTTGTTCGATGGTAGCAGCAACAATCCTGGACACCCCAAAACCGTAACAGCCCATCTGAATAAATTGGCTTTTGCCATTTTCATCTAAAAAAGTAGCATTCATCGGTTCAGAATATTTTGTACCCAATTGAAAAATATGGCCTGCTTCAATGCCTCGCACCAGTTTGAGTTTACCCTTGCCATCTGGACTTAAATCACCCACAACGACTTCTCGAATATCAGCGACTTTTTCAAGGGGTATATCTCTTTGCCAGTTAACGTTGGTTAAGTGTTTGTCTTTTTGATTTGCTCCGCAGATAAAATCAGAACAAACTGCTGCATCTCGATCCACGATCACGGGTATTTCAATATCTACAGGACCAATAAAACCTGGCACAAGATTTAATGCTTGAATAGTTTGTGCATCGCTTGCCAACTGTAACGGGGCGGCTACTTCGGTTAATTTTTCGGCTTTAATTTCATTCAAAGTGTGATCACCACGTAAGACTAATGCCACAAAATCAGTTTGACTGCCTTTCACAATTAACGTTTTTAAGGTCTGTTTCGCGGAGCATTGGAGAAATTGGCAGAGCTCCTCAATGCTTTTAATATCAGGAGTTGCCACCGCTTCTAAAGCTTTGGTAGGGGCTTTTAGCACATTTTGTGGTGCCAAAGCTTCTGCTTTTTCAATATTGGCTGCATAGTCACTTTCATCGCTGATAGCAATGGTATCTTCTCCTGAAGGCGTCAAAACTTGAAATTCATGAGAGACAGAACCACCAATGGCGCCACTGTCAGCTAATACTGCGCGGTATTCAAGTCCCAAAGCTTCAAAAATATTACAATAAGCCTGATATATTTGGTCATAAGAGCGTTGCAGTGATGGCTCATCTGTATTAAATGAGTAGGCATCTTTCATTAAAAACTCTCGGGCTCGCATCACACCAGAGCGAGGTCTTAATTCATCACGAAATTTATGTTGAATTTGATAAACCATTAAAGGTAGCTGCTTATAGCTTTTAATTTCACCACGCATGAGCGTTGTAATGACTTCTTCGTGAGTAGGACCATAACAAAAATCACGGGCATGTCGGTCTTTAAATTTTAATAAAGGCGGTACAAAATTGTCCCAACGGTCAGATTCTTGCCAAATTTCAGCCGGCTGGATGGCAGGCAATAAAAGCTCTTGAGCACCACTTTTATTGAGCTCTTGACGCACAATATGTTCAACTTTCTGCAGCACTTTGAATCCAAGTGGCAACCAGCTGTAAATACCTGCGGCTAATTTGCGTATCAATCCGGCTCTAAGCATCAATTGATGGCTGATAATTTCAGCATCAGCCGGGGTTTCTTTTAAGGTGACCAAGTGGTAATTTGAAGCTCTCATTTGACAGTAAATACTCGAAAACTGATTAATTTTAGTATAATATTATGCCATGATTTTATATGCAACATTGAGGTCATTTTAAGATGCCAATTTATGAATATGAATGTACCGCTTGCGGGCATAAAGAGGAGTTCATGCAAAAAGTTGCTGACGCCCCTCTCAAAAAATGCCCCAATTGTGGTAAAAATAAATTGTTTAAACAAATCTCTGCCAGCGGTTTTCAATTAAAAGGTGAAGGTTGGTACGTTACCGATTTTCGAGATAAAAAGCTTAAAACAAAAGCAAAAAACGATTCTCAACCAGAATCGACAAAAACTAAAGAAACCAAAAAACCTCCCGAATCCAAGTCGGATAAATAACATACAGGTTACGCCCGTGAAAGATCACAAACACTCTATAAAAAGCTACATCATTGCCGGATTATTGGTCTGGCTGCCCATTGTTGCTACTTTTTTAGTAATCCGCTTTTTAGTAGATTTATTAGATAAAACGGTCGCGATATTGCCCATTGCTTATCAACCTCAAAGCTTAGTTGGGTTTAATGTGCCGGGCATCGGCTTAATTTTATCTTTGTTGATAGTTTTTTTTACAGGCGTTTTAGCTACAAACTTTTTTGGAAAGAAATTATTCATATTCTGGGAAGCAGTGGTTGATAGAATTCCTTTTGTCAGAGCTATTTATAATGCTGTGAAACAAGTGGCAAACACTATTTTTTCCACCGATGGTCAATCTTTTAGAAATGTATTTTTAGTAGAATATCCGCGAAAAGGTCTATGGAGCATTGCGTTTCAAACTGGCATTGCTGCCCTTGAAATTCAGGAGAAAGTAGGGAGCGAAATGATAACAATTTTTATTCCCACCACCCCTAATCCCACTTCTGGGTTTTTAATGATGATACCAAAAAAAGAGGCTATCTTGCTGGATATGTCTGTGGATCAGGCGTTGAAGCTAGTAATATCTCTTGGGGTTGTTCAGCCTCAGGATGTGGCGCAAAAATTAAAAGATGATCTTAAGACGTCTCAGGCTTCTTAAGACAGGATGCATTCATGACAAAATTTATTCCAAGCAACCAGACCCAGGGAAAAAAAGCTTCCAGTACAAAGCGTTCGAAAGATGAAATCTTTAAAGTATACAAGCGGTTAATGCAATATGTCTTAAAATACCGCTTCTGGTTTATCTTAGGCATTATTGGTATTGCTGCAAATGCTGCCATTGATGCGGGCTTGACCTGGTCTTTGAAACCGCTGTTAGATCAAGGCTTCATTGCCCGAAATCAGCACTTTATTAATTTACTGCCATTTTTTGTGATTACGGCTTTTGTCATTAGAGGCTCTGCGGCTTTTACTGCCTCTTACTGCATCAGTCGCATCAGTCGTAATGTGATCATGGTGTTACGACAGCATATTTTTGAACATTTACTGAAGTTGCCAGCCAAAATTTATGATAAGAAAACCTCAGGCGGATTAATTTCTATTTTGCTGTACAACGTAGATCAAGTCTCGAATGCCAGTGCTAATACTTTAATTATTTTGGTACGGGAAGTTTGTACTATCATTGGTTTGTTGGTGGTGATGTTTATCGTTAGCTGGAAATTAACTTTATTATTTTTTGCAGTGACGCCTTTAATTGCTTTTACCACTAATTTTTCCAGCAAACGTATTCGGCGTTATGGGCGTAAAGTACAGGCACGTATGGGCGATGTCACCCATATTGCCGAAGAAGCCATCGAAGGTTATCGTGTAACCCGTATTTTTGGTGGGCAGGCTTATGAAAATAACAAATTTATCAATGCTACCACGGATAACCGTAATAAAGAGATGCAGCTTATTTTAACCAATGCGGCAGCTTCTCCTTTAGTGCAATTAATTATTTCGGTGATTATTGCCATCACAATTTATCTTGCCACCACCCATGCAGGTAATTTAACTGCTGGTGGATTTGCATCGATTTTGGCAGCCATGCTGGCAATTTTAAAACCAGTTAAAAATATTACCACCATAAATAACAGCATTCAGCAGGGCGTTGTCGGAGCGGAAGGGATTTTTGCGCTACTGGATGAAACGCCTGAGCAGGATTTGGGCGAACAAACTTTTTCCAAAGTGAAAGGGCAGGTAGAAGTGAAAGCTTTAAGTTTTGCCTATGCCAACACCCCAGATAAACAGGTATTAAAAAATATCGGTTTTGTGGTTAAACCTGGGGAAATTGTGGCTTTGGTTGGAAAATCTGGCAGTGGTAAATCTACTCTTGTGAATCTTTTGCCTCGCTTTTATGATGATTACACAGGTGAAATTCTGATTGATGACATAAATATTCGCAATGTTACTATGCAAAGCCTACGAAACCAGTTTGCCTATGTCTCTCAGGATGTGACATTATTCAATGACACAATTGCACGCAATATTGCTTATGGGCGATTTGAACAGGCCTCAGAGTCCGAAATTATCAATGCGGCAAAAGCTGCAAGTGCCTGGGAATTTATTACAGATTTACCTGATGGTTTGGATACCATGATCGGTGAAAATGGATTGTTACTTTCTGGCGGTCAAAGACAGCGCATTGCCATCGCCAGAGCTTTGTTAAAGGATGCACCGTTGCTGATTTTAGATGAAGCCACTTCAGCGTTAGATTCAGAGTCAGAACGAGAAATTCAACAGGCTTTACCAAGATTAATAGCAAACAGAACGACCATTGTGATTGCACACAGACTTTCCACCATTGAGAATGCCGATAAAATTATTGTTCTTAAAAATGGTGAAATGGTAGAAATGGGGACTCATGAGCAGTTGCTGGCTAAAAAAGCTGAATATGCCAAATTACATGCCCTACAATTCAAAGAAGCCCGTGAAATGCAAGAGGCATAAGTGAAAGCAATTGCAGCGCTTTATTACAAAAGATCCATATTACCCTGGTTATTATTACCTATAGCAGGTATTTATTGGGTCATTATTACTATAAGAAAATGGTTTTATCAAAAAAAAATTTATAAAACTTATAAAGCTTCTATTCCTGTTATTGTTGTGGGCAACCTAACTTTAGGGGGAACCGGCAAAACGCCACTGGTGATAGCCTTAACAAAATATTTGCAGCAATGTGGTTTTAAACCAGGTGTGATTAGCCGTGGCTATGGTGCTAAATCCAAAAATTTTCCTGCCGTCATTGATGATACTAAAACAGTGATGGAAGTGGGCGATGAACCTTTTTTAATTTATAAAAATACTAAAGTTCCCGTGGTTATTGATCCTGTAAGAGCAAGGGCTGCAAAAGCTCTGGAGCAACAATTTAATTGTAGTGTAATTCTTTGCGATGATGGACTACAACATTATGCTTTAGAAAGAGATATTGAAATTGTGCTTGTGGATACCCAACGAAAATTTGGCAATGGCTTTTTGTTTCCTGCCGGGCCTTTACGTGAATCTGTTAAACGCTTAAGAGATGTGGACTTTATTCTTTGTAATGGCAAGAAAATTTATCAAAACAGTTTTACTATGACTTTAAGTGCAGATGCAATTAAAAATCTGGCTACGGATGAGATGGTGCCAATCTCTTTTTTCAAAGACAAACCGCTTATCGCAATTGCTGGCATTGGCAATCCCCAAAGGTTTTTTGATACGCTTACACAATTAGGACTTAAATTTAAAAAACAGCCCATGCCTGATCACTATGCTTACAGACAAAGTGATTTTGACGATAACACACTATATCTTATGACAGAAAAAGATGCGGTAAAATGCCGAGCTTTTAATAATGAAAATCTGTTTTATCTACCCGTGACAGCGGATTTGGAAAAAAATTTTTTAGAAAAATTAATAAAGTTATTATCAAAAAAAGTAGCTTGAAAAGTTTTAAATATAGGTTGGCGCTGACGAAGGAAGCCCAACAGGCTATTCATTTAAATACTGCCAGGTTTAATTGCCATGACTTGTTGGGCTTCCTTCGTCAGCGCCAACCTACATAAAATGATTATCAAGTCCTGCCCAACAATCCTGATAGTTTTCTTGAAGCGACTCAAAGGCTATTTCAGAAACCTGCCAGACAAACTGACTCTCAAACATAAATGCCAGCGTATTTTTAATATACTTTGGTTGCAAATTTGCTTTGGTAGCCATCTGATAGCTTTTAGCATCTGGACCATGAGCGCTCATACAGTTATGAATACTCACACCGCCAGGCACAAAGCCTTTGGCTTTGGCATCATATTCACCTTTTATTAAGCCCATAAACTCACTCATTTTATTTCTGTGAAAGTAAGGTGGGCGAAAAGTATGTTCTGCCACTTGCCAGCGTTCTGGGAAAATCACAAAGTCAAGATTGGCTGTACCGGCTATTGTGCCAGGGGCGGTTAACACTGTAAAAATAGAAGGATCGGGGTGATCGAAGCTCACTGAGTTTATGGTATTAAAATATTTTAAAGGATATTTGTAAGGCGCATAATTGCCATGCCAGGCAACGACATTTAATGGACTGTGATTCATTTCACACTGCCATAAATGTCCCTGAAACTGACTGTACAGCACACAATTTTTTGCGGTATTATCATATTTTGCTTCTGGATATAAAAAATCGCGTTCATTGGCAAGGCTGTTTGCACCAATTAGACCTCTTTCCGGCAATTTAAAAGGCGGCCCGTAGTTCAAAAGAACATAACCTTTGGCGCAGTCGGTATTTATTTTTACTTGAAATTTCACGCCTTTTGGAATGACGGCAATTTCTTCTTCACAGACTTCAATCAGGCCAAATTCCGTATCGATACTTAAACTGCCTGTTTGAGGTACGATAAGTAATTCGCCATCCTGACTAAAAAAATAACTATCTTCCATGTCTGTATTACAGGCATACAGATAAACCATAGCACCTTGATTCATTCTGAGATTACCACAGGCAGCAAAAGCCTTGAGACCCTGAATAAACTGGGTTTTTGCTTTTGGCATATCTATGGGGTCAAATCGAAGCTGATTGGGAGGTAAAGGGGTTTTAGGTTTAAAGATAAAACCAGGAAAATCTTCATCAGACAGTTGAAATGTTCCATGTACTACCGAAGGCTGAATTCGATAAAGCCAGCTTTTTAAAGTACTTTCATTAGGCGCTGTAAAAGCACTGCCGGAAAGTTGTTCGGTATAAAGATTAAACTTAAGCTTTTGCGGTGCATTTTGCCCTTGAGGTAAAGCACCTGCTAAAGCTTCTGAGGCAAAATGATTTCCAAATCCCTGTAGATAGTTTATTTTGCTCATGTAAAATAATCCTATAAAGCTTGTTGGCTGCGGTTTAATGCATTAAAAAAAGCTTTGATTGCTGATAAAGTACTGTCACTATCAACACCAACACCCCAATAGCCTTTGGCATTGTCATGGGTGACTACTTTGAGATAAGTGGCAGCTTTTGCTTTTGAACCTTCATGTAAAGAATGCTGGTTAAAGGTTGCCACATCAAAATTAATTTGTAGTCCATTGCGAATGGCATCTACCAGCGTATCCAAAGCACCAAAGCCGCTGCCAGATAATTCATGTTGTTCATTTTGGTATTCAACCTTAGCTTTACAGTATAATAAATCTTCTTCTGACATCAGGGTGGCTTTTTCAAAGTTCACAGACTTTAAAATGATAGGTTGAGTAATAAAAATATATTCTTCCATAAAAATATTTTTAATTTTCTCGGGGATGAATGCCGCAGTTTCATTTGTGTGTTTTGCTTTAACCAAGTTACTGAATTCAAAGGCCAGTAGCTCAGGTAACTGAAAATCGTAATGATTTTTTAAAAGTTGCAACACTTGCTCATTATCTTCATCATCTGCCTGATGAGACAAAACTTCAAAGACCCTTCCCACATCTGCTGGATTTAAAGTAAAATAAGGTACATTCCAAATTTTTTCTTCCAGACTTTCATAAGTTTTTAGACCTTTAAAAATAATATTTTGCTGGTAATTTGAAAGAGCGGTAAAAGATAGATCTCCCACATAAGGATGTCGAATTGGCGCATCAGTGTGGGTAGTGGTTTTCAAAATTTTGGCAAGACCATTGATGTCGCTGATATGAATATTTGGATCAATATTAAGACTTTGCAGATTCAAAATCATAGTAATGAGATCATTATTACCTGCGCGCTCACCAATACCCAACAAACTGCCTTCTATTTTGGCAGCCCCTGCCTGTAAAGCAAGTTCGCAACAGGCCACAGCATTACCGCGGTTATTTTTTGAAAAAGCACTGATAATACATTCTTGCATATAAGGAAAATTTTTGCTGAACCACTCAATCCCATCGGCATAATGGCTGGGAGATAAATAGTCTACGGTATTAGGTAAATGAAAAATAAAAGGATAGTCTGAAGGTAGAAATGGTTTTACAATCACAGTGCTTAATTCCAATAAAAAGTCTGTGTCTGTAGCCATAAAATCCTCTAAGGAGACACTGTACTGTACTTGGTTGTGGCTGAGCATTTCTTTAGCCATTGATTGCAATAGTTGTGTGCAGCGTATCGTGCGTTCTTTTAAAGCGATTTTATCTTCAGAAAAAATAAGCGTTGAAAAATTTAATGAGCAGGGAATTTCAAGTTGTAGCGTTAGTTTTGGTATGTTGCTTAATAGAGGTATAGAGTTGCTTATCAAAGCTTCATCAAGAGGCAGGGTGATCTGCAACCACACATCCTCAGGTAATAATGCTTCATTAATGATTCTTTCCAAAAACACTTTGTTTTGCTCTGAATCAAAGGGATTGCTGATACTGATTTCTTTAAACCCTATTTCGGTGAGGGACTTAAATAATTTAATTTTATCATTTACGCTCATTGGGTGAAGAATGGACTGTTCACCCAGATACAAATCCAGACTGCCCCATCTTGGCGTTTGTTGAATTTGATTTTCTGGCCAATTACGATGACTTAAAGGAAATTTGGTGTGTTGTTTATAAATGGTTCTACTCATGAGATGCTCTGATAGTGATTAAATTTATAATTGTGGCTGTATACCCCAGGAATTGTTATTATATACCTAAAATAGTTCAAGTTGCAGGTTTTTGGCTTGTGATCATCAAAAACCTGCAACTTGAACTATTTTAGATATAAAGCTACTGAGACAAAATACCAATCTATTGTTTACGGGTATTCAAACTGGGTTAAGCCATTATGTTAAAACAAATTTTATTACTTTTTAGCGTACTTTTTCTATTGACTGGTTGTGAACGACAACAACAGAATACGAATACAGTATTTAACAAAGAAAAACCCAGTGATTTTACCCACCAAAAAGACACAGGCCCCATGCCACCAGCACCGCCCATGTTACCTGGTAAAGCTCAAATGTTGGGAGCACCATTTGATGATTTTCAAACTCAAACGGGTAGAGCACAAGTGACACCAAATAAAAGCCTTATCAAATCAGTCCAAGGGTTAGAATAGTGTAAGGCTTACAGAGATAAAGACAGCGTTTGTAAAAAGACGTTTACTTTATCAAAACACTCCTGATACTCACTTTCTATGGTAGAGTCAGCTACAATGGCACCGCCGGCAGAACAGTAAATTGAATGTTTGTAGGTATAAAGAGTTCTTATGCAAATATTAGTATCCATTACATGGTTATCCAGGTAACCGATGCTGCCACAGTAAATCTGCCGTCGCTGAGGCTCTAAGGATTCAATAATTTGCTGTGCACGAATTTTAGGAGCACCTGTGATAGATCCGCCAGGAAAACACGCTTTTAAAACATCCAGATTATCATAATTTCCAGCTAAATTTCCTATCACATCACTTATCATATGATGGACATTTTTGAAGCTTTCAATGCGAAATAATTCTGGGACATGAATGGAGCCATATTCGCATACTTTGCCGAAGTCATTTCTAAGCAAATCAACAATCATTAAATTTTCAGCTTTATCTTTGCTACTTTGGGTCAGTTTTTGATATGAAGCTTTATCTTGTCCGGGATCTGTACGGCGGGGGGAAGTACCTTTGATGGGTTGAGTTAATAATTGCCCATGGTTGTTTTGAATAAAGCGTTCCGGGGAAAAGCTAAGTACACAATGTTCAGGAAAATTTAAAAAAGCAGAAAACGGACTGGGGTTGGCGTCCCTCAGCGTTTGATAGGCGTGCCACGCAGAGCCTGTATACTTGGCTGAAAACCTTTGACTTAAATTTATCTGATAACAATCGCCAGCGAGAATATGCTGCTTTACGGCATTAAAAGCTTTATGATAATGTGCTTTTGTCATGTTCGATTTAAATGGGGCAGCAAGCTTAAAGGGCGTGTTCGCTGCTAAAAGTGGTACTGAATCCATTAAATCTTCAAAGGTTTCTTCAGTACAATCATTATACCAGGTCTTTTTTTGCAGATGATCAACAATAATAACCTTTTGATAAATGCCAATACACATTTGTGGAATATCTAAATCATTATGAGCCGTCTGTGGTAGAACCTCCAGCGTTCGGCCTAAATCGTAGCTAAAATAACCCAAAGCGCCCCCTGTAAAAGGCAAATGACTTTTATTTGAGGGTATTTTTTGAACATAGGAACGTAGAATATTGAGGGGATTGTCAAACGTTAAAGTGGTTTTTTCTCCCTGAGTTTCAATTGTGGTAACACCATTTTTACTTATGATTTTTGTATGAGGTCTTAAGGCAATAATGTCGTATCGTCCTTTGTTAATTTTATGAGCACAGGAATCGAGAAATAAAGCCCAAGGCTCATGAGCAAAAGGTGCGAATAATTCAGCCGTATTTTTCAGATAGTGAAGGGGTTGAAGCATAAAAATTATAAAAAAGGCACAAATCTAAATTGAAAAATAACGTAGTATACAAAAATCAACCAGGAGAACCAAAGCACGTATTTATAAAAAGTAAATGACTGATTAAAAATGATGGTATAAATAGCTGCTATCATAAAGGTTGTAAGAAGTGGTCCAAAAAAGATAAGCACAAAGCTAATCAGGAAAATCACACCCATACAACTCATTACTGGAGTAACATAAGGCAAACTAAAGCTTAAGGTAGTCACCTCAGGCCCATAGCAGATATGATAAGCTTGACCATTGTAAAGAAAAATTAAGAGGGTCACCATAAAGCTTAAAATACCAAGCCACAGGATCATTAACTTCGTCATAAATAATTGTTATTATTAAAAATCATTAAGAATCGATTATATCAATTTTTCAAAAAGAATGGGAGCCAAAACATGTCATCAACCTGCACCTTTTTAAATAATAAACTGTATCAGTATATGCTGAATTTTTCTCTAAGAACCCCTGATATAATCAATGAGTTATATGAACAAACAGGATCTATGAGTCAAAGCCAGATGCAGACTTCAAAAGAGCAGCTTCAATTTATGCAACTTTTAACCAAACTGATTCAGGCAAAAAAGGCTATCGATGTAGGCGTTTTCACTGGTCAAAGTTCATTAGCTGTGGCATTGGCAATGCCCGAAGATGGTCAAATTATTGCCTGTGATATTAATGAAGACTGGACTTCTATAGCAAAAGAATTCTGGCAAAAGGCTGGGGTTGCTCATAAAATCCAGCTGAAAATTGCACCTGCTGAAGAGACTCTACAGGCTTTATTAGATGATAACCAGTCAGAAACTTTCGATTTTTGTTTCATCGATGCCAATAAAACTGGCTATACTCAATATTATGAGCTTTGTTTAAAACTTTTGAGACCTAATGGTCTCATTTTAGTGGATAACGCTTTCATGAATGGTGAAGTTATTCAAAGTAATCCTGATAATAAATCTGCCATAGCGGTTCACAAGCTTAATGAACATTTGCTCAATGATGATAGAATTGATTTAAGCCTGTTACCCATGGGAGATGGGTTATCGATGATAAGAAAAAAATGAGGTAACAATGATGAGCTATATCACTCCTGAAAATCCGCTGGGTACCAATGGTTTTGCATTTGTAGAATTTTCATCTTTGGATAAGGGTTTGTTGAAACAACAGTTTTTGCAGATGGGTTTTCATGAGGTGGCTCATCATCAAAATAAAGATATTGTTTTATTACAGCAAGGAGAGATTCAATTTTTATTGAATCATCAACCTGGGGAGCAGGCTTCTGAGTTTTCTCAACAACATGGTTCCAGTGCCGTGGCGATGGGCTTTTTTGTAGAAAATCCAGAAAACGCTCAAAAAGCAGCCGTGGAAAAAGGTGCAAAACCTGCACCGGATAATCGCTCTTATAAAATACCGGCTATAGCTGGCGTTGGTGGAAGTGTTATCTATTTTATAGATGCAAATAAAAAAAATAATTTTTTTGAAAAGGAATTTGGGTTTACCAAAACAAATTTAAATTTAGATAAAGGCCATGGTTTAACTTATATTGACCACCTTACCCATAACGTGAAGCAAGGAAAAATGGATGTCTGGGCAGATTTTTATGAAAAAATCTTTAACTTCAAAGAAATTAGAAATTTTAACATACAAGGGCAAATGACGGGGCTTTTGAGCCGGGCTTTAATGAGTCCATGTAAAAAAATTCGGATTCCCATCAATGAATCACTGGATAACCAATCTCAAATTGAAGAGTTTATTGAAGAATTTCAAGGTGAAGGCATACAACACATTGCTTTGGGTACTGATGATATTTATGCAAGTATTAGTGGACTTCGGCAAGCTGGCATTGATTTTCTAAAGACACCGGATGTTTACTATCAAATGATAGCCGACAGACTACCCTGGCACGATGAGAATACAGAAAAATTAAAAGATCTACAAATATTAATCGATGGAAGTAAAGACAAAGATTCTGGCTTATTGTTACAGATTTTTACCGAAAATATGCTGGGCCCCGTCTTTTTCGAAATCATTCAGCGTAAAGGGGATGAAGGCTTCGGAGAAGGGAATTTTCAGGCTCTGTTTGAAGCCATTGAAAGAGAACAGATTCAACGGGGTAAACTTAGCTGAAGAAAGTAATATTATTCATTTTCAGGCGTATCATGGTATAACTTTTCACGATTCCAAGGTAACTGATGATACAGTCCGCCCCCATCTAATCCAAAAAGTGGATATTTGATAATTTCGAAATAGGGTGAAAAGTCAAAATCACTGGGGGTATAAAGCCTGGGATTTCGGTGCAGCATTTGAAAGTTTTTTCCGTCCTTTTCAAGTTCAATATGTGGCAGAATAGGAAAATCCACTTTTGCAAAAGCTTTGGCAATCAATGTGGAACAGACTTGCTTGGTGGCTTTACCTGCATTATGCTGAAACAAAGTCGAACGCCAGCGACGAGGTAACCAGTGCCATGGGAATAAAAAACGGGCTAAATCCAGAATTTGTCTTACATCATATTTTTTACCCAGTTGCTCAATGCAATAATTAATCACTTTATGAGCATCTTCCTGCCTTAAACCTTTCGGTCGACAAATACGAATATGCTCATGTTGATAAGATGAAAGTGCATTGACGATAGTTCCTTTGCCAATTTCACTTTCAATAATGAGTTGTTCAGCGTGATCAAACTCTACCTGATTTGTAATGATGCGACGATGAACATCACTGTGAATGTCATAGATGCGCCCTATGTATAGGGCTGCGTGAGACCAATGACTTTGAGTAACTACTTTAATAACTTCACTTACCCGACTGCGCCCAGATACCAAAATGACATCACCTGGTCTCAATTCATAACTAAGTCGTTTAAAGTCAATCAGGCTTAAGGTTTTTGGCGGAGGCCCTGACTTCATTAACAACTTTACAATGAAGTTGCTCAAAGGTTTAAAAGGATTCAAATTCATAAAGGTATCATTGTGTTAGAGATCCAAAGTTTGTTTATAAGCTTAACAGTCTTTGGCAAGTTTTGCTGCAAAGCCGGTATAATTTGCTGGGGTTAATTGCATTAATTGCGTTTTGATATTATCAGGCAATTCAAGTTGTTCAATAAATGCTTTTAAAATTTCTGCGTTAATTTTCTTTCCTCGGGTAAATTTTTTTAATTTCTCATAAGGCGTTTCAATCCCATAACGTCTCATCACTGTTTGTACTGCTTCAGCCAAAACTTCCCAGTGCGCATTAAGATCTGCATCAATAATCTTATGATTGACCTGCAGTTTATTCAAACCCTTTAAAGTGGATTTGTATGCAATCAGGCAATGAGCCATTGCAACACCCAGATTACGTAATATCGTAGAATCAACCAAATCTCGTTGCCAGCGGGATGTGGGTAATTGATTAGCAAAAAAATCCAGCAATGCGTTAGCAAGCCCAAGATTTCCTTCTGAATTTTCAAAATCAATAGGGTTCACCTTGTGAGGCATGGTTGAAGAACCCACTTCACCCTCAATCAGTTTTTGAGTGAAATAATCATTAGAAATGTAAGCCCAGATATCTCTATCCATATCTTTTAAAATACTGTTGAATCGATGGAGTGTGTGGCAAAGAGTTGCAATATAATCATGTGGTTCAATTTGAGTGGTAAATGCATTAAAACTTAAGCCAAGTGATTCAACAAACGCTTTTGAAAAAGCCGGCCAGTTAACTTCAGGATAAGCCACATAATGGGCATTGTAATTTCCTACTGCGCCGTTGATTTTTCCCATAAACTCTAATTGCATTAAGGCATTGCGCTGATTGTGCAGACGATGATAAAAATTTGCAAATTCTTTGCCTAAAGTAGTCGGTGTTGCAGGTTGACCATGGGTGCGAGCCAACATTGATTGGTTTGCGTGCTGCTGACTTTGTTCTTTTAGCCATTTCAATATTTCGTTCATAGTGGGAGTTATTGCCGTCTCAATGGCGTTTTTTAGCATCAGGGAATAGGCGAGGTTGTTAATATCTTCTGAAGTACAGGCAAAATGAATAAACTCACTGATTTGAGCCAGTTCTGGGTTATGCTTTATTTTTTCTTTGATAAAATATTCAACGGCTTTTACATCATGGTTTGTAGTTTTCTCAATATTTTTAATCTCATTAGCATCTTCAGCTGAGAAATGATTAAAAATATTCATGAGAAACTTTTCAGACTCATTGGAAAGTTCGGTTACTTCTTCAATAGCCGAGGTTTGTGCCAATGCCATCAACCATTTGATTTCTACTAATACGCGAAAACGCATTAAAGCATATTCACTCATGCAAGACCGAAGCTCTGAGACTTTACTTTGATAACGGCCATCGATAGGGGATATGGCGCTTATTGGGGAGAAAGAAAGCTCAGATGTATGCATGGTAACCTCTAAAAACATATAAAATATGCGGCCATTTTACAAAAAGCACAGTATAATGTGAATTAAATTTTCCTAAGCTCACATAATCTATGCTAGAACTTTGGTTAAGACCGACTTTCCAGAAGCTTTTTGTGGATCCGCTAGCAAAAAACTGTCTAAAACTCAATGTTACTAAAAACCCACTAATGCTTACCTTGATAAGCGGTATTTTAGGGCTTTTGGTGCCTGTATTTTTGTGGTTACATTTGCCTGTTTTCGCCATTTTATTCTTACTACTTTCAGGATTGACTGATATGCTTGATGGCACAATTGCCAGAATACAGAATTTACAGAGTCATTTTGGCTGTGTTGTAGATATTATGATGGACAGACTGGTGGAAATTTTGGTGATTTTTGGTCTGTATATATACATAGGCGGAAACAACACATGGATATTTATGGGAATGTTAGCAGCCAACTTGCTTTGTATTACCTCATTTTTAGGAGTAGGCATTTTTTCTCAGAATGAAAGCCATAAAAGTTTTTACTACAGTCCGGGCATAATGGAAAGAGCTGAAGCTTTTATTTTCTATATCTTTATGATTGTATTACCAAGTTATATTGTCCCATTGGCGGCTTTATATTGCATATTAGTGCTGTACACTGCAATTAAGCGATTAAAAGAGTTTAGGCAAAGCTGCAATCAACTCGATTGATTTGTTACAATAGCTGTATCAATTTTTTTAGGTTATAACATGAAAATCATTTGCTGTATTCCTGCCAGATTAAAATCTACTCGCCTGCCTGAAAAGCCTCTGGCTTTAATTCAAGGCAAACCTATGGTTCAAAGAACTTACGAAGCTGCCATGAAATGTCCTGATATTGATAAAGTAGTCGTAGTTACCGATCATCAGGCGGTCATTGATATTATTGAAAAAATTGGCGGTGAGGCCATAATGTCGCCTGAAGCTTTGGCAACAGGTACGGACAGAGTTGCCTTTGCGGCTGAGCAGTTTCCACAGTTTGATGTAGTGATTAATCTGCAGGGAGATGAACCATTTATCCAACCCCAGATGTTGAGCACACTGATAAAGCCTTTTAAGGAAGATGAATCTGTGCAAATGACAACTTTAGGGAGTCCTTTGGATTTTGACACGCAATACAAAGATCCGAATATTGTTAAAGTATTGTATGATTTGAAAGGAGACGCTATTTATTTTTCTCGTTCGCCTATTCCTTATTTTCGGCAGGCCTCTGACAACGTGAACATTTTACACCATATGGGGGTTTATGCCTTTAGATACGATTTGCTGCAGCAATACTGCAAGCTTCCTCAAACTTCCCTTGAAATTGCTGAAGCCTTGGAACAGTTAAGAGCGATTGAGCATGGTATTAAAATTCGTGTGGGGAAAGTTTCCAAAAAAACTTTGGAAATTAATACCCCGGAAGAATTGGCTCAAGCGCAACAATGGAAAACTTTTACAGAATAATGCCGCCACCAAGACATACATTGCCATCATAAAATACTACAGATTGTCCCGGTGTAATGGCCCATTGACTGGCACTAAAGTGCACCTCAAAAGTGTTTGAGTCCACTTGGGTCACTTCACAGGGAGCATCCTTTTGTCGATAACGGGTTTTGGCGGCGCAGGAAAATTTTTTAGCAGGTGGGTGAGCAAAAACCCAGTGCAGACTGTGGCAGCGTAAATCCTTACGATAAAGCAAGGGGTGGTCGTGTCCTTGTACAACGATTAAAACATTTTCATCGAGATTTTTATCAGCTACATACCAAGGCGATTCTTTAGTATTTTTCAAGCCACCAATGCCCAGACCCTGTCTTTGGCCGATGGTATAGTACATTAACCCATCATGCTCACCAATGACTTGACCTTCTGGGGTTTTCATAAGGCCTGGGGTTGCTGGCAGATAAGTATTTAAAAAATCTTTAAAGCGTTTTTCGCCGATAAAACAGATGCCAGTACTGTCTTTTTTATTATGATTAATTAGTCCTTTAGATTCTGCAATTTTTCTAATATCGGTTTTTAGTTTATCGCCTAAGGGAAACAGCGTTGGTGTTAACTGTGCCTGTTGCAGTGTATATAAGAAGTAACTTTGATCCTTTGAAGGATCATCCCCTTTAAGCAAAAGCTGACTATCATTGTTTGTTTTGATGCGAGCATAATGGCCAGTGGCGATTTTATCTGCCCCCAAATGTTGGGCATATTCTAAGAAGGCTTTAAACTTGATTTCTTTGTTACAAAGAATATCAGGATTAGGCGTGCGTCCGGCTTTATATTCTGTTACAAAATGCTCGAAAACATTATCCCAGTATTCCGCAGCAAAATTTACTTTCATCAATTCAATACCAATTTTGTCACATACTGCCTGTGCATCTGCTAAATCTGCCTGAGCTGAACAATACTCACCGGTATCATCTTCTTCCCAGTTTTTCATAAAAAGTCCGGAAACCTCATATCCCTGCTCTTTCAACAGTAAAGCCGATACAGAAGAATCCACGCCTCCTGACATGCCAACAATAACTTTTGTCTGCTTCATGAAATTGATCTTTATTTGCTAAATTTGATGGAGATTATAGCCTAAATCATACAGGTTTTGTAATATAGGAAGACTTACAAAAAACTTTCGATTTACAGTCAAAAATGTAGGTTGGGCTGACAAAGGAAGCCCAACAGGCTGAGGCAACTCAATAAGGCCGTAATTAAATGAATAACCCTGTTGGGCTTCCTTTGTCAACCCAACTTACATTAACCTTTTATAAGATATCAAATTATGCAGAATCTGTATAAATTATTTTCAAAAGAAATTTTAAAGATAAATTATTCTAAAAAAATTATTTTTGTAAGCGTTTGATAAAAATGATTTTTTCAGTAAACTATAAACTATGAGAAAGACTTTTCTTCAGCAGAAATTCAGGAAATAGGCTAAATTTAAAGTATGGAAAGTGTTGTATACAGCTATGAAAAACCAAATAAATGTTCACAAAGGATTGGTTCCAGAGAAAACAAAACCGGAAATTAAAAGACCGCCTCTGTATAAGGTTTTACTATTAAATGATGATTACACACCTATGGATTTTGTTGTAGCGATTTTAAAAGAAATTTTTTCAATGGATGATGAAAAAGCCACCTTAATAATGTGGCAAGTTCACACACAGGGAAAAGGATTATGTGGGATTTACAGTCATGACATTGCTGAAACTAAGGTATCTCAAGTCAATGACTTTGCCCGGCAAAATGACCATCCGTTACTTTGCCAAATGGAAAAAACGTAGCTTATGGATAACCGTTAATTTGCAGTTACTTTTGGAGAGGTGTGTCATGTTAAACAAAGAATTAGAATTTACTTTGAATCTGGCGTTCAAAGAGGCACGCGAAAAGCGTCACGAGTATGTTACTGTTGAACACTTGTTATTGTCTTTATTAGATAATGCTTCAGCCTCAACTGTGCTAAAAGCCTGCGGTGCTGAATTAAACAGGCTTCGACAAAATTTGACCGATTTTATTAATCAAACGACACCTTTGATTCCACCTTCTGAATCTGATAAAGAAACTCAGCCTACCATTGGTTTTCAAAGAGTGCTTCAAAGAGCTGTTTTCCATGTGCAGTCCTCTGGTCGCAGTGAGGTAACTGGGGCAAATGTACTTGCTGCTATTTTCAGTGAACAAGACTGTCAGGGTGTGTATTTTTTGAAGCAGGAAAGTGTGAATCGGTTAGATGTGGTTAACTTTATTTCTCACGGTATTAGCAAAATCGATGAAAATGATATGTCAGATGAAAGTTCTGGCTTCGGAGATGATGAATCCAGTATTGAAAGCGGCAGTGCTAATAATCCTCTTGAAAATTATGCTGAAAACTTAAATATAAAAGCATTAAATGGCAATATCGATCCTTTAATTGGTCGACAAGAAGAGTTACAACGGGCTATTCAGGTACTTTGCCGTCGACGCAAAAATAATCCTCTGTTCGTGGGAGAATCGGGTGTGGGTAAAACCGCGATTGCTGAAGGGCTTGCTAAAATGATTGTGGAAGAGCAAGTGCCTCAAATATTAAACGGCTCTACTGTTTACTCTTTAGACCTTGGAGCATTACTTGCGGGAACTAAATATCGGGGAGACTTTGAAAAACGCTTTAAAGCAATTGTAAACCAATTAAAAAGCGACCCCAATTCAATCTTATTCATTGATGAGATACACTCAATTATTGGTGCTGGCGCAGCTTCTGGTGGGGTTATGGATGCTTCTAATTTAATTAAACCACTATTAGTTAGTGGCGATATAAAGTGTATGGGATCTACTACGTACCAAGAGTATCGGGGTATCTTTGAAAAAGATCATGCCCTGGCAAGACGTTTTCAAAAAATCGATGTGAAAGAGCCTACCATTGAAGAAACTTATGAAATTTTAAAAGGTTTGAAATCACGTTTTGAAAAACATCATGAAATTAAATATTCCATGCCAGCCTTAAGAGCTGCAGCAGAATTAGCCGGCCGATATATTTCTGATAGATTTTTACCCGATAAAGCCATTGATATCGTGGATGAAGCAGGAGCTTTTCAAAAGCTACAATCTTCTTCAAAACGCCGCAAAACTATTGGTATACATGAAATAGAACAGGTGGTTTCAAAAATTGCCAGAATTCCAGAAAAAACTGTCTCAACGTCTGATAAAACGGTTTTAAAAAATCTTCCTAGAGATTTAAAAATGCTGATTTTTGGTCAGGATAAAGCCATTGATGAATTGGGTACAGCAATAAAACTGTCACGTTCGGGGCTTGGTAATCCGCAGAAACCAGTAGGATCTTTCCTTTTTGCTGGTCCCACAGGCGTTGGTAAAACCGAAGTTACCCGACAATTGGCCAAATTACTTGGAGTAGAGTTGATTCGATTTGATATGTCAGAATATATGGAGCGCCATGCGGTCTCACGTCTAATCGGTGCACCTCCAGGTTACGTGGGGTACGATCAAGGTGGCTTGATGACAGAAGCCATCACTAAAAGTCCTTACTGCGTATTGCTTTTGGATGAAATCGAAAAAGCACATCCTGATGTCTATAATATTTTATTACAGGTGATGGATCATGGTACCCTGACTGATAACAATGGACGCAAGGCAGACTTCCGACATGTGATTATCGTTATGACCACTAACTGTGGCGCTGAGAATATTCATCGCAGCTCCATCGGCTTTTCTAAACAGGATCATACCACCGATATTATGGAATCCATTAAGCGTGGTTTTACACCCGAATTTAGAAATCGTCTTGACAAAGTCGTATTATTTAAATCACTTACCTTAGACATTATTCATCATGTGGTGGATAAATTTATCATGGAACTTGAAGTTCAGCTAGAAGAGAAGGGGGTTAGTCTGACTCTGGATGACAGCGCTAAAGACTGGTTAGCTGAGCATGGATATGATGAACAAATGGGAGCCAGGCCCATGGCGAGACTGATTCAGGAAAAAATCAAACAGCCATTAGCAGATGAATTACTATTTGGTTCACTGTCAGAAGGTGGCAAAGCGAGGGTTTACGCTGAAAATGGTGAGTTGAAATTTGATATAAAAGAAAAAATGGAAGTATAACCATTCAGTAATTGATTAGAGTCAGTTTGCAAAATAGTGCAAACTGACTCTAATTTTTTTCACGAAAAGTAATTCGACCCTTGGTTAAATCATAAGGCGAAACTTCAACCTTCACTTTATCTCCACGTAAGATACGAATGTAATTTTTTCGCATTTTTCCGGAAATATGTGCTGTGATAATATGACCACCTTCAAGCTCTACCCGAAACATCGTGTTAGGCAGAGTATCTACTACGACGCCTGCCATCTCAATTTGTTCTTCTTTTGACATAAATGATTATTCACCAATAAATTTGAAACGCTATGTTAGCCGCAAAGTTAAAAATATACAAGTAAATGCAGTGACTAAAGCGCTAATCCCAGCCAAAAGCTTGACCTTCAAGGTATTTTTCAGCATCCAGTGCTGCCATACATCCTGCACCAGCAGAAGTAATTGCCTGTCGGTATACATGATCTGCTACATCTCCTGCTGCAAACACACCGGGAACAGATGTGGCGGTCGCATCGCCATTTAGCCCGGATTTAATTATGATGTACCCCTCTTTCATATGAAGTTTATCTTTAAAAATATCAGTATTGGGTTTATGGCCAATGGCAATAAATACCCCATGGGTATCTAAAGTTTGAATACTGCCATTTTGGCTATTTTTGATTTTAACCCCAGTAACACCACTGCTATCCCCTAAAACCTCTTCTAACACGTGGTTCCAGGCAATTTTAACATTGCCATTTTTCTCTTTTTCAAACAGTTTTTGCTGTAGAATTTTTTCAGCCCTTAAGGCATCTCTTCGATGAATAAGGGTAACTTCAGCAGCGATATTTGAAAGATAGAGCGTTTCTTCAACCGCGGTATTACCGCCGCCAATCACAACCACTTTTTGATTCCGGTAAAAAAAACCATCGCAAGTAGCGCAGGCTGAAACGCCTTTACCCATAAATGCACTTTCAGAAGGCAAGCCAAGATACTGAGCGCTGGCGCCAGTAGCAATAATTAAAGCATCACAGCAATACTGCCCACTGTCACCTTTAAGTTGAAACGGTTTTTCATCCAGTTTGACTTCAGTAATGTGATCAAAAATGACCTGAGTATCAAAACGTGTAGCGTGCTTTAACATTCTATCCATTAACTCAGGCCCCTGAACCCCTTCATTGTCACCTGGCCAGTTATCAACATCTGTAGTAGTGGTGAGCTGTCCGCCCTGTTGCAGACCGGTGATGAGTACGGGATTTAAGTTTGCTCTGGCAGCATATACGGCAGCGCTGTATCCTGCGGGACCTGAGCCTAAAATGATAAGTCGGTGATGTTGAATATCTGACATAATAAAACCTGTAATTGAAATGATATAATGATGATAGCAACTGTATAAAAATATTAAGAAAAAATCCAATTGAATCTGTCAATTACTTTGATTTTTAAAAGTAATAAAGGCGCTACATACTTTCATATCCAATCTTACTGACTTATAATGGTCAAAATTTTACAGATATTAAAATACCTGATTGTACATGAGCAAAAAGTCTGAAAAACAAAAATCAAAAGCTAAAGTGGTTAAAGAAAAAAAGCCAATGCCTGCGCATTTGAATTATAGAGTCAAAGAAGGGATTTTGATTTTAACTTCAGCTCTAGCCTTATTCATTTTATTAGCGTTAATGAGCTTTCACAACTCAGACTGGCAAGGACATCATCTTGCCAGTCATGCAGCAAACCTTGGCGGTCGAGCAGGGGCTTTTATTTCCTACGGGCTTTTCTATGCAGTGGGATACATGGCTTATCTTTTGCCGTTTATTTTGGCTTACTCAGCCTATGCCTATCTTCGTGAATCCTCCGATGGTGTTGAAACGGGTAAAGGTAAAGGCCTTTTACTCAAATGCGTAGGAGGGTTTTTATTTTTCATTGCAGGATCCGCAATCGCAAGTTTAGAATTTAATATTTATCATCCGTTGATCCCCTTAGGTGCTGGAGGCTGGCTGGGGAATATTCTAGCACTTTTTTTAGTACAGCTTTTCAATGTCGGTGGCGCAATACTTTTGTTGCTGGCTTTGTTTCTCACAGGTATAACGCTCATGACGGGGTTATCCTGGCTGAGTCTTGTAGATAATATTGGTAAGAGCACATTATATTTTTTACAAATGTTACGCTCAGCCTGTACGAATTTAACCCATAAAATAACCTATAGTTATAAACTGAAAAAAACTGAAAAAGCAAAACTTAAAGCGATTAAACAAAAAGAAAAAGAAGCCAAAAAAAGTCTTAAAATCGAAGAAAAAGCGCAGAAAAAACAGGAAGTGAAAATTAAAGAGCCACAAAAACCTGAAATTGCCCCCCCTAAAGTTAATATTAAACCCAGTGTTCGTTCACAAAAAGATAAACAGGTACCTTTATTCAAAGAAGCCGTATCAGGCCTGTTACCTTCTTTAAACTTATTAGACAGTATTCGAGATAATTCAGGAAAAGGCTATACCCATGAACAACTGGAGTACATGTCAAGGGAAGTAGAGGCGCGTTTAAAAGATTTTGGTATTACTGTCCAGGTGGTTGCCGTTCATCCAGGGCCTGTGATTACACGTTTTGAAATGCAGCTGGCCCCGGGGGTTAAAGTTAGTCGTATTTCCGGGCTTGCAAAAGATTTAGCGCGATCTTTATCTGTTATCAGTGTCCGAGTGGTGGAGGTGATTCCTGGAAAACCTGTGGTAGGGCTTGAGTTACCAAACGCAGATCGTGAAATGGTCAGTTTGACAGAAATTATCTCGTCTCATCAGTATGAACACAGTAAATCTCCTTTAAGCCTGGCTTTAGGAAAAGATATTTCCGGAGAGCCAGTCATTGCTGATCTGGCTAAAATGCCTCATCTTTTGGTCGCAGGAACCACAGGCTCTGGTAAATCCGTTGGGGTGAATGCCATGCTGATGGGACTGTTATTTAAATCAACCCCTGAAGATGTGCGAATGATTTTAGTGGATCCTAAAATGCTTGAGCTTTCTATCTATGAAGGCATTCCGCATTTGTTAACCCCTGTCGTTACAGATATGAAAGAGGCTGCTAATGCGCTGCGCTGGAGTGTTGCTGAAATGGAACGACGTTATCGATTAATGTCTGCCATGGGGGTAAGGAATCTCGCAGGATTTAATAAAAAAATCAAAGAAGCCCGTAAACGTAATGAACCGATCGCTGATCCTTTGTTCCGGGGTGAAGCAGGGGACACCCCGCCTGAGCTTGATTCTTTACCATCCATTGTGATCGTTATCGATGAGTTTGCCGATATGATGATGGTAGTGGGTAAAAAAGTAGAACAGCTCATTGCCCGGATTGCCCAAAAGGCGCGTGCAGCCGGTATCCATTTGATTTTAGCCACTCAGCGTCCTTCTGTCGATGTGATTACAGGGCTAATTAAAGCTAATGTGCCTTCGAGAATTGCTTTTCAAGTTTCCTCCAAAATTGATTCTCGTACCGTACTGGATCAAGGCGGTGCCGAACAACTGCTTGGACACGGAGATATGCTGTATCTGCCAGCCGGAACCAGTGTACCCACGCGTATTCATGGTGCGTTTGTCAGTGATGAGGAAGTTCATCGCGCCGTTGAAGACTGGCGTCAAAGAGGAACCCCTGATTATATTGAAGATATTACATCCGGTGGCGGTGATGGAGATAGCAGCGAGTTTAGTGCAGGTACTGGTGGTTCAGACAATGAAAAAGATGAACTGTATGATGAAGCTGTTTTTATCGTCACCAAAACCCGCAAAGCCTCTATCTCAGGGATACAAAGACGACTTAAAATTGGCTACAATCGGGCTGCAAGATTGGTTGAGCAAATGGAAGAAGAGGGGGTTGTCAGCGCCATGGAGTCCAACGGCAGCAGGGAAGTATTGGCACCCCCACCACCTGAATAATATACTTTAAATAGCTCAATTAGATAAATTAATTATAAAAAGCTAAGTTTGATAATTTAAACTTTTTTAGGGCTTACGATAAACTTCGATTTACATTCAAAATCAATGTAGGTTGGGCTGACGGAGGAAGCCCAACAGGTATACATTTAATTACGACCTTATTGAGTTGCCACGGCTTGTTGGGCTTCCTACGTCAGCCCAACCTACGTTGATTAATTTTGATTTTAAGGATATCAAATCTCAAATTTATCTTTAAGTTTCTTCTCAACAGCAACATTTTTAAGACGAACATAATCTGGCAGTCCGTTTTTGTAAGGTGGGTAATCTTCACCCTGAATTAAAGGAGAAAGGTACTCACGGCAAGCTTGGGTAATATGCATACCATCGGCAGTGATAAATTTTCTGGGCATTTTCTTCTCTACATTGGCAACTTTGGCAAGCGGAGCTTCACCAATTTCCCAGCAGTATTTTTTCGCCGATTTGCGCACAATGATTGGCATTACTGCATTTTTGCCGGCCAACGCAAATTCAACGGCTGCTTTACCAAGCGCATAGGCTTGATCAACATCCGTTTTTGAGGCAATGTGTCTGGCTGAGCGTTGGAGGTAATCAGCTACGGCCCAATGATATTTATAGCCTAAAGCATCTTTTACTAAGTTGGCTAAAACGGGTGCACTACCGCCTAATTGGGTGTGTCCAAAAGCATCTTTTAAACCAGCATCACTTAAAAATTGACCAGCTTTATTTTTAACACCTTCAGATAATACAATGGCGCAGTAGCCATATTTCTTGACACATTTATCAACTCTTTTCAAAAACTTATCTGGATTAAAGCGAATTTCTGGAAATAAAATGATATGAGGTGCTTCGCCTTCTGCTTCTTGAGCAAGGCCGCCTGCTGCTGCAATCCAACCTGCGTGACGTCCCATCACTTCCATGATGAACACTTTGGTAGAAGTCTTTGCCATTGAAGCCACGTCAAAGCCAGCTTCTTTGATACTCACCGCCACATATTTTGCCACGGAACCAAAACCTGGGCAATTATCTGTAAATGGCAAATCATTATCAACGGTTTTGGGGATGCCAATGCAAGTTAAATCATAACCGAGCTTTTGAGACAATTTTGAAACTTTGTTAGCCGTATCTTGCGAATCTCCGCCACCATTATAAAAAAAGTAACCAATATTATGGGCAGAAAACACTTCGATTAAACGCTCATACTCGCGCATGTTTTCCTCTAAACCTTTTAATTTATAACGACAGGAACCAAAAGCGCCAGAAGGGGTATATCTTAATGCTTTAATAGATTTTAAAGTTTCTTTACTGGTATCGATTAAATCTTCTGTGAGCGCACCGATAATACCATTTCGGCCTGCAAATACTTTGCTAATTTTATCTTTATGATGCCTGGCCGTTTCAATAACTCCACAGGCAGAAGCATTGATGACGGCAGTTACACCGCCTGACTGCGCATAAAAAGCATTCTTTTTTTTCATGTTTTAACCTTTATCCATCAATTAAAATTGTCCACATTCTATGATAAGATGATATAAGATTAAAGTTTTACGTGGAGTGAACCATGAAACTCGAAGAAGGTGGACATACATTTACATCTAAAGGTGCAATTTTAGGCTTAGCCAGTTATGCCATCATCGTTGGTTTAATTGCTTTAACCTTTATTTAAAATAACTAAGTTAGGACTTCCAAAAAACTTCGTATTAAAAATCAATGTAGGTTGGGCTGACGTAAGGAAGCCCAACAGGGTATTGATTAAATTGCGGCCTTATTAAATTTGCCACGGCTTGTTGGGCTTCCGACCTCAGCCCAACCTACATTGATTTTAGCTTGCAACTGACATAATAAGCCCCAACAGGGTTTTCAAAATTATATCCTTATATTCTAAAACAAAACCGAAATATCTCAGATGTCAAATGGCAAATTTCGCACATATGTGAATCTAGCTTCATGCTATTATACTCAAATGGGGAACATGATGAATTTAAAGTAGGAGTTAGGAAACGTTTCAATCTTTAGGCCGCGTTGAAATTTTTCTAACTCCTATGTTACCTGGGGAGGTATTTAATTAATTTATCATGACAGTATATGGGAGGGAAACCATGTCGTCAGAAGCAATATTAAAAAGGCTCAGTGAAGTTACTTATGACAACTTCATCTGCTATTTTGAACAACATTATATAAAGGATTTGAGCTCTCAAAAGCAATATGAATGCAGATCTCACTTTCTTGAGCAAATTAAACGCATTGCCATTGAGCATAAAAGACTTTATGAGTTGAAATATGGTATTGGTGCTTATCGTGCTGGTCTTGGAAAATATGGAGCCCTGGAGCGAACGCCGTTACAGATTATTATGGGAGATAGTAATTGTACTCGGCTACTGATGCCAAAAACCTATCACTCATACGGAATACATGAAGCCCACAGAACGGTTTCACCTAATCCTCGCTGGCAACATCTAACTCCCCCCGCAGCGCCTGCGGCATAGATGTATCATATTTAATTTGTCACTCAGGTTATTTAAAAATACTAGTATTAACTACTCGTTTTTAAGCTCATGTATTTTAAGTTTACTATAGGATTGTTATACTCTGACTCAAAGGTTAAAAGCTTATCTTTTGTAAAAAGTAAAATTTTTTATTTTTTAATTACCAAAAAGATAACTTTATCTGTTTTTTCTTAAATTCTTGATTTTATTACAGTAAAAATACGTAGTAATACTCATCATGTCTTAAGGAAACACGAATATAGCTTTGTTACACTATATTTCGAACTTAACTTGTACAATATATTTTTTAGGGAACACTTTATGAAAATCGGTGAATTAGCCAAAATCGTTGGCACTAATGTTGAAACCATTCGTTATTACGAAAGAATCGGTCTGTTGGATAATCCAAACAGAACCCCATCTGGTTATCGTAATTATACCTCAGAAGCAGTTAGTCAATTGCGTTTTATTCAAAACTCTCAACAGTTAGGCTTTTCTTTAACTGAGATTAAAGAGTTGGTGAAAAAAGATATTAACCATGAACTGGCCGGAAAAATAAAATCTTTAAATGAAAAGCTCCGTGAGTTGTCGCAATTTAAAGATAGCCTGGTTGCAATGGTTGAATAATAGTTCCATGTTTGCAATTTGTAGTCCGACACTATTCAATTGTTGTCGGGCTACTAAGCCTCTATAATCTCAAAACTATCCTACAGTCCATCAAAACAAAAGTAATAAATTTTGTATTCCGCCTTGCAACTTTGATAGAATAACAATTAAATTAAAAGCATAAGCCTACATTTAAGTATGCCTTAAATGATTAATTATGAGTAATATAGAGCAAGATCATGAATTTAAACTATTTAGAATTTGAACAACCCATTGCTGAATTACAAGCCAAAATAGAAGAGTTACGTTTGGTTGGAAAAGACAGTGAAGTTAATATTACAGAGGAAATTTCACGCCTTGAGACCAAAAGCACTGAACTTACCCAGTCTATTTTTCAGAAATTAGAGCCTTGGCAAGTAGCTCAAATGGCGCGTCATCCACAAAGACCTTATGCTTACGATTACATCGGTAGAGTTTTTACTGACTTTAATGAGTTGCATGGGGATAGACATTTTAAAGATGATCTTGCTATCGTAGGCGGTCTGGCTCGTTTTGAAGGCCAGCCTGTTGTGGTCATTGGGCAGCAAAAAGGACGTGATACTAAAGAAAAAATCAAACGTAATTTTGGAATGATGAATCCTGAAGGCTACCGTAAAGCATTGCGACTTATGCAGCTGGGCGAAAAATTCAATTTACCTGTTTTTACCTTTATCGATACCCCAGGTGCTTATCCAGGAATTGGAGCAGAAGAACGCAATCAAAGCGAAGCGATTGCCAGAAATCTATTTGAAATGGCTAAAATGCGAACGCCTATCATTTGCACCGTTACTGGTGAAGGGTGTTCCGGGGGTGCGCTAGGTATTGGCGTGGGTGATAGAATTTTAATGTTGCAATATGCCTATTATGCGGTTATCTCTCCAGAAGGCTGTGCTTCCATTTTATGGAAAAGTGCAGAAAAAGCCAAAGATGCTGCTGAGGCCATGGGTATCACAGCTCAGCGGTTATTTGAACATGGTTTAATTGACGAAGTGATTGAAGAACCTTTAGGCGGTGCACATCGGGATATTGATAAAATGGCTAAATCCATTAAATCTTCTTTGAAAAAAGCACTGCAAAATGCCCAAAGCCTATCCATAAATGACTTACTTGAAAGACGTTATGAAAAATTAATGGCTTTGGGGCGTTAGTGGTGCTTCAGTGCAATATTCCAGGCTTTGTACAGCAGATAAAATTATTGTCGGTTATAGCGGTGGGTTAGATTCCACCGTATTGCTGCATCAGCTTACTCAATGTAAAAATCCTGAAATTACATCTAAACTCATTGCAGTACACGTCAATCACGGATTATCAGATTCTGCAGATGACTGGCAAAATCACTGCATTACCCAGTGTCAAAAGCTCAAAGTTCCCATAAAAGCCCTAAGTATCAAAATTAAACCTGAGAAAGGTGAAAGCCTGGAAGCTATCGCTCGAGCAGCCAGGTATCAAGCTTTAGCAAGTTTTATGACCGCAAATTCTTTTTTAGTCACCGCACATCATGAAGACGATCAGATAGAAACTTTCTTGTTACAACTATTTAGAGGCGCGGGCATAAAAGGTCTAGCGGCTATGCCAGAGATTCGGCCATTTACACGAGGTTATTTATTCAGACCATTATTATCTTTTACCAAAAAAGCTTTAGAGGCTTATGCCATTAAACATCACCTATCCTGGATTGAAGATGATTCAAACACAGACTTTCGCATTCGCAGAAATTTTATCAGGCACCAAATATTGCCTGAATTAAATAAACTTTGGCCCAATTTAAATAAACCTATATTAAGAACAATTGCTCATCAGCAAAGTGCTAATCAATTGTTGGATGATTTAGCAAAGATAGATTTAAAAGCATTAAAAAAACAAAATACTTTAAGTATTGATGGTCTTTTAAGTCTGTCTTTCCAAAGAAGGTTTAATGCGCTTCGTTACTGGATGCAGACTAACTACGAGACAGTACCTTCGCAAATGCTATTACAGCAAATTGAGCGAAGCATTTTAAAAGCCAGAGAAGACTCGCTACCATTAATTAATTTTCAAAGACTTCAAATCAGGCGTTTTCGCAATAATCTATACTGTTTACCAACCCCAAAAGATTTTGATACGAGCCAGGTAATCACGTGGCATTCTCCAGATAAGCCTTTGCGCATAGCTGATCTTAATATTACTTTAGATCCTGCAATACTTGCTGACTTCGAAATTCATCAGAAAAAAGTGACAGTGAAATTTCGTCAGGGGGGTGAAAAAATTTACATGCCAAAGCGAAAAAAGACATTGAAATTAAAAAACCTGATGCTTGAGCTAGCCATTCCACCTTGGGAGCGGGATCGCGTGCCTTTGATTTACGTGGATGATGTACTTAAAATCGCTGTCTATTGAGATTTATAGGACTTATGAAAATTTCGATTTTAATACGAAGTTTTTCGAAAGCCGTGGCAACTCAGTAAGGCCGTAATTAAATGAATTCCCTGTTGGGCTTCCTTACGTCAGCGCCAACCTACATTGATTGGTAGGATTGATTTTTAAAAGCGGAGTCTTTCGCAAGTCCTAATTTACAAAATCACTTTTCTAAACTCACTAAATTTGCTAGACTTAACCCCCGTCAATTAGTCAAAACCTCACGACGGAGTTTGCATGTCTAAATTTATTTTTGTCACCGGTGGGGTAGTTTCCTCATTGGGTAAAGGAATTGCTTCAGCTTCATTGGGCGCTGTACTGGAAGCCAGAGGCTTGAAAGTGACGCTCGTTAAGCTTGATCCTTATATTAACGTAGATCCTGGAACCATGAGTCCATTTCAGCATGGGGAAGTATATGTAACAGAGGACGGTGCAGAAACTGATCTAGACTTAGGGCATTATGAGCGCTTTGTTCGTACCACCATGACCAAAAACAATAATTTTACCAGCGGTAAAATTTACGCCAATGTCATCCAAAAAGAACGTCGCGGCGATTACCTTGGTGGCACAGTACAGACCATTCCTCATATTACCGATGAAATCAAACAATCCATAAAAGCAGGCGCTGGTGATTATGAAGTAGCGCTGGTTGAAATCGGAGGTACCGTTGGGGATATAGAGTCTTTACCATTTTTGGAAGCGATTCGGCAGATGCGTATTGAATTAGGGGCTGATAATGTTCTATTTATGCATCTCACCTTGGTACCTTATATTCCTACAGCCGGTGAAGTTAAAACCAAACCAACCCAACATTCGGTGAAGGATTTACGCTCTATTGGTATTCAGCCTGATGTACTGATTTGCAGAGCTGAGAAACCTTTATCCAAAGAGATATGCCAAAAAATTGCTTTGTTCACCAACGTAGAAGAAAAGGCTGTTTTTTCATTGCCAGATGCCAAATCTATTTATCAGATTCCTTTAAATATCCACAGCTCGGGTATTGATACAGTGATTTGTGAGAAGTTAAAAATTAAAACAAAACCTGCTGATTTGACAGAGTGGGAAGCGGTTTTAAATGCTGAACAATCTTTGCGACACACAGTTCGCATTGCAATGGTAGGAAAATATACGGACTATACTGATGCCTATAAGTCACTAAACGAAGCATTAACACACGCTGGACTAAAACATCATACCAAAGTTGTTATTGATTACATTGAAGGTGAAACCCTCGAAGAGCAGGGGACAGGGATACTTAAAAAAGCGGATGCCATTTTGGTTCCCGGTGGTTTTGGCATTCGAGGCACAGAAGGTAAAGTGATGGCGGCTGAATTTGCCAGGAAAAATAAGGTTCCTTATTTTGGTATTTGTCTTGGCATGCATATTGCTTTAATTGAAATTGCTCGAAATCTGGCAAAACTTGAAGATGCCAACAGTACAGAATTTGAGCCTGAAGCACAACACAAAGTGGTTGCTTTGATTACCGAATGGCTGGATGTCAGTGGAAAACGCGAAACTCGCTCCAAGAACCATGACTTAGGCGGAACTATGCGCCTGGGTGCACAAAAATGCTGGCTTGAAGAAGGTACATTAGCACAAAAACTCTACGGGGCTGATTATATTTTTGAAAGACATCGTCATCGTTATGAAGTCAATAACCATCTGATTCCAAAATTGATTAAAGAGGGGTTGATCGTTTCAGGTTTATCTGAGGATAAACAGTTGGTGGAAATCATTGAATTAACAGATCATCCCTGGTATCTGGCCTGTCAGTTTCACCCTGAATTTACCTCAACCCCAAGAGATGGGCATCCTTTATTTGAAGGGTTTATTCAAGCAGCAAAAGAATTTAAAAATGCCCGCGATGAAAATGATTCAAAACACAAAATGGAGGCGGTTTCATGAAATTAAATCAGTTTACTATTACTGATAAGTCACCCTTTTTTTTAATTGCCGGACCTTGTGTTATCGAAAGCGAAGCATTGGCATTGGAAACAGCTGGTATTTTAAAGGAAATGACTCAATCTTTAGGGATTCATTTTATTTATAAATCCTCTTTTGATAAGGCGAATCGGTCCTCTCATGAAAGCTTTAGAGGCCCGGGTATTGAAAAAGGTCTTGAGATATTACAAAAAGTTAAAGCTCAGGTGAAAGTACCCGTTTTAACCGACGTGCATGAAGATACACCGCTTAGTGAAGTGGCAGATGTGGTGGATGTCTTACAGACGCCAGCGTTTTTATGCCGACAAACCAATTATATTCAAAGAGTTGCTCAACAAAATAAACCTGTCAATATTAAAAAAGGGCAGTTTCTGGCGCCATGGGATATGCAACATGTGGTTGAAAAAGCCAAAGCAACAGGCAATGACGCCATTATGGTTTGTGAACGCGGAGTGAGTTTTGGTTACAATAACCTGGTATCAGATATGCGTTCTTTGGAAATTATGAAAAAAACTCAATGCCCTGTAGTTTTTGATGCAACGCATTCGGTACAGTTGCCTGGTGGTCAGGGTAAAAGCTCTGGTGGTCAGCGAGAATTTATTCCTGTCTTGGCAAAAGCAGCTATTTCTGTTGGGATTCAGGGATTATTCATGGAAACTCATCCAAATCCTGAAAAAGCTCTTAGTGATGGTCCAAATTCATGGCCATTGGATAAAATGCGAAATTTATTGGAAATATTACTTCAGATTGATGAAGTTGTTAAAAACAATCCAGTTTAATGATATGATGCGTAAAATTATTAGGCAACATTAAAATTAAGATGATGGAAAAATTACCTGAACAGGCTGTTTCTGTGGTTGTTCCCATGTTTAATGAAGCAGGTAACGCAGCTCCTTTAGTGAGAGAAATTCATGAATCCTTAAAAAATCACCCTAATTTTGAAATAGTGGTGGTAGATGATGGCAGCACTGATACAACTTTAAATGAGTTAAAAAACACTCAAAAAGAGATTCGTGAGCTTAAGATTGTAAAACATAAAATCAATTTAGGGCAAAGTGTCGGTGTCTTATCTGGCATTCGGGCAGCTTCTAATCCATGGATTGCCACCTTAGATGGAGATGGGCAAAATGATCCTGCGGATATTCCAAATTTAATAAAATGCGCCATGGCAAATATGCCCGCAAACGCTAGACTGCTGGTTGCCGGACACAGAGTTAATCGAAAAGATACTGGCTGGAAAAAATTTGGCTCAAAATTTGCCAATTATATTCGAGCGCGTTTTCTAAAAGACGACTGTCCGGATACAGGGTGTGGCATTAAATTATTTCATCGACAGACATTTCTGACACTGCCGCATTTCAACCATTTACATCGATATTTGCCAGCGTTATTTAAAAGAGCAGGCGGCAATATTGTAAATATTCCTGTCAATCATCGCCCTAGAACCTGTGGTGAGTCAAAATATGGCAACTGGGGACGCTTGAAAGTAGGTATTATGGATTTAATGGGAGTGGCATGGCTGATTCGTAGACCTTGTCAACCGCAAGTAGAAGATCATGTTTCATAATTTATCTACCACAGATATCATTTGGCTTGTAATTGGCTTTGGTGGTCAACTTATGTTTTCCATGCGATTTCTTTTGCAATGGCTTCATAGTGAACGACATAAAAAAAGCCTGATTCCTGTGGCTTTTTGGTATTTTAGTATAGCAGGTTCTTTGATTTTATTAATTTACGCCATTCACAAGCGTGATCCCGTATTTATTCTGGGACAGTCTTCTGGGATTTTGATTTATGCGAGAAATCTTTATTTTATTTACAAAGAAAAGCAAAAATTAAAGGTTGCCCCATGAAAATTTTATTAACCGGTGCAGCAGGGTTTATTGGTGCTGCAACCGCTGAGGCTTTACTGAAATTGGGGCATGACATATTAGGCATAGATAATCTTAATACCTACTATGAAGTGTCATTAAAACAAAATCGACTTAAAAAAATCAGCCACCCCAACTTTCATTTTGAACCCATAGATATTGCGGATGCTAAACCCCTCAATGCAGTGGTCACAAACTTCAAACCCGAAATTATATTAAACTTTGCGGCTCAAGCTGGAGTTCGTTATTCCTTGAAGAATCCCCATGCTTATGTGGAGAGTAATTTGCTTGGCTTTGTTAATATTCTGGAGCTGGCTCGGCATTTATCGGTTAGACATCTTATATACGCTTCCAGTAGCTCTGTGTATGGCGCGAATCAAAACATGCCATATAAAGCGTCAGACAGAGTCGATGCCCCCTTAAGTCTTTATGCCGCGACAAAAAAGTCTAATGAGTTGATGGCACATAGTTATCAACACTTATATGGGATTCCTTGTACTGGTATAAGGTTTTTCACAGTGTATGGACCTTATGGGCGGCCTGACATGGCACCCATGAAGTTTGCATGCAAAATCATGGCAGATGAACCCATTCAAATTTATAATCACGGTGAACACAGTCGCGACTTTACCTATATTGATGATATTGTAGCTGGAGTTGTGCGAGTTACTCAAAGTAACCCGGTTAATTCAGCCAGAGTTTTTAATATTGGCCGTGGAAAGCCGGTGCAACTACTCAGGTTTGTAGAGCTATTAGAAAATGCTTTGGGTAAAAAATCTCAAAAAATCTTTTTGGCCAGACAGCCGGGGGATGTTGATCATACTTTTGCAGATATTACAGCATTTCAAGACAGTTTTGATTATAGTCCTAAAATTTCATTGGAGGAGGGCATTCAACACTTTGCCAATTGGTTTTTAGATTATTACCAACTTAAAACACCTGAAGCAAGTTGAGTGGGATTTGCAACTAAATTCAATTTATTCAAAATTGCTAACGCCAAATAAAGATTATCATCAAGCTTGCACACATTAACCACTTCCCCTAAAGGCTCATTTTTGAGGCTTAAAAGCTTAGTTAAAGGTTCTATTGGTATTTCAGAGGTAATTTTTACCTGTTGGCAACTTTGCTTTAGTTTTCCAAGATATTGCATTCTGGCCACAATTTCCTGTCCTCGATAACAACCTTTATTAAAGGACAGAGCATTTTTGTTCTGTAGATTCAATTGATGTGGGGTAAATTGTTCCTGTAAAGCTTTTGTTATCACCGGAATTTCTGTTTCAATACTTTTTTGGAGCCATAACGTATAGTCATTGGGTGAATGATCAGTGAAATTCTTACACATAATAATGCCAAAATCTTTGGCTATCATTAATTCAGCTAAAATCTTATCAGAAAAGCAATTGATATTTTGGCCATAAAACCCTACACATTTAAGTGAATCACATAATTCAACTGTGACCTTAGAAAATACTCCAAACTTGCGTAGATCCTGTAGCGTTAATTCCACTGCAGATTGTGGTAGACAAAGATAATAATCATTTTCAAGCAACGTAAGCCAAACAAAAGCAATGATTCTACCTTTTTGATTACAATAACAATTAAGTTGCAGTTCACCTTGTTGAACTAAAGTTAAATCATTCGACAATTGTCCCTGTAAAAAGTTTTGGGCTTTATCACCAGAGATTTTAATAGCTGAAAGGGTTTCATGCATTAGTATAAACCTGTTTTAAGTATCAATGTACGTAGAGTGCCAGTGCCGGTTCTAAACATGGCGTTTTGTATAACGCTCTAATCAAACCTTGCTTTTCCTTAATATGTTACCTAATCAATTGCACAATCGCTATAAATTAAGCATAATAATCCTCTATAATTTCGTTAAAAACACCCTTATGGATAAAAATAGATTACGTTGGGCCTGCCGTCGAGGTATGCTGGAATTAGATGAGTTACTGGTACCTTTTTGTGATAAACACTTTGAAAGTCTTTCTAAGCAGCAAAAGGAAGATTTTGAACGACTGTTAAGCTTTCAGGATCCAGATCTTTTTGTATGGTTTGTGGGCTCAGAACAGCCAGATGATCCGGCTATTGAAGCACTTATCCATCATATCAAGGCAAAAGTGAAAAATGCTGTATGAGCTTGAAGCTTCAAATCAACTAAAAATGAGCTATTGGGTATGCGCAATTTTTGTATTCATACTGCTATGCTTCATGCCACTTAGCATGTTTTACAAATTGCTGTTAACAGGCTTATTTATACCGATGTCAGTGTGGGTATTCTTTCATTCTATTGCTCGTTGCTGTATTAGTAAGTTTGCTATTGACAATGATAACTGCTGCCATATGTATTTGAATGAGCATCATCACGCGGATGGCACAATACTTGGATGTAGTATTGTAAATTGGTGGTTTTGTCTTCTTAGCGTAAAAACTAAAACAAATGGTACTAAAACAATTTTAGTTGTTGCAGATATGTTACCAAAACTTCAATTTCATCAACTTAAATTACAACTATTAGGTTGCCAATAAGCTTATGACCCATTCAAAATTACGTATCACTTTTTTAAGTATCTTATTATTAACCCTTGCTTATAGAATTTATATTATCTGGTTGAATGTATGGCCTATCAATGGGGACGAAGCTCAATACTTTAGCTGGGCTAAGCATTTGGCTTTTGGGTATTATTCAAAGCCGCCGATGATAGCCTGGCTTATTGCACTCACCACTAAACTATTCGGAAATGGACCGGTGGGGTTAAGAATTGCTTCACCTTTGGCTTACACAGTGACTGCAATATTTATTTATCTTAGCGCTAAAAAACTTTTTGATGAGAAAACAGGGTTTTGGTGTGGGGTATTATTTTTATTAATCCCAGGGGCAACTTTTTCATCATCCATTATATCAACAGATCCTTTTTTATTGATGTTTTGGAGTATTGCCTTTTTTGGTTTAATAATGGCATTGAAACAGCAGCAATTGAGTTTATGGATTTTTTGTGCATTTTTTCTTGGACTGGCATTTTACGCTAAATATGCAGCTATTTTATTCACATTATCGCTTTTTGTGTATTTACTTTTATCTTCTGAAAATCGCTTCTTATTAAAAAAATCTGGGCCTTACTGGGTGCTGATATTGCCTTTTATTATGTTAATTCCTAACTTATGGTGGAATTATCAAAATCATTTTGCTTCTATTGAAGCGGTAAAAAATAATGCTGATTTATCTGGTAACCTGTTTCATTTTAGTAATCTGTTAAATTTTATCTTATCACAGTTTGCGGTTTTTGGTCCGGTGTTATTCGCAGCTTTGCTGATTTATTTATTTCAAATCCATAAATATATTAAACAGGAACGCTTTTTACTGTTAAGTGTTTTCACTTTTGTGACACTGGCGATTATGACTCTTGAAAGCTTTTTATCTCGCGCCCATGCGAATTGGTCGGCACCAGCTTACATTGCTGCCAGTATTTTAGTGGTTGCTATTTTAGTTATAAAAAAGCAACGGTTCTGGCTTTGGTTTGCGTTAATACTACATTTTTTGCTGGCTTATGGGTTTATGCATATTCAAAGCATCGTACGTTTTATACATGCACCTATGGATAAAGAAATGACGATCATCAGCTGGCCGAAAGCATCGATACAAATTAATTCATTAGAAACCGAGTATCCAGAAGCTAAAATTTTAGTCAATAATCGAATGCTATTAACACAAATTATGTATTTTGGAAAAATCCCTTTAGAAAAAATGTTTGCCTGGAATCCTAATCATCTCATTAGAAGTCAGTATGATTTGGTGACACATATGGCGCCACAAAAGGGTAAAAATTTTTTATTTTTCTCTTATCAGCCATATCCAGATTATGTGGCGCCATATTTTGAAACTATGAAACCCTTGCCAACCATCACATTAATTACCCTGGATGGCAAACCACTAAATTTGTATGTATTCTGGTTACAAGATTTTAAAGGATATTAACCATGGCTGAAAAGACAGATTCAGCATTGGTGTCACTTGCAAAAGCAGGGGATAAATCAGCTTTTGACGCCTTAGTTATACGGCATCAGGCCAAATTGCTGATCACCATCAATTATTATATTAATGATGTTTCTGAATCTTTAGATGTATTACAGGAAACCTTCATTAAAGCTTATCAAAGTATTCAAAACTTCAGACAAGACAGTGCTTTTTATTCCTGGATGTATCGAATTGCGGTTAATACCGCTAAAAACCATTTGTCCCATATGGAGCGACGGCCACCTCAAAGTGACTTTAGTATTTTTCAGGCAGAGCTTGAACAGCCAGAGCAAATGTCAACTGAGCAAACACAATTTAAGTATGCACATCAGTTAATTAAAACTTTTAAAGCTTTACCGAAGCATTTACAGGAAGTTTTGATGCTGCGTGAAATTGGGGGACTTAGTTATGAACAAATTGCCAAATCTATGCAAACGCCTATTGGTACAGTTCGCTCGCGTATTTTTAGAGCCAGGAAGATGCTATCATCGGGCACTGAGTTTGACAAACACGATTTGTAGAAAGGATCTACTATAAAGGTGCAAATTCTCAACAATTCAGCTATAATTCAGTCCAAAATTCTTAACATTTAGCCGAATTTAATCTATGCAACAGGTTCGAAATTTTTCCATCATAGCCCATATTGATCATGGTAAATCAACCTTGTCAGATAGGTTAATCACCTTTTGTGGTGGTCTTACCGAACGGGAAATGGCCGATCAGGTGCTAGACTCAATGGATATTGAGCGTGAAAGAGGCATTACCATCAAAGCGCAAAGCGTTACTTTAAATTATCAGGCTCGTGATGGGAAGGTCTATCAGTTAAACTTTATTGATACGCCAGGCCATGTGGATTTTGCCTATGAAGTATCTCGTTCTTTATATGCCTGTGAAGGTGCATTGCTGGTCGTGGATGCAGGGCAGGGAGTTGAAGCTCAGACGGTTGCTGTGTGTTATACCGCCCTCGAACAGGGCTTAGAAGTTATTCCAGTTTTGAATAAACTAGATCTGCCTCAGGCAGATCCCGACAGAGTCTCTGAGGAGATCGAAGATATCATAGGCATTGAAGCGACCGATGCTAATCGTGTGATTGCTAAAACAGGCGAAGGCATTGAAGATTTGCTTGAGACCATTATTGCTAAAATTCCGCCACCGACAGGGGATATTTCTGAGCCATTGCAGGCATTAATTATTGACTCATGGTTTGACAGTTATTTAGGCGTGGTTTCTTTGGTACGAATTAAAAATGGAAGTATCAAAGCTGGCGATAAAATGATGATTATGTCTACGGGACGGCAATATCTGGTAGATAAAGTGGGTATTTTTACCCCTAAAGCAACCGTTAAAGATGTATTACAGGCAGGTGAGGTGGGCTATATTATTTCTGGCATTAAGGAAATTCATGCCGCCCCCGTTGGTGATACGATTACCCTTGCCAAGCCTCGGGCCAACGCGCCTTTGCCAGGTTTTGAAAAAATTAAACCCCAGGTTTACGCAGGACTTTTTCCTATTAGCTCTGAGGATTATGAGGCTTTTCGGGATGCTCTGGAAAAATTATCTCTAAATGATGCTTCTTTATTTTATGAACCTGAGAACTCAGAAGCCCTTGGCTTTGGATTTCGCTGTGGCTTTCTGGGTATGTTGCACATGGAGATTATTCAAGAGCGATTAGAACG
Organism: uncultured Gammaproteobacteria bacterium; assembly: GCA_963695245.1. Classification (GTDB taxonomy): domain Bacteria; phylum Pseudomonadota; class Gammaproteobacteria; order JBGSLN01; family JBGSLN01; genus JBGSLN01. The sequence continues at coordinate 2,045,896 of OY968770.1, read as the reverse complement.
CGAATATGATTTAGACTTGCTCACCACTGCACCAACCGTGATATACGAAATTCTTACTAAAAAACAGCAAATCGTCTATGTAGATAATCCAGCCAGGCTGCCAGAGTTGGGAACCATTGAAGAAACCAGAGAACCCATTGCAGAAGCCAATATTTTAGTGCCGCAGGATTATGTAGGTCCAATTATTACGTTATGTGTGGAACGCCGAGGTGTGCAAACAAAAATGCTTTATCTTGGAAAACAGGTGTCCTTAACTTATGAAATGCCAATGGCAGAAATTATTCTCGATTTTTTTGATAAGTTAAAATCTGTCAGCCGGGGTTATGCATCTTTAGACTACAGTTTTAAACATTTCCAAGCAGCAAAACTGGTTAAACTGGATGTTATGATAAACGGTGACAAAGTGGATGCACTGGCGCAAATAACCCATAAAGATCAAGCACAATTTAGAGGTCGACATTTAGCTGAAAAACTAAAAGAAATCATTCCAAGACAAATGTTTGATGTGGCTATTCAGGCAGCAATTGGTTCTCAGATAATCGCAAGACAGACTGTAAAAGCCCTTAGAAAAAATGTTACAGCCAAATGTTATGGCGGTGATGTTTCCAGAAAACGTAAACTTTTGGAAAAACAAAAAGCAGGGAAAAAACGCATGAAACAATTCGGTAAGGTCGAAATTCCTCAGGAAGCTTTTTTAGCCGTATTAAAAGTTGATAAATAAAATACTTATGAATGATATTAAATCTTTATGTGAAAAACTTGATTATCAGTTTCAGGATGAAAAATTGCTGATGCTTGCCTTATGTCATCGAAGTCATGGCAGAGCTAATAATGAACGTTTAGAATTTTTAGGTGATGCAGCAGTAAACTTTATTATTGGGAAGGTACTTTTTCATAAGTTTTCCAAAGCAAAAGAAGGTGACTTGAGTCGATTAAGAGCCAATTTAGTGAAAGGTGAAACCCTGGCAGAGTTGGCTAAAGAGCTGGATGTTCATGATTTTATCCGACTTGGGCATGGGGAGCGCTTGAGTGGTGGCAGTAAAAGAAAATCTATTCTGGCCGATGCTATGGAAGCAATTATAGGGGCGATGTATTTAGACAGTGACTTTGAAACCTGTCAAAAAAAAGTACTTAAATGGTATGAGTCTCGACTTGCTAATATCAAAAGTGCTGATGAATTAAAAGATCCCAAAACAAAATTACAGGAGTTTTTGCAGGCGCAAAAATATCCTTTACCTAATTATGAAATTATCAATACTAAAGGCGAGGCTCATAAGCAAATCTTTCATATTGAATGTACCGTTACCGGCCTGTCTCAAAAAGCAGTGGGATCCGGTAGTTCCCGTCGTAAAGCTGAACAACAGGCAGCACAAAAATTTTTAGAGATCATCACTCATGCATGACAGTACTTATTGTGGATTTATTACTATAGTTGGCAAACCCAATGTGGGCAAGTCCACATTGCTGAACCGTGTATGTGGTCAGAAACTGAGTATTATTTCCAGAAAGCCGCAAACGACCCGACATAGAATCACAGCTGTTAAAACCAAGGAAAAGCATCAATTCATTTTTATCGATACCCCTGGTCTACATCGTAATCCCAAGCATAGAATTAATAAGTTGATGATTAAAACAGCTACGAGTGCTATGAAGGATGTGGATGTGATTGTGCTTGTGGTCAACCCCAAAAATTTTTCAGAAGATGATGAGATGATTTTAAAAAGGTTGGCAAAATATCAACAGCCAGTGATTATTGCCATCAATAAAATAGATATTCTCAAAGACAAGAGTCAATTACTGTCGCTTATGCAAATGATTCAAGCAAAATGTCAATCTCTTAATCTCAGGTGCGAAACAATTTTACCTATTAGTGCCAGACACAATGAAGGTATTAATGCTTTAGAAAATGAGATCGAAAAATATTTACCACCATCCGTTTTTATGTATCCTGAGGGACAAATCACCGATAGAAATGAAAGATTTCTGGCGGCTGAATTAATTAGAGAAAAACTCATGCGCTTTTTAGGAGAAGAAGTGCCCCATGCGTCCACTGTGGAAATTGAAAAGTTTTCCGTGGAAGGAGAAACAAAAAAAGTTTTACATATACATGGGTTAATTTGGGTAGAAAGAGAAGGGCAAAAGAAAATTGTTTTAGGTTCTGCTGGCGAAGGATTAAAACATATTGCAACCTTAGCAAGGCATGATCTTGAAAAAAGTTTTAATCAAAAAGTTTATTTAAAGCTTTGGGTAAAAGTAAAAAAAGGTTGGACAGATAATCTTACAGATTTAATTAACTTAGGCTATAAGGATTAATGACGGATCTGCTAAACGCTTATATATTACATCGGCGCTCTTTTCGAAATAACAGCGTTATCGTCGACTTATTCACTAAAGAACAGGGACTCATTTGTGCTGTAGCGCGAGGGGCCAAAAGTAGACAATCAAAGCTCAGATCGGCTTTGATCTTTTTTTCACCCATGTTGATCAGTACTTATGGCAAAAATGAGTTACTGGGTTTAAAAACCATAGAATTAAATGGCAAAATTTTGATGCCGCAAAAGCAAAAATTATTAATTTTAATTTATATTAATGAATTATTATTAAAGTTGCTACATAAATTTGAAGCCCATCAGGCACTATTTAATGCCTACGAACAACTGTTAGTCAATATCATGTCCACAGATAATCCTGAACCTTGTTTGAGAAGATTTGAATTATTTTTATTAAGTGAAGTTGGCTATGGCTTAAATTTAACTTCTGAAAATTTCACAAACAAACCACTTTGTCATGATAAACTTTATCATTTCAGTTTGGAGTCAGGGGTTGAACCTGCCAATGAAAAGGTGCAGACAATAGATTATGCGAAAAACCATTATAGTGGTAAGATATTATTGGCAATTTCAGAACAAAAGTTTTTAGAAACTGAAGTTCTAAAAGCTGCCAAATGTCTGCTTCGAAAAATCTTTGATGAATTATTGCAGCATCGTCCTTTGCAGAGTCGACAATTATTTAATGAAATAAAAAAATGAAAACTTTAGAACAGTGGTTAATTTATATCGACAGTATTCATTCTAAAAAAATTGATTTAAGCCTGGATAGGGTGCGTAAAGTTGCAGAAAACTTAAAGCTATTACCATACCCAATTAAAAGTGTGGTGGTTGCAGGTACTAATGGTAAAGGAACGACTTCATCTTTAATTGCTAAAATCATGGCAAATGCAGGTTTCAAAGTTGGATCTACCTTATCCCCTCATTTGTTAAAGTTTAATGAACGCATTAAAATTAATTTACAGGATGTCTCAGATGAGCAAATCATTCAGGCTTTTGAAGCAATCGAGGCTGCCAGAAACAATATTACTTTAAGTTATTTTGAATTCAATACGCTTGCCAGTCTTTTAATTTTTCTTCAGCAAAAAGTTGATTTAGCTGTGTTTGAAGTTGGACTAGGTGGTCGGTTTGATGCAGTCAATATTGTAGATGCCCAAATAGCTGTGATTACCAATATTGCACTTGATCATACGGATTATCTTGGGCCTACCCGTGAAAGCATAGGAGAAGCAAAAGCAGGTATTATTCGGGAGAATAGACCGATTGTTTTTGGTGAAGCGCACATGCCAAATTCTGTACTGACAGAAGTTACCTTAAAAAAAGCCATTTTATATAAGGCTACAAAAGATTTTTATTTTGACCATGATATTGACGCGCATTTTTTTACTACGGCAAACCGATTCAAAAACCTCAAAATTTCTGTTGGATCTGTCATTCCACATAACATTGCCACAGCTTTGCAAGTTATTGATTTATTGAATGATCAATATCAGCTGAACAATGCCGATATTGTCAGAAGTATTGAAACCTTTAATCTAGCAGGACGTCGGGAGCTTTTAGCAGCAAAACCAACTGTTTTGTGCGATGTGGCGCATAATCCCCATAGCGTGCAGGCATTACATGATTATGTGACAGGTTTAAAATCTGCTGGCGGTAAAATATATGCCATATTCTCCATGTTGCGCACCAAAGATCTGATAAGCTCCATAAGAATCATTGCCCCACTCATTGAGCATTGGCATGTTGCGCCACTGCAAAGCGATATAAGCTGTGAGGCTCAAGATTTTGAAGCAGCCTTTAAGGGCTTGTCTATTAAAAATTACACAATTTATAATGCTATATCTTCAGCATTTACTGAGGTAAAAAACTTGGCCAGTTCTGAAGATAAGATTTTGGTTTTTGGTTCCTTTTTAACAGTCAGCGCTGTTAAAAACCACCTAAATCAAGAGGCCTAAAACAGGCTTTTACCTTGTCAATGTACCTGACATAACGGTATAATTGCGCTGTATTTGGTCTTTATCTTTCAACATATCTTTGATTTTTGGCTAGAATGTGAATAAAAAAATTAAACAACGTTTTGTGGGAGCTATTGTTCTCATCATTTTTGCCTGCATATTAGTGCCGGTAGTGTTTCATAACAGCAGTATTCACTCTTTGAAAGTGGCTATGAATCCATTAATTCCCGCCGAGCCACAACCATTAAGCCCTATGCCTGAAGTTTCGAAAGAGCAAGCCCTGATGCAAAAACAACATCAAGTGATTTCTCAGGCGCAGCTTGATAAGGATCGGGCGCAGGCACTAAAATATTTTGCCAAATCACAGAAGTTGTACTGGTATGTACAACTGGCAAGTTTTAATGATCGCAAACATGCGGCAAAACTCATTGAACAATTAAAAAATAAGCATATTTTACCCATTGATTCATCGAAAATCACCCTCAAAAAATCAAAATATTTTAAGGTGATGGTAGGCCCATTCAGTCAGAAAGCAAAGGCGCAAGCTGTATTAGAAGAAGCCCAAAAGCAAGTGCATTTGAAGGGTATATTACTCGAGGCTAAACTTTAAGAGAGCAACTTATGTATCATTTAAACTGGCTAGATTACGGTATTATTTTAGTCATAGTATTTTCTGTCATCATTAGTTTAATCAGAGGCTTTTTGCGCGAAGCATTATCACTGGCAGCCTGGATTATTGCATTTTGGGTTGGACTGACTTTTTCAAAAAGCTTTTCACAATATTTGCAGCCCTATTTGCACAGTCCGGGGATGCGGTATGCTGCTGCTTTTATAATTTTATTTTTGGGGACTTTGCTCATAGGTGCCATTGTAAACTCTGTGATTTCACGACTGGTAGAAAAAACTGGTTTAAGTGGCACGGATAGACTAATTGGCCTTGTATTTGGATTTGCCCGAGGTGTTTTATTGGTTGCGATTGTATTGGTGGCTGCCAGGTTAACAGATTTTGATAAAACTTCTCAATGGCAACAATCACAGCTTGTACCAGTATTTGTGCCTGTAGAAAACTGGCTGGCACAATATGTTCCAAAAGATGTTCATTCTGATTTTGATTTTAAGCAAGTACAGCCCCCTGAGAGTTTGGCAACTAAAACTGCTATAATAAAAAAGTCGACGAATGATGTTAATATGCTAAACCAGCAGGGTAATTAAAATGTGTGGAGTTGTCGGTATTGTTGCTGCGAATCGTGTGAATCAAGACTTGTTTGATGCTTTAACTATCTTACAGCATAGAGGTCAAGATGCCGCAGGGATGGTGACCTGTGAAAATAAAAAGCTTTATCTAAGAAAAGGCAATGGCTTGGTGCGGGATGTGATTAGAACTCGACATATGCATCAACTCAAAGGAAACTGTGGAATTGGTCATGTTCGTTATCCAACCGCAGGCAGTGACAGCCATGCTGAAGCCCAACCGTTTTATGTGAATTCTCCATATGGTTTAATGCTGGCTCATAATGGTAACCTAATTAATGCTGAGCAGTTACGGCAGGAGTTAACCAATATTGATCACCGTCATTTGAATACGAATTCAGACTCAGAGGTTATTCTTAATATTTTAGCGCATAGTCTTCAAAGTGTCGCCAAACCAGATATTCAGTCTGAGGATATATTTAAAGCAACTCAAGCAGTTTATGATAGATGCGAAGGCGCCTATGCGGTAGTTGCGCTGATTGCCGGTTTTGGTATTGTAGCTTTTCGAGATGCTCATGGTATTCGTCCTTTAGTTTATGGCAAAAGAGCCACTTCGACAGGTAAATCTGAATATATGGTGGCCTCTGAAAATGTTGCTTTAACCATTCTTGGATTTAAAGTATTGGGCGATGTGGCACCTGGTCAGGCTATTTTTATCTCTGAATCTGGTGAGCTTAGCGTCAAACAAATAGTCGAGCCTAAATCTTATTCTCCATGCATTTTTGAACAGGTTTATCTGGCACGTCCCGACTCTGTATTGGATAAAATATCGGTTTATAAAGTACGTTTGCGTTTGGGTGAACATTTAGCGGATAAAATTATTCAGGAATTTCCGGATCATGATATTGATGTTGTTATGCCGATACCAGATACCAGCCGAACAGCGGCAGCAACCCTGGCTCGAAGGCTTGAAGTTAAATTTCGGGAAGGGTTTGTGAAAAATCGTTACATTGGTCGAACCTTTATTATGCCTGGACAAAGCCAGCGTAGAAAATCAGTCCGGCAAAAACTTAATACCATTCCGCTCGAGTTTAAAAATAAAAACGTTTTATTGGTAGATGACTCTATTGTTCGAGGTACTACTTCAAAGGAAATCATTCAAATGGCGAGAGACGCGGGCGCTAAAAAAGTATACTTTGCCTCTGCAGCACCCCCTGTGCGATTTCCCAATGTTTATGGTATTGATATGCCATCAGACTGAAGAACTGGTTGCCCACGATCGCAATATTTCTGAAATCTGCGATATCATTGGCGCGGATAAACTTTTTTATCAGGACTTAGCAGTATTAATTTCAGCCGCTCAGGAAGGCAATGCCAATATAAAACGATTTGAAGACTCTGTTTTTACCGGTAATTATATTTCAGGCAATGTAGATGAACAGTATCTGCAGGAACTTAGTAAAAGCCGCTGCGATCAACACAAAATCACTAACAGCTCAGAAAGTAATAATTTGGTAGATAATCTGGATTAATTGATTAAATAAACGTTGGTTAAGGTGGTGTTAGAAGCCCAACTGATATTTTATAACGTTACCTTCAATTCATCCTTAATATAAATTTCTAATTCAACTAATATAGCTTTTAATTTCAAAAATTGTTTATCAACATTATCATAATTTTTGTTTCTTAACTGCTGCTCAAAAGATTCAGATATCTGTTGTAAGGATTCCATAGAACAAAAGCGGGAAGACCCATGTAATTTATGTACAACGTCAGTTAATTTTTTCCAATTTTTTTGATTATAATGCTCATCCATAGACTTTTGCAGAGAGGGTAATTCCTGTATAAACATTTGAATGATTTCCATTGCAATTTGTTTATTACCACCAGCAAGCTCAATGGTTTTTTCAAGACTTAAAGGAGGTTGTGTGGAATCCGTGAGTTGGCTTGTAGATAATCTTTTAATGGTACCATTTTTAATAATTTTATCTGAATTCAAACACCATTTTTGTAAAAGACATTTCAAAGTATGCGTATCGATGGGTTTAATAAGCAACTCATTAAAACCTGCATCAAACAAAGCAGATTTTTGCTCAGCTGAAATAAAAGCACTGATGGCGATTATTGGGGTTTTTTGATTAGGATTTTTGTGTGTTCGAATGGCTTTAGATGTATCAATCCCACCCATATTCGGCATTTGTAAATCCAAGAGGATTAAATCATATTTCTTTTTACTGGCGTGATCAAAAGCAATCACGCCATCCGTGGAAGCATCTACCTGAAGCGGTGTTTCTAAATTATTTAAAAGACTGGTTATTAGCTTTAAATTAGCTGGGTTGTCCTCAGCAACTAAGATATTAAGTGCATTTTCACTATTATTAATATAGTTAGTGTGGAATTCTGATTCAGTGAGGTGATTTTTTGGTGATTGAGGTTTAATGGCCAAAACAATTTTCTTAGCAGTTATAGGTTTAACAATACAATTGGTAGCGCCATAACTCATCAAGTCATTAATGATCATTTCACTTGAATTGTTAATAATAACGGTTACAGGCATTTGAAGGATTTTTTTAATATATCTTAAAAGCTCTGCAGTCATGACATTATGTAATTCGGCACTGGCAAGACTTAGAATAATATGATTTATTCCCTGAATATTATCTGAGTTATTTATAAAGGTTTTAACTTCTTTTAACGATTTTTTCAGGATTAGATTATTTACTCTTGGTTTGAGAATTTTATCCAGAGCTTCTCTAGATAAATAGTGCGGCTCGTAAACTAATAGACTTTTTGGAATATTTTCAAAAATAGATTTGCCAACATTGCCCGTTGCGAGGGTATTAAATTTTAAATCAAACTGAATTGTGGTACCAACACCGGCCTTACTGGAAATTTCTATGCTGCCGCCCATCTGTTCAATCAGTTGTTTAGAAATCACAAGCCCCAGGCCTGTACCTCCAAATTTTCTGGCAATAGATATATCTGCCTGGCTGAAAGCTTTAAACAGATTTTTTTTGTCATTTTCACTTAAACCAATACCAGTATCGATAACTTTGATGCGTAAGCTTAATAAATCGTCATTTTGTGAAATTAAAGAAGCTTTAAAACACACACTACCAGATTCAGTAAATTTGACGGCATTATAAACCAGATTTGTGACAATCTGTTTGAGTCGTAAAGGATCCCCAATCATTTTAGCGGGTATATCATCATCAATGAGAGAAACCAACTCCAGACGCTTTTTCTGTGCTTCTGGTGTGAGACTTTGTAATACCTCATCAATAGTATCAACCAAATCAAAAGGGATATTATCCAGTTTAAATTTACCTGCTTCAATTTTTGAAAAATCTAAAATATCATTAATGATTGACAGTAGGGTATTTGCGGATTTTTGAATTGTGATTAAGTATTCTTTTTGATATTTTGAAAGTTCACTTTCTAACAGCAAATTAGTAAAGCCGATAATACTGCTCATAGGCGTTCTAATTTCGTGACTTAAACTTGCAACAAATTCAGATTTACGACGGTTATCGCGACGAGCCTGTTTTAAAGCCATATTTGTTTCGATATTATTAACTTCAATTTCATCAATGTTTTGTCTTAAATCCTGAATTTCTTGAGTAACTGCTTCGTTATGATGTTCTTCCATATATTGTAAGCGTTGCTTAATTTGATTCAAGCTTAAAGCAATTTTTTCAAACTCTTTACCTCTTAAATCGGGAATTTTGTATTTAAAATTATTATCTTGTAAATGGCGTAAGGCGCGAGAAAGCTTTATCACGGGGCGATTTATGGAGTGCATAATAAATCGAATGATAAAAAGACTGAGAATTAATCCAAGGGTGATAATAATCAGTGTCACAAGTGCAGTTTGGATTTTAATGTAATAGTTAGCTGCACTGGATATATCTAAGGAAATCCAGCCCAGGGTTTTTCCCTGCAGTTCACTAGAGGATTGATCCAATTTACTGTAATCATTAATGGTAATTTGTTGTACAGCCAGGGGTTCAACGAAACTAAGAATGCTACTTTTTATATGAGCCGCACGGTTTTTATATTCGGTAAGATTTTGAGGCATAAGATTGTCAGGACCACTATACGCTAATAACTGACCTTTTCTATTGAAAATTGCTGCAGCTGCAATTTGTGGATTTTCCAAAGCAGAGTTAGTTAACCCTTGTAATATCTGCTTATTGTCAGACAAAAGCGCATATTTTGCCGCCGGTGCAAGCTGGGAAATCATGGATCTCCCCAAGGTCTCAAGCTGAATATTGATATTATTGACTCTTGCCAGAGTGAAATAGCCTCCGAGCAAAAGTGATACAATTAAAGTTGGCAGGAGGGCAAGTGCGATAACTTTTGAATTAATACTCCAGTCTTTCATCCAAAGATCCCTGTATGTACACGCGTGCAATTCAGTATATTATACGCGTAAAATGGGTTTATGAAAATTATTTGTTAAGGTAAAATTGGGTATTCATTAAGTTTAATTCAGGTTTTTTATGACACAGGTTAGAACACGTTTTGCTCCGAGCCCCACAGGGTTTTTACATATTGGTGGCGCCAGAACCGCTTTATATGCCTGGTTATTTGCTAAAAAAATGGGCGGGCAATTTTTGCTTAGAATCGAAGATACCGATCGTGAACGCTCGACTCAAGCGGCGATCGATGCCATTTTTGAGGGGCTTGATTGGTTAGGGCTAAGCTCAAATGAAACTGTAAATTATCAAACCCAACGTTTTTTACGTTATGAGGAGGTATTAAAACATTTAATTGAGTCAGGTAATGCTTATCGTTGTAACTGTTCAAAAGAGCGACTTCAGCAGTTACGGGAGTCTCAAATGCAACAAAAATTAAAACCCCGTTATGACGGACATTGTCGCAATAAACATTTGCCTGCAGACACCAAAGATTTTGTAGTGCGTTTCAAAAACCCTCAAGAAGGTGAGGTTATACTTCATGATAAAGTTTATGGTGATATTAAATTTTCCAATAACGAACTGGATGATCTAATCATTGCCCGTACAGATGGCACGCCTACATACAACTTTTGTGTTGTCATTGATGACTGGGATATGGGCATTACTCACGTTATTAGAGGGGATGATCACATCAATAACACACCGAGGCAAATCAATATTTTAAAAGCCTTAAATGTGCCAATACCTGTTTACGCACATGTTCCTATGATTTTAGGAGAGGATGGAAAAAAACTTTCAAAACGTCATGGTGCTTTAGGTGTAATTGAATATCGCAAGATGGGCATATTGCCAATAGCAATGCGAAATTATCTGGCAAGATTGGGCTGGTCTTATGGTGATAAAGAGCTTTTTAACGCTCAGGAACTCATTGAATTATTTAGTTTGGAAGGGCTCAATAAATCTGCAGCAGCTTTAAGTTTTGACAAACTCTTTTGGATAAACCAACAGTATCTTAAAACTTCAAACTATGAGGATATCGCGGAAGAGTTAATCTGGCATTTTAACCTGGCAAAGGTAAAAATTGAGAATGGTCCAAAGTTGGAACTCATGTTTGAGTTACAAAAAGATAGAGTGAAAACACTAACCGAACTGGTGGAAAAAAGTCGCTTCTTTTATGAAGACATCCAAACATATGATGATAAAGCTCGAGATAAATTTCTAACTCAAGAAACTAAAAGCGTATTGACCACAGCATTAAAGGCTTTTGAAGCTCTGGAAGATTTCACTCAAGCCAATCTTAGCGCACAAATTAAACAGATATTGCAAGATTTAGAGTTGAAAATGCCTCAGTTGGCACAGCCTTTAAGGGTAGCGTTAACAGGTAATACTTTATCGCCTTCCATTGATATAACTTTATATTATATCGGTAAGCAAAGGGTTATTTCGCGCGTCATAAAAGCGATTGAATATATTGATTTAAAACAAAATTAAAATAATGATAGCTCAATTTACAAAGCAAAAATAAATTGTAAACAGCCTCTAAATATACTGTAGATAAATTCTAAATTTTTATCAAAACTTGCTTGACTCGCGCATGTGAATTATATATTATGCACCACTCAGCCAGGGGCTATAGCTCAGCTGGGAGAGCGCTTGCATGGCATGCAAGAGGTCGGCGGTTCGATCCCGCCTAGCTCCACCAATAAATTATTGGTTTTTCAACACTAGTCCCCATCGTCTAGTGGCCTAGGACACCGCCCTTTCACGGCGGGAACAGGGGTTCGAACCCCCTTGGGGACGCCATTTCTTTGGTAGTTAAAATCGTATTTAGACGTTTCCTACCTACTTGATTTTCTTGAATTTTATCTAAATTTAAAAAAGCTTTTAATTAACGTCTGAAGGAAGAGGGTTTTGTTTTATTTCCAGATGGTTTCTCTATCGTTGCTTTTGCTGGGGTAGAAATTTTCTTTGAGATAGGCTTTGACCTCCTTTGTTCAACTGCCGCACCCTGAGCAGCATCCTCATCATAACTGTGCATTGAACTCTCACGGGTTCGACCGTGTAGTAATCCTAAGGTAATTGCATCTGTGTTATGTGGGTCAAGATGTTTTAAGCTTTGATACTCTGAATTATGTTCTGTAATAATATTTTTAGCATGGCGCTTATCACGTTTATGCTTTATTTCGTCTTTGATTTTTAAACCTATGCCAACAGCTGCTGCTGATCCTCCCAGCACAAGTAAACCTATTCCTACAGGGGTAGTTGCTGCAATTGTTAATCCCACAAGTACTGCCGTTACACCAAGTGCAGTAACCCCAACTTTAGCAATCCTTTTCCAGCCACTCGCGTCTTGGGTGTTTTTTTTGAAAAGAGCTTTAGCTTTTTTGAATTTCTTTTTTAAAGTAGATTCTTTAGCAATTTTCTTAAGAGGTTCTTTAGCCTGCATACCAATTAAAACGCCACCAGCAGTAAGACCCACAGCCGCAGCCAGTGGCGCCGTGCTTACGGCTGCTGCACCTAAAATTAAAGCGCCTGCAATGACACCAAGGTTTACAAGCTTACTTCGATGCCAAAAACGACTGACTTCTTCAGTTTGATGTGCCTTGCGATGTGCTTCAAAATAGCGATGGTTATCCTCCAAAAGGTGTAGCTCTTTTTGAGCAGAAAAATATGTCTGTACTTTATCTTCCGGAATTTCATCATGAATATGGGCATACTCCAGAGCAAGGTGACTTTGTTGAAGGGCATATTGATATTCATGCTTATAACTCTCATAAAGATGATGGCTTTCAGAGAGTTGCTGTTGGTTAAAGTTGGATTTAGCTTGTTGAAGTCGAGTTTTAGCAAGTGTCACATGCTCAGTTGGTTCCAGTTGAGAAAGTTTAAGGTGAACTAAATCTATTCTGGTCATATGAAGATTAAATCGGAGCTGAATAAGTAAATCAACCAAAGTCAATAATTGTTTTTTGAAAACGGCTTGCTTTTTTGCAGCTATTTTTGCGTAGTTTTCTAGATCCAGAGTTTTTTGAGATGCTTCAAGTGCATTCTGAGCTTTAAATTTTTTGATTTTATTTAAGGTTACGCGCTCAAATAGTTTATCTTTATCAAAATTTAAGATTTGAATCATTTCAATTTCAGCGCTATCCACAATTTTTTCAAATTGAAATAGATCCTCTATGTGTTCAGAGAAAAAAGAATCAAATATTGAGTAATGATAAGGCAGATTTGATTCACGGGAAAAATCCCGTAAATCTGATACCATTGAGTTAATTTTTCTAATTAAATCCGCATGTGTAACCATAATTATTTATAAACTTCTTTGTATATAGGACTTACGAAAAACTTCAAATAAAATCAATGTAGGTTGGGCTGACAAAGGAAGCCCAACAGCCGTGGCAACTAATAAGGCCGTAATTAAATGAAAATACCCTGTTGGGCTTCCTTTGTCAGCCCAACCTACATTGATTTTAACTGTAAGTAAGCCCTAATATACTTAGCATAGCACATACAAATCAGGATTAAGAATTGTAAATAATCCATAACTTAAAGTTGAAATGTAAAGTTTTAAAAACTAAAACTCCTGAAAATATTTAAACAACACCGACATACTATCGGTCATTTTATTTGCTAAAGATTTTTTTGGTTTGTATTTTATTTCAAATAAATCGGCACTTTGACATTGATTCATCAGATAATCATCGCTGGTAATGAGTTCATCTACAAGGTTCAGGGTTTTCGCTTTTTTTGCAAGCCAATATTCACCGGTGGCTACAGCCTCAATATCCAAAGCAGGGCGGTTTTCAGCAACAAAATCTTTGAAATGATGATGAATATCTTCGATATCTTGACGCATTTTTTCTCGGGCTTTGTCTGTATTTTCACCAAACATGGTTAACGTACGTTTAAACTCACCTGCAGTGATTTGTTCAAAGTCAATGTGATTCTTTTTTAATAAACGATTAAAATTAGGAATTTGAGCTACCACACCGATGGAACCAATAATTGCAAATGGGGCAGCAATAATTTTATTGGCAACACAGGCCATCATATAGCCACCACTGGCAGCCACTTTATCAATGGCAATGGTTAGCGGAATATTTTTTTGTCTGATTCTTTCCAGTTGAGATGCGCCAAGCCCATAACCATTAACAACGCCACCACCACTTTCAAGGTTTATAAGAACTTCATCAGAAGGTTCAGCAACTGCCAGTAAAGCAGATACTTCACTCCTTAGAGACTCAACTGCATTGGCACGAATATCACCTGCAAAATTGATAACATAGACGCGTTTTTTTCTGGATTCATCTTTGGACTTTGATTTTTTAAGGCTTTTCTTCTGGCTTTTTTGCTGTTTTTTTATTTTTTTCAACGCCTTTTTATCAAATACCACTTCTTCAAGGATTTTTTGATTTTCTTTAAATTTATCATTTAATTTTTTTATGGAAATTTTACCTTTTTCATGGCCTTTACCTTTACTGGCAAGGGCGATAATCCCTGCAAACAAAACCAAAATTGCTACCACTAAAGTGATAGTCTGTAACAAAAACATGCCGTAATTTGATAAAAATTGCATATTGAACCCCAATAAGATACATTCATTCGCCATATAATATAAACTTTTCTTCGAAAATGCCAAACATCTTAACTGTTAAAAACTTATTCATCGAAAAAGGTGAACATATGTTATTCAAGCAGTTGAGCTTTGAGATTTGCAGTGGCGATATTTTACAGGTGCGAGGTATTAATGGTTCTGGTAAAACCAGCCTACTTAGAACCCTGGCAGGGATAGCTTATATACAACAGGGTGCTGTGTTGTGGAATAAAAAGTCTATTAAAGATCATAAAGAAAGTTATTACGAAGACCTTATTTACATTGGGCATAAATATGGCATTAAACATGATTTGACTGCTCTTGAAAATATTCAGTTTATGCATTCACAGGCTAAATCACATTCAAAACCTTCTTTAAGAGATATTACAATAAAAATGGGACTCGAAGGAAAAGAACAGCTCTTAACTCGAGATTTATCCGCAGGGCAAAAAAAACGTGTAGCTTTGGCAAGGCTTTTAATGCTGGAAAATCCTTTGTGGATATTGGATGAGCCTTTTTCAGCCATTGATAGTTCTGGAGTAGAGCTGATTCATGATCTAATGCTCAGTCATCAATCCAAAGGAGGTCTCATAATTTATACATCACATCAGGATATTGTTTTAAAAAGTGATAAAAAGGAGATTGAATTATGATACTAAAAGCGCTGTTTGCCATCATAAAAAAAGAATTTTTTTTGGCCTTTCGGGTTCCTCAGGAGTTAATCAACCCTTTAATCTTTTTTTTAATTGTCACCAGTTTGTTTCCGTTGGCCATCAGTCCTGATAAAAAAATTTTACAGTTACTTGCCCCTGGGGTTATCTGGGTAGCTGCCTTATTGGCAACCTTAATGGGACTGGACAGAATTTTTAAAACGGATCAAGAAGATGGCAGTTTGGAGCAACTGGTATTGACGCCGCATCCTTTGGCATTATTAAGCGGTGCAAAAGTGATCAGCCATTGGTTGCTCACAGGTTTGCCTCTGATAGCGATAACACCTTTAATTGCGTTAATGTATGATTTAAGTTTAAAGGCAACCTTAGTCATGATGCTGAGTCTTTTGTTGGGTACCCCTATTTTAAGTTTTTTAGGTGCCATTGGCAGTGCTTTGACGGTGGGATTGAGAAGCAGTGGGGTGCTATTAACGCTATTAGTGTTACCTTTTTATATACCTGTATTAATTTTTGCAACCAGCTCAGTTGTGAGTGCCATGTCAGGGTTGGCCTATGATGGTCAAATGGCACTTTTGTCTGCTTTTTTAGTCTTGGCTCTGACACTTTGTCCTTTTGCTATTGCCGCATCCCTTAAGGTTTGTGTAAATTATACCTAAACATGATTCAACCTGGATTTTTTAGGCATACTAGTGGCATTTTACCTTTGATATGATTATCATGGGCAAAAATCAAAAAATAAATACCATATGTGGAAATTTATTCATAAATGGGGTTCACCGAAATATTTTTATCAATTTGCCGGGAGAGTGATACCCTGGCTTACGGTTATTACCCTGATTTTATTTGCTTACGGCCTTGTAGGCGGGCTTTATCTTGCCCCAGCTGATTTTCAGCAGGGGGATGGATTTAGAATTATTTATGTGCATGTCCCTACTGCCTTTTTATCTTTGGGGGTTTATACCTTCATGACGGTTGTAGCAATCGTTGGTTTTATTTGGAAAATGAAATTATCGGATGTCATGATTAAAGTGGCTGCACCTTTAGGTGCTTGGTTTACCTTTCTAGCATTGGTCACAGGTTCCATTTGGGGAAAACCCATGTGGGGAACTTACTGGGTTTGGGATGCGCGGTTAACTTCTGAGCTTATTTTACTGTTTATTTATTTTGGCATTATTGCTTTACGAGAAGCAATTTTAGATAAAGATTTAGCTGCCAGAGCGACCGGTATTTTAGTCATTGTGGGCTTTGTAAATATTCCAATCATTCATTATTCGGTTTTTTGGTGGAATACTTTGCATCAGGGCGACACGATTGAAGTTTTTGGGAAATCTCATATGGTTCCCAGCATGATTCATCCTTTGTTTGCCATGATTTTTGCCTTTATGTGTCTTTGTGGGCTATTGATTCTAATGAGAGCCCGTTGTGAGATCTTAAATAGAGAGAAAAAAGCCAGCTGGGTTCAGGGAGTTAGCATAATCATGATCAATCAAAGTTTTCATTCTGTTCAACAGTTCATTGCCATGGGGGGCTTTGGCGATTATGTCTGGTCAGCGTATGGGATCACCGCTGTCGTTGTTGTTGGTTTAGTGATAAAAACAGTACATAAGCATAAAAAACGCTTAAGAAATATTCAAGTGAATCCGGGATACAACCATGCATCCCAGTCGTAAAAAGCGTCTTTATATCATCATCTTTATTCTGGCTGGCGTTTCATTGGCCACTGCACTAGCTTTATACGCGCTAAAACAAAATATTAATCTGTATTATACGCCCAGTCAGGTAGTTGCCGGAAAAGTGCCGCAGGGACATACCTTTCGCATTGGTGGAATTGTTGAAAAAGGCTCTGTGCATCATGCTAAAAAAGGTTTGGAAATGAGCTTTCGCCTAACCGATACAGTGCATGATATAAAAGTAGAATACAAAGGTGTTCTGCCAGACTTATTCCGCGTGGGACAGGGCATAGTGGCACAGGGAAAATTAAATACCAAGGGTGTTTTAATTGCCGATCAGATCTTAGCAAAACATGGGGCAGATTATATGCCGCCGCCGGTAAAACAGGCTATTAAGGCAGCTAAAGCCAAATATGAACATGAGATTAAAGGAGTGAGAAATCAATCATGACACCTGAGTTTGGTCATTTTGCATTAATTTTGGCACTTGTTATGGTTACCATACAGGCGATATTGCCATTAGCAGGAGCAAGTTTAAAAAAAACCAACTGGATGTTATTGGCGAGGCCAACCGCTATTGGGCAGTTTGTTTTTACTCTAATGGCATTTTTTGCCTTAATGTTTGCATTTGTAACCAATGACTTTTCAGTTGCCTATGTAGCACAAAATTCAAATACCACTTTGCCATTATTTTATAAAATCACAGCGCTTTGGAGTGCACATGAAGGTTCCATGTTGTTATGGATAACCGTTTTAAGTTTTTGGACATTTTTAGTCGCCATATTCAGTAAAAGTTTACCTTTAGAAACCGTTGCGAGAGTTTTAGCAATTTTAGGATTTGTCAGTATCGGCTTTTTAGTATTTACTTTAACCACCTCAGATCCTTTTAGCAGATTGTTACCGGATTTCCCAGTGAATGGCGCCAGCTTAAATCCTTTATTACAGGATCCTGGCCTTGCCATTCATCCACCTATGTTATACATCGGTTACGTGGGATTTTCCGTGCCGTTTGCTTTTGTTCTGGCTGCATTAATTGGGGGTAAATTAGATGCTGCCTGGGCTAAATGGTCAAGGCCCTGGACTATTGCTGCATGGTGCTTTTTAACTTTTGGTATCACTTTAGGTAGCTGGTGGTCATATCGTGTTTTAGGCTGGGGTGGCTGGTGGTTTTGGGATCCGGTGGAAAATGCTTCTTTCTTACCTTGGCTTACTGGAACTGCGCTGATTCATTCTTTAATGGTCACGGAAAAACGAGGTGCTTTTAAAAGTTGGACTGCGTTACTGGCAATTTGTGCTTTTGCCTTAAGTCTCTTGGGAACTTTTTTAGTGCGTTCAGGGATTTTAGTCTCTGTTCATGCCTTTGCAGTTGATCCTACTCGTGGAGCCTACATGTTGAAATTTCTTTTCACAGTAGTAGGGGTATCTTTATTAATTTATGCATTTCGTGCTACTAAAATTAAAGGTCGTGGAAATTTTGCGCTGTTATCCCGTGAAACATTACTTTTAACAAATAATATTATTTTAATGGTGGCCATGGCAACCGTGCTATTAGGTACGCTTTATCCTTTAATTTTACAAAGTCTTAATCTGGGTAAAATTTCAGTGGGACCGCCATATTTTAACGCTGTCTTTTTACCCTTAATGGCGCCATTGTTATTTTTAATGGCCATTGGGCCCCAATCCCTGTGGCAGCATATGCCCAAAAAAGCCTTACTGGAAAAATTCTGGCTTGCCTTTATGGCAAGTTTAATTTTGGGACTGGCATTGCCATTTTTATTTACAGGATCTGAGGATTTTAAAGCGGTGCTTGGAATGATTTTGGCATTATGGATTATTATTGCCACCTTACAGGGTAGTGTGCAACTTCATTTAAAAACTCAATTCAAAAAAATTCCTTTAAGTCACTATGGCATGGTGATAGCTCATATCGGTATGGCAGTGGTTGTAATTGGTATTACTTTAACCTCTGTTTACAGTATTGAAAAAGATGTGCGCTTAAGCCCTGGACAAAGTACTCAAATTGAAAACTATACTTTTACTTTTGCAGATATATCAGCGCTTAAAGGTCCAAACTATACGGGCTTTAAAACAACTTTTACAGTGAGTAAGCAGGGCAAAAAACTTGCCACATTACACCCACAAAAACGTCTGTTTACCGTGCAACGAGAAGGCATTAGTGATCCAGGCATCAGCTCTGGCGTGTTTAAAGATTTTTATGTGGCTTTGGGTGAAAAAATTGGTAATGATGCCTGGGCCATTCGAATGTACTATAAACCATTTGTTCGCTGGATTTGGGGCGGTGGCATTTTGATGATGTTTGGTGGAATTTTTAGTGTGTTTGATAAGCGCTATCGTAAAAAAAGTGTCTCTTTGAAGCATAAACAACTATCTTTGGCCGTGAGTATTTAACCATGAAAATCCTTCAAAGCATTAAAGTTACTCTGCCTTTATTATTACTCGCCTTTATTGGGTTGTTTCTTTGGAAAGGCTTGAGTATCAATCCTCGGGTTGTACCTTCAGTGCTGGTTAATGAAAAAACGCCTGAGTTTAATTTGCCCACATTAGTGAACCCACAGTTGACTTTATCAAACCGGATTTTCAAAGGTCACGTTTCTCTTTTAAATGTGTGGGCTACCTGGTGTGTGGTTTGCGCCGATGAATACCCGGTTCTTATGAGTATTGCCAAAACCCATGAGGTTAAACTCTATGGTTTAGATTATAAAGATAATCGTAAGGCCGCACTTAAATGGCTAAACAAGTATGGAGACCCTTTTAACGCAATTGGTTTTGATAAGTCTGGTGATACTGCGATTAACTGGGGTGTTTATGGCACACCAGAAACTTTTATTATCGACAAAGAGGGGATTATCCGATACAAACAAATTGGAGAAATTACCAATCAAATATGGCAGGATAAACTTTTACCCATTGTTAAAAAATTACAAAAGCAACCCACATGAAAGCATTACTATTTACTTTTCTTGGAATCCTATTCTTTATGTTTACTTCACAGGCTTTGGCAGATCAAGAGCATAAAATTTATCAATTTAATTCTCAAGCTAAACAGACACAATTTAAAAAATTAACTTGGGAATTGCGCTGTTTGGTATGTCAAAATCAAAATTTAGCAGAATCTGATGCTAAACTGGCAGCAGATTTGCGCGCACAGATTGCTGCACAAATTAAAAATGGCGCCAGCGGTCAAAATATCATAAATTACATGGTAAAGCGTTATGGGGATTATATTTTATATAAACCACCGGTTATGAAAAGCACTTGGATTTTATGGTTTGGACCATTTGTTTTATTGGTCATTGGCGTTTTAATATTATATTTAACTATTTTTCGTCAAAGTAAAACAAATTTCGAAATCACAGATTCTGAACAAACTCAGATTGATGAACTGCTGAACGATATGGATAAGTCCTCATGATGATTCTTTTTTGGATAATTATCGCTTTTATGATTCTTTTGGCTTTATTATTTGTTTTATGGCCATTGTTAAAAAAACACGAATTTATCAACCCTTCACACAGTGAAACCAATTTAGCTTTTTATCAAAGTGAATTAACTAAGCTGGATGAAGCCTTGGATAATGGGGAACTTTCCCCTGCTAATTATAAAAAATTAAAAGACGAAGCCAAAAAAGGCCTGTTAGAAGACGTGTCCGAGTCAAAAGTATCCAGCACATTAAAAGTTAACCGCAGTTTATACACAGCATTATTACTAATCCTGTTAGTCCCAATCAGTTCGCTATATTTATATTACCGCATGGGAGACAGTAGTCAGCTAAGTGAATATTTTTTTCAAAAATCTCATGCTAAAGAAATTCAGGCTGAAATCAAACAGTTTAAAAATCCACAACAATTAATTGCAAAACTACAGACCGTTTTAACACAACATCCTGATAGCGCAAAAGGTTGGTTTTTATTGGGCAGGCTTTACAGTGGTACATCACAATACCAAGATGCTCAAAAGGCATTTGCCAAAGCTATAGAATTTGCACCTGAGAACGTAGTGTATAAACAGCAGTATGCTGAAGCCAGTTTTTTTGCCAATGATAAAAAACTCACACCAAAAGCTCAAAAAATATTACAAAGTGTGTTAGACAAACAACCCAATAATCCTTCAGCCATCAATTTGGTAGCGCTCAATGCTTTTTCGCAAAAACAGTATCAAAAAGCCATTGATGCCTGGGAAAAACTGTTAAATTTATTTCCAGCTAATACGGAAGACGGTAAAGTCATTTTAAATGCCATCAATGAAGCCGAAAAAAGAATGGGGGTAACCTCTACAAACCCCATTATGGCTTCTGACCCACAAATCAAAGTGCATGTGAATATTTCTAAACACTTAAAACAACAGTTGAATCCACATGAAACTGTTTTCATTTACGCCAAATCCACTCATGGATTACCCATGCCTTTGGCCATTGTCAGAAAACAGGTGAAAGATTTCCCTATAACAGTACTATTAAATAATTCCAAGGCTATGCTGGCACAAAACAATCTTTCTTCAGCAAAATCAATCTATATAATCGCCCGTATCTCAAAATCAGGACAGGCGATGCAAAGTGCTGGGGATATACAGACTCGCAGCAAAGAAATTTTGCTTACAAAACATAGTAAAGTAGATGTAACGCTAAATTTTTAGTTTTTAAGTTGGTTTAATAAAACTATTATAGCTAGCACTTACGCAAAATTTCAAAATTGAAACATATCAATGTAGGTTGGGCTGACGAAGGAAGCCCAACAAGCCGTGGCAATTAAACTAAGCTGTAATTAAATGTAATCCTGTTGGGCTTCCTTCGTCAGCCCAACCTACATTGATTGTCATCGTGAAATTTTAAAATAGAAGTTTTTGCATAAGCATCCTGATAAATAGTGCTAAAGGTTATGCTTTGGCTTATTTATCTTTCGAGGTTACCTCAACTGGAAATTTACATGTCTTTGCTCCATATCCTTGAGTTTGATATATTTCAGTGTTAAATTTTAGTCCATGTTTAGAGTCATCGATAAGCCTGAACCAAATACTATCTAACTGACAGAGAATAGGTGTTAAAAATTCAACACGATGTAACTTAAAAAAGTTATAGTAAAAGCATTGTTGAATATCCAAAGAAAAGCTTTTAGGTTCGCTAAGCGTTATGGTTTGCCATTCAAAGGAGCTGCCGTACTGAGACATCATCCAGGAAAATACAGTATTTAAGCGTTTAGGGTTATTTTTGCAGTAATAAAATATAATTTTAAAACAAGTTCGTAATTGAAAAGAATCATAAGCTCTAAGAGTCGCAGTTTTAATAAAGTCAATGGTTTCATGTTGATTGTCATTAAACAAAGGTAATAGAATCTGATAGGCTGCCAGGATATGCGTTGAGAATTCCAAATGACCATAGGAAGCCGAGTCTATGACCAGCTGCCTGTTTTGTTGAAACAATATTTTTGACTTTTTTCGTATTAATATTAGAGTTTTCTTAGTGTTAATTTCCTGCTTTGTATAGAGTGCTTTTTTAAGCCCCTTCATTAAAATTAAAGTTGAACTATGACCAAAAATAAAATGTTTTAACCAGTTTTTAAACCAATTATGCATCTAAATATCCTTTGGTTGTTTAAAAGGATTATATATCTAGAATAGCATAAGATACAAAAATATAAGAAGTAAAAAATTTTTTATCTCATAAAAGCCCAGGTAGACCAAGAATAAAAATTAGAGTATTCTTCGGTATTTGCAGGTGCAGTCGTTACCTATTCAATAGGTTTTTTATGAAATATATGTTATCCAGGATTTTTAAATCCCCAAAATAAAGGTTCAGGATCACGCAAATCTTGCTCAGCTATACAATTTACCAAGTAGTTCCTTACACATCTATAATTACTACTATTTTTATGATTATCTAGGATAGACTTTAAATCAAATGGTTGAGCCATTTTTTCTACTATAAGAAAATGTAAGATTTTTTTATATTGTTCCCAACTCTTAGGAGATTTAAAAGCATAATCGACAGCAAGATCAACTGCGTTCAGTCCCTTGCTAGTGGTTGCATAGATATTAAGACTTGGGTATTGATTACACAAAGATTTTAACATCTTATAATTTTTTGTGCCTCCTTCTTTAGGCACAGTTAACCTACGAAGCGCTAATTCACATTGCTTTTTGGATGGTTCATTTTCACCTTCTGGCAAGTCTATGTTACAAAATTCAAAAATCTCATGAATAGTATAAGCTGGTGTTAAAAAATTATTTGATTTAGCTTGTGAAAATAAACCAATTGAACTTACAACATTGCTGTTTAATCGAGGTAAAAATGACAGTGATTCTGGAGAAATTACCGTGCCGTCCTTTTTTATATATAATTGCTTTATTTCTGAGTTTATCTCCATTGAATTCCAATATGTTTTATCATAAGGGTAACCTAATAAACTATCCTTAGGTATATCGCTGTTTGCCTGCAAGGCAACTAATTGAATACCATCTTTTAATTTAATTACTACTTTTTTTAAATTTGCAGTTAGTATGCCCTGATTTTTAGGAACTTCATCTGGGTTTGGTAAGTCAGCAATTAAATGAGCAATGCCGCCGTAAAAATAAGGCTTTAATGATATAGCTTTGTCTTCTTGTAATAAATTATTATTTAACTCAGAGCAATCAAATGAATATAAAGAAGGTAAATCATAATAATTGGCTACTATTTTTTCATGTTTTCGAGGCATTAACAATCCAGAATAAATTATATAAGTATTTTTAGGTATTCTTTCCCGTGCTCTAACGCAATAACCTAAGTTATCAACATACTCAATTTTAAATAAATCATAATTTAATCTAAATTGTTCTAAGTCCTTATCCTTTACAACATTTTTACTGAATTTTTTTTCAGTCTCTGGTGTGACAAAAATTCCTTCTTGAAAAATAACGGGCCTGTCCAATCCTCGCTCCATTCCTAATAGTTCACCAACTTGTTCCAAAGTCATTTCTTCAGCTTTTTGTTGGTTTTTTTTAACTACAGAAATATGAGCTGGCGTTTCTTTACTATCTGCTTTTTTATTGTAAACCGGAACTGTTAAAATTGGGACAGCAGTTCGATCTTCAATAATTTTAATAATTTCTTCAGCTTCTTTTTCTTCAACTTCATCAATCAATAGTTCATTATCTTCCCTTTCAATAATTATTAGATCCCTGGATAAATCTTTCTCAAACATTTGTTCGGGATCATAACCGTATTCAAATGCTTTTGGAGGCTTTTTAATTTTATATTTTAATTGTTCTAAATTTGGATAAGCTTCTAAGGGAGTTTTTATAACTTGGGCGTTCATTATTTCTATTTTGAGCGCATGCGCTACGCCATGGTGATTTATTCCGATTGAAATCAGTTCTTGAGCGCTTATTAATAAACATATTGAAGTATCATTAGCTTGATCAAAAACAGGAAGCAATTTACATACAACACCGTTTTGTTCTGTCTCTTCCTTAAAAAAGTCTTCAAAATCAGCCTGACTCCAGGAATATGACTGTAAATCAAATTGTTCCATAAACCACTGACCGTCCATGTGTAAAAATCTTAACCAAGTTCCTTGTGGTTGTTCAAGTTTGCGGTCAAAATACCAAAAGTTGCCATATGTTAAACTCATCATGCTACTACCAAAGTTAATCGACTTACAATTGAAATATATTGTGTCTATTTATAATTAAATTTTTTTTAGATGTTGCTTATGATAAACCTTGATTTCGAGGTTAAGGTCAATCTTTTTTTATAAGAGTATTAAAAAATTTTGTAAAAAAGCTTTATTGCAAAATATACAGTTAAAAAACGTTACCCATTAAAAAGCTTGACTTTGACCTTTAGATTAAACATATAATTTTCTTTTTACGAAAGTAGTTAAAATTTCGATAATACTATTATGTATCTATGAATATTCAAGGTCCTTGAACCTGGTTTAAACCTTCATTTATTAGAATTAATACCAGGTGGTTTTATTGCGAAAGATAAATGTACAAAAGTTTACAAAATTTGCTATGCAGGCTGCTGGCTGGGAGAAGTTGGTCAAACCTTATTTATTGAATGAAGTATTTGCGCTTGCAAAATAAACAAGTTGTTTTTACAGTTAATTGATGGAGAGCCACTTTGGCTAAAAAACTTATTAAAGCCGTTGATTATTTTGGATAAAAGAATATTTTTAAAATTATTTTTTAGAGAGTAATACACAAAAAGCCTATTCTAGTGGGTGGATTTCCACTTTATATAATCAGTAGGGATACCTTAATTTGGGGGATCCCAAGTATGAATGAAAATGCAAAATTTAACGATGAAAATAATTATCATCAATGGTTACTAGTTTTAATTTTGATGTTGATATTAAAAACTGTGCTTCATCGTTATCAACCATTATGCTTGGGAGTAATAAAAGAAGACCATAAACCAGAGACTCCTTTAAAGGATAATATATCAATCCAAAATATAAATAAAATATTACAACATAGAAAGAAACCAAAAAATGAAGCAAAATCTAAAGAGGAAAAAACAAAAGCATTAAATCAAAAAAAACTAAAGCCTTATTATGATAATATAAAGTTGTCTAAGCGGATCATTAAAAAGAAACCTAAAAAGAAAACCCCTCCACATCCAAGCAATCTCAACAAACGACTGTTAACTAATAAAGAATTAAATAAAATCAAAAAAAACTTTAGAAATGAATTAATGAATATTCATACACAAAATAAGAAAAAAGCAAAGCGTGAAACTCAGCCAAATGAATCAATAAATTTTCAATTCGAATTTTCGGTAATTCAATTAATTTTAGATAAATTAGATCAGTTTTCAGATGTATTGTTATTACGGCAAACTTGTAAGTTCATTCATGATAGTATTAACCAATGCTTCGTTTCTGATATAAAAGACCATAAATTAATTCAAAAATTTAATGATATTGAAGAAAACAAACAATGTTTAGTACAGGCAAATAAATTTTTTTCATTTTTTTATAAACCCAGAGAAGAACAGTTAGAAATTATGAATCGTAAATTGGCGATTTATATTCATTCAGACAAAGGGTCACAAACAATAGAATCTTCCAAGCCTGTAGTATTTCCTGAAGCTGCAAATTTTTATTATTTAAATGGCTATCAGCCTGTGTTATCTGATAAATCGCACATAGTTTCATTGTTTATGGTTCCAAAGACTTTTCTGATTCAGGACTACACACAATCAACTATTGCTGGGGGGTTCTGGAAAAAAGGGAGTAGCTATAAAGTAACTGGAAGAAGCATTTGTTATAGTGTTCCTGATAAAACAGCCGGGTTAATTGCAATCGCCAAAATTGATAATCAAAATACAATTATATCACTGAATGAAAAAATTGATTTAGCCAAAGTAAAAGTATTATTAGATTTGCCATATAATAGCTCAATTGAAGAATTAACAAATAAAATTTTGAATACAATTAAGGATTGGAGAGAAAACTGTTTGGCAAATAGAAAGAACAATCTATGAACATCGTGCGTATTCCGGCAACATCTGAACACCGATTCTGGTATCATTTGAACAGTTATTCCGGAAACATCTGAACACCTATTCCGGCGCATCTGAACACTCATTCCGGTTTCATTTGAACAGCTTGTCCACTCACGATTGACCTTAACCTATACAATCTCTCTTTTTTAATGTGAAGTAAAAGAGAGGCAAATCGTGAGAGTATTATCAATGCGTAAAATCCATCAAATTTTAAGGCAAAGGCATGAGCTCAAGTTGAGCTACCGAGCCATAGCCAACAGTTTAAATATTAGTATTGGCTGTGTGTCTGATTACCTGCATCGAGCCAAAGCCGCCGGGCTCAT
Source organism: uncultured Gammaproteobacteria bacterium (assembly GCA_963695245.1). Lineage (GTDB taxonomy): Bacteria > Pseudomonadota > Gammaproteobacteria > JBGSLN01 > JBGSLN01 > JBGSLN01. Next base: position 2,019,242 of record OY968770.1, on the reverse strand, counting down.
TTGGCCGTTATCCGAAGAATTGTCTGAGCAGGCGCTCTACGAACGCTTGTTTTTGCCGGTCAAAGCATCGAGCACTAAAAGACCCTTACCTAATTGGGAGTGGGTACACTGCGAATACCGTAAAAAGGGGGTAACCCTACAATTGCTTTGGCGAGAGTATCGTGATGAACATGAAGCTGGTTTAAGTTACTCACAGTTTTGTGAGCGCTACCGTCGCCATACCCAAAGTTTAAATCCTTCCATGCGGCAAATTCACAAGGCCGGTGAAAAAACCTTTGTTGATTATGCCGGCATGACCATGGAGTGGATTGAACCTGCTACTGGTGAAATTCATACAGCACAAATTTTTGTAGGCGCCTTGGGAGCCTCACAGTTTACCTTTATTGAGGCAACGGCAACACAAACAATAACCGATTGGATTGCTTCCCATATACACATGTGGGACTATTTTGGTGGAGTGAGTCAACTCGTGGTACCAGATAATTTGAAATCCGCGATCACCAAAACACATCGTTACGATCCGGACATTAATGCAAATTACCAACATGTCAGTGAGCATTATGGATTTGCAATTGTACCGGCAAGAGCCTACAAACCAAAAGATAAAGCGAAGGTTGAAAATGCGGTAGGCTGTATTGAACGCCAAGTTCTTGCGCCGTTACGGCATAGAACCTTTACGAGCCTTAGCGAACTTAATGAGGTCATCCAAGAAAAGCTTAGGGATTTCAATCAAAAGAAATTCCAAAAACTCGATAGCAGTCGAAAAGAATTGTTTGAGAAGCTCGACCAACCGGCTTTAAAGTCACTGCCCAAAGAACGTTATCAATATGCCCTTTGGCGACGCGCCAAGGTGAATATTGATTATCATGTTATCTTTGAACAACACTACTACAGCGTACCCTATCAATATATTCAAAAAGAAATTGAATTGCGCGCCACTCAAAAAACATTGGAATGTTTTTATCAAGGCGAGCGCATCGCCCTACATCAACGAACGCATACACCTTATAAACACAGCACCATTAAAGAGCATATGCCCAAAAACCATCAAGCCCAATCAGGCTGGTCACCGGAGCGAATAAAACGTTGGGCCAATAAAATTGGCCCTCAAACGAAGCAATTTATAGAGCACCTTATGGCGGCACGCCCCTTTCCGGAGCAAGCTTATCGAACCTGTCTTGGCGTATTGCGTTTAGCACAACGCTATGGCGAGCATCGCTTGGAAGCGGCCAGTAAGATTGCTTATGACGCAGGCGCTACACGATATCAACAAATAGAAACGATTTTAAAAAATAAAGTCGACACCGTTTCTGAAACAAAGCAAGTTGTTTCACAAAAGCTCTCAGCCCACAACAATATTCGTGGAGCTGAGTATTATCAATAAACATGGGAGAAACCAAAATGCTTAATCAACCAACCTTACAACGTTTACGCGCATTGAAGCTTAATGGGATGGCAGATGCGCTGAATGAGCAACTGCAACACCCTCAATCGGATTTGGATTTTGAAACCCGTTTAGGGGTTCTGATTGACCGAGAATGGTATTTGCGAGAAAACAATCGGTTAAATCGGCGGTTAAAACAAGCCAAATTGCAACAAGCCGCTTGTCTGGAAGATATCGATTATACTCACACGCGCGCTTTAAAAAAATCAGTCATTCAAGAGCTTGCCAGGGGACACTGGGTACAAAATCATTTAAACCTTTTAATCACAGGACCCACAGGATGTGGTAAAACCTATTTAGCTTGTGCACTGGCTCATAAAGCTTGTTTGTCTGGTGCGACAATTAGATATTATCGTTTACCGAGACTTTGGAATGAATTAAAACTGGTTAAGGCCAGCGGGACTTATGCCAAGTGGCTGACAACTATGGCTAAAGTGGAGGTTTTAATCTTGGATGATTGGGGGCTTGTTGCGCTGGACGATGAACAACGGCGTGATTTATTGGAGTTGCTTGAAGATCGCTACTTACAAAAATCTACGATTATCACCAGCCAATTACCGGTATCGCATTGGCATGAATATCTCGATGATGCAACTTTGGCAGATGCAATCTTGGATAGGATCATCCACAATGCTATCAAGCTTGAATTAGTGGGTGAGTCATTAAGGAAAACTAAAAATGCTTTACAGACTGAAAAGCTTTAGCGGATAATAACCTTGTGAGTTTGACAAGCGTTCAAATAAACCAGAATCGCTGTTCACTTGCAGACAGGAATGGCTGTTCAGATTGACCGGAATATGCACATCGAAAATACAATAACTCAATTGCAATTACCCAAAACTTTTTTCTAATCTATTAGGACTTACGAAAAACATGGCGTTATAGGCAAATCAGTGTAGGTTGGGCTGACGGAGGAAGCCCAACAGGTCGTGGCAACTAACATAAGCCGTAATTAAATGAATACCGTTGGGCTTCCTCCGTCAGCCCAACCTACATTGATTAACTTGGGTTTTAATACGAAGTTTTTCGTAAGTCCTATCTATCAAAAACTAAATCAGCTATTATACCGCAACCAAACAGGCATCATGCGTTGAACATATTGCATAAATTTCCATAAGCCTACATTGTTTTCATAATGATTATAAGGACTTATCACTCTTTCTGGAAAAGCTATGCCTAAACCGAATAAACCAGGGGCAATGATGCCAGTTTGAGGATCATGGCTAATAATTGGAATGGTTTTGATAAAGGGCTGACGACGTTTTTCAAAACCAACCGCATAAACCACGGAGTCGCACTCTGGTAAAAATTTTTCAATTTTTTCAGGCGTAGATAAATGTCGATGAAGATTTTCAGGCAGATGTCCATCAATATTTTCTTTTGCCTATTTTGCTATGTATTTAGAATAGCATATATCCATGCTCATTGAATATGCTTGATTTTTCATTGAATGAGGATCAAACTATGGTCTATGAATTAAATCATGCTTGCTGATAACAAAAAAGCAGAACTTGAAGCACAACACAGGTGTTGTACCTACATGAAACCACCATTCTTCACCATATCAGTGATTTTTTAGAAGGTAAAATAAAACCAGAAAATGGACGGCTCGTCCAGCTATCTTAACAAGAAGCATTAATCCAGAACCTTGCAGATAAATTAAAGTCTAGGATTAATGATGATTTTCAGATTCTGTGAAGTCCTGCATCTTGAATTTTATTAGGTATATATCATTTTAGTTGAGGGACACTATCTACATCCCATAGGATGTTTTCTCGGAAGCTTCCATCAACAAAAACGTTCTTTCATCATCACTAGACTCATCTTGTAAATCATCAAAATTTTGATTCTCGATATCTGCAGTGAGCTTCGAAAAAAAACCATTGCGGTTATTATAGATAGCTTCTGCCTCAGTATAATTTTCAGCAAAATTTTCCTGTCCTATATAATCTTCTGCACTTAATGTTCTATATTTAAATTCATTATGCTTAAGCAATGCTAAGTAAATTGGAAGCGCTGCGAAAGGTAAAAAACATAGAAATGTTATGGTACTAAAATCAAAAGAAAATATAATTCCTAGAGATGCAGATGTACATGACAAGAGTAAAGCGAGAGCATTGAATCTTAGTAGACGCAACATGTTCATGCTTTTAAAATCAAGATTTCTTTGATACTTTTTTTGCTTTTCAATGATGTTAGGATTAAGCTTAATTTTCAGTGCAATTTTTTCTTTATGTTCGGCCTCAACTTCTAAAAATATGCAATAGGAAATAAAAGACAAAATATTTTTGATGGCTTCAGTTTGAGGGCTTTGAGACTTTAAATCGTAGCATTCAGTAATGGAAGTATTAAGATTTTTTACTACCATCAATTGTCGTTGTGTATAATAAAAACCCTTTAGGTCAATTTTAAATTCCTCAGGCAGTGCCAGTTTGAAATGGTATACTTCAGGATCGTTTGATGATGATGTAAAGGTTATAATTTCGGTTAATACATCTTTGAGTGAATCGGAAATAACATTGAGTTTTGTATCAATTGTAAAATGGTTTTCAGTCTCATTTTCATTTAAACTTTCAAGTACTCTTAATAATTTTTGCTTAATAAAAAAACCATAATTCATTTTGAAAAAATCATCAATGTCAATACGATTGCGAGCCGCTTGTTTAAAGAGAAAATGATCTATACATTTGTCAGTGTAATTATCTAAATTTTCCTTAAAATTTGTAAGGATATATTTGTAAAAGGTTTTATTTACATATATTAATTGAGCTAAATCAATATCCTCAAAAAATTTAAAAATATATTCTGCACCGATATTTTCTTTTAAAAATGCTTCAAGTGACAATTCGGATATGGGCTTTTGGTGTTTTGAATGGTACAACATATAACTATCTCAAAATTTAACAAATACATAATTTTGATAACAGTATAGGGTTTTTTGTGCTTGAGTAGTAATTACTTTTTAATATTGGGTATATAAAAAAATGGTATATGCTCAAAAAAACCTAAAGGCTATCAGTACAAAGCAGACTAAGCTGAGCAGAAAAAGTTTACTCAGAAATATAAACACTTAAAAATGGCTAATGAGTTATTTCTTTTTCTGGACAGCGTTCACTCAAGCCAAGCGACTAAGTTGGATTAGAACGGTTAAAAAAACATATAAATAGCCACACAAGAATTAATCTTGTGGGTGCTTGATCTTTATTTGATTTATATAAAATCCACACTAAAAACAGATAAAGGTTTTATCGAAGTTTTTTTAGCAAAGCTTTACAAGTTCACTATAAATAAAACTTTGCTTGGCATAACCACTTATAAAACCTTCACGATCTGATGCATTTTTTGGTTAAGGGTAGACTTTCATAAATAATATTTACTGAGAGAGTTAATATTGGAGCCAAACAGGCATCATACGCTTAACATATTGCATAAATTTCCATAAGCCCACATTGTTTTCATAATGATTATAAGGACTTATCACTCTTTCTGGAAAAGCTATGCCTAAACCGAATAAACCAGGGGCAATGATGCCAGTTTGAGGATCATGGCTAATAATGGGAATGGTTTTGATAAAGGGCTGGCGACGTTTTTCAAAACCCACCGCATAGACTACAGAATCACATTCAGGTAAAAATTTTTCAGTTATTTCGGGCGTAGATAAATATCGATGAAGATTTTCAGGCAGATGGCCATTAATATTTTCTTTTGCCCATTTTGCAGTGCTGCCTTTTAATCCTGTATTGTCATATAAAATGAAATCACCCATTGGTAACGCGTAACGCATGGGAGAGCGATAAAAATTTGTTACGCGTTTAACGCCAAAATCAAGCAGGTTTTTAATTGCTAAAATAGCTGAGTGAGAAGAGCCAAACACGGCAACTTTAGAATTTGAATCACAATGGTCTTTTAAATGATCCTGTGTCATAGCCGAGGCTAAAGGAATTTCATTTAAAGAAGCTTCATGTTTTAAGTTTACAGGTTCTGAACCGATAGCCAGTATCACTTTTCTGGAGGAAAAATTCTTTTTAGTGTCGGTACGCAAATGCCAGCAGTTTTCAGCGTGTTCCATTTCGATGACTTTAGCTTTCTCAAAGATTAGTTTTGCTTGAAAAGCTTCTGTTACCACCTGTAAGGGTAACGCCATTTGTCCAAGGTGGCAGGTTTGTTCAGGATCTAAATTAAATAATTCGAAGTCGTTTTCAAAATTTTTAGTGTTAAAAACTTTAGCACAGTCAAAATATTGAAAGAAATATTTAACCTTGGTATTACTGGGAACATTAAACCATTTGGTACCAAAATCACCAACTTTGAATTCAGGATCAATCCACAGAATTTTATCTGGATTGATTTTGTGTTCTAATAATTGTGCTATGGCTGTAATACCTGCTGGCCCAGCGCCCACCACACACCATTCAAAAATAGTTTGATTACTCATATTGATTATACCTCTTCAAATTTAAATTTTTTTCTGATTTTCCGACAATACAGGCGATGGCAGAGTCACCTGAAATATTCACTGCTGTTCGCAGCATATCCAGCAAACGATCTACACCAATAATCATAGCAATGCCTTCTACAGGCAATCCAACCTGTTTTAAGACCATAGTTAAAGTAATTAAACCCACGCCTGGCACGCCAGCTGTGCCTATGGAAGCCAAAGTAGCCGTTAGAATAACCATCAGATATCCAGTCAAGCCAATCGGAATGTTATAACTGTGCGCGATAAAAACGGTAGCAACCCCTTGCATAATGGCTGTACCATCCATGTTAATAGTTGCGCCCAATGGGATAACAAAGGCGGCAGTAGAATTTTTTACCCCTAATTTATTTTCAACGACATTTAGAGTAACGGGAATAGAAGCACTGCTGCTGGAAGTACTAAAACCAAAAATCATAGCCGAGTACATTTTTTTAAAAAAGGGTAATGGATTTAAGCCACCAATGAATTTTAATATTATGGAATTTGTAAAGATCAAATGAAACAGTAGTACAAACATGACCGTTAAAAAATATCCTAAGAGCTGAAAGATTGCATTAAACCCAGTTTTAGCCAGTAATCCAGCAATGAGACAAAAAACACCGTAGGGTGCAACTAACATTACCATCATCATTAATTTCATAACCACAGCGTTTGCAGCTTCAAAAAAATCCGCAACCCTTTGACCTGATTTTCCGGCCATTGCAATGGCAGAGCCAAACAGAATTGAAAAGACAATTACTTGCAGCATATCGCCTTTGGCCAATGCAGCAAATGGATTTTTGGGGATAATATTCAGTAACACTTCTTTTAAACAGGGAACTGATTGCAATGTAAAATTTGTTCCAGCTATCAACTGGCTGCCTGAGCCAATATCAAATAAATTGGCAAAAGTAAGTCCCAGGGTAATTGCAATTGCCGTGGTAATTAAATATAAACCAAATGTTTTCCCTGCAAGTGCGCCAAATTTCTTAAGATCGCCCAATTGACAGGTTCCACAAACTAAGGACACAAACACAATAGGTACTACCAACATGGTTAAAACAGAAATAAAGGCTTGCCCTAAAATATGTAGAAGGCCATCAATTATCCAAACAGTTATCCAGTTGTAGGAAGGCAAAGCGTTCAGTAATAAACCAACAATGATACCTGCAACCATTGCGATGACAATTTGTTTAGCAAGGCGAGAACTTTTTTGGGTATTGATTTCAACCACAATATTCATCCCTTAACACACGTCGCATAATTTTATTTGAGGCTGTTCGCGGTAATTTATCCGTAAACCTTAAATCATGAATTTTAAAAAGTGGGTTCAGTTTATCTTTGATTTGCCTTTGGCAGATACCTTTGAGATTCTCAAGATCTGGTGCCTGTGTGATTGCGTAAATCACTAGCAGGCTGGGGCCACCTTTTTCTGGAGAGACAGCGATGGCAGCACACTCTTGGATTTGCTCAAGGTCATTTAAAACTCTTTCTATTTCTGCTGAACTGGTTTTAATGCCACCGAGATTCATCGTATCATCAGCGCGCCCAAGAGATTGATAGCATTCAGCATTAATTTTTTCAATTTCATCACCATGTCTTCTTAAAGGAATATTCTTTAATTTAGGCATACCAGCAAAATAAACCTCATGGTGATCACGATTCATCAAAGTTTGTGATAAGCCTAATGCAGGAGGGATTAATGCTACTTCACCTTTTTTTAAGTTGATTTTATGATTATCATCCAGCAAAACAAAATTCATTCCTAAAGTTGGAGTGGTAAACATCGAAGGGGTATTGGCTTGAATTAAGGTGGAAGAAAGATAAGCGCCACCAATTTCTGTTCCTCCACAATATTCAATGACGGGTTTAACATTACCTAACCACATTAAGTATAGATAATCTTCGGCACTGGAACACTCGCCAGAGGAACTGAAACATTTAATATTTGACCAGTCATAATCTTCCATCAATTTGCTTGCTTCCCAGGCTGTCACAATGCTGGGTACCAAGCCTAAAATTGTAATGCGCTCATTTTGAATAAATTCACCAAAACTTTTTTGTGTTGGTGAGTCATTACAAAGTGCCATGGTTGCGCCATTGATGAAAGTTGCAAATACTAACCACGGTCCCATCATCCAACCTAAATTAGTAGGCCAGGCAACAATATCATCTTTTTGAATGTCCTGATGATAAAACCCATCCATAGCCGCTCGAATGGGGGTTGTATGTGTCCAGGGAATCGCTTTTGGGCTGCCTGTGGTGCCAGATGAAAATAGAATATTACAAAAATCATCGGCTGTTCGGCTAACAGCTTCAAAATTTTCATTTGTATTTTCCATAAACTTAGATAGCGTTATATCTTGAGTTCGAGTGAGATCAGTTGGACTTTGACAGTGAACGATCGCTTTAACCTTTGAAGCTTCGCAAACTTTTTGATATATAAAAACCTTTTTTTGATTACGAAGATAAAAGTCCTGAGTAAAAATCGCTTTAGCATGACTGATTTCTAGGCGCGTTTGAATCTCTGCGGGCGCAAAACTATCAGCAATAGAAACAGCTACACATCCGGCTTTGATAATTGCCAAATAAATACAAACAGCTTCAATATTCATAGGCATATTAATCGCAAGTGCATCGCCTGCATTAAAACTGTTAGAAATGCCATTAGCAATTTTGTTAACCCGTTTTTCTAATTCTCCATAAGACACTTTTTCAATGGCTTGCTCTGAATTTTGAAAAGTAATCGCAATTTTAGATTTTGGTTGATTAAAACAGCTATCAACGATATTAAACTTTGCTTCTGGCAACCACTGGATATTTTCTGCATCAGTAGCATTTTTAAATAAAATTTTTGGTGGGACTTTAAATTGAATGTCTAATTGTTTTAAGGTTAATTCTAAAAAATCATGGGCATTTTCTCTTGACCATTGATGAAAAGGTAAATATTGCATAAACCCTTTTTGCTTCATGGTTTTATACAAATTGGTCTTTTGAATTTCATCAGCAGTAGGTTGCCAAACAGGATGAGGCAGCGGGACATTTTGGTAAAGTTTGTGATATTGTGCTTTAAAGGTTTCAAAGGACTGTTTGCCAAATTCTCTTAATTGCATCATCACGGTTACCTCGCATTTTATTTATTTTAGGACTTAGGTAAAACTTCAAATATATCAATGTAGGTTGGGCTGACGTAAGGAAGCCCAACAGGCCGTGGCAACTCCATAAGGCCGTAATTAAATGAATACCCTGTTGGGCTTCCGACCTCAGCTCAACCTACATTGATAAGGCATTGGCTACTTTAGAGAGATTATTTCGATTTAAGGCTTTTGAAATATAACTACCTGCGGAAATTAATTGAGTAAGACTAACGCCCGTTTCAATATTAAGCCCGTTTAACATGTATAAAACATCCTCTGTAGCAACATTGCCAGTAGCACCTTTTGCATAGGGGCATCCCCCTAAACCTGCTACACTGGCATCGATGGTAGCAATACCACTTTGTAATGCAGAATAAATATTGGCAAGTGCCTGACCGTAGGTATCATGACAATGTATGGCTAATGCTTCTGCACTAATTTGTTCTTTATATATAGTTTCAAGCAAATGTTTAACCCGTAAGGGTGTACCAACACCAATAGTATCCCCCAGAGAAACTTCATAACAGCCTAGCTTTAATAAAAACTTAGTTAATTTTGCAGTGACCTTAAAAGGGATATCGCCTTCATAAGGGCAGCCCAGCACGCAGGAAATATAACCACGAACTTGTATATTGGCGTTTTGGGCACTTTCAATTACAGACTCAATACGAGTTAAAGATTCCGCAATTGAGCAATTAATATTTTTTTGGCTAAAAGTTTCAGAGGCAGCAATAAATACGGCAATATGAGTCACGCCGCAATCTTTGGCTCTTTTTAATCCCTGCATATTTGGTACTAAAACAGGATACTCCACCCCAGATTTTTTTTGAATTTTTGGGTATAACTCATCGGCATCTGCCAGTTGAGGAATTTTTTTAGCAGAGACAAAACTTGTAGCTTCAATGGTTTTCAAGCCACTATGACTTAATTTTTCAATTAAAGTTAATTTAGTTTCCGTTGAGACAGGATTTTTTTCATTTTGCAGACCATCCCTTGGACTTACTTCTACAAGCTTAACTTTTTCAGGCAGGCTCATGTCTACTTTCCTCAAAAATGAGCAGTTCACTGCCTTCGGTAACCATGTCACCCACAGCATATAGGAGTTCTTTAATTACACCATCTTCTGGAGCATAGATGCAATGTTCCATTTTCATTGCTTCCATGGTGACAAGCTTGGTGTTTTTTTTCACGATTTCTCCGGTATTTACATGAAAATCAACAATAGTACCTGGCATGGGCGCGCTTAAAGAATGATTACTTTGTTCATTTTGAAAAGCATTTTTTATAGGATCAAACAATGTCAGTTCTATTTGCTCAGTGCCACAAAAAAGTGTGTAATTATTTTCGTATTTGAAAATACTATATTTTAAAACCTTGTCATCACATCGGCAGTTTATCTTATTGTTTTCAAGCTTTAATAACTGCAAATTAAATTTTTTATCTTCAACTTCAATACAATAGTTGTCATCTTGAAAATAAATTCGGCAGCAAATAGTTTTTTCTGAATGTAAAAATTTAATCATTAGCTCACTGTTGAGGTTTAAACGAAAACCGGTTGTATGATTCCAGGCTGAAAAAGGATCTGAGCTGTGATGTTTTGTATTTAGTTGATGCTGGCTATGAAATAGGGCGGCTATTGCTAAATGCTTACAATCAAATTCAGTAGCCTCATTGAATATGACTTCATGGTGTTCTTCAATAAAACCTGTATGCACCTGAGCACTCATAAATTGTGGCTGGGATATGAGGTTATAGAGAAATTGGGCGTTTGTTTTTACACCAACGATTTGCAATTGATTTAACGCCTGTTGTAATTTTAACGTGGCAATTTCCCGATTTTCTCCCCAAACAATCATCTTAGCGAGCATGGGATCATAAAAAGGCGTAACCAAATCGCCTTGGCTAAAGCCAGTATCTATACGAACATGGGAATCAAGAAGCGGCCAGTTTAAAACTTGCAGTGTACCAATAGAAGGTAAAAACTGATTGTGCGGATCTTCTGCGTATAATCGTACCTCCAAGGCATGACCATTTTTTTGAATATCTTTTTGATTGCGAGGCAATGGCTCACCCTGTGCAACTTTAATTTGCCATTCAACTAAATCTAAGCCAGTTATCATTTCCGTAACAGGATGCTCAACCTGCAAACGGGTATTCATTTCCATGAAATAAAAATTATCCTGTTTATCCAACAAAAATTCTACTGTGCCTGCACCTACATAATCAATGGCGGTGGCAGCATCAACCGCCGCTTGAGCAATTTTTTCTCTTAAAGTATCACAAAGTTTTGGTGCAGGTGCCTCTTCAACTACTTTTTGATGTCTGCGTTGAATTGAGCAATCCCGTTCAAATAAATGGACGCAATTGCCATGAGTGTCAGCAAATACTTGAATTTCAATATGTCGGGGATTTACAACATATCGCTCTATGAGCATCTTATCATCATTAAAGTGACCTTTTGCTTCTCTTTTGGCGGCATTTAACGCATCCAAAAAATCCGCTTCTGTATGGACAATTCGCATGCCTTTACCACCGCCCCCTGCACTGGCTTTTAACATCACAGGAAATTGGATTTGTTTGGCCTGTTCAAGTAGGTATTCGCAGGATTGCTCTTCCCCGTGATATCCAGGTGTTAAGGGCACGTTGGCTTGCGCCATAATTTTTTTGGCAGCACTTTTAGAGCCCATGGCTTCAATTGCTTTGATAGGTGGGCCAATAAAAATGATATGATTGCTTTGACAGGCTTTAGCAAACTCTGTGTTTTCAGATAAAAATCCATAGCCGGGATGGATGGCATGCACTTGCGCTGCTTTTGCGACCGCAATAATTTTATCGATGGCAAGATAACTTTCTGAGCTTTTTGCTGAACCCACGCAATAAGCTTCATCAGCCAGTTGTACATGTAATGTTTTTTCATCTGCTTCAGAAAATATAGCGACAGTGGCAATCCCCATTTTTTTAGCCGTTTTTATGATACGGCAGGCGATTTCACCTCGATTGGCAATTAAGATTTTTTTTATCATGTTTCAATCCAATTTGCTTTTCGTTTATTTAAAAAAGCGGTTAAACCTTCCTGACCTTCAGAAGATACGCGAATATCCGCAATGGCTTTGGCGGTGTATTCTATTAACGCGTCACGATGAGTCTGTTTAATATTTTCATGTACTAAGGTTTTTGCCTGTCTTTGTGCTTTAGGGCCGCAGGTTTTAATTTGATCAATTAAGATTTTTGCACAAAGATTTAAATCTTCAGCAATTTCATGCACAAGTCCTAAGGTTTGTGCGGTTTGTGCATCAAATACTTCTGCTGTTAAAAAATATCGGTTAGCCTGACGGGCACCGATGGCAGCAATAACATAAGGGCTAATAACGGCAGGAATTAGGCCGATTTTCACTTCAGAAAAACAAAATTTTGCGTCAAAGCTGGCAATGACAATATCTGCACAGGCACAAAGTCCTACAGCACCACCAAAACTTGCGCCTTGTACTTTCACTAAAGTAGGGCAGGGAAATTCGTGGAGCTTTCGCATCAGTTCAGCAAGTTTTAAAGCATCCTTAACATTTTGTTCCACTGAATAATTGGCCATGGCTCGCATCCAGTTTAAATCAGCGCCAGCAGAAAAATGTTTACCTTCAGATTGTAATACTAATAAGCGCAAATCTGGCTGAGATGCAGCGTTATCTAAACCCTCAATGAGTGCTTCTATGAGGAAATCATCAAAAGCATTTCGTACTTCAGGTCGATTCAAGGTAAGCGAGCAAACTCCCTGATGGGTTTCAACGATAAGATTTTGGTGCCTGGTTTGAGTCATGAGTTGCCTACATTCTAAAAACGCCAAAGGATGGCTCTGTATTGCGTGTGGCATCTGGTGCATTAAACGTGGCAGATAAGGCCAAACTTAATACCATGCGTGTATCTTTAGGATCAATAATGCCATCGTCCCAGAGCCTTGCACTGGAATAATAAGGATGTCCCTGTTGCTCGTATTGCACTCGAATAGGTTGCATTAAGGCTTCTGCATCCGCTTGAGTGAAGGCTTCATTTGACTTTGCTTTTTTGTCACGAGTCACCTGAGCCAGAACTTGAGCGGCCTGTTCACCACCCATCACAGAAATCCTTGCATTGGGCCATAACCATAAAAACCTGGGATTGTAAGCCCGGCCACACATACCGTAGTTACCAGCACCAAAACTGCCGCCCACAATCACAGTAAATTTAGGAACCCGTGTTGTCGATACTGCAGTCACCATTTTGGCACCATGTTTAGCAATACCTTCAGCTTCATATTTACTGCCAACCATAAAACCTGTAACGTTTTGTAAAAATATCAGTGGAATGTTGCGTTTATCGCACAATTGAATAAAGTGCGTGCCTTTTAAGGCGGAGTCAGAAAATAAAATACCATTGTTAGCCACAATCCCTACAGGATAACCGTTAATATGGGCAAAACCACAAACCAAAGTAGTACCAAAGTGGGTTTTAAATTCCTGAAATTCGGAGCCATCCACAATACGGGCAATGATTTCGCGAATATCAAATGATTGACGGGCATCTTCAGGAATCAAGCCATACAGTTCAGAGGCACAATAAGCAGGTTCTTTGGGTGAAATAATTGCTGATGAAATGGTTTTTTTATGATTCAAGTTGGCGACGATATTGCGAGTCAAGGCTAAGGCGTGAGTGTCATCTTCAGCATAATGATCAGCTACACCAGATTGTTTACAATGGACTTCAGCCCCCCCTAAAGCTTCGGCAGAAATCGATTCCCCCGTCGCAGCCTTGACAAGCGGTGGACCTGCCAAAAAAATAGTGGCCTGATTTTTAACCATGATACTTTCATCAGCCATAGCTGGCACATAAGCACCACCGGCTGTACAGGATCCCATCACCACGGCAATTTGTGGAATACCCTGAGCTGACATGTTGGCTTGATTATAGAAAATCCGGCCAAAATGCTCTTTATCCGGAAAAACCTCATCTTGTTTAGGTAAAAATGCACCCCCAGAATCTACCAGATAAATGCAGGGCAGGTGGTTTTGGGCTGCAATTTCCTGTGCTCTTAAATGTTTTTTAACACTGATAGGAAAATAGGTGCCACCTTTTACAGTGGAGTCATTGCAAACAACCATGCATTCAATACCACTAATTCTACCAATGCCGGCAATCACACCACCTGCTGGTACTTCAATCCCTTCGTAAAGCTCAAACCCGGCTAATTGAGATAGTTCTAAAAAAGGACTGCCAGGATCCAGCAATTGCTGAACTCTTTGTCTGGGTAAAAGTTTACCCTTGGCCTGATGACGTTCTCTGGCAGTTTCACTGCCACCCAGACGGATTTGATTTACTTTTGCTTTTAAGTCTTCAACCAAAGCCTGCATTTTAATTGCATTCTTAGTAAAATTTTCTGAGCGGGGATTCAGTTTACTTTGCAAGATGCTCATGATTTGAGTCCTAACGCACAATCAGCATGGTGGCAAGGATGATCCAGCAAACCCAAATCACATAAACAAAATAGGGAAAGGAACTTTTCTTTGCTAAATAGTAGATAAGTGCTGGAATCAAAGCAATGATAAATGGGATTAAAAATAGAGCAATGGTATGTCGGATAATGGAACCAACGGTACCGCCTGCAAACACCTTTGCCAGTAAACCTGCCAGCATCAAGTGGGCTCTATCCATGTAATTCAAAATGAAGGCCAGCTCAGTAGCCAGTAACACAACAATTAGACTGGCTAATAGGACGAAAAAAGACTGTCTTAACATTTAAAAATCTCCCTAAATCATAAAATTTCTACAGCCACGGCTGTGGCTTCACCACCACCAATGCAAATCGCAGCAATTCCCTTATGTAATTGTTTTTGTTTTAGTGCATTGATTAAGGTAACTAAAATTCTGGCACCACTTGCGCCAATGGGGTGTCCAATGGCACAGGCACCACCAAAAATATTCACTTTTTCAAAAGGCAGACTCAGTTCATGCATAGCTGCCATTGTGACTACAGCAAAAGCTTCATTAATTTCATATAAATCAACAACTTGTGGATGCCAATTAATCTTCTGCATTAACTTTTGAATAGCTACAACAGGTGCCGTGGTAAACCATTGTGGCTCATTGGCATGAGTGCTGTGGGCGGTTATTTTAGCTAAAGGCGACAGCCCCAAAGCTTTAGCTTTCGAAGCTCGCATTATCAACAATGCACTGCCACCATCTGAAATAGAACTTGCGTTGGCCGCCGTTACCGTTCCATCTTTTTTAAAAGCAGGGCGGAGTTTAGAGATTTTATCTAATTTGGCAACTCGTGGATTTTCATCTGATTCAACTATAAATTCAGCTTTCTTAGTTTTAACCTGTACAGGCGCTATTTCATCTTTGAGTACACCACTTTGCTCAGCATTTATGGCTCGCTGTAAGGATCGTAAAGCAAATTCATCCTGAGCTTCACGAGTGAACTTGAATTTCTCAGCACATTTTTCTGCAAAGATGCCCATAGGCGTATTTTTTTCATAAGCATCTTCAAGTCCATCCAGCATCATATGATCCAGTATTTGCCCATGACCTAAATAATAACCAGAGCGCGCTTTGGGAATCAGATAGGGGGCCTGACTCATATTTTCCATGCCGCCAGCTATAACGACATCGCGACTGCCAGCACTGATTAAATCATGTGCTAACATAACAGCTTGAAGACCAGAACCGCACATTTTGTTGATAGTCAAAGCCGCCGTTTTATGGGGTAATCCTGCATATATTGCAGCTTGACGGGCAGGTGCCTGACCAAGACCTGCACTTAATACACAGCCCATAATGACTTCATCCACTAAAGATTTGTCTATGTTTGAACGCTCTAAGGCTTTTTGAATGGCAATACTGCCTAGTTTTGGCGCAGTAATATCTTTTAATTCTCCCAGCATATTACCGATGGGAGTTCTAGCCATACTGACAATAACCACAGGATCATTTTGCATAGTAACCTCTAATGCGTTTCGTTAAAAAGCTCTCTTCCAATCAGCATTCTTCTGATTTCTGAAGTGCCAGCACCAATTTCGTAAAGTTTGGCATCTCTTAATAAACGGCCAGTAGCGTATTCGTTAATATAACCATTGCCACCCAGACATTGTATGGCTTCAAGCGCCATGGCCGTGGCTTTTTCGGCACAATACAGAATCACACTGGCAGCATCTTTTCGGCTTATCTCTTTTCTGTCTGCAGCCTGTGCCGCAGTGTAAAGATAAGCTCTACAGGCATTTAATGTAGTATACATATCAGCAATTTTACCCTGCATTAATTGAAATTCACCGATGGATTTGCCAAATTGTTTTCGTTCGTGGATATAAGGTAAAACAATATCCATACAGGCCTGCATAATCCCCACAGGGCCTGCTGCCAAAACCAGTCTTTCGAAATCCAAGCCACTCATTAATACTTTAACACCGTCATTTAGGGCACCTAACAGCTGGCTTTTATGTACTTTACAATTTTCAAACACCAGCTCGCAGGTATTCGATCCGCGCATGCCCAGTTTGTCGAGTTTTTGTGCGGTTTTAAATCCAGGAAACTCTTTTTCGATAATAAAAGCACTAATGCCTTTACTGCCTGCCTGTTTATCTGTTTTGGCGTAAACTACCAGTGTACTGGCTTCAGGCCCATTGGTAATCCACATCTTAGAACCATTCAAAATGAAATAATCATCTTGGGCTTCTGCTTTTAGGCTTAAGCTTACTACGTCGGAACCAGAACCACTTTCGCTCATGGCCAATGCGCCTACATGTTCGCCTGTGATGAGTTTTGGCAAGTATTTTTCTTTTTGGGCATCGGTACCATTTAAGCGGATTTGATTGACACAGAGATTGGAGTGGGCGCCATAGCTTAAACCAATAGAGGCTGAAGCTCTGGATATTTCTTCCATGGCAATGACATGTTCTAAATATCCCATGCCAGCACCGCCGTAGGTTTCTTCGACAGTAATACCTAAAAGCCCCATTTCACCGAACTTTGTCCAGAGTTGGTTAGGAAACTGGTTGGTTTCATCGGCACTTTGAGCTAAAGGCGCAACGGTTGATTCGGCGAAATTTCTCACGCTTTCCCTTAACATATCAGCGGTTTCACCGAGGTTAAAATTCATGCCTGTGTACATAATTTTACCTCTATGATTATCGTTATTTTTGATAAGATAACGAAGAAATGCAGTAAGGTAAAGCATAACTTTCAAAATGAGTGGAAGAAGTATAAAATAACGACTATGTCTGAATTAGGGATTAGCCATGACCATTCCATATCGTGATATTTTACTCTGGGGCCATTCTTTTGATGCTTATACCCGTATGTTCGCTTTAACTGAAGCGGATCTTAAGCTTAAAATTCTTGATTGCTGTGGCGGACCATCCAGCTTTAACAGTATTCTTACTCAAAAAGGTGGTAATGTGATTTCAACCGATGAAATTTTTAATCTGCCAAAGAAGAAACTGGAGCAAAAAGTCAACGAGGTTTTCGATGAAATGTTAAGCGTCATTGAAGCCAATCAGGATAAATTTACCTGGGATGATATTAAATCGCCGCAAGCCTTAGCCGACATCCGTCGCGAGAATATTGAAATTTTCTTAAATGATTTTGAGCAGGGTAAAGAAGCTGGTCGATATATCAGTGATGTACCTCCAAATTTACATTTTCAGCATTATGAGTTTGATTTGGCCTTAGTTTCTCATTACTTTTTTGCCAATTGTCCTGAACAGAGTGTGGAATATCATGTTGAATCTGTTAATAATCTTTGCGATGTTGCAAAAGAAGTTAGAATTTTTCCTTTATTGGATTCAAATGGTGAAATCCCTGAAATTGTTGGCCCCGTGACGCAGGCGTTACATCAGGCTGGGCTTGGGGTTGAAATAAAAGCCGCACCATATCGTTTTCAGAAAAAAGGTAACGCGATGTTAAGAGCCTGGGCTCAAACCTGTGAAGTATGAATCTGTATTTACCCATACGACAGTTACTATTTTTACTGCCACCTGAAACTGCGCATCTGGTGGTAAAAAACTGTTTAAGACTTTATGCCTTAATTAAACCTCAGCAACCATCGGTTTCAAAACAAAATAATATTGAAATCGATGGCATCCAATTCAAAAATCTTATTGGGATTGCTGCGGGTTTTGATAAAGAAGCCAAGTATGTGGCCGCTACTGAAAGCTTAAATCCTGGTTTTGTTGAAGCCGGTTCTTTTACGCCAAAACCACAAGCAGGCAATGATAAGCCAAGATTGCTTCGTCTTCCTAAGGAAAAATGCTTAATCAACCGGATGGGCTTGAATAATGTTGGCATTGATAAAGCTTTAGAAAATTTAAGCGCGCAAAAATATACCATTCCCGTAGGCATAAGCCTGTGTAAAAATAATCACACAAAACAAGATAACGCCATTGATGATTATCGCTATGGCATGGAAAAGTTTATCCACAAAGCAGATTATTTTGCCATCAATATTTCCTGCCCTAATGTGCCTGATTTTGAAAAATTTTGGCAAGGTAATTTTTTAAAATCACTTCTATTACAACTTAAAGAAGCACAAAATCAAAATGAAAAAAAATTTGGAAGGCATGTTCCTATTTATATCAAAATAAGTCCAGATTTGTCTGATGACGTGTTAGAAAAGTTTTGCGAACATTTTAATGCTGCTGATTTAGAGGGTGTGATAGCCTGTAATACCAGCTTCTGGCGACCTGATACATTAAAAAAGCAAGACAATTATCAGCAAAAAGGTGGGTTAAGTGGCCCTTTAATTTATCCAAGAATGCTTAAGAGTATTCGAGTCTTACGACATTTTTTGAAAGCTCAAAAAACCATTATCGCTTTAGGCGGCATTGACTCTGAAGAAAAAGCGCTAGAGTGCTTAGCTGCTGGTGCAGATTTATTGCAAGTTTATACGAGCCTTATATATGAAGGCCCAGGGCTTATTAAAAAGTTAGCTAAGTTAAAACCCAAACGAAAAGCACACTAAAATGTAGGTTGGGCTGAGGTCGGAAGCCCAACAGGGTATTCATTTAATTACGGCCTAATTTAATTATTACAGTCTATTGGGATTTCTCTGTCAGCGTCAACTACATTACTGTTCGTTGATGACACCATGAGGCACATGAGCGGTAGCTACATGTTCGCTGGCGGCAAGACAGTGGTTTGGTTGGTCATCAAAAAAGAAATCCGCATTAAAAGCTTTTAAAAATTCGCCTTTATTTAAGCCTCCTAAAAATATCGCTTCATCAATCCGAATTTTCCAGGCTCGCAAAGTCTTGATCACACGCTCATGAGCCGGGGCTGAACGGGCGGTAACTAATGCCGTGCGAATAGGGCAGTCTTCTGCAGGATACTTATTCTGTAATTCGTGTAAAGCGGCCAAAAATCCTTTGAAAGGTCCTCCATTTAGAGGATTGTTAGCTGTAGCACGTTCATTGGCGGCAAAGGCTGCCAGGCCTTCAGTTTGATAAATTCTCTCTGCTTCATCAGAAAATATAACTGAATCGCCATCAAAAGCAATTCTTAACTCCTTGGCATCGTTGTGTAGTGTAGGTGAAGGATGAATTGTGGCAGCAGCAACACCAGCATCTAAGGCATGCTTTACGTCTTCAGGATGCGCAGATAAAAACAAGTGTGAACCAAAAGCGGCAATATATCGATAGGGGGATTCACCACTGGTAAATGCAGCTCTTGAAATATTCATTTCATAATGTTGAATACTGTTGAAAATACGTAAACCTGTATCTCCACTATTGCGAGACAGCAAAATAACTTCAACCCTGGTTTCTTCTGTATTTAAGGCTAAAAATTTTTTTACTAAATTAAAGGCAACCCCAGGCTCTAAAATTTCATTTTCATGTTCTATCTGATATTGTTGGTAGGCCTCAATGCCTTGTTTTTCATAAATTTCATGGCTTTCATCCAGGTTAAATAAAGCGCGGGAAGAAATGCCAACCACCAGTTTGCCGGTAAAATCAGTACTCATAGGGATTTTGCTAAGTTTTTAATATCTTACATTATTATCTCATAGGTATTAGGGTTAAACAATTGCAAGCTCTCATTTTGATACGCAAATTGAGCGATGAATATAATGAGAGTTTTAACTTATAATAATTCGAAACAGATTGTTTATGGTGAGCTAATCATTCAAACATAAAATATATCAGTGGTAGTATGAGTTTGCGGCGCAATATTAGCAATAACAATTTTTTCTGAGTGATTACTTTCAATGCCATGAATCACTTTAGGTGGTACTGCATAGGTATCGCCTGGTTTTAATTGAATCCTTCTTGGATTTAAATGAGTTTTTTTATCATCAGCAAGATCAGCTAGATATAACGTACATTCTCCTGACAAAATCATGAAAAAATCATCACCGGCATCATGGTAGTGAGGTGCAATTGCTAAACTAGGAGGGATTTCTTCTACAACCATTCCCACTGGAAGATCAATGAGTTTGGCAACCAGAGTTCCTTCATGATCTGGCGTGGCGGTTCGTAAGGCTTCGTGGTAGTTTGTAATTTTAACTTCTTTCATCTCTTACCCTCTTCAAGTTCTTATGAGCATAATTAAATTTTAAACATTTTTCCAGCCAATATAAAATATAAAACTTTATGTGTTGTTTTATTTGAAATTGATTTTACTGCTGTTTCATAAAGGCTTAATTGATTTTGATACAGTTTTTTTTGCTTGTCAAAAAAATTATCCGAAGTATCTGATAAATGGTTAGCAGTTTTAAAGTCAATGATCCAAATTTCATTTTCAAACTCTACTAACAAATCAATTATTACATTGCGTATTTTCTTATGAGCATCTACAAAAGATAATTTATATTCTGAAAAATAAGTGTGTTTCAGTAGTATGTTTCTAAGATCACTATTATAAAAGTTTCTTAAAGCATTTATGCAAATATCAACTGTTTCGGGTTGCTCTGACTGATTACAGGGAAAGGTTGATATTATTTTTTGTATGAATTGAGTTTTACTATTATCCTTGAGTTTATTCCAAAAGTCAGGTGATTTTTTCAAACTGATTTCAATGAGTTTATGAATGATACTTCCCAGTGTTCTTTGAGGTTCAATTTGTATTGCTGCAATATGACGATTCGTGCTATAAGAATTATTACATTTTTGTTTCTCTGCTTCTTGGCTGTCATAAAGCAGTTGGTGCCAATTAGGATTAATGCGATAAAGCTTTTGAGATATTGTTTTTGTTTGTTGCTTATGCTTAGCAACGATTAAACTATTCTTTATGGGTACATTAATCTCTTTGCTTACAAAAGGCCAAAGTTTTTCCAACAAGCTACCATTTTTAGGTGTTTGCAAATTTCCAGATTGTTTTTCATCGGGTTCAACTTTAAAGATTAAATGTAGATTTCTTTTTGCCCGGGTTGTAGCAACGTATAATAGCCTTAGTAACTCATTTTGTGCTTTTATGTTTTCTAAATGGGTAATGTAATCATATATTGAATCATGCTTTTCTGATTTCATTGGTGCCAGCAATAAACGTGTGTTATCATTTTTGTCCGCAATTTCCTGCCATACTAACAGTCTACCTTGATCTCTTTGAGTCGTTCTGTGCAAGCCTGGCATAATGATGGTATCAAATTCTAGGCCTTTGGACTTATGGATGGTCATAATGTCTATGTAATTGCCTTCGGGTACACTGGACTCTGATTTTGTACTAGACAATAGTGATTCAAATTCATTAAAATCTTTTTTCGAGTTATTCTTATCAAATTGCCATAACATACTAAAAAACTGTTGCACATTAGCATTGTCTGCCTGATTTTTTAATAGCAATTCTCCACCTAAGGCTATCCAGGTGGCTTCCACTAAATAGTTTAAATCATGATCTTCTCTGTGAAACCAATTGTGTTTTATAATTGGCATGACTCTTCGTAAAATTATTTTAGCGCTCTCACTAAGAGCAAGGCTTTCAAATTTGATTAGAGCGGATAACAAGACCTGATACTTACTTGCATTTTTAATAACAGATAAATCTTTTAATTCCAAACCACAAAGTGGTGACCGTAATAATGCATACCATGCAAGATTATCAGAGATATCATAAAGGGCTTTTGTTAATGAGAGTAAATCTCTTATTAAAAATTTATCCAATAAACTTTCAAGAATCAACGGCACGGTAGGGTATTTGATGTTTTTGTAAGTGTTTTAAAATTTCTTTTAAGTGACTTCTTGCAGAGACTAAAATTGCTATTTTTGAATTGTCACAGTTTTTCCAGGTAGTGCTAATTATTTCAATTGTTTTTTTTGCTTCTTGAATATTGATATCTTCTTCAAAACTAATCAAGGGACTCAGTGTCACGCTAGAATCCACAATATCTTCATGGAAAGCCAACGCCTTTGCATAACTCACTTGCGAGTTTGATAATGAGTCTTGCTTTGGAAAAATTTCTTCGTATAGACAGTTATTCCAATTAACGATGGTAGCACTTGAACGAAAGTTAACTTTTAACTGAATAAATTTTAAAGCAATTTGATTGATGCCAAAGTCTCTTGCTTTTAAAAATAGTCCTACCTCTGCCTTACGAAATCGATAAATCGACTGCATAGGATCTCCCACTAAAAACAACGTTTTAGCTTCATGAGGCAACCATTCTAGCGTCAACATTTCCAATAACCGAAATTGATTCACGGAAGTGTCTTGAAATTCATCTACCAGAATATGTTTAATTTTATAATCAAGACTTAAGGTTAAATCAGTTGGCTGTTCTGGAGTTCCCAAAGCACTCAAAGCTTTCAAAGTAATTTCTGTATGATCAACACGGGCTTTTACTTTAAATAAAATGTGTAATTGAGCTACTAAAATCGGCAGCAATGTAAATAATGCTTCTATTAGCTGCCATTGATCATCCTGATAGGAAGCGCAGGGTAGTTTCAAAATCTCTTGTAGCGTTGAATTTAGGGATTCAACTTTTGATAATTCAGCCATAACTTGTGCCATACTGGCTTTGGCATACTGTAATACTTTTTTATCTTCTGTGTTGGTAGCACTGGTAGGTGCTGGAAAACCTTCATTTTTACTAAAACGACTGCGCCATTTACCATCAGAAGTTAACAGTATTTTAATCAACGCCTGCCAATAACTTAAATTCTCAGCCTTAGCAGGATAAAATCTGGTGATTTCTGAGTATTCAGTGAGCGGATGTTCAGGGTTTGACTGTTTTAGATTTTGAGCTGCAAATTGAATCAGCTCAATGAGTTTTCCTGATAAAGGCAGAGCTATAAAATTATCCAGATTTTCCAGGGTTTGATTAACTAAATCCTTCAAATTATTTTCAAGTGTGGATCTGGGATTTGGGTTCATAATGTAGGGTAACCATTGATCCCGATTTTTTAACATATTTACAAACAGTCTTTGAAGCTTATTTTGATCATTATCAAAAAATATTAATAATTCACTTAATGCATTTTGCCACGGCACATCAGCATTCAAGGTTAATAAAATTTCATTGCTGGCTTCAAAGTAGAGTGCATCCACATTTTCCTCAATATCAGGCATCGCCCCGAAACTCGAAAGAACTGGCATTTGTCGAGTTAAACGGGCACAAAAAGCATCAATTGTATAAAGTTTTAAACGATTAGGGTTTTCAAGCAGTTGCCAGTTATATATCTCATTTTGAGCTAAAGCACGTTTTGCCAGTTGCCAGGTTTTTCTCATATGTTCTGCTTCTGGCGGTTCATGACAAGTAGCTGCAAATTGGAGGGCTTGCATAATTCTATGGCGCATTTCACCTGCTGCTTTTTTGGTGAAAGTAATGGCGGTGATTTCTTCAGGATAGCGAACGCTTTCACCTAACAGTTTTAAAATTCTCTGGGTTAACAATTCTGTTTTACCAGACCCTGCGGGTGCCTGAACTAAAATCGACTCATGAATATTCAGCGCCGTTTCTCTTTGTGCTGCATCAATTAAACTCATCATTTATCTCCGCAACCCGACAAAAACTACTAAAGTCGCATAAATTACAAGTCTGTTGACCATTTTTAGGATCAACAGTCGCAACTCCTTGCAAAAATGCTTTTGCGGTGGCTGTTAAATCTTTTTCCCAATGGTTTTTCAAATTTTGCCAACCTGAATATTTATCATTTGTTTGGACTTCCATATTTTTAAAACCATAAGCGTGTGCTTTGGTATTTGAGATACCTTTTATCATAAAATCGTTATTACGAACCTGGCCAAACATAATGCCATCTACGGCTTCAGGATACACTAAGGCATATAATGGTAGTTGAGGTTCATCAATCCTTTCCCCAAACCAGCGATTAGTAGAAGTTAAACCCGTTTTATAATCTATTAAGATAAGGGCACCATTATTAAGTTTATCGATTCTGTCAATACGAAGTTTTAAAGGTAGCTTATCAATTTTTGTTTCTAAAGACTCTTCTGTAGCCACCACAGTAAAATTCTCTCGTTTTTTTTCAATCTCCAGCCACTTTGTTAAAATATTAATAACTCTAGTGATTTCAATATGGATAAACTTATCCGAGAAAAAGTTTTGGTGTTTATGAATGGATAAGACGGCTGCACTGGCGCACTCATGAATAATGAGCTGCAATGACTCATGATTGATAGTATTAAGTTCAGAAGATCCCTTAAGACGTTGCCAAAAAAAATCTAAGGCACTGTGAATAATATTTCCACGCTCCAAAGCTGTTAAACCGGGTTGACTCACAGGCTTTGCTTGAGCCTCTAATCTGTATTGAGCAAATGCTTTAAAAGGGCAGCTTGCCTGCGCTTTTAAAATACCAGCTCCCCCTTTAATGTC
The DNA here is from genome assembly GCA_963695245.1 of uncultured Gammaproteobacteria bacterium. Classification (GTDB taxonomy): domain Bacteria; phylum Pseudomonadota; class Gammaproteobacteria; order JBGSLN01; family JBGSLN01; genus JBGSLN01. The sequence continues at coordinate 1,994,418 of OY968770.1, read as the reverse complement.
AGCTAAATCCTCAGGATGAATAGATAAGTCACTGACGTCCGTAAAATTTTCTAAATCTGTTGTGCCAAAATTAGCTTCAGGTAATGGCGAGGGTGAAGTTGTTGGTAAAGATGCAATTAGAAAGCTTGGATCGATTGGCTGTTGATTATGTTCTTTGTGAGAGCTTACATATAGCGTTTTACAGGTATTTTTAAATTGCTTAAATATATTTTCAGCAAAAACAAATTCCCGTTCAGCACTGGCATTAGGAAGATTAAATTGCTTTTGTAACTTTAACGGAATGAAAGGCGAAGGGTTAGCACTGGCTGGAAAGTTTTGATTATCGCACTGTAATAACCAGACTTTATCAAAATCAATACCTAAAGCTTCTAATACACCCAACACCTGTAAAGTTTTTTCCCCCGTTTTAGCCTGAAACAGCCTTTTATGAGTTGTATCCTTCAGTAGTTGCCAGACCTGATTGTGTGTATCTGCCCCAGTGATGCTCTCTAAACTTAAGAGTTCACTGATAACTTCTTTAAACCTTGAAATGAGCTGATAGTTTTGGCTGCTGAGTTTTCGTTCCCCTGGCCATCCCATGAGTTCCAGTTGCTGATTAAAAATTTTAATCCAGTGCGTTATTGAACGCTTACCACTGAGATCAAGCTTGATGAATTTTAAAAAATGAATGAACAGTAAGGGGCAGTGCGACTCAAATAATTGTAAGATGAAGCTCTGTGAAAAATTCTGCTGATTCAGGTTTTGTAATTTGAGCAATAGCGCATGTCGTTGAAAATACTCCTGTGAAAAACCTATGATAAAACTGCTTTTTAGCAATATGGATAAACACTCCAGCGATAGATTTTTTCTGGCAGATATTAAAATTTGCAAGGCTGTTTGAATCACAGAATAACTAAGTAGACTTTCTCCAGAAGATAAATTATAAGGCAGGTTGCTTTTATCTTTTAGCAAAATATAATCTTTTAAAGAAAAAGTTTTATGGAGTTGATTCTCAATAGATTGCCGATTTTCATTCAGTCCAGGAATGATTAATGCGAGTTTTAATTGAGGATTTATTTCATGCTGGTTTTTCAACCATTGCACAGCATGGCTAAGTTCCGTCTGAAAGTCCTGAAATTCCATTCGAATTACCTGACTTTGAGTCAGCTCTGGTTGTTGAATTACCACTTGGCAGGATTTTTCACAAAGTTGCAAAAATGATTGCCAAAGTGGAGGAATTTCCGTAAAACCCACTAAAAAAATGATGTCAAAATCATTGAAATAAGCTGAAATGGATGAGAAATGTTCGCAAAAGGATTTTAATACATGAAAACTGTCAATCAGACAATTTGCCTTACAATAGTCTAAATATGCAAAATACAATTTTTTAAAATATTGGGTATCGATTTTTTCTTCAAACGCTTGAGTGTTGGGAGAGACTTGCCATAGAATCATCCTGCGCATTGCTTCAATGACCTGAGAGACAGTTTCATCGGTTTTGATTAATTCAATGTTTTCGGCTTCTATGAGCTTTTTAAACAAAAAATAAAGTTGGTTTTCATCCAGTAAGGCTTTTTCAAAATTATCACTTAAGTTCCATAAGGTTTCAATCCATTGTGACAGGGGCATCAGGTTCAATTGATGCCATCCAGAAACTTTGTTTTTCAATTTAAGCTCTGCATATTCAGTTTGAATATGTGTGGTAAGCCTTTGATTTGGTGTAATGATGAGGCTTTTTTGATTAACACATTGCAAGAGTTGTTTCATGGCTTTTCATTGGTTGCAATTTGCCTGCATTTTAGCATCCCATAAAAGATAAATATATCTTGCTGGGCGCGGCTAAAACATCCATTATTCATCAAACATTTCTATTGACAATACAAAAATCCTTTGAATAAAGTATGAAATTGTACACAGGTTCATGATTAAGACTAAAATTTTAACAAAAGTGATTTATAAATAAGGTAAAGTTTTATGTTTTTTTCATAACTTATTGAATTTAATAGAGTTTTTAATTTGATTAATATGTTAACAATCTAACACAAACCACTATATATTAAGCCTTTTGAGCGATAAATTGGAACTTTTCCACAAAGTTATCCACAGATTTTGTGGGTAACTATTTTGATATTCAAAGTGCTTTGAGGGTATTAAAAAGAATTTCTACTTCAAGCCCTTTACCTGTAGCTGGGGTTCCAAGTTTTACTTGCGCTTCATGTAAACTGGCAATTTGCTGGACAATTGCTAATCCCAGTCCGCTACCGGGGCTTTTATTACCCAATACTCTAAAAAACCTTTCGAAAACCCTGGCTCTAAGCTCTGCAGGAATACCAGGGCCGTTATCAATGACTTTTAAACTAATTTTATCCAAATCAGTCTCTGTGGTTTTAACGGATACTGTAATTTTACCTGCGTCAGGCGTATAACGAATGGCATTATCTACCAAGTTTCGAATCAGGATACTCAACGCTGTAATATTGCCTGAAATAATGCAGGGATGTTTTTCATCACTGAGCAGTTCAATATCAATATTCTTTTCAATGGCCAAAGGTGCAATCTGAGCCACAATTTCTGCTGCAAGTTTGGCTAAATCCACAGCAGAGGTATCTGACAGAGTATTAGATTCAGGGACCAGGCGGCTTAAAGTTAATAGTTGCTGAACAATATGAGTACAACGATCCACGGCTACAACAATATTGGATAACATTTTTTTACGTTCCACAGGATCTTTTGTTTTTAAGGTTACTTGAGTTTGAGTTCGAAGCGCCGCTAAAGGGGTTCTTAATTCATGTGCCGCATCTCCAGCAAAACGTTTTTCTCTTTCTAAAGCCTGATGCAGTCTTAAAAACAATTTATTTAATTCAACCACCAAGGAGCGTAACTCTTTTGGCACTGAGTCCGCATTAACAGGTTCAAGGTAATTTGGGACTCGATGGGATACTTCATCAGCCACTTTACGAATACTGGCAAGTCCTTTTCCAACAATAATCCAGATTAAGAAGGCTGCCAGCGGATAAATAATGAGCATGATATAAATGTTATCAATGGCTAGACTGTGAGCCAACAAACTTTGCATGCCATCTTTTTCAGCGACTACTACGTATACACCTGTTTTAAGGTTGTGTTTAGTAAAAGTACGCCACTCAATGCCATGGATGCTTTTAGTATGATAACCCTCTGTACCATTAGACAGGGGTTCTTTAGGTGCATTAAAACTGGATAACAGTAAGTTGCCATTTTTATCCCAAACTTGAATCTGATAATTTTCGTGAGATTTCACTAAAGAAGAGAAATAAGGTGTGCTATCTTTATGGACTCGAAGGGGAATATTATTGAGTTCATTTTGGAGCATTTTCAGGTGTTTGGCATCTGTGGTATTACCCAATAGCGCCTCGATATTATAACTTGCCTGTCCTAATAAAAAATCCAAATGGGTTCGAATATCCTTTGTATCCAGATAATAATTACCTATGGAGGTTAAGATGGTGGTTAACACCATGGCCAGCAGTAAGTTGATTAGCAGGAATTTTCTTATGGAACCTTTCATTCATGCTCATTTTCTGACTGTTCTGCCATGTATCCAACACCACGAATAGTCCGGATGAAGGTAGCGCCAAGCTTCTTACGCAGGTTGTGAACATGTACTTCAAGGGCATTACTGTCAACATCTTCTTCCCAGCCGTAAAGTGTTTGGGTAAGCTGTTCTCGGGAAAGCACTGTTCCGGCATTTTCCAGAAGCTTTTGCAAAAGGGAGAATTCTCGTCGAGGAATACTCACCTCCTCATCATTTACTTTTACACTGTGAGAAGCCGGATCAAGAATAATATTTTTGTAAGCGATAGTACTGCCACTTCTATTCAAAAAGCGTCTTTGCAAAGCTCTTAATCTTGCACATAATTCATCCAGATCAAAGGGTTTGGTTAAGTAATCATCAGCGCCGCTGTCAAGCCCTTTCACACGATCTTCAACAGTTTCTCGAGCCGTGAGAATTAACACAGGGCAGGTTAAACCATTTTCCCTCATTTGCTGTAAAACAGCCAACCCCGACATTTTAGGTAACCCTAAATCCAGAACGACAATATCAAAATTTTCTGATCTTAAAGCCTGGGAAGCTGAAAGGCCATCTTTAAACCAGTCCACGGTGTAACCATTTTGAACTAAACCTGCTCTTACGCCATCACCCAAAAGCTCATCATCTTCAACCAAAAGTAAACGCATTAGTATTTGAAATTTTAGAAATATATATTAAATAATATAGCAAATTGATTTTTAAAGGAAGGTTTGTAGTTACTAAAAATCATCATAACGTTTCAAAATGCTTTTATAAGCATCAATTCTTCGATCCCGAAAAAAAGGCCAGATTTGACGGACTGTATCCATACGTTCAAGATCAATTTGCTGAAGTAAAATTTTGCCTTCACTGGCAGATGCTTGTTGTAAAATATCTCCTTGAGGATCGCAAATAAAGCTGTTACCCCAAAATTGAATGCTTTGGCTTTGTCCGTGTTCAACACCCGTGCGGTTGCAACTGGCTACAAAAACGCCATTCGCAATGGCGTGACTTCTTTGAATTGTTACCCACGCCTGAAGTTGTCGTTGCTGTTCTTTTTCATCATCCGTTAAGTCCCAACCTATGGCGGTAGGATAGATAAGAATTTGTGCACCTTTTAAAGCCATTAATCTGGCAGCTTCCGGAAACCACTGATCCCAGCAGACTAATACACCCAGGTTTCCCAAGGAAGTTTTTATGGGTTCAAAGCCTAAATCACCCGGCGTAAAATAAAATTTTTCATAGTAACCGGGATCATCAGGAATATGCATTTTTCGGTATTTTCCCAGCAAAGTACCGTCTTTTTCTAAAACTATAGCGGTATTATGAAAAATACCTGCAGCTCGCTTTTCAAATAAAGAAGCAACAATAACCACTTTGAGTTCCTTTGCAACTTGAGCCAGCTTATCAGAGCTGGGTCCTGGAATGGTTTCCGCCAAAGTAAAATATTGAGGATCTTCTTTTTGACAAAAATAGGGAGTTGTATGCAATTCCTGCAAAATAATCAGATTAGCACCTGCGCGCGCAGCTTTTTTTATATTAAGTATGCTTTGTTCTAGAGCCTCTGCTTTGTTTGCTGGCGTCATCTCCTGAATAAGGGCAAGCTGGATTTTATTTGTCATTTAAAATACCTCTGGGTAACTGCATACTCAAACAATGTAATGCCCCGAATTGCTTTATAATTTCTGAGCACTGGACGCCAATGATATCACGTTTTGGAAACTGCAAAGACAAAATTTCAAGCGCCAATCTGTCAGTGGAAACCCCATATTGAGGCACCAAAACTGCACTATTAATGATTAAAAAATTTGCGTAAGTCAGCGGCAGTCTTTCTCCATCTTCATTATATTTTGCTTCAGGCCAGGGTAGAGGGACAAGCTGGTAGGGCTCGTTATTTGTGTTTCTAAAGGCCCTTAATTCCTGCTGCATTTTATTCAGTGCATCGTAGTGTTCATCTTGCATATCGGAACACTGTACATAGGCAATGGTATCATCATTGATAAATCGAGCCATTGTATCAACGTGGGCATCGGTGTCATCCCCTGCAAGATAACCATGTTTTAGCCATAAAAATTTTTTAACGCCCAGCTCATTTTCTAATTTTTGCTCCATTTGCTTTTTAGAAAGTGCGTTACGGTTAGCATTTAGTAAACATTGTTCGGTGGTTAATAATTCCTGTCTTGAGTTTATTTCAAGGCTGCCGCCTTCAAGAATTAAATCTTTATGAATCAACTTTGGAAAGATTTTATTTGCTTCTAGCTGTTGATTAATTCGGTTGTCTAATTCATGAGGATATTTTTCTCCCCAGCCATTAAAATTAAAATTCAGTAAATTCACATGTTGCTTATGATCTTCAACCCCTAAAGGACCATGATCTCGCGCCCAGCTATCGTTGGAAGGGCAAATGGTAAATGTTACCGGATAATTTGTGATGTGATGCTGCTGGAATTGACTTTGCAGGTGATTTTTATGAGCCAAATCATAACAGAGGATTATCTGAGCTTCATACTGATTGATGGCTCTGGCAAATGCTAACATCTGCTGCTCTACCTTTTCTAAATTAGCCTGCCAGTCACTGTTTTCATGAGGCCAAGTTAATAATACGGCGTCTTGTGGACACCATTCAGGAATTAAATGCATATTTTAAGCAATATTTTTAAAAACTGGATTATACCATAAAAAATCCCTTTGAAAGCATCGCAGCGCTGCTTAAGGTGTGCGATAATAAGTGCCATTTTTATTGATTTTTGAGTTTATGTTTAAACCTTTAAGCCTTTTTATTGGGCTTCGCTATACACGCGCCAAAAAGCGCAACCAATTTGTTTCTTTTATTTCTTTGTCCTCGATGATAGGCATTGCCCTTGGGGTAACAGTGTTAATTACAGTGCTGTCGGTGATGAATGGGTTTGACTATCAAATTCGCCATCGGATATTTGAAATGGCGCCTCAAGTCACTGTGAAAAGCTTTACCGGTTCAATTGATAATTATTCGCAACTTGAGAAACAACTATTAAAATTTCCTGAGGTAACGGCAGCAGCACCTTTTGTAGAAGGTCAAGGCATGCTGACACATGATGGTGTGGTGCATCCTGCTTTAATCAGCGGTATCAATCCCAGTATTGAAAAAAATATGTCTGCCATTGCCAGTAAAATGGTATCTGGAAAACTCACTGACTTAAAAGCTGGAGCGTTTGGTATTATTTTAGGTAGCCAATTGGCAGATGCACTGGCTCTGAATATTGGCGATAAAGTCACTTTAGTAACGCCACAGGCGGCTTTAACTCCTGTTGGGGTTGTGCCCCGATTTAAACGGTTCACGGTGGTGGGTATTTTTAAAGCTGGTGAAGGATTTGGATTTGACAGTCAGTTGGGGTTAATTAACATTCAAGATGCCAAAGCACTCTATGAGCTAAATGGCGTGAGTGGGATTCGTTTAAAGATTCATGATCTTTACGCTGCACCCTCACTTACCCGTAAAATTGCAGACACTCTAAGTTCAAATTATTTTGTCAGTAACTGGACACAAAGATATGGCGCATTATTCAAAGCCATTGCACTTGAAAAAAATATGATGTTTTTAATCTTAATTTTAATTATTGCCGTCGCTGCCTTTAATCTTGTTTCATCTTTAGTGATGGTTGTAAATGATAAGCAGGCGGATATCGCTATTTTAAGAACCTTTGGTGCAACCCCGCGAAATATTATGAGTATTTTCATTGTGCAGGGGTTTTTAGTGGGGATAGTCGGAACATTACTTGGCTTAATTGGTGGGTTGGTGCTTGCTGAGAATGTTACACAAGTCGTTAATTTTATTCAAAAAACTTTTGGGTTACAATTACTTTCCAGCTCTGTATATTATGTGGATTATCTGCCCTCAAGGGTAGAGCCAACAGATGTGATACATGTTTGTATTATTGCCTTACTCTTAAGTCTGCTGGCTACTTTATATCCGGCATGGCGTGCATCCAAAACTCAACCGGCGGAGGCTTTACGTTATGAATAATAATGTAGTGGAATGCCGAAATTTAAAAAAATCTTTTAAAGAAGGTAAACTTAAAACCGATGTTTTACACGGTATTGACCTAACAGTCCAAAAAGCAGAGCAGGTTGCCATTGTAGGCAGCTCTGGTGCCGGTAAAAGTACTTTACTGCATTTGATCGGTGGACTGGATAAACCTACCTCCGGTGAAGTTTTACTCACTGGCATAAGCCTTAAGGGTTTATCAGAGAAGAGACGCAGTCGTCTGCGTAATCAGACATTGGGATTTGTTTATCAGTTTCATCATTTGTTACCAGAATTTACAGCGCTTGAGAATGTGGCTTTACCTTTATTAATTCGCAAAGAATCTATTCAAACCGCGAAAGCAAAAGCTCAAGAAATTTTGGAAAAAGTGGGCTTAAGTCATCGATTAGCGCATAAATTATCAGAACTTTCCGGTGGAGAAAGACAGCGTACAGCGATTGCACGTGCATTGGTATTAGAACCTGCCTGTGTGCTGGCAGATGAGCCCACTGGAAACTTGGATGCAAAAACAGCAGGGCAAGTGATTGACTTAATGCTGGATTTAAATCAAGTGTTTAAAACCAGTATTGTCATTGTTACTCATGATTTAAAACTTGCTGATAAAATGGATAGGGTTTTAACCATGGAAGATGGCAAGTTTATTTAAACAGGACTTACGAAAAAATTCGATTACCAATGTAGGTTGGGCTGACGTAAGGAAGCCCAACAGGCTGTAGGATCGTCACTTTTTTATTCATAGCTAAGCTCCCATGCTTCCGCAGGAATAACGCTTAAATTTATTGCGAATTTTGTTTTTTTTCTAAGTACCTACACCCTAAAAAAAAGAAAGATAGTACCTGTCTATGTTTATAGGTATTAGCCTGGAATTTTAAATGCAAGCCTAATTGTTTAGCTCTATATCCTACAACCCAAGCAAGCAATCAAATTAGCTAAGGCACTTAGCTGAATAAATTTATTTAATACTATTCATGGATTGCAGCGGCTAGAGTAAATCAGATCCACTTCAGCGCTGCTGCGCTTCAAGATTTCATAGGCCCGCATCAGGCTCATGGCCGTTTGACCGTCATGTTTAACTGTACTGCCCCATAATAACGATGGTGCTGACGCTTGAGCATCAATACGTTCAAGCGTTTTAACTATGAGTTCCAGTAACTCATCTTTTGTTGCCCCTTCTTTCTCTGCTGCCTCAAGGATAGGCCTCACCAAATTCTCGCCTCTGGTATTCCAATGGCCAGATTTCATGAGCTCAGATGTTGAAGATAATGGCTTTAATATTGTCTTAATTACTTCAGAGGGTGTTTCAACGTCACTGCTCTTTCCTGTTTCACTGAGTTGCGCACGCTTTTCCAGATATTTTTTTGTGCGCGATATGGCTTTTTGTGTTGTTGATGTGATGCATAAATAACCGTTATTTTTTAGGGTATTGCACAGTGCTATTTTCTGGTCTCCGGATAGGGGGTAAAGAGCATTAATAAAGTCATCCCCTGACTTGATAATCTTGGGGAACTTCTCTTTCAGACTCTCACACAAGTCCGTGTATTGCTCTTGGGTTAAATGTTTAAGCACGCGCCCAAAGTGGGATCCTGAGCTGATAATCTGGGGCAAGAAGGTATCTTTCAGACTCTCATACACGGCCGTGCGTTGCTCTTGGGTTAAATCTTGAAGCACGATCTCAAAGTCGTATCCTGAGTCGATAATCTGGTGCAAGGTCTCTTTCAGACTCTCACACACGGTCGCGCATTGATCTTGGGTTAAATATTTAAGCACGTACCCAAAGTTGTATCCTGAGTTGATAATCTGGGGGAACTTCTTTTTCATACTCTCAAACACGGCCGTGCGTTGCTCTTGGGATAAATCTTTAAGCACTTCCCTAAAGTGGTATCCTGAGTTGATAATCTGGGGGAACTTCTCTTTCAGACTCTCACACACGGTCGTGCGTTGATCTTGGGTTAAATATTCAAACACGCGCCCAAAGTCGTATTCTAAGTCGATAATCTGGGGCAAGGTCTCTTTCAGACTCTCAAACACGGCCGTGCGTTGCTCTTGGGATAAATATTTAAGCACTTGTCTAAAGTCATGCGCTGACTTGATAATCATCTTGGGGAACTTCCCTTTCATACTCTCATACACGGCCGTGCGCTGCTCTTGGGATAAATATTCAAGCACTTCCACAAAGTCGTATCCATTTTTGATAATCTGGGGCAAGGTGTCTTTCAGACTCTTATACACGGCCGTGCGTTGCTCTTGGGTTAAATCTTTAAGCATGAGCTTAAAGTAGTATCCTGAGTTGATAATCTTGGGGAACTTCTCTTTCATACTCTCACACACGGTCGTGCATTGATCTCTGGGTTAAATGTCTAAGCACGTGCCCAAACTCTATCCCTGACGTGATAATCTCGGGGAACTTCTCTTTCATACTCTCATACACGGCCGTGTGTTGCTCTTGGGATATATAGTGAAGCACTTCCTCATAGTGGAATCCTGACTTGATAATCTGGGGGAACTTCTCTTTCATACTCTCACACACGGTCGTGCATTGATCTTGGGTTAAATGTCTAAGCGCTTGTCTAAAGTCATCCCTTGACTCGATAATCTGGGGCAAGATGTCTTTCATACTCTCATACACGGCCGTGCGTTGCTCTTGGGATAAATCTTTAAGCACTTGTCTAAAGTGATCCCCTGACTCGATAATCTGGGGCAAGATGTCTTTCATACTCTCATACACGGCCGTGCGTTGCTCTTCTTGGGATAAATATTGAAGCACTTGCCCAAAGTCGTATCCTGACTTGATAATGCTCATCAGTATAACTCGCATCCCCTCTAAAATAGCTTTTTCTTTGTCTGGTTCATTGACCATCAGCAATATTCGAAGGTCCTTGCCTGTTGAAACCAACGTCGTTAGTTCACTTCCCAAACTTTCAAATAAGGGGGCAATGAGTCTGAGCGGCATGTCTGTCACTAAAATTATGAGATTCTCTAAAGTTTTTATCGTTTCTATAATCTTCCTTTGAGTATTGGTTTCCATTAATAATGAACGTAATTCTTCACCCGAAAGTGGTCTAAGCAGTGATGTCATCTCAGCTAAACTTGAGAATGCCAATGGAATTTCAAATTGGTCAAGTAAGCCCTGTGTGAGCCCCCAGGCATCACTGCCATAGTATTGTGTGTTTTCATCCGGTGATTTTGATAAGGCACCTTCTAGTGCCTGAACTGCATCACCGTAGTCCTCCAGTCTCTTACTCAGTAATTCATCTTCTTGCTCCTGACTCAACGTGATTTGACCTAACGTTTCTTCATGCTCTTGAACAACCTTTGCCAGAGCATTTCTTCGTGTGGCCGTGCAGGTTTCCATTACGTTCACTTTCGGACTTACCGTGAATAATGTGTCAATTTCATCCGCCACCGCTTCTGGTATCTGCGCCTTGATGCGCGGATTGTTCGTCAAGTCAGTGTAAAATGTTTCAAATTTCGCCAAGGCTGGATAAATCATCTGACCTGCATTTTTTTCTGCACCCACACCATTCACACTGCTAAGCTGTAAAGACTTAAGTAAGTGGGATAATTCCCCTAATAAGCTGGCTGACTTATCTCTGTGCGTTAAATACACCTGCAACGCATCGTTAACCGCTACAGTCTCACTGGAATGTTGAAATAAACGCTCTAGCTCCTGTTCACTCAGATAAGGATGACTGACTCTCTGCTGTGCAGTTGCATTGGTTTGCTTTGCGTCATACTCATTGTTGTAGTAGGGATTCTCAATCTTAAGGCTGTTCGCATCTGCTTTAATAAAATCACCCTTCGCCAATAATAACGATACTGGCAATAAGGTTTGAGCATTATCACTGAGAATGTGTGTTCTAATAATATCCTGCAATTTTAAGTCATAGTCCCATGTTCCCGTTTCGGGATTTTTTATGGGCAACAGATGAGGAAAGTCATTCTCTTTAATCGACTCCATAAACAACCCTGGCATGAATAAGTCTAATGCACAAAAGGGGCGATGTGCTTTTTCAACTTCATCATACGGTCGGTCTTTCTCTTCGGCCGTTGCATTAAGGTAATCCGCTAAACATTCAGCCAGCTCACATAACATGCCTGTGACTGGGTGTTGTGGCAAAGCTGTATAACTCAGCATAGTCCCTTTGATTTGAGCCCAGTTGGAGGCCAGGAAATCTTTGATGGGAACAACGTTTAAGGGAGTCTTATTTTTTAAAGCGCTTAAAACTGTTTTAAGGAGTGGGGTAAGCTTGTTGGAGACATCGATTCTGTAGGCACATAACCGTTCATGCAGAGCTTCTGGCTCTGGAATTTCAAGGTTAGCCTCATCGATAAGACTGCTCAGTAGTTTTGATAAAACAGCCTCCATGGCTTTGTTCGTGTTAACATCTGGAATTTCTTTATAGCGCATCATACATAAACCTCTTAGGCTATATTTAGAGTGATTCGGGGCATATACAGCCTTAGCCAAGGCTCTGTGTTAGATTTGGAGGCTAAATGCTCAAAGTTCACTCTTAACTGAAAAACTACTATACAATTAACCTTAGGGTGAAGGTCAAGTTTTAATTCGGAAATACAGGCATTGGACCATTGTTTTTATCAAAGGTTTTATAATTAAGAATTTTTTCTTTGTCATAAAGGGTTCGATCAAAACTGAGTACCGGCTTTATCTCACATTCCGCACCTGCAAAATGATCAAAAATCTAATTAACCCTTACATTCCGCTCCATCTAACTAAATTTTTTTGATTTTTATTGTAAATAGGTTTTTCAAAATCAGGTGGTAAGCCATAAATCTCTATTGCTTCCTTACCGAAGTGATAAATAATAATTTTCTGCAGCAATTTTACATTCGCGACAATACGGCTCACATTATTAGCAGCTCTATGTTGCCCTTTTTTCAGCATATGATGTAATTCAATTCCAGCAATGGTTGCGTCTGCCGAATGAAATGCTTTGAAACCCAACATTGGTTTCGTTAGCTTTTTTACAAAGCGATGATCTGCTTCTACAATATTATTCAAATATTTTATTTGACGAACTAGAATTTGAAACGGTTTATTCATTACAACTGAAAGCAAAGCTAGAAATGAATTTACATAATCAATAGCAGATTTGTTGGCTCTACTTTTATCCATGGTAACTTTTTCAGGAAGTCCATGTTGACCAATAGCCTTAGTAAAGAAGCTTAAAGCTGCTTTTTTATCGCGTTTTTTGTTAATTTAAAATCAATGGTTTCACCAAATTTATCTACTGCTCGATATAAATAAACATCTTCGCCTTTAACTTTCAAATAGGTTTCATCCATTCGCCAACTCGTATTCACTGGCTTTTTATGATTTTTTCTAAATACAGTTTCAAGTTTTGGTGCATATTCAATAACCCAACGATTGAGTGTTGAGTGATCGACTTTCACATTGCGTTCTTCCATTAATTCTTTAATATTTCTATAGCTTAATGGATAAGCTACATACCAACGGGCAGTTGTTAGAATTATTTCTTTTGGAAATTGCTTGCCAGAAAAACTGATCATCAAAACACCACCCGATTAATATTTTATTATTTTGAACAAATTTTAGCAAAAACCTTGCCAATTTGCGACAAAACCGTTTATTCAAACCCTTGGAATTAACCCACTAGATTTGTGTAGAAATTACTCTACACTTTTGGGGGTTCTTCTGCTGAAAGCGATTTAAGCGGGCTGTTTAGCACCTCTCAAGCAGTTTCATCAAATCAAATTTACGATGCTACCACCTGGCAGGGGTTTTTGTGCCGATCTGTCAGGCAAAAGAGGTCATTTCTGAACGGTGCCAGAATTTCCTCCAATATGTCTATAAATCAACCAAAATCCTTGACTCTTATCCTAAGGTTAAGCTTATAATTTGCTCAACTTATTATTTGTATGTTTCTTCTGTAAATAAAGATACCTTCATCAGAAGTAACTCTTGGGAGTTAATATGTCCTTGAAATCCGTTATTGAATCTATGCCCAATGAAATCCATTCGTTTGTGGAAACTTTGAGACCAGATAAGCTAATTGACGCTTTGAAAACTGCCCAAAAAAAATATGGTAAACCTGTAACAGGGTTTTTTACAGGGAAGTTGTTATTTAAACGCATTCCTGAACCAGACTTCATTAAAGAGCATGCTCAACTCAGTTTAGCAATAATCTTACTGGGTGAAGGTAGCTTTAATCTCACAAGCTTTAAATATTTAGTCTTAGAAGCCTTAGAATTTATTCCTGATAATGCCAGAGCTGAGTTAGCTAAGCTAGACAAAAAATTATTGGAAACTTACCTGCAAAATATCTATCAATTAATTCTGAGTCAGTTACTCAGTGCTGAGGTGATAAAGGGTTATAGTGAAGCATTGAATAATAAACCGGGAGAAGCATTTATAGATTTTTTAGACAGGCTCAGTCAATACTGGGTTGAGTCGATACATAGCTCAGCCGATGCAGCGGCTGGGGAAGGTTTATCACCTTTGCAGTTTAAGCTTTCTCCAGAGGCCATGGATGAATTATGCAGTCAACTGGAAAAAATGGATGATTTATCTATAACAACTAAGAGTGAACCCCGAGCAGACTGGCCCACCAGAGCTTTTTTGCTTTGGGGGCAAAAATTAAAGGCTGCAAGTTTTGAGTGCCTGGATTTGCGTCGGAAACTCTATTTACCAGACGAATTTAAGTGGCAGGCCTTTTACAGGGCCCTGAAAGACAGTGGCATTACTTCGCTGATTTTAAGTGAGAATAGCCTCCATAAGCTCAACAAAGACCAGTGGCAGGCCTTTTGCGAAGCCCTGAAAGACAGTGGCATTACTTCGCTGATTTTAAGTGAAAATAGCCTCCATAAGCTCAACAAAGACCAGTGGCAGGCCTTTGGCGAAGCCTTGAAAGGCAGTGGCATTACTTCGCTGGATTTAAGTTGGAATGAGTTCGATAAGCTTGGCGAATCCCAGTGGCAGGCCTTTGGCGAAGCCTTGAAAGGCAGTGGCATTACTTCGCTGGATTTAAGTTGGAATTACTTCTATGTGCTCAACAAAGACAAGTGGCAGGCCTTTTGCGAAGCCTTGAAAGGCAGTGGCATTACTTCGCTGATTTTAAGTAAGAATGACCTCCATAAGCTCGACAAAGACCAGTGGCAGACCATTGGCGAAGCCTTGAAAGGCAGTGGCATTACTTCGCTGGTTTTAAGTCGGAATGACCTGAATGAGCTCGACAAAGACCAGTGGCAGACCATTGGCGAAGCCTTGAAAGGCAGTGGCATTACTTCGCTGGATTTAAGTTGGAATGAACTCGATAAGCTCGACGAATCCCAGTGGCAGGCTTTTGGCAAGGCCTTGAAAGACAGTGGCATTACTTCGCTGATTTTAAGTTGGAATTACCTGAATGAGCTCGACAAAGACCAGTGGCAGACCATTGGCGAAGCCTTGAAAGACAGTGGCCTTACTTCGCTGGATTTAAATAAAAATAACCTTTCATTGTCTCACTGGAAAATGCTACTCAAAGCCTTAAGCACAGACAGAAAGACCCCACTGATTTTAAAAGAGATAAATTTTAGTAAATTCTCAGAGAAAGAAGCCCAGGCCTTCTTTCAGTTGCTAAAAAGGCATTATCCTGCTTTCAAAATATATCAGCCAGTTCCTGAAGGATTTGAAGATTTATATGAAAGCTTAAGTAACCTTAAAAAGGAGATTACATTACTGACAAGCCCTGCAAGCAAACCCGCAGAAGAAGATTTAAAGTGCAGTAGCGCATTGATTTCTAAATTAGACGCAGAGTATGATGAAATCAAATACCTCAACGAGCTGGATTATCTGGCACTTTTCAATGAATACTATTTTGCAGCTTTTTTACTGGCAAAAGTCGGTCATCAACCACAGGTAGCTTTAGAAGCATTAGAATCAATCAATCTCACTCCAGTCATCGATTATCCGGATAAAGAGCAATTGAATGCTGAATTACTCCATGCGGTATTGGACTATGCCCTCATGCTAGACCCCCAAGTGGATGAATTTGCCAAAGCCATGCATCAGGCGACCCGAAAATTATTCAAACAGGCGGGGCAGAGTAAAGATTATTATAGAGCGATTTTTAATCAAAGGACACTGGATTTAGATAAGGTAAACACATTGCTGTCAGAGATTAAAACCATGCAGAAAGAAGTATCGACTTATTTAGACTCAAAAGTAAATGCAGAGGCAAACTTTTTTGGAAAAGCCCCTGCAGAGGGTATACAAAAACTTAATCAGCACCTTGAACAATTTCTAACAACCCTTGAAGAAAAAACCGAGGATAAGGCAGGTATTTTACTAAGGTAAACACATTGCTGTCAGAGATTAAAACCATGCAGAAAGAAGTATCGACTTATTTAGACTCAAAAGTAAATGCAGAGGCAAACTTTTTTGGAAAAGCCCCTGCAGAGGGTATACAAAAACTTAATCAGCACCTTGAACAATTTCTAACAACCCTTGAAGAAAAAACCGAGGATAAGGCAGGTATTTTACTACGTAAATTGGCTAAATTTTTAGATGAATCAGATGACTTAACTGCTACTATACTGAAAGAAGGCCACAAATTGCTTGCTGAGGAATTAACCGAACTCACCGAGGCAACCCGGGAGGCCTATCTACCACAAAGACATGAAAATAGTGAGCAACTCAGTATCCAGTTAGAATTATAAGCGGTAGTTAGAGAGAAAGCAGCTAAACTAGCTCCAGTTGGTAAAATCGGGGATCAACTTTAGCCGGGACAGCCGGTTGAAATAAAAGATATTTTTGAAATTAGAAAAAACCATGTTGGAAAATTCTCATCACTACTAGACATTGTTTTATAATCAGTTGATTTATAATAGAATTCCATTCTTAGCGAAACCTTCTCCCCTGGAATTTATTATGACTGAATTATTGGCGTTATGCGCGGCCCTACGAACACACTTTTCTGATTGGCATCCTTCACAACTCATTTGCTTGGGGCAAATTGTGTTGGGGATTATGATGGTCAAAACTATAAATTTAGTTCAAGTTGCAACTGTCTTTCGTGGCAACGCTAAACAGGCTTCAAACTATAAGAGAATTAATCGGTTCATGGCAAAGTTTGAATTTTCATTTGATAGCATTGCTACATTTGTTGTCAGTATCTTCCAGTTCGGCGCTAGCTGGACTCTAGCAATAGATCGGACTAATTGGAAGTTTGGTAAAAAAGATATTAATATTTTTGTTTTATCCGTTTGCCATAATGGCATTGCAATACCATTACTTTGGAAAACGCTCAATAAGCGGGCAAACACCAAGACATCTGATCGCATTGAAATGTTAGAACGTTTTAAAAAAACATTTGGGATCAATAAAATTTCCAATTTATTAGCAGATAAAGAATTCGTTGGAAAAGAATGGTTTCAATATTTAATTTCTTCTAAAATACCCTTTATAATAAGGATAAAGTGCAGTTTTAACGTATCAGATAGTCGCGGCAGACAAAAGCCTGCAAGGAATTTCTTTAGAAATCTAAAGCCAGGGAGTACGTGTTCACTAGGCAAAAGAGTTGTTCTGGGTTGCACAGTTTTTGTTGTGGGCGAAAAATTATTGGATGGTACATACCGAATTGTTGTTACAAATAATAATCCAAAGCATGCGCTTGTAGGTTATGAAGTTCGTCAAGAAATTGAAACTATGTTTGGCTGCTTAAAAATAAAAGGTTTTAATTTTGAATCCACTCACATGACAGAGCCTGCTCGCATTGATAAACTATTGGCGGTGATGACCATTGCATTTGCATGGAGTTATAGAACTGGTGAAGTATTTTCAGAAGTTGAAACTATAGCTACTAAATCACATGGTGATAAAGCAAAAAATTATTTTAGGCATGGCTATGATTATTTGCGAAAATTAGTTATTAATTTTTGCGATCGAAGTAATGAATTTTTTAAAAGTTTACACATAATAAAATCAGGGAAACAGTCTCATAACTTATTGAAAACATTAATGAAGGTCTAAAGAATGTCTAGTAGTGATATATCAGCCTGAAAAATCACAGGGAAAAGGAAAACTGTTTTTAGTGAGCAACTATTATAAATAAAATTAACTAAAATTAATTCGCACATTTTTGCCTAGTGCTGAAGCTAAAGATGACAATGTTGACAGCTTTATATCTTCTGCATGGTTTTCCATACGAGAAATAGCAGATTTTTTCGAACCTATTAGATCAGCCAAATCTTGTTGAGTAAGACCAGCTTCCCTGCGCATTTTTCTGATTAAAATACCAATTTTAAACTGTTCATAGCCTTCATCATAACCTTTCGAAAACTCAACGTCAGAACGTTTTCGAGCTTTAATATATTTTTGCAAATCACTCATGATTGATACCTCACTAAATAATCTTTTTTATACTTTTCTGCTAATTTTATTTGAGCCTTAGGGGTTTTTTGAGTTTTTTTTACAAATCCATTTGTAGCTACAAATATTTTATCTGTAAAGAAAAACCCTAATATACGAATAATATTTGATTGAACTGTAACTCTAATTTCTCATATATCTGCTGTATTCACTAATTTTTTAAAAAATTTTACAGATGGCTTAGGCAAATCTTCAATAAGTTGCATGACCCAAGTAGCCTTTTGAGCCTGAGTGCCTGTCAATGAATTAAGAAAATCTACAACAGGACATTTATCAGACTTAGTTTTGTAAAAGTATATTTCTCTCATAACTTCAAGTTAACATACATGTTAACCTATGGCAATATTTTTATATCCCTTTGGAAAGAATTTTGAAAAAAGTTTATGAACAGAGCGTTATTAACATATTGGACTGGCTTCACCTACAGTTGTGGAGATGATTTTTATCACCCAGAATAAAACGGTAACATGAGCTACTTTGTTGTAGGTTTTTGTTTGTCTGTCAGAGGATGTTGCTGGATACACGTTATATTCCTCGTTTACTCTAAATTGGGTTTGTTTTCAATCAAGACATCAACCCCATTATTCTCAATAATAGAGTTTTTGAAATGAAGCTTTCTATACTCTGACTTTGGCATCAGTGCGTAAACGTGTTTATTACTGTGCCAAAGCACTTGGAATTGCTGCTCACTTAATAACAAGTTTTTCTTTTGTTGCGGTGTGACTCCATACACAAAATGCCCTTTCCAATTGTCTTTACTTGCAGAAATACTTTGCCAATTTTCAACCACAGGAATCGCTCGATTTAAATAGATAGGGAGTTCGTAAGGATAAAGGTTGTATGCGATGAGTGCGTCATTCGCTTTTAAATGATGCTCAAGATAAGGTATAAACGCTCGGGTATTGTTACTTGGCCAGTAGGCAGTTGAAGGTAGCAGAATGCAATAAATAAACAACGTTGAAAAACCAACATAAAAAAGCTGTTGTTGCCAATTACGGTAGATAGCTAAATACGCACTGATGATGATTGAAGCGTACAATAGCGCATTGACCATGACAAGATATATTCGAATGTTATCAAGGTAATCTGAGTTCCATACATAAAGTAGTGTACAGCTCATTGCAATGGCACTGATTAAGTACAGCAAAGGGCTGAGTCTTTTCATCATGCTTTGAGTTTTTTCTGAAAGTCCTTTGTTGCAGCATAGCTTTGCCATCAAAATAGCTATCGGCGGAAACACGGGTAAGATGTAACTAATGATTTTTGATTGTGGAATAGAAAAAAAGAGCGAAATGGAGACTATCCAGCAAAGATAAAATAAAGTATCTTGGGATGGCTTAACATTTCTTTGTATCAATAGCTCTTTAATGCCTGTAAAAACTAAGGGTAACCAAGGTAAAAACCCAACAAGAATGACTGGGATATAAAACCAAAATGGCATGGCATTATTAAATCCTGACTGACTAAAACGGTCGAATTGTTCAAAAATAAAAAAATAATGAAAAAAGTCTGGGTTGGCTTTTTGAACTAAATACAGCCAGGGGGCAATTATGACAATAAATAGCAATGCACCGAAGGGGCAGAGTGCATTTTTAATACCAACCCAATCTTTTTGGAAACTATGCCAAAGCACAATGACCATGCCAGGCAATACAAAGCCAATTAAACCTTTTGTTAAAACCCCTAGTGCAGCACAAACATACGCTAAGTAGAGTAAGATTTTACGATTTGACACTTTGTGTGCTAATGTGGATGCTCTATAGGCTAGTAATGTTCCACTGATTAATACAGCAATGGCTATATCCATATTTACATAATGTGCCATGGCAAAATATAACGGAGCGGTCATCAGCATCAGCATGGCAAGCCAGGCTTGTTTTACACTGTAAAATTTCAAGCAAAATAAAAAGACGAAAAAGCACCCCAAAGCAGCAAATAGAGCAGACGGTAGACGAAATACCCAATTATGCTTACCCATATAATGCATGGCCGTTGCCTGCACCCAGTAATATAAAACAGGCTTGTCTAAGAACTTAATGGTATTCAGCTTGGGGGTTACATAATCGCCACTTTGCAGCATATGGGCGCTAATACTGGTGTAACGAGTTTCATCAGGGCTGCTTAAGGGGCGTAAGCCACTGAAGAGATTGAAAATAAGGAGGCTGAATACCATGGCCACAAGAATATGAGTAACAGAGGTAAATTTGATATTGTTTAGTGTTCTCTCCCTAAGGTTAGGGGGTATATGTGAGGTTACCTCGGAAACCAGCATGCAACAGCCATTGCTTGGTAAATAATATTTGGTATTTTAGCAAAATTAGATGTTAGGAAAATGACAGAAACATTACAATTTTGTCATCTTGAGGGATTGATCGGGAAAACTCAGTAGGACAGTCGTGCCAACGTTGGGTTCACTGTGAATAGAAACTGTGCCGCCGTGTAACTCCATGATGGATTCGACAATTGCTAACCCTAAACCAAAACCTTCGATGGTTTTTGCTCTGGCTGAATCAACGCGATAAAATCTATCAAAAATGTGCTCTAGATGATGCTCATCAATACCTATGCCTGAGTCTTGAATCGAAAGGATTGAGTAGGTTTTATCCGTGGATAAAGTAATGGTAATTTGGCCAGATGCAGACGTGTATTTAATAGCATTGGATAGGATATTACCCACAGCACGCTTGAATAAGTCTAAATCAGCATGGATTGTTCCCTTGCCGACGAAATGAATATCAATATTTTTTTCTTTCGCTAAAATTTGATAATACTCAATAATAACAGTCATTTCTGCGGTAAAACTTAAAGCTTCTATTTTTAAACCTGCAGTAGGCTGCTTAGCTCTTGCTATGAATAACATTTTTTCAAACAATTCAGCCAATTTGTTCAACTCTTCTAAGTTTGATGCGAGTAATGTTTTGTATTCTGTGACGTCTCTTGGTTTTGATAACTCAATTTCTGTTTGGCATATTAATGTGTTTAACGGATTTCTTAATTCATGGGCAATGTCAGAAGAAAACTGTGTTAAACGCTCAAAGGCACTTTTTATCCGCTCTAATAGACGATTTAGAACAGTGACAGTATCTATGAGTTCAGTAGGCCATTCTGTATTTGCGAGCACGGTATTCAAGTTATCAACATCAATTTCATGAATGGCTTTATTGAGTGCATAGATGGGACGTAACCCACGTCGAGTCATAATGTAACTTGAAATGAGGCAAAGAAAAAAAGTAATGGCTAAGGTTAACAACAAAATCTCTTCGTAGAAGGCAATGATTCTATCACTTTTGGTGATGTTTAAAGCCACTTGAATGGTATAGGCCACATGGTGCTTGTGAGTTTTCAGTGTTATCAGTAAATAATGTTGATGATTATGAGCCTTAAAGTGCTTGGCAGGTGTCATCGATGTAGCATTACTACTTGTGTCAACATTTGGAAAATCTGTAGTTGAAATGAGTTGAGTAAGTTCAGGAGTTTGCAAAACAATGGCGTCATTATTTTTCAATACTCGTGCCATATAATGATTTGGATTTGTTTCAGGCTCTAATATGATTTCTTGACGTAACGCGCTAATCATATTCGTACCTTTCATATCTAGAATAATCTTTTCAATGGTTTTAAGTTCACCTGTTAGAAAAGCTTCATCCTGGTGATGTATCATGGTAATCACCGATAAATAAATAATAGAAAGAGCAACGATGATTAATAGGAAGGACACCAGTGTATAAAGCAGTGTCAGTTTTCCAGTAATGGAGGTTGCTGAATAGTTTGATTTATCGAGCTTCAAAGACATACCCCAACCCACGCACAGTGTGTATTAATTTTTTATCAAAGGGCTCATCGACTTTATTTCGTAACCGCTTTATTGCCACATCGACCACATTGGTATCGCTGTCAAAATTCATATCCCATACTTGCTCAGCTATCATAGTTCGAGAGAGAATTTTCCCTTCATTTCTGGCAAATAATGATAATAATACAAATTCTTTGGCCGTTAAGTCTAAACGTTGTGCTGCACGTTTGGCTTTAAGCGCAACTAAATCAATCTCTAAATCGGCAATTTTAAGTTGGTGATTATTATCTTGGGAGCCTCGACGTAAAATATTAAAAGTTCTTGCTACTAATTCAACAAAGGCGAAGGGTTTAACCAGATAATCATCGGCACCTAACTGCAGACCTTTGACTCTATCCGAAACATCATCTTTAGCGGTTAAAAATAATACCGGAGTCTGAATATTTACGCTTCGCAGTTTTTCCAGGATGTCCCAACCAGAAAGCCCTGGCAACATAATATCCAGTATTAATAAATCATAAGTATGATTCTGAGCTTTAAAAAGCCCATCAACACCATTGTTTGCCGTTTCCACACTAAAGCCATGCTCCGTCAGTCCTTTTTGTAGATAATTTGCTGTCTTTATTTCGTCTTCGACTAGGAGTAGTTTCATTAGAGTAGTGTCCCGTGGTTAGTATTATTTTTTAAGTTCATTGTTTGCTGCTTATCTATTTACCAACAATCATTTTTTGCGCGAGTCATGCGCATTATAATTCAAAAATTTCACACTCACTTTTACTGATGAATTCATTGGTTTAAATTACTCTTCTATATCTGTTGAATTTTGGAGCCTATTTTTGCTTTTATTGGACTGGATCCGATTTACTGTAGGCAAATTTACATTTAATAGTACTGTTGTTCAAATGCAATCGAAAATATTTATTTTAGCCTCCTCAATATTGTGAAACTGATGATGATAAACCCACTCAGTTTTTAAAGTTGCAAAAAAGCTTTCCATAGCACTGTTGTCATAACAATTACCTTTACCACTCATACTCGATGATAACCCATAAATTTTCAACTGCTTTAATAATTTAGCTGTGTACTGTGAACCTCTATCAAAATGATAAATGCACGATTTAGGTTTCTCACGTTTTGTAATTACCTGTTCCGATGCCATCATAACCAACTTTTGAGTCATTCTTTCTGCCATAGCTAAGCTTATCATTTTTCTTGAAAATAAATCCATAATCACCGCAAGGTACAACCAACCTGAGTTTGTCCAGATGTAGGAAATATCGCTTACCCATTTTTGATTAGGCTCAATAGCAGAGAAATCCTGTTCTAATATATTATCAGAAACCGTGTTTTTAGGATTAATTCGTGTTGTGGTTTTAAATAGTTTTTTACGTCTGGCTTCCAGGCCATTTTCAAGCATTAACCTGCGTATTCTATGAATGCCCACGCTTTCGCCTGTATTGTTCACCGCCTGTTTTATTCTGCTACTGCCATAAGTTTGCCGGCTATCATAAAAGACTTTTTTGATGATGTCGCTCAAAGTTTTATCTTTTTTATCATGCTGGCGAAGATCCCCATTGATGCAATGGTAGTAGCCACTGACAGAAACGTTGAATAACTTTGCCATTTTCTCAATACTGAATTGAGCTTAATTTTGATACATAAAATCAAATATCAGCTTTTTTTGGGTGCTGAAAAAATGGCTATGGCTTTTTTTAATATGTCTCGCTCCTCTTTTACATGCTTTAATTCTTGCCTCAATTTTTGAGTTCTGAAAGTTCTTCGTGAGTTACATTTGGTAAATTTTTGGATTGAGAATGATGGTATTTACCGCAATTAATCCAACAAGCGATAGTGGAGCTAGGGACGTTCAATTCTTCAGAAAGAATTTTACAAGACTTTCCTGAACTGAAATATAAGCTTACTGTATTTTGTTTAAATTCTGCGTCATATCGACGCATCTCTCTTTTAGGCATTTTATTTCCCCTATAAGTTCATGAATATAATACATTACTTATCTCAGAAATTTGCCTGCAGTTTTTCAGATCCAGTCCAGAGTAAATGGGTTCATTATTAATATCGTAAATATGGGGTACAGCAATATGGCCAATGATACGAACAGGGCTTGCGGCCTGTAATAATTTATGATTTACGACTAACATAAATTGTTCAAAAATACAGCATAAGGCTAATCTAACATAAAGGGTATGAAAAATAAATTGCATAGAAACAAAGTTTTGGAATTACTTTTATGGTAATATATAGTTTTGTCAGGAAGATTATTGAAACAGCCAGGATATGCAATAGTAATTATCATTTTCTTATTATTATGGATATTTATCGCCTATCACCAAAGGATGGACAAACAAATAAATATTTCAAGGGGCAAGTATCATCAAATCAGGGCATTGATTATTTCATCGCCGATTTTTAAAAAGCATCATTTAAGTTTTATCGTAAAACTTCATTGTTTAGATAGACATAAAGCCTCAGGCAATGTGAAAATTAGCTGGTATGGCACTCGCAAAGCAGTATATCGGAACGATATATGGCAACTTAAGGTACATTTGTTATCCAGTAAAAAAGTGCCTGCCTATCACACTTTTGATTATGGAAAATGGTTGGCAATTCATAATATTCAAGCGGTTGGTTATGTTAAGAATGCCAATATTAATCAATTACTGCATCGTAATCATCATAGTTTCAAGAATTTAATTTTTCGCTCAAGAAAAAAGCTTGCTTATGAAATTTATCATTGCTTAAAAAATACGAAATTTAAATTTATGGCAGGTTTACTCAGTGCTTTAACAGTTGGATTAAAGACCCATGTATCTCAAGCACAGTGGCAAATTTTTCGTAACACAGGTACCAGTCATTTGATGGCTATATCAGGTTTGCATATTGGACTTTGTGCTTTTTTCAGTTTTTATCTTGCAGTATTTTTATGGTGTCGTTCAGAGTTTTTAATACTTCTGTTACCCGCGCAAAAAGCAGGGTTGATAGTTTCATGGGTTTGTTCTGCGCTTTATACTTTGTTTTCTGGGTTTGCTTTACCCAGCCAAAGAGCATTTATCATGATTAGCTTAATTATCATGGCAAAGCTTGTTGGTAGACATATTTCTTTAGCTCGTTCTTTATCTCAGGCCTTTGTTATTATTTTGTTGTTTGAACCATTAGCTTTTATCTCAGCCAGCTTTTGGTTATCATTTTTTGCTGTATTTCTAATCGTCTTTTCACTCAGTGGCAGACTAAATCCTTACATGAATTTATGGTGGAAACATTTTAGGTTACAGTGGTTAATTACTTTGGGTTTGATGCCTTTGACGCTTTGGTTTTTTCAAAAAACCTCGCTTATCGCCATAGTTGCTAATATGATTGCTATCCCAATGGTTACTTTTGCAATTGCGCCATTAGCTTTAGTAGGGTGTGTAATATCGCTTTTCAGTCATTTTGTCAGTTGTTGGTTATTCTATATTGCTGCTATTTTATTAAAAATTTTGATGCTATACCTGTCATTTCTTCAAAAGCTACCTGATTCTGTTTGGCATTTTCAACTACAAGATATGTCTCAATTATTAGCCCTTAGTACAGGTATTTTATTAATAATGCTGCCAAAAGGCATCCCCATTCGTTTTATGGGTATTTTCTTAATCATAGCGACATTCATATAAGGTTGAAAGTCTTACTATAAGAATCCAATTTTGCTACAATGCGATACAATTATGTCTAAAAAGAGAAAGTTGTTATGCGAACCCATTATTGTGGCGAAGTCACTGAAAAATTGGTGGATCAATCTGTTCAAATTTGTGGCTGGGTTCATCGTCGTCGAGATCATGGCGGTGTGATTTTTGTAGACTTGCGTGATAGAGAAGGTCTGTTGCAAGTAGTTTTTGATCCTGAAATTGCATCAAAACATTTTGAACAAGCAGAAAAGCTTCGCAGTGAGTATGTTATTCAGATTGAAGGTAAAGTACGATTACGTCCAGAAGGTCTGGCTAATAAAAACCTCAAAACGGGTAAAATTGAAGTTGCGGTGAGCGAGCTTAATATATTAAATCACGCTAAAGTATTACCATTTCCCATTGATGAGTATCATCCGGTAGGTGAAGAAAATCGACTGAAATATCGTTACATTGATATTCGCCGTCCTGAGATGACCAAAAAACTTAAGCTGCGATCTGAGATGAATAAAGCCATTCGCGATTTTATGCATAAGGAACATTTTTTAGAGGTTGAAACACCATTTTTAACGCGGGCAACACCAGAAGGCGCACGAGACTACTTAGTTCCCAGTAGAACCCATCCTGGTGAGTTTTTTGCCTTACCACAATCACCACAACAATTTAAACAGCTTTTGATGATGAGTGGGCTAGATCGTTATTATCAGATTGTTCGATGTTTTCGTGATGAAGATTTAAGAGCGGACAGACAACCTGAGTTCACTCAATTAGATGTGGAAACCTCATTTTTAGATGAACAGGATATTCAAACACTCTTTGAAAAAATGATGGCACATATTTTTAAACACTGTATCGGTGCAGATTTGCCAACACCATTTAAGCGAATGACCTATGCTGAAGCCATGGAAAAATATGGGGTAGACAAACCTGATTTAAGAATTGATTTGGAATTGGTCACTATAGATGATTTAGTTCAAGCGGTAGATTTTAAAGTCTTTGCAGGTCCTGCCAATGATAAAACAGGCCGCGTTGCAGCCTTAAAACTACCTGGTGGCTGCGATAAATTAAGCCGTAAGGAATTGGATGATTATGGTAAGTATGTGAGCATTTTTGGTGCTAAAGGGCTTGCCTATATCAAAATCAATGATATCTGTCAGGGAATGGCCGGATTACAGTCTCCTATCTTGAAATTCTTTGATGAGGCTACCATTCAAAATATTTTGAAACGTGTTAATGCAACCACAGGTGATATTGTTTTCTTTGGTGCTGATCATGCAGAAATTGTTAATGACGCATTGGGTAACCTTAGAATTAAATTAGCTCAGGATTTAAACTTAATTAACGATTCCTGGCAACCGCTTTGGGTGGTGGATTTTCCTATGTTTGAACACAACAAAGATCATAATCGCTGGTATGCGTTACATCATCCTTTTACAGCTCCTCAAGGTGAAAATTTAGAAGCTTTTTTACAAAGTCCTCATGAGCACCTGTCCAGAGCTTATGATATGGTGATTAATGGGTATGAAGTGGGAGGTGGTTCCATTCGAATTAATCAATTTGAAACGCAAATGAAAGTTTTTGAATTGTTAGGCATTGATGAAGTTGAAGCCAAAGCGCAATTTGGTCACTTGTTAGAAGCTTTAGAGCTTGGTTGTCCTCCTCATGGTGGTATTGCTTTTGGGCTGGATAGAATTGCCATGCTGTTAACTCGCTCAGATTCAATTCGTGAAGTAATTGCTTTTCCAAAAACTCAAAATGCCTCTTGCCCGTTGATGAATGCCCCAGCAAAAGCTGAACCTTCACAATTAATTGAGCTTGGGTTAAGAACTATCAAAAAAGAAAGTGCTAAAGAGGATTAATTATGGCCGGACACAGTAAATGGGCTAACATTCAACATAAAAAAAAGAAAGTTGATGCAAAACGCGGGAAAGTATTTACGAAGTTGATTCGACTCATTACCGTAGCCGCCAAAATGGGAGGAGCTGATGTAGAAGCCAATCCCAGATTGCGTGAAGCCATCATTAAAGCCAAATCAGCCAACATGCCTAACGACAATATCGATAGAGCCATTAAAAAAGGCTCCGGCGGTGGCGATGGAGCAGACATGGAAGAAATTATTTATGAAGGGTATGGGCCTGCTGGTGTTGCAGTAATGGTTGAATGTCTCACAGATAATCGCAACCGTACGGTGGCGGAAGTGCGCCATGCCTTTAGCAAACACTCTGGAAATCTTGGAACCAGTGGTTCAGTAGCTTATCTTTTTAGCAAACAAGGCCAGATTATTTGTGCATCCAGTTGTGATGAAGAAGAAGTGATGGAGGTTGCTTTGGAACATGGGGCTGAGGATGTGAGTGTCAATGAAGACGGCACTATTGAAGTTGTAACACCAGTAGAAAATTTTTCCAGTCTTAAAGAAATTATGGATAATAAAAATTTTGCTTTAGAGTATGCCGATCTTAATATGGTGGCCTCTACAAATGTGGATTTAGACTTGGAATCTGCGCAAAAGCTACAAAAATTAATTGACGTACTTGAAGACTTGGATGATGTGCAAAATGTTTTTTCCAATGCTGAAATGGATGACGTTATCTTAGCGCAATTAAACTGATCATGGAAAAACGAAAAATTTTGGGTATTGATCCTGGCTCCAGAATCACAGGTTTTGGTATCATTGAGTCTGATGGCTTGCGACATCGATATGTCACTTGCGGTTGTATTAAGGTTACGGAAGAAAATTTTGCTTTGAGATTGCAGCAGATCTTCGATGGCATTCGAGAAGTTATTTTTGAATTTCAACCGGATGATGCAGCGATTGAGCAGATCTTTATGCATCAAAATGCTGGTAGTGCCTTAAAACTCGGACAGGCCAGAGGTGCAGCTATCGTCGCCACTTCAATCCATACGATTGAAATGGCTGAATATTCAGCCAGACAGGTAAAACAAGCCGTGGTTGGTTATGGAGCCGCACAAAAAACTCAAGTACAAAGTATGATTAAAACCCTGTTGTCTTTGACGCAAGTTCCTCAAGCAGATGCCGCGGATGCGCTGGCCATTGCGATTTGTCACGCAAATTCAAGCTTTGGAATGGGAAGGTTAAAAGCTCAGGCAACAAAAATCAGAAGAGGACGATTACGATGATAGGTCGCATAGAAGGGGTTATTTTGGAAAAACAGCCTCCAGAATTATTAATCGATGTGAATGGCGTAGGGTACGAAGTGCATGCGTCTATGAATACTTTTTATCAGTTGCCCGAAACGGGGAACAAAATTGTATTAAACATTCACTTTGTGGTGCGCGAAGATGCACAGCTGCTTTATGGATTTTATGACAAAGCAGAAAGAAGTCTATTTAGAACTTTAGTTAAAGTTAATGGTGTAGGCCCAAAACTTGCCTTAACTATTTTATCCAGCGTAACGCCTAATGAGTTCGCCACTTATGTAGCCGACAACAATCACGCCGCTTTAGTTAAGTTGCCCGGAGTCGGTAAAAAAACAGCGGAACGTTTATTGGTTGAAATGCGAGATAAATTAAAACAAAGTTTCTCGGATAATCAAACCTGTGCCTCAGATACATTTTCAGGTCTAAATATTAATTTACCTGAACAAGAGGCTATCAGTGCACTGGTTGCATTGGGATACAAACCGCAGGAAGCCAGTAAAGTCATTGCAAAACTGGATATTACTGCATTGAATACACAAGATATTATTCGGCTTGCACTAAAAAGTATTGCTTAGCCAGGGCAATCTCTGATACTCTTTTGAAGAGAACAAAAATAGAACTTTTATTGGGATATCATGTTAGAAACCGAACGACTGATTACTTCCACGCCAAAGCAAAATGAAGAAGTTATTGATAGAGCCATACGTCCCATATGTCTGAAAGATTATACGGGACAAAAAGCGGTTAGAGAACAAATGGAAATTTTTATTCATGCTGCTAGAAACCGACAGGAAGCCTTGGATCATGTGTTAATCTTTGGGCCACCCGGCCTTGGAAAAACTACTTTAGCCAACATTATTGCCAATGAAATGGGGGTTGAATTAAAACAAACATCGGGACCAGTTTTAGAACGCCCAGGCGATTTAGCCGCATTACTCACGAACCTTGAAGCGCATAATGTTTTATTTGTGGATGAAATTCATCGTTTAAGTCCCATGGTAGAAGAAATTTTATATCCTGCTATGGAAGATTATCAGCTGGATATTATGATTGGGGAAGGGCCTGCAGCTCGTTCTATTAAACTGGATTTACCCCCATTTACCTTGGTTGGCGCAACTACACGAGCGGGTTTGCTCACATCACCTTTAAGAGATCGATTTGGTATTGTGCAGCGTCTCGAATTTTATGATTTAGCAGATCTCACAACCATTGTTATGCGCTCTGGTAAAATACTGGGCATGACCATAGAAAAAGAGGGTGCCCGTGAAATTGCCAAACGCGCCCGTGGTACGCCTCGAATTGCCAATCGCCTGCTTAGACGGGTTAGAGATTTTGCAGAAGTTAAAGCAGATGGCAGCGTAAATAAATCTATCGCAGACAAAGCATTGGATTTGCTCGATGTTGATGTACATGGTTTTGACATGATGGACAGAAAACTGTTGCTCAGCCTGATTGAAAAGTTCGATGGTGGCCCCGTCGGTGTTGAATCCATGGCTGCAGCTATTAGTGAGGAAAAAGGCACCATCGAAGATGTGATAGAGCCGTATTTAATCCAAAAAGGTTTTTTAATGCGTACCCCAAGAGGTAGAGTGGCGACCAAAATGGCTTATACACACTTTGGCCTAAAAGCCCCTAATGCACTTCAGTTTGTGGATACCCAGCAATCGCTAATAGAGTAGAGCAGTTTATAAAATCAGTCTGAAAACAAGTTGCAATCAAACCTTAGAATATTCTGGTGAAAATTTGCCAAATACATGATAAGCTAATTTACTTTTAAAGGAACACTAAAGCACGGACTGAGATATTCGGACTTTAGAAATATTTTGAGTTCAGTGCATAGTTTTGCATCAGTCCTATAAATTCCAAATGCGGAGAATCATATGACAATGGATAACTCGCTTTGGGCATACTTTGCCCATGCTGGCGTAATGGTAAAATTCGTTTTATTGTTGCTTTTTGCAGCTTCCGTTTTATCCTGGGCCTTAATTATCCAGCGCGGTTTACTGCTAAAAAAATCTCGAGCCAATTTTAAAAAATTTGAAGAGCAATTCTGGTCTGGTATCGAATTCAATAAGCTATACAGCAAAATGCCCGAAACCATTGACCCTATTTACGGACTACAGAATATTTTTCGTTCTGGCTTGAGAGAATTTAACAAAACTTCTACCAGAATCGGTTGCTCCGGTGACGCAGCTTTGCAGGGTGCAAAACGCGCCATGAAAGTTGCTAAAACCCGAGGTGTGGAGGCTTTAGAAAAAAATCTGGCAATACTTGCCACTATTGGCTCAACCAGTCCTTATGTTGGACTTTTTGGCACCGTTTGGGGAATTATGACGGTTTTCCACTCTCTGGGCAGTGTTCAACAAGCTACTATTTCCATGGTGGCTCCCGGTATATCGGAAGCTTTGATTGCAACAGCTATGGGTTTATTTGCAGCCATACCTGCTGTGGTTGCCTACAATCGCTATGCAGATGAAATTGAGCGACTTGAATCAAATTACGATACATTTCAAGAAGAATTTACAGCATTACTTTATCGTCAGTGTGAACTTCCGCAATCACCTGTAAAAGGAAACGCTTCATGAGTACCCGAGGCAAAAGAAGAGGCATTTTAGCTGAAATCAATGTGGTTCCCTACATTGATGTTATGCTGGTGTTATTAGTAATCTTTATGATTACGACGCCTTTGTTAACACAGGGGGTTAAAATCAATCTGCCGAAAGCCCAATCCAATCCAATTAAAGTAAAAAATCAGACTCCCATCGTAGTTTCTGTCAATAAGCAGGGGGAATATTTTTTAAATATCACCGCTCATCCACAGCAACCGCTAAGTGCACAGTCACTGGCAACTCGTGTTGCTGCTGAAATTATGCTGGATAAAGAAGAACACTTGAATCGCCCAGTTCTTATTAAGGGAGATAATCAAGTGGATTACGGAAAAGTTGTGCAGGCAATGGTTTTATTACAAAAATCCGGTGTAGCTCATGTGGGACTGATGACCACCCCTGTAAACCAGACAAATCAAACAGGCTGATTTTTATGGCTCAAGCAAACAGTTTCAGACTAAGCTTTGGGATTTCATTATTCGCCCATATTCTGCTTTTTTTGATTTTATTCACAAGTGTTTTATTCAATTCTGATAAGCCTTATGTTTTGAAAAAAGGCCAGGCAAAACAAATTGTTCATGCTGTTGCTATTAATCAGCAACAAGTAGAATCAGAAGTTAATCACTTAAAGGCGGAACGCCTTGCCAAACAAAAAGCTCAGCGTGAACACCTTGAAAAGCTGCAACGTTTGGCAGATGAAGCCAAAACATTAAGAGCTAGAGAACTTAAAAGCCTGCAAAACCTCCGTGAAAAGAACCTATCATTGAAAAAAGAGCAAGCCCATGAGCAGCGCGCAGCCCGTAAACGGCTTGAGGTGATTAAAAAAGCACAAGAACTTGCTCAACACCACTTGAATGATCTAGAGAAAAAGCAGACTCAAGCTTTATCGAATTTTAAATCTCAACAAAAAAAATTAGCTGAACTCAAACAAAAACAACTGAAAATGGCTCAGGCAAAACAAAAAACTCAAGATGCGAAAGCCCTGTTAGCAAAACAACTGGCAGAGGAAAAACAGCAGTTGGCAGCTGCCAAAGCCCAATATATTGATGGTATTGTGAACAAATATGTGGCATTGGTACGAATGGCCATTCACAATAATTGGCTTGAACCGCCCAATGCGACTTCGCAAATGCAAGTGACTTTGCAGATAGACACCACTGACTCAGGTCAAGTAACGCAAGTGAACATTGTAAACTCCAGCGGTGATAAAGCACTGGATCAATCCGCAAGGCTTGCAGTGTTAAAAGCATCACCTTTACCTTTGCCAACCAATAATTCGGAAGCTTTAAAGCAATTCAGGCAATTTTCTATTACTATGCATCCATCTTAAACCAGAAACTGTTGAGGCACTTTCATTATGAAAAGGTTAAAAATCATTTTTTTTATCTTATTAAGCATTTTAAGCCCTTTAAGCTTTGCTGAATTACATATTACATTAAATGATGGTATTAAAGCGGCACTACCGATTGCTATAGTCCCTTTTTCAGGACAAAACTTAATATCTGATAAAGATGATAATATTGCCCAAATCATCAACCAGGATCTCGCAAGTACGGGGCATTTTAAAACCATGGCCTTTGCAGATATGCCTCAGCAAAACTTAAGCGCAAGTCAATTGCAGCCTGAGCTTTGGTTAAAGCAGCATTATGATTATTTGGTTAAAGGACAAGTCACTGAAAACAATGATGGCACATTCAAGGTGACTTATCAGTTAATGAATCTTGTGTTAGTCAAGCATAAAAAAAGTGGGGTAGTATTGAGTCAATCCTTTACAGTACCAAAGCCCGCCTTAAGGTTTGCTGCACACAAAATCAGTAATGCTATTTATCAAGAATTGACTGGCATTAAGGGCATTTTTAACACTCGTATCGCTTATGTTTTGGTAAAAAGACCGCTAAACAGTTTGCCACAATATTATCTTGAAGTTGCCGATGCAGATGGTTACAAACCTCAGACACTGGTTCAATCCAATGAACCACTCATGTCACCAGCCTGGTCACCCAACGGAAAAGAAATTGCTTATGTTTCTTTAGCAAATGATAAAGCTTCTATTTATTTGGTGAGCGTTGCCTCAGGGCAGCAAAGATTGATTTCAGATTTTCCAGGCATTAACGGTGCACCAGCGTGGTCTCCAAACTCACAGAATCTTGCCATTGTTTTATCTAAAACCGGACATCCAAAAGTATACCTATATCATCTGGCTAACGGTAAACTCACACAGTTGACCCATGGTTATTCTATCGACACAGAACCTGCTTTTGCACCGGATGGAAAATCTATTATTTTTACCTCAAATAGAGGTGGGACTCCGCAGATTTATCAGTACAATTTAGCTTCTCAGCAGATTCAACGTTTAACATTTACCGGTAATTACAATGCAAGAGCTTCTTTTACTGCGGATGGTCATTCGATTGTTGTATTGCATCGAGGTGCTGAAGGTTTTAATATTGCCATACAAAACTTAAAAACCGGTAATTTAAAAGTATTAACGCACAACAAGTTTGACTCAACCCCAAGTGTTGCGCCAAATGGACAAATGGTCGTTTACGCCAATGATGCTAAGTTGAACAGCGCCTTGCAAGTAGTCTCTACCGATGGTTCTGCCAATTTCACTTTACCAACACCAGAAGGTTCAGTACTTGAGCCTGCCTGGTCACCTATGAATTAATAATTACACGAGGTTATTATGAAGATAAAAAAAATACTCACAACAACGATAACTGGCATCGGTTTTTTGGCATTGGCTGCCTGTAGTACCACTGGAGGATTTAATTCAGCTTATGGTCCTAATGGCAATGCCAGTACTTTGAGTACTTCAGGGCTTGGTAAACAGTATGGCGTGCAGGCAATGAATGTTTCAGATGCAGTATTGCTAAAGGCTCCACATAATCAATCTTATTACTTTGCCTTTAATAAAAGTATTGTACGTGCAAAATATCTGCCGTCAATTCAGGCGCAAGCAAATTATCTAATTTCACATCCACGGGTGAATATTCTTGTAGCAGGCAATACCGATGCCAGAGGCAGTCATGAGTATAATATGGCATTAGGTGAGCGAAGAGCATTAGCAGTTGTAAAAATTCTGGAATCTAATGGGGTTAACGACAAACAAATTCATTATATCAGCTATGGTGATATGCGTCCTATTGCGCTTGGACATACCGCCAAAGCCTATGCTAAAAACAGACGGGTGGATTTAACCTATCGTCCTAATTAAACGGAGTCTCTCTTGCGAAAACATATTTCAACTTTAAGCGCTTTACTGATAAGTGCATCTTTTGGCTATGGATCCGTATTTGCGGATCCAGCACCCGTTGTGAGTCCTCAACCTGATTTTACAACACAAAGCTCTGCAGGTGATACTACCGCTGATAATGCATCTAATGATTTTGCAAACTTATCTACAAATCAAAAGCTAGCTAAATTACAGCAACAATTGAATTTTCAACTTAAACAAGACTTCCCACAGCAAATAGAAAACTTGCAGCAACAAATTCAGACTTTAACGGGAGAGCTTCAACAGCAATCTCATGAGATAACTTTATTAAAAGCGCAACTTGTAAAAAAAACCGATAGCTCTAAACCTAATATGAGTTCAATGCAAGCACCAACTAATAAACCTGCTAATAAATCTGTGAATATTTCTCAAACAGACTATCAGGCTTACGAAAATGCTTATACATTAGTTTCTCAAAAAAAATATAGCGACGCTCTGTCCGCTTTTCAAACTTATCTAAAGCAATTTCCTCAAGGACGTTATGTTTCAAATGCTCACTTTTGGGCGGGTGAAATTTATTTAATTCAAAATAGCGCTCGAAAAGCAGCAAGTGAATTTACTACTGTTGTTCAAAATTATCCATCGAGCAATAAGGTTCCCGATGCGTTGCTTAAACTTGGATTTATATATGCTGACAATGGTCAACTTGAAAAAGCCAAAAGCCAACTAGAGAGAGTATTACAACAATATCCTGACTCTTCAGTGGCGCAACTTGCTCAAAACCGTCTTCAGGTGATTAGCCAGTCTATTCAACCTAAAAAAAGTATTAACCCTAAAATAAGCTCATCATAGTATCGTGTTAAGAATCAAAGAAATTTTTTATTCCATACAGGGTGAATCAACTTTTGTTGGTCTGCCCACTATTTTTATCCGGTTAACTGGCTGCCCACTTCGCTGTCAATACTGTGATACGACTTATGCCTTTTCCGGCGGAACCCGGCGTTCAATCACAGAAATTCTATCCGAAATTAAAGTTTATAAAACTCGTTTCGTCACCGTCACCGGCGGAGAACCTTTGGCTCAAAAGCAATGCATAGACCTCATGGACGCACTTATTGAACAAAATTATACGGTTTCACTTGAAACCAGTGGTGCCATTGATGTAGCTTTAGTCAATGAACAGGTAGTAAAAGTGATAGACATTAAGACACCGGGTTCAAAAGAGTCACATCAAAATAAATTGTCAAATCTGGCTCAGCTAAATCCTATGGATCAACTTAAATTTGTTATTTGCTCAAAAGAAGACTACGAATGGAGCAAAGATTTTATAGAAAAACACGCGCTTCTAGAAAGATGTCATATTTTATTCTCACCGAGTTATCATCAAGTGGATGCAAAGTCTTTAGCGCAATGGATTTTGGAAGATTC
Organism: uncultured Gammaproteobacteria bacterium; assembly: GCA_963695245.1. Taxonomy (GTDB): domain Bacteria; phylum Pseudomonadota; class Gammaproteobacteria; order JBGSLN01; family JBGSLN01; genus JBGSLN01. Next base: position 1,958,598 of record OY968770.1, on the reverse strand, counting down.
ACTGGCTGTGAGAATGCAACTTCAATTACATAAGGCTATATGGGGTGAAAAGCCAGGGGTTTAAGGAAAGTGTGCGAATAGTGGGAGCAAAGATTATTTAAACAAAAAGTCTACCCATATTTGTGATATTTCCTTGGTAATTACTGAAATACATTAAAAATCAGGACGAAAAACTTAGATTTACAGGCAAAATCAATGTAGGTTGGACTGACGTAGGAAGCCCAACAGGTCGTGGCAACTAAAAAGGCCGTAATTAAATGAATATACCCTGTTGGGCTTCCTACGTCAGTCCAACCTACATTGATTAATTTCGATTTTAATACGTAGTGTTTCGTAAATCCTAAAAATAAAAAAAATTCAAAAAAACGGTTGTAATTTTTGAAAAAAACGGTATGATATCAACCTCTTGTGGGCCGTTAGCTCAGTCGGCAGAGCAGCGGGCTTTTAACCCGCGTGTCCTGAGTTCGAACCTCAGACGGCCCACCACTTCTAATATAATTCAGTTTTAAATCTACCCAACTCTTTAAGATAGAAATCTTGCTTTACATACAGTGTTTTGGTTTAGGCAAACCTGCAATCATGCAGGCGTATTTGAGTGGGCTTTCTGGAAAAAGCGAATGTAATTTAATACTGTTTGCTAAATCTTTGTCAACTTCTTTTAAATTTTTAATAAAAATTCTAAGTGGAGGAATTATATGATATTCCTGGTAAAAACCCCTCAAAAATTCAATAATCTGCCAGTGTTCGGGCGTTAAGTTAATGCCTGCTTTTTGCGCCAGTGCCTGAGCAATGGTTTTATTCCAAAGTTTCCGCTCAACTAAAAATCCATGGATGTCTAACGCTAATCGCTGTTCATCAATTTCAAGGTAGTTCATGGCTTTTCGTCAAAGATTACAAAGTCAAACTGTCGAAAAAACCCTGTTAAATCTTGTAATTCTGTCAGTTCTAAATCGCTGTGATTAAGTGGTTTTTTACCTGGTACATAAAGATAAAGTTTTTTGATATCAAAGTGCTTAAATCCTTTAATCTGTTGCAAAACATTTTTATATTTTATGGGCGCGTTAATCGCAGGATCCAAATGCATAAGACCTGAGTCCTTAAATAGTACCGAAACTGCCATCCCAAAACTGGCAGCAAATAAAATGGTATCAAGAAACTCCTGTGAAACAAAAGTATGATAGGGTGGATGGGTGATGATAAAAAGAATTTTTTTCATAATTGCATAAACCTGTCGCAGGTTTCCAGGGCTTGAAACAATATGCTTAAAGTGGACATTTTATATCCTTTTAATAGATTGGCAGCGCCTGCTTGGTAAATTTTGGCATATTGATTATCTAAAATACCTCTTCTAAGGGCGCTATTAACGCAAATATGAGCATTCAGGTTATGTTTGATAATAAATTCATGCCAAAGAAGATTCAAATTTTGCTCTTCTTCTGGCATAACACAAAAGCGATTTCCGAGAAAAACCGCGTCATTTTGCAAAAAAAGCAGGCTAATTGTCTGATTTTGTGTAATTAGCTCATTACAGGCTTGCAACGCCTGAATTTGTTTCAGTGAGTTTTGAGCAGAACTTGTAAGTAAAATACAATAATCTCTTGAATAACTCATAAAGAATAAATCTCCAAATTTGTAATAGGATTTTGGCGACACTAACGCTTTAGTTAGAACAAAAGTTAAATGTTTGTTGCACACTAATGACGTTATAGCATAAATACTTTGAATTCTTAACAAAATTCAATTATCATTGATTGTCTTGGGATAAACAATTCCAAGTCAATTTTATTTGGAGAGGTGGCTGAGTGGTCGAAAGCGGCGGTCTTGAAAACCGTTGAAGGGCAACCTTCCCAGGGTTCGAATCCCTGCCTCTCCGCCAGACAATTGACGAACGGGAAGCTCTTTTGATTAAAGTATTAATTGTCGATGACCATGAGCTGTTGAGAATCGGCATTAAGAAACTACTAACGGATGTGGGTGATATCAAAATTATTGGCGAAGCCGAAAGTGGCGAGCAGGCTCTTTCTATTGCTCGTGAATTTGAACCCGATGTAGTACTTATGGATGTCAAAATGCCTGGTATCGGTGGCTTAGAAGCCTGTCGTAGAATGATTCGGCATCAGCCTAACATCAAGATCATTGCACTGACTTCGTGTAACGAAGAACCTTTTCCTTCACGCTTTATGCAAGCTGGCGCCAAGGGCTATCTTACCAAAGGATGTGGTTTTGAAGAAATGATTATAGCCATCCGCAAAGTATATTCTAATGAACGTTACATGAGTCCTGAGATTGCCCAGCAACTGGCCATTAAAAATCTGGGAGATGAAAAAAGCTCGCCTTTTGATAAACTTTCTGAGCGTGAATTACAGGTTTTACTTATGATAACCAGTGGACAAAAAGTTCAGGATATCTCTGATAAGCTATGCTTAAGTCCTAAAACCGTGAACAGTTATCGTTATCGCTTGTTTGAAAAACTAAAGCTCAATAATGATGTTGAATTAACTCACCTTGCCATCCGTCACGGTATGTTAGGTAACGAAATATTCCAGGAACCTGATGATAAGTCAGATTCTTAATATCAATGGCGCAAAGCTTCGATTATAAAACATTTCTAAAACAGTTATCTTCAGAGCCTGGTATTTACCAGATGTACGACGCCAAAGGTAAAATTCTGTATGTTGGAAAAGCCAAAAATCTTAAAAAGCGTGTATCTTCCTATTTTCTAAAACAACAAAGCTCAAGGATAGCAAGCCTTGTGTCTCAAATTGCAGATATCCAGATTATAACGACTCAAACAGAAAATGAAGCATTGCTTTTAGAAAACACATTAATAAAAAGTTTAAAGCCAAAATATAATATTCTCTTTCGAGACGACAAAAGTTACCCTTATATTTATTTATCTTCTCATTTAGCTTATCCAAGCTTAAGATTTCATAGAGGCGCTAAAACCGGCAAAGGGAAATATTTTGGGCCTTATCCAAGCGGCGGCGCCGTCAGACATACTCTAAATTTATTGCAGAAACTTTTTAAAGTTCGACAGTGCAGGGAAAGCTATTTTAAAAATCGCAGCAGACCTTGTATGCAGTATCAAATAAAACGCTGCAGCGGTCCTTGTGTGAAAAAAATCTCTGAGGCGCGCTATGCAGAAGACGTTAAGGCCACTGAACTATTCCTACAAGGCAAATCTCAACAGCTCATCACAAGTATGATAGAAAAAATGCAGCAGGCAGCCAAAATTGAGGCTTACGAGAGCGCGGCTAAATTTCGAGATCAAATTAATAGCTTACGCAAAATTCAGGAAAAACAAAATGTAATCATGGGCAGCGATGATTTGGATATTGTTTCTTTAGCACACAGTGAAAACCAGGGGTGTGTTGAGGTTTTGTTTGTGAGAAAAGGGCGCTTGATTGGCGATCACAGTTATTTTTGCACCATTAATAATGAACAGACCGAAGCAGAAATTTTGGAGTCTTTTATCCCACAATTTTATTTGAATAAAAAACATTGTGATGATATTCCTAAAGCTATTTTGATGGATATCAAAATAGCTAATCAAAATTGGTTGATGGATGCTTTAACTCAGATGAAAGGCCAAAAAGTCAACCTTAAAACACCTTCAAGAGGTGATAAATTAAAATGGCTTCAGCTTGCCCACAAAAATGCAACTGTTGCACTACAGAGCCGTTTGACTCAAAAGAAATCTTATGAACAAAAATTTGAGGGGTTAAAAGCTGTTTTAAAGTTACCCAACGAAATTCAAAAAATTGAGTGCTTTGATATCAGTCATACCATGGGAGAGGCTACAGTGGCCTCCTGCGTAGTATTTTCACCAAATGGCGCGGAAAAAAATCAGTATCGCCGCTTTAATATTGACAATATAACCGCGGGAGATGATTATGCAGCTATGCATCAAGCTCTAACCCGGCGTTATCAAAAACTAAAACAAACCGAGACATCCTTACCAGATATTTTATTGATTGATGGTGGTAAAGGACAATTAACTCAAGCTGAAAACATCCTTGACGAGTTACAGTTACCTGAAATTCAACTATTAGGAATTGTAAAAGGTGAGGGCAGAAAAGCAGAGTTTGATCGTATTTTGGCAGGTTTTTCTCATAAAGAAATACTTTTAGAGCCACACAGTGGCAGTTTTCATCTTTTACAGGAAATCCGTAACGAAGCCCATCGCTTCGCTATTGGTGGGCATAAAGCCAAAAGAGAAAAAAAACGCTCAATATCTACTCTAGAAGAAGTTGAGGGCATCGGCGGTAAAAGACGGCAATCTTTACTTAATTATTTTGGTGGTATTCAGGGCCTCAAGCAAGCCAGTGTGGAACAGATTGCGAGGGTACCGGGTATTAGTTTAGAATTAGCAGAAAAAGTAGCGAAACATTTTCAATGAACATTCCCAATATTCTTACAACCCTTAGAATCATCGCGATTCCTTTTATATTTTTGTGTTTTTATATCCCATTTCCTTATCACCATCTGGCGACAGGCATTATCTTTGCACTGGCAGCTCTAACAGACTGGTTTGATGGTTATCTTGCTCGCCGTTGGAATATGTCCTCCAGTTTCGGTGCTTTTTTTGATCCCGTTGCGGATAAATTGATTGTAGCGGTGGCTTTAGTCATTATTGTCTCAGAGCATCCTTTACCCATGCTCTCTTTACCCGCTGCTATTATTATCAGCAGAGAAATTGTAGTATCCGCCTTACGAGAATGGATGGCTGAGCTTGGGAAAAGAGCAAGCGTTGCGGTATCAAGAATCGGCAAAGTCAAAACAGCCTTTCAAATGTGGGCTTTAATTTTATTATTATCCATTGAACCAGATTATGTTTCCTGGGTCGGAATCATGGGCTATGTTTTTCTGGTGATTGCAGCCTGTTTAACTTTGTGGTCAATGTCCCTTTATTTGAAAATTGCCTGGCCAGAATTTCATTGGAATAAAATGAGCAAAGAAGCTGATTCGGTAGAGTCAAGAATTTATGAAAAATAAAATTGTAATTCTTACTTGACTCAAGCTGTAAATTGATTAAAATACAAAACTCTACGCGGGAATAGCTCAGTTGGTAGAGCACAACCTTGCCAAGGTTGGGGTCGCGAGTTCGAATCTCGTTTCCCGCTCCAGTTATTTTAGTATATTCTAAAATTGTCTGAATGCTCAATTAGAACATTCCGAAACTGAAGTAAAGATGGCTATATAATAAAATAGGACTTAAGAAAAACTTTGAAATCAAATGTTAACTAAGTCTTCGGAGTTTTGCATAAGTTTTGTAAAAGCAATGTTTTTTGGCTGGGTGGCAGAGTGGTTATGCAGCGGCCTGCAAAGCCGTGGACCTCGGTTCGATTCCGGGCCTAGCCTCCAGATTTGATAAATCAAGAGGCATTTTGAAGAAACTAGCCCAGGTGGCGAAATTGGTAGACGCAAGGGACTTAAAATCCCTCGGGACTTAACTCCCGTGCCGGTTCGAGTCCGGCCCTGGGCACCATCTTTTATTAGATTTACGGTTTAATTAAGAAAAGTTAAATTCACTCAAAAAGCGTAGAGTTAAAACAATTCCAAATTAAAATAATAAACTGCAGTTGATAAATAATACCCTTTCCCTAAATGTAATAGCTCAGTAAAACAAAAGCCTGTAATTGCTGCAGTGCAGCCCATATCATCCAGCACACCAGTAACCATAAGGGTTACAAAAATTAAGCGTTGTTGATGCGCTTTAATAATTGCATTCCATGTCGCCTTTGCAATTGCCCTTAAAAGACGGGTATATTAAATTTTTTAAAAGCTTTATTTTTTATATAATTTTACTTATCGGCTAAAAAATGCTTAAAATTGATTTAATTATAAATAAAAGATTTTAGTATGTATATCATTTTTGGTAATTTTGGCAACCAAACACTGGCAGTACTCCAATACGCTAAAGATATTTCACTTGAAAACACTTATGTTGTTTCAGTAGATACGCGCTGGCATGCTCAAAGCTGGCTGCAAAGAGTGCATGAATGCGAGGCTTATGCAAAAAATCTGGGTTTTAAAGTGATTCGATTACAGGCCAGGCCTGACTTCGAAAATTTGATGGTGGACCGGGAAAACTTTCCTTCCACAAAATTTCAGTGGTGCGCTGGTTTTCTAAAAGGGTTAACCCTGCTTAATTGGCTTGATGAAGTGGATCCAACAGCCTCGGCAACCATTATACTGGGAAAAAGACAATTAGATTCTAAACTTAACTTTGATTTGGAAGAATATATCGATGCATCTGAACATTATGGTGATCGCAAAGTTTGGCATCCATTATTTCAACATTCTGATGAACAGTTTAAGCAGTTGTTATTAAAAACCAATACTCCAATTCTTTCCGGTAGAAGTCTTGAATGTGATCCCTGTGTAAATAGTTTTGGTAAAGATTTGGCAAGACTTGATGAAGTTGATATCATCAAAACAAAAGTGCTGGAAGCACAAGTGGGCAAACCTTTTTTCAATGAACCTATTGAAATTGCTGTTGAAAAAGCCCGAGATAATCAAAAAGAAAGCACAATGATGTTTGATATGGGATGTGGTTCCCCTTATGCTTGCGGAGAATAATACCAATGACCTTTGTGGTAACTGAAAGTTGCATTAAATGTAAATATACTGATTGTGTAGAAGTTTGTCCCGTTGATTGCTTTTATGAAGGTCCGAACTTTCTGGCTATTAACCCTGATGAATGCATAGACTGTGCTTTATGTGAACCTGAGTGTCCGGTAGATGCTATAAAATCAGAGGAAGATTTGACAGAGGATCAAAAAGAATTTTTAGAAATCAATGAACGACTTGCCAAAAAATGGCCCAATATCACGACAATGAAAGCTGCACCAGATGATGCAGATGACTGGAAAGATGTCGAGGATAAAAAGCATTTGCTTGAAGAATAAAACAGGATAATTTTTTGACCGAAGCATCCTTACAGGCTATTTTAGGTAAAAATGGCAGTCTCATTCAATCATTGAAGGGTGCTAAATTCAGGGCGCCTCAATTACAAATGGCTCAAGCAATTGCAAAAGCCATTGAAGAAAACGCTAATTTAATTGTGGAGGCTGCCACTGGCACTGGAAAAACCTTTGCCTATCTTGTACCTGCAATTTTATCAGGAAAGAAAATTCTGTTATCCACAGGTACGAAAAACTTACAAGATCAGTTATTCACAAAAGATATCCCTGCACTTGCCAATATACTCAAACGGCCTTTAAAAGTTGCACTGCTAAAAGGTCGAAGTAATTATCTATGCAAACATCGTATTGAATTAAATGGCGGTAATACTAAATTTTATTCTCGGCAAACGGTTTCTGAAATTTATAAAATTAATTTATGGCAAACTCAAAATAGAGAAGGGGATAAAGCCAAAATTGATTTTATACCTGAAAACTCAGAAGTCTGGCCATTAGTTACCAGCACCAAGGATAATTGTCTTGGTCAAGATTGTGAATTTTTTAAAAAATGCTTCTTGGTTAAGGCTCGAAAAACAGCCCATCAGGCAGATATTGTGGTGATCAATCATCATTTGTTTTTTGCAGATTTACTTGTTAAAGAAGAAGGCTTTGGGGAATTACTACCAGAAACGGATGTCATCATTTTTGATGAAGCGCATCACTTAGCAGATATTGCCACAATATTTTTGGGAAAAAGTTTAAGCTCCCGTCGAATAATAGAACTGGCAAAAGATAGTGCCGCGGAGGTTTTAAAACATGTGCCTGCTGGCCGTGATATTCTGGATATAACTCAGACATTGCATAAAGCGATTGATGATATGCGCTTAAGCTTTGGGATGGAGCTTGTTAAAAAACCTTGGAGACAAATTTGTTTTAAAAAAACATTAAGTCTGGCTGTAGAGGGTGTTCATGCTGCGATTGATGATCTGATTGAACAGTTAAAATTATTTATTCAGGTTGAAAAGGGAATCGAAGCCTGTTTTTTAAGAGCTGTTGAGATTAAAGCTTTGCTTGAAAAAATAACCCACCATGATGATAGTCAATATATTCACTGGTATGAAACCTACCCAAAATCCTTTATCTTGCATCAGACGCCTTTGGATATTACTGAAGATATGCAAAAGGTGTTTGTAAAAGAAAAGTCTTGGATTTTTACATCAGCGACACTAACAGTAAAAAACACTTTTGATTTTTTTATTCATCAAATGGGACTAAAAAATTCAAATACTTTGCAGTTACACTCGCACTATGATTATTCAACACAGGCTGAAATATTCTTACCGGATAACTTGCCTGAACCTAATCATCCAGAATATGTCAGCAAAATGATTCAGGCTGTATTACCTGTGATTAATGCATATCATGGCAAAACTTTTTTTCTCTTCACCAGCTTTTCTGCCTTATATCAGGCTGCGCAGATATTGAGAAATAGCGTAAAATACCCTCTGCTCATTCAAGGGGAAAAGCCAAAATCCGCATTGATACAAGCGTTCATACATCACGGCAATGCCATTTTGTTGGGTACCCAAAGCTTTTGGGAGGGTGTAGATGTAAAAGGTGAAGCATTATCTTGTGTGATAATAGATAAACTGCCTTTTGCTGCTCCAAATGACCCGGTTATGCAAGCTAGAATTCAGGCTATGAGAAAAGCAGGGCAGGATCCTTTCAACGATTATCAACTGCCACAGGCGGTTATTACCTTAAAACAGGGCGTTGGACGGCTTATTAGAGATGAAAAAGACAAAGGTACGATTATTCTTTGTGATCCTCGTATAAAATCAAAAGGTTATGGACAGGTTTTTCTGGATAGCCTTCCAAAGATGTCAATTTTGAAGACTCCGAAGCATAATTTTTAGGTATTTTTTCCCTGAAAACACCAAAGCCTGTATTAAAATACATAGTTTGTGTTACAATATTCGAAGTTTTATGACAAATCAACGACAATTATGAATTTAAAAAAATATCCCGTCATTACCCGTGTTAATGCGGTTAATGAGATCGTATCTCCATTTTTGGACAGATGTAATTTAAATTTTATGAACTATTCTATCTTACTCAATGAGGGAGGCAGTTGTGGTTTGGCAACAAATCCTGAGGTTTGTGAGGATTTTATTGAGAACAAATTTACTTTGAGTGCTTCTGAAGTATGCGAGGGTAATCATATGTGGGATAGTTTCAAAAGTTCTGATGCGGTTAAATTTATTAAAGAAAAATATAATTATACCAATATTTTTGTGTGTTCAAGAAAGATCTCTGAAGGCACTGAAATGTTTAGTTTTGCAGCACCAGCTAAGAACAAAAGCGTAACATCATTATACTTAAATCATTTTGAATATTTTGAAAAATTTATGGTTTTCTTTAAATACAGTGCTAAAAACCTCATTCAAGAAGCCATTAAAAATCCAGTTGTACTGCCTCAAGAAATGTATTGTCAAAAACCCATATCCATGTCATCCCCTGATTCATTGGATGATGTTTTAAAAGTTAATAAATTTGAAGTTGAAGGAAACAAAGGATTAACCTATCTAACGCCTAAAGAGTTTAATGTTTTAAAAATGTATGTCAGAGGCTTATCTACTAAAGAAATTGCAGCAAGGTTATATCAATCTCCAAAAACCGTAGAATTTCATGTAGGCTCAGCTAAAAGAAAACTTGGAATATCTAAAAAGCGTGATTTAATTAATCGCTTTGAAGCAACGATTATTTAAGAGACCGATAATAACTGGAAAGATTGGATTTGCGCTAAACTTCGATTTACATTCAAAATCAATGTAGGTTGGGCTGACGGAGGAAGCCCAACAGGGTATTCATTATGTCTCCACTGAAGTGGCCCAAATCAAATGACATAAGCTGTGGAACCTGTCATTCAACTGATGGGGCTCCTTTGATTGTAAAAATCAATTCAATTTACATAAACTTGATGATTTTTTATTCTGTGATGAAAAAGATTAGAAGTTTTTTTCTATGTTAATATTTCCTTAATCTTTTTCTGTTAAGATATTCTTATATTATAAGTTATACTACGAAGTAAGTTTTATGTTATTTGCTGAAAAGAAAAAATTACGCCCAGGCTCATTGTATGGTGCCTGTATTGGACTAGTTGAAAGTCAAGAGAATAGATTTATTCGAAAAGCAGTAATTAAAGGCGCTTCAGTTCTTGAACATGGCCGAATATATTATGACCAACTGTTTAAAAGGTTTCTAGTAATTCAATACCCAGGGTTTGATACCCACGCAAAAAATCAGAAAGGCGTACCCCTTTCCACTATTAAAGAGTCGGTAGAAAAAGAATTAAGGCAACTACCAACTCTTTCCACACCACCTTTGTTGTTTATGCCTATCACTGAGAATAAATTTAGCCGGAGACATTTTATTGCAGCTTGGCAAGTAGGAAAAAACACTTTTATCGAAGACTCTATGGCGGGCAAAAGTAAAGCATACCCCATGAGAGGTGTTAAAACCCTTTTACACCCTTCAAAACCAAGCGTCATTTATCGCGGTTGGCAAAATGGAAACTGGGAATGCGGATATTATACTTACTGTCTTTTAAAACGGTTATTATCTAATTCAACTAAGCTTGATAAACCAAAGATAGACGATAATTTATTCTCAGAAATGCAAGTAAAACTTGAGGTTTATCGTGAATTAAATCCAAAATCTTATGAGGACCCATCTGATGTAATTGTGATGGATGATTTAGATGAACTATTTGAGCCTGAAGATTTCGATAGCCAACTACTATATGGAGAAGGAGAAGGAGAAGTTGAATTTAGTATATCAAGTACAAAGCCTTTGTCTAAGGTAGCCCCAAAGCATGTTGCTTTATTAGATGTTGACCATACAGCAGGTTTTTTTGATGGCGACGGAAATATTCATGTTAATAAAGTCTTAGTGAAAGCTTTAAAAGAAAAAGATATTAAAGACATTTATCTGTTCACTGACATGATATTGAAAAAGAGTGATTTAGAAAGTCGACCAAAATTAATTAAAGCTTTAGAGGCAGAAGGATTTAATGTGCTTGGCGTGATTACTCCCAATGATTACTGTTGGAATAGAGGGCATCGTAAATTACTAAAAAGCTTTAGCGAAGAATTTTTTGCTTTTTCGAAAGAGAGTGGTATCGATTTAAGGTACAATAAAAATCTCGATAAAGTATCTGCATTCTTCGAGCAAGAAAAATATGAAAAATACAAAGTTTTTTTAGATCTCAATCCTAGTGAATTACCAGACTTGGGTTTGGCTTTTCAAGAGACTTATGCAGAAACAAAATATGACAAAGAAGGTTCAGTTGAAACTTTCCCAGAAACTGTGGAAGAAGATTCACAAAATATCAAGCTTCTTACGGATGTAGTAACGGTAGTTAAAGGTTTACCTAGGGGTAAATCATTAATGTTTGAGCAGTTTTTTGCTAAATGTCCAAGCAGTGTAGAAAGTGTTATCTTTTTTGATGACAAAAAAGAAAATATCATCGCATGTGAAGCAGCAGTATCAAAACGTGACCCCAAGATGTCTGTTTCAGCTTACCATGTTCGAGATGCGAGCTATCAGACAATGAGGCTATCTGCTGACACGTCAGTAAGCTACCAAGATTATTTATACGCAATTGAGACTCATCAAAAAGGTAAACAAGATGACGTTATTGTAGAGTCAAAATATATTTCTGATTATTTAATAAATCAATCTATGACGGCTACAGAACAAAAATATTTTAAAGAATATATTTCGACATCCGAAGAGATTACAACCCTTGATATGCTTTGCCATAAAGCCCATGAATATGCACGGGGTAGATTTCTATTAGAAAAAATTAAAATAAAATATTCGACTACTGATAATTTTGATACATTTTTAAGCAAACAAAATTTATTTGAATTTAAATATTCCTTTGAGTGTTTAGCTGTTGCAGCCTTACTTTATGACAAAGATACACAAAGAGATGGTGATAAGACAGAACCATACCTTGCAAAAGCAAAATTATTTTTAGATACAAAGAAGGCACTCATAGAAATTTTAGAAAATGCAAAGACTCGCTCAATAAATACAATTGATTATCTAAATAAAAACTCTCAAAGTCCAACCTTTATGGACTTAACAAAAGCTAATAAACTTGTTAAGAGCGAAGAAAAGCTTTATGCCTTAAACACTATTATTTCTCATATTCAAAACAATGCCTTTGACGAAGATAAGCTTTCTAAAATCAGGGCTAGTTTATTAAAGGGAAAAGGTATTGATGGTTTATGGAAAAATATGGGGCAACGTTGCCCAAGCGAAGTACTTCATCAAGCAAGAGGCTTCATAAGACCTCAAGTCGTTAGAGATTTGGAGAAATATTCAAAAAATTTAACAGAAATCGGGATAGCTAATGGTGTGGTAAATCGGTTATAAAAAACAAATAACATTATACTTTAAAATCCAGCTAAAATTACCAAATAGTTAAATAAAACCAGTCTTTTGCAAACAACCAGTATTAAAGAATACTGGTTATATTTTATTTCGAAAGCAATCTGTTTTTTATTCTCATTTGATATCTAATACCTTTTAGCCGAACAAGCATTTGCAAATTATCTGTTAACCTGATTGAATCTTTCCATGCCTACCGTATCAATAATCAAGCGCTGAAATAAACGAGCGACATTAAAGCCACTACTGTTGCGATTGATAAAGTAGTTGCCAATTTTCAAACTGATTTCATCAAAGCCTAAGATACCTAGGGCTACAATGGTTGAAAAGTCAATTTCCGTTTCAATATAAGGGTCAATCAAGCTCTCTACCGTTTGGCGTCACTTCTAGAATTTTTATATCTGATAACCCTAATAATTCCGGTGAGATTTGTAAGTTTTCATGTGTAGAACTGGACATAATAGCAGGCTCTTTTTTATTTTTTTATGATTACCTGCTGGTGCTGACTTTTGACAAACCCTCTTGACTTTTAGCTCTAGATTAAGGTTAAAATGTGACCAATATTGAAGTTTTTCTCATTAACTCTCAAGTTTAACCAAAACCCTCAGCGGAGTGAATATGTTGTTTGAAGATGTAATTGAAAGTATTTACGATGAAACGCCCTCTCTTATCGAGTCTTTATCATTAGTTAAAATTTTATTAGGCGAAGGCCCGGTCAATTACAAGTACTTTAAGTATCTATTTTTAAAAGAGTTAGGTTTCATTCATGATGGCGTAAATAATTTATCCGAGTACGAATTACAAAGTGTTTATCGATTTACGTTGAGTCAATTACTCAGTGCGGAGGTGACACAGGCTTATAGTGAAGAACAACTTAAAAAATCGCCAAAGGCATCTAAGGCTTTTTTAGATACTCTCAGCCAGTACTGGTTTGAAGCGATTAACATCAATGTTGATAAAGCTAATGAAGAAAATTTATCGCGCATTCCGTTTCAGCTTTCTTCTGCAGCAATGGATGGATTTTTTCAACAACTCCAAAAAGATGATTATTCATCTATAATAGCCGACACTGAACCAACAGCACAGTGGCTTATTAGAGGCGCAGCCCAATGGCAAGTCTTTGGCAGCGATAAGGAATATATTTTATGATTTCTCATGACCTCAATACCATTCAACAAGCGCAAGATTTGAGTAACTTAGAAATATTGTTTAGCGTACTGGAAACTCAAGACTCCACATCCCCTCAATATGCCAGCATCGTAAAAAAAATCTTTGAGGTAGATAACCTGCAAGCTATTCAATATCAGAATATTTTAATGTCAAAATGGTTAGATGTCTCAGAAAATAACGTCTTCTTAAAGAATATTCCTGCAGAAGAAAAAAATCACTGGGTTATGATTTTCAAAAATTGCATTCAAAATCCAAGGGGATCCATAGAACATAAAATAAATACTTTACAAATAATAGCAACACTTTCAGGGAAAAGTGGTGAATTAGAAGTGTTAAAATTAGAGCTTTATAATGAACTAACGAAAACATTAAGCCTTAAAGACGAAAATTGCCATAATGATATAGAAAATTATAAAACATTAAGCGAGCTAAAATTCTTAGACAGTGATACGACTAACATCTTAACCTTAGAACTCAGCTATGTGCTAACCCTGCTATCAGCGCCCCAATTATCCTCAGTGCCAATAGAGCCCATTATAAAACTTTCTAAAATGTTAGCATACACTTCAGAAGAAATGGCTATTAAAACTATTAGTTTACTGGCTCCTAAAATAACTATAACACCTATCAAATTATTAAAAGGACTTATTAAATTATTAGTAGACAATTATTTCCTAAATAGTGATTTAAAAAATATTATCCTCAATAGTATTAAATTATTAGCCCATAAATTACCGCCATTAGAAAACTCTATGAAAGAAATCGTTAAGTTTTCAAAAATAGATGCTCTAAGAGAAGTAGCCATTGAAACCCTTCAATTACTAGCCCCTAAACTATCTTCAATATCAATAGATTCACTTCAAAATGTCACAAAAATTTTAACGAAACATCAACTCGATGATGAACAAAAAGAAATTGTAGTTAAGGCCATTAAAGCATTAGTAAAAAAGTTAATACCCGAAAAATCCAATGGGACTTCTGATAAATTATTTAAAGACAACATTAAAACTGCGATGGAAATGTTAAAAAATAATACTTTAAAAGAAATCGCTATTGAAATTATCACATCACAGATTCCCAAATTGACTAACATATCAGACTCCCTTTTGGAAGGTTTTGCAAGCTTACTTATAGATAGGCCTACAATTAAAATAACCTTTGATTTTTTTATTGCCCTAGAATCTAAATTAACCTTCTCACAAAAGTCACAGATTATCAATCTTTTGAATCATGTAATCAGCAAGCGTAATAAAAATTCCAGTATCTCAATATTATGTCATTTTTTGTCTGAACATCTTCGAACTGAGATATTTAATCCATCAAGAGCTGCATATAATATCATTAAAGCATATATCTTTAATGCCATAACTTGGTTAAATGAATTTAATTTGCATATTGAACAACAGGCCATAGACTATCAAGATAATAATGTCTTTGATGAACCTTCTTTTTCTCCTCATATTAAAAATAAAATATTCAAATTTTTAAGCTTAGAAGAACTTTTAGACATACAATATATTAGTAAAGCAGATCATTATGCCATTATGAAAATAATCTTTAGAAAAGATGAGCCTAAAGCTTATTTATATCAAGATTTTTTTATGTCAAACTGGTTGAAAACCATAGGAAAAAATAGTTTTTTAACAACAATATCCTCTCATGACAAAAATGATTGGATTAATATACTGATGAATCGTATTAAAGCCCCGAAAGGCTCCATTTCGCACAAATTAAATTGTTTATGGGTGCTCACAACCCTTGCTGGAATAAATGATGAGTTGGAACCCATAACAAAAAAAACTAATGATTCTATAATTGAATGTTTAAGCCTTGAAAATTTTTATTCTGAACTAACATACTTCCCAATCTTAATTAGCATCATTTCAAAATCCTCAAAAGAAAAAGACAGATTAGTAACAGCAATCAACGAACTAAAACAGGGTAATAAATTATTAAAAATCCTAACAATATTGGAAGCTCAATCATCCTCAACAAAAGAAAGATCCAATCATTATATCACTCACATTACTGAAGATAACACCATAAAAACCTTAACACCACCATCACTAGAAGAAATGGAAGAAACTATTAGAATAGAAATAGAAACTCTCGAAAAGTTCAATCCAGTCAAAGTACGTTATATTAAAAGGGCAATTGATTTTCGTCAAAAATTTGTGACAAAACATAGAGCGAATGAAATGCTTAAACTTTTAGTGATTAAACTTATCCATAAATTAAATAATACTGATTTTTATGAGTGTAGCAGCCTCGTAATGATCTATACTTTAGTTAATCAAATACCTAGGTTATCTGAAGTATCAGAGGATGCCATCACCATGCTGCCCGAGATACTAATAAAAGCTCGTGATATAAAAATAATACAAGTACTAAATGAACTAGCTCCCAAGTTATCAAATGAGCAACAAGAAAAATTAATTCAATTATTCATTGCAATGTTGAATGAAGAAAATAACCAGGGAATTTATCATCTAATATCGCTTTCTCTAGTCTCATTAATGCCAAGTTTATCATTTACACCCGAAATATTGCTAAAAATAACCTTGATCCTCATTAACCATCTAGAAAACCAAAAAAATGAAGATTTATATGGAGATGAGGCTGGAAAAATATTTAAAGCCCTATTTACATTGTTACCCATGCTAGAATCAAACCCACTGGCTTTAATAAAAATTAATCAGAAAAACTATCAGGTTGATTTCATCTTAAGCTTTTTTTCAAAAATTTATAACTTCTTAAATAGCATAGAAAACAAAGTAGAAAATTGTTATTCTAAAAAAAATGTTACTTTCTTTAAAGCACAAGATGTCAACCATGAAAAAATCTATCAAGTATTGCTTCAAGATAGGCATTTATCAGGTTTTTCAAAAGCTTTTTTTGCCCTTGCACTCATAAGAAATGACTCTGAAAGACAAATTAACTTCAATATGGTTATGATATTAAAAAACCAGGGTGATATTGAATTTAATCCCAATGAAACCATTGAAAAAAATCTTCAGTCAATTATCCAAAATAGTTGGCCTGAATCTGATGATGCTGAGGAATATTTAACTCAAATGCTTCAATATACTCAGAATGCTATTAATTCAAAGGATTATCACGATATTGAAGCAATTAAGGATATATTAGAAAGCATTCAGAATGGAACTTTTGTCGTAAACGCGACTTTGTTGCAACATACGTGAGCTTCCGATGAAAGTGTGTAGCCCCTAAAATTAGTTAAATTTTTTAAAATTTATTTTTATTTTGATCACCTATTTGGTTATGGATAATAGATCACAAAGATTTCGGTCGATTTCAGGAAAGTTGTCGCCTTTAGAAGCACTCATTACACTATTTTTTTGTTTCTCTGTCAATTTAAATTATTTTAGAAATAATTTTTAATTAATTCGATTATTTGAATCCAAATTATCTAACATCTCTTGTTTCCAAAGCTCAAAGTCAGTCGTATAAATACCTCGTTCACGGCAATAAATACTAAGCGCTTCAGGGGTCATTGACGCTGTCTGTAAAAGAATCTTAAATTTTTCAGCATTTTTTAAATGTTCAGACTCTAATTTTTTCAAATCATCGAGTGAATTACTGGACATGGGAATTTTTATATTACGTTTTTTTATCCAATTTAACACAGTCCCGACTGGCAAACCATGTTCGGTGGCAACCGAGCGGATACTTTTAGTCTCTGGTAACAAAAGCTTCTCAATAATACGAGTTTTGAACTCTTCTGAATAGCGTGTCATTGTTTATACCTTGCCCAAACTGTCAATTTTTTAACACGCGACAACTTTCCTGACAGTCAGGGAAGGCGCGGAGAGCCGCTGGGTTCTCCCCTATTTTCATGTCTCCGCGGTAAATGTTCTCCCTGAGTTGTCTGAATGAATTGAGTTAATTGATTATAAAGGGTTTTTGGGGGGGCTTCCAGCACGGCGGTTAAGTCATCTAACTCATCTAAAAAAAAAGCGAGTTCCTTATATTGTAAAACATTTTCCTTGCCTTTGTCTTTGTCAAGGACTATTATAAATTGTTTAAGGTGGGTTTCAATGCTTTGGATATCCCATCTTGGGACACCTGCAAAAACTTTTGCATCTGCATTTCTTTTTGAGTCTAAACAAGCCGATACCTTTATCTGCATGGTTTTAACTTCTGACAGTAGGGTAGCTACCTGCTCTGAACACAATACCTGTTGATTGAATAGTGCAGAATAATATTCTTCAATCTGACCCACTTGGTTAAATAGTTTTCTTGCCGCCCGTTGCATGGCATTAGCAGCCTCAAGTTTTTGGCTATCTAGCATTAGGGCATAGTCTAATGTGGCATGGATTAATTCAGCACTTAATTGCTCTTTACCTGGATAATCGATGTCTGGAGAGAGATTAATTGACTCTAATGCTTCTAAAGCCGCCTGTGTGTCATTGACGGCTTTTGCCAGTGAAAAAGCCGTGGCATAGTATACATTGAAAAGCGCCAGATATGTTAAATCATTGAGATTTTCGATGTTGGTGTACTGAGCCTCTAACTCAGTAATCAATGATTTAATAAGCCTTTGCCGTTCTTCTTCTAAAGGGCTGCTTTCAGGATTTGTCAAGGTGGCAATCCCATTTTTAATGATAGCCAGGTTTTTGTTAAAGAGGATTTGGGCTTGTTCAATCGTGAAGTCATTAAAATTTATACCCACTAAAATCAGTGGTTTTTTTCTGCCAGTTTTTAAGACATTCAGTAGCATTTTCCATTGCTTAAACGAAAGCCTATTGCCACTTAAATCCAGCGAGATAATCCCACCGACTTTCAATGCCTCACCAATAGCCTGCCACTGGGATTTTTTAAGTCTAAAAAGGTCATTTCCTCTTAAACTAAGCTTGATAACTCTACTGCCTTCCAATGCCTTACCCAAGGTCTGCCACTTAAGCTCAAAAAGCTTATTTCTATTCAAGCTCAGGGAAGTAATCTCATTATTTTTCAATACCTCGCCAAAGAATTGCCACTGGGATTGGGTAAGTTTAACCAACATATTACCGTATAAATCCAGCGAGGTAATCCCACTGCCTTTTAAGGCATGACCAAAGGCCTGCCATTGAGAGTCGGTAAGCACAGAGAGCCAATTATTACTTAAAACCAGCGAGGTAATTCCACTGCCTTTCAGGACATTGCCAAAGGATTTCCACAGTAACTCGGTAAACTTAGAAAGTCCATGACCATTTAGATTCAGCAAAGTAATCGAGCTTGCCTTCAACGCTTTGCTAAATTCCTGCCACTGAGCTTCAGTAAACTTAGAGAGTTCATTCGGACTTAAATTCAGTTTTTTATCATCCCCG
Organism: uncultured Gammaproteobacteria bacterium; assembly: GCA_963695245.1. GTDB lineage: Bacteria > Pseudomonadota > Gammaproteobacteria > JBGSLN01 > JBGSLN01 > JBGSLN01. The sequence goes on along the minus strand of OY968770.1, from coordinate 1,939,733 downwards.
CGCTTTAATTTTTCAATCCAAAGTAAAAATGCTCTTATAGGCCATTGAGCAGTTGGGTTAGAAGAAATAGTTGTATCCACTTTTTTCAGTTGTTGGTACAATTCATCCATTGCGTCTGAAGAAAGTTTAAATTGAATACGCGATAACTCTCCCTCACCAATTTTTTCGCTAGATGAATTCAATGACTCAGCCCAGAATAAGCACAGCTTATCTAAAAAACTTTTAAATACTTTGTGCGATTGGTTCAACAGTTCTTCACCATGGGCCTGTATCACATTTGCACTGAGTAATTCCCCCACAATATATCGATATACATTTTTCAGAATATCTTCAGATAAAGAATCGTTGGCATCATCAGGAATGAAGCCTAAAGCTTGTAAAAGTAAATATTTGAAGCTTGTAAAATTTACTTCACCTTCACCCAATAAAATTTTCACTAAATTAACTTGTGGATTTTTCTGGGTATGGCCAGTTTCTGGATATCGTTGTGACAGGAGCAGCCACATATAAAAACCTATATTCAACTTACCATAATTACTTCGTGCAATTTTCAAGGCTTTGTTTAATTTATCTGATGATAAATTCCTCACACAATTAGGTGTTTCGGCGCGAATAAAATTAATTACTTGTTCAAAAGACATATTAACTCCGATGTTGTATTGTTAATTTGGCCGGAACGTGTGTCAGCAGGTATGAGGCAAATTTTGTGTAATCTTCCCCCGATTTAACGGACACTATTTTCTAAAAAATCAGCAAGCACATTCAAACGCATATGGCGCTTGGTAGTCAAGAGAAGAATGCAATCGTTTCTTGTTATAATAAATTTTAATGTACTCAAAGATACTTTTTTTAGCACTATTTCGAGATTTATAATAATGTTCATGAATTAATTCAACTTTCAAACTATGGAAAAAACTTTCTGATATAGCATTGTCCCAGCAATTTCCTTTACGGCTCATACTGCCAGTTAGTTGGTGTGCCTCAATTATTTTTCGATAGCGCTTAGAACAATATTGACTGCAACGGTCGCTGTGAATAATAACCCCCTTAGGAAATTTTGGTACATTCAACCGGTCAATGCAACAGGTATTATAGTTATTTTAATTGCCTGTGTTGATGCTTAACGGGGTTTCCTGAAGCGATAGCGACCGTTTATCCAAAGGCTCAAGTACAACTTTGCATTGTTCATATGGTTCGTAATTCGTTGAAATATGTGAGCTGGAAATCGCGTAAAGCTGTTGCTAAAGACTTAAAATCGGTCTATGGCGCCAAAACGCTTGAAGAAGCGGAGCTTGCTTTAAGCGCCTTCTCAGACAAATGGGATGCGGCTTATCCATCTATTAGTAAGAGTTGGCTGAATCACTGGAAAAATATCATCCCATTTTTCAACTTTCCTGAGAACATTCGAAAAGCTATTTATACGACTAATTCGATAGAGTCTCTCAATGCAAGCTTGCGCAAGGTTATAAAAAATAAACGGGTTTTTCCTTATGATGATGCAGCGACCAAATTACTTTATTTGGCCTTAAAAAACATTTCAAAGAAATGGACCATACCAATCCGAAATTGGAAAAATGCAATGAACTGTTTTATGATTATGTTTGAAGAAAGATTAACAGGGATTATTTAATTTAGAAAAATAAAAATTTAGTTTTCATTAAGAAAATGATAAATTAAAAATGAATTTGACTGGAAGCATTTACACACGAAATTTTACAGACCCACCACAAAAGTGGATCAAGATCATTTTTTGTTGCTCTGTCATAAAGCGCTCTGCAATTTTCCCAGTCTTTTCCCGCATTATTTGAGTATTGAACCGTACTCTTAGTCCTTCCTATCCAGTCATACCCTAAGCGTTGAACCTCTTTAAACCAGGGATTGCAAAAACCTGCATCCGTAATGATAATTGCATGAACATGCTCAGGTAACACATGCTTTAAGTTAGATAAAAATTGTTTATGCACATGATGTTGATTTAACGCGCTTTGCTCGTGCACCTCTTCATACATCACTTGGCTGCGACCTTGTAAACTGATGCTGGCTCGCAAAATATGAATATTTTCGCATTTATCCGTGGCTGACCAATCTACACTAATCACGGCTGTATTTGTTTGGGCTAACAATGTGTGGCTTACTTTTTGATAAAATAAAATTAATTCTTCATGGAGCTTTGTATTACCCAATAATCTATCCATTTTGCGAATGTTGTGTCGTTCTTGAGCCTGATTCAACATAGCGACCCAATTGCGTTAAGGTTAAACATTTACCGGTAATGAGAGCTTCGGTAGCATTCTCAACAGCTATTCGACGCTTTTTATGAATCTTAGACAATGAAGTTTTAAGATAATTATATAACAATGTTTTCGCGTGCATAGAGTTATTTCCCATGATAATTTTTAGTTTTTTTCACCTTAATTTGATCATGAAACTCTATGCACTTCAACTTATTTTGTTGATTTTATTGAGATTTATTTGCAGTTTTGCGCCGATTCCTCAGAGGTTGGGCTGACGAAGCCTATTTTAGTTGCCACGACCTGTTGGGCTTCCTTCGTCAGCCCAACCTACATTGATTAATGATGCTGTTGGAGAGAAATTTCATAAAACTTATAGAAATGTAATCTGTCAAAATTAAATGGAAACGGTACTAGATAAATATTTAGAAAATTAATTGAAAGCGCAGTCATAGATACCTTGAAAGATGCAATCAAATCTAAAGCGATATCAATTTAACTTATACAGCATATAAGAAATTTGACTTTAAACTCAATGTTTATAGCATGATACAATCTTAAAAAATCACAGACAGAGAAACCTATGAAAATTGGTGAGCTTTCAAAAACCACTAAAACGCCTATTGAAACCATTCGCTTTTATGAAAGAATGGGACTTTTAGAAGCACCACAAAGAACTGCGTCTAATTATCGACGTTATACAGGTGCAGCGATTCAAAGGCTCCATTTTATCCAATCATCACAGAAATTGGGATTTAGCTTGAATGAAATTAAACAAATTTTAGAAAAAAACATTCCATCTGATCTTTCAGCAAAAATATCTAATTTAAATGAAAAATTAGTAGAGTTAGCTCGTGCCAAAGAAGCATTAGAAAGTTTACTGGATTAATGATCTTAGTTGGTGGCCAAGATTTCTTAGCTGGACATTCAATGATCGTCAAAGATCCTGCAACTTGAGCTATTTTAGGTATATAATCGAATTTTTATTATATAGCTGAAAAAATGCCAAAAATTGCACTATCTCATGCTCCTATTTTAGATACATTACAGTTTTTAAAAAAACAACTGGCTCCAAAGTCTCCTGAATATGCATTTGTTGAGTCTGATTTTTTTTATGTAAAAGATTTTTTATTTCAATACGCCAGCAGTCAATCCACTTTTGATGCTTATCGAAGGGAATTAGAACGCTTATTACAATGGGCCTGGCATGTTAAAGAAAGCTCGATTTTGACACTAAAACGAGCGGATATTGAGCAATATATTAATTTTTGTTATCAACCACCAAAAAACTGGATTGGCTTAAAAACAGTCCCTCGCTTCGTGACTCGGCAGGGGCAAAGATTGCCCAATCCTGATTGGCGTTTATTTGTGGTTAAAACAACAAAAGCAGAGACAAAATCAGGGCGGGATAAAAAAATCGCTCAGTTTAATTTTTCCAACCAGGCAATTTCTTGCTTATTTATAGCTTTGGGCAGTTTTTATCAATATTTACTGAATGAAACTATCATTGAAGCCAATCCAGTGGCTCAAATTCGCCAAAAGAGTAAATATCAGCGTAAACAACAAAACTCAAGGCCTGTAAGACGACTTACTGAACTGCAATGGAGCTTTGTGATTGAAACAGCAGAAATCATGGCATCTGAAAACCCTGAATTGCATGAAAGGACTTTATTTATCATGAGTATTTTTTATCTGCTGTATTTACGGGTTTCTGAATTAAGAGCCAATGATCGTTGGCAGCCCCAAATGGGTGATTTTTATCAGGATGGTCATGGTAACTGGTGGTTTAAAACTGTAGGTAAAGGAAATAAAGAAAGAGATGTTAGTGTTCCACCGGATATGCTTAAAGCCCTTAAGCGTTATAGAGCCCATCGGCAATTAAGCCCTGCACTGCCTTTACCAAATGAAACAACCCCACTAATTCACTCACTTAAAAGTCCTACGGGCCTAAAAGATACTCGACAAATCCGTCTGATTGTACAAAAATGCTTTGATAAAGCTACTCAAAGAATGCAGCACGAAGGTTTTGAGGATGAAGTAGAGCAACTCAAAGCCGCTACCGTGCACTGGTTACGTCATACTGGCATTTCTGATGATATTAATAAACGTGGGCGTCCTATCGCCCACGTAAGAGATGATGCTGGGCATAGTTCCAGTAATATAACTGATCGATATAATGATGTGACTTTAGCGGAACGCCATCGCTCCGCGCAACATAAAGAATTAAAAGAATAAAAATCGATATACCCTATTGCATTAACAATTGATACAAATTCTGTTTAACTGTAGGCCATTCGCTGGCAATAATACTGTAATAAACAGAGTCTCGCCAAAAGTCCTGACGTAATTTCATTGAAGCACGAAAAGTTCCTTCATAAGTTGCACCAATGCGCTCAATGGCTTTTTGTGAGCGGGTATTGCGTTTATCTGTTTTGAAACTGACCCGTTGAAAATTCCATATTTCAAAAGCATTTTCAAGTAACAGTAACTTTGCTTCTGTATTAACGCCACTGCGCCAGTGTTTTGAGTTAAGCCAACTGTAACCAATTTCTAAGCTTTGATTTTTGAGATCGATGTCCAGATAGCGAGTGGAACCAACAATCTTATTTTCGGAATTGAAAATAGTAAAAATCATAGCATTTTCTTGTAGAAAAGCCTGGTTTAACCAGTTAAGACAGTCATCAACAGATAAAAATTGACTGCGTGGTAGCCACTGCCATACTTTTTCATCATTGCCGGCCTCATAAAGTCCTGTGGTATGGCGTATACCGGTTGGAACTAGCTTTGTATGAATGCCGCAAAGGGTTTTTTTCGCAGGCAAATGAGCTTTAGGTTCACAATGTAATTGAAAATTTAAATAAGGTTTAGTTTTAACAGATTCAATTCTTGATGCTAATGAGCCACTATGAAGTTCAAGTTTGTGGCCATCCGGATCTTCTAAATAAAGCGAAGGGCCTTCGCTAGTATTTTTTTTCCACTGCTTAATTGAATGTTTTACGATATTGCCACAGATATAATCAAAGACTTCTTCACAGAGGTTAAAGGCAATATGACTGTCACCTTGGGTTCGATGAATTTCTTTACAGCGTTCAAGACATAACCATACGTCCCCAGATTCTAAATAGGCGCCCTGCTCCCAAGTAGCAATAAGAGTAAATTTCAAAATATTCTGATAAAACTCAATGGATTCAGCCAAATTTCGACAAGTTAGTGTTATATGATTAATCTTTGAAATAAATTTCATGATTGTCCTTTAAATTTTAAAAAGCTTTTGACAGTTTTCAGTGGTTACAGCAGCGACTTTTTCAAAAGATTCACTTCTAAGTTCAGCCAAAAACTCGGCAACATATCGGGTATACCCTGGTTCATTGGGTTTACCGCGATAAGGAACTGGTGTGAGATAAGGACAGTCAGTTTCTACCAAAATTCTATCTAAAGGCATTTTTTTAGCAACTTCTTGTAATGCTCGAGCATTTTTGAATGTCACGATACCGGAAAAAGAAATATAAGCGCCTAAATCCATAGCCTGTTTTGCCATCTCCCAAGTTTCGGTAAAGCAGTGCATCACAGCACCGCACTCGAATATTTTTTCTGTTTGCATGATCTCGATGGTATCTTTTTTTGCATCGCGTGTATGAATGATTACGGGCTTTTGAACCTTTCGTGCAATTTGAATATGATGAGCAAACCGCTGTCTTTGCCAGCTTAAGTCACCTTCATTGTAATGATAATCTAAGCCAGTTTCACCGACGGCAACAACTTTTTCGTGCTGTGCCTGTTGCTGTAATAAATTAAGGTCAATCGCTTTTTTTGGGGACTCACTGGGATGAACGCCAGCGCTGATATAAATCTCTTCAAACTGCTTAACCAATGTTGCTAAGGTCTCGTGACTCTCAAGGTTAATGGCCACGCATAAAAATTTTTCTACGCCCAAAGCCTTTGCTTTTTTAAGCACAGTGTCCATTTGATGATTATGAATGGATAAGTCAAGTAAATGTAAATGACAGTGTGAATCAATTAACATAGCGTTATCCTCGCAAAACTGCAATATTTTGTATTTTAATCAAATACGCCTCTAGAACCAAAGCAGTATTTAAAGAAATATTTTTCTTAACCGTACTTTTACTTTGTATAAGATCTTTTTGTAACTCATAAAGTTTTAATTTTTGAACAGACTCGAAGGTTCTGTTTTTTATGAGGTTTAAAATAAAAATTTGCATTACCTGCAAAATTTGCTTTAAATCTAATGCTTGAAATATTTTTAACGCATTTTCATTAAAATTTTTTGTTTTTTCATGCCATAGAGTTTCTAAATATTGATAAAACTCAATTAAAATTCCTGCAGCTTTGTCTTCTAAAATCTCTAAAGTCAATAAAGGGGATTGGTTTGCCAAAGTAAGAGCCAATTCAAGAGATGTTTGATCTTGTACGCAGTTTTGGGTTTCTAACCAGCAAAGGGTTTTGTTTTTGGGTGGTGCTGTAAAACTCAAATGCTGTACACGACTACGAATTGTTGGCAGCAAAAATTCTATGGCATCAGTAACTAAAATAAACAGTGTTTTTGCTGATACTGGCTCTTCAAGCGTTTTTAGTAAGGCGTTGGCCGCAAATTGATTCATTGCTTCTGCGGGTTTAATGACACATATCTTAGCGCCTTTGTTATAGCTTGAGAGATTCATTTTTTCAAGCTGTGTTTTTATCTGAGCTGTGGTAATAGTTTGTTTATTTTCCGCAGGAAAAATCTCAATATGATCAGGGTGGTTTCCCTCTTGGAATAAATGGCAGGAGTGACAGTGATTGCAAGCTGACTTTCTGGACGATTTATCTAGTGTATCGCAAAGGATATATTGACAAAGTGAAGCCGCAAACTGAGCCTTGCCAAGGCCAGGTAATCCTTTGAGCAACAAACCGTGGGTTAATTTGTCGTTATTGATGGCATCCAGCATAAATTGCCAGTTTTTTTCCTGCCAGAAAAAAATTTCATTTTGCATGACTGAGATACTCATTCAAAATTGCTTTTAGGTTTTCATACACATGCTTGGGAGATTGATTAGCATTAATGAGTTTGAAGCGCTCAGGAGAATGTTTTGCCAATTCAAAGTAAACATTTTGAGTGTCTTCAAAAAACGCTTTTTTTTCTAACTCAATGCGATCTGGGCTTGCCCGGCCTTTTGCTCGACTTAAGGCGACCTCAACAGGTGCATGTAATAGTAAGGTCAAATCAGGCATAAGATCTGGATGTACCCAGTTTTTTAGAAACTCAATTTTAGTTGCCGGAATTTTGCGCCCTCCGCCTTGATAAGCAAATGTAGCATCAGTAAATCTATCACATATGACCCACTGACCTTTTTCCAAAGCAGGACGTATGACCTGATGTAAATGCTGCGCCCTACCTGCAAAGGCTAGTAATAACTCAGTCTCATGGCACATGGTTTCTTCATAATGCTGTAACATGACTGTTCTAATATTTTCAGCAATTTCAGTTCCACCTGGCTCACGGGTGAGAATATGCTCGATTTCACTATTTTGTAAAAATTTATGAATCTTCTTAATTAAAGTGGATTTACCAACACCTTCAATCCCTTCTACGGTAATAAATTTAGCTGTTTTGATGCTCATGAGTATTTATGTTTTGTGGTTTATTTAAAATATATTTTTTAATGTTCTTATCATGTTGCTTTAATGAAGTAGAAAATGCATGGCTCCCATTACCTTTAGATACAAAATACAAGTACTGTGTATTGGTAGGATTTAAAGCTGCGTGGATAGCATCTTCACCCGGTAGACAAATGGGCGTTGGTGGTAATCCTTTATGAACATATGTGTTATAAGGATTATCAGCCCTTAAGTCAGCGAGGGTGATGGTGCCTTGATAATCTTTTCCAGCACCGTAGATTACCGTAGGATCAATTTGTAAAAACATATGCTTTTTTAAGCGATTGATAATTACACCGGCAATTAAAGCCTGCTCCGATTTTAAGGCTGATTCTTTTTCTACTAAAGATGCAACGATTAAAGCATCATAAGGTGATTTATACGGTAGGTTTTTTGCTCGTTGGTTCCAGTTCTGCTGTAAAACTTTTTGTAATCTTTGCTGGGCTCGCTTAAGAATAGAAATGTCACTGACACCATAAGTATATTGATAAGTATCAGGAAAAAATAATCCCTCTAAATGTTTTTGTTTACTTTGGAACATTGAAAGCAAAGATTGTTTTGATAAATAACTTAACTCATGTTTGATATTTTTAAGCCTGGCAAGCTTTGCTTTTACTTGAGCAAAAGTATGGCCCTCTATAAAAGTAACTTTGTGTGTAACTACCCGTCCTTTAATGAAGACATTTAAAACCTGACGAATGGTTTTAGGACCTTTAATGTCATACTCGCCTGCTTTTAAAGCCTTAGATACTCCCGTTAACTGAACATACCAGACTAAAAAAAGAGGATGTTTTAAGTTTGCTTTTTGCTGTAAAGCATCCGCAACAGTATGGATGGTGTTGCCCGGTGTTAAAATAAAATAAAAATTTTGCTGATGACTGATGACTGGCGTACGTAAGAAGTTTCTAAATTGTAGAAAACCATAACCAAGGGCTATGAGTAATATTAATAGTATTGTGCCGACTGTATAATATAATTTACGCATGGACATCATGAGTTTTGATTTCCTGTTTTAATAATTGCATCATTATTTTGGTTAATTCACCTTTGTTGAATGCCTGCTGCATGATGGATTTTACCGGTAAAATATTTTGTATGCTATTGCAGATGAAAACCTCTTGTGCTTCAAGTAACTGCTTTTCAGTTAATGCCATTACTCGCGTTTTAATACCTGCTTTAGCAGCGAGCATTAACACTTTTTGGCGCATTATGCCTTTTACGCCTGAATATAGTAAAGATGGAGTCAATAAAGTCTTATTTTGAACGATAAATACATTGCTTTTAGTGCCTTCAATAAAGTTACCATTGGTATCTCGCATGAGTCCTTCATAAAAATCAAGCTGAGAAAATTCTGCAGCTGCCATAACCTGCTCGAGCCTGTTCATATGTTTTATGCCTGCCAAAACTGGATTCAAACCCATAGGCGTATTGCATATGTAAAGATTAACACCTTGCTGGTAATACTCTGGATTAATGTCAATCATTGGATAGGCTGCAAAAATAAGTCTTGCTGGCATTTGAAAGTTAGGGGTATAACCTCTTGTGCCTTCACCGCGCGTAAGTAAAATTTTTACAATTGCTGACTTAACATTAAATTTTTTAATAAAGGTATCAGTAGACTGTCTTAATTCATCAGGAGATGAAACAGGTATTTTTAGCTTTTGCGCATCGCTATGTAGCCTTTCTAAATGTTCTGATAAAAAAATTGGCTTATAATTATCAATCAAGAGGGTCTCAAACAATCCATCTCCATAATGAATACTACGATCCATAATAGATAACTGTTCTATGAACTGACCCTCAGTATAAAAAAGAGGCAGTTTTTGCATTTATACTTTAGAAAATATTAAAGTTCCGTTTGTGCCACCAAATCCAAAAGAGTTAGACAGTGCCACATTAACTTTTCGTGTTTGTGCTTCATGAGGAACATAATTTAAGTCGCAGCCTTCATCTGGATTATCAAGATTAATTGTAGGGGCGATGACATTTTCACAAATGGACTGAATGCTAAAAATTGCCTCAGCTGCGCCAGCTGCACCCAAAAGGTGTCCTGTCATTGATTTGGTTGAGCTAACACAAAGTTCGTAAGCGTGTGCACCAAAAGTTTTCTTAACAGCATCAGATTCAAGTAAATCACCTGCTTGAGTAGCTGTTGCATGGGCATTAACATAATCAACCGCTTCAGGATTTAATTGAGCATCATTCAGAGCATTTTGCATGGATTTGATAAAACCTCGACCTTCTTTATCAGGCGATGTAATATGATAAGCATCACTACTCATACCAAAACCTGCCAGCTCTGCATAAATTTTCGCACCACGGGCTTTAGCGTGTTCATACTCTTCAAGAACCAGTACTGCGGCTCCTTCACCTAAAACAAAGCCATCTCTGTCTTTATCCCAAGGGCGACTGGCCTGCTCTGGAGAATCATTACGCCGTGAAAGCGCTCTTGAGGCTGCAAAACCCGCAAGACCCATGGGACAAGTTGCCATTTCAGCCCCACCGGCTAGCATTACATCAGCATCACCGTAAGCAATGGTTCTGGCCGCGTAACCAATATTGTGGGTACCTGTGGTACAAGCACTGACTACGGCAATATTAGGACCTTTAAGACCATACTTCATAGAAACCTGCCCGGACACCATATTGATAATAGCGCCAGGAACAAAAAAAGGTGAGATCCTACGAGCGCCACTTTGCCTTAAGGTATTATTCATAGACTCAATCATAGGTAAACCGCCAATACCAGAACCAATGGCTACCCCTGCCCGATATTCGTTGGACTCATTAATTTGAAGTCCTGAATCGCTAAAAGCTTCATCGGCAGCAGCAATACCATACTGAATAAAAACATCGGATTTTTTGACATCTTTAGCCGGCATATGTTGGGTTGCATCAAAGTTCTTAACACAGGCAGCAATGGATACAGGAATATCGCCTAAATCAAAAGCTGTGACTTTTTGCACTCCTGAGATACCTTTAAGCGCATTATTCCAGGATTCAGATACATTCAAACCTAATGGACTGATAAGACCAAGTCCTGTAACTACAACTCGTTTTTTTGCCACTTTTGGATACCTAACCTATGATTATTATAACTGAGAATTATGCAGTTTCTTCTTTATTTAAATGTTCATTGATGTAATTAATTGCATCTTGAACGGTCTCAATTTTTTCAGCTTTTTCATCAGGAATTTCTGTTTCAAATTCTTCTTCTAAAGCCATAACCAATTCAACTGTGTCTAAAGAGTCAGCACCTAAATCATCAACAAACAATGCTTCATTGGTTACTTCCTCTTCTTTAACGCCCAATTGCTCAGATACAATCTTCTTTACTCTTTGCTCAACTGTACTCATTAGTCACCTCATTTAATAATATCTGCATCAAAATTAACCTGTTTACACACATCGATACTAGCGCATGTAAGCAGGCTTTAGTTTATTCATTTTTTCAAAACTTTCAAGTCATGATTACCATTTTTTGCTTAGTTTTGACAGTTTGTAATTCTCTCATACCTTGCGATTGACTGCGAGTACTTTTATCTGAGATTTTTCTTAAAGTATTCATGCAATCTGCAGGTTTTAGTTCATATACATACCACCATTAACATGTAAAGTGGTTCCAGTAATATATGCTGCAGCTTCAGAAGCCAGAAAGTCAACGGCATATGCGATATCCTCTGGGGTGCCCATACGGGCTGCAGGAATTTGTTGCAAAATCAATTCTTTATGAGCTTCTTCCATACTACTGGTCATATCAGTATCAATAAAACCTGGCGCCACCGTGTTAACGGTAATGTTACGACTGGCAAGCTCTTGAGCTAAGGATTTACTAAAACCAATAATCCCGGCTTTGGCTGCGGCATAGTTGGATTGACCAAGGTTTCCTGTGCAGCCAATGACAGAAGTAATTGAAATAATTCTACCCCATCGTTTTTTAAGCATGCCTCTTAAGCAGGCTTTGGTTACCCGGTAAATGGAATTTAAATTTGTATCAATGACTTCATTCCATTCTTCATCTTTCATTCTTAATGAAAGATTATCACGGGTAATGCCAGCGTTATTAACTAAAATCTGAGGTTGGCCTACATCAGCGATGATAGAAGCCATAGCGCTAGTAATAGAGTCTGGATCTGTTACATTTAAAACAATTCCTTTTGCCTCAAGGCCATCGGCTTTCATTTTTTCTTCTATTTTTGCGGCATTAGCATCACTTGTGGCTGTACCAATAACCATCGCCCCTGATTCAGCCAGTTTTTTTGCAATTGCATAACCAATCCCACGGCTAGCGCCTGTGACTAATGCAACTTTATCATTTAAAGAACTCATAATTAAACTCCAGATTAACTCAGTGCAGATTGAATGGATGCTTTGTTGTGAATGGAAAAAGGTTTTAAGCTTCGATCGATACGTCTTATTAAACCCACCAGAACGTTGCCAGGTCCGATCTCCATAATTGATTCCACCCGATCTTCTTGCATTTTCAATACAGACTCAACCCAGCGTACTGGTGAGTAAAGTTGTCTTACCAATCCTTCTTTAATTGATTCAACATTGCTGTAAAATTTGGCATCCACATTATTTAAAACGGGAATTTTCGGTTGATGTATGGTTGTTGATTCTAAAGCTCGTGAGAGGGACTCAGACGCAGGTTCCATTAAAGGACAGTGACAAGGTACACTCACAGGTAAAATTTTAGCCAGTCTGGCGCCTGCAGCGTTTGCTTGCTCGATGGCTTTTTCAACGGCTTGTTCATGTCCTGCAATGACCACCTGACCAATAGAATTATAATTAGCTGGCTTAACAATTTGGCTGCTTTTAGCTGAAACATCTCTGCAAATTTCTTCAATACGACCATCATCTAATCCAACAATGGCAGCCATAGAACCTCCTTTTTCAGCAACTGCATCACGCATATATTGTCCTCGTAAAGAAACCAACTTTACTGCATCTGTAAAGGCAATAGCACCTGCGGCTACTAAAGCTGTGTATTCACCTAAAGAGTGTCCTGCAACAATGGCTGGTTGTTCACCACCTTCTTTACACCATGCTTGCCAGCAGGCATATCCAGCTACCAGCATGGCAGGCTGAGTTACCTGTGTTTGGTTTAATTCAGACTCTGGTCCGTTTTGAACCAGTTTGAAAAGGTCATAACCCAGTACTTCTGAAGCTTCGTCAAAATAGGTTTTAGTTTCAGGATAATCCTGATACATTTCAGAAATCATACCCACAGACTGTGAACCCTGACCAGGAAACACGGCTGCTCTTTTAACACTCATTATAAAAATCCCCCCATAAAATAATCCCCAAAAATGGCTTCCCTTCAGGATTAATTTTTTAATCTTTGAAATGGCTTGATGCAATTAAAATTGCGGCAACCTATTGTAGTTACATAATATGTTCCAATTTTTGTAGCAGTAATTCTACCTCAAACTTAATGGCTTCAGTAACATTATTTTGTACTTCTTTTTTGGCTTCTTCTATTGCATTACAGTAAGCATTGATATTGGCGCTACCATGGCTTTTAACAACAATCCCCTGTAATCCAGCAAGACTGGCGCCGTTATAATTAGCTGGATCAAGCCGTTTTTTCAAGCGACGTAGTACGTGCATGGCTGTAAATGCTGAAAGTTTACTTAACCAGTTTTTGGTAAACGCTTCTTTTATATACTGAGAAAGCAACTTGGCTAGACCTTCCGAAGTTTTCAAAGCTACATTGCCCACAAAACCATCACAAACTACGACATCTGCGATGCCTTTATATATATCATCACCTTCAATAAAGCCGATATAATTAATTTCGCTTTGAGCCTCCAGTAATTTTGCGGTTTCTTTTACCTGTTCATTACCTTTGATATTCTCTTCACCGATATTAAGCAGACCAACTGCGGGTTTACGCTGACTGCCAACGGTGGAAGATAATACTGAACCCATAATAGCAAATTGAAAAAGCTGTTCGCTGGTTGAATCTACATTAGCGCCTAGATCCAGCACACGAACATTCTTAGCACGATCCATAGTGGGCAGTAACGCACTGATGGCTGGCCTATCAATGCCCGGTAAGGTTTTGAGTACAAATTTTGCTGTCGCCATTAGCGCTCCGGTATTACCAGCACTGACGCAGGCATCTGCAGACTTATCTTTGACTAAATTGATAGCAATTCTCATGGACGAGTCTTTTTTGAATCTCAGAGCCTGTGCGGGTGGCTCATCCATTTCTACTACTTGAGATGCATGATGAACGCTGCAACGGGACAACACATCTGCAGGGCATTTTGTCAGATAAGGTGCTATCTTGGACTCATGTCCCACAAGAATGATATTTAAATCTTTGTCTTGCTTTAGGCTCGATATTGCGGCAGGTACGACTACTTCTGGACCGTAGTCACCTCCCATTGCATCGATAGCAATTGTTATTTTTTTAGACAAAGAAGTTAATCCTCTGAGTCGTCTTCCATAGCAGGTTCTTCAATAACCTGACGACCACGATAGTAACCATCTGGGGTCAGGTGATGACGACGGTGTGTTTCACCTGTAGTGGCATCGATAGATAATGCAGGACTTTTAAGTGCATTATGAGCACGACGAGTTCCGCGTTTTGCTCTTGATTTTTTTGACTTTTGAACGGCCATTGTAAGTCTCCAAACTTAAAATTAATTAAATTTAATCTTTATTATCTTTTTTTAACGTCTTTAAAACTGAAAAAGGATTGTAATTGACTTGGTCATTTTCCTCGAAATCAGTTTGTTTTGATTGAAGTTTTACAAACTTGCAATCCGCTAAATTTTTATGCATTGGGATGATGGGAAGATTTAAAAAAATTTCATCTTCCAAAACATCTATTAGTTTTAATTCACCATTATTTTCTAGCAAAACAGGATCATAATGATGTTGAGCCTGCTTTGCTTCTTTGTCATTTAAAACAAACACCCAGTTTAAATCTGTGTGAATGTTTAACTCAAAGGGTTTTAAACATCGTTGACAGATTAAATCCAGTGAAATATTCAATGTTCCTCTGGCAACCGGCTTGCTGTATTCATCATAGATGAAATTTAAATTCACTAGCAGTTCAGAGTTCATAATATGAACACTGTCTCTAAGTCGAATTAAATCCCTATCTGTCAGATATCCCACAAGACTTGCACCCTGTTGGCAATATTGCTCAGCCTTTATTTTTTTGGGTATCTTTGCTTCATTCATAACGACCGCAGATATTAACGATTATTCACGCTAATGTCCAGTGATTTCCTTTAATCACACCATAGATGCCAGCAGATTCTCAAGAGACTTGGGCAATGGAGCGTCAATCCTTTGAGCCTCAAAAAATTCTAAGGGCAAAATAATGCTTTTTGAATGTAAAAAAAGTCTATCGAGTCCTTTAGATTTCATAAGGCGATTAAATTCTTTATCACCATATTTCAAATCTCCGGCAATGGGATGTCCTGAAGCTGCGGTATGAACACGAATCTGGTGAGTTCGGCCAGTCATGAGTCTGGCCTGTAGTAAGGTAGACTCTGGATAATATTGGACTACCTCAAATTCTGTTAAGGCAGGCTTGCCTGTTTGGGAAACTTCAACCACCCTTTCCATGCCTTTCATTTGATTCTTTCTAAGCTTTAAGTCTACCTGTTGCAACTTTCTTGGCCACCTACCTTTTACAAGACAATAGTAGTATTTATGAATATCTGGTGATAACCACTGTGACTGTAATATTTTTAAAAAAGCCGGAGTTTTTGCAATTAATAAACAACCCGAGGTTTCTCTGTCAAGTCTATGAATTAATTCAATAAAATTTTCATTAACATAAAGTTTTCTTAATATGTGTATTAGCCCTGTACTAATTCCAGTTCCTCCGTGAACAGCCAGGCCACTGGGTTTATTAAGTGCTAAAAACTGTTGATTTTCAAAGATAATTTTCCCTTTAACAAAATCCATAGAACTATCAGAGATCTGTAACGTTGGTTTTTCTTCTATTTTAAGCGGTGGTAATCGAACTAAATCATTTTCACATAATCGATAGTCAGGTTTGACTCTTTTTTTATTAACCCGAACCTCACCTTTTCTAATAATTCTATAAATTAAAGACTTAGGCGCGTTATTTAAAGCGGAGATTAAAAAGTTATCTACTCGCTGATTGTGTTTTTCTGCGCCAATGGTCACATACTGCACCTGTGAAAATTTTTTATTGATTTTCATGTATTAACCTTAAGAATTACCTGATATACTATTGCTTGTAATTTGTTACCTGAATGTCAGCACAGTTAAATGATGGCTAATGGTAGCATAAAACTTACGGCAATAAGCCAATTATTAATAACGAATTTTTAAGATACAAAGATGTACTGATTTCAGGTTTCAGGTCGAGCAAAGCTCCCTGACTCATCACCTGCAAAACAGACGCAAACAGTCATTATTTTTACTAAGTCGGCTAGGAGCTAACACAAAACAAATCTTTTTGTTTAAAAATTTAATTGTTTTCACAGGATATAATTAAATTTAAATTGACGCTTAAGTCACTTCAACAGGATACATGGGAAGTCTTCGGGTTTTTTTAGGTCAGACATAATACTAAACTATTTGTCTGAGTTTGATAAAGTTTTACTGATTTTATATTAGAAACTTTGGGTGTGCTGACTCGTACAGCATTTTCAGATAAAACCTTCAAGTCTTTAATGAGCTTAATATTAAGTAAACTCTAATGTCTATTGCATCATTTTGTATCTGATTTTGAGGATAGATACATGAATAGAATGCTCATTAATGCTTCTCACAAAGAAGAAATCCGCGTTGCTTTGGTTCAAGGGCAAAGTTTATACGACCTGGATATTGAAAGAACGAACCGAGAACAGAAAAAAGCCAATATTTATAAGGGAAAAATCACCAGAATTGAACCAAGTCTTGAGGCTGCTTTTGTAGACTTTGGGGCACAAAGACATGGGTTTTTACCTCTGAAAGAAATCAGCAGCGCTGTTTTTGCCAAACAACCACCTGAAAATAAAGAACGCATTAGCATTAAAGATGTTGTTAAAGAAGGTCAGGAATTTTTAATTCAAGTGGTTAGAGAAGAAAGAGGCTCAAAAGGCGCGGCTCTCACCAGCTTTATCAGTTTAGCGGGTTGTTATTTGGTACTTATGCCCAATAATCCTAAGGCAGGCGGCATTTCCCGAAGAATAGAAGGTGATGAAAGAGCTGAACTCAAAGAAATTCTTGATAATTTAAATGTTCCAGAGGGTATGGGTATTATTATTCGCACCGCAGGTGTTGGCAAAGATATTGCTGATTTGCAGTGGGATCTAGACCTGCTCATTCGACAATGGGGTGCAATTCAAGCGGCTGGTCATGAACATACGGCGCCAACCTTAATTCATCAGGAAAGTGATGTGATTTTAAGGGCTTTTAGAGATTATTTGCGTAAAGATATCATGGAAGTATTAGTGGATAACCATGAAGTATTTACTAAAGCCCGTAACTACATCCAAAAAGTCCGTCCAGATTTTATTAACAAAATCAAACTTTACCAAGACACAATCCCGCTTTTTTCAAGATTTCAAATAGAATCACAAATTGAATCCGCTTATCATCGTGAAGTTCGACTGCCCTCTGGCGGAGAAATCGTCATAGATAGAACCGAGGCGTTGGTTGCCATTGATATTAACTCAGGCAAAGACACAAAAGGCTCTGATATCGAACAAACTGCACTAAATACCAATCTTGAAGCCGCAGAAGAAATTGCCAGACAGTTACGTTTACGAGATCTTGGGGGTTTAGTGGTTATTGATTTTATCGATATGGGAACCAGTAAAAATCAACGAGATGTAGAAAACCGACTTCGGGATGCCTTAAAAGTTGATAGAGCAAGAATTCAGGTGGGTCGTATATCCCGTTTTGGCATGCTGGAAATGTCTCGACAGCGTTTGCGCCCTGCTCTGAATGAAACCATTCAAAAAATTTGTCCTCGCTGTAATGGTGGCGGAACAATTCGTGGCATTGAATCTTTAAGTCTTTCTTTAGTTCGAATTATTGAAGAAGAAACACTTAAAGAGAATACAGCAAAAGTGCAGATTCAATTACCTTTTGAAGTGGCGACCTTTTTAATTAATGAAAAACGCCATTCTTTGGTTAATATTGAGAAAAGACATCGAGTAGATGTTGTGGTCATTCCAAACCCACATATGGAAACGCCACACTATATCATCGAAAGAATTAAAGAGGATGAGATAGGTAATTATCCGAAAAAAAGTTATGAAATCCAAAGCACACCAAAACTGGAAGTCAGTGCTGCTTCTGATTACCACGCCCCTGAGTTGCCTGCGGTTAAAGGTATTGTTGATACCTCAGCTGATAGCAGTGAAGGGAATCCTCATAACCAGCCTGGCCTTGTAAAACGCCTGTGGCAAGCTTTATTTGGTTCAGCAAATTTAGAGCAAAAAGCCTCTTCACGCAAACCACATACTAAAAAAGCTAAAGCACGTTCCGACCATGGTGATAAGCCAAAAAATAAAACTGAACGCTCTAATAAGAAAACGCCACACAAATCCCGTCAACGTGCTCCTGAGGTAAAAACTTCTGATAAAAAACCCGATAATCGCAACAAATCAAATCGTCGAACTAAACCTCGAAAAAAAACTGAAGGCGGTAAATATCAGAAAGATTTAAAAAATACAAATACTCACTCTGATTTCACTGATAAAAAAAATACGACTGTACAAAGGGATTTTGTGGAAATTGAGCGTGAAATGCAACGTGAACATGCTAAAATGGTAGAGAAACCCCAAAAGCATTCTTCAAATACCGAAAACACGGATTAATGATGACTCAACAACACAATCCAATTTTGGCTAAACTTGCGCCCTTTCTGGGCGCAGGGATTTTTTTGGTAATTATTGTGGTTGCCATTATCGTTTTTTCTTACGTGCTGCTAATCGGTGGCGCCATCGGCCTGATTCTTTTTTGCTTGGCCTATTTAAAACGAAAATTTTTTCCTTCTAAAAAACAGGATGTTGCATTAAGCAAGAACCACGCTTCACACACTTACGATAACGATGAGTTTAAGTAGATTTACGAATTGCTTCTACTTCTTCCAGGCTCAAAGATCGGGCTTCATCCGCTAACATCACTGGAATGCCTTCATTAAAGCTAAAAGCTACTTTATCCATCCGACAAATTAATTCTTTGGTAGGTTTATGATAAATCAATTTACCTTTACAAACAGGACAAGCCAGGATTTCTAAAATTTTTTTGTTCATTATTTTTACACTTTTACTTGAATCATGATATAATTTTATCTGTTTTTAGAAATTATTTAAATTTAATTTTTGTGAAGTTAATAAATTTTTATGTTTTTTTCACAGGTTATACCCAGCTAATCCACAGGTTGTTGTGCTTTTATTTTTTTTAAAGACAAGATATAGCGTGATAATGTCAAAAGGTAAGATTGCAGTATAACTTATTGAAAACAAATAAAAATTTCTTGCATTTTTAAGTTTTTATGTTTTAATTAGATATGCTTTATGGATGAGCTGACTCTTAAAAATCAGTGGATGAGTATTTGGAGACATTTATGGTGTGGCAATCTAAGCAACCCGTAACCCCTCGAGACTATTATTTTTTGGCATCACATAAGTTCCCTCAAAAAGGCAGCTTTTTGGATAAATGGGAAGTTACGAATGCAGAAACATTTTACCAGCATGGTATTGTGGCAATGGCTTTTGTGAATAGCGATATTCAACAACTTGTAATTGCCTTTCAAGTGTTGGATAATGTTCAGGTTACTCAAGAAGGTTTGGATTACGCCAGAGATTTTGTGAAACACGCCAAACAATTGGCACAAAGGCTCGATTACGATGTTTCTTACACTGGCAAATTTCGTGGTGGCACAGTTGCAGAACTTTGTTCAATGCAGGATAAGCTACCTTGTTATACCTTTGACAGTGAATCCATTTTTGAGAGTAATTTAGTTTAATTTTAGGGAGAACCTAATGGTTGCTTTAGTTAAAAACCCACACATTACAAGAATTTTTTCTAGCGCAACGCTTGCAAGCCAACGCCCCAATGACGGCGCTCGATACGGTATAATTTCGCGTGCAGAGCTTACCACCAAAGAAGCTCAAGAGGCTCAAGTTCGAATGGATGCTAGTGGGCATAAAAATGAAAAACGAGAAGCAAGCTTACACTTTATGAGCAGCTTTACTTCTGCAGGTCAAATTAGCCTCCAACAACAAGTGCAAAATGACATTTCAAGCCAGGCAAATACAGATATTGTAAGAGCCACCGCAAAAAATTTACAGAGAATTGGTGTCTTTGGACATTCAGGCTTGGTAAAGCTTCAATCTCAAGACAAAGAGCAATCTCATACTTTACAAAACGAGCAAGCATTTAAATTTAATAAGTAGTTTTTTAGTACCTGAGCCACGAAGTGACTCAGGTACTTGAATTGATAATGCCTGTTTGCTAAAGTTCTAATTTTCGAAACTTTAACAATGAAAAAAATCATTGAAACCTCTCATGCTCCTGCTGCCATTGGTGCTTATTCACAAGCTTGCCAAATTGACAATTTATTGTTTATCTCAGGCCAAATTGGTCTTTGCCCTCAATCACAAAAATTAGTCTCCGACACTTGTGTAAGAGCTCAACTTGAACAGGCATTGCAAAACCTTCAGGCCGTTTGCGAAGCTGCTCAGACGCACTTAGAAAATATTGTAAAGCTCAATATCTATTTGTTAGATATGACTGACTTCCCCATAGTGAACGAGTTAGTACAAAAGTACTTTAAAAAACCGTTCCCAGCAAGAGCCGTAGTGGCTGTAGCAGGATTGCCTAAAAACGCCAAAGTTGAATTGGATGCGGTTGCAGCTATATGATTTTTTCACAAAAATTTATATTCAGCCCCTAACGATAGATTGGCCTTACAAAAAATTTCATATTAAAATCGAAATAATAAATGTAGGTTGGGCTGACGAAGGAAGCCCAACAGGCCGTGGCAACTAAAAAAGGCCGTAATTAAATGAATATCCTGTTGGGCTTCCTCCGTCAGCCCAACCTACATTTACATATTCCATCTCATGCTCAAGTGCGGTAAAATAGTCTTATGAACTTATTTTATGATTGAGGTATTTATATGCAAATCACATTTACAGGTCATCATCTTGACGTAACCGATGCATTACGAGCATTTACCCAGGATAAGATTGAAAAAGTGCAACGTCACTTTGATAAAATTACCAGTATCAACGTTACCTTCACCGTTGAAAAACTAAGGCATATCGCCGAAGCTACCCTCCATGTTCCGGGCAGCACACTTCATGCAAGCTCCGAATCGAATGAAGATATGTATGCAGCCATCGATGGTTTGGTGGATAAACTGGACCGTCAGGTCAAAAAACATAAGGAAAAAGAACAGCACTAAACCGTAGAGTTTTATATATGCGTATTGCTGATTTTCTTCACCCTGAATCTGTTAAAATATGCCAGGGTATTTCTACCAAAAAAGCACTGTTAGAGCTTTTAAGTGAACAATTAGAAACATGCTCAGGTGTTGAATCCAATAAAATTTTTAATAAGCTCGTTGAGCGCGAACGCCTCGGTAGTACTGGTTTAGGTCAAGGTGTTGCCTTGCCCCATATCCGTATGGAGGGCATCCAGCAAGTATACTCTAGTTTTTTAGCACTGACTCCTGCTGTTGACTTTGACAGTCCCGATGATAAGGCTGTAGATCTTGTTTTTGGGCTAATGGTGCCAGAGGATGCCAATGAAACCCATTTAAATATTATCGCCACAATTGCTCAAATATTCCACGATGAAAGTTACCGTACGAAATTACGCCAATGTCATCAGGAGGCTCAACTATACCAATGCTTAATTAAAACCTCTTGCTCTGATGTAATAACATGAGTGAAAAAAACAGTACTACCACCTTACATGGGGTTTTTTTAAATGTTTTTGACTTGGGTGTGTTACTAACAGGCCCAAGTGGGATTGGTAAAAGCGAATTAGGGTTAAGCCTTATCGCTCGGGGTCATAGCCTGATTGCAGATGATGCTGTTCATTTTAAGCGACAAGAAAATAATGTTTTGCTGGGAACTTGCCATCCAATTTTAAAAGACTTTCTGGAAGTTCGAGGTTTAGGCCCTTTAAATATACGAGCCATGTATGGTGATAAAGCCATTAAAGATCATAAAGTTTTAGATTTAATCATTTACGTGAATAAACTAAGTGACACCGAGTTGGTTAATATTGATAGATTACATGGACTGTATCGTTCCTGCGATATCTTGGATGTCACTATCCCTGAGGTAACCGTTCCAGTAGCGGCTGGCCGTGATTTAGTTGTTTTAGTTGAAGCGGCTGTTTTAAACCAGAAATTAAAATCCAAAGGCTATCATTCCAGCGAAGAGTTTATTCAAAGACAAGAGAAATTTTTGCAAGAGAATTAAAATCCTTATGAATGTGCAATTAATTTTATTAACCCACGAACACGTGGGCGAGTGTTTACTAAAAACCGCCAGTACCTTATTAAACTCAAGTCTTGAGCAAATCGAATGTCTGTGTGCGCCTTATGACTGCAACCCGCAGAGAGTTTTTTCTCAACTTAAATCATTAATTGATCACAATTATGCTGGTAAAGATATTTTAGTGTTAACTGATATTTTTGGTGCTACACCCTGTAACATTGCTCAACATTTAAATGCTTACCCTCATGTTAAGATTATTTCAGGTCTCAATCTGCCCATGCTTATTCGTACTTTAAACTATGCTGACTTAAACCTCGAATGTTTATGCGAAAAAGCATTGAGTGGTGGGCATGATGGCATTATGATGCTTCAACAATCTCAACAATAAGGTATATAAATCCATGCAGACAAAAAAAATAACCATCATAAACAAGCTGGGGCTTCATGCTCGCGCTGCTGCTAAGTTCGTTGCTACGGCCAGTCGCTTTGGCGCTAAAATTGAAGTCAGCCGCAATGGAAAATCTGTGAATGGCAAAAGTATTATGGGCGTTATGATGCTGGCAGCAAGTCAAGGCACAGAAATTGAAATTACTTGTGATGGTGAAGATGAACAAGAAGCATTGACTCAAATTGAGGCTTTAGTGAATGATAAGTTTGGTGAAGGTGAATGATTGTGATGGCTCAGGACACCCTGCATCACTTGCTGCTCAATTATGGCAGCTTTGCTCTGTTCGGTATTCTGGCTTTTGGTATCATTGGCTTGCCTGTCCCTGATGAAACCCTTTTACTGGCCACAGGTTATATGGCGGCAAAGGGTGATATGTCTTTACCCTTGAGTCTTTTAGGTGGGATTTTAGGTAGTATTATTGGTATCACAGTAAGCTATTTTATTGGGAGATTTGTAGGCACCAAAACCATTTTATATTTTGGTAAGTATGTAGGCATGACCGAGGCAAAACTTGAAAAAGCCCACAATTGGTTTGAGAAATTTGGCAAATATCTTTTGATTATTGGCTATTTTATTCCTGGTGTCAGACATTTCACGGGTATTAGCGCAGGCGTCACCCGATTAGAATACCCTGTTTTTGCATTGTTTTCATATACGGGTGCAGTTCTTTGGTGTACTTTATTCATTTTATTAGGCTATTTTTTCTTCAATCAGTGGCATCAATGGGCTTTTTGATTTTAAATCATCAATGTAGGTTGGGCTGACGAAGGAAGCCCAACAGGCTGAGGGATCGTCACTTTTTTATTCATAGCTAAGCTCCCATGCTTCCGCAGGAATAGCGCTTAAATTTATTGGGAATTTTATTTTTTTTCTAAGTACCTGACACCCTAAAAAAAAGAAAGAGAGTACCCGTCTATGCTTATAGGTATTAGCCTGGAATTTTAAATGCAAGCCTAATTGTTCAGCTCTATATCCTACAACCCAAGCAATCAAACTAGCTAAGGCACTTAGCATCAACCAAACAATGTAACGTTTAACCTTTATCGTTCGGTTCTCTCTCAAACTAAAACCATACTTCTCACTTTTCGTATCTCGAAAGCTTTCTTCAATGGTCATTCTAATTTTGTAAATCTTAACAATTTTTTTTGCAGCGACTTTTGAACGCTTCAAAGATGAAACCAAAATCCATGGCTCTTTGTATCCTCGCGCTCGTTTTAATGAATCTTTATCTTTGGCAGTTTTTCCATCTCTTTGATATTTATGTCGACCTTTTAATTCATGTTTATAAAGATAACAGTTTGTTTTATAGCCCTTTGCTTTTGTCAGGCTTATTTCACCCAAAGGTTTAGGGGATGAGGTTGCTCTTGGATACAAGGCTTTAAGCTTATTATAGCCTTCTCCTTCATCGTAGCATATTTCCCCACGGGTTCGTCCAATGTAATCCCAACCTAGTGCTTCAACGGACTTAAACCAAGGAACTTTAAATCCTGCATCTGTTACAATCACTGGTTTACATCCTTTGGGTAACATTTTAGCTAACTGAGCCAGAAACGTTTTATGAACTTTTGGGCAACCCTCTTTTTTCTTTGAATGAACTTCTTCGTACAATGTAATACTTCGTCCTGTGGCTGCCAACGCGGCTCTTAAACAACATTGCTCTCCTTCTTCTGACATATGTAAACTATTGGGTAAACTACTCCAATCCACAAGAATGACAGGGCATGTTTTTGTACCTATCGCAAAGCGGGTAATTTGTTCATAAATAAGTCCACTTTTTTCCTGGTAATATTTATTTGCTAAAAGTCTATCTACTCTTCGAATACCAGCCCGCTCTTCAACACCCGTATCAAGAGCCCGACCCAACTGCGTCAAATTTAACTGCTTGGAATTGACGATTGCTTCGATGATGGGGTTCAAAGATTTAATGCGTGATTTATGGATTGCTGAATCGAGTATTTTATGTAAAGATGGTTTGACGTGCATAGTGTTTCCATTTAATTGTTCTTCGTAAAAACTAATTAGATCACGTTACGCTATGCATGTCACTAGTTTTTTTATTGTTTTTATTTCTAACCCCTTATTTTTTAATAAAAATTTTTTCGAAAAACTGACGATACCTCAGCCCAACAGGCCGTGGCAACTTAATAAGGCCGAACTGAATACGCCGTTGGGCTTCCTTCGTCAGCCCAACCACATTTAAAGCTTTTGATGTTAGACACTACTTACCTGCAATCTTCATAGCGTCCAGTAAAATAGAGCCACACTTAATATTGCCACGCTCATCAATATCATTAGCAATGGCAACAATATTCATCAACATATTTTTTAAATTACCTGCTATTGTAACCTCTTCAACGGGCTGAACAGTGACACCTTTTTCCACCCAAAAACCTGAAGCGCCTCTGGAGTAATCGCCCGTGACAATATTGACGCCGTGCCCGATAAGCTCGGTTACATAAAAACCAGTATCCATTTGTTTTAGCAAATCCTGAAGACTTAAATTATAACAGCTTACTTGCAAATTATGCAGGCCACCACAATTAGCTGTAGTCTTCAATCCCAATTTTTTAGCAGAATAATTACTCAAAATATAATGCTGTAAGATACCTTCTTTAACTAAAATTTGATTTTTGGTTGCTACACCATCAGCATCAAATGGACTGCTCCCCAGCACATTTTTTTCATGTGGTTTTTCTTCTAGTGTCATCCAGCCAGGTAAAACTTGTGTATTAAGGCTATCAGGTAAAAAGCTGGATTCACGATATAAATTTGAACCACTTACCGCTGCGGCAAATGTTCCTATCAATCCTCTGGCAAGTTCTGAAGAAAAAATTACTGGTGCTGTGCGGGTTGAAATTGGTTTGGCGCCCAATCGTTTCAAGGTTTTATCTGCAGTTTGTTGGGCAACTATTTGAGTGTCTGTCAGTTTGGCAGGATCGCGCGCCATGGTAAAATCATAGTCGCGCTGCATACTTTTGCCTTCTTTTGCTACCAAAACACATCCAATGTTATGCATGGAGCCAGGAATCATGCCAATAAAATCATGGGAATTTGCGTAAGCGCTGATGGCCTCGTGAGTAGAAACATGGGCGCCTTCACTGTTGTCAATACGCTTATCCATCTGCATACCTAAAGCTTCACATCTTTTGGCCATTTCAATGGCCTGTTGCGGATCAATATTCCATGGATGGTAAATATCAATATCAGGATAATCAAAAGCCATGAGTGATTTATCTGCCAAACCAGAGCAGGGATCTTCAGAAGTATATTTTGCAATATCACAGGCTTTATCAATGGCCATTTGTATAGAGGCCTCTGATAAATCTGAGGTAGAAGTAGAGCCCGAACGTTTTGAAAAATAAACGGTGATTTCAAAAGATTTATCCTGTTCGTATTCTAAAGTATCTACCTCTCCCAGACGCACATTCACCTCAAAGCCTGCGCTAATACCTGCAGAAACTTCTGTTTCACTGGCACCTTTTTTTCGGGCATATTCCAGCGCCATTTTTAATGTTTTTTCCAGTTTTTTTGATTGTTCTTTGATATCAAGCTGGCTTTGCTTTTGCTGCATTTTATTATCCATTAGTGCCACCTACTGTTAATGAGTCAATTTTTAAAGTCGGCTGACCAACGCCCACTGGTACACTTTGCCCTTCTTTACCACAAACGCCTACCCCGCTGTCCAGCGCTAAATCATTGCCAACCATAGACACTTTAGTTAAAACATCAGGACCATTACCAATTAAAGTTGCACCTTTGACGGGTTTTGTGATTTTTCCATTTTCAATCAAATAAGCTTCGCTGGCAGAAAATACAAATTTTCCAGAGGTAATATCCACTTGCCCTCCTCCAAAATTAACCGCGTATAAGCCTGATTTTACAGAAGCTAAAATTTCCTCTTTGGGGTATTTCCCGTTTAACATGTATGTATTCGTCATTCTTGGCATGGGAAGATGTGCATAAGATTCTCTTCTGGCGTTGCCTGTGGACTTCATTCCCATAAGTTTTGCGTTGAGGGTATCTTGCATATAATTTTTTAAAATGCCATTTTCAATTAAAACAGTACACTGAGTGGGCGTGCCTTCGTCATCCATGTTTAATGAGCCTCTTCGATTTGCCAACGTACCATCATCCACAACCGTGCATTGCGGTGTAGCAACCCTTTCCCCCAAACGGTTAGAAAAGGCAGAACTTCCTTTACGATTGAAGTCACCTTCTAAACCATGACCAATAGCCTCGTGTAATAAAACACCTGGCCAGCCGGGCCCCAATATCACAGGCATAGTGCCTGCAGGCGCATCCACAGCATCCAAATTAACCAAAGCCTGTCTGACAGCTTCATCCACATAATCTTGAATTGCGTTATTCTCACGAAACCAGGCATAATGAAAACGTCCGCCACCACCAGCAAAACCGCGCTCTCTACGGCCATTATGCTCGGCGATGATATCGACATTCAGTCTTACCAAAGGTCTGATATCGGCACCAAAGCTGCCATTACTATTAATAACATATACGATTTCATATAGCCCTGAGAGTCCCACGTTGACTTGCTTAACTTTGCTATCAAGATTTCGTGCATATTGATTAGCATCCTGTAATAGCTGAACTTTCTCATCACTTGTGAGTTGTTGCAACGGATTTTCAGGCGTATATAGTGTATGTGCAGAATTTTTCAAAAGCGGTACTGAAATTTTTTGAACATCTTTTCCACTCACCGCAATGGTTTTTGCCGCCTGTGTAGCCTGAATTAATCCTGCTAAATTAATATCATCACAATAGGCAAAACCAGTTTTTTCAGCGCTAACTGCTCTTACACCAACGCCTTTAGCCACATTAAAACTTGCATTTTTAATGATATTATCTTCTAAATACCAAGATTCATGCTGAATGGCCTGAAAATACAAATCTGCCATATCAATATTTTTAACTAAAACATTTCCCAACAGTTCCTGTAGTTGACTATCACAAAGCTCTGCTGGATCTAAAAGATTTTGTTTAATAATGTCGAAGCGATTCATGGGTCTTTTAATATGGTTCTTACTTACTTTCATTTTAGCTGATGTTGCCCAACAAATTAAGCTAAATATATTGAAACCGTTGCATAGATTTATTTTTTACTGATAACTGATTAATTTGCTCGATCTTGGGATTTTTCCAACTACCAGTGATACGAAATATTCTAGTGGTCATTGTATTTAAGCTTGGCGTTAAGAGTTTATTAATGACATAGGTCACCGCACCGACTAAAGGACCACCAGCGAGGGTTGCAATAATTGGCAGGGATGAAGTTACATGAGGTGTTACGCGCGTTACTAAGTTAAAATCTTTTTTAACTAATCCAAGCTCTCCGGATATAGCAATAGATGCCACAATGCCTTTAATTTTGGTATTTTCAGTGGAGGCAACACCATTTTCCAAATGAAACCTTCCTTTAATTTCTTCAAAATGAAAGCCTTTTGAATTTAAATCATTAAAGTTCAAAAATAATCTTTTTTGTAAACTTTTCAAGCTTAAAAAAGTTAGCAGTTCACCCGTAGCAAGTTCGTTACTGGCTTTAGTGCCAATATTTTTTAAAACACCTTCGCCAGATGATAATGCCACAGTTCCTTGCAAGCTTTTTATCTTAGGGTCTAAAAGAGAATTGGGCCAACTCAAATTGAAACTTGCAGATAAGTTTTCAGCTGATAGATTACTTTTTATGGAAAAAAGCTTTAAAAGATAACTGAGACTTTGAGTCTTTAAACTTCCTTTTAATTCGCTATGAGCAGTATTACCAACCATTTCCCAATCACCATAGCTTTTTAATTGATATAAACTATCTTCTAGCGCTAATAGTTTAATACGAATACCCTGTTGATTTTTTTGAGTAATGAGCTGTGCGTGTCCATAAACATTTGAACCAATGCGAAAGTCTTTAATATTCACGCTCAAAGCTGGTAAGTCTTGAGGGTTTAAGGATTCAGGGTGATCAATATTGCTTTTGTTGCTATTTAAATAAAGCCTGCTCAAATTCGCAGAAATTTGTGTATCACTGGGGCTTGGAAGACGAATGACGCCTGCAATTTCTGGGCCATTCACTTCAAGTTGCCATTGCTTATGATATTGTTGCATTTGCAGATGGTTTCTCACGAAAAGAAAATGATAGAATTTAAATTGTCCGATTGATAAATCAACTTTTGATACAATACTTTTGTTTTCCTTATGCTGTTTTTTAGAAGAAGTAATAAAAGGTTTCCATTTAACCCAGTTCATGTATTTTAAGTGTCCCTTTATCATTAAACCTTTACTCTGTGGCAAAGCTAAATTTGACTTGCCAATAGTAAGTATTCCTTTTGATAAACTCGTCTGACGATTAAGCTTATTAAATACGCCCAAAAATTGGGCTTTGTGATCTAAGTTTACATATAAGGTCATTGGTTGAGCATCTTTATATTTTAACGTTATGTTTACAGGGAAGTTTTGCTTTACTGTTTTATTAAAGGGGGTGGGTAACTCACTTATGAAACCTTTCAAAGAAGAGTTAATAGTCAGTTGGTTCATTTTATTAGATTTTGCATCATAAAGTTTTAACAAACCATGAAATTGTGTTGCTCCGGATAAGGCATTTGAAAAAGCATTTTTGATACGTTTATGTATAGTGGCTCCAGTTATACTGCTCCAGAAATTAAATTGCGTACAATGGTCTTTGGGAAAATTTTTAATATTAAGTAATAAAGGTTGTCCGTAAAAAGATCCTCGGATGGCTTTTGCCTCAATCCCGTCTGGTTCAAAATGAAAAAGACCTGAAAGATTGGTAAAATTTAATTTTAAATTAGGCAATGCCACACTATCATTATGCAATTCAATACTCCCACTGGCTTTTGTGTGAAAAGTATGATCTTTTAAAGGCGCCATAAGACTTAATGTTAAGTCCATTGGGCCTGTAAATTTAAGATCTTTAAGCTTCTTTCCCAGCTTCTTTCTAAGTTCAGTGGCGTTAATAAAAGCTTTGGCATTTTCTAAAGTACTGAAGACTTGTCCTTTAACAAAGATACTTGGGTTTTTTTTATTATTAACATCTGGGATAACTGCTGTAATATTTTTAAGTTTTGCATTAAAAATTTCACCTGTGCTTGCCATAATTTCAAGTTTATTTTTCATAAAATGCAAATGACCCTTTAAATTTTCCAAGCGAGGCCAACCAGGTTTGAAAAGTAAGCTTGTATTTTTAAAGTTTAACTTACCATTTATATTCAAATGAGAAGGCGTCCCTGCAAGATTTATGCAAGCATTTGCTTCACCTTCAGAAAAAGCACGCTTCAAAAATTCAAATAAATGCAGATGTTGAGCTGGATTTGCCGGCATTAAAGATTGAATATCAGCCATATTAAGATGTTGAATATTCAGCTGGCTATTAATCACCGTCGCTTGTGCTGCTTTATTAGCTTTTGAGGGAATTAAAGCATGAATATATCCTGAAACATTAAATTTTTTAGATGTAACATTGATTTTTGGCCATGAAACTGTGTAAGAACTGTTATTTTTATACCAGTAAATGGTATTAATGAATTTTTTTAGATGAACATTGGGATTAACCAATAGTGTATCATTTATATTTAAATTTTTACCATTAATTTGAACACTGCCCATTTTAGGATAAATAAAAATACTACCGTCCAGAGACCCAATTTGGATATTCTTGAGCTTATTGTTAAAGCTTAAATGGCTATATAGAGCATGAGCTTCATAATGATTTTTTGACTGATACTCTACAAATAGATGGTTGATTTTTGCATCAAAATGATTTTGAGTCAAAAAATTTGTGACTGTTTTTGGCGCATAAAAGTCTATGAATTTTTGTATGTTTTTTAACTGAAATGCGCTTGAATATAACGTATATTGATTATTAGCGTTATGATTTATTTCAAGGTTGATGGCTTGAAGCTTTTGATTTAGATTTTCTTGAATTTTTGTCAGTATTCGCCAACCTGCTGCCTGATTTTTCTTATAATCCAAAGCAAGATCCAGCGATGGGATCTTTAAATTTTTTTGCGTTGCCAGATTGAGAATCGACAAATTTTTTAAGTGATTTTTAGATTGGATGGCAGTTAATTTTCCTTTCTCAATTTTACCCCAAATTTGCCCGTTATATAGACCACTTTGTACCTGAAATTTTGCTGGTAAGAAAAAATTTAGTAAATTTACCAGCGGTAAATTTTCAGTTTGAAGATAAAGATTACCAGATAACTGGTGAGGTTGATTAATAAGGCCATTTATCTGTGCCATCAAAGACAAACCTGCATGGTTTGGTGTGTTGAAAAGCGCTCCGCCAAAAATTTGATGTTGCTGAATATTTGGGTTGTATAATTTTAAGTGAAGATTTTTAAGGGAAATGCTTTTATGGTTTGAATTTTCTATACTTAAATTAATATGAGATAAAGAAATGGTATTTACTTCAAATAAATCATCAATTAAGTTAGAGCTGGAGTGCTTTTGAGGTTTTATAGTTAAAAATGGTGTTTTTGAATCAATATAAACTTGAGTAATATGATTTTTTTGTTGCTTTATAAAAATGTTTACGCCTGATAAATCTGCAAAACCAATGCGTAATTTTTGGGTTAATACGGTTTTTAATAAATTAAACCCAATAGAAAAATGTTTAAATTTGGCTATTTTTTGGTGTTTTTTATTTTCAATAGTGACATTGTCAATTTCAATAATAGGCTCAAAGCCATGCCATCCGGCTTTTAGCTCACCAATTTGCAAGGGATGCTTTAATCTTTTAGACAGCCAGTTTTGAATGTTTTCATGATGGTGAGCAAGCAAAGGCGTGCTAGCTTTCACCAGCGTTAGTCCTACTGCCAGACTGACAATCATGACTGCTAAAAACAGCAGCACACTACTCCAAATGTGATGTAAGGTTAGCTTAAGTCTATGGCTTTTTGAAACTCTACTGATCATTCAAAAGCCCTATATCAAAAGCCGTTAAAAGTTCTGCCGTTTCAAACACTGGTAATCCCATGATACCGCTGTAGCTGCCTTGGATTTTTTCAATAAAAATACCTGCTAATCCCTGGACGGCATAAGCACCTGCTTTATCATAAGGTTCTTGAGTATTACAGTATGCTGAAATAATTTCTTTATTCAGTTGCGTGAATTTTACCGAAGAAATTGAAGTTTTGATAAGCAGGCTCTCAAAACTTTGTGTCATACAAACGGATGTCATCACTTGATGAACTTTACCTGAGAGTTGCTTTAAAAAATCCATAGCCTCCTCTTTATGATTTGGCTTAGTAAAGATTTTATTGCCAAGCACTACAATTGTATCTGCTGCCAAAACTGGTAAAGTTGAATCTGGCCTGTGTCGCAGCGCGGCTAAAGCTTTTTGCTTTGCCATTCGCTTCACATATATTTCAGCTAATTCATCCTCATACAAAGTCTCATCAATTTCACTATCAATTAAGGCATAATTCAACTTAAGATCTGCTAAGATTTGAGCTCTACGCGGAGATTTTGAAGCAAGATAAAATTGTATGGGCTGAGACATCAGCTCACCTTTAATTTTTTTTGAAACAATAGTAATGCTTCACTAACGAAAGGCCATAAAACACAGCTTAAAAGCGGTGTAATCCAAAATCGCCAATCATGAACACCGTGACCTAACGCCCATTGCAATAAAAACAAAATCATGTTGTAGGCAAAACCACATAGCATGATGAAGATTCCCTGAAACCAAACTGGGTAATGATTTATAATTCTTTGAAAGCGATAAATTAAAAAAGCCACGATGGTCATTGCCAGTGCATGCTCACCTAAGACTGTGCCATAAAGTGCATCCAGTAATAAACCAACTGTCCAGGCTAAGCCAAGATTATATTTTTGAGGGTATTTTAAAATCCAAAAGCATAAAACCAGCACTACCCATTCTGGTCTTAACCAATTTGCCCAGTCAGGTAAGGCAATAATGCTCAAGCAGATAGCCATAATAAAAGTGATTATCATGATAAAAATTCGTTTAACCTGCATGAACCTCATCCTTTATACTTGCGCGCTGTTTGTTTAAAATGTTGATATTCTCAGGCCATACAAGCAATACTAAATGACTTTGATTAATTTTTGCTGCAGGCATCACTGTGACGGTAGCAAACTGATTTCCCGAATTTTTTGTAATAGAAGTAATGGTACCAACAGGATATCCTACTGGAAATTTTTCTCCAAGTCCTGACGTCACCAGGGCATCTCCTATTTTTAAATCTGCTGTGACTGGCATATCTATGAGTTTTAATTTATTGGAGTCTCCAAGACCAACTACAATCCCTCGGGTACCACTTCGAACATCTTGCACCGGAATAGCGCTGCGAGTATCTGTCAGCAATAATACTCGACTGGTAAACGGCTCAACCTGAATAATTTGTCCAAAAACACCGTTACCATCTAAAACTGGTTGGCCCAGGTAAACTTGAGCGTTTTTTCCCTGATTTAGAATGACTTGTTGAGCAAAAGGGTCTGGATCAACTGCTAATAACTGGGCTACCAGCATTTTTTCATTTTCTCTAGGAGATGAATGTAACAATGCTCGTAATTGTGTATTTTCTCGCTCCAGTAGTATTAGTTTTTGAAGACGGGCTTTTAGTTGAATAACTTCACCCTGTAGATTTTTGTTCTT
Source organism: uncultured Gammaproteobacteria bacterium (assembly GCA_963695245.1). GTDB lineage: Bacteria > Pseudomonadota > Gammaproteobacteria > JBGSLN01 > JBGSLN01 > JBGSLN01. Next base: position 1,906,301 of record OY968770.1, on the reverse strand, counting down.
AACAAGCAGTGATTGATTTTCAGAAAGGCTTTCATCTGCCCAGGTGTAAATTTTCACAGGCCAGTTTATGATGTATTGGGCTGGCGCAACCAATTCAGCAAGAAACCAGCGAAACGTCTTTAAATGCGTTTGCTGGTGGTTAAGTGTGATAAGGCCAATAGACAAAACTATTAGGCCAACAAACTTAACATTAATGTACTTGTTGCGAATAAAAAGCTTAATGGGTTTCACCTGATTGTTGAGAGTTTTTACCCAGTCTGCGTTGCAGGCACAAAATACTCAGCCTAAAAGATAATTATTCTCGAGCTAAAAATTCCGCTCCTACTTTATCAAGCAATTCTAAGGCCTGGCCACCACCACGGGCAACACAGGTGAGTGGATCTTCTGCGATAATAACAGGTAAACCGGTTTCTTCCATCAATAACCGATCTAAATCCTTCAGTAAAGCGCCACCACCAGTTAAAACCAGTCCACGTTCAGCAATATCAGCTGCCAACTCGGGGGGAGCCTGCTCAAGCGCAGTTCTCACAGCATCTACAATACCTGACAGAGGTTCTTGCAAGGCTTCAAGGACTTCATTACTGTTAAGGGTAAAACTTCTAGGGATTCCTTCTGCTAAATTTCTACCACGGATTTGCATTTCATTGACTTCGCTGCCAGGATAAGCTGAGCCAATTTCCTGTTTAATTCTTTCTGCTGTGGTTTCACCAATTAAGCTGCCATAATTTCTACGAACATAGTTAACAATAGATTCATCGAATCGATCGCCCCCAATCCGAACAGATTGAGCATAGACGATACCACTTAATGAAATGATGGCTACTTCAGTGGTGCCACCACCAATATCCACAACCATAGACCCTTGAGCTTCTTCAACGGGCATTCCCGCTCCCATAGCAGCAGCCATAGGTTCTTCTAGCAGATAAACTTCCCTGGCACCGGCACCTAAGGCTGATTCTCGAATAGCTCGACGCTCAACTTGAGTTGACCCACAGGGTATAGAAACCAGTACACGGGGACTGGGTCTTAAAAATTTATTTTCATGAACTTTGTGGATAAAATGCTGTAGCATTTTTTCAGTGACGTAAAAGTCAGCAATGACACCATCTTTCAAAGGACGAATTGCAGAAATATTACCGGGGGTTCGTCCAAGCATCCCTTTTGCTTCAATACCAACCGCTACAACAGATTTATTTCCACTTTGGCCATGATCGTGACGAATGGCAACAACAGAGGGTTCATTTAAAACGATTCCCTGGTCGCGAACATATACCAGCGTATTCGCTGTACCAAGATCAATAGATAAGTCGGTTGAAAAAATCCCACGCAAACGCTTAAGCATGTTAAATCCCTCATGGAAAATGATTCTTAAATGATGGGCTAAATGTACCGCAAATTGCCTTTTGAGTCGAGCATTTTCTGTACGAGTTTACAAGTTAAGCTGATTCGAAATGGGTTATGGCAAAAACCCAGGTTTTGATAACATAAGTAAGCGCAGGCTACAGACACTGTGCTTTAGCTTTAAGGGATTCAAATGTAGGCTGGGCTGACGAGAAGGAAGCCCAACAGAGTTATTCATTTAATTACAGCCTTATTTAGTTGCCACGGCCTGTTGGGCTTCCTTCGTCAGCCCAACCTACATTTATTTAGAGTTAAATTTATGGAATCTCTTCAAGCTCAGTTTTAGCCGGTGGTAAAAAGTCCTTACGACTCAGTCCCATTAACAGTGCTAACGCACCAGCAACGTAGATTGAAGAATAGGTTCCAATCACAATACCAATGGTCATAGCAAGTGCAAAACTGTGAATTTTTTCACCGCCAAGCAAAAGCAAAGCTACGACAGCGACTAAAGTAAGCGCTGAGGTCATAATTGTTCTGGAAAGTGTTTGGTTGATAGAAATATTCATCACGTCAATAGAAGGACTTTTGCGCAGTTTGCGAAAATTTTCCCGGACTCTGTCAAATACTACAATCGTGTCGTTTAATGAATAACCAATAACAGCTAGTACAGCAGCCAGTGCTGGCAAATTAAATTCTATATGAAAAAATGCAAAAATCCCCAAAATTAACATGGGATCATGAATTAAGGCTAAAGCAGAGCTGAGCGCAAAGCGATATTCAAAACGGATAGCAATGTAAATCATAGTGGCTATTAAAGCGACAACCAAAGCAAAAACACCTTGAGTGGCTAACTGTTGGCCCACTTGAGCACCTACAAAGTCCACCCTTTGAATTTGAGCCTGAGGCAGTGCATTTTTTACTTTTTGGATCAAGATCTGTTGATTTTGCCCTTTTGGAATTTGCATACTCAACAGCACAGATTGGGTATTTCCATAAGATTGTACTCGAATATCCGGAAAAACTTTCTTAGTAAGCTGCTCTCGGATCTGTGGTAAATTAGCCCCATTATCATAATGCAGCTCCATCTGCAGACCGCCTGTAAAATCCAGACCAAAATTTAAGCCATTGATTGCCAGAGCCGCAATAGAGCAAAGAAACAGTACTGCAGAAATAAAAGCAGTAATGATACGCATTTTTCGACTCATAAAGTCGATTTTAGTATGTTGTTTAAAAAATTCCATAATTCAGATCCGATTTACCTTTTCAACTTAATCCCAATGGCCAGTTTCTTACCGGTTTTGCCACCATAAACAAAGTTCACAATTCCACGGGTGAAGGTGATAGCTGTGAACATTGAGGTTAAGATACCGATGGTTAAAGTAACCGCAAAACCTTTGATAGGACCTGAACCAATGCTAAATAACACCACCGCAACAATTAATGTTGTCACATTTGCATCCACAATGGTGCTAAAAGCCCGCTCAAAGCCAGCGTGAATACTGGCTTGGTAAGTGACGCCATTTCGTAATTCTTCGCGAATCCTTTCAAAAATTAGAACATTTGCATCCACCGCCATCCCAACTGTTAACACAATACCGGCAATTCCTGGCAAAGTTAAGGTCGCGCCTAGCAAGGAAAGAACCGCTACTATCAACAGTAGATTCAAAGTTAAGGCAATATCAGCAATGATGCCAAATACACTGTAGTAAATCGCCATGAATATCACAATTAGGATAAAGGCAACTTCTACAGAAAGCATGCCTAACCGAATGTTTTCAGCACCAAGGCTTGCACCTACGGTTCTTTCTTCCACAATATCAATATTGACAGGCATTGCCCCTGCTCTTAATAACAGCGCTAAATTACGAGCTTCTTTAGCATCCGTAAGCCCAGTAATTTGAAACTGTGATCCCAAAGCATTCTGAATCACTGGTGCACTTATCACTCGCTCTTCTTTTTTACGAATCTTATGCAATTTACCGTCAACCATTTTGTTGGTAGTTTTTGTAGAAACATAGACAATAGCCATGCGATTCCCAATATTTTGTCCGGTTATTTTGTTAAAATAAGACTCACCGCCGCCCCCAAGACTGATATTTACAGTTGGGCGACCATCTTGCCCAAAACTTGAGGATGCACTTGTAATAGAGTTTCCAGATAATACTACTTGAGAATACAGTAAAATCGGCTGACCATCTGTCATACGATAGATACGAGTTCCCGGCGGTGTGATACCAGAAGAAATCACTGAGCTTAAATCCTGAGAACTATCTACCAGATGAAATTCAAGCGTCGCTGTTCCACCTAGAATTTGTTTGGCTTGGGCTGAGTCCTGCACCCCAGGTAAGTCCACGGAAATCTGGTTCTTGCCCTGCTGTTGCACCAGTGGTTCAGAAATGCCCAATTCGTTTACCCGATTTCTTAAGGTCGTTAATGTTTGCTCGATAGTATATTGTCTAATTTTTTCAATGTAGGCAGGCGTCATAATAGCCTGCAGTACAATAGAGCCGTTACTGTTTTTAGTTTGAGAAAAACTTAAATTTGGATAATCTCTGGTTAAAAGACTTTGAGCCTCATTAACAGTTGGCTGATCCTTAAATGTAATATCGAGTTTATTACCCGTTTTTTGAATGTCTTCATATCTTAAACGAGCTTGACGCAAATCATCGCTCATGTTTCGAACCATTGCTTTTAGACGTTTATCAATGGCACTTGGCACATCTACATCTAAAAGAAAGTGAATCCCCCCCTGAAGATCAAGCCCTTTTTTCATAGGCTCAGCCCCAAGCTTTTGTAACCAAGTAGGGGTTGCTGGTGCCAGATTTACTGCGGTGGTGTAGTCTTCACCCACAACGGCTCTTACAACATCAAGGGCTTTGAACTGTTCATCGGTGGAATTAAAGCGAATTAAAATTGAATCTTTTTCCAAATCTGTGGCTTTCGGTGTTAAATTTGCTTTATTCAAGGCGGTGTCTATTTTTGTAACTAACGCGTTAGAAATAACAGCTTTTGCGTCATTTCCGGTCACCTGAACGGAAGGATCTTGACCATATAAATTTGGCAATGCATAGATTACTGCTATGACTAACACAATAACAAGTGCTATATTTTTCCACAGTGGAAATTTATTCAACATTGAAATATACCTTCTCTGGTTTTAGATAGATTTTAAAGTTCCTTTAGGTAAAGATGTGGTAACAGAGCTTCTTTGAACGGTAACTTCTATCCCATCAGAAATCATTATCATTAAAAAATCATCGGATATTTTGGTGATTTTGCCTACCAAACCACCGGCCGTGATCACTTCATCCCCTTTTGCCAGCGATGCCAATAATTGTTTTTGCTCTTTCATGCGTTTGCTTTGGGGTCTCCATAAAAGAAAATAAAAAATAATCACAAAACCAACCAGTAACAAAATAGAACTTAAGCCTTCACCATGGGTGGCTGCTGCTGCACCGGTGGCTGTGCTGGCGTAAGCAATGGGTAATAGTGATAAACTCATGGTTGACTCCCTCAATAAATGTTTAACTGGTACAAAGAAGGTAATGTACCTTTTTCTCGCACATTTCGCAATTATAATAATTCAGCTTTTAGAAAAAATAAGCATTCTATTCATAAAAACCCATAAAATTTTTATTTATAAATGAACATTGCATCACCATAACTAAAAAACCGGTATTTTTCTTCAATAGCAGATTGATAGGCATTTTTAATTATTGATAAGCTTGAAAAAGCACTTACCAGCATAACTAATGAAGATTCTGGCAAATGAAAGTTCGTAATCAAAGCATCCACTACCTTGAATTGGTAACCAGGATAGATAAAAATATCTGTTTCGCCTTGGCAGGCTTTAAGCCGATTTTCTTTAAATGCAGATTCTAAGGTTCTGACGCTGGTGGTACCTACCGCAATCACTCGGCCGCCGCAAGCTTTGGTACTTTCAATTTTTTCTAAGGTTTCTTCTGGCAGAACATAATATTCACTGTGCATTTTATGATCCTGAATATTCTCTGCTCTCACTGGCAAAAAGGTACCAGCCCCCACATGTAATGTCACAAAAGCACATTGGATTTTTTTTGCTTTGATTTTTTCAAGTAAAAGATTGTCAAAATGTAAGCCTGCAGTAGGCGCAGCTACAGCGCCATCATGTTTAGCATAAACAGTCTGATAACGTTCTTTATCATATTCATCTGAAGCTCGCTGCATATAAGGGGGTAAAGGTATATGTCCGTGGGTTTCAAAAAAATGTAGTACATCAGTGTTAAATTTCAGTGTATAAAATTGTTCTTTTTTATCCAGTACTTTGGCTTCACAATCTTGAAACAATAATTTAGCATCAGGCTTAAGCGTTTTGGAACTTTTTACCATAACTTGAGCTGTGTTTTTATCTGTTATTCTTTCTAACAGTATCTCTATCTTGCCGCCAGTGTCTTTATAACCGTAAGCTCTGGCAGGAATCACGCGTGTATTATTAAACACCAGCAAATCATCCGGTTGAAGATAATCCAAAATATCCGTAAATTTTTTATGGTCAAAAGTACCATTGGACTTGTTTAAACATAACAATCGACTGTCAGTACGGTTTTTTAAAGGCTTAGATGCTATTAAAGCTTCAGGCAAATCGTAGTAAAAATCTTTTAATTTCATAAGGGGGTTCAAAACTGTTTTATGAGTTCACATTTTAACAGTATGCTCTCAGGTGGCAAGCACAGATTCTAAAATAAGAATTCGTTGCTCTGTCTGAATAGCTTTGATACAATACAGATGTCTTTTGCCGGGGTGGCGAAATTGGTAGACGCGCCGGATTCAAAATCCGGTTGTAGCAATACAGTGTCGGTTCGAGTCCGATCCCCGGTACCAAAAATTTATATAAGATTTATCAACTCTATATTAATCCCCTTAACCGTCTTACTATGTAAGTAGTGATGCAAATACTCCGATAAAGGTGTATCAATCACTTTATGCTTAATAGAAGATGCTTCGCGAAAATACAGTGTCTTATTCAACCGTAACCCTAATCCCATGTGAGACACATTTAGATTTGTACCAATTAATTTTTTCAGATTCCAGTCAGGACGAATGATTTCAATAATGACACCGCTGGGTATTTTTGCAAACATTTGAGGGATTGGCTGCCCTTTCGCATCAAAAAAGTCTTTAATGGGTACATAATTAATTTTACTTATTTGATTTGGAATATTATGACCCAGTGATCGAAAAGCAGCCAACTTCTTGGCCTGTTCAGTCTTTCTTAAAGTTTTAAACATAATTAGATCTTTAAGCGTTTTATGTTGATACCAAGCGGCCTTATTAATATTGGCTACAGCTATTTTATACTGTGTTGGATATAGTGTTTTGGTAGAATCAGTAATATATCCAAGTTTTTGGTCACGGGGGTTCCAATCAATACTTGTAAAATGATTACGACTTAGATAAGTAGGGATACCGTCGCTATATCGAATTTGCAAAATATGATCTTGAAAACCTCTAAAGCTTGTGGATTCAGCCAAAGCTAATACAGTTTCAATATAAGTTACACAATCAAATTTATCAGTACGATATAGGGGGTGTTTATCAAATTTTGCCCCAGGCCCTTCTCCCAAAGCACCTAAATAATAGGGTTTTCCTAAAAAAACGCTACTGGCGCTTAAGAGTCTGTTATTTATGATGGGGCTGGAAGCTTCTTTGTTGGATTGATAATAATTTTGGATAAATTGATTGTAATTGCCCATATGATAAGGAGCGATTAGTGTAACTTGATTTTGCAAAGGCAATGATGACTGCGCGACACAAAATTGAACGATAGCAAAGAAGGTACTTAGTACAATAACACAAAATTTAAACATGAAATACTCTCAAAGTATTTGCTTATCTTACAATGCCACGGGTTGAGTTATTTAAAGCAGCAATAAATAAGCCAAGTTCAGGTTGTGAAGGTAACAGTTTTTCCAGTTCTACCACTGCATTATGCGCTGTAAGTCCCTTTCGATAAACAATATTATAAGCATTTTTAATGTTAAGTAACTGGGCTTCGCTAAAGCCTCGACGCTTTAAGCCAATAGAGTTTAATCCGTAGACTTTTGCTGGGTGTCCTGATACCAAAACATAGGGTGGAACATCTTTGACGACACTGGTCTCTCCCGAGACAAAGCTATAAGAGCCAATTTTGCAGTGTTGATGTACTGCTGAAAAGCCACCAAAAACGGAAAAATCATCCGCACATACATGCCCTGAAAGAGAAGCATTATTTGCAAATACAATATCGTTGCCAATCTGGCAGTCGTGGGCAATGTGAACGTATGACATAAAGAAGTTTCTATTACCAATACGTGTAGCACCTTTGCCATCAACAGTACCACGATTAAGGGTACAAAATTCACGAAACAAATTATTATCGCCAATAATAAGTTCCGTTGGCTCACCTTTATAATTGATGGATTGAGGCGCCTCTCCTAAAGAGACGAACTGATTAATTCTATTGTTTTTACCAATTTTAGTTGGACCTTTAATTACAACATGAGCGTCAATCACTGTACCGGATTCAATTTCAACATTTGCACCGATTTGGGTCCAGGGGCCAATTTGTACATCCTCTGCAATGCGTGCAGAAGGATCAATTATTGCGTGTTCACTAATCACTTTCTACCATATCCCTTCTAGCTGCTAATAATCGAGCAGAGCATGCCAGTTCACCATCGACAGTTGCTTCACTGGTAAATTTCCAGATATCGCGTTTTACTTGAATAAGCTCGATGGTTAATATTAATTGATCACCGGGTTTTACGATTCTACGAAAACGAGCACCATCAATACCGGCAAAATAAAGCAAGGAGTTATGTCTTTCAGGGTGATCTGAAGTCTCAATGGCCAAAATCCCTGAACTTTGAGCCATAGCCTCCAAAATCAAAACACCAGGCATAACCGGCAATTTTGGAAAATGCCCCATGAAATATGGCTCATTCATGCTCACATTTTTGAGGGTTTTAATGGATTGATTTCTTTTAAGTTCTAGCACTTTGTCAACCAACAAAAATGGATAACGATGTGGCAAGCACTTTAAAATTTGTTGGATGTCCATGGTTAGTTCCATATTAAACTCCACTATGATTATTTAACTGGCTTTCTAATTGTTTTATTTTTTCAGCCATTTTATCAAGTTTTCTTAAAGCAATTAATTGCTTACGCCATTCCGACATTGGTATAGCATGTTGACCAGAACTGTAAATGCCAGGTTCATGTAGAGATTTACCTACAGCAGACATGCCTGTGACAATGACGTTGTCAGCTATATCTAAATGCCCATTAAAACCAACACCACCGCCAACCATGCAGTTATTCCCAATTTTAGTGCTGCCTGCAATACCTGTACAACCGGCTATCACACAATTCTCACCAATTTGGACGTTATGTCCAACCTGTATCTGATTATCTAGCTTGGAACCCTTTCCTATTTTGGTGTCAATTAAAGCACCGCGATCCACTGTAGTATTAGCCCCTATTTCAACTTTATCTTCTATGATAACACCGCCCAATTGAGGGATTTTTTCAAATCCCAAAGGGGATTGTGCTAATCCAAAACCATCGGCACCAATTACAGCACCGCTATGAATTTCAACTTCATTGCAAATACGGACATTGTAATATAACGTTACATTAGCCCAAATTCGACAGTCGTTACCAATTTGACAATTTTCATCAATGACACAGTTTGCACCAATCACTGTATTTTGGCCTATACGCACATTATGGCCAACTACTACATTGGCACCTATGCTCGCCGTTTCAGCAATTTGCGCACTGTCAGCAATCACAGCAGACTTGTGAATGCCCTGAACAGGCTCAGGTAATTTTTGAAACAGTCGCGCAAGTTTAGCAAATACATACTGCGGACTGTTGGTAACTAATGCATTACTTGGACATTCTGGCAATAATTTTTCATGTAGTATGACCAAGGTGGCTTGCGTGTTTTTTAAAAATTTTCTAAATTTAGACGCATCTAAAAAACTTGCTTCACCCTTACGGGCTAATTCCAAAGGAGCTACCCCCGATATTTTTGCACTCCCATCACCCTGGAAAGGAACACCAAGCTTTTTAGATATTTCTTCAACACTAAACATGAATAAACCAGATAAAAAATAACACTCTCAACAGTAAGCTGAGAGTGTTGAAATAAATAATTAGATTACTTTAAAGCTTTCATTACAGCTTGAGTAACATCAACCGTGTTGCTAGCATAAACAACAGCAGGTTTTAATAGTACTAAATCAAGATCATCTTTTTTCGCAACAGATTCAACTGCATCGTCAATTTTTTTCATGAAAGACTTCATTGCATTTTCTTGGGCATCGCCAACTTTTTGTTGGAAACTTACAACCATTTGCTGAAGCTCTTTTTGTTTAGCCATGATTTTGTCTTGGATAGCTTTTTTCTGTTCAGGTTTTAAAGATTCAGCTTTGTTAGGCGCTAGTTTTTCAGCTTCTGAACGAATATTTGCCTGAGCAGAAGCAATTTTTTCCTGCTGAGGTTTAAATTCATTTTTAAGCTTAGTATTTATGGCTTTAACCTGCGGACTGTTTTGCAGAATTTGTGGTAAGTCAATGATACCCACTTTAACAGAGGCAAAGGCAGTCGCAGCCAAAAGCATGGTAGTGGCAACAACAGACTGTTATCATTTTTTTCATAAAGTTTCTCCTCAGAGTTATTTTGATTAAATCGTGTTGATTATAACGTGAATTTTCTCAACTTGCCATGTTAGAAATCTCACTTTCATTAAAAACTGGTGCCCATTGTAAATTGAAAAGGCTCATTCAAACTACCGTTAGCATTTGATTTTTTATTGAAAACATGAGCCAAACTAAAGTCCAGTAAACCAACCGGTGAGCGCCATTGTACTGCAAGACCTGCGGAAAGACCCACAGTACCAGCCCCTGTGGTTTTCAAACTATTATTGGTTTGGTAAACGTTACCAATATCCATAAATATGCTTGTCCTCAAATTATCTGGACTGATTAAGTTTGGAAAAATCAGGCTTATATTACCATCTGCCAGAAAGTTACCGCCGATACTATCACCATTTGAGTCTAAAGGCCCAAGGGTATTGGTTTCATAACCACGTACCAATCCTTGCGCCAAACCACCGGCATAATAGTTCATAAAAAATGGCAGACCATCGGTTTTTCCATAACCATTACCATAACCTACAACACCTCTAAAGTGTAATACAAAAGATTGGCTTCGGTTAAGTGGTAAGTAATATTGTGCACTGGAAGCTACCTTATAATCACGGAGCGTCTTCTTAAAAATAGGGGCTGATATTTGGCCACTGACATTCGCTTGGGCACCTGAAGTTGGAAAAATAGCACGATTCAAGCCATTGTAATTCCAACCTAAGGTAATATCGGGTTGAATAAAGTCATTACCATTTTCATTTATAAAATTATTAATTTCATTTGAAACTGGTGTACAACTTGTATCACCAGGATTGCACGGAAAAGTTCTCAGTTCAATTCTGGATAAACCATAGCCAAAATTAATTGAGTTATTAAGACTAACAGGAACATGATAATTAATATTAAACCCGTAAGTATCAAACGAATAGTTACCGGCCAGATTCAAACCATCAGGGTTAGTTTTGGTATAAAATATTTTAACCCCTCTACCAATATTATTCAGGGTGTAATAAGGATTATAATAATTAACAACATAAGAGGTGGCATATCGACTATGAGTAAAATTAAAGCCAACTGTGCGGCCGGTGCCTAAAAAGTTTGGCTGTGTAATACCTGCACCAAACTCTAAGCCAAGAGTACCATAACCAACACTCACCATAGCCTGTCCCGCAGCCTGAGGAGTCACTGAATAGACGAGATTTACTTGGTTGTCCTTCCCGGGCACGGGTACAGTTTGAACATGTACATCTTTAAAAAAGCCAAGTAATCTAAGTTGTCGAACCGACTCTTGGACTTTTTCTAAAGACAATAGACTACCTTCCATTTGCAGCATATTCCTTCTTAATACGTATCCACCCGTAATGGTATTACCTTTGAAAATAATTTTGTTTACATAGACCTGCTTTCCAGGAATGATGTGAAAATCAATAAAGACAGTTTTATTCGCTTCATTGATTCTAGGAACTGGTTCAATTTTAGTAAAAGCATAACCTTTATTGCCCAAAGCATATGCCAGCGCTTTATTGGAGCTTTCTACTTTTTCTTTAGAAAAGATATCCCCTTTTTCAAAGGTAACCCGTTTTAAAAGTTGTGCTGGAGGCAAAATCGTTTTACCTGAAACTTTGTAACCTGAAAAATGATATTGCGCTCCTTCATAAACATGAATGGTTATAATCACTTTTTGTCGGTTTTTGGACAATTTTACATTAGATGAGATAATTTTCGCATGAATATATCCGCGATTCATGTAATAAGACTGAATTTTAACTAAAGAAGCATCCAGTTTCTGCTTGGAGTAGTGATCCCCTTTGGTGATGAACGACCAAAGCTTTGGTGTAGTAATTAACATCTGATCTTTTAAGGTTTTATTGGAAAAAGCATGATTACCAATAAAATTGATTTCAGTAACTTTAGCAACATCCCCTGCTTTTATATCTATATTGATAGCAACCCGGTTACGAGGTAATGGGTTAACTTTAATGTTAACTTTTGCACCATAATAGCCCATAGCCACATATTCATTTTCCAAAGCTTTTTTGAAATTACTTAAAGTAGCCTGATCATAAATACTACCCGTGGTTAAGCCTTCTTTTTTTAAAATCTTTTTAAGTTCAGATTTTTGAATACCCTTATTACCTGTCACATGCACTTCGGCAATGGTGGGACGTTCGATGACTTTGACAACTAAGGTATTGCCTTCACGTCCGAGGGATACATTCGTAAAGAAACCTGATTTGTATAAATCAGTGATAATGGCTGCACTTTTAGTATCTGTAAATGTGTCTCCTACCGTAATTGGCATGTAGTTGAGTACAGTAGCTTTAGCCAATCCCCGATTACCAATAATCGTAATTCGTTTAACGGTAAATGAGCCGGATGCAGCAAAGGCTGAAGATACCAAAACGGAAGAAATAACGGCAGTTTGAATAATTTTATTAAGTTTTCTCATTACCACAGCAGTTTTATAATTATGGGTCACCATTATGCCATTTCATGAAAAAAAATAAACTCTTTATGACTAAAATTGTTCAGGCAATGGATGTTTTATAATCCTTAAGTGATTTTTAACGTAAAGTCTGTTTAATTAAGAAACAGTCTTAGAAAGTCATTGTAAATCGCAAACATCATCAGTGCTAAAACTAAAATCATGCCCAGTTTAAATCCAAAAATTTGTGCTTTTATGGAAAGCGGTTTACCGCGAATCAGTTCAATGACATAAAAAAGAAAATGCCCCCCATCCAGCATAGGAATCGGCAGCAAATTTATCACACCAAGACTGATGCTGATTAAGGCCAGAAAAGATAAAAAATAAGTGAAACCCAACTGAGCCGTAAAGCCTGCACTTTGAGCAATACCCACAGGTCCGCTTATACTTTTTATAGAAACTTTTCCCACAAGCATTTTGTATAACAAATGAAAGGTTAATCCAATCATATGCCCAGTTTTTTGAAATCCTTTTATCAATGCTTCAAACGGATTATAACGTATGATGCGATTATATTGTTTTGGATACTGAATTCTATCAGAGCTTATCCCCAACACATAGGCGCTTTTATTGTTAGGCAGGGTAATTTTTGTAGGATAAACCATGAGCGTTTTTAATTTGTTTTTGCGCTCAATGGTTACTTTGACTGTTTGAGCTTTAAGTCTGGCGAGAGTCGCTGGAATTTCTGACCAATCCTTAATTGTGATGTTATCAATAGCGACAATTGCGTCTCCTGCTTGTATACCTGCCTGAGCTGCAGCACTTTCTGGCTGTACTTTTTTAACCACTGGAGGAATTTTAGGTTTAAAAGGTGCAAATCCAAGGCTTTTTAATACATCCGGTCTTTGATTATCAATTTTCCAATGTTTTAGGCTTAATTGCGTGGTGTTAACCTTATCACTGTTTGGATTTTTATAATTAACCGTAATATTATCTTTATCTCCAAGTTTTGCGATTAATTCAATACTGGTTTGTTGCCAGTTATTCACCGGAGCTTGGTTGACTTTAACAATCTCATCTCCATAAGACAGTCCAGCCTGCCCCGCAATAGATTGAGGATTAATATGTCCCAGAACCGGTGCAACAGTGACTGTGCCAATGGTGAAAATAAGCCAGTAGGCAAAAATGGCAAAGATAAAATTAAACACAGGGCCCGCAGCGACAATTAACATTCTGGCCCAGACAGGCTTTCGGTTAAAAGCAAATTTTAATTGTTCTTCAGGGACTTTTGTTTCATTTTCATCCAACATTTTTACGTAGCCGCCTAAAGGGATCATAGCTAACACGTACTCAGTGCCTGATTTTGCGGTTCTTTTCCACAAAGCTTTGCCGAAGCCTACGGAAAAGCGAAGTACTTTCACTCCGAGTTTTCTTGCCACCCAAAAATGACCATACTCGTGAAAAGTTACTAATACACCGATGGCTATAATAAACGCCCCAACAGCCCACAAAAAATCTACCATTATTTAAGTCCCATTAATAATAGTCCCAGAGCAAAAATAGGTGCTCCTGCTGCCAGGCTGTCAATTCTATCTAGGATGCCGCCATGTCCCGGTAACAAACTACCAGTATCTTTTAAATCAAAGGCTCGCTTAAAAGCACTAACCAACAAGTCCCCCCAGATGGAAATAATGCACACAACCACAGATAAAGGGATGAAGCTTAATCGCTGCCATAAATTAAAAGGGAAAAACACTGCGGCTATTCCGCCAAGAACGATTGAAAAGACAATCGCTGCATAAACACCCATCCAGGTTTTTTTGGGACTCACTGCTGGAATCAATTTCGAAGTACCCCAATATTTACCCGCAAAATAAGCAGCAATATCACTACCCCAGATAAGCATAAAAAAATATAAAATCAGAATTTTGCCAAAGTAAAAATCACGAATAACATTTAGTCCCAACCAGCAAAAAGTCAAAATAAATAAGCCAATCAAAGCATGAATTAAATGACTTTGAAATAACAGTTGACGTTTAGCGGAAAAACATAGAATCCATCTGAACAGCCAAAGCCACAACAAAAGGCTAAGAAAAAATAATATCAGTGATGTTACGCCTGAATGTCCTGTTAATTGTATACCCAATAAACCAATTGCCATAAAAATAATTAGGCAACATAAAAATTTAAGGGTATTAAATGCGCCTGAAGTCCCGATAACTCTAGGCCATTCAGTTGCTGCAAATAGCATAATAAATGCTGTGATAATGCCAAATGATATTTGCGGAACATAAAAAACCCCGAAAATCACCAGTGCCGCCAAAATGGTAGCGGTTACCACTCTAAGGGTCAGGTTATTGAATTGGCTGTTTTTTGTCATAAGCTTTTAATCTGGTCGCTAGTATAGCCGTAACGTCTTTCTCTTTGTGCAAAAAATTTTAGCGCGTGGGATAAATGAGCATCATCAAAATCTGGCCATAATACTTCACTGAAATACAGTTCGCTGTAGCTTAACTGCCATAATAAAAAGTTACTAATTCGCTGCTCACCACTGGTACGAATAAATAAGTCTGGCTCAGGTATGGTACGGGTACTTAAATAGCTATCAAACAGCTTTTCATCGATTTCATCTGTAGTGATTTGATTTTTCTTCAAAGCCACTGCTATTTGTTTTGTGGCCTGCAAAATATCCCATCTGCCTCCGTAATTGGCCGCAATATTTAAAGTAAGTTTTTGATTATCTTGTGTTAAAGACTCTACACGAGAGATAGATTTTTGGAGACGCTCACTAAACCTTGAGGTATCACCGATAATATTCAGTTTTACTTCATTGTCATTGAGTTTTTGTGCTTCGCGTTCCAGCACCGTCAAAAACAAAGACATGAGTTCATTGACTTCTGACTCTGGTCGCAGCCAGTTTTCACTACTGAAGGCAAAAAGGGTTAATACTTCAATGCCCTCTTTTAAACAGAACTCAACAGTTTTTCTAACAGCGTTAACTCCTGCTTTATGACCGGCGAATCGAGGTAGAAATCTCTTTTTTGCCCATCGTCCATTGCCATCCATTACAATAGCAATGTGATGAGGTTTTTGGCTCATAAGATTTAAATTTCCATTAACTCAGATTCTTTAGCGGATAAAATACTATCAATTTCAGTAATATGTTTATCAGTTAATTTTTGAACTTCGTCTTGATAACGACGCTCTTCATCCTCAGTAATTTCTTTGTCTTTTAGCAAGGCTTTAAGCTGATTATTAGCATCTCTACGGATATTACGAATCGCAACCTTAGCGCTTTCACCTTCTTGTTTGACCAGTTTTGTTAAGTCTTTTCTGCGCTCTTCTGTTAATGGTGGCAACGGTACCCGAATATTATCACTGCCAGGAATTGGATTTAAACCAAGACCTGAGTCTCGAATCGCTTTATCCACATCATTAATAATATTTTTTTCCCAAGGACTGACTACCAGAGTTTGAGCATCAGAAACGTTGACATTAGCAACCTGATTTAAAGGCGTTGGATTGCCATAATATGTCACCATGACTTGTTCTAATAAACTGGGGTGGGCTCTGCCCGTTCTTAATTTTGACAGTTCGCTCTTTAAGGCTGTGATGCTTTTTTGCATGCGTTCCGTAGAGTCTTTTTTAATCGTATTAAACATTTTATGCTCCCTTAGCCAAAGCAGAATCAATATTTTGAGCGACCAGCGTACCTTCATCTTCTCCCAGCACGGCTCGTTTTAAAGCACCAGCCTGTTTAAGTTTGAAAATTCTGATAGGAATACCATAATCTCGACATTGACAAAAAGCGGCTAAATCCATAACGCCAAGCTCTTTATTCAAAGCTTCTTGGAAACTCAAGTGTTGATATCGTTTTGCCTGTGCGTTTTTGCTCGGATCAGAGTCGTAAACTCCATCCACAGAAGTCGCTTTAAAAAGAATTTCAGCTTCTACCTCAATGGCTCTTAAACTTGCGGCTGAATCAGTTGTACAAAGAGGATTACCAGTGCCTCCAGCAAAAATAACAATACGTCCTTGACTGAGTCGATGAATCGCTTTTCTGCGATCAAAAGCATCCGCAACACCCACTAAGCTCATAGCAGACATAATGTGCGTAGGCATATTTGCTCGTTCAAAGGCATCCCTTAAAGCAAGTGCATTCATCATGGTAGCCAGCATGCCCATGTGATCACCAGTGATTCGACCAAGGCCTGCCTGTGACAGCGCAGCGCCTCGGAATAAATTGCCACCGCCAATCACCAGCCCAACTTCAACCCCCATGTCAAAAATTTCGCGAATCTCTTTAGCCATCCAATCTAGTACATGAGGATCAATCCCGTATGTCCCTTCTCCAATCAACGCTTCACCGCTCATTTTAAGAAGGATTCGTTTATAAGCAGGCTTCATATTTTACCCTTTTACTTGTGCCATAACTTCTTCAGCAAAATTTGTTGCTTCTTTTTCAATGCCCTCTCCCACTTCATAACGAACGAAATGATTGACTTTAGCATTTTTAGCATCTAGCAATTTAGATACTTTGGTGTTTGGGTCTTTCACAAAAGCCTGGCCCAAAAGACTCACTTCATCTAAAAATTTCTTGATCCGTCCCTGTGTCATTTTTTCAATGATTTCTTTAGGTTTACCACTATTTTCAGCCTGAGCCATGAAAATTTCTTTTTCTTTTTCAAGTACATCAGCAGGAACGTCTTCTTGATTCGTAACTAACGGTGCATTTGCGGCTATGTGCATGGCAAGATCTTTTGCCAATTCTTCATCAGCAACATTTAAATTTGCTAATACTCCGATGCGTCCACCATGAACATACTGACCTACAGTGCCTTCAGACTCTATAATCTCAAAACGACGAACCTGAACATTTTCACCAATTTTAGCAATCAGTGCTTTTCTAGTTTCATCTACAGTTTTATCACTTTCAACTTGTAACGCCAGTAGATCTTCAACATTTTTCGGGGTTTGAGTCATTATTAGCTCGGCAACTTGTTTTACAAAGTCGCAAAAATTGTCATCTTTGGCAACAAAATCAGTTTCACAGTTGACTTCTAATAAAACCGCTTTATGGCCACTTTCATCAACCATAGCATAAACTACACCTTCTGCTGCCGTACGGCCGGCTTTTTTATCGGCCTTGGCCTGACCAGATTTTCTCATCGCTTCGATTGCAGCTTCAATATCACCATTGGTTTCAACCAATGCTTTTTTGCAATCCATCATGGCTGCGCCAGTTCTATCTCGTAATTCTTTCACTTGTGCTGCAGTAACAGACATTTTTCACCTCATAAATTTGTCATTAAAATTAAAGGGGCCATCAATGCCCCTTATTAATTATTTTCCGGAGACTTCCGATTTATTCTCTGCGGTTTTTAGTGCAGCTTCTTCAGTCTTAGCTGGTTTATCTACTTTAGCAGTTAATGTGCTTTCTTTTGCATCAATCACAGCATCAGCCATGGTGCTAGCATACAAACGAATAGCTCGCATGGCATCATCGTTACCAGGAATGATATAGTCAATGTCATCTGGCTGATGGTTAGTATCGATAACACCAATAACAGGAATCCCCAGTCTTTTAGCTTCAGCAACGGCAATATTTTCGTACCCTACATCGATAACAAACAATACATCTGGTAAGCCACCCATGTCTTTGATACCGCCTAGGCTTCGCTCAAGTTTTTCCATTTCACGGGTTAATTGTAATGCTTCTTTTTTTATAAGTTTTTCAAAACCACCAGTATTTTTCATCACTTCAAGATCTTTTAGTCTTTTGATAGACTGACGAACAGTTTTATAGTTGGTTAACATACCCCCTAACCAGCGATGGTTCACATAGGGCATGCCACAGCGGCGAGCTTCTTCTTTAATAGCATCTTGAGCGGCCCTTTTGGTGCCAACAAACAGTACTTTACCTTTTTGGGCTACAGCTCTGCCAGCAAAATTTAAAGCGTCTTTAAATAGAGGCAACGTTTTTTCAAGGTTAATAATGTGAACTTTGTCACGAGAGCCAAAAATATATTCGGCCATTTTTGGGTGCCAGAATCGGGTGCGGTGACCAAAGTGAACACCGGCTTCCAGCATTTCACGCATTGTGATTTGAGTCATAATTTTCTCCAGGGTTAGACCTCCACAACTCCCAAAATTTGACATTTCATGTGCTTAAAGACAAAATCTTTGCCTCAAGTTCACAATATAAATGCACCCCAAACTTTGTGTCGAATTGTGTGTGAAATAATATTTGCCTTATGGCAGAAGGATTTATACCATATATGCTAAAACCAAACAACCTAAAGTTAACAAATATGACCGTTACGATAAAAGATGCACAGGCAATTGAAAAAATGAGAGTGGCAGGTAGACTGGCTGCTGAAGTTTTGGACATGATTACAGAACATGTCACACCAGGTGTTACCACTGAAGCTTTGGATAAACTTTGCCATGATTACATTGTAAATGAACAAAAAGCTATTCCTGCCTGTTTAAATTATAATGGCTTTCCAAAATCTATCTGCACTTCAGTAAATCATCAGGTTTGCCATGGTATCCCTGGCCCCAAAAAACTCAAGCGCGGAGATATCGTCAATATTGATGTAACCGTTATCAAAGATGGTTATCATGGTGATACCAGCCGCATGTACTATGTGGGAGAAGTTTCTATTCTAGCTGATAGAGTTTGTAAGGTATCTAAAGAGTGTATGGATATTGGTATCGAGATGGTAAAACCTGGTGTTAAATTAGGTGACATTGGACATGCGATTCAAAAGCATGCTGAAAATCATCATTTTTCCGTAGTACGGGAATTTTGTGGGCACGGTATCGGCACTATCTTTCATGAAGATCCACAAGTATTGCACTATGGTAAACCCAATACCGGCATGGCACTTAAAGAAGGAATGACTTTCACGATTGAACCTATGGTAAATGTCGGTAAAGCTAGCGTAAAAGTTCTTAGCGATAATTGGACTGCCGTCACAAAAGATAGAACACTCTCTGCGCAATGGGAGCATACTATTTTAGTAACCCCCACGGGGCATGAAATTTTAACGCTGTCTCGTTAGTGAAATGCTTAACGTCAGTGAGATTCGCGAACAAATTTACCGATTACGCCACAACCGGCTAAAGTTAAATCAATATCTCATAGACACTCAATGTCAACTGGATAAAACTTTTAAAAAAAATTTAAACATTCATGCGCTTCTTAAACAGCGCACGCAGTTAATTGATATTTTATTAAAAACGCTTTGGGAAGATTTGTTTGAAGACACAGAACAACTGTGTCTTTTTGCACTTGGCGGTTATGGTCGAAAAGAGTTACTGCCCTATTCTGATATCGATTTGCTAATTATTAGCAAACAAAAACCTACTCAAAGACTTATTGATAAAGTGTCTCGTTTTTTAAGCCAGTTATGGGATTTAAAATTAACCATTGGTCACAGCCTTTACTGCCTGGATGAAACCTTTGAAATTGCTACTCAAGATATTACTATTTATACTTCGTTTTTAGAAAAACGTTTTCTTTGCGGTGAAGATAACACCTGTAAAGCATTTATTAAAAAGCTGAACACTGAAATTATTTGGAGTGATAAAAGTTTTTTTGAAGCTAAACTTATTGAACAGCAAAACCGACATTTGCAATATAATCAGACTGCTCATTTGCTTGAACCTGACATTAAAAAAAGTCCTGGGGCTTTAAGAGATATACATGTTTTACACTGGCTAATTTTAAAGTTTTTTCCTAAACAGGATTTTTCTATTTTAGCTAAAAAAAATATTCTCTCAAAAAAAGATTTAGCAGTTTTAACAAAAGCAAATGCGTACTTATTAACCTTAAGATACGCCCTTCATAACCTTAATCACAAAAATGACAATCGGTTATTATTTGATAAACAAGTGATTTTAAGTGGCTTGTTTGGCTTTAATGACAGTGATACTGCTCTGGCAGTTGAGCATTTTATGAAAAAATATCACTTAATGACAAAAGAGGTTCGAGCCTTTAGTGAAATGATTATTCAATATTTTTACGAATCCATTTCTACTTCCAAAACACCTGTAATTTCTTTAGGGAAAAATTTTTTCATACAGGATCAGGCCCTCCACTTAAAAAAAGAGGTTACATTTGCTCGAAACTGCGCTTTACTGATACAAGTTTTTACTGAGGTAAGTACAAAACCAAATATTCAAAGGCTTGGATTTAATACTTTAAAACAAATTCGTGAAGACCTGAGTCTGATTAATTCAAGCTTTAATAATAACGCTGATTGTCAAAAACAATTTTTAACACTGTTTAAAAAAGGCAAACAAATATCCTTAAGTTTGAGACTAATGACACTTTATGGTGTACTGGGAAAATACTTGCCTGAGTTTGATTTTATCATTGGTCAGACACAACACGATCTTTTTCATTTGTATACTGTAGAGCAGCATACTTTATTTGTGCTGCAAAAAATTGATATTTTGGCTAAAGAGAATATTTTTTTTAAAAATATTTTTCAATCCTTGCCAAAGCCTGAAATTTTGTATTTTGCTGCTTTTTTTCATGACATAGGTAAAGGCCGAAGAACTAATCACTCTGTCATGGGAGAAAAAATTGCTATGGACTTTGCTCGTACTCATGGCCTCAAAGAAAATGAAAATAGCTTAATTGCCTGGCTGGTACGAGATCACCTTCTATTATCACATACAGCTCAAAAACAAGATGTCAATGATCCTGAGGTGATCAATCGATTTTTAACCAAGGTAAAAACGCTTACAAGACTTAATTATTTATTACTGCTAACCATGGCTGATATTCAGGCTACTAATGAAGTACTTTGGAATAGCTGGCGACAAGCTTTGATTGAAAAGCTTTATCAAATTACCAAAAAAGCGTTATTAACTACGTTTACTTCAAAAAATCAATATCAACTGCTAAAGGCAAAAAAAAGTGAAGTGTTAAAACTGTTAGCTTCTGAACATTTTAACTTAAAAAAAGTCGATGAATTGTGGGAATGCATGGGCAATAAATATTTTCTTAAAGAAGACATTCATATCATTGCCTGGCATACCAAAGTCTTATACGCTCATAATGGCTTTACAGAAAATAGACCTATCATTGACGTCAACAACAAAAAAAGCCTGGGCGCCACAACTATTTTTATATGTAGTAAAGATAAGCCTAATCTTTTTGCCTGCATGGTAGAAGCTATGAATGCTTTAAATTTGAATATCGTGGAAGCAAAAATTATTACTTCTAAAAATGGTTTTAGCCTTGATACCTACAGCGTATTGAATGATAAACAAAAAATGATAACTGATGAAAGGTTTTTATCTCTCATAAGACAAGGGATTTTTAAAAATCTTACAAAAGCCTCATTTTCCTTTAAAATCACCCAAAGAAGAATCCCTAGACAATTGGCACATTTTTATCAAAAACCAAACATAAAAATGCGTAATAAACCTGCCTCAAAATGGACCCTGTTATCCATTCATACCACTGATAGACCGGGGCTTTTAGCTCACATTGGACTAGTATTTGCCAAAGAAAAAATAAAAGTTCATCGGGCAAAAATTATTACTATGGGTTATCAGGTTGAAGATATTTTTCACATCACAGATTATAACGACACACCTTTAAAAAATCGCAAGCTTCTAATACAATTACATCAACACTTACAAAAAGAGATAAATCCATGAAAGAACTTCAAAAAATTATTGAACAGGCTTTTGCTGAACGTAATCAACTATCTTCAGAAACCGCGCCAGGCATTTTAATCGAAGCGGTTGATACGGTTTTAGAGCTTTTAGATAGAGGCGAAATTCGTGTCGCACAAAAAAAAGAAGATCACTGGCAAGTTAATGAATGGATAAAAAAAGCAGTTTTATTATCTTTTAAATTAAACGACAATCATATTATTAAAAATGCCTCTAATCAGTATTATGATAAAATTCCACTTAAATATACAGATTATACCTTAGAAGATTTTCAAAAGTGCGGCGTCCGTATTGTGCCGCCGGCTACCATCCGACGAGGCAGTTTTATCGCAAAAAATACCGTTGTTATGCCTGGTTATGTTAATATTGGCGCATATGTGGATGAAGGCTCCATGATTGATACTTTCTCAACCGTAGGTTCCTGCGCACAAATTGGAAAAAATGTGCATTTATCAGGCGGTGTTGGCATTGGAGGCGTATTGGAACCCTTACAGGCTACTCCTACCATCATTGAAGACAATTGTTTTATTGGTGCCCGCTCAGAAATTGTTGAAGGGGTCATTGTCGAAAAAAATTCTGTTATATCCATGGGCGTCTATATTGGTCAAAGCACCAAAATTTATGATCGCGAAACCAAAACAATTCATTACGGTAAAGTACCGGCTGGTTCCGTCGTGGTACCCGGCAATTTACCCGCAAAAGATGCTAGCCACAGTCTGTATTGTGCCGTTATTGTTAAAAAAGTTGATGAAAAAACTCGCAATAAAACTGCTTTAAATGAACTCTTAAGAGATTAATAAAATGGTTTTAGAAATTATCAAAAGGCTGATTAAAAATCCTTCTGTCACACCAGAAGACGCTGGCTGTCAACTTTACATGGAACAGTTTTTAATGGCTTTGGGGTTTAAAATCACTACGTTACCCTTTGAAGATGTTAAAAACTTTTGGGCAGTTTACGGTGATACAGGTCCTATTTTTGCCTTTGCCGGTCATACGGATGTCGTACCGCCAGGCCCCCTGGAAAAGTGGCAATCTAATCCCTTTGAGCCCACTATTCGTGATAACAAATTGTATGGTCGCGGTGCTGCAGACATGAAAGGCAGCATCGCAGCCTTTATGTCTGCCAGCGCAATTTTTTTACAGGCAAAGCCGCGACTTCCTTTTAGAATTGCTTTTTTAATCACCAGTGATGAAGAAGGTGTGGCTACCCATGGTACCAAAAAAGTAGTAGAACAGCTTAAAAAAGAGAATATTACTATTGATGCCTGCATTGTTGGAGAAGCTTCCAGCGAAAATACTTTAGGTGATACCATCAAAATTGGGCGAAGAGGCAGTTTGTCGGGTCGACTGACTGTTATCGGCGAACAAGGACACATTGCTTACCCTCATTTAGCCAAAAACCCTATCCATGAAGCAGCCAGATTTTTATCACCACTTTGCCAATATCAATGGGATCAAGGAAACAATTATTTTCAGCCCACACAGTTTCAAATTTCAAATATTCATGCAGGCACAGGCGCGAATAATGTTATCCCTGCTGAACTCATATTAGATTTCAATTTTCGTTATTCTCCGGAAACGTCACCGGAAACTTTGCAAAACATTACTGAAAACATTTTAAATAAGTCAAAAATAAAATATCACTGCCAGTGGACTCACTCAGGCAATCCCTTTTTTACTGAGCCTGGAAAATTTTGTGATATCGCAACTAAAGCTATTGAAAAAATATGCAACATTACCCCGGTACAATCCACCTCCGGTGGCACATCTGATGGTCGGTTTCTCATCGAGATCACAAAAGAGCTTATTGAGCTTGGGCCTGTCAATGCAAGTATTCATCAAATTGACGAGCATATTGATGTGGATGCGCTTTATAAGCTTGAGAAAATATATTTAAATATTCTAAAACAGTTTTCAATTTAATCTATCGAAATTAATCAATGTAGGTTGGGCTGAAGTAGGAAGCCCAACAGGGTATTCATTTAATTACGGCCTTATTTTAGTTGTCACCGCTTGTTGGGCTTCCTACTTCAGCCCAACCTACATTGATTTTGAATGTAAATCGAAGTTTATCGTAAATCCTATACCAGTAAATCCATAAACTCATTCACGGGCATTTTTAGAACTTGCTCGCTTTGAGTAAGTGTTTTGTAAATATATTCGGCTTTCATCCCAGGAAAATGTGTATAAATATTGCGCTTGAATTTATTTAATAGTACCGGCATCCCCTCTTCTCTTCTACGTCTGTGGCCTATGGGATATTCAACTGTGATATTTTGAGTTTCAGTACCGTCGGTAAAGTAAAGTTTGATGCTGTTAGCAATAGAGCGTTTTTCAGGATCGTGGTAATCTTCGCTAAAAGTTTTATTTTCTGTTACATGCATTTTTTCCCGCAAAGCATCAATAAGTGGATTATGAGCCACGGAATCTTCATAATG
The DNA here is from genome assembly GCA_963695245.1 of uncultured Gammaproteobacteria bacterium. Classification (GTDB taxonomy): domain Bacteria; phylum Pseudomonadota; class Gammaproteobacteria; order JBGSLN01; family JBGSLN01; genus JBGSLN01. Next base: position 1,881,729 of record OY968770.1, on the reverse strand, counting down.
ATGTGCCTGTAGATCACCGTAAATCAACCCAATGGCGACCATGTATTGCAAACAGTGATCTCTATCTGCAGGATTATGCAAAGGGCCAGTTTTGCTGATAATACGAATCGCTGATTCATGAGTGATTAACTCAATTTTATCAATCTGTGAGAGTTTATCTTTAATTTCTGAATGAAGTTTAACCGCACATTCCACTGCAGTTTGAGCATGGAATTCTGCAGGGAAGGAGATTTTAAATAAAACGTTTTCCATAACATAGGTACCGTAATCTCTTTGAAAGGTGAAAGTTTTCCCTTTGAAGGAAACATCATAAAACCCCCAGGTTTTAGCGCTTAAAGCACTTGGATATCCCATCTCACCTTTTTTTGCCATCAATGCTAATCTTACGGCTCTGGCAGTGGCATCCCCGGCTGCCCAGGATTTTCTTGAACCGGTATTAGGAGCATGACGATAGGTTCTCAAGGATTGGCCATCGACAAATGCCAGGGATAAAGCGTTTAAAGCTTGTTGCTTATCACATCCTAAAAGTTTTGCTACTACAGCAGTTGAGGCAACTTTCACTAAAATCACATGATCCAGTCCTACTCGATTAAAACTATTTTCTAAAGCCAGACATCCTTGGATTTCATGGGCTTTAATCATGGCTTCAAGTACTAAATTCATAGTCAAAGGTGCTTTACCCATGCTTAAATTTTGGCGAGAAATAAAATCTGCTACTGCTAAAATTGCTCCAAGATTATCCGAAGGATGTCCCCATTCTGCGGCCAGCCAAGTATCATTAAAATCCAACCAACGGATCATAGTTCCAATATTAAAAGCCGCGTGAACCGGATCCAATTGAAATTGTGTTCCTGGCACTTTGGCACCATTTTGAGTTTTATCGCCTTCAACAATAGGGCCTAAATGTTTTGTGCATTCAGGATACCCTAAAGCTAAAAAACCACACCCTAAGGTATCTATTAAACAGTAATGTGCTGTTTCAAAAGCTTCAGAGCTTTCCACAGGGGTATCAAATACATAGTCAATAATATCAACCATTTCTTTATCAAAATCAGGACGTATATTTGTATCAGCTTGCGTAGTCATATGTATCTCTTGTGAATTGTGTATTTACTTAAGCGCGGTCTGACATCTCAATAAAAGATTTTTCATCAGGCCCGGTATATTCTGCTGAAGGCCGAATAAGTCGGTTGTTTTGTCTTTGTTCTAAGATGTGCGCGCCCCAGCCGGTAATGCGTGAAAACACAAAAACCGGTGTAAACATTTCCGTAGGAATACCACAAAAATGATAAGCCGAAGCACTGTAAAAATCTAAATTGGGAAACAATTTTTTCTCATCCCACATGACTTTTTCAATGGCTTCAGAGACAGGATATAGCTTATGATCCCCTTTTGCATCCGCCAGTTTTTTTGCCCAGCCTTTAATAATATCAGAGCGAGGATCACAAGTGCTATAAACTCTATGCCCAAAGCCCATAATTTTTTCTTTATTATCCAGCATCGTTTTCAACTGGGTACGTGCTTGCTCTGGATTTGAGAATTTTTCAATTAATGCCATAGCAGCTTCATTGGCGCCGCCATGCAGTGGCCCACGTAAAGTCCCAATGGCAGAAGTAACTGCAGAATAAATATCTGACAAAGTTGCTGTCGTGACCCTGGCAGCAAAAGTAGAGGCATTAAATTCGTGTTCTGCATATAATATTAAAGAAACATCTACACAGCGACGAGTTAATTCGTCTGGTTTAGCTTGTTTCAATAAAGCTAAAAAATGTCCTGCCAGGGAGTCTTCATCGGTTTGAGTTTCAATTTTTTTTCCATGAAATTGAAAATGATACCAATACAAAAGCATTGCAGGAAAGCTTGCTAACAGGCGCAGTAATATCGTTTTACCCTCATTATCTTTGGTTTCAGGCTCTAAGTTTCCAAGCATTGAGCAGCCGGTTCGTAGAACGTCCATGGGATGTGCAGATTTAGGAATATGTTCAAGCGTTAATTTTAAAGCTTCTGGCAAGGCTCTTTTGTGTTTTAAAGTATTTTTAAAATTTGCCAGTGCCTGCTCATTTGGCAAATCATCATGTAATAATAAATAGGCGACTTCTTCAAAAGTGGCTTTTTGAGCTAAATCTTCAATGCTGTAACCACGATAGGTTAAACCTTTGCCAGTTTTACCCACAGTGGCGATAGCCGTTTCACCAGCACTGACACCTGCTAAACCACCTGTTTTTTTTATGGTCATTATTAACTCCCCTTAATTTATTTTTTTAGGACTTACGAAAAATTTTGATTTAAAATCGAAATTAATCAATGTAGGTTGGGCTGACGGAGGAAGCCCAACAGGGTATTCATTTAATTGCGGCCTTATTGAGTTGCCACGGCCTGTTGGGCTTCCTTCGTCAGCCCAACCTATATTTATTTTGCCTGTAAATTGAAGTTTTTTGTAAATCTTATTTTTTTAGGATTTATACAAGCCTACATTAAATATCCGTTTACTTCGAATTTATTTGAAAAACGCTAGCTTATTTTGCGTAGGATAAGCGATTTGTTTAGTCATTACCTGTTTACAATGTGTTTCAATAATAAAAAATAAGCTAACCAATAAGGCCAATATATAGCAGGCGGGCAAAATCCATAATGCTTTTTCATAGTCTCCCACTGAATAAATAGGAATATTATTCAACGTCTTACCATTCCAAAACCCATGTATCAAAATACCTACCAAAGGTTGAAAAAAAGCCCCACCTGCAACTACAGCCATATTGTTCAATCCCACAGCTGTGCCCACATATTTATTATCTGTGAAATCTTTAATCACGGCAAAACTCAATGTCTGTCCCCAAGCAGCAAGACCGAGGACAAATAAAGCTAAATACATAAATGCAAATGGCACTCTTACAAATACGATAATAAAGGTTGAAACAATCCCCAACGCAGCACCTATTATAAGCACAATACATCTGCGCTTAATTCTTTCAGAGAGCCAGCCAGCAAATGGACTCCCAAAGGCGATGCCTAACCAGATCATAGAAATTGCAGAAGAAGCTACGGCGGGCGACTTATTGTATAAAACCTCAATAAATGGCACGCCCCACAAAGCCGCAAACACAGCGATGGGTGCCCAAACGCTAAAAGCATAAATTGCCACAAACCAGGTCTGGCGACTTTTCAAAACTTTGCCCAAACCCTTAATAGAATGTTTTGAACGACGCTTGCCTGAACTTATTGGGGCATGTCCTGGGGGAGCATCACGGATGATCCAAATCATTGCCAGCGCCAAAATAACCCCCAATACAGCCAATCCTAGCATACTGTCTCGCCAACCGAACACATGTATAGATTTTGCCAGCGGCACTTCACCAAATATTGCGCCAAATGAACTCATCAACTGAGCAATACCTGCTAAAATTGCAAAGTATTTTGGCTTAAACCAGCGAGATACCAACACTAAAGTACCAATAAAAGCAAAAGCTGAACCAATACCCATTAAAAATCTGCCCCAGGAGGCCATCACTGTGCTTTCAGTCAGGCTGAAAAATAAAGCCCCAAACGCGCAGATTAACGTTGCAATGGGTAGAAGCTTTCTAGGCCCATAGCGATCATAAAGAATACCTGCTGGCAGACTGCATGGGCGCATAAGCATAGAAATAGAAAGCTGAAATGGTACCAAGCCCTGCGGCACCCACTCCAAAGGCTTTCATCAGTTCTCCTGTCATCACACTGGGAGAAACCTGCAAAGTAAAATCGTAAAAATAAAATAAGGATGCTAAAAGAAAAATAATGATTGCTTTACCTATGGGTGGCGCAGGCTTTGATTCATATGGACCCCTCAAATTATCTCCTCAGACGATTATGGCTCTCATAAAATGTTAAGAATAATGTTCCATAGATTGAAATGAAATTCAAGTGAAAAAATTTATATTGCTGAAGCCATTGAATTTCAGTATGATTCCTTAAATTCTTAACATTACTGAGTAATTTTGCCTCGCCATTTTAGCTAAGTACGATATCCATACTATACAATGTCTAATAAATCTACAAAAATTTTGACAGTTTCTAGTCTCGTTATGATAACAGCGGGCTCCGTCGATAGTATCCGTAACCTTCCTGCTACAGCACTGTTTGGTAGTACTTTGATTTTCTTCTTTATTTTAGGCGCTTTGTTTTTCTTGATTCCCACCGCATTAATTTCTGCGGAACTGACGTCTACTTATCCAAAACAAGGTGGTGTTTATCTTTGGGTTAAAGAAGCTTTTGGTAAATCTGCTGGCTTTATGGCCATATGGTTACAATGGATCGAAAATGTTATCTGGTACCCTACAATTTTATCTTTCGTTGCCGGAACCGTAGGATTTTTAATTTCCCCAGAGCTTACCTCGAATAAATATTTCCTGATTAGCGTCATTTTAGTGGCCTTTTGGAGTACTACATTCATTAATTGGTTTGGTATTCAAACCTCAGCAAGATTTGCAACTTTTTGCACAATTGGTGGTTTACTGATTCCCATGTCTTTGATTATTTTGCTGGGAATCATCTGGATAATACTTGGCAAACCCTTAGCGATAAATCTAAGTGCTTCAAATCTAATACCTCACTTACATGCAAGTCATATGTGGGTGGCTTTAACTGGGATTATTTTGTCTTATTGTGGTATCGAAATTGCTACAGTTCATGCAGGCGATGTAAAAGACCCTCAAAAGTCTTATCCACGAGCCATGCTCATTTCTACTGCGATTATTTTAGCTACCCTCATTTTAGGTTCTTTAGCAATTGCTATGGTTTTACCTGCAGATAAAATCAGTTTAGTGGCAGGGCTAATGGAAGCCTTTAGTGCTTTTTTCAACGCTTATCATTTGCATTTTATTTTGCCACTTATTGCCGTTTTACTGGTTATTGGCGGTCTCGGCGGGGTCAGTAATTGGATTATTGCACCAACCCGAGGACTTTTAATCGCAGCTAAAGATGGCCAAATTCCTGAGTTTTTCCAAAAAGAAAACCGTCATAACTCTCCTTCTCGGTTGCTAATTATTCAAGCTATTATTGTCACTTTATTGTGCGCAGTGTTTTTGATGATGCCATCGGTTAATGCCTCTTACTGGCTGTTAACCGCCCTGGCAGCACAGCTTTATATGATTATGTATATCATTATGTTTTTAGCTGCGTTGTACCTTCGCTTCAAACATGCAAATATTAATCGTCCCTATCAAATTCCCGGAGGCAAAGCTGGTATGTTTATTGTGGCAGGCGCTGGTATTATAGGTGCCATTACCACCATTATCGTAGGCTTTTTTCCGCCTGCCGGGATTGATGTTGGTTCTATCGATAAGTATGATGCAGTAATTTTTATTGGCCTCATTCTTATGTGTCTTCCGCCTTTTCTTTGTATCTTATTTAACAGATTTCGAGCTTAAATTTGCGGTGTAAATTGTGAAGCTCAAAGTTTCAGCGGCTTTGGGTTCCCAGGGTCTGGCATAAACAAATTTGATTTTTAATACCCTGGGGGCTTTAAAACCGTTTGATTTTACTTTGAAAGACCAGGTTTGATAGCCTGGCGCTCCCATCATATTTGAATCTGGTGCAATATACTCTGAGTTTTTAATCTCCAGCAGTTTCTGGTTCAAAGACTGTATAAACCAGCGATATCCTGTGGTGGCATTAGACTTTAAGGTAATAGTAAACTCTGGTTTTTTTTGAGTTACTTGAATAGCTTTGTCGGGATTACTGATTTGTAGACCTGTGGCTTTCTTGACGGAGTGAGCTTTGGCGCTGGCAATTACGCAATTGCTCATCAATGCCAAAGATAGCCCAAGTGCCGTTATGAAAAATCGAGTGTGATGCTTCATTGTTAAATCTCGCTTACATGATAGAATAAACGCTAATTTTAAGATGTTCTGATTTCTATGTATAGTCCATTATCGCCAAAACTACCTGGCAAAGCAGGTGCAAGCGTACGCTGGGGCAACCTTTTTGAAGAGCCCTTAGCTCTTTGTCTTGTGAATGCAACACAACAAGCTGAAAATCCCCTAGTATTTATTGGTAAAGATATTTTACAGACTCAAAAAATTTATGATATCTGTCGTTTTTTAAATAAAGATAAACAGCTCGATTTGATTTATTTTCCCGACAGAGAAACGCTTCCTTATGATAGCTTTTCACCCCACCAGGATTTAGTTTCGAGTCGATTAAAAGCCCTGGTAAAAATTCCTTTTGCCCAAAAAGCCATTATATTTATTGCCGCAACCACCGCTGCACATTACCTTTGTCCGAAGGCTTATTTGGAAACTAATGCCTTCGCTTTAAAAACTTCAGAAAAAATTAACTTGTCGCAATTTAAAGTAAACATGGAAAATCGAGGCTATGTACATGTATCACAAGTAATGGCACATGGAGAATATGCGGTTCGAGGGTCGATTATCGATATTTATCCCATGGGATTGAAAAATCCTGTGAGAGTTGATTTATTTGATGATGAAATTGACAGTATCCGCTATTTTAATGTAGATGATCAATTATCAACTCATAAGGTAGACGCCATAGAACTTTTGCCAGCGCATGAGTTTCCTTTGGATGAAAATGGTATCAGTCTGTTTCGAAAAAACTGGCGAGAGAAGTTTACTGGAAATCCTAGCCAATCTCCTGTGTATCAAAACATTACCAGTGGTTTAGCGATTGCTGGTTGCGAATATTATCTGCCATTATTTTTTAATAAATGTGTTAGTTTCTTTGATTATCTACCCGCTACTACTTTAATAGTGCGTATGAAAACAATTGAAGATTCTCTTGAGCGTTTCTTAGAGAATGTCCAATATCGTTTTGAACAGTATGGATATGATATTTCCCGTCCTTTATTAAAACCGCAAGAACTATTTTTAGCCGAAAATGAATTATTGCATTTGGTTAACGGCTTTCAAAATGTCATCGTTGAAGAACATCAACTGATGGATAAAACGGGATATTACAACTTCAATATTGAAAAATCTCCTGAGCTTTTCATTAATCGAAAATTAAAATCTCCTTTAGAAAAATTAACAGAACACTTAAAAAACCAATCAACACCGATTATTTTTTCAGTTGAGTCAAAAGGCAGGCGCGAAGCCCTGCTTGAACTTTTGCAAAGTCATGGAATTAAACCCATTTCTTTAGATAGTTGGCAACAATTTTTACTTGAAAAACCCTTATTAAGTATTTTGGTAACGCCCTTTGAAACAGGTTTCATAATACCTAATACCGTTGAATTTATTACCGAAGCACAATTATCCGGCGAAAAAATACAACAAAAAAGTCGGCAAAAACCGAGTAAGTACCAACACCAATTAAATAATGCCGTTAGAAACCTGCTTGAGTTAAATGTAGGCGATGCCATTGTGCATATTGAGCATGGCATTGGTCGTTATCAGGGACTGCAGACTCTAAAGGTTACTGAAAAAGACCAGGAATTTTTAGTCATCACCTATGCAGACAAAGCTAAACTTTATGTGCCGGTGACCTCCCTACATTTAATCAGCCGTTACGGAGGTGCAGAAAATAGTAAGCACATTCCTATTAGTCGTCTGGGTACTGAACAATGGAGTAAAGCTAAGCAAAAAGCCGCTGAAAAAATTCGAGATGTTGCCGCTGAGCTATTAGAAATTTATGCTAAAAGGGAAGCTAAACAAGGCAATATTTATCACATAAAAGACAATTATAAAAAGTTTGCCGAAGAGTTCCCTTTCGAAGAAACACCGGATCAGGCTCGAGCCATTGAAGATATTTTAAAAGATATGAATTCACCAAAAACCATGGATAGACTGGTTTGTGGTGATGTGGGTTTTGGTAAAACTGAAGTCGCCATGCGAGCAGCTTTTATGATGGTAGAAAATCAAAAACAGGTTGTAGTTTTAGCGCCAACGACATTATTGGCACAACAGCATTTCCAGACATTTTTAGATAGGTTTGCTCAATGGCCAATTCGAATTGAAGTACTATCGCGTTTTAAATCAAAAAAAGAAACCGAAGAAATTTTGGCGCAATTAAAAAAAGGCGCTATCGACATTATAATCGGAACCCACAAATTAATTCAAAAGAATGTAGTTTTTAAGACATTGGGCCTTTTGATTATTGATGAAGAACATCGGTTTGGTGTACAGCAAAAAGAGCAGTTAAAAAAATACCGCAGTGAAGTTGATATTTTAACATTAACGGCCACACCGATACCACGGACTCTAAATATGTCTTTGTCAGGTATTCGTGATTTATCTTTAATCACCACACCACCTTTGCAACGTTTATCCATTAAAACCTTTGTTTATGAAAGACAAAAAAGCATTATAAAAGAAGCCATATTAAGAGAATTGCAAAGAGGTGGACAAATTTATTTTTTACATAATAATGTGGAAACTATTGAAAAAACTGCTTTTGAGTTAAATGAACTTATTCCTGATTTAAAAATTGCAGTTGCCCATGGACAAATGCGTGAAAAACAGCTTGAGCAGGTAATGAGTGATTTTTATCACCACAGAATTAATATCCTTGTATGTACCACAATCATTGAAAGTGGCATTGATGTACCCACGGCAAATACAATTATTATGGATAGAGCTGATCGTTTGGGGCTGGCACAACTACATCAGTTAAGAGGCCGAGTGGGTCGCTCGCACCATCAGGCTTATGCCTATTTACTGACCCCTAATCCCAAAGCCATGACCAAAGATGCCGCAAAACGCCTTGAGGCCATTGCTTCTCATGAGGACTTAGGTTCAGGATTTATGTTGGCAAACCAAGATTTGGAAATTCGAGGTGCTGGTGAGTTTTTAGGTGAAGAGCAAAGTGGGCAAATGCAGGCGGTGGGTTTCAGTCTTTATATGGAATTACTCCAAAGGGCTGTTAACAGTCTAAAAGCAGGACATGTACCTGATATCAGTGATGTTTTTACTCAAAATACGGAAATAGAAATTAGCTTGCCTACTTTGATTCCTGAAGATTATGTGCCAGATATTCATACGCGTTTAATTTTATACAAACGGATTTCCAACTGTAAAACTACAGCACAATTGGATGAACTAAAAATTGAATTTATCGACCGTTTTGGCCTTATGCCGGATGCTTTGAAAAATTTGTTCGCTGCTACCCAAATAAAACTTATTTGTGAAAAAATGGGTATCAAAAAGTTGGAAGCTAATTTAAAACAGGGTAAAATTCACTTTTCATCCTCTCCTGATATTGATTCGGCTAAATTGATTAAATTGATACAAATTAAACCCAGACAATTTAAGCTGGCAGGTCAGGATAAACTCAATTTCTTTTTTGAAAAACCTTTAAATGATGAACAACTGACACAGGAAGTTACCAACATCTTGTCAGAATTAACTTCAGAGAATTGTTAATGAAATATTTTATCTTCACTCTTTTTTTGATAACAGCGCCCTTATCATTTGCAGCTAATTCGGGTTCAAATACCAATTCGGCTGACAGTGTATACCAAATTGATGTTGTTGCTTTTAAGCTTTTGAAAAATGACCAATCACCTGAAGCTAAAGCCAAGGGCTGGTTACCCTATCAGGCAATAAGTTTTGATAATGCCATTAATCTCAATTCAGCTCAAAACTCTCAAATTGCTCCGGTTGAGTCTAACCAAAATATTTATTATCAAGCATTACCAGCCTCAAAATTTTTTTTAAACACTGAAACCAGACATTTAAATAATAGCAGTGATTATAAAATCATTGCACAGGTATCCTGGCTTCAACCTATCACTGAAAGTCCAGCACCTCAAAGGGTTTATTTTAGTGGCGGTAATGTTTTTACTCTTAATGGCAGTCTTATACCTGAAGTCTCTGGGACCGTATTGTTGACACAAAGCCTTTATCAATACTTTAATCTGAATGTAAACTTTTATCTTATAGAACCTTCTGATGCAGGCTTAGTCATGCAGAAAGTCAGCGAAAATCGACGTATATTGGTGAATCAATTAAATTATATTGACTCACCTAATTTAGGTTTATTAATTAAAGTTAAAAAAATATAGGTTGTGCAGAGAAAGAAGTTCAATACTTAATTAAAGATTCATTTGTTTCAAGGCTAAAAATAACGCCTGCGTACCCTTTTGTCCGTAACCGGCATTCATAACCGCATGATACAATTGCTTTACAAGACTTAAACCAGGCAGACATAAATTCATTTTATCTGCTTGATCTAAGGCAATACGCATATCTTTTACAAAATGCGCCACAATGAAACCCGGTTCAAAATCCTGTTGACAAATTCTGGGGGCAAGATTAGCTAAGCTCCAACTGCCAGCGGCACCACTGCTAATGGCTTGTAAAACACTTTCAAGATTAAGACCTGCTTTAGCGGCGTAAATCAAACTCTCACAACACCCAATCATAGATCCTGCTATGGCAATTTGATTTGCCATTTTAGTATGTTGTCCACTCCCAGCTAGCCCTTGATAACTGATAGATTTTCCCATTTGCTCAAACAGCGGTTTGACCTCATTAAAAGTCTCTTTTTCACCACCTGCCATAATACTTAAAGTTGCATTTTTAGCACCGACATCTCCACCCGATACAGGCGCATCCAGTGCTTTAGCAGCGTGCGATTCAGCATATTGCGCAATTTTTTGGGCAAGTGAAGGAGAACTGGTACTCATATCTACAAAAATTTTGCCCTGCATAGGCGTTTTGAATAACCCTTTATCGCCAAAATATACTCGCTCAACATCTTCTGGCAGGCTAACGATTGTGAAAATAATATCGGCCTCACTAGCCACAGCTTGTGGGTTATCTACGCCCTTAGCGCCCAATGCTACTAAAGGTGCTGTTTTGCTTTGAGTCCTAGAATATACGAAACACTCAAAACCTGCTTTAACCAAATGTCCGCACATAGGTTGTCCCATAATGCCGGTTCCAATCCAGCCAACTTTTAAAGACTTCATAAATATTCTCTGGAAACGGCGTAAATACCAGGGGCGTTACGTAAATATTCTTTATAATCCATTCCATATCCAAAGACATAATAGTCATCCACCACAAGCCCAGTAAAATCAGCAGATGCCAATCCCCCTTCTACTCGCACATCCCGTTTTTCTACTAATACGGCCGTATAAACTTTTTTTGCACCTTCATTTTGGCAGTATTTAACAATTTCTTGCAAAGTAATACCGCCATCTAAAATATCATCCACAACCACAATGGTTCGATCTTTTAATGGTGTACTGGGTTTATTTTTCCATACCAAATCTTTACCTGTGGTTTCTCCCCGATAGCGAGTAGCATGGACGTAATCCATTTCCAGTGGAAAATCGATCCGGGTTAATAAATGACCTGCGGGAATCATTCCGCCCACCATTACCGTTAAAAATAATGGATTTTCAAACTCCAGCTTATTATGAATATCATAAGCCATTCTATCTAAAGCTGCATCCACTTCTTCCCGACGATAAAGGCAAGTGGCATTACGGTAAACTTCCCGAATGTGATCAGGAATGTGTAGCGTGGGATTAGGTTCTTGTTTTAATGACGCATCTGTCATGAGTTTAACTCCAAAGATTTTTTAGAAACAGAATGATTAAACAGTTGAATACCTTCTGGTATCTGAACAGTGGTAGTGGGGAAAGCACATTCAGCACTGTGTCCCGCAATAATATCAATGATCTTCAAAAAAACATCTTGCTGAATTTCCTGGAATTTTATCCAGTCTGTTGTTTTAGTAAAGGTATATACCATAAAATTTAATGAAGAAGGCCCAAATTCTACTAAATTAACAATTAAAGTAGCTTCAGTGTCAATTTCAGGATGGTTTAGAAGCATTGCTTTCACATCCGCCACAATTATGCCCACTTTGGTGGCATCATCGTAGCGTACCCCCACATTGGTTTTTATACGGCGATTTAACATTCTGGAAGGATTTTCAACTGAAATAGTAGAAAAAACAGAGTTCGGTACATAAAGTGGCCGTTTATCAAAAGTTCTGATGCGAGTTAAGCGCCAGCCTATTTGCTCAACAGTACCTTCAATATTGCGATCAGGTGAACGTACCCAGTCACCAACTTTAAAAGGCTTATCAAAATAAATCATTAAGCCACCGAAAAAATTGGCCAGCATGTCTTTGGCTGCAAAACCAATGACGATACCACCCACTCCGCCTAAGGTCAGTAATCCAGAAATGTTATAACCAAAGGTTTGCATCGCAATAAGTACCGCTGTGATGATAATAGCAGCCCTTAAAATTTGTGCTACAGCACTAACCGTGGTTTTATCTAACGCCTTATGGGTTTTATGCCTGGGTTTTAAAAAACTTTTTTCAAGCTCCCGTATGATTCGCAAAATAGCCCAGGTTAATAGAAAAATCACAACCACTTCTTTTAATGGCACAATAGCTTTGAATAAAGCAATATTGGTACCATGAATACTGATGATATCGATGGCATAAAAAATACCCACAATCCAAATTAAAAAACCTAGGGGGGTACTGACCGCATTAATCACGGCCTCATCCCAATTGTTTTTTGTTTTTTGCACCTGTTTTCGCAAACGGTTTAAAAACAAAACCACGAAGAAATGTACGGTGGCCGTACAAAGGGCAATAATAAAAATCTGTATTGCCAAACCCTGACCATTATAAAACGATAAAAAATTTGTAAAATAACTCATTTTTGTTCAACTTCAAGTAACTGTTCGATGCAATATCGTGCTTCATTCCATTCAGGCAGGCGAACCAACTCCTCTTGTGTCATTTGAAAGTGCCCACATAATTTAAGTAACCGCTGCTGTGATTTTGGATTTACTGGAATTTCACTGGCAGATAAAACTTCATGAACGCCTTTGCGGTTATTACACACCAGCACCATATCACAGCCGGCACTCAAGGCATATCTGGCACGAGTATTATAATCTCCCATACATTCAGTGGCTTTCATAGAAAGATCATCACTTATAATAGCGCCATTAAAACAAAATTCGGTTCTTAAAATTTCTTTTAACCAGATTTCAGAAAAACATGCAGGTAACTCATCTACTTCATCATATACAATATGAGCAGGCATGATAGCATCTAACCTTGTCGCCAGATCAGAAAAAGGAATGATATCTAAATCAGAGATTTCCTGCATTGAGCGATTATCGTGAGGCAATTGCAGATGTGAGTCTTCTTTTACATTACCATGCCCTGGGAAGTGTTTACCTGTCGCTGACATACCGGCATTATTCATGCCATTGATATAAGCTTCTGCTAAAAAACTGATGCTATCGGGATCTTCATGAAACCCTCTTCCCTTAATGATACTGCTTAGCCCTGTATCAATATCTAAAACTGGGGCAAAACTAATATCAATTCCCAGTACAAGCATTTCACTGGCCATCAGCCAACCAATACTGTTTGCAAATTTTAAAGCTTTTTCCCTATCTTTATCATACAATTGACCCAGCAGTCGATTTGGCGGTAATTGAGTAAACCCATCTTTAAGCCTTTGGACTCGCCCACCTTCTTGATCAATAGCAATTAATAAAGGCGTTTTACAGGCATTTCGAATGGAGTACACAAGTTGTCGCAAGGTATCAATATCTTCAAAATTACGGCTAAATAATATCACACCGCCTACAAGCGGATGTTGCAATAATTCGATTTCTTCTTTGGTGATCTTAGTGCTTTCAAGATCAATCATTAAGGGTCCAATAGGCATCACATCTCCTATAAAATTTCAAAAATACCTGCAGCGCCCATGCCTGTGCCAACACACATAGTCACCATACCGCATTTTTTCTGAGTTCTTTTTAGCCCATGTAGTAAGGTTGCTATTCGAATGGCACCAGTGGCACCCAATGGGTGCCCTAAAGCAATGGCGCCTCCCGATGGATTGACGACAGCTGGGTTCAATTCAAGAGATTTCATCACAGCTAAACTCTGAGCGGCAAAAGCTTCATTTAATTCAATCCAATTTAAGCTGTCTAATTGCATGTCAGCCATTTTTAATGCCTTGGGAATTGCTTTGGAGGGACCAATGCCCATATACTCAGGTTCAACACCAACCACAGCGTAGCTTTTAAGGGTTGCTATGGGGGTTAAATTATATTTTTTTAAGGCTTTTTCGCTAACTACTAAGACGGCGCCAGCGCCATCACTCATTTGCGAACTATTACCTGCTGTAACGCTTCCACCATTAGAAAATACAGGTTTTAACTTTGCCAGTGCTTCTATGGAAGTATCTGCCCTTGGCCCTTCATCCGCTGAAAGGGTTTTGTTTTGCACTATAATTTTTTGGTTTTGCAAATCCACTGAGGATTTCTCAGCCGTCATTGGAATAATTTCCTGATCAAAGTGCCCATTTTTTTGTGCATTCAAAGCTTTTTCATGACTATTTAGTGCAAATTCATCTTGAGCTTCTCTTGAGACTTCCCATTTTTTTGCGACTTTCTCCGCAGTAATTCCCATGCCATAGGCAATAGCAATGTTACCATTTTGGTTGGTAAAATAGTGAAGATTAGGTCTTAGTTCATTACCACCCATAGGCACCATACTCATACTTTCAACCCCTCCGGCAATGATAACTTCCGCTGCTCCGGTTTGAATTCGATTAAAAGCATCTGCCACAGTTTGTATGCCAGATGAACAAAATCGATTCACAGTCATTCCCGGCACACTGACCGGTAACCCAGCCAGTAACGTGCTGATTCTGGCCACATTCATACCCTGCTGTGCTTCAGGCATAGCACAGCCAATGATTACATCGTCAATACTGTTCGGGTCTAACTCTGGCTGTTGCTTTATTACGGCTTTAAGCAAAGCTGCCAATAGATCATCAGGACGAGTATTTTGAAAACAGCCACGCGGTGCCTTACCTACGGGAGTTCTGCAAGCTGATACAATGTAGGCATTAGTCAGGTTAGTCATAAATTATCTCAACTATTATTTATATGAAATGTAGGTTGGGCTGACGAAGGAAGCCCAACAGGGAATTCATTTAATTACGGCCTTATTGAGTTGCCACGGCCTGTTGGGCTTCCTTCGTCAGCCCAGCCTACATTTGGTGTTAGTTGTTCCAAAGTTCTCTAAAACATTTACGGTGATCCTTGCATAAATCATTAAATACATCAAGTTACAGAAAATACCCTAGCCAGCGCTTTGCCTCAGTTGCCTCACAGGTCTAAAGGACTGCCTGTGTACAGCTAAAACACCATAAAGTTTTAAACGCTCCAGATGCAGCTTGGTGGGATAGCCTTTGTGTTTGTCAAAACCATAAACTGGAAACTTGTTATGTAATATTTGCATTTGAGCATCCCGATACACTTTAGCCAATATAGAAGCGGCACTTATGGAAGGGATTAATAAATCACCTTTGACAATCGCTTCACAGTTGACCGGTAAGTCAGGAGAGCGATTGCCATCCACCAATACTTTTTCTATAGCTTGAGACAACTTAAGATTAAAAAATGCCCGTTGCATGGCTTTAAGACTGGCATTCAAAATATTTAAATCATCAATTTCGGCAGGGGTACATTCGCCAAAAGCATAATCGATTGCTTTAGCTTTAATCTCCTGATCCAATAACAATCTTTTTTTCTCAGAAATTTTTTTTGAATCAGTCAATCCTTCAATTGGGCTAAGCGGATCTAATATCACCGCACAAGCCACCACGTTGCCCACTAGTGGCCCACGCCCTACTTCATCAATACCTACTATCACAGGATCGCTCAATCAAAAATTAATCTGCAATTTTACCATTTTTGTATTATATATCAATGCATACCGAAAAGGTGTATAAAATTTGCTAAAAACCTCAATTTTTAATAAAATAGCGCCAATTGAATTTTAGGTTTACCCAATGAAAAAAATAAGATGTGCTGTTATTGGTACGGGTTACTTGGGAAAATTTCACGCTGAAAAATATGCGGCATTAGAAAATGCAGATTTAGTAGCTATCTGCGATTTAATGCCAGAAATAGCAAGTACTATTGCTCAAAAATATGATACTCAGGCGGTTAACGATTATAAAGAATTAATCGGTAAAGTGGATGCAGTCAGCATTGTTACCCCTACTTTTACCCACTTTCAAATTGCCAAGTTTTTTATTGAAAATAATGTCCATGTATTACTGGAAAAGCCCATTACAAATACCGTAGAAGAGGCGGATATCCTGATAGATCTGGCACACAAACATAAGGTTTTGCTGCAAATTGGTCATCTTGAGCGATTTAACAATGTGGTACAGGCAGTAAAACATGACATTAAGTCTCCTAAGTTTATTGAATCTACTCGTCTTTCCACTTTTAACCCCAGAGGCATTGATGTAAATGTTATGCTGGATTTAATGATTCATGATATTGACTTGATTCAATGTATTGTGAACTCTCCTATTAAATGCATTCGAGCCAACGGTGCAAGTGTCTTAACGAATAATACTGATATTGTAAATGCCAGAATCGAATTTGAAAATTTTTGTGTTGCCAATGTGACCGCCAGCCGTGTGAGTTTGCGTAACGAAAGAAGAATGCGAATCTTTCAACCAGAAGCTTATCTGACTTTAGATTTGAATACGAAACATGTCAGCATCAATAAAATTGGTGAAGAAGAAATGTTTCCTGGGATACCTGAAATTGTTACTGAGGAAAAAACGGCAGAAAAAGGTGATGCCATTCGCGATGAAATTATCGCTTTTTTAAATTCTATCACTCATAATAAACCGCCTGTCGTCACTGGTGAAGAAGGTAGACGCGCCCTGGCTACTGCTATTCGCATCACTGAGCTTGTGAATCAACAATTTGAAGCTCAAGATCAACAAATACAAACCCCTGTATTTTCTGAATTCGAAGGTGAACTTACTTGAAGCGTATTTTTATTCTCGCAGGTGAGGCGTCTGGGGATTTACATGCTGCTGAATTAATTAAAGCCTCTTTAAAGATTAATCCGCAACTGCAATTTTTTGGCATGGGCGGCGAAAAAATGCGTGCTGCCGGTGCAAAAATCATTGTAGACAATAAAGATATGTCCGTTATCGGTATTTTCGAATTACTACGTCATGCTGGTGTCATCTATAAAGCTGTTCGAATCATCAAAAAAGTGATAAAGCATGATAAACCTGACTTAGTTATTTTCGTAGATTACCCTGCCATGAATTTACGCCTTGCTAAAAAAACCTTTCGAAAAAATTTGAAAAGCCTGTATTTTATCAGCCCACAAATCTGGGCTTGGAAACAAAAGCGCATTGAAATAGTGAAAAAATGTATTGATCAACTTGCAGTTATTTTTCCTTTCGAAGTTGCTTTTTATCAAAAACATCAAGTACCCGCCAAATACGTGGGTAATCCTCTCGTGCATGAAGTAAAACCCACTTTGAGTAAAGAAAAATGCTATGACTTGTTTAATCTTGATAGCAGTAAGCCTGTGGTAGCACTTTTACCCGGCAGCCGTGGCAGCGAAATTAAATTTAATTTTGAAACTATTTTGCAAACCGCAAAAAAAATTCAACAAAGCCAACCAAACACTCAATTCATTATTCCTTTAGCAGCTCACTTTGATGAAACGCCTTTAAGAGAACAAATTTCTACCTATTCTTTAGATATAAAACTTATTAAAAACCAGCTTTACAATATTCTACAAATTTCTGATGCTGCCCTAAGCGTTTCTGGAACAGTTACGCTGGAAGTTGCACTCATGGGAACACCTTTTGCCATCATGTATAAACTCAATGAATTAACCTTTCGAATTGCTAAAAAATTAGTGAAAATTGAAACCATTGGTTTATGCAATCTGGTGGCAGGCAAAATGATAGCAAAAGAATTTATTCAAAGTGATGCAAACGCTGAAAACCTTTCAAAAGAAGTCTTAAAATTGATGCACGATAAAACTTATCGTCAGCAACATATTCTAGACTTTCAGAATTTAAGACAGGCTTTTATCCAATATCCACAAGAAGATATTGGTGAACTTGTTAACCTTATGGTTTGTAGTTAAATCTCAATTCTTAATTTAATAAATTATAATTCAATTTTTTCTTGTGTTTTTTGAAGTGTGCCAGAGAATTTTGCCCAGATTTTCAGGCCTTTGGCCAAATCAGTTCACAAGCCTAATTGCGCTGGTGGCATAGTTTTGTCAGAAAGTAGTTCGTTTCAAAATCGTGGATTTGCTGCGACAGAGCCTTCAGCCATTAATGCTTCCCCATGTCTGTAACTTAAAAGGTACACTTGAATACAGTAAAAAGCTTGACTCTTACCCTGAGGTTAAGCTTATACTTTACTTAGCTTCTATTCTCTGTCTATTTTAATGATTTTTATTATTAGGTGGAGATAATATGGGTGGAAATAACATATGCAGCTATGCTCAACAAATGTGTTACTCCCACTTCCCTTTGGGACAGATAAGACTGAGTTTAGAATTATTCATTTCACAAGTTTGGATCAAATGTAAAAATTCCTCTTAGTAAAATGACAAATATTATGAGCTTAAATATTAATAGTTTAATTGTGTAACAATAAACAAAAATTCTCTTGGAGATATTCAAATGAAAATAGGTGAGTTTGCAAAAATTTCAGGGTTGAGCATTGAAACCCTACGCTATTACGAGAGAGTGGGTTTATTAGATAATCCACAAAGGACAGCATCCAATTATCGACAGTATACCGATCAAACTTTAGAGCGCATCCGCTTTATTCGCTCAGCTCAGGCTTTAGGATTTCGTTTAAACGAAATTAAAAGTTTGCTGCAAAAGAATATTGATGCAGCTTTATCCAAGAAAATAGCGAGCTTAGAAGAAAAACTTGCAGAATTGGCCTGTGCTAAAGCTGAGCTGGAATCTCTGATCGAATAAAGTTTATTTGTTATAAGTAAACCCTCAAATGGTGCATCAGTGCCAACAATATGATATGCAACGGTCTCGCGAAGGTGTACATAATACTTTACAAATTCGGACTGAACTGGATCCGATTTGAAAAGTTTCACTGAATTGTGTTCCTACAGCTAACGTGAATAAGTGTCGTTACCAAGGAAAACTGTCGGTTTAACAGTGACCATTTTTATTGTATTCCACCATAACTCCTCTGCCTCCCTGGTACTAATGGCGTTTCCTCATCTGAATTATTTTCATTTTCACTTTCAAGTCCCGAGGAATCCACCGATACTTCTACCTCATAAATCAGTGGTTGTTTAGTATTACTAAAGAAAAGTTGTTTCATTTCCCTGGTATAGTAATCTGGATGTTGATTTTCCAGCTCATCAACTTCATCTTCAAGTTGTTTAATAACAGGTTCTAAATCTTTTAACAACATATTTTTTGAAATGTTTTTAAATTGCATAAAGCCTGTTTCTTCAAGTAGTTTAAATAACTCTTTAAATCCACGTAATTGAGTTCGTAAAAGTTTAGATTTTTCGTTATCGGTAAGGCGGAAAATACATCTCCCAAACATGTACGCCCCTGAAACTAAAAAAGCAAAGACCGGAGGTAAAATATCTAAACTGCTGTCTAAATTCTGGCTGGATGAGGATTTTAACTCGCTATTAAGGATTGGTGTAAACATAAATATTGAAGATACAGTTACTCCTGTAATTGGCCATAAATAGTCAAATACCTTGGCTATAGGAGCCCATGGGATCCATCGATAGATGGGTAATCGTGGATATCGCCAGAAAGAAGAAGGTTGCGAAAACATCGGGTTTGATGCTTCTTCTATCTTATCTAAAACCTTTTGGATGTCATTTTGAATATTTATTGTTTTTAAAAAACTGACATCATTATCAATAATAGTTTTAAAGTAAAGACATGTTGCTGCAAAGGCTCTTTGATCCACTAAAGTCAAATAATCAGAAATTTCTTGCCATATAAATATGGATAGAAATAAGCTACCATCCTCTGAAAACATTTCTTTATTATTTTCATGATTTTTCCTTATGTCATCAGAATCTATCTGTTTATATACATGTCCAAATTGTTTCAAATATTTTACCAGTCTTAATTGTAAACCAGGTGAATTTATTTTTAGTAAGCCTTGAATGCAGGGCTGAGATTTTTGTGATTCGTTTTCTTCGAGTGTTTTTAAGCAGAATCTTAATGCGTTTCTTTTATCAAGCTCTAAAGCGATTTGAATGGTTTCAGTTAAAGTAGTTAAGTCAGGTAAAAATATATCAACATTAACTTTAATACCTGAATTTAATTCTAAATAGTCAATAAGAACTCGCTTAGAGAAAAATTTATTTTTTTTATCTGATAATTCATTCAGGCTCAATTTATCTAAGATTTTTTCATAAAAATCATCTCGCTTAAAAAGACTATACCCCCATAGAAATGACAATAAAGCAGCGTTATAATCATTGTTACAAATAATTTCATGATAAAATTGTACCAAAACATCTACAGGAGTTTTTGCCATTAGCTTCAAAGCACTCAAATAGTTTTTTTGCTCAAATAGTTCATTTAATAAAATAATACTTTCAGTCGTAACCTTGTCTAATGCCTGTAGTTTACAAACAGCATCATTTGAATTTTCTGCTGCTCTTTCCTTGATTTTTTTGGTTATTAAAATATTTTTATTAGAATATACTTTTTCTATCAGCTTAAATATTTCTTCACTGTCTTCATCAATAACATTAAAAAAAATAGCATCGGTATCTATACCTTGCTTTTCTAATTTATTCATTAGAGAAATCCTTTCGCTATTTGAAAGGCTTTTATCTTCCGCAATTAAAATAAACAGCAAAGTGAATAAAGCCATACTGCCTTCATCTACTTGCATGTTTAAATAACCAGAAGCAAACATCCTTAGTAAGGTTTCAGATAAGAAATAATTTCTTTCTTCACACACTTTAATTAATTGATTGATAAGATTGTCATCAATAAACTCATTTTCCATGAAATAATTTTTTTTGATTAATTCAAATAAAGTTCGTTCTGCTCCCCAGTTTACAGCATATATCAGCAACTGCCTTATTACTAAAAAATTGTTATTTGAATAAATTTCAGCCCAATGTAAAGATGCTTCTTCAACATCATCTTTTTGTATGGCTGATAGTAAAAAACGATTTTCTGAATTAATCATGTGAACTGTTACCTCTTTTTACACTGATTATGTTTATGAATTTTATATATTAAGACGAAAAACTTCGATTTACAGGCAAAATCAATGTAGGTTGGGCTGACGAAGGAAGCCCAACAGGGTATTACCTTTAAATTACGGCCTTGTTGGGCTTCCTTCGTCAGCCCAACCTACATTGATTCATACCGATTTTGAAGTTTCGCGTAACTTCTGTATAGAATAAGTTTAATCCCAAGGTTAAAGTCAAACTATTTAAGGAAAAAATATTTGTTTCTTCGAAAGTGTTTGAATATAAGTAAATACAAATGCTAACTTAGCATCAATCTCTTATCAGATATTCCCTAACCTATTCAAGACTTTTTAAATATAAGACAGTCTTTTTCAGTATTCTCATAAAGATATTGGCGAGCCTGTTAACCTATGGTTTATCATTAAAGTAGTTATTAGCGTAAGCAGGGAAAGATTTATAATGTGATTTATATTTTTGCTAAAAATTGTAATTTCAAAATAACTAAAGGCCATAAGTTTTTCTAAGTGCATCAACACTTTCATTTTTTAATGTCCAGAAATCCCATTGTTTAGAAAAAATATTTGTATTAATTTGATAACCTCGAACCCAGGCATCCCAAAATAATGGAATATTTAGTTTGCCAATATTTACCCTTACAAGTTCATTGACATCAATACCCAGATGCCAAGTTAAAATAACTGGAAGAATATGCCCTGTCATAGGAAGTTTTTTATTCATATGAGCAGTAAAAGTAGACACGCAAATTTCACCCTCTGCGTCTGTATCATAGCCAGCAATGATATGTGTACAATCATGAGGAACTGCAAAAGCGTCATAAAAGCCACCAGGTTCACCAGGAAACTTAAATTTTCGGCTCGTATACCAATGCCAAAATTGATAACCTAAAGAATCAGCCGGTAACATTTCTAAATTATAAAATTTGTCTGCAAGCTTTTTATCATCATCACTGCCGGTATAGGGAAAAAAAGCATGTTGAATTTCTTTATAACTCAATAAACCTCCAAATATGCTTTGATAGTTTTTAATTGTCATGTCTTCTATCAATTGACCTATTTTGCCCTCATATAGCATTTTTAAATGTTTTGTATAAGGCTCGTTAATTTCCAGAGTTTGCATATAATCTAATACAATTTTTAACTTAGCTTCATTTAATTCTGCATTAATAAGCGCCATAACACATTGCATTTGAGCCAATTGTTCCCGTACATAGTAATCAGGCAGTAGTTTTTTAATATGGTCAGCACGAACCTCAGTTAACCGGTTGGCATCAAAATCATCTTTTTTAAAAATTTTATTGTAAATTTGCTCTAAACAAATCTTTTCAGCGTCACTACTTTGGGTTGTAAAATTTATTGTTGCTATCGCGTTTATTGCTGATAAATATTGATAAATAACTGAAATATCTAGTGACTGTAACCGGCTCATATTTACCTCATTTTTAACTAATCTAATAAATTAATAGTAGCATAATTTTAATATTTTTCATTTCACATTTTTTACACTGATTACGTTGTAATATTAACAATGAATACTTTGTAGATTGCCAGTGCTGGTTTTAAAAACAGAGTTTTTTGTTAGTCCTATTGGTTCTATATATGAACGTTTTATATAGTAACCTTAACCACAAGGTTAAAGTCAAGTTTTTACAGAATCTAAATCCCATAGAACATCAAAAGTTGAATTACTTTTACCTAAAAAGTAGTTCAACTGATTATCTTCCTTAGCAAGGATTTTATTACAACAAAGGTTTTATTATAAAAAAATTTCAAATTAAAATATTTTAATTTGAAATTTTTATCTTGTTTTCTTTGTAAAGAGACTTGTATAATCAGCTTTTTTAAAAGTTAAAATTTAATATGTATACTGAAAAAACTGGATTAATAAAAAGTGCTGTTCCAAAACGCTCTGCATCAAAATATTTAAAAAACCCATTAAAGCGAAAAAGGAACCCTATTGCTCAAGCTATAAAATTAAATAATGATGCATTAAATACAGCTTCAGGCATTTATGCAAGCATACAACCTTTTTTTGAAAGATATCCTAATCAAATCTGGTTCAACATCATTGTTATAACTGGGTTTTTAGAAAAATTATCATTAGATTTTTTTAAGTCACCAAAAAGCCCTTTAGCTGAATTTCAAAATCCAGAAAAGTGCTTTGACAGAATTAAAGCTGTTCTTCAAAACCCGAATCTTTATGAACAATTTAACAAATTCTGCATTAAGTTTGGCTTTCTTTGGCCGTCTGTTATGAGAGTGTTTGATGTTATTGAACAATCTGCTGACTACTCTAATGAAGCTAAGTTTTTTTATACTTCAGCTATATCCAGTGCTTTAGTCATTATGCTGATGATGTATATTTCATCAAAAAAAATGCCTCATGCAATAATGCAAAAAGTAGCTGAAAAAACAAGTGCCTTTTTTGAAGGCTATATTGTCAACTCAGCATTATTTGGTCTTTTATCCACTCAAAATTATTTTTTGTCAGAAGGTTCATATTTAAAAGATAACTTAAAGTATGTAGAGCTTATCATCAACTCTGTTGTAGGATTTTTAAATGCAACAATACTCTATAAAGAGCCTAAAAAATCTCATGAAATTCAATTGATAGAAGATAGGCGTCAAAATTCTGAGAAAAAAGCATTTGCTAAAACAACACCATTTAAAATAGATACACAGGGAAATCTTGCCATTTTATTCCTTGCCTATTTAGCAAATAATTTCGCAGCTGATAATCAAGACAATATATCAATGAAAATGCTTGTTGTTTTCATAGCATGTACTTTTATTTATTTTGCAACTTCTACTATTAATAGTATTTTTTTTCGTAATGATCATACTTCTTCAAAAAGCTTGTTTCAAAAAACAAAAGAAAGTCCTTTTGGTAGAAAAACTACAGCAATAGGAAATAATGCCTGTTCATTTGTTGCAACTCATGCTAAAAATACTAAACAAAAAGGTGAAAATACTTTAGGATATATTATGGATTCATTTAAAGACTGTTGTAATTCAGGATATCCTGATCCTAATTCAAGTGCTAAACCATATCAGTGGAGACAATACTCATGAAATTTAAAATAACCTTAACTAATATCTTTATTATAGTTTATATTTTTTTTGGAACGGCCTTAGCCGACAGTAAGATAAGTGTGGGTAAAAAGCAAAAACTTGAAGTCTTTTTTGTACAAACTGCCCATTCAGACTGAATTTCGTAAAGAAAATCATCGTTATTATTTAACACTTAATGATATCGATAGCTATGTGAGTTTCTTAACCAATAGACCTAAAAGAATAGTTGGACTCGTACCCATAAAAAAATTCGTGGCTTTTTGGGATAAACCTAATGGCAAGTTTTTTGTAAACCCTCCCAATGTTGCCATTAGCACGGTTTACTCCACTAAAAATGTACAATTAAGACATAAAGAAATATTTACCTCTCTTACGAACCCTAAGTTAAACTTAATTACTGACTCAATCAGTTATGAAATTAAACCACTTAAAAATACTAAAATTAAACTAAAATCTATGCATTTAGGGTATACGGTAATATTTTTTGATAGTGTTCTGATCCACTGGAGCCCAGGTGGTTTTTAAGCATGTAGTAATTCTTATCATGATTTACTTTGGCACTTTTCAAAGCCTTGACTAACTTACCTGATGTTATAATTTTCACAGTATTAAGAATAGATTCAATGACAAAATTGAGCAGATTCAACGATTAACTTCGGGTAAGTGTCAAAAATCCTATTAAATTATAGACATTCTCTGGTGAGTCAACCTAAATTTCTGTTAGCTTAGCAAGTTTTCATTATAATTTTTGGAGTAATGTCATGTCGCATTTTTTTTATCAAGACAGCAGCTTTGGTTCTGTGTTTATGTGAAAAAAATTGGCAAAAACGATACTTAATGAAATTTGTATGGTGCATTTTTAATTCTAAAGTTGCTAATTTTGTATTTAAGTTTGAATAATCTATTTTTTTATTAGAATATAATTCTTGTAGTTCCTCCATTGTGCTGATAGTATTATTCACACGCCCACTTAATTTACTGTTTTCTCTTCTTGATTGTCTTTCATTAGCACGTTTAATTTCTTTTTGTAAATGTCTTATAACCCATTCAAAATGTAACGCGGTAATCTGTGAATTTGTCAATTGCTTCTCAATAGTGTCATTATAATATTTTTTGTTAAACATCCTATCGCATATAACAACATGGGATTTTGGCACACATGATTCTTCTTTTTTTTCTGGTAAGGAGGTTTTTTCTGGTGTTAAATAAAAATAATTATTTAAGTGCTGGCCTGCATTCATTTTTTCTAAAGAACTAATAATTGCATCATTATCACGAGAAATATCACATCTTTTATATCCTCTTGATTACCTAATACTGCATTAAATGATATTCCTGTTTCTTTATGAATTGACTCAATTATTTTTCGAATATTAATTTTGTTTGGGTTATTAATTTCGTTTGCAGGATCTAAAATAACCAATTCATCTAAACTTTTTAAAGCCAGTACAATATTGGGATCTACTGCATTATATTTGCCATCTACTTTCAACACTAAGTCAGTAAGTTTAACTACAGCAACATTTTTAACTTGTGCCCGTATCCAGAAATATTTATTTTGAATGCTTTGTAACTTTGAAACGATTTCTGTTAATTTCAGCCTTTCTTCACTTTTTTCTTTGGTCATCTGTTGCAAAATTGGCAGTAAATCCTTAATTAAGGATTTTGGCAATGGATGGTTCAGTTTTATTTCATCCGTATTTTTTATCCGGCTAGGTATCTTCTTACTATATAAAAAACCTAAACTATCTGCCATCGCGAAACCCATATTGCAAACTTCCTGTGCTTCACCATACTCATATTTTTCATCAAAATTTTTTATATTGATAATTTCTGGGGGGATATATTCTTTCGTGCCTGCTATATTCTGTAGTGTTGCAACATTATTTTTTTTTGTTTCCTTTGCAAACCCAACATCTATAATACTCATTTTTCTTCTATTTTTCTGTTTTACTATATTAAAAATCTGATTTTCGCCTTTATGATCACGATGGACAAAGCCATTTTTTAACAAATCTTGTTCTTCATAAACATAATCGATTAAATAAGTCAGTATATCATCAGGATCTAATTTTCTAGATAAAAGCGGGCGACTTTTTGAATCCAAACATATCCCATGCTGTAACTCCATATCAAAAAAAATTTTATTTTCATTTTTGCATAGGAAAGTTGACTTTTTTAACTTCTTAAGAACTGTATATTCATGCTTAATATTTTCTTCCGAATTTATCTCATTAATTTCTTGTTCTTTTATCACACACCAATCTAATGTCTTTGTATTTTGTGCTAGCCATACTGTGCCAAAATTCCCACGCCCTAAGGGTTTATATAAAATAAAGTTTTGTTCCTCAGATATTTTTAATTGATATGTTCCACTGTTCAGTTCACCTTTAGAACTCAAGTGCGATTTATCAACTAAATGATGTACATTAGGCAAGGGCAAATTTACCCAAGGAAGCGCTTTTTCTTCAATATCACTTAATTTTTCTTCAGCTTTTTCCTTGCCATTGAGTAGATCAAGCAATCTGTTCACTTTATTATCTAAATCATCAATAGAGTTCTCCTTAAGTATAGATTGAATCCCCTCTATACATTCAATCCTGCCTTCTTCTAAATATTTTTCATACGCATTCGAAATTGCAAAAAAAAATTCTTTATTATTAATGTATACCTCTAAACACTGAATTTCTCTATATAGGTGCATTATTTCATCATTTTTTTTGGTAAAATCCATGTAACTTGAGCATATATATTTTTTTTTAGAAAACATTATAAAAACCTAATAAATTTAAACGTAGCAAAAACCTATATTTAAATTATAAACTTTAACCTAGAGATTAAAGTCAAAAAATATTGCCGTTTCTTCAGTAATTATTGTTTTTATCCTTGCTGATTGTTTAGCTGTTTTGAATCTAATTTCTTTTGATTGAAAAGCACTCTAAAATAATCTTCACCATGCCCCGCTTGTTTAAATAATTTTTGGGCCTCCTGATGCATGACTTTGGCATATTCATCCTTTTTTTTCTCTAGAGTGATGGCATATTCCAATACGTCATGGGGTAATCCAGCACTCAATTGCTGTTTACATGGATAACCGATGACTGGAGTGAGATTAATTGACTGTAATGCATCTAAAGCTGCCTGTGTTTGAAAATAGGCCTTTGCCAGTAAAAAAGCTGTTACATAGTACTGATTGAAAAGTACCAGATAATCCACCTCGTTGAGGTTTTTGATTCTATCGAATAGTGCATCTAACTCAGTAACCAATAAGTTACTGCTCTTTGAAACATCTTCTTTAAGGTTACTATAAAAAATTTATAATAGGGCTATTATGAATATAATTAACTGTTTTAATTAGAGTTTTAGGAAGCATTTTGCTAAAGCTTTATTAGGACGATACTTCGATTTACAGTCAAAATAAATGTAGGTTAGGCTGACGAAGGAAGCCCAACAGCTTTATTCATTTAATTACGGCCTTATTTAGTTGCCACGGCCTGTTGGGCTTCCTGCGTCAGCCCAACCTACATTAATTAATTTCGATTTTAATATACAAGTCCTATTTATCAAAACAATCGTTTAATAAAAGCAAAAATCACAAAACGAAAACCTGCATCTTGAATTGCTGTGGGTATAATACTTATATAATTTAGGGTTAGTCTGATAATGCTTTTTCCACAATTTCATAAACATCAGGAGATAAATCTTTTGACTGTCGGATATTACTCAGGTTTTGCTTCATCAAAAACTGATTTGGGTTAGCAAAATTTTTCCAGTGAATCAAAGGCTCAAGCAATCTTGCGGCTACCTGTGGATTTAATTGATTGAGTTGTAAAATTATGTCTGCTAAAAACTCGTACCCTTTTCCATCTGCTCGATGGAACTGTCCCAGATTATACAAGGAAAAAGAGCCAATAAGTGCGCGAACCTTATTAGGATTTTTAATACTAAAGGCCTTATTTTGCATAAGGGTTTTAATATTGTCCAATGTGTGTGGTAAATCAGCCATGGCTTGGGTTGCAAACCACTTATCTAAAACCAGATTATCTTCAAAATATTTATCATAAAACTTTTGAATCGTTTTTTCACGGTAAGGATTATCAAAACTTACCAACACTCTAAATGCACCCATGGCGCAGGTCATGTTGCTGGCATTTTCATACTGTTGTAAAGCCAAGTCAAAGCATGCCTTATCCTGGGTTTTTGTCAGATAATACAAACAAGTATTTTTCAGTTTCCTTCTGGCTCTATCTTGTTTTGACAAGGCATAAGCCTCTTTATTTTCATGATAAACTTTCAGTAAATCATTAAAGAGGTAAACTGCAATTTGTTTTTCGTAATTATTATATAATCTATGTTTTTCTTCAATTTGAATGGGCAAGCAAAAATTTAATAAATATTTTTCACTTGGCAATGCTAGCAACTCTGAAATAAAAGACTGATCTTCTGCATTATTTAATAAATTACTTTTCAAAGCCTGCAGATATTGGGTTGGTAATTCTTCTTGTGCTAAGTCACAAAACAGGCTTTTAATAAACTTTTGCCCTGCTTCAAAGCGAGAAAAAGCATTTTGATCATGCGCCATTAAAAAAGCCAGCTCATCCTGGGAATAAGAATAATCAATTTCAACTGGTGCAGAAAAGTCATTAAGTAGTGAAATTATTGGTTTTGAATCGATATTCTCAATGGTGAATTCATCTTTAGAATTTTTTAATTCTAAAACTTTACTCTCTAATTTTTCACCAGAATCATTATATAAACTAATAGCCAATGGGATATGCATTGGTTTTTTATCTTTGAGCTTGTCCACGTTAGGAATACTCTGCCCGGTTTTAATCAGTAGTGTTTTTTGATTCACATCATAACTAAGTGATATAGTAATTTTAGGGGTGCCAGCTTGCTTATACCACAATTTAAACTGCGTTAAATCAATATCACTGGCCGCTTCCATCGCAGCTACAAAATCAAGGATGGTAACTGCCTGACCATCATGCTTAGCAAAGTAAAGTTTTGCACCTTTGACAAAAGCTTCTTTACCAATAATCGTTTGCATCATACGAATAACTTCAGCACCTTTTTCGTAGACTGTGTGGGTATAAAAATTATCTATTTCAATGTAAGAATCAGGCTGAACCGGATGCGCCATAGGACCTGCATCTTCTGCGAACTGAAACATTCTTAAAACTTTAGCATCTCGAATTCTTTTTACTGCTTTGGATGTGGTGTCTGCCGTATAGGATTGATCGCGAAATACAGTAAAACCTTCTTTTAAACTCAGTTGAAACCAGTCTCTGCACGTGACTCTGTTACCACTCCAATTATGAAAATATTCATGGGCAATTACTGCAGCGACAAATTCGTAGTCATCATCAGTGGCAGTGTCTTTAGAGGCTAAAATATATTTTGAATTAAAAATATTAAGACCTTTATTCTCCATGGCGCCCATATTAAAGTCAGAGACAGCCACAATCATAAAAATATCCAAATCATATTCACGCCCGTAATTCACTTCATCCCAGCGCATGGCATCTTTTAAGGCTGACATAGCGTAGGTTGCTTTGCTTTCATTGCCTTTTTCCACATAAATTTGTAATTTAATGGTTCGATGGTTCATGGTTTTAAATTCATCTTCTATTTTTTCAAGTTTACCGGCAACCAGTGCGAATAAATAACAGGGCTTGTAAAAAGGATCTTCCCATACCACAAAATGTCGATTATCCGGTAATTCACCGGTATCAATTGGATTACCATTACTTAGCAACACTGGAAATTTAGTTTTATCCGCTATAATCTTTACGGTAAATAAAGTCAGGTAGTCAGGTCTATCAAAAAAATAAGTAATTCTGCGAAAGCCTTCTGCTTCGCACTGAGTACAAAAGTTATTTTGAGACAAATAAAGCCCAGTTAACGCGGTATTTTCGGCGGGGCTTATTTTAACTTTGGTTGTTAATTCAAATTGTTGAGGAACCTGATGAATGGTTAAAAATTCATCATCTATCTGATACTCAGATGCATCCAGGGCTTTATCATCCAGTTTTATTGCCAGTAATTCTAAATTTTCACCATTTAATTTTAAGCTATTTACACTCGCAAGTTTTTCTATACTGAGGCAGGCATGCACAACGGTATCAGTAGCTTCCAACTCAAAGGTGAGCTTTAAATGATTCACCTTAAACTCAGGTGATTGATAATCTTTTAAAAATTTAACTTTTTTAGCCTGTTCTGTCATAAATAAAAACCCAAAAATATTTAAGCGTGATATCAATTACCCCAAAAGTTCAGCTATCAACTATAATTAAAATATAATATTAAACTGTCTGTAAAAAATCGGGGGGAAGTCATGGATATTTTATCACAATATCGTGACAGGTACGAACAAACCATTGAAGAAGAAATATCGCTGGCGCAATACCTGGAACTATGCAAATCACAACCAAGTGCCTATGCTAACAGCGCGGAACGACTGTTGATGGCGATTGGAGAGCCTGAACTCATTGATACTCGCTTAGATCCTCGTTTAAGTCGCTTATTTGCCAATAAAGTGATTGCAAAATACCCTGCTTTTAATGAATTTTATGGTATGGAAGATCCCATTGAACAAATTGTCAGCTATTTAAAACACGCAGCGCAGGGATTAGAAGAGAAAAAACAAATTTTATACTTATTGGGTCCTCCGGGGGGAGGTAAATCTTCTATCGCAGATAAATTGAAGCTTTTGATGGAAAAAATGCCTATTTACGCTATTAAAGGTTCACCGATACAGGAGTCCCCCCTTGGTTTATTTTCATATGAGGAAGATGCCTATATTTTAGAAGAAAAATTTAATATCCCAAGTCGCTATATCAAAACCATCATGTCACCTTGGGCTGTAAAACGACTTAAAGAATTCAATGGGGATATTTCAAAATTTACGGTTGTTAAAAAGTGGCCATCTATCTATCGACAGGTGGCGATTGCTAAAACAGAGCCTGGAGATGAGAATAATCAAGATATTTCTGCATTGGTTGGTAAAGTGGATATCCGTAAACTTGAAGAGTTCTCTCAAGATGATCCTGATGCTTACAGTTATTCTGGTGGATTATGTATTGCCAATCAAGGCTTGTTAGAATTTGTTGAAATGTTTAAGGCGCCTATTAAAGTACTACACCCGTTACTTACAGCCACACAGGAAGGTAATTATAATGCAACTGAAGGGTTATCTTCATTACCGTTTGATGGTGTTATCTTAGCTCACTCTAACGAATCTGAGTGGCAATCCTTTAAAAACAATCGTAATAATGAAGCATTTTTAGATCGTGTTAACATTGTTAAAATTCCTTATTGTTTGAGAATAACAGAAGAAATTAAAATTTATGAAAAACTATTAAAACAAAGCTCTTTGAGTAAAACTAAATGTGCGCCAGACACTTTAAAAATGATGGCCCAATTCTCAATCTTGTCTCGGTTAAAAGAACCTGAAAATTCAAACATATACTCTAAAATGAGAATCTATGATGGTGAGAACTTAAAAGACATTGATCCCAAAGCTAAATCCTATCAGGAGTATAGAGATTACGCCGGCGTTAATGAAGGTATGACGGGACTTTCAACTCGCTTTGCCTTTAAAATTATCTCTAAAGTTTTCAATTTTGATCGTCATGAAGTGGCGGCTAACCCAGTGCATTTACTATATGTGCTTGAACAACAAATTTTACAGGAGCAGTTTGTACAGGAACGCCAAGAAAAATATTTAACCCATATCAAAGGCTACTTGGTCCCAGAATATGTTGAGTTTATTGGAAAAGAAATCCAAACGGCTTATCTGGAATCTTATTCTGAATACGGACAGAATATTTTTGATCGTTATATAACCTACGCTGATTTTTGGATACAGGATCAAGAATATCGTGATCCAGACACAGGTGAAGTATTTGATCGCAAAGCTTTAAATGAAGAATTAGAGCAAATTGAAAAACCTGCCGGCATTAGTAATCCAAAAGACTTTCGTAATGAGGTAGTCAATTTTGTCTTAAGAGCCAGAGCCAGTCACCAGGGTAAAAATCCCGTTTGGAACTCTTATGAAAAATTAAAAACGGTCATTGAAAAGAAAATGTTTTCTGTAACCGAAGATCTGTTACCAGTGATTTCTTTTAATCCGAAATCCTCTGAAGAAGATCATAAAAAACATGAAGAGTTTGTTGAGCGCATGGTTGCCAAAGGTTACACAGAACGTCAAGTCAGGCTATTATGCGAATGGTATTTAAGAGTCAGAAAATCTACATAGTTTTTAGGAGTGATTTATGACTCGACTTATCGACAGAAGGTTAAATGGCAAAAACAAAAGCGCTGTAAACAGACAGAGGTTTTTGCACCGTTTTCGTAAGGAAATTAAAAAAGCGGTAAATGAAGCGGTTAAAAAAAGAAACATTACAGACATTGAGTCCGGCGAAGAAATTGTTATTCCTGCTAAAGATGTTAAAGAATATCAGTTTGGTTATGGAAAAAAAGGGCTTAATCGAAGTATCCATCCTGGAAATAAAGAATTTATTGAAGGCGATAAAATTCAAAAACCCTCTCATGGTACCGGACAAAGTGATGGTCAGGCAAGTCAAGAGGGGCAAGGAGAAGATCATTTTAAATTCCAAATTTCAAGTGATGAATTTCTTAATATTTTTTTTGATGACTTAGAATTGCCAGAGATGGTGAAAAAAGAACTCTCCAAAGTTAAAATCACCAAAACACTACGACAGGGATATACTACTTCAGGCGTCCCCACAAATATAAATGTGGTTAGATCCATGCGTGGCGCATTAGCCAGAAGAATTGCCCTACAAAACCCTCATAAAAAAAAGTTATTAAAGTTAGAAGCTCAATTGGCAGATTTACCTGAAGATTCGCACGATAAAGAAGCTTACCTTGAAAAAATAGAAATATTAAAAAAGAAAATACGTGCAATTCCTTATATTGATACCTTTGATTTGCGTTACAATAATCGCGTAAAAGTCATGACGCCCTCTACTCAGGCTGTGATGTTCTGTATCATGGATGTTTCAGGCTCCATGGATAAAATTAAAAAAGACATCGCAAAACGTTTTTTTATTTTGCTTTATTTATTTTTACAAAAGAATTATGAAAAAGTAGAGTTAGTATTTATTAGACATCATACTACTGCTAAACAGGTGGATGAAAAAGAATTTTTTTACTCAAGAGAGACAGGAGGAACGGTTGTTTCCAGTGCCTTAACTTTAATGTCTGAAATCATGAAAAAAGATTACAATCCCAACGCCTGGAATATTTATGCAGCTCAAGCTTCTGATGGAGACAACTGGAATGCTGACTCCCCTGCCTGCAAAAAAATTATGGAGGATGAAATTATTGACTTAGTGCAATACTATGCTTACGTGGAAATCATGCCAAGGTTACACCAGTCTTTATGGGAAATGTATGATGAAGTCAAAAGCACGCACAAAAATTTTGCTATGAAAACTATTGATGACTATGCAGACATATACCCGGTATTCAGAGCCTTATTCAAGAGAAAAGCACATGAAAAAAACTAGTATTATATCAGATGATTCTGAATGGAGCTTTGAATTGCTGGAGCAGTATGACAAGGTTATTGGACAAATTGCTGCTGAGTATGGTCTTAAAACTTTTCCCAATCAAATAGAGGTAATTACCTCTGAGCAAATGATAGATTATTATTCGGCAGTGGGAATGCCTTTGGGTTATTTTCACTGGTCCTTTGGCAAACAGTTTATGGAAGTTGAGCAACATTATCGTAGAGGCCATATGGGGCTTGCCTATGAATTGGTGATTAATTCAGACCCTTGTATTGCCTATTTAATGGAAGAAAATACCTTAACCATGCAGGCAATTGTTATTGCTCATGCCTGCTATGGACACAATTCATTTTTTAAAAATAATTATCTCTTTAAATCCTGGACTAATCCAAAAGCAATTATTGATTACTTGCTCTTTTCAAAAAATTATATCGCTGAATGTGAAAAAAAATATGGTTTTGAAGCCGTTGAAAATATTCTGGATGCCTGTCATGCGCTCATGAATTTTGGCGTTGATCGCTATCATCGCCCTCAAAAATTATCCTTAGAGGAAGAAAAAAACCTACAACGTCAGCGAGAAGCCTATTTACAAGCGCAGGTTAATGAATTATGGCGCACGATTCCCAGAAAAAAAAATAAAACATCTGAGGATGATATTGAACCTTTTCCAAAGGAACCCCAAGAAAATATTTTATATTTTATAGAAAAACACGCACCTCTATTAGAGCCCTGGCAAAGAGAGGTGGTACGAATTGTCAGAAAAATTGCCCAGTACTTTTATCCGCAAAAACAAACAAAAGTTATGAATGAAGGCTGGGCATGCTTTTGGCATTACACTTTAATTAACGAGCTTTACAATCGTCAATTTGTCAGTGATCGCTTTATGCTGGAATTTTTTCAAAA
This sequence comes from uncultured Gammaproteobacteria bacterium, assembly GCA_963695245.1. Lineage (GTDB taxonomy): Bacteria > Pseudomonadota > Gammaproteobacteria > JBGSLN01 > JBGSLN01 > JBGSLN01. The sequence goes on along the minus strand of OY968770.1, from coordinate 1,847,198 downwards.
CCATACCAATGTGGTCCAACAACCTGATTTTGATGAGCAAGGATACCACAACTTAAATCCTTACACGCTTGGCTTTAATATGTTCATGGACATTCGACGCATTTGTGAAAACCCCACAGACTGAGGATAAAAAATGGTTTCCGGATTTGGCAGGCTCAAACTGGAAAAAAAGTTTAATGTTTTCAATGGAAAACTTTAAGGATGAAAGTTTTATATCCCAATATTTATCTCCAAAGCTCATCCGCGATCTCAGATTATTTGCTATATTGAATGATGATATGAAAAGTGAGCTGGAAGTAGTGGCTATTCATAATGAACGAGGATATCAAAAAATTCGTGAACTTTTATCTGAACAGTATAATTTAAGTCTAAATGAACCGAATATACAAGTGGTGCACGTAGACCAAAGAGGTGATAGAAGTCTTACTTTGCGATACGTCCCCCAACATAATCGCAACTTAAACGATGATACTCAAGAGGTTTTAAAACATTTACACGTATTATGGGGGTTCAAAGTTCGTTTAGAAGAAGAACAAGCTGATGGTGCTTACAAGCTGATGGCAGAATGTCCAACAAAATTGAATTAGAAAAACTATTTTTGTGATCAATTACTTTATAGGTTTATATTCAGAATTTAGCAAATCTTATGCTTTTTTACTCTTGAAAAAAAGAATAAAATACCCCAAAACACCAGAGAGTAAAGAGCCTAAAAGAACGCCCAAACGTACGAGAACTGCATAATGTTTATCCGTTTCATTAAAAGCCAGTGTACCAATAAAAAGGCTCATGGTAAATCCAATACCACATACCATGGCAATACCATAAATCCAGGACCAGGAAGCACCTTCAGGTAATTTTGCTAATTTCGCTTTAACCGCAATCCAGGCAGCACCAAAGACACCCAATTGTTTCCCAATGAAAAGTCCAGCAGCAATTCCTAAAGGAATTGAGTGCGTAAAGGTCTTAAGAGTAATGCCTTCAAAAGAGACTCCCGCATTAAAAAAAGCAAAGATTGGTAACACTAAAAAGGCTACCCAGGGGTGTAAAGCATGCTCAAGGTTTCTTACTGGTGAATTAGAAGGATCATCTTTGTCGCGCAGTGGGATCGCCATTGCCAGAATAACACCCGCTAAAGTGGCATGAACGCCTGATTTCAATACACATATCCAGAGAATAAACCCCACTAAAATATAAGCACCAATCTGTTTCACACCTGTAATATTCAAAATAGCCAGAATAATGACACATAAACCTGCCAAGGCTAAAGACAGCATTGACATATCGTGAGTATAAAACAGTGAAATAATCACGATAGCACCTAAATCATCTAAAATGGCCAGAGCTGTTAAAAAAATTTTCAGTGAGACTGGCACTCGACTGCCTAAAAGAGAGAGTATACCCAAAGCAAAGGCAATATCTGTAGCTGTAGGAATTGCCCAGCCGTGTAAGTACCCGGGAACTTCCCAGTTAAAAAATGCGTAAATCAAACCAGGGACTACCATACCGCCTACCGCTGCAAACCCAGGTAACGCAAATTTGGACAGGCTGTTTAATTCCCCTTCCATTAATTCCCTTTTAATTTCCAATCCCACCAAAAAAAAGAAAATCGCCATGAGCCCATCATTTACCCATAGGATTAAAGGTTTGGACAGCGCAAAGGTGCCAATTTGAAAAGTCATTGGCGTATCTTGCAAGCTGGTGTAGATATATTGCAAAGGTGAATTATCAATAAGTAATGCCAAAACAGCAAGAACGAATAAAATTATTCCCCCAGAGGACTCTAATGAAATAAATTCTTGTATGGTTTTTATTGCTCTATCGATGACCATTATTGTGAATACCTGAAATTATTTTTATTTATCTATGTAAAATAGTTGAAGATGTTTTAATAAATACAGCATAATGCATCATAAACTATATGCCTAAAATTTCAAATTAATATTCATGTCAGCCACAATTTATACTGTTTTAGCCCTATTTATGACGTTAACGGTGCTCATTGCCTACTTAAATCACCGTTTTATCCGTATGCAACCTACTATTGCTCTAATGTTTTCTGCTCTGCTCATATCACTTTGTTTAATCTTTCTAGCACCTTTTGGGCTTCAAAATCAACTCAGGCTACTGCTGGGCAAACTGGACTTTCACAGCCTTTTAATGAATGGCATGTTAAGCTTTTTATTATTTGCTGGCGCACTGACTGTAGATTTGAAAGATTTTTTACAGCAAAAATGGGAAATTGGCGTTTTGGCAGGATTTGGAACCTTTGCATCTACTTTTATCATTGGTTTTTTAATTTATTTTACTTTACCTTTATTTGGTATTCATTTAGATCTTTTATATTGTCTTATTTTTGGTGCTTTAATCTCTCCCACCGATCCTATAGCGGTGTTGGCTATGTGCAAGGAATTAAAGGCACCTGCAAAATTAAATGCTGCTATTGCTGGAGAGTCTCTCTTTAACGATGGTGTTGGCATTGTGATATTTTTGTCAATTTTTCAGTTACTATTTTCTGCAAAAAGCTTGAGCTTATCTCAGGTAAGTCTTTTATTTTTACAACAGGCTTTGGGTGGCATTGCTTATGGCTTTGCGTTAGGTCTATTAAGTTATTGGCTGATTAAGCCATTAAAAGATACCAAAGTTGAAATTTTAATTACGCTTGCCATAGTCACAGGTGGCTATTCAGCCGCGCAATTTCTACAGGTTTCAGGGCCACTGGCCATGGTTGTAGCCGGTATTTTTTTAGGGAATACTGGAAAATATTTTGCCATGAATAAAAAAATGAATCAGGCATTGTTTGAGTTTTGGGAAATTGTCGATGAGATTTTAAATGCCATTTTATTTTTACTCATTGGTTTTGAGCTCATTATGATAACTTACGATGCCAAACATATTATTTGCGCCCTTTTAGCAATTCCTATTGCCTTATTTGCCCGTTGGTTAGTGGTTTTAATCCCTTTAAGTATTTTTAAAAAATGGCGAAAGTACAGTGATCACGTGATTAAAATACTCACCTGGGGTGGATTACGTGGCGGTTTAGCTGTGGCATTGGCACTATCTTTACCTGCTATTGATATTGCGCAACGATCTTATGTCCTTTCTATGACCTACGGCGTTGTGCTTTTTTCCATTTTAATTCAAGGCACTACCATCAAACCTTTGGTTAAAAGTACTGTTAACGCTTAAAACCCTTGTTTTTACTTCATAATTTATCCTTTTACTTTTAAGCAAAACCTGTTTATAATCCCCAGTCGTTGGGAAGTTAAACTAAAAATAATTAACTGAGTTGTCATTGGGGGATGCTTTACCCATAACGATAATAATAAGCAAATTCTTCAGATCAACTCTCGAAATATAATTACTTTATAAAGTTAGAGAGTTTCATATGCAAAAATTAAAATTATCCGCTCTGGCGGCGGCTTTGCTGTTTTCTGCCAGTATGTCCTATGCACAGTTATCTGCTATTTCTACCACCCAACCTTCATTCCAAAAACTCCATGCTCAAGCACCGGATCTTAAACCAAAAGTTTTGAAATTAGCTTTGGCGGCTTACAATAAAGCGCATGATGAAGGTATGGATAAACAGGCGATTTTATCTGTCATTGATTTTTCCATGCCCACTTATAAAAAAAGCCTTTGGGTATTTGACTTAAAATCCGATAAATTGTTGTACCATACTTACGTTGCCCACGGTAAAGGTTCCGGTCTTACCACTGCCACCCGATTTTCTAATGCTCATGGTTCTGATGCCTCAAGTTTAGGTTTATACGAAACAGGACAACCTTTTTACGGGAGTGATGGACTTTCATTACGTCTAAAAGGTCTTTCTGGTAAGTTTAATGATCAGGCATATTCACGAGATGTAGTGATGCATGGTGCCTGGTACGTAAATCAGCAATTTGTTGATAAATACCACAGAGTGGGTCGAAGCTGGGGTTGTCCTGCGGTTAGTAAGCAGATGATAAAACCAATTGTCAATACCATTAAACAAGGTAGCCTGGTATTTGCTTTTGCCAATGATCCATACTGGTTGGCTCATGGCCCCTATATCACTTAAGAAATTTATGCTTAAAATTTATCAGTGTAGGTTGGGCAGATGAAGAAAGTCTAACCTACAGTTATTGTATAAAACTATGTAAGAGTTCGGTGATCTTTTCAATTACCCACCAGTATCTCTAGCGATGAGGGATTCAGAAATTGTGTGTAAACAAGTTAGCAACCAGCCTTCTTGTGTCCAAATATAAGTAATACCCCCTGCATAAATTGTATCTGGCTCAGCAATATCAAATTCTTGATTTAATAAATTTGGATGATAGCCAAATTCATGATTTGAATCCGTTGTTGCCTTATATTTACGCTTAGCTCTAGCCTGTAAATTAAGTTGTTTCACCAACTTTCTCACTCGATTTCTACCAACCGTTTCACCTGATTTTTTTAAGGCCTCATGTAATCTTGGGGAACCATAGGTTTCACCGCGGTCATTAAATAAAGCCAAGATTTTTTCACTGAGTACTTTATCACGTGTCATGCGTTCACTATCGTAGCGTTTACACCACGCGCAATAGCCACTAACGGACACGCATAGCAAGCGGCAGAGTTCGGCAACCGAATAATTTGAACACTGCTCATCGATGAAGGCGTATTTTACTCGGGGACTTGAGTGAAATACGCCATTGCCTTTTTTAGAATATCTCGCTCTCGTTTTAAGCGTACATTCTCTTTTTGGAGGTGATTATACTCTCTTAATTTTTAAAATCTCTGATCGAATTTTTTGGGGTCATCAGAATTGCAGTCGCTAGAGTGAATCTGATCCAGTTTAGCGTTGCTGCGCCCTAAGATTTCATAGGCCTGCATCAGGCTCATGGCCGTTTGCCCGTCATGTTTAACTGTACTGCCCCATAATAACGAGGGGGCTGACGCTTGAGCATCAATAAGCTTAAGCTTTTCAACTATGAGTTCCAGTAAACTATCCTTTGTTGTCCCTTCTGTCTCTGCTGCCTCAAGAATAGGCATCACCAAATTCTCGCCTTTGGTATTCCAATGACCTGATTTCATGCGCTCAAATGTTGAAGATAATGGCTTTAATATTCTCTTAATCACTTCAGAGGGTGTTTCACCGTCACTGCTCTTTCCTGTTTCATTGAGTTGCACACGCTTTTCCAGATATTTTTTTGTGCGCGATATGGCTTTTTCTTCTATTGACGTGATGCATAAGTAACCGTTCTCTTTTAGGGTATTGCACAGTGCTATTTTCTGGTCTCCGGATAGGAAGAAAAGAGCATTACTAAAGTCATCCCCTGACTGGATAATCTCGGACAGACTGTCTTTCATGCTCTCACACACGGCCGTGCATTGCTCTGGGGATAAATGTCGAAGCACTTGCCCAAAGTCTTTCCCTGACCAGATAATCTCGGGCAGCGTGCCTTTCATGCTCTCATATACGGCCTTGCGTTGCTCTTGGGATAAATATTCAAGCACGCGCCCAAAGTCTTCCCCTGACTGGATAATCTCGGGCAGACTGTCTTTCATGCTCTCACACACGGCCGCGCATTGCTCTCGGGATAAATGTCGAAGCACTTGCCTAAAGTCTTCCCCTGGCTGGATAATCTGGGACAGCCTGTCTTTCATGCTCTCACACACGGCCGCGCATTGCTCTGGGGATAAATGTCGAAGCACTTGCCCAAAGTCATATCCTGACCGGATAATCTCGGGCAACTTCTCTTTCAGACTCTCACACACGGCCGTGCATTGCTCTGGGGATAAATGTCGAAGCACTTGCCTAAAGTCTTCCCCTGACTGGATAATCTGGGACAGCCTGTCTTTCATGCTCTCACACACGGCCGCGCATTGCTCTGGGAATAAATATTCAAGCACTTGCCTAAAGCCGAATGCTGACTTGATAATCTCGGACAGCCTGTCTTTCATGCTCTCACACACGGCCGCGCATTGCTCTGGGAATAAATATTCAAGCACTTGCCTAAAGCCGAATGCTGACTTGATAATCTCGGGCAGACTGTCTTTCATGCTCTCACACACGACTGTGCATTGCTCTCGGGATAAATGTCGAAGCACTTGCCTAAAGTCTTCCCCTGACTGGATAATCTGGGGCAAGGTCTCTTTCATACTCTCAAACACGGCCGTGCGTTGCTCTTGGGATAAATATTGAAGCACTTGCCCAAAGTCGTATCCTGACTTGATAATCTCGGGCAACTTCTCTTTCAGACTCTCATATACGACTGTGCGTTGCTCTGGGGATAAATATTCAAGCACTCGCCCAAAGTCATCCCCTGACTGGATAATCTCGGGCAACCTGTCTTTCAGACTCTCATACACAGCCGTGCGTTGCTCTGGGGATAAATCTTCAAGCACTTGTCTAAAGTCGTATCCTAACTTGATAATGCTCATCAGTATAACTCGCATCCCCTCTAAAATAGCATTTTGTTTGTCTGGCTCATTGACCATCAGCAATGTTCCAAGGTCCTCGCCTGTTGAAACCAACTTCGTTATTTCATCTCCCAAACCTTTAAATAAGGGGGCAATGAGTCTGAGTGGCATGTCTGTCACTAAAATTATGAGATTCTCTAAAGTTGTTATCGTTTCTATAATCTTCCTTTGAGTATTGACTTCCACTAATAATGAACGTAATTCTTCACCCGAAAGTGGCCTAAGCAGTGAGGTCATCTCAGCTAAACTTGAAAATGCCAATTGAATTTCAAATTTGTCAAGTAAGCCCTGTGTGAGCCCCGAGGCATCACTGCCATAGTATTGTGTGTTTTCATCCGGTGATTTTGATAAGGCACCTTCTAGTGCCTGAACCGCATCACCGTAGTCCTCCAGTCTCTTACTCAGTAATTCATCTTCTTGCTCCTGACTCAACGTGATTTGACCTAACGTTTCTTCATGCTCTTGAACAACCTTTGCCAGAGCATTTCTTCGTGTGGCCGTGCAGGTTTCCATTACGTTCACTTTCGGACTTACCGTGAATAATGTGTCAATTTCATCCGCCACCGCTTCTGGTATCTGCGCCTTGATGCGCGGATTGTTCGTCAAGTCAGTGTAAAATGTTTCAAATTTCGCCAAGGCTGGATAAATCATCTGACCTGCATTTTTTTCTGCACCCACACCATTCACACTGCTAAGCTGTAAAGACTTAAGTAAGTGGGATAATTCCCCTAATAAGCTGGCTGACTTATCTCTGTGCGTTAAATACACCTGCAACGCATCGTTAACCGCTACCGTCTCACTGGAATGTTGAAATAAACGCTCCAGCTCCTGTTCACTGAGATAAGGATGACTGACTCTCTGCTGTGCAGCTGCATTGGCTTGCCCGGCATTTGCGTTTGCGTCATACTCATTGTTGTAGTAGGGATTCTCAATATTAAGGCTGTTCGCATCTGCTTTAATAAAATCACCCTTCGCCAATAATAACGATACTGGCAATAATGTCTGAGCATTATCACTGAGAATGTGTGTTCTAATGATATCCTTCAATTTTAAGTCATAGTCCCATGTTTCCGTTTCGGGATTTTTTATGGGCAACAGATGAGGAAAGTCATTATCTTTCATCGACTCCATAAACAACCCTGGCATGAATAAGTCTAATGCACAAAAGGGGCGGTGTACTTTTTCAAAGTCATCATACGGCCGGTCTTTCTCTTCGGCCGTTGCATTGAGGTAATCCGCTAACCATTCAGCCAGCTCACATAACATGCCTGTGACTGGGTCTTGTGGCAAAGCTGTATAACTCAGCATGGTTCCTTTGATTTGAGCCCAGTTGGACGCTAAGAAATCTTTGATGGGAGCAACGTTTAAGGGCGTGTTATTTTTTAAAGCGCTTGAACCTGTCTCAAGCAGTGGGATAAGCTTGTTAAAAACATCGCTTCTGTAGGCACATATTAACCGTTCATGCAGAGCTTCTGGCTCTGGAATTTCAAGGTTAGCCTCATCGATAAGACTGCTCAGTAGTTTTGATAAAACAGCCTCCATGGCTTTGTTCGTGTTACCATCTGGAATTTCTTTATAGCGCATCATAATACATAAACCTCTTAGACTATATTAGAGTGATTCGGGGCATATACAGCTCTAGCCAAGGCTCTGTGTTAGATTTGGAGGCTAAATGCTCAAAGCTCATTCTTAACTGAAAAACTACTATACAATTAACCTTAGGGTGAAGGTCAAGCTTTAGTTTGGAAGCACAGGCGTCAGGCAAGACCTTACGAACGTCATTAACGCATCTTAGTTATTGATGATGCGATGGATTCTGGGGCAACATTGAATGCTATAGCAAGGAAACTTAAAAATCAGGTTAACGCAGAGTTTGTCTGTTTTTGCAGTTACGGGCAGTATTAAAGGGTTTGATGTTATTAGTGAGATTTAATTTTAGTGTAAATTCTAAATAGTCATATTGGTGCAAAAAAAATGTCTAGAAAGTTAAATGATAGAGAACAGTTTTTATGGACAATGGGCCGAGAAGAACCTTTTTTAATTCAGTGGAGTTTTGGCATAAAATTAGGAATAAGTATCGCTAGAGATACTTGTGGGTAATTGAAAAGATCTCCGAACTCTTACAAAACTAGGATTTAAAATAGATACTCACTCAGCAGAGCTGATAGATTCAATATAAGCTTCGTGATGTTTTTGATCTTCGTTGGTTGCTTCGATAATCGGCAAATCCCAGGATGTTGACACTTTGAATGCTTGAGCATCTATCTCTTCCCCTTTATGTGTAGATTTTACTGATTTATGTTCAGAAAATAAGGCATTTTGACCGCCCGTCATAGCCAGATAAACTTTAGCTAATAACTCAGCATCCAGCAAAGCACCGTGGAGTTTGCGATTAGAATTGTTGACGCTATATCTTTTACACAAAGCATCCAAGCTGTTTCTTTGCCCTGGATGCTTTTCGCGAGCCATCGTCAAAGTATCTAAAACGGTACAAAATGTATCGATGTTTTTATTTTTACGATTTAAAAGCTTAAATTCATGGTTTAAAAAGCCCACATCAAAAGGTGCATTATGAATAATTAACTGTGCACCTTCGACATATTCCACAAAGTCTCTGTAAATCGCTTCAAAGGTTGGTTTATTCTGTAAAAAGGCATTAGTAATACCATGCACTTTCAAAGCACCCACCTCTACTTCTCGTTCCGGATTAATGTAGTGATGAAAATTGTTATGGGTAAATCGGCGATTGATAAGTTCAATACAACCAATTTCAATCACTCGATGTCCCATTTGAGGCTCAAGTCCCGTGGTTTCGGTATCCAAAATAATCTGCCTTTGCTGCATCATGACAATAAACACCCCTCTTTTTTTTCATCAATGCCAAGATTTGCTAGAGCATCGGCCTTTTCATTACCCTCATTGCCCACATGGCCTTTAACCCAATGGTAGCTGACTTTATGAGGCTGTGAGACTTCCTCCAGTTGCATCCATAGTGATTGATTTTTAACAGGTTTTTTGCTGGCTGTTTTAAAATTATTTTTTTTCCAGTTTGGTAACCACAAGGTAACCCCATTCATTAAATATTTTGAATCCGTATATAAATCAATCTCACAAGCTTCTTTTAAGTGTTCAAGTGCTTTAATGGCCGCCATTAACTCCATCTGGTTATTCGTAGCTTCTTTTTGATAGCCGTAAATAGATTTTTCATGCTTGCCATAAATCAGTAAAGCTCCCCAACCGCCTTCGCCAGGATTGTTGCGACAGGCACCGTCAGTGTAAATAATTATTTTTTTCATAAAACTTTATTAGGTATCTTTAAATCCAGAGGGTTTGGGTTCCATGGAAAAAGGTGATGGCGTTTTTCTTGCCACATTTTGTTGAGTATTTTCTTCGATATCGCCTGAATTATCAAGCTGTCCACTGGCTACATCCATTGCAGCCTTTCCAAGGGTCTCATCAGAGCGATAATTGATCTGGTAGTCACGTCGCAATGCTGTCATATCATCAGAACCGACGATTTGCTCCTGATTTTTAAGTAACTGACCATCTTCACTATAACTTAAACCTTTATCTGTCAGGTAATTATGCCAGCATTTTTCTTCAGTCTCCATAGATTGCTTTGGGCTGGGACTAACAGAAATTTTACTATTACTGAATTGATTATTTGATAGCTCATCCAGCTCTTGACCTAAACCTTCTTCTAAAGCCTTAACTGCACCCTTTATAGATTCTAGCTGGCTTAATAAATTTGCTTTTACAGCCAGAATAATTTGTGTCATTAAACTCAATTCATCTTCATCCTTAGCTTCACTGTCAGGTTTGTGCTTAAGGTCCAAAGGGTTAACAGGAACATGGATAAGTTCAGGCAAGTCAACTTTTGCAGCAAGCGCTTCAATGTCTCGCAGTCCTTTAAAGCCAGCTTTTTTAGCAAGACTGACAATATATTTTAAATCATTTTGCAAATTCAATTCCAAAGATTTCCCATCTTCACCAAGATTACGGTGAATAAATGTTTCTATTTCTTCTCTAAGTCTAAATTGTTGCACTGCTGTTACGATTTTTTTGCTATGTTAACCATTATTATACAACATTTTCTCGATCATAGAGAGTTCATCAAGAAACAGGTTCTACGGCAGGAGAAGGTATATGAACTTTTCGTTTTACCGTTGAAGTATGTCCGTTATTGGCTCCAAATACGGTTTTTCGTGCCTGAATTAAAAAATTTGCGCCCCATAATGGCCAACAAAACTGTCCAATGACTTCCAGGGGTTTTAGGCTTTGGTAGATTATAGGATTAGAAATTTGTGGCCTAAACCCAAAGGTTATTTGTTTTTCCACTTTAAAATCAGTTTGTAAAAGTACTTTGGTTAATTTACTGCGTTTAACGGCATTTTTAATGTTTTGATGGTCTTTAAAAAAACAAGGATGGTTGGCACCGATACAAATTAGCTGACCTTCAGGCGCTAAGGCCCGGTACATTTCTTTTAAAATTAACTGTAAATCATCTTCCAAGGTAAAATTATGCCAAAGTATGAAACAGTCAACACTGTCTGTAGTAAATGGCAATTCATTTAAAATGCCTTGGATATAAATAGATTTTAATACTTGTTTACGGAGTTTTTTTTGATAATAATAAAAGTTATCTACCTTTGCAGCTCGCAGTACTGATTTGGGAACCGACTGATTGAAACAGACAAGCGTTTGGCCCGAAACGCAAGTTAAGTAATATTTCAAGGTATTTAGGGCATTTTTTTGTAAAAAATTCATCTGCTCAACATAACTAAGAGGTATCCATGAATAATTTAATTATACCAATACCTGCGTTGAATGATAATTATATCTGGTGTATCGCAAACCCCAATACTAAGCGATGCCTGATTGTTGATCCCGGTGAGTCGGCCGCTGTGTTAAATTTCTTAAAAGCAAGAGAGTTAGAGCTGGAAGGCATATTAATTACGCACCACCACTATGATCATACTGATGGTATTGAAAAAATACTTGCCACACATCAATCACCTGTATATGGTTCAGCTCATAGCCCATTAAGCTCAATAACTCATAGCTTAAAAGAAGCCGATAATCTTCATTTCGACAATATCGAGCTGCACTTAAATATTATGGAAATCCCAGGTCACACTTTGGATCATATTGCATTTTACAATGACAAAATGATTTTTTGTGGGGATACTTTGTTTTCTGGCGGTTGCGGTCGAGTATTTGAAGGCACTCATGAGCAAATGTTAAATTCTCTTAATAAAATCAAAGGGTTAAATGATGAAGTTAAAGTTTTTTGTGGGCACGAATATACTTTGAATAATCTGGATTTTGCCAAAACCATAGAGCCGGACAATGAAAATTTAGAGCTGTACTACGATGCTACTGTATCAAAACGTAAAAATCATCAGGTGACCCTGCCCTCGAGCATTGGTATTGAAAAAGCAATTAACCCTTTTTTCAGATGTCACAATGATGATATTCGCCAAAATCTAGTAAAAACCACTTGTGAGACATTAGAAAATGAATTACAGGTTTTCTCCATTTTAAGGAAATTAAAAGATAATTTTTGATAGAATAACAAATGTCTCTATTCTTTAGTACTTGTATATTAAAAATTTCGATTTACAGGCAAAATCAATGTAGGTTGGGCTGACGTAGGAAGCCCAACAGGATTATTCATTTAATGACGGCCTTATTGAGTTGCCACGGCTTGTTGGGCTTCCTCCGTCAACCCAACTTACATTGTTAATTTCAATTTTAATAGGCTGTTTTTCGTAAGTCTTATTCTTAAGAAATTGCACAATTTATGCTTGATTTTCTGTCGCTTGCTACGTAGTATTCATCGAATGAAAATAATTCACTTAATGAAAGCCTTGAGTATTTCTCCAAGATTTGCAAAAGTTTTTGGCAAGTTCTTTTTACTGCTTTTACTATGTTTATTCCCTTTATTTGCAAGTGCTTATAGTTTGTGGGGGCCTAGTGCTTCTCAATGGAAAAAATATGCTTTTTGGTACCAGTTAAGAGATACTTTTAAAATCGATCACTACACAGATAACCCTTTAGTACGCCAACAGATTAATTGGTTTGCCCATCATCCTACTTATTTAAATAAATTGCTGACTGATGCAGCCCCTTATATGTTTTATATATTCACGCAAGTTGAAAAACGCCATCTTCCAGGTGAACTCGTGTTAATGCCCATCGTAGAAAGTGCCTATGATCCTTTTGCTTATTCTGATAGAGGTGCAGCAGGTTTATGGCAATTAATGCCTGGTACGGCTTCAGGCTACGGACTTAAACAGGATTGGTGGTACGATGGTCGTCGCGACATTGTTGCATCCACTCGCGCTGCTTTAGATTATTTAACCTATCTCAAGGGATTTTTTAATGGTAACTGGCTTTATGCTATCGCATCTTATAACGCTGGCGAAGGCACGGTTCAAAATGCCATCGAATACAATGCCCACCATGGCAAAGATACAGATCTTTGGAACCTTCCTTTACCCTCGCAAACCGTTGCTTATGTTCCAAGGATTTTAGCCTTGGCAGCCATTATTGCTTCGCCTAACCGTTATGGCATTCATTTACCTACCGTTGAAGACCACCCCTATTTTGAGCCAGTAAAAATTGGCTCTCAAATTGATCTTGCTACTGCCGCCAAATTGGCAGGAATCAGCATTAAAACCTTATACAGTCTGAATCCAGGCTATAATCGCTGGGCAACCGACCCCAATGGACCCTATTTACTTTTGATTCCCAGCGACCATATCAAAACCTTTGAAACCAGGCTTAAAAAATTACCTAAGACTCATAGGGTTTCCTGGCAACGTTATCGAGTAAGAGGCGGAGACAGTTTAGACAGAATTGCACATCAATATCACACCAGCGTTGCCCTGCTTGAAGAAATTAATAAACTTTTCTCCAATGTTATTCATCCCGGTGAAATTTTGCTAATTCCTCAAAACACCAACAGCTTAATCCATTATGATTTTAGCCCTGAGTTAACTTATGCCCATAACCGACAACTTAAGCTAGGACCAAGTAAAGTACGGGTAACAGTAAAACCCGGTGAAAGTCTTTGGTCTATTGCCATGAAGTATCAAGTAAAAATCTCGCAGATTCGTTTCTGGAATCATCTGTCCACAAAAAACCAAATACACCCCGGTCAAAAACTTATCATTTGGGTTGAAAAAAGGACTTCTTTGCCAGATAACATCGAACGTACCCGTTATTCACTGGATCGTGTTTATAAAGTGAAAAAAGGTGATTCCTTAGATAGAATTGCAAAAGCTTTTCATTCAACCGTCGATAAAATCAAATTTAGAAATCATTTAAATTCTAATATATTATCTGTTGGAGAGATTTTAAAAATCCCACCTTCTGAACCACATGTTCACAATATAAGTAAACTTGAGAGCAAACCTACGATTGTTCATTACACTGTGAAGCCTGGTGACTCGCTTTCTTCCATTGCAAAGGCTCATCACGTGGCTATTGCGAAATTGAAAAAATGGAATAAAGCTTTCTTAGGGAAGTATCTGCAACCAGGGCAAATTTTGGTGATATATTCGAAATAATTATATTCACCCAGGAACCCTTCTGGTATATGCAGATAAGATCATTATTCAATGGATCGATGAGATTTTTTAACTTTGCTTGAAGTCAAAAAAAAATACTCATAATATTGAACAAAAATGACATTATTTGCAGCTAAAATTAAGTGGGTAAAATTAGTGCGTATTCCGGCAACATCTGAACACCGATTCTGGTATCATTTGAACAGTTATTCCGGAAACATCTGAACACCTATTCCGGCGCATCTGAACACTCATTCCGGTTTCATTTGAACAGCTTGTCCACTCACGATTGACCTTAACCTATACAATCTCTCTTTTTTAATGTGAAGTAAAAGAGAGGCAAATCGTGAGAGTATTATCAATGCGTAAAATCCATCAAATTTTAAGGCAAAGGCATGAGCTCAAGTTGAGCTACCGAGCCATAGCCAACAGTTTAAATATTAGTATTGGCTGTGTGTCTGATTACCTGCATCGAGCCAAAGCCGCCGGGCTCATTTGGCCGTTATCCGAAGAATTGTCTGAGCAGGCGCTCTACGAACGCTTGTTTTTGCCGGTCAAAGCATCGAGCACTAAAAGACCCTTACCTAATTGGGAGTGGGTACACTGCGAATACCGTAAAAAGGGGGTAACCCTACAATTGCTTTGGCGAGAGTATCGTGATGAACATGAAGCTGGTTTAAGTTACTCACAGTTTTGTGAGCGCTACCGTCGCCATACCCAAAGTTTAAATCCTTCCATGCGGCAAATTCACAAGGCCGGTGAAAAAACCTTTGTTGATTATGCCGGCATGACCATGGAGTGGATTGAACCTGCTACTGGTGAAATTCATACAGCACAAATTTTTGTAGGCGCCTTGGGAGCCTCACAGTTTACCTTTATTGAGGCAACGGCAACACAAACAATAACCGATTGGATTGCTTCCCATATACACATGTGGGACTATTTTGGTGGAGTGAGTCAACTCGTGGTACCAGATAATTTGAAATCCGCGGTCACCAAAACACATCGTTACGATCCGGACATTAATGCAAATTACCAACATGTCAGTGAGCATTATGGATTTGCAATTGTACCGGCAAGAGCCTACAAACCAAAAGATAAAGCGAAGGTTGAAAATGCGGTAGGCTGTATTGAACGCCAAGTTCTTGCGCCGTTACGGCATAGAACCTTTACGAGCCTTAGCGAACTTAATGAGGTCATCCAAGAAAAGCTTAGGGATTTCAATCAAAAGAAATTCCAAAAACTCGATAGCAGTCGAAAAGAATTGTTTGAGAAGCTCGACCAACCGGCTTTAAAGTCACTGCCCAAAGAACGTTATCAATATGCCCTTTGGCGACGCGCCAAGGTGAATATTGATTATCATGTTATCTTTGAACAACACTACTACAGCGTACCCTATCAATATATTCAAAAAGAAATTGAATTGCGCGCCACTCAAAAAACATTGGAATGTTTTTATCAAGGCGAGCGCATCGCCCTACATCAACGAACGCATACACCTTATAAACACAGCACCATTAAAGAGCATATGCCCAAAAACCATCAAGCCCAATCAGGCTGGTCACCGGAGCGAATAAAACGTTGGGCCAATAAAATTGGCCCTCAAACGAAGCAATTTATAGAGCACCTTATGGCGGCACGCCCCTTTCCGGAGCAAGCTTATCGAACCTGTCTTGGCGTATTGCGTTTAGCACAACGCTATGGCGAGCATCGCTTGGAAGCGGCCAGTAAGATTGCTTATGACGCAGGCGCTACACGATATCAACAAATAGAAACGATTTTAAAAAATAAAGTCGACACCGTTTCTGAAACAAAGCAAGTTGTTTCACAAAAGCTCTCAGCCCACAACAATATTCGTGGAGCTGAGTATTATCAATAAACATGGGAGAAACCAAAATGCTTAATCAACCAACCTTACAACGTTTACGCGCATTGAAGCTTAATGGGATGGCAGATGCGCTGAATGAGCAACTGCAACACCCTCAATCGGATTTGGATTTTGAAACCCGTTTAGGGGTTCTGATTGACCGAGAATGGTATTTGCGAGAAAACAATCGGTTAAATCGGCGGTTAAAACAAGCCAAATTGCAACAAGCCGCTTGTCTGGAAGATATCGATTATACTCACACGCGCGCTTTAAAAAAATCAGTCATTCAAGAGCTTGCCAGGGGACACTGGGTACAAAATCATTTAAACCTTTTAATCACAGGACCCACAGGATGTGGTAAAACCTATTTAGCTTGTGCACTGGCTCATAAAGCTTGTTTGTCTGGTGCGACAATTAGATATTATCGTTTACCGAGACTTTGGAATGAATTAAAACTGGTTAAGGCCAGCGGGACTTATGCCAAGTGGCTGACAACTATGGCTAAAGTGGAGGTTTTAATCTTGGATGATTGGGGGCTTGTTGCGCTGGACGA
Source organism: uncultured Gammaproteobacteria bacterium (assembly GCA_963695245.1). Taxonomy (GTDB): domain Bacteria; phylum Pseudomonadota; class Gammaproteobacteria; order JBGSLN01; family JBGSLN01; genus JBGSLN01. Next base: position 1,830,760 of record OY968770.1, on the reverse strand, counting down.
TGAACAACGGCGTGATTTATTGGAGTTGCTTGAAGATCGCTACTTACAAAAATCTACGATTATCACCAGCCAATTACCGGTATCGCATTGGCATGAATATCTCGATGATGCAACTTTGGCAGATGCAATCTTGGATAGGATCATCCACAATGCTATCAAGCTTGAATTAGTGGGTGAGTCATTAAGGAAAACTAAAAATGCTTTACAGACTGAAAAGCTTTAGCGGATAATAACCTTGTGAGTTTGACAAGCGTTCAAATAAACCAGAATCGCTGTTCACTTGCAGACAGGAATGGCTGTTCAGATTGACCGGAATATGCAATTAGCTCATAGCCTCAAAATTTTTACATGCAATTAAATTGTTAATTATAGTCATTAAATCTACATACAAAGCCTCTATTTCTTCATCGCTGAAGTCATCTGTGATGGCTGCTTCAAGGCTGTTGCAGATTTTATTTAATTCTGTTAGTTTCAAAATTCTGGCACTACCATGAAGTTTATGAACAATATCTTTCAGATTTTCTTTTGAGTTGGAATGATATGCCACTGCAAGGGATTTTTTATTGATGTGTAAATCTTGTTTAAATTTTTCCAGAAGATGCGCTTGAAATTGTTTTTCATTATCTACTTTATAATTTTTGCTTTCAGATTTTATGGTATGTGATAGCCAATTACTAAAGAGTGCATTAGCTCTTTCAAGCGTTAAAGGTTTGCGAATAACCTGTTGTATACCTGCATTTATACAGTGTTGTACAGAAGATTGCGGAACATGAGCGGTAAGGCCTATAATAGGTGTGGGAACAATATTATTTTGTAACTCAAATTGGCGAATAGTTTTTGCAACTTCAATGCCTGATATATCTGGCAAACCAATATCGAGTAAAATCATATCAAATTGATTATTTTTGGCAAACTTTATCGCTTCTGTACCTGTTTTTGCAATTAAAATTTCATAGTCAAAATTTGAAAGAATATTGAGTACAGCTTTTCTGGCTATTTCAGTATCTTCCACTAATAAAATTTTAGTTTCTCCTGAAAGTTCATTTGGGATATAGGTTGAATTTTTATTGGAAGAAGTCAGTTGAAAAATTTCAGGCGTTGCCTGACTATCTTTAAATTGATTGTTATGCAAAACTTTGAGTGGAATGCGCACTGTGAAAACAGAGCCTTTTTTGGGTTCGCTATTTACTTCAATATTACCCTCTAGCAGGTTTAAAAATTTTTTTACAATATATAACCCAAGCCCCCTGCCTTCATAGATATTTTCAAAAGCTGAGCTACCGCGTTCAAACTGATCAAAAATTTTTTCAAAGTTGTCTTTTAGAATTCCAATACCACTATCTTCTACTCGGATATTTAAATCAAACTGCTTTTCACTGATATTTTCCCCACTGAATTTAATTTTTATGTACCCTTTTTCGGTAAATTTAATGGCGTTACTTATTAAATTTAATAATACTCTGTGAATCAACTGTCTTTTTCCGATAACAATGTTGGGCGTGCCTGCTTCTATTTCGCAAATAAAACTTAATTGTTTTTGTTTGGCAAAGTTTCCCATTAAAACTTTTACTGAGTGAATAAATTCACTTAAGGAAAATTTGACTTTGGTTGCTGGTATATTATCAGAATCAATTTCGGTAATTTCTAAAATCTCATCTAACAAAAGTAAAACCTGTTCGGCGCAACTTTGTGCATCAAAGGCAATTTCCTTTAAGTTTTCTGTCTCAATTGTATTATGTAAATGTTCGCATAATGAAATAACACTGGAAAGCGGTGTACGAATATCATGGCTTAAGTTAGCGAGAAATTCGTTTTTAGCTTTATTAGCTTTATTCAAAGCAATTTCAGTTAATTTTTGTTGAGTAATATCAGTTGAAATCCCCACAACACCAATTACATTGCCTAATTCGTTAAATAATGGCATCCTGCTAGATAAAAAATAGGTGTCAGTACCATTAGGGTTTGGAATCGGTGGCTCTTCTACATTAGTTTTAGGTATCCCAGAATTAAGAACAGACTGAGTATCTTGCTGAAAAGAATTTCCCTGGTCTTTAGACCATTGACCCAATTGAGCCATGTCTTCAAAAGACAAATTATCAAAATCATCAATATGCTTCAAACCAAAAAGATCCAAAACATTTTGATTACACCCTACCGAACAGTTATTTTTATCCATCCAATAAACATTTCCAGGCATACATAAAATTAATTTTTGATAATAATCAATCAACTGACGGATCAAACTTTGTATTTTTGGTGGTTGACTCGCCATTAGTGATAAGATATTTTGCTTGATATCTCGAATTGATTTTTCTTGAGTGTTTAGTGCAATTTGATTTTGTTGGGTCATTTATTCTGCCTTAAAAAGTCTCTACATTGAACCTGGACGGGCTATCCATAGTTCTTGAAGAGCTAGCCTCTGGCGTAACAGCGGGTTGCGCATCTTTTAATTTAAAAAATGATGGAAATGCTGATGATTGAGCTGGAGGATTAATTTGCTCTGCTTTTTGGTTAGCGTCTTCAAAAACATAGTCCCCATCAATTTTTTTTGTCCAGAAAAGGTGCTTTAAAAAATCACTTAAGTTAAAGACTTTGCTCAATTTATCAATAAAAGTCTCTTTTACTGTTTTATCTGTCTTCGGTGTCACTCGAAATAAGTTGTTACATTGAGCATCACCATAATACAGAACTTGCGGCAAAACAAAAATTGCCTGCGCTTCTCCGAATACTTTTGTCATCCCCGTTGTTTCATACCCGTTAGCAATGGGCTGTTCGTCAATAGAGTGAAAAGCAACCGTTGTAAAATCCTGCTTTTCATCTTGATTAACTTGTTGGTTAGCAATGGAAATCATCATAGAGTTGGCAAAATGCATAAGATCTTCAAGAGAATTGATATGCATTAGCCGAATCTCAGCATCTGTTAATGTTTTTATCTCACTATCTTTTTCTTGATCTTTGTATGCACTAATTTTTTTTATCGCCACTAAGATATCAGCAGGTAAGATTTTTTTCCAGGCATTACAATGCACTGGATGACTTGTATTTGTGAGTAATGCCTGTAAAATTTTATTCACAATAGTCTCTTCAGATCTATCCATCTTCACAAGTGGATTTGTTAATTCTGCAATAACTTCATTTATGTTTGCGTTCGCAAAAGGCGATGTGATTTCATATCTATCATCAGAAATACCTGCTTCTTTAAAAATTCTTTTTACTACTATTCGATGAGCTTTGGCTCGCGCTTTTACCGCTTCCATATAATCACAAAAAGGCTCAAGGGTCATTTTACCTGCAAGAAATAACTTCAAGCCTGATAAAATATAACCTTCTTCCGGCAAATGGTAATTAAAACGAACATCCTTATCCCCCATTGCCAAAGCCATACTAAGCTGTGCTTCAAGTTGTGCAAACATGGTCATTTCATACAAAGACCAGGTTTTGTGATGAGTAACACCACTTAAAATATGTTTTCCAAGGGTTACTTTTAAATGGTGATCAACTAATGCCCAGCGATTTTCGCCTTTTTCGTCAGCCCCCTGCAGCATTCCTGCAAATAAGCAATTAGCAAACACAAAACATTTTGGTTTTGATGTTTCTTTAGGCAGTTTTGCGGTACTCCAGTGAGATAATTTTAACTCATGCCCTTCATGCTCAAAGGGTATAAAAGCAATATTAAATCTTTGATCATAAATAGTTCGCTTTTTTTTATCAATATTGACAGGTTTTAATATATCAGTTGTTTGTGTGCGTGCTTTTTCCCTCAAAAATTTTTTTTGAGTTAAATTTGTTTTTTTTCGAAGCTCATCAACTGATTTCATAAAGGCTTTCAGTTTTTCATGAGGCAAAATTGTAGATTGAGCTTTTAAAGAGGAAATAAAATTATTGAATAATAAAGATTTTGGCTTATAATTTAAGTTCCCTAAAAAGTTGGCGTAACTTCCAGAGTCATGAGCTAACTTTAGCAATTCAGAAAAGTTACTGGTTTTTTCAAAATGATTTTTAAAACTAGAAAGCGCTTTTAACTTTTCATCGAGTCTCCTTAGCTCTTCTACAAATGCGGTATGAGGTTTTTCATTTTTAGATGTCTGCACTGAAATTAACCGTTGCATATGCATTGTACGTTTTTGAAAATACCTTTCTAAAAATGCTATGTCGTAGATGAGTGCCTTAAGAGTTTCTAACCTACAATCTATTTCTGCCATTGTAAATGAGTATAATTTTGATTCATTTTGCTGCAAATATTTCGTGAGTGTTTCCATTTTTGCATGGTTATCAAGAATACTTTTAAGCTCAAGTTGAATTGCTTCAGGAACTTTTTCAAACTCTAAAGTGTGCCCATGAAATAAAATTTCTTCTTGCGCTAAAAGTATAGCGCTCTCATTTTTGTCGGGATTATCATAAACCAGCAAAATATTTTCATCTTTACGCACTAAAACAGTTGGTTCTTTAACTGCAGGTGCTTTAACTGCAGGTGCTTTATCCTCTTTAGTACCATACATATTTTTACCCTCAAAGCGAAACATTTTCTAAAGTAATTCTACTACAGTAGCAAACTGGTGCAATAGGCAATAATCAATATAAATGATAAAATATTATAATGTATCTAATGAAGTTCATTATATTTATGGTAAACAGCACAGTTTCTCAAAAAAAAGTATTTTTCATCTCAGATGGTACTGGAATCACTGCGGAAAGCCTGGGACAAAGTCTCTTAACTCAATTCGAAAATTTTGAGTTTGATATTACCACTATTCCGTTTATTAATACGGAAGCAAAAGCAAAAACGGTAATTGAATCCATTCATAATTGTGGGGACACAAAACCAATTGTATTTTCTACTTTGGTGGATACTCAAATTCGCAAGCTGTTTCAGCAGGCTCAATTTCTCTGTCTGGATCTTTTTCATACGTTTATTTCTCCCTTGGAACAGGAACTTCAGGTTGAGTCCAATCATTCTATTGGAAAAACTCACGGAGTGAATATTGAAAACTATAATAATTACATGTTGAGAATGAATGCGGTAAATTTTGTTTTGAATAATGATGATGGAGCAAATATTCATGATTATCAGAATGCAGACGTGATTTTAATTGGCGTTTCGCGCTGTGGTAAAACGCCTACTTGCCTATACCTTGCCATGCAATTTGGAATATATGCTGCTAATTATCCAATTACCGAAGATGAAGAAGCAATGCACCTTTTGCCTGAACATTTAGCACCCTATCGATCACGTTTATTTGGCTTAACCATTGAGCCACGATATTTGGCACAAATTAGAGCTGAGCGTCGACCCAACAGTCGTTACTGCAGTTTACAACAATGTCAGTTTGAAATAAGACAAGTAGAAAATTTGTTTAGGCAAACAAAGATTCCATTTTTAGAAACGACCACTCGCTCTATCGAAGAAATAGCTACGGAAATCATGAGCAGCTGCCAATTAAAAAGAAAAATCAGATAAAAAAATGCACCTTCTTTAAATAGGTGCATTTTCACAAAAATTTTTATTTATCAGGGTTAGTCAGTATAATTTTTAAGACTTTTCTTAACTTCCAAACCTTTTGGGGTTTCAACACCTACGTGAACTAATTTTCTACCATGTTTATCAGGAATACAAATTAGCTCAACATCTTCGCCTACTTTCAACTTCTGACCAAAATAAAGATCAATTGTATAATCATAACACTGCATATGCCTGGCGAATACTTCTAACCTGAGAATTGATATTTCAGTAGGAGCCTTAATTCTGAACCTGGCCTGACGGGTATTATTGTTTAGGCCCACATAGCCTAGTGCAACCTCTTCACCCAACATTACATTCTCACCGGGAAACAAATCAAATGTATAGTCATACTTGGTGATGCTATCTGATTTATTTCCTGCCCTGATAAAATTACTTTCGCTATGATCTGTCATAATATCCATAATCACTTATACTTTAAAAATTTATGTTAAGGCTGTCATCTCTGAATAAGCCTCATACCTTCTTTCACAGTAAGATTATATACTTGTTAACTAAGGTTTTAAAAGTAAAATTTAAAAAAATTAATAGTTTATGTTAATTTTATTACTTTTAAGATACTACCAACATATTATCTGGAACTGAAAAAATGCGATTCTTTTTCTAATTTAAGTCTAGATTTTACTGTACTAAACTCTAAAATTAAATAAATGTTTTATTCGCGCTGATCTTTTCTAACCGATGTAAATTAACCCCTGCTACTGCAATTCAAGATAAGTTTGTCCATCCATAAACGGTACTAAAACTTCAGGAATACGAATCCGACCATCTTCACATTGATAATTTTCCATAATTGCCACTAATGTTCTGCCACTTGGCAAACCAGAGCCGTTGAGTGTGTGTACTAGCTCAGGCTTACCCGTTTCAGGATTTCGCCAGCGTGCTTTTAATCTTCTGGCCTGGAAGTCAAGCGTATTGCTACAGGAAGATATTTCCCGATAGGTTTTTTGCGCTGGTAACCAAACCTCTAAATCGTAAGTTTTTGTGGCTGTAAAACTGGTATCCCCAGCACAGAGGGTAACCACCTGATAAGGTAATTTCAATAATTGTAAGATATTTTCAGCATGTTGAACCATCTCTTCTAAGGCTTTAAAGGAGTGCTCCGGTCGCACAATTTGCACCATTTCCACTTTTTCAAACTGGTGCAATCGGATCATACCTCTTGTATCCTTACCGTAGGAACCTGCTTCACTGCGGAAACATGGGGTATGGCTAACGTATTTTAAGGGAAGATGCTCGGGAGCAATGATTTGATCTCTCACAGTATTGGTTACAGGTACTTCCGCAGTAGGTATCAAATAAGCCTCATGTTCGCCTTTTAATTCAAACTGATCTTCTTTAAATTTAGGCAATTGCCCAGTACCATATAAACATTCTGCCTTAACGATGTAAGGCACATAAATTTCTTCGTATCCATGCACTTCAGTTTGCTGTTTGAGCATAAATTGAATTAAAGCCCTGTGCATTCTGGCTAAAGATTTTTTCATCACCACGAAACGTGAACCACTGAGTTTTGCAGAAAGCTCAAAGTCCAACAGTCCTAAACCCTCACCAAGACTGACATGATCCTTAGGCTCAAAATCAAAATCCGTGGGTTCACCTACTTGACGCACTACCTGATTATCACTTTCATCTTTACCCTCTGGTACTGATTCGTCCAATAGATTTGGAATGGTTAACAAAATATCTGAAAGCTGCGCTTGAATATTTTCCAGTTTAACATCTACTATTTTAATTTTATCACCAACACCACTGACTTCGGCTGTAAATGGTGCAATATCTTCGCCTCGGGCTTTGGCTTGACCAATTGCTTTGGAAGCCTGATTACGCTGGCTTTGTAATTCCTGTAACTCTATCTGCAAGGTTTTTCTCTGTGCTTCTAAATTCAGCAAGGTCTCTGTATCCAACTCAAAACCTCGGCGAGCGAGATTTTTTTTGGTATTTTCTAAATCATTTCTTAAAAAGTTTGGATCAATCATAGTATTAAGGTGTAAAGTATTTAAGTAGAAATTTTACTACAGCCTGAGTTTTCTTTGAAGTAAGCATTGGTAAAAAATAGCTGCCGGCAATCCGTTTATTAATTTCATTTTTTGTTGGATAAGGAAAAACGCTTTGAGCCACACTTTTGATGGATAAGTTATTTTGCATGGCAATCAGCCAGGGACTGAGTAATTCCCCTGCATCCTCGGCGCAGATATCCACACTTAAAATTTTTGATTTTTTATCGATGGCCACTATCACTTGCCCAATAGTACTTTTTTCAGTCTGTGCTCTGTCATTATCTTTTAAAGGGATTTGTAATAGTTTATGAGGTACTTTTTCCAGCATATCGGCACTCATACCAACGTGTGCAAGCTCTGGTGAAGTGTACGTCACCCAGGGAAACTGCGAATAATTAATTTTTGCGCCAATTTTAAAAAGAATATTTTTAATAATGATACCAGCTTGATAACTGGCTGCATGCGTAAACTGCAGATGATTGATAACATCTCCCAAAGCATAAATTTTTTTATTTGAAGTTCTAAGTTTCATATCAACATGTATGCCTTTTGCATCATATTTAACTTTTGCATTATCCAGTCCAAAATTTTCAGTATTGGTTTTTCTGCCAGCGGCCACCAGTATGTGAGAGCCCTCTATGGTGCATTTTTCTTGGTTCACTTCAAAAATAATATGTTTTTGGGCATCCTCATCGGAAAAAACTTTAAAAATCCGGATGTTTTCATAAAAGTTTACCCCATAACTTTCAAGTTTCGCTCTGATGATTTGAACTAATTCTGGTTTGTCTTTAGGAAGAATATTTTGCACATCAAACACTGAAACTTTAGATCCCAGCATAGCAAAGGCTTGTGCCATTTCTATACCAATGGGACCGCCACCAATAATCAACAAATGCCTTGGTAAATCAGGTATATCAAAAATGTTTTCATTAGTAAAAAACTTAAGATCGGATAACCCTTCTATTGGAGGTATCATGGCTTTAGAACCTGTAGCAACAATAAAGCGTTTAGCTCTGATCCGTTCAGAGTTTACCTCTACGGTTTGCTCGTCAATAAATTGTGCCTGCCCCAGATAAACATCTACGCCCAATTGATTAAATCTTTCCACAGAATCATGAGGTTCAATAGCGCGAATTACATCCTGTATATAGGCTTTGACGTTATCAAAATTAAGCTGCCCATCAAGTTTTAAGTCAAACTCAGTTAATCCTCTGGCAGAATAAATTTTTTTGGCAATACTAAGCAAAGCTTTAGAAGGTATACAGCCATAGTTAAGACAGTCACCACCCATTTTATTTTTTTCAATCAATATGACTTTTGCACCCATTTGCACGGCACCTGCAGCCACACTTAAACCGCCAGAGCCTGCACCAATGATACAAAGATCTGTTTTTATCATAATGTCCCCACAAATTTTGCGCATATGCCGCCAATAAACACAAATACCAAACAAAGCAATAGATTAAGCATAATATTTAAAACCGCCAAATGCCATTGATTATTTTGCAAAAGTTCAAAAGTTTGTAGTGAAAAGGTGGAAAAAGTAGTGAAAGCACCTAAAAATCCAATAATGCAAAACCCCTGCCAATAGATGGTAAAACTAATTTTGCCTGCAAAATAAAAGGTTAAAAAGCCTATGACAAAAGCACCGAAAATATTTGCCAAAAGTGTACCATAGGGAAAATGAGTCCCCAACGTGACGGCACTTAAAACCGATACAGCGTATCTTCCCAATGCGCCAAAAGCGCCCCCTAAAGCAATGAAACTCCACAACTTAAGATTTATCATGATATTTATCATCCAATGACTTTAAATAAGTCAGTTTCTCTTTAATTTTTATTTCAAGCCCTCGATCTACTGGATGATAAAAATTTTGCTTTGATAAGCTTTCTGGAAAATAATTTTCCGCTGCAGCATAACCATAAGGCTCATCATGGGCATAACGATAGTTTTTGCCGTAATCTAAGTTTTTCATTAATTTTGTGGGTGCATTGCGAAGATGTAATGGCACTTCCAGGCTGCCAGAATTTTTTGCAACTTGCATCGCTTGATTGAATGCTTGGTAACAGGCGCTGCTTTTAGGCGCACAAGACAAATAAATAATAGCTTGAGCGATAGCCAGCTCCCCCTCTGGACTGCCCAAACGTTCCTGCACTTGCCAGGCTTCCAGTGCTAAAGTTAAGGCTCTGGGGTCAGCATTGCCTATATCTTCACTTGCCATACGCACAACGCGCCTTGCAATATACAAAGGATCCATACCACCATCGAGTAATCGGGCAAACCAGTAAAGTGCAGCATCCGGGGAAGAACCTCGCACGGATTTATGCAACGCAGAAATCAAATCGTAAAAGTACTCTCCTTTTTTATCGAACCTTCTAACCCCATCGGTTAAAATGGCATCTATTAAAGTATCTTCCACTGTGTTATTTTCTGATAACTGCTGTACAATTTCCAAAAGGGTTAAAGCCTGACGCGCATCTCCATCACAAAAAACCGCTATTTTTTTTAATTGTGCTTCACTCATGGATGCTTCAGAAAATGCTTTAGACATACCATTTTGTAGAATTAAAATAATGTCTGTTTCGGTTAATTTTTTCAGTACATACACTTTAGCTCTGGATAAAAGCGCATTATTTAATTCAAAAGAAGGGTTTTCAGTAGTTGCCCCAATAAAGGTCACCACGCCCTCTTCTACATAAGGTAAAAACGCATCCTGCTGAGCTTTATTAAATCGATGGACTTCATCAATAAACAAAATAGTTTCCCGTTGACGTTCAGCTTTTGTCTGGTGAGCTTTTTTAATGGCAGAACGTATCTCTTTTACACCCGAAAATACTGCTGATAAAGCAATAAAGTCAGCGTTTGCCTGTTTTGCAATTAAGTGTGCTAATGTGGTTTTGCCTGTGCCTGGTGGTCCCCAAAAAATCATGGAGTGGATTTTGCCTGCTGTAATGAGGGATAAAAGTGGTTTGCCAGCGCCTAAAATATGCTTTTGTCCTACAAATTCACCGATATTTGAGGGTCTTATTCTAGCGGCAAGAGGTTGGTTGGTCTTATCATTCATAGTTGATATTATATACCAAAAATCCTTCAAGGTGCGAGTATCATTGGTTGAGTTGGCAAAGAAAACCCAACCGACACTGATGTTTTAATCTTCGCTTTCAAGAAATGCACTGTCAATGAACCCTAAATTCAACCTCAAAATCTATTGCTCAAATCTACTGATGATTGACTTGGGCATGGCGACTATTTTGTGTCACCATCATGATGAAGCACTCTTCCAGAATATGAGGCTGATTGTACTGTTAATTGTTTGGGGAAAACATACTGTAACCATGTTTTAAGTTTATCTGCTAGAGAATTGTTTACATGGTGAGTATCAAATTTTATGACCTCATTCACTAAAGCCTGAGCTTTTCTAATCATTTGCTGAATTACCTATAATTATAGGTTGAGCTGAATGATAAACATGCGCTAATAATCTACAGGCAACAACCTATACTGAACCATCAACATTATCTTCATTGCTCTGTGACTTCATATTAAAGTCAGTAATCACAACTGGAGGTAAAGTCTCCTCTTGTGCATTCAGCCAACTGCGATAAAGGTCATGATATGCTAAAAATCCAGCCTTTGCATCCACAGCATATTGAATTTTTTCATCTTCAACCTTGGTATTTTTAAGAAATTTACCGATAATTAGACGATTGACTGGATTGTCATCCACAATTAAAAAGTTACTTTCAAAGATTCCCATATTCGCAGCCATTAATACAACCTCGGCTATTAGTAGATTAGCGCCTGTAAGCACTAAAGATAAAATTAATAGGACTTACGAAAAACTTCGATTTACATTCAAAATCAATGTAGTTTGGGCTGACGCAGGAAGCCCAACAGGGTATTTTTAGTTGCCACGGCTTGTTGGGCTTCCTGCGTCAGCCCAACCTACATTGAATAATTTCGATTTTAATACGAAGTTTATCGTAGGTCCTAATTAAGCATAAATCTTATCAAAAACCTCAATGATTTGCTTGAGTTATTTACAAAATTAGCGAATCACATCCACGTCGCGCGGAATTTTAAAAGTAAATTGCGTATCAGATAAATTACGATTCAATTTAACATTACTAAAGCGAATATAACTTTTTTGTCCCAACTTATCTAAAATCCACATACCATTTAATTTTGCTTTATTAAAACTCAGTTGAACTTGTTTTAATTCATCATTGCTGTACCGCGGACTTAAGTAAAACCAACTGCCCTTTTTCCAAACAGTAAAATAGTTGGTTAATAATCGAATTCGATTACTCAGCACCATCGCTGGGGAGCTCCCCTTATTTTTATCTATTTTTTTTACTGTGACTTGTTTTAAGTTTTTTTGATAAATCCAAAGCAACTGACCATTTGAAACCATTTTTACTTCAGAAGGCTTTGTAATTACCCAAAGAAATTTCCCCGGTTTTTCCATCGCAAAATGTCCGCGCAAATTCTGCAACACTTTGCCATTCGCGCCATAGTTTTTCTGAATAAAATTAGCGGTTAAGCTTTGAGTATTATTTAATAGTTTTTGCAATTGTTGGCCTGGCGTTGCAGCAGTTGCAACGCTTGTAAAAAACATCGTAATGATAAAAGCTTTCAATAAACGCACAATCTTCTCCCTAAACTAATAATTTTTTGCTGGCATAATAAGCGCCACCAATGAATGCATGATCTGAGTTTTGCAGCACCCCTAAGGCAAATCCCTGTCGCTGATGCCAATATGAAGGTGACGCTTCAATACCGGCAAAAAATTCAGCGCAATCAAAAATTTTAGGATGTTTTAATACCACGCCACCTGTAATCCAAATACCACCATCCGGCATAAAACTTAACTGCAAGGTGCCAATAAACAAACCTAAATACCAGGCTAAAATTTCTCGGGTCTCATCCGCACAGCCTTCACGCATTTTTTGTCCCAACTCTTCTGGGGTGATATGAGTATGATCACTGGCAACAAATTTATGTAATAAAACACAACCTCTGCCTGAAAGAATATTTTCAAAGCTCAAAATTTTGTCTTTACCCATGACATTGTCGTTTTGCATAAACTTCATTAACTCTAAATGTCGCTGCATGTGAATAGCATCCACTTGCGGTGGCATGCTAATACCTGTATACCCGACTTCATTTGTTCCCAGCCAAAAATCGCCATCAGGAAATAAAACACCATCTTTCATACCAAGACCGGTACCCACGCCACAGGCAATACGCCGACCATGTTTATGCATATGGCCTTCATGAAGCATTCGCACATTGGCAGGATCTTGCATATAAGAATCAGCAAATGTAGCACAGATAATAGGTGCATAGTCGTGAATAATGGCTGTTCTAGGCCAGTGATACTCTGTCATCAGTCTGGCAAAATCCATTTTATAAGGATAACCAGCCTCGTGATATAATTCTGCGCCATTATATTCACCAGAAGCGCCAATCACCACTGCATCACATTGATGATGTTTAAAATTTAAACCTGTTTCAATACGGGCTACCAAATCATCTAAAGATTCGCAGATTTTATTTTGAATTGAGAAACGTTTTAAACATTCAAAACGGCCACTTTCTTTATCAAAATACACTAAGGCAGTAGCGCTTTTGCTAGCACCCAGATCCCAGACAATGATAGCTTGATCTTTCATAGTTAGGCTACCTCCCCCAGAGCTGATGGTTTTTGCTTTGAAGGCGAACCAATGTATCTGACAGATTTTCCAGCTCGAATATTATTTTCAATGGTTTCTAAAGATACGCCTTTGGTTTCTGGAACATAAAAATAGCTAATAATAAAACCTACTACACATATCAAAGCATAAACTAAAAATGTATTACTGCTGCCAAATTTATGTAGCATGGTCAAAAAACTACTGGATACAGTCAAATTCCAAAACCAACTGGTGGCCACAACGAAACTCATGGCAACGCCACGAAATTCAAGGGGAAAAATTTCTGCGGCAATCACCCACAATAAAGCGCCCAGACTAAAAGCAAAACTGATAATATATATAAATGTACTGATAACCGTTAACCAGCGCAGGCTGGCTGCTTCTATTTGAATATGAAAAGCATAGCTTAAGAAAAACAAACTTACACCCATGCCTATTAATCCTATCAACAATAATGGTCTTCGACCAATAATATCCAGATATTTAACCGCAAAAAATGTAGCTAATACATTCAAAAGGCCAACACTTACAGTTGCCAAAATAGAATTATCCGCTGACTTAAACCCTGCCATTTGAAAAATAGTAGGCGCATAATAAATAATGGTATTAATGCCAACTGCTTGCTGCAAGAATCCTAAAAATAAACCTACCAGTAAAACTGGTCTTAACCATTTGGCAAATAAGGCTTTAAAACTCGCTGTTTTAATTTGCAGGCTGTCTTGAATCTCTTTAATCTCGTGTTCTACATTTTCTTCTGCTCTTAAATATTGTAAGGTCTTTCGAGCTTTTTCAAGTGATCCTTGCTTCACTAACCATCTGGGACTTTCTGGCAATATCAACATACCCAGCCCAAGTAATAAAGCAGGAATAACACCTATTAAAAACATTAAGCGCCATGAGCCATTCATACTGGCGAACAAATAATTAATACAATAAGAGATAAAAATACCGATGGTTATCATTAATTGATTTAATGTTACCAGACCGCCGCGTTTTTCATAAGGTGCCGCTTCGGCAATATACAAAGGTGCTGCATAGGAACCAATCCCAATGGCAAAGCCGATGAAAATTCGACCAAACAAAATCATTTGCACATCCACCGCTAATGTGGCAATTAAAGTGCCAATGATGAATAGAAATGCGATAACCACCATTACGCCTTTTCTGCCGTAACGATCCGTTAAGCGACCACTTCCAAAGGATCCTAACATGGCACCAATAAGCACACTGCCCACAATCATTTCTTTCATGCCAATGGAAACCGGAAATGAATTTTTTATAAACAGCAAAGCCCCTGAAATAATTCCCGTATCAAACCCAAACAACAGACCAGCTAATGCTGCAACCAAAGAAACCAGAAAAATTTTATCTTTTTTTGTCTTCATTATATTTTTGGTCAATTCAATTTTTTGTGATAAAACTTTACTTGTTTTTAAGAAAGATTGCAATTTAATGTAAGCTTATTAGGTTTATGTAAAACCGGAAACAAAATAAATGTAGGTTGGGCTGATTAAGCCCAACAGCCGTGGCAAATAAAAAAGCCGTAATTAAATGAATAATCCTGTTGGGCTTCCTTACGTCAGCACCAACCTACATTGAAACTGAAAATCAAAGTAAATGTTGGGCCGAGGTCGGAAGCCCAACATTGATTTTACCTGTAAGTCGACATCTATTGTAAATTCTATTTATGTAAAATGGGAGGCAAAAATATTGAACAGTTTTATTTCTAAAATTTGGCGGAGAGAGAGGGATTCGAACCCTCGGTACGGGGTTGCCGTACACACACTTTCCAGGCGTGCTCTTTCGACCACTCAGACATCTCTCCGCAATCAAGACCTGGCATTATAATGGATTTTTTTAAAAATACCAGTGTGGTCTGCCAAGCGCTTCTCAATAGTAAGCGATTTTCAGGTATAATTGGAAGCATGGGGTAGACAAGGTCTCTTATCTGAGGTAACATTTTCACGTCTTATCGGTCCTCTCGCGACGATAGGCTGTGAACCTCGTCAGGCCCGGAAGGGAGCAGCGATAACAGCTGATTCGGGTGCCGGGATGCGGCTGATAAGGCATTTCTTTCAATTTATACAGTGATTTTATGACATATCAAGCCCTTGCCCGTAAATGGCGACCGGATTGTTTTGAAAAAATGGTGGGTCAGGAGCATGTTTTACAGGCGCTCATCAATTCATTAGATCACAATCGTCTCCATCATGCTTACCTCTTTTCCGGTACACGAGGTGTGGGTAAAACCACCGTTGCCAGAATTTTAGCTAAATGTCTTAACTGTGAAACAAAAATTTCAAGCAAACCCTGTGGCAAATGCACCAGTTGTATGGCGATTGCTAAAGGCAATTTTGTTGACTTAATTGAGGTGGATGCAGCTTCCAGAACCAAAGTGGAAGATACCCGCGAGCTACTCAACAATGTACAGTACGCGCCCTCGTCTGGCCGCTTTAAAATTTATCTTATTGATGAAGTGCACATGCTCTCAGGGCACAGCTTTAATGCTTTATTAAAAACATTAGAAGAACCCCCCACTCATGTAAAATTTTTACTGGCCACCACAGATCCACAAAAGTTGCCCGTCACAGTGCTTTCACGCTGCCTGCAATTCCACTTAAAAAATCTATTACCGGAAAAAATCAGTGGCTATCTGGCGCAAGTTCTAGAAAAAGAAGCAATTGAATATGAATCTGAAGCCCTAGAAGCCATTGCTTATGCTGCTGATGGCAGTATGCGTGATGCTTTAAGCTTATTGGATCAGGCTATCGCTTTTGGTAACTATGCTGTCACTCAAACTCAAGTCAACCTCATGTTGGGTACAGTGCAACAAAAGCATCTTTTTGACATCCTTGAAGCTTTAAAATATGCAAGTGCCAGTGAAATTTTAATGATTACGGAAAATTTAGCTGAGTCCGGCGTAGATTTTTTAAATGCCCTGGATGCTCTGCTTACAGGCTTTCATAAAATTGCCCTGATGCAAGCCACTCAAACGGAATCTGAACCAAAATTTGCAGCTTACAAAGATTGTTTTTCCAAAGAAGATATCCAACTTTTTTATCAAATTGCTTTAATGGGCAAAAAAGATTTGCCACTGGCGCCCTGTCCTCGCGCAGGATTTGAAATGGCATTACTTCGCATGCTGGATTTCAAACCAGCTATAGAAGCGAAAGATCCCAATGACAACCAACCGACTGTTAAAACAAACAAAACTGAAGATACTCAAACGAAACCCAATACCAATCATCCAGCACCAAAGGATATTCCGGCTGCAAAAACCACCTCTTTAGAAAACCTTAACTGGGATAAATGTGTCGCGGAGCTTGGATTAAAAGGCATGTTGGCATCCATTGCTCAAAATTGTGAATTAAAAAAAATAGAAAATAATCAAATTTATTTAACGCTACAGGCAGATCATGCGCCCCTTTTAACAAGCTCGCAAAAGCAGCGCCTGGAAAAATCTTTAAGCGAGTACTACAATGATTCAATCAGGCTGAACATCGAATTTACTGATTACAAAATTGCATCACCTGCCAACAAAAATGCAAATGCATTGCGCAAACGACAAAAAAATGCTGAAACGGCCATTGCCACAGATCCTGTGGTGGATGCTTTGCTTGAAAGTTTTAACGCAACCGTGGATAATTCATCCATTGAAGCCATTTCCCAAGAGGTATAAATTATGAAACCTGACTTAAATCGATTAATGGAAGAAGCCAAAAAAATGCAGGATAGAATGCAGGCAGCTCAAAAAGAGCTTGAAAATCTGCATGTTACCGGTGTTTCCGGCGGTGGTCTGGTAAAAGTTGAAATGACTGGTCGTCATGATGTCAAAAAGGTAACCTTAGATGAAGATTTATTGGAAGATGATAAATCCATGATTGAAGACTTA
Organism: uncultured Gammaproteobacteria bacterium; assembly: GCA_963695245.1. Taxonomy (GTDB): domain Bacteria; phylum Pseudomonadota; class Gammaproteobacteria; order JBGSLN01; family JBGSLN01; genus JBGSLN01. Next base: position 1,813,654 of record OY968770.1, on the reverse strand, counting down.
ATTGCCGCAGCAATCAATGACGCAGTTCAAAAAGTCGAAAACGAAACCCGTGGTAAAATGGCAAGTTTGACTGCAGGACTTGATTTACCTTCTGATTTAGGTGGCAGCGACAATTAGTAAAAATCTACAGTTTTTAGCGGGTCAAGAAAAATATGGTTTATAGTCCTGTTATTGATGAGCTTATTCAGGCACTCCGATGTCTGCCAGGTGTCGGTCCAAAATCAGCCCAAAGAATGGCGTTTCATTTGTTGGAACGCAACAGAGACGGCGCGAAGGATTTATCTGCTATTCTTGCTAAAGCCATGGAAGTCATTACCCATTGCCAGCGCTGTAATACCTTATCTGAGCTTGATCTTTGTCATATTTGCAACAGCAACAAACGCCAACAGCAACAATTATGTATTATCGAATCTCCCGCTGATGTGATTGCTGTTGAGCAAACGGGGGCTTACAACGGCAAATATTTCGTCTTAATGGGGCATCTATCGCCTTTAGATGGTATTGGCCCTGAAGATATTGGTATTCATAAATTAGAAGCCCTGTTCAATGAGGGGGAAATATCAGAACTCATTCTTGCCACCAATCCGACGGTTGAAGGTGAAGCAACCGCTCATTACATTGCTCAAATTGCCAAATCTTATCAAATTAATATTTCCCGAATTGCCTATGGTGTGCCTATGGGCGGTGAACTCGAATATGTGGATGGTGGTACGCTCACAAGAGCTATTGAAGGCCGGGAAAAATACTTTTAGTACCACTTTAATATTAATGACTATTTGCCATTTTACAAATTACCACCAGTTTTTACTACGGTTTGCAATTCTAATGGGGAGCAAAAGTCTGTAGTATAATATTTGTGAGTGGAGATAATGCTGATGCCAATCAAGTATCCGCTCAAACCGAACCCTAGTGTACTTCCAATTTTAAACCAGTCTGAAAATGTGTAATTCACTGACATCCTTTAACTGTGGGAAAATTCCAAATTTTGAATTTCATCATTAGGGGTTTTATACAGTTTTTCTGTGGTTTCTTTATTTCTGAAAAAACTTGAAAAAGGGCTACTGAAACGATTTACTGATTGATTGCGCTGTGTATTAATTGCGTTAAGCAAATCATCTTTGGTAGCATAATCTTTATCCGCTAATTCAAATAATTTTTTCACGCGAGCAGGCACACGATATGTATATGAATTTCCATCAAACTGAATTTCTAAACAAGTCCCACCTTTAACTCCAAATACTTGTTTTTGCCAAAAAGCTAAATGTTCAGTATTATTGATATCTAACTTAAGTCTGCTTTTTAATTGAGAAATATCATCCCGATTTTTTACGTAAATAGATGCTTGTTTTTTAATGTTAAGATAACGCTCGTTTTTACTTCTTAAATTCATAATAAAATTGTGATACTTTATAAAAACTTCGTTTTTATTCTCTAAAGTAAGTTGAACAATAAGTTTTATTAGATTTTCAAACTCCTGATTTAGGGCAAACTCATGTTTGAATTCTTGAAGCAATTGTGTTAGCGAAGGATATTCAAAAAAGTCATTCTGAGTTAATGCTATTCCAGAAATTGGACAAATACCATAATCATTTATCCAATCGACCAGTTCCTCTTTTTCAAAAAGATTGCCAATTTTAGTAAGAACAGGGGTATTAGGAATAGCTTCTGTAAAGAAACACCTGTATTCCATATAAATACTTAAGTCCACTGCTAATGCTTTAAGGAAATAGTTACTGAGGGTTCTTTGGTATTCATCTGTGAATTGTTGGTTAGCTTCATCTATTTTATTACTAAACTTCTTTAAATCTTTAATAGAAGTTTTGTTAATTTCATCAATAATAAAAACTGTATAAAAACCTTGGATTTCCTTAAAGAACTCAGTAATGCTACTAATTTTTAGGATATGCTCATCTTTGGACACAATGTTTCTTGTATGTGGGCATTTATTGTCATTGTTGTTTAACCAATCATCAAGCACACCCTCGTCATATAAATGACCCCACACCGTAAATATTGGATGTTTAGGAATATCAAAGGAAATTTCACATAATAAGTCATCAGGAACCTCTATTTTCTCAGTTAATTCTTTTCGCTTTTTGGCTAGCTCTTCACCACCGTCAAGTAAATTTTTTATATTTGAAAACAGTTGTAAAAATTTCATGTTTATTCCCGAGTTTAACCTTTGTTTTGCGGCATCGATATTAAGCTACTCTGAGCCCTAGTCACATTGCATTTTCACTAAATCTGAATGCGAAAAAGCAAAATGACACTCTACAATACCAATCATAAGTACACATAATTTCTAGCAAATTCTAAGTTTAACCTTATGGTTAAAGTCAAGCATTCTGTTAAGTTATATAGGACTTAAAACTCCAGTTTTAAAAATACACTTGACTCTTACCTTGAGATTAATCCTATACTTACCATAATTTCTTAACATTTTTTCACGCTGTTGCCTGAATAAGTACCTCATTAGAAGTAAGACTCTGGAGTCAATATGTCCCTCGAAGTAACAATTAAATTTATTTTCACCGAACCCTCTACTCACGTGATGAATTTTACGAATGCCTGCAAAATTCAGAAGTAACTTATTACATAGAACGTTCCACCATTTGCCGCTGAATTCATAAGTTTGGATCGAAAGCGATGAGGTACTATTATGCCAAATTTAAATAGAAAAAAATCTTCAGAAAATCTCGAAGAAAGTATCATAGAAGCTGTCAAAAAAAATAATGTTTCATTTTTAAAACAAAGGTTCAATGCAAAACCTGGATCATTAGATCTCAATGGTATGCTTGATAAAAATCAGACGCCTTTGCTTCATCTGGCCATTGCCAACAACGCCGCAAAAAGCGCTAAATTTCTCTTAAGCCACAACGTTACGATCGACAGCAAGAATTCAGATAATGAAACCGCTGTAGACCTTGTGCAAGATAAACCTGAGTTAAAAAAAATCTTTGACAAAGCCATAGATGAGAATAAATCTCGTTTGTTCTCAGCTGTGCGTGAAGGAAATTTTGAAAAACTGGAAAAAGCGCTTCAAGTCTACGGTTCAAACCTCTTAGACGTTGGTAATGAAGTTTCAAGCAAAAAAGACATTACGTTTAAACACCATAAAGTTACCGATAAACATTATTTCAACACTTTATTTCATTTAGCTGCAAAACTTGGAAACACTGATATTTTTAACCGCTTGTTGCAGGCCCTGGATCAAATATCTGATGAGGAAATTTCAAAAAAACTTGGTAAAGGAAATACACCTTTGCACGTAGCGGCTTATTATGGTCACATAGACATTGTTAACTCAATTTTAGCTTCACCCAAAGGCAAAATATGGATAAACAGTGAAAATTCCGCAGGCATGACGCCCTTACATGCCAGCGCAGCTTATAAAATACCAACGAAAGCCTTTGATCCCGAACATAAACTGTACCAAGAAAAACTTCAAAGTCGTAATGAGACGATCATCCAGATCCTCTTAGACAATGGTGCTGATCCAAAGGCAAAAACAACAAAAAATTATACTGTTTTGCATCTACTGGCTTTGACTGGACGCCGTGATGTTAAACTAATGGATCCTATTTTGAAAAAAATGACATATGAAGACATTAACGCTCAAAATAAAAACGGCGATACGGCTTTGCATCTCGCGATAAAACACAAAAATCCCAGTACACTTAATAAGCTTATGGCCTGGGATGCCGACATTACCCTCAAAAATGTTAAGGGCCTAGATGCTATTGATTTAACCAAAAAGGTGATTTCTGATACAAATTGGAAACGCGCGCTGATTGAAGGTGGTATTGGTGAAGCCGCTTGTCCAACGGAAGCAACAACGTCACTTGTCGAAGCTGGCTTAGGTTTTATGAAAGATCATCTTTCACTGACAATTACCAATGTTACGGCAAGTGTTGTCACCGCTGGTATTTTTATTCCCATCGCCTTTGCAACCTTTTTTATTGCAGGTTATAAAAGCAAGCGCCTTAACTATGGCAAAGAAGCGCAAGACAATGCTGCTTTACAACTTGAAACAAAAGCTTTGCAGAATTATGAAACTCGTATTACCAGATTCGATAAATCGTTTGCTGAGCTTGATGAAAAAGCACTTAATATTAATCAAAGGATTGAGCAGGCATTTCAGGAAGAAAAGGTAGATAATAATACTCTTTTAGAACTAAACTCTGAAATGATAAAAACCAGAAAAAAGGTTCAATATCTTAAAAAACAGTACCAAACAAATATCAAAGATCTGAATGATAAGCTTCCCAAGCTAAAGGATGAAGAAGTTAAACTCCAGGCAATTGAGTTACCAACCAGCAATTCAGATGCTGGAAAAATTCCAAGCCTGCAGCGAAAATTCGCATCCTCATCTGCGAAAAAAATCTCAATATTAGGAGGGTTAGGAAATTCACTTGGTGTCGGATCAGCGCTTTTTTCAACCGCTTTAGTTATCGCCAAAATTGCATTGGGTGCAATCGCCTTAACAAACCCAGTTGGTTTGGGCATTGTGGGTGGGATTGTTTTAATTTCCGCAGCAGTTGGCTACATTACCTATCGAGAAACAAAATTTGAATTCGGACAAAAACGACAAAAAACAAAAGAGTTAATTGCACCAAAAGCAAAACTCCTGGACGTGATTAAAAGCAAACTGACAGACACTAAGCGAGAAGAAAATTTACAGGACCTCTCAAAATCCCTGGAACAAAACAATGAAAAACTGAAGGATCTTAATGTCATTTACGGACAAAAATTTTCTGAAGAAAATAATAACTTAATCAGCTCACCCATCCAAGAAAAAATTGTTAAACAAGCCTGGGAAAAAATAGGTTGTAACAAACACAATCCGGCACAATCTTCTGAATGCTCTGAGCAAACTAAAGCATTGCTTGAATTATACAGAAATAAAACGCTTGAACCTGGCGCACTTTATAATGCAGCTACTAGCCAAGAAATTAGTAAGCCTGTTGCGCACAACCAAATGGGCGTTAAAATCTAAATTTGTCTCACTGACTCTGCTAGCTCTGAAAAAAAACTGGCTCAGCTAAAGCAAGAAATATCAATACAATGTATTAGGGTTGGAACTTAGATAATAAAGAAAATAATTATCAGAAAATGAAATACATAGGGCTGACACAAAACTTCAAAATTGAAACATATCAATGTAGGTTGGGCTGACGAAGGAAGCCCAACAGCTTATTCATTTAATTACGGCCTATTTTAGTTGCCACGACCTGTTGGGCTTCCTTCGTCAGCCCAACCTACATTGATTAATGATGCTGTTGGAGAGAAATTTCATAAAACTTATAGAAATGTAATCTGTCAAAATTAAATGGAAATGGTACTAGTTTAATTGTCACGGTTTGTTGGGCTTCCTTCGTCAGCCCAACCTACATTGATTGCCATAGTGAAGTTTTAAAATTGAAATTTTGCGTAAGTCCTGATACATCAACTATTATCCATAGGTGAATTTATTTTAGAGATTTGCTTTTAAGCCAGCGGTAATTTAATCAGAACTTCTAAGCCTTTCTCAGGCAAATTTTTTAATTCAATCATCCCATGATGATTTCGAATGACATCTTTTGTGACAGAAAGCCCTAATCCAGTGCCTCCAGTTATTCTAGAGCGAGAAGATTCTCCCCGATAAAAAGGTTCGAAAATTTTATGTTTATGCGCCTCTAAAATACCAGGCCCATCATCTACAATAGATACCCAAATCTGCTTTTTATGTAAAACGATACTCACCTGTGCTTTATAACCATATTTTATTGCATTTTCTATCACATTATTAAATGCCCGTCGCAAATTGATGGCACTGCCTTTTATGATGACTCTTGAAGGAAAATCTGAATAGGTCACTGGATACCCCATATCTATAAAATCATCACAAACCGACTTAAGCAAAGAACTTAAATCTATTTTGGTCTTTTTCTCAGAGGCATTAGAGGTTTTGGCAAATACCAGAGTTTCTGCGATCATCGCTTCCATTTGATCTAAATCAATAATATTTTTTTCTCGAAGCTCATTATCTTCTATTAATTGCGCCCGCAATTTCATCCGAGTAATAGGCGTTCTCAAATCATGAGACAAAGCTGCCAGCATGTTGGTGCGTTCTTTGATCAAGTCTTGAATTCTGTGTTGTAATTGATTCATGGCGTTTGCAGTTTCTTGCACCACCGCAGGTCCGTAAACTTTTAAAGGCGGCGCATCCGAGTCAACCCCCAATCTTTCTGCCGCTTTTTTAAAGCTTTTTAAAGGAATGGAAAATCGGTTAATGGACCAGATAGAAAAAAAGATAGAGCCCACCACAACAATTTCCATGGACAGTAAAAATATCTGTAACCACCATGAACTTTTGACATAAGGCATGGAAATATTCAACCAAAGATCCGGCTGATATTTTAAAGATAGCCGAATCACTTCTGGCTGCTCCCGAATGGCCTGAGAAATTTGCCATAAAGAAGCATCTGCATTAAATTTTAATTGCCACTGTGGTTTTTTATCCAATGAAATAGTTAAGCCGGAAATATCAACGGCATTGACAGTTTTTTTTCGTTGTGAAGGTGCAGTAAGATTTACCCGCTCAACCAGATTAATCACCTGTTGAATAATAATGTCTCGGTTAACACTGGTTTGAGCCCCTTTATTTTTCTGAGTAAAATAGATGAATAAAACCAAATGCGCAATGATAATCAGAATTAAACTAAAAAATAATATTTTACCTGTATAGGTATTGGCAGTGGCGTTTACGAGTTTCATTTTACGACAATATTTTGGTAACATTTGCTGTGAAAATATAACCGCCTCCGCGAACCGTTTTAATCAACAAGGGTTTTTTAGGGTTAGTTTCTATTTTCTGCCGCAAACGACTGACTTGTACATCAATACTTCGATCAAATGGGCCTGCAGGGCGATGAGAGGTAGCATCCAATAACTGATCTCGACTTAATACATTTTGTGGTGACTTCAAAAAAGCAATCAACAATTGATACTCACCACTGCTTAACTCCACCTCTACATGTTCAGGATCCATTAACTGGCGCAGGCCTAAATCAAGCTGCCAGCCGGAGAAAGCAAGTTTTTCTGAATGAATTGTATGCTCACTTAAAGAGGCTGTTTGCGATGAAGGACTATTTTGCACTCGTCGCAACACAGCTTTAATGCGCGCCACCAGTTCTCTGGGATTAAATGGCTTGGCCATGTAATCATCCGCACCCAGCTCCAGTCCAACAATTTTATCGGTTTCGGCACCAGTGGCTGTAAGCATAATAATAGGCGTCTGCTGGGTCTGACGTATTTTTCTACATAAGGTTAAACCATCTTCACCCGGCATCATCAAATCTAATATGATTAAATCTACAGATTGTTTTTTTAAAAACGCCAACAATTCCTGACCATCCTGAGCAGTTGATACCTTAAAACTGTACTCGCTTAAAATTTTTGCCAGCAAATGTCGAATTTCTGCATCGTCATCCACGATAAGCAAATGGTTTTTATGGTTCATAATTATTCTCTAAGTGCGCGTCTTAAAATTTTACCAATATTGGTTTTTGGCAATTCATCGCGAAACTCAATATATTTAGGTAGTTTATAGCGCGTTAGAACTTCTTCACAAGTTTTTCTTACAGACGCCTCAGTCAATTCAGGATCTTTTTTTACAATAAAAGCTTTCACCGCTTCACCGGTTTCATTGGAAGCCACACCCACTACGGCTACTTCCAATACACCAGGATTTTGCATAATAGCCTCTTCAACTTCATTGGGATAAACATTAAACCCAGAAACGATCACCATATCTTTTTTACGATCCACGATGTAAAAAAAGCCTTCCTTATCCATGGTGGCAATATCACCGGTTTTAAGCCAGCCATCTGGCGTGAAAGCTTTTTCAGTATTTTCTTCACTTTGCCAGTAACCTTTCATAATTTGTGGACCTTTGACACATAACTCACCAGGAATACCTGGCTCTACTGGCTCATTATCTTCATTTCTGATTTCAACAAGTGTGGAAGGCGCCGGTAAGCCGATGCTGCCGGTATATTCATTTACATTCAATGGATTGGCACATACTAAGGGTGATGCTTCTGTTAGACCATATCCTTCAATAAGAGGATATCCTGTGACCGCCTGCCATTTTTCAGCCACTACTCTTTGAGCTGCCATACCACCAGCAATAGAAATTTTAGCTTTTGAAAAATCAACTTTAGTAATATCCGGATGATTTAACAGTGCATTAAATAAGGTGTTTACCCCGGTAATAGCAGTAAATCGATACTTGCGTAATTCTTTGATAAATCCTGGTATATCACGAGGATTGGTAATCAACACATTGAGTGACCCCAAAGCCATAAACAATAATAAGTTAGCCGTTAAAGAGAAAATATGATAAAGTGGTAATGGTGTGATAATAATCTGTGCTTCATCTTTTACTACATTCTTCGTCCATTCGAGCAATTGCAGTAAATTTGCCAGCATATTGCCGTGGGTTAAAACCGCACCTTTAGACACACCGGTAGTACCACCTGTATATTGTAAAAAAGCCATATCATCCTGTTTAATGCCAGGACGTTCATACGTGAGCGTCATCCCTTTGCTAATGACTTCTTTGAAATCAAGGGTATTTGGCAACTGATATTTTGGCACCATTTTTTTCACATATTTCACCACAAAATTGACCACAACTTTTTTAATCATGGGAAACATATCTCCCAGTTGCGTCATAATAATATGCGGTGAATTAATTTCTGGTAAGGCTTTTTCTAAAGTGTGCGCAAAGTTAGCTAATACTACAATGGCCTTGGCACCAGAATCATTCATCAGGTGCACAAGCTCACTTTTAGTATATAGTGGATTCACGTTTACCACAGCACAACCTGCCCTTAACACCCCAAAAAGTGCCACAGGGTACTGAAGAAGATTTGGCATCATAATGGCCACTCTGTCCCCTTTTTTAATGCCTAAATGATTCACAAGATAGGCAGCAAAGGCTCGGCTTTGCTCAGAGACGTCTTTAAAGGTCATCTGAGTTCCCATATTAGCAAAAGCTGGTTTGTCACCCGCTTTTTCACAATTTTCCTCTAAGATGTCAATGAGGCAGTTATATTGACTCATGTCGATTTCGTGGGCGATGCCTTTTTCGTAATGTTTGAACCAGGGTTTTTTCATGGGCTTTCCGTAATAATTTTATTGTTAAGATTATGAATTTTTTATGAAAATTGCAAGATTTGATTGAAGGAATCTAAAAAGAAACTTGACAAGTGCGTTTAAGCTTAATATCGTGCTGGAATTACAGATATAAGATAAGATTCTAATTCCAATGACACAATCCATTTCAAATCAGGCCTTTCAGCTTAAAGGTGGTTTATTCACTTTGACAGTTATGCAACTGAAACAAGATGACCTTGCAGCATTTCAACAACAGTTGCTTGAGACGTTATCGCAGGCACCGAAATTTTTTGACTATGCGCCCATTGTCATGGATTTGAATGATTTTCAAACACAAAATCCCCAATTCGAATTACGACATTTTATTGAAGTCATGCGAGCGGCCCAACTGGTCCCCTTTGGCATTCGCGGTGGAAGTCAAATGATGGAACAACAGGCTCGCGCGCTTGGGCTGGCTGTTTTGAATAATTCCGGCACGCAACCTATTCCATCTTCACACAATGAATCTAAATCTACTGACTCAAAGCAAACACTGAATAAAACTCAGGATTCAGAGCCAACCATCGAAAATGTCTCTTTTAGCTCATCAAAAGTCATTACTCAGCCAGTTCGGTCCGGCCAACAAATTTATGCTAAAAATACTGATTTAATTATTTTATCTTCTGTCAGCCATGGCGCAGAAGTTTTGGCAGATGGTCATATCCACATCTACGGCCCTTTACGGGGACGTGCCCTGGCTGGCATTATGGGCAATACTGAAGCAAAAATTTTCTGTAAATCCATGGATGCGGAGCTTATCTCGATTGCCGGACGTTATCTGGTGAACGAGCAACTTGAGCAGTATAAAAATGAAGAAGATTTACATATCTTTTTAGAAGATGAGCACTTAAAATTTGGTAACTTCAGTTGATTATCAACAGACCCTATATATTGCTTTTTATTGTCTGTGCGAGTAAACATATTGTATTCTTTGTACAAACAAAGTATCATTTGCACAAATAAATACTAACTTTTAGAGGGATGAAAACCGTGGCAGAAATTATTGTTTTTACATCTGGTAAGGGAGGCGTTGGTAAAACTACTTCAAGCTCTTCCTTTGCAATGGGTCTTGCAAAAAAAGGCTATAAAACCGTTATTATTGACTTTGATATCGGTCTTCGAAACCTTGATCTTATCATGGGTTGTGAACGTCGAGTGGTTTATGACTTTGTCAACGTCATCAATGGAGAAGCCACTTTAAAGCAGGCACTGGTTAAAGATAAACGTTGTGAAAACTTATCCATTTTACCCGCGTCTCAAACCCGTGATAAAAATGCCCTAACCCAAGAAGGTGTAGAAAAAGTATTAATGGAACTTTCTAAAGAATACGATTACATTGTCTGTGATTCCCCCGCAGGTATTGAACATGGTGCTTTAATGGCCATGTATTTTGCTGACCAGGCTATTATTGTTACTAATCCTGAGGTTTCATCAGTACGTGACTCTGACAGAATTTTAGGTATTCTATCCAGCAAATCCAAACGCTCTGAAGAAAATCGCGAGTCAATTAAAGAACATCTTCTCATCACTCGCTATTGCCCTGAAAGAGTGCAACGGGGTGACATGCTAAGTATTGATGATGTTGTTGAAATTTTAGCCATTCCGATGCTTGGGGTGATTCCTGAATCCAAAGCCGTTTTACGGGCCTCCAACAGCGGTAATCCTGTAATTATGGATGATGAAAGCAGTGCTGGCTGTGCTTATGATGATGCTGTTGAACGTTTCTTAGGTAAAGAGATTCCTCATCGGTTTATTAAAGCTGAGAAAAAAGGGTTTATCAAACGCATCTTTCGAAAAGGAGAGTCTGTGGCATGAGTTTATTTAATATCTTTCGGAATAAAGAGAAAACAAGCGCTTCTTTAGCCAAAGAGCGACTGCAGATTATTGTGGCGCACTCTCGAAATGAAGAGAACAGTCCTGGTTATCTGGCACAGTTACAGCAGGACATTGTAGATGTGATTGCTAAATACGTAAAAATTGATAAAGAGCAGGTTCAGGTTAATCTGCAAAATGCCGGTGATTGCTCTGTGCTTGAGCTGAATGTCACGCTGCCAGAAAAAGAGAAAGAAGCCGAAAAAGCTTAAAGTCAAAATAAATGTTGGGCTGACAAAGGAAGCCCAACAGGTTGTGGCAACTAAATTAAGGGCGTAATTAAATGAATACTCTGTTGGGCTTCCTTTGTCAGCCCAACCTACATTGATTTTCAAAAATGGAGTTTTTCGTAAGCATCTCCGTATTAAAAATTACGCCACTACCATTCAATACTTTTAAACGAAACAAGAACACTTGCAAGTTCTCTTTTTGTTCTCTATAATATTTCAAACCGTTGCGTGATACCTAACGCAATTCAAGTTGTACGAGAAGTATTATGCTTATTCCATTGATGACAGAGAAATTACAGGCTGGCTTTCCTTCGCCTGCAGCAGATCATTTAGAAACAGCTTTAAGTCTGGATGAATATTTAATCCAAAACCCTCCGGCCACTTTCTTTGTTGGCGTAAAAGGCTGCTCTATGGAGGCAGTAGGGATTTTTGAAGGTGACATTGCAGTGGTTGATCGCGCCCGAATCGCAAAACATGAGGATATTGTGGTAGCTTTAAAAGACAATCAGTTTTTAATTAAAACATTGCTGATTCAACAAGAAACATTATATTTGAAAGCGCATCACCCTACTTTTCCTGTACAGACACTGAATGAAGATCAAGGTGATAGGGTTTGGGGTGTGGTGACAGGTCTTGTTCGACGTATGGTTTGAAGGAGTAAAATCATTGTTCGCCTTGATCGACTGTAACAATTTTTACGTATCTTGTGAGCGATCTTTTAACGCAACTTTAGAAAAAAAGCCGGTTGCTGTGCTCAGCAATAATGATGGCTGCGTCATTGCCCGCTCTGATGAACTTAAAGCACCGCCTTATAACATCGCCATGGGTACTCCTTATTTTAAAATACAACATTTGAAAAATAATATTTGTATCTGCTCATCAAACTATGCACTCTATGGCGATATGTCTCGTAGAATGGTTAACATTATCAGGCAGTTTGAAGCCCAAGTGGAAGAATATTCTATTGATGAAGTCTTTGTAAAATTACAACCCTCTTCTCACTTTGATTTTAAAGACTATCTGCAAAGTTTACGTCAAACTATTTATCAAAGCACGGGTATTCCAGTATCCATTGGTGTAGGTGCTACAAAAACACTGGCAAAAATTGCCACTTTTCAAGCAAAAAAAATCTTACAACAACCTGTGTGCATTTTAGAGCATTGCCTAAAAACAGCTGTAGCGCTTAGAACAACACCAATTACTCAGGTGTGGGGGATTGGCAACCAATGGGGCAAAAAGCTTCAATTAGAAGGATTTAAAACTGCCTTTGATTTAGCCCAAATGTCTCATCATGTGATTAGAAACCGTTATAACTGCATCTTGGCAGACACGGTAAGAGAGCTTCAAGGTAATGCCTGTATCGCTTTAGGAACCGCGGTTGAGCGCAAAAAAAATATTATGTCTTCTCGCTCTTTTGGTCATGGCATCACACAGCTTAAACAGCTTTCAGAAGCTCTGGCAAACTATGCTGCCCGTGCCTGCGAAAAATTAAGACAGCAACATACCTTAACGGCAGAAATCACTGTATTTTTAAAAACAAATCCTTATAACCCAAATGAATCTTACTACCATCGCAACTTAACTGTTTTACTACCTGCGCCTACTAGTGATACTGGTCTGATTATCCATTATGGCAAAAAAGCCCTTGAAAAACTGTTTGAACCCGGTCGGGTTTACCAAAAAACCGGTATTTTGCTGGGAAAGCTTTGTGATAAAGCTCAACCAATTCAAGGATCTTTATTCCAAAGTAATAGGCTTAATAAAGTACAACAAAAGCAGTATAGAAACGCTTGTGAAGTCATGGATAAAATTAATGAAAAATTTGGTAAAAATACTTTACATCTGGGGGCGACAAATATGTATACAGAACAGCCTTGGCGTATGCGAAGCGAATTTAAAAGCCCTTGCTATACCACCTGCTGGAATGATATTTTAACCGTTTGGGCCAAATAAATTTTTTACCATGCATTTAGTTATCATGATGGGGCCGGAAGGCTCAGAATCACATTATAAAGTTGCCAAACAATGCCAAAGCCTGCTTTGGCAACACTTTCCAAAATTGAAAATTGAAATATGGCCTGAAGTCTCTGATTTTCATACGGTGGATTTAGTCATGCTGTGGAAGCAGCCTCACCATCAATTAAAAAAGTTTCCGAATTTAAAAGCAATTTTAGCCACTGCCGCAGGTATTGATCACATTACCGAAGATCCTTCTTTTTCAAATGAAACCCCTGTTTTTCGAGTCCACGATGAGTCACAAAAAAAAGATATGGCAGAGTATGTTACCTACGCGGTATTACATTATTTAAGAGGTTTCCATCATTTAAACAAAGACAATAAAGCTGCGAGCTGGCAACGACAACACTATGTGTATCATCCGGATAATAAAGTAGGAATTATGGGATACGGCTATCTGGGGAAATATGTTGCTCAAACTTTAAGCCAGTTTAATTTTGGGATGAATATATTTGCTCGACATAAATATCAAAGTACCCAAAAAAACCTGCGTTTTTTTACGGAACTCGATCAATTCTTAGCAACAACCAATATTTTAATATGCCTTTTGCCACTGACCCCTGCCACCCGATATATCTTAAATAAAAAAAACCTGCTAAAACTTCCTAAAGGTGCTTATATTATTAATGTCGCTAGAGGTAAGCACTTAGTACCTGAAGATTTATTACAGCTAATTGAAACAAAGCATATTGCTGGCGCTTTTTTAGATGCTTTTGATGAAGAACCTTTACCTTCTCATCACCCATTTTGGACAACGCCTGAAATTGAGGTCACCCCCCATATTTCCGCAATGCTTGGAGCCGAAGATATTGTCAGAGCGCATATTCATCACATTAAGCAAATTGAAGAAAATAATTTTGAAGAAGCTTTTAAAGATCATTAAAACTACATAATACCGCATCCGCGTCGATTGTCGCTTGCTCGCTTTGAAGGTGCATCACTGTTAATTAAATTGTTGCCTCTTACAGTGGTGCCAAAGAAAGTAAACGCTGCCGAATTTTGATAGGAAGTCTCTGTTTTAACCCCCAGTGCTTCACTAAAATATTCCAAAGATGGCTGATTCAGTTTAGGAAACAGGTTATATAAATTTTTTAAAAAGCCAAGAATGGCTTTACGTTGTATTGCAGGCTCGGTTTCTTCCTCTTTTTTTGATTTTTTGCTTAATTGTTCATTAATAGGATAAATCGCAGCAATAAAAGTTTGCAAAAATCCGAATACAGCAGCAAGATAAAAAAGTGTCTTACTACTGCCCTCATCCACCACAATGTTTTGTAAAAATACGGCCAAGGACGGTAGAAAGTTAATGAGGCAGGCAAATACAGTATTTTTTATAAAATTTTGATCTCTGTGTGGCGTCAATAAGTTTTTTAAAAGACCATTAGTGAGACTGATAAATTGCACACCACCATTAAAACTTGCCAGTAAAATAGCATAAGGTAACCCCAAAAAACTCGGCAAATTAAAAAAAGAAGCGGCTTTTAAACCAGCCATGTAATAAGAAATATTTCCAAAAAAAACTGTAGGCAAAACTAAGAATAGCTGTAGCAACCGCAATAATATAATTTTGCTAAGAGGATAACTTACCCTATCAATACACTGAAAAAAAGATGCTATATTCTCACTACTTGAATCAGAAAATAATAACGAATATATGTTTTTAATATCTTCATTAGAAGCTTGGAATTGAATTTTAAAGTATAATTCCTGTAATTTCTTTTGGGATTCGGTTATCAATCTGTAATTTTCTGAGCTCGAATAACAGCAACGGGTAAGTTGATTTAAAAGAAAGCGGATAGGCGGTATGGTGTTGAGTTCAGCAAAAAACTCTCCCATATAATCATTATTTGCAATGGATGCAAAAAACCAGGGAATCATCATAAATCCAATGGCAACCCCCTGAGGTGCACCCCAGGCTTTACAGGCTTGCGCAGCATAATAGGCAGGACCACTGGCAGAGATGACGCCAAAAGTTAGCCAATGAAATGTGCCTTTAGTGATATCGAGAACAAGAGTATTTTTAAAACAGTCAAGTTTTCTTTTTTTGAAAATAGTTAAAAACAAGCTATTAAAGGTTGCTTCATTACCTTTAGCGGCAAAAAAGAAATTGACAGCACCACCAAATATACCCACAACATAACCAGCACTGTTGCCAACAATCACTGCAGTGTGTTGGGAACCACCGGCTTTTTCAACAAACGCCTTTAAACCTGCTGCACCATAATAGATAATCGCTGGTGCTGTAGCAACACCGGCGGTTATGCCCAATGCTTTACTTACTTTATAACCTTTTTGGGCCTTTGAAAGGTAACGCATCAGTGCTGCTATTGAACTGAGGTTTAAAGATTGTAGTAAAGGGGAAGCTTCTGAATGAGCGTTATCTGATAACATAGAAATACAAATTACAAAATAATACTGAAGCGTATCATACACTTAAAGTAATTCAAGCTGAAAGATTTAAAAACAAAACTACAGTCATATGAGCCAAAAATTAACCTAAACTAACTGAGTGAGTATTCTTTTTAAGCTGGACAGTTCAATAGATAACGATTAAAATGACAACGTTTAAAAAAAATGCGCCCGTAGCTCAGCTGGATAGAGTAACTGGCTTCGAACCAGTTGGTCGGGAGTTCGAATCTCTCCGGGCGCGCCACAATTTATTCTTGGTAGAAAATAACTAAAAGCACAATCTGATTTATCCAATAAAGTATATATAAGACATGTATATTAAAAATTCATTATGACAATCAATGTAGGTTGGGCTGACAAAGGAAGCCCAACAGGGATTCATTTAATTACGGCTTTATTGAGTTGCCACGGCCTGTTGGGCTGAGGTATCGTCAGTTTTTCGAAAAAATTTTTATTAAAAAATAAGGGGTTAGAAATAAAAACAATAAAAAAACTAGTGACATGCATAGCGTAACGTGATCTAATTAGTTTTTTCAAAGAACAATTAAATGGAAACACTATGCACGTCAAACCATCTTTACATAAAATACTCGATTCAGCAATCCATAAATCACGCATTAAATCTTTGAACCCCATCATCGAAGCAATCGTCAATTCCAAGCAGTTAAATTTGACGCAGTTGGGTCGGGCTCTTGATACGGGTGTTGAAGAGCGGGCTGGTATTCGAAGAGTAGATAGACTTTTAGCAAATAAATATTACCAGGAAAAAAGTGGACTTATTTATGAACAAATTACCCGCTTTGCGATAGGTACAAAAACATGCCCTGTCATTCTTGTGGATTGGAGTAGTTTACCCAATAGTTTACATATGTCAGAAGAAGGAGAGCAATGTTGTTTAAGAGCCGCGTTGGCAGCCACAGGACGAAGTATTACATTGTACGAAGAAGTTCATTCAAAGAAAAAAGAGGGTTGCCCAAAAGTTCATAAAACGTTTCTGGCGCAGTTAGCTAAAATGTTACCCAAAGGATGTAAACCAGTGATTGTAACAGATGCAGGATTTAAAGTTCCTTGGTTTAAGTCCGTTGAAGCACTAGGTTGGGATTACATTGGACGAACCCGTGGGGAAATATGCTACGATGAAGGAGAAGGCTATAATAAGCTTAAAGCCTTGTATCCAAGAGCAACCTCATCCCCTAAACCTTTGGGTGAAATAAGCCTGACAAAAGCAAAGGGCTATAAAACACACTGTTATCTTTATAAACATGAATTAAAAGGTCGACATAAATATCAAAGAGATGGAAAAACTGCCAAAGATAAAGATTCATTAAAACGAGCGCGAGGATACAAAGAGCCATGGATTTTGGTTTCATCTTTGAAGCGTTCAAAAGTCGCTGCAAAAAAAATTGTTAAGATTTACAAAATTAGAATGACCATTGAAGAAAGCTTTCGAGATACGAAAAGTGAGAAGTATGGTTTTAGTTTGAGAGAGAACCGAACGATAAAGGTTAAACGTTACATTGTTTGGTTGATGCTAAGTGCCTTAGCTAGTTTGATTGCTTGGGTTGTAGGATATAGAGCTGAACAATTAGGCTTGCATTTAAAATTCCAGGCTAATACCTATAAGCATAGACGGGTACTCTCTTTCTTTTTTTTAGGGTGTCAGGTACTTAGAAAAAAAATAAAATTCCCAATAAATTTAAGCGCTATTCCTGCGGAAGCATGGGAGCTTAGCTATGAATAAAAAAGTGACGATCCCTCAGCCTGTTGGGCTTCCTTCGTCAGCCCAACCTACATTGATTAGTTTAAATTTTTAATATACAAGTCCTAACATAAATACTTGACGCACATACTTTACCAGCGTATTATCTAAATGGTAAAAAGGAAACAAAAGGTAAAGTCTGTGAAAGTCACTAATAAAGCATATTTCTTAATTGCAGCCATTGATATATTTATCAAAGAAAAAGTAAATAGCCTCATACAAGATAGTTGTTTCCAAACATTAGAATCAAACTGGCGTGCACTTAAATTTTTGATTCAATCTGGCAATATTAAAGCACCTGTCAAAGTTAAAATACTAGATATCTCAAAACCTGCTTTTAAAAAAGATTTAATTCATGCAAATGATATAGAGTACAGTCAGTTATTTGAAAAAATTTATAGCCAAAATTACGATATGCCTGGAGGAGAGCCTTTTGGTTTACTTTTGGGAAATTATGAGTTTAGTTATACACATGAGGACTGCTACTGTCTTTCTCAAATGATGCAAATTGCAGCATTAGCATTTAGCCCTTTTGTAGCTGCTGCATCCCCTGCCTTATTTGATGCTAAAAATTTTGAAAAAGTAAATCCTGACGAAAAATTTCATTTAATATTTTTAAAGTCGAAATACAAATACTTTAATCAAATACGACAAAAATCTGAGGCAAGATTTCTAGCATTAGTATTACCTGACTTTTTGATTATGAAGAAAAACAAAACTGCAAATCATTTTTGCTTTGGAAATGCTGGTTATATTGTTGCTTATATCTGTTCACAGTGCTTTATTTTAACAGGTTGGTTTAAAGAGCTTGGTCATTTAAATATAAAGCAACCTGGTTATAGTTTTTATGCAGATAAACATAATGTCTGCAGTAAACAACTTTTAGAAAAGTCTTTCACTAATTTTCAGGAAAAAAATTTAATAAAGCTTGGTTTTATTTGTCTGAGATATTTTTCTGATATTGAACAAATAAAAATATACGAATTCCCTACTTTATATATATCAGAAAAAAATCAGGCGCAATCACAATCTACACTAGATGAATTATTATGTGCTTGTCGTTTATTACACTATATAAAAATAATGATGCGATCAAATATCGGAAAGTATCTGAGTACACAAGACTGCGAGCAGTATTTACAAAAATGGTTAACACAGTATTGCGCAGATAGAGATGATATTTCAGACAGTGCAAAAGCTAAGTATCCATTGAAATACGGACAGATTAAAATTTTTGAAATTAAAAATAATCCTTCAAAATTACATTGTGATATTTTATTAAAGCAACGCCACAACTTTGAGCAAATCAATTTACAACTGAATTTTAAAAAATAACAGGATGTGCTATGTATAATTACCTCAGACCGGCATTTATTGAACATTTTAATGAAAAAAACAATAATCTACCAATATTAAGCCAAATTAAAAAAGATATTATTATTAATTTATCTGCTTTATTAAATGGCAGATCAAAAAATAATCACAATAATAATAACTCTCAACATCTGTTAAAAAGTGGCTTATCTCATGGTGAGTTTGATCTTGCCACTAAGATGAAATCTGATGATTACAAAAAATCATACATAATCGAGGAAATAAAAGAAATCATTGGAATATTTGAACCCCGTTTGAATTTAATTGATATCTTTCATATGAATAATCATAACCAACAAGCATCTCCAACAGTATTTAAAATATTAATTTTAGCTACATTAAATGTTTTATCTAACAATGAATATGACTTCAATATACAGACCGAATTAGACCTTCAAAAAAAAATCTGTACGTTTTCCGAGAGCATTGTTCATGAATAAAGTTTTGTTAGATTATTATAATGAACAATTACGTATACTAAAACAAGATGCCCGATTATTTGCCAAGGCATATCCAGGTGTTTCCCATAACCTTGGATTAGACTTAGAAGATATAGCTGATCCACATGTTGCAAGAATCATTGAGAGTTTCGCGTTTTTAACTGGAAAACTTCAAGCAAATTTAGATGTCAGTGATGAAGCCTTAACAGACTCTATTATTAACTCACTCTATCCTCACTACAATTTGCCCATACCAGCTTATGTAAATCTAAAAATATTCCCTGATCCCGTGACTTTTTCATCAGCAGTGGTACCTGCTGGAAGCTTATTAAAAACCAGCAAAGATAATATCGAAGCATATTTTAAAACTGTTTATCCTCTTGAACTTATACCTTATAATATACAAAGTATAACTTGGGATAAAAGGTTATTACATGTCAGCAAAAGCAGTTATGGTTATCCCTTCATAATAAAATTAAAAAAATTTACTGAATACCCAAATATAAAAGTTAATAAAATCAGATTTTTTATCAATATTGAACCGCCCTACCATTGGCAATTTTATGATATTTTACATCAAGATTTAGATGGTATCATAATACATGCAGAAGATGACGAAACGTCAAAGACTGAAATAAAAAAAACTGCAGTAAGCTTTATGGGGTTTTCTGAGGAAGAAAATGCACTGCCCTACCCAGCTAATGCTAATAAGGCGTACCGGATATTAACAGAGTATTTTGCTTATCAGCAAAAATTTTTATATTTTGAAGTTGACATTCAACCAAATGAGCTAATAAACCTAAAGCAAGAAGTGTTTCAGATAACTTTTATTTTAAGACATCACTATCAAAAAATAGCTGATATATTGAGTAAGAAAAGCGTATCGATTAATTGTGTACCCGCTATAAATCTGTTTGAGGCTCAAGGTGAAGCTATTCATTATGATGAAAAAAAATTTGAATGTTCCATTAAAGTATCTG
The DNA here is from genome assembly GCA_963695245.1 of uncultured Gammaproteobacteria bacterium. GTDB lineage: Bacteria > Pseudomonadota > Gammaproteobacteria > JBGSLN01 > JBGSLN01 > JBGSLN01. Next base: position 1,793,376 of record OY968770.1, on the reverse strand, counting down.
ATTTCAATGCTCATCTAAAAAATGAAATATATGATATCAAAGATATAAAAAATATCAAAAGCTCTGAAGATAAATCAGATGTTGAAATTTTACCTCTCTTTAAACAATCAACTTCTTTAGAGAACTCCCCTAAAATTTATTATGAAATTAAACGAACATGTTCTAATATACAAAAACAATCAATAAAAACTACTGATGTGAAAGTTCGCTTTTTTGAGAAAAACTTACCTGCACACCATTACTCTGATTATTTACTGGTACCCAGCCTGATTTGTACAAATCATTCATCCTGTTATGAGTTAATCCGACATAAAACTATTGAATTCGAATTTGTTGATCTAAGCAGTGTAAATTTAAATAACATTCAGAATATCACACAAATGATACCTGGTAAAAATAATCTGTTAACTTATGAAAATAAAATAATGCTTTTGCAACATTTGCGTTCTGCATATTTGGGATTTCAAACAGATGAAAATCACCTTAATGATTTGAAAGATATTTTAAAACTCTACTGTCAGGGTAACAGTAGTATTATAAGTATTATTGATTATGGTTTAGTCTCGTTAACATCAAAAAATACTGTTAAACGACATTACAACAAAATGCAAACAATGTTTGCAAACATATTAGAGTATACGCTCAAGATCAACAGAGATATTTTTATTAATAATAGTGAAATTCTGCTCAGCAAGGTAATTTATGAGTTTTTAAAATTTAACAGTAACATTCATATTTCTATTGAGTTGCGTGTAATATCAAATTTAGAAGAAGAAATCATATTATGGAAGTAAATGAAAAACATAAAAAACTTGTTTGGTTACTGAAAAAAGCTGATAAATATGATTTTTTAAAACTGGTAGAAAAATTATCGATTGATTTTCCTGAATATAAATTCAGGTTTCTATCAAATGCAACAACTAATTTTAAACATCAAGAAGTATCTGCACTAACTTTAGACAAGCATACAATTTTAATTAAACAAAATATATTTGGCTTCTCAAGTCAACATGCAGTAATGCCTGATTATTACACTGACATCATGATTAAATTAATTCAAAAAAAAGAACTTTCTTTAAAATATTTTCTTGACATGTTTATTGATCGTGTTGTGAAATTTTTTATTAAATCATTTTTAAATTTTGATTTAGGCTATAATTTTTTGATGAACTTAAGTTTAACTCAAGAAAAAAATGATTTAAACATCATAAATATGCTTTGCGCAATTAGCAATATAAAACCACATGACTCTCGCTTTAATTTAAATTATTATTTTCCTGTGTTAGTTCAGCCAATGAGAACAAAACCTGGGATTGAAGCTATTTTAAAAGACTTCTTTGAGATACCAATAAAAGTTGATTTACATCAAGCACAAAAACATATTATTTCGTTAGAACAAAGAACCGCACTGAAGAATTTTTTCTATAATACATTAGGAGAGTTAGCTTTTCTAGGCACTGAAACAGTCATATGTTCTAAAAGCCTTTCTTTAGTTTTTCCAATATTGAGTTACTCCGAATATTTATTTTATAGTTGCGATGAATCATTTGCTAATAAAATAAAAAATGTCATTAATACTTATTTCGGATATAAATACAACTTAATATTTGAATTCTCAATAAATGCAAATAATGTGCCAAAAACTAAAATCAGCCAGTTATTACCTCAAAAATTCTTATTGGGAAAAAATATTTTGCTTTACTCAAAAATTCCTAGATTTCAAAAAAATATCATTAGAAAAACTGTTAAGACTTAAAAACTGCGGATAGTAATTTTAATCTAATAAAGAAAACAGGTAAAAAACACTAGAAATAGTCTTTTCGTATACATTTAAAAGACTTCTAACTGCTGTTCATTTATAATACTCTCAAGTTGTTTTTATTTGTAAATTTGTATGTTATCAGAAAATTTATCGCTACTTGAAATGGGAAAACCTTGCCTCACCTTAATTTGTCTATACATATTATCTGATCGAGTAAACTTATCAAAAAGATTACTTGCAAATGAAAATTTTGATGATGAATTAAGCTCAAATCCAGGCTGTTGTAATTTTTTCAAAGTGAATCGAAGTCTGCGTTTTGGTGAATTAGGTGGCTCAATACGTCAAAATATGTACTTTAGATTGATTAGTCATCCTATTACTGAGAATCTAATTAGGCTATTAAGCCCATTTAAGCCATTGTTAAGTTACAAAATAAGAGAATTAAAAACTGATAGTATATTCAGTGAGTTGGTAGCGTTATTAATTAACAATCGTGGTAACTTTCCATTAGAAATCTTTGGAGAGTCAAAGTTTAAATTATCTAAAGCCTTTTTTGATAGGCTGGTAGTTTTACGGGAAAAGCATCAATTAAGTTTACAAAATAAGGCTGAGATAAAGCGCTGGTGCAAAATCGGAAATACTACACTTGATGAAAATACTATATATGCGTTAATGACTGGAAATATTGATGAATCTATGCTTATAGATAAATTTAGACTGCATGATAAAGAATATGAATTTTTGATTCAACTTCCATCTCCTGCATTAGATCGTGCATTATATCTGGGGCTATTTACAAGTTTTTTTACTTACAATTATATAAAAAAATTTCAAATAAAGACTTTACGTATGAGCACATATTAAAATTTATAAAGCATGAGGTTGAACAAAACCGCTCTGCTGATACAAAGTTTTCCCCTTTATTCAAAGAAACGTTCATGATGCCTGCACTGTCATTTAAACTATTATTTAATCAATTACCTTTTTTCTATAATAATAACCAAATTTTAAACTCTATAGGTTTATTATTGAAAAATGAAAATTTTAAAAGACGATTAATATTCGAGTTGCGTTCATTCCCTACAAAACTTTTATTTTGGTGCTTAAGTACCTTACTATGTACTCCCACAATAACCTACAGTTACCCTCTTAATACAATCGAAAATATACCTTTTCGAATATTAGAGCTTCTTGATATTCGTAGACCATGTTCAGATAATTTTGAAATTGACGTTCTAACCCTTACTCTAATTACAAAAGCATCCGGTAGTTTATTAGGACCACCTGATGAAGGCGATGCACCACTTCACAGTTTACAAACTGTCAATTACGATGAAAGAACAGAATTTTTACTCAGGTACATAAATGTTTTTATGAAGTGTTTTAACATAGATAAAGATACCTTACTCAGACAAATCTCGCGTAACTCTCCGCAATTAAGCTTAGAAATTGATTCAATTATATCTGCATCACAAACCTGCAGCAGAGCAATTCAGCCAGATTAGTTTTGGATGTATTATTGCCTTGAAAAAATCATATCAAAAATAGACATACTATCATTCGCTTAAGCCGTGGCAACTAAATAAGGCCGTAATCAAATGAATACCCTGTTGGGCTTCCGACCTCAGCCCAACCTACATTTATTTTGACTGTAAATCGAAGTTTTTTGTAGCTCCAAATTCTGTTATATTTAATTGTATCTTAAAGGACACAATTTAAATGCCTCTTCAATAGCTTCAAAAGGCTTCAGTCAGACATTGCCTTGGAAAGGCTTGTATCTAAAACATGCATAATGTCATCCATTTAAGAATTTTTTAAGTTTGGAATTTTAGCAACCAGCCGCATAGATGCTGTTAACTCTTCTAGCTGTAGCCAGGGTCTTAGCCAGACAATTGCATTGTAACTGCCTGGCTGCCCCTTAAATTCCTGTACTTGCACAGATGCCTGTGCTAAGGGGTATAGAGCTTTCAATTCATGTCGTGTGTTAGCATTGGCATTGACATATTTTAAAATCCACTGATTTAACCACTGTTCGCAATCTTCAATTTCTAAAAAAGAACCAATTTTTTCTCTTGCCATTACCTTAAGATAATGGGTAAATCTCGAGGTTGCCAATAAATATGGCAGACGACTGGAAATTGCTGCATTTGCGCTTGCATCTGCTGTATCATAGATATTTGGTTTGTGGCAACTTTGAGCGCCAAAAAACACAGCATAGTTAGTATTTTTATAATGGCACAAAGGCACAAAGCCTAATGCATTGAGCTCTGCTTCTCTTCTATCAGTAATGGCTATTTGAGTAGGACACAGAGTAACCGCTTCCCCAGTTTGATCTTTCAAGTTAAACATAGGTAAATCACTCACTTTCCCTCCACCTTCTGCCCCCCGAATCGCGGTGGCAAAGCCATATTTTTTATGAGCTTGTCCAATATTCGTAGCAAAAACATATGCTGCATTCATCCAACAAAAAGTATCTTTACCGTCAGGGTTTTCGCTAGTTTGTATTTGTACATTTTCATTAAAATTAAATTCAGAAATTTTAATCCCTTGCTCACCATAAGGCATTCGCGCTAATACTTTTGGTAAGGTTAAAGTAACAAATCTGGCATCTTCACTTTGTCTGAAATTGTTCCATTTTGCATATTCATTGGTTGAAAAAATTTTTCTAAGCTGTCGTGGCTTTGATAAATTATGCCAAGATTTAAAACCAAATATTTCTGGACTGGCAGCACTGATAAATGGTGAAAAGGCTGCTGCACCAATCTGGGAAAAATTTTGCAACAAATGGATATCCTCTGGTAAATGGGTGAATTCATAATCTCCCACCAGAATGCCATATGGCTCTCCTCCAGGCATGCCAAATTCTGACTCATAAATAAGTTTAAAAAGCTGACTTTGATCAAAATCTACTGCCTTAGCAAAATCTTTTTGGAGCTCATTTTTGCTTACATTCATCAACTTGATTTTAAGCTTTTTATCTGTATCAAGTTTATCTGCAAGATACTTAAGTCCGCGCCAACTTCCCTCAAGCTTTTGAAAATATTGATTTTGAATAATTAAGCTTAGTTCTTTTGAAATTAACATATCAATGGTCTGAATTGCGTCTGCAAGTGTTGAAAAAATATTGTGTTTTTTTGTTATTCTGCCTGCTAAAATTTCTGTTATGAAAGATTTTAATAATTGACGAAAATGTTGTGGGTTATGATATGATGTCGCAGAAACTTCATAGGTTTTCAAAAGTTTATTATTAATTAGTCTTGCATCTTCTGTATTTTTTTCAAGCATAACTTACTCCTGGTTAACGGTCTAATGAGATTCTATTTGTTTTAAAAGAGGAATTAACTGTGGCTGTTGCTCCATCATATCGTTCAATAATTGCTCAATATGTTCAGAATTATCAGCTTTGGCTAATAGTTCACTTAAGTGTGTTCGAATTTGATAAAGCTCATTTAATAAAGGAACTTGCCTTACAATATTGTCAGGTTCAAAATCCTCCATAGTACTAAAAGTTAAAGTAACTTTTAAAGTTTCATTATCATCTGATAGTTCATTTTTAATAGATAATGCTAATTCAGGATGTAACTGTGCCATAACAGAATCTAAATTATCTTTATCAACTGTAATAAACTTCCTTTCTTTTAATGGTTTTTTTGAGGATGATGGTTTGTTACCACTAAAATTTCCCATAACGCCAATCACAAACGGCAACTCTTTTTCCTGAATTCCGTCTTCGGTCTCCACTTCATATTTAATATGTACCCTTGGTTTATTATTTCTTTCCAACTTCTGGAAAATATTATCATCATTCATTCTATGCTCCTTTTTATATGATTTTTTAAAATTGAATACCAAAAAATTTTATTAAATTCTCTTTAGTATGTTCCTCCTGAATAGTTTCATTAAGTAACTCATGTAAAGACATATTCCCCCATTTTACTGCACGTTCTAAAATTGACGGTAATGGAGAATGTGGCTCGTATTTTTTAAAGTAATTTGCAGCCATTTGAATTTGATTTAAGGCATCCAAACGATTGTTTATCCATACATCTGAAGCTAATGGTTTTTTTATCGAAAAACTCTCTTCTTTGTCATAAGTATCTTCACATATTAATGATGTCGTAATATCATTTTTAATGTAGTCAATATGCTCTAAAATTGAGGTAAGTGCGGAAGTCAAATTTTCAAAGCTTAATACTGTATCGATATATAAATCACTTAATTTATTTTCTATTATTATTATTTTTTCAATTGCTTGGTTTACTAGACCCGACAAACTCTCATAAAAATTGGGGTTCGTGCTGGATATTGACTGTTTAATTTGATTTAAGTCAAACTCTAATATTTTTGCACGATTTTCTTTACGCACAGGATCACTTACGTTTTCTAAGGCCACTGCCTGCTGATATTGACATAGCGTGTAATTACCACTGTGTTCATTATCAGTTATCACTATATTATTTAGTGGTAAAATAAGGCTGCCTGGGATATCATCACCTGTTAGAGCCATTAAAAATCCTAATTTTACATCTTCACCATCTTCATCTTGCTTTGGGTGTATTTGATTCCAGTCATTTTTAGCAAACTCGATTACCAAAGTAAGTGCATCTACTAGCCCATTCAAACCTTCAACTCGTAGCTTTGCTTCAATATACCAACAAAGCAACTCAACATCTTTTGTAGTTTTTTGCAGCAAATTTATTACCTGTTTTAATATTGACTCCCAATCAGAGACTGTGGGGTTATAGCAGGCTGATTCATAGGATTGCTTTTCAAGACTTCGTGCCTGTGCTCGTAAGAGTTTTAAATCATAATATTGATTTTGAAAACCGCTATCTTTTAGACGAATATTGATGCCAGTTAGGTTATTTTTTGCGATGGGTTGAAGTAATTTTTTATTATTAGATTGCATTACAATTCCTTTATTTAATAATTTAGACATTTGTAAGATTAATGTTTTTTGGAAACACTATTTTTTTAAACAGGGATAAATTAAAAACATTATTCCCTGCCTCACTGGTAATTAATAAATCCAAATTTTTTCCTTTTAAATCTAATTTAGCCTTAATCTGCCTGTGATTTATATATGTTAATTGTGCTGTATTTAAAAACTTAAATAAAGACCAGGGACCTGAGAAGTTTTTAGCTAAATTTTGATTAGAAAACAATGTCATTATTAAAGAAATGCGATTATTGCCAGTCATAGGCCAGTGAAATTTGTACACATTTTGTGGGCCATGGCGATAATATACCTTATGATTGCCATAAGAAATCAATGCTTCTGCAACATTTTGGTTTAAATCAATGGGCTCTAGTGTGAAGTTAAATCCTGGAATATTATTGTTTTGAATAAAAAAAACAAGATTAATTTTATTCACTAATTCAAAAAACCGAATGATGCTTTTTGCAAGAGCAAATTTAAAGCCATCAATTTGATATAACTCCCAGTGTTTTGTATGAATATTAACAAAAGGACTTAAATATTCCTTATAGTAGCTTTGAATACTCCCCTTACTACCAAAAAATTTTTGAAAATCTTTAATACTTAATTGTGTATTAGAATTTATACTTAGAGGGTAGCGATCTTTTAAGCTGTTAAGATAATTTTTATAAACGCTCTTCTGCCAAATTTGATTAAGATACTGCGTAGATTTATATTCCAAGATATACCAGGCATTAGCTGAAATTTGCTTAAGCCAATTCCTGATATAATCAGGCGTTCTATTGGCAAACCTGCTTAACTGTATAATGGGGCTTGTATTAGACTGGAAAGTTTTGGATAGTAGTTGGTAGGCCTTAAAATTACTATCTTTAGCATGTTTGATTTTTTCAAAATAATCTAAAAGTATCTTAAGTTTATGATTCATTGCATTATAGTTAATACTATTTTTATTATTTATAAAGTAATTAAGTTCAGATACATTAACTTGGCTTACATTATCAATTGAACTTAATCCACTTATATTCCTATTTACAACTAATAATAAATCTTTCATAGGACTTTTATTACTTAGCAAGTATTGAAGCTGTAAGATTAAGCTTGATAGCGCAGTCACTTTTTTTATCTTAATTTTTAGTAACGCATGCCTCCAAGTTGCCATATATTTTTCTTTGTATCTCTTTTTAAGAGAAGCTGCAATAATCCTTTGAAAATTTGTTTTAGCCTCTTCTTTGAAGAGTCCTAAAGTTATATTATCCATTTCCACGGTTTTAGCAATACTCTCATAATCTTTACTAAAAATATTATCAAACCCAGTTTTTGTATATAAGGCTGGAATCATCTGCAGTTTTTTTCGTGAAAATATCTGTTGATAAACAGCGGAGCTATTTGATAATAAAGTTATATCTGGAATTGAACTGACTCTTGCCTGCAATTTTAGTAAATCATAAGCGCGCTGTTCGGTATTAATACTCTCTAATTCATCCCGTATTTTCCTGATTAATTTAAAATCTAAAGGTAATTTAGCTACTGGCAGCTTTAAAGACTCATTTAAAGCATGAGTTAATGTAGCAACATATTCGGGATGCTCGTCAAATTCGTCCATCCACAGATATTTCATAGGCATAACGACTGACTTAGGATTATCATGGTTTTGTATACCGAAGAAAAGATAGGCCTTTAACATTGCATACTTTAGATTAACTTTCATAGTTTCATGTTGTAGCTGCTTCTCCAAACTGGCTGCCACTATTGGTAAAAATTTGTTTTGAAGAATTTTTTTTTGTACTCTTTTAAATTGCCACAACAACCAATAATCTCCAAGAAATAAATTTTTAACTATGGATTGTTGTTCTAAATATATACTTTTTGCTTTATTAAGTTTTTTTATTACCAATAAAGCACCCAAAATTGGGTTACTGTTATTTTGATTAATTTTACTCGCGCAAATAAAATTAAATTGTCCTTGCATGGATAACATTTGCTGTTTTATATTTTCATAACCACTATAAAACATATAGAAAAACACTAAAAATATAATAGGAAAAAACCAAATTGCATATCGATTTATTTTGGTGACAATTCTTTTTCTGGCCGTTTTTTCTTTAAATATCTCTATGTCTGTATAAACGACTTCTTTAAGAAGTTTTTGCAGAAACAAAGCACTCTCAGAATTTAATTCAAGTGTTTGCAGTTGTTTGTTTATCAAGTCTTTTTCGTTACAAATGCCGTTTTCACTCTCTCCAGTAAAATAGATACCTCTTAATTTGATTTGCTTTTTATTTGATAAGTTTTTGCAAATTAAGAGTATAATTATTTGTATAGGCTCAAAGACTTTTTGTATGTTCCGTGGAAAATTAATGATTTTTTCCCTGCCGGCTAAGCTTTTTTCAGTATCAAAGGACCAGAAAATTTGCTTATGCAGATTTTTAATGATGTCAATATATTCTCTATGAATGTATGGCATAATTAAATCAGGGTTATCCGCAATATTTAGTGGTATGGTAATCCCGAAAACCTGTTGCAATTCATCGTGTGAATAGTTTTTAAAAAAATCCTGAAAGCCATCTGTCAAATTAAATTTGGTTAGAATCAAGTAAAGGGGCACTACTGTACCTAATTGTTTATTCATGACATTGAGTTTTTTTATAAAACCTTCAATAATTTCAGTCAGTTTTTCTTTAGAGCACTGAACTAATTCATTGAAGTCAAATTGTACGATAACACCTTGAAGAGGAGTTTGGTAACGTTCTTTTTTTAATACTCTTAAGAAATTGTGCCAAATTTTCAAATCCATCTGTTTTGACAGTTGGTTTATGTATATGAAAGTTACTCTTTCAGAAAAAAACCAGTTATAAACAGAGAATTTTTTCTGCCATTTTTTCATTTGTGGGTTATAGTGATCAATTGAATAAAAAGGAATACCTGTATTTTTTATAAAACAATTTTTATCAGTGTTTTTATCTCCCATGACAAAATACCAGGGTGTTTTTCTTAACTCATACTGATGTTTTTTGTCAAAAACCTTGATTTTAAACTGCCTTAAGAGTACCAATCCTGTTAATATTAACCCTGATAATTTTTTCAGTAATTTATATAGTAACAAAATTTTTTTCTTTACAGTTGCCCTTATCTTTTCATACCAATAAACAATTGTTTTATTCACATAGACTTTATTCTGGTTCATTTTAAAATTCTTCTGGTAATATTATCCTGCGCTAAAGCCTGATTAAAACTTACTAGAGGTGTAATACTTCCAAATTTCTTCAGTTGTTGCCCTGTGGATGTAAAATAATGAACTGACAGGATATTAAAAATCAATATCACAGTAAAAAACATACTAAAAATAACACAATAAAATTTCTTGAAATGCTTATGTTGCTTTTTAATTAAATCCAACGAAGACAAATCAGCATTAAAATTAGAAATTTTTTTATTGGGCAATTTATAAAGACTGCGTATTTTATAAAACAACTGATTTCGAATTTCCTCTCGGGAGTTTTTATATGGCCCATAAAACTTGCCTTCAAAACCAAGACTTAATAAGTAATATGCAAGCTCCATAAATTCAATATTTTTCTGAAAATTTTCCGCTAAATTTTCCAAAATAATATAAAAATTTTCACCTCCATAAGTTTCCTGATGAAATAAACTAATTAAGCTTTGGTTCATCCAAACGCTTTTGTCTGTCCAATCCTGAGTCAAAACTGCCTCATCAATTGCAGCACACAGACAATACCTGGCTGATTGAATTAATGTGAAAGTATACCCAATGCTTGTCAATTTTTTTTCAAATGCTTTAATTTCTTTAATAATCTTTGATTTAATAAGTTGAATATCGCTCCCTGCTTTTTTATTACGTATATCCACTAATAGATAAATAAGAGAAATTGCAGCCCATAATAATCTATTAGACTCAGATACCCAAGCTGGGCTTTGATGGTATTGTATTTGATTCATATCATAATCCTTTTATTGCCCATAATTCAACTTTTAGATTTGGCAAGCTACCTGCAAAATGTATAGCAAGCTCTGTGGTTTTATTGAGGTTCTGCCAAAACCTGTTTTCTGTTTCAATGTAAAAATAACAAAAATTGCTGTGATAAGGAATTTGCCTTGGAACCACAGCTACAGGTTTTATTTCAATTCCTGGTAACTGACGTTTAATCAAGTTCATAATGTCTGCTAATGGCGCAATTTTGGTTTGCATTGGACAGTTATTGCGTATTTCTTCCAAAGGCAGATCAGCGTAAACAGCTAAAACAAACTGATATGTAGTTATTAAAAACGTATCTTCAAGTTGAGTCACCCATAAGCCATCACTACGTTGCTTTAAGCTAATGGCAATAGCATTTTGTTCTAAGATTGTACTTAATGCTTGTTTTAATGCCTCCAATATCCTATCAAAAGTCTGATTTAAATCCTGATGTTTATAATGAAATTTTATTTCTGGACGACGATTGTTCTGTGTAAAAGTCTGTAATTCAGCCAGTAGCTGGATTAAATACCTGAAATAAGTTTCCGGGTGTACGCCTTCTTTTGTTTTTAAATGCTGTATAATCACTTCATAACGATTCATTAACTGTAGCAGTATTAAATCAATCATTTCAGTGCTTCCAGCATTTTTAGGATCTGTAAGGCGTTGTGCCAGTGCTTGTGCTCTGTGAGAAAGTAATCCTTGAAATAAATTCAATGACTGTGAAAGTTTATTAGAAGTTTTAATATCAATACAGGTTGGAATAATTTTTTCATCAAAACTTACGTTTGCTTCTGTGCCTGCGATATTCACCTCGGCAAACTTAATATAGCTGAATCTGCTTAAATCATCTTTGCTTGTTAAGATAACAGGTTTTAATTTTTTTATCTGAATTTCAATTCGATTATCTGTATCTGCAGTCAAATCTCTTACTTCAATAACCTCTACAAAGTTCCGATAAGACTCTTTTGAAGATGCATCGCCCAACTCAGCAGCATTTGATTTTAAGGCAATAGCAAGATATAAAGTTAAAGTTCCAGGTTCGTCACTTAACTCAATGGGATCAGGTTTTAAGTCTTTTGCTGGAATATTAAACACGGAGCCATCGGAGAAAATTCCTTTTGCGCTTTGGATACTGATTTTTCTAAGTGGTAATAAAGCTTCATCAATCCGTAACTCTGAAATCCCCCAGTAATTTTGACTGTATACTTTACGAATTCTGTGAATCAATGCTTCATAATATTGATTCATTTGTTGAAAATGATGTGGCTGTAAAAACATGCCTTCAAGCCAGGCAACATTGTTTTCATAAATCATAATAAGTCCTTATTATTTCAAATATATTTGCATTTGTTCTGAGTTTAAATTTATCATCACGTTTTTTCTTTGATGTTCTGGCATAATTTTAATAAGCTTACGCCAGCGTATATTATTAAGTTTTCGATATCCTGAAATAATGCCTAAATATTTAGTATCTTTACTTAGTTGAATAAACACTTTTTTATGACCCCCTGGTCGAATTTCAAAACTTTGTTTATCTATCAAATTTTTACCTAAATATTGTTGTGATTTGTTCGTAAGTAATTCAAAACTTAGCACTTTGAATTGACTGGGGTCAGACAATTGTAAAACCGTAACGGCAACCGGTTTCGCACTACCTTCCTTATCTGGATTTAAAAAGTGAACCGCATTTAGCTGTATCCCCTGACTCAACGAGTGCAAATTACAACTGGATAGAGCAATACTCAAAATAGTGATGAACAGAAAACGTAACATGATATTTTCACCTTTTTCTCATAATCAGATGCTCAAAAATACGCTCATGACTCACATCAAGATATTGATGAATCTCAGCGCAATGATGACTCTCAGGATTTGCATGATGAATTGTTTCTTGTGTTTGCGCTAAAAAAGGTAAGATTTTTGCTGGTTTTTGTTGAAGATTTAGTGGGCAAGCATTATTTGACTGCGTAGCTTTCTTATTAGATAAGTTACTCTGTAAAGTCACTTCTGCCGGATAAACATTTTTTTCCAAACATAATTGAAACACCTGTCCTCCTACTTCAATATATAAAGAATTGTTTAAAGGGAGTTTACCCTCAGAACTTTCTATTATTGCTGTATTTTGATACAGATTCATTTGAAGAGCGCTTAGAGCATGTACCCGCTCTTGTGCGACAGATTTATCAATGGGCTTCAATATCAATAAATTATACATGACACCACTCCTTAATTTCCTAATGATGAATTCTCAGTATTTTACCAACAAAAAAGATAATGTCAATTGAGGTTATTATATTATTTAGGTAATATATGATTTTTTACAGGAGAAATCATGGCAATTTATATGCAAATCTCAGGAATTGACGGTAATGTCACCACTCAGGGTTATGAAAACTGGATTGAACTTGATACATTTAATTTTAAAGTACAAAGGCATTTGAATACCCAACCTGGACATGTAGCTAACCGCGAAGGTACTAAGCCGAATATCAGTGAGATTGTGGTCACTAAACACTTCGATAAATCCTCTTCTCGTCTTTTTGGCGAGGCTACTGTGTGTACTGCAAAAGCCCAAGTCAAAATCAGTTTTGTGACCACAAGTAACACACCTACTGCTTATCTGGAATATACTTTATCAAATGTTATTATCAGTGGGCATGATATTTGTTGTAAAAAACAACCATCTATTTCAGAGCAACATAACGACTTTCCTATAGAACATGTTTATCTAAATTTTGACAAAATTGAAATGAAAGTTATCCCTTTTGACAAAAATCATAAACCTCAATCTCCTATTCCTGCAGGTTATGATTTGTCAAAGGCAACTGCCATCTGATTTTTAGATAGATAGAAAGACAAATATAGCGTCATTTTACTGAAGAAATAAATGTAGGTTGGGCTGACAAAGGAAGCTCAACAAGCCGTGGCAATTAAATAAGGCCGTAATTACATGAATTCCCTGTTGGGCTTCCTTTGTCAGCCCAACCTACATTGATTAATTTTAATACGAAGTTTTTTGTAAGTCATAATATTAACAAAATCGCCAAAATTGAGTGCTTGATACTTGATACAGTTAATAAAACCTTAATCTTACGTCGTTATACTATTGCTAGTTGTTATTTGTATTAATATGAAGGTTAGGTTGTATGTTAAGTTTAAAAACCGATTTTGTTAGTTTTATTGAATCATCTTTAGAGAAATATAGTTTCGACTCTACTGCTAAACAATCATTAATAGACTTAAAATCAAATTTGGAAAAAGCGGATAATGAAGAAGATTTTAGTAGCCAATTTAAACTGCTATGTAAAAAATATCTTTATCCAAAAGTTGTTGAACAAATATGCCAACTAATCGATCAAACAGACTCTAGCGCTAAACAAATTCTCATAGCCTTTAAAAAAGCATTCGTGCTTAAAAATGCAGACTGCGGGACTTTCACTGATTTACCTGCAGACATTAAAAATTTAATTTATCAAAATTTACAGCAAGTTGGAGGGTTGCAAGCACTTTCCAAAACCTGTCGTTTTTTCAATAGTCACATAGAAAAAAATCCATATAGACTGTATAAAGTAGAGGATTCTCCATATATTCTTGCTAATAGCTCTCCTGAGCTACACATTAGCATCACTGGCGTAAACTTATCTGGTAAAGGCAAACTTCTAAATCGTATTTTAAATGGTATATATGAAGAACCACGTGTTTTTCGCGAACACTCTGTATCTCAGGTGGCTTATTATAACAAGCCACCTGTATCAAACCATTTACGCTTAAATCTTACAAGAAGTCATCTGAGATCAGAAAACCTGTACAAGTTTCTAAGAAATACTTTAGTAATCCTTTGTTTTGATCCCACAATTGACAAATTTTCAGAACACCTTGAACACTGGCGTAAACAGGTTGAATCTATTTCTGGCAGCCAATTTATCGTTTGCGCTACTAAATCTGACAGTTATCCTAAAGATCATCCGAATATAAAACCTTTAGAAGAGTTCAGTAAAAATATAAATTCTCAGGGACTATTTTTTACCAGCAGTAAAACAGACACAGGCATTAGTGAATTGATTGATTTTGCGGTAGATACTCAAATAAAGGCTAAAAGAAAAGCTTCACTGGATCAATTTTTAAAAGATAAATTTAAATTGTTAAAAGACCGAGACTTTAAAGATGTGAAAAAAATTTTGATGGATTGCCAAAAGGATCAAACTTCACCATTAGAAGTGAGATTAGAAAATCTTTGTAAAAAACTAGAAGGCGCTTCACAAAAACAGTTTCTATTTCTTAAATTTTCTACACCAGAAAATAAAATGGCATCAGAGATTCGATCTGAGCTTATCGAAAAATTTTATCTCACTATTGAGCAGCAGACAGATTCAGAAAAGTTAACTCACCTTCCTACACTGGATTTCTAAAGTCCTGTACCGATTCTACTCCAGCGAATTTTATGTAATAAACTCGCATTAGAATCCCAACTAAAAACAATAAACTGTGCCTTACCCACTAAATCTTTGTAAGGCACTAATCCCCAATAACGACTGTCATCACTGTCATCACGGTTATCGCCAATTAACAAATATTCACCTTTTGGGATCTTAAGATTATAAAAATTTTGTGGAGTGTGGCCTGGACATTCCAAAGAAGTTTTTGGGCAAACATAAATATCATGTTTCACACCCATTAAATCTTCCTGATACTTATCTACTTTCCATTTTGGCAAACCGGGATCGCCATACATGGTGGTGCCTAAAAATTTCTGTGGCATTTTTTTGCCGTTAATGTAAAACACTTTATCAATGTAACTAACCGTATCGCCAGGTATGCCCACCACTCTTTTGATAAAATCCACACTTGGATTCACTGGCCAGTGAAACACAGCAATATCACCCACTTTGGGTTTCCAGGTAGGTATCAAAGTTTTATTCCAAATAGGCAAACGAATGCCGTAAGAGTAATGAGTTACAAAGATAAAATCCCCCGGAATGACGGTCGGTTCTAATGAACCTGAAGGCACCACAAACAAGGAGGCAACAAAACTTCTCAAAATAAACACTATGACAAAAACAGGAAATAAAGATTTTGCATAATCCACAAGGATGGGTAATTTAGCTTTGGTACCCGCTGTGCTCAACCGTTGTTTTTTAAACAGTAAACTATCTGCCAGCCAGATAGCACCAGAGGCAATCATTAGAAATAATAACAATAAGGGAAAATTAATATTCATGGTAAACTCTTAGTTAGATTTGATTGCTTTAGCAAATAGCACATATTTTGCCAAAATCTCAGGATTATTGAGACCGGCGCCTTCATATCCAAATGTATTTGGTCCGATGACCAAACCATTTGCGCCAGCTTTTTGCGCCAATGCTTTGGCAGCCTCTAACATTTGCTGTTCCTGTTTGCCTGTAGGCTTGGTGCTATGCATCTCAAGATTTATGTCGGCAACATAAGTAGCATTGTCAGGCTTGTTTTCAAACAGTTGCACCGGCTGGGTGCTGGGTTTTAAAGCGCTTTTAACCGTAGGCAAAATAATGCCTTTGGGTGTTAACGAATGATCGGGCGCAATAGCGTAAGTAAAAATAAAGGCTATCACAGCAATGCCGATGTACACTGCATTTTGTTTAATCTGAGCCTGGGTCATAACATATATAGCAAAAATAAATATGCCTAAGCATACCAGCAAGGGCATTTTTTTGCTAGAATTCCCTTCAAATCATTCAGTTGAATTGTAACGCTATGGGTTCTTTATATACAAAAATTCGCGATTACGGCAAAGATCATTTAGATAAATCCCAATGTCCTGACAATCCCTTTGTTTTATTTGAACAATGGTTTAATCATGCTGCCAAAGTGGAACCTTACGAAGCAAATGCCATGGTGATTGCTTCCGTTAATGAATTTATAGAGCCTTCCTCAAGAGTTGTGCTTTTAAAGGAAATTACTGAAAACAGCTTTATTTTTTATACGAATTATGAGAGTCAAAAATTTCACGATTTGACTATTAATCCAAAGATTGCCGGCACTTTTTGGTGGCCAGAATGTGAGCGACAGGTACGTTTTAAAGGGACTGTGAAAAAAACCTCAGAGGCAAAATCCGATGCTTATTTTGCCAGTCGCAGCCGTGCCTCTCAACTGGGCGCTATGGCCTCTCATCAAAGTCATAGTGTTGAGAGTCGGGCAATACTTGAACAAAACCTTAAGGCTCTGGAGAAAAAATTTCCTGAAAATCAGCCGATTCCCCGCCCCAAATACTGGGGTGGTGTTGAAATTTTTATACATTATTTTGAGTTTTGGCAAGGTGGTGCTCATAGATTACACGATCGCATCACCTATACCTTTAAAGAAAATAATCGCTGGACGATTGATCGTCTCTGCCCTTAACTATGATTAAAAAAGTGAGTTAATCCATGACAGATTTAAAAACCGTAGATTATCGTGATCCCAAGGCACCTGAGATTTTTACGCAGTCTTTAGTGGACACAGGATTTGGCATTATTAGTCACCATCCCGTCGATTATGATTTAGTGAAACACGTTTACAAACAATGGCAGGATTATTTTCACTGGGATAAAACCGAACAGCAACCTTACTTATTTAGCCAAAAAACTCATGATGGACATATACCGATGGATTTATCTGAGACTGCCAAAGGTCATGACATCAAAGATATTAAAGAATTTTTTCATTATTACCGTTGGGGTAGATGCCCTCAAAGCTTAAAAACTGATACACAAAAACTTTATGAACAAATGACGCAATTGGCTGCAACTTTGCTGAATTGGATTGAAAAAAATACCCCAGAACACATCACCGCCAAATTATCCATGCCCTTGTCAAAAATGATTGAAAACAGTCCCAATATCATGCTAAGGATTATCCACTATCCGCCACTGACCGGTAAAGAGCAGCCTGGTGCGATTCGCGCTCAGGCCCATGAAGATATCAATCTCATCACCCTATTACCTGCTGCCACTGCTGAAGGCTTACAGTTGCTCACCAAAGAAAATCAATGGCTGGATGTCCCCTGTGAGCCCAATACCATCATTGTTAATATTGCAGATATGCTACATGAGTGTACAAATGGTTATTACCATGCCACAACCCATCGGGTCATTAACCCTGAAGGCAAAAAAGTCTCTGAACCAAGACTTTCTATGCCTCTATTTCTACATCCACGACCTGAAGTAAAATTATCCGAAAGGCACACTTGCAAAAGTTACTCTGAAGAACGCTACAAAGAGCTTGGCCTACTATAATATAATTGTTAGGACTTGCGATTAACTTTATATAAAATAAAAAATAAATGTAGGTTGGGCTGAGGTCGGAAGCCCAACAAGCCGTGGCAACTAAATAAGGCCGCAATTAAATGAATACCCCGTTGGGCTTCCGACCTCAGCCCAACCTACATTTATTTTGAATGTAAATCGAAGTTTATCGTAAGTCCTAATTGTATTGTGCTCAAATCAGTATCTTAATTAATTAGAGATGTTTTTTGCTTTATTGATACTGAAGTCTATAATTTTTAGATTTTTCCCGTAAGCACAGTCATCATCCTCTGCAATTTGAAGAGTCACTGTTTGTTTTACGGTAGTGTCTTTATTTTGCTGCTGATAATGAATAATCAATGGTAGCATCACTCGCCAGTGTTTAGAGCTTTGATTGATAATCACCGGTGAATTTTCAAGGCCTACTGAAACTACTAGTTTTTTTGCTTTAACCTGACTCAAAGAAGGTTGTATGGAACGGTAAAAACTTTTCCAAGCCTCAGTTTTAAAGTACTGTCTGGCTTTCCAAAAGTGTTTTCCTTCATTGACAAAACTGAAATTATAACTGGAAAGCATCGCTTCGTAAGACCAGGCTAAAATTTGTGTGTTCGAATAGTTGCGATAACAGTTTTGGTCACTGGCAAAGGCATTAGCGCTTAAGCCAATCAATAAAATTCCACAGAAAAAAGTTTTAAACCAGGTTTGCATTACTTTCTTATCCATTTGTTATTTTACTACCATTATAGCAAAGTCTTTTTTCCATCCTCAAGCCACCTGAATGATCTTCATAATATCCTGTCAATGCCTTAATTTCATAAAACCCAAAGCTACAGTATAATTTACGGGCAGAACTATTGTTACAGGCAACTTCGAGACGACATTTTGAGTAGCCCAGTTCAATTAATTCATGGACTGCATAATTTAACAATGCATAGGCTAACCCTTGTCCCTGACAGGCAGGCAGAACAGCCAAAGAATAAATGCGGGCCGGCTTATTTAACTTTGGTATCAAACATAAACAATATCCAACTGCTTTGTCTTTTATCTCAACCACATATGTTACGGCTTTTGCAGCAGATAACAAATAATGCATTTGTCTTGAAGTAATTTTATCCTGCTTAAAACATGCAGCTTCGATTTCAAGAAGCTGAAGCTTATCACTTATGACTGCTGGTTTTATATGAAAACTGGGACTCATTTTCGGCCTCTAAGTTCTAAACGTCTGATGAACTCAGCCATTATTTGCATATACAACTCTTCGCCCAGATAATTATCTTCAACACCATAATCAATGCTGGGATTATCATTTACTTCTAATACATAAGCTTTATTTGCAAAAACTTTTAAATCAACCCCATAAAAGCCCATACCTGCGATAGATGCAGCTTTTAGAGCTGCGTCTAAAACAAACCTTGGAACTTCAAAAGTTGGCAGCGTGTCAAATCCACCGGTAAAATGTCTTCTGGATTTATGATTGTATATTTGCCAGTGATTCTTCGCCATATAATATCGACAAGCATAGATAGCCCGTCCATTTAAGATGCCGATACGCCAATCATACTCGGTATAAACATATTTTTGAGCTAAGATAATTGCTGAATCAACTAATAATTCTTGCAACTTGAGTCTGAGTTGGGCCTGATTTTCTACCTTATACACAGCTTTTGAAAATGAACCTTCCGGCATTTTCAAAATAACTGGGTATCCAAACTGCTCGATTTGTTCAATAGTGTTATCAGTGTTATTACGGACAAATAAAGTAGGAATACTAGAGACTTTATGATAATTGAAAGCATCATGTAAAAAGACTTTGTTACAACATCGAAGAATTGAAGTCGGATCATCAATTACCACTAATCCGTGCTTTTCTGCTTCACAAGATAGTTGATAAGTGTAGTGATCAATAGCTGTTGTTTCTCTTAAAAATAATGCATCATACTGATTCAAATGAAAAACTGCATTTGCATCAATGATATTTGCCCTAACCCCCTGTTTTTCAGCGGCTTTTACAAATCGCAAAATAGCGCCTTTATTGCTAGGGGGGGCTGTTTCAGCTTGATTGACTAAGATCGCCATTTCCCAACGATACTTTTTTTGAGTACCATTTTTTCGCCAGCTTAACTGAGAATACTCTGCAAGAATCTTAAAACAAAAGGCCTGTTGGTCATCGGTCAAATCTGCCAAAGTACATCTTTGTATATTAACCATTAGTTTTTCATCAGCACAACGAATCCTCATGGTTAGTAAAGGCGCCTGATATTGCTGAAAAATCCGTTTTGCCAACGCCTTCCAGTTTTCATCCGCCACCTCTCCCATACATATGACATGCGTGGTAAGCTCAGGAGGATTCATTTTTGATTTTACTTTGGAAGGGGTTTCAATCAGTATCATTCCACCTTCCTTGTCTAAAAATACTCGTAAGGAATTAATGGTTTTAACTGTGGGTAAAACCCGATGTTGCCGGGCTTCAGCCAGTAAAGAGCAATAATACCCTTGGCCTAAGTAACGTTCTGTATTGCAAAGATTGATAATCTGTATTTTGACAGAGTTTAGTTTCGGATAATCCTGAAGATAAGTCTCAAAGTCTATAGTCTTTATTAGCTTTTGGGAAATCTGCTCTGAATTATCATCTATGATAAAAAGTGTGTTAAACATGAGTATAGCTATTTAAAATTTAAAGTGAAGAACTCAATAAATAACTTAATACACCAATATTATACTTTTGCAAAGATAAATTTAAATTAGGACGAAAAACTTAGAGTTACAGGCAAAATAAATGTAAATCGGAGTTTATCGCAAGTCCTATAAATTTTAGGATTCGACACCCTATCCCTATTTAGACAAAGGAAGATTGCAGCAGAAAAAAATTGTAATCCGTGGTAACATTGAATCGTTAATTATCTTTTTCAGCAAACATCAGACTATGCAAAATATTTTTACTACTGAGCTTGTTAGGCAACATCGGAATAAACCCGCTCGCATTACCAAAGTCACAACCCCTCACGGTAGCTTTACCACACCCACTTTTATGCCTGTGGGTACTCGGGCAGCAGTCAACTGTTTATCTTCCCATGAATTACATCAAACAGGCTCACAGATTATTTTAGGTGGTAACACCTATCACATGTTGGTCGCCCCTGGCATGGATATTATTGAAGCTGCCGGTGGGATGCATAAAATGATGGGTTGGCAAGGTCCAATGCTGACGGACAGTGGCGGCTTTCAGGTATTTAGTCTGTCTAAAAATTCTGATATTTGCAAAATTAATGACAGGGGCGCTGTGTTTAAACATCCCATAGATGGCCGAAAAATTTCAATGACGCCTAAAATTTCCATTGAAACTCAAAAAATCATTGGTGCGGATATCATCATGGTTTTTGATGAATGTACCCCTGAAAAAGGTGGCCGTCAGGCGGCTTTAAAAGCCATGGAAAGAACCAGGCACTGGTTGGGTGAGTCTATTGAAACGCATCTAAAGCATCCTAATTCTATTTATGGTTTTAGACAGGCTCTATTTGGTATTATTCAAGGAGGCAGTTATAAAGATTTACGACTTGAATGCACTCAAGAGATTTTATCTGCAGATCTAGACGGAATAGCCATCGGTGGAGAGCTAATTGGTTTTGATATGGAAAAAACCATAGAAGTATTAAATTGGGTTTGTTCCCTGCTTCCTCATAATAAAACTCGCTATACCATGGGGGTTGGTTTAAAACCGCAGGATTTGATTGATGTTACTGCCCAAGGCGTAGATATTTTTGATTGTGTTGCTCCAACTCGTAATGCAAGACACGGTTCGCTTTACCATGGTACTTTAGTCAAAGAAAATGATTGGTTACGATTTGATTCTGATACCGAAGGTCGAATTTTAATTAAAAAAAGTATTTATGCCAAAGATGACAGTCCTATTTTAGCTGACTGCGACTGTTACACCTGCCAGAATTATTCGCGGGCCTATTTGCATTTCTTATTTAAAACCCGTCAGGCTTTGTATGCGCCCCTGGCCTGCTGCCATAATATTCGAGTCATGCAAAAAACCTGTGAAATGATTCAGGCGGTGATTTTAAAAAACAGTGATCAAAGTAAATGATGCTGCTTTAAAAATTCATAGGCAATGAGTTTAGGGGATTTTTTTTCAATATCCGCTTCATAATTTAACCGCTGCATGGTTTTATCATTAATTAAACCAAACAAAGGTTTTAAAGCCACATAAATTTGTGGATGTTGTTTTAAGGTTTGCTCACGAATCACAATGGCAGCGTAATAAGGCGGATAAAAGTGTTTATTATCTTTTAAAATCTTAAGATGATAGGCAGTAATGCGTCCATCAGTGGAAAAACCAGCAATCACATTCACTGAATTTGTGCGAATAGCCTGGTACATTAACCCAGGATTCATTTGTTTAATCGATTTAAAATTTAAACCATAAACTTCTTTTAAGCCTCTAAATCCATCCGGTCGCTTCAAAAATCCAGCAGGCGCACCGATGGTAAGATTCGAATCAATGGCTTTTAAGTCGCTAATTGAGTTTAACTGATGTTGTTTAGCAAAGGATTGTTTCACAATGATAGCTTCGGTATTGTTGTAGCCAAAAGGTGGCAGCCAGGTTAAGTGGAATCGTTTTTGGTACTCATCTTTCACATAATCAAAAATCTGTTGTGGTGTGCCAGTTTTTTTCTGATGTAATACCACCGTGTAAGCTGTGCCAGTATACTCTGGATACATATCCACATCCCCACGCAGCAAAGCTTTTTGCACAAGTGAGGTAGCTCCGAGATTGAATTTAGTTTCAACGTTCAAATCTGTATGTGCCTGGAGCATCTGGACTATCATCTGTCCCAAAATAAACTGTTCTGTGAAATTTTTGGTGGCGACTATCACGGTATTGTCGGATTGTGTACCAAAATCTTTGTAAATAGCTCTGCCAGCTAAAAATAAAATAATTAATAAGGCAAGGCTGTAAACAAAAACCTGTTTGATTCGATGAAAAATAGCTGTGCGATCCTTTAGATGAATGTCTTTTTCAAAAAAACCTATCATCATGTCCAGACAAACCGCCATTACTGCAGCAGGAATTGCGCCCCAGAGTAATAAGCTGGTATCACTCATGGCAAGCCCTTGATTAATAAAGTCACCCAAACCACCAGCGCCAATAAAGGCTGCCAGCGTTGCCACACCAACCGTTATGGAAACCGCGGTTCTAATGCCTGCTATCATCACAGGAAAGGCTAAAGGCAGCTCAACCATATAGAGCCGCTGGCATTTGGTAAAGCCCAGTCCATTGGCTGCTTCAATCATTTTGGGGGAAATATTTTCTAAACCTACGATGACATTTCGCAAAATTGGCAACAAAGCATAAATAGATAAAACAATGATGGCAGGTTTAATACCAATCCCCAAAAATGGGATGAAAAATGCCAGCAAGGCAAGACTTGGAATTGTCCAAAGCACACTGGCAGCGCTTAAGGTAAACCGTTTGAGTCTTTCAAACCGAAAAACAATAATTCCCAATGGCACAGCAACAACAAGGGCAATTAAAGTTGATAAAATAACCAAATCAAACTGTTCAATGAGTTTAATAAATAAAAGATGCCACATATCGATAGTCTTTACTCTGAGATTTGGGTCATGGTTTCCTGCATTAACTCCACCTGATGTTTATGGGTATTAATGAGTTCTGCCACAAATTCGGTTGCCGGATGATTTAAAATTTCCTGTGCCTGCCCCATTTGCTCAATTTTACCGCTATGCATGATGACAATTTTATCCGCCAAACGAAAAGCTTCAGCAATATCATGGGTTACAAAGACAATGGTTTTTTTCAACTCTTTATTTATCTTTAACAATTCTTCCTGCAAAGTATTGCGAGTGATAGAGTCTAGCGCGCCAAAGGGTTCATCCATTAAAAGATATTTAGGGTTATTTGCCAAAGCTCTGGCCACCCCAACCCGTTGCTGTTGTCCACCTGACAATTCATGTATATCACGGTCGGCATAAATTGCAGGATCAAGATCTACAAGTTCAAGCAGTGCTTCTGCTCGCGTGCGACACTCTTTTTTTGAATGTTTGAGTAGTTTTAGCAAAATAGATACATTTTCGGCCACGTTCATATTGGGGAAAAGCCCTACGCCTTGAAATACATAACCAATCCGTCGCCTTAGTTTCACCGGATTTTGTTTAACGACATTTTCACCATCTAATAATACTCTGCCTGAGGAAGGTTTTACCAGACAATTAATCATTTTTAAGGTAGTGGTTTTGCCACAGCCGGAAGAACCTAAGAGAATGATGATTTCACCATCGGGGAAAACCGCATTAATGTGATCAACCACATAGGTTTGGCCGTTATTATAGGTCTTGGAAAGACCTTCTAATTCAATCATTTACTGATTTTTAAAGAAAATTTCCGAAACTTTACCATGGTCGTTATACGAATACAAACTTGTCCTATTTTGCATTCAAAAATTGTGCAATAAATACTTTGGGTATTGATAAGTAAATCTATGGATTTTGTTAAGTTTTCCTTAAGTTTTGAGGTGTACAATGGGCTTAAAAGATAATCAAAGGGACATAAAACCATGCACTCACACCACATTGAAGGATTAACAGAGCTTTTAGAGCTTGGTTTTGCACAAGCTCAAATAAATGATGGGCTTACTCCTAATGCAGTCGCACGACAGGCAACCTTTAGTTTTAATACTGGTACGAAATTGCCAGAAGATTTGAAATGCCATTTAGAACTTAATGGCGCGCAATTACGCGTCTTTTCTAAGGATGATCAATATAAACCTTCTACTCAACTGCTCCTAGATAGACTTTCAAGCATTGAGAAAGCTTTTTTGACATTGATTGAAAAACCACCCACCACAAACTCTCACTCTCTTCAAGATTTAAAACGCAAGAAAATAGGGTATCTTGCCTACATAAAAAAACATTTTGACCTTGATGTCAAAGCTTTAGAGGTTAAAGGTTTAAAAAAAGTTTTAGAAAACTTTGAGACTTTTGTACAAAACATCATTTTTGTCGATATGGCTAAAGCTTTCTATGACACAAAAAAACTTACTGAAGAACAATACCATACTTTTTTAACAAATTTAAGAAAAGCAGAAATAGAGGCCATCAGTAAAACTCAGCGTAAAAGCTTTGTGAATATTGAAGCAGAAACTGGCTATTTTACCGCGGAAATTCCACTGGGCATGCATACGGATGGTACCAAAAAAGTACCCTATACTCATCAAAGCTACAAACGAGACTCTGGCGAGTTGGCAAACTATGTTTTGCATATTATGGGTAGACGAGATCCAAAAACCGGTGAAGTTACCATTTTTAATCAATGTACTCGTGCAGCTAATTACATGGCCATTGATAACATAAATGATCCTTTACTGGCTTTTCAACAGACTGTGTCCCAAGTCAAGCAGCGCCACGAATCAGTACTGGGTTTACACGCTGGGAATCCACCCAAAGCTTTCACCCAAATCTCCCTTTTAAGCCCCGTTCACCGTGCTGCTAAAGCTATTGACGAGCAGCACGGCTATGAACAAACCCGCTACACTTACCTGGCTTTTTTACTGCAAAATCATCGAAAATCTACTTTGCCTATGCGGTATATGGTAGAAGGTGTAAATGTAATGCGTAAAAACAGCTTAAGTGATCCCATTAAGTTTTATATCAATACCCGGTATTATAATCAGCTCATTTCAGATACTTGCTCAAAACTTAAGTCAATCAACCCTGTTATAGGAAATGATTCATCTTTGTTATTTGAAGCGTTTGCTATTGAAATGCAGACTAAATTTAAACCCCTAGAAATTCAAAGAGATCAGTCTTGGATGAATGTTGAAGCTATCATACAAAAGCTTCATGATAACTACAACAGCTTGGATGAGCACAAACTTAACAAATTGCTCAAAGATTTTGATAAAGCATTGAAAGCCCATCATTACTTTGAAAAAAAACTCTTTGATGCAAAACAAGCATATTTCAAAGACTTATCTCAAATTTTAAATAAAGAACTCAAAAATCTTCAAAAGTCAGTTTTTAAAAATCCAAATGTAGCACCTGAACTCATACAACAATACAATTTGCTTCGTGAATTAGATAATTTATATTTCCTAATGGAAAAAAACCGTTCACAAAGTTTAAAGTACAATTACCAACTTCAAGCCTGTATTCATCGTCAGGAAACTAATCTTAGCCATGAAGTTGGAGTAAACTGTAATGACAGTGAAGACCGCACTGGCGTGGAAAATTGCGTAGTTATGGCAAGTTATGAGGTCATAGCAGAATTTGGACATGGCCTCGCCCCCTCTATGCGCTCAGATAGAACTTTAGCTAAAATTAAAAAATATACGAAAAACCATCAAGCCAAAGATGCAGGCATCAATAATACCGGTGAAAATGGCGTTGCAGGTCAACAGGTTAGCGCAAGTGACGTAGATGGCTTTATAGATCCTTATGCTGTAGAAATGGCAAAATTAACAAAAAGTGTTTATGCGCCTATTTTAAAAGAAGAAGAGCCTTTAAATAAAATTAAGGCACTTGGATTTAATGGTGTAATCACAGCAGTTGGCAGATTTGTTTCGAGTAAAGTTGTTCAGTGGCTTGAACCTTTGAAAACATTTTTTTCACCACCAAAACTGCCACTGATCTCCCAAAACCCAAATTCAAATACTCAAAGAGTTGTTGATGAAGAAGAAATTCCTTCCTCGGCCAGTATGAAAAAAGTATCGAGGGGTCTGATAGCATTTTCTTCAGCGGCCCTCATGTTTCTGACGCTAAGCGCTGCGTCAGCAACAAAGTTAGAGCCTGTATCTCAATCAGTTAACAACGGTACTTTTAATCTCCTCCTTGCAGATAAACTCAGTGCCACAAAAGAAGAAAGAGATGGTCTTAATCCAACGGATGGCTTTCCCTCTTCTCCTGTAAAACGAAATGATGATGACAGCGACAGCATTAATGCGCTTATTGATAGAAAAAATCGTCTAGTACCCGGTTCTTCCATGGGATGTAATGATACACCTTTGCCAGAAGAGGAAATCATTTCGCCCAGACGCTCTGAATTACGCTACCCTGGATAATTTTAAAATATACATTTTATTAAAGCAGCAACCATGTCAAAAACACAATAAATGAAAGCAAATGACTGTCACTTACAAATTCATTTGCTTTAATGAAACTTTTTTCATAAGCTTACTTCATTCGTAAAATAACTTTTCATATATTCACTATGCAGCAACCAAAACGCATCATCATTGGCATCTCTGGTGCCAGTGGCATTCAATACGGCATTCGCCTGCTTGAAGTACTAAAACCTCTGCCACTTGAGACTCACCTTATCGTTAGTAAAGCTGCGCAACAGGTTCGAAAATATGAAAGCCAGTTATCTTTAGATGATATTAAGAATATGGCGGATAAATATCATGCCATTGAGGATATAGCCTGTCATTTGGCCAGTGGATCCTTTGATACTATTGGTATGATTATTGCACCTTGCTCCATGAATACCCTGGCAGCTATTGCTCATGGATTTGGTCACAATGCTTTAACGAGAGCTGCGGATGTGGTTTTAAAAGAGCGTAGAAAGCTTGTATTAATGGTAAGAGAATCGCCTTTGAATACAGCACATCTTGAAAATATGCTAAAAGTGAATCAAATGGGCGGGATTATCGCACCACCTGTGCCTGCCTTTTATAATCATCCAGAAACAATCACGGATATAGTGGATCACAGTGTAGGACGCGTATTAGATCTATTTGACATTAAAATGGATTTTGTCAAACGCTGGCAAAAAAACAGGTAACCTTCATGACTCGCAAAAAGCTTTACACTCAACAATCCTCCAGCATTCATAAAAGAGGTTTATTTGCAGCAGACTTTATAGCCAAAGACACACCTATTATTCAATATTTTGGGAATAAAATCACCCAAAAGCAGGCGGATAAAAGGGTCGCAACCGATGAAAACGCATGCATTTATCTGTTTGAACTCAATGATAAATATGTTTTGGATGGTGATATTGCTAAAAATCCTGCCAAATATATTAATCACTCGTGCAATCCTAACTGTTATTCTACTATCATCGATGATGAAGTCTGGGTTTATAGTTTAAGAGATATCCAGTTAGGCGAAGAGCTTAGCTATGATTACGGGTTTCAACGCATGGGCTGGCAGGATCATCCCTGTCGTTGTGGCGCAAAAGCTTGCTTTGGTTTTATCGTTGCTGCCAGGCACAGGGCTGCAATTTGCAAGACCAAGCGTTATCAAAAATTAATAAACTCAGTAGATTAACTTTTTTCTAAAATTAAGTGCAGTTTGGTATAAGGCAACTCAACTTTATCAGACATACCAAAGCGTAGCTGAGCCAATTCGTAAGCGAGTTTTAAAAATTCTAACTCCTTATCTGAAGGTAAGTCCACCATTAAGGGCAACCAGCCATTTACAAAATTCATAAACTCATCTAAGTTATGATAGATTGCAAGACCATCAATTTTTTCACACAACTTTACACTAAAACCAACAATTTGAGCCAATTGGCAAAGGGCTTCAACGCTTAGCAAAGTTTTAAACACACTGCCTTCATAATATCTATTCCAAGTGGGAGTATTTAAAATTTCTGAGAACACTGACCAATAAAGTGATTCAGCCGGATAAATTAAAGCTGCAAAACGCCCTTTAGGTTTGAGTGCCTGATAAATATTATCAAGTGCAAGCTGTTGACTCCGAACCCAGTAAAAGCTGTTAAAACTTGTTATTAGCGTGTAAAGCGCCTCCCCATGAAAATCTTCCGCAGAGCCCTGTTTAAAATTTAAGTGATTTATATCCTTACAATATCTATCGCTGGCTGATTGAATCATATTCTCTGAAGGATCAACCCCAGTAACTTGCCCTTCACTGGCCAGTTGACTTAAATAAGCCGTAACACCACCATCTCCGCAACCTAAGTCGAGTATATTGTCAGTTGTAGCAATGTGTAATTCATCGATAAAAACATGAGCATTACTACTTTGTATTTGAGAGTTTTTTTGATAATGCTCTGCATCAAGTCGATCTTTTTTTTGTTTTGTGTTCATGTTTTTGTTAAATTTATAAATGTTAGTTTGTCTAAATGAGTCTTTAAACTAAGTTTTTTTGATAACTGCAATTATACCAAATATTTAAAAATCGTGAATACTTATATTTAGTTATTACTATTATCATGGTAACAATAAGAAAAACTTCGATTTACAGGCAAAATAAATGTAGGTTGGGCTGACGCAGGAAGCCCAACAGGCCGTGACAACTTAATATAAGGCCACAATTAAATGAATACCGTTGGGCTTCCTTTGTCAGCCCAACCTACATTAATTAATGTTGATTTTAATACGAAGTTTTTCGTAAGCCTTATGATAAAAAAATTAATACCTTAGTTGAGATTTAAGCTGTTCAGAGAAATCATGTTTATAGTTGTTCTCAGGATTTTTCAGGGTTTGCTCAAGCGCTTGATAAGCGTTTAAGTAATCACTTTCAATACCATCAATTTGATACGCTTTTTCAAGGGAGTATTCACCAGCAGATATGGCAGGCTTTGCTATTGCTTTGTCCACAAGAATAGTATCATCACTTGTGTATTTTTCAGAAAGCTCAAAAGCTTCTGTTTTATATTGGGCAGATAGATCTCTGTATAAGGTGAAATAGGCAGGAATGGAATCATCGAAACGATTTGCATTTGCTTCAATACTTGCTTCAGTGGCAACGATGGCTTGGTAGTTTTCATAATTATCCACTATTAAAGCACGACCTGCGTTGTCCCAGGGGCTAATATCCACTCTTTCAAAATCAGTGTCTGAGAATACATCTAAGGAAACAATCTGATAGTCAGAATATCGATATAAATCTTCTTCATCATTTGTGTCAAGCAGTACATGTCCCTCAAGCCCAAAAGTATCATCTGCAAAGTTACTTACAATAATAGCATCACTGGTGAGAGTGATAGAATCAATTGTCGATGCTGCTAATGCTGCCTCTACTGCAACATCAGCTTCTGCATTAGTTATTGGAATAGTTGGGCTTGGCTGCGCCGGTACAATTGGATCAACTGGGGTAACTGGATCAACCGGCTCAACTGGTTCACCATCATCAATCATATTAATATCTACTGAACCGGCATCGAAACCATTTTCGGCATTTCTAAACAAACCTCTTTGATCGAGTTCAATAAAGATATCCTGATCATTTAAATAATTTTCAGGAACAAAATTCAAAGCATTTTCAGAAGGTAAAAATGTTAAAGTGGAACCACCATTGTCTTGTAATTCACTGGAAAATAATTCATCTGCAAAGGTATTATTTTCACCTTCACTGTCTGAAAATTCTGGTGTTTGTATACCTGTCATGAATATATTATAGTCGCCTGAGATGGGACTACTCGTGAAATCATCTAAAGTAAAATCTCCACCAAAAAGATTTCCTACTAGATTCATTTCAATAAGGGCAACTTCTGACTCTCCGAAGTTAATGGCATCAATGGTTTGGTTATCACCGAATGAACTTAAAATGAATTCAATTTGATTGTTTGTTGCAATCAGCAAAGCGTCTCCAAACCCATCTTCTGCAGAGTTGCCTGAAAAAGTACTTTGAATAATTTGCAATTCATTGTCAAATAAAACAAATATTCCACCGCCTTCGAAAGCAGTGTTATCAATGAAACTGGCACTTGATAGAGTTGTATTCACAAATTCTTCAAGAAAAATTGCACCACCAAAGTCGGCTAAATTACTAGAGAAATTTGTACTTTGGACATCAAGATAAGAAGGATTTTCGAACTGTCCAGTAATGAAAATGGCACCACCGTCTTGTGTTGCAGTATTGTTCTGAAAGTCGGACTGTTCAATCTGAATATTTGCCCCCCAAAAACCCAGGATAGCGCCGCCAAGTGTTGCCTCATTATTAATAAATTGAGTATTTCTGGCTGAAAGTGTGGCATTTGCTGCATAAATAGCGCCGCCTTCTCCTGCCTGGTTGCCTCTCAGGATTGAATTTTCAATCAGAAGATTTGTGCCAGCACTTATATAAACTGCGCCACCAAATTCTAAACTTTGATTTTCAGTGAATACACTATCAGTAAAAGTAATAAAACTTTCATTGCTCGCAAAAATTGAACCTGCTTCAGCTTCTGAAAACCCGTTACGAAATTCAATATTGTTAAAAGTTACAGTACTATCTAAAATAAAAAAATGTCGAGTTTCCATTTGTGCATCTATAATAATTTGTTCGGAAAAATTAGAGGCATCGATTGTAATTGAATTGCTAGCTTCTGAGATAGAGAGTTCTCCAAATTCAAAATCTAAAAAGATAATAGATTGGTCGCCTCCACCCTCAAAACTGTCAAAAAAAGCAGTTTCATCAAATTCAATCACTACCGGTTCATCTGCAGTACTTGCAGCATTGAGTGCTTCCCTTAAAGAGGTTTCTCCATCATTTGGATTGACGATATCCAAAAGTGTCGTGACTAAAAATGCATCTTCAGGATCTGAAGCTTCATCTGAGATTTCATCTGCTTCGTCGTCTGTTTGATCATCAGCTTCATCTTCGATGGCATCATCTAATTCGTCGGATGCCTCGTCTGCATCGGTTCCATCACCTGACCCAGCATCTGTTGCATCTTCGACAGTATCATCTAGATTATCAGCTACATCTTCAGCACCTGATTCATCAATAGGAACATTATCATTTTCAGAGTTTTCAGTAACAGCATTTTCGGAATCAGGCGTAGCATCTTCTGCAGAATCAACAGTGCTTTCACCCTTAGTTATATCATCAGCGTTATCTGATTCTTCTCCAATATTATTTTCAGACTGCTCACTAAAACTACGTGCAGCACTAGCTTGCGAAGCAAAGCTACTGGCTTGATAAGATTCTTTGGCTTGAGGGTCGTAATTACTTTTTGTTTCAAATTCACTGTAGAAGCTTTTATACTGATTTTGCAAATTTTCTATCTTAATATCATATTTTGCAGATACATATTTTAATATTTCTGATGCTTCGTCATTTAATACAGAATTATCATTTTCAACTGAATAATCGTTTTCAATTATTTTTACTTCAACTTTCTCATTTTGATCGCCTTTGGCTGTGATTTGTTTTGCTTCAATGTTTGATTCATCTGCAACTAAGGTTTCTTTTTCCGGTTCAGGTGCCTGTTTAGATTCTTTAGCAATACCAGCCGGAGTGACTTTTATTTCATTCGCGCCAGAGGCTTCTTGTGTTTCCGAAGCTTGAGAATCCGCTGCATCATCTGCATTTTTTACTGCTTCAGCACCAACCACCACTGCAGCGGCGTCTAACATGATTCTTGATTCAAGTTTCAATAATTTACCAGGCTGATGACCAATGAGATAAAGATCATTTTCATCCGTTTCAGAATTTAAAAGCACTAGTTGTGCATCAGAATATGAATGCACATAAGGTTTACCAGTCATTATTGTACCGCAAAATTTGAACTACTTATAATAATAATAGTACAAAATATAGGGGTTTGCTTTTATAATTTTTCTATATAAGCTACTGATTTCATTAATGACTCATTGAGACTTCTAATAGATTCGAGCAATAAACCTGGATAAATTACTCAAATTACGGTTCATAGCCATAACCATTGCATTGTAATTTTTGGATGCGACTTTTGCATTAAAACGTTTATTGTAAATTGCTTTGATAATTGTGTTATTTTGATTTCTGACAATTATACTGGCATTGAGTATAGCAATACCATGAGCAGAAATATCAAACCTACCAATGATTACCTGAATAGTAAAGTTTGGTTTAATGTATGTATTCCAGGGATGATTGATAATAATCGACTGCTTTAGTAACCCTCTTAAATTATTCACAATAACACTTTGAATATTATCCTTAAGCGGTTCTGCCCAGCGATGAAATTCAGCCAAATTTAATTCATTAGCTGTGTTACGGCTAATTATTTGAGGTTGTTGAAGATATTGCGCCAATTTAATGCCACTAATACCTATGATGGTGTGTTTAGTACCGGAAATGGTTGACGTGCTTGTGTGAATTGGATTTAAGAGATAAAAGCTTGAAGGCTTACTGCTACAGCCACTTAATATTCCGAACCCCAAAATTGACAGAAAAAAAATAAAAAATTTAAGTATTGTTTGCATCAGTTTCGCCCTTTAATCAATGCTTCTGGATGTCGATTTAAATAATCACTTAAACTACGAATGGAATACGCGGTTTGGTTTAACTCGTTCATGCTTCTATTAAAGTTATCAGCAACCCCTGGTGTTTGCTCATTAATCGTGTTTGATAGGGTACTCACTGAATCTGCTGCATTTCGAAATGCATGAATGGCATTTTTAACCCGTTCAGATTTTGCAAGTGCTGTGAAACTCTCAAACATGTTTTTAGCAGCATCAATGGCTGCATTTAAGTCAGCTGGCTGATCTTCATCAGGAATGCTGGGAATAATGGTGTAATTAAATTTTGGGTCGTTGATGACATAGCCTGGTCTATTAGAGTGTAATTCGATATTAATCACCGCATTGCCTGCCAGCAAACTTTGTTGCCGTAGATCAGCTCTTAACCCCTGCTTAATTAATTTATCAATTAGAGTATTATTGGCCAATTCACCGCCCAAATCTTTATAGAATCGAATAAAAATTGGGATATCAAACTGGCGACTGTTAACATTATACTCCATCTCCATACGAACCACTTGCCCCACTCGAATACCGCGATAGTTAACGGGTGACCCTACAGCCAAGCCACCCAGCGAGCCTTGAAAGTAAACGATGTAAGTAGAGCTGTGGTCTAAAGAAAGGCTTGGAATAAAATATAGTATGGTTTCAAAAAAAACCAGAGCAAAAACAAGCACTAAAAGTCCCAAAAATGCTGTAGATTTTTGCTTCATAATGTCCCTATGTCAGTAAAAATATTGATATTTCAATAATACTATCGGTTATCGCGACAATTACTACCCCCATACTGACGGTGGTAATAATGAAGCTCCCTAAACTTTTTTTAGCATGATGAGCAAGCATACCATAAAAACAACCGATGGTAGCAGCTTCTATACCAAAAACAATGGCTTTAAATAAGCCGATAACGATAAAGTAAAAAGGCACACTATGAAAAAATTGCTGCCAAAATTGTGCACTGTGAATACGAAATTGATACACTGCAATAAAAGCACCACCATATGCGGCTGCATAAAAAGCAAATAGACTCAGCATCGGTGCAATAATCCCCATAGCTAGTATTTTATTTAAACAACTTTGATGGAGATCGGTATTTTGGCTATCAATATCTGAGACTTCGTTGGTAAATCTGGCAGCGCCCAAAAATATCAGACAAATCACTGTCACCAAGGGCGCTAACGCCCGAGCCTGACTGATGCCTAATAAATTCACTGTGAATAATGTGATACCAAAGGTTTGAAATTGACCACCTGCAATAGAGGTTATCACGGTACCCAGTAAAAAGCTGACGATGCAAATAATAAAAATACTTTTGAAACCAAATCTGCTCACTTCATTTGCAATTTGTCCTGCAAATTCTCGATATGTAAGTACTGGTTTAAAAAACCTGATAGTTAACCAGCCCAAAAAGCTAAAAAACTCAAAAATAATAATACTTTGTTGGCGAGTGAAATGACCAATTCTTGTAAGCATTGTTTTTCTAATTCAAAATTGGAAATAAAATATAGCATAAGTAAAAAAATTTTTCCTGATATTGACAGTAATTTTTCATGTATAGTTTGAGTAAAATTTTAAAGGAGTGTCCATTATGGGTTGTTTGAGCTGACGAAAAAGCTCAACCAAGATTGATATGTTCTTTGTTTACAGTGTTCTTTGTTACAATTAGAATATAAAACAGATGTATTCTCTTAATTTTCTTTGTATTGGTATTCAATGGAGACCCCTTTGGTATACAAATTCAGAGGCTGGTTTATATGGTTTCTGCCCGCCTTTTTCATGTTTTATCAATATGGCGTTCAGATTTCGCCTAGCCTGCAAGTTGGATATATTAAATCTGCCTATTTAATAAATGATTTTAAAATCTCACTAATCAGTGTGTTTTATATACTTGCATTCATTATATTTCAAATTCCAGCAGGCATACTGATCGATAAATACAATGTTCGAATCATATTATTTAGCGCGGTATTGGCATTTTCTTTGGGAGTATTATGTGTTTTTTTATCAAACCTTTACTCTGTTTATTTTATCTTTCTATTAGGAAGATTTATTATGGGGATGGCAGCATCCGTTGGCTCAGTTGGTTCAATTTATATCGCAAGCACATGGCTGGATGAAAGCGCCTATAAAATAGCGATTAGCTTAACAAAAATGCTCACGCTTGCTGGAGCATTAATTATTGGGATAACTTTCAATTATATGACAATATATATGGATTGGCCCAGAATCATGTTTATAAACATTTTTGTTTGCCTGCTTTTGGCCTTTTTAATGTTAATAATTGTGCGCGACAAAGATCCTAAACAAAATTCAAACAATAAAGATATTCTAAAAATTCTTAAAAATATCGTAAAGAACAAAAATCTTTGGTTAATAAGTGTTTTTTTAGCCAGTATTTCTGTAAATATTGTCGTTTTAACTAATACTTGGAGAATCGACTTTCTTGAAAACCGATACCATCTCGCCAACTTTCAAGCGATTATCGATAATGGATATACATTGATAGGATATATCGTTGGAGCACCTATTTTTGGATTTCTTGCAAGTGCCGTGAAGAAACTCACACCGCTTATGATTTTAAGCTCACTAATCCAATTTGCATCGTTAATAGTATGTCATTATTTTGTCATGGATTTAAGTTTTAAAATTATATTTTATTTAATACTTGGTATATCGACATCCTCAACTGTGCTCGGAATTATATTATTAAAAAAGCTGGTTAATAAACAAAATTTAGCCACTAGTTTTGGAGCAGTTAATATGTTGTCCCTTAGTATTAGCTTAACCATATTAGCTATTTCCGGTGAGCTTTTAAATGTACTTCAAAATAATTACATTCTAGCTATGACTCCAGTCATTATATTTTCACTCTTAAGTGTTTTTATTTCAGTAATTCTGTGGCTGAGAACAAGACTCTAACAACGATTTCACTTAGCTTTGAGTGTAGAGTTTCATTGTTAAAAACTCACTAGCATGAAAAACATTTACAAAATTTATCACTGATTTCAGTGTATATGAGTTGAAACTCAACATATGTTGTTTTAAAGTTAATTCCAACTCATTATATTAAACATTGTTCCACTGATATCTCATAAAGCTTATTATCAAATAAATTTATTAATTCTAGCTTCGACGTTGAATAAACGTTTTAAATAGAGATGCAGTAGCATCATCATGCTCTGAAGTTGCCAGTGATGCTTTTACAGCGTCACTAAGAATGACTTGATTAGCCATTGCGCTAGAGCTAGCTTCTGTGCCTGGACGGAACAGTACGGAATGACTTAATAGACCAGAGCCAGAAAATTCAGCTGTATTTAGGCTTACATTTGTATGTTCTATAGAAAATGTTGTTGCCACATTCTGTCCTGCCTCCAGTATGTTTCTGTCTTTAATCCTTATGGAATTTTCAGAGACAAGTACTAAACTTACGTCTAAATTTAAGAGTTTACAAAATAGCTCTCGAATGCGTTTATTTGGAAAGTCAGTCATTAATCGTCCGTCATTCAAATTAATTGAAGCGGCAACATATAATGTATTTGGATTATCCTCATAAAGAGAAAAGAGATTTCGAGCTGCGTTGGAACCCATAATGCTTTCAAAAGCACTCAAAAATTTTTTAACACTGTCTGAACTGCCAGCAAATTTAATAGCTAATTCCCCATTTTTAGACCTATATAACAGAACTTCTGGTTGAACAATTGCCAAAGTCAGTTTCTGATGTAATTCTTTCATCTTAGTTATGACTTTTTCGCCATCAATTTGATCCCATCCGTATGAATCTGGAAGACCACCGATATATTCTTCTAATCGCTCCTTCATTTCACTCAACGCTCCTTGAGGATCTGATGGGTAATTTAAATGTCCCTGCCCTGAGAAATACTGAATAGGGTAAAACGTTTCTCCTGAAGCTATTGCTTTTAGAACGTTATGTAAGCTTATAAAGAAATAACCATCTGTTCTATACATGCCAAGCTGAACACCTTGCAAATCCTCCTTAATTTCAGCGGCAATATCCACCAATTTTTTGGCTTCGCTTTGGCTTAGTTTAGATAGTTTCATGCTGTACCTCTCAGATTATCAGTTGTAAAAAATTGAACTGCTTAAATACCTAATTTAAATACTACCAAAATAAGCTTAAGAAATGCTTAAATCTCTATGGGTTTAAATACGTATTTTGATCCAGTTAACATAGTTGCAGTGTTTTTTAGTTGAAGATATTTAATCACGGCATGACAAAATTTATAATTAAATTAATAAAAGTTTATATTAATGATAATTCATTGCCTTATTAAAAGAAGAGTAGTGTTGCTCATAGCAATTTTATGGCTTAGGTTATTTCATCTATTTTATTATGTTGAACAAGCTTTGAATTAACTAAAATAAAAGCATACTCTCTATTTAAAACTGTTCCATCAGAGGTTCTTAAAGTTCTGTCATAACCTCCTTTGTTGTAACTGTAAATTGGCGTTGTTCCAACCAAATTTCTTTCATGCAAAATATTAATAAAATTATCTTTGCATCGGGCTCTTGCAGCAAACATAAACCTTGTCAAATTCGTGAAAATATCTAGACTTAGCATTAATCTAAACTCATCTTGAAAAACATAGCTTCCCATGACACCAGTACTCATCATCAAATCAATTTGAATTCCGTTGAGCTTAGCGCCTAAGCCTGCGGCCGTTGAATTGATTAAAACGTCATAAACTGCATTATCTAAATAAGTCTTCCGCAAAAAGGATATTGTTAACTCTTCAGACAAAGGACCAATACCAATGATTCTTACTTTTTGTCGTATGCCCATTGCTTCAAGCATATTTGAAAGTGCTTGAGTTTGCAGCCCAACACCGCATCCAACGTCGAGTAAATTTAAAGTACTCATTGATTCATCACTTAGAGTTAGGGCTTGTATCAAAATAACTTGAACAAGTTTGATTAAATTGGATGAACTGTATAGTTCCATTGTGGGAATTTTTTTGAAAATTTTAGATTTAGATCTTCGAAGTCTTCTCTTGAAATTTTCATCCCTTTTTTATATTTTTTCTTATCTAATCGTGCCTTGACTTTTAAACCTTCTTTGGTTTTTGTAGAGGAGATAAGTTTAACCACGGCTTCAAAATTTTCTAATGGTTTACCTTTCCAGTTCATACTTATAAATGAGAACATTCGATGCTCAATCTTATTCCACTTACTTGTTCCTGGCGGATAGTGTGCAACAGTTATTGGGATCCCCAACTTGTTTGATAACTCTTGCAAGTAAAACTTCCAGGCTCTAGTTCGACTTCCATTGCTTCCTCCACCATCAGCACAAACAAGAATTTCTGTCGCATTTGGATAGTGTTTACGTCCAAAGTGTCTCCACCATTGCCACAAACTATTAACTGCAAACTCAGATGTGTCTGACGACATACCAACATTAACAAAACCTTCATTTCGATTAATATCGTAAGCACCGTAAGGAATTGCTTTGCCTAAAGCAAAAGAGGGAAAGTCATGATCTAACACTTCAATAGCATCTTTTGTCCATGTTTTACCCGAGTTTTTAAAGTTTCCCACCAATTCTTTCTTTTTTGTATCGACTGATACAACCGGATTTTCTTGCCCAGAAAAAGCATTGACAAGCCTGTTGATATATTTGAATTGTGCATCACGATCAGGATGATTTTTGCCAGACAACATTTTCTTATTTGATTTTAAGGAATAATCCAGTTTTTTAAGTATTCTCATAACAGATGAATGTGAAACCTCAAAACCTGATTTTTTTAATTGCTCAGCAATCATTCGTGTAGATTTACAAGACCATTTTAAGTGGCTCATCGGATCTCCAGCGGACGACTCTTCCATGATCATCTCGATAGCTTTAATTAATTCTGGTTTTGATTCATCAGTTCTTTTTCTTCCACCACCTTTACTTCTAATTCTATCATCACTTATGGAAAGTTGTTTTTTTGATTCGATTTCCTTTATCCCAAGTGTAATTGTAGTCCTTGACAAACCCGTTTCTCTACTAACATTTGAAATTCCACCATACCCAATTTCTTTTGCTTTTACTGCAGCTAACCAACGCTTCTGTTGCTCACTTAAGGTTGAAAATACTTTCAGCCAATTCTTGTCAATATTATTTTTATTCATGCCTCCAGTAAATCATAAAACTATAAGTTGTTCAAGTTATTTTGATACAAGCCCTTAAAGCTATTTCTCGAGCTATTTGTTCTATTAATTTACATCTCGGGAGGTTATAACCTTTGGCTATCACTGATATTGAATAAACTGGTGCAGCAAGCTTATATTTTTCTGTAGGTATGCTAATGTCTGATAGATCCCAAATGTCTATCATACTTTGAAACATAAGGTTAATGTCGTCGAAACTTTTGCCTTGGAGAATTTTGGATATAAATCTGACTTCTTCAGCTAAGTTTATAATGACTTCCTGTTTATCAATTATGCCCTCACCCTTAGGATTAAAATTAGAAATTCTATCCAGCAAGTATTCTTCAAGCGGCGTTATCTCTTCAAAGAACTCTTTTAATTTATTTTTTAAAGTACTGTACATTTATTCATTGTAACACAGATAATAATTTTATTAAGCTTAGACTTAGGGTACATAAATATATTTACAATATGCTAAACTATATTAAGTAATCATAATTTAATTTTTATAGCGCGCATATCAATATGGTAAAATTCAATAAAACACGCATGATTGATCCCCAAAAAATTGAGGCTATACTTAAGCCATATTGGAAACCAATCGTCAAAGAAAGTCATATTTTGCAAACTGAAGATAAATATATTGTATTGCAGAGTGTTCTTGAAATAAATGGTCTTTGGTATAGTGATTCAACAGGTCACATGAATGCACTGGATTTAAATCTAGCCTTCAATCAAATGATGTATATTGCTATAGCCTGTGGCATTGATTTAGGCTGGATATCGAATCTAAAGAATTATGGTTGGGATGATTTTGAAAACAAATACTGGTCTGATTTTTTAATTGTTAGTATCCACTCGGAGTTTAAAGCGCAATTACATACTAATAAGTTTTTAGGAGTTGTCAGAATTAAAAAAATAACTCCCTCCTCTAAACACCTTTGGTTTGAGTTAGATTTGACCCTTGGGCCTGTAGAAAATGACTTTCCAATACCGGGTTCAAATCGTTATGCTTATTCAAAAATGACTTTAGTTATCAAAGATTATTTAGATGTATAATGCAAATTACATTAAAGCGCTTTGCATACTCAAAAAATTAAGGCCCTGTATTATTTTTATTTTTTAATTAAACAAAGACAATTTTATGAGGAATTTTTCAGCATTAAAAGCTTTTCTCGAGAAAGAAGTTCAGCCTGTTGCAAACAACGCCGATTTTGACGCGAATATACTTAAGAGATTATTTTATAAACTAGCAAAAACGGATATCCTGACATTTTATGCAAAAAAGAAGCATGGTGGGCTAGAATTCGAACTATTTGAGATTGTAAGTACAGGTGAATTGATCGCCAGCTATAGTGGTGCTTTATTTGTCTTACAATGCCAACACCAGAGTGCTGCTCGGTACATCTCTTATCTTGCTGATGAATACATTGCAAAAAATATAATCCCTCAATTACGTACAGGTTCCAAAGGCATAGGTTTAGCACTTTCTCATCTTCGTAATTTGGAACATCCTACTTTGGTGGGGGATAAATTTGACAAAGGCTATTTTCTTTCTGGCAAATTAAAATGGATATCTGGTTTCAATATTTTTGACGAAATTATTGCAGGCTTCTTTTTTAAAGAACAAGAATTGTATTGCGTTTTACCTTTTGTTAACAATGAAATTGACGGTAGATATATCCAGTTTTCTAAGCCTTTAGAGTTAGCTACCATCAATTCAACAAATACAGTTTCAGCAACTTTACATCAATGGCCAATCTATGAAAAAGATATTATCTTTAATCAAAAAAAAGGATACCTTGCCAGTACAGGCAAAAATGGTTCTGTTAACGTTCATCCAACAATTGCGACTTTAGGTATAACTCTGGC
This sequence comes from uncultured Gammaproteobacteria bacterium, assembly GCA_963695245.1. Classification (GTDB taxonomy): domain Bacteria; phylum Pseudomonadota; class Gammaproteobacteria; order JBGSLN01; family JBGSLN01; genus JBGSLN01. The sequence continues at coordinate 1,752,227 of OY968770.1, read as the reverse complement.
ACTGATTCGACTGCTTAAATCTGATTCAATCAAAAGCAAAACAGATGCCGTTAAATTACTTAACACTTTAGAAACCAAGCAAAATGAATATAGAGAACTGTTAATTAAAGCCTGTATTGAAAAATCATCCATCATAGAAGTGCGCGCTAAAATATTAAATTTTGCCACTCAGACTTTGAAGTCAGTTGCACTAATGATTGGAGGACGTGCTGTTATGCTAAACAATGAAATTCAACGTTTACATCGAGAGCTGCTCCAGTATACTATTTGGGGAACAACACCAAGTTTAATACAGCATATACTTGCTGATTCTGAAAGCTCCTTGTAAGAAATTTAGAAACTCTGTCATAAAAAACATATACAAACTTTTTTCTATTGCATTGTTCCTGTCAAATTTTATAGCTGCTTAAACCGTCACGATCTTCAATATTATCAAAATTTCCTTCTGATCTGCTCGATGAAAACAGTCCTTTGGCAACTAAAACTTTTGCATCAACGTTATTAATTGTGGTTTGTTTGTTAAGAGCATTATTAATATTATGAGGTATTGATTGGTCACTCAGCCTTATCAATTTTGACTGTAAATTATCTGTTTTCTTGGAAAGAAACTTAGATGGAATAGCAGCAGTTAAAACTAACAATAATCGAACGCCAATCAACCCTAGATATATCCAAGTTAAAGTATTAATACATTCTGAAATATTATCACTGTTTTGATAAAACATATCATAACTATTTTTTCTATTATAAAGGTCTGTTATTGAAAGCGCGTAAAACGCGAGCAAATAATAGAGCCCATTGAAAAAGCCGCGACCGATTTTTTTTGCAGTTAGCCCTGCGACAATAGTACCATAAACTCCTGCAACAGCGATGGTAGGAAAAGTTATGGCTTCAGCCGCAGTTACCGCTGATCCTTTTAAAATATCAGCTTCAGGGTTTTTAGGAAAGAACTGTGCTATCGTTAACATACTCATATAAGTTGAACCAAAACCAATGGAAAAAAATTTTAATGTATTCCCAAAAAATTTTAGTGACTTTGACAGTTGATATGAATCAAAAGATACTCTATGTAACCATTTATCATAAAAAGCACTCTTGCATAATGGTATTCCCGCATTAAAGCTTTCTGAGTTTTTATAATTTAATAAAGGAAAATCTTCTAATATTTCTTTTATTTGTCCTAACATTCCAGTTGATGCAATATAAGCGGAACACGATAACGAAACAATGGTCAATACAATGCCTGCTAACAGTAAATTATTATCCTTAGCGGTTTTATCACATTCTTGCTGTGTCATTTCACCACATTGATACACGGTAAATAATGCACCTGCTAATTTTGAAAGTAATACTACTGTAACCATCATTGGCGTCAGACCATCAATGCCACGTTTTAGCATATGCAGCAGTAGAGAAACAAACTTTTTATTCTGATGTTTAAGATACCCATAATAATCCAGCATACTTACAGTTTGAACTATAATAGTAATTGGAATATTAAAACCCAGTTCAACCATTGGATTAATCGTTGCTCTATTCTTACTCCAAATGTTTGCAAACAAAGTAATTATTACTGGCCATGCAGTGGTTAATTGACCATCAATAAAAGGTTTTAATCCTCCCATATAAAGCTTATTGAAGAATTTCAATATAGATTTTAACAAGGGAGTTAATTTATGTTGGAGCAACTCGGAAGATTCGCTAGATTTATATGGAGTGATCGCCGTCAAACCATCATCACTACTGTTAGGGTTTTCCCAATTTTCACTATCAGAAAAGTATAGACTGCTTAAACCCATAGCTTTTACTTTAAAATCTGATTTAGATAATAGATGTGTAAACTCTTCCGGACTTTCTATATCTTCTCGATGTGCTTTATTAGTATACATATATTTATAACCTTTACTTTAAAAAGCCATACCGCGAAGCATGCATGGGCCACAGCCACCACTGTCAATAAAAACCGCCACATAATCTGAATCAGCAACCTTTGGTAATGGCGTTTTATTGCCAGGTAAGGCTTTGATAGTAAAAGTTAGGCTGTTAGTACTTTTTTTATAGATAGGATTTGTTAGTACTACGACGTAGCTAACAGAATGTTTATGTTCACGTTTATCATTTGCGTATAATCTAACAACTTCTATTACAGCATTGGGTGGATCTGTCTTGAAGGAGCCTGCCTCCCATTGGTTCAAAAACATGGTTAAATCCACTTGTCCGGTTTTTCGGGCAGGTCGATCCAAAAAATAAAGTGCATTGGGATTAACTTCAGAAAGAGTCAAAAGAAAATATTTACCACCATTTGTTTTTTTCTGAATATGTCCATGTTTTGCTAAAACAACAAACAAACTGTTATCTTTTGTTACAGGCTGATTAGTAGCTGCAAAAGTTATTACTGAACTCCACAATGTCATACAAACCAAAATAAATACCAATTTTGTTAACTTTTTCATACAAGTTCACCCTATCCATCGTTTGAATAAAACAAAAAAACAATATTTTGACAAGCTCCTTAATTTTTTTGCTATTTTAGCAGTAACTAAGCTATAGTTGTTCTATTTGAACTAAAAAGTTATTTTAGAAGAAATAAATAATGATTTGAGGTACATATGCTTAAAGTCTTTGAAAAAGCTAAATTATATGTTGATATAGTTGATGCAGGCAGTTTTAGTAAAGCGGCAATCAATACCCATAGTTCAAATGGAAAAATAACCAACTTTGTTGAAGCATTAGAAAAGGAATTAAAAGTCACATTATTTCAGCGAAGTACACGCAAGACACAAAAAACTGAGGCCGGTGAAAAATATTATCTGTTTTGTATTGATTTGCTTAAACAAAGACAAAATTTGCTTGAAAATCTTCGAGATAATCAAGATAAAATTGAAGGAATGATATCTTTTTCTACCCTGGTGACATTTGGTTCAGAATTTATTGCTCCACTTGTTGGTAAATTCTTAAAGAAGTATCCTGAAATCAGAATTTCGCTGGACTTGAGTGATAAACTACGCGACCTTATCACTGAAAATTATGATTTTGCCATTCGAATGGCGGCAACTTTACCAGACTCGACCATGCGCAGAAAGATACTTATAAAGTCAGACTGGATCTTATGTGCTTCAAAAGCATATTTGCGAAAATACGGAAATCCTCGCTCCATTGATGATTTGCAAACCCACCGCTGTATCGAGCACTTCCCAACAACCTATGATAAAGCACAAAAAAAATGGCGTTTTATTGAAAACAATACAATTAAGGAAACTCGAATACAAAAAATTTGTCAGGTTGGCAGTTATCGCGCACAATTAAACTTGGCTTTAGCTGGTGCTGGCCTGATTCGTTCACCTCGATTTTTAGTAGCTGAATATATCCGCACAGAAAAATTAGTTCCTCTACTGCCAAATATTCGGTCTGAAGATTTATATGTTATTCTCTTATATCCACAGTCAGCCATTTTGCCAAGGCGAGTTAATGCTTTAATTGACTTTATTAAGATAGAGCTAAACACTATGATTAATAAGAGTAGTTGAGTTCATACCAATGTTCATTCAAGATGCTTGATTTTTCATGTAATGAGGATCAAACTATAGTTTATGAAAAAATCATACTCACCAATAAAGAAAAAGCAGAGATTGAAGCACGACATAAATCTTGTCGTAATAGTAAAAAATGCGATCTGTACAGAAGACATGCTACACGGACTCCTAATATAACTAATATTGCTTTAAGATTTAAATGCTTAACTGAAGGAATTACAAAATCTGCTACTATGAAAAATACCATTGCAGATGATGCATATAATGTATATAAAGAGGCTGAGGGTAACTTCAGTACAGCAAAACAATATTTTTCTAACGCTAACTATAAATTAGGAGAAGTACAGGCGCACCTTGAAACGGCTTTTCTTTATAAAGCTTACCAACCAAAACATTTTCAACTATCTCCAGAACACCCATATAAGCGTGACTTTAGTTATCATGATCAGGCAATTATTGAAGCCGTTGCCGCATATCATATTGTAGCTGATTTACAGTTAGAAGGTGTATTGCATATTCCGGTCAATCTGAACAGCCATTCCTGTCTGCAAGTGAACAGCGATTCTGGTTTATTTGAACGCTTGTCAAACTCACAAGGTTATTATCCGCTAAAGCTTTTCAGTCTGTAAAGCATTTTTAGTTTTCCTTAATGACTCACCCACTAATTCAAGCTTGATAGCATTGTGGATGATCCTATCCAAGATTGCATCTGCCAAAGTTGCATCATCGAGATATTCATGCCAATGCGATACCGGTAATTGGCTGGTGATAATCGTAGATTTTTGTAAGTAGCGATCTTCAAGCAACTCCAATAAATCACGCCGTTGTTCATCGTCCAGCGCAACAAGCCCCCAATCATCCAAGATTAAAACCTCCACTTTAGCCATAGTTGTCAGCCACTTGGCATAAGTCCCGCTGGCCTTAACCAGTTTTAATTCATTCCAAAGTCTCGGTAAACGATAATATCTAATTGTCGCACCAGACAAACAAGCTTTATGAGCCAGTGCACAAGCTAAATAGGTTTTACCACATCCTGTGGGTCCTGTGATTAAAAGGTTTAAATGATTTTGTACCCAGTGTCCCCTGGCAAGCTCTTGAATGACTGATTTTTTTAAAGCGCGCGTGTGAGTATAATCGATATCTTCCAGACAAGCGGCTTGTTGCAATTTGGCTTGTTTTAACCGCCGATTTAACCGATTGTTTTCTCGCAAATACCATTCTCGGTCAATCAGAACCCCTAAACGGGTTTCAAAATCCAAATCCGATTGAGGGTGTTGCAGTTGCTCATTCAGCGCATCTGCCATCCCATTAAGCTTCAATGCGCGTAAACGTTGTAAGGTTGGTTGATTAAGCATTTTGGTTTCTCCCATGTTTATTGATAATACTCAGCTCCACGAATATTGTTGTGGGCTGAGAGCTTTTGTGAAACAACTTGCTTTGTTTCAGAAACGGTGTCGACTTTATTTTTTAAAATCGTTTCTATTTGTTGATATCGTGTAGCGCCTGCGTCATAAGCAATCTTACTGGCCGCTTCCAAGCGATGCTCGCCATAGCGTTGTGCTAAACGCAATACGCCAAGACAGGTTCGATAAGCTTGCTCCGGAAAGGGGCGTGCCGCCATAAGGTGCTCTATAAATTGCTTCGTTTGAGGGCCAATTTTATTGGCCCAACGTTTTATTCGCTCCGGTGACCAGCCTGATTGGGCTTGATGGTTTTTGGGCATATGCTCTTTAATGGTGCTGTGTTTATAAGGTGTATGCGTTCGTTGATGTAGGGCGATGCGCTCGCCTTGATAAAAACATTCCAATGTTTTTTGAGTGGCGCGCAATTCAATTTCTTTTTGAATATATTGATAGGGTACGCTGTAGTAGTGTTGTTCAAAGATAACATGATAATCAATATTCACCTTGGCGCGTCGCCAAAGGGCATATTGATAACGTTCTTTGGGCAGTGACTTTAAAGCCGGTTGGTCGAGCTTCTCAAACAATTCTTTTCGACTGCTATCGAGTTTTTGGAATTTCTTTTGATTGAAATCCCTAAGCTTTTCTTGGATGACCTCATTAAGTTCGCTAAGGCTCGTAAAGGTTCTATGCCGTAACGGCGCAAGAACTTGGCGTTCAATACAGCCTACCGCATTTTCAACCTTCGCTTTATCTTTTGGTTTGTAGGCTCTTGCCGGTACAATTGCAAATCCATAATGCTCACTGACATGTTGGTAATTTGCATTAATGTCCGGATCGTAACGATGTGTTTTGGTGACCGCGGATTTCAAATTATCTGGTACCACGAGTTGACTCACTCCACCAAAATAGTCCCACATGTGTATATGGGAAGCAATCCAATCGGTTATTGTTTGTGTTGCCGTTGCCTCAATAAAGGTAAACTGTGAGGCTCCCAAGGCGCCTACAAAAATTTGTGCTGTATGAATTTCACCAGTAGCAGGTTCAATCCACTCCATGGTCATGCCGGCATAATCAACAAAGGTTTTTTCACCGGCCTTGTGAATTTGCCGCATGGAAGGATTTAAACTTTGGGTATGGCGACGGTAGCGCTCACAAAACTGTGAGTAACTTAAACCAGCTTCATGTTCATCACGATACTCTCGCCAAAGCAATTGTAGGGTTACCCCCTTTTTACGGTATTCGCAGTGTACCCACTCCCAATTAGGTAAGGGTCTTTTAGTGCTCGATGCTTTGACCGGCAAAAACAAGCGTTCGTAGAGCGCCTGCTCAGACAATTCTTCGGATAACGGCCAAATGAGCCCGGCGGCTTTGGCTCGATGCAGGTAATCAGACACACAGCCAATACTAATATTTAAACTGTTGGCTATGGCTCGGTAGCTCAACTTGAGCTCATGCCTTTGCCTTAAAATTTGATGGATTTTACGCATTGATAATACTCTCACGATTTGCCTCTCTTTTACTTCACATTAAAAAAGAGAGATTGTATAGGTTAAGGTCAATCGTGAGTGGACAAGCTGTTCAAATGAAACCGGAATGAGTGTTCAGATGCGCCGGAATAGGTGTTCAGATGTTTCCGGAATAACTGTTCAAATGATACCAGAATCGGTGTTCAGATGTTGCCGGAATACGCAGTGTATCAAATTTATCACCTGGAAGAAGTGAAATATACTCTAATATTACGAATCTTGCGTCAGAAATTGTTACACAATTAACTGCGTATAAAAATGGTAAAACACCGAATCTAATTCATAACGATGTTCTAAACAATGAAAAGGTTGATTTGTCAACGCTTATTCAGCGTTTTAAAGCATTAAGTTCAATGGATGAGAATTTTGTAATGAAGGAAAATGAATCTAAATGTTTAGTAATGTAAATATTGATGCTTATGATATGAGCCAGGTCACTGGCCCAGTCATCTAATTTGAATAAATCTCGACTTTATCTGACAGTTGCCAGTTTTGAAGAAGTGACTGTCAGATGACAGTCTGAGCTACTACAAATAAAAAAAACTCTATGATTAGCTCTAAAACTTATTGTTACTTAAGGGAAATTGGCGCGCCCGGAGAGATTCGAACTCCCGACCGCCTGGTTCGTAGCCAGGTACTCTATCCAGCTGAGCTACGGGCGCGTAAAGTGGCGGAGAGAGAGGGATTCGAACCCTCGATGGGATTTCTCCCATACTCCCTTAGCAGGGGAGCGCCTTCAGCCACTCGGCCATCTCTCCAAATTTTAAAGTGGTTTGCTGATTCAGATTAACTACAAATTAGTCAAAGTCAGTCTGATCATCTCTAGAAATCTTTTCCGCTTGGATTCTTTGGTAAATTTCTTCTCGATGCACTGAAACTTCTTTGGGTGCATTCACGCCGATACGAACTTGATTACCTTTAATACCAAGAACGGTTACCGTTACATCGTCACCGATAATAAGCGTTTCGCCAACTCGTCTAGTTAAAATTAACATGATACATTCTCCTCATCCATAACATCGTGTTATGGGACGCTATAGAATACAGCTAACTACATAATTCTTCAAGTGTTACAGGTAAATAATTCTTAATTTTCTGTATTTTCTCTCAGACAAATGCTGCTGATTCGTACTCTTAAGTTTTATCTAAAGAAAAAGCTTTGTGTAATGCCCTAACCCCCAGCTCCACATATTTTTCATCAATCAGTACTGAAATTTTGATTTCAGAGGTTACGATATCATAAATTGTGATATTTTCTTCAATTAGGGTCTGAAAGATTTTACTTGCAATCCCTGGATGACTTTTTAAACCGACCCCAACGACGGATAGTTTACCTACCTTGTCATTTATAGAAACTTTATCAGCTCCAATTTCAGATTGCAATTGTTTCAAAATGCTTTCTGTTTGTTGTGAATGATCCCGATGTATTGTAAAGGAAAAATCACGAAATGCATCGTCAGATCCATTATGCATAATCATATCCACCCCAATGTCGGCATTGCCAATGGGTTGCAAAATTTTATAACTGACGTCCTTGCGCTTTGGAATGCCACAAAGGGTTATTTTTGCTTCTGTTTTACTACAGGTAATTCCTGAAATGACTGCATCTTCCATTGAAGTATCACTATCCATCACTAATGTACCTTCACCCTGCTCAAATGTTGAGAGTACTCTTAAAGGTACGTTATATTTTCCAGCAAATTCCACTGCTCGATTTTGCAAAACTTTTGCGCCCAGACTTGCAAGCTCTATCATTTCTTCAAAACTTACCTTTCTAACTGGTTTTGCATTTGAAACAATTCTGGGGTCTGCGGTATAAACACCATCTACGTCTGTAAAAATTTGACATTCTTTCGCATTCAAGGCGGCCGCTACTGCAACGGCTGTGGTGTCAGAGCCCCCTCTTCCCAAAGTTGTGATTTCACCCATAGTATTGACACCTTGAAACCCAGGAATAATCACTATTTTTTTTTGATTTAATGCCTGGAGGATTTTATCGGTATCTACATGCTTGATGCGTGATTGATGATGAAAACCTTCCGTGCGGATTTTTACCTGTTGTCCAGTAAAAGAGATGGCATCACATCCTTTATTGAGCAGTGTCATGGTCAAAAGTGCCATTGAAACCTGCTCACCGGTGGCAAGCAAGGCAGAATATTCTCTAGGGTCGCATTTAGGTTGTAATCTTTTGGCCAAGCCAATTAAACGATCTGTCTCTCCACTCATGGCAGAAACAACCACCACGATTGAGAGTCCCTGATTTTTACTTGCTATGATTTTATTCGCTACATGTTCAATACATTGAGGATCAGCCAGCGATGTACCGCCAAATTTTTGTACGATTAATGACACTTTTATATTCTCTCTTTGAGCCACGATTCAACACTTTTTAAAGCTTCTGGTAGCGCCGCAGGGTTATTGCCACCGCCTTGCGCCATATCTGGCCGGCCACCGCCCTTGCCATCAATCTGTGCCGCCACATGTTGAATTAAAGCCCCAGCTTTTATTTTATCAGTGAGTGTTTTTGTGACACCTGCGACTAAAGAAACCTTGCTATCCTTGACAGTTGCAAGCAATATTACCGCTCGATTTGTTTTAGATTTAATTTTATCAACAGTTTCTCTGAGTGTTTTGGCGTCCGCGTTATCCAGGTTCACTGCTAGCAATGTAATATCATTTATGATTATTGCCTCTTCAAGCAAAGACTCGCCTTTTTGGTTTGCGATTTTACCCTTAAGTTTTTCAACTTCTTTTTGCTTCGACTTTAAATCCTGAATTAAAGTCCGAAGTTTATTTAAAAAGTCAGCGCTGGTGGTATTTAACAGGTTAGCAGCTTCATTGACTTTGCTCTCAAGAGCATGCATATAATTGATAGCATAAGGTCCAGTTAAAGCTTCGATTCTACGAACGCCTGCAGCAATACCGGTTTCAGAAATAATTTTAAATGTTCCTATCTCACCCGTTCGTTTTACATGGGTGCCACCACAAAGCTCCATGGAAAATTTACCCATTTGTAAAACTCTCACTTCAGAACCATATTTTTCCCCAAACAGAGCAATAGCACCTTTATCCATTGCTTCTTCTGGTGTCATGATATGGGTTTCTACTGAGTGGTTTTTTCGGATTTGTGCATTAACAAGTGTTTCTATTTTTTCCAACTCCTGAGCACTCACTCCATTAAAATGAGAAAAGTCAAAACGTAATCTTTCAGCGTCTACTAACGAACCTTTTTGCTGCACGTGATCTCCCAAAACAGTTCTTAAAGCAGCATTTAAAAGATGTGTTGCTGAATGATTATAAGCTGTATGCAAACGGGTTTGAGCATCAACCTTTGTCACAATGCTGTGATTTAAACAAAGTGTGCCTGATTCAACTTCAACGAAATGTAAAATGGCATCTTTATGTTTTTGTACATCGAGAACTTTTATATAGAGCGAACTATCGTCCGTTATTAACCCTTTATCGCCAACTTGACCACCGGATTCTGCATAAAATGCGGTTTTATCAAGTACTATAATGCCTTTTTTTCCTGCATCTAAGCATTCTACAGTCTCATGGTTATTATTGAACATCTGGATGACTTTTGCTGATTGCTGTAAAAATTCATAGCCGGTAAACTCTGAACTGGCATCAATTAAAAATGTCTCATCCGTATGACTTGAAAACTTTTCTGAGGCTCTGGAAAGCTTACGCTGTGCATCCATGGCTTTTTGAAAACCCTCAGCATCAACTTCAAAGCCATTTTCTCTGGCAATATCTGCGGTTAAATCTTCTGGAAATCCATAGGTATCATATAATTTGAAAACCACTTCACCTGGAATCCGATTATCTTTAAGTGCTTTGGTTTCTTCCATAAAGATTTTCATCCCCTTATTTAAAGTAACCTCAAATAAATTCTCTTCTCGTTGAATAATAGTTTCAATATTTGCCTGCTGTTTTTCGAGTTCAGGATAAGCTTCTCCCATAATTTCTTTCAAAGGCTGTACCAGTTTGAAAAAGAAAGTATCTTCAAACCCAAGTTTATGACCGTAGCGCAAGGCTCTTCGCATAATGCGCCTTAAAACGTACCCTCTACCTTCATTAGATGGAATAACACCATCTATAATTAGAAATGCCGTTGCTCGAATATGATCAGCAATCACTCTAAGTGCTTTATTCTCAAGATCCATAACCCCAGCAAGGCTGGCCGTATAACGGATAATATGTTGAAATAAGTCGATATCATAGTTGTTATGGACTTTTTGCATCACGGCCGAAATTCGCTCAAGCCCCATACCTGTATCTACCGAGGGTTTTGGTAGAGGTGTCAACTCTCCTGATGCATCCCGATTATATTGCATGAAAACTAAATTCCAGATTTCAATGTACCTGTCACCATCTTCATCGGGAGAGCCTGGCGGACCACCAAAAATTTCTTCACCATGATCATAAAATATTTCAGAACAGGGGCCGCAGGGGCCTGTATCACCCATAGACCAAAAATTGTCTTTTTCACCACAGCGAGAAAACCTCTTTGGATCAATTCCTATTTCTTCAAACCAAATTGCTTCTGCTTCTTTGTCTTGTTCGTACACGGTAACCCAGAGTTTTTCTTTTGGAAGCCCCAGAACCTGAGTTAAAAAGTCCCATGAATACTGAATCGCTTCTCGTTTAAAATAATCTCCAAAACTAAAGTTACCCAGCATTTCAAAAAAAGTATGATGTCTTGCGGTATAACCTACATTTTCCAGATCATTGTGCTTACCCCCTGCTCTTACACACCGTTGAGAAGTGGTTGCGCGTGAGTAGTCTCGTTTGTCCTGACCTAAAAAGACATCTTTGAATTGCACCATGCCAGCGTTTGTAAATAGAAGTGTTGGATCGTTATCAGGCACTAAAGAACTTGATGGTAAAACTTTATGCTTTTGTTCTTTAAAATAATCTAGGAATTTCTTTCGGATTTCAGCACTTTTCATAGGGGCTCTTGAATTAATTTATCTGGATGTTTCGCTTAAACTTATTTCCAGCACTAAAGGAATAAGACTATGATAGCAGAATCATATTTATGCTTGTAGGACTTTTAATTGAGTAAGTGAGAAAAATGTTCCGAATAAAAGCCACGGTTTAACAGATAACGCTTGCGTTTAGCCTTTTCTTGAAAACTATCTGCCGGCGTGCCTTTAAATTTTTTTTCATATTGCCTTTGGGCTATCTCACCCCAGTCAATGGCGTCATAAAATCCTGTACATAAAGTTTCTATTTTTACCTGTTTATTTTTTAAAGTCTGTTGTATCCACAAAGGCCCATAGCCATTGTTTGCTTTGGAACGAATAAAGCATTCTACAAAACGTATATCAGATAAGTAGTTTTCTGCCTCCAGCAAATCCAATATTTCAGTCAGTACAGTCTGCTCCGAGTTATGTTTTCTTAGCTTCTGCGCTAACTCAAAGCGACTGTGCTCTCTGAGGCTCAATATGCTGATAGCAATTTTATAAAGTTCTTGCTTAGTTTTCACTGTGTTGCTTTAAAGCTAAGCCTCTTCAACCTCTTCTACCTGAGCTTGCTTAGGCTTAGGCAGCAGCTCTTGTCGAATTTGCACTTCAATTTCATCGCTGATTTCAGGATTTTCTATCAGAAAATTTCGGGCATTATCTTTACCCTGGCCAATTTTTTCACCTTTATAACTGTACCAGGCGCCGGCTTTATTAATCAGCTCTAATTTCACCCCTAAATCGATGATTTCACCATGTCTGGAAATTCCCTGATTATAAAGAATATCAAATTCAGCCTGACGAAATGGCGGAGCTATTTTGTTTTTTAAAACTTTTACCCGAGTCTCGTTACCTAAAATCTCGTCAGCTTTCTTAATAGAGCCCGTTCTTCTAATATCCAACCTTACAGAAGCATAAAATTTTAAAGCATTCCCCCCAGTGGTTGTTTCCGGACTGCCAAACATTACGCCAATTTTCATACGGATTTGATTAATGAAAATTACCAGTGTATTAGAGCGTTTAATATTTCCTGTTAGCTTACGCAGTGCCTGAGACATAAGACGAGCCTGTAACCCCATGTGAGAATCGCCCATTTCGCCTTCAATCTCAGCTTTCGGGGTTAATGCCGCCACGGAGTCAACCACCACTACGTCTACCGCAGCAGAGCGGACTAACATGTCAGTAATTTCCAATGCCTGCTCACCGGTATCCGGTTGAGAGACAAGCAAATCATCTACCTGCACACCTAATTTTTCTGCATAACTTGGATCAAGCGCGTGTTCAGCATCCACAAATGCGCAAGTCCCCCCCCTTTTTTGACATTCAGCAATAACATGCAAGGTTAGTGTGGTTTTACCGGAAGATTCAGGACCATAAATTTCAACGATACGTCCTTTGGGGAGTCCGCCGATACCAAGGGCAATATCCAAGCCTAAAGAGCCAGTTGAAATGGCTTCGATATTTCTAGGGGCGGTATCGTCCCCCATACGCATGATTGATCCTTTACCGAATTGGCGTTCTATTTGCGATAAAGCAGCAGATAATGCTTTGCTTTTTTCGTTATCCATTGTATCCCCCAGATTTTAACCGTTTAAAAATTTTTGAAAACGTAATGAGAACGTTTAGACAGAATTATTACATCACCGACAAATTTATACAAGGGATTTTTCGTCCACAAAGTAAATTTTTGCCAATCACTGTCAATTTTTATTATCTTTATGGTAAATTAAAAATCATTCTACGGCAAGCAATAAATATTCTAAAGCCTTCTTACTGGCGGCATCCCGCACTGCCTGCCTATCGCCCTCAAAAATAAATTTGTATGCTTTAGGTAGATGATCTTTTCGACCACAGGCAATCCATACCGTACCTACCGGCTTTTCAGCGCTCCCACCCCCAGGTCCTGCTATGCCTGTGGTTGCCACTGCCACATCTGCCAGCGAATTTGCCAGAGCACCTCTTATCATCGCAAGTGCTGTTTCTTCACTCACAGCGCCAAAATTTTCGAGGATATTGGCTGGGACATCTAATAAGCTTTGCTTAGCTTCATTAGAGTAAGTGATGAATCCTCTCTCATACCAACATGAGCTACCGGCAATCGATGTAAGCAAATATCCAATTTGGCCACCTGTACAGGATTCAGCTGACACTATGTTGAGTTTTTTCTGGCTATATTTATCGGCAACTTTTGTTGCCAGGCTAAGAAGAGACATAAAATCATGAGTAAATGCTTTAAAATTGCATAATAACATCTGTTTCATAATATTGCTGAATTTCATTTTAATAGAATGTTTTTCGTAAGCCCTATTTAATGAGCGCATTTCACTCCACATCTGCTTTCAGAAAATGTTAGAATCTCAAAAAACTAAATTTAACCTTCATAACTATGAACCAGACACTCGATCTCAGTAAACATACTCCCATGATGCAGCAGTATTTGAAAATCAAAGCAGAGCACCCGGACATGCTGGTGTTTTATCGTATGGGCGATTTTTATGAGCTGTTTTTCGAGGATGCAAAAAAAGCCTCAACACTTTTGAGCATCACACTTACTCAAAGAGGTCAATCTGGCGGAAATGCAATACCCATGGCTGGTGTGCCTTATCATGCAGTGGAAGGTTATCTTGCAAAGCTTGTAAAACTTGGAGAATCGATTGCTATTTGTGAACAGGTAAGTGATCCGGCCAGCTCTAAAGGTATTGTGGAACGAAAAGTGGTGCGTGTGGTAACCCCAGGTACTGTTACCGATGAGTCTTTGCTAGAGGAAAAGCAGGATAATTTACTGGCGGCGGTTTCGCACCATGGGGATAAATTTGGTATTGCAAGTTTAGATATCACCAGTGGTCGTTTTAATGTTTTGCAAGTGGAAGACAAAAGTAGTTTGCAGGCAGAGTTGGCAAGAATAAAGCCCGCGGAGGTTTTAATCAGTGAAGCATTTGACAGTCAATTTTTAAATATTAAAGCAGCGGTGAAAAAAAGACCTTTATGGGATTATGAACTGGATGCTGCCATGCGAGCTTTAACCCAACAGTTTCAAACCAAAGATTTGGCCGCCTTCAACTGTAATGATAAACCCCTTGCAATAAGTGCGGCTGGCTGTTTATTAAAATATGCCAAAGAAACTCAAAAAGCCACATTACCCCATATTCGTAATTTAAGCCTGGAACAGCAGGATGAAGCGGTTTTGCTGGATAATCATACCCGTAAAAATCTGGAGCTATTACAGAATTTGCAAGGTGGGCATGAACATACATTAATCTCTGTGTTAGACACTACTTCAACGCCTATGGGTGGCCGATTACTCAGACGCTGGATTGCCCGCCCTTTACGAGATAATAAAACTTTACTTAAACGCTTAAATGCAATTGGTGCCTTACTCACTCGCCACAGTTATGAGCAAATGATGCAGCATCTAAAAGGCATTGGTGGCATGGAGCGAATTATGGCACGGGTGGCATTAAAATCAGCAAGACCCAGGGATTTATGCCAGCTGCGAAATGCTTTACATCTTTTACCTGAGCTGCAAAAAACTTTAAGAGATTTTCAAGATCCACTGTTAAAAAATCTGCAAAAACAAATCAATGAATTTCCGGTTTTATGTGCCTTACTAGACAATGCCATTGTTGAAAACCCACCTCAACTTATTCGTGATGGTGGCGTGATTGCAAAAGGCTACAATGAAGACTTGGATAAACTTCGTGCTTTAAGTGAAAATGCCAGTCAATATTTAGTAGATCTTGAAATTAATGAGCGAGAAAAAACCGGCCTTTCTACCCTAAAAGTGGGTTACAATCGTGTGCATGGTTATTATATTGAAATCAGTCGCCAGCAATCGGACAAGGCCCCCACAGAATACGTTCGCAGACAGACCTTAAAAAATGTTGAGCGTTTCATTACGCCGGAATTAAAAAAATTCGAAGATGAAGTATTAAGCTCAAAAGAGCGAGCATTGAGCTTGGAAAAATCTTTATATGATACTTTATTAGATACCTTGCTTATTGATCTTATTCCCTTGCAAAATGCAGCTGCCGGCATTGCTGAGTTGGATGTTTTGACCTGTTTGAGCGAGCGAGCAGTAACGTTAGATTATACCCGGCCTGAATTAACAGATAAAAACGGTATTTATATAGAAGCTGGTCGTCATCCCGTTGTAGAACAAGTGCTTAAAGATCCTTTCATTCCCAATGATGTTCAATTAAATCCACAGCGTAAAATGTTGATGATAACTGGCCCAAATATGGGTGGAAAATCCACCTATATGCGACAGGTGGCTTTAATTACTTTAATGGCCCATATTGGCAGTTACGTACCTGCCAAAAAAGCGATTCTAGGTTCCGTTGATCGAATTTTTACTCGTATTGGTGCACAAGATGACCTGGCCAGTGGTCGTTCCACCTTCATGGTGGAAATGACTGAAACCGCTCAAATTTTAAATAGTGCCACAAATCAGAGTCTGGTACTGATTGATGAAATTGGACGAGGCACCAGCACTTACGATGGGCTCTCGCTGGCTTGGGCCTGCGCAGCTTTTTTAGCAGAAAACGTTAACGCACTCACTTTATTTGCCACACACTATTTTGAGCTCACCCAGCTTGCAGATACTTTAAAATCAGTAGTTAATATTCACCTTGATGCCATGGAACATCAAGAGAACATCGTCTTTTTACACAAAGTCAGCGAGGGCCCTGCTAATAAAAGTTACGGCATCCAAGTTGCAAAACTTGCAGGCATTCCAATAGCCGTTTTACAAAGTGCAAAAACAAAATTAAAACAGTTGGAACAATCAAAAGTCTCTACAGCAATAACAGAGGATATCACCGAACAACCTGCACTTTTTACTCATTCACCCGTGGTGTCACTGCTAGAATCCATCAACCCTGATGAATTAACCCCCAAAAAAGCGCTGGAAATTATATATTCACTTAGAGAACACTTGGTGCAATAAATTTACTTTAAGAAAATATCTTTAAAAAAAAGATTTGCTAAATGGATTGCTTATTATTTTGAGTGAGGCCTGGTTACAAAAACAGGGCCAACGCAAGGAATTTTACTGTATTTGAAATGACAACCATTATAGGTAGCGCAGTGTCCATCCATAGTGGCTGTGGCCTGTTGAATATAGACAGGATGACAACCAGCAAGTAAACATAACACCGGCGAAGCATACACAAAGATTTTTAATTTAGACAAAGTTATTTCCCTAGGTCTTTGTACCAGTTTTTAAGTTCAGTTCCAATTTTTACAGGATTGGTTTCCTGAGCATAGTGCAAAGCATCTCCCACATCTACCATCGTTAGATTTGGCAGATTTAGTTTTGCCCATTCCACAGTAGAAATGGTTGTGATGTATCCTGGGATGGCGTACATCATTAATTTAGGTAGACTGGATAACTGTAATTTTTTAGAATAATTAGCGATTAAATCAACAACCTCTTTGGGACCATCGCCTAAAGGTAAATCTTGCAAGTACTGCCACAAAGGTTTGCAGGCATTGTTACGAGTAAAGGGTTCACGATAATGATCCATTTCCTCATCAGTAAGCTTTCTTAATACCCCGCCTGGTAGCACTTTATTGACAAAGTAATTACTGTTCATAATAACATCGTATCCACCATCTGGCGCACTTAGCACGGTGGCTAACTCTTGAACTGGCAACGAAACCATACTCCAATCAGTAACTGGTCGGATATGTGCCTCTAAAAATGCTAATCCTTTGAATCGTTCAGGATTTCTCATCGCAATGTCAAAGCCTACTACAGAACCCCAACCATGTACCATTAAGGTTATATTTTTTAGGTCAAGGGTTTTAATAAATTCTTCGATATAATGGATGTGATCAAAAATTCGATACTCAATATTGGGAATATCGGATTTTCCCATGCCAATTAAATCAGGTGCGACACAACGGGCAGTATCCGATAGTTGAGGGATGATGTTACGCCATAAATAAGAAGAAGTGGGAATACCATGCAAAAAAAGAATCGGATCCCCCTGCCCTTCATCCACAAAATGCATTTTAGATCCAAGCACTGTAGTAAAACGAGATTGGAAAGAAAAATCTGCAGATATTGTTTCTAAATCAATGGGTTCCATCATTGTTTCCATATTATCAAGTCCCTAAATTTTGGCGCATTTCACAAGTATAGTTTACATTTCAAATTTTGCCAGCTTAGAGCTATTTTATTTTTGGTAAAAATAACCTTTAATTATCTGTACCAGTCTTGCTCAGGTTTTTTTTAGTTTTTTCTTCCATCACAGGTGCTGATTGAAGCTGACTCTGGTTTTTTTTCTTCTTTGGTTGAAAACGGCTGGCTTGAGTTAAATCCATCAGCTCTCTGACTGCAACGGTAAACATTACAAAATTTGTAGAACTGGTACTTCTCAAATTAGAAAGCATATTTTTCCAGCGCTCAATTAAATGGTTATGGACTAAAAGCCAATTACTCATTTTTTTCTCTAGCGATTTTTCATTGGCATTTGCAGATAAAATTGCAATGGTCAAGCCACGCTGTTGCCAATCCAGATCATCTCTACAAGCTTCTTTTGCCAATGCTTCCCAGCGGTTATCTATATTTTGCGAATTAATTGCATCTCTAAACCAGCACAGTTCGAGGTGTTCGCCTACATGGAAATAAGTTTCAGCCACTTCCTCTAAAGAAAAACCTTCAAGATTTGCAGATTCAATAATATCTAAGGCAGAAATCATCGGTCGTACTGAAGCAATTTGGCCTGCTAAAATTGCAGGGACACCTGCCTCCATGTACTTTTTGCGAACTTCCTGGTAACGCTCTTTTTCTTTGCCCACAATAAGTTTATCAATGCTTTTAAATAATATCTGCACGCTGGGTTGAAAATGCTCGGTGGTATCTTTAATATCCAAATGCATCCGACGATTTCTCAACATCCAGCGAGTAGAGCGACGAATTAGTCTTGAAACGTTATAAAGCATCTCTGCCTGCAATGCATTGGGAATTTTGTAATCCAGTTTTTCGATATCGCGTCGGAGTTTGGCCCAGTTAAATGTTCTACGAATAATAGAATAAGCCCGAACAATCGCACTCACAGGGGCGCCTGTTTCACTTTGAAGCAGGGTGACAAAAGTAAACCCCATTTCGTTAATTAAGGCGTTACTGAGAATAGTTGCCGTAATCTCTCGGGAAAGTCGGTGACTTTGCATTTGCTCACTGTATTTTTCCTGCAATGGCTGAGGAAAAGCTCTCACTAAAGTCTCTGTCAGGTGTGGGTCTTCTGGGACTTCAGAATTTAAAATATCAGCTTTGAGCAAAGATTTATTATAAGCAAATAAGATTGCCAACTCTGGTCGGGTTAAGCCTTTACCTTTTGCTTTACGCTCCATTAGGACTTGAGAATTAGGCAAAAATTCAAGTTCCGTATTGATTTGGTTTTTATGAGCCATTTCTTCAATGATGCGATTATGCAAATCAACCGTTTTATTGGCTCGCTCAGCAGTTAAACTTATCGCCTGAGTTTGTTGATAATTGTTTTTTAATACCAATTCACCGACTTCGTCAGTCATTTCAGCCAACAATTTGTTACGCTGCTTTTCAGTCATATCACCATTACTGACTACTGTGTTAAGTAAAATTTTGATATTAACTTCATGGTCAGAGCAATCAACCCCTGCAGAGTTATCAATAAAGTCGGTATAAATAAGCCCACCTTTAAGCGCATATTCAATTCTGCCGAGTTGGGTTAAACCAAGGTTACCGCCTTCGCCAACAACACGGCACCGCAATTGGGAACCATTAACCCGTAATGCATCATTGGTTCTGTCTCCAGCACTCACATGCTCTTCTGATTTTGCTTTTACATAAGTCCCAATACCACCGTTCCAGAGTAGATCAATTCTTGCAGTTAAGATGCAACGGATTAATTCATTGGGAACAATAAAGTCTTTTTTAATATTTAGTAATTCTTTGACCTCAGGGGTAAGTTTGATGGCTTTTGCAGTTCTGCGATAAATGCCGCCTCCCTTGGAAATTAAATCTGCATTGTAATCTTCCCAGCTGGAGCGAGGCAATTCAAATAATCGTTTACGTTCCTCATAAGAGACTTTTGGATCTGGTGAAGGATCGATAAAAATGTGCATATGATTAAAAGCTGCTACCAGTTTTATATGTTTAGACAGGAGCATTCCATTACCAAAAACATCTCCAGACATGTCCCCTATGCCAACCACCGTGAAATCACTGGATTGAATATCATGTCCCAACTCACGAAAATGCCGTTTTACAGATTCCCAGGCACCTCGTGCTGTGATACCCATTTTTTTATGATCATACCCCGTGGAACCACCTGAAGCAAAGGCATCATCTAGCCAAAAATTATATTCACGAGAAATACTATTAGCAATATCAGAAAAAGTAGCCGTCCCTTTATCTGCGGCTACCACAAGATAAGGATCGCTTTCATCATAGCATTTAACGTTTAAAGGTGAAATTGCTTCCCCATCCACAAAGTTATCAGTGATATCCAGCAAACCTTTGATAAAGATGCGATAACAGTGAACCACTTCTTCCATAATTTCTTCACGGGTTCCATTAACAGGCAACTCTTTACAGACAAATCCACCCTTAGCACCAGAAGGCACAATAACGGCATTTTTAACATTCTGAGCTTTCATAAGTCCAAGAATTTCTGTTCGAAAATCTTCTCTTCTGTCTGACCAGCGTAACCCACCTCTGGCAACTTTGGAGCTTCTTAAGTGTACCCCCTCGAGTTTAGGAGAATAAACAAAGATTTCATACATGGGCAGCGGTAAAGGTAACTCAGGAATTTTATTTGGGTCAAGTTTAAAGGATAAATATTCTTTATGCTGCTTTTGCGCATCTTTTTGGAAGTAATTGGTGCGTAAAGTTGCGCTAATTAAATCAAGAAAACGCCGCATTATTTTATCTTCATCCAATACGGCAATGCTATCAAGCTCCTTTTTTATCTTAACTTCAAGTGAGCCAACAGCATCCTCATCTACAGGCATATTAGGTTCAAACCGCAATAAAAACATGTGTACCAACATTCTGGCCAAAACAGGGTATTTGGTAACAGTGTCTTCGATATAATTTTGGGAATAGGTAAACCCTGTTTGACGCAGGTATTTTGTGTAGGCCCGTAAAATACTGATTTCTCGCCAGTCTAGTCGGGAGGTGAGTACGAGCTCATTAAAACTATCATCTTCTGCATGAGCCATCCATACATGAAAAAAAGCTTCCTGAAAAATATCTTTGATGGCTTCAATTTCAAAAGCCACACCTGGACAAGCTATCACACTAAAATCGTTAATCCAGGCAGTCTCACCATTCGATAGAGAAATTTTATAAGGCCGCTCACCAATGACTCGAAGTCCCATATTTTCAAAAATAGGTAGTGCATCCGATAATGGAATTGATTCATTAGGACGAAATAACTTAAATCTTACGGACCCAACTGCTTCATCCAGTGGACGATAAAATGCCATGGATAGTGGCAACTCATCACAAAGCGCTTCGATATGTTCAATATCGTAAATGGCTGTGCGGGGTGTGAAGGTTTCTAAATAACCAGCAGGGAAAGCTCTGGCGTATTTACTGAATAAGTGGTTTGCTCTTTCTTCACCATAGTAGTCTAGCAAATATTCTCGTAACTCATCACTCCAACCGCGACCAATTTCTGCCAGTTTATTTTCAAGTTGGGTAATGGAATATTCAATGGGTTCTTTAGGATCAACGCGGATGACAAAATGGATTCGCGCCAACACTGAGTCACTGAAGCGAGTAGTGTAAGAAATTTCCAGACCTTTAAATGATTTTAACAACTCAGCTTCCATTCTCTGAGCAAGTTGCGTTGTAAAACTTTCTCTTGGTACATAAACAAGGCAGGAGATAAAACGACCATAAATATCTTTACGCACAAACAAACGAATTTTTTTTCGTTCCTGTAAGTGTACAATTCCCAAAGCCAATTCATATAACTCATGAGTAGGCGCCTGAAATAAGTCATCTCTGGGTAAAGTCTCCAAAACATTTAGCAGTGCTTTACCAGCATGGCCTGTGGCAGATAAATTAGATTCTTTTAGAATTAATGCTACTTTGTGACGTACAAATGGAATATTTTTGGGGTTAGAGTTATAAGCACTTGAAGTATATAAACCAATAAAGCGATGCTCTCCAACCAGCTCGCCAGCATCATCAAAAACTTTGACGCCAATGTAGTCAGTATAAACAGGTCGATGGACTGTAGAGCGAGTGTTAGTTTTTGAAATAATTAAAACGTTTTTGGATAGAGCCTGTTTTTTGGCTTCTGGAGGTAATTCAGAAAAGCTTCTGAATACACGGCTTTTACTAGAGTCTCTTAAAACGCCCAGGCCACTGGCTTCATCCAGATTCAAAGCTTTTTCGCCATTGTCACTCACTACTGAATAGTAACGATATCCCAAGAAAGTAAAGTTATCATTTTCCATCCATTTTAGAAATGCTTTGGCTTCACTGACTTCATCTTCTTTTAGGTGTTTATTCTCATTATCCAGCATAGCGAGGGTTTCACGCATTTTCCCTCGCATTTTTGACCAATCTTCCACTGCAGCTCTCACGTCTTGCAGAATAATCTGCAGATTTTCTTCTATTTTTTGAAGCACTTCCTGCTGAGTTTGGCGATCAATTTCCATATAAATTGGTGCTTCAGAAACTACGCCTTTGGTTTCAGAGGTATTGAAAGGTAAAATATCTACCGCCTCACCCACTTTGTTGCGTTTAACTTTTAAGCCACCATAATGAATAATGTGATGGGTGGTAAATCCCATCCGCACAATTTCCATACGCAATGAGTCCACTAAGAAAGGCATGTCGTCATGATTGATTTCAACAATGGTGTGAGTAGACTGCCAGCCGTGCTGCTCAAAATGTGGGTTGTAAATATGAACTTTACTCTCGCCAGGTTGACGCTTTTTGATAATTGACCATTGAGAAAGAATAGCTCCGTATAAATCTAAAACGGACTTACTTTCCAAATCATGCCTGGATACATTGCCGTAAAACTGCCGGGCAAACTCGCAAATTAATTTTGCTTCTTTTGCGGTAAATTTTTTATGAATATGTTCAAGGACTTGACTGAGAATGTTATCTTGACCGTTAGAATCTTTAAATGCCATTTGTTACGCCTCTATAAGTGGTCATTTGGAAATTGGCCATAAAGATGGTACCACCAGCAACTCAATGCATTTAAGCCAATTTCTGTTTACTGATTGACAACACTGGTAACACTTTATTTAATAACCAGCATTGTCTCTAAAAAGTTTTGTGATATTATACACTTATTTGATAAATTTGGATATTATTTAAGCCAAAAATAAGTAAAAATTTTAGTTATGCTAAGCTTCCATCGCGTTCACCCAAGCTTTAAACCCATGCTGGCTGAGTGTATTAAAACTATAACCCCAGATTATATCACATCTTTAAAAAATAACCGTGACTGGTTACCCGGTGAGAAAAACATTTTTAATGCCTTTTCAATTCCTTTTGACCGCATTAAATACATTCTTCTGGGGGAATCCCCTTATCCAAGAGCGGCATCAGCCATTGGATATGCTTTTTGGGATGGTGCTGTAGATACAATCTGGAGTGAAAAAGGCTTAAGTAAAGCAGTCAACCGAGCAACTTCTTTACGCAATTTTATTAAAATGCTGCTGTTAGTGAATCAGGATTTAACCAAAGATAACTTAACCCAGGCAGCCATCGCCGAGACTGACAAGACGTACAAGGTAAAAACACTTTCCCAACTGTTTGAAAATATGCTCGCTGAAGGCTTTTTACTGCTGAATGCCTCTTTGGTTTTGAGTCAAATGCCAGTAAAGCAGGAAGCGAAGATTTGGTATCCATTTGTAGCGAGACTATTAGAAAATTTGGCTTTACGACATCAACCAACCAAGCTGTTACTTTTTGGTAAAGTCGCCAGCCAGTTTAGCTCTTTGGGACAAAGGTTAAACTATGAAATTATTTCAGCTCAACACCCCTATAATCTTGCTTTTATTCATGATAAGCAAGTACAGCGACTTTTTAAGCCATTAGATTTGTTATCAATTAGCCAAATATAGGAAAAATTACTGGTTTTGCCGAAGAGTATTTGCCTCCGTACAGGATAAAATTAGAAGAAATCTGAAAATAAAGTAGGTAATTCATCATTTTACAGTATCAAGCCTTGGCAATTAAACCAGGCCGTAATTAAATGTAACCCTGTTGGGCTTCCTTCGTCAGCCCAACCTACATTGATATGGGTGAATTTTGGAGTTTTGCGCAAGTCCTAATAATGAATACACTCAGCGAGCTAACCAAAATTCTAAGCCAATCTCTGCCTTGGAACAAGGCCAGATTGGAGTGTTCATCTTATTTTTGTTACGGATTAGCTTTGATCCGACAAAGTCTTGTGAGTGTGAGTCATTATAGGAAAAACTTGGAGATATTTATCAAGAAACAGATGCTTGATACCCAATATATCTCACAAACCGAGGTGGCTTTAAAATTTTTTGTCCTGTACTGAGTATGTAAGTAAAATATTTGCTTTTGTTAAGTTTTCCTTAAGGTTGTTTTGGGAGGAATATGATAACATTACTTTAAATGATGTTTTATATACAGGTGATTTATGCCAAACGCTAAAAAACGTAACTACGAAGAAACTTTTGGCGGTTCACTATACGATCTTGTTACTGAGAATCGTGGGTATGAGCTTCAACGAAAAGCAGCAGTTCAATTGCGAGAAAATGCTATAGACCACCTTCGCAATGGTAAAGGTGTCGTTGCCCGTGCATTTCGCGGAGAATACGTAGCTTCTGGCCTAGGTCATTACAGCGATTTTTTAGACAGGCAATCAAAAGATAAAGCATGGGGTACTTACCTTGAAGCCACAGCGATAGGGGAAAAATATAATCTAAACGTTATTGTAACACCCGTAACCAATGGCAAAGCTCAAGAGCCAATCTGTCTTTATCGTCCTGAAGATGAAAATGCCCCTACTGTTCACTTATACAACGATAATAATGTACATTGGCGTTCCGCAAACGATCCTGAG
The DNA here is from genome assembly GCA_963695245.1 of uncultured Gammaproteobacteria bacterium. Classification (GTDB taxonomy): domain Bacteria; phylum Pseudomonadota; class Gammaproteobacteria; order JBGSLN01; family JBGSLN01; genus JBGSLN01. The sequence continues at coordinate 1,727,740 of OY968770.1, read as the reverse complement.
CATACTTTAGGGGATGGAAACTGCCTTTATAATGCACTTGCTCAAGAATTTGCGGCTTTAGAATCTAAAGAAGCAAAAAAGGCCTGTAATATTTCTGATACTCCAACACAACAACTTGCGATTAAACAAGCGGTTGAAAAACAAGAAAAACCCAGTACTATGGCCGAATCTTTTGAGTCTGAAAAATCTCGTATCGTCAATTTACCCGTAGAAGAGCAAAAGCAAATTGAATCTGATTATCAACTTGCTTTAAAATTGGCAAGAGAAGAATTGAATATTCCTAAGCCTTTTCCTACAGGCGACTCGATTCATAGAGAAAACATTGATAAACAAGCAATCGATGCGCAGCAAAAATCTTTACAAAATTCCCCACCTCCTGCAAAGTTAGTTTATTAAAAATAAACTAACTTTGCAGGGTGACATTATTTGAGGAAAATTACTCTTAAAGTAAAATTTCTATAATATTTTGCTTTAAGTAATTTATATTCACAATTTTAAGCCGTGGCAACTAAATCAGGCCTTAATTAAATGAATACCCTGTTGGGCTTCCTTTGTCAGCCCAACCTACATCGAGGGTAGACTTTAATATTTTTATTGTAAGCTGCACTTGTTTTGGTTAACATTTGTATTATAAATTGTCCTAAAGTGGCTTTATACCTAAAATAAATGAACAAAACCGATAGTCCAGATCAAAACATCCAACAAGAATTGGATAAATTTTCCAAAATGGCCAGCCAATGGTGGGACTTGAACGGTCCTTGTGCGCCATTACATGCCATTAACCCGATTCGTCTTAATTTTGTCTTAAAGCACTCCAACATTCAAAATAAAAAAGTCATTGATGTTGGTTGTGGAGGCGGCATTTTATCTGAAAGCTTAGCAAAAGCGGGTGGTGAAGTTACAGCCATTGATTTGAATAAAGACTTAATTGAAATTGCAAAGCTGCATTTGCTCGAATCAAAACTAAAAGTCAATTATATTAAAACCCCCATTGAAGCTTTTTCCAGCAAACATTCAGAGTCTTTTGATACAGTCACTTGTATGGAATTAATTGAGCATGTACCGGATCCTGAAGCTTTAGTAAAAAATTGTGCTGAACTTGTGAAACCGGATGGTCTGGTATTTTTTTCTACCCTTAATCGCAACATAAAAGCATATCTTAAAGCCATTATTGGTGCGGAATATCTGCTGAATATGCTCCCTCCTGGTACGCATCAGTATGAAAAGTTTGTAAAACCTTCAGAGTTATCCAAAGCTGCCAGAGATTGTCATTTAGAGTTAATCGCTTTAGGAGGCTTTAATTACAATCCTCTGTCTAAAAAATATTTTGCCTGCGATGATATTTCAGTGAATTATATGGCCTGTTTTAAAAAATTATGAAGATATCAGCCAAAGCCTTATTATTTGATTTAGACGGCACTTTATTTGACACTGCACCGGATCTATTAAATGCCTTTAACCTGCTTCTGCAAGAATACCAGCATCCGATGGTGACTTTAAAAGATATTCGACATTTACTCACCCAAGGCTCACTATTTTTTATTAAAGAATTTTTTGGTGATAATTTATCAGCGGATAAAATTAGTCAAATTCGCGCAAGATATCTTGAAATCTACAGTGCACAAAATCATCAAAAAACCCAACTTTTCCCAGGTATGGAAACTGTATTGAAGCTTATTACAGAAAAAAAAATCCCCTGGGGTATTGTCACCAATAAATTGACCATCCATACCCATGAAACCTTGGCCTTGATTCAACTTCCGAGCCAACCTGGAGTGATTGTTTGTGGCGATACTTTAAAGGTTGCAAAACCCAATCCTGAACCTTTGTTACATGCCTGCAAGAAACTTCAATTGTTGCCTGAAGACGTAGTATTTTTGGGTGATTCTGATGTAGACGCCCAGGCAGGACTGAATGCAGGGATTAAAACTGTCATATTTTCTCATGGCTATAACAGTGGTCAAGCTCAGTTTGAGAATTTGAATATCAATGGCTGGATAACTAATCCTAAGCAACTACAGTTTTACACACAAACAGATTCAACAGAGAACTATAAAGTCGATGTTTAGAGGTTCACTTAAGATAAACGCACTTTTAGCAAATGTATGCGCCGCTTATCTGCATTCAAAATTTTAAAATCATAACGACCGAAACTGGTAACTTCGCCTACCTTTGGTAAATGACCAAACTGCCTCATCACAAGTCCTGCAATCGTGTCATAATCTTCATCGGCTATTTTATCAGAAAAATATTCGTTGAAATCTTCAATGGGTGTGAGTGCTTTGACAATATATTCATTGTCACTGTGTTTTTTGATGTAAAACTCATCCTCATCGTCATGTTCATCCTCAATTTCGCCTACAATTTGTTCCAATACATCTTCAATGGTCACAAGACCTGCGATCCCACCATACTCATCAACCACTAAAGCCATGTGATTATGAGTCAGGCGAAATTCTCTCAATAGAACATCCAGGCGTTTACTTTCTGGCACAAAAATAGCGTCACGGGTAATGTCTTTCAGACGAAAGGGTTTGGTTGTGCAGTCAAAAGCATAAGGTAATAAGTCTTTTGCGAGCATTAAACCCACCACTTCATCTTTATTCTCAGCAATAATTGGAAATCGTGAATGAGCAGACTCAATAACGATAGGAACAATATCGTTGATGGCAGTGCCTTCCTCAATCACTACCATTTGAGCACGAGGAATCATTATATCTCTGGCTCGAAGCTCAGAGACTTGCATAACACCTTCAATCATTGCCAGCGCTTCGGCATCTAATATGTCTCTGTCTTCAGCATCTCTTAGGAGTTTTACAAGTTGTTCACGATCCTGTGGTTCACGAATGAGCGCCTGACTTAATCGCTCGAGCCAGCTCTTCTGTTCAGTAAAATCCTCAGACGGTGCATTATCGTTCATGACGTGGCTCCTCTTCATAAGGATTTTTTATCCCTAATTGATTCAGCAAATTAATTTCAAGTTGTTCCATCTGATTGCGCTCATCGTTCTGAATATGGTCAAAACCCTGTAAATGCAACGTACCATGAATCAGTAAATGGGTTAAGTGTGCTTTAAGCGATTTGCCCTGCGCCCGTGCTTCTTGTAAAACTATGGGCCAGCATAAAATCAAATCTCCTAAATATTCAGCTTCATTATAAGAAAATGACAGAATATTAGTGGGTTTATTTTTTTGTCGATATTGCTGATTTAATTGCTGGCTTGATTCATTATCAACGATACAAAGCGTGATTTCACCGGAATAATCAGTATCTAAAATGGCACAGCGAATGGCAGCCTGTAAATACCCATCTTCAGGAATATTGCTGTCACTGACATCTTTTTGAATGGTAATACGAAGATTCATTTGGATGTTTTGGTTTCTTTGTCGTAGTTATCATAAGCTTCAATGATTTTTTGCACCAGATTGTGTCTCACCACATCTTTGGTGCTAAACTCGGTGAAACTTATGCCTTCGATGTTACGTAAAATCTGATTAGCTTCAATCAATCCAGACATTTTTCCTCGGGGCAAATCTACTTGAGTAATATCGCCCGTAATAATGGCTTTAGTGCCAAAACCAATGCGTGTTAAAAACATTTTCATTTGTTCTGGCGTGCTATTTTGACTCTCATCCAGAATCACAAAAGAATCATTTAAAGTACGCCCCCGCATATAGGCCAATGGCGCCAGCTCAATAATCCCCTGCTGAATAAGCTTCTCAACTTTTTCAAACCCTATCATAGTAAAAAGCGCATCATACAAAGGTCTTAAATAAGGCTCAATCTTTTGACTCAAATCTCCAGGTAAAAAACCAAGATTCTCACCCGCTTCCACTGCCGGGCGTACCAATAAAATTCTCTGCACCGTTTCTTTTTCCAAAGCATCTACAGCACAAGCGACAGCAAGATAAGTTTTGCCTGTACCCGCAGGTCCGATGCAAAAGTTGATGTCATGAGCTGCAATGTTATTGAGATAGACTTTCTGATTGTCGGTATAAGGTTTGACTGCACCAGCTTTGTTATAAAAATAAATATTATCCGTTTCTTCGAAATTATTTTTAGTCTTACTTCTGCCAGACTGGCTTTGCAACGTTAAATGAATAATATCAGAGGTTAAAAAAGCTTCTTCTTTGGTTTCAGAATACAGCTTACTTAAAACATTTGATGCTAAATTAACTTTTTGCTCATTACCACCAATTTGAAATTGATGCCCCCGATTGCTTATAGACACATCAAAGTGCTGGGCAACCTGCTCAATATTTTCATTTTGTGGACCGCAAAGATTCGCCAGACGCTTATTATTTTCCGGCCGTAAAATTAAATTTGATGTGAATTGACTCAAACTGTTTAAAACCTATTAGATTACCTCATATATAAAAGTTTAGCGTATTTTTAACGTTTGATCTATAGCTGAAATATTTCAAATAAGATTGGCGAGAACTGAAGCTCGCATGGGCAAAAAAATACTGAAAACGAAGCTATTGGAGTTTTGCCTCAGAGCTGCAAGTGATATACAATGCCTTGTTAACAAAAAGGTTCCTCAGCTAAAATAATTTTGGATTATATTTGTCCTATGAAACTGACTTTAAACACAAGGCTTCTGCTTATCTCACTGCTTTTTTTTAGCCTGACTTTTAGCTATGCCAAAGCTGTACAGCCAAGTAATTACAACCCAACTTTTATTCAAATTGCAGCCTATAACTCAATGGCAGAAGCCAAAGCTCATCAAACGCAACTCAGTCATCAGCTTAAAACCCCACTAATCATTGAGAAAAAAACGGTAAAAGGTAAAACCGTGTACGCTCTACAGTTTGGGCCCTTGGAATCAAAAGCAAAATTAAACAAGTTTGAAGATTTGTTAAAAAAAAATAACATTTCATATATTAAAACCCAGCATTTATCTAAAGATACCCACTTTAATAAAGCAACGGTTCAAGACGAAATCCCTGATATCCCCCTGACACAGGCCTTTAGGGGTAATAAGATTGTCAAATCTACACCGTCTGTTAATCCTAAACCTGTTTTAAAGGTTCACCATCATGCCACTGCAGAACATACCCGTCTGTGGAATTTAAGAAATGTAGATATCCGCAATGTGATCCAGGAAATCTCAAGAGAAACGGGCAAAAATTTTATTGTAGATCCCAGAGTACAAGGAAAAATAACCATTGTCTCCAGTAGTCCTGTGAATGCCCATGCAGCCTATCAGATATTTTTATCTGCCTTAAATGTGTTAGGTTATGCAGCTGTAACTGATGGCAATGTCACTAAAATTGTACCAAGTATTGAAGCAAAGGAATTAGCAACCCCCCTAGCCAGCAGTTACCAGCCTGGTAACGGTGATGAAACCGTGGTGCGCGTGGTAGGTGTCCATAATGTTTCAGCAGAGCAGTCTGGTGCCTTTGCTGCGTCCCTTACTGCCACAATGGGGCAGTCTTGTAGCCTATTCGCCTTCTAATGTCTTAATCATTGCTGGTAATGCCAGTAACGTAAATCGCATTGTAAAAATCATTCATCGTGTGGATATTACCAACACAGATGGCATCAGTATCATGCCTTTGCGCTATGCTATTGCTTCTGATTTAGTGAAGACCATTAATAGTCTTGAAAAAGGCCAAGCAAATGCTGGGACGCCGCTTGCCAATATTGCAGCAGAATCTGAAAGCAATACTATATTAATCAGCGGAACCAAAACCGCTCGTTTGAAAATGCGCGTACTAATTTCAGAATTGGATACCCCAAACGCCAGTGGTCAAAGTGGGCATACACAGGTTATTCGCCTTCACTATCTGAAGGCAAAAGATTTAGTTCCCATTTTGGCAGGCGTCGCCAAAAGTTTTGGCAATCCTGTCGGTACTGTGGTGGGATCCATCTCTGATCAGATTGCCTATTCCAATGGAGCCGATAATGGAGGAAGCTCAGGGGCTAATTACTACGATAATGCCAACTCCGGTGAGGCAGCAAGCTTACCTAAAACAGGTTCTGAAACCATCAAAACCAGCCAAAGTTCAGGGAAATCTGGCCGACCTAAAGTTGAAATTATTGGTGATCCAAATACCAACACCGTGATTATCAACGCTCCCCCTACGGTAATGCGAAGTATGAAAGCCGTAGTGCGTGAGTTAGATAAAAGACCGACACAGGTTTTAGTTGAGGCCATGATTGCAGAGGTAGATGCCAGTGATTTAGCTCAGTTGGGTATCAATTTTGGTACGGTGGCTACCGGCAATCAAGTAGGAGAAGATACTTCCCAGTCTTCCAGTAACGACGGCACTTCTGCCATGTTTCAAAATGGGATAGCCATCATTAGTAAAGATGGATTGCAGGATTTGCAAGGGGTTATTACTGCTTTGCAGAATACTCAAAATGCAGATATCCTATCAACCCCTTCGGTTGTGGTGTTAAATAATCATGAGGCCAAAATTGAAGTAGGTCAGCAAATTTCAGTTCTAGACTCCAATTTTCCTAATAATGCTGGCGGAACAACGAATGCAACGCCTTATAATACCTTTAAGCAGGAAAAAGTGGCTTTACATTTATATGTAACACCGAGTATCAGCCAAAGTCATACCGTACAACTAACTATCAGCCAGGGTAACGATACTTTACAAAACCCACAAGATCCAACCACAACCCCTGTGATTAACATCAGTAATATTGATACTTCAGTTCTAGTAAATTCCGGTGATACGTTAGTGCTTGGTGGGTTAATTCAAAATCAGGATGCCAGTGGGGTTGCCAATGGTTTACCATTTTTGAGCCACATTCCAATATTAGGATACCTGTTTGGACGGCATTCACACGGAACTCAGAAGAAAATGCTTATGGTATTTATTCGCCCAGTAATTTTGCACACGCCCCATGAAAACTATCAAGCAACGGGTGAAAAATATCAATTTATCCGCAATCAGCAGTCTGTCATGGGCCAGAAATCAACACATCAATGATGGTCTTGCCAATGCGGTATTAAAACCCTGGGGGCCTCATGTGAATCTGCCAGCCCCTTTTGGTTTACCGAAACATTAATTATGAAACAGCCCATCAGCTACAGTTTTGCAAAACGCCATGGTGTACTGGTTGAATCTTTAGAGGAGGCTAACGCGGTTATATTATATAAAAGTGCCACCAACCCTAAAGCCATTTTTGAGCTGCAAAGGGTTTTACAGGTTCCCTTGTCTTTTAAAGAAGTGTCGGCCGATGAATTTTCTCAAAAACTCACAAACGCTTTTGAATCTGACTCATCTGCGACACAGGCCATGGCAGAAGGTATGGGTGAAGAACTGGATTTACAGGACTTAATGGGACACCTGCCAAAATCAGAAGACTTACTGGAATCTCAAGATGACGCGCCTATCATTAAGCTTTTGAATGCAATTTTGACTCAAGCCATCAAACAACAGGCTTCTGATGTGCATATCGAAACCTTTGAAGAACAGGTAAAAGTGCGTTTTCGAATTGATGGCGTATTACAGTCCATATTAGATTTGCAAAGGGTGTTATCCTCCTTGCTCATTTCGCGTATTAAAGTCATGGCAAAACTGGATATCGCAGAAAAAAGAGTGCCGCAAGATGGTCGCATCAGCCTTAAAATCGCCGGTCACACAGTAGACGTTCGGGTTTCCACCCTCCCCTCCAATCATGGTGAAAGAATTGTATTACGATTACTGGATAAAAAAGTCGCCAAGCTGGATTTAGAAAGCTTAGGTATGCCCAAATCCAACCTTACTTTGGTCAAAAAAATTATTAAACAGCCCCATGGCATCATTTTAATTACCGGTCCCACAGGCTCTGGTAAAACCACTTCTTTATATGCCATGTTAACGGATTTGAATGATAATACCCGTAATATTTTAACCGTGGAAGATCCCATTGAGTTTGACTTACCTGGCATTGGCCAAACACAAGTTAACACAAAAGTAGCTATGAGTTTTGCTCGTGGCCTGCGCGCAATGCTAAGACAAGATCCGGATGTAGTAATGGTGGGTGAAATTCGCGATCTCGAAACCGCGCAGATTGCGGTACAGGCAAGTTTAACCGGCCATCTGGTTTTATCTACTTTACATACCAACTCAGCCATTGGTGCCATCACTCGTTTGAAAGACATGGGCATCGAATCTTTTTTATTATCCTCGAGCCTTGTAGGGGTTATCGCTCAACGTTTAGTAAGGCTTTTATGTAAACACTGTAAACGGGCACAAAATGCAACTAAAGAAGAATTGCATTTACTAAAACGACAAGAGAATAAACTTCAGTTATACGTCCCCAAAGGATGTGAGCATTGCAATCAAACCGGTTATCGCGGTCGTGCCGGAATTTATGAAATCATTCCAATTAATTATCAGCTACAAAAAATGATTCATAATAACGCTGATGAAATCAGTATGGAGCAATATGCCAGAACTTTAACGCACGGTATTCGCCAGGATGGCTTTCAAAAAGTTTTAAATGGCCAGACTTCCATTGCTGAAGTATTAAGAGTGACACTGGAGACAGATACCTGATGGCTGCCTTCAGTTATGTGGCCATTGATGCTACTGGAAAAAAAATTAAAGGTACTCAAGAATCGGACAGCGCCCGTGCCTTAAGACAAAATCTGCGGGAGCAAAACTTAACACCTCTTGAAATACACCCCATCAGCGATCGTAAAAAAAAATCTACCTCTGTTTTTAAAGGTTTTTTTAAAAAACTGGCACTGGCAGACTTAACTTTAATGACACAACAACTGGCTACTTTGTTAGAAGCGGGTCTGCCTTTAGAAGCCTGTTTACAGGGAACCATCGAGCAGTCTGAAAAATCACATGTAAAACAAATCCTCACTGGCGTGCGCGCCAAAGTGGTTGAAGGTCACACCCTCGCCTATGCTTTTGGGCAATTTCCGCAATCTTTTCCCGAACTTTTTTGTGCCACAGTGGCTGCCGGAGAACAAACAGGAAAACTGCATGTGGTGTTAAATCGACTGGCAGAATATGCCGAAAAGCAACAAACTATGCGACAAAAAATTTCTCAGGCATTAATTTATCCTGCCATGATGACTTTAGTCTCTATGGGGATTGTGGCTTTTTTATTAATTTATGTGGTTCCCAAAATTATTCATGTGTTTACAGACAGTGGCAAAGTACTGCCTGCCGCCACCAAAATCCTTATTGGACTTAGCAGTTTTTTGGGGCATTATGGCGTGTTTTTACTGATTGGCATCGTGGCTTTATTGCTGTTGTTTTTTCGATTATTAAAAAACGTAAGTTTCAAATTCAAATGGCACGCCTTCTTGTTGAAACTCCCCTTTTTGGGTTACGCCATCAAAACCATCAATACAGCTCGGTACTCGAGAACTTTTGGTATTTTATTTCAAGCCGGTGTATCGGTGATTGAAGCTATGAATGTGTCTGCTAAACTCATCACCAACCTGCCCATGCGTGCCAAAATCACTCATGCTGCCCTGCAGGTACAAGAAGGTGCCAGCATTCATCAGTCTTTAAAAAATACCGGCTTTTTTCCACCTATGAGTATTCACTTAATTGCCAGTGGTGAAAACAGCGGTACTTTGGATAAAATGCTGGAAAAAACGGCCAACAGTCAGGACAATGATGTTTCAAGACTCATTGAAACGCTTTTAAGTCTGTTTGAACCCATGATTATTTTAATTATGGGTGGTATAGTACTTTTTATTGTACTGGCAATTTTATTACCTATTTTTCAACTGGATCAAATATCGGGGTAAATAAAGATGAAAACTTATAAAATCAACGCCAATGCCCAAAAGGGTTTTTCATTGATAGAAGTCATGGTTGTAGTGGTGATCATCGGCATACTGGCAGCTTTGATTGTACCAAGAATTATATCAAGACCTGAACAGGCACGAATTGTCAAAGCAAAAAGCGATATTACCGCCATTGTTTCAGCTTTGCAGCTTTACAAGTTGGATAACGGTTTTTATCCCAGCACCGATCAGGGCTTACAGGCATTGGTAACTCGCCCCTCCACACAACCGACACCACAAGATTGGAAAACGGGTGGTTATTTACAAAGACTGCCTTTAGATCCCTGGGGAAGACCTTATCATTATTTGAATCCAGGCGTACATAATCAAGATGGCATTGATGTTTTCACTTATGGTCCAACGGGACAACCCGGAGGATCTGGTGATAATGCCACCATTGGAAACTGGGATGCCAGTACACAATCGCAATAAATTAGAGGCTTTTCCTTTAACAAAAGGATTTTCTTTACTGGAACTGTTGGTGGTGCTTGTAATCATAGGCATTATTATCTCTGTTGCCACTTTAGCCATTGGTGGCGAGAGTAAAAATTTAAAAATAAAAAGTGCAGGACGAATTTTTGTGGATAAGCTTACTTTAGCCGAAGAAATGGCGGTGTTAAAATCAAAACTTTATGGCCTTGTGATCGAAAAACAAGGCTATTATTTTTTACAGTGGCAAGCGCATGCGCATAAAGGACAATGGCAACGCATCCATAGTCCTGCGAGTCTTAACTACACAGCCTGGCCTGAAGGTACCCAAATTTCTCTAACCCCTAATCTCAATCAAAATAAACCCGATATTATAATTAATAACTCTGGGGAAATCAGTGCCTTTAAATTAACCCTCAACAGTCATTCACCTCAATACACGATTATAAGCAATGGCAGTGGTGCTTTAATTCAGAGGAAGCATTAATGACTGAATGTTTATTTTCTAACAGAAAAAAAGTTTCAGGTTTCACTCTTATAGAAGTGCTTATTGCTCTGGCAATCATTGCCATTGCGCTTACAGCCATTGTAAAAGCCAGTGCTTCGAATGTTGAAGATGCCATCTACTTGCAAAATAAAAACATTGCTAATTTAATGGCAAACAATATTTTGGCAGAAGCACAATTGGGCTTGATAACGCCTGCAGCCAGTCAACCCCGTAAACTATTAAATACCACTTTATACTGGACGCTGGTTCAAAGCCCCACCCCTGAAAAAAATGTTTTTAAAGAAACCGTGTATATACGCACTAATCCTTCTAAAAATGTTTTAGTAAGTCTATGGGGGTTTAAATATGCCTAACCACAAATCTGTGTTTTTCAAAAAACCTGCATCAGGTTTTACTTTAATGGAAATTTTAATTGCAGTTTTTATCTTTGCAATTATTTCTGTTATTGCAACCTTTATTTTATCCTCAGTGTTTTCTACTCGACAAGCGACCACTGTGCGTAATCAACAGTTAGCACAATTGCAGTTAGCCACCATTATTCTTCAAAGAGATTTACAACAAATAGTCAACCGCCCTGTAAGAGCTCCGAACGGAAATTCAATCCCTGCTTTAACTGCGACCCGAAATAATCTTGCCTTTACTCGTACAGGCCGTATCAATCCTGACAGTATTTTCCAAAAAAGTCATTTGCAACGAGTTGCTTATAGAATTAAAAACCATGAATTAATTCGCATCATCTGGCCACGACTGGATCGAGTGAGTGAAAACAAACCTATCAAACGGGTTTTATTAACTCAGGTGATTTCAGGACATTTTAGTTATCTTGGAATAAATAATAGCTTTTTAAGCAGTTGGCCGCCGGGTAATCTTTCTGAACTAATTTCTAAGCAAAGTCAAACATCACAAGAAGAACCCTTAGAGAATCAACATATTCCAATGCCAAGAGCAATTGCAGTTACATTACAGTTAAAACACTGGGGACGATTTTATCTGTTAGTACCCATTACGGGTGACACGCTATGAAAGTTTTTAAAAATCCTCTAAATAATCAAGGTGCAGCTTTGATTACTGCCCTTTTTATTATGGTACTGGTTGTGATTGTCGCCACCGCCATGAGTGTTACACTGGATATCAATATATCTCGTACCCGTTACTGGTTGAATGCCACGCAATTATATTATGCAGCCCAGGGTGTCCAAAACTGGGCAAAAACACTTTTGTATACGGATGCAAGCACCTCTACTGCAGAACAAACTAATATTAAAATTGATAAAATGCCTCAAAATTTTGGACCACAGGTTGAAAATGGCATCACCATTACCGGGAAAATTGAAGATGCTCAAGCCAGATTTAATCTCAATAATCTGCAAAATCCTACTAACCTCAACCAATTTATTTTATTATTAAAGGCCGTGAGTCCATCTTTATCTCAAACCCAGGCAAAAACTATTGCTGAAGCAGTCACTCACTGGGTGCAGTTTCAAAGTACCGTCAAAAGTGCCAGCCAATATACTGAAAGTTATGCAAAAATGCATCCACCTTATCAGGCAGCTTTCAGACCCATGGTCAGTACCAGTGAGCTTATTCTGGTATCTGGTATCACACCCAAACTGTATCAGCAACTTCGTCCCTATGTGACGGCTTTACCTGCTTTTACTAAAATTAATTTGAATACGGCCAGTGTTGATGTGCTAATGAGTCTTGGGGCTGGATTGAGTCGGCAACAGGCGCTAGCGATAGTGGCTTTACGTCAATCTTCGGGGGGATTTAAAAACCTTACTCAAATCAACAGTAATGCCAGTTTAAAAGCTTTAAATATTCCCAGTAACCGTTATACTTTACAAAGCCATTTTTTTATCAGCGAAGCCATAGTTAAACGAGAAGATCAAAGCTTAAAATTATATACGCTTATGAATCGCCAATTACACAATAAAACCTGGCAAGTGTCTACGGTATGGCAGGCACAAGGTGCCTTTTAAACAAAGCTTAATGTTATGCAACAAGAAACCATTTTAGTTTACATTCCAGAACTTCGTAAAAATTATGCCTGTTGGTATCTAAATGAAAATCAGTTCGAAGGTAGCTTTGAGGCCCTGGCACAACAGCTCCCTGCGCACAAGCAGGCGATTTTGATTTTAGGTGGAGAAAGTGTTTATCACACTCAGGCTGAATTAAGTCACCTAAACTCTAGTCAGATGGCAAGAGCTGCGCCCTACGTATTGGAAGAAGAATTAAGTGAGGATATCATCAAGTTGCACTTTGCCTATGGGGAACATCAAAAAATTTCCAAAACGCAAGTTTTAGTAGTTGATAAAGCTGCTTTTTCAGAACTCTTGCAAAACATGGCTGATTTGAATCTTCAGTTCACTGCCTGTTATGTGGATTATCAGCTAATAGATAGTGAGTCTGATAACTGGTGTGGACTGCTGGATAAAGATACAATTATCATGTCAACGGGTTCAAGTTCTGGTTTTAAAATCCCCGTCTCTCAGTGGTCAACCATATTACAGCTTGCAGATCCTCAGCCAAAAACCGTTAAAATCCGTTATTTTAAAACAAAACCCTGTGAAGATATCTGTGTCAATACAAGTGTTGAATGCATTGAAAAACAAAATGAAACTTTACTTCAACAATTTTTTAAAGGGCTTGAAAGTGCTTCGAGTAAAATAAATTTATTTCAACATGCATTTAAACAAACTACCAAATTTAAACAGGCTAAAAAATACTGGTATCTCGCAGCCGGTAGCCTTGCACTGTGGTTGCTGGTTGTTTTTGTGACAACTTTTATCAGTTATTTTTATTATCATCACGAAACTCAAAAGTTAAAACAAGAGATTAAATCCCTTTACACCCAAGTATTTCCAGATGCCACTGAGGTGGTTAGCCCCAAAATTCGTCTTGAACGGGCGCTGGCGCAATATCAAAGCTCAGGTTCTGACAATGGCTTTTTGCAAATTATCGGGAAAATTGGACCTGTACTGAAGCAATTTTCTAATATCGACGTCACAGACATGACCTTTAATAATAATCGTTTATTTTTAGATATAACAGGCAATGGTTTTCAGGATTTAGAACGCTTATCCAATGCGGCTCAAAAAGCAGGTTTACAGGTTTCACAAACCAACGCTAAGACCCAAAGTAAAGGTGTCAGTGCCACCTTTGCGGTAAGTCTAATGGAAGCAGCCTCATGAAAAGCTGGTGGCAAAATTTAACTCAACGTGAACAAAGTATCGTAGCTGGTGGCGCAATCCTTATGATTTTAACGCTGTTTTATCTGTTTATTTGGTCACCACTTAACAGTAACATCAAAATACAGAAAACTTATCTAACTTATCAACAGAGTCTGTATCGCTGGATGCAGCAGGCAAATGTGAAGTTGCAAAAATTCAAAGCCTCTGGAAATAAAGTTGTTAAAATAGCGCCTCAAGCCATGTTGAGTACCGTTGATCAGAGCTTAAAAAAACATCAATTAAATTTATTTGCCAAAACCCTGGAACAAAGTGCTGATAACTCAGTATTGATCAAATTTAATCAGGTTCCTTTTGATGCCATGTTAAAATGGCTGGATGATTTATGGCAGCAACATGCAATTAAAGTGAGTGAGATAAATATCAAACCCAACCAGAACAAAAATGGTCTGGTTGAGGCGCAAGTATTACTAAAACCGAGTTTATGAGTGATTAATTTCAGCGGTTTGCATTTGCCGTAAGGCTCTTTTTGCATCTGCCTGTCCTTGTGATGCGGCTTTAGTAAACCAAAAGGCAGCTTTGCGATGATCAGCAATGGTGCCAAGCCCATTATAATACATATAACCCAAAGCATACTGCGCATCCGCATTTCCTGCCTTAGCGGGCTCTTGAATCTGTTGAAAGGCAGAATGATAGTTTTGCTCAGCAAAATTCTTTTTGGCCAGGGCATAATCTTTATTATATCGCGCCTGAGGCGTCATACAGGCGCTCAAGCTTAAAGCCAGAGTCACAATCAATACAACTTTCACAAACACTGTTATTTTCATGGCAAACTCCTGTGAGGTTCGCGTATGGTGGTAGGAAAGCGAATGCTTTCAGATAATGGACTAAATTTTAATGATTTTTCCGGTAATAACAAGGTCTGTAGCTGTCCATTGTGTAGAATAATTACTTTATCTGGTAAAACTCGATATAATTTGGCATTTCCTGGAATTTTGTCCCCCACATAGTAAACTTTTTGAGCGCCACCTGGTACACTCAAAACCGCCTGAGATAGATTTTCTGGTACAGACACAAACACCCCTTCCAAATCTAAGTTCAACTGGCTTTCTGGCAGATTGTTTAAATCATCACTTTTTGGGATATATATCCCAAATAAATGCAGATCTGATAAGGTTTCTTTTGATAGAGTTGTCTTTTGGTTTGAGACAAGCGTTGGATTTTTAGTTTTATTGAACTGTGGTTGAGAAAAGAAAAGTTCGAAAGCCTGGAATAATACCAGTATAGATAACCCAAGAAAAATCACTGCCAATACCATAGCCAACAACTGTCCTTTTGAACTTATGAGATAACTTTCGACTTGTTCGCGGTTTATCATGTGGTTGTATTAAATAGTTGATGTTGACATATGCCAAATCAAGACATAGAATTTTGTAATGCTATTGATTATATACTGTTGGGTTTGCTTCGTCAGCCCAACCTACATTTATTTCACTAGAAAATTATTATGTAGGTTGGGCTGACGAAGCAAACCCAACAGCCTATTCCAATTAAACGGCCTCTAAAACATGGATAAAATTATGTCAGATCTAACCGAACAACACTGCGAACCCTGTGAAGGCGGCGTTGCCCCCATGAATGCAGCAGAAGTTACCGAAGCATTAAAAAAACTTAAGGGCTGGTCAGCCAATGACGCTGCCACCTGCATCAGTAAAAGCTTTAAATTTAAAAATTTCTATCAAACCATGGCTTTTGTAAACGCCGTAGCATTTATAGCCAATCAACAAAATCATCACCCAGATTTAACTGTGGGGTACGATAAATGCCACATTGAATATAGTACTCATGCCATTGATGGTTTATCTATTAATGATTTCATCTGTGCAGCACGCATTGATCAATTAAGTAATTAAGTCCCGGTGGCACAACTGGATAGCGCAGCCCCCTCCTAAGGGGCAGGTTGCAGGTTCGAACCCTGCCCGGGACGCCAGTTTTATTAAAGTTATTTTAGCTAATTTTTATTAATTACTTTTTATTTACATAGGACGCAAAACTTTAAATTTGAAACATATAAATGTAGGTTGGGCTGACGAAGGAAGCCCAACAGGGTTACATTTAATTACGGCCTAGTTGTAGAAGTTTAGATATCGCAAAAAACTCAGAGACTTCTTCATCGGTTAACTCCCTTAACTGATTCTGCCGCAAGCCTTTGGGTAAACAAAGGTTACCAAAGCGAACTCGAATTAAACGCGAAACCATCAGATCCTGACTTTCCATGAGTCTTCTAACTTGGCGGTTGCGTCCTTGTGTTAGTACTACATGGTACCAATGATTTTTACCATCGCCACCAGCGTCAGAAATCTGTTGGAAGCGTGCTTCGCCGTCTTCGAGTTGAACACCTTTTTTTAAGGTAGCCAATTGTTCATCAGTTGCAGTGCCGAAAGTTCTGACAGCGTATTCTCTTTCAATTTCGTTGGAAGGATGCATGAGTTGGTTAGCCAGCTCTCCATTGTTGGTGAATAATAATAACCCTTGGGTGTTAAAGTCTAAACGACCTATCATTACCCATTTTTTGCTGACTAATTTTCGATGCTGTTGAAACACCGTGGGGCGACCTTCCGGATCTTTTCGGGTGCACATCAAGCCTTGTGGTTTATTATAAATTAATACCCGGGTTTGTTGTGGCTCAAGGTTTAAGCGCAGTAATTGGTTATCTACTTTAATTCTTTCGGCACCCGTGATTTTACTGCCTAAACTGGCAGTTTCATTATTAATTTTAATTCGCCCCTGTTTGATGAGATTTTCTATTTCACGCCGGGAACCCAAGCCAGCTCGGGCTAGAATTTTTTGAATTCGTTCAGGTTCCCTTGTGGTTGCTGAGTTTTGTTTTTTAAAAGGGCGATGACGGGATCTGGTATTTTTATTCATGAGTTTCTAATTGGGTATCCTGATTTTCTGGGACTGATTCATCTGATGGTTCTTTGTGGGCATCGCCGGTTTCAACAGCATGCACATTTTCCAGGGCTTCTTGTAATTGCATTTCTAACTGATCCCCTGCTTTATCCAAATCCATCATTTCCTGTAAAGGCGGTAATTCACTGAGACTTTTAAGGTTAAAATAATCCAAAAAAGCAGCGGTGGTAGCCAGTACTGCAGGTTTACCGGGAACATCACGGTGACCCACAACTTTAATCCATTCTCTTTCCAGCAAGGTCTTAATAATATGGCTGCTGACACTCACTCCTCGAACCTGTTCGATTTCAGCACGGGTTATAGGTTGTTGGTAAGCTATCAGCGCCAGAGTTTCCAAAAAAGCCCGCGAGTATTTTGGAGGTTTTAATTCCCAAAGTTTTTTTAACCAGGGTGCATAAACCTGTTTTACACGCAAAGTGTATCCGCTGGCAATTTCAACACACTCAACACCACGGTTTTGGTAATCTTCATTCAGTTCCGCGATAGCGGCTAAAATCTCTTCGTTTGTCGGTGACAGGTGTTCATCTTCTTCAAACAGCAGGTTTATTTTTTCAATGCTTAAGGGATCTTCAAAGGCCAGTAAGGCCGCTTCAATCATAAGTTTTAATTCGGGTGTTTGTGATTCCATAAATCTCTCACAATTGTTATTGGCTAATGGCTTTAATATGCAAAGGGCTGAAAGGTTCATCCTGTACAACTTCAATAAGTGACTGTTTTAAAAGCTCTAAGAGTGCTAAAAAAGTAACGACAACACCCATACGGCCTTCTTTTAAATCGAACAGGGTTTTAAAATTTACAAAATTTACGTTTCTAATTTTGTCGAGAATATTACCCATGCGCTCCCGAACGGAGAGCGGCTCTCGGATTAAATGATGTTTTTCATTGAGTTTAGCGCGCTGCATCACGTCCTTAAAAGCCATTAGCAGGCTTTTTAAAGCAACATCGGGTAACGGACGCTCAAGCTTTAAATCAGGAGCTGTTGCTTTTGCATTAAAGATGTCTCGCCCCACTCTTGGCAACGTGTCTAAATCTAAAGCTGCCTGTTTGAACCGCTCATATTCCTGCAGTCTGCGCACAAGCTCTGCTCTTGGGTCGTCTTCCTCTTCCGTGGTTTCTTCATTGCGAGGTAATAGCATTCTTGATTTGATTTCTGCCAGCATAGCGGCCATCAGCAAGTATTCGGCTGCCAGCTCAAACTGAAGTTCACGCATCAATTCTACATATTCCATATACTGTCGTGTTATGTCAAAAATGGGAATATCGAGAATATCCAGATTTTGCTTTTTAATCAAATACAAAAGTAAATCCAGGGGGCCTTCAAATGCCTCTAAAAATACTTTTAAAGCTTCTGGCGGAATATATAAATCTTTGGGTAATTCAGAATAATGCTCACCCCTAACCAATGCTAAGGGGGCAATAACAGAAATATTTTGAGGAGTTTCTATATTTTCTGACGCTTTTTCTATCGCTACTGCTTCCACAATATATATCCGTTTCTTAAATCAAAGACACATTATATACCCCCAAACGGGTTATTTGCAATTTACAAAATATATTATGGTACGCTGGGTACAGTTGGCTCAATACCAGCAAAACTGGCATGTGCAATGGTGCGCTTAATAGTCGCTTTGATTTCTTCAACCCGATTTAAGGGGACATCCACAATAGCAAGAATCTGCCCTGCTTCGATAGCTGGGTAAAACGCTTTTAAATGCCGATTTGGTACCATCATACCAATCATACTGGAAGACCAGGCGCCTAAAACTGCTCCAATTGCTGTGGTGGCAATCATTACCCCACCAATTGGTACATTTAATACACCATGACCAATAAAACCTGCGATGACGCCTATCACAGCCCCAATACACAACCCAACCACAAGGGAGTGACTGATATCACTTTTTTGAAAAGTTGTAGCAGCGGGTAAATCCCCTAAAGGCGTATCTTCATTGGCCAGGAAGTGAATGTAGCGATCAGATACCCTGGCTAACAGTAGTTTCTCAAATATTTGACTGGCTTGGGTAGGATCATTTACTAAAAAGTAAAGTCTTCGATGCATAATTGCCTCCTTAATACTTATAACCTTGAGTATAGTACAAGAATCTGGTAATTTAATAAGCAAAAATATGGCTGATTTCGCACAATGCGGCACCATTTTCTCCTACAGCCCCATCTTAAATCATACCTTATACTTTAGTTGAATGATTAAGATTATTATTTTCTCAGGGAGGCATAGCCATGATAGAGACAACAACGGAAATTGCACCTACTATACTGGCCATCTTGAGTTTGGCATTTTTAAATAAACGTTCAAGAACTATATGCTACATGATGATTTTAATGGCTTTTGCCTGCGAAACCATGGCAGCCCAGTTAAATCTTTTTGGAATTATTACAACTTCTACTATTCTTTTTATTGTGGTTGCGTCTAGTATTGCCAAACGCGCTCAAGTGATTCGAAACAGTTCTGGTACCAAGCTTTTCAGTCCTTGCCAACGATATTAGTGTCTTTAGTTCATCACTAAGCTTAGATTATTACAGTAATTATTTAACTTTAAGACGCTCAAAGACTTCCTTATAAGATGTAATCACATCACCCAAATCTTTTCTGAATCTATCTTTATCGAGCTTTTTTAAAGTGCCTTTGTCCCAGATGCGGCATCCATCGGGTGTAATTTCATCCCCTAAAGTAATTTCATCTTTAAAAAGACCAAATTCCAGTTTGAAATCCACTAGTAATAAATCAGCTTTTAGAAACATTGCTTTTAAAATGTCATTAATTTTTAATGACAGGGTTTTCATTTTTGCTAACTGTCCTTCCGTAGCCCAACCAAAAGTTATCGCTATAGACTCATTGATGGCAGGATCATGTAGTTCATCATTTTTTAAAAATAATTCATAAATGGGAGGATCTAATATCTGCCCTTCTTCAATGCCTAAACGACGGCATAAACTACCAGCAGAAAAATTTCGGACAACACATTCAACAGCTAACATATTTAAATGTTTAACTACGGATTCATTTTCATTCAGTAAGGTATCGTGATGAACGGGAATTCCTGCTTTTTTAAGTTTATCCATGATGAAGGCGTTAAATTGATTATTTACCTGTCCTTTATCTGCCAGCTTTTCAACTTTTACTCCATCAAACGCTGAAGTGTCGTCTCGAAACTCAACAACTAAATAATCAGGATTATCTGTAGCGTATAAAGATTTAGCTTTACCCTGATAAAGTAATTGCTGTTTTTGCATGACGCACCTATGCTTTGTTAGTGATTAAAATAAAGGCTTAAGAAAATACGAAGATTTTTTTGCACTGTTTTTTGGGTTACCCGGTACTTTAGCTTTGCTAATACCTCCAGGCGGTGTAATGGCAACAGGCGTAGGCCCATGACTATACGCTGTTGGTACATTGTAATCATCCCCAACGTGACGTGCACTCAATCCGGCAGGGACTTTAACACGAGCAGTAGAGCGCGCTTTTAAATAAGCTTTATCACGTTTAGCCGTAAGTCGGCTAAAATGACTTTTAATGCTGGCACAGCCACTTAAACCAGCAGCCAGACAAATAATCATAAAGCCTGTTATAATTTTTTTCATTATTATTCCTCAAAAAGTTAATTTCCCGTGAGCTTATGCATGACCTCACTTAAGACTGCGTGATGCTTTTCGGATAAAGGGGTTAAGGGCAAGCGTAGCGTGTTTTGTATCAGACCCATTTGGCTTAAGACCCATTTCACAGGGATTGGGTTGGATTCGAGAAATAAATTTTGATGCAGTGGCATTAATTTTTCGTTTAAATTACTTGCAGCCTCAAGGTCATTGTCTAATGCATACTGACACATATTGCGCATTAATTTAGGCTCCACATTGGCGGTGACTGAGAATCACCCCTTTGGCATGTCCCTTTATCATTAAATCCAGACAGGTGGCGTCATCACCACTATAAATATCAATTCTATTACCACATCTATCAAAAATTTCTTTGGAACGGGTAACATCGGCAGTCGCCTCTTTAATCCCCACAATATTAGAAATTTTAGCAAGCTGCTCTACGGTTGCCGGTAATAAATCCACTGCTGTGCGCCCAGGTACATTATAAAGAATAATCGGCACAGCAGCTTTTTGAGCAATAGCTTTATAGTGTAAGTACAAACCTTCTTGAGTGGGTTTATTGTAGTATGGCGTCACTACAAGGCAAGCATCAACCCCTTCGCCTCTGGCAGCCAATGCCAATTGAATACTTTTGTCAGTGGCGTTAGCGCCTGTGCCTGCAATTATTGCAATTTTACCCATGGCAGCTTGCTTGACAATTTTAATCACTCGAAGCTGCTCTGCTGCTGATAACGTAGCGGCTTCCCCCGTGGTGCCACAGGCAACAATGGCTTTAGTACCCGCTTGAATATGAAAATCTACTAATTTTCTTAAGCTGTCTTCGTCTATCTTGCCATTTGGTAAAAAAGGTGTGACCAAAGCCACCATGCTGCCAAAAAACATACAGATTTCCATAAAGTTATAATTTAAAGAATTCTACCAGCTAATTAAGGCTGTCATCAAGCCAACATTGCAGACTATTCACAAATCCTGCAACATGCTATAATTTTTTCAGTTTTTTTTCGATATAAGAGGCTCATGGAACACTTAATCATCACTGTACTTGGAGAAAATGAAATTGGCATCGCAGATAAATTAACTGAGATTGCCGCATCCAGCCAATGTAATATCATCGATTGTCGTATGAATGTTTTTGGCAATGAGTTTACTGCCAATATGCATTTAAGTGGCAGCTGGAGTCAGGTTGCCAAAGCTGAAACCCTGCTGGATAATCTGGCTCGACATGACAAAATTCAATGCTTGCGGCATCGCACAGAAGTTACGCCTTATCCCAAGGATGTGTTGCCTTATATTGTGTTGATTACTGCCAAAGATCAGCCTGGATTAGCACATAAAGTCAGTGCATTTTTTGCTGAGGAATGTATTGCCATTTCTGAGCTTTATGCGGAAATACGCCCTGCCAGAAAATCAGGGGTTCAAATTATGTCTTTAACTTTATATTTGAATATTCCCGCAGAAGAAAATATTGCTGATCTGCGAGAAAGATTCATTGTATTTTGCGATTGTTACAACCTCGATGGCATCATGGAGGCTGAAAAAGGTATGTAGCTTTATAAGTTTTTGACTGTTTCAAAAACTTCTTCTGCATGCCCTTGTGCTTTGACTTTACGCCATTCTTTTATAAGCTTGCCCTTTTCATCTATTAAAAAGGTACTTCTTTCAATACCTTTTACCTTTTTGCCAAACATATTTTTTTGACGTATGACGTCAAATAACTGGCATAAGGTTTCTTCAGTATCGGCCAATAAATCAAAGCTCAAACTTTGTTTTTCACGAAATCTATCGTGAGACTTTAGGTTATCGCGTGAAACCCCAATAATTAAAGTATTCAGTTTAGCAAATTTATTTTTCAAAGATTCAAAGGCACAGGACTCCACCGTACAACCCGGTGTGCTGTCTTTGGGATAAAAGTATAAGACTACTTTTTGACCCTCGAGTTCTTTAAGGTGGATAGTTTTTTCACCCGTAGCTGCCACTGAAAAATCAGGAACTTTTTTGCCTACAGCAACTTGTCTTTCCATGGTTTGTGTCATTTTGTTCTCCCGTTTCTAGGTTTATTCAAAAGCAGAAACATCGCCTTTGCCATACCGTAATATCTTCGCTTCATCACCTTCAAACTGAATCACCGAAGTCTGTTCAACCCCACAATAACCACCATCTATCACCAAATCCACCTGCTTACCCAGAATATCTGCAATGGCTTCGGGCTCTATGAGAGGTAATTCATGATCCGGTAGTGTCAATGTTGTACTCAACAATGGTTCATCCAACTGTTCTAAAATATCTTGAGCGATATGATTTTCTGGGATGCGAATTCCTATATTTTTACGTTTTGGATGCATAAGCATTCTTGGAACTTCTTTAGTCGCCGGTAAAATGAAAGTATATGGCCCCGGGGTAAAAGCTTTGAGTGCTCTAAAGGTTGCATTGGGTACTTTTGCGTAACGGGAAATTTCTGACAAATCACGGCACATAAGTGTAAAATTATGTTTATCATCAAGTTTTCGGATATTTTTAATGCGTTTTAGCGCATCTTTTTCGCCCAATCTACAGCCAATAGCATAGGCAGAGTCTGTAGGATAGATAACTACCCCACCTTGTTTAATAATTTTAACTGCCTCAATAATTAAGCGTATTTGAGGGTTATCCGGATGAATATTGAAAAACTGGCTCATATTTTAATACCACATTCTAATAGAAGAAAGGCTTACCCTGCGGTCGTTTGTGTTATAATTTTGGATTATACCGTAAAGCACACTATCTTGATACTATGAAATTATTGTTTGATTTTTTTCCCATTGTTCTTTTTTTATTGCATTTAAGTTTGCCGGCATTTACATGGCCACTGCCGTTTTTTTAGTGGCTACCTGCATCCAAATGGCGATTTACTGGTTCATGCATAAAAAGTTCGAAAAGCTCCATGTGATTACTTTTATTTTAGGTATCATCCTCGGAGGCGCTACTCTCTTGTTACATGATGTCATGTTTATTAAATGGAAACCTACAGCGATTTACTGGGGGTTTGCCCTGGTTTTTTTATTCACACAGTTTTTCAGTAAAAAACCGCTGGTGCGTTCTATGATGGAAAGTAATATTGCTTTACCCCAGCAGGTTTGGAAAAAACTGAATCTAAGTTGGGCGATATTTTTTATTGCCATGGGCTTTGTAAATATTTATGTGATTTATCATTTTGATACAAATACCTGGGTGAATTTTAAACTGTTCGGTTTGTTGGGTTTAACCTTTATCTTTGTTATTATTCAGGGAGTTTATTTGAGCCGACATATTCGTAATGAAGAAATTAAAAATGACACCCAATGAACGTAAAACATTTTTAGAAGAGCACTTAACTTCAACATTAACCCCAGAATTTCTTGAAGTTATCGATGAAAGTCATCTACACGCAGGCCATGCCGGCGCTAAATCTGGTGCAAGTCATTTTGCTCTGAAAATTCGCACTGAGCAATTAACGGGTTTATCAAAAGTTCAACAGCACCAAAAAATTTATCAGATAGTGGGACATTTGATTCCAAAAGAAATTCATGCCTTACGAATTGAAATTTTATGATTCAAACTAATATTAATTTAAAAGCCTACAATACAATGGGCATTAATGCCTTTGCCGACAATTATTGTGCAGTGAGACAAACTTCTGTTCTACAAAATTTAATCTTAAATGATGCGCTAAAAAATACTTGTTTTATTCTCGGTGGTGGTAGTAATGTTTTGATAACCGGAAACATTAATGGCCTGGTGCTTCACAACCAGCTAAAAGGCATCAAAAAAATTTTTGAGAATGAAAAAGAAATTCATTTACAAGTAGCTTCTGGGGAAAACTGGGATGAGTTGGTGAAACTCTGCTGTAATAATCATTGGGGTGGCATTGAAAATTTATCGTTAATTCCTGGTACCGTAGGCGCAGCACCCATTCAAAATATTGGCGCCTATGGTGTTGAAATTAAAGATACGCTTTTAAATCTTGAAGCCATTGAACTTGCCACTGGAAAATTAAAGGTTTTTACAAATACTCAATGTCAATTTAATTATCGGGATAGTATTTTTAAAAATCAATTAAAGCACCAGTATTTTATTACCAGTGTTACGTTAAGACTACAAAAATATCCTCGCTTAAATTTTTCCTATGCTGCACTTAATCAGTATATTTTGGATAACTTTACCGATAAACTTTCAGTCAAACATATTCGAGCTGCAGTGATTGCCATTCGTCAAAGCAAACTGCCTGACCCTAAAATTTTACCTAATACTGGCAGTTTTTTTAAAAACCCTGTTATTTCTAAAGATGAATTTGAAGCAATAAAAATTCAACACCCCAATATCCCATTTTACCAAACTCAATCTGCAAACCAATTTAAGGTGCCTGCAGGATGGTTAATTGAGTCAGCCGGATTTAAAGGCAAAAAATTTGGTAAGGTAGGCGTATTTGAAAAGCAGGCACTTGTGATTGTAAATCATAATGGTGGAACTGCGGATGAGATATTGGCGCTTGTGACAAGGATTCAGTCAACTATATTTGAAAAATTTGGCATTACTCTGATGCCGGAGGTTCAATTAGTTTAGTTTTAGCAATAAGCTTTGCAAACCTCTATCAGTCAAGTTGCAGTTTTATACATTATGTGGGATTATTTAGCTTAAGAATTCAGAAAAGCGAAGCTCATGAAAAGCCTTCATATTGCTTTATTTGGCTGCGGTCGTTGGGGAAAATTTATTCTTCGTGACCTAAAGCAGCTTAACTGTATTGTCACTGTTATCTGCCGACAAGAAAAAAGTATCATTAATGCCAAAACATATCAGGCTGATAATATTATTTCAAGTTTTAAACATTTACCAAAGCAATTGGATGGCATTGTTATTGCAACCCCCACTAGCAATCATTTTCAATTAATTACTGAGGTTCAGCATCTTAATATACCCATATTTACTGAAAAACCAATGGCAACTTCCATTCAGGAGGCTCAGGAACTACTACCTTTAAAAAATCAGTTATTTGTCATGGATAAATTTCGCTATCATGGTGGCATTCAAAAGTTACGGGGAATTTATCAGTCAAAGACATTAGGAAAACCACTGGGACTGAATACCTACGTTAATCGTTGGGGAATAAACCATGTTGATGTAGATACATTAACTGTTCTATTACCTCATGAGCTTTCCATCATGCAGGAAATTTTAGATTATATCCCAACCTTTCAAAAAGCATTTAAACACAAGTGGTATGATGATAAATCACGATATCAACTTTTCTTTGAAGATAATATTTGGGTAAATTGTGATATTAATACTTATCAAAGCGAGCCTTCGCGCGGGATAACTTTGGTTTTTGAAGATGGCTTAGCAATTTTAGAAAATATTAATAGCCAGGAGATTAAAATTATTTCCAAAGAAAAGGAAATTCAAAGTATAGCTTTTATAAATCATCCACCGTTATATTTAGAGCTTAAGGCATTTCTTGAATTTATCAATGGGGGTACTCCCCCAAAAAGTAATGTACAAGATGCTTTTGGACAAATTGCCATTCTTGATGAAGTGAGGAAAGCTTGTGAATAAACTGATTGTACTCATAGGCTGCGGTCGTTGGGGTAAAAATATTTTACGAGACTTACAGTTATTAGACGTGAATATTGTTGTCATTGACCCAGATAGTAAAGCACGTCAATATGCGCAACAACAGGGCATCAATGATGTTTTTAAATATTTAAAAGATTTTTTGGCTGAAAAAAAAGCCTGCGATGGTTTTATTATTGCAGCCAGCAGCAAGCAACATTATGAACTTCTATTAATGCTGTCTAAGTTAAATAAGCCTGTGTTTGTCGAAAAACCCATGGTTTTAGCCCTTGAAGATGCTCAACATTTAGAAAAAATCATGGGAGATCGGTTATTTGTGATGCATAAATGGCGTTATCACCCCGGAATTTTAGCTTTAAAACAGTTAATCAAACAAGGTGAATTCCATGCCTTAAAAGAAATTCGCACCAAACGACATGGTCTGGCTTTTGATTACGACATTCCAGGGTATAGAATTTTATTACCTCATGACTTATCAATTATATTAGAATTTATTGACTTCTTGCCCGAACCCGAACAAACTAATGCTTATGTACATCAGCAAAAGCTTACGGGTGTTTCAGTAGATTTTAAAACCACTGCTGATTTAAAAGTCAATATTAGTGTGTGTAGTGATGGGCAACCTTTTGAACGAGAGATTATGCTTAAGTTTTCTGATGCTATTGCATTACTCACCGACAATGATTATCACAATATATATTTATACGACAATCAAAAAACTTTGATAAAGAAAATCCCAGTATCATTGGAACAACCTTTGTATGAAGAACTTAAGGCTTTTATGGGGTATCTTTGCGGAGGCGACAGCCCAAAATCAGATATTAAAGATGCATTAAAGGTTATAAACTGCACCGAACAATTATTAAAAAATTTGCAACTTCACGAAAAGGGTTTTTATGAATACCAGCCTTAAAAATCACATAGTCCCAGCTTCCATTTCTGGTGTGTCAATTTTATCTCTGGAAACACATCGGGATACAAGAGGGAGTCTTACAGAAATCTATCGTCAAAGTTGGTGTGATACACAACATGTTCAGTGGAATCACGTAAATAATGAGGCAAATATTTTACGTGGTGTCCATGTACATCCCTTGCATAAAGACTTTTTAATCGTTTTATTTGGAGAGTTAGGGCTTGTATCAAAATAACTTGAACAACTTATAGTTTTATGATTTACTGGAGGCATGAATAAAAATAATATTGACAAGAATTGGCTGAAAGTATTTTCAACCTTAAGTGAGCAACAGAAGCGTTGGTTAGCTGCAGTAAAAGCAAAAGAAATTGGGTATGGTGGAATTTCAAATGTTAGTAGAGAAACGGGTTTGTCAAGGACTACAATTACACTTGGGATAAAGGAAATCGAATCAAAAAAACAACTTTCCATAAGTGATGATAGAATTAGAAGTAAAGGTGGTGGAAGAAAAAGAACTGATGAATCAAAACCAGAATTAATTAAAGCTATCGAGATGATCATGGAAGAGTCGTCCGCTGGAGATCCGATGAGCCACTTAAAATGGTCTTGTAAATCTACACGAATGATTGCTGAGCAATTAAAAAAATCAGGTTTTGAGGTTTCACATTCATCTGTTATGAGAATACTTAAAAAACTGGATTATTCCTTAAAATCAAATAAGAAAATGTTGTCTGGCAAAAATCATCCTGATCGTGATGCACAATTCAAATATATCAACAGGCTTGTCAATGCTTTTTCTGGGCAAGAAAATCCGGTTGTATCAGTCGATACAAAAAAGAAAGAATTGGTGGGAAACTTTAAAAACTCGGGTAAAACATGGACAAAAGATGCTATTGAAGTGTTAGATCATGACTTTCCCTCTTTTGCTTTAGGCAAAGCAATTCCTTACGGTGCTTACGATATTAATCGAAATGAAGGTTTTGTTAATGTTGGTATGTCGTCAGACACATCTGAGTTTGCAGTTAATAGTTTGTGGCAATGGTGGAGACACTTTGGACGTAAACACTATCCAAATGCGACAGAAATTCTTGTTTGTGCTGATGGTGGAGGAAGCAATGGAAGTCGAACTAGAGCCTGGAAGTTTTACTTGCAAGAGTTATCAAACAAGTTGGGGATCCCAATAACTGTTGCACACTATCCGCCAGGAACAAGTAAGTGGAATAAGATTGAGCATCGAATGTTCTCATTTATAAGTATGAACTGGAAAGGTAAACCATTAGAAAATTTTGAAGCCGTGGTTAAACTTATCTCCTCTACAAAAACCAAAGAAGGTTTAAAAGTCAAGGCACGATTAGATAAGAAAAAATATAAAAAAGGGATGAAAATTTCAAGAGAAGACTTCGAAGATCTAAATCTAAAATTTTCAAAAAAATTCCCACAATGGAACTATACAGTTCATCCAATTTAATCAAACTTGTTCAAGTTATTTTGATACAAGCCCTTATTGATAGGACTTTTAGATCTTAGAGAAAATTCTACTACTTTTAATCAAAGCCAATTAGTAAACTTAAATGGCAATGAAAAACAGGCGATCATTATTCCAAATGGGGTTGCACATGGTTTTTATTCCCCAAAAGCCTCTGCCCATATTTATGGTGTCGATGAATACTGGAATATAGCTGACGAATTAGGCTGTCACTGGGAATCAACTCGGAAGTTTATTTCTTGGCCGTGCACCAAACCAATACTATCCGAAAGAGATAACACAGCAGAGGATCTTTTGAGTCTTAGACAAAAATTGAGAGATTTGAAATGTTGGTAGAGTTTGAAACAAACCCTGATATTGTCGCGGTCATCGTTACCTTAGGTAAAAATATTGAGCGCCTTAAAAATTGTATTAAGCATATCAAAAAACAACAAACTGATTTAAAAACAGCAATTCTTTGTATTCATAACAGCCCCGAAGAAATCTCTGAAATTGAGTCATTATCTGATATTACATTGATTAGAACAGGCCTAAATCTTGGATTTTCAGGAGGTCTTAATTTTGCCCGAACATTTATTCAATCAAAATTTATGTGGATTGTTCAAGATGATATGCAAGTGCATGAAGGTTGTCTTGAGGCACTTTATACAGCCTTAAACGCAGATAAAAAGAATGCCGTAGCATCTCCCGTTATTATTTCCCAGGCTGGTGAAGTTGCCACTGGAACCTGTGGTGGTTCATTATCACAAAATGGAGAGATGAAATATTGGATTCCAGAAGAACCAACACCCTTGAAAAAGTTATCAGGCATTGAACTACTCGATTATGTGCCCTCCAGAGGGATGCTGATTCGACTGGAAGCTTGGGATGATATTGGTGGTGCAGATTCAAGATATTACCCAGTAATATGGTCTGATGTTGACCTTTGCATGGCATTCAAAAAAAAAGGCTGGCAGTTTCTATTAGCAGCCAAAGCGATAGCCGCGCATGAAGGGCAAGGTTCAACACCAAAAAGCTTATCAAATTTTTTATATTTCAGAAATAATTTACTTTTTCGTGCTAAATGGTTTAACCATGCTACCGTGCAAAATGCTCAAGCTAATCTTTCAATGTCCTTACGACCCTGTGCTCCTCTTTCTATTACTGGTACTGTTCATGATAAGGTTGACTTGAAACTATTAAAAATAATAGCTCAAAGCGCTTCTGATGCATTGTTACATTCAAATCTGCTTACTTCCTTAGAATTAAAAAAAATACTTGAAGATAATAAAGCTCAGGCTGAACATATCCTGCATCAAACTAAGCATATTCATCACATTGAAGCATGCCTAGCTGATGCAAATGACCATTACAAAAACTTATCAAAAGTTACTGAGACTCAAGCTGAACATATTGAAAAGCTCACTGAAGCATATAGAATAAAATGTGCTTATATAGAAGGCCTAGAAAAAAACACACCAAACCTTCTGGAAAAAATTGACCTAATGCAACAAGAACTTAAGGAGTTATATAATTCAACTTCATGGTGGCTGACAAAGCCTGTAAGAAGACTAAAAGATTTTTTGACCTTTAAAAAATTAAAAAAGTCTCCATAATAAATTAGAAACAAGCAACGTTTATGCAAAATTCTGATTTTAAAAATTTACAATATCAATCAATGTAGGTTGGGCTGACGCAGGAAGCCCAACAGGATATTCATTTAATTACGGCCTTATTGAGTTGCCACGGCCTGTTGGGCTGAGGGATCGTCACTTTTTTATTCATAGCTAAGCTCCCATGCTTCCGCAGGAATAGCGCTTAAATTTATTGGGAATTTTATTTTTTTTCTAAGTACCTGACACCCTAAAAAAAAGAAAGAGAGTACCCGTCTATGCTTATAGGTATTAGCCTGGAATTTTAAATGCAAGCCTAATTGTTCAGCTCTATATCCTACAACCCAAGCAATCAAACTAGCTAAGGCACTTAGCATCAACCAAACAATGTAACGTTTAACCTTTATCGTTCGGTTCTCTCTCAAACTAAAACCATACTTCTCACTTTTCGTATCTCGAAAGCTTTCTTCAATGGTCATTCTAATTTTGTAAATCTTAACAATTTTTTTTGCAGCGACTTTTGAACGCTTCAAAGATGAAACCAAAATCCATGGCTCTTTGTATCCTCGCGCTCGTTTTAATGAATCTTTATCTTTGGCAGTTTTTCCATCTCTTTGATATTTATGTCGACCTTTTAATTCATGTTTATAAAGATAACAGTGTGTTTTATAGCCCTTTGCTTTTGTCAGGCTTATTTCACCCAAAGGTTTAGGGGATGAGGTTGCTCTTGGATACAAGGCTTTAAGCTTATTATAGCCTTCTCCTTCATCGTAGCATATTTCCCCACGGGTTCGTCCAATGTAATCCCAACCTAGTGCTTCAACGGACTTAAACCAAGGAACTTTAAATCCTGCATCTGTTACAATCACTGGTTTACATCCTTTGGGTAACATTTTAGCTAACTGAGCCAGAAACGTTTTATGAACTTTTGGGCAACCCTCTTTTTTCTTTGAATGAACTTCTTCGTACAATGTAATACTTCGTCCTGTGGCTGCCAACGCGGCTCTTAAACAACATTGCTCTCCTTCTTCTGACATATGTAAACTATTGGGTAAACTACTCCAATCCACAAGAATGACAGGGCATGTTTTTGTACCTATCGCAAAGCGGGTAATTTGTTCATAAATAAGTCCACTTTTTTCCTGGTAATATTTATTTGCTAAAAGTCTATCTACTCTTCGAATACCAGCCCGCTCTTCAACACCCGTATCAAGAGCCCGACCCAACTGCGTCAAATTTAACTGCTTGGAATTGACGATTGCTTCGATGATGGGGTTCAAAGATTTAATGCGTGATTTATGGATTGCTGAATCGAGTATTTTATGTAAAGATGGTTTGACGTGCATAGTGTTTCCATTTAATTGTTCTTTGAAAAAACTAATTGAGATCACGTTACGCTATGCATGTCACTAGTTTTTTTATTGTTTTTATTTCTAACCCCTTATTTTTTAATAAAAATTTTTTCGAAAAACTGACGATACCTCAGCCTGTTGGGCTTCCTGCGTCAGCCCAACCTACATTAAAATATTATTTTTTATCTTTTTTCTTCGGAATATACAAATCCGTAATTGTACCTTCAAAAGCTTCCGTTGCCATGGCGACGGTTTCTGAAAGCGTTGGGTGTGGATGAATGGTTAGTGCAATATCTTCTGCATCACATCCCATTTCAATGGCCAGACAGGCTTCTGAAATTAAATCACCTGCGTGAGAACCAACAATGCCAGCACCGATAATAGTATTGCTATCTTTGTCAAAAATAACTTTGGTGAATCCTTCTGCGGCATTCATGGCAAGGGCTCTACCACTGGCAGCCCATGGAAATACACCTTTGTCATAATTAATGCCCTGTTCTTTGGCTTCTTTTTCACTGACACCAGCCCAGGCAACTTCAGGGTTAGTGTATGCCACTGAGGGAATAGTGATGGGATCAAAGTAATGTTTTTTACCAGCGATAACTTCCGCTGCAACTCGTCCTTCTGCAACAGCTTTATGCGCCAGCATAGGCATGCCAACTACATCGCCAATGGCAAAAATGTTATCCACGTTGGTACGCATTTGTTTATCAGTAGCAATAAAGCCTCGTTCATCTACTTTAACACCGGCTTTGTCCGCATCAATTTTTTGGCCATTCGGTTTACGTCCAACCGCGACTAAAACCTGATCGAATTTTTTAGGTTTATCAGCGCCATGTTTACCTTCAAAGGTTACATAAATACCATCTTTTTTAGCTTCAACTTTAGTTACTTTAGTTTCCATTAAAAACTCAGTATAACTGCTCATTTGTTTTTGTAGCGGTTTTACTAAATCTGCATCGGCACCTGGGATGATTTGATTCATCATTTCTACCACGGTAATTTTTGAGCCAAGTGCACCGTATACAGTAGCCATTTCCAGGCCAATAATACCGCCGCCTAGCACAAGCATTTCACCTTTTGTACTGGCAAGATCTAAGGCACCGGTTGAATCAAAAATTCTGGGATCTTCTGGAATAAAGGGTAATTTAACAGATTCAGACCCTACAGCGATGATTGCCTGTTCAAACTCTACTTGTGTTTTTTTACCTTCTGCTTCCACTTCAATGGCGTTTTTAGAGGTAAATTTGCCAAAGCCTTCAATAATTTCTACTTTTCTTTGCTTAGCCAACATTTTTAAACCGCCGGTTAATTTGCTGACTACACCGTCTTTCCAACCTTTGACTTTTTTCAAGTCAATTTTGGGTTTACCAAACTCAATACCGTGAGAAGCAAATATTTCAGCTTCTCTTACAATTTCAGCAGAGTGAAGTAAGGCTTTTGAAGGAATACAACCTACGTTTAAACAAACCCCACCGATGTTGGAATAACGTTCAATTAAAATCACTTTTTTTCCCAAATCGGCTGCTCTAAAGGCTGCGGTATATCCCCCGGGACCACTTCCTAAGACTACAACTTCCGCTTTTTTTGCTTCACTCATTTTCAAACCTCTTAAATTTATATATCGTTTAAGTTAAAGTAATAATTCTCTAATATCACTTAAATATTGAGAAAGTAAACTGGTAAATCTTGCTGCCTGAGCACCATCAATGACTCGATGATCATAGGATAAAGATAAAGGCAACATCAATCTGGGTTCAAAACTTTTACCATTCCAAACCGGTGACATTTTAGACTTAGAAACCCCTAAAATCGCCACATCAGGCGTATTCACAATAGGTGTAAAAGCCGTACCACCGATACCTCCTAAACTTGAAATGGTAAAACAACTACCAGACATTTCATTAGGCATTAAGCCTTTTTCACGGGCTTTAGTACTGATGTCTCTTAACTCTTTAGAAAGTTCGTATAAGCCTTTTTTATCTACATCGCGAATGACTGGCACTACAAGTCCATTAGGGGTATCCACTGCTACGCCAATGTTAAAATATTTTTTCAAAATAAGATTTTCGCCGGTTTCATCCAGCGAAGCATTGAAGCTCGGCAAGTCTTGAAGACATTTTACCGCAGCTTTCATCATAAACACTAAAGGTGTCAGCTTATAGCCCTGTTTGGCAGCCTCTTCTTTTTTGGCTTTACGAAATGCTTCCATTCCAGTAATGTCTGCTTCATCAAATTGCGTGACATGAGGAACCGTTACCCAGGAACGATGAGTGTTCACGCCGGTTAAACGTTTAATTTTTGAAAGTTTCTGAACTTCTGTCTCCCCAAATTTGCTGAAATCAACTTTGGGTGCTGCTGCAACATTTAATCCGCTGGTAACTGTGGCACCACTGGAAGCAAGGGCAGATTTAACGTATTTATGAATATCTTCTTTAACCACGCGTCCCTTATTACCTGTGCCTTTGACTTTGTGTAAATCCACGCCCAACTCTCGAGCCATACGCCGAACGGCAGGTCCTGCATGCACTGTATCACCGTTGGTATGGGTGGCCTCGGTGATATCAGGAATTTTTTCATCAGGTTTTTTATCTTTTTCGCGGTCTTCTTGGTTTTTTTCTTTAGCTTCGCTTGATTCAGGTTTTGACTCAGGCTGAGCCTCCCCTGCACTGACTTCCATAATTGCTAGAGCATCTCCTTGATTGACCTTATCGCCCACTTTGAGTTTAAAGGATTTTAAAAGACCACTCATCGGTGCAGGCACATCCATACTGGCTTTATCACCTTCTAAAGTAATCAAAGAGTCATCTTTTTCAACTTTGCTGCCAGGCTCAACTAAAAGTTCAATGACATCCACATTCTCAGCACCACTTAAATCTGGAATTTTAATTTCCTGAGTCTGTGTGGCACCGCTATCTGCTGATTTTTTAGCAGTGTCATCAGTCTTATCAGATGTTTTCTCAGTACTTTCTTCTTTCGACTCAGGTTTACTGTCCGCTTCAGTTTCCAGTACTAACACCAAATCATTTTCAGAAATTTTATCCCCTACTTTCACTTTGATTGATTTAACCACACCGGCTTGTGGAGCAGGCATATCCATACTGGCTTTATCGCCTTCCATCGTGATTAGAGCATCGTCAATTGTAATGGTATCACCTTCAGAAACCAAAATTTCAATCACTTCTACTTCATCTGCCCCACCAAGATCAGGCACTTTTATTTCTTTTGTTGCCACATTGTTCTCCAGATTCTTAAATACTTACAGGGTTTATTTTATCAGGATTAACGCCAAGTGCTTCTCTGGCTTTCAACACAGTTTCTTTTTTGATTTCACCTTCATCAAATAAAGTTTTCAGTGTCGCATAGGCAATATGTTTGGCATCCACTTCAAAAAAATGTCTCAAAGCCTTACGGGTATCACTGCGTCCATAACCATCGGTTCCAAGTACGGTATATCGATGAGGTACGAACTGGCGAATTTGATCTGCAAAAGAACGGATATAATCCGTCGCTGCAATCACGGGTGCATCAAGTTTTCCAAGGCAAGTTTCAACATAAGTTTTAGCTGGTTTTTGTTCTGGTTTAAATAAGTTTTCTCTTTGAATGACCAGAGCATTTCTTCTGAGCTCATTGAAACTTGTAACACTCCAGATATTAGCGCTGACATTGTAATCTTTTTCTAAAATTTCAGCGGCTTTTAGCACTTCAATAAAAATTGTACCAGACCCTAAAAGCTGTACCTTATGCTTTGCTTTAGCTTTAACTGCTTTAAATAAGTACATACCCTGGATGATTTCATCTTCAACGCCTTTTGGCATTTCAGGGTGTTCATAGTTTTCATTCATCAAGGTCAGGTAATAAAACACTCGCTCTTGGTCCCGATACATTTGTTTTAAGCCATGTTGCATAATCACCGCAACTTCGTAGGAAAAAGTCGGATCATAAGCTCTACAGTTTGGAATGGTAGCCGCCAGCAGGTGACTGTGACCATCCTGATGTTGTAACCCTTCACCAGCAAGGGTTGTGCGACCAGCAGTGGCTCCCAATAAAAATCCTTGAGCCTGCATATCACCGGCAGCCCAGGCTAGAATCATGCACACGCTGAAATCCAAACATGGAATAGTAAATATAACAGGGAATCATGGGTTGTCATTGGAAGTACTGTAAGAGGTTCCTGCGGCAATCCATGAACACATAGCGCCTGCTTCGTTAATACCTTCTTGCAAAATTTGCCCATCTTCTGTTTCTTTTGTAAGGCATCATTTGCTCTGAGTCCACCGGCGTATACAATTGACCCAGATAAGAATAAATACCCAATTGTCGGAACATGCCTTCCATACCAAAGGTGCGAGATTCATCTGGCACAATGGGGACAACCCGTTTGCCGATGTTTTTATCTTTCACCATAATATATAATGCACGAACAAAAGCCATAGTCGTTGAAATATGTCTGTCACCTGTGGCTTTTAAAAGGCTTTCAAAGCTTTCAAGTTTGGCACATTCAAAGCATGAACTTCTTACGCCGACTGGGAAAACTGCCACCCAGTGCTTCTCGTCTTTCACTCAAATAGCGAGCTTCCGCACTGTCTTTTTCCGGGCGATAAAAAGGCGCTTTTTCGCAGTCATCATCGGTTACTGGTATATTAAATCTATCCCGAAAATGCTTGAAATCATCCGGTGACATTTTCTTTTGCTGATGGGTAGTGTTCAACCCTTCACCGGCAGCGCCCATTCCAAATCCTTTGACTGTTTTTGCTAAAATAACAGTAGGTTGACCTTTATGATTAACCGCAGCCTGATAAGCCGCAAAGACTTTATGATGATCATGTCCACCACGATTTAAGGCAAAATTTCTTCATCAGCTCATGTTCGCGACCATTTCTTTGAGTTCAGGATATTTACCAAAGAAATGTTCCCGTACATAAGCGCCATCTTTGGCTTTGAAATTCTGATATTCACCATCAATACACTCTTCCATACGCTGTTTGAGTAATCCTAAGTGATCTTTTTCAAGTAAGGTATCCCATTTTGTACCCCATACGACTTTAATGACATTCCAACCTGCACCGCGAAATACTGATTCATATTCCTGGATAACTTTTTGGTTACCCCTTACCGGGCCATCTAACCTTTGCAAATTACAGTTAATTACAAAAATCAGATTATCGAGTTTTTCTCTGCCAGCCAGAGAAATTGCCCCTAAAGATTCAGGTTCATCGATTTCACCATCACCACAAAAAGTCCAGATTTTACGTGTCTGGGTGTCTTCAATGCCGCGACTGTGAAAGGTACTTCAGAAATCGGGCTTTATAAATTGCCTGTAAAGGACCCAGCCCCATGGAGACAGTAGCAAATTGCCAAAAATCTGGCATCAGCCATGGGTGGGGATAGGAAGACAGGCCATCTTCTTCCACTTCTTGTCGAAAGTTGTCCAGCTGGTTTTCATTTAATCGACCTTCCAAAAATGCTCTGGCGTATATACCAGGAGATGAATGCCCTTGAATATAAACAAATCACCACCTGATTTTTCTGTATCTGCTCTAAAAAAATGATTAAATCCAACTTCGTAAAGGGTCGCAGCTGAAGCAAATGTTGCAATATGACCGCCAAGTTCAGCGGCTTTTTTACCTGCTCCTAAGACCATGGCAACCGCATTCCAACGAATAAGTGCTGAAATCTTTTTTTCCAACTCTATGTCACCAGGGTAACTGGGTTGATCTTCTTTTGAAATAGAATTAAGGTAAGATGTATTTAAACCATAAGGTAAATCAGCCCCTTTTGGCGAGCATGTTCTAAAACTCGCTTAATAATATAACGGGCTCTATCCGTACCCTCTTCGTTAATTATACTGGCGATGGCATCCAGCCATTCTTGAGTTTCAGTGGGATCAATATCGGTAAAATCTTTGTTTTTATCTGCCATTGCCTATATCCGGTTTTTAGTTATGTTCAGTGTAATTCTTCATTAAAGGTTTTGTAGCACCTTAGAAGGAGTTCAGGAAATGAATCTGGCGTAAGTATAGCACGATTGAAATGGGTGATAAACAATCAGGAACGCTGATTAAATGTAGGTTGGGCTGAGGTCGGAAGCCGAACAGGGTATTCATTTAATTATGGCCTGATTTAATTGCCACGGATTGTTGGGCTTCGAAGCGTCAGCCCAACCTACATTTATATTTAACTGGCTGGAAAGGCTTTTGCAATGGTTTGAGCGGCATCAGCCCCCATTCTCATGGCATTATGCATGTTAGGATAGGTAAACCCACCCTGACGGCCAGTGGTGAGAATATTTTCCATATCTTTGATATAAGCTTTGACACTGTCAATGGCAGGCTCAAATCCTAAAGCATATAATAGGATAACCTTCGTTGTAACGGGAAACGTGCATTTCAACAATTTCATCGCGCTTACAAATATTTTGCTCTTCAAGTCCCTGATAGATTTTTTCTTTAATGCTGTCTTCCATATTCCATTTAGCATCTCCAACTTCACAGGTCATCTCTACAATTAAAACCGTGTGATCAGCCGGCTCTACTGCCAGACCAGCATTTTTCGGTTCCCCTACGCGGTGAAAGACTTGATCCCTGTAATACTCGTACAAACAGTCAATGCACCTATCTTTTTTACCAGTAAACCGGCTACTACAATCGGTTTAAAACGCAAAGTTTGAGCGTAATCGTGAACTTGTTTTGGTGCTTGAGGCTCAATGCGCTTTATCAACTCATTGATAGGAATGGTTGAGATAAAAGCATCACAGGCAAGTTCGTGTGTTTCACCGGCTTTTTCGTAAGTAACGTGGGTAATCGTTTTATCGCTTGCATGGATTGTTGGACTTCTGCCTGACAGATAACCTCACCACCTTCTGCTTTAATAGCATCAGCAATGCAGCGAGTCATAGTTTCAGCACCTGTGCGAGAGTAGTTCAAGGTTTCATGAGCCAGTGCACTTTCCGGTGGATTTTGCATGACTTTTAACCCCCATTTTTGCCAAGCCTCGTTTTAATACTTCAACCGCTGTAAGCTTAGGCATTTTGAGGCAACAAATGCTGCAGAAATCTCTTTTGGATGCTAACCCCCAGTAACGGTGGGTAAATTCTTCAAAAAAGAATTATATAGTGGCTTACCGTATAACTGAATTAAGGCCTGTTCAGCGTTGGCAGGCTGGTAGGGAAACATAAAATTATAAAGCTGAGCGGCAAATAAACCGCTGACTTGTTACATCAGTCTTTAAAAAAGGGATACCTTTAATCATGTCTTGAAATTGTAAAGGATAGCGATAAGAACCACTGGCCCACTTGATTCTGGCATCTAAATCCACTTCAAGCTCTTTCATCCCCATCAAGACTTTAATATCTTCAAAGATTTCCTTATCGTGCATATGAAACATATGAACCCCTAAATCGTACCAATTATTGCCATAACTCATACTGGTGGTGAGACCACCTGGTCTATTGCCTTTATCAATGATGGTGCACTTTATAACCCTGTTTTGAGAGTAATGGCAGCATATAATCCGAGGGACCGCTGCCGAATATCCCAATCGTCCGTTTTTGTTCAGTCATAGTTTCAAAACCCACATAATCTGTTACTTTAGAATAGAGAATAGCCTCTTAGCCACACATTATATTGTATTCAATTAACTTTACAATACTATATGTGAAATTTGTGTTAAGAATACACAAAAAAATGCCATTCGGCCTTATTCCATTGCCAATTCTCTAAATACCCGAAACTTAGAAAGGCACAATCCTGTACCAGCAGTAATAACAATAGCCAGAAAAATACCTATATATGGCGTTAGATGCAAGGCTTCCACAACGTAGTGAACTACTGACAGCGTAATTAAATAATTAATGCCAATCATAGTCAGATATTTATATAAATGCGCCAGAATATGCCCATCCGCACCTTTAAAAGTCACATGACGGCTAGAAGTAAAGTTGAAAACTACCGAAAGAAAGTAGGCTATGGTCACACCAATTTTATAGGGAACATGAAATACATCCCACAAAAGCGCAAAGGTTAAAAAGTTGACGCCGGCGGATAATACTCCAACCACTAAATACATAAATATCGTTTTAGGGCCAAATTTGTGGATGATTTTCAATAATAAGCGATAGAGTTTTAACAATAATTTTCGCATTCGCAGGTTCCGTATAAAGGTGGCTATCGGTTAACAGGCTTGTTTATAATATAAAGCCAGACAAAATTCAATGGATGTCTAAGAAATAAACTATTAGGACTTACAAAAAACTTTATATTAAAATTAATCAATGTAGGTTGGGCTGACGGAGGAAGCCCAACAGGGTATTTAATTAATTACAGCCTTATTTAGTTGCCACGGCTTGTTGGGCTTCCTCGTCAGCCCAGCCTACATTGATTTTGAATGTAAATCGAAGTTTTTCGTAAGTCCTAACTATCTTATTATTTTACAAAGCTTTTGCACCCCAAGGGCAAATCGAGGTCCGGGGCGTGCAAGCAGTGAGGCATTAATCATCTCTATACGCCTGTTTTCAACCGCACTGATAGTTTTCCAGCGGTTAAAATATTTTATCCAACTGTCTTTATGGGCACCCACAATAATAATATCTGGGTTTTTCTGGATAACACTTGCAATACTCACCTGCGGTGCGGGCAAATGAATGTCTGCAAATATATTTTTTCCGCCACAAAAGGCTATCGCCTGATTAATGAGCGTTGGTTTTCCAACGGTCATTAAAGGATTTTGCCACAAAACATAAAAAACTTTTGGGGGTTGTTTTTTAAGAGGTTTTATACTGTGGAGTGTTTTCACGAATTGTTCAACAATTTTTTGAGCCTGTTTTTGATGCTGGGTCAACTGGCCAATTTTTTTGATGGCCTTTGGAATGGCGTCAATGGTTGTCATTTTGAAGATATAAACGCGAATATGCAGTTTTTTAAACCATTGAAGCTTTTGCTGAATATCTCCAAAATCCCAGGCTAAAATCAGAGTGGGTTTCAGTTTAATAATTGCTTCATAGTTAATTGAACCAGCATTACTGACTATCGGAATTCTTTCAGCTGCTTTAGGATAATTGCTGTAAGCACTGACGCCCACAGTTTTGCTGCCTGCCCCAATGGCAAATAGAATTTCAGTAATATTGGGAGCAAGACTTATGATTCTTTGGCTATCTGCAAAAGCAAAATTGCCCAAAAGAACATATAGCAGCAAAATTTTTAAACATTTATTCAAATGATTGCTCAATAAATAATAGCGCCAAGTACAAACAAAGCAACGATAACCACAAACGTAATTAAGGAGCGATCAATCAGTCTTAAAGCGGCTTTTATCTTAGCGGTATCAAAGCTCACTTCAGTTTCTTTTTGAATCCCTAAAGCAGCCAGACCCATGTTTTGAATAAATTCATAATTTTGCTTAAGCCCAGATCCCACATGACGCAGCCAGTAACCAAAGCCATGATGAAAATCTCCCATTAGGGAAAATAAAATGCCTGCCACACGAATTGGCAGCCATTCTATAATTTTTAATACACAGCTTACTTCAGGTAAAAGTTTTTGATAAGGACTGTCTTTTGTATGAGCTTCAGTAAAAACTTGTGCTACCAGCCGATACAATAGTGCGGCCATAGGTCCCAGTAAAATAAACCAAAAGATGACGGTGAACAGACAATGATTATACTGAGTAAACACATGTTTACATAAAGCTTCGTTCTGGGCTTCGGATGTATCAGGAATCTCACATAAAAGATCTTTTAAACTATCTGCTCTGGCTTGGGGATCATTTTGTACCTGAGCTAAAAAAAACTTTTCGTAGGCGTAATATAAATCTTTAGGACCTAGCGTATAAACCAGAATCAATAAAGCTAATACGAATCCCACAAAACCAAAGGCGATAGAATCCAACAGACTATAAACAATCCATACAACAATTAAAATCGGTAGAACGCATATCAATAAGCCTGGATAACCTTTCATTAAACCGGTTTTGTCTACAGCAGCTTTAATGAAATCCAGATAGGTTTTAAACCAGCTAAAACGTTTTACATAGGACTCAACATGAACAAAGCGTTCTAACAACAATGCAATAATTAAAACTATGAATTCCATGGGTTACTCACTTTATCTAAGCAAACTCTAGTCTCTTCGCATATTCTCTGTAAGTGCAAGCGGTGTAGGATAACGCAGCACCACCCAGTAAGAAGAAACAAAAAAGGTTAAAATCGTAGCCGCCTGTATCAGGGAACTGGCAGCCCCACCAATCAATAAATTCTTTGACTCAGAAGCAAGATATGCAACCAGAAGTGAAAACTCACTGGCCTGAGCAAGTCTTACGCCTACTTCCCAGCTCACACTGCTTCGCTCACCGGCACGCTTTAATAATAGACCAAATGTCACAGGTTTAAAGGCTAAAACCAGTATTGCCAGAATAATTGCAGGGATAATCACTTGTGGCAGATAATCAAGATTAAAGGTAGCGCCCACAGAGAAGAAAAACAAGACTAAAAAGAAATCCCGTAAAGGTTTAAGACTTTCAGCAATATATAGTGCAATAGGACTGGCAGCTAGAGATACGCCAGCAATAAAAGCACCAATTTCCTCAGATAATCCCAAAACCCCTGCCAACTGTGCCATACCCAGACACCAGCCTATAGACAGTAAAAAGATGTACTCTTTGACATGATCAAATTTTGATAACAGTCGATTCAATAAAAACCTTTCAAATAAATAACCGACGAGCAATAAAGTTGGTAACGCAACGATGA
Source organism: uncultured Gammaproteobacteria bacterium (assembly GCA_963695245.1). Lineage (GTDB taxonomy): Bacteria > Pseudomonadota > Gammaproteobacteria > JBGSLN01 > JBGSLN01 > JBGSLN01. The sequence continues at coordinate 1,685,601 of OY968770.1, read as the reverse complement.
TCATCAAAAGATTACTTAACTTCAAACCTTCTGAGCCAGCGCCAGTGATAAATAACAGTACTATAATAGCAATGATATCCTGCAACAGCAACACACTGACCATCACCTCCCCCGTATGTCGGTGATGTAAAATAGTAGTGGGTAACAGTTTCAGGCCAATAATGGTACTGGAGAACATCATGGCAGCCCCAATAATAAAGGACTCCATTTCAGTGTAACCAAATATTCGGCCCACACCGTAGCCCAAAGCCAAAAATACCAAGGAACTAGCAACTGCGACTACTGTTGCTTTTTTCAACATTAAAAAAAGCTTTTGCGGCTGAAGGTTGACCCCCAGTAAAAATAATAAAAATATAATACCAATATTACTGGCTTGCTGAATCGTGGTGGGATCTTGAATAAAATGCAATCCCCAGGGACCAATTAATACCCCCAGCAACATATAGGCCACTAACAAAGACTGACGGGTATACAACACCAAGGTTGAAACCAGTGCAGCCCCTGTAAAGATTAAAAAGATTGAAAAAACAATGGGGTCAGAATGCATTTTCACAAAGTAAGATTATTTTCGATTAGCATACCAGAGGGGTAAGTTGTGTACAAGTTTGAATGTGGGGTTTGTCAACAGTCTCATTAATTCAAAGATTAAATACAGTCCTTAGCGGAAACAAGCCGGCCAAGTTTATCAAAAGTTAAATTAGGACCCACAAGACGTATTTTATTATTCTGCCATATATAAGTACACAGAAGTAACTTTGATTTATCATAGGCTTTATAAGGAAATCTCATAAAGCGAAGATAAACCTTTCCATTTTTTTGAATGGCAAATGGCGTTGCCGTATTCAGATAGAATTGAGACATATCTTCATTGGGTAATAGCGAGTTAATAATTACCTTGCTAAGGTGCAAATTGATTAACTGATGATTCTTCAGCTTGAATACCAGTACCACATTCGTGGGCATGGAACCACCTTGGATATTAAAAGCGTATTCTTTTACACCATCATTATTAAAGTCACCTTTATATATTGTTACACTTTCGCCATATTCATCATAAACATTGCCTTGTGAATCCATTTTCAAAGAATTTAACCCAGAAATATGTTGATGTTTAATGATTTTTAAAAGCTGTTTTTTTTCTTTTATATTTAAAGCTGCTATTTTAGTAGCCCCTTTTGGTAAAGCCTGTATTTGTTTGAGTGCAGTGAAATAATGGTTATTATCAACTGTTTGTGCGTAAGCTATTTTTAAATTAATAAAAATTAAAATAAACAAAGAAATGAATAAAAATGTGTATCTTTTTAAGTATATAATCATCAGTTTTCGCAGTTAAGTTTTTAAGAAATACTGTCCACCACCATTAAAGACCATTGCTTTTCTGGAATCAAATAATTTTTAATCGCTAATAAAAATTTATTTAAATAAGAGTCATGACTTAGTTGAATGTTAGCCTGTGTCATCACCGCTCGTAAATTTTCTAACCGCTTTCTTTGATCAAGTAAGGTTTCACAACCTGCTATCTTCAAGTTATCTTGACTGCCTTGATCTACGTGACGATGTAATACAGATACCAATCTCAACATATCTACATGTATATCGATGACATTTAACAAAGAGGCAGCACCATTATGAAAAAATTTTCTTAAGTTTTCAGGGATACAGGTATGTGCCTGCGCTTGTAATAACTGGTTTTTGGCTTTCCGATAAAATTTTTCAGCGGCTTTTAATTTATAAGTCATGGCAATATTGAAATTTGCTTCAATTAATTTTAGCTGCTCCATCATTTTAAACGTAGCAAGCGTCAAGCTCAAAAATGTCTGGTATGCGGTGTGATATAAGTCTGTCAATTGTTGGAATCGAATCATTTGAAATGAGGGAATTTCTCGCTGACTGAATAATTCCAACGCTGTTAAGTACAGACTCACTGAATGTTTAAGACACTGAGCCGGGTTAGTGGCCTGAAAATGGAGAAGTATTTCAGAAAAAACACTTGCTTTGACTTTTAGCTTTTTGACCATCAATGACTCCATACAATTGCCTATTTTTGATAGTTTAACTGCCTATTGTGACATAGTTGTGTCAAAAAGCTTTTTTATTGTAACAAAATGTAACGTAACTTTATAGAAGCGCCTAAAGTAGGTTTTTTGATCACTAATTTAACAACGAAAACCTTTATTTTTGACGGGTTCCACCCTATTTTCTTTAGTCTTTTCATCATTTTCAGGTTGACGGGTTATCTGCAGAGCTCTTAAAGACACCTTTATTCCTGTCAGCGCTTCTTCTTTTGCTCCACTGAGAATATATGCTCTTAAATAGCAATTGAACCGAATTGACAAACTGTCACATAATGGTTAAATGCTCTTTTGAACAATCCGTGCCTGTAGGCATTTGTTTTATTTTCATTAATTTTAGCCTGAAGTCTCGAAGTTAAGTAATAAGGCTTTAACTCCCAAGTATCATAGCATGAATAGATATTGCCTGAAGATCTTGTTTTTATTCTTTCCTCTGCTGTGAAATGCCCCACCATATCACGAGGATGTTTTTTGCCAATTTGTATCTCTAAATATTCAATTAAAACATTTTTTTAAGGATGTTCTTTTTCTACTCTAATTGATAGCCTTTCATTTATTAAAGATAATAGTTTTTTAAATGAGTCTTTTACCTCTTGAATCGTTGGCTTATATAGTTCGATTAAAAAATCTTTCTGGTTTATTCTAAAAAACTCAATAACTCCCCAACTCAAGGATACTGCAAATAAATAATTTTAGGTTTTATCCTTAAAATTATTTTGCTCTTCAACTGCCTCTTTCAAATTCTTTATAAAAGTGTCTCTTTCATCATCTATGAGTTTACGTTCGAAATCAATTTTTACAAATTTTTCATGCAAAATTAAAATATTTTTCAAAATACTAATACAAAACAATTTCAAATTTTTAACTTCAAAGTTATTATATTTCTCCCCAGTCCACGTTAGATAATAATGAAAAAACCTAGTTGCCATATTTATAGCTGCATTTGAATATTGATGTTTTTTCGCATAATTCTTAAATATTATTGCGTCAATCTTATTTCCTAAGCACTCAACTTCTTTTAGATCATTAATAGTTAAAGAGTCATTAAAATCTCTTCTTTTTTTGACTTTACTTTATTATTCTTTTTAATAGCATGAGAATTAGATGCTTTCACACTTTTTTTATGTTGACCAAAATGACCAACGCTATTTAAGATTTTTTTATTACCTACACTCTCCAGTTCAAATTCCTCAAATTTTTTACCCTTAAGATTAGAGTCTTGAATTTCTTCCTTTTTGTGTTGTTTTATGATTTCAAGCTTTTTAGAAATCTCATACAGCTCAAAAGACATCATTTTTTCTTGCTGAACTCTTTTTTTCATCACCTCTGTGACGCAAGTCTTTAACGCTCTATATTGTTTTTCAATTTTATTAGAATTACTACTATTTTGAATAGAATGATTATTTATCTCATCATTTCCTTTAGAAAACACTACGCTATTAAAATTTCTAAAACTAGTGATTTTAGAATCAGTTTCCCTTCAGAAACAACTGGTTCTTGCCTTAAATCAGGATTACTACTGGGATTATTTTCAGTTTTTTGTTCCATAAACGCTTTGATTTGTAAAACTTCCTGAAGTTGTCTATCAATGACATCATTTATTTTATTGTAATCTTCAATTAAATTCTTAAAACTTAGTTCATCATGTTCATTTGCTTTTATATTTTTTGAGTGTTTCTCTACCTTACTTTTTTCTGTTTTTATTGGATCTCCGTTTGCATTTTGCTTTTTAAGATTACTTGATTGTTCATAAAGTGCTTGATGGAATTTTTTACAAAACTCTGCTCTGTTTTCTCTGTTTTTTAGAAACTCTCTCGCTAAGAAATGACTTTTTGAGGGAGTTATTTTTAATTATACATATTTTATTTCACCACATTTGTTAGTAGAAGTATCTGACAATCATTATTATGCAAATTGTTGCAATGTGGCTCTTGCTTTTCACAGCTTTTAAAATAATCTTTTTTATTCATCGCATTTTCTACTTTTGAATCAAATATATTAATACATCTCTTTTATTAAAAAACTGTTTCGCTCCAAATGAAAATCACTATAGAGGCTTTAACAGGTAAACGATTAAGGCCTTGTATGATACAAAATTATTCTTAAGATTTTATTAAGAGCACTAAGTAATAAACACTCGATTAATGTGATTTTTTGGAATAAATATAAATTTTTTTCTATCAGTATTTAATTAAGTCTTTCTAACAGCATTCATACAGTTTGGTCATGAAGTATTTAGGATTAAGAGTTGCCTTGGAAAAATTAAACGGTGAAAGTGCTTTTAGAGCCAGTTATATATTAGTAAGTGGATTGATTTATGAACTTAAACCCTTAAGCATTTTTGTAATTAGGCTTGCTTTATAAAGCTACCAAAATGAAGCTGGTCTTAGCAATAGATAGAATCATTGTTAAAAATCCTATTTAATAAATCTTGAATGTTTATTAAGTTTTAAAATAAAAATGCCGATTCATATGTCTGACATTGTCAACTAAACTTAGTATTAAAATGAATCAATGTAGGTTGGACTGAGGTCGGAAGCCCAACAGGGTATTCATTTAATTACGGCCTAACTTAATTGCCACGACCTGTTGGGCTTCCGACCTCAGCCCAACCTACATTTATTTTGAATGTAAATAGTAGTTTATTGTAAGTCCTATAATATTTGATATTAACCGGCTTTAAACATTTTGTATATCTGCATCATCTTTTAAACACATCAAAGAGGCATTACCACCGGCTGCTGCTGTGTTTATGGATAGTGTGCGCTCAGTAACTAAACGATACAAATATAATGGTCCGCCAGCTTTAGGGCCAGTACCTGAAAGCCCTTCGCCACCAAAAGGTTGCACGCCGACAACTGCACCTACCATATTGCGGTTTACATAACAATTTCCAACACGAACGCGCTGTTGAATGTAACTGGCGGTAGCAGCAACCCGTGAATGAATTCCAAGGGTCAGACCATAACGGGTTTGGTTAATATCTTCAATTACCTGGTTCAAGTTTGCTGTTTTGTATCGGATCACATGTAAAATTGGCCCAAAAACTTCTCGTTCCAGTTGAGAAATTGACTTAATCTCAAATGCTGCCGGTGATATATAACTGCCATGTCGTAAATGACTGGGCACTTTAAGTTTAAAAATAAGTCGAGCTTCTTGCTCCATTTTTTCAATATGATCTTGCAGAGTTTTTCTGGAGTCAAAATCGATGGCGGGTCCCACGTCAGTAAATAAAAACCCTGGGTCATCGATGTTCAACTCTTCCATAGCACCTTTTAGCATATTCATGATTTTATCTGCCACTTCATCTTGAACATATAAAACTCTTAAAGCTGAACATCTTTGTCCGGCACTATTAAACGCGGATTGAATCACATCTTTTACCACTTGTTCTGGTAAAGAGGAAGAGTCCACAATCATGGCATTTTGTCCGCCGGTTTCTGCAACTAAGGGTACCAACTCTCCCCCTCTTTCAATGAGGGTTTTACCAATTCTTTGAGCAGTTTCAGTAGAGCCAGTAAAGACAACGCCTTTAACTCTGTGATCAGTCATCAAATATTTTCCCACAGCGCTGCCTTTAGAAGGTAATAATTGCAAAACTGTTTTAGGAATCCCTGCTTCATGCATTAATTCCACAGCACGAGCTGCTATCAATGACGTTTGGTTAGCAGGCTTTGCAATAACAGGATTACCAGCTACTAAAGCTGCCACTACTTGACCAGTAAAAATTGCCAATGGAAAGTTCCAGGGACTAATGCAGACAATGGGACCACGTCCTCGGTATTCGATCTGATTATATTCACCAGTGGGTCCTGGTAAAGCAATAGGTTTGCTAAAATTCTTTCTTGCCTGTACCGCATAGTAACGACAAAAATCTACGGCTTCTCTGACTTCAGCAATCGCGTCAGGAAAGGTTTTACCTGCTTCACGAACCGCCAGCGCCATCAGTTCAACCATATGTTTTTCAAAAAGTTCAGCGGTTTTTTCAAGTAAACCTGCGCGCACTTCTACCGGTGTTATATCCCACTCAAAAGCATTCTCCTGCGCTACATCTAAAGATTTTTTAATATCCGCTTCAGTGGCTTCATAAATCGTTCCCACTTTGAGGGTGTGATTCATAGGATTCGTCACATCATGAATATTAGCATCATCTTTTTTGCTAAGCGTTGTGGGTTCACAGTACCAACTTTTACTTTCAAATTTGCTTAAGCTTTCCTGTAAAGCTTTTAGCTTTAAAGGATCGGATAAATCAAAGCCTGTTGAGTTGAGTCTATCTTTGTAAAGATTTACAGGTTTGGGAATACTTGGGTGAGCAAATGAATGCAGTTTTTGGCAGGCACTTAAAGGCGATTGAATCACTTCATCGATGGGCTGACTCTCATCAGCAATGCGGTTTACAAAGGAAGTATTGGCACCATTTTCTAACAACCGTCTAACAAGATAAGGCAGCAAATCTTCATGGGTACCCACAGGTGCATAAATACGACAAGGATGATTCATATTCTCAGCACCCACAATATGGTCATACATACTTTGTCCCATGCCATGGAGACATTGAAATTCAAAATCATCGGTTTTATTTTTTGTCATTTCTAATACGGAAGCAACTGTATTTGCATTATGAGTAGCAAACATTGGATAGATTTGCTCTGGATACTCTAAAATCTTTTGGGCACAGGCAAGATAAGATACATCTGTATTCATTTTTCTGGTAAAAACAGGATATCCCTCTAAGCCAAATTCTTGGGCTTTTTTAACTTCAGAATCCCAGTAAGCACCTTTGATTAAGCGCACCATCATTCGGCGATTATTTTTTTTCGCTAAATCCACCAACCAGTCAATGACATACCAGGCTCGCTTTTGATAAGCCTGCAGTGCAAGTCCAAAGCCATCCCAACCTTCAAGCTCAGCACTTGAAAAAACTTTTTCAATAATTTCTAAAGATAAATCCAGACGCTCAGATTCTTCTGCATCTACTGTTAAATTGATATTACTTTCTTTGGCTAAAACTGCCAGCTTTTTCAAGCGAGAAGCAACTTCAGGTACTGCTCTAAATTTCTGCTCGTACTGATAACGGGGATGTAAAGCAGAAAGTTTTACTGAAATACCTGGATTTTTTTTAGGATCATTACTTTTTGCTGCGGTTGCAATACTTTTAATGGCATTTTGATAAGCTTCAAAATAAATATCTGCAGCTTTTTGAGTAACAGCTTCTTCCCCAAGCATATCGTATGAATATGTGTAACCTTTTTTTTCATACTCTTTGGCTCTTTTCAAAGCCTCATTCATATTTTCTCCCATGACAAATTGCTTTCCTAAAATCTTCATGGCCTGATGGATAGTTTTACGAATAAAAGGTTCACCGCCACGCTTCATTAAACCTTTAAAGGCTTTGGCAAAATGGGTAATCTGGCTTTGATTATTTTGATAAATTTTACCTGTAAGCATCAACCCCCAGGTAGCAGCATTCACAAACAGAGAATGACTTTTACCTAAATGCGCTTGCCAGTTTGCCGTGGAGATTTTATCAGTAATTAGTTTATCCACCGTTTCTTTATCAGGCACACGTAACAAAGCCTCTGCAAGACACATAAGTGCAATGCCTTCTTCACTGGATAGATCATATTGATCCAAAAAAGAATCCAAACCGCTTTTTTTCAGCCTTTGTTGACGCATGGTTTCCACAAGCTTATAAGCAACTTGCTGGATATTTGCTTTTTGTTGCTCAGACAACTGAATATGACTTAATAAATTTTTTACAGCCTCAGCTTCATCCTGTCGATAGGCTTCCATAATCCCTTTATTCAATGCTGAGGGCTCAGGAATATTGTCTGAAAAAATCATTATGACCTCCAATTAAAAGTTTATACCTTCTTGGTGAGTGTATCCGTTTAATATTAATTTTAATGCACAAATTCAATTAAGGCTCGGTGCTCAGGAAATTGTGCGATGAGTTTTTGTGGGTCTGCCAGTTCAAAGTCATCAAAGTGAAAACCTGGCGCTACTGTGCATCCCACTAAAGAAAAATCAGATTCAGCTTCCACTGTTGCTGCGAACCAGTAACCTTGTGGAACAGTGTATTGAAACACAAAACCTTCATGACCACGCCCAAGTGTCACGGTGGTAAAATCACCCGTGGGTGAAATCATGTATAAAGCCAGCGGCTGGCCTTCATAAAAATGCCAGGTTTCATCTGATTTTACCCGATGAAACAGACTTTTCTGATCGTGCTTGAGCAAATAATATATCTGGGTTGCGAAAACTCTGTCACCGAAATATCTTTCAGGCAAACAGGCTTGAGCAATTAACTCCTGCGATCGATAAGTTTCTGCAAAATACCCCCCTTCAGGGTGGGACTGAAGCTTAAGTTTTTCAACCCAATACTGCGCACTTTGCATAACTAAACCCCACTGTTAACTTGTTACCCTTGATATCATATTCAGTGGGTGGTGTAAATCATTAATTCAGAATTTGTCTAGTACCATTTCCATTTAATTTTGACAGATTACATTTCTATAAGTTTTATGAAATTTCTCTCCAACAGCATCATTAATCAATGTAGGTTGGGCTGAGGTCGGAAGCCCAACAGGTCGTGGCAACTAAAATAGGCCGTAATTAAATGAATAAGCTGTTGGGCTTCCGACCTCAGCCCAACCTACATTCCATAGTTATCTAAAACTACTCTGACATCTGCCGCAGCTTCATTAATATTCAATCCATCAAAATTAAATGGAAACGGTACTAGTATAGTGCGTGTCATATTAACATTGAGTTGATGAAGGCCTAATTTCATTGCCATGACTTGTTGGGCTTTACAGCCCAACCTTGTATCTTATCTTTGTGTGATGATATCCAAGATATTGTTACAATTCTAGGGGCACCTAGGATGGTGGAAGATGAAGCCGCGCCCAACCTAAGAGCTCGACTCTGGATTGTAGAATTTGCTCTCTTCCACCCACATTTATTCATAAAGATCGAACGGTATCTTAGGCCTAAAGAGCCTGCATTTACAAGGTTGATCCGAATAAATCATTCCTAAGTACACCTGTCTAATTTTAACCAATATGTGAGATTTATCAATGGAAAACTTCTACGTGGGTATCGATGTCGCTAAATTAACTTTTGTGGCCGCAGTTAAAGTCAATCATAAGTATCGCTCTAAATCGTTTGGAAATGGTGCCAAAGGATTTAAGCTATTCATTCAATGGCTAGAAAAATTCTCAACGCAACAACCTCACGTTTGCATGGAGTCCACCGGTAAATATGGGGATAAGCTCGCTTTATTTTTGCATGATAATGGCTGTCTTGTCAGTGTCGTCAACCCAGCAAATATCAAATATTTTATGAAAAGCCAACTGGCAAGAAATAAAACAGATTCAGTGGATGCAAAGTATATCTGCCAATATTGCGAGTTATCAAAACCTTCGCTTTGGAAACCTTTAGCAAAAGAAGTTCGCAACCTAAAGTCCTTAGTAACAAGACTTGAAACCCTCAATAACACTGTTTTACAAGAGCAAAATCGCCTGGAAAATGTGGATGAGAGTATTAAAGACTTTATTGATAATCACATAATTTATCTCAAAAAGCAGATAAAAGACATTGAAAACCAAATCAATGAACACATCAGCGCTCATGAATCTTTAAAGACTAATGCCAAGCTCTTAAAAAGCATCACAGGCATCGGTGAAAAAACCACTCATAAAATATTAGCCTTTCTAAGTCATGTAGATACATTCGATAGCGCAAGGCAGCTGGCGGCTTATGTGGGGTTGAATCCGCAACAATCTCAGTCAGGCACCTCTTTAAATTATTCTCGTATCTCCAAGACAGGTAATGGGAAATTACGTCAGATGTTTTATATGCCTGCCTTAGTAGCCATAAAACATGACCCAAATATAAAAGCTTTCTACGAAAGACTGTTAAGTAAAGGTAAAGCCAAAAAAGTCGCCATTTGTGCTGTAATGCGTAAACTGGTTCATATCATTTACGGCGTCTTAACCTCCCAGCAGCCTTTTAAGACTCAAAAAATTCGTTCAAGATAATAGTCAACTCATCACAACGCTCAATGAGGAGGATAAATGAAATAACCTTCAAGTCTGCTGTCTATGCCACTTTTGATGAATTCAAGAAAATTTATCAATTTTCGCTTGACTGGTAAGACGGTATCTACATAAATTATTTTTTAAATTATATTAACTTAGGCTTTCATCTGGCTGGAAACGTTCGCCGTGCGTTTTAGTAAATGCTACTAACTTTTCACGCACAGTTTCAAGCCCTAAATCATTGGCATATTGAATGGGGCCACCTCGAAAAGGTGCAAATCCTGTTCCAAAAATCATGGCGGTATCTGCATGATCTGATGATTTGATGACTTTTTCTCGCAGGCAGGCAAAAGTTTCATTTACCATTCTTAATACCATTCGTTCAGCAATTTGTTGGTTTGGCGTTTCAGTGACTTTTTGTTTGACGGCTTTGCCTTTTTTATAGGTATAAAAACCCTTCGATGTTTTTTTGCCAAGCTCACCTTTTTCCACCATGTCTTCCAGAATTTTAGGAATCTCACCCCCAAATTTTTCAGTTAAATTTCTGGCAACAGAAAGACAAATATCAAGACCAACGGTATCTGCAAGTTCTACCGGCCCCATGGGCATGCCAAAATCTAAAGCAGCTTTATCAATCATTTCTTTTGAAACACCTTCGTCAATCAAATATAGACACTCCATCAGATAAGGCATTAAAGCACGGTTGACTAAAAACCCTGGGCTGCTTTTGACAATCACAGGCAATCGGCTGATTTGTTTTACAAAGGCCACAGCTTCCAAAACATGAGTCTCATCACTTTTTTCACTTTTCACCACTTCTACCAATTGCATTTTAGCGACAGGATTAAAAAAGTGAATGCCCACCAGACGTTCTGGGTGTTTTAACTCGCTACTGATTTCATCTAAAGGGATGCTGGAAGTATTGGTGGCAAGTACTGCGTGTTTTTGTGCTTTTTTCTCAAGATCTTTAAACAAAGTTTGTTTGGCTTCCAGGTTTTCAAAAATTGCTTCGATAATTACATCTGCTTTTTTAACGCCAAGCCCTTCAGGGTCAGGTATTAGATTATCCAGTACAGCTGTAATCAAACGAGGTTTTTTAAGTTTTTTCTGAACCAGTTTATAAGCACGAGCCATGGTTTTGCCAATGGCATCCAAATTGGTTTCTTGCAGGGTTACTTTTAATCCTTTTAAAGCACAGTATGCTGCAATATCGCCACCCATTACACCAGCCCCTATCACATGAACATGTTTAGCTTTAAACTCAACTTTATCTGCCTGCTTTTTCAAGGATTCCTGGAGAAAAAACACTCTCACAAGGTTTCGAGCAGTATCACTTAAGGCCAACTCCGTTAAAGACTCGGCTTCTTTTTTATAAGCTATATTCCTTTGAATTCCATATTGTTGCCAGTTATCTAAAATTTTAAAAGGCGCAGGATAATGTTTTTCCTGAATTTTTTGTTTCAATTTATTTCTGGCAAAATGTGCAACCAATGGTCGAAAAAGTTTGTGATTGGTTAAATCTGCAATAAAGCCAGGTTTATGTCGAGGGGGGTTGTTTAATATATAATGAGTAGCAGCATTTTTAAGCTGCCGTAAAGGTACTGCTGCATCGACAAACCCCATTTTTTTAGCAGTTTTTGCATTCACGCTGCGTCCACTCATAATCAAGTTTAAGGCATTGGGTGCGCCAATTAAAGCAGGCAAACGCACGCTGCCGCCCCAGCCTGGATGAATACCTAACATTACTTCAGGTAATCCAATATTTTTTTTCACATCTTCTGAAGCAACACGCCAATCACAGGCCAGTGCCAGTTCCAACCCACCGCCTAAGCAAAAACCATTGATCATCGCAACCGTTCGGATATTAACATCTGCCATTTTTTGACACATGTTCTGACCGTATTCAATAAAAGTTTTTGCTTCTTCTTTATCTTTGAAGGCTTTAAATTTTTCAATGTTAGCGCCAGCAATAAAACCAGATTTTTTACCAGAATATAAAACCAAACCGGTTAAATCTGATTCAAGGGTATCCAGAATAACTTCTAACTCATTAAACACTGATGTATCTAATGTATTTACATTAGCCTCGTGTTTATCAAAACAAAGCCAGAGAATCTTATGCTCATCTTTTTGTAATTTAAAATGCTGAAAATCTTTAGGCTGACTCATGATTATTTCTCCCCTGTAGCTGATTGAGGTTTAATGTCATCACAGGTTTCAATGAGCATGGCTCCTCCCTGTCCACCACCAATACATAAAGTTGCAATCCCTCGTTTTGCCTGATTGCGTCTCAAAGCGTTTAATAATTGCAAAACAATACGTGCGCCACTGGCACCAATAGGATGTCCAATGCAGATAGCACCGCCATAAATATTCAATCGGCTTTGATCAATTTGGCCTAATTTATCTTTTAAGCCTAACTGTGTTTTACAAAAGGTTTCATCATCAAAAGCTTTTATGCATCCAAGTACTTGTGCCGCAAAGGCTTCATTGATCTCCCAGTAATCAATATCATTTAAGGCCAGCGCGTGACGCTTGAGTAGTTCAGAAGAAGCATAAACAGGCCCTAAACCCATCACTTCCGGTGCAAGTCCAGCCCAGGCACAATCAACGATTTTTCCTAAAACTTTTAGTTTATATTTTTTAACTGCAGCGCCACTGGCTAATATCAAAGAAGCTGCGCCATCCGTAATTTGAGAGCTGTTAGCAGCGGTGACAGCTCCAAATTTTTTATCAAAATAAGGTTTGAGTTTTTGTAAATTTTCCACACTGCTGTCTGCTCTGACGCCATCATCCATTTGATAGACATTGCCTTTGGTATCGAACAAAGGCGTGATTTCTGGCAGTAAATTCTCTTTTTGAGCCTTTAACAATCGCTGATGACTTTGTACAGCAAAGGTATCCATTTCTTTACGACTGATACCAAATTTATACGCCACTTCTTCGGCTGTTTGTCCCATATTGATACCAACCACTGGATCGGTTAAACCTCGCATAAGTGCAATGACTGGCGCAAAAAAATGTTTTGGATTTAATTTTGCAAAAGTTTTTAATTTGTCGGTAAAGCTTCTGGCTCCTGCCATTTTTCCAAACCATTTGACTGCCTGTTCATTGTAAAGCACGGGCGCATGGCTCATGGCATCTACACCACCAGCCAAAACTAAATCTGAGCGACCAAGACTGATATTGGTTGCAGCACAATCCAGCGCCTGCATACCTGAAGCGCAATTACGCATTACGGTCCAGGCTGGTACTTTGTTGCCAGTACCAACTCTTAGGCCAACCACTCTTCCTATATTGGCTTCGTCAGGTCCTGGCATAGCCGCGCCAACAATGACTTCATCTAATTCACATGGCTCGAAAGACTGTCTTGCTAACAGTTGCTTCATTGTAGAGGTGGCTAAATCTGATCCTGTGAAAGGTCCTGGTTTACCTCTTGCTTTTAAAAATGGCGTACGAGCGCCATCCACGATATAAACTTCCCTTTGGCTGTAAACGGATTTAGTCATATTATGCCCCTGTAAATTCCGGTTTTTGTTTATTGATAAAAGCAAGCACGCCCTGCTTAAAATCTTCAGTTTCGCTTGAGGCTTTGAAAGCCTGTTTTTCTAACTCAAGTTGTTCAGATAAATCATTGTGTGAAGCATGATTCACTAATGTTTTTATTTTAGCAAAAGCCGCAAGTGGGCCTTTACTGAGTTTTTGTGCTATCTCCATGGTTTTTGGCAGCAATGAAGTTGCTTCACAAACCTCATAAATTAATCCAAGCTTATCCGCTTGCATGGTATCAAAAATATCGCACAACATTAAAAGCGCCTTAGCCTTTTGAACACCGATGAGCCTTGGCAAAAAATAAGTACAGCCACCGTCTGCGGTTAGTCCAAGCTTGGCATAAGCGGTGGTGAATTTTGTTTCTTTGGCTGCCAATACAAAATCTGCGGCCAGCATAAAACTTAAACCAATGCCTGCCACTGCGCCATGAACAGCACAAACAACAGGCTTTTGGCTTTGAACTAATTTTAAAACAAATTTATGAACATTATCGATAATCGGATCAATTTGCTGAGACAGGTTTTCTAAATGGCTATGAAAAAAGCTTACATCCCCTCCTGCCATGAAAGCTGGTCCTTCCCCTCTTAATATAATGACTTTGACACTATCATCTTCATTCAATTGGGTGATGGCATGCAAGAGCTCTCGTGCCATCATTTCATTTAAGGTGTTCATGGCTTTTGGACGATTTAATACGATGGTTCCTATGGATTCATCTTTAATAACTGTTATGGTTTGCATGGTGTGTAAATGATCTTTTACTTTAGTTATATATACCTAAAATTCCTTTATAATTCAATGATTTTTGCAGTAACTTGGCTTCAGCTAAGTTTTCTAACACAATACTGGCACTTAGGGTCAAGAAAATTAACATGGTTATCATAACAAACCCTTTAGTGCTTTTCATAAGGCAAAAACCATTGTCAATTTTTTGGTGAGTTTACCACTGTAAAAAACAACCGTTGTTTTAATTGCTTTAATTTGTTTAACATTTTTAGCGGTGATGTTAGTTACAAATTGCAAAGAGCCATGCAGCATCATGCCATAGTAAATCTCCAAGCTTTGAATATGACTTAAAATGCCAGAAGGCTCATGAGGACTGAACGAAAGTACCTGCCGATACAATTGCCCCTGGGCGGCATCATATCTGTAAATGACTGCTGTATCGGGCAATTTTAACTTAAATAAAATGTTTGAGCGTTCTGGAAGCATAACTTCCTGAGCTTTTTGAATATCTGAGTTTAGGATATGATAGAGACTGTTAGCAGAAAAATAAATTTGTCGCATTTGTTGCTGTCGCTGAGAATTTAATCGGATGATTTGAAAAGTATCTACAACCGCATATAACAGCAAAAGCCCCAAGGATAATGCCACGAGAAATTCCATGAGAGTAAAACCGGCTGTCATCTTTTTTTGCAAATTTTTTTTATGTAATAAATTTCATTATAAATTACCATAAAGATAATTTATGTCAATGAATATTATTTTTATTCTTTCATTTTTGCATACCCGTAGAACAGGACTTGCGCAAAACTCCAATTTTAAAAACTCACTATGACAACCTACATTGATATATTTCAGTTTTGAAGTTTTTCGTCCTATAGAAGCAATGCAGCACCCTGGAATTTTTAAGTTCTATAATTAATAAAAGCATAACAAATAGAGTGACGCATGAAATTTAAATTTTTTTTGTTCCTGGGCTTAGCTGTACCGCTTGCATTCCCCCTAGCATACGGACACAAAACTTTTCATAAGACCCTATGTCAGCACCTACTGGGTGCTAAAATCTCGACCATTACAAATCCTGTTTTACGCGCCCGCATTCAAGCGCAAAACATCGTAATACAAGATACAAGTGCCGTGATTCTTCATTGCTATCAAAGTGGACAGTATGTGCGCTTGCATATTCAATCTAATCTTAATTCAAATACGGGAAAAATTAAGTTTTCTGCTTGTGGACAGTGTTACGTGGGTCGAAGCCCAGGTTACTGGGTTTATGGTGAACATGTATTAACCTGTGCAAAATGTCGGGAATAAGCATTGATTCAGAATCTTTCACTATGTTACAGTCAAATTTTTGTATCCTACTGCTGAAACTTTCATGCTTCCTAAGCTGTATTTCAAACCAGACTCAGTTAAACGCGTTCCAATAGCTCATTTATTCGACAAAAATTTTATCCCTCTTTTAACAGATAGAGTGCTTTCACCTGGATACTATTGTTTTTTAGAAGATCATCGTGGACAGTTAATTCTTAAGCCCTGTGATCAACATACCTCAGGACATAAATTTCTTGCTCAACTTACAATTGCAGGGGATCTATCTGTTGCTCAAGGTAAAAGTTTTCCAGTTTATTCAGAGACTCAAGCGGCTGAAAAAACTGATATATCTGATATCAAATCTGCAGGAGAACTTGTTATTGGAGAAGATGGTAAAGTTATTGCCTGGTCTTTAGCTTCTGGAAGTTTTCCAAGGTATGAACGGTATTTTACAAATGTAAATCTCCCAGAAACTTCCTGGTATCCTTATTCTGTTTTTTACGAATTCAAGGCAGACAGTATTTTTACAAAATTTTTTGACATCAAAGGCCAATTTGTTGAATCAAAATCAACACTGTCAGAACAAATCATACTTGTGAAAGTGACTCTTGACATACTGTATCAACAAGACTTAAAGCAAATTTTTTGGAAAAGCCAACGCTTTGAGTGCAAAGAATCCCCTAATTCATTTCAGGGAGGTTTTTTTAAATTCTTTTGGTTAAAAGACAGTGAATACCGTCTTATCCCTTTTTTTCATGATGTCAAAAGAGTTGCTCAATTATTAGCTGGGAATGAGCCTCTTGAGAATGAATACAAAGATTTACCCATTGAAGCCCATTTAAGACAAGCCCCTAAGTTTATCTTTGTCGGGGAAGTATTCATTGATAAATATTTTCAGATGATTGCCTGGACCATTTTACATGATTCATTTCCTCGCCATGATTCTTCCTTAGAGGCTACACAGTTGCCTCGAGAAAAGTATTATGCGGCAGAAATATTTGCTCAATTTCAAGCTTCTGATTATTTCAAACCTTTATCAGACTCAGGTGGTACTTTTAATGATGAATTCAAAAGGCGATTAACTGATACAGATTTACAAGGCTATGATTCTTTAATCAGACTATTACACAACTTAAAGGTATCTTTATCTGAAAAGCCACCAGGATTTTTTCTTCTCACAGCAAAGCCCCCAGCAGCAGGGAGTGATCTCACATACTCTACGGCTCCAAATCCTGGCTAAAATATAACAAATCCCCTGCAGCTTGAACCGTTTTAAGTATATCAACATGAACGCAAACCTGGCTCTTTGTCTGCAAAATGTTATAATGTCAACAATTTTAGTTGCCTGCGAATGCATCCCATGTCTACATCTCACAATAATATAAAACAATTTGAAAAACGCAAACGCGATCATATTGAACAGGCTTTGTTTGATAAAAATCAGTGCTATAACAGTGAGTTAGATTCATTGACGCTCATTCACGAGGCTTTGCCTGATTTAGATTTTGATGAAATTGACACGACTATTCAATCTCTGGGTGAAATACGCTCAGCCCCTTTTTTTATCAGTTCCATGACTGCAGGACACAAAGGTTCTGTTAATATCAATGAGGTGTTGGCTGTAGCCGCGGCTGAAACGGGTTGGTCCATGGGCGTTGGTTCTCAAAGACGCGAATTAACCGACAACGAAGCGCAAAGAGAATGGCAAAAGATTCGTGCTAAAGCCCCCAATGTGTCACTTTATGGTAACTTAGGTATTGCTCAAATTATCACGCACAGTCGCGATAATATTTTAAGACTGATTGAAAATATTCAGGCAAAAGCATTATTTGTGCATTTAAATCCACTGCAAGAATGTATTCAACCAGAAGGTACACCACAGTTCAAAGGTGGCTTTGAAGCCCTTGAAAAACTATGCACCAATCTTCCTGTACCTGTAATTATCAAAGAAACCGGTTGTGGTTTTTCTAAAAACACTTTAACTCGACTGAATCAGCTGCCTATCGCTGCTGTGGATGTCAGTGGTACGGGTGGTACTCATTGGGGACGGATTGAAGGTGCCAGAACCGATATTGATTATTTAAAGCAAACCGCTCACAGTTTTAAAAACTGGGGTATCAGTACTTTCCAATCCCTTATGAGTGCCAGAGATTTAAAGCCTTCTTATGAAATCTGGGCTTCAGGCGGTGTACGTTCCGGATTAGATGCAGCAAAATATTTAGCCATGGGCGCTCAAAGAATTGGTATTGCCAAACCTATGCTGGAAGCTGCATTAAACGGGGTTGAGACAGTGATTGAAACCATGAGAAGTTTTGAATATCAACTAAAAACCGCTCTATTTTGTACTGGCAGTGAAAATATTACTGCTTTAAGGGAGACCGATAAATGGCAAATAAAGATTTAAAAGATATCTTCAAAGGATTTTCTAAACTCAATAAATCCCAAAGGCTTGAGACACTGGTGAGCGCAGGATTATTAAATCTTGAAGAAGCTCAGCATCTTTTATCTCAAGAGATGCTTTCCACAGATTTGGCAGAAAAGTTTGTGGAAAATGTCATTGGCTATTTTCAAATGCCTTTAGGGGTTGCCACCAACTTTCGAATTGATGGCAAAGATTATGCCATTCCCATGGCGGTAGAGGAAACGTCAATTATTGCCGCAGCCAGTAAAAATGCCCGTTTTGTTCGAGATAACGGCAGTATTTCCACTGAAATTATTGGTAACGAAAATATCGGTCAAATCCAATTTGCCAAAATCAAAAATTTTGCAGAGTTTGAAAAAAAAGTATCTGATCAAAAAGCAAGCTTAATTGCGGATGCAAATGCGAATCCAGCGCTGAGCCTGACTAAACGCGGTGGTGGTGTCAGAGATTTACAAATTCGTAAAATTCATCGCCCGGATGGCATGGATATGGCCGTCATTCATCTTTTGGTAGATACCTGTGATGCCATGGGTGCCAATATGATTATTCAAATCTGTGAGTATCTAAAACCCACTTTGGAGCAGCTAACCCAAGAACACGTCACTATGTGTATTTTGTCAAACTTAAATGACAGCAAAGTGATTCGAGCAAAGGCAATCATTCAAAATATTGATCCTGAGCTTGGAGAAAAAATTCAAGAAGCCGCTTTATTTGCAAAACTGGATCCTTATCGAGCAGCAACTCATAATAAAGGCATTTTAAATGGTATGGATCCGATTGTACTTGCTACCGGAAATGACTGGCGCGCCATTGAAGCGGCAGCCCATGCTTATGCTGCCAAAGATGGTCAATATCGTTCTTTGACCAGCTGGGAAATGCAGGGTAAAAACCTTGTTGGAATTATTGAAGTACCCATCACAGTAGGCATTGTTGGCGGAATGACAAAATTGCATCCTACCGCACAAATGAGCTTAAATATGTTGGGTGTTCAATCCGCTAATGATTTAGCCAGAATTATTGCTGCAGTGGGATTGATTCAAAATCTAGGCGCCATTAAAGCATTAGTCACTTTTGGTTTTATTGAAGGTCATTTAAAATTACACATTTCTAATTTAAGCATGAGCGCAGGCGCTAAAGCTTCTGAAGTACCTTTACTGGAAAAACATTTAGAACAGATTTTAAAAGAAACTAATCGTTTAACCCTCACCCACGCCATGAATGCATTGAAGAAAATTCGTGAAAATAATTTAGAACATATTGATGGTTAAACAGGATTTTAGCTGCCCTGGTAAAACTTTTTTAGCAGGTGAATATTGCGTAACACAGGCTGGTGAAGCACTGGTTGCCACTACCAAACCGTGCTTTCATCTTAAGGTTTATCAAAAAATATCTTCTTTAGAGTCAGAAATTTGCTCTATTCACCCTGAGTCACCTGCAGGTAAACTGATGACAGAGCACGCGCCTGTGTTTAAAGATTATCAGTTTAATTTTTATGATCCCTATCACGGTATGGGTGGTTTAGGTGCATCTACAGCGCAATTTTTAATGGTCTCTCAGTTTTTTATTTTGCAAACTAACAAAACCTTTCAACTTGAAGATTTATATCAAAGTTATTTGCGCTATGCCTGGTCTGGTAAGGGTGTTCGCCCTTCTGGAGCAGATCTTTTAGCACAATATCAGGGAAATATTAGCCTAATCAATACGGATATCATTACTTCACAAGGGTATTTTTGGCCTTTTGAGGAAATTGAATTTCATCTGTTTCATACTCGACACAAGGTGCCAACCCATAAACATCTTCAGCAACTTAAACTGCCTGCCATGCAAAACTTAAAAAAAATTTTTGCTGAGTTAAAAACTGCTTTTTTAAATAAAGACACAGAATTATTCTGTCAAGGTATTGGTGCCTATCAAAAAGAATTGTCCCATTTGAAACTTACCTGTTCAAATACTTTAAGGCTTTTAAATGCTTTCAATAAAATTGATGGCATTATTACAGCAAAAGGTTGTGGCGCTTCCGGCTCTGATATTATTATGGTCATTACACCAAATCAGGGTTTAAAAGAAATCATGGGCTTTATGCAAAATTTGAATTTAACCTGGATTGCTTCTTCAGAATATTTAACGGATGGATTGTACTTTGAATAAAACCTGGAATGCCGATGCACCGGCCAATATTGCCTTAATTAAATATATGGGAAAAACAGATACCTCACAAAATCTGCCCTTAAATCCTTCGATTTCTTTTTCATTGGAAAACTGTCGTACATTTGTTGAAATTGAGCAAACTCAATCTGCGCAAGATCTCTGGGAGCCATTAGATACGGAATTTCCCATTGAACTTTCATATAAAGCACAACAACGATTTTTACAGCATGCTGATTTTCTCAAAACCTATTTTAACTATGAGGGTAACTTTTTAATTCGCTCAGGTAATAATTTTCCTTCAGACTGCGGTTTAGCCAGCTCTGCTTCAAGTTTTGCAGCACTCACTAAAGCGCTTTGTGAAGCCTTAGCACAATTAACACAAACTTCCTTACCCACAACGGCAACTATGGCGGAGTTAAGCCGTAAAGCCTCAGGTTCTTCCTGCCGCTCTTTTTATTCACCCTGGTGCTTGTGGGAGAATGATACCGTTCGTCCTGTAGATTTGCCCTTTAAAACCTTATTAAGCCAAGTGATCATTGTGGATGCTGGTAAAAAAAGTGTGTCTTCATCGCAAGCTCATACAAAAGTTGCCACCAGTGCATTATTTAATAACAGAAAAACCCGTGCTGAGCAAAGGCTTCAAGCATTAATAGAAGCTTTTAAAGCACAAAGCTGGCGCGATATTTTTAATATTTGCTGGCAGGAATTTTGGGATATGCACGCGCTTTTTGAAACGTCAGCTGAACCTTTTGGTTATATGACCCCAGATTCTTTAAGCGTTTTAAACAGTATTCGGGATTACTGGCAAACGCACGGGGATGGTCCCATTGTGACAATGGATGCAGGTGCTAATGTTCATTGTCTTTATCGACCGTCTCAACAAAAAATTTATAATGAATTTAAAGAGCATTTTGAACAGCAATACCCTGTTATTGAAAACTAGTACCATTTCCATTTAATTTTGATTGATAGAATATTAATGAAGCTGTGGCAGATGTCAGAGTAGTTTTAGATAACTATAGAATGTAGGTTGGGCTGAGGTCGGAAGCCCAATATTTACTTTGATTTTCAGTTTCAATGTAGGTTGGTGCTGACGTAAGGAAGCCCAACAGGATTATTCATTTAATTACGGCTTTTTTATTTGCCACGGCTGTTGGGCTTAATCAGCCCAACCTACATTTACTGAATTAGCCGCAGTGTAGTTCCGCGATCGTTTACGATTAATGATACCGCTGGAGAGAAATTTCATAAAGCTGATAGGAATGTAATTTGTCAAAATTAAATGAAAACGGTACTAGTGACTATTTAGTCTTTTAATAAAAAAGCTTGAGGGTAACCATCATTCAGAATGTTTTCAAAACGTTGGGCAGTTACATCATAACATTCTGGTTGAGTGAAAATATAAAATTTATTTTCAGCAATGGCCTGAAAAATTTTTTTAGCGACTACATCGGCACTGCAACCTTTTTTGATAACTTTTGCAAACTTTACCAAAAAATGCTGATGTGCCTGACATAATTCATTATCAGAAAAATTAAAGTTTTGCTCTTTATCTAAAATATTGGTTTTTACACCTGCAGGACAGACAACGCTCAGCTTTATTTTATCGCCATAAGGTTTTAAATCATGATAAAGACATTCGCTGTAAGCTAAAAGACAATGTTTTGATATGACATATGCACCAATCACCGGTGCTGAATAAAAACTGGCAAGCGAAGCAATGTTAATAATATGATGCTTTTTATTTTCTGCAAGCATGGAAGGAATGATTAACTGATTTAAATAAAATGCGCTGTAAAAATTAACATTCAAAGTTTTTTGAAATTGTTCTAAGGACTGTTGCCAAAGGGGCTTTAATTCGCCCCCGATTCCTGCATTATTAAATAAATATTTTGGTGTACCTTTGTTTTGCAACAATGAATGCACGCAGGCTTCAACTTTTGCAAAATCGGTTAAATCCAAACAGAAAGTAGATACTTCTTCACCAAACTGCCTTTTTATAGTTTCTAAAGCTTTGCTGTCAAAATCTAAAATCACAACCGCAAGTTTTTTTGAAAGACATTGTTTTAACAGTGCTGAACCAATGCCACCGGCACCACCGGTAATCAGAGCATAATCACATGTCATGGGTTAAGTGCCTTATTTTTCGTTTTGACTATCAAATAAAATTGTTCGCCTTTTTTAATCATGCCAAGCTCGTTTCTGGCTCGCTCTTGGATGGCATTTTTAGCATGTTTTAAACTTTTGACTTCTGCTATCAAGGCATCGTTACGACTTTTTAACTGAGCGTTTTCCTGTTTTTGTTGGGTTATGGCTGATTTTAAAGCTTGAGTTTCTTTCAAGCCATTATGCTCAAACCACAAGCGATATTGAAGCAATAATAATAACACCACTAACAGTCCAACAAGATATTTTAACATTGTGATTACAGAACATGAAATCCATTTAGACCTGCGTATACAGCATTACCACTTCGACGTAAAGCCTGTTCAATGCGCAATAACTGGTTATATTTTGCCACTCTATCAGAACGGCAAAGTGAACCCGTTTTGATTTGTCCTGCTGCAGTAGCAACCGCCAGATCAGAAATGGTAGTATCTTCTGTTTCACCAGAACGATGAGAGATCACCGTTGCAAAATTGGCATTTTTGGCAAGCCCGATGGCTGCAATGGTTTGTGTTAATGTACCAATCTGGTTGGGTTTGATTAAAATGGCATTAGCTGCATTTTCATTAATGCCTTTTTCCAAAAGCTCAGTATTGGTAACAAACAGATCATCTCCAACCAATTGACATTCTTCTCCAATTTGTTCTGTCAACAGCTGCCAGCCCTGCCAGTCAGTTTCATCCATACCATCTTCTACGCTGATAATTGGATATTTTTGTACCAATCGGGTTAAGTAATCTACAAAATCACTGGAATTAAATTTTTTATTTTCAGAATCTAAATGGTAAATCCCATCATGATAAAATTCTGAACTGGCAACATCTAAACCAAGATAAATATCGCTGCCTACTTCATAACCACTGACTTCAATGGCATCCATGATTAACTCAATCACTGCTTCATTGCTGTTAATATTTGGAGCAAAACCCCCTTCGTCCCCGACGGCAGTATTTAAACCTTTTTTATTGAGAATGGCTTTTAAATTATGAAACACTTCAACGCCATAACGCAATGCTTCTGAAAAGCTTGGCGCACCGACAGGAATAATCATGAATTCCTGAAAATCTAAATTATTATCCGCATGCGCACCACCATTAATGATATTCATCATAGGCACTGGCAAAGTAAAATTGCCATCATTTAAATATTGATAAAGCGGCAAGTTCTCAGAATTGGCTGCAGCTTTTGCACAGGCTAATGATACCGCCAAGGTTGCATTTGCGCCTAATCGACTCATATTATGAGAACCATCCAGTTCCATCATCATTGTATCGATACCCTCCTGATCGCTTACATCCTCTGCCTTCAGGATTTTTTGAATATCAGAATTAACGCATTCAACGGCCTTTAAAACACCTTTACCAAAATAACGTTTATCATCTTTATCTCGAAGCTCTAAAGCTTCTTTACTACCGGTAGAAGCACCTGATGGCGCAGCCGCACGCCCCAAATACCCATCTTCAGTGATGACATCCACTTCGACCGTTGGGTTTCCGCGGGAATCCAAAATTTCTCGTCCGATAATTTCTCTGATTTTTGGCATTTTATTCAACTTGTTTTAATTGGATTTAGAGTATTATACCTAAAATAATTCAAGATGCAGGATTTTTGACAATTTTCCTGGGATTTTCATTATTGATGCAGTTTTTGTAGTAAATAAGAAATGTCGAGAAAAGAGTGATAGATTTTTCATAAAAAACACCTGAACAATTCCCTATGTCCAGGTATCCCATGCCTATGATTTCCCTATACTGCCAGATTTATCCGTTAATCTGGTTAATTTCCACTCCCTGTGGTTTTTTAGGTACGCGCTTAAGGCTCGCTGCGTATGGTTTTATTATACTGGTTTTAATGAATCTGCCTATTGGTAAATCTCTGCTTTTTTTGTAAGAAATATCTCACAAGCTTACTGATGGATATGACGCATTTGTGGAAATAAGATCACATCGCGAATAGAGACGGCATCAGTAAAGAGCATAACCAATCGGTCAATCCCAATACCTTCACCTGCAGTGGGCGGCATACCGTGTTCTAAGGCGATGATGTAATCTTCATCATACATCATAGCTTCGGCGTCCCCAGCAGCTTTTGCCGCTACCTGTTGTTCAAAGCGAGATTTTTGATCATCTGGATCATTGAGTTCAGAAAATCCATTGGCAATTTCGCGACCACCAATAAATAATTCAAAGCGGTCAGTAAAAAACTCATCTTTGTCATTTTTTCTGGCAAGCGGTGAAACTTCGGTTGGATATTGCGTAATGAAGGTTGGTTGAAATAGTTTTTCTTCAACGGTTTTTTCAAAAATTTCAATTAAAATTTTTCCAAGACCATAGCTGTCTTCCACAGAGATACCCAGTTTGTGGGCAATGGCTGTAGTGGCTTCAAGATCTTTCAAATCCTCTGCTTTTATATCTGGATTATATTTCAAAACAGCTTCTTTAACACTCATACGAGCAAAAGGTTTAGAAAAATCGATTGTCTGCTGCTGATACGTAATACTTTGATTGTCACTGAGCGCTTTTGCAATTTCTTTAAACATGGTTTCTGATAAATCCATTAAATCTTCGTAGGTTGCATAGGCCTGATAAAATTCTAACATAGTAAATTCTGGATTATGCCTTGTAGATAAACCTTCGTTTCTAAAGTTACGATTTATTTCAAAAACCCTTTCAAAACCGCCGACAACCAGTCGTTTTAAATAAAGCTCTGGCGCTATTCTTAAAAACAAATCCATATCCAGACTATTATGATGTGTAACAAATGGTCTGGCGGCAGCGCCTCCAGCTAAAGGATGCATCATTGGGGTTTCAACTTCTAAAAATTTTCTTTCGGTAAGAAAATTTCGAATCACATTGACAATTTTAGTGCGCGTCAAAAAAGTTGCTCGTGAAGCTTCATTGGCAATTAAATCTAAATATCGTTGACGATATTTAGCTTCAACATCGGTTAAGCCATGAAATTTATCAGGTAATGGCCGCAATGCTTTAGTCACCAGTCGAATTTCGTGACAACGAGCTGTCAACTCTCCCGTTTTTGTTTTAAACAAATAACCATGGGCGCTGATAATATCGCCCAAGTCCCATTTTTTATATTCTTCAAACAAACCTTCAGGTAATTCTTCTTTACGAATATACAATTGAAATTTACCAGTCATATCCTGAATATGAATAAAGCTTGCCTTTCCCATTAATCTTCGCATAATAATGCGACCGGCAACCTTTACATATATTTTTTTGGCTTCAAGCCCTTCGGCAGAAAGTGCTTCATATTTTTCAAGGATATCCTCAGCAAAGTTTGCCTGACTGATATCGTTTGGATAAGCTTGGGATTGTTGTCTTAACTCTAAAAGCTTTTCTCGTCTTAAAGCGATTTGCTCGTTGGTAGATAGTTCAGGTTGTGTGTTATCTTTACTCATGTTAATGTCTCTAACAAAATTTTTATACTTCAAAAGGCGCTAAACGCCCATTTTCAGGCTTTCTACAATAAACTTTTCTAAATCCCCGTCTAAAACCGCTTGCGTATTACCGGTTTCTACTCGGGTACGCAAATCTGTGATGCGAGATTGATCCAATACATAGGAACGTATCTGACTCCCCCAGCCAATGTCTGCTTTACCTGCTTCTAAAGCTTCTTTTTCCTGATTTCGGGCCTTCATTTCCATTTCATAAAGCTTGGCACGAAGTTGCTTCATGGCATTATCTTTGTTTTGATGCTGAGAGCGCTGACTTTGACACTGAACCACAATACCG
This sequence comes from uncultured Gammaproteobacteria bacterium, assembly GCA_963695245.1. Classification (GTDB taxonomy): domain Bacteria; phylum Pseudomonadota; class Gammaproteobacteria; order JBGSLN01; family JBGSLN01; genus JBGSLN01. Next base: position 1,659,413 of record OY968770.1, on the reverse strand, counting down.
CTGGGTTCATGGGTGATACGAACCGCAGAATCCGTCCGGTTCACATGTTGTCCTCCAGCACCACTGGCTCGATAAGTATCTATGCGTAAATCTGAAGGATTAATTTCTATTTCAATACTGTCATCAATTTCTGGGGAAACAAATACAGCGGCAAAAGATGTGTGCCTGCGATTACCAGAGTCAAAAGGTGACTTTCGCACTAAGCGGTGGACACCAGTTTCAGTCCTGAGCCAGCCAAAGGCATAATCACCTGTGAATTTAATCGTAGCACTTTTAATACCTGCTACATCTCCTGCAGATGCTTCAATAAGTTCACAATCAAACCCGTGAGCTTCACCAAACCGTAAATACATTCGAAGCAGCATTTCAGCCCAGTCCTGAGCTTCTGTACCGCCTGATCCAGACTGAATATCTAAAAATGCATTATTGCCATCCAGTTCCCCATTAAACATCCGCTGGAACTCCAGTTTATCCAGAATATTTTCCATGAGATTAAGTTCATGATTAATTTCCTGAATAATTTCAGTATCTTCCTCTTCTTCTGCCATAATCAGCAGATCACCAATATCCAATAAAGAGCTTTCAAGTCTTTGCATTTTAGAGACGACTTCTTCTAGTCGAACTCTTTGTTTTCCCAGCTGCTGAGCTTTTTCAGCATCATTCCAGATGTCTGGGTTTTCCAGTTCGCGGGTGACTTCAGTGAGCTGTTCTTTTTTATGATCAACGTCAAAGATACCCCCAGAGAACTTTGCTGCGTTCCTGAAAGTCTTTTAACCGTGCTTTTAAAGGATTTAAAGCTTCCATTAACTCACCGCCTCTTCATGCTTCATAGATTCAAGTTCAGGTTCTACCACAATAAATGCCTGATGGGTCAATTTTGCCACTAAATCAGCAATGGTGTTTTTCATTTCCCGTCTGTCACAAATTGCATCGATAGCACCATGCTCCAGTAAAAATTCACTGCGCTGAAATCCTTCTGGTAAAGTCTGTCGTACGGTTTGCTCAATCACTCTGGGGCCAGCAAATCCGATCAATGCTTTAGGTTCAGCAATAATAATATCTCCAAGCATGGCTAAACTGGCAGAAACGCCACCCATGGTTGGATCAGTTAAAACGGATATAAAAGGAAGCTTTGCCTCTGCAAGTTTTGTAAGTGCTGCGCTGGTTTTTGCCATTTGCATGAGAGAAAACAGGCCTTCTTGCATTCTGGCGCCTCCGCTGGCAGAAAAGCAAATAAAAGGTGCTTGCTTTTGTAAAGCTTCATGGGCTCCCTGCACAAAACGCTCACCTACTGCAGCCCCCATAGAACCACCCAAATGCATAAAATTAAATGCCGCTGCCACCATTGGTAAATCATGAACTTTACCGGAAAAAACCACAATGGCTTCTTTTTCACCGGTTTGTTTTTGGGCGCTGGAGATTCTGTCTTTATATTTTTTACTGTCTTTGAATTTTAATCTGTCTACCGGTTCCACATCCGCAGCAATTTCAGTCCAGCTTTCTTTATCAAACAACTGTTCGAGACGTTCACGTCCGGAAATACGTAAATGATGTGAGCATTTTGGACAAACCTGCAAGTTACGCTCAAGATCAGCTTTGAAAAGCACTGATTGACAGGCGGTACACTTTGACCACAATCCCTCTGGCACCCCTTTTTTTGTTTCTGTATCCGTCATAATTTTTGAAGGCAGCAGCTTTTTAAACCAACTCATTGCTTATCTATACCCATATGTTCTTAAAAATATGTCAATTTTATCAGAATTTTTTGGGGTTGTCCTGTATGGTGTTGGGCTTTCTTCGTCAGCCCAACCTGTATTAACTATTGGATTTATGCTGGATTGGTTGTGTTGGTAGAGGGACTGTCAATAGCCTGACGCAGGGATTGTGTTAAATTTGTAACAGCGTCTATCAACGAATTTTCATCTTCAATGTTTTTTTCAATTAAGTTTACATAGGCACTGCCTACAATGACAGCATCAGCAAATGCTGCCACAGCATTTGCTGATTTAGCATTTTTAATACCAAACCCTACGCCAACGGGTATTTGGGTAAATTTTCGGATAGATTCAAGCTGGGTTTGGATGCCACTAACGTCTACTTCTTTGGTGCCGGTAACACCTTTAACTGAGACAGCATATAAAAAACCGCGAGCGTTTTCAGCGATGTTTTTTAGTCGCGCTTCTGTAGTGGTGGGTGCCATCAGGAAAATGGGATGTATACCTTGAGCTTTTAATACAGTCATTAAAGCTTCACCCTCTTCTGGTGGCATATCCACTAAAATGATACCATCAATACCAGCCTGAGTAGCTTTACGCACAAAGTTATCATACCCCATGTTTTCAATAGGATTAACATAGCTCATGAGCACGACAGGCGTAGTCTGATTATTTTTACGGAATTTCTGTACCATTTCAAGGGTTGCTACTAAGGTGGTACCTGAATGCAAAGCTCTTTGATGACCTGCCTGTATAATACTGCCGTCGGCTACGGGATCAGAAAATGCAATACCAATTTCCAGAATATCTGCGCCAGCCCCAACCAGTGTTTCCATAAGTTTTAAGGTAGTAGATAACCTGGGATCTCCTGCGGTTATGTAAGGTATCAGAGCCTTTTTATTTTGAGTACTTAGCTGCTCAAAGGTTTTATCAATTCTATTCACCGTAAACTCCGTTAGTAGGTTTATATAGAGAATCCTTCTAAATTAGCGATGGTGTGGACATCTTTGTCACCCCGACCAGAAAGATTTACCAAAATTATATCATTTTTTTTGAAATTTGCAGTAAGCTTTTTCGCATATGCGAGGGCATGACTGGTTTCTAATGCAGGTAGAATACCCTCAATTTTAGTCACCTCATGAAACGCAGCTAAAGCATCTTCATCTGTTACTGCTACATATTGTGCGCGACCTGAAGCATGTAAAAACGCATGTTCTGGCCCTTTACCAGGATAATCAAGGCCAGCAGAAATTGAGTATGGTTCAATAATCTGACCATCAGCATCAGACATTAAGTAAGTTTTGCTACCGTGTAAAATCCCTTTTTTCCCCTGACAAATAGGTGCTGCATGGGCTCCAGAGGCCAAACCTTTGCCCCCAGCTTCTACACCATAAACAGCCACATCTTTATCATCAATAAACGGATAAAATAACCCTATGGCATTGGAGCCGCCGCCCACACAGGCCACCAAAGCTTTCGGTAACTGACCGGTTTCTTTTAACAATTGCTCACGGGCTTCTATGCCAATAATCGATTGAAAATCCCGCACAAGTTTTGGATAAGGATGCGGTCCAACCACAGAACCAATCACATAGAAAGTGTCATCTACATTGGCCACCCAATCTCGCAAGGCTTCATTAACGGCATCTTTTAGGGTTTTACCACCGGATTCTACACTGACCACCTGTGCACCCAAAAGTTTCATGCGATATACATTAATAGCCTGGCGTTTAATATCTTCTGCGCCCATATAGATGATACATTTCAAACCCATCTTAGCTGCCACGGTTGCAGTGGCAACGCCATGTTGACCCGCTCCGGTTTCAGCAATGATGCGCGTTTTACCCATCTTTTTTGCGAGCAATAGCTGTCCTACTGCATTGTTAATTTTATGGGCACCGGTGTGGTTTAAATCTTCTCGCTTGAAATAAATTTTTGCGCCACCGAGCTTATCTGACCATCGTTTAGCGTAATAAATAGGTGTAGGCCTTCCTACATAATGTTTTAAAATATCTTTATATTCCTTTTGAAAGGCTTCTTGTGGCAAATATTTGTCACAGGCTGCAATCAGCTCATTGACTGGCTGCATTAGGGTTTCAGCTATGAATCGCCCGCCAAATTCACCAAAATATCCTCGCTCATCGGGATATTGATATTTATTTTGCATGATTTACCTCATTCATAAAATCAATCATTTTTTGTTTGTCTTTCTGACCTTTGGCTTTTTCAATGCCACTTGAAACGTCTACGGCATAAGGTTTGATGGTTTCAATCGCCAAACGAACATTTTCAGGTGTTAGCCCCCCAGCCAGAATTACGGGCTTTGTTAAGGTTTCAGGAATCATATTCCAATCAAAGCTTTGTCCTGTGCCCCCAAAGTGTTGTTGTTGATAGCTATCCAGTAGTAACGCTTTAGCTCGGGAAAAAAGTGTTTGCGCATCCAAGATGGTTTGCTGAGATTTTACTCTTACAGCTTTGATAAAAGGACGATGGAGTTGTTCACAATACTCTGGCTTTTCATCACCGTGCAATTGTATCAAATCTAAAGATAGTTCATCACTTACTTGATTCACCCATGCCAAAGGTTGATTTACAAATAAACCGGTCACAGTGACAAATGGTGCCAAATGATGGATAATCCGCTTTGCTTGTATGTAATTGACACATCGTGGACTTTTATCATAAAAAACCAGTCCAATGGCATGCACCCCTAATTTCTGAGCAATATCAGCATCTTCTACCTGAGTTATGCCACAGAATTTTACTCGAATGTTATGAGAAATTTGGGAATCTTGCTGCATTGTGTTGTAACATTTTATCTGGGTAATCCACTTTTACCAAGTATAAACCATTTGCTCTGGCAGTCCCACCAGCTAAGTGGCGATTTTTACTTTCAAGTACCTGTGCCATCCACTTTGGATCTTTATTATTTTTTCCAATATCTAACAGTGTCCCAACAATATTTCTAACCATATGCTGTAAAAATGCATTCGCCTTTATAGTGAGATAAATGAATTCACCTTGAGATTCAAGTGTCAGCTTTTCTACAGTTCTTAAGGGGGTTTTTGCCTGACATTCCGAGGCACGAAATGCAGAAAAATCGTGAGTTCCTAACAACATTTGTGTTGCCTGTTGCATGAGATTGAGGTTTAATGGTCGACACTCCCAGGTCACCAGATGATTTAAAATTGCTGAATGGGTGGCTGCATTTAAAATGATATATCGATAGGTTCTGGCAGTAGCGCTAAAACGTGCATGAAACGCTTCAGCAACTGGCTGTACCCAAAGTACTCGAATATCTGGCGGTAGAAAGCTATTCGTTCCAAATACCCACGCCAAGTCTTTTCTCTTAGCCTCAGTATCAAAGTGAATCACTTGCGCCATACCATGCACTTTAGTATCCGTGCGTCCTGCACAAATGGTATGAATCGCTTCATCAGCTACTTTACTTAAAGCTTTTTCAAGCTCTGTTTGAACAGTTCGAACTTGACCTGGCTGTTTTTGCCAACCGTGAAAATAAGCACCGTTGTATTCAATTCCTAAAGCCAAACGCATGAATACACTCTATTATTGCTTTTTAAGAACAAGTGCCAGCACCGCAGCCAATAAAAATAATACGGTGGGCAATGCAGCGCCCAGTAAAGGTGGCACTTGATACAAAAGACTAATGGGTGCGAAAAATTGATTTAAAATATAAAAAGTAAAGCCAATGGTAACCCCCGTAAGTACACGCACGCCCATGGTGACGCTTCTCAAAGAACCAAATACAAATGGAATTGCAAGAAAAATCATAACTGCGGTAGCAATAGGTTGAAAAACTCGCTTCCAAAAATTCATTTCGTATCGACTTGCCTGTAATCCGTTTTTATTTAAGTAATGAATGTAGCTTCCCAGTTGAATAAGGGACATGTTTTGTGGCTCATCATTGTTCACTGACAATAGACTGGGGTTGATATTAATCTGCCAAGACATGGTTTTTTCTTTACTTGAAGTCACTTTATCTGGAAATATGTGGGTTTTAGCAACATCCTGAAGCTGCCAGTTACCATCATTAAATACAGCAGTTTTAGCAGAAAAGGTGTTAGTGAGCTGATGATTGTCATTAAACTCATAAACGGTCACCCCTTTTAGATGAGAAGCATTACTCACCCAATCAATGTGAATAAATTTATTATCCTGACGAATCCACGTACCATGTCCCGTTTGCAATGCCTGTCCGCCACTTAAAGCGATTTCGCGATAAACATTAGCTTTGTGTTCCGTGTATGGCGCAATCACTTCACCTAAAATCATGGCAATTACAACCATAACTAAAGCTGCTTTTAACACGGTTTTGATGATTTGCCCTTTGGAAAAACCGGCTGCCTGCATCACGATTAATTCACTTTGGTTTGCCAATACCCCAAGTCCTAACAGGCTGCCAATTAAGCTTGCCATGGGGAAAAAAGTATATAGCTGATAAGGCATATCTAAAATAACAAACCCTGCGGCCTGCATTAAACCATAATGACCATGCCCCAATTTTCCCAATTGTCCTATGAAGGAAATTAAAACTTCCAGCCCCATTAAAATCAGTAAAACCAGTAAAATGGAAGAGATGATAGTACCAGTAATGTATTTGGGAATTAACTTCATGCTGCTGCACCTTTTGATTGGCTCATGAGTTTTTTCCAAAACACATTCCGCCAGGCAGAGCGGAAAAACGTAACCGTAATACCTAAGAAAAATAAAGCGCCATGGATCCACCATATCCCGATATAAGGAGAAATTTCACCAGACTGAACCCAGCTTCTGCCCACAAACATCATGTTGGCATAAAAAATATAAATTAAAACTGCCGGTAAAAATTGGGCGAATTTACCTTGTCTTGGATTGACCTTACTCAAAGGCAAAGCCAATAGTGCTAACAGAAAAACCGATAACGGCATAGAGAAGCGCCATTGTAATTCCGCTGCATTCATCGGTTGAAAAGCGCCTTCTTCCATCAATGTCGTGGTTGGAATCACTTCAGGCTGATGGCTGTAATTTACAGCGCGCGAAGGTAATTTCCAGCGCAACCGATTGAATTTTTGTACCTGATAGTCACTTTCTCCTGGCGTCCCCTGATATCGATAACCTTCATCAATAATGAGTTTATGACCCTGTTGTTTTAGCTGATAACCATTTTTAGCGGAAATAATACTCCAGTCATTTTTGCCAGTTTGTTGATCTTTGGCAGAAAGCGACGCAGCAAAAATGTTGTGAAGATATTTATGATCCCGGGAAATTGACTGAATATAAAATACTTCACGTCCATTATCCAAAGAGTAAAATCTACCTGGTTCAATGGTTTCTATCAGAGGTTCTGATTGAGCTCTTGCCACCAGGTCTTTTTGCGCTTTAGCAACATAAGGATTTAAACCAATGGTAAGAATGCCAACAACAATGGCAACTGGCAGGGCCATCAGCATGGTCATGATGAGAAGTTTTTTTTCAGAGAACCCACAACTAAACAGAACCACCATTTCCCTGTCAGCATGTAAGCGGCCATACGCTGTGAGTACAGCCAGATAAAATCCCAATGGCATCAAAAGCCCTAATAAATAAGGCACCTGCAATACCATAATATGCAGAACTACTTCACCACTGTAGCGGCCGCCGAAGGCAGCATCCCCCAAATAATGTACAAATTGGGTACTCATAAAAATGAGCATCAGCACAAATGTGGTAGCAAGCAGCGTGGTTACGACTTCTTTTGTTAAATATTTAAAAATCTTCATGGAAATCTGTATAATAACAGCAACTTTACTAGAAACACTTAAGGTTAATACCTGAGCGTGAAGCATAGCATGATTAAGAGAGAAAATACCATGACATTTGCCAAAATTGCCTTTGACATTACTAACACCCCCATCGATCAAGAACCTTCAGATTGCCTGATTGTGGGTATTTTTGAAGATACTGATTTTACTTTGAGTGTAAAGACCTTGAATGCAGCGCTTGGCAATCAAATTCAAAAATGTATGGATGCTGGTGACTTTATTCCAAAAACTGGCAACACTTTGCTGGTAGATACTTGTAGTCAGGTGAGTGCCAAGCGTGTGCTGCTGCTGGGTTGTGGCGCTCGTATACAATTTAAAGAAAAAAATTATTTAAAGGTTTTGGATATGGCTTTTGCCGCTTTGCAAAACACTCGCTATAAAAATGCGACCTTTTATGTGACAGAATTACCTGTAATGCTACGCAATATTGACTGGCAAACCAGACATCTGGTAATACAGGCTCATCAAAACTTTTATCGTTTTGATGAGTATAAAAGCGAAAAATCAGATTGCCCATTTTTAACAAACATCAAAATCCATGCACCAACCGCTCAAGACATGGCAAATTGCGAGATTGCTGTGAATCAAGCCCAAGCGATTGCTTCAGGTATGAAAGCCACACAAGATCTTGCCAATACCCCCTGCAATATCTGCACACCTTCTTTTGTTGCAGAACAAAGTCAAAAACTGGCTCAAGCCTATACCAGTATGAAAGCTAAGATTTTTACGGAAAAACAATTGGAAAAAATGGGCTTTGGTGCTTTTTGTTCTGTCTCAAAAGGCAGTGTTGAAGATGCAAAGCTGGTAATACTTGAATATCAAGGCGCGACAGATAAATCCGCTGCACCCTACGCTTTGGTGGGTAAAGGAATTACTTTTGATACCGGCGGCCTGTCACTAAAACCTGCCGTTAATATGCTGGAAATGAAATATGATATGACCGGTGCTGCTGCTGTTTTTGGTACTATGAAAGCCATTGCAGAGTTAAAATTACCTATTAATGTTGTGGCTGCCCTGGCCTGCGCTGAGAATATGCCTGATGGCATGGCGACCAAACCTGAGTCTGTGGTAACTTCTTTATCAGGTTTAACTGTTGAAATTACCAATACTGATGCGGAAGGTCGTCTGGTGCTGTGCGATACTTTAACTTACGTTGAAAAAAACTATCACCCTAAAACTATGATTGATGTCGCCACCTTAACTGGCGCCATTATGGTGGCCCTTGGCAAAGATATTTCCGGCTTTTTTTCTAACGATGAAAACTTATCTGAAGACATTAAAATCGCTGCCAAACAAAGCTATGATCCCACTTGGCAAATGCCCATCGATGAAACTTATGGAGAATTTCTAAAAAGTACCGTTGCGGACATGATGAATGCATCTCTTGCGCGTATAGCCGGGGCTGGCGTTGCGGCTTATTATCTGTCTCGTTTTGTGAAGCATACCCCTTGGGTACATTTGGATATCGCAGGGGTTGCTAATTTAAGTGCGGATAAAAAAGCAGCCACGGGTCGACCGGTGCCTTTACTCACCCAGTACCTTATCAATCAGGCAAACAAAAATCGTGAGGCCTGATGATACAGGTTGATTTCTATCTTTTGGAGCGTCATGATGCTTCTTATATTTATCCTTTTGCCTGGCGATTGTTAGATAAAATTTATCGAAGCGGCTTAAAAGTTCTGGTAATGACTAACGATACCAGCGAAGCTCAAGCTCTGTCTGAATTTCTGTGGACTTATCAGGACATTGGGTTTTTACCTCATGTGTTGGCAACCGATGAAAAACACAGACTTACCCCTATTGTTATTGGCACTTTCGAAGATTCATCTGAAGCCGCCTTGCTTTTTAATCTCTCTCATAAAACCGTCATTGAACGTACTGGCATTGAAAGAATCCTTGAGATCGTTCCCGCAGAAGAAAACTGGCGTCAACTGGGTCGCAAAAAATATCGTGACTATAGCGCCCAAAATTTTGAGCTTAAAACCCATAAAATTCAGGCGATATAAATGAAAGTTTCTGTATGGAAATCGGCTTTGCTTATCTTTGCAATTATTGCGGTGTTAGCGCTTGCGCTTTTAGATTTATTTTTACATGATTTTCATACGGTGATTCCTCACCAAATCTATCGCAGCCGTCAGCTTTCTAAACAGCAGTTTGCTAAGGCGATTGACCAATATAAACTAAAATCCATTTTAAACCTGCGAGGTGCTCATCCAGGCACCGCCTGGTATGATAATGAAATCCAGATTTCTAAACAGGAAATGGTTCATCACTATAATGTTGCGCTCAACAGTACCCGTCTACCTACCCCAAAACAATTTCAAAGGCTGGTAAACATTATTGAAACCGCACCAAGGCCATTATTAATTCACTGCGAAAGTGGTGTTGATCGCTCCGGACTTGCTTCCGCAATTAGTTTAATACTGGCAAATCAACCTTTGCAAGATGCTCAAAAGCAAATATCTTGGGAATATTTTGTGCTTAAGCCAGACAGTACTGGCAAACAATTTATGGCACTATATAAAAAATGGCTTATGAGGAATAATACAGCCAGTTCTAAAAAAAATTTTTTGCAATGGTTGAATCAATACGAAGGGCTGTAAAATTTTGTATTAAAATCGAAATTAATTAATGTAGGTTGGGCTGACAAAATAAGGCCGTAATTAAATGAATAATCCTGTTGGGCTTCCTTCGTCAGCCCAACCTACATTGATTTTCTGTAAGTCGAAGTTTATCGTAGCCCTAATATATTTTCAGTGAGTTAGCCAATTTTTAGTTGTAGCTGGGTATTGTCAGAAACTCACCCGACGCACCTTCAACAGTGTACCCTAGATGAGTTTGGGTGCATTTCTGAGAGTATTTAGCTAACAGTATTAGATCACCAATTCTGTCATCATAAAAGACAAATCAAGAATCAATTCATTCAAGATATTACTGACTTTGCAAAAAATCTATAAAATCAAACAACGACTTGGCGTGTCATTTAAATTATGTTTTCCGGAGTTTATCTCATCTCGAACACTTTGAATTTTATTTGTGTATAAGTTTATAAATTGTTGCTTTTTTTCTTGAGTTTGTTCGGGAGTAGTTACTGTGAAAAATCCTGGCGAAGAATTCTTAGATCCTAGCTCATAAAAATTACCTATGTTTTTTTCCATTGTATCTAATACAGCGTGTATGTTTTCTTTACCTGTAACAAAAATTTTCCCTGCACCAACAAGACTATAGCCATCATGAAATTCATTAGGTTCTCGTTCAACACGATAACTTATAGAATTATTGCCAAAATCCGTTGTGTTTTTACCTTGTTGGATGGTTATGGTGGCATTTTCAAGAATACCTATGGCCTGATCTATATAAGTTCCCATGAATATAGACCCACTTTCCATAGATGATTTTGTTAAATGATCAAATTCAAGTATAAGACAGAGGTTTTGGTTTTTGGCTTCAAGTGAGAAGTACATAATATAAGCTTCCATATGTTGAAAAGTTCATTCATTGTACAACGTTGGGCTTTGTTTAATTAATCGATTGTGATTATCCAGCCTATTAATCATTTGTATGTAGGAATCTTCTATTAAAAGTGCCGACCCGGGAATGATTAATCTTGCTCCATCTTTAAGGACACCGTTACCTAAAAATCAGCAGGCATATTCAAAAATACTTTTTTTAGCTTTACTTCGAGACTTATAAAATGTTTATGAATTAATTCAACTTTCAAACTATGGAATAAGCTTTGTGATATTGAATTATCTCAGCAGTTTCTCTTCCGATTCATGCCGCCAGTTAGTTGGTGAACCTCAATTATTTTTTGATAACGCTTAGAACAATAGCATCCATAGGAAATTTTCACTAACAAAGGCAAAGGCGCCCTTTCAATGGTTGAAATTTGAATATGACGCTCAATAAATTATTATTTACCAGGTTGCATTGGCTGAATGGTAGACTCGCTAGTTTTATCCTCAGATAAACTGGGGCTTTCTTTAGCTTTTGATTCTGCTTCTGTAATAGCCTTTTGATTCTTGTCGTTTTCTTCAACATCTTTAACTTTATCTTGCAACAAGAGCATCGGTTCTTTTTCTGAATCTGGCACTAAATCACTCTCAGAAACTTTTGAAAGAGCTTCTTGTGCATCAGCTTCCACTATGGTAAGTGCAAGCTCTGTTATATTTTCAGGATTACTTTGTACTACTTTTTCAAGCGCCTGAATTTGCTCATCTGTAACTTTTACTGTATTAGCGTCTTTCGACTGATTATTTTTGGCTTGCTTTTGTTGATCCGCTTTTTCATCCTTCAAGTTTTTTAAAGCCACTTTGAAACGACTCATGGCAACCATTAAATCCCCAGAAGTTGCTCCTTTCACATCAGGCATGGTTGGGCCTCCTTTACTCCAATCTGGCACGTTTTTGCCGCTGTTTTTTGCCGCTTCACTATTTTTATCTTTGTTTTTTTCGGCAAGATTATCTCCAGAACTCTCTGGTGTGTCGTCAGTTTTCTTAGCTGGACTTGCAGGATTTGCTTGAGTCGGTGTTGAGGTCACAGCTTCGCTTGATTTTGTTTCTTTCTTCTCAGTTACCGCACTGGTTTTAGATTCAGAATCAGATGTATCTGGCATTCGAACTCCTAGAGTTAACTAATATATAAAACTTACAAATACTATTATAAACTAATTATCAGCCTTTTGGGTAATTTTGACTTAAATTCATATTAACTTGGGGAACCCACTATGAAAACGAAACTGCTCATCGGGTTCCATGATTAAAGCTTCTTCTTTTTTGGCGAAAAAAATGATTCTTTCGCCGATATCTTCTGTAGCAAAGGTTTTGGCAAAATTCAGATAAGTACGAAAATGTCGCGCTTCAGAATTCAAAAGGCCATAATAAAATTTACTTAATTGTGTATCCAAATGAGGATAAATCACTTGAAATCGCTCGCAAGAACGTGCTTCCACAAAAGCACCGATAATCAGTAAATCAATTAATTTTTCTTCACGCCCATCTCTGGCATACTGTCGCAAACCGCTGGCATATCTGGCAGGCGCTATAGCTTTAAAAGCAATATTACGTTTTTCAAGGATTGCCAATACCTGTTCAAAATGACGCATTTCTTCACGAACGATTCTAGACATTTTTTGTAATAAATCATAATGTTCAGAGTAATGAAAAATCAGATTCATGGCACTTGAAGCGGCTTTTTTTTCACAGTGGGCGTGATCAATGAGTAGTATGTCAAGGTTTTCTATCGCCTGCTCAACCCATGCGTCTGGCGTTTTGCATCTTAAGATGGGATTTTCTAGCATTTCTTAAGTTTTCCTTAAGGTAATTGATTATTTATGTGCGTATAATAAATTAATAGGTTCACATTTTAAATGTTGTATTTTACCATGCCAAACTTTAAAAACAGAAATTCTACCGAAAACTTACTATTAAAGTTAACTGGAAAACCCTTAACCGATGAAGAAGTAGTTTCTGCTTTAAAATCTCCTCACGCTTCTTATTTGAGCAAAAGCCTGAATGCATTAGCTGCAGCTGTGAATCGTGATATTTTACAAAACATTGAAATGACTCGAGCATTACAGGAACACGCACAGCTTGAACAGCAAAGAAGAACGGCTTTTGAAGAAAAATTAAACTCTTTCGAGAAAAAGCATCCTGAGCAGACAATTTATTATTCTTTTGATGTTAAAGAATATTTAGAATCTGAAACTAAATTGCAGACACTGTCCAATAAACTTGAAGACTGTCTGAATCAATATAAAGATATCCAAAACCGCTTAGCATTAGCTGAGGAAAACCAAACATTAATCTATGATGAAGTAAGTTGCTTCGAAGCCTCTTTGCAGGAAGTATTACCTGAACTGGATACCCAAAAAATTGCAGAATTGACACAAGCCTATGCTAAAGAGAGAGATCAAAAGCCTTCGCCTTTCAAAGCTGAAGCTGTCTATCAAAGTTCCCTTGCAAAAGGTGGTTTCAGTGATGCCAGAGATACTTATGATCCTAACAAAACCACTGCACAGCAGGCACAATCTCAAAAAAATCGCGCAATTGCCGCAAAATCTGTCACAACACTTCAGTTAGAACTGATTATGAAACTGGCAGAACTGATGGTTCAGCAAAATAATGAATCTCAAACTGAAGCAATGTTCAAAGCCACCAAAGCAGTCAACAATGCTTCAAAAAAACTGTCTGCCGAGGATAGAGTTGATATGCTTATGAGCTGGATAGATAGAGGTGCCCTTGATTATGCTGAAGAAGAACTCGAAAATAATATTTCTAATCAATCCACAACAGCAAAAATAAAAGTTTTGCAATCTAAAAGTGCTGGCTTATTTGGGCAGGTAAATGAAATGCGTATTGAGGTGGATCATATTACCCAGATGGGAAACAAAGTTTTGAACCAATCTCAATTTCAAAATCCTTTCTTTTTAGGACAGGCGCCTATGCCCAGACCCGATAGAAAAAATCCGGAATTAGATGACACAGCTGGTGCAAGTTATCGCTCTCCCACACCAAGATTAGAACTTAAAATCCCGGGACGTGGAAATGGTTCCGCACCTGCAGCCTGACTACTGTAGTCGTTTCTAATGAGTATCAATGTAGGTTGGGCTGACGCAGGAAGCCCAACAGGCCGTGGCAACTAAAATAGGCCGTAATTAAATGAATACTGTGTTGGGCTTCCTGCGTCAGCGCCAACCTACATTGATTATGCTGTAATTATGAAGTTTTGCTTAATTTTTAATTCTGTTATACTTCATCAAAATTTCACTAATGAAGCACACTCATGACTCAGCTAAAAAATTTAAAATTTAATTCCAAAGTCATTCACGCCGGTCAATATCCAGATCCCACTACTGGCGCTGTGATGCAACCTATTTACGCAACTTCCACTTATGCACAAACAAGCCCAGGGCATCATAAAGGGTTTGAATATTCTCGGAGTCAAAATCCTACCCGTATGGCTTTTGAGCGCTGTGTGGCTGAGCTTGAAAATGGTGCCGAGGGTTATGCTTTTGGTTCAGGGCTGGCTGCCGTGGCTACTATCTTAGAGCTTTTAGACAGTGGTGCTGAAGTTATCGCTATGGATGATTTATATGGTGGCACCTTTCGCCTGTTTGATAAAGTGCGACAAAGAACGGCAAATTTAAATTTTAAATTTATTGATTTATCCGATATCAATAATCTTAAAGCAGCAATCACACCTAAAACCAAAATGATTTGGGTGGAAACCCCTACCAACCCGATGCTTAAGCTCGTGGATTTAAAAGCCATCGCCGAAGTTGCCAAATCTCATAATATCATTAGTGTTGCTGATAATACTTTTGCTACCCCTTATATTCAAAAGCCCTTGGATTTAGGTTTTGATATTGTGATGCACTCGGTTACGAAGTATTTGAATGGTCACTCCGATGTGGTGGGTGGCGTAGCTGTTGTGGGAGCAAATGAAGCTTTACAGGAACAAATGGGCTTTTTACAAAACTCAATCGGGGCTATTTTAGGTCCCTTTGATAGCTTTTTAGCTTTACGAGGCTTGAAAACGCTGGCACTTAGAATGCAAAGACACTGCGAAAGTGCAATGACCATTGCCAAATGGCTTGAAAATCATCCAAAAGTTGAAAAAGTCATCTATCCAGGTCTTGCTTCCCACCCTCAACATGAAATAGCTAAAAACCAAATGTTGGCACCTGGCGGTATGATCACAGCTACATTAAAAGGTACCATTGAAGATGCACGAAGATTTTTGGAGCGCTGCCAGTTATTTACTTTGGCAGAAAGTCTAGGGGGCGTTGAAAGTTTAATAGAGCATCCGGCAATTATGACCCACGCTTCTGTCCCGAAAGAAAAAAGAGAAGAACTTGGTATCAATGATGGCTTGATTCGGCTATCTGTGGGCATTGAGGCTGTGGAAGATTTGCTTTTGGATTTAGAGCAGGCTTTGGATTAACAATAAATCTTCCCAGGCTTTCGCTTTATCCTGTGGTCTACGTAATAAATAGGCAGGATGATAAGTTACCAGCAAAGGAATATTTTTATCCGAATATGGATGCGTTCTATTTCGCAATTTGCCCAGTGGAGTTGTGGTATCTAACAGATACTGAGCTGAAACTCGCCCCAAAGCGACAATGAGTTTAGGTTGAATGAACTCTAATTGTCGTAAAAGATATGGCGTACAGCTTTGACGCTCCTCAGGCTTTGGATCCCGATTGTTTGGTGGGCGACATTTTAAGATATTTGCTATGAAAACATCCTCTCTTTTTAGGCCAATAGCGGATAACATTTGATCTAATAACTGCCCTGCTCTTCCTACAAAAGGTTCGCCTTTTAAGTCTTCTTGTTGACCCGGTGCTTCTCCTACAAAAATCAACTGTGCCTTCGGGTTTCCAACGCCAAAAACTGTTTGGGTGCGAGTTTTGTGTAAAGGACAAAGGGTGCAACCTGAAACCTCTGCTTGCAGCGCCTGCCAACTATCAGACTTTTTTGCAGGTTTCAGGGTTGTTTCAGTACCGCGCTCCCTGTAGACTTGGATCCCCATGGATTGCAGGTACCACTGTTTTAAAGCGGACTTATTTTCACTCATAGAGTGTATAGTATCATAATTTGCTGTCAGTGCAGTTAAGAAAAGAGGTGAAATGTGAGCAAAAATTTAAGAATCGTTATTGCCCAGCTAAATATTTTAGTGGGCGATATTATTGGTAACCGTCGTAAAATCATTGCTGCCAGTAAAGAGGCACGCGATAGTTTGAATGCAGATATGATTGTGTTTCCAGAACTTGCGCTCACAGGCTACCCACCTGAGGATTTGTTATTAAGAAAAGACTTTCATGCTCAAATTCAACAAAGTTTAAATATCATTAAAGATGCCGTCTCTGGTATTGATATGTTAATAGGCTATCCTGAACGGGTACGAGATAATTTGTATAATTCAGCCTGTGTGATTCGTTCTGGAGAAATCATCGCGAATTATCATAAACAAAAGCTGCCAAATTATGGAGTTTTTGATGAAAAACGCTATTTTCAAAAAGGCAGCAAACCCTGCGTTGTAAATTTAAAGGGCTTGCCTATTGGCATTACCATCTGCGAGGATATCTGGTTTCCGGAACCTATGCAGCAATCGGTTTTAGCGGGTGCAAAATTAATTATTAGTATTAATGCTTCGCCTTTTGATGTGCATAAACTAAAAGAACGTGAGCGCACTTTAAAACAACGGGTGGATGAGGCTAATACCGCCATTATTTATGTGCATAATATTGGCGGACAAGATGAAGTTGTATTTGACGGTCGCTCTATTGTCATTGATGAAAATCAAAAAATCTGCCACTTTGGCCCGGTATTTGAAGAAGCTTTAATTCCCGTTGATTTGGATATCAATGACAATGGCAAACCGATGATTCATCCCGGTAAAACCATAGAGCATATCAGTGTTGAAGAAAAAGCTTATAAAGCCCTTGTGACCGCCACCAAAGATTATCTTTTAAAAAACCAGTTTTCTGGCGCATTAGTGGGATTATCTGGTGGTATTGATTCTGCTTTAACGCTGGCAATTGCTGTGGATGCTTTAGGCGCTGAAAATATTCACGCGGTTATGATGCCTTCTCGTTATACATCGGAAATGAGTATTGAAGATGCTAAAGAAATGGCAGAGATACTTGGTGTAAAATATAGCGAAATCTCCATAGAGCCCACTTTCAATGCCTTACTTGAAAGTTTGCAGTCAGAATTTGCTGGTACTCAACCAGGAATAGCGGAAGAAAATTTACAGGCGCGTATTCGTGGTAATCTTTTAATGGCTTTATCCAATAAGTTTGGCAAACTGGTACTTGCAACCGGTAATAAAAGTGAAATGGCTGTAGGCTATGCAACTTTGTATGGCGATATGGCAGGTGGTTTTGCTGTGCTAAAAGATGTCTATAAAACCTCTGTTTATGCTCTGGCAAATTATCGAAATACTGTCAGTCCTGCCATTCCCGATAGAATTCTCAAACGTCCACCTACGGCAGAATTAAGAGAGAATCAGTTGGATGCAGACAGCTTACCGCCTTATGATGTTTTAGATAAAATTCTGGAGCGCTATGTAGAAAGAAATCAAGGTGCAGCAGAAATCACCGCCGCAGGCTTTGATGAAAAAACAGTTCACCAGATTATTCTACTGGTGGATAAGAATGAATATAAACGCCGCCAGGCACCGCCAGGCCCTAAAATCACCACCCGAGCCTTTGGACGCGACCGTCGCTACCCAATAACAAATGGTTATACCCTTAGAGGACAAGCTTAAAATTCTGTTTATTTTATAATGAATATCTAATGTAGGTTGGGCTGACGCAGGAAGCCCAACAGGGTATTCATTTAATTACGGCCTTATTGTGTTGCCATGGCCTGTTGGGCTGAGGTATCGTCAGTTTTTCGAAAAAATTTTTATTAAAAAATAAGGGGTTAGAAATAAAAACAATAAAAAAACTAGTGACATGCATAGCGTAACGTGATCTAATTAGTTTTTTCAAAGAACAATTAAATGGAAACACTATGCACGTCAAACCATCTTTACATAAAATACTCGATTCAGCAATCCATAAATCACGCATTAAATCTTTGAACCCCATCATCGAAGCAATCGTCAATTCCAAGCAGTTAAATTTGACGCAGTTGGGTCGGGCTCTTGATACGGGTGTTGAAGAGCGGGCTGGTATTCGAAGAGTAGATAGACTTTTAGCAAATAAATATTACCAGGAAAAAAGTGGACTTATTTATGAACAAATTACCCGCTTTGCGATAGGTACAAAAACATGCCCTGTCATTCTTGTGGATTGGAGTAGTTTACCCAATAGTTTACATATGTCAGAAGAAGGAGAGCAATGTTGTTTAAGAGCCGCGTTGGCAGCCACAGGACGAAGTATTACATTGTACGAAGAAGTTCATTCAAAGAAAAAAGAGGGTTGCCCAAAAGTTCATAAAACGTTTCTGGCGCAGTTAGCTAAAATGTTACCCAAAGGATGTAAACCAGTGATTGTAACAGATGCAGGATTTAAAGTTCCTTGGTTTAAGTCCGTTGAAGCACTAGGTTGGGATTACATTGGACGAACCCGTGGGGAAATATGCTACGATGAAGGAGAAGGCTATAATAAGCTTAAAGCCTTGTATCCAAGAGCAACCTCATCCCCTAAACCTTTGGGTGAAATAAGCCTGACAAAAGCAAAGGGCTATAAAACACACTGTTATCTTTATAAACATGAATTAAAAGGTCGACATAAATATCAAAGAGATGGAAAAACTGCCAAAGATAAAGATTCATTAAAACGAGCGCGAGGATACAAAGAGCCATGGATTTTGGTTTCATCTTTGAAGCGTTCAAAAGTCGCTGCAAAAAAAATTGTTAAGATTTACAAAATTAGAATGACCATTGAAGAAAGCTTTCGAGATACGAAAAGTGAGAAGTATGGTTTTAGTTTGAGAGAGAACCGAACGATAAAGGTTAAACGTTACATTGTTTGGTTGATGCTAAGTGCCTTAGCTAGTTTGATTGCTTGGGTTGTAGGATATAGAGCTGAACAATTAGGCTTGCATTTAAAATTCCAGGCTAATACCTATAAGCATAGACGGGTACTCTCTTTCTTTTTTTTAGGGTGTCAGGTACTTAGAAAAAAAATAAAATTCCCAATAAATTTAAGCGCTATTCCTGCGGAAGCATGGGAGCTTAGCTATGAATAAAAAAGTGACGATCCCTCAGCCTGTTGGGCTTCCTTTGTCAGCCCAACCTACATTTATATTTTTATACTTTAGTGCCTGGATAATTTAAGTTTAGGGTTCTCAAAGCATTATTCGCCTGTTTGGTTAAACCCAGTTTGCGATTAGCTTTTACCAGCATGACTAAAGCAGGTTTCACCTGATCAGAATGCTCGTATTTTGCAATAACGGCAGTGGCACGATTAGCGGCAGCTACATAGGCTTTTCTTTTATAATAAAACTCAGCGACTTCCATTTCATGTTTTGCGAAAAGGTTTCTTAAAGCAATCATGCGCTGTCTGGCATCATTGGCATATTTACTTCTTGGAAATAAATGTACCATTTGCCTGAAATCATAAAAGGCCTGTTTGTCCACAGCCAAATCTCTACCGGCCATATCAACACCAAAGAGTTTTTGTGCCCAGGTGCGACCAGAGGCAAAGTTAGATAAACCTTTCATGTAATAGGCATAATCCACATTTTCACCCCGAGGATATACTCGAATGTATTGTTCTGCTGCGGCTTCTGCTGAAGCATATTGGCCAGACATGTAATAGGCATAAATTAAATCTAGCTGTCCTTTTTGGGCGTACCCTCCAAAGGGATACAGTGATTCTAAGGCTTCGTATAAAGTTACTGCCTGGTTATAATTTCGTGAAGCCAAATTATTTTTACCTTTCACATAAAGTTGCTGCGCTGAAAAGCCCTGGTAGCGCTGCGCTGGATTGTCTGAAAAAGAATCGGCAGAGCAGGCAGCCAGTAGGCTCAAACCGCACAGTAAGATGATGGTTTTGAAAAATCGCATAGTTTTGTGGTTGAGTTTAGTCTATTTATGGTGCTATTTTATGTTATTTTTACCAGCTTGAACACAAAGAAAGTTAATTTTTCACAAAATCTGGCTTTGCCTAATTTTGCGTTATATAACTATAAATTTCTGCAAATACCTGTTGAATGTTTTTATTAGTTGTATCAATTTTAATGGCGTCTTCTGCCGGCACTAAAGGAGAGGCTTTTCTTTCTTTATCTCGATAATCCCGAGCAGATAAATCTTCTAAAATCGTTTCATAAGGCATACTTTGTCCTTTTTCTTTTAATTGTTTAAATCGACGTAAAGCGCGGGCTTCTAAACTGGCGCTTAAGAAGAATTTATATTTTGCCTGTGGAAATACTACCGTTCCCATGTCACGACCATCGGCAACCAACCCTGGCTTTTGTAAAAAGTCCTGTTGATATTTTAATAAGTTCTTCCGAACTTTGGGATAAATGGCAATTTTAGAAGCAATGACTCCAATAGCTTCCCCTCGGATAGCATCAGAAATATTCCTATCTGCCAAAAAAATTTGCAAAGTTTCATTTTTAATCGTAAATTTGAGTTTAAGCTGTAAAGCCAGTTGCGCAATGGCAACATCATCCTCAAATGCAAGTGCCTGCTCGTGAACTGCCAGAGCCAATACTCGGTATAAACTGCCACTATCCAAAAAGTGGAAATTTAACTTCTTCGCCAAAAGTTGGCTGATGGTACCTTTGCCAGAACCGCTTGGTCCATCTACAGTAATGATCGTTATTGTTTCACTCATGACTCAATCACCTCAATATTACCGCCTAAATGATTAAAAACTTCAGCGAAATTGGGAAATGATGTATTCACATTATCACAATCTATAATACGTACCGCGTCTTCAGCCACAAGCCCTGCCACACTAAAAGCCATCGCAATTCTGTGATCAGCAAAACTGTGAACTTTGCCCCCGCTGAATTCACCGCCTTCAATGATGATACCATCTTCCAGTTCCTGACATTGAATGCCTAAGATTTTTAAACCCTTAGCCATACTGGCAATTCTGTCACTTTCTTTAACTCTCAGCTCTTTAGCACCTTTAAGTTCAGTAGCACCTTCAGCGCAGGCAGCGGCTATAAACAAGACCGGAAATTCATCTATGGCTAAAGGCACTAAATCTTCAGGAATTTGAATACCCTTTAGTTTCGCATGTTTTACTAAAATGTCAGCCACAGGCTCACCACAAACCTGACTTTGATTATGCAAGGTGATATCAGCGCCCATAGCTTTGAGAATTTTCAATACGCCAATACGCGTGGGATTGATGCCTACCTGTTTTAGTAATAGTTCAGAGTCAGGCACAATGGATGCGGCCACCATAAAAAAAGCGGCTGAAGAGATATCAGCAGGTACTTTAATTTCAGTACCTTTTAGAGTCTGACCGCCCTGAATTGAAATGGTACGATGTTGAGTGCTTAAATTTACCCCAAATCCTGCCAGCATTCTCTCGGTATGATCGCGAGTAATGCCAGGCTCTATTACCTTGGTTACCCCTTTTGCATATAATCCAGCCAACAAAACACAAGATTTTACTTGGGCACTGGCCATGGGACAAGTGTATTCAACCGCTTTTAAATTCGGATTACAATGGACTGTGAGTGGTGGACAACCATCCAAAGTATCAATTTTCACCTGCATTTTTTGCAAAGGATCCACAACCCGTTTCATAGGGCGTTTTTTTAAGGACTCATCTCCAGTCATGCATACTTTTTGAAAGTTTTGCCCTGCTAATAACCCTGTTAAAAGGCGAATTGAAGTACCGGAATTACCTAAATCTAAAGGTAGTTGTGGTTCTATCAAACCTGTCTTTCCCACACCGTGGATTAACAGTTCACCAGAGCCTTTATTTTCAATATTAACGCCCATATGTTTGAAAGCATTGATAGTGGCAAGGCAATCTTCTCCCTCTAAAAAGCCTAAAACTTTGGTATCGCCAGATGCAATGGCACCAAACATGACTGAACGATGGGAAATGGATTTGTCACCAGGTACTTGAATGGTACCTTGAATGCGTTCGCTAGGTTCTGAGAGAAAGTCCATAAATAATGGTTTTATTATTATGTATAAATGTAGGTTGGGCTGAGGTCGGAAGCCCAACAGGGAAATCATTTAATTACAACGTTAATTAGTTGCCACGGCTTGTTGGGCTTCCGACCTCAGCCCAACCTACATTATAAAATTAAGCAGCAGCTTGCCCCTGCTCGATGCGAACCATCTTTCGACTTTTAGGACCTTTGATTTCGAATACTACTTTGCCATCTACTAAAGCAAATAAGGTATCATCTTTACCGCGACCAACATTCTCACCAGGATGAACTTTAGTGCCTCTTTGACGAATAATGATGTTACCAGCTAACACAGACTGTCCACCAAATTTTTTAACCCCAAGGCGTTTCGATTTCGAGTCGCGGCCGTTTTTAGTACTACCACCAGCTTTTTTGTGAGCCATAATTACTTCTCCAAAATTTATGCTTCAATGGCATCGATTTTAACTTCGGTGAAGTTTTGTCGATGTCCCATTTGTCGTTTAGAATCTTTTCTACGACGAAACTTGATAATATTAATTTTTTTGCCACGACCATGGCTGACCACAGTGGCTTTGACTTTACCGCCATCAATAAAAGGCGCACCCATTTTAATGTTTTCGCCTTCACCTGCCATTAAAACCTGTTCAAATTCAACAGTTTTACCTTCTTCAGCAGTTAATTTTTCAATTCGTAATTTTTGACCTTCAGCAACTTTATATTGCTTTCCGCCAGTAACAATTACAGCATACATAGCCTATTCTCCTCATTTCCCCAGAACTGCGAAAACCCAATACATTGGAGGAAACTAACAAAATTCATCTCGCAGGGCGGTCATTCTATTGAAAAGACAGCGAAATTGCAAGCTTATTCTCGCTGACAAATGTGAAAATTCATTGACACATACATAATATCAGCCTAGGATGCATAACAGATGTCTTTAACGAAAAAAATCTCTTAAAAATCATGCAAATTGATAAGATCCGTGCCTTAGTGAATACCGAAATGGAAGCAGTTGTTACAACCATTGCTGAACAGTTTGGTTCAGATGTGCAAATGATTAAGGATGTCAGCAAACATATTGCCTCAGGTGGTGGCAAACGACTTCGTCCTATGATTGCCCTTCTAAGTGCCAAAGCTTTTAATTATTCTGGTCAACATCATATTCTAGTAGCTGCTATTGTAGAGTTGATTCATACCGCAACTCTTTTGCATGATGATGTCGTAGATCACTCCAAACTCAGACGGGGGAAGAAAACAGCCAATGAAGTATTTGGCAATGAAGCCAGTGTACTAGTGGGTGATTTTCTGTACTCTCGCGCTTTTCAAATGATGATTCAAATCCAATCCATGCAAGTGATGCGTATCTTAGCAGATGCCTCCAACATTATTGCGGAAGGCGAAGTGATGCAATTGGTTAACTGTAATCAGCCAAACACCAAGGAAAAGCAATATCTGACAACGATTTTTAAAAAAACCGCCAAATTATTCGAAGCTGCCGCACAGTTAGGTGCTGTTGTTGCCGAGCAGCCTGAAGCTGTGCAAAACAATATGGCAACTTACGGGCGAGAGCTGGGTACTGCTTTTCAGTTAGTGGATGATGCTTTGGATTATGGCAGTTCTAACAAAGATATTGGTAAAAGCATTGGCGATGATTTGGCAGAAGGAAAACCGACTCTGCCTTTGATTTATGTTTTAAATAATGGTAGCGCCAATCAAAAAACCTTAGTAAAACAGGCCATTGAAAATAATGATATTTCAAACTTAGAAGCGATTAAGACGGCGATTCAAGACACCGGTGCTTTGGAATATACTTTGAGACAAGCCCATAAACACGCAGAACAGGCCATTATCGCCTTAGACACCCTGGCAGAATCTCAAGCAAAACATGCGCTGATTACTCTGGCAGAATATGCGGTTAAAAGAAGCTATTAAATAATTAAAGTTTTGCACAAAGAGTCTATACACAAAGCTACGTAATCTTCTTTTAGTTTTTCCAGTTCATTTTTTTCAACCACTTTTTGCATGTTTTTATAGCCTTTAAAAAACCCCACTGGCACGTGAAAAATATATAAAAGGATCATATCAGCACGATAAGTATTAATGATTTTTTTGTTTTTTTGAAAATCTGCAATTCGCTGCTCAAGATCTGTCAAAATACTGGCATCAATACCTCGTAATTCATAAGGATCAGATTCTAAAAACTGCCAATCGACAATCCGTCTTAAATCTGGAAAATTATCATAAATTTCAAATCTGAATTTTACAATTAAAACTATCATGGCCTTAGGATCCGCTTTTGCAATGGCCTCTTCGAACACAATCCCACTTTTTTCTGAAAATTGATCAAGCACGTTTTTTTTCACGGCCATCCATAACCTTTCTTTTGATAAAAAGTGATGGTATATCAAACTCTGATTTATTTTAGCGGCCTTGGCAATCTGGCTAATGGAGGTGGCAGCAAAGCCTTTTTTGGCAAAAAGTTTTTGGGACGCCAGCAAAATTGCCTGGCGAGTAGGTTCTGCAGAAGGTCTTTTAGGGGGCTTACGTTTCATTTTTTATATATAAACCATTTTAATCATAAAGACTATCATATGGAAAACTGAACGCTCAGTCAATTATTCCTTGACAAGATTAGAAGTAAGTTATAATATTTAATTGAATGAACGATCAATCAGTTAAATAATCAATGAAATAGAGGGCACTATGAATTTAATTACTACACCTGCTGATATTTTGGCAGACACCCAAAATCAAAAATCCATTAATGGTGTCACCATTCGCAAAGGCACTATGGCTGCATTTTTAAAAAATCTCGCTTTGCTGGAAAGTGGTGACTTAAATCACTCTCAGAAACGGGAGGTTTTGATTTATATAAAATCTTTGGTGCCTGCTTTGAAGGCTCTGAATTTACATCAATACGTTACTTTTAAAAATATGCAAATTGAAAAAATATTTCATTAAGAACTTAAGCAAAACTTCAAAAATGTAGGCTGCTCTGCTCAAGCGCAACAAGCCATGGTAATTAAATTAGGCCGTATTTAAATGAATACCCTGTTGGGCTTCCTTCGTCAGCGCCAACCTACATTGATATTTAATATCATTTACATGAAGACTTTCGAGTTTTAATAAATTAGGACTTAGGAAAAACTTCGATTACTAATGTAGCCGTGGCAATTAAAAAAGCCGTAATTAAATGATTAATGCCGATTTTAATAAGAAGTTTTTGGTAAGTTTTATAAGTCATGCTATTAAGAGGTTATTATGCAATTAGATAAAACCAAACACCCTATGCTCATTACAATTTTAGTTACTTTATTAGGCGTAACTGGAATGTTGGCAACGGATATTTATGCCCCTGCTTTACCCGACATCAGTGTATACTTTGGTGCTGGACATGCTCTTGTGAAGCTCACTATTTCTATGTATCTGTTGGGTGTCAGTCTATCACCGCTACTATTTGGTGCATGGTCTGAAAAATATGGACGCAAACCTATTTTACTTTTTTTTAGCTGTATTGCCTTTGTGGGTACCTTACTGGCAGCCTTATCTGTCAATATTGAAACTCTGATTATGGCTCGTGTGATTCAAGGGCTTGGTTTTGGTATTGTTACCGCTCTAACGCGAGTGGTCTTTGTGGATTTATTTACGGGTACAAAGCTCATAAAAGTGGCCTCCTATATTAGTTTTTTTATCACTTTTGCCCCTGCGATCGCGCCTGTACTTGGCAGTCATGTACAACATTACTTTGGCTGGCAAGCCTGTTTTTATTTTCTGGCTGGCTATCTTGTTTTGAATATAAGTTTGATTGCCTGGCTGGTACCAGAAACCATCGCTCAGAAAAATCCTTCTGCTGCAAAGTTCAAAGAGGCTTTAAAAAATTATCAGTTTCTAATCAAAAGTCGACGCTTCACAGGTTATGCCTTAAGTTCAGGCATCGCGTTTGCGGTTACGATTGTTTTCTTTAATCTAAGCCCATTTATTTTTCAAGATCAGTTACACTTAAGTGTGATTCAATATGGCTGGATCACAGCGTTAATTACTTGCATGGTACTTGTCAGCAGGATTATTAATATTCCACTGGTGAAATATTTAAACCCACATCTAATTATTGCGCTTGGACTTGCCGTGATTACTTTGAGCAGTGGCTTTTTATTGCTTTTTGCTTTGCTAAATATTCATAGTATTTTTCTTATTACATTTTCAATGATGATAATTATATTAGGCACCGGCGTTATTTTTCCAAATGCAACGGCGCTGGCTTTAAGTGCTTATCGTCATATCAGTGGCATTGCTGGCGCACTTTATGCAAGCTTACAAACTTTCAGTGCATTTTTAGCAGGACTTTTGGCAAGTGTTTTAGATAATTCAGTTTTGAGTATGGCTGTGTTTTTATTTGCGATGGGCTTTCTTGGGGTAATTGTATTTTGGGTAAATTGTATCAAAGAAGGATCTCAAAAATCTGAAACTTTATTTCAATCTTGAAATTACTATATAAATTTTTTTATAGGACTTACCAAAAACTTCGATTTAAAATCGAAATAAATGTAGGTTGGGCTGACGCAGGAAGCCCAACAGGATATTCATTTAATTATGGCCTTATTTGAATTGCCACGGCTTGTTGGGCTTCCTGCGTCAGCCCAACCTACATTTATTAATTTCGATTTTAAAATGAATTTTTCATAAATCCTATTTTAGTTAAAAAAAAGCTGCTAATTTAATAATAGAAGCAAAAAACTCTACTTTATTCTCCCTTCATCGTAATCAAGTGCTAGCTAAGTTTTTTCAGCCTCAAAATACAAATTCAATTAAACAGTTAGATGTGCTTGCTAAACAGCTAGATGATGCGATGTTGGATTTTATTTCGCAAGACTCCCCACAACATCATTAATTTAAAAACATCACTTTTTTAATTAGTTTTGCTTGAATCCATCTACATATTTATGGCATTCCATAAGCGCTAATGCTAGCATATGCTGGATTGAATCCAGAGTAAATCAAAATGACGTTTATAAAGCAGCTACAAGCCTCCCATACGGGTCGCATCTTCACTTTGTTTCTGTTAATTTTTATTGATACCATTGCCTACTTTTTAGTGATACCAGTTTTGGTAAAACTGATTGTCCATAATCAGACAGGTATTTTTACTGCGGCTATCAGTTTACATGAGCGAGAATTTTTATACGGCCTTGCCATGATGTTGTCTCCACTGGCTTTTTTAATTGCTTCTCCTGTGGTGGGTTTTTTATCTGATAAACTGGGTAGAAAGTCTATCTTAACTTTTTGTCTCATTTGCGCTTTTGCAGGTTTTATGCTGCCGATTGCTGGGATTTATTCCCGCGCTCTATGGTTAATATTATTGGGTCGATTCATTGCCGGTGGCTCTACCAGCAGTCAACCTGTAGTACAAGCTGCAATTACTGATTTTACTAATGGCAATCAAAAGGCTTTTTATCTAAGTTTAATTGCGTTTGCTATGACTGCTGCTATGGTGCTAGGACCTTTATTTGGCAGCTTTTTGTCTGATGGTGCTTTAAGCCACTGGTTTAATTTGACAACCCCTTACTGGTTGGGTACAGCTTTGGCAGGTCTTAATTTGGTATTACTGTTATTTTTTTATAAAGACACAAATACCGTTAAAGTCCAGCATCCAAAACAAAACCTGCAATTTGATTTGAATATTTTCTGGCAGGCTCTAAAACATAATCGAGTTTGGCTTTATTTGACAATATTTTTACTATTTGAAATTGCCTGGAGTTTGTATTATCAGGTTATCTTTTTATATTTTTCACAGGTGTTAAATTTCAGCAGCGATAAAATTGGTCTTTTTACTGGCTACTCTGGAATTTGGATGTCCCTTGGGTTAACGATTATTTATAAATTTTGGTTAAAGCATCATAGCGTTGAAAAAATACTGTGGTTAAGTCTTGGCATCTCATCTGTATTCTTTGTGGCAAATATGATATTACCCATGCCCCCTTATATCTGGATTTGGGTCATTCCTATGTCAATTTGCATTGGCACTGCTTATCCTTCTTTAATCGCGCTTTTATCAAATTTAAGTTACGAAGATAATCAGGGTATGGTTTTAGGATTTGCCAGCACGATTATGGCACTTGCCTGGATGCTAACGGGCTTTGCATCTGGCGCACTTTATGCACTGGATGACACCGTGCCATTTGTGATAACAGTTATTAGCATTTTGTTTGGGACAATATTGTTAAGCTTACAATTGTTTAAGTTTAAAAACCGTAAATTAACTGTCTAAAAAATTTTTGACAAATTACATTTCTATAAGCTTTATGAAATTTCTCTCCAACAGTATCATTAATCAATGTAGGTTGTGCTGACCAAGGAAGCCCAACAGACCGTGGCAACTTAATAAGGCCGTAATTAAATGAATTTCCTGTTGGGCTTCCTTGGTCAGCCCAACCTACATTCTATGGTTATCTAAAATTACTGCGGCACAATGCAGGGTTTTTGTGCCAGTGTACTACAGATTGAATAAACTAATGACTGGCTTTGATACTGCCCAACATCTGAGGGCGGAATATCGCCATCAATTTCCCAAATCATCAGACCACCTAAATGTTGGTTTAAAACATATTTTGCTTTATTGGCAGCAGAACGTTGATTGTCAAAACTCATGAAGGTGAGACTTTGATTACCGAACCCCCAAGGTGTAGCTGCATAACCCCCTGGACTTGTGGTTTTTGGTAAGCTTTTCATGCCATAAAACTGCATATCTGCTGGTATGGGATGAGAACCATGATAAGCGCCATAGTAGCAATATGGACTGTTAGCATCCGAAGGAAATTGTGCGATACACTTGTAATCAAAAATCGTCGAACCAATCGCATCAGCCCCTCCTCCCGATACATATTGATGAGAATCATCACCTTGAAACTCACCGGCAACGTCAGCGCCAGGCACACCTTGCTCAGAAGCATTCGCTAAAGGATCAAAAATCCCAACCTTTTGTGAGGCAGAAGGTGTTTTTGGTACAGCATCTAATTTAACAATTCTGGCATAAGCCGGTACGCCAATAATAATTTTGGCTGCCGGAAAGTTTGCATCATTTGGATCAAGGCTTTTTAAAGCTTTTACAGAATCTATCACATTATAGCCATTATCATTAGGACTATTCGGCGAAGCTGCAAAGCGCGATTGAAAATCAGATACGGCTTTGGGATTTACAGCGCCTTTGGCAGGGGCATCAAAAGCGCCATGATAATCATAAGTCATCAAATCCGCGTAAGACACATTATCCAGCACAATTTTTAAATCACTGATATTTTGCAAGGCTTTAACGCTGCCATGATATTTGAAGTCCGCCAGCTTTTTAAGTTTGTCGGGACCTGCAAATAAAGCTACAGTTAATAAATCATTTTTTGCATCCGGTAGTTGATTCATATCCTGTCTTAACTCATAAATTAATTGTGCATAACCATCCGCCTCAGCCTGAGTTAAGGGTGCAGTGACACAATATTGCGGATTGGTTTTATCCGCCACACACAAAGGTGCATGGCCATTCAAAACTTTAGGATTGGATTCAAAGGGTGCCTGCCATTCATAATCAATATCAATACCATTAAAACCTGTTTTAACCATGGCAGCTATCATACTTTTTGCCAATACAGAAATATTTTGAGGATAATAGGTAAATAAAACTGAAAAATCTCCCGATTGAAAATTGCTGTTTTCAATACTGCCCCATCCGCCAAAAGAATAAATTAAATTCATATAAGGATATTGCTGACGCACTAAAGAAAAATATGGTAATGCGTTCACACCGGCCATTTGTACATCGGCATAAGGATCAAACATTTGGGCAGCACCGGTGTCAGGGTTTAAACTTCCAAAAGCATAATAAATGGTATTGAGATTTTGAAAAGGAATGTCAGTGGGTTTATAATCGCCATGTCCAGGATACTCAGTCCAATCGGCATAATAGGCACCGGATAGTTTGCCTGGTGTTGGGTTAGTGGCTGCGCTATCAAGCTTTGCATATTGCGCTGGTTTTCCATTGACTTTTATCTGTTGAAATAAGCCATAGTAATTTGAAAAATCCATATTTTTGGTGGGCACTGTTTGAGGTAACAGTGGCACCTGACTAAACCCTGCGGTTGTACCAAAATTTTTACCGGCCTGTTTTGGCGTAATGGTATATTCATACAGCCCATTGCCCATTGAAGTTTTGTTGACAGTGGCATTGGTTGAATTAATCGTCCCCCAATTTTGCAGTTTAAAGTCTGCATTACCATACTCAAAACTGAGTTGGGTGATGGGTGTATCAGCCTGCAAATTTAAATTAAAAGTGCCATAGCCAAAGTCTACGTTATAAGTGGCAGCACAAAAACCAGTAGCAGCTACCAGTAAACCACCTGCCAACATCGTCAAATTAAATAATATTTTTTTCATAAAGCTTTCCACTAACATTGATTATTCACCGCGCAGTCATGAAGGCTATTCGCAAATTGATAGTCATTGGCTGCATCATAATTGATATCCCAGGTCATGAGTCCTCGCACCCCTGGAAATTGTTGTCTTAAACTCTGCATGGCAGATTTCACTTGTTCGAAAGGTACAAAGCCACCGGCAGGTGCAGCATTATTTTTTGTGGCAGGTAACCCTACAATGACTTTACTGGCAGGTAGGCCTTGATAAGTGATTGATCCTAATTGCCATTTTGAAATCACAACCGGTGTAATGTTTTCAATAAAAGCTGCGTTGCCTTCGGGATAATTTTTGCCATCTAAAGCCGGCATTGAGCCTGAATTGTATTCTTGCAGTTGAACTAAATCTATATCTTCTGGGATACTGTTTATAATGGGTAAATAGCTGTTCCAAGCGTTAGATATTGCAGGGACATAGGCAATGTTTGCAGTTTGTGGTGTTAAGCTTATGATTAAATTCGGATTGAATTGCTTTAAAGCCTTAATGATATTAATCAAGTAATAAACATTATTCTGCGCACTGGGGATTGTAGAGCCTGCCTGCACGGTCAAACCATTTTCAATATCAAAATCCACCCCCGCAAAGCCATAGGTTTTAATAATATTTTCTAAAGAATTTGTGAAATTTTCTGAGGCTTGTTCACTGTTCACTGAAAAATCAGCATTTTGTCCGCCTACTGAAATTAAAACGGGTCTGTTTTCAGAATTCATCTGTGCAATTGCTTTAATAGCATTGTCTTTGTATTGTCCCTGTAATAATGTTGCGGTATCTAAATTAACAGAACCTTCTGGTGAAATACCAGCAAAGGCAACTTCTATCACATTGTATTGATTGGAAATATTTAGCAAACTCTCAATCGAAGGATTGACAGGATCGCTCGATTGCCAGCTTTGCCAGTAACCAGCCAAAACCTTTGCTGGTAACGCCGGTGTACTTTGCGTATTGACTTTATTTGAAGCTGAGGCACTAACCCCAAAGCTTAAAAGCAGGAAAAAAAGGATACATCTGTTTAGTAACTGCATTATTAACCCTAAAACTATCATTAAATTTAAGTTATTATGCAGCTAGAAGGTTTGCTTTGATACTGTCATTTTTGTCAGGTGCTGAGAATGCCCTTTTCCTTAGCAATCATCACCGCCTGATGCTTGTTTTTCACCCCAAGTTTTTTATTAATATTTTGAATATGAAAGTTCACTGTGCGTTCAGTAATATTGAGCATTTGCGCAATGCTTTTTACATTCAGTTGACGGGCAATTAATTGCAGACATTGCTTTTCTCGATTAGATAAAAGTGTATGTGGCTCCACTAATTGTTTAGCTAAATGAAGATGCAGATAATGATGATAATAATAAGCCATAAGAAAAAATTCATGCTCTTTTTGTCTAAAGTCATCCCAAGCTTTTGGGCTAATATCTCTTGTGGCAATTAAAAAATTGGCGTACAAATTGTCGGAAGAATGAATAGGAACACTAACACCACCTTTAATTCCGTAAGCTATTGAGTCTTTTCGCATGCGTTTTTCTTTTTGAGTTCTGGCTGCTTTTAACTGATCTTCAATTTTCCAAAACAAGGGTAATTGATTGTTGGAGACTTTTTGATGGGTAGAATCAATATTCCCATAGTTTTCTTCAAGATAATGCCGATGCCAATTTGCATAAGCTATTGAACAAATATCATATTTTACCCGTTGAATAATGCTCTGGCAGGTATCGTAGCAGGTATAAGAAAACAAGTCGTGCTTGGATAATGCCAGATGGCTTATCAAAACTTGATTGACTTCCATCTCTGAGGTTGCAGCTTTGAGTTTTTGCTTAAGATCATTAATGGATTGCATGGATTACTAATTTAAGTCAATTACTTATTGTAACATTTTTTAATAAAACTTGGGGGTTTGTAATTTCTGATGAATAACCATTATTGTGCAGCTGGCACAGAAGCCTTAAATTTTTCATATAAATCAGAAAGAAAATACAAAGTAAAATATTGCTCAGAACACACTATATCTATAATATTAATAAATCGGAGAGTAGCTCAGCCTGCTAGAGCACTGCCTTCGGGAAGCAGCTTTTAATTTAACAGTTTTATCTTAAATTTCAATAATTTATTTAAATTTAATTGTCTAATTTGCCAGCTCAGATTTTAAACAAACTTGCATGTAAGCTGTTGATTTTTTCTTGCGTATTAGACAAATTATGCTGTAAAATTTTCGACTTAATCGGGGTATAGCGCAGTCTGGTAGCGCGCCTGCTTTGGGAGCAGGATGTCGGGAGTTCGAATCTCTCTACCCCGACCATATTAATAAATTTCTTTTGTAACTTTAAGTAAACCATCCTCAAAAAGTAGTTGACCGAATTTATTCTAATCAATACTACACTCTAATTTCATTTTGCTGTCATTACTGGAGTTTAGTATGAAAATGAAATTAGCTGGTCTTTTACTGTTCTGTTTTGTTGTAACATCCTTTGCTACCCCTTTAAAATCCATTCCAATTATTAATCATACAGGATGCACGATTATTTTAAGCCAGGCATTTTCTGGGTATTCCCTTGTTGTTCACCCTCACTCTAATGCTACGTTTGTAAATCAATATCACGCCCATTCAGTTTGGATGGATGCAACGTTACCCTTGTGGTCACAAGAAAAGTGTTTACCCGCGGATGCTGCTCAAACCCCTTCGCCCGCGCATCTTTTTTATAATTCTCAGACAGTTAACATTACAATGACGCATATTGGTTTACATTCAAAACCTATGTATCTTATACACTTGAAACACTAATTGAAATCAAGTTAATTGGAGTTTGGACATACCAGTCCCTGAATTCGAGCTACCCAAGTAATAATTTTTGATTTTTTTTGGAGATTTTTTGGTTTAAGTAGTGTTTAACAGCTTTTCT
Organism: uncultured Gammaproteobacteria bacterium; assembly: GCA_963695245.1. Taxonomy (GTDB): domain Bacteria; phylum Pseudomonadota; class Gammaproteobacteria; order JBGSLN01; family JBGSLN01; genus JBGSLN01. Next base: position 1,625,967 of record OY968770.1, on the reverse strand, counting down.
GTAAATTCATTCATCGATAATTCACTACTTTTCAATTTGGTGTGCACAAGTTTTATAAGAGCTGCTATTTTTTCTGACTCTGAGATTTCGGCTGCTTTTTCAGAAGCTGTATTATTATCTCCTTGGGCTTTTTTAGTCTTAAAAATAACAGGGGTATTAACTTTTGTCGGCTGTGTTTCTCCAACCATTCTACCATGTGGCTTACCACGTGCAACACAAGGCTGAGCGGGTGTGCCAACATGCTCTAGTACTTTTGCAAATCCACGCTGAGTTTGGGACAGTGAGGTTATGGTTTTTCCTTCGCTCGGCTCAATCTTATAGCTTAATAAGTACCGCTCCCATGCCTCTGGTAAAGACGGTGCCAACTCTTTGGCTAAATACAGTTGAATATAAACCAAGGTACAAAGCTTCCACCAACTTTCTTCATGTTCAACTTCTGAAGTTTGAAATTTATCCATGAGTAATTTAGTTTTACCAAATCGAAATAAGTGCTCAGTATCATAGCGAGAGCAGTATTGGGCATAAGCCTCTTCTAAACTGATTTCATGTCTAAGCTTACCAAAGACTGCTATCCATAACGGGCGCTTAAAGAGCCGTTCTCCTGACTCATTAAAAACTTCAACTTGGTGAATGTTCAATGGGTGTTTGGAAGATTGGTAACTTTGTGAGCCCCGCACCACCATATCACCCCAGCATTTAACAACAACTTTAAGCCGGTTGCCTTTCTTACTCAATTGGTTGAGTGTGATTTCTCTATCATGGGGTAAATGTGTTTCAACTTTACCTAAGTTCATCTTCTCACCGTACTCTTTTTTACGGCCTTTAGCGTGAGACTTTTCAGGTACAATGCTGCGAAAGACATTTCTTGAGCTATTAAGCCTAAAAATATGAACCCAATTCTCTTTTTCACTGACCTTGGCACGGCAAGATTCTGTGCCGTACAGGCTATCACCCACACTGATGAACAGCTCATCATTAATATCTAATGTTTCAACACACTCGCTAATCTGCTGCATTCCCAGTTCATGCCCCTTCAAGTTGCTTTCAACCCGCTTTGCACAAAGTGGCAGTAACCAATGTTTTTGGTTTTCCAGTATGTCATTTGGAAGCAGGCTAAGCAATGAATATTGATGTCCAACACAAATGGGTTTATTCCCTGGTGCTGGATTTGGATGATGCGTTACCGTTCGGTCAGCGAGTTTACGAGCAAACGGCCTTGGATTTGGCGTACAGTCAACGATAAATCGATGTGGGGCCTTTGTTAAATCGGAAGCTGTGAATTTATGAACCAAACGGCAAACTTCATCCCAGCTAACCTCAGATAATCCATCGGCTACAGCATCAGTGATACTGCTGTATTGCCGTTCAAATTGTTTCGAGTTAGACAATTGAACAACGCTTTTACATCGGTGACCATCACAGCTCAACGCGTCCAATAAATTCATAACCGCATCACGGCGTTTTGGAAATAATGAATAAAGTTCATCTCGAAACTGACTTAGTTTAGTTGTGGTATTCAGTGGCATAAATAACTTATAAGTTGTGGCTAGATAGGCCAGCGCCGCTGTCAGAAGAGAGCTAAGTCAAGGCTTATATTGGAAATAAGCGAATTATTTTTGATGAATTTTAAAAAATGATAAGAAGAAATTTAATAGTTACGAGGCTGCATCGATCGCGAATTTGGTAATGAATTTATCCAAAATCCAATATATCCAGATAATTTCTGTGTAAAATTGGATTTAAAGTATTTTGCGCAACCAGTTTCTCAGATTAAATTTTAGAGCATGCTATAATAAAATTTGGCAAATCCAATTTTGCTATGGCATGTTTTTTTAATTCAAGTGCCAGTCTATCAAGGCGAATAAGCGGTGGCGTGAGAAATTTCTTTTTGGGTAAAATCATCTTTTGTGAATTCAATGGAAGAAAACTTACGACCATTATTTTTATGATCCACAAAGTAATTTTCTTGAGTTTACGTACTATACCATTAACATTCATAATGGTTTCTTATTCAATGGAATTCACATCAGACAACTCAAGCGTTGAATCTCTAGGTCATTTAGGTTTAGTCGCTGCAACCATAAAAAAATTAGGCATTGATAAAAAAATCAATGAACGCTTACCTATATCAAAAAACAAAGGTGCCATCGTGCCTCACGGCAGTCGTGTTGCCGCAATGATTATTAACGGTTTAGGTTTTATCAACCGCACGCTTTATCTTTCTCCCCATTTCTTTGAAGACAAAGCCGTTTCTACCTTGTTAGGTGAAGATATTGAAGCCCATCATCTAAATGATGATTGTTTGGGGCGTGGGCTCGATGCAATTGCTGAGTATGGAACAACTAAACTTTACAGTGAAGTTGCCTTTGAAATTATGCAAGAACAATCCATGCTGAATAATCAACTTAGGGCTGATACAACGGCGTTTAGCTTATTTGGCGAATATCCTTATGCAGATGACTTGCCTGAAACTGCTCCTTTACCAACTCATGGTTATTCAAAAGACCATCGACCTGATTTGAAACAAGTGACTTTGTCCATGACACAAATGGGTCCTGCAAACATTCCTGTATGGATGGAAGCTTTAGATGGTAATGCCAGTGATAAAAAAAGCTTTCAAAAAACGGTGCGAACCATTCAGAATTTTTGTAATGACGTTAAAGCGATGCCAGACAATTTATTTTTTATTTTAGATGCAGCCTTTTATGTTCCAGAAAAGCTGGCTGAACTGGGAAAAATAGGTTGGATTACTCGGGTTCCAGCGACACTAAAAGAATCGAGAGAATTGCTGATATTAAGAGATGATGTCCTTGACTGGCAGGCTTACGACAATAATTATAAGACACATATCTTTACTCGATTCATTCATGGCTATGAACAACGCTGGCTATTGGTTTCATCCAGCCATGCTTACCAACGGGAATTAAAAACTTTCAATAAAAAGATGCAGAAAAAGTCAGAAGAATTAACAAAGAAACTATGGCACTTGAGCAATCAAACCTTTTTATGCGAAAGTGATGCGATTAAAGCCATTGAACAAGAAGAAAAGAAGCTTAAATTCCATGGTGTTTCTTATGAAATTAAGCCTATTATGAAATATGCAAGTAAGGGTCGCCCAAAGGCCGATGAAGAAAAAGTGTGTGAAGGTTACCAACTCGTTATTAATCTGCATTCAGATTTAGAAAAAATCGAGCCACAGCGAGAAACACTAGGACGATTCATTTTAGCTACCAACGAACTGGAACCAAACAAGCTTCCTCATCAAGATATTTTAAAGCAATACAAACAACAATATCAGATTGAGCAAGGGTTTGGTTTTTTGAAAGACTCTCGATTGGAGTTGAACACATTCTTCTTAAAATCCTCTGCTCGCATTGGTGCATTGATGATGATTATGACATTATGTTTAGCTGTTTATAACTTTGCACAGTATCATTTACGAGAAAGCTTGGAAAAATCAGAGGATGTATTACCGAATCAACTTGGTAAGCCGATAAAGAACCCAACAGCCCGTTGGGTATTTCAATTGATGTCAAAAGTAGCTGTTGTTAGGTTTGAATTACCTGAAAATGAGGTCAGCTGTATTGTCGCGAATATAAAATTGCTGCAGAAAATTATTATTTATCACTTCGGTAAGGAAGCAATAGAGATTTATGGCTTACCACCTGATTGTGAAAAACCTATTTACGATAAAAATCAAAAAACTTTAGTTAAGTGGTGCGGAATGTGAGTTTTATAGTAATAAATAATTTAATAGTTTTTGCCTGTCAATATTCATAAAATAATATTTTTATCCATTGGAGAAATTTGTGAGAAAACAATCAAGTTGTGACAAAGTTCATGAAATAGAAGGAATGGCAAAACCAAAATTCCGTATCACCAACCCCATAAAGATAAGCGTGATGAAAGAGGTGCTTCAAAAGAACACGCGCCTAAGAAACACGCCTCCTAACCGTTTAGCATCACTCAGGGGCTGTTAACAAAAGATTGACCCCCGTTAATTTTATTTTTGCGCAAAATTTTAACAGAAAGTTTATAATGTACTCCAGTTGTATTATTTGGGGTTCATATGCTTCCACGTCCACTTAAAAAAAACTCCTCTAAAGGTTCTGGCTCTGGTGACATTCCGTTAATGCCTATCAAACCTAAAATTGACGGAACTTCCAAATCCGGAGAACAGTATTGGGATAAGCTTCCATCTGGTGTCAAAGGAATAATTTTCGGATATTTAAATTATAGAGATGCTCATAACTTAGGCCGTACTTCTACATATAATTATGAATTCTTTAAAAACAAAGAATTTTCGTTTTTTCAAAAAATGTATGATATGAAGTATGACGGTAAATACCCAGATCTATTACGGATATTCAATAATTTTGTAAAATATGGCCTTATTCCCATCTCTCATACTCAGCATTCAAGAGAAATTGCAAAAGCTTTGGGTGCTTTTAGCAAAACCCATCAATTTTCACCTTTAGACGAGCTATTAAAATCAGCAGATTTTCACTTGCTATCATTTTTAAGAATAATCTATATCCACTATAAAACTTCGTTAGAGTCACTTCCTTCTTTCACGGAGTCTCCTTTTTTTGAGAAGCGTTTGGCAAGCTTTAACAACATCCAGCGCTTGTTACATGTTATGCAAAATACTAAAGCTCAAAAATTGTTTACCTCTTCACTTTATTCACACTTGGTTGCTGAGTGCTCTACTATTTTTAGGATCTTAAACGGCAACCCTATTTGTATTACGCTTAACAAATTTTTATCAATTAATACAGCAGATGTAGCTAATAACGTTTATAATCGTAACGTATCTTTACCTATGCCAGCTAATGTACCAACAAACCTACAAAATATTCGAGACGCAGTACACACATTTCACATTGGAGGTGATAGCCAGTCAGATTACGGCTCCTTTTTGAAATTAATTGAGGGTTCTGATACGGCCAAAAGTGAGACCGAAGAACCAACGATAAAAAGCAGATGCACCATTAGCTAAGCTAATAAAAGGGTAAATGTTTGGTGGGGCGGAATCTGTCAATGCCAATGAGACACGGATTTCATTAAATTAAAGAAGTTTTTATGCTGCTTTTTCCTCCTCGGTAATGTTTTCACACTCTTTTACAGGTGGATTGATCCAGGCTTCAGTCGGTATTGTTCCCGCAGTAGGTATTTTATTTTTGAAACGCTCAGGGTTTTTGTTAAATGCTTTTGCTATTACTATGTCTCTTTTTTCAAATACCTTTTGAGCTTGCCCACTATGTAATGACGCAAGTGTTAATCGATTGATGCCGGAATGACGATGTTCATGGTTATACCACTTAAAAAATGAGCGTCAAAATGTACGTGCATCCTTGATGCACCCAAGGCGCTCTGGGAACTCAGGGCAATATTTCAATGTCTTAAACTGAGCTTCTGAATAAGGATTATCATTGTGGGTGTAGGGCCTTGAATGCGTTTTTGTCACGGCCTGTTGGACTGCCTTCGTCAGCACTAACCTACATTGAATTTTTTCATCGTTTAAATCAAATTCTCAAGTTTTGCAAAAATCCTTAAAAACATTAACACTGCCAACAGTAAGAAATCCTTTTCTTACCAAAAGGTATGAATACCTTGAAACGGCAGCCTTTCAGCCTTGAGCTTTTTTCCTTTTTTATTCCTTTCTTAAGCTGACTTTTGTTTTGTTTGTTTTCTTAAAGAAGGTGGGACTCAAACATCCAAAAGTCAACATAAACATTCTCAAACTTTTAATCAGATAAACAGCCTTGTTTTATACCTTCAAAAACAGCTTGAGTAATGTTTTTGCACTTTAATTTTCTTAAAATTTCCCGCTTGTACCAGTTCACTGTTGTGGGTTTAACCTGCAGTATTCGCGCGATTTCTTCAACGCAACAGCCTTTAGCTGCAAGCTTGAGACAGGTTATCTCTTTGGCGTTTAGTTTGGGAACTTTAGCAATAAATTTTTTTAGCTTTGTTTTTGAAACCACAGATTCCATCAAATCAATCTGACTTTGAGTAGGTGCCTGTAAGCCTAAATTTGCTAAAATTTCTATGGCAAGGTAGTTTGCACTGTGATGAATATGCTGCATGGTATATTACTCCTTGATTTGAATATTACCTTGAGTTAAATTTTCCTTAAGACAAAATTTTGCGTAAAAGCCTAACAGTCGGCAAAAATGCTGACGTCTTAATTGCTTTATCTGCCCTGATAAAACGCGATTTAAAGTAGATATGGAGAATCCAACCTGCTGACAGAGGTTTTGTTTGCTCACATGTTTTGCCAATAAAGCCTGAATCATTTCTTTGCCTGGGGTAGAATCAGATTTGGAAGACTGTGTTGTATTTGACTGATCAAGTTTAATTTCTGGCATATTTCCGCATAATTTGTTTAGGTTATGTACGTTAATCACGATTTACATCCATATAAGTTGCTATGTATGTAGATTTTACGTATATTTAACGTAAAAAAACAGTAGCCGAATTCCACTATTTGTGTGCGATTTTTCTTACAAAGTGAGCCAACCATGAAAGTAGAAAATAAAAATCCTGTTTTTATTGCCCGAGGTCGTCGCCTGCGAGCGGTGCGAGATGCTTTAAAATTGTCTCGCCAAAAGTTTCAGCATCTCTACGGCATTCCTATGGGAACTTTACAAACCTGGGAAGAAGGTCGATTTAATGGCCTGCGAGAAAAAAGTGCGGAGCGAGTGGTTCGTGTTTTAAAAAAAGATGAGGTTGTGCTGAGTGTTGAATGGTTGATGTTTGGCACCGGTGACTGGCCTAAATTACCAGGCAACAAAAAGATAGATATTAAATCCTTACAACCTCAAAGCACATTTTCTGAAACTTTACTGATACAACGTGAATTGGCTTATTTTCATGAACTCAATAGCAACTGTGTAGACTTTATGGTTGCAGATGAAAGTATGGCACCTTTTTTAAGTACAGGTGATCTCGTAGCTGGTCCAAGACTGATGGGCGATGACATTCAAAATGCGACAGGTAAAATTTGCATTGTCCAGATACCACAACAAGATCAAAAAGTCAGACTGTTACAGCCAAGCCATGAGCCAGGAAAATTTGCACTTAACACTTTGAATTTTGAATCAGATAACACCGATGCCATGCCTGTAGAAATTTTCAGCGCCGCACCTGTCATTTGGATTCGCCGAAAAAATCCACTTATTAATTAGCCGTGGGACTGTTGTTGCAAAAAACTCTGATAAGAAACTACTGTAAAGGATAAACATCGGATTTCGATATAACTGCATAATAATATTGCTTATCCCCTGTTATCATTTTCGCCTCATGCATAATCAGGTGTATTTTTTAATATGAATTTATAAATGATACCTTCATTAAAAGCCTCTAAGGCTAAATCTAAACCTGCCTCACCAGTTAGCAAAATTTTTCTTACTGACAATTTATTTAATTTTTTAAAAACTTCTAATCCTGTCATTCCAGGCATGGCATAATCCAAAACTAGCGTGATAACTTCATCAAAGCGATTTGCATTGAATAATTCATTTCGAATAGCTTCAATATTTATATTTACCATTGAATTATCAACGACATCAGTTCCAAACCACTATTTCAACCCCCTTCCTGCCAGCCAAGCAGCAGTTAATTCCTGAGTTCTATCAAAACGATTACCCACGTCATCTGTGCCGATAACTTTTGTATCTGTACTGATAATTGTATGTTCAATAATTTTAATTTTTGGTTTTTGTGTTACTGGATCTATGGTTGTTTCAATTCTAAAATATCCAGTGCTTAAAAGTGGGTTTCTTTCTTGACGAACCAGTGGTTTTTTCTTTTTTAGACCCCCATAGGTTGGTTCTCGTTGTGGTGGATCATCTTCCGGTGGTGGTGGCGACTTTGTTGCTGGAGAAGCGTGTGTTGTTTTTGGGCTTTGAATTTCTTGGGTTTCAGGAGGTTTTTTAGGCTTATTTTCTTTGCCGCTTGTTTTTTTACAATGACTGCCAGAAAAAAATCTAGCAGAATCTTCCAGTTTTATCATCTTAAGAGCCATTTCTATCTCCCTGAAATGTGCTTATAATTTATACCAGTCTACAAAAAATGTGCTGTGAAGACAAATTTTTTATGAAAATTCCTATATGTGTTTTTGAATAAACTGAATAAGTTTAGGAATTTACGAAAAACTTCGTATCAAAATCGAAGCTAATCAATGTAGGTTGGGCTGACGCTTCGAAGCCCAACAGGGTATTCATTTAATTACTGCCTTATATTAGTTGCCACGGCTGTTGGGCTTCGAAGCGTCAGCCCAACCTACATTTATTTTGACTGTAAATCGAAGGTTTTTGTAAGTCATAAAGTTATCTAATTTCTTGTCTTTACTACATTATTACTAATTTTTGTTGTTTATTAAGGTCTATTTGAGTGATGAGGCTCTGTCTCATTGGAAGGCGTGTTAATTTCAAAGCCTCTTTTATCAGTTTGCATCACAATTTTAGGTTTTCCTTTATCAGAAAGTTCAACAATAAAAAAACCAGATCGAAAAGCCGGACGATCTTTTCTAAGATTCCATAGTCTTCGACGCTCTTCACATGCTGCTTTTTTTGATGCTTGCTCAGCGTTGTTAATAGAAACCATCAAACACTCCCCTGTGTTAGTTGCCAGACTTCCAAATTACAACAAAGCTTCTGCCTCAGGCAAGTGTTTTTTAAAGTTGCCCGTTAAATCAAGTACTCTCTACTTGTTTTTTAAGGGCTTTATTTTTAGAGCTTTTTTTGCGTCCCAAAGCTAATTCAGAACTGTCAAAATCATCCACATTGATAAGCGCCATTCGCATTTCATGAGCTTCTAAGATCTGCTCGTGCTCTGATTCTGTGATTAAACCCGTACGTAAAGCTGCTTCAAGATGTTCATTGTAGTTATGTCCTGTAAGGTTGCCCTCTTTGACAGCGACTTTAATTTTTTTCTCTAAAGGCTCAATGGCAATCACAGCTTTTAAGGTGGCTTCAATCCGACCTAAAGGATGATGCGCTTCTTCGTTCAAACTAAGTCCTTTTGTGACTCTGCTGCGAGTCTCTGAGGGTTCTAAGAACAGTTTGGCAACTTTATGGCTTAGTTTATCGCCAGGTTTTGCAAAATGCTGACCGGTGGGGAATATGACGACTCTTAAAAACGCAGCCAATGCTCGGTTGGGTAAATTACGTAATACGCCGTCAAAGGCCGTTTGTATATTAAAAAAGATATTTTGACAGGCATATTTCACCAATACTAAATCTTCACTGGGCGAGCCATCATCGTGAAAACGTTTCAACACTGCTGAGCCCAGATATAACTGGCTTAAAATGTCACCAAGTCTTGCGGATAAGCTTTCTTTGCGTTTTAGTTCACCTCCGAGGCTGGCCATGGCCATATCTGCTAACAGTGCAAAGGCTGAGCTAAAGCGTGTGAGGTGTTGGTAATATCGTCTGGTGCTTTTTTCTGGCGCTATCACAACTTGTGCACTGGTGAATGCCAGGGTTAGGGATCGGACAAAGTTGCTAAAAATAAATCCCATATGTCCAAAAATCGCTTTATCAAAGACTTTTAAAGCGGCATTGGCATCAGTTTCGGCCACTGCGTGCATTTCCTGAATCACGTAAGGGTGGCAACGGATGGCGCCCTGTCCAAAAATGATCATACTGCGTGTTAAAATATTAGCACCTTCCACGGTGATGCTGATAGGCACCCCCTGATAAGTTCTGCCAAGATAATTATTAGGGCCAAGACAAATGCCTTTACCGCCATGAATATCCATAATATCCATGGAAACCTGACGTCCCATTTCAGTGATATGGGCTTTGGAAATGGCGGTTAATACCGCAGGTTTTTCACCTCTATCAATGGTGGCGATGGTCATTTTGCGGGCTGAATCCATGATATAAAGATTACTCACCGCTCGCACAAACGCTTCTTGCACGCCTTCAAACTTGCCAATAGGTAAACCAAATTGTTCTCGCACACGGCAATAAGCACCACCGGCCAAAACACCTGCTTTTGAGCCGCCAACGGCGATAGCTGGCAAAGAGATGCCCCGTCCCACCGATAAACATTCTACCAACATGGTCCAGCCTTTTCCGGCCATTTTGGCGCCTCCGATGATAAAATCTAATGGGATAAATACATCTTTACCTTGAATGGGACCATTTAAAAATGGCGTGTTCAAAGGAAAATGCCGACGGCCAATTGAAATACCTTTTGTATCTCGAGGTAACAAAGCACAGGTAATGCCCAATTCTTTTTCAGTGCCTAACAGGCCATTGGGATCCAGCATTTTAAAAGCCAGTCCGATAACTGTGGCAATGGGCGCCAGCGTAATATAGCGTTTGTTGAAGTTTAATCGAATGCCCAGCACTTCTTTATCGTCATAGTTGCCTTTACACACCACACCCAAATCGGGAATTGAAGTTGCATCTGAACCTGCATTGGGACCTGTGAGGGCAAAACAAGGTATTTCATCCCCGACTGCGAGTCTGGGCAAATAATAATCTTTTTGTGATTGGGTGCCGTATTTATGCAAAAGCTCTGCAGGCCCCAGGGAGTTTGGTACGCAAATGGTGGTAGCGCAGGTAGTACTTACCGCTGCAATTTTGGCTACCACTTCTGAATTTGCCGTGGCGGAGAAAGCCAAACCGCCGTATTCTTTGGGAATAATCATGGCAAAAAATTTATTTTCTTTAATAAATTGCCACACTTCTGGCGGTAAATCAGCTCGATTATGAGTGATGTCCCAATCGTTTAACATTGTACACAAAGTTTCTACGGGGCCATCTAAAAACTCCTGTTCTTCGGCACTGAGTTTTGCTCCGGATCGTTTCAACATGGCGTGCCAGTCTGGCGCACCGGAAAATAATTCACCAGCCCATTGCACCGTACCTGCACTAATGGCCTCTTTTTCGGTTTTTGACATTTTTGGCAATATTTTTTGATAAAAACTTAATAAAGGTTTGGCAAAATACTGCTTGCGCCAAGGTGTGGCATTAAAGATTACTGCATATACAATCAAAGCAAGCCAAAGAATCACTAAAGTAACTGGGCTAAAGGGACTCAAAACACTGACTAAGGTCAAACCAACCACCCCTGCAATGGTGCTCACCAGGGCTGAGGCTCTGTTATAAGCCAATACGATCACAGCCAGAATGATGGCGATACTCCAAAGTAAACTCAGCATGACATTTCTCCGTTTCGAATTGCTTTATGGTTTGGCCCAAGATGGCTACAGGCGCGTAACCTATTGTATTTTTTGAGATAAAATGCTTGCACTTAAAGCATAAAAAGTAGAAGCATTCCAATGCATTATAGCACGAAAGTTGCGCCAGATAACCAAATATGCAGGTCCTGCTTTATTTTCTGGCAGGATTAATGCATACCTCAAGGTATTGTTTTTTAGGTTTAAATCTTTTGGTAATGTAATGCCCTGCTTTGCCCACTGGCTTAAAGTTTGACTAAAATGCATGCCAATTTTGTTGTCTGATAAATCTTTCGGGATACTCACTTTGAGAATCAGTGGTTCACCTTCAACCCAGCCTTTATGCTTTAAAAAGTTAGCAATGGATGCAAAAATATCACCTTTATTGTCCCAGATATCTGGCGCGCCTTTATGTTGCCAGGCCACCGCATCATTTAAATAAGAGGTTGGCATGAATTGGCATTGTCCCATTGCACCAGCCCAGGAACCCTGCATTTTTGCTAAAGGCGTTTTTTTATCCTGAAGCATTTTTAATGCAGCAAAAATTTCTGCTTTAAAAAACTGTTTTCGATGGGAGTCATAAGCCAAGGTGGTTAGAGCCGAGAATTCAGGCATATGTCCTGAGATAACACCATAGGCACTTTCCAGCCCCCAAAGGGATACTATCATGGATGCAGGCACTTGATAATGCTGGCTGATCGTCTCTAATAACTCAGCATTATCTTTTAACTTTTTGCGACCGGCTTGAATGCGATAGCTGGAAACTAAATGATTTTTGTATGTCTCGAAGGTCACAATGGCCTGATACTGATGTCGATTTTTATGAGTAACGCGCTTGAGTAATCGCACATCTTTAAAGGCTTTATCTGCCACTGCCTGGCTATACCCTTTTTTGATAGCCTCTTGCTTAATTTGTGACACAAAATTTTCAAAGCTTTGAGAAAATCCAGTGCTTACCCAAAAACATAAAAAACTCAGTAAAACAATTCGCAGCATATTATTTTTCTTCTAACACTTTTAATATTAGCTTAGCTGTTTTTTTGGGATATTCAAAGGGAAATAAGTGTGTTCCCTCCATGGCAATCGCCTGAAAATTTTGTAGCGCCTTGTTCATGGCGCGTACATCTGCTTTTTGAATGATGTTGGAGTCTTTACCATATATTAGGGTTACAGGTGTGGCTAACTGTCGTTTTAAGGTTTTTAAATCATGAGGTAAGGTACGATAAATTTTATACTCTGTTTGAACATCATACTTTAATTGCAACCCTTTTGGGGTGACTTCCATGCCATAATTGATATAGTCTTTTAAACATTCATCGGTAAAATGCTCAAAGACACTTTTACTTTTCAGATACTCAATGGCTTTTTGTTCATTATCCCAATGTCTTTTACGTCCCAAAGTGTATCGTCCTGGAGTGAATCTATCGATTAAATTAATTTTTTTGATCCATTTTATCAACATCGATTTAACTGCCCCATAAACGGGTGAATCCAAAATAATTATCTTTTCAAATAATGCCGGTTCCTGATGAGCCGCCAGAATGGTTAAAACCCCTCCCAAAGAGTGACCGATGCCAATGACGGGTGCTTGAGAAAAAGCTTTAATATGATCAATTAGTTGCCTGACCAAAAAAGTCCAGCCATCGGTTACCGGATAATCTGGATGATGCCCAAACATCTCCACTGCATGAATAGAATACTGGGTTTGTAAAGGAATTAACAGTTGCTGATAACAACTGGCCGGATAACTGTTACCGTGTGAGAATTGAATGGCTTGTGCGTTCATAGCCGTTTTTTGGAAGTCTTATCAAATAAGTATAAACTATCGGGCTTTATTCCCAAAGTTAACACCTCTCCAACTTCTGTGATGACTTTATTGGGTAATTTAATGGTAAGGGTTTGTTTATCCCCTGGGAAATGACCATGTACCAGTTTTTCACCACCTAAATATTCAATCATATCTACCGCCAACTCAAAGGTATCTACGCCAGTTTTGGTTGCTTTGGTAATACTTTCGGGTCGCATGCCGAGAATCACTTGGCTATTTTTATAGGTTTCATGCAGTGTTTTTGCTAAAGGTAAAATAGTACCCCCATGTAAAACCACAGCATCTTGAGTGGCATTCATTTTGGCTTTTAAAAAATTCATAGGTGGTGATCCCATAAACGCCGCCACAAATTTTGATTTTGGCTCATGGTAAATCTCATAAGGGGTGCCTATCTGTTCTATTTTACCCTTATTCATCAAAACAATTTTATCCGCCATGGTCATGGCTTCTACCTGATCGTGGGTGACATACAAAGTGGTAGTTTTGAATTCCTGCTGGATTTTACGGATTTCAAGGCGCATTTTACTGCGAAGGTTGGCATCCAGATTGGATAGTGGTTCATCAAATAAATATAAATTTGGTTTTCTAACAATAGCGCGTCCCATAGCAACCCGTTGTCTTTGTCCACCTGAGAGGGCTTTTGGTTTTCGCTGTAATAAATGGGCAATATCCAAAAGTTGACTGACTTTGTCAATGCGATGTTTAATTTCTGCTTTAGAAAGTTTGCGTCGCAATAAACCATAAGCCAGGTTTTTATAAACATTCATGTGTGGGTATAACGCGTAATTTTGAAATACCATGGCAATGTTCCTGTCACCTGGTTCTACCTGATTTATTTTTTGATCATCAATATAAACAGCGCCTTCGGAAATATCTTCAAGACCGGCCACCATGCGTAACAAGGTAGATTTTCCGCAACCTGATGGTCCAAGCACCACCACCATATCCCCATCTTCAATATTAAAATTGATACTGGGTATCACAACCTCATCGCCATAAATTTTTTTGACATTTTCAAATCGCAAGCTGGCCATTTACTTCTCCGTTTCTACCAAGCCTTTTACAAATAAACGCTGCATAATAATAACAATGCATACAGGTAATAACATTGCCAAAATCACCGTTGCCATAATATAGTTCCATTGTGGAATTTGATCAGACACATTAGCAAGCTGCTCAATCCCCATCACAATGGTATACATGCTTTGCTTTGTGGTGACTACCAAAGGCCATAAAAACTGATTCCAACCGTAGATAAACATAATAATAAATAAAGCTGCGATATTGGTTTTTGATAAAGGCAATAAAATATCTTTGAAAAAACGAAAAGGCCCTGCACCATCCATTCGGGCAGCTTCCAGTAATTCATCTGGAATCGTCATAAAAAACTGACGAAATAAAAAAGTCGCGGTGGCTGAAGCCAGCAATGGCAAAGTTAATCCCCAAAAACTATTTAACATATGCAGGCTTGCTACCACTTCAAAACTTGGAAAAATCCGCACCTGAATAGGAAACATAAGCGTTGCGAAAATCATCCAAAACAAAGTCATTCTGAAAGGAAAACGAAAATACACAATGGCATAAGCTGAAAGTAACGCCAGTAAAATTTTACCAAAGGCAATACCAAGCGCCATAATCAATGAGTTGATGAGCATAGGATAAATAGGAATCCCACCCGATGAAGCAAACCCATGTCCCAATACTTTGGAAAAATTATGGAAAAACTCATGTCCTGGCAAAATAGGCATAGGCGCTTTCAATAAATCATGCACGGTATGGGTGGAAGCTACCAGTGCCAGCCACACTGGAAATAGCATGATAATAATACCGATAATAATAATTAAATGACTGGTAAATGTCAGAAACTTTCGATTTTCAACCATCAATAATGTACCTTTTTCTCGATATAGCGAAATTGAATCACAGTGAGTAACATAACAATTAACATTAATACCACCGACTGCGCGTCAGAGCTACCAATATTTAAACTGTAAAAAGCATCATAATACACTTTATAAACCAGAATATTCGTGGCATTCGCAGGCCCACCATTGGTGACTACTGCAATCACTCCAAAGGTTTGAAAAAAAGCATAAATTAAATTCATGGATAAAAGAAAAAAGGTGGTGGGTGACAATAAAGGAAAAGTAATGCTCCAAAATCGGCGAATAGGCCCTGCCCCATCAATGGCGGCGGCTTCCATAAGTGAATTTGGCACCGCACTTAATCCTGCCAGAAAGAAAATAAAGTTGTAACTGAACTGTTGCCAGCTTGCAGCCAGCACCACCAGTAACAATGCCTGTTTACCATTTAAGAAAAAATTCCAGTGATAACCAAATTGATTCAGCCAATAAGCTAAAAACCCCGTGGAAGGATCCAGTAAAAATCGCCACAAGACACCTGCAATCGCAGGCGCTACTGCGTAAGGCCAAATCAGTAAAGTTTTATAAGTGTTGTTCTTAATCACCCGATTCACAAGCACTGCCATGAGCAAGGCAAATCCCATGGAAAGTAAGGTTACTAAAATAGCAAAAATAAAGCTGACTTTTAGAGAGTTTAAATAATTGCTACTGCTAAATAATTCAATAAAATTTGCAAACCAGACAAAATGATGATGAATTCCAAAAGCATCCTGTCGATAAAAAGCCCCTTTTACTGCATCCAGTGCCGGTATAAAGAAAAATATCACGGTGATAATGATCTGCGGTAAAATTAACACATAAGGTAAATAGGATTTTTGAAAGGTCTTTTTTTTCATATGAACTATATCAACTCGCAATATTTTCAGAAAACGCTTTTAGCAATTGGTTGCCATTTTTTACAGCTTTATTGAGTGCTTTGGTGGCATTGGTTTCTCCTGAAAAAACTGCTTCTAAAGCTTCATCATTGAGCATTCTAATTTGTGGATAGGCACCCAGCCGAATTCCTGAAGGTTTTGCCTGTTTGTTTTTTACCTCAAGCTGGTGGATAGCCACCAAAGCACCAGGATATTTTTTATAATAGCCTTGCTTTTGGCTTAAAACAAAGGCGCTTCGGGTAACGGGTAAATAACCGGTTTTTTGTTGCCAGTATGCCTGAATTTGAGGTTTTGCTAAAAATGCAAAAAATTTGGCAATGCCAATATTTACAACTTTTGAGTGTCCTGCAATAGCCCAAAGTGCAGCGCCTCCGATTAACATATCGCTGGGAGCGCCTTTTAAGTTGGGCCAGTAGGGAATGCTGCCCACTCCCATGGGAAAGTCCACATTATTTTTAAGATCCGTTAATGAACCGGAAGACTCCATTAAAATGGGACATTGGTCGCTTGTGAATAATCCCATGGCATTATCCTGTCGCCCACCATAGACAAACCAGTGTTTTTTCTGCCAGTGAGCCAACATGTTAACTTGCTTTATCACTGTGGGGTTATTATAAAGCGACTGGGTATGCACGCTCCCAATGCCATTGTCATGGGTGGCAAAAGGTAAATGATTCCAGACACTAAAAGCTTCTAACTGAATCCATGAAGGCCAACCGGTGGTAAATCCACATTTAAACCCTGCTTTGGTTAATGCCTTGAGGGCTTTTTTCATTTCTGGCCAGGTTTTTGGAGGGTTATTAGGATTTAATCCAGCTTTCATAAAAGCCTGTTTATTGTAAAACATCACCGGAGTGGAACTGTTAAAAGGCATTGCCAGTAATTGGCCTTGAGCGTTGGAATAGTAACTGGCAATAGCTGGTAGAAATGATTTAGCAGACAGGTTAATTTTGGCATTTTGCATGAGTTGATACACAGGAATGATTACACCTTTGGGATTAGACATAATCGCTGTACCTACTTCAAAAACCTGAACAATATCTGGCGCCTGTCCAGCACGAAAAGCAGCCACCAGTGCGGTTAATGTTTCCGGATAACTGCCTTTGTAAACTGGTACTACTTTATATTTTGTTTGACTGCGATTGAATTCATCTACAAGGTGATTAACAATGGGAGCCAGATTGCCGCCCATGGAATGCCAAAAAGTAATTTTAACCGGTGTGCTGGCCCAAACGCTTTGCAGGCAAAGCAGCATTAATACCCCTAACTTCAAAAGCTTTTTCATAGCACCTCAGCTAATTTGTGAGGCCGATCACTGAAGAATCCATCTACGCCCCATTTATGCAGTTTTAAAGCGCGTTTTCTTGAGTTCACTGTATAAGCTAAAATATGACAGCCGGTTTTTTTTAAAGACTTTACACGCTTAGGAGTTAAAATTAATTGATTCACATGAATGGTTTTACAATTGAAGGCTTTTATCAGTTCGGCAGAAAAATCCCGCCACAGGTGTAAACCAAATCCAATATTTTGTTCTGGCAGCAACTGCCGCACAGTTAACAGGCTTGCCAGTGAAAAGCTTGAAAAAATAAAATACTTGAACCCTTCCGGCCAGATTTTTTCAATGAGTTTAATGATAACTTCCGCAGTCTTGATATCTGTATTGGATGTGGGTTTAATTTCCAACACTGCCTGCAAGTGATTTTCCTTTAAAAAATCCAGAGTTTGAACAAGGGTTGGAATCCTTGCACCTTTAAATTTTTTATCAAATTTAACGCCGATATCCAAGGATTTCAAGCTATCCCAAGTATGTGTTGCAATTAGCCCACTTTTGCCCGTTATCCGCTTAAGCGACTCATCATGAAAAACAATGGGACAATTATCCGCTGTTAACATAACATCAAATTCCAGCCAGTGAATATTATGGGCTTTGGCAAGTTCAAAAGCGGTTAGAGAATTCTCTGGCGCAAGTTTACTCAAACCTCTATGTGCCAGTATTTTTGGTAAATTCATTACAAATTGTGCTGGATTCATTGAGGCTATCTTACCTGAGTTGAGGCTTTTAGCCAATTAAAACCCTTGGTTTTCAAGTAAACATTACTCTAAATTGTAAGACTTAATGGTTTTTGCTTTTAGTTTTTTAATCTCTGTTTTCAAATCAACGTACTCCTAAAATAGTTGCTGCTTTGGCATAGGTTTTACTGTTATTTACAAACTCTATACATTTGCTTTAACCCATTTTGTTATAGTTATTTAATAAATTTAGAGTTTACGAAAAACTCCGAATTACAATCAATATCACTGTAGGTTGGGCTGACGAAGGAAGCCCAACAGGGTATTCATTTAATTATGGACTTATTTAAATTGCCGCGGCTGTTGGGCTTCCTTCGTCAGCCCAACCTACAGTGATTAATGATAATTTTCATGAAAGGTAAGAGGAAACTGCTATGGCGAGAGTTTTCATTTCAATATTCATTTGCGCTCTATTCATAACTAATATTGCTTATGCCAATGATATGACCATTGGGAGTATCGCAGCAAATATTGTTAAATCTATGGCAGACTTAGCAAAGCTTATTACTGCCAGTGCTTATGTGACAGGGTTTGGTTTTGCTGTCAGCGCAATTTTGAAATTTAAAGCTCATAAAGATAATCCCACGCAAAATACAATTGGAGCGCCGATTGTATTATTATTCATTGCGGCAGCTTTAATATTTTTACCTTCTGTTTATGGCGTTGCAGGTCAAACAATTTTTGGTACAAAAGCATCAACAGGAACAGTCAGAGGTGTATCTGGATTTGATTGAGAAGCTTTAGCAATGCCTGTAGAACTAATATAATAATTTCAAATGTAGGTTGGGCTGACGAAGGAAGCCCAACCTACATTAATTGATCAAAATCAGTTAAATTATGCAATAGCAGGATCAATCACAGGCAAAATATAAGAATCTGCTGCTTTGCTTTTGCTTTTTTGTTCCAGGGTTGTGAATTCCCAGGCTTTTTCGTTAGCAAGCAGTGTTTTAATTAATTCATTATTTAATGCGTGACCTGATTTATAACCCTCGAATGCACCAATAAGATTGTGACCCAACAGATATAAATCTCCTACCGCATCAAGAATTTTATGTTTTACGAATTCATCTTCATAGCGCAAACCATCATCATTCATAACACGATAATCATCAATGATGACAGCATTATCCATGCTGCCACCCAAGGCAAGGTTCATTTCTCTAAGCTTTTCGTAATCAGCCAAAAAACCAAAGGTTCTGGCTCGACTGACGTTTTTGATATAAGAACTGTTGGAAAAATCAAGGGTTGAAGTTTGAGGTACAGATCGAAAAACTGGATGATCAAAGTCGATGGTAAAGGAAACTTTAAATCCTTCATGAGGTTTTAAGGCTGCAGTTTTATCGTTTGCTTTAATCCGCACAGTTTTTTTGATTTTAATGAACACTTTAGGCTCATCTTGCTCTTCAATTCCGGCAGATTGAATCAGAAATACGAAAGGACTGGCACTGCCGTCCATAATAGGCACTTCGGCAGCCGTAACATCTACATAACAGTTGTCAATGGCAAGTCCTGCTAAAGCAGATAATAAATGCTCTACCGTTGAAACTTTTACGCCTTTGTTGGTCAAAGAAGTAGACATATTGGTTTCACCCACAAACTCTGAACGTGCAGGTATTTCAACCGCTGGATTTAAATCTGTTCTTCTGAAAATAATTCCCGTATTAACCGGGGCAGGATGTAAAGTGAGATAAACGGTTTCACCCGTGTGGATACCAACGCCTGTGGCTTGGATTTTGTTCTTTAATGTTCTTTGTTTAATCATTATCTTGCTTTGACCTTGATTGAGTCACGCCCCTTTGAGCCAGCAAAAAGATTTTTGCAGTCCGCCCAACCCCGTTCCATTTCCCTCAGGTAACGGTGAGTGATAAAAACTTGGGATGAAACCGCTCACCCCAATAAAAATTCAAAATAATCAATAAGTTAAATATAATTTTACTTAAAAGATACAAAATTCTAGCATAACCTTATGATAAAAGGTAGTTTTTTTTACGATTGGGCTTCTTCCTGACGTCGTAAAAATGCCGGTATATCAAGATACTCAACATCTTGAGTGTTTTCAGCTGCAGGTTTTGGGTTAACTGCCTGCTGACGCATCAAGGTAGGCCGCTCAAGCTTATGGTAGTCGGTTGTGCCATCGGATTTCTTAGCACTTTCAACAGGGGCTTTGGCAACTTGAGTGGTGTTTTCTTTTTCACTCAAACCAGTCACTACCACGGTCACTCTTAATTCATCACTCAATTCAGGATCAATCACGGTTCCCACAACGACCGTAGCACCTTCTGAAGTTAAATCTCGAATCGCGGCGCCCACTTCTTCAAATTCGCCAATAGACATATCCAAGCCTGCAGTAATATTTACCAGTACTCCTTTGGCACCGGATAAATCTACATCATCCAGTAATGGCGAAGCAATTGCCGCTTCTGCAGCAGCGCGGGCACGGCCTTCACCAGAGGCATGACCGGTTCCCATCATGGCAAAGCCCATTTCAGACATAACGGTTCTAACATCTGCAAAGTCTACGTTGATAAGTCCTGGACGGGTGATTAAATCAGAGATCCCCTGAACAGCACCATGAAGTACATTATTGGCCGCTTTAAAAGCATTGAGTAATGTGACGTTTTTACCCAGAACGCTTAATAATTTATTATTAGGAATGGTGATTAAAGAATCTACATTTTTGCGAAGCTGTTCAAGACCATCTATTGCAACGCTAGATCGTACTTTGCCTTCAAAACTAAATGGACGTGTAACAACTGCTACAGTTAAAATCCCCATTTCACGGGCGATTTCTGCCACAATAGGTGCAGCACCGGTCCCAGTGCCACCGCCCATACCAGCGGTAATGAACAACATGTCTGTACCATCGAGTAAATTTTGAATGCGTTCTTGATCTTCTAAAGCTGACTCACGGCCAATGCTGGGATTTGCGCCAGCACCCAATCCTTTTGTGACTTTTTCACCTAACTGCAAAACCGTATCGGCTTTGACATTTTGTAACGCCTGTACATCGGTATTTGCAATAATGAACTCTACACCATGAATATTTTTCTCGGCAATCATATGTTGGACAGCGTTACCACCGCCACCACCGACACCGATAACTTTGATAACAGCATTTTGTGGTGCATTATCCATAAGTTCAAACAGTTGTGACATTACAATTCTCCATTAAGCTTTGCTGGCTTGATTATTAATTTTACGGCTTGTGGGTACTATTTCAAATTTTTAGCAGTTTGTCAAAAAATCTATCATTAAAAATTGCCTTTGAACCAGCTTTTCATTCTGGACCAGACACCATTTTGGTTATCTGGTAAAATGATGCTGTTTTTGCCATTGTGCTGCTGCTTGACCCCGTGCAGTAACAGTCCAACACTGGTGGCATAAATTGGGTTATTGACCACATCTTTTAGCCCATTAATATGCTGTGGTACGCCTTGACGTACCGGCATTTTAAATACTTTTTCAGCTAAATCTAAAGCACCGCGAACACTAGAGGCGCCACCAGTTAGAACAATCCCGGCTGCAATCAAATCTTCAAAGCCACTGCGACGCAGTTCTGCTTTAACCAGATTAAATAATTCTTCATATCTAGCCTGCACCACTGCGGTTAAATCATGACGGGACACTTTACGGGGTGGCCGCTCTCCTACACTGGGTACTTCAATAAAATCACCGGCTTCAACCAATTCTAATAAACAACAGGCATGATTCTTTTTGATTTCTTCTGCATTTTGAGTCGGAGTTCGTAAAGCCACTGCAATATCATTGGTTACCTGATCACCTGCAATGGGAATCACTGCCGTATGACGAATGGCTCCATGGGTAAAAATTGCGATATCGGTAGTGCCTCCCCCAATATCAATCATACAAACACCCAGTTCTTTTTCATCTTCATTTAAAACTGCGTGACTTGAGGCAAGCTGTTCTAAAATTACATCGGCAACCTGATAACCACAACGCCTCACACATTTGACAATATTCTGAGCGGCACTCACTGCACCGGTAACCATGTGAACTCTGGCTTCCAATCGTACCCCTGACATGCCAATGGGTTCTCGAATACCTTCTTGGGTGTCAATTACAAACTCTTGCGGCAGAATATGTAAAATTTTCTGATCGGCAGGAATTGCCACTGCTCTGGCAGCATCAATGACTCTGTCGATATCAGTCTGAGGTGACTTCCTGATCTTTGATGGCAACGATGCCGTGAGAGTTTAAGCTTTTGATATGACTGCCAGCAATTCCAGTATATGCAGCATGTACCTGGCAGCCAGCCATCAATTCTGCTTCTTCCACAGCTCTTTGAATCGATTGCACCGTGGCTTCAATATTAACCACAACACCTCGTTTTAAACCTCTGGAAGGATGATGGCCAAGCCCCACGATATTAATTGAATTATCATCACTGATTTCTCCAATTAGCGCTACAACCTTGCTGGTGCCTATGTCTAGACCTACAATAAGGTTTTTTTCCATTTTTTTTGCCATGGTGCTTGTCTCCAGCTTATCTATTTGCGGTTGCCCATTTCACTGCCATACCATTGGTATAACGCATATCGATGTATTGTACCTGATTTAAGCGATTTTCAAATACCTTTGGATAAATATCGAGAAAAGTTTCCAGTCTTGCGCTCATATTTTGTTTGCCCAGCAAGATTTTCAGGCCATTGGTCAAAATCAAAGTCACAGAATTACGTTGCGCCAATATTAAAGATTTAATTTTCAAGTTTTGCGAAGCCAGAATCAATTGGAGAGTTTGAAGATCTTTGAGTGCTGCTGGCAGTAAATCTTTTGATGCAATAATTTCCGGAAATTGCGCTATGATGCTTTTATCTTCTGGTGTAAATAAATTACCAGATTTATCAATTAGCGCTTTACCATTGAAGCTTGCAACCACCTGTTTTTCATTGAGTTTGATGATCAATTCATGAGGAAAATCTCTATGAATGTCTACCTGCTTTATCCAAGGCAGTGCTACTAAAGCCTGATGTAGCGAGGATTGATTCAAAGAAAATAAACTTGAATGAATCAATGGCTGCAAAATATTGCTGATTTTGGTTTTATCTGCATGCTGCAGTGTCCCTTCCACCTGAATATGACGAATCAGAAAAAACTGTGTCTGTCGAAGAAAGTTATATCCCCAAAGAAACAGACTGACGGCCAGCACTGTGTAGGTTAATCGATAAAAATGTTTTTGACGCTTTTTGCGTCTTCCAATCATTTGGGCTTTGGTGGTGGCCTGATTTCTAGCAAAAGACATGGATCAAAGGGTTTGTCGGAGAATTTCAAGGGTTAAGTCAGCAAAACTCATGCCAACAGCAGCTGCTGCCTGAGGCACCAGGCTGTGGCTGGTCAACCCTGGAATAGTATTGGCTTCCAACAGCCAAAATTTTTCATGTTTATCCATGATTAAGTCCACCCGTCCAAAATGGCGACAGCCTAAGGCTTGATAAGCTTTGAAAGCCAGTGTTTTTAATTCTGCTTCGCGCTCATCCTTTAATCCGCTGGGAATAAAAAACTGAGTTTCTTCAGAAAAATATTTAGCTTCATAGTCATAAAATCCGACCGGTGTTGCAATTCTTATTACAGGCAAAGTTTTGTCACCTAAAATACATACCGTTAATTCCTGGCCTTCTATCCAAGGCTCAATCATCACTTTATTTTTATGTTGCTGAGCTTTAGCTAAAGCAGTAGTAAATTCCTGCTTAGTATTGACTTTGGTAACACCGACACTTGAGCCTTCAGAGGTTGGCTTGACTGCCAGCGGTGTCTTGAATTTTTCTTTAAGCTCAAAAAAATCTGTGGTTTCATCTGC
Organism: uncultured Gammaproteobacteria bacterium; assembly: GCA_963695245.1. GTDB lineage: Bacteria > Pseudomonadota > Gammaproteobacteria > JBGSLN01 > JBGSLN01 > JBGSLN01. The sequence goes on along the minus strand of OY968770.1, from coordinate 1,602,260 downwards.
GATATGAAAATCTAAAGTAGGTAATCCTAAAGCTTTCCAAATTAATTTGGTTTTGTGTTTATCCATAGCAATAGCTGAGGACAATACATCACTGCCAGTATAAGGGATTCTTAAACTTTCTAATAATCCCTGCACCGTACCATCTTCGCCATAAGTACCATGCATGGCAATAAATACTCTGTCAGGTTTTTCTTCTAAAAGTCTATGACAGATATGGTCATCAACATCAATAGCTACAGCCTGAATATCGCTGGTTTGCAGAGCTTTTAAAACAGCTTTGCCCGACATGAGGGACACTTCTCTTTCTGCGTAAGGTCCGCCCATTAACACCGCGACTTTGCCAAAAGCTTTTTTATCGATAGCATTTATTTGAGTCATGATACATCCTGATTATTTTGCCAGACTGGCGGCCATAGCGCCAATATCGCCTGCGCCCTGTAGAATCAAGATATCCCCTTCTTTTATTAAAGGTTTTAAAACTGTTTCAAGGCTTTCTTCTCTTGGCACAAATATAAGGTTGTTTTGTCCTTTAGCCATCACAGCGGCTTTTAAATCTATACCTTCATAACCGGCAATGGGTTTCTCACCCGCAGGAAAAACATCCAGTAAGATCAGCATATCCGCCTTTGCTAATTCTTTTGCAAAATCATCAAAAAGATTTTGAGTTCTAGAATAACGATGAGGCTGAAATGCTAAAACCAGACGATTGTCAGGCCAGGCTTCTTTCACTGCAGCTATCGTCGCTGCGATTTCTCGAGGATGATGACCGTAATCATCAATCAAAAGTGCTTTTGCTTTATCCCCATGAAAATAACCACGCCTTTGAAAACGACGCCCAACACCTTCAAACTGCATGAGTGCGGTTTTGATAGCCACATCATCCACGCCTTGAGCTTTTGCGACCACCATGGCAGCAACTGCATTTTGGGCATTATGTCTGCCAGGCAGATTCAGACTGAATATCCAATACTTCATCTTCTTTTTTAAATTTAACTTTAAAAGAAGATTGGGTTTTCTTTTGTTTAAAGTTGAGAATTTGTACATCGGCAGATTTAGCAAAACCATAGGTGATTTTAGGTGGCCCGATGGCATCCATAATACTTAAATTCATGGGATCATCTGCACAGATAACCGCCACCCCGTCTGCGGGTAAGCGGTTCATAAAGTCAATAAAAGTTTGTTTTAGATTTTGAAAATCGCTGCCATAGGACCAAAGATGATCCACATCGATGTTGGTAAGTACTGCAACTTTAGGGTTCAAGTACAAAAAGGATGCATCACTTTCGTCCGCTTCAGCAATACAGTGGTCTCCAATGCCAAGACTTGCATTCACGCCAGATTCATGCAAAGTACCGCCGATAAGATAAGTAGGTTGCATATCGCCTTTTAAAAATATGCTGGTGGTCAAACTAGTAGTAGTGGTTTTACCGTGAGTACCCGCAATGGCGATACCCACCTGCTCACTCATGATTTCTGATAACATCTGCGCCCGTTTGATGATGGGAATATTGTGTTTCGCTGCAGCGGTAACTTCTGGATTATTATCATCAATGGCACTGGAAAGCACAACGGTGTCAGCCCCATTAATGTTATCAGCGCCGTGACCTATGAAAATGGTAACCCCTCGTCCTTTTAAGTATTCCGTGGTTTTATTTTGTTTTACATCTGAGCCGGAAATTGAATAGCCTTTAGCGAGCATCACATCTGCGATACCGCTCATGCCGCAGCCACCGATACCTACAAAATGAATGTGTTTCATACGCGTTTGCATTTGCTTCATATATTACTCCGAAGAACGCAGTTCATAATCGATTCTTATTAATAAGCCTATCAGAGTCAACATCACAATCAAACTGCTGCCACCATAGCTCATCAGTGGCAATGTTAAGCCTTTTGTCGGTAAAAGACCAGAATTTACCCCAATATTTATCATTGCCTGCATAGCCATCCACAATCCAAGCCCGTAGCCAAGAAAAGCCCCAAAGAGATTATTACGCTCATGAGCCCGTCTGGCAATGACTAAAGCGCGCCAGACAATGATACCAAATAACGCAATTACCGCCAAAACACCTGCCATGCCCAACTCTTCAGCTAAAACCGCAAACAGAAAATCTGTATGAGCTTCGGGCAAATAAAAAAGTTTTTGGATACTGTCTCCCAATCCAACGCCAAACCAGCCACCTCGACCAAAGGCAATTAAAGATTGGGTTAACTGATACCCACTGGCGTATTCATGAGACCAGGGATTTAAAAAAGTAGTCAAGCGCGCCAGCCTATAAGGAGATGAAATGGCCAGCGCCGCCAGTGCCGATGCTACTGAGCCCAGTAATACCAAAAACTGCCAGAATTTTGCACCCGCTAAAAACATCATGGCTAAGGCGGTTGCCATAATTACAGTGGCGGCGCCAAAATCGGGTTCTTTTAAAAGCAATAATGCCATTACCCCTAACAAAATCATGGGTTTTAAAAAACCACTGACCTGGGTTTTCACTTCCTGATTTCTTCTGGCCAGATAATCTGCCATGTACAATATGGCAAAAAGTTTTGCAAGCTCAGATACCTGAAAACCAATGGGACCCACCCCTATCCATCGAGTACTGCCATTCACTTCTCGGCCAATACCTGGAACTAAGACTAAAATCAGCAGCAAAAAAGTTAAAAGTAAAAAATAAGGCGCTATCTTTTGGATCAAAGTGGTTTCAATTCGAATCACGATACTCACAGCCAATAATCCCAGCATCATATATATGGATTGCTTGATTAAAAAATGAAAAGAGGAATGAAACTGCGTCTGTGAAACCACAATGGAAGCCGAAGCAACCATCACCAATCCAAACACCATTAATGCCAAAGTAGCTGTCACAAGCCAGGGATCAAACTGAAAATTTTGGTTGGCGGATATTTTGCTGATGCCGGCTTTGAGCTTTGCCATGCTCATTGAACCAGCTCCAAAACCAGTCTTTCAAAAATCTCACCTCTATCTTCAAAATTTTTGAACATATCAAAACTTGCACAGGCAGGTGAGAGTAAAACACTGTCTCCGGTTTGAGCATGTTTCTTGGCCATTTGAATCGCTTCAGATAAATCATCAACCACAAGGGTTTGCGTTAGTTGTCCTAAGACTGCTTTGAGTTGTTCTTTGGCTTCGCCAAATAAAATCAGGGTTTTTACATAGTTTGCAACCGGCTTTTTTAAAATTTCAAAGTCTGCACCTTTACCAACCCCCCCCGCGAGCAAAATCACTTTACCGGAAATACATTCACCGATACTTTCTATCGCTGCTTGGGTGGCGCCTTCGTTAGTACCTTTAGAATCGTTATACCAGCTCACGCCCTGATGGGTTTTCACTAACTGACATCGATGTTTTAAGCCTTTGAAGGTTTTTAAAGTTTGTAACATAGCATCCAGAGGCAAACCGCAGGCCTGTCCCAGGCTTAAAGCTGCCAGTGCATTTTGGGCATGATGTAATCCAACCTGCAACATTTCTTTTATATTCATGAGTTTTTCAAAGCCAAAGCTTAGAAAAATTTCACCATTTTCACGAATTAAACCAAAAGCACCTTCTTGTGGTTGCAGCCCAAAACTTCGATGTTTGGCAGTAGCATACACAGATTTCACAAAGGTTGCTGGATCGTCTCGGTTAAATACACAGGTTTGTGTATTATGATAAATTACCTGTTTAGCATTGATATATTCTTGCAGGTTAGCATAGCGGTCCATATGATCGGGACAGATATTTAAAATAGTGGCGGCTTTAGCCTTGAGAGAATAAGTGGTTTCAAGCTGAAAGCTGGATAATTCCAACACATAAAGTTGCGGCGCTGGTGCTTGTAGTAACTGCAAAACGGGTGTGCCAATATTACCGCCCATTTTGACGTTAACACCTGCAGTTTCTGCCATTTTTGTCACTAAAGTAGTAACAGTGCTTTTTGCATTGGAGCCAGTAATTGCACACACAGGCGTTTTACAAAACTTTAAAAAAAGCTCTACATCCCCGATAATAGTTTTACCCTGTGCCTCCAACTGTTTGAACAATGGTAGTTTTTTTGACAGCCCGGGGCTAATAATTAATTCATCTATATCAGCGAACATTTCCTGCTTCAGTTCACCTAGAAAAAGTGGCACTTCTTTAAATTGCTTTTTAATATAATTAACTTCCGGTGGTTCTTTACGGGTATCACACAAAGCAAAATCAAACTGCTTTGCCTGTAAAAATTCGGCGGTGGCAATACCACTTTTGCCAAGGCCTATTACCATAAAGCGTTTTTTTGCCATTAAGTTATCTCAGTTTTAAACTTGCAAGTCCACATAATACAAAAACTACCGTCAAAATCCAAAACCGAACAATAACTTTTGGTTCTGCCCAACCTTTTAACTCGAAATGATGATGGATAGGCGCCATTTTGAAAATTCGCTTTTTGCGTAATTTGTAAGAGCCAACCTGTAAGATTACCGACAAGGTTTCCATCACAAATACGCCCCCCATGATAAACAGTACAATTTCCTGTCGCACAATCACCGCGATAATGCCAAGAGCAGCGCCCATCCCTAAAGAACCCACATCGCCCATAAATACTTCGGCTGGGTATGCATTAAACCAAAGAAATCCAAGACCTGCACCTACCATGGCCGCGCAAAAAATAACAACTTCACCCACACCTGGCACGTAGGGTAGCATCAGATAACTGGCATAAGCATAGTTGCCCACAACGTATGCAAATACGCCTAAAGCACCGGCCACTAAAACCGTAGGCATGATTGCCAAACCATCCAGGCCATCAGTTAAATTCACCGCGTTACTTGCGCCTACCACCACTAAATAAGCCAAAAGAATAAATAATGGACCGATATAAACCACTGCATCTTTAAAGTAAGGAATCAAAAGCTCGGTTTCTGCTGGAGATTTTGCATATACATATAAAAAAACAGCCGCTAAAAGTCCTATCAATGACTGGAACAAATATTTATAACGGGCACTCAAACCTTTAGAATTATTAAATGCCAGTTTTCGATAATCATCCACGCAGCCAATTAAACCAAAGCCCAATGTCACCAATAAAACTACCCAGATAAATTTATTGGCAAGGTTACCCCAAAGCAATACGGATACACTGATGGCGATAAGCATTAATACGCCGCCCATGGTTGGGGTACCTGCTTTTGCCAGATGGGAACTGGGGCCATCATCCCGAATAGGCTGTCCCATTTTTAAAGCGGTGAGATAACGAATGCATTTTGGCCCCAACAAAAGACAAATTCCAAAAGCGGTTAACGCAGATAAAATCGCCCGAAATGTAATATATTGAAAAACATTAAAAAAATGAAAGTGGGTTTTTAATAATGCACTTAACCAAAATAACATATCAACACCTTATTCTTGTACCAGTTGGGTCACGACTTCTTCGAGCCGCATGCCACGGGAGCCTTTTACCAACAACGTCACGTTTTCTGCCAGTAAGCTTTTTGAATATTCAATTAAGGCAGGTTTATCATCAAAACATCTGCCACTGCCAAAGGCCTGAGCTGTATGTTTTGCTCGTTCACCCAGGGTTATTAACTCATCTACCCCTAAAGCTTTTGCTTCTTCACCAATGTGGTGATGGATTTCGATAATTTTATCAGGCTGTAATTCAGCCATACCGCCAAAAATAAAAACCTTTTTACCTTTAGCACAACAAAGCACTTGCAAAGCGGCGCTGACGGCCTCTGGAATGGCACTGTAGCAGTCGTCAATGATAGTACTGCCATTTAAACCTGAACGAAGTTTGAGTCTTTTGTTCACCGCATCTACTGATTCAAGTCCTGCTTTTACACTGGCAAAGTCATCCAGGTAAGGTAATGTCATTGCCACAGCAGCCAGTGCATTTTTAACGTTATGAATACCTACGCAGTTAAGTTTGATTTCACCTGAGAATTTTGAAGTAATTAAGGTAAAGGTGGCTTGAGCTTTATCATTTAGCATAATGTTTTCTGCCCGTACCATTGCTTTTTCATCATTGCCAAAAGTTACAATGTTTTTATCTTTTAATAAGTCAGCAAATGATTCTGTATAGGGATCATCAAGATTAATACAGGCATAACCATCGGGTTTTAACCCTTTAAAAATAGCTGATTTTTCTTTGGCAACACCTTTTAAATCTTTTAAAAATTCCAAGTGCGCTGAACCAATAACGGTGATTAAGGCAGCATCCGGTTGTGTAAGGTTTGCCAGATATTCAATCTCACCAAAATGATTGGTACCCATTTCTATGACAGCAAAATCCTGTTGATCCAATTTAAGTAAAGTCAGCGGCACACCAATATCATTATTCATGGAGCCTTCAGGTGATAACACCTGAAATTTAGTTTTTAAAATCCCTGCAATTAAAGCCTTGGTGGTAGTTTTACCAAAACTGCCGGTTAAGCCCAGTATTGGATTTTTAAATTGTGCGCGATGATAAGCGCCTAATTTTCCTAGAGCGATTTTGGTATCTTTCACAATGACTTGAGGCAACTGGCTATCAAGCTTCTTTTGAGTTAATAAAGCGGTAGCACCTTTTTTCTCAGCTTCCAGTGCAAAATCATGTCCATCAAAATTTTCGCCTTTGATAGCGATAAATAATGCATCCGCTTCTAAATTTCTTGAGTCGATGCTGACGGATTTAAAAGGTATATCTTTGCCACTTAAGGTTCCACCGGTTATTTTTGCAAGTAAGCTCAGCTTATAGTTAAGCATTATTTCTCCGTCAGTAAAATTTGTACTTCCATCTCATCGCTGAAGGGTAAAGTACTTTCACCATAAATTTGATAATTTTCATGACCTTTACCTGCCACCAACACCACATCACCGATTTTAGCGCAATTTAAAGCGTGTGCAATAGCACGCCGACGATCATGTTCAATAACAACCCTTTCTGGCTCTAAAATATTTTGCAAAATATCCTGAACAATATCCTGCGGCGCTTCATGTCTTGGATTATCATCGGTCAAAATGATGTGATCGGCAAAGGTTTCTGCTATTTGTCCCATTTGCGCCCGTTTTCCCTGATCGCGGTTGCCACCGCAGCCAAATACGCACCAGATTTCGCCTTCAATTAAGCCTTTAAGTGCTTGTAATACTTGCTTTAAAGCGTCTGGGGTGTGAGCAAAGTCAATGATAACATGAGGTTTGTTATCTCCACCCACTAAATGCATACGTCCAGGTACGCCTTTTATTTTAGGAATTTCTGCCAGTATTTCATTGAAATTAAAATCATAAATACACAGTACTGATAAGACCGCCAGAATATTATTTAAATTAAAACCGCCTATTAAGTTAGCATGTACCACACCATCACCCCAGGGTGAATGAATACTGGCAGTTAAACCACTGATGTTTTGGTGCAAGTGAAAGGCTTTAGTGGTTGGAACTTTTACCTCAAGCTCATGACCATTTAAAGAATAAGCATAGCAGTTTTTATCGGTATAAAGCTCTTCCAGCCAGGCTCGTCCAAAGTCATCATCGGAATTAATCACGCAATTTTTCAGATTTTCAAACTGAAACAGTTTTTTCTTGGTATTGGCATAGGCCACCATATCCCCATGATAATCTAAATGATCTCTTGATAAGTTGGTAAAAACCGCAGTATCAAACCGAATGGCGTTGACGCGGTTTTGAGCAAGACCATGAGAGGACACTTCCATTACAGCAAATTGCGCTCTGGCCTCTACAAATTCTGCCAATTTTTGTTGAATTTTTATAGGATCTGCTGTGGTTAACAAAGATGGATGATGGGCACCATAAATGCCTTCTCCTAAAGTGCCTAAAATGCCTACTTTTGCCCCAAGATTTGTCAGGCACTGTGCCAAAAAATGACAGCAAGAGGTTTTACCATTGGTACCCGTCACGCCAATAACTTTAATCTTTTTTGAAGGATGATCGTAAAAATTTGCTGCTATTATGCTGATTTTTTGTTTTAAATTTTCTACATAAATAACGGGCTTATCTGTATCAATGCCTCTTTGTATAATGCTTTCATCATCTGATAAAATAGCACTTGCGCCTTGATTCAAAGCATCTATGATATAATCGTTGCCATTAGCTTCATAGCCATGGCAGGCGATAAAGATATCTCCTTCACACACTTTTCGACTATCGAGATTCAATCCACTGACTTCAATATTATGCTTAACTTTTATTATCTGTGGATCAGGTAGAATTTCACTTAGCTTTTTTTTCACTGTATTGCCTATTATTTATTTTATTGTTTTTTATAAGTTTAGCACCCGCATCTAAATACTTCTTTAGCAAGTCATTTTGCAAAACTCCAGGTTTATCCGGTGGAATATCTAAAATTCTTAAAGACACTCCCATTACTTTAGCAAAAATAGGGGCTGACACCAGTCCACCAAAATAACCGCCGCGCTCTGGATTTTTTACAATCACGGAAATCACCAGTTGCGGATTACTCACAGGCGCCACACCAACAAAAATAGCCGTGTGATGATGCGGTTCATAGCCATGGGCTCCCACCATTCTCACCGTACCTGTTTTACCACTGACACGATAACCTGGCACTTCCGCACGAGTGGCGGTGCCTCCTTTTTCAATGACGGACTCCAACATGACCAATACTTCGTTGGCAATCTTTTTACTGATGACACGCTGTGGTACTGGCGCCTGGTTTAATCTCAGCAAAGAAACAGGATTTTTTAATCCGTCATCTGCCAACACTGTGTAAGCATGGGCCAGTTGCAAATTGGTTACTGCGATACCATAGCCAAAGGACAGTGTAGCCAGATCAAACGGGTTTTCAATGGCTCTTAAAGGCAAAAATCCTGGACTGGCACCAGGGAAACCGGAAGCAGTTAAGGTTCCAAAACCGACTTTTTTTAATAAATCATACAAGGAGACAGGTGGTAGACTCAAGGTCATTTTTGATGCCCCTACATTACTGGACTTTTGTAGCACACCAGTTACATCCAATAATCCATAGTCTGCATCATCGCGCACCGTTTTTCCATCTACCAGCATCCAGCCAGGAGCCGTGTTAATCGGTGTAGTGGGTGTGTATTTACCACTGGCAAGCGCATTGGCCACAGTAAAGGCTTTGATGGTTGAACCCGGTTCGGTAATATCCGTGACTGCTCGATTACGAAATCTGCCATCCTGTATTTTAGGACGGTTATTCGGATTAAAAGATGGATAATCCGCCATGGCCAATACTTCACCAGTTTTAGCGTCCATCACCACAACCGAACCTGAATCTGCCTGATGGCGTTTCACCGCCTCTTTTAAGGCACGATAGGCGATGTATTGGATTTGACTGTTAATGCTTAATGCCAGATTATGGCCAGGTCTTGCTGCCTTGATTAATTGTACACTGGCTACAACTTTTCCCATGCGATTAACAAGTACTTCTTTTTCTCCAGGAACCCCTTGTAACCATTTATTATATTCAAGCTCAATACCTGCCTGACCTTTATCATCAATATTGGTAAATCCTACTAATTGTGCGGCCACTTCGCCATCGGGATAATAACGCTTGAATTGTCGGCTCACATAAACCCCTGGAATTTTTAAGGTTTTCACGCTTAATCCAATATAGGGTGTGACTTCTCTTTTTAAGTAGGCAAATTCTCTTTTTTCATTGTTGCGATAAACTTTACGGATCTTGAAAAGAGGTTCATTTAGAGTTTCTGCAAGTTTGTGAAGATTGCTATCCTCAGGGGAAAATTTCTGCGGATCAATCCAGATGTTATCCACAGGGACACTGACCGCCAATGGCTTACCATTTCTATCAGTAATCATACCTCGGTAAGCAGGAATTTTAATCATTCTTAAACTGCGGGAATCTCCCTGGCTTAGTAAGAATTTGCGCTGTACAACCATCAGATCTACAATTCGAGCGATGATTCCTGTTACGGCGATCACTAACAGAGCAACAATTAACCAGTAACGCCAGGGATGTGTCATACCTAAGGATGTGAACCAAAAATTATTGTTGCACTATAACAATATTTTTTTGTTTTGGCACCACCATATCTAAATTTTCAGTGGCTATCCTCTGAATACGCGATTGTGTTGACCAAGTGCTTTCTTCCAACAGCAATTGGCCCCATTTCACATACATACTATTTCTGCTTTTTTGCAGGCTTGTCAGCTGATTAAATAAGTGTCGATTATCTTGCTGATTTACAACCACAGCTAATGCCGAGAAGAATACTGCGATTACAAGCACAGCACTCAGCCACAAAAGCGGTGACTTAAGTGTATCTTTTAGATTCACGAAGGGCGATGCAGATAATTCTATTTGTCCCCAGTAATTAGGCAGACTTCTTACAATGGTATTCATGATAATTTCTCCAGCCCTCTTAGCACTGCACTTCTTGCTCGGGGGTTTTCTTTTATTTCCTCATCGCTTGCTTTGATAGCTTTGATACAAAGCTTATATTTAATTGGTTCAAGCGCCGCTGGTATCGGCAAACCTTTAGGTAAACCCTTTGGTATAGGTGGTGCGCTCGTGAGCTTTTTAAAAAATTGTTTTACTATTCTGTCTTCTAAAGAGTGAAAACTAATGACTAATAGCCTTCCTCCAGGTTTTAAAATGTCCACACATTGGGCTAAAGCACTTTTTAAAGTTTCAAGCTCGTCATTCACACGAATGCGAATTGCCTGAAACACCCGAGTAGCAGGGTGTTTGTTCTTTTCCCATTTGGGATTTGCCTGTTTGACAATTTCAGCTAACTGTAAGGTTTGAGTAATGGGTTTTTCCTGCCGATGCTGTACTATGGCTTTGGCAATTCTTCCAGCAAATCGCTCCTCTCCATATTCTTTGAAGACTTTAATCATTTCATCTAAGGGCGCTTCATTCACCCATTGCTGTGCGTCCAAAGTCTGTGTCTGATCCATGCGCATATCCAAAGGTCCCGCTTTTAAAAAGCTAAATCCTCTTTGAGCTTCATCTAATTGAGGTGAAGACACACCAATATCCAGTAAAATACCGCTCACTTTGCCATATATCTCAAATTTGTTTGCAATGGCTGCAATCTCAGCAAACCCACCGTGTACAAGTTGTAAACGGGGATCTTTTATGACTTGTTTACCATAATTAATAGCTGTTAAGTCTTTATCAATGCCAATCAATCTGCCTTCTTCACACAACTTATCTAACAGGCCTTTTGCATGCCCACCTCTACCGAAAGTGCCATCGATGTAAATACCTTTAGTATCCGTTAACCAGGCATTCAGAGTCTGTTCAAATAAAACGGGTTTGTGCATGGTTTATAATGATAAATCCTGTAAGTCTTCAGGCAGTGCTTGTGTTGAAGTGGTTTCTGCCAGCCATTGTTCTCGCATGTTATTCCAAGTTTCCTCATCCCAGATTTCAAATTTTTTACCCTGCCCTACCAGCATTAGTTTTTTGTTTAAACTGGCATAATCCCTTAAAACTGGCGGAATCAGTAACCGTCCATTGCCATCAATTTCAAGCTCCGTTGCATGACCAATCAATAAACGTTGAATACGACGGGTTGCCGGATTAAAGCTGGGTAAGCCTTGTAATTTATTTTCAATGATGTCCCATTCAAGGGCAGGATAAAGTAACAGGCAAGGGGATTCCGTATCAATGGTAACCACAACCTGATGGTTGCTATCCACTGATTTTGCCAAAACGTCACGATAGCGCTTGGGAATCGCCATCCGACCTTTTGCATCAATGTTGATACCGGTAATGCCTCGAAACATAAGAATATAAACTTAGCTAAATTATGCCCGAACGCCCTGTCCAGGCTGAAGAAAAAAAGTCTTCTGCCCTGCGAAGTATCACTAAAAATTGCCCCCTCTAGTAAAACTTACAGGTCAGAAGAACGTTAAACTTTTGCAGAATTACTGCTGCACTTTGTTAGAAAGTGCGCAGCAATAAATGCTGCGCTATTCAAGTACGTCTTAAACCACAACTTCGCAGTACTAATTTTTAAAGCAATGAGTGGGGATTGGGGTCTGAGGGAAATCATCACTCTAAAATCTGTACTGTTTGTCGTTAGCAACCCAGGAATTCCCACCTGGTAGAACTCAGTATACACATTTCTGGGAAAAAACACCACTTTTTTTCACTTATTCCCACTTTTATCCACAAGTTACTATTTTGATGTGTATAACTTTTTGAAAATCTGTATAAACACTTGATTTATATAAATTTTTATAACCACCTTCCTTTGTTTGTCTTTTGAACAAAAATAAATAATAAGTGCTTTAATGATTAAAAATTCAAAAAAAGGGTGCTTTTATAAAGAAATTTTTGAAAGTGTGGGGTTTTGTGGGGGGAATTCGTTAAATTGTGTTGAATCTACACTGATTGTGCCTGGATATTTATATTTTTGTTATGTCAGTGGAATATATCTCATTTACTATAAATTCGAAAAAAAAGCATAAACTCATAGATTTCGTACTGAGCCAGCCTTTCTCTCACAAAAGGATCTGTATTTAGAATGACTTCAAAGACTTGCCTTGTTTCGGTTTTGGCGATAATCACCCCACCAGCATTTGAAGTTTGTCGGCCACAGGCTAAAAGTTTGTCCTCATTGAAAAAGAGCTTTAAAAAGTTGTGATGTTCCTGTCTAAATTTATCATCAGCGGTCTAGACAATGGGGTCACTTTAATGCTCTAACTCATTGATTTATATTAAGAGCTTTGGTGGTGTGTCAGCGCTGTTCCTTAAATGACTTTTAGCTTGAACCATTGGTTGTGTTTTTGATCGTTTAAATAAACCATGAGCCTTAAGTGCTTCTGCATGTTCTACTCGATAGGATACTGTTTCAGTAATTTGCCGACAGGCAGAAAACAGATCATTCATCGCTTCTTCTGAAATAGCATTAAGATGTTTGAGGGTTGTCCGAGACTTCAGAGATTTTTCGGGAGGTTTAATGATAACATTACGGCCACTTTGGTATTTATCTTGTCCTAATTGCTCATGCTTTAAAATGCTGCAACTCAAGATAACATAAATGTTATTTTGCTGAGCGGTTTCAACTAAGGGCTTTAATTTTTCTATGGCAGCTTTTGTACTGTTATTGGTGATATCAATCAAAATGGCTTTCGGCTTGGCATTCTCAGGGTTAGAGCCATTAAGTGCAGCCATTAATGCTATATTCAATGCCGATATTTGGGTGATATCACATAACCAATGATCTGCGTTAGGTTTTTTCGTTGTTTTTATACCATTTTCATGACAAAATTTTTCGATTTCGTAATAACAATCATTAAATAGATGCACTGTTTTTATACCTTCAAATCCCATAGCTAATAAACCAGTATTAATGGATTGTAATCCACCATCGTTATAAAAAATCTCTATGGCGTCTTTTGAATCTTCGACTAAAGGGGCAAAGCGAGCTTTGTCGATGTTTATTAAATCATCTTTTGCCGTTGAAACATCTTTTGCCAAAACTTTTAATGGCAATAAATACTCTTGAATAGTTTCAACGACACCCATTGCTTTTGCTAAAATATGGGAGATTTCATATCGGTGAGTGTTATTAAGAATGGCTTGGCCTTTCTGACAGTTTCTTAATAATTTCCAAAGAATAAAATAGATTGATTCAGAAACGTCGAGTTTGGGTAATGATCTGATGTATGCCACAGTGGTTACAACCATATTGTTAAGTAGTTTTAATATGGGGTGAGACGCAACAATATTATTGGGGTCATCAGTAGACGGTATTTCCAGTTTAACTTTGGCAGGATTAGCAACGGAATAACCATCCCGAGGAATGTCTTTGTGTTCACCATCAGAAACTTTTTTCCGTTTAGCGCGTTGATAGATAAACTCATCTAAATAGGCTTTATAAGCAGCAGTAGCTATAGCGTCAGCATCCTGTGACCCTTCCTGTCTTTTTAGATATTTTTCACCAACCAATAAAGCTATCCATTGATCATCTTCACAACGCATTGCCGCCCTTAAATGGTCACCTGTATTTTGCGTAACTCTCCTGCCTTTTGAATCTTCACAAGGTTTTAAACAGTTTTTTACAGTGGATTTTATATTAGGATCTGTGATTGACTCAGGGTTAGTAAAGTCAAATTTTTTCAAAAGAATATTGAGCTGAGTTAAGGCTTGAACATAAATTCCTGCGAATGCATTTGAATCCGCGTCCAAAGAAACTCTTAATCTTAAAGAACCTGTATCGGTTATGCTTGCGCGCAAAAATCCAAAACTTTGGCGCCGAGCCAGACGATAATGAAGACCTGCTTCCATAGCATAATAATTAACTAAAGCTCCAAAAAAGCCAAGAATGACGTTAGTTAAGCCTTCATTAAAATTACTGGATTCTTTTCGAACAGTATCAGTAAAGTTTGGATAACAACGAATGTAGAAAAAACCACTGTTCTCAGGAACATCAATGGCAACATTCTCTAAAGTGTTAACTTCGCATTGAGTTTTAATAGATTGGGCTGCAGCGTAGCGCGAAGCCATAATATCGCCCATAATATTGGGGTATAGCACAAGCACATCACTCATTTTAAACGCATTAAAAGATTCGCGAAGGCTAAGAAGACGCTTTCCAAGACGGACTTTATTAAAGAACCGCTTTTTGCCCTTATCTGGAATGTAATGTTTTAAACGTTCAAAGTCATCCAACAGTGAGCCATCATATGCACGCTCTAATAACCCATAAAATAAAGTCGCATTACTTGCTCTACTACCCAAATGTGCAAGGATTTCACCAAGGCGTTGTCCTGATACTCTTTCTGTTAAACTACCATCTACATTGACCCTAGCAGCTAATGCTTGAGTATCACTATTCATCAATGCTTTACAGCTTTTAACCATTTGTAAGTACGCTCTATTTTGTTTGCCATAATTTACACTGTCCTCTTGAGCTTTTTTATAACCAGCAATAGCATGATGTTTTGCTTGTGAACGAGCATAAAATAATGGATCTTCACATTCTGCCTTAGGTGACTTGCCATAACCTTGCTCAGGATAATAACTGGCGCAATGAGAAAAAAATCCTTGCACAAGCACTAAATAAAGAATGACATGATGGCGATCAAATTCACCGGCAAGAAAGCCCGTGTTTTTGGCAAAATCCAGCCAAAAGCAGGCTGAAAGAGCATCAATGTCATCTTGTCCTGTTTCAGTTTCGGCAGTAACAGAGGCTTCTAAGTATTCAGAGGGTGTAAAATCTGCATCAAAGTCAGCTATTTTCTTTATAGTTTTTTTAGCAGGCAAAAACTCTTGTTGCAACAAGGTGGTGTAAGGTATGTACTCCTGCTCTTGTTCAAGGCCAGTTAAATTTTGTAACAGTGACTGCAACTCACACAATCTTTTATGACTTGGTTGATCTTTTAATTTCTTATTGACGGTTTTGAGCAAAGTCTTAATCTCTACAAACTTTTTTTGCTTACCATAACGTTTTATTGCTGATTTTAGTAACTTATGTCGTTCTAGTTTGTTTATATCATAAGATTGATATTTTGTTTTGATGATAATAGAACCACTTTTTTCTCGTTCAGCAAGCTCTGCTGATATTCGAGCTAATTCAGTTGTTACAGAATGTTCTTTGCTATTAAAAGCCGTAAGTTGATCTCTTAAGGATTCTAAATCAGCGATAGATCCGCGACTAATTTTTATAGTTATGAAACGCTTTGCTTTGGTGTACTCAGAAGGTTTAGCAAGATCATATCGGGCAGTGCTTTTTTTAGCTGTTGTAAAAGTCAATGTAAGTGCGTTCATAGCAAGTCATCTCCACCCTAGTCTGATTACATTTTCTTGAAAATATATATGTACAGATTTAATTACTTATTATAATCGGAATAGTGGGATAATGCACTCTGATCTTGATCCGTTTCAGGAAAGGTATCGCCTTTAGAAGCTATTATTAGACTATCATTTTGTTTCTCTGGCAATTTAAATTATTTTAGAAATAACTTTTTTATTAATGCTTAAAGCCGTGCCGTTGATCTTTCATTGGTTTCGTATCTGTAAAGATAGGTTTAAATGAACTTCCTTCGGAATAGACCAATTACGAATATTTCCACTCCATCGATTTGGATTTTTAGATTTTGCTTTTAAATAAACATCACTTCTGTTTTTTGATATGCTTATACTTAAGCCCTGGTGTCTATCATTTGGAGTTATAAATTTTATGCCACTGTGTAAATGCTCGTTGTTATACCAGTTTACAAAATTGCATATCCAGTTTCTGGCTCTTTCTAATGCGTTGAAAGGCTTGTTAAGATAAAAATGACAATACTTAGTGGTTTTGAATAGCGCTTCGGAATAAGAGTTATCATTACTGACAGATGGCTGACTAAATGAAGGCGTAATACCCAAATCATGGAGAGTTGATAAAAATGTTGAGGTTTTCATTGGGTTTCCATTATCAGAGTGTAATGAAATTTGATCCCACTCAATATTTTTGTTTTTACATGCTTCACGTATGATGAATTTTGCATAGTCTGCAGATTGGGGAGTGTCAATATCGGTGTGTAAACTCCATCAGTCAAATTCAAATTTAAGCTTAAAATTATGCGAGTCAGTCGATAAGCCGGGTTCTGTCGTGGGCAATCATTCATCTGGGATGTCTGTTACCAGACACCTCAAGCAACCTACCCGGATCCGGCGCGGGTCACGCCTTAGTGGATCCCTATTTGGTCTTGCTCCAGGTGGGGTTTACCCTGCCACTACTGTTACCAGCAGCGCGGTGCGCTCTTACCGCACCATTTCACCCTTACCTGTTGAATCCAACAGGCGGTATATTTTCTGTGGCACTGGCCGTAGGCTTACGCCCCCCAGGTGTTACCTGGCACCTCACCCTGTGGAGCCCGGACTTTCCTCCATCAAGTAAAACTCAACAGCGATTGCCTGACTGACTCAAGTGGATTATAGCATTAAAATTTCCTGGGATATACTTTAGCTAATGCGCATGCGATAATGCCGAAATCGTTAGTTGTTCCGCCCCATAATGCTTACAAAAATAAAAACTATCTTATTGGGTCAATCACAGGATCCTTTTTCCCCCAAAAATCGTCAACACATTGCCCTGATTGCCTTTTTAGCCTGGGTGGGTTTAGGTGCTGATGGTTTGTCTTCCTCCTGTTATGGTCCTGCGCTGGGGTATTTAGCGTTACATCAATATGAGCATCTGGCTTTGTTTTTGGCATTATTAACAGCAGTTACAGTGTTTTTAATTGCCTTGAGTTACAATCAGGTCATTGAACTGTTTCCCAATGGCGGCGGCGGTTATAAAGTTGCGAAAGAATTATTGGGGCCTTTTGCTGGTCTTGCTTCTGGCACAGCTTTGATTGTAGATTATACCTTAACCATTTCCATTTCTATCGCCAGTGGTGTACAGGCTATTTTTAGTTTATTACCTGTATCCTATCAGGGTCATCTGATTATCACTGAAATCATTGTTATTTTTTTCCTAATGGTACTGAATTTGCGGGGCATGAAAGAATCTATAAAAATTTTGCTACCGATTTTTATGGGATTTTTTATTAGCCATCTTATTATTATCAGTTACGGTATTTTTGTTCATGGTGCTGAGTTACCACACATGTTACATGCTACTGTGGTTCAAACTCATCAGGCAGTGGGTAGTATTGGCCTTATTGCAGTGATTGCAATTTTACTGCGCGCCTATTCTCTAGGTTCCGGTACTTACACAGGTCTTGAGGCCGTTTCAAATAATGTCAATATGCTGGCTGAACCCAGAGTAAAAACTGGAAAAATGACCATGATTTATATGGCATTTTCTTTAAGTGTGATGGCTTCGGGGTTAATATTACTTTATCTTTTATGGGACGTTAAGCCTATTGCTGGCATGACATTAAATGCGGTTGTCTTTCAGGATATTTTAGGCATAAGTCACCTGGGACATTTGGCATTAATCATACTCTTATTTTTTGAAGCAGGTTTGTTACTTGTGGGCGGTAATACTGGATTTTTAGGCGGGCCTGCGGTACTTGCTAATATGGCGCAGGATGACTGGGTTCCCAAACGTTTTAGTATTTTATCTTCTCGTTTAGTGAAACAAAACGGGGTGCTCTTCTTTGGGGTTTGTGCTGCTTTTACCATTGTACTTACGGATGGCTCGCTCGCTTTTTTAATCATACTTTATGCCATTAATGTTTTTATCACTTTTAGTATTTCTCTTTTGGGACTGGCAAAATACTGGTGGCAAAACAAAACTGAATCAAAATGGCTTTCAAGATTTTTGTTGTCGGGTTCGGGATTTTTAACCTGTTTCTTTATTTTAATCGTAACCTTAGTCACAAAATTTTGGCAAGGCAGCTCGGATCGCAATTGCTGCAACGGGAATCCTTATGGGGCTTTGTTACCTTTTAAAAAGACATTATGAGCGATACCAACAATTAAAACATGAATTAGACAAAGCCTTAGAGGTACCTTTAGAAGAGATTCAAAGAGAAGATGAATCTTTAAAACTACAGCCCGATGAACCTACTGCTGTTTTCTTAGTTAAAGAAATTGGCTCCACCTTGCATACTTTATTATGGGTAGAAAGAATGTTTCCAAAGCATTTTAAAAACTATGTATTTGTAAGCTACGGCAATGTAGATACCGGCAGCTTTGGCAGTGAAAAAGCATTGGCATTGTTAAAACACAGAACTCATCGTATTTTAACTTATTTAGTCAATTTTGCTCGCCAAAATGGTATTGCCGCCATAACTGTTGAGGGACATGGTGCAAACCCAATGAATGATATCGCTGATATGGCGCAAGATATTCAAAAAAGATTTAACAACAATGTGTTTTTTATCCCTCAGTACATTCATGGTAGCGAAACCTTCTTTTCACGATTTTTACACAGCGATTTTGCAGATGCTATTCAGCGGCAGTTACAGAATATTGGGATTAAGTTATTAGTGGTGCCACTCAGGCTAAAATCCTGATAACAAAAGCCTAAGCAAATTTTTAGGTTTGAATCTTTTTGTTGAGTCAACCATTTAGACCAACCGGTTTTATAAGCTGTTTTTTGATTCGCCTGACAATATTGATAAAATTGCTTTAAAAATCTTTGTTGAGCTGGAGTAAAAGTTTTTTGTTTGTGCTTGGCGTTTAATTGGTCATTATGAATAAAGTGCTGAAAGCTTTGTGATTGATTGTTTTTCATGATAGCAACCATCACAGTAAATAAATGTGGTCGTTGTTCACGCAGTCCATGGAGGTAAAGCCAGGTGTTTGAAGGAATATGGCGAAATACATCTACGAACTTATCAACGGTTTTGGCAGAAGGAGTAGATTGATAAGCCACTTCTAAATGAATATATGGCAGCTTTAAGACACCGCAAAGATCCCGTTCAGAATAAGTTACCGATACTGGTAAAGCAATCGTCGCACTATTATGAAAGTATCCATCGGGATTTTTATCCACTAAAAAAGCCTGGGTAATTCCATGCATTTTTAGTCGAATAATTTTCTTATGCATTTTTGCAAAACTTAATTGACTGGGCTGATAACCTTCTGATGCTTTACGCATCCAACTTACAGAATTTCCATCAATAAAATAATGAGGCTCTTTTCTTAAATCTAATACGATTAAATCACCTGAATATTCTTTTTTTACCTTTTTTAATTGAGCAGCTGAGAATTGCGCACTACTGAGAATTTTTAAGTTGGAAATCTCTTTGAAATTAGCTGGTAATGTTTTTGTATTTTGAGCATCAATTACCAGCTCCGTTTTGGGCAACATCATCCAAACAATAACAAGTGCAATCATAATTACCAACGCACTTGCCACTGCCACTTTGATGTTGTACAAACTCATCTAAGCTTCTGTTGTTTGAAAACGAGCTATACTATCAGAAATCTCCCTTTTTGCTTCCGTAAGATCTACCCATCCATCAACTTTTACCCATTTGCCAGACTCTAAATCTTTGTAATGCTCAAAGAAATGGCTGATAGTTGATAATAATTGTGGCGGTACATCATCGATATTTTTAATCTGATCATAAAGGCTACAAAGCTTTGACTTTGGCACAGCCAAAACCTTTGCATCTTCACCTTTTTCATCGGTCATCTTCAACATTCCAACAGGCCGAACCTCGATCACGGAACCCACGACCAATGGTGCAGGAGTAATCACAAGCACATCCACAGGATCACCATCATCGGATAGACTATCTGGCACATAACCGTAATTGCAGGGATAAAACATAGCTGTATTTAAAAAGCGATCTACAAATACAGCTCCTGTATCCTTATCCACTTCGTATTTAACAGGGTCACTGTTGGCAGGAATTTCAATAACCACATTTACTTCATCAGGGGCATTTTTACCCGCTGAAATATTTTTTAAACTCATATTTATTTACCTAATTTGTCTGGGTCTGTAAATTTTCACCTGGATGATTATAACCCTTAATTCATTGGAAATAAATACTAACTCTTAGCTATACTACACTGTTATTAAGCACAGGATTTGTAGGGTTTTAGACAATTTAGGCAGCGTTTTTTAGCCTCAAAATCACATTGTGCCTGCTCCTCTACGGTAACAGGCGCTTGACAGCCTTGACACAGTTGAGCGCCTGAGGCTTTCAAATCTTTTGTCAGAGCTACACGGTCATCAAATACAAAGCATTCTCCCTGATAATGTTCACCACCGCAGGCTTCTAAATATTTAATGATGCCACCATGAAGCTGATAAATATTGCGAAATCCCTGCTCTTTTAAATAGGGCATGGCTTTTTCACAACGCACCCCTCCTGTGCAAAACATCACCGTAGGCTTTTCTTTATCTTCTTCGGAAAAATGCATCAATAATTCAGGAAGTTGGCGAAAGTTTTCTAAAGGCAACGTCTGAGCATTTTCAAAAGTGCCAATTTTGTATTCATAGATATTTCGAGTATCTAAAATATTAAATTCCTGACCTGATTCATACCAGGATTTCAGAGTTTCTGGCGCAATGGCATTTTCAGGTTGACTGGGAGGTTGAATACCCTCAACGCCCATGCTAATGATTTCTTTTTTAAGTTTTATCACCATTTTGGCAAATGGGGTAAAATCCGATACGCTTTCTTTAAACTCGATATCTGCGAAAACCGGTATTTGCTTTAAAAAAGCTTTATAGGCATCAATAGACTTGCGTTGTGCTGCAAGATTGATATTTATTCCTTCATGACTTAAAAGAATTGTACCTTTAATTTGTAAATCATCGGCTTTTTTAAGTAAATCCACCCTTAAAGTAGCAATTTTTGCAAGCGGAATAAATTTATAGCCAGAAATATTGATGATATCAGTCATTTTATTTGCCCTGTAAAAGCGTTAAAATACGCATATTGTATAATATTTAACAATAAAACCAAATGACTAATGACGCTTTAGACTGCCTGTTTTGTAAAATTGTCGCGCAAAATATTCCCTGTAAAACAGTTTTTGAATCAGAAACCCTTTTAGCTTTTGAAGATATTAAGCCACAGGCACCTACGCACTTGCTGATTATTCCAAAACAGCATATTGCCACCTTAAATGACTTAAAAAGCTCAGAACAAATGTTGTTAGGAGACATGTTACTATGCGCCAAATCTTTGGCACAACAGTATGGCATTGCAGATGCTGGCTATCGAACCTTATTTAATTGTAATCAACAAGGTGGTCAGGAAGTTTATCACATTCACTTACATTTATTGGGTGGGCGACAAATGAACTGGCCGCCCGGCTGAGTTTAAATTTATTAAATTATTGGATTAGATATGCAAGAACAATTCGAAAAAATAATCACTGCCCTGGGTGAGGATGTTACCCGGGAAGGTCTCGTAAAAACCCCTGCCAGAGCAGCCAAAGCCATGAAATTTTTAACCAAAGGTTACTCTGAAGATATAGATGTGTTAATCAATGAGGCGGTGTTTGAAAGCGATATGGACGAAATGGTGATCGTCAAAGATATTGAGCTATATTCTTTATGTGAACATCATCTTCTGCCTTTTGTTGGAAAGTGCCATGTCGCATATTTGCCAAATGGAAAAGTGATCGGGCTTTCAAAAATTGCTCGTATCGTAGATCATTTTGCCAGAAGACTACAGATTCAAGAACAACTCACTCATCAGATTGCCTCTTGTGTTATGGAAAAAATTGGTGCCAGAGGTGTGGGAGTCATTATTGAAGCCAAACACTTTTGTATGATGATGCGCGGCGTGCAAAAACAAAACTCCTGCATGACTACCTCTAAAATGATGGGAGTTTTTAAAGAAAACCCTAAAACCCGTACAGAGTTTTTAAGTTTGATAAAATAGTTGATCTTTATAATTGAAAACATTATCATGTCTACTCTTTTCCCCGGTAGCTCAGTCGGTAGAGCAAGTGACTGTTAATCACTGGGTCGGCGGTTCGAGCCCGTCCCGGGGAGCCATATTCTTCAGTGAGTTACAGCGTTTTTTGATTTTCCTCTGGTAGAATATTCTGGCTCTGGTAGAAAACCCACAAGCACACGAAACTTTACACTTTAGTATAGTAATTATAAAAAATATAATAAAGCTTATAGTGAAGAAGCATTGTTCGAAAAACAAATTGTGTACAACTGTGCTAATTTAGTTGGGTTTAAATCACAGAAGCTTCAACCCTTTTCATCGGTTATCAAGTACCTGGCTTAAAGTTGCTTAACTTGGTCTCTACTAAAGTGGATCAAGATCAATTAACTGCTTGATTTATTTAAAGACACATTGTAAATCCTGTCCTGTGAGCGATATAATTGGAAAAATTTGTTTTGGATAAGTTATATGAATCAAAAACGTGTCTACAATTTCAGTGCCGGCCCAGCAATGCTGCCTTTAGAAGTAATGCAAGAGGCTCAGGCTGAATTTCTTAACTGGCAGGACTCAGGGATGTCAGTGATGGAGGTTTCTCATCGAGGCGATGCCTTTAAAGCGCTGGCGAAAGCCTGTGAACAGGATTTGCGAAATTTGTTACAGGTACCGGATAACTATGAAGTCCTGTTTTTACACGGTGGCGCCAGAAGTCAATTTGCCATGGTGCCGATGAATCTGGCATATCAGGCTCAATCTATGGCTTACGTGAAAACGGGCATCTGGAGCGAAATTGCAGCAAAAGAAGCAGAAAAATATGGCAAGGTTCATGTAGTGTGTGATGCCAGTTCCACGGATTACACTACGATACCTAACCCGGCAACCTGGGAAAAATTTGATGATTCTACCTATTTATTTTATGTGGATAACGAAACCGTCAATGGAGTTGAATTTCAAAACATTCCTAAAAGTTCTTTACCCTTAGTGAGTGATATGTCTTCTAATCTTTTGACTCGCTGTCTTGATGTCAGTCGCTTTGGGATTATTTTTGCCTGCGCTCAGAAAAACCTCGGGCCAGCCGGTGTCACAGTCGTTATTGTCCGCAAAGATTTACTTCAGCGAGAGATTTTCCCTCAAACTCCGAATATGTTTAATTATCGATTACATGCTGAAAATGATTCCATGCAAAACACCTCACCCACTTATCCTTGGTATATTTTGAGTCTGGTTTTAAAATGGGTTCAAAAACAAGGAGGCTTAAAGGCAATAGAAGCACAAAACCTAACCAAAGCTCAAAAGTTATATGATTACATTGATCACAGCACCTTCTACCATAACAAAGTGGATAAGGCTTATCGCTCGAGGATGAATGTGATTTTCAATCTTAAAAATTCAGCACTGGAAACACAGTTTCTTGAAGCCGCAGAAAAAGCAGGTCTCACAAACCTAAAAGGACATCGTTTCGTAGGCGGATTACGAGCCAGTATTTATAATGCTATGCCCGTGGCAGGTATCGATGCTTTATTAAATTTTATGGAAGATTTTTCTATGAAAAATCAATCATAGGCTGTACACAGGCATATACCTAAAATTCTGAATCTGTTAGAATCGTCCAAAATGATAAACTACCTTTTTCTTCATGGCAAAAAAAGAATTTAAGCTTATTTTAAAAGATTTTAAAATGATAACGCCCAAAGTGCGCCACATGATTTTTACAACAGAATCATCCGAACCTTTTAACTTTACGCCAGGACAATTTATCACCTTTCATTTTGAGGTGGAAAACGAAACCTTTAATCGCAGTTATAGTGTTGCTACCATTCCAACACAATCTCAAGATATTGAAATTGCCGTTTCTCCTTTTCCGGGCGGCCCTGGCACAGAGTTTTTATTTCATTTGACCAAAGGGGAAAACGTTACTACCACAGGTCCCTTTGGTAGATTAATCTTAAGAGACGAAATACCTAAACGTTACTTTATGCTTGCAACGGGTACCGGTGTGACCCCTTATCGATCCATGTTGCCACAATTACATGAGCGGCTTGGCAATCATGATATGAAAGTTATCATTCTTCAGGGCGTGCAAACCCCAGAGGATTTACTTTATGGTGAGGACTTTTGGAATTTTGCCAAAAAACACCCCAACCTTGAGTTTCATGCCTTTTATAGTCGTCATACGCCATCTGCTGGAACACTTTTTGAGCATCAGGGATATGTTCAACATTTTTTTCAACATGAAACATTGGATCCTGAACAGGATATCTTTTATCTTTGTGGTAATCCAGATATGATTGATGAATCTTTTAATTTCCTTTTGGATAAAGGTTTTTCTATTCAAAATATCCGACGCGAAAAGTATATTTCTCCCAAAAAGAGAAATTAAAGGAAAGTATTCCTTAATAACCCTTGACTACACTACTGTCTACACGGTATTATTACCTAAGTATTTTACACCTAATTTCTAGAGTATATGCTTAAACTACCTCAATCTGCTTTCCAGCCAATGATTCAACAATCAAATCTTGTGAAAGATATTACACAGCCACTGTTTGATAAAGTTGGCCTTACCCACTTTAATTATATTGAACTCAATACCAAAGGCGAGTTTATCGCTTTGTGTAATAATGCCAGAAAATATACTGCCTTACTGGAAAGCAATGTAGCAGAAACAATGCCATTAGATATTATCCAAAGAAATCATTTTGGGATTTATATTTCTGATCTAACCAACAAAGATTTTTATAATCCCCGTTTCAAAAAAGTTTTCAATTATTTTAACGAAAGTCATTTTTTGCAAATACTCAACAAAGCCACTCGAGGTGATGAAACTATCTTACAATTTTTTATGTTTGCTACTCACCATCTGAACAAAGAAATTAACCATTTTTATGTTAATCATCTGGATATGTTCAAAGAGTTTAACCAATACTTTTTACATCGCTTAGAACCTTTTCTGAAAAAAGCCTCCCCCATTGGCATACCGGAAAAATTAAGCCAGGTTTATCAAACAAAACAAAATACAATTACCGATCCATTTAAGGAAAGCATCCAATTTGACAGCAGTAAAGCCTTTAACCACTTTTTAAAGAAATTATCTAAGCGAGAAAGTGAAATTATACACTGGTATATGAAAGGATTTACCTGCAATGAGTTGGGGGAGAAACTATATATTTCTTCTCGCACAGTAGAACGTCACTTAGATAACATTAAAGTTAAATTACACTGTCGCTCCCGTCGCCAAATTTTTGGAAGAATACTTGAACTGGGTTATGATATTAAAAATATTATGGCTTAGGATCTTTTGTAAAAATTTCTTTCAGACTTATTTCAAAAGTTTTATGCTCAATTACCTCTTTTAACTCTGTTATAAAAGGTGCTTTGATATGCTCAATCTCAATGATTCTCGGTACTCGCCAGGGCGTATAACAGGCATAATCTTCAAACCGAATATCTGATAGATCTGCTGATAAAATATAATGTCCCGCCTGGGTTTGCGTAATTAATTTTTTATCTAAGAGTAATTGCAACTGTTTGCGCGGCTCTACCTGATAACCACAGTTATCTAAATTAATTAAGTCCTGTAATGCAAGACTTTTGCCCAGCATTAAAGCATCTTTAAAGTAACCCATCCAAATAAATCCATGGGTAAAACCATCAAGTTTTGCTGTAGAACGAAAACGATAGCCATTGGTTAATACATTACTGATAATAACTCCAAATAAAATGATTATCCACATAACATAAAGCCAAACCAAAAATAACGGTATGGTTGCTAGAGCACCATACAGTAAAATATAAGTTGGAAAGTGGGATACATAATAACCAAAGCCCCATTTTGCGATGGAAAATAATATGGAAGCTACTAAAGCGCCAGTAAAACCATGCTTTACTGGAACATAACAATTGGGTACTACCACATAAAGTAAAGTGAAAAAAATCAGATTAAGCAAAAAAGGCAATATTAACAAAAAATTAAAGCTTTGTGCTGTCGAGGAAATTATGGGTAACTGACTGAGATAACCACTGACAATAATACTCACCCCTATTAAAATTGGCGATAAAGTCAATATTGCCCAGTACATTAAAAAAGTACTCACGCCTTTGCGCCTGGAGTCTACTTTCCAAATCGCATTAAAAGCCTGCTCCATCGTGAACATCATTAAAATTGCTGTGACAAATAAAAAAGCTGAACCAATGGCCGACAGATTTTTAGTTTGGGAGACAAATTTTTGTAAATAGGTTTGAATCACTTCACCAGACGCTGCCACAAAGTGTGAAAAAATAAAGTTTTGAATTTGACCGGATATATGACTAAATACAGGAAAAGCAGCAAAAACCGCAAAGCTTACGGTCATCAAAGGCACCAGCGATAACAAAGTAGTGTAAGTTAGCGCTGCAGACCGATAAGTGCATCCCACTTCAAAAAAGCGTTCGTATACTGTTTTGATAAACCGCCATCCAGTATTTAACAGTTCAAATTGCAGCCAGGAAGTTTTATAATTATTTTTCTTCATTATTTCAATTCAGGGACACTTATGCCAAAAATATTGATATTATACTACACTCAGCACGGTGCCACCAAAAAAATGGCGCAAATGGTCGCCAGAGGCGTAGAAGCTTCAGGTGCAGAGGCTATTTTGAGAACGGTTCCCAAAGTCTCCTCCGAGTGTGAAGCCACTAAAGCACAAGTGCCGGATGATGGCGCCCCTTACGTTACCCATGATGATTTAAAAAATTGTGATGCTCTGATTATGGGCAGCCCAACTCGATTCGGTAACATGGCCGCGCCTTTAAAATATTTTCTGGATAGTACCAGTAGTCTTTGGATGTCGGGTGTTATGGTCAATAAACCCGCTGCCGTTTTTACATCTACTTCCAGCTTACATGGTGGCCAGGAAGCCACTTTACTTTCTATGATGTTACCATTGATGCATCACGGTATGATCATGGTGGGTTTGCCTTACACAGAAAGTGATTTACTACATACTAAAACTGGTGGAACGCCTTATGGCCCCAGTCATCTTGCCGGTCTTGAAAGTAAAAATCCTTTAAGCGATGCTGAAAAAAATCTGTGTCACGCATTGGGTAAAAGAGTCAGTTTGATTGCCAAATCGCTGAATCATTAATAATAGAGCTTAACAGGCCCAACAGGTTGTGGGAATTAAATCAGGCCACAGTTAAATGTAGGTTGGGCTGACGAAGGAAGCCCAACAGTGTTATTCATTTAATTACGGCTTTATTTAATTGCCAAAGCCTGTTGGGCTTCCTTCGTCAGCCCAACCTACATTAGAAAACAAAAAAACTATTCGCTTTTCAAATAATCCAGAATATCAAAGCACAGCTTTTCAACGCCCTGTTTCTCTAAAGCAGAAATTTTATAAACAGGGCCATTAAACTTAAGTTTTTTTGTGATTGTCTGAATTTTATCTTTGGCTTCTTCCGGTTGAAGCAAATCAACTTTGTTAAATACCAGCCAACGAGGCTTTTCAAAGAGGTTTTGGCTGTAATTTTTAAGTTCTTTTTCAATGATTGAGATTGCATCCACAGGGTTGGCATCATCACTGGGTGCTAAATCAACCAAATGTAATAAAATTTTAGTCCTGGCTAAGTGTTTCAAAAAGCGAATCCCCAGGCCTGCGCCTTCTGAAGCACCAGAAATTAAGCCTGGAATATCAGCAATCACAAAGCTTTGATAAGGTACTGGAGCAACCACGCCCAAATTTGGATGTAGAGTTGTAAAAGGATAATCTGCCACTTTTGGTCTTGCCTTAGACACTGAGCGAATAAATGTAGATTTTCCGGCATTGGGTAACCCCAATAACCCCACATCAGCCAGTAATTTCAATTCCAGCCGTAAATTACGGATTTCCCCTTCTGAGCCTGGTGTTGTTTTTCTGGGCGCCTGATTAACACTGCTTTTAAAACGAGTATTGCCAAGACCATGAAAACCACCTTGCGCTACTAACTGGCTTTGACCTTCTACCTTTAAATCTGCAATTTGTTCCTGAGTGTCTTCATCATATACCAAAGTGCCTACAGGAACATTGAGAATCAGATCTGCACCGGAAGCACCAGTGCAGCATTTGCCCATGCCATTTTCACCATTTTGAGCTTTGTGAATCCTTTTATAACGATATTCTATGAGCGTGTTTATATCAGAAGTGGCTGTTAAAAAAACACTGCCGCCATCACCACCGTCGCCACCATTGGGACCGCCTTTGGCAACATATTTTTCTCGTCTGAAACTCAAGCAGCCATTGCCACCTTTACCGGCTTCTACTCGAATTCGAGCCTCATCAATAAACTTCATTCGGAGTCTTCTGCAACTTCCTGAATCTGCTCAGCACCTACCAGCAGTTCAGATTCATTTAGATTAATCAATCGCACGCCTTGAGTATTTCGGCCAATCACAGAAATTTCATTGACAGCCATACGAACGGCTGTACCACCTGAGCTTATCAACATGATTTCATCAGACTCCCAAACCTGGCAGGCTGAAACTACTGAGCCATTTCTTTTGGTCACCTGAATCGAAATAACCCCTTGACCGCCTCGTCCCGTGGTTCGATATTCTTCAATATCTGTACGTTTTCCGTAACCTTTTTCTGTTACTGTTAATATGCTACCTTCAGGTTTAACTACGACCAGTGAAATAACCTGTTGATCTTCTTTGAGCTTGATGCCACGAACACCACGTGCAGTTCGTCCCATGGCGCGTACCATGGATTCGTTAAAACGGATCACTTTGCCTGAATTACTGAACAACATAATATCCTGTTCACCATTAGTAATTTCAACACCAATTAACTTATCGCCTTCAACCAACTCTATTGCTTTTAACCCACTGGATCTTTGTCTGGCAAAATCTGTTAACTGAGTTTTTTTGATGGTTCCTAGCGCCGTAGCCATCACAATGTATTGATTTTCCGCGTATTCACGTAAAGGTAAAATAGCGTTAATGCGTTCATCTTTTTCTAAAGGTAAAAGATTGACGATAGGTTTCCCCCGAGAAATTCTGCTGGCTACTGGCAGCTGGTAAACCTTAAGCCAATATACTTTGCCATTATTACTGAAACACAAAATGGTATCATGAGTATTGGCAATGAGCAGATGGTCTACAAAATCTTCTTCTTTCACTTTTGTAAGTGCTTTACCTTTACCACCGCGTTTTTGCGCTTGGTACTCATCTAAAGGTTGTGATTTTGCATAACCTTCTTTAGAGATGGTGACTACAACGGGTGCATCTTCAATTAAATCTTCGATTAAAATATCTTCATGGGTATCACGGATTTCAGTTCTTCTACCATCCCCAAACGCTTCTTTGATTTCTACAAGTTCGGTGCGAATGACTTCCATCAATTTTTCATGGCTACCTAAAATTTCCAGAAGTTTTTGAATAACGGCTAAAAGATCTAAATACTCTCCATGAATTTTATCTTGTTCAAGGCCTGTTAAGCGATGAAGTCTTAAATCTAAAATAGCCTGAGCCTGTGTGGGCGATAATTGATAACCAGCAGTTTGAACTCCATATTGACTGTCAAGGGCATCAGGTCTGCAATCATTCCCTGCTTTTTCCAACATTGCCTGTACAACTCCTAAATCCCAATTGCGGTTCAGTAGTTTTTCTTTAGCTTCTGTGGGGGTTTTTGAACCTTTGATTAAAGCAATTATTGCTTCAATATTGGCAAGCGCAATGCCTAGTCCTTCTAATATATGCGCTCGATCACGCGCTTTTCTAAGTTCAAATACACAGCGTCTGGTTACTACATCTTTACGATGGCGGACAAACTCTTCTAAAAAGCGTTTAAGATTTAAAATCTCTGGTTTACCATCTACCAGTGCCACCATGTTAATGCCAAAAACATTTTGCATTTGTGTTTGGGCATACAATTGATTCTCGATAATTTCTACAGGCTCACCTTTACGAATTTCGATGACCATACGCATACCATCTTTATCGGATTCATCTCTTAAACCTGTAATGCCTTCAATGCGCTTATCTTTAACCAACTCAGCGATTTTTTCGATTAATCGGGCCTTATTTACCTGATAAGGTAACTCTGTGACAATAATCTTTTGTTTACCGT
Organism: uncultured Gammaproteobacteria bacterium; assembly: GCA_963695245.1. Lineage (GTDB taxonomy): Bacteria > Pseudomonadota > Gammaproteobacteria > JBGSLN01 > JBGSLN01 > JBGSLN01. The sequence continues at coordinate 1,571,948 of OY968770.1, read as the reverse complement.
TATCTTCTTCTTCAATATGCGTTTTGGCTCTGACGTAAATTCGACCCCTACCGGTATGATAGGCACGAATAATACCTTCACGACCGTTAATGATGCCGGAAGTTGGAAAATCAGGTCCTGGTACAATCTGCATCAGGGTGTTAATATCAATGTCTGGGTTATCAATGACCTGTAAAATGGCTTCAACGATTTCCGATAAATTGTGGGGCGGAATGTTGGTTGCCATTCCCACGGCAATACCGGAGGCGCCATTCACCAATAGATTAGGGACACGGGTTGGCATTACTGCAGGTGCCATTTCCGTTTCATCATAGTTAGGCACAAAATCAACGGTTTCTTTTTCAAGATCTGCCAGCAAGCTGTGCGCAAGCTTCGCCATTCTAACTTCGGTATAACGCATGGCGGCAGGCGAGTCACCATCCACAGAGCCAAAGTTACCCTGTCCATCTACTAAAGGATAGCGTAACGAAAAAGGCTGAGTCATTCGAACCACCGCATCATATACGGCAGTCTCACCGTGCGGATGGTATTTACCAATCACATCCCCCACTACCCGAGCGGATTTTTTGTAGGGTTTATTCCAGTCATTATTTAATTCATGCATGGCAAACAATACGCGCCGATGTACAGGTTTTAAACCATCACGCACATCTGGCAAGGCTCTACCCACGATAACACTCATGGCGTAATCTAAATAGGATTGTTTTAATTCTTCTTCAATATTAATTGAGTCGATTTCTTTGGCAAATTCTGACATGTTTTTCACTGCTGTTGATTAAAGCTAAATTTAAAAATTTATTTTGACTGTATCCGCACAGCTAAAACATCACACTGAGCATGATGCAATACTGCATTGGCTGTGCTGCCTAGCAGCATATTAATACCATGTCGCCCATGGCTGCCAAGTACAATTAAATCAATATCGTGTGCTTTGGCATAATCCAAAATGATCATTTTTGGAGAGCCAGATTCAACGATGGTAGCGACTTTTTCAATTTGACGCTCTGCTATGATTTTTTGCAAACTGGCTCTGGCCTCTTCCATCAGTTTTCCTTCCACTTCAATGATAGATGGGTAAGCCTGAGCAACCCCATAAGCATTTAAATGCTCAACGGCATGCAACAGAGTTAATTTTGCGCCATGCTCACGCGCCATTTTAATTGCTTGACTGATGATATTTTCATCACAATTTTCATGCAAATCTACCGCCAGTAGGATATTTTTATAATTTTCCACCCTTTTCTCCCTAAGCTTTGAATGATTGATATTTTAGCAAAAAATCCTTTAAATCACACCTGTTTTCATGATAACAGCTTCTTATGGACAATCGATAATTATTATGGAACGCAAAACTTCAAAATTGAAACACTATAAATGTAGGTTGGGCTGACGAAGGAAGCCCAACAGAGTATTCATTTAATTACGGTCTAAATTAATTGTCACAGCCTGTTGGGCTTCCTTCGTCAGCCCAACCTACATTGACTGTTTTCATGATAATGGCTTTTAGAAAATGACAAATAAAGATTGGTGCGCAAGTTTATTTTTTAAGAGCATGTTAATGAATATATAATGTCTAACGATACAGACTGGACTAATAGAAGTAATGGTCGGGACGGCGGGATTTGAACCCACGACCCCTAGCGCCCCATGCTAGTGCGCTACCAGACTGCGCTACGCCCCGAACCTCAAGTATTATGCCTAATTCTAATGAAATAGGCAATGAAATATCATGCTGCTGGTACACCAAATCTTGGTGGTTTAAAGCTATTTTCACGATCGATAATTAATGTGTCAGAGGGTAAACTTCTAGGTTGTTCTTTTAACCAACTGGCTTTGTGGTTGATTTCAAGGGCATATTTCACCATCGATCTCATGGAAACTTCTTTCCACTCACCTTTTTTATCTTTGACAAAAATATCAGGGCCTTTACCACCATCTGCTTTGCGGTGGGCTAATAACCATATAGCTGCTTTTTTAGCCAAAGTACCTTCAAGATAAACCGGCTTTTCATGATCTTCTTCCAAAGCATGTTTAACCATCAGTTCTACAGTTGCCTTATCAGAGGCATATTCTTGTTTTTTAGCCTGTTTATTTGAAGCAGCAACATCAGCAGGCTTCAGTATTAGAGTACCACTTTTTGTATCTTTTTCAAAAGCTCTGGGAACGCCTTTACCATTTTCACTATAGATCATGCTGGAGGTTTTTTGCAGTAATGGTTCAGTATCAAAAGCATCTTTTTTACGGGGGCTAACAGGTATAGGCTTTGAAAGCACGTCTAAGTTTGGAGTAACTGTGGTATATTTGTTGGCAGTAGGTATTTTTGTATCGGGCTCAAAAGATATTTTAAGCGCACAATCACCACTTGTAGAAAATTCTAAGGAATCTTCTGCTGGTTTATGGGTGAAAAAGCTTGAGGAGCGCATTCTTTTAAAAGGCGCTTTGTTGGTTTTAGACGTGTCTGTTTCCGAACTTTTTGCCTCAACCCGATGTTGAGCTAATGCAATTTCGCCTCTTTTTATTTCACGCAACGCCACTTCAATTTGTGTTTTTTTAGCTTCAGCATCTACAAGCAATTTTCGTAAAGTTTTTTGGAGCTGTTCTATAATTTTTTGATGTCTTTCAAAGCGGTTACGGTAGTTTGCACTTTCTGTATTTTTAGTAGGAATACTTGATAGCATGCTATTGGCGCGGTCAATCATATCAGAAAGCTTTTGTGATGCGCGCTCTAATTCACGTTTGTCCATATTAAAGATATCTACTTCCTGATTTTCTCGCAGTGTTTGCGTAGCCCATCCTAAAGAAGTTTTTAAAAAGCGTCCTCTTATGAACTCTGATTGTAAGCGTGTTTCAAATTTCTGAACATCTCTACTAATATTCGAAAGTTCCATTTGCCTATCATTTAGCTCTATTTGCTGTTTAGAAATTTCACTCTTTAGTGTTTGATATTTCTCTCTGGCTCTATTAATGTTGAATGCTTTATCTTCACCTAAAATAATATGCAATGCTTCATCGGATAAATTTTCATAGGGCTTAAGCTTTGCTTTTTCATCCTCAAGCTGTTGTTTAGCTTGTTGAATGGCTTCTTTGGCTTCCATCAACCAAATTTTTCGACCTTCAAGAAAAGCTTTGAATCGGCCTTCTACAATTAACTGCTTTTGTTTTTCAGTAAATTTTGGCCCAAAACCTAAAATTCTGACAGGTTTTTCATCCAAGATTTTTTGAACATTGTCAAAAGAAAGTTTGATATTATCCAGTTTGACTTTTTGTTCTTGTAAATTAGTTAATGGTGGCAAATTGTATTCTATGAATCCAATCAGTGTTTTATTAAATTCAGTGGCGATATCAGTTTTGTCCACCAAAGCTGTAACAATATTTTTTTGGGCATTTCGAATATTTTGAAAGTCAGTTTCACCATGCTTAAAGCTTAAAAGTTCAACCAGCTCATGCTGTATACTTGGTGATTGGAGTGCATCAGCACTGGAATACTGTTGCTGGAATTTCACTAACTTTAACAACTGATTTATTTCTCTTTGAAACTGTGTGATTTGTATACGAAGTTCATCACTTGGATTTAGCCGTTGACTTAAAGCTTCGTTCAAAGCTTGTGTGCGCTCATGAACTGCTTGTAAGTTAGCAATGATTTCCTTGGAAATTTCAGACGGTGTGTCTGAAATCGATTCAATTAAAACTTTTATATTCTCATTGTTAACATCTACAAGCGCTGTGGCTCTTTGTTTTAGTAGTGCGGTAGCTTCATTCTGGTATTGCTTGTTTTTGAGAATATTTTCTAAAGGTTGCTCTGCAAGCTCTAAAGGCTGTTTTGTTAGCACATCCGTTGTCTTGGGTGGATTTTCTCTGGGTTGAATCTCAAATGTTTTATTATAGTTAAGCGTCTCATGATTTGGATGTATTTCAAAGGCTTTGATTCTATGATATGCTGAATTTGCTTCATCTAGAAGCGGTTCACGCACAAGCACCGTTTTAATAGCATCAAAATTCACTTGTAGCATTAAACCTGCAGAGCGTTGATTTAATGCATTCAATTTTTGTTCTGGTGTTTTTGCATTGGAAGGTAATGTATCATTCAAAAAAGTAGCATCCGTACACAGTATTCCCAAAAAAGGCACTAAACGTCCTTCTTGTTTTTCTATAATTTCACGATAGTTTTTATTATTACCCTTAGTAGCAAACGTATAATCTAAGTCATTTAAGACTGCTCGAGCCTGAGGCGAAAGACTATCTTTTGCAACACTTAAGCGACTAAAAATAATGGCATTCCCAAAAGCTGCATTTACTGCCTGATAGAAATTAAAATCCCCATACTTTTCTTTAGCAATTTTGGCTATCAAAAGCCATTTTTCCATAGTTCTAGCTACAAAAGTAATTTTATCCTCTGCATTTTCGGCAGATGCGGCTGAATTAACAACCTCCTCAATAATGAGCACAGAAAATTTATTAAATAAAGCAGAGGCTTGCGTTAAACTGGTGTTAGGATATTTTTTTGAGTCAGTTCGAGCCAGTGCCAGATCTTCTGTATTGATTGCAGCGATACTTTCTCCGCTGAGTTGACACACCGCCCTTGCTTCTTTTTCTAAATATTGCTGATAAAGTTCGTTAACTTTTTGGAGGTTCTGTTTAGAGCTCCGAACATCGACATTATTGAATGCTTTTTGAAAATCAATAGCCTTACAACAATCATAGTTGATTTTTTCCTGGAGCAACTTTAAAGGATCCAAGTCCACTTTTGCCAAAGCATCTTGAAATAGACTTCTGGCGTAATCAGATACTTTTAAAAATCCGTCTTTAGTTTTTAAGAGGTTCAATAGATCAATCGTTTTTTGGTAATCACCTTGCTGAAGTAAAATTCGAGCTTTGAACAGTAAAGCATCGGTACCCAGTTCGTTATCTGAACGCCCACCGCCTAAAACAGTAAACTTCTCAAGTGCCTGTGGGTATTTAATGTCTGCAATAGCTTTGAGAACTTCAAATTGGTTAACATCCTCGGCAACTAATGCGTCTGTTTTAACAGTCTTTAACATTAGTGAAAGCTTGTTGTAAGCATTATGAACACTCATTTCATTAGCTTTCAAAAATGACTGATTAAAATAGGTTTTGATGATCTCAAACTGCGCTTTTTGAACATCGGCATCATTGGGGTGCTCTTGAGTTAAAGCCTCATGAAGATCTGCCCACAGTGGCTGCATTAAAGCGCTTTCTGTAGGTCGCTCTTTAGTTGAAACAGGATAGTGCTGCGCTAATTTTTCAACGGCCTTTTGGGCCTCTTCGAGATTGTGAGTTTGTAGTGAAAGGGTAATTAAACTCATAATCGCAAATTCGCAGGCATGCTGCTCTGGATTATGAAAATCTACCATCGTTTTCAATAATTCAATATTTTCTGCTACTGTCTCAGTGTTAAATATAGCTTCTGGCAAATTGTTATAAATATTTGTAAATAATTGTCGTGATTTTGCTTCATATAAATGAAAATTTTCCTGTTCTTTTAACACTGCAAGTTGTTTTAAAGCATCAATATACTGTTTTTCTCTGACAAGAAAATCAATTTTATCCAAATAAGCTGAGACGGGCATAGAGATTTCGTCTTCCGCAAAAACCAACTGCAATGCTTCTTGCGCTTCAATCAGTTTATTTTCAGCTTTTAACTTTCTGGCTCGTATTAAATGAGAAACTTTTGTTTCAGGCGCATCCTCTGCCATTAATTTTTGAGTATTTTGAAGCTTGGATGCTGCATCGATAATACCAGTATCAGGGTTCACACCATAAGCCGCCTGAGAATAAATTTCCGCAATCGCAATCAATACTTTTTGCTCAGCTTCTTTGTCATTTGATTTAATGGCTGATTTTAATTGCCCCCATACTGGCATCATCAACCTGGCTTCCTGAGAAAGCTCCGTGGTATTACGAGGATACTGCTTTACCAACAAATTTACAGCTGCTAAGCGCAATTCATGATTCTCTTGTGCTAAGAGTTCGAAAGCATCCTTAAAAATAGCTTGCAGTTCCATCCAACCTGGCTGGTAGGCTTTCATCATTAAAACCAGCTTTTGATGATAGTTGCTTAATTGATTTGCATATTCAGGGTTTGGACGCTCACCTTCCTCATCTTTAATATTTTTTTCAGGTCTTTTCTGCCTGAGGAATGTTGTAACTTCACTAAACCAATATTTTACAGCATCCTGGTAACGATTATCTGTTGCAATTTGCAGGGTCATTTCTGCAGAATTTGCCAGTAACGCAAGAACACTTTCGTAATCTTTAGCTTTTATTGCTTGTCGAAGCTGCTCGTAGAAAAAATCAATTTTAGTGGTTGTTTTTGGCGTCTTAATAACATCACTCAGGTATTCTTTTGCCTCTGAAAGTTGATTTACTAAATCGAATTCTCTTAATTCAAGTAATTGTCTTATTTCATCTGAAAGTTCAAGACGTTTGATGGCACCGGATAAAGCACTCAGTTTTTTTTCTCGATCCGTAAATAGCAGAACACCTTGACGAGTATATGCAGTGGTGGAATATATTTTAATGACTTCAATCAAACACTTATCTGCCTCTGACTGTGAATAAGGCTCTTTGTTCAGTGCCTGATAAAAATCCTGTAAGACTGCTTTGACATATTGACCTTCGTCTTGAGGCTCATCTTTATATCTGGGATAATTATCAACCAGTAATTTTACAGCATCCTTTGCTACGGTTAAATCATCTGTTTGGGAAGCCAATTCGAGTAAAGTACTTATTTTATTTCGAACTAAATCAGCTGCAGAATGCCCCGATAAACTTGCATGTAAGAGTTTGATGATCAAATTGTCTGGCTCTTGTTGTAACAAGTCATCTAATAATCTCAGCCCCAGATTTTTTGTTTCTGAATATACTTGTGCAGCTTTAGCCAAAGCAAACATATGTTTTTGTAAAAGTTCAAGGCTCTTTTCATTGCTTCTCAAATATTGTTCAAAGCTTTTAAGTTGGTTGATTAAAGGCTTGGCATCTTCGTTATTTTCAGCGGCCAATATTTTGCCAAACTCCTGGGTGATTTCTAGTAAATATATGATATGTTCACTTTGATTCACTTTTTCATCTTGAAAACTTGTACGAAAATTTGTGATGGCATTTCCTATAGCTCGAATGGCTACCAAAATGTTGTTGGTGTTAGATGAAGATTGCATCTTCTGAGATATAAATACGTCAAAAGCTTCCATTTTAGGGGTTTTGGCTGAGTTACCAACTTTAGTCATCAAAAAATTTTGAGCTTTTTCGATATTTTTAGGATCCTCATCAATGAGTTTTTTTAATATATCAACGATTTTGTCCTGACAGGCATCACTGTCATTTTTTAATCTTACATTTGCAATTTCAGCAGTTTCTTCAAGCACCTTTAGACTCTTGGCATCTACCTGCTTTAATTGCCGGTACGCTAAATATGCTGCATCATAACAGTCATAAGCTCTATTGAGATCACCATAAGCTTCGAAATGTCTGCCAAGTTCGATAAGATATCGAGCGTTGGTTTCCGCATTCCGTTTATCATTGCTTGAAAAAACTTTAAGTCGTCCAGCTAAAGCCAAAACGATAGCAGCTTTACCAGGGTTTTTATTCACGCCGAATTCAGCATTGCCTTCATTAAAAATTTGGTAAAGCGTTTTAACCGATGCTTCAGGATTACCTGCTTTTGCCACACCCTCTACTAACCCTAAATCCGCAAAATATTTTTGTAAATGTTCATTAAAAAAACTGTGCCCCAACCCATGTTTGTTACCTCGTTTAAGGTCTTCAACCAAAGCTTGTTGCTCTAAACTACCCGTATAATTGTTGATAAGTTTTTCAAATAGATTATTGAAAGGTTTAAAAGAAAAACTGCCAGCAATTTCTACTTCTTCACGTCCCGCTAATGTGGGTTTTATTTTACTTTCCTTTTGTATTTCCAAAGCTAATTGCTCTTGACGCTTATTTTGAAATCTTTGGTAATTTTCCTTGATATACTGGCCAATGGCTTTTACAACCAACTGTTCGGATGTAAGCATTTCATTCATTTTAACTTTATCAGCTTTATCAAATTTGCCATCAAGACATTTAGCCAGCAATTTTATCTGCTCGTTATCCAGCTTAACTTTGAGTTCTTCTTCTAGATTAAGGGCTGAAGGGGACATTTTTAAGACTGTGGCATCGTAACCGGCAAACATGTGTAATTGCCTGACATCTTTCCAAACACGTTCATGTATTGCTTCTGCCAAGAGGACATCACCCATAAAATTTTCAAGCATTTTTTCAATTTGATCTGGAAGATTTTTACGGTCAACGTCAAGGTGTGGGTTTTTATTTTGTAAAATCAGGTTACAGGCATATTCCGCCATCGCAGACAAAGATTGTCCTGCAATCGTTCTTTTATCATCTAGTTGATATTGCATCTGAAGTGCTTCTTCCATCCTTAAGCCAGATTTATCTTCCGGCATTGCTTGAAATAAATCAAGTTGCATCAATGTGGTTGCTGTAGCACGGCTTTGTGGTTTTGGATCTAAACTTTTGAGAAAAAATTCATTTAACTTTGCTTTTTGAACTTCTGGGATATTCAATTCATTAATTTTTTTAAATTGATAAGTCCCATCTTCAGAGTAAGCAGCTTCACAGGCTTTCCAACCTTCTTGTTGTATGCGTTCGATTAATTCTCTTCTTTTATGCCCAGAAATATCACCATAAGGCAATTCACCAAATATCATCTCATAAACTGTGATACCCAAAGCCCAGACATCACGTTTCGCTTGATCAAATTTGGCTTCACTTTGTTTCACTCCAGAAGCGAGATGCTCTGGTGGTAAATAGGAATGGGTTCCACCCTGTAAATCACCCAAACCAGTTTCTGCTCGGATGGCTTCACCAAAATCAATGATTGCAACTTTACCATTCGGTAATTGAATCAAGTTTGCGGGTTTTAAATCTCGATGAAAAATATTTCTATTATGTAAAAACTGAAGTCCATTTAATAAATCTAATATTCGGTGAGGCATCTGTGCAGTATTAAAACGAGGCAGTGTTGCGCCTGCTTCGAGTACTTCATCTTTTTTATCATGACTTAAGGCGCCTTTTGGAAACAGACCTTCTGAATCATCTTCACGAATAGCGTTTATAATTTCAAATTCAGTAGCAGGAGATTCAAAACGTTGTTGTCGTATCACATAAGGTGTTCCATTAAAATGACAGTAATAAACTTCTGAGTTAGCACCTTTTCCTAATAAAATTTTTCTGGAGGACTCTTTAAAATCGTTAAAAACTAAAGATACATACGGTTCTGCAAAAGCAGTTTCAGGCCGTCTTTCAAAAACAAAGTGGCTTTTGCTGGTATGTTCCTCAAGATGATCGTTTAACTGTAACTGGGTAGACTCGAAGTTTTCCTGAAATCTAGTCTCAGTTAAAGTGCCTTTGAATACAGCGGAAACTTCATCGATAGATTCCGATACTTTTAAACAATCTTCTATAGAAAAGCTGGCTGCACTTTCAGCAGTAATAGTTTGCAGATCCTTGAAACTCTCTTTTAAAGAAATTAGATAACTTGATAAAGCTTCGTTTAAAGCACTTTGCAATCGTTCTGAACTTTCATCTTTTTGTAAGTTAGCATAAGCCAGCATCAAAGCTTTTCTGGCCTCACTCACCTGTAAAACTAAATTTCCAAGCTCATGAGTCTGAGTCTGATTCACAAGCAGGTAGCCACGCAGTATATCAATAGAAAAATGGGATAATGACATAGTCATTTCATAAGTTTTTTTAGTATTTCCCATCATTTAGACACCTCTTGCACAAGTTTTTTAACTTAGTTAAATTTTACCTTATTCTTTTGTTAATTACCTTAAGGGAACATTAATATGAAAAAAAAAACTTAAAATATTACTTTTATGATAATTAGAATCGACTTTTTATTTGCTGATTTTTAAACTTTCAGCTCTAATAAATGTAGGTTGGCGCTGACGAAGGAAGCCCAACAGGGTATTCATTTAATTACGGCTTTTTTAATTGCCACGACTGTTGGGCTTCCTTCGTCAGCGCCAACCTACATTTTGAGTTAGATTATTTGTTCTAAATGCTTAAGAAGCGTTTCGAGTTCAAGAATAATTTCTCTGATAGGATTTTCGGCATGTTCAACTTCTTTTTTTGTGGCGAGCTGGTTTTGCAAAGCATTGCGAGCACCATCGATAGTATATCCTTGCTGATAAAGTAATTCGCGAATTTTTCGAATCAGTAACACATCTTTTCGTTGATAGTACCGCCGATTACCCCGCCTTTTATTTGGTTTTAGTTTGGGAAATTCCTGCTCCCAGTATCTTAAAACATGGGCCTTTACAGCACACAATGTGACTACTTCACTGATACTAAAATAACGTTTTTCTGGAATGGGCGGTAAGCGTATGTTATTCGCCTTGTTGTCCCGCATATTGCTCTACCCTTTCTTTTAATTTCTGGCCAGCTCTGAAGGTGACAACTCTGCGGGCAGAAATGGGAATTTCATCACCGGTTTTTGGGTTGCGGCCAGGTCTTGAGGATTTGTCCCTAAGACAGAAATTACCAAACCCCGATAATTTGATGTTATAACCGTTTTGTAAAGCCTGACGGATTTGTTCGAAAAACTCTTCCACCAGCTCTTTGGATTCGCGTTTATTAATGCCGATGTCTTCAGACAGCTGTTCGGCTAAATCAGCTTTGGTTAAGGCCATGATCACTCCCTCAATTGTGCTTGTAATTTTTCTTGCAGAGCATTCAAAATATTATTCATTACTTCATGAATTTCCTCATCGGTTAAGGTTTTTTCTTCATGCTGAAGCACAAATCCAACCGCAATACTTTTGTATCCCTGTGGTAACTCCTGACTTTGGTATACGTCAAAAACTTTAAAATCTTTGAGCATCTCACCAGCAGCATTTTGTGCAACTGTTGCAATTTGTGCTGCTTGAACATTCTGTTTTACCAGCAATGCCAAATCTCTTCGAATGGAAGGAAATTTAGAAATTGCGGTAAACTGCGGTACTTTTGCTTCAGCTAATACTGATTCTTCCACTTCAAAAACAAATACAGACTGCTTTAACCCCAGTTTTTGATGAATTTTTGGATGCAATTTTCCCATCCATCCTGCTTCCTTATCATTATAGACTAATTTACAGCACTGTCCTGGATGTAATGCTTGGTGGCTGGCTTCAATAAATTGTAATGCTTCTTGATTTTTAGTGAGTGAAAACAGTGCATCCACATGTGCTTTCATGTCAAAAAAATCTACTTCACCTCGAGCAATACTCCACTGCTCAGGCGCTTTTGCTCCGGAAAGCACGCCTGCTATGACATCTGTTTGGTTCAGCCTATCGCCATCAAACACAAACTTTTTGCCTAACTCGAATAACCAGATATCGTACTGCTGTCGATGCTGATTATATTTTAATGCCTGAAGTAACCCAGGCCACAGAGAAGCTCGCATTTGCGCCAAATCCTGGGAAATGGGATTGGCTAAATCCAGCTTTTTTTCATCAGGGGAAATGAGCGTTTGTAATTGAGGATCAACAAAACTATAGGTGATGGCTTCGCGATAACCTAAAGCACTTAAGGTGGTACGAAAATCTTCTTTATCCCGTTTAGTTTCTTTCTTAACAGTTGGCGTTTCAGCAAGCTTTGGCAACGCCAAAGCTATCGTGTTGTAACCGTGAAACCGAATAATTTCTTCAATTAAATCTTCCTGATGCTGAATATCATAACGAAAACTTGGCGGTATCACTGAAAATCCATCATTAGTTTTGGTAACCTGCATTTGTAATGATTTTAGTAAGTTCTCAATAAAACTTTCAGGTAAAGTAACCCCCAAAAGCTTGCTAACTTTTTGCAAAGACAGTTGAATGTTGACTGCTGAGGGTAGCATTGTTTCGTGAACCGCTTTAAATACGGGACCAGGCTCACCTCCGGTAATGGATAATAGTAACGCTGTTGCACGTTCAAGGGCTTTTTGTTGCAACTGGTAATCCACGCCTCGTTCAAATCGATGGGAAGAGTCTGTATGAATACCATAGGTTCTGGCGATGCCTGAAATTTTTTCTGGTAAAAATAAAGCACTTTCTAATAACACTTGGGTTGAGTCTGTTTCAAAAGCACTGTCAAGCCCACCCATAACCCCGGCAATGGCTAAGGGTTTTTGTGCATCGCTAATGACATAGGTATTGTCTTTAAGATTGACTTTATCTTCATTAAGCAGAGTAAGCGTTTCTTGAGCCTCTGCCTTTCGCACTTGAATGTGATCGTTAATTTTTTCAAAATTAAATCCATGTAAAGGTTGCCCCAGTTCCAGCATGACGTAATTTGTAACATCCACCACGGGTGATTTGGATTTAATGCCACTGCGCCTTAATCTTTCTTTCAGCCATAATGGAGATGGGCGAGTATTATCTATATTTTTTATGATTCTGCCGTAATAAGCCGGGCAAAATGAAGGTTCTCTGACTTCAACTTTCAACACTGAGTCATGGGTGGCTTTAACTGGCTCAATTTCAGGCGCTTCAAATGCAAACTCATTTTTCACACAGATTTCTCTGGCAATGCCAGATACACTTAAACAGTCCCCTCGATTTGGAGTTAAATCCACGGTAAGCGAGACATCTTCCAGTTTGAGATAATCTCTTAAATTTTCCCCAATATTGGCATCTTCAGGTAACTCCATAATACCATCGGAAGATTCCGCCAATCCAAGCTCTGATTCAGAACACAGCATGCCCATGGAGACTTCACTGCGGATTTTGCTTTTTTTAATTTTGAAATTGCCTGGTAACACTGCGCCTACAGTGGCAAGAGCAACTTTTAATCCCGTGCGAACATTTTTTCCCCCACAAACAATTGGTATATTTTCTGTACCGTTATTCACAAGACATAATTTGAGCCTGTCGGCATTTGGGTGAGGCTGGCACTCTACCACTTGCGCTGTGATAACCCCGGTGAAATCACCAGCAACAGGCTCAATACTGTCAATTTCATGTCCCAGCATTGGTAACTGGGATTCAAGTAGATTGATGTCAATATCCTGTTTTGTCCATGCTTCTAACCAGTTTTTACTTAATTTCATAGTTCTCTTCTTATATTCATTAGAATTGATTTAAAAATCGCACATCATTTTCAAACATCATTCTTAAATCTGAAATGCCGTAACGCAGCATGGCAAGTCTATCCATCCCTAAACCAAAGGCATATCCCTGATATTGTTCAGGATCCAAATCCACAGCTTTTAACACGTTAGGGTGTACCATCCCACAACCAAGGACTTCCAACCAACCAGAGCCTTTACAAACGCGGCAGTCTTTGTCTTTGGCTTGACAAATCACACATTGGATATCCATTTCAGCCGAAGGTTCGGTAAAAGGAAAATATGAAGGGCGGAATCTGACTTCAAGGGTTTGCTCAAAAAACGCTTCCACCATTGCCAATAACAGTCCCTTTAGCTGTGCAAAGGTACTTTCGGTATCAATCACCAAACCTTCTAACTGATGAAACATGGGCGTATGCGTAACATCAGAATCACAGCGATAAACCCGTCCTGGCGCGATAATTCTTACGGGAGGTTTTGAATCTTTTAACACTCGTATTTGTACAGGGGATGTATGAGTTCGCAGTAATTTTCCAGCATCAAAATAAAAAGTATCGTGCATAGCTCGTGCTGGATGGTGCTCTGGAATATTGAGAGCAGAAAAATTATGATACTCATCTTCCACTTCAGGACCAAAAGCTGTGGTAAAGCCAAATTGGGCAAAAAAGTTTTCCAACCGTGTCTGAGTTTTACTCACAGGGTGCACAGATCCCATTGGGTTTATCCGTGCTGGCAAGGTTATATCGATTTTTTCCGAAACCAGTTTTTGCTCAAGGGCTTCATCGGCAAGCTTATCTTTTTTGGTTTGAATCTGTGTCTGGATAGCGGATTTAACCACATTCACAGCCTGCCCTACTTTGGGCCGCTCTTCAGCAGACAACTTACCAACCCCCTGCAGCAATTGAGTAAGCTGGCCTTTTTTGCCCAAATATTTTACCCGAATATCATCAAGCTGAGAAAGGTCACTTACCTGTTCAATGGCCGCTAACGCCTGAACTTTCAGGGTATCAAGTTGTTGTTGCATAAATTTGAAAACTCCTTGAGGGTTTACAAAATGTAATTTGAAAAGAATTAAGATATTTTAAGGTAAAACAGGTTATTTTTAAATGTTTTATTCAGTTCGGTTTGGAGGTATATAAAGAATAGAAAAAAGATGATTAAATGTAGGTTGGGCTGAGGAAGGAAGCCCAACAGGTATTCATTTAATTATGGCTTTATTAGTTGCCATGGCCTGTTGAGCTTTGCAGCCCAACCTACATTTTATAGGAGGTATTACGCTAAGGCAGCTTCAGCTTTCTGCGCTAAAGCTTTAAAAGCAGCTTTGTCATGAACAGCAAGCTCTGCCAGGATTTTTCTATCCACGGCAATATCTGCTTTTAATAGACCGTTGATAAAACGGCTGTAAGACAAACCATGTTCTCTGGCTCCTGCATTAATTCTAGTAATCCATAAGGCACGAAACTGTCTTTTACGTTGCTTGCGATCGCGATAAGCGTACTGACCTGCTTTGGTCACAGCCTGTTTAGCAACTTTAAAAGTACGACTTCTTGCGCCTTGATAGCCCTTTGCCTTTTTTAACACTTTTTTGTGTCTGGCGTGGGCGGTGACACCTCTTTTCACTCTTGGCATGGCACTTTCCCCAATTTAAAGTTAAGTTAAAAGTTATTCAGATCCCATCATTTGATCAATGGATTTTTGGTCACAATCTTTGACCATTTCCATGCCTCTCAAAGCACGTTTACGACCTTGAGATTTTTTTGTCAAAATATGGTTTCTGTTTGCACAACGGTGTTTATATCGACCACTACCGGTTCTTTTGAACCGTTTGGCTGCACCGCGATTTGTTTTTAATTTTGGCATAGCGTAATACTCCGGACACAATTTAACGTGTCAAATTATCCAAAGGGTGGATTCTACTAAATAATGATAGAAATTAACAGAAAAACTTCGCTTATTTTTTCTTAGGTGCTAAAATCATGACCACTTGTCGCCCCTCAAACTTAGGTTTTTGTTCTACTGTGGCAATTTCAGTGACATCATGCTCAATGCGCCTTAAAAGTTTTTCGCCCAAATCATGGTGAGCCATTTCACGGCCTCGAAATCGCATGGTGATTTTCACTTTGTCGCCGGCATTAATGAATTTAATCAATTTTGCCATTTTCACCTGATAATCACCCTGTTCAATACCGGGACGATATTTTAACTCTTTGATTTGAACAATATGCTGCTTTTTCTTGGATTCGGCTTTTTTCTTTTTTTGTTGAAAAAGGTATTTGCCAAAATCCATAATCCGGCATACGGGCGGGCTTGCATTGGGTGAAATTTCCACTAAATCCAATTTAACCTGACTGGCGCTGGTCATAGCCTCATCTAAAGGTACGACCCCAACCTGCTCACCGTCTTTATCGATAAGTCTCACTTCTTTAGCACGAATCCTGTCATTGATTCGTAGCTGCTTATTATCCCCGTTAATTGTATTTACCTCACTTTGAGTTAATTGATTCGCGTCCCAAATTTGCAATCTGTTGATTAGCAAGTTGAATGAAAACTTCTAAAGACATTTGTCCCAGATCTTTACCATCCTGACGACGCACCGTCACCGTTTGCTCATTGACTTCTTTTTCACCTAAAATTAAAAGAAAAGGCACATGTTGCATACTGTGCTCGCGAATTTTAAAGCCTATCTTCTCATTTCTCAAGTCAAGTTTAGCTCTTAACCCATGTTTTTTAAGATTCTCAAGGGTTTTTTGTGCATAATCTGCCTGAGCATCGGTAATATTCAAGATAACCACCTGTATGGGCGCCAACCAGACCGGAAAAAAACCGGCATAATGCTCAATTAAAATACCAATGAAACGCTCTAAAGACCCTAAAATAGCTCTATGGATCATAATAGGCGTTTGACGGGAACCATCTTCTGCTATGTAACTGGCTTCTAATCGACTGGGAATGGCAAAATCTAACTGGATAGTACCGCATTGCCACACTCGCCCAATACAATCTTTGAGACTAAACTCAATTTTAGGCCCATAAAAAGCGCCTTCACCCGGATTATACTCAAATTCAATGCCTTTATCTTTTAAAGCGCTGGCAAGGGCATTTTCAGCTTTATCCCACGTAGCATCATCACCAATTCGACTTTCCGGTCGGGTGGATAACTTAACAATCAAGGTATCAAAACCAAAGTCCTGATAAACTTCATCAATGAAATTGATCATTTGAAAAACTTCCGCTTCTACCTGATCTTCTGTGCAAAATACATGGGCATCGTCTTGTACCATATTGCGAACTCTCATCAAGCCATGTAAAGCACCGGAAGGTTCATTGCGATGACAGGAACCGAATTCAGCCATTCTTAAGGGTAAGTCACGATAGCTGTGCAAACCCTGATTAAAAATCTGTACATGGCAGGGACAACTCATAGGTTTAATGGCATATTCCGGTAAACCATCATCCGTGGATCTTGAGCTTGTGGTAAACATTTCTTCGCCAAACTTTTCCCAGTGACCTGAACGTTGCCAAAGCTTTAAGGATAATACCTGAGGTGTTTTTACCTCCTGATACTCATATTTTTGTAATTTTGTGCGGATATACTGCTCTAAAATCTGGTAAATTTTCCAGCCCTTATCATGCCAGAAAATCATGCCAGGGGCTTCTTCTTGTATATGAAATAAATCTAATTTTTTGGCGATTTTGCGGTGATCACGTTTTTCAGCTTCTTTTAATCGCTCTAAATAATCTTTTAAATCCTGTTTATTTGCCCAGGCAGTGCCATAAATTCTTTGGAGCATTTCATTATTGGAGTCTCCTCGCCAATAAGCACCGGCCACCTTCATGAGTTTAAAATTTTTCAATTTACCGGTATCAGGTACATGCGGTCCGCGACATAGGTCAATAAATTCTCCCTGCTGGTAAAAACTTAAGCTCTCAGAAGGATCTAAATCTTCAATGATTTCGACTTTATAGAACTCTCCCATCTCGGAAAATAATTTAATGGCTTCAGCACGGGAAATTTGTTGACGTTTAATGGGCAGGTTGGCTTTTATCAGTTCCTGCATTTTTTTCTCAATTGCAGTTAAATCTTCTGGTGTAAAACTTTTATCATAAGCAAAGTCATAATAAAAACCATCCTCAATCACAGGTCCAATGGTTACCTGTGCTTCTGGAAATAAATCTTGCACTGCATGAGCCAGTAAATGCGCGGTGGAGTGGCGAATGACATCCAAACCTTCGGCATCTTTGGCGGTAATAATGGCAACGTTTGCATCTGATTGAATCAGAGCGTCTGCATCTACCAGTTTGTCATCTACTTTACCGGCTAAAGTGGCTTTTGCAAGGCTTGGTGCAATATTGCCGGCAAGTTCGAGTACCGTCACCGGAGATTCAAATTGTCGAACACTGCCATCAGGAAGAGTGATATTAATCATGATATAAACTCCAATCAGTGGCGATCCCTACCAAAGACCGCGTGAAAACTTCAATGTTGGCAGTATACAGTAAAAAAACCTTACAGAAAATATTAATACTTAAGCTTAACTTAAGCTAAATAAGCTACTATAGCTTTTTAAAAATTTTTAAATGCTTATGTTTCCTGCTTTCTTTATAAAACCAGCTAAAAAACCTACCACTCTTTCTGTGCTTTCAAAACCCAAAATTAAAAGTCTCTTGAGTGAATATTACCGACCGACTTTTGGTGACATGTTGAATAACTGGCGATTAGCTTGTGTTTATTGGTGCGCTAATTTGGATACCATACTTACAGCTAAAATTTCAAAACCAAGAATTTTTAGTATAGCAATGCTGTGTAAAGATCCTTATGCATTTTTGGAACCTTTTGAAATGCTTGAAAAGAGACTGATGCGATGAAATCGCTGATTTTAATAAAATAGAACTCACGATAAACTTCGATTTACATTCAAAATAAATGTAGGGCTGACGGAGGAAGCCCAACAGGGCATTCATTTAATTTACAGCCTAATTTAGTTGCCACGGCCTGTTGGGCTTCCGACCTCAGCCCAACCTACATTTATTTCGATTTTAATACTAAATTTTTCGTCCTATACAACTTTTTCTCAGCCTAAAAACTTTTTAAATACATTAAATGAAATGGCGAGAACTACTGCGTTTTGTAGAGATAATTTTATCCGCTTAGGTTAATGGGTAAGAGATCTTAGCGTTTCTTTTTTATCCCAAATAAAGCGAATAATCCTCGCATCACTTCACGTACCATGGTTCGACCTAATTGTCGCACCATGGTATTTTTTGACAAAGACTCCAGATAGCTTTTGTCCTGTTTAGTTTTTTTATGGTTGGCATGTTTTTTATCTGCCAGTTTATCGTCAGAAACTCGTGTTTTTTGACTCAATCTTTGGGTTAAAATTTCTTTTGCGCTTTCTCGCTCAATGGTTTTAAGATATTTTTTAACAAGCCTTGAGTTTTGTATTACAGCCTGGATTTTATCATCAGACAAAACACCCATTTTTGAACAAGGTGCTCTTAACATCACATGCAGCAAAGGGGTTGGCCGGCCTTTGTCGTCCAGCACACACACGGCAGCTTCGCCAATACCGGAATTTGTAAGTAAGGATTCAGTTTGATAATACTCACTGGTTGGGTAATTTTGCGCAGCCAGTTTTATGGCTTTTCTGTCTTTGGCTGTAAATGCTCTTAAGGCATGCTGAAATTTTGCACCTAATTGCCCTAAAACCGCTTCGGGGACATCTGTGGGTGATTGTGTACAGAAAAATAACCCTACGCCTTTTGAGCGAATCAGTCTTACAATATTTTCTATTTTGTTTAATAAAGCTGTACTCGCATCTTTGAATATCAAATGTGCTTCATCAATAAACATCACAAGTTTGGGTTTGTCCGGATCGCCAATTTCAGGCAGTGTTTGATATAATTCTGTTAGCAGACTCAGCATAAAAGAGGAAAATAATTTGGGTTTATCTTGAATATCCATTAACCGAATGACGGAAATGACGCCCCGTGCGTTTGCATCTAGCTGCATTAAGTCTTCCACTTCAAAAGATGGCTCCCCCAGAAAGGTTTTAGCACCCTGCTGTTCCAGTTCAATCAGTTTACGGCGAATCGCCCCAACAGAGGCAGTGGATAACACACCGTATTGTTGTTTTATGGCTTCTTTGCCTTCTGAACTGATGTAATTGAGTAAAGTTTTTAAGTCTTCTAAGTCTAATAAAGGTAATTGATTATCTTCTGCATATTTAAAAATAATACTTAAAATACCGCTTTGTGTATCATTTAAATCCAGCATTTTAGCCAGTAATAAAGGGCCAATTTCTGTCACTGTACTTCTTAATTTAACACCAGGTTGATGTGACAGCGTTAAAAACTCAACCGGGTAAGTTGTTGGTTCAAAGGTTAAACCAATTTGATTTTGTCGCGCCAGTAAGCCTTCAGAAGCTTCACCTGGCGCTGCCAGGCCACTTAAATCGCCTTTCAAATCCATTAATAAAACTGGCACACCTTGGTTGGACAGTTGTTCTGATAACATTTGCAGGGTTTTGGTTTTACCTGTGCCAGTGGCACCTGCAATTAAACCGTGTCGGTTAAAGGATTTAAGCGCAATGCTGACGGGGTGGTTTTTTATCACGGTTTGATTAAAAAAAGCACCACCTATAGTGATGTGATTGTTAGACTGCGAAAATTTGTCCTGCAGCATGGTGACAAAGTTCTGCTGATTCATATGCATCCCTGAAATTTTGTTGTTTATGCTATTATACTTTAAAATTAGCTGATTTGTTGTTATCTATACGAGATAAGTCGAATCTGGTTATTAAGCTATATATTGGAAAATAACCTTTTTTAAGCTGCTGAGGATCCCCCCAGATTTTTTTAAGAGGCATCATTAAATACTTTTCAATAGGATTTTCAGCATGTTGTTTAATATAAGTATTGACTGCCGACCAACTATTCAGGTAGCCAATAAACTGCTCAAAGTTAAAAGCAAATGAAATTTGAATCTCTGGTGCTGTTATTTTTTCAAAGGGAAAAAATATACTGTCATAATGATTATCCAAATGTTTTCTTTCCGGTGCCCAGTATGGTGATAAATTATTGCTATAAAAGTCTTCCAAAAGATTTTGTACTTGCTTATCTTCAAATAACATCAAAGCATAGCCCCAGGCAGCCAGGACTCCATTAAGTTTAATTACTCTGGCAACTTCTTGATAAAATTTTTCAAAATCAAACCAGTGTATTGCCTGAGCAACCGTAACTAAATCCACTGATGCGGCTTCAAGTGTGCTGTTTTCACAACTGCTATGGGCATATTGGATATTGTTGCAAGGTTTAGCGTGCTTGAGTTGTCCTTCACTGATATCTGTGGCATAGACTTTTTTAAAATATTCAGCCAGAGCGAAGGCTGCCTGTCCATTACCGGTAGCTACATCCCAAACTAATTCGTGCTGCTCGCAAAGGCCACTGATGTACTCAATAAGTGCTTGCGGATAAGTAGGACGATATTCACTGTAAAATTTTGCCTGTGTATTGAATAGTTCGGAATTTTTCATAGGCTTCTCCTTTTGGCGTTCAGGACATAGTTTTCAGGATATAAATATAATATCATACTCTCAAATTTTAATTACGAATAACTTCTATGGCTTTTTTTGAAAAATATTTAAACTATATTTTGATTGGTCTGGCTTTAATATTAACTATTTTTTTAGATCTGGCCTTTATTGCACATCATGATATTGGACTTGTATATCAGTCTGATATTATTTCTGTTCCCTATATGTATAAGGACTTATTCTTCTTTGGAGGACATCTGTCACAATGGAATTTTGCGCCCACAATGGGTTTTTTCCCAGATATATTTGTTTATTTCCCCCTCAGCTGGTTATTAAACAGTCCAAAAACCGCCCTTAGCGTTTTTGCCGCTTACCAGTTTTTACTATTTTTCTTTCTCAATATTTATCTTGGAAAACGCAGCTGTCAAAATAATTCCGGTGCTGGATATTTACTCGCATTCAGTGGCTTTATCCTGTGCTTTTTATATGCTATTGGGCAATTACAACAGAATATTCTATATGCCGGCGCACTTTCTGGTCACTTTGGTACTGCCTGTATGATTTTTGTAGGCTTGATATTCATTTATAATACGCTGAATACCAAAGGCTATTTGCAGCTTTTAAATTTTATTTTACTAACACTTTTATGCCTGTTGACGACTGTCTCGGATCTTTTATTTATTACGCAATTTATTTGCCCTGCTTTTATCAGTATTATTATTGTGGGTAATTTATTTGATAAGTCAAAGCGTAAAGCTTTAACGATTAATAATTGTATTTTAATCATTACCACCATTGTATCCTTAGTGATTTTACATAATTCACGCCATGTATTGGGATTTCATATTATTGGTGATGATAAAATTGTAAGGCGCTACACGCCAAGTCAACTGGCCACTGCAACCTGGTATTTGTGGCATAAACTGAGTATTTTTGCTAAAGCCAATCCACTTTTTATGTTGAGCTTTGTCAGTTTTTTTGTTGTTGGACTCACTTATGGTATAAAATTATTTATTAAAAGAATAAAATTTGGCGTACTAAGCTCTGAAAATTTTTATTTTATTTTTACCTTATGCTTTTTAGTAAGCCTGATTATTTGTGGTTATCTAAGTCAAATCTTTTTGGATAATGTTTTAGTTTCCCAAGATCCATCTTTAAGAAGTCTGCAACCTGTTTTACTGTTTCCTGTATTCACTGGAATTCCCATTTTGCTGGCTCAATTTAGTAATCTGGGGTTATGTTTTAGAAAATATTTTACATGGATAATCATTGCTTTTATTTTGACCGTTGTTTTATTTGTACCTGTTACCTCAATCAATAAATTGCTGGATTATTATCCTCCGGGCGTGGCTTGTTTAGATCATTATGCTAAAACTTACAATTTAAAAAATGGTGTATCTCAATATTGGTACGCCAAAATATTTTCTTTTCTTTCTAAAGCAAACGTGAACTTAGCAGCCATTAACGCAACTAAACCAGAGAAGTTTCAACCCAGTCTTTGGTATACAACTCTCAATAGCTTAAAAAATAAAGATTTCACTTTCGTCATGTTTAATAATTCCAACCAAGGTGTATTTACTAAGGCAGAAATTCTTCAACATTACGGAGAACCAAAGCAGATTTTATCTTGTGCAAAATTTAATGGTTCTCCCTTGACACTTTTTTTATATTCCAATTCAGACATCAGGAAGCATTGGCGGAAGTTACCTGATCGTGCTTAGTACTAAAAATAATTCTGAGATACAGTCATAGTTTGAAGTTTTGCATAAATTCTAAACCTGTAATCCTTTGATACTCAAAGTCACATAAGGCCCAAACATAGCAAAGTTGGTATTGGTTTGTTCCAGACCGGTTCTAAATGTGGGATAAAGCAAATTAATGGCTTTAAAATATTCACTGTAACGAAACCCTGCAGTTAACTGTAACTGGTTTTGTTGTGCCAGATGAGTACTGAACCTAAGGCCAATATTGCTCGTAAAATCAGGTACAATATAACGTTTATGTTGTGTGGTTAAGCGAGTGAACGAAGGAACACCTACGATGTTAAATTCATCCTGTGATAAAGTTGCTTTATTGTTACCCACAAGGACGCCAACATTGCCACTCATTACCAGACTTACATGCTGACTGAAAGGCACCTGTCCTGATACACCAAATACAGGACCTACCCCAAAAAAATCGCTTTTTAATCTTGGAAACTTGACAAAGGTTGTGGTGCCGGGTTGACCGTCCAAATAGTTATTGCTTTGTTCTCTGATAATATGGGCAAAACTGATACCCGTATAAAGTCGAAATAAAAGATGATGCAAACCAAAATATTTGCCCCCTGTGACATCTACTCGATCAAGTTTATAATCAATTTTGGAACTGGCACGGCCAAAAACTACAGTTGCGGGACCGCTGGCATTGATACTGCTGATGGACTGTTGTGGCCCAGCTATCAATTCATTTGAATCATCCGTATCAAGATGGGTATATTCAATTTGAACATCCGTATTATTTTCAGCAAAGAGATAGCCCAGATCTATACTGCCACCCCAGTGATAACGGGTATCTGTATGCACCGCACTTGAGCCTGTTGGGGTATTTAAGGTTGCATAGTTTAAGTCTTTAATGGAACCCACGGGTTTATTATATAACCCAGTAATATTGAGCATCCAACCAGGATCAAATAATTGCTTTGAATAAACCTCTGGATCACTACCATTATTGTAAAGGCTTTTTGGCTCATTCAAAATCGCCAGGGTCAAAAATGGTCCGCTAAATCCCAATGATGCGATTCTGGAAAAAGAGGCAGGATTATTACCGGCTGGATTATTAGCATAACCATTGTCAGGATAAATTCTACCAATGGAATTCATATAGTCACTGACCTGGTAGCCTGCTTCGACAACAGCAGAATATGGCTCATCTTTAATTGGATGAGAATAACGAACTCCCAAATTGGTATTAATAATGGGGACAGTATGCGAACTTTCGCGGGCAACTCGATTATAATTAGTAACACTGTTACCTAAATTAAAACTGGAGTTTAAAGAATAATCCACATTTCCATTCACGAATGCTGTATTAATTCCACCTACAAAGCTAAAACCACCGGCTACCGGAAATTGAAAATCTGTTCCAATAATTGGTCCAAAGCCATCAAAATGACTTTGAGATACCCCTACTAATGTACCAGTTAACAAAGGATTTAAAATTGGAATGGTAAAAGTATTACCAAAATCCCTCTCAACTTTTGCATAACTTACACCAAAAAATGGGTGTAAATATAGATCATTACCAATAATTAAGTGCTGCCCCAGAGTTAAGTTCATCTGTTCGGCCTCTTCTCCTAAAGTGGCGATACCTGTTCCAAAACTGTTTCCCAAATAATTTTGAATGAACTGAAAAGCCTGTGGGGTTTGCGTAGTAAAAGTATTTTGACCAAAACCATGATGAAAGAAAAAGTAACTTAAACGAATATCTTTACTACTTTGTGGCAGTCTGATATCCCAGCATCAATTGACCTGAAGGACGTAACTGTGGGGTTACAGCCTGCATTACTGCTCGTAAAGTAGGAGGCGTTGGTGTTAAAGTCAAAAAAGTGCCATACTGACTGTCGCCATCACTGGTTGCTGCCTGCAAAAATGACAAGGTTCCACTGCCAAAAAAGCCTTTAGGTAAAACAGGTTTTTGAATAATCTGATTGACATTACTGTCATTTATCTGTTTTTTTTGTGTATGTATATTTTTATTAATATATGCAAAAGAAGTATTAAATACAAAGCACCCTGCAACGATAATAAGACCCACGGAAATTTTTTTCATGTTTGATTATTGTTATTTTATAATTTTTTTATTCTATTGAAAAAACTGAATTGAAACAAGTTTGGCTATATTGGACTATTATTTAAATAACTTATATCTTATTCTATTAAAAAATAACGTTAAAAAAATCACTGTGAAATAGGGAAACCCTTGCTATTTTCTACCTAAGGACAAGAATTCATGCATTTTGAGCGTTTTGTAAAATAAACTGCTACAATGTAACAAAACCCTTGAGTTTTTATAGGGTTTGGACAATAATCAGCTCTTACTGTAAACATTTAACTCTAGCTACTTCAAAACAGATATTTGCAGTAAATTATGATAATAAAAAAAATAATGAATCAGCTATGAAAAAAAAAATTTTATCCTTAGTAATTATTTTCATCCTTCTCGGGGGTTTATTTGGCTATAAGCTTTACAGTAATTATCTTACCGAACAGGCACAGGCAAACTACACTCCGGCTCCTATTACTGTAACTGCGGGCAAAGCTTCTACTTCTGACTGGCAATCTTATCTAACAGCAGTCGGTACTTTACAGGCTTATAATGGCGTGAACATTGCTCCTCAAATTGCAGGTGTGGTTGAGACCATAAATTTTAAATCTGGGCAAATGGTGGAAAAAGGTCAATTAATCATTTCTCTTGATGCCAATATTTTAAAAGCACAACTCAAAAATGCGGTAGCTGCCAGAGATTTGGCAAAAACCACTTATGAGCGCTATCAAAAACTTCTAAACCAAAAAGCTATTTCACAAATCGATGTAGCCACAGCTTTGTCTCAACTTAATCAATACAGTGCAAATGTTAAGGCTATCCGGGCGCAAATTGGGCAAATGAGAATTACCGCACCTTTTTCCGGACGTTTGGGCTTACGGGATATCAACCTTGGAGAATATATAGCTGCTGGTACTTTAGTTACAACTTTGCAAACCGTTAATCCCATGTTGGTGAATTTTCCCATTCCAGCACAACAAATCAGCGCCTTAAAAATTGGTGAAAAAATTCAAGTGAGCATAGATTCTAATAAAGATAAAACTTACACAGGAAAAATTACGGCGATTAATTCTGCCGTTGATCAAACTACTCGCAGTATCATGGTCAGAGCAACGGTAGATAATTCTGATCAAACTTTAGTACCGGGTATGTTTGCAAATATTAAAGTTTTATTGCCTGTAAAAAAAGACGTTGTGGTGGTTCCTGCAGATGCCGTCACTTACACCCTTTACGGGAATTCAATTTATGTGCTGACGGATAAGAAAGATAACAATGAATATACAGCAAAATTAACAATTGTGAAAACCGGTGAAACTCAAAATGATAAAACTGAAGTTTTATCCGGTATTAAATCTGGAGATATTGTTGTTACCAATGGTCAGCTTAAATTACAAAATAATTCAACGGTAAAAGTAGTAAGTGACACAAAAAGCACTGATAGCGAGTCTGATAAAACTAATAGTTCAAGTACAACTCAAACAACAAAGGCTCAATCGTGAAATTTACAGATACTTTTATAAATAAACCTGTTTTATCGATAGTTGTCAGCCTATTAATTTTCGTCGCGGGTATTGGTGCTTATTTTTTACTTTCCATCAGCGAATATCCTACCGTCAGCTCCACAACCATTACTGTTACCACCAATTATCCAGGTGCAAATGCGTCTACCGTGAAATCATTGATTACGCAACCTTTATCACAGTCTATATCTGGTGCTGACGGCATCGATTATATGACTTCAACCACCATTGCAGGCACCAGTATTATAACCTGTTACATTGATTTAAATTATCCGCCCTCTGAAGCGATGACGAATATCAGTGCAAAAGTCAACGCAGTACTTTCCATTTTACCACCTGCAGCTACAAACCCTGTGATAGACGAAGAAACAGGGGATGATTATCCATTGATGTTTATTAATTTCAGCTCTAAAGAAATGGATATTAAGGAAATTACGGCTTACGTTGCCAATGTTGTTGAGCCACAACTTTACAGTGTTGAAGGGATTTCAAACATGGGCCTATGGGGTGGACAAAATTATGCCATGCGTATTTGGTTAAATCCATTACGAATGACAGGTCTTGGTATCACACCGGCAGAGGTTACTACTGCTTTGCAAGAAAATAATTTACAGTCCACCCCAGGTGAGTTAGAAACACAAAATAAATATATTAACCTTTTCGCAAATACAAATCTGATTACACCCACGCAATTTGATAATATGGTTTTAAAAAGTGATGGGGATAAACTCATCCGCATTAAAGATATTGGCTATGCAGAGCTTGGTAAAAAAGAAAAAGTGGTGGGAGCCACTTATAATGGAAAAAACAGTATGTTTTTGACCATTAACGCAGCTCCGAGCGCTAACCCACTTACTGTTATTAATGGTGTTTACGACATTTTACCTTCTATAATTAACGAGCTGCCCGGTGATATTAGTGCAGTAGTTGCCTATGACTCGACTCAGTATATTCGTGATTCTATTAAAGAAGTGATTGTTACGATTTTAGAAGCTGTTGTCATTGTCATCATCGTCATATTTATCTTTTTAGGAGCTTTAAATCCGTCTTAATTCCTGTTGTAACCATTCCTTTGTCCTTAGTTGGCGTATTCTTTTTAATGTATTTAATGGGTTTTTCCATCAACTTATTAACTCTGCTTGCATTTGTGCTGGCCATTGGTTTGGTGGTAGATGATGCCATTGTGGTGTTAGAAAATATTTATCGGCATCTAGAGCAGGGAGAGTCCCCACTTAAAGCAGCTAAAAAAGGTGCCAGAGAAATTGGTATGCCCGTGGTTGTGATGACCTTAACTTTAGCTGCAGTATACGCCCCCATTGGATTTATTGGCGGTGTTACCGGTGCTTTATTTATTGAGTTTGCATTCACTTTAGCGGCGGCTGTCATTATATCTGGGATCATTGCCTTAACATTTTCACCTATGCTGTGTTCAAAATTGATTTCAAAATCAGTATTGCAAACTTACTTTGTGAAAAAAATTGATAAAGTTTTTGAAAAGTTTAAACAAAGTTATCAGAAAGTTTTACGAAAAACTTTAGACGTCCGCGCCATTGTCTTAACCGCAGCCATTGCAATTTTAGCCAGTTGCTATTTTATGTATACAATGATTCCAAGTGAGTTATCTCCTCAAGAAGATCAAAGTTTCATTGGCGTGTTAGGTCAGGCACCGGCTACAGCAAATTATGAATATATGCAAAAATATGGAGAAGCTGTCAGCAAGATTTTTGATGACTATTCTGCCAAAGATTCCACATACGTTGTGTACGGTTTTCCTCAAAACAATCAATTTTTAGCTGGAATGATTTTAAAATCGCCTTCTGACCGAGATGAAACACAAATGGCGCTGGCACCTCAGGTACAAGATAAAGTCAATGAAGTGGTCGGTGTCGAAGCCAATGCTTTTCAAAGACCTATTTTACCTGGAACCCCTTACGGTCCACCCGTAAGTTTTGTGCTAACCACTACCGGTACTTATCAGCAGCTTTATGATGCAATGCTTAAAATGCAAAATGCCGCCAGAAAAAGTGGTTTATTCACTTTTATGACCGGAAGCTTAACCTTCAACAGCCCTCAGTTGGATGTTGATATTAACCGTTCAAAAGCCGCCTCTATGGGACTGACCATGAAAACTATTGGAGATGCACTAAATACTATTTTTAGTGATGCTTATTCGAACTATTTTCAATATTATGGTTACAGTTTTGAAGTGATACCTCAAGCTATACAAAAATATCGAAGTGATGCTAGCGCCATAGGCAACGTCAATGTAAAAACCTTAACCGGCAAACTGGTTCCACTTTCCAGCATTGTTGATTTCAAATCTTCGGTGCAACCAGCTTCTCTCACGCAGTTTCAGCAGTTAAATTCGGCTACACTCATGGGGAACATGGCGCCTAATGTAACCCTTGGAACTGCGCTTGCTTATTTACAAACCTTGGCAGAAAGTACTTTACCTAAAAATGTGACTTATAATTATGCCGGTGCTTCAAGACAGTACATACAAGAAGGCAATGCCATCATGTATGCCTTTGGATTCGCTATTATCTTGATTTTTCTGCTGTTGGCTGCTCGTTTTGAAAGTTTTAGAGATCCACTGGTAATTATGTTTACGGTTCCCATGTCAATTTTTGGGGCTTTACTGCCTTTATTCTTTGGAGCAGGTACAATCAACATTTATACTCAGATTGGTCTGGTTACCTTAATTGGCTTAATCACCAAACATGGCATTTTAATGGTTGATTTTGCCAATCAAATTAGAGCGGAGGAAGGCTTATCTAAACGCGAGGCTATTGAAAAAGCTGCAGGTATTCGCCTAAGACCTATTTTAATGACCACCGCCGCAATGGTGTTTGGTGTAGTGCCATTAATTTTTGCAGTTGGTGCAGGTGCGGTAAGTCGTAACGATATTGGCTATGTGATAGCCTCCGGCATGAGTATTGGAACTTTATTTACTTTATTTGTAATTCCAACCATGTATACTTATTTGAGCAAAGATTGAAAATTATTAGAACTTACGAAAAATTTCGTATTAAAATCGAAATTAATTAATGTAGATTGGGCTGACGGAGTAAGCCCAGCAGCCATGGATATTTTGGTATAAGATCATGTAAATTATGGTGGTTTTATTTTAGCAGGCGTTGTTCCTTTAGTAATTAATGATGTTAAAAATCCGTTTTTTTCAATTATTTTTATTAGATGCTTCTGCAGAAGCTATTGCTCAGATTATTGAAGGTATTGAAAGATATTTAAATCCAGAAAATCCCCGGGGAAATCAACAAATTTTACGATAAAATATATACCTAAAATTTTGAACTTAATTGCTATGCTCATTTTCTCGAAATAAAATATTTATCGTGAATAACCCTGAGCGGCAAAATATCACTGTTTTTTGTGATAATAAGCGAGTCATCTACACGCACACAAGCACCAGCATATCTTCCTGCTGCAGTAAAAGTACAAATTTGCGTGTTATAACCTGCAATATTAGGTAATTTCCAAAGTTGCTGGAAAATTTCTTCCTGGTGACCAAATTGCCCTGCTGTTTCGTTAATCACTTTTGATTGGTTATCAATCAATTGAATATTATATCCACACCGTCCAGCGATAGGCTTGCGGACATAGCCATTTTTTTGCAAAGCAGGTGTTAACTCAAACTGGCTTTCAATTAGATAGGGATGATTAGGTGCAATGTCCCAGAGTATAGGCAAAATCGCTTTATTACTTGGAATCAATGTCCACAAAGGTTCAAAAACAAGGGTCTGTGGCATTAATAATACATCAACCAATCTTGGTTTAGAGGTTTGATTTGCACAGAAAGTTGAGTTAATGGTGTTTTCTGACAATTCATGTCGCAGTTGATCAAGGGCTGTTTCCCAAGCCCAGGTTTTCCATACTCTTTCAATGACTTCACCATCAGCATCTAAAACTTGTCCGGTGTTGCTCCATTGTACATCATTCATTCCCCGTAATAATTTAGTTTGAATCCCCACACTTTCCATGATGCTTTTCATAAATAATGCATGATAGGTTTCTTCCTCATCATTATCTAACATCAAATGAACTGTACCTAAAATATCTAAATCATGCCAAGCCTGTGCCAGTGATTTAAAAAGATTATTGCCTGCATCTTCTCCATCATCACAATCAAAATGCTGCGCCCATAACCCTTGTATTTTTCCACATTCGATATGACAGGAAGCTGAATCTGCGTTATATTCATACAATTTTAACCCCTGCTCGCTTAAACAAAAATCAAGCCGTCCCGTCACCATTTCATTGCGACGATTGTCCCAGGATTGATGAATCTTAGGCCATATTTCTTTAGGCAAATTGAATTTAGCTAAAATTTTATCGTTCTGTAAAACATAATCAGTAGCGTGCATTATCAATGCGTGACATTCATTGGTTGCCCGCTTTAATTCTTTTTGGGCTGTTTTAGACATACAAAAATATTTATCTTGATCGTGCGCGTGACTACTGAGTTGATACCCATTTGCCCTGACATAAGCCGCTTCATCTGGATTGGCAACATTCAGCCAGGCTTTGGGATGCGGAACTTTATTTTCTGTAGCGCTTAAGTGTAAGTTTAATAATTTTGAATTAGTTTCAACTGGCTCGATGGCATGGGTACTATCTTCGGTTTGTATGACCCAGCCCAAAATAGATGCGTCGGTATATGAACATTGTATCCAATAATTTCCTTCCGGACTCATCACTGCCGGCAGCTCTCGTGAAAAGGGCTGATTTTCCCAGGAAGTGTATTCCACGTTTTGTTCCGCAACCCGTATATAAGTTGGCTGCACTTCCGTCACGATAGCGACGTGTCCTGTAACATCAAATTCCCCGCCTTCATTCCATATGAGCATACACCCAGGCTCTGGGAATCTTAAAGAACCATTTTCAAAAGACTTCAGTGGAAGCTTTTCACCAGTTTTAATGTCTGACACTACGGTGAGATTAAAAATATCATAAGCCATGGCAATGTCATCAAATACATAACCTTTATTTACTAAAAGCCAACGTCTGGCAAACTCTACACATTGCCATTTATAACCGGTGAAAATGCCATCAACATAATGTCGATAAGCATGTCTGTCCGTTAATTTTTCATGATCTACTGTAGCGTAGTCTGAAGAAAAAGCAGGTACATTACCTGGGGCAAATCCTAAAGTTTGACCGAATGGAAGGAATGGTTTTTTTGTATTCATCAGGTTTTGTGACTCAACATATACTAAGGCAGATAACAGAATTATATACCTAAAATAGTTCAAGATGCAGGATTTTTGCCAGACATTCAACAGGCGCTTGAATTATTTTGAGTATCAATGTAGGTTGGCGCTGACGTAGGAAGCCCAACAAGCAGTGGCAATTAAATAAGGCCGTAATTAAATGAATAACCCTGTTGGGCTTCCATACGTCAGCGCCAACCTACATTAAAGTATTTAATGTACCTTAAATGAAGTATTTGCAAAGGCACATAATGCATTAATGTTTAAGCGAGAAAGATAGTAAGTAATAGTAGCATCCAGAGCATCTAACTGTGTTGTAAAGGTGGTTTGTTCCCTTTGATTCACTAGAAATAAGCTGCTGTCCCCTTCCTTGAATTTCACAACTTCTGCCCGTTCAATTTTTTTGGCAAGCTTTAATTCATTATTTAGAATTTCTACTTGCTGTCTGTCATTTTCTAATTGATTAAATTCATTAACAAATTCAACTTTAAGCTGTTGCTTTGCAAAGGTCAGTTGTTGTTGCAAAGCGAAAATTTTAGCTCGCGCTTTCAAAGTACGGCCTTTGGCAATATTTCTTGGAAAATCCACAGAAAATTTTAAACCGAGATTATAAGCTCTTCTTGTTAACAATGGATCCCCGTCATCACCATACTGCTGTTCAGTGGAGGCGGTGGCATCTAATTTAGGCAAAAGTTCATTGCGTGCCAGTTTATAATGAATAATTTGTATATCCGTTTTATGCTTAAGGACACTTAAAGCAGGATTATGTTTCATCATCAACTTGAACAGTTGCTGTTGCTGTGCATTAAGATCTTTATTTTTTAGAATTATCGGTAATTGTTTTGGTACCTGATTAATTCTGGCAATTAGAGGATGACCTTTTTTATTGCGATAATATAAAGATAAAAATTCAGTGGCCTGTTTATAGATTAATTTCGCTTCAATCAAACTTGCGCTTCTTTGTAAAATAAATCGCTGATTTTCTACCACTTCTATTTGAGCAGCATCCCCAAGACGATGACTTCTAATCAAAGCTTTTTGACGAAGCTGTGCCAGGTGCAATAATCTTCGTATCAATTGCATTTTCTTTGCGGCAGCAACCCAGCGCCAGTAAGCCATGCCAGCTTCGCGGTAAGTATCAATTTTAATTCTACGGGTTTTCTCAGTTTGTAATAAAACATTGAGCTTAGCAGTTTGTAACCCTGCCCGTCTTGGATCGATACTAAAATCTCTCAGCAATGAAAAGGCCACGCCCAAGTCAAACTCGCCGTTATCATTAGTTAGATAATTTTGATAATAAGAAGGCCAATCACCTCGCCCAATCCGATAACGAGCATAAACTTCACTATTGGCAAAAGGCAATGGCTGACTTACTGTATTGTCGTCATAGACATTCTCATAGCCACCACTTGGCGTTCCGCGCAATTGTGAATGAATGGCAGGATCAAAAGCACCTTTGGCAATTTGTAACTGTCCATGAGCCATGATTATACTTTGCTCGGCTGCGGCAATCAGTGGAAAATGTTTTTGGGTGGATGACAGCACATCTTTGAGTGTTAAGGTGCTAAAAGCGTAACCTGGACAAGCAAAAAAGCTTAAACATAAAGCAGTTGCAATCAATAAACCTCTCATGCTTAAGCCTCAGGCTGGTGTGCTATTACTGGTGGAAAGCCATTAGCTCTTCGCCATAGCTCGTACCAAAGTTTTACACGACTCAATAAAACCCAACCATGCACCCGAACGCCCTGTCTTAAAAATTGAGCGCCAGGCCAGTTACTGCCTTTTTCAGGTTCAATTAAAATTCTGAAATAGCCTTGGCCGTTATCAATAGGGTCAACTAAGGTCACCTTCCCAGCAAACGTCCCTACCGCCACAGAGGGCCAGCCGCTAAATTGAATGGCAGGCCAGCCTTCAAATTGTAATCGTACGGATTGGCCTTTACGAATTAGTGGAATATCGTTTCCCTGCAACCACAGTTCGACGGCACGAGATTTCGTTTTTGGAATTAACACAGCCAATCGTTGCCCATCTTTCACCTGCACGCTTTCCTGTCCCGTGCGCCGTCGGATAATAGTGCCAGTGACAGGTGCTTTTACCAACTGGTTCTGTAATCTGGCAATACGAATATTAATTTCTGTTAAGGCAATTCTGGTTTTAGCAATTTCGTTTTGAAAATGAATATATTCAAATCTTGCTTCTTCATATTTTCGTCGGGAGCTAATACCCTCATCAAACAGAGTTTTTTGTCGTTTAACATTACGATCTGCAGTTTTAAGCGCTTCTTTTGAAGTATTATATCTAAGTAAAGTTGCCTGTTTTTCAATATCCAAACGTTTCAATAATTCAGGATCGTTATCTAAAATGCGTACAATGGGATCACCTTTTTTTACATGGCTGCCATCATGCACATACCATTTTCCCAAACGACCTGCCACTGGCGCTGTAATATCCTGCTCTCTTTCATTTGGAGAAGTTGCTACAACTTTTCCGGTGCCTGCAGCGGTTTGTTGCCATGGTAAAATTGCCAGCCCAATCAGTAGAATAATAAAAGTGATGACCATGATACGGGCAACGTTTTTTAATTTTGGATGAGCGGACAATAAGTCATAACATTTTAAATGATTATCGTTTTTCATAAATGAATGACCTGATTGAAGTGCTGAGCAATCGTTTCACTTTGTGTAGTAACAATCACCATGCCTTTGTAGTTTTTCAAATATTCCATAAAAAGTTTTAAATCATCTTGCGGCACATAGTCTAATAGACCATCCACAATCAATAGCTCAGGTTTGCTTAATACAGCTCTAATCAGCGCAAGTTTTTTGAGTTCACTGGTAGACATAGTTGCTTGAGAGTTAGAAATATAGGTATTTAATCCATCGGGTAAGATTTCAAAAGTTTTATCCAGTCCAAAAAAATGAATGGCCTCGTGAATTTCTTTTACTGAAATATCTGTTCTGTGCAGGACTAAATTTTCATATAAAGTACCACTAAAAAATTCTATCTGCCTGACAAGGGCAGCAACATTTCTAAGTCGATAAACTGGATAATCCTGAATAGGAACATTATCAATACTTAATGTGCCTTCATGAAAAGTTTTGAACCCCAATAAAATATCGATTAACACACTTTTACCGCTATTTTTGAGCCCCATTATGGCCACTTTTTCTGATGTTTGTATTTTAAAATTCAATTCAGAAAATAAAGGCTTTTGGTTATGTCGAAGAAAACTTAAGTTTTTTGCTGTGATGACTGGCGCCTGAGAAATACAAAGCTGTTCACTGCATCATAATCATGAAACTTTAAAGGGCTTTGACGAGATTCGCTGGGAATTGTAAAAAGCTTGGCAACTTTATTGCTTGAGGCCAGTAAATCATATAAATCTTCCATGTAAAAACTAAACCGCACAATACCATATAATAATGCGTTAATAATAAGTTCAGAGGCAACCAACTGTCCTAAAGAAAGTTGCGATTTTAATACCAGATAACCGCCTATCCCCAATAGTGCCGTATTTGCAACAACGTAAATAATATTGATGCTGATAATATGTTTTAAAATATTCGTAAAATGCTTTTTACGGGCTTCCAAATAATCCACAACTTTATTATCTGCCACACTTAAAGCATATTGGGCATGTCCTTGCAGTTTAAAAAGAAAAATATTATGAACCACTTCTTCAAGCCAGGAAACAAACTGATGTTTTGCCTCGCACTCTTTTATGGAATATGCCAAGGCTTTTTTCCACGGCAAAATTAAAGCAAATAATAAAGAGATAATCAGTAAGATATCAAATAACAATAATAGTGGATGATAAAAGGCAACTAATACCATACTAAACAACGCCATCAAAGATACCTCAATCCCAGTAACAAGCAATGTGGCCAATGACTTTTGGATGGTGGGTACCTCAAAAAAATGGTTCACAAGCTCTAATACCCGACATTCATCATAATTTGCCATCTTAAGGTTAGGTAAAAAATGCGCCAACTTAATACCGATATTTGTAAAAATACGCTGCTGAATAGTTTCCACCACCATGGCCTGCGCCACCCGAATCCCACCAATAATTGCTAAGATGACAAATAAGGCTAAAGTAATCACAATAATAGGCTGCAAAAGACTGCCAAAAGACACAACGTTAATGAGTGTCTGGATGGACACAGGAATAGCCAGTGACAATAGCGCAATGGCGCAGCTATAGGCAAAAATTACCCAAAAGGTATCGCGACTGATGGAGACAATTTCTTTGGTGTTTTTATATACTGACAAATTAAGCCCTCAAGTAAATTATCTGCAAGATAAAGTTTTGGGCATTATTATAACGCATCTTTTTTTGAAGATCTTTTAAGATTGTTGATTCTTTGGTTCTTTTTACTTAATTGCTATGGTTTTTTTGAGGAATCGAGCTTTCACTTTTTGCTTGTGTGTCAGTTTTATATTTTTCTTTATCATCACAAGCTTTGTGAAAGTGGGAAGAAGGTATTTTTGCTGGTTGGGCAAAACATGCTGATGACGATGGTAAATCATCCAATTCAATAACATCTTGATAATCTATGCTGGCTGTCTTCGTTTCATGAACCCTATAAGCTGATGAACTTGACGAAAATGGTGCAGAGTTTGAGGCTGTTTCGAGCATACTCACTGTATCAGCATGAGTAGAATTAGTCACAATCTGCTTAACTGGTGCTTGAGGGATATCTAATTGTTCAATATAACCTTGTAACATCGTTGTGAAATATTCATATAATGCCTTAATAAATTTTTTATGGCTTGGACTTAATATATAGGATTTATCCGCATAAGTTTTCAAAATCTCTTTGAGGTCACCATCTCCAGGTTTTAACTCTAACAATAGACTATTACTTCGATCCCAATTGATACCTACTGTATCAGGTAAGGATTTATATTGCTCAATAGCTGCAATGACGCACTGTTTAACAATATGCTCTATTATATTTTTCACATAATCTTGATTGAGAATTTTATCTTTTTTAGAAAAATTTCCGTATAAATCAATAACAAGTTTCAACAATTCTTCAACAGTTATATTTTTTCGGTTGTTGTAAAGGTCAGAATAACGGAAAACTGGCTGATTGAAAGTTACTTTAATTTCAGATTGTTGGTGATCACTTTTAAAGATGACTGTTCTACAAGGAGGATTATCAAACCATAGAAAATCATGAACTAAGTGATGCAATAATTTATGATTATACATGCGAACTTCTTCTTCCGTAAATACTGGCTCACAGACAAACGGTTTATCATGAATTGCGCTACAAAACACTTGACTCAAACGCAAGATAATTTCTTCTGATATACTTGTAGCACCAGATACTTCTGACAATACTCGGAATTGATCTATCATTAACTGATAATATTCACGTTTTGCTTCGACATCATCCCAATTTATCGATGCAGCCTTATGAAAAAGCTTGAGGTAAAGGTTTTTATATAATGCTGATTCCGACTCGGGTAAAAACCGAAGAGATGTATTAACCGCGACAGTCATCGCTTTTTGAACAAATGATAGGATTGATGAATCTGAAGATGAAGATGCACTCCTATTTTCAACAAGATTAAATAAGCTCAGCATATTTTCTTTAATTTTGTGAAAATCAAAAGGATACAAGTTTCTAACTTGTAAAAGATAATTTTTAAAAGTATTTTCCTTTGGATTTCGTACGAATTGAGCAAAAACAAAATCTACGAGTATTGAAACCACATCAAAATCTGGCTCACTAACGCTTAGACTGTCAGCAAATTTATAAATTGTATCATAATCATCAAGCCCACATGAGTTCAGCATTCCAAAACTATGCCATAGTATTTTTAGCAAACTATTTGAATCTGGAAAGAGTTTTTTCATAAGGCTTTTTTTTGCTAAATGCTCTAAAGGAAATGTTATGGTGGGATCTTTGAGCCAGGCTGATAAATAAAAAAATGGAAACTCATCAGGATTGATTCTGCTACCACCAGCATCAATGCTCACCCGTGACTTTATCAACTCTTCTAACCAAGGCTTTAAACTTAAGTGTGTGAAATCACAGTCTTCTAAGACGATTTCTTTTAGTTCAGGCATGCTATCCATAACTTCCATAAACTCACCTTGGCATGCCGATGAGTATGGGGTTAGCCTTGTTAGTTTCAGATTCTGACAGTTGGGTATGGATACAGGCATGGTTTTTATAAATTCAACCATCACAGTTAATTCCCCTCTGTGCCAATATTAATGAGACACGAAAGAGTGTAAAATTAGTGAGTGGCGACATGGAGAAATTAAATGTCAGATATTATACCTACAACAGTAATGCCTTTAGGTGTCAACATTAGGCTCTTCCCATGATTGATGAATAACAGAATCTATAAGTAATATATTCTAAGTTTTAACTAATTGGAATTTTTCATTTGTTTTCTTGCAAGCATCTTATGGTATTTTAGGCGTTGTATTTAGAAGTAGTTTTAATTATTTTCACTCTCGAAAAGACGCCTTTTCGCTGACTTAAAAAGTAGCCTACGGTAGCATTTAATATAATTATGGCATATTAACATCAGAGGGTTTTGTGTTTTATACTTAAGATAGTTCAAGTGGCAGCTTAATGGGCTTATGTAAAAAATTAGATGTGTTGAAATTTACTGGTAGGCGCGGGCGGTTTCGAACCGCCGACCCTCACCATGTCAAGGTGATGCTCTACCCCTGAGCTACGTGCCTAATTTTATAAATTTCTAATAATAACAGTGGGTTACAGCTGTTAACAACTGTATAAATTATCACACTTAACTATTATATGCAAATTTATTTACCATAAGCAAAACTTATAAAACACGCCTTGTCTTATTTAGTTATAAATATCAATGTAGAATCCACCATAACTAGGACTTACGATAAACTTCGTATTCATTTAATTACGGCCTTATTTAGTTGCCACGGCTTGTTGGGCTTCCGACCTCAGCCCAACCTACATTGATTTTGAATGTAAATCGAAGTTTATCGTAAGTCCTAATAACTTTAAAAATAAGTTGCCGTAAATACTATTAAATTTTCAAAGACCTCGTGACTGTGATTATATCTTGTCGCAAAAAGTTCTAATTAAGTTAATTATAACTCTACTCTTTTTTCCTATAAAAAGGCTGTAGCAGGTTGACTTGCTACATAGGGCGTTTTCTGTATCTCTTCAATTTCTTTAAACAACATTTTT
Source organism: uncultured Gammaproteobacteria bacterium (assembly GCA_963695245.1). GTDB lineage: Bacteria > Pseudomonadota > Gammaproteobacteria > JBGSLN01 > JBGSLN01 > JBGSLN01. The sequence continues at coordinate 1,533,560 of OY968770.1, read as the reverse complement.
TGAGTTGTGGTGTAAGTGAAAAAACCTATGCCTCGATGAGTTGCAAAATACTTTGCTAATGGATGTTTTGCATTAATGCCGATCTGAAGCGTCTCAAGTGCTGCCATTTGGTTGTTTGAAAAAGCTTTTTTTACTCTATCAATAAAGTATTCGCATAGCTTATCACGACCAATAGATTGTTGGGATAATTTTATTATATCTTGCCATGCAAGGATGCTTTTACCCTCTGATTCAAGAAGTAAATCAAGCTGAAAGGTAATAAGTTCCTCAAACCAAACAATTTTTTCAGGGCAATATTTTGATATTAGGTTGTATGCATTATCTCCAAACTGATTTTTTTGAAGCAATAACTTTACCATCGTTTCACTACTGATGAATTGAAGGTTTTCGTTCAAAAATTCTAGAATCATTTTTACAGATTCAGGCTGATAACACGCAGCCTGCATAAGAAAATTCCAATTATCTTTATCAGTCTGGAGCAGCATTTTTGCAATCGTTTCTCTTCCAATAAGTTTACGGTTCTCTTTGGCAAAATCTAGTATGGTTTTTACTGCTTGAGGATGGCAATACGCAGCAAACGTAATAGCATTCCAATCATCCCTATCAGTCTGGAGCAGCATTTTTGCAATCGTTTCTCTTCCAATAAATTCATGGTTTTCTTTGGCAAAATCTAGAATGGTTATTACTGCTTCAGGCTGATAACATGCGGCCAGCATGAGAGTATTCAGATTGTTTGTAATTAGCTGAAGCAACATTTTTACAATGGTAGCTTTACCGATGAATTCATGGTTCTCTTTTAAAAAATCTAAAATGGTCTTTACCGCTTCAGGCTGATACTTCGCAGCCTTTATGAGGGTATTAGATTTGAGTTTAGTTAGCTGAAGCAGCATTGTTACAATCGTTTTTCTACCAATAAAGTCAAGGTTTTCTTTGGCAAAATCTAGAATGGTTTTTACCGCTTCAGGCTGATATTTCGCAGCCAGTATGAGGACATTAAAATTATGTTCAATTAGCTGAAGCAGCATTGTTGCAATCGTTTCTCTACCAATAAATTCAAGGTTCTCTTTCACAAAATCCAAAATTATTTTTATAGATTCAGGCTGGTAACGTGCAGCCAACAAAAGGATATTCCAATTTGTTCTAGTAGACTGCGTCAGCATTGATGTAATCAATTCTCTACCAATGGACCCAAGGTTCTCTTTGACAAAATCTAAAATTATTTTTATAGATTTAGGCTGAAAACGTACAGCCATCATAAGGACACTCCAATTTTCTCTACCAGAGTGCATCAGCATTGTTATGATCATTTCTCTAGAAATAAATCCAAGGTTGTCTTTTACAAAATCCAAAATCATTTTTACAGATTCAGAATGAGAAAATGACATCGCAGCAAATAAGCTATTTCCAGAGTTATTTTCAAGCTCTAATTGCGTCATTAAGGTCTTTACTAACTCAGGCCTGTTTATTTTCTTTTGTAATTGAAGTATAGGTAGTAGGCTTTGTAAGTGTTTCCGTATGGCGCTAATATTACTAATTTTGAGTTCAAACTTTAATATTTCACTTACTAATTTGCTAATTGCTGGCGCGAAATTTGAGGCTAACTCATCTATATCAATAAGATCCAAAAGATCATGAAAAAATCGTAATGATATCCCTTTAGTTTTAATTAATGCTTCTAGCTTTGCTATAAAATCATCATCTGTATTTACACTGTCAAAATATTGCTTGGCTTTGTTAATATGTTCATATGATTCATCTATGAGCTCATAATAACAAGCATAATCACATAAGCTAAACGTCTTATCAGCGATAATATCTTTCTGGATTATGCCATCAGCTTGCAATTTGAGATAAAGCAGTGTTCTTAAATAAGGCCAATTTATATCAATTATTTTTTCAGCAAAGATAAATATCTTATCAAAACTCAATGGCCCTGTGTCTGCGTCTTGTTTTGAAACATTAAATATCTTTCGAAGATAACTCACAAACTTTTCACCTTCCGGGTCAAAAGTATAAGAACCCCTACCTTTGTATCCTTGTGTAGCTAGCACTCCATGAATTTGTTCACAAATTAAAAAAGGCAAGTTTAATGCTCGGTACTTATCTTCAAATCCACGCGCTAGAGTTTCTTGAATTTCAGATTCACTTAGAGCTCCGCGATATTTATCTTGATCACGTATAGATTCAATAGCCAATCCAGAAGTACTCGCTACTTTAGTAAAACGATTATCAGCATGGACTTCTCCCCCAGCACTACTTGATGTACTTAGAACAATATCCATACGGACTTTCATTAACAGTTGCATTAATGTTTGTGGAAAGGTAAAGCCCGCAATAATAAAATTAACTCGATCATGAAATCCATCCTGGCAATTTGTTACTTCTTCTAAAAATTTACTTAATATTGCTACACGCTCTGAATGTTCTAAAGGGTGAAGCTCCCTGTCAAGTGAACCTATTAGACGATGGTAGACTATTTGTGCATGCTCACGTAATTCTTTTATGTGGTAATAATCACTATTGGAGCTTAGTTTTTCTCTAAGGCTAGTTTTAATTGAGTCGAGCTTACTTTCAAGGGCCTCTTCTTTTAGCTCTGACTCACTTTTAAAAAACTCTAAGCATAAATCTATCAAACTCTCTAACCAATCCAAAGATAATTCTGGTAGCTTAGCAAAGCTTATTTTTGGCAGTGCCTCAAATGTTAGCGCTTTTTCAATATTTAGCTTGGGATCAAAATCAAAAGGTGTAGGGTTGAACATAAATATTTCTTTGCTGCTAATGGGTATTCAACTGTATCATAACAGGTAAAAATTAAGAGAATCTTAAATTTATATACGTTAAAACACTCAAATTTAGCGATTAAATATCACATGAGTATAGTATTATGAGACATGATGGCATGAGCAACCAAAACAGTGCGGACTAAACCCAAATCAGCAGTGTCAATTTTGATGGAACTTTTGCTCTTGTATTTTAAATAATTCACGTAATAAACTTGTGGCATAGCTGCCTCGCAGCAAAGAAAACTTTAGTATAACTATTGAATTAGCTTGTAGTTGAAAATCTACATCTTCGGGATAAGATACATAGGGACGATAAGCTAATTTTAGATTATGTTCTTCAATTGCTTTTAGCCAACGGGGATAATTTGCTAGCACTTGCTCTTCTAGTAGTTTTGCTTCTAAGTCAACATGATGCTCCCCAAGTCCCCACAATGGGCCAGCTGAAATAACTTCCCTTTTGGCAGTTCTTTCCTTAATTAAGTCATCCACAGCAGCAATGCTAAAATAGCCACGCCGCCCCAAGAACTGTAGTACATCACCGGCTATAGCTATATTAAAATTCTTCTGACGTACCCGTTCCGCTAGAATATTATTGAAAATAAAAGATCGCGCTGTGGAATAATAGATGCCTTTTAATTTATTATTTTTAACCTCAAGCTCATTAGTTAACATTGCAAAGGCTTTTTCGATATTACCTTCATGCCGACCAAAACGTTGTTCACCAAAATAATTTGGAAACCCGCTAATTTTAAGTTTTTCTAATCTTTCATAAATTGATTCTGCTTCGCAAACTTGTCTTAGAGTAATTTCAAAACTATTAACTTTTAGAGCTCCGGGCCGTAATTTTCAATCATGCTTAGTGACTGTTAATACTTTTATAAACTCACTGTTAAAATCATGCCAATTTATGTTCGGGTTTTTGGGCAAATATAGGCTAAACCACTGCGCGGTTATGCCCTGACAATCTTTTAAACCTGCATATCCAATATCTCGCAATCTTATTTTGGCTAATTTTGCTAGTTGTTCCGCAACTTGAATAGTGTTTAAGTTTGTTTTCTCTAAGTGCAAAAAGACATGCTCACCTTTACCTGAAGGCTCAAAGGAAAGCTGTTCATGAACAATAAAATCGGAGGTTTCTTGTTTGAATAAGCCTGAGGCTGCTGGTTCATTATTGATAAAAGGCAGTATCATAACTAGCATAGCCTGGTTATAGGTGAGTATTTCAATTACTTAACTCGCTTTTTCAATCATTAACCCTAAGAATGGTGAGTAAAAATACTAAAAATATTTATATATATCAAAGCTTTATAGAGATTAAAAACTTACCATGTCAAGAGTATGCTCTATTCTGGGCTAGGCGCTTAAGAACGCGTTAGAATATAGCAGGAATCATTTTTTAGCGCAATATTATGCTTTTGATTGTAGGAGCAAAGTAGTAATGTCCGGTTTAATCTAAGTTAAAATGTCCGCTTTTTAGTATTTAGAGGTGGACAATGCAAGAACAAACCGAGGTAATCACTATGAGCAAAAAAGAAGTCTGCCGACTTGAAATTATCCAACAATTATCATGCCGAACTATAACCCAAATTGAAGCGGCCAAGCAGTTGAAATTATCAACTCGTCAAGTACGTCGTATACATAAAGATTATATGCGTTTGGGCGCTAATGCATTAGTTTCAAAGAAACGTAATCGTCCTAGCAACAATCAAGTTGGGCCCAATAAAATTAAACGGGCCTTAGAATTGCTACGTACTGACTATGAAGGGTTTGGCCCTACCTTGGCCCAAGAAAAGCTTTATGAAAAACACCAACTAAAATTTTCAATTGAGACCGTCCGTAAAATCATGATAACTCACGGCCTTTGGAAACCCAAAGGCCGCAAGAAGGTTAAACACCATCAAATGCGTCCTAGGCGTTCTTGTTTTGGCGAGCTAGTACAAATTGATGGTTCGCCCCATGATTGGTTTGAAGGCCGCTCTGAGCGTTGCTGTCTGATTGTATTTATTGACGATGCGACCGGCCGCCTATTGCATTTGAGTTTTGTTCCCGAAGAATCTACGCAAGCTTACTTCGACGCGACAGAGCTCTACATTCAACGATACGGACGGCCTATTGCTTTTTACTCTGACAAACATAGTATTTTTCGCATCAACCTACCAGAAGCAGAGCAATCGAGCGGAGAGACGCAATTTGGGCGCGCTTTAAGAGAGTTAGGTATTGGATTAATCTGCGCGAACTCCCCCCAAGCCAAAGGGCGTGTAGAACGGGCCAATAAGACTTTACAGAATCGCCTGATTAAAGAAATGCGTTTAGAAAAAATCAACACAATTGAACAAGCTAATGAGTATTTGCCAAAGTTTATCAAACAGTATAATCTGAAATTTGCAGTGTCTGCTGCAAGTGATATTGATGCGCATAAAAAAAGTTTTCCCGAGCAAGATATAATGCAATTAATCTTTAGCCACCAATCGACAAGAACTATCTCTAAGAATTTAGAAGTGAGATATAACAACGCCCTTTATCAAATCCAGGCCCACACTAAAAGCTATGCTATGCGCAATGCAAAAGTGACTGTGAGTGATAGAAAAGGCGATATTAAATTGATTTATAAAGGCTCTTTATTGGCTTATAAAACTTTTGATAAGCATAATCGGCCAGCCCCCATTATTGATACAAAACAAATCAATAAATACGTCGAACAAAAAGCAAACCATAAACCTAAATCGGATCACCCATGGCGACAATATAAAACAAAAAATAACCAATCTATAGCTGCCTAATATATGAGCATGCGGACATTTTAACTTAGATCAAAAGCGGACATTTCTACTTTGGGTTGACATATTATGCTTTTGATTTTACTTTTTATCTTAATCCAATTTTTTGTTTAGATTAGTATAAGAATTAATCATTATGAAATAATTCGTTTCAGGCGTATAATTCAAATTTCATTGTAGTACCTTCTAAGGAGTATCGTATGTTAGAAGAAAGAAAAACTGAAACAACCTCACTAATCCCTAAAGAAACCCCAAAACAATTACCCTTAGCTAAAATCATAGCAGAACTTGTATTGTCAAACCTTGTCATGGGGAATGCGGTTACCACTGGAATTAACACTTATCTTGGGTTAACAGGCCTTAAAGTGCCTCAAATGGCAGGAAATTTTTTAAATGGTATTTCAGGTTATTTGAATGGTCGGTTTGTGCCTGGAACATTAGGAGCCTGGTTATTAACCCCAGAAATGACCCGTCAGCAAAAAATGGAAATGGTTGCAAAAGTTGTAGGTCTTGTTACGGCTGGAATTACCAGTGGCGCGTTACTTACTGAGGGCGAATTTGTTGAAAATCCTGTTTTAGAAGGCGCCATCCGGGCAACTATTGGTGCTGTGGTAGCCTCTACCACAGAAATGATTACCAGCTTTGCTTTTCGTAAGCTTGGTTTTTTTAAGGAGCCTGCTCCAAGTCTTGTGCCGGATATTGAAAGGGGTTCTCACCATAATATCCAAGCATATGATGAAGAAAGAAAGACGCCAAATCATTAATAAAAAAGACATCAACTAAACCAAGGGCTGACAAGTAAAACTTCCAACTTGTCAGCCTTCAACCATCACTCTCCAACGCCAACCATTCCAGCTTTCAAAATCCGCAATTCATCCCGAACCTTTGCAGCTTGCTCAAATTCAAGATTCGTAGCATGTTCTCGCATTTTTTTCTCTAAGGCTTTAATATCTTTTGCCAACTGTTTGGGTGTTTTGTTTTCAAAGGGTGCCTGTTTTTCAGCTACCTTCATAAATTTTTCTGAACTGTTGGCGCTTTGGTAAGCCCCTTCCAGAATATCATCGATTTTTTTAACAATACCTTTTGGAGTAATGTTATGTTTTTTATTAAAAGCTATTTGTTTTTCCCTACGCCTTTGGGTTTCATCAATGGCTTTTTGCATAGAGTCAGTGATTTTATCGCCATAAAGAATGGCCTTACCATTGACATTTCTGGCTGCCCGGCCAATGGTTTGGATTAAAGAGCGCTCAGATCGTAAAAATCCTTCTTTATCTGCATCTAACACGGCAACCAAAGAGACTTCCGGCATATCCAACCCTTCTCGCAGTAGGTTAATGCCCACTAAAACATCGAAAACTCCTTTACGTAAATCCCGGATAATTTCCACGCGCTCCACTGTATCGATATCAGAATGTAAATATCTGACTTTGACCGAATGTTCCATTAAATACTCTGTCAGATTTTCTGCCATCCGTTTGGTTAAGGTGGTAATTAAAACCCGTTCCTGTACTTTGACTCGCAGATGTATTTCAGACAGAGCATCATCCACTTGGGTGCCAGCCGGCCGTACTTCTATGACAGGATCTATCAAGCCTGTGGGACGCACCACCTGTTCAGCAATATTATCTTGATGCTGCTGCTCATATTTGCCTGGGGTTGCAGAAATGTATAATCGTTGGGGCGCTCTAATTTCAAACTCATCAAATGTTAAAGGACGATTGTCTAAAGCAGAAGGAAGCCTAAAGCCATAGTTCACCAGGTTTTCTTTACGGGCGCGATCACCTTTGAACATAGCGCCAATTTGTGGAATGGTAGCGTGAGATTCATCGATCATGAGTAAGGCATCATGGGGTAAATAGTCAAATAACGTTGGCGGTGGCTCGCCTGATTTCCGACCGGATAAATAACGGGAGTAATTTTCAATTCCGTTGCAGTAACCAATTTCTACCATCATTTCCAAATCAAATTGGGTACGTTGACTGAGCCTTTGCGCTTCTACCAGTTTTTTATTGTCTTCTAAGTATTTCAACCGCTCCTTTAATTCTTCTTTGATTAAATCCACGGTTTTAAGGACTTTATCTCTGGGCGTCACATAGTGCGTCTTTGGGAAAATCGTGATTCTCGGGACTTTTCTTTTTACTTCACCTGTTAAAGGATCAAAGACACTTAAAGTTTCAATTTCATTATCAAACAAACCGATGCGAATGGCTTCATCTTCACTGTCAGCAGGAAAAACATCGATCACCTCGCCTCGCACTCGAAAGGTTCCCCGTCGAAAATCCTGTTCATTACGAGTATATTGCAATTCTGCCAATCGTCTTAAGACGCCTCGCTGATCAATTAAATCCCCCCTATCCAAGTGCATTACCATCCCAAGATAGGATTGTGGATCGCCCAAACCATAAATAGCTGAAACGGTTGCCACAATGATAACATCCTTACGCTCCATTAAGGCTTTGGTAGCAGACAGCCGCATTTGTTCGATGTGTTCGTTGATGGAAGAATCTTTTTCTATATAAGTATCTGAAGCGGGTACATAGGCTTCTGGTTGATAATAGTCATAGTAAGAAACAAAATATTCCACTGCATTTTTAGGGAAAAAACTTTTCATCTCGCCATATAATTGTGCTGCCAGGGTTTTATTATGCGCCATTATCATTGTAGGTTTTTGACATTGTTCTATTACATGTGCCATGGTGAAGGTTTTACCGGAACCTGTGACTCCAAGCAGTGTTTGATGTAACAGCCCATCTTTAACGCCTTGTGTCAAAGTGGCTATCGCTTTGGGCTGATCCCCAGCAGGTTTGAAGGATGAATGTAGTTGAAAAGAACGTTTCATATCTGTTGAATTATACCATCATACTTGAAAGCTAATGGAAAATTTCATTGATTGCAAGTTTCCAGGATACATTTTCTTTGGTTCAGGAGTTCTAATTTAAAACACTCATCATAATAATCAATGTAGGTTGGCGCTGACAAAGGAAGCCCAACAGTGTTATTCATTTAATTACGGCCTAATTTAATTGTCACGACTGTTGGGCTTCCTTTGTCAGCGCCAACCTACATTGATTTTGAGACTGCATTTTAACTATAATGAAGATACTATAAAAAAAGAGGCTCAATTGTTATGACTATTGCTTTATCCCATCGAGTGCAACAGGTGAAACCTTCTGCTACCTTAACCATTTCTGCCAAAGCTGCTGAACTGAAAGCACAAGGACGTGATATTATTTCTTTGAGTGTGGGTGAGCCAGATTTTGATACGCCCGATCATATCAAAGCAAAAGCCATTGAAGCTATTGAAGCGGGTTTTACCAATTATACCCCTGTGCCAGGTATTATTTCCTTACGACAGGCGGTTGCTGACAAATTAAAAAATGAAAATCAGTTAGACTATGATGCGCAGCAGGTTTTGGTGTCCACAGGAGCTAAACAGTCTTTATACAATTTAATGCAGGCTTTGCTTAACCCTGACGATGAAGTCGTCATTCCAGCGCCTTACTGGGTATCTTATCCGGATATGGTTTTGCTTGCCGGTGGCAAGCCGGTTTTTATTCCTACTTCTTTGGAACAACAATATAAAATTACTGCCTCCCAGTTAGAACAGGCGATTAATGATAAAACTCGTTTATTCATTTTGAATAGCCCTTCAAATCCTTCTGGCATGGTTTATTCAAAGGCTGAATTAAAAGCTTTAGGCCATGTTTTATTAAAATATCCACAAGTAACCGTTGTGACCGATGATATGTATGAACATATTTTGTGGAGTGATGAAGCTTTCAGCAATTTATTGAATGTTACACCAGAATTGAAAGATCGCACCATTGTGGTCAATGGTGTTTCTAAAGCTTATGCCATGACAGGCTGGCGCATTGGTTATGCTGCGGGTCCAAATAACATTATCAAAGCTATGGCTAAGATTCAATCGCAAAGTACTTCAAACCCCTGCTCTATTTCACAAAAAGCTGCTGAAGCCGCTTTACGTGGTTCACAGTCATGTGTCACCGCTATGACAGACTGAATTTAAAAAGCGTCATGATGCCGCTGTTGCAGGTTTAAATTCTATTGAAGGTTTTGAATGTCCTAAGGCAGACGGTACTTTTTATTTATTTCCCCGGGTTACAAAGTTGATTGATAAACTAGAAGGGATTGAGGATGATGTGGCTTTGGCTGAGTACTTTTTAGAAAAAGCCGGGGTAGCCTGTGTGCCTGGGACTGCTTTTGGTATGACTGGGTATTTACGATTTTCTATCGCACTTGCTGAAGATACGTTTAAGGCGGCTGTTGAAAAAATTAAGGAAGCTATTTAAGCTAACATTTGTAGGTTGGGCTGACGAAGGAAGCCCAACAGCAATGGCAATTAAAAAAGATCATCATTAAATGAATATACCGTTGGGCTTCCTTCGTCAGCCCAACCTACATTTGATTTTAATCAATTACTCTTCGTGATCCGCTTCTTCAGTTTCAACCGCTGGATTCATTATAGAAGGTTTCATGCTGAGCTTGATTCTGCCCTGACGGTCAATTTCTAATACTTTAACTGTCACTTCCTGACCTTCCTGAACATGATCAGATACGTTATGTACTCGCTCATCAGCAATTTGAGACACGTGTAACAAACCATCTTTGCCAGGCAATACCGTTACGAAAGCACCAAAGTCCATCAGTTTTACCACTTTACCGGTATATACTTTACCCGCTTCAACTTCAGCGGTAATGTCTTCGATCATCTTTCTGGCAGCTTCGCCCTGAGCCGCATCAACTGCTGCAATGCTCACAACGCCATCGTCATTGATGTCAATGGTAGCACCGGTTTCTTCAATTATGCCGCGAATAGTAGCACCACCTTTACCAATCACATCACGAATTTTATCTTTATGAACTGTCATGGTAGAAATTCTGGGTGCAAAGTCAGACATTTCATTTTTAGAAACTGAGATGACTTTTGCCATTTCACCTAAAATATGTAATCTGCCATCACGAGCCTGTTCCAAAGCAACTTCCATAATTTCCCGGGTGATACCATCAATTTTAATATCCATCTGTAAGGCAGTTACCCCATCTTTGGTACCTGCTACTTTGAAGTCCATATCACCTAAGTGATCTTCATCCCCCAAAATATCGGTCAGTACTGCAAACTCGTTACCTTCTTTGATTAAACCCATAGCAATACCCGCAACAGGCGCTTTTACCGGAACTCCGGCATCCATTAATGCAAGGCTGGAACCGCAAACTGAAGCCATAGAACTTGAACCATTGGACTCAGTAATTTCAGAGACTAATCTTAATACATAAGGAAATTCATCAAAGTTTGGCAATACCGCCTGAATCCCCCGTTTCGCTAAACGACCATGACCAATTTCACGACGTTTAGGACTACCCATCATACCCATTTCACCTACGCAATAGGGAGGAAAGTTATAATGAAGCATACAATAATCTTTGTCTTCACCCATGATAGTGTCATTATATTTAACATCCCCTTTAGTTCCAAGAGTTGCAACCACAATGGCTTGTGTTTCACCACGGGTAAATAGCGCTGAACCATGAGCACGTTTCAATAAACCGGTCTGGATGCTGATAGGACGCACCTGATCTCTTGGGCGACCATCAATACGCTCTTCACCAGAGAGAATTTTGCCTCGAACAAGATTTTTTTCAAGTTTAGAAAAAACACCTTTAACTTCATCAGAGGATGGACTGTTTTCCTCTTCACTCACTAATGCTTCTACCAAAGCCGTTTTAATTTCACCGATGGCTTCATAGCGTTTTAATTTTTCACGGATAAGGTAAGCCTGCTTTAGTTTATCTTCTGCAAGACTTTTCACTTTATCAGTAAGCGCTTGATTAGCTTGTGGTTGCGTCCATTCAATTGCTGGTTTACCAGCTTCTTCTTTAAGTGCATTGATGTTATCAATCACAATTTTCATTTGCTCATGACCAAATAAAACAGCGCCTAACATGATATCTTCATGAAGTTCCTGAGCTTCTGACTCAACCATCAATACAGCTTCTGCTGTGCCGGCCACAACTAAATCCAGTTTTGATTCTTTAAGCATTTCTGGAGATGGATTTAACTGATAAATACCGTCAGCATAACCCACTCTGGCGGCGCCAATGGGCCCCATAAAAGGTGCACCCGATAAAGCTAAGGCTGCTGAAGCACCAATTAAAGCTGGAATATCTGCAGGTACATTTGGATCTTGAGACATAACCGTTGCCACCACTTGAGTCTCGTTGGTGAAACCCTCTGGAAATAAAGGTCTGATAGGTCTGTCGATTAATCTTGCTGTAAGGGTTTCGTGATCACCAGGGCGAGCTTCGCGTTTTAAGTAGCCGCCAGGAATTTTTCCGGCTGCATAAAATTTTTCAGTGTAGTTAACGGTTAATGGGAAAAAGTCACGGGGCTCACCCTGTTTTTTTTCAACTACAGCAGTAACCAGCACCATGGTATCACCCATAGTAACCATCACGGCAGCATCTGCTTGTCTGGCAATAACGCCAGTTGCTAACGTAACTTCATGTTCACCATATTTAAATTGTTTTGTAATACTCACGTAGTATCCCTCGTCTGTCATAAATTTAGATTAAAATTGATTGTATTGAAGATAATTAACGGCAAGCCATAACAAAAAGGGGGAATGGCTTATGCACACTCCCCCTTTTTGCCTGACAATTCGGCATATTACCGTCTGATGCCTAATCGCTTGATAAGCTCAAGGTAACCATCCGCATTTTTCTTTTTGAAGTAATCCAACAGCTTACGGCGTTGGCTAACAAGATTTAACAAACCACGACGGGAATGATTATCTTTTTTAAACTGTTTTAAATGCTCAGTTAAATCATTGATTCTTTTGGTTAAAAGGGCAACTTGAACCTCAGAAGAACCTGTATCATTTTCACTACGCTGATAGTCTTTTAAAATCTGAGCGGTGGTATCGCTACTCAATGCCATAAAAATCTCCAATATATCAATAAGTTATTTTCACCACCCGAATAGAGTCAAATCAATAACCTCTTAATCAAAAAGCAATTGATTAAACCCCACACAGATGGTTAGCGAATTATAACACTGGATTCGCTTAAATTTAAAGTAAAATTAATAAAATTTTTAGAGCTTGCCTGCCAGAACATCCTGCAGTTGTGCCTCAGTAATAACCGCGATACCTAACTGTTCAGCTTTGGTCAATTTAGAGCCCGCTGCACTGCCGGCTAAGAGATAATCCGTGTTTTTGGAAACACTGCCTGTGACATTTGCACCCAGCGATTCGAGTTGTGCTTTAATGTCTTCTCTGGAGAAATTAGTGAAGCTGCCGGTGATAACAAAGGTTTTATCCAGATAATGCAGCGGCTGCTGTTTTTTAGGTTTTTGTTCAAAAGTAATGCCTTTTGCCAGCAGTTTTTCAATAACTTGCAAGTTTTTAGGTTCTTTAAAAAATTCCAGAATATTTTCAGCAGCTACAGGCCCAATGTCTTTTAAACTGATTAAAGTATCATAATCTGTCTGAATAAGTTCTGCCAGCGATTCAAAATATGTCGCCAGGGTCTTGGCTGTAGCCTGACCTACTTCGCGGATCCCAAGGGCAAATAAAAATTTAGCGAAACGGGTTTGTTTACTTTTTTGAATGGCTGTAATCAAATTTTGAGCTGACTTTTCAGCCATCCGTTCCAAGGGCAGCAAATCTGCCACAGTAAGGCTGTATAAATCCGCTACATTTGTGATTAACTGCTGATCCACCATCAACTCTACCAGCTTATCGCCCAAGCCATCAATATCCATCGCTTTACGAGCAGCAAAATGTTTGATGGCTTCTTTTTGCTGCGCGGCACAGCTCAATCCACCGGTACACCTTGCTACGGCTTCACCGGTATTTTGAATCACGTGGGCATGGCAGACGGGACATTGTTTAGGTAAAGTAATCGATTGCGCGTTTTCAGGGCGACGTTCAAGTACCGCACTAACCACTTCAGGAATCACATCTCCGGCACGTCTTATAACAACTGTATCATGAATTTTTATGTTCTTGCGCTTAATTTCATCCATATTATGCAAGGTGGCATTACTGACTGTAACGCCAGCTACTTTAACTGGTTTAAGGCGAGCAACCGGCGTTAAAGCACCCGTTCGCCCTACTTGAAAATCTACAGCGTCAAGCACTGTCAACTCTTCATGGGCCGGAAATTTATAAGCTATGGCAAATCTGGGTGCTCTTGCTACAAACCCAAGGTGTTCCTGAAGGGTTAAATCATTGACTTTGATAACAACGCCATCTATTTCATAGGTAAGATTTTCTCTTTTATTCAGCAAAGCTTGATAAAACTTTTCTACCTCGTGAATATCTTCCACAACCTGACGTTCCTGAGTAATCTGTAACCCCCATTTTTGGAGCAGGTTTAAACTCTCTTCATGCGTACATACATTTAATGTTTCAGAACAATAGCCGATGCCATAGCAATAATAGTCCAGTGTTCTTTTAGCGGTCACCCTGGCATCCAATTGTCTCAAACTGCCTGCAGCTGCATTTCTTGGGTTGGCAAAAGGTTTTTCTCCAGCTTTAAGGGCTGCATTATTATATTTTTGAAAGCTGGCAAGTGGCATAAAAATCTCTGCCCGTACTTCTATTTCACGAGGAACATCATTTGCCTGCAAACGCAGAGGAATGGATCGAATCGTTCGGACATTATGAGTGATATCTTCACCCACATAACCATCACCGCGTGTGGCGGCCTGTTTTAATTGTCCATTTTCATAAAATAAACTCACCGCGATACCATCGAATTTTGGCTCACAGGCGTATGCGATGTTTTCATAGGACTTTAATCTATCTTGAATCCGCTTATTAAAGCTCAATAGTTCTGTTTCGTTGAAGGCGTTGTCCAGTGAAAGCATGGGTAAAGCATGGGTGATTTGCTTAAAGGCGGTTATGGGCTCAGCCCCCACGCGCTGAGTAGGTGAATCTTCAGTGATTAATTCAGGATGTTCCGTTTCGATTGCCTGTAATTCTCGAAACAGTCTGTCGTATTGTGCATCGGGAATGGAAGGTGCATCCAGCACGTAATACTCGTAGCTGTATTGATTCAGACGTTCTTTTAACGCTATCAGCGTGTCCGAAAGATTTTTTTTTACATCTGCCATCAGTTCAAAGTCTTTAAGTGGGTATTAACCTGCTCTTTTAAAGCTTTTGTTAAGTCATTGGAAAGCGCTTGACGATGTTCATCCACCAGCAATCCGTTTAAGGCATCGGCGATGTTTTGTGCTTTTAAAATGAATTGCTCTAGCGCTTTTAAATCATGTTTTTCGTGGCTTAGCTGCATAAAAATTGCCAGTCCGGAACAAGATGCATGATCATTTTGCAAATCAAAAGTACCCGGCTCTCTGGCGTTAGCAACGCTAAAAATAATACTTTTGCCATCTTCATGAAACTGATGAAAAATAGACATGGGTCCGTGTACTAAATGATTATCCGTTAATACTTGAATCACTTTTTTTTGTATAAAAAGGCTATCGTTACCAGGCAAAATGTGTAAAGCAATAAGTCTTTTAACAGGTTTTTGCACGGTTTCAGTGGGCTTTACAGGTTCTGTTTTAGATTTTATCTTAGTTTCAGATTTAAAGAGCGTTTGTTTTTTAGGTAAATCAATGGTTAATACATCATCTTTTGCATCACTAAAAAAATTTTCAAGCCCTTCTTCATGAGCAGTTTTATCAAGCGGTTTCACCCTTGTTTTCAAGGAATAAAAAAACAGAATCAGCAAGGCCACACAGGCAATGATCAATAAAATAAAAGATAAATCTTTTTGCATTTGCTTCCCCTATTTATGCATCAGCCATTTCAACTGCTTCTGCCACATCCACAGCCACAAGTCTTGAAACCCCTGGTTCACGCATCGTGACACCTACCAGTTGATTTCCCATCTCGATAGCCAGTTTGTTATGGCTAATGAAAATAAACTGGGTTTCTTTCGCCATTTCTTTCACAAGATTACAAAAACGTCCCACATTGGCATCATCCAGTGGCGCGTCTACTTCATCGAGCATACAAAAAGGTGCTGGGTTGATTTGGAATAAACTGAACACCAAAGCTAATGCAGTCAGCGCTTTTTCGCCCCCTGATAATAAATGAATGGTGCTGTTACGTTTACCCGGTGGTCGCGCCATGACAATGATACCCGTTTCCAATAAATCATCTGAGGTCAATTCTAAAATTGCACTACCACCGCCAAAAATTTTTGGAAATAAATTTTTGAAATAGTTATTGACGATATCAAAGGTTTCTTTAAATTTTTGTTTGGTCTCTTTATCGATTTTGCTGATGGCTTCCTCCAAAGTTCCCAGGGCTTTTTCCAAATCTTCGTTTTGTGCATCCAGATAGGTTTTTCGCTCTGATACTTCTTTAAACTCATCAATGGCTGCCAGGTTAATTGGGCCTAATCGACTGATTCTTCTTTCAAGAGATTCGAGCTGTTCTTGCCATGCCTGAGATTCAGCAGCTTCCGGCAAGGTTTCTAGCGCTGCAGTTAAGGTAGACTCCATTTGCTCAAGCTGCTCTTCCAGTGTGGTTTTTCGCACTTTGAGGTTTTCAAGTTTCATTTTTTGCTGTTCTACCTCGGAACGGCTTTTCTCAAGTGTTGACTCATGTTCGTGTCGATGACTGGTTAAAGCTCTTAAATCATGATCAATGCCTGCCAGCTTTTGTCTGGCCTGTGTCAAAGTCTTTTCAGCCTGTAATCTTTTTTCCAGTAAAACTTCCAGCTCAGCTTCTAACGTATGTAATGGCTTATCAGAGTTTTCCAGTGATGCTTCTAAGCCTGCCTTTTGTTCGCTCAAATCTACAACGGTGATTTGATTACGCTCGATATTTTGAGTCAGATGATTGATCTTAGCATTGGTGGATTCTAATTTAAGCGCCAATTGGTGCGCTTTATCTGTGTATTCTCTGACTTTTTGGCGCTCAGCATCTAATTTTTCTCGAATAGCTTCGCGCTGTAATAAGAGTGTTTCACGGGTTCCACTGTCATTTTCCGCCAGTTCACTGGCTTCATTGAAGCTTGACTGGGCTTCCAATAAAGCTTCGTGGGTACTATCTAATCTTTCTTTGGCAGTCTCTAAAGAGGCTTCTACTTTTACCTGACGATCAAGTTGTGCCTGAATCTGGGCACGTTTTACTTTTAAACTTGCGGAAACATCCGAGGTTTTTTGAGAAAGGTTACGATAAGTGCTGTTGAGTTCCTCTCGATTATGCTCAAGATTTTGTAACTGAGTCCGTAACTCTGTGGCCGCAGCTTCACTTTCAACAACGCCTTGCTCAAGTTGTGCAATGGTGGTTTTTAAGTCCTCTAACTCTTTTTGTCTTTCGATAACCCCTGAATGTCCTTCTGTGGCTTTAGCAACTCTTACCCAGTCTTTTGCCAGCCAGATACCATCTTGCGTGATAAAAGACTGCTGTTCGGAAAGCTCTGATAATCGGTGGATGGCCTCATCAACGGTTTGTACTGGAATCACTTGCGCCAGTAATCGCATCACTAATGCATTATCTGTGGTCACCTGCTGAGCCAGACTCATTGAAGGCGTTGGTAATGCATTTTCATTCCCACCATTTTTGGCAACAAAGCCAATATGACTGTTTTGCAGATTAACAATGCCTTGAGAGATCTTTTGTAAATCATCCACACACACCGCTTCAAGAAAATCCCCCAGTACGGTTTCTACAGCTTTCTCATAACCTGAATTTACTTTCAGAGTTTCTGCCACTCTTGGATTATGATTGAGCTGGTTATCCGTAAGCCAGGTTAAGGTTTCTGTATTTTTCTGACTTAAAGCGGCTTCCTGTAATGCTTCAAGGGAAGCGTATTTACCACGCGCCTGTTGCAGTTTATTCTGTTGTACCGTGAGTTGTGCGCTGGTACTTTGGGCATTTTCCCGTACCATTTGAATTTTTTCACGCACTTCATCTATTTGAAGTTGAATATCCTCTTGCTGAGCTTGCGACTGAACCAGTTCATTTTCAAGTGATATTACCGTGGCATCTTCATTATCTATCTGCAATGCCTCCTGTTCGCTTTGTAACTGCCCAAAACGAGAGGATAACTCCTGCTTTTGCTGTTCCAAGTGTTGGATTTTAGTTTTTTCAACCTGAATTTTTTGATTAATTTGCTGTTGAGTTTCATTAAAAGTATCCCACTGGGTTTGCCAGTTTTGCATGTCTGCTTCAGTTTCATGCAAAGCTTCCTGAACCGTGCTGGCCTGCATCTGGATGGCTTCCATTTCAGGTTGTAATTGGGCACTGGTTTGCTCTAAGGATTCTAGCTGTGACTTATCCTCTGACAGTTGTGCTCGGGCTTGACTGTGCTGCTGAGTCACTTTATCTAAATCTTGCTGCAACTGCTCATACCGTTCCTGCTGGTGCTGCTTAGCCTGCTCGATTTTGGAAATATCTGCGCCCAGACTGTAAAACGTTGCTTGAGCATCATTCACTGCATCATTCGCTTCTACTTGAATCTGACGTTTTTCTTCAAATTGCGCATCCGCACTTCTGATTTTTGCCATAATGGATTCGCATAGCGTTTGTTTTTCTAACAACGTCTGGCCTTTTTGTGAGTGTTCAGCATCATAGCTTTGCCACTGTAAAGCGTAAAGCTGAGCCTGAGTGGTGCGCTGTTCCTGTTTTAATACTTTATATCGTTCGGCTGCTTTTGCTTGACGGTCTAAGCGTCGCAGCTGAGTATCCAGTTCTTCACGCAAATCCGTCAGTCTGTCCAGATTTTCACGGGTATGTTTGATTCTTAATTCAGTCTCGTGGCGACGCTCTTTATATTTTGCGATACCTGCTACTTCCTCAATGTAAGCTCGAAACTCTTCTGGTTTTGCTTCTACCAAACGGGAAATGGTGTCCTGCATAATGATGGCATAACTGCGAGGCCCAAGTCCGGTACCTAAAAATATGTCTTTAATATCTTTACGGCGACAACGAGTATTATTCAAATAGTAGTTAGATTGACCTTCCCTTGTCACCTCGCGCTTCAAAGACAAGGTGGCATAAGCGGCAAACTGTCCTCCGAGCTTACCTTCAGCATTATCAAAGGTCAGTTCAATAGATGCGTGAGCCGCAGGTTTTCTACCAGAGGAGCCATTAAAAATTACATCCGTCATGGACTCACCCCGCAAATATTTTGCAGAGCTTTCCCCCATCACCCAGCGTACCGCATCAATAATATTAGACTTACCACTGCCGTTTGGCCCCACCACCGCTGTCAGGTTACTTTTGATATCCACGGTTGTAGGATCCACAAAAGATTTGAATCCTGCGAGTTTAATATTTTTTAACCGCATTCGAGTCCCATCATTTTCAAATAAACCCAAATTCTACCCATTGGTCATTCGCAACACAAGCCGGAGTTGGATTTTTTCGGTTGACCAGTTATAAATTTCAGATTATTTTGGTGCAAGTTGATTTGTAATACCTGATTTGAGTTACCGTTTTGGGTACCAATGGTATCAAACGGATAAATGGATGCAGGTTTTTAATGTTCATCTGGCGTATCCCTTTTTTTATGTTTTGATATTGTTTTGTTTTAGATTTGTTTTATGGTTTCAGCAGTTCACTTAATCAATTAAAACTGTTAACTCACCACAAGATGACTCGCCCAGAAAAGCTTTTTTGAGGAATTATCGAAGTACAATTTGTCCATAAACATCAGACTCCCTTAGAGATAATCGCGCCAAAGATAGAAAAACTTAAACTCAAGTGAAAAGTTTACTCACTTTGTTTTCTTTGTGCCAGAGAAAATTTTTATTTATCCTTTGCAAAATGAGTTTTTAACTCCCTCTAAAAATCCACTAAAATCTGCTAAAATGAACATTGTTTTTGAAAAGAGCATATACTATGAAACCAATACGCGTTAAGAAAAAAAAACCTTCCTCCCAAAAAGCAAGCTCAGGCTCTCGCCAATCTAAGCGCTGGCTACTCAATGGTTTTATTGGCTTGCTGGCATTTATAAATGGCCTAATTTTACTGATCACGTTTCTTGCCATCACCTATAAAAGTTCGAATCCTGATGCACCTATTTATACCACTGAAATTTATAGCGTAGCATTCTTTGTTTCTCTGGCTAATATTTTCTTTTTGATTAATCTGTTCAAACTGCGATCTTGGGCATTTTGGGGTTATGTTATTTCTACTTTAGCCAGTATTGGGTTAAATGTTTATATTGGAACACCCGTTGGGCAGGCACTACTGGCTTTGGGAGGACCAATTATATTATTTGGTTTATTGTATATGGGCGGTCGAAGGAGTGCCTGGTATGAGATGTACCATAAAAAACCAGAATCGAAAAACGCCTGAAAATTTTCTGCTATAATTCAATTAATTAAGTAAAATTTTAGATTCATGAGGAGTATCATATGCCAAAATTACCAAAATTCAGTGAATTAACGGATGTTAACTCAATGGTTAATAAATTAAAAACAGCTTTTGAAAATATGACTGGGCCAAGCTCAAGCAGCGTCACAGAAGAAGCGTTGGAAAAAGAAAAAGATCCAACAAAAGCTAAATTTTTAGAAGTTGAATTATTAATCAATCAGCTACACGATGTGAGCGTCATTCAAAATAAAACCATTCATGAATTAAAGTCAAAATATGCAGAAGTCAAAGCACTTGCGAATAAAATGTCAGACGCGCCTGATTCTAACCAGGTAAAATCGCCAGCAGATAACAATAAAGATATGCCTAAAGCACCCCCAGGGCCTGCTGCCACAACCTCCAATACGGATGAACCTGTAGTTTCACCTCCTGAAGCAGCGCCTGAAACAAAAGCTCCTACTGAGTCTAAAAAGAACAAACCTACAGAATAGTAGAGCCTATTTTTGATAAAGGTTTATTCATCTTCAGAGAACTTTTCATCAAAAAGATAATCTAAATCTTTTTGAAGACGAGTTCTTTCAAGATGATCTTCAATTGCTCTTCTAACCTCTAATGAATGCTCGGAACTTTTTGATTTAGATTTTAAATTTGAATTGAGACTCTCATCATCTTCAACAATACCTGCAGGCTCTTGAGCATCAAT
Source organism: uncultured Gammaproteobacteria bacterium (assembly GCA_963695245.1). Lineage (GTDB taxonomy): Bacteria > Pseudomonadota > Gammaproteobacteria > JBGSLN01 > JBGSLN01 > JBGSLN01. Next base: position 1,512,937 of record OY968770.1, on the reverse strand, counting down.
GGTGGCATCATCCAACTCAATATTTTCTGATTGACTATCGTAGTCATCACTGGCAGCTTCATATGTCATGGCATTACTCTCTTAAAACCAAATGTACCCTTTTATCAATGCTCAAGGAAGGAATTGTTACAATTGTAGATGTTTGCCTACCTTATTGAACATTCAAGGATATTTCTAAATTATAGTAAAAATTCTCGGGAAGTTTAGGATGGAATTTTTTTTTTGGCAAGAAAATTTTAAAGTTTTATATACTCTCAATACGAGAGTTTGACTAATATCTCATTCACAGCAACATTGAAAGGTGTATTTAAAGCATAACTAACTGCCATAGCGATATCCTCTGGCTTTAAATACTGTCCTTCATTTAAAGAGCCATACCGCTTTTGAGCTGATTGATCTGTAGATTTTGCATGCAATGAGGTGGCAACATTACCTGGTTGGATGTTCGAAATTTTAATGGGGAAGATTACATGGAACAAACATAATGCTTCAGGCATTGTCTGTACCTGTTGTTTAAATCGAAGATAAAGTTCCATACCTCAATAAACCTGAGTAAGTGATCGAAATAAGGGCTTATACTACCGCAAAAGCCATGTTTGCACACTCTTTAAGAATATTTTCCTGGATCAGATAAACCAAGACTTTTAAAGGCATTTAAGCGAATAACACAGCTATCACAACGACCACAGGCTGCCCCTGTTGCAGATGCCTGATAACAGGTGATTGAAAGACTGTAATCCACCCCAAGCTCAATGCCTTTTTCAATGATACTTGCTTTATCCAGATGCAGTAAGGGTGTCACAACCTGTATGGAAGGTTGTCGTGTTTGAGCTACGTTGGTTGCCAAAGAAGCCATTTGATTAAAAGCGTAAAAGTATTCAGGCCTTGCGTCTGGAAAGCCGTGATAATCGGCAAGATTAGCCCCAAAATAAATTTTTTCAGCCTGAATAGATTCCGCATAAGCCATGGCCATAGATAAAAAAATTGTATTACGAGCAGGAAAATAAGTGCTTTTGACAGATTTTTCCGTAGAAAACTCAGGTACAGGTTCATTGTCGTCCACAAGCGCTGCGCCACTCATGGTACCAAGTTTCAATTGTGTTAATCTAAAATCCTGACACTGATAATTTTTTGCGATTTTTTCGGCTGCCTTTAACTCAGAGACATGTTTCTGCCCATAATCTACTGCCAGTGCGTAGCATGCCATGTGTTCATGGCTTGCTATGGCAAGACAGGTATGAGAGTCAATTCCTCCGGATAATAAAATGACAGCTTTTTGGGTCATGTATTTTTAACCTTGCCAATTTCAGTTGGAATACCAGAATGATTCAATACAATATATGCAACTGTCCGCCAATTAATATTTAAATTTGAATGATGAGATAATTTTAAAATAGCCCTTTGAACCTGTTGCAATGCTACGGGTGATTGATTCATGAGCGGACCAAAAACAACCAAATATAATGTATTATTATTGTAACCCAGTAAGAATGGCTGATCCACGATGGTGACTTTAGTCCCCACAGTTATGTTTTTAAACAGGCTCGCAATATCTTTAGGAAACAGGCGAATACAACCTGAGCTGGCTTGCGTTCCGATACTGGCAGGATCATTTGTTCCATGCAACAAATACAAAGGTGAAGATAATCTCAAAGCAAAATCTCCTAAAGGATCTTGCGGGCCTGGAGGAATTTGTGCAGGTACATTTTTATACCCTTTTTTAGCTAATTCTTTTAAGATAGATTTAGGGGCATACCAGGTAGGATTTTTTATTTTTTCAATAATATGAAACTTACCAAGCGGTGTTCCCCAATTAAGCCGTCCAATCCCCACTGGGAAAGTCAGAATTTCATTGGTGTCATTATCATAATAAAACAGACGTTTTTCTGCCAGATTAATCACAATGCCTTGTCTTTTTGCTTTAGGCAAAATAAAGCGTGCCGGTACTAAAACATGATAAAATAAAGGCAATGCGTTGGAGCGAAAGTCTGGGTTAGCACAGGCCATATTGTCATAGCCAATATCAAATTCCCGACCAATCGTGTGAAAAGTATCTCCCCAGCCAACACGAGTTTTTTCTAAATTGCCAACCACACTGTTATGAGCATCCGGAAAATTAAATTCAAGGGCAAAGGCTGAAGTCGAAAGGCTCAAACTCAAAAACACAATACCCACTAAAAACTTTGTTATTAACCGCATATCATTCTCACAACTTTAATTGATGAAGGTATTACCGACAATTTTAAAACTATTGAAACTTTCAATAGTAAAATCTTGTGCTAAACTTCAAGTGTCAGGATTGATAAAAATTAGAATCAATCCTAAATTTTGATTAAATTCTAAGCGACATAGTATGCCATACTAAGAATAGGTTGCATATTTCTTTCTGAAGTTGTATTGTAATCTATTGATTCTTATAATCATTTGGAGAATAAACATGATAAAAAAATTAGGGATTGCTGCGGTTTTAGGGGTTTCAGCACTTGCTTTAGTGGCTTGTGGTCAAAATGCCAACAAAGATAATAATGCGAATGGTCAACCTTCTTCTATGACTGATAAAGTTCAACAAAGTGGCCAGTCTGCAAAAGACTCAATGGGGAACGCCATGAATAAAGCCGGTGACAAAATGAAAGATGCCGGTAATTCAATGATGAATAAATCAGATAGCAATGCTAAACCATCTGATGCATCTGGTTCTGCAGACGCTAACCAATAAGCATTTAATTGGCGCACTCGCGTCGCTAAATATTTATACTTCACTAAATACCCCTTTTTCGGGGTATTTTTTTATACTAAGTAACCCTTATTTAGGTCAGTTAGGACTTACAATAAATTTCGATTTTAATACGAAGTTTATCGTAAGTCCTATAAGTAAACCGAGGTTGACGTGAAAAGGTTATCCAACTAGAATTGTTTTTCTATCAAGACAATACCAAGTTCCTTATTTTTATACTTTTTTGTATTAAAGCTGCACAAAAACCTGGAGAATATTATGGCTTTTGAATTACCTGATTTACCTTACGAAATGAATGCATTAGAACCTTACATTTCTCAAGAAACTTTAGAATATCACTATGGCAAACACCATAAAGCTTATGTTGATAAGTTAAATAACCTTTTAAATGGTTCTGACGATGCTAAAAAATCTTTAGAAGAATTAATTAAAACCACTAAAGGCGGCGTATTTAATAATGCTGCCCAAGTTTGGAATCACACGCTTTACTGGAACTGTATGAAACCTAATGGCGGTGGTGAACCTAAAGGCGCTTTAGCTGAAGCTATCAATAAAGCCTTTGGTTCTTTTAGTGAGTTTAAACAAAAATTCAGCGACACCGCTGCAACCACTTTTGGTTCTGGTTGGGCGTGGCTGGTAAAAGATAGTTCTGGTGCATTGCACATTGTCAGCACCAGCAATGCAGAAAACCCATTGCAAAAAAATCAAACACCGCTTCTAACCTGTGATGTTTGGGAACATGCTTACTATATTGATTATCGCAATGCACGTCCTAAGTATATCGAAAATTTTTGGAGTTTAGTGAATTGGGATTTTGTTGCAAAGCAACTTGAACATTAATTTTTTTATCTGGGATATTTATGTAGGTTGGGCTGACGAAGGAAGCCCAACAGGTCGTGGCAACTCTGCTAAGCCGTAATTAAATGAATAGGCTGTTGGGCTTCCTTCGTCAGCCCAACCTACATTTTATTCTTATGCTTTATTTTGATATTTCTCCACTTATATCAGAAGAACTGGCAGTTTTTCCAGGTGACAAACCTTTTAAACGTCAGGTTCAATTCCATATCAATGAAGATCATTTGGAATTATCTTCTATCTTAACAACCTTACACATTGGCGCCCACGCAGATGCACCGATTCATTATCATAAAACTGGCGCCTGTATTCATGAGCGCAATCTTGATTATTATATAGGTTCCTGTCAGGTGATAACGATTGAAACAGATAAGGCACGGATTACTCCTGATTTAATTAAGTCACATACTATATCTGCACCAAGAATATTGTTTAAAACGCTTTCTATTAAAAATCCTGACATTTGGCAGGATGATTTTACCGCGCTGTCTCCTGAATTAATCAACTACCTGGCTACAAAAAATGTCCGACTAGTGGGGATTGATACGCCTTCTGTTGATCCTGCTGACTCGAAACTTTTGGAAAGTCATCAGGCCATTTTTAGCCATGATATGGCGATATTAGAAGGTTTGGTTTTAACTGAAGTACCAGATGGTCTTTATGAACTCATTGCCCTGCCCTTAAAAATTAAAGATGGGGATGCCTCGCCTGTGAGAGCTATTTTGAGGATAAAATGATTTGCTAAACAAAAATATTCATCCTTCAATTAATTATCATCATACTTTTACACTTTCTCATTGGTACACTAATCTACATTCGATAGATCCATTGACAAATTATTATATCTTTTGATAAAAGATGTTTTTTTATTGAAACATCTTTTATCAAAAGATATAATGGTGTGAAATCATCTTTTCTGAAAAGACACTTATGCAGAAATCTTTGCTAAAACAAATTATACTCGACCAAAAGCAAACTTTTAAATTAACGCAGCGCCCAGTAAAAAGAGATAATATAACTCTTATCAAATCTCATTTTGATAATGAGCAAATAATTATATTATCTGGTGTAAGACGTTGCGGAAAGTCGACGCTATTGCATTATATTCGTGAGCAACAAAGTGAAAAGGATTTTTTTATTAATTTTGATGATGAACGCTTGGCAAGTTTTCACTTAGAGGACTTTCAAACATTGCTAGAAGCATTCATTGAACTATTTGGTGAACAACGGCATTTTTACTTCGATGAAATTCAAAATATCGTTGGCTGGGAACGATTTATTCGACGCTTACATGACAATCAATATTCAATTCTAATTACTGGATCCAATGCTTCTATGCTGAGCGCAGAACTGGGAACCCATTTAACGGGACGACACCATCAAATAGAATTATTTCCATTTTCCTTTTCTGAGTACCTTAGTTTTAATAAGCATGAACCTGAAGAGGTTGAAACCACTATTGCTAAAAGTAAACAGCAAAAAGTATTGTATGAATACCTTACTCACGGAGGCTTTCCAGGCTATTTAAAAAATCTTCAGCATGATTATTTAGTAGATTTGTATCAAAATATTTTATATCGAGACATTGTTACACGACACAGGATTACAATGGTGAATCAACTTAAAGAAATGATTTACTTTATTGCCAGTAATATTGGTAAGCTTATAAAATTTGGTAAAATCAGACAAATGCTGCAAATAGGTAATGTAACCACTATCAAAAATTACTTTGAATACCTACAAGATGCTTATTTAGTTTTTATTGTTTCAAAATTTGATTTTTCAGTTAAAAGACAATTATTAGCCCCGAAAAAAATTTATTTTATTGATAGCGCTATGGCTCAAAAAGTTGGATTTCGATTTTCTGAAGATTTAGGACGTATTTTAGAAAACGTAGTTTATTTACAGCTAAGACGTCAGCAAAAAGAAATATTTTATTATGCTGAAAAAAAAGAATGTGACTTTATCATTCGACATAATGGAAAAATTTCTGAAGCTTACCAAGTCTCTCAGACACTTGCTGAACCAGCCACAAAAAAACGAAAAATAGATGGTTTAATAGAGGCAATGGAAAATTTTAATCTGGATGCTGGACTCATATTAACATTAGATGAAGAAGATAATTTTTCTGTAAATTATAATGCCAAAGAATATCAGATCAATGTGATGCCTTTATGGAAATGGTTGAGCAAGCTCTCAACTTTGACAGACTTGTAAATTGAAGTTTGGCATAAACCTCATAAAGTTTTGCTTTTCATGCTTTAGGTAACAATTCACGATATGGAATACTGGTATAAGTAATCTTCTGATACAAACTCTGAAAACTTTTATCCTGCTGGGAAAGCTGAGCTTCCTGTTCTTTTAGTTTTAAAAATTTTTCATCCACAACTTTATGGCACATCTCATAATAGTTTTGACAAGATAGTTCTGTAATAGCATCGGTATCTTTTTTGCGATCTTCAGCAAAAATTTTCACGGCCTTTAAAAAATCTTTTTGCTGAATGATTAGTTCATTTAAAATTCGACAATCTTCCAAACCACAATTCATTCCTTGCCCCAAATATGGCAGCATAGCGTGGGCGGAATCACCAATAAATAAAAGTTTTTGTTGCCATAACCATGAGTCTCCCTGAACAGTTTTTAAAACACTGGGTTTATGCGCCTGAAACTGTTGCTGATAATCGGGCAAAAGCTGAGTCACCTCAAAGAAATAGTTTTGAAAAAAATTTTTGATATCTGCCTGGCTTCGAATTTCAGAAAATTTATTTTCAGGCATAAATAAAGTCCCTGTAAAACTACCCTCAAAATTTGGCAGAGCCATAAACATAAAATCATGACAGGGCCAAATATGTAAGTGATGAGGGTCAAGTCCTTTAGTATCTTCGGCCTTTAGGATAAATTCTAAATAAGCATGTTCTGAATATTCTTCTTTAAAATTTAACTGATTATGATTATTTAAATATCTTCGGATGTGAGATGAGGCTCCATCTGCGGCGATGTAAAAATCATATTCATCAAAGTTATTTACATCAAAATTTTTTTCAAATTCAAGGGTAATCTTGTCACTTTTTTCCACAGCATCCATTAATATTTGATTAAAACCTTGCCTTGAAATGGAGTAATTAAATTCCGTCTTACGGTGACTGTAAGGTTGATAGCTTAACGTGCTATTTGCCTGATGCACACAACGTCCATAAACTGGCACGGCCTGCTTTAAAACAGCAGCAGTTAAATTTAATTCCGATAGCGTTCTTAACCCTCGATGAGATAAGGCAAGATTTATGGAACGTCCTTTATCCTTATGATGTTGTCTGGGATCAGCTCTTCTTTCAAATATATGGACCTGCAAACCAAGCTTTGCTAAATAAAGTGCAATGGCACTGCCCACAAGTCCAGCACCAATAACCGCAATTTTTTTGATACTCACAGCAAACGCTCCAGCGCTTGAACAAAATGGAAGATATCTTCATAGCGATTATAAAAAGCTACTGGTGCTACACGAATAATATCAGGGTAACGGTAATCACAAATGATATCTTGATTTTTTAATTGTTTAACCAACTCATACGTATCGGTATGATGAAATTTTAAAGATAATTGCGCACCATGATGTTCTGTGGCTGCTGGTGTCACAATGGTGACTTTGTCTGCCAGTTTTGTTTGAATCAAATCCCGGGCAAATTTGCTGAGCTTGCAACTTTTATTTCTTAAAGCCTGCATACCCACTTTTGTAAACAGCTCCAAAGAGGCTCGAAGTGCTGCCAGCTGTAAAATAGGTGGATTACTCAATTGCCAGGCATCAACGCCTTTTGACGGTGAGAATAACGCTGGCATTTGAAAACGCGTTGTTTTATCGTGTCCCCACCAGCCAGAAAATTGCATTTTATCGGCCAAAGGTAAATGTTTTTCATGAACAAAACAACCACCAATAGCACCAGGTCCTGCATTTAAATATTTATAATGGCACCAGACGGCAAAATCCATGCCCCATTGATTGAGTTTTAAAGGTAAATTACCCACGGCATGAGCCAAATCAAATCCAATGATACAGCCTTTAGCCTGAGCAAAAGTTGTGAGAAATTCAAATTGCAATGCTTCACCAGTTAAATACTGCACTCCAGGCAACAATATTAAAGCAATCTCATCCCCTTGCGTGGCTAAAGTTTGCTGGTAAAAATCATAGTCAAACAATCCATGTTCATTCATTGGCACTTCTATCAATGCATCTTTTATATCAAAGCCATGCCATTGAATATGAGAATGTACGGCATATCTATCGGAAGGAAAGGCGCCTTTTTCAATTAAAATTTTAAAGCGGTGTTTATTTGGGCGATAAAAAGAAACTAATAGTAAATGTAAATTTGTCGTCAGAGAATTCATCGCCAAAACTTCTTGAGGTTTTGCGTCCACAAGTTTTGTCAGTGCTTGTGTTACAGTTTCATGATATGTAAACCAGGGATTATCACCGGCAAAATGCCCTTCTACGGCAAAGTCTGCCCAGTGGGTTAATTCAGCCTGAACATAAGTTTGAGTGCGCTTGGGTTGTAAACCCAGGCTGTGGCCACATAGATAGATTTTATTTTGACTATTGGTAGCTTTAGGCATATGAAATGCTTCTTGCCAATTTTTTAGGGGACAGTTCTCATCCAATGCTTTAGCGTCGGTTAAATTCATCAATTTGTTTTCCCCGAATTTACATGTCCGCACTTTTGGCAACGCTGATTTTCAGGTTGAGAAAAATAATCTGAAAAAATCTCAGGTAACTGTTTTACAATATCTGCAATATGTTCGTATCTGGAAAAAAGCGTACTGTGACATTGTTCACAATACCAAATAAAGCCATCTAAGTCCTGAGGCTGGCGATTTTTTTCTACCACAATACCCACCGTATTTGCTGCCCGAATAGGTAAATGTGGGGTATTTTGAGGTAAGAAAAACATGTCACCTTCTTGAATAATAACATCCTGAAAGCCATCATCAGAATCACACAATCTTAAAGTCATTTCACCTTGCACCTGATAAAAAATTTCACCGCCGGGATTCACGTGAAAATCCGATCGGGCGTTGGGTCCGCCCACAACCATAACAATGTAATCTTCATCTTGCCACAAGACCTGATTACACACAGGTGGCTTGAGCTTATTTTCATGAGCCTTCAGCCAATTTTTAAAATTAATGGGATTTGCGTATTTCATGTGCATTAATAATCTAAAAATAAATCTGAAACCAAATATCCAGACAATAAAGAAAATATCTTAAAAACCCGACGACTTTCAACAGTGCTTTGCAAGTAGGAATATCCTTGTGTACCCCCGGTGCCAACTTTGGTGCCTATCATTCTATGGACCATCAGCATATGCTGGTATCGCCAGTTCGCCAGTAATTCATCATAGTCAATTAATTGTTTAATTACCTGAAAATCTTTAGCATATTCTGGCTTTTGTTGATGGATATACAAAAATAAAGCACTCAAAAAAGCTTTGTAACTTAAACGGTGTTCTATTTGTTGATACTGGGTTTTATCCAACACGGTTTCAATGGCCTGTTTGTAATGCTGTAATTGTTCCAATTGAATCGATTGGGTTGGTGTTTGTCGTTTACCTTTCAACTGATTCAAAAAGTTATCAAGCTTTTGCTGCAGTTGTTGATAATGTGCATTCAAATGTTGTTCGGCAGGCTCACTATAGGTTTCCAGCCAATGTTCTATTTGTTGGAATAAAGAAGCCTGTTGGTGATACTGCTTAAACACTGTTCGTTCATCCGGGTTAAGACTCATAAAAAAGCCTAAATTATCAGTTTTTTTTGTATCGTATACCCCTAGTTTAGCCTCAATTAACCGAAATTGCAGACTCTGAAAACCAGAGGCAGGCGTTAATAAATGACGAAATTTTAAAAAATCTAAGGGATTTAATGTCTCAAGCAGCACAATGTGTTGATTTAACAGCACTTGAATTTGATTAATACGTGCAAGGGCATTATGAATATTGGAAAGCTTTGCCGGTGTTTCACAAAAGCCATCACTGATTACAGTAAGCTCTGCCAAAATTTGTTTAAACCAAAGCTCGTTACTCTGATGAACGATAATAAAGAATAATTCGTGGTTAACACAATCGCTGTTTTTTGCACTTAACAGAGTTTGAGCATCCAGCAGTTTATCCAGTTGCAGATAACTGCCATAGGTTACAATTGATTGAGACATGAACTAGAAATACAGACGACACTGCTGAAAATTTTGAATCCGAGTATAATAACAACTCTTTTACAAATGTACAAATTTCTAGGCACTGGGCGACGCATGATGACTACAAATATATTCCGTTAAGGTTTTGGAATCCAATAAATCACCTGATTCTTGCCATTTTTCCCATGTTTCATCCTGAGCTTTGTATTCAAGATTTTCAAGCTTAACAGTTACCTTATCTTTCATAGTGTCGTAGCATTCTTGGGCTTTGGATAACACAGATTCATCAACATTGTCAGCTGCTAATTCAATGTTACGGTTTTGGTTAAATTTTGCATTTAAATCCTCTGCAATTGCTTTTGCCAAAGCAACCAATTCAGGATCTGTACCAGATATCACCGCAGGCGCCTCTTTTGGGGCATTTCGAAAGTAAGTTAGCATCATCTCTAAGGTAGCCTGCTGTTTTTGAGCTTTTACAGTGTCCTGTTTATCCTCACCCTCTTTTGTTTCGATTAAAGGCTGCTCCGCAGGAATCTCTAAAAATAATTGGCCTTTAGTACCATCATATTTAACTTCCAGACAAATATTGTGCATATCACTATGCAACTTTAACCCTTTAATTAACTGAGCCACGTCTTTATCTGCCAGCTTCACGCCACATATTTGAATCGCAACAGGGTTTTTAAATTCTGATGCTTTGGGCTTCACCCCTGTTTTGTTGAAAAAGAATAAATGGGTCAGGGATTTTGGGGTATCGTGTGATGGGTTGGGTGATTTTGAGGTCTTTTCAAGTTTTTCGGGTTTTCTTGGTGTTGGTGCTCCTGTACTCGAAAAGAGCGTTGGATTAAGTTGCTGTTTTCTTTCATTTAATTTCGCTATTCTTAATGCTGCAAGCGCCTTGACTGCGCCAGCAAACGTGACAGATGAAGGAATACCAGGTATCGTTTTGATTTTTCTTAGAAAATACTCTTGTGCTACAGGATTAACAATACCTTCCAAATGGTCTGCAAAATATTTTTGAGCGCCGTCAATCAATGTCGAAATATTTTCAGAATCAACAATTTTTGTTCCTTCAAAATCAGAAGTTACGGCTTTAAAAACCGTATCAGCTTTTTGTTTATCTTGCTGATTTTTACTATGCACAGCTTTCTGAATTAAATTTTTAGCAATATCTTTGCACAAATTTTCAATAACGACTTCTAAATCCTCTTCTGATCTCATGAATTCTGGAAATTCTTGCAAAACCATTTCACGGATTAAAGATGCTTGCTCCTCAGTCGGTTTAGGATCATCTGAATCTTTGGGCAGTGTCCCTAACAGATTTCTCAATGCTTGAGCGAGTTTACCCGCTGCATCCAGCAAATCTTTATCTTCAGGCAAGGGAATTGAGTTCAAGCTCAACTGCCCCCTGAGCACTTCTATTGGGTCAGATTCCAGACTGATTTCATCCCCTGGAATAATCCCAATAAGTTTTTTTAAAGCTTCCGCTACCTTTCGAACTGCTTCGGTTAGATTAAAGTGAGTGCTTCCAATGGTTGAGAAGTCTTCTGGAACCAAAGATAATAATCGTCTAAACTCATCTCCAGCCGCTTTTGCTTTTGCCTGAATTTCCCGATACTTAATTACTTTTGCGCCTACGTTTGTAGTGAGTTGGCTGGCAACCTCTGTAAAACCTTCAAAGGTGGTAACATTAAAGTGTTTTTTAAAAAAAGCTTTGTTTGATTCTATTTTTACAAAATCTAAGAAAAAATTTTGCGCTTGAACATCAGTATCTAAGGTACGTAAATCATTAACAATATAGTCTTTAAGAGAATTAAAACCATCGTTTAATTTGTTGGTTCTAACTGCTTCAGTAAATGCTTGCAAATTTGTAAAAACATTTGTAAAAACAACTTCTGCCATTTGTTTTGATAGAGCTTCTTTTAATGGCGCAGTGGGTAAGCTTGCATAGTTCGAGTTTAATGAAAATATCCTATTCTCAAAATGCTTCAGTATCATATCTTTGAAAAATGGTTCCTCAATATTTTTCAGTAACACTTTTTTAAGCTTGGTAAATCCCTTCAATCCTTCTATGGTTTTGAGTTTTTCTAAAGGTACTGCAAAGAAAAGTAGCCATTTATTATAAAACTTTAAAGCTTCTTCATGGCCTTCCTGATTATGTACGTCAATAGAAGCTTCCGTAGGTTTTATTGATTGTGATGAAAATAAGATATCTCTTTTGGTTTGCTCAGCTATATTTGCAGCGGTTTTTTCCGTTACCATAAACAAACAATTAATTGCCGCAGCACAAACAATACGACCGCAAGAATTAGAATCTTTTTGAAAGGCTGTTTGATTGTAATCACAGTCTATGGAGCCAATACCATCATCAGTTTTAGAAAATTTTTCAATAATTGGGTTTAGAAAAGGCGTTTTAGGAATATCTTCTGCATCAAGAACTTCAGTAATTCTGGCATAAGATTCAATAAGAATAACTTTTTTTTCATTTGCTGGAATAAAAGCTAAAAAGTAATGCTCAGCATCATGAAAAATGACCAGCGAATCTGGATGAACCTCAGTGGCAGCAAGCTGCTTGAGTCTTTTAATAGTTTGTTCTGTTTTTTTCTCAACACTTAATATTACTGATTTTTCAGAAGAATAAGGTTTATCTGCAAAAGCTTCAAATGATGGATTTTCGGGCATTCCATGAATTGTTTTTCCCCGCGCTTCAAATTGGTGTTTTAAAGCAAAATAGATAGTATCACCACCAAAATTAACTTTTGGGTTTAGAATATCTTCTTCAGATTGTATTGTTACATCCTCAAAAGGCATTGCTTCAGATGGATTTGAAAAATAATGAGTTACTGACAACATATCCGAAGGTTAAATAATTAAATCATACTCGTATTATACCAATAAAACCTTAAAATAACCTTAACAAATCAACTACTAACTATCTGTTTTTCAGCAAAAAATACTGTGTTTATACTGTAGGAATGATATCAAATGTAGGTTGGGCTGAGGTCGGAAGCCCAACAGTCCGTGGCAATTAAATTAGGCCGTAATTAAATGAATACCCTGTTGGGCTTCCGACCTCAGCCCAACCTACATTTATGTTTAATTTTCAAATAGTTGCAGGGATTCTTCAAATAGATTCAGGTTGTTTTGGGCTTTATAACTCTGAGTAGTTAAATAGCCTCGCCATTGTCGACCACCGGGTCTGCCGTGGAACAACCCCAGGATGGGACGAATGAGTTGGTTGAGTTTAACCCCTTGATTATATTGAATTTGTGCGTATTCCCAATAAGCTTTGAAAACTGCCAGCCTTGTCGGTGGGCTTGGGTTAAGATTGAAAATTTGGCTATCGGCCTCTGCCAGCATGTAAGGATTGCTGAAGGCTTCCCGCCCAATCATGACCGCATCCACATTTTGCAGGTGCTGCTTGGCCGCTTCAAGGCTGTTAATGCCACCGTTAATGCCGATGTACAGCTCTGGGAAGGTTTGTTTAAGGACGTAAACTCTGTCGTAATTTAAAGGGGGGATATTGCGATTTTGTTTGGGGTTTAATCCCTTAAGCCAGGCTTTGCGAGCGTGAATAATGAAATTTCGTACCCCAGTTTGCGCCAGAGATTCCACAAACTGGAAAAAAAAGCGCTCTGAATCAAAGTCATCCACCCCCAAACGAGTTTTAACGGTTATGGGCAAATCCGTCGCGCTTTTCATAGCATTTAAACAGGTTTTCACTAAATCTGCTTCTTTCATCAAACAGGCGCCAAATTGACCTTTTTGCACCCGTTCGCTGGGACAGCCAAGATTCAAGTTAATGGCATTAAATCTTTTTTTCTGCGCAATTTCGCAGCATTTTGCCAGTGATTTTGGCGAAGATCCCCCCAGTTGTAATACCAGTGGATGTTCAAAATTATCATAGGATAAAAATTTTGTCGAATCCGCAAATAAAATCTGATTGGTATGCACCATTTCAGTGTAAAGGGTGGTTTTTTTTGAAATCAGGCGCATAAAATAACGGTAGTGCCGACAGGTGCAATCCATCATTGGAGCGATTGACAGGGTTTCCTGAAAGGTTTTCATAGTCAGATAAATTTTGTCAGATATAGTGCTTTATTTGTGAACACCCATTCTACCCCACGATTCAGCTCACGGTAAAGGCTGTTTTTTGAAACCACAAACCCTACCCCCACTTTTTGATCCTGTTCTTGGTGTTTTAAAATTCTTTTTCGGGTTAAAAACTGATAGTGTCCAGCTACCCCACCATAGTGTTTTTTTAACGCTTCCTGACTTTTTTTCTCATAATTTATAATAGCAATGGGGATCAGGGCGTTGGTTGGTACGAAGTTTATTTTGGTAAAAATTTTAGAGTCGATTGCAATTAAATGATAATCTTTGATGGCTTCCAAATCATGCAATGCTGCTTGTAACTGAGCCAGTTGTTTAAGAGCAACCTGCTCATGGATAGCTTTTACTTCAATCATAAGATGCAACTTTTTACCGTAACGCTTTACCACTTCTGCAAGACTTGGAATCTGTGGGCAGATTTTTTTTAAATCGGTAAAAGACAATTGCGCGATGGCTTCTGAACGGTTGAATAAACGCTGTAATGTAGCATCATGAAATACTACCGGAATACAATCGAGGGTCCAGCGAATATCCAGCTCAATGCCCCAGACTTTAGATTGCAGTAGTTTATCAAAGGCAGGTAAAGTATTTTCTAAAATATCTTTATTATTATGTTCACCCCGATGAGAAATGATTTTGCAATGAGATAAACACGCTTTTGAAGGCCTTTTGCTCGGGAATATTCGGTGAGCATTATCTACCAAAAAATAAAAACATTTTTCAACTGCAGGTATCATTTAAATGCTCACGGTTGCACTAAGGCTTCAATATGATCCACAATGAGCTGAAGATTTTGTCGCCCCATGTATTCGTTAATATCCAGTTTATAAGCAAGCTGGACTTTTTCACAGCGATGATTTGGCCATTTGTCTAAATCTACATTAAAGGCAATGGCATCAACCTGTAAAAAATCTTCTAACCCCAGAACCAGTTTCAAATGATGCCCACCAACAATGCGTTGTGAGATGAGCGTAAATACACCGTCGAATACGGGCTCAGGAAAATTTTGTCCAAAAGGACCGGCATTTTGAATCAATTGAACGGTATCGATAGTAAAATCATCGGTATTTAGCATACCATCCGATAAAATCTGCTTTTGCAAGGCTTCTTCAGATAAAAGCTTTTTCACACTATGATTAAACGCTTGGGAAAAATGCTGATAATTTTCTAAGGGCAAACTCAAACCTGCGGCCATGGCGTGACCGCCAAATTTACTGATAAGCCCTGGGTTTTGAGTAGCAATGGTGTCAAGCACATCCCGAATATGCAAACCCGGTAAAGAACGGGCCGAACCTTTTATCAAACCGTTATCCCCAGGTGCAAAGGCGATGACAGGCCGATGATATTTATCCTTGATACGGGAAGCTAAAATTCCAATAACTCCCTGATGCCAGTTTTCATCAAACAAACATAAGCCCGTTGGTAATTTTTTGGAAAAAGACAGCCCCTGTAAAGCGCTAAGCGCTTGTTGCTGCATATCTGTTTCGATGGATTTTCTTTCCTGGTTTAAATCATTAAGCGTCAGTGCAAGCATTTGAGCCTTCTGTGCATCCTCAGTAAGCAAACATTCAATGCCGATGCTCATATCATCAAGACGACCCGCTGCATTTAAACGCGGTCCCAGCGCAAAGCCTAAATCACTCGCTAAAAGCTTTGCCTGATTACGTTTAGAAATTTCTAATAACGCTTTAATCCCAACCCGACAATGGCCCTGTCGAATGCGATTTAAGCCTTGCTTTACCAAGATCCGATTATTCTGATCCAGTGGTACTACATCAGCGACAGTACCTAAAGCTACCAAATCTAAAAACTGTCCCATATTGGGGGGGGCAATCTGTTGTGCTTCAAACCATTGATGTTGCACTAAATGTCGACGCAATGCCAACATTACATAAAAAATCACCCCTACACCTGCAAGGTTTTTACTGGGGAATTTACAGCCTGGCTGATTTGGGTTCACAATAGCATCTGCTCTGGGCAGACTTTGTCCTGGTAAGTGATGATCCGTCACCAGAACCTCAATACCGGCAGCTTTGGCTGCTTCAACGCCTTCAAGACTGGCAATGCCATTATCCACAGTGATTAAGAGATTGGGTTTACGGGTTTTTGCCACCTCAACAATAGCAGGGGTTAGCCCATATCCAAATTCAAAACGATTTGGCACTAAAAAATCTACATGTTTTGCTCCAAATGTCTTTAATGCACTGACTGCCAGTGCGCTGCTGGTAGCGCCATCGGCATCAAAGTCACCGATGACTAAAAAGTTACTTTGTCTATTTAAGTGTTGATAAAGTAATGCTACTGCTTCATCAATGCCTTTTAATGAATCAAAAGGCTGTAAAATTTTTAAGCCATGATCCACTTGATTCAGGTTTTCAATGCCCCGATTTTCATAGATAGTCTGAATCAATTGATTCAAAGTGGGATCAGGCTGCAGCTGGGTTAGTTTTTTTCTTCGAACAATGGTTTTTTGCATAATTCTTTGGCTACTGATAAAGGCTTTTTCCAAAAAGCATAATGAGAATAAGGGCTTAGTTGATATTGGATTCCGTTAAAAAAATTCAGTTTGAGTTGACTTATTTTACCTTGTTTAAGACTTTTTAAAACCGGGTTAAAAATTTTATTTTCCAATTGTATCAGGGCCTTAAAAAACTGATCTTCATCTGTTGTTTGGTTAAACGCATCTAAAACAATCAGAGAATCTTTATCCAAAAGTTTCAATGAAAAATCTTCCGCAAAAAAATCTACAGTTTCATAGGATTTACGGCTACTTTTTGCGAATCCTAAAGCAATCACATTATCGGAAATTAACTGAAAGTCGCGAGGGGAAAATTGAATATTATCTAAGACTTCACCTGCCCCCCAAAACCATAAACTGTTAACCGGCTGAATTTCAGGCAACTCATGTAATAGCATTTGAACTTCTGTTTGAAGTTTCTGGAAGTGACAAGGCGCTGTGCCTTGAGGCAAATGATCGGCAATATCTTTACCTTGCAACATCATCGGTTGTTTGGCCGTGAGCGCGGGTTTTTTATTAAAACCCAGATACCACCGTTGGCTTTCATGGGTATAAAGTGTCAGAGCATATTCATTAAATAGAGATTCTAACTGCTGTTTAATCTTATTGGTTTGCCGCTGATTAAGCTTAAAGTGCTGATTCCCATACATATAAACCGCTGCCAAATCTGCTCTTAACTCCACTGGATCCGCTCTTAAGCAATAGGGTTCTTTGATGATGAGATTGTCGTAGAAAGCTGTGATATGTGCAATGGATGGCTCAGGACTATCTTCACAGATAAATATTTGCATGAGGGTTTCAACAAAATCTTTTTGGTACTGGATTTTCTGGCTATACCTTAAAATTCTGGCAAGTTGTTTACAACCACAAAACTGACTTTCATCTAAATGACTGAGGTTAAATTCAGTTAACCCCGGTAAAAATATACTGACTTCACTCATGCAACATTCTTTTGTGCCTTTTCAAGCCCAAGTCTTTTTTCAAACATATTTTTGATGTTAAGACAGGCTTCATTCACTTTTTTATCTTCGTGAATTAATGAAAACCTCACATACTCATTGCTATTACTACCAAAAAAAATGCCTGGTGTCACCGCCACGCTGGCATATTCCAGTAATGCTTCAGCAAATTTCAACGAGCCCATAGACAGATACTGGGGTGGAATTTTTGCCCAAACAAACATCGTTGCCTGCGGTACAGTAACTTCCCAACCGGCACTGGCAAGGCTTGCGCAAAGTTTGTCGCGGCGGGTTCTGTAAATCTGTTTATTATCAGTTACAAATTCATGATGATTTAATAAGGCTTTGGCAGCAGCGCGCTGTAAAGGCTGATAAGTACCATAATCCATATAATTTTTTATATGCTTCAAGGCTGCAATTAAGTCTTTGTTTCCACACATAAACCCAATTCGCCAACCTGCCATATTAAAACTTTTAGACATGGTAAAGGTTTCAACCGCAATGTCCGTAGCTCCTGGCACCTGCAAAATTGACGGAGCTCTGTCTTTATCAAAGATCAAATCAGCGTAAGCTAAATCCTGAATTACCCAAATTTTTTCTTTTTTGGCCAGTTGGATGATTTTGGCAAAGGTTTCAAGGTTGATACATTGCGTTGTAGGGTTTGAAGGAAAGTTTAGTACCAGAAATTTGGGTCTGGGCCAACAGGTTTTAATGGCCAGGTTGAGTTCTTCCAGCAAATTATCTGCATTCAAAGCATTATAACTTTGCACCGTAGCGCCAGCAATGGAAAATGCGTATTTATGAATAGGATAACAGGGTTCAGGAATTAACACTAAATCCTCTGGACCTGTGGTTGCTAGAGCAAGATGTGCTAATCCTTCTTTTGAGCCAATGGTCACTATGGTTTGAGATTCAGGATCCAGGTTCACATCATAATTGGACTCATACCATTTAGAAATGGCTTCTTTTAACATTGGGATTCCGCTGCTGGGCGCATACCCCTGCAAATCTATATGGTCTGTATGTATTTTTAAATCTTCTAAAATAATATCTGCCGGCGCCATATCTGGGTTGCCCATACCAAAATCTATGTAGTTAATGCCTTGATTTTGTAACTTTGCTTTTTTGCCATCTAGTTGCGTGAATACGTAAGGGGGAATTCGACGTGTTAAAAGAGATTTTTCCATAAAATATTCTCAAAATTAATGGGTAGCTCGTCTACAGGAAGTTACTCTATTTCGCAGCTTATTGTCAACTGAATACGGTTTTGGCTTAACTGTATTGTAACTGCTGACCTATATAAAATTTACTAAATATGCTATGTTATTTAGAACTTACGAAAAACTTCGATATCAATGTAGGTTGGGCTGACAAAGGAAGCCCAACAGCCGTGGCAACTAATAAGGCTGCAATTAAATGAATACCCTGTTGGGCTTCCTTTGTCAGCCCAACCTACATTGATATGTTTCAATTTTGAAGTTTTGAGTGAGTCCTATTATTTTACTTAAAATTTTTTACTGGAAGTCTCATGCAATTAGAGCTGGAAAATCAGCAAAATCCCAACGCTATTCGAAATTATCAATCTGGCAGTATTCAAGTGGGTGAAAAAGTTTATCAACATGACTTAATTATCAGCGCTACTGCGATTACCCCTTGGGAAAATGCGAATTTTGAGCATTTAGATGTGAATAAATGGCTTGAACATGAACCTGATTTAATTCTGGTTGGTACCGGTGAAACCATGCAATATATCAAAGCTGAGACACAGGCTTTGATACAGCAGCACAACATTGGTATTGAGTTCATGCCCACCGCTGCTGCCTGCCGTACATTCAATGTTTTATTAGCTGAAAACAGAAATGTCTTGGCATTACTTAAAGTAGTATAGTATTTTTAGGATTTATGCAAACCTACATTTTTAAAATGGATTATTCAGTGTAGGTTGGGCTGACAAAGTAAATCTTAACCTGCTCAATTCTATTGTGACTTACCTTCAGAACTTCCATGGGATAGCCGGCGATTTTAAGACCAATCCCAGGCTCTGGGATCATTTCCAGTTCTTCAATAATTAAACCACTTAAGGTTTTGGGGCCTTTAGTATCAAAATGAGTGTGGATTTGCTTATTTAAGTCTCTTAAAGTAATACCTGCATCCACTACATAATGTCCATCTGATAGCTTTTTAATTTCCTTATGCAAATCTGGAATATTGGTGGTAAATTCTCCGACGATTTCTTCCAGAATATCTTCTAAAGTAGCTAAACCCAGAATATCTCCGTATTCATCCACCACAAAGGCAGTTCGATTTTTGACGTTGCGAAAATTCAGTAACTGAATGTGCAAAGGGGTGCTTTCAGGAATAAAATAGGGTTCTTTTAAAGTCTGCAAGATGCTCTTGCGAGTCAGCAGATTTTTAGACAGTAAATTCAATGCCTGTCGCACATGTAATATGCCTTTAATATTATTAATATCTCCTTCATACACCGGCATTTTGGTATGCTGGCCTTCGATAATCTTTTTGTGCGTTATCGACCAGTCATCTTCTAAATCAATGCCTACGATTTCATTGCGGGGGATCATAATGTCATCCACAGTGATTTTTTCCAGCTCTAAAATCGCCAGCAACATATCCTGGTGAGTATCTGGAATTTTATCGCCTGCTTCACGCACTAATGTCTGCAACTCTTCACTGGTTAAATGTTCCACAGAGGCTGCAGGTGCTCTTACCTTAAATAGTTTTAAAATACCATTTGCCAAAAAGTTTGCACTCCATACAACCGGATAAAAAATCTTTAAAAGCATTTTTAGAGGTAAAGACACTAAAAAAGCAATGCTTTGAGGATGCGTGGCCGCAAAAGTTTTTGGCGCTACCTCAGCAAAAATTAATATAATAAAGGTCAATAAAAATGTAGCAATGGCAATCCCAACATCCCCAAAATAATGCACCGCCAAGACTGTTGCTAAAGAAGAAGCAAGAATATTGGCAAAAGTATTGCCAATTAATATGACCCCAAGTAACCTGTCGGGACGTTCCAACAACTGACTTACCCGCATGGCTGCACGATGTTTATTTCTGGCCAGGTGCCGTAAACGATAACGATTCAATGCCATCATGGCAGTTTCTGAACTGGAAAAAAATCCAGACAGAAGAATTAAGGCTACCAGAGCAATACAAAGAATAATGGTGGTTAATTCATTCACAATACTTTAAAAACTCCAAAAATGTCCGGTTATAAATGCAACTAATATCAAACCAATACCCATCAGACTGATACGCACCGCCATAAACCCTCGCCAGCCAAAAAACCAACGCCCCAGCAGCAAGATACCCAAAACCAACCAGGAAGCTATGGCTAATACCATATGATGCCAAAGTGCATGAGAAAAAATATCCGGGTAAAAGTCAAAGCCAGTATAAATAACACTGGATAAAATGATAAATCCCAAAGCAATCAGTTGAAATAATAGACTTTCCATTTTTTGTAATGGTGCCAGTGCCTCCATCATGGGATGAGCATGTTTTTTGCGCAGTGCGCGCTCAAGCAAAGCTAAAAGTACAGCTTGAATGGCTGCCACTATTAAGATACTGATGGACAAAAAGGAGAGTAAAATATGAAACAGTCTTTTGGGTTCTGCCAAAGTGTTTATGATATAGGTTCCAGAAAATGCCATGACCATGATGATGCTCAATGCTGCCACTGGATACAAAATCATTCCTAAGTTCACCAGAGGGCGAAACAAAGACATGAGCCAAACAATAACCGCAGCTATCCAGATCACCTGAGATAAGGCATTAAAAAAAGTAAGATTCTGCCCGCCTGGGACATCTATCCATTGATGTAACAAATAAGCATGTGTAATGAGGCCGAGCAATCCAAGTATAAAACTAAATTTTAGAGCGGAATTTTGGTTACCGCGCATTCTTAGAATTTGCATCAGCGCAGCTATAAAGTAAAAAAAGACTGCACTTACCGCAAGTACTTTCAACATAAGGGATAAGGTTTTAATTTAAATAAAAAAGATTATCCCATACATGCTGCTTTGCTGCGAGTTTTTATCCTACTTCCTTTTGAAGAATCTTTAATGTGCAGGACTAAGGAAAAAACTTTGAGTTACAGACATCAATGCAGGTTGAGCTGATGAAGGAAGCCCGACAAGCCGTGGCAATTAAACGGGGCTGCAATTAAATGTAATCCTGTTGGGCTTCCTTCATCAGCTCAACCTGCATTGATATGTTTTAATTTTGAAGTTTTGTGTAAATCCTGATGTATATACTACGAAAGCCTGCCGGATTTTTGCTATCCAGATAATATTAGAGGTATAATTGCACACAATTTTGAATTAAATCGGCAAATCCTATGTTTGAAAATTTATCGGATAGATTATCGAAAACCCTGAACAGTTTAACTGGTAAGGGTCGTTTGACGGAAGAAAACATCCAACAGACCTTACGGGATGTTCGCGTTGCACTGCTTGAAGCAGATGTTTCCCTTGCGGTTGTGAAACAGTTTATTACCGATATTAAAGAAAAAGCCATGGGACAGGAAGTTTTAAAAAGCTTAAATCCTGGTCAGGTTTTGGTGAAAATTGTTAATGATCAGCTGGTGCATATTCTGGGGAATACTCATCAGGAATTAAAAACAGATTTACAGCCATCGGTGATTTTGATGGCAGGCTTGCAAGGTTCGGGTAAAACCACATCGGTGGCGAAACTGGCAAAGCAGTTGATTCAAAGCAAAAAGAAAAAAGTGCTGGTGGTTTCAACAGATATTTATCGTCCGGCAGCGATTGAGCAATTAAAAGTACTCGCAGGTGAGGTGCAAGCTGAGTTTTTCCCCAGCGATATCAATGAAAAGCCCACAGACATTGCTCAAAAAGCTTTAATATATGCAAAACAACAGTTTTTTGATGTTTTATTAGTGGATACCGCCGGTAGACTTCATATTGATGATGATATGATGACAGAAATTAAGGCTATCCATGATGCGGTGAATCCTTTAGAAACCCTGTTTGTGGTGGATAGTATGACGGGTCAGGATGCGGCCAACACAGCGAAAGCTTTTAATGAAGCGCTGGCATTAACTGGGGTAATTTTAACCAAAGTAGACGGGGATGCCCGTGGCGGAGCTGCGTTATCGATTCGTTACATCACAGGCAAACCTATCAAATTTATCGGGGTTGGGGAAAAAACCGATGCTTTAGAAGTCTTTCATCCAGAAAGAATTGCCTCCAGAATTTTGGGAATGGGTGACATTGTTAGTCTGGTGGAAGAAGTTGAGCAGAAAATTGATAAGAAAAAAGCCGAAAAACTCACTAAAAAACTTAAAAAAGGGAAAAAGTTCGATTTAGAAGACTTTAGAGATCAATTAAAACAAATGGATAAGATGGGCGGTGTCATGGGTTTAATGGGTAAAATACCTGGCATGGCAAATTTGCCCCAAAATATGAAAAGTCAGGTTAATGATAAAATGTTTGTGAAAATTGAAGCCATTATCAACTCCATGACACCTACCGAACGGCAAAAACCAGATATCATTCGCGGATCTCGCAAAAAACGCATTGCAGCAGGTGCCGGTGTGGATGTACCTCAGGTTAACCGATTGTTAAAGCAATTTACGCAAATGCAGAAAATGATGAAAAAAATGTCTAAAAAAGGCAACATGATGCGCATGATGTCACAGATGAAAGGCATGATGCCGCCTGGTGGACAAGGAAATCCTTTCTAATTGTAAAAAAACCTTTAAAAATGGGTGATTTTTTAATATAATTCGCGGTTCACATGTTCAGAGCTTAGGCTCTGTCAATGTTTTATTAAAAATTTAGAGGAATCTAAGTATGGTTGTTATACGTTTAGCCCGGGGTGGCGCTAAAAAACGTCCATTTTACCACATTGTTGCCACAGACAAGCGCAATGCCAGAGACGGTCGCAATATTGAGCGATTGGGTTATTTTAATCCGGTTGCACTGGGACAAGAAACCCGTTTGCATATGGAAATGGAACGTATTAATTACTGGTTAGACCAGGGTGCTCAACCCAGTATTAAAGTTTCAGCTTTAATTAAAGATGCGAAAAAAGGGCCAGAAGCGGTTGCAGAGTTTCGAGCTAAAAAAGCTGAAAAATTAAAGCGTAAAAGAGATGAAGCAAAAGCTGCAGCAGCTGCCAGTGAAGGCGCTGAAGCAGAAGCTTAATTTTATTTTCTAATACTGGATAAGGCCGTGGCTAACCCTGATAAAAAATATATTGTTTTAGGTCAGTTTGGCAAAACCCACGGGCTTAAAGGCTGGCTGAGGGTCAATTCTGACACACAGCACAGCTCAGATATTTTGCAATATCAACCCTGGTTATTAAAATCAGGCAATGATATTAAAATAGTTAAAACAACAGGTAGCTTATTTCACGGAACTACCCTTTTGGTGCATGTGGAAGGTTATGATAGTCCTGAAGCGGCCAAAACATTAACCGGCTGTGAAATTTTGGCAGAAAGAATGCTTTTACCAAAACCTGAAGCAAATCAGTTTTATTGGACTGATTTGGAAAATCTGGAGGTTTTTACCCTAAATCGTGAATTGCTGGGTAAAGTAAGCCACCTGATGGAAGCTGGTGCCTGTGATGTATTAGTGGTTAAAGGAGAGAAACAACACCTGATACCATTTGATTTAAAACAGGTGGTTAAAGAAGTAAAGTTAGATGAAGGCTATATTATAGTGGATTGGGATACTGATTTCTAATGCGCTTTGATGTTATCACGCTTTTTCCGGAAATGTTTGAGGCTTTGAATCATGGCATTACCCGAAGAGCGCAACAAAAGCAATTGATGGGATTTCACACCTGGAATCCAAGAGACTTTACCCAAGATAAACATAAAACAGTGGATGATCGGCCTTACGGCGGTGGTCCCGGAATGTTAATGAAGGTAGAACCTTTGCTGGCAGCGATTGCAGCGGCTAAACATGCCTGTCAATCCTCTGCAAAAATCATTTACCTTGCGCCACATGGCAAACTTTTGTGCCAAAAGGAATTACAAAAGCTTACCGTACAACCAGGTTTTATTTTGCTTTGTGGTCGTTATGAAGGGATTGATCAACGAGTAATCGATAAGGAAGTAGACTGTTGTTACTCAGTAGGTGACTATGTCTTAAGCGGCGGTGAATTACCGGCGATGGTATTGATAGATGCCCTCACCCGCTTGATTCCAGGTAGCCTTGGTCATGTGGATGCAGCAGATTCGGATAGTTTTTCTGATGGTCTGTTGGAGTATCCTCAGTATACCCGTCCAGAATTGCTGCAGGATATGAGTGTGCCTGATGTGCTACTCAGTGGTCATCATGCTGAGATTGCCCGCTGGCGACGTCAACAGGCTTTAGGACGTACTTGGGCTTTAAGGCCAGATCTGTTACAGACAATAGATTTGACTGAAACAGATAAAATTTTATTGAAACAATTTATTGAATCCTTTGGAGTAAACCATGAGTAAGATTATTAGCGAACTTGAAACCGCACAATTACGTGACGATGTACCGGATTTTAGACCCGGTGATACCATTGTGGTTCAGGTTAAGGTAAAGGAAGGTAACCGCCAAAGATTACAGGCTTTTGAAGGTGTGGTGATTGCTAAACGTAATCGTGGTTTGAATTCTGCTTTCACTGTCAGAAAAATGTCTTATGGTGAAGGGGTAGAAAGAGTGTTTCAAACTCACAGCCCATTGATTGAAAGTATTAGCGTTAAACGTCGTGGTGATGTACGTAAAGCTAAATTGTATTATTTACGTGACAGAACGGGTCGTGCTGCTCGTATTAAAGAGAAATTAAATTTCAAAGAAAAAGCAGTAAAAGTGGAAGCTGAAAAAGCACCCGCATCTGACGCTGAAGCATAAAAATTTTTTAAACCGTAGGTTGTAGGTTGGGCTGACGTAGGAAGCCCAACAGAGTATTCATTTAATTACGGCTAAATTGAGTTGCCACGGCCTGTTGGGCTTCCTACGTCAGCCCAACCTACATCATATAATTCTCTCTATCTTAATCTCATTTCTCGCATAACATCTGCTGTTTCTTTCAACAACTCTGCACGCTGTAACAGATTCGGTTTGAAAATTTGGTAATCATCACCTTCTGCTTTAAGATAAACTTTAAATCCCTGCTGATGCAACCGCAATGCCGCGTCTTGCTGCATTGACTTTGACAAACCAGAAATGAAAACGTTCTTTTGGCCGGAATTTGATTGACTCATTTCATGTGTCATTGCACTAATCATTTGTTTTCTATCACTATCACAGTGTTCTCCTGCGTAGCTTAAAGCGCCTTCGTGAGTTTTAACATAATAAAGCTTTTTTTCAGCATCCACAGTAACAAAACTTTTTTTAGTTACGCCTTGTGACACATGTTTTTCTGGACGCATTCCCAGTTGCTCTGCTTTTACACTGCTGAATTGCCCAACGGTAAAGTCAGTTTTTAAGGCTTCTTTACGCCAATCCGAATTTTGAGGGGGCACTGATTTTAATTGTCTTTGCGTCAGCTCAGATACAGCATTATTCAATGATTTTGCCACATGAGGCATCAATTGATTTAAGCGTGATTTTAACTCAAGAATTTTTTTATTATCTCCTTCATAAAAGTCAAATACCTGTACCCAATTTGAAAACTGCTGATCCAATTGATTTAGCTCACTAATCTTTTTACGTAAGGAAACATCATTTTCATTTGCATAGTCAATAGGTTGTATTAGCCAGGTTGCTGCATCCAATTTTGCATGCATGGTTTTGCGGATAGACTGACGTTTTAACTGAGCGCTCATCCAGTGCCCTAACTGATTATGAGTATCTCCAAGCTTACGCACTTGTTCCTGTTTTTGTTCGATGTTTTTTAAAGTCCGTTCGTATTGCTCTATGACATTAGATCTTCTGTTGAGCATTTCGGTATCAGGTAATTCATCAGTTAGCTGCTGATAAAAATCACAAAACTCATTCTCATCCATCTGGGGCTGCATCAGTCTTAAAATATCTTTTAGATGATATAAAGCCAACACTTGAGAGCTTTCTAGTTGTTCTAAGTGATTTGCCTGCATTTGCAGATATTGACTGAAAAAAAGTTCCCTCTGCTTATCAGTCAGAATATTGAAAAAGCCTTTTTGTTTAGTGACACCTTTAACAATCTCTTGTGATTTCTTTAAAGACTTTAATACCTGTAATCTCAAATCAAACTCAGATTCTACTTTAGTAAGTATATTTTTATAACCATCATTCTCTAAAATACTAAGTAATTGTGCTTTTTCATGTTCATCATCCACTAACGTCATTGCCATTTGTTCAACATCACTATGGTATTGATTATAAACGACTGTTTTATGATAAAGATTTTTATGAACTTTAAAAGCTTTTTTAGCAGTTTTGGCAATCAACGCATCAAACTCACCGATTTCCAAGTTAGCATTTTCACCATAACTACTACTGCCCTGAAGCCCTCTTGCACCGGGTACATTGTGACAGGCTATATCTCGATTTACAGAATAATTATGAACATCTTTTGCTACAGCCTGTCGGTAGGATAAATTTTTTTCTTCAGAAAATATGGGAAAGGTTCCAAATTTATTAAAGTAAATATGAAACTCTTCCAGCATTTCTGCTAATCGTCCGGTTCTATCTTCACCACTTTTGCAAAACCACTCTACTTCACTACCCATCAGATGGTTGGCAATGAGGTAGCGCACCTGAAACTGATAACCATGCTCATCTTTTATATAAGCTTTATCATGGTAAATTTTAAATGCATCGAGGCAAAGCTGAGTAACTTTTAACAACCTCTGAAAATTAAGATCAGTCTTATCGATTTGAAGATTAGAAAGAATAAATGTTTCGAGGAATTTGATTTCACGATTATCCTGTGCCTTTTGCCATAAATGTTTTTGCTCAGTAAGAATATCAGAGTAAATGTTGTTAAGTGCTTCCTCTGATTTTTTTATTTCATCTGTGGTTTCATAATATGCTTTTACTAGGGCGTCGGTGTTCTCACCCAATTTTTCACAAGCTAAAAATTCTTCTTGAATTTTAACCAGTTTAGCATATTGGTCTGGGAGGTTTAGAGTAAGCTCGGCTTCTGATAATTTTTGCTTAAGTTGCACCAGGCGATCACTTTGCAAAATTTTTAACAGATTAGTTTTAAGCATCCGATATTGGGTTAAACAGGTTTCAGGAAGTTCTTTTTCAGTCTGAGTGTAAAAATTCAGTGAAATTGTCAATAAATTCAAAACTGCCTTTGTTATTAATAGAAAGGTTAAATTTTTTCATACTGGACAGTTTATAAATCTTTCCCATACCATTAGAAGGCATATTCATTTGTGTCAGCGAAGGTTTAACGGTAACCATTATTCCGTCAATCTCAAGTTCAACTTCCCGTCCATTTAGGCTTTGTAATGCCATACAAGACTCTTTTACCTGTTGTGTTTCGCTTTCTGCACCCATGAATTTTTTGTCACCCGTAAAAGGAGTCAAAAGAAGCATACTTGCCAGATTTACACATAGAGTTGCATTAGGATCTGCCCCTTCTGCAATTTTCTTTCTTGCTAACTCTGCCAGCATTTGTTTGGCAGCGATTAGTGCCATGGCGCGCCGTTTACATTTCGTTAAATCATCTTTGCCATAAATACCAATGGGTGGATAAGAAGAATGTCGATAGCCAGAAAATTCTTCCCGAAAGCTTCCATTTTCTGTTACTGTACCAAAAGAATATTGTAAAAAATTAGACAGGTATGGCTGAGTTCTTAGCGTACTGGGATTTGTTGTCTTACCAATACATCGCGCACTGGCGAACCTTTTTTCTTGATCAAAAGTTCTAAAGGTGTGAAGTAGGTTAGGTCGACCTTTTCTGGCAACCACTTCGCTTTCCAGGCGCTCTATTTTTTTCAAGGCTTTGTCAAAATTAACATCCTCATCCATTGCGTGAATTTTTTGCAATGAGCGAATAATAAATTTCTGCATAAGTGTTAAAGCATGATCTATAATTTCCTTGTAGTATTTTGAATCACCATCAATGATACGTTGAGGATCTACGTGGCAGTATGTTCTTAAATATTTTTTGACTTCTGATAATTCAGTTCGAAGAAATTCTGAAAGATGCGAGGTTGATAGATTTAATTCATCGATATAAGCCTGCAATGCCAGCGCGATAGAATCGACTCTTCGATAAAAATCATCTGTCGAAGGACCATTGTACTCTTGTCTGTCAAATTCCCTGATGCTGAATTCTCCATTGCTCCCTTTGGGGAAATTGACCATTTTGATGCTCATACAATCGTTTTAAGCTAATCATTAAGTATATTATACTTGACGTAGCCAGTTTCTCCAAGGTTTAAGATATTGATGGCTTTTAAATTAACCCGATATTTTGACGTAAGATAGGTATGTGTTAAGCTTATCCCACTTTAAAAAATATTGAATATTATGCTCCCATTAATCCAAGAACTCACTAAAGTTTTAGACTTTTTACACTTATCAGAAAAGATAAAGCAAGAGCTACGTCACAGCTGGCTTTCAAATGGCCGCCAGGAAAGCGTGGCAGAGCATAGCTGGCGTATGGCTTTAATGGTGATTTTACTCGCGCCTTTACTTGAACACCCAGTAAACCAGGAAAAATCTCTTAAAATGGCTTTAATTCACGATATAGTAGAGGCAGAAGCCGGTGATGTCCCCACTTTTGATATTGTGGATGAAAATACCAAAGTCTTAAAACAGGCTAAAGAGCAACAAGCCATCGAAAATATAAGAACTATGTTAGCAAGTTCTACCGGGGATGAGTTATATGACTTGTGGCATGAGTTTGAAGCTAAAGAAAGCTTTGAGGCTAAATTTGTCACGGCATTGGATAAACTAGAAGTCTACCTTCAACACGGTGAAGCCGATATTTCTACCTGGCTACACCAGGAAAAGCTGATGGTTTTTCAACCTCAATGGAAAGAAAAACATTGTGAGTTTGATGCAACCCTTAAGTTGTTGTGTCAACTGGTTAAAAATAAATGTCTGAGTAAGCTGTCTGATAGCGGAGAAGATATTCAAAAACTGGAAGCTGAAGCGTTAAGTTGATTGATAATCAACATAGGAACCGATTGTCTGAGCGTTAAGGGATTTTTAGTTGCACTTTTTACATACTTTTTATCTATTAATCGGTAAAGCAAATGCTCATCTCTGCCTTTGGGTATGCCAAGTCTTGTAGTTTGAATAATATCGTCAGGGGTATATCTTATATCCCATAATTGAAAGTCCTCATTGAAATCTTTTTGATTCCAGTCAGGCACTTTCAGATTCAGCGAGCGGCACAACAGTGTTTGACCTGAGCATAAACGAGCTACAGGCCTAGGTTTACCATTAATTGGATTGAGTGCCTGCATTACTTTGATATTGCCTGAGTCTTCATCAAAATTATAAGGAATACCCGCTTTAATCAGCACAGCATTCCCCTTGCCTTTAGCACTCACATTAAGTGAGTCTCCTCCTCTGGCATAATACATATAAATTGTTCCGGGAGGCATGAATAGTGCTTTACGTTTTTGGGTAAACCCTAAAGATGCATGACTGGCTTTTTCATCCATGTAATAGGCTTCTGTCTCAATAATCATTGCCGCCAGCCAATGCTTTTTATAACGAACTCTTAAGACCTTGCCAAGCAGTCTGCTTGCCAGTATCATGGCATCGCAGTTAAAAAAATTCTGTTGAATTAATCTATTGGTTTTTGCCACAAAAAGCCACGCACTTTTTATGTACTAATACTTTACCACCGCACATGGTATAGCAGTTATTAAAGTTAGTAGGACATTGACCACAGAAGCTGTCACAGCCTATCGGATTATAAAAATCATTCAAGTCCTGGGAAATGGGTTTACCCTGCAGTTTCTGCTGAGAGCGATATTCTGCAAAATTAAAACGCGCCTGACTCATTGCCGCTTGCTGACATTGAAATTTACGGGTTGAACAGGCTGACTCACAGGTGGTTTTTGCCTGTTGACACTGAATAATGCATTGTTTTCCCTGAATAGATGCCGGTGGCTGATAGCTATAGCTGGTTTGATAAACGGGGCCACAGGCAGCAAGACTTAAGGCCAAAATAAGCAAGAGCGTAAAGCGTAAAAACATGGTGAATTCAAATTAAATTTCAATAGCTGCAATTATACGTTTTTTTTTAGAAAATGCCATAATCTTAAATATGCTGGCTTGGAGTTAACTCTTAACATGTAAAGCTTGTCGTGCCTTCTCAAATAAAGTTTTAGCTTTTGCTTCGTTAACAGGAATACCTTTACCATACTCATAGAGCAATCCCAAATTGTACAATGCCACAGGATCATTGTGTCTTGCGGCCTTCTCATACCAGTAAAGTGCTCTTTGGTAATTATGCATATCCACTTCATTGACAAACCCAAGGGCTACCTGAGCTGGCACAAAATTCTCTTTGGCAGCTTGTTGATACCAGTGTTTTGCCTTTGCTAAATCTCTCGTGGTACCTTGACCTATCTGATACATATTGCCAAGGACATATTCCGCTAA
Organism: uncultured Gammaproteobacteria bacterium; assembly: GCA_963695245.1. Lineage (GTDB taxonomy): Bacteria > Pseudomonadota > Gammaproteobacteria > JBGSLN01 > JBGSLN01 > JBGSLN01. The sequence continues at coordinate 1,482,051 of OY968770.1, read as the reverse complement.
AGTATTATTTTTTTGTGCTGCCAGTTGATACCAATGATAGGCTTTTTGATAATTTTTTGAAAAATAAATGCCATTTTGATAAAGGTAGGCTAATTTAACCTGTGCAGTAATATTACCTTGCTCAGCCAAACGAGTATAAATTTGCGATGCTTCTTTTAATTCAGATTCCGTACCATTGCTGGCAAGATAGTAATCTGCCAGTAAAATACTGGCGGGCTGATAGCGAGCGTTTCGTGCTTTCTCCAGCAAAGACAAAAATCCGCCTAAATTGCCCTGCCGATAATCTAAAATGGCTAAGTTATAGCTTGCAAAAGGGATATCTTTTTCAGAAGCATCAATTAAATATTCCTGTGCTTTAACCTTATCCATGCCACTGTCAGCATGAATGGCATAATAAGACCCTAAAAAGAATTTAGCCATGGTATTGCCATTAGCAGCTGATGCTTTCAAATATTCCAAGGCATTTTGCTGGTTTTTATTCATACCGATGCCGCGGCTACTCATTAACGCCAACAAAAATTTAGCTTTTGCTGATGAATTATTTTTAGCAGCATTAAAAGCAAAGCCTAACTGACGCTCATTTTTAGGATTTGCCACATGATAATAAGCTAAAGCAAGCTCAGCTTCTGGCATATTTGCTTTGGCAGCCTGTGAGAAAAGTTCGTAAGCAAGTTTGTGATAGCGGCTTTGTTCATCCCGATGATGGGTTTCATCCAATAACCCTGAAATATATAATTGTGCTAAATTGTATTGCGCCTGAGGCACAGAACTTGTTGCTGCCAGGCCATACATGGCTTTACTGGCGGCTAAATTCTTGCTGATATAATTTTTGTCTGTCTTATTACCCAATCCAAACTCATAAATTTGTCCTAAGAGAAACTGAGCATCTTCATCGCCTTTTAGCGCTGCAGTTTTCAGCCAGTGTTCTGCTTTTTGATAATTTTTATCTACGCCTTCGCCTTCAAGATACAATAAAGCTAAGGCATAATCTGCTTTTAAATAGTTTTGTTTGGCAGATTTTTCGTACCAATCTTTAGCTATGGATAAATCTTGTTTTACACCAATACCCATTTGATATTGACTGCCTATTAAAAACTGTGCTTGGGGAAAACCATGAATAGCCTGTCGTTTAATTTCTGTAAGGGTTTGTTTGGATGCTGTTTTTAAATCGACGACAAGTTTTGGTTTAGGAATAATAAGTTCAGGCTTTTTTTTTGCGTATTCAATTTTGCCCATCACTTTAATTACCTGTTCAATCGGGATTGTATTGGGATCTGCAAGTTTAAAATTTGGATTGAACAGTAAATTTTTATTTAAGCTGGCAAGTTTTGGGGTATCAATGAGTGCCTGGTTAATTTTTTTTTTATTGTTCCATTCTTTTTCAATACTTTCCAGTTTATATTTAGCAATATAATCATCATTGGCGGCGGCTTTTTTAAGCCAAGATATTGCCAAACCTTTATTTTCTGGGACACCAGTGCCGAGGTAATACATCATACCGATTTCTCTTTGCGCATTAGCGTCGCCTTTTTCAGCTAATTTTAAGCGCCATTGAAAAGCTTTTTGTTCATCTTTAGGCACCAGGCTGCCAGTGGCATACATTTTTGCGAGTTTAAACTGCGCTTCTTTATCCCCTTGCTTTGCGGCAGCGGCCAACCAGTGTAAAGCTTTCTTGGGGTTTGAAAAATCTTCCCAAGAAGTCAGATAAAGTTCTCCCAGACGGTTTTGTGCATCAGCATTACCAAGTTCTGCACTTTTTTCATACCAGTATAAAGCTTCTTTAAAGTTACGATGGTTTCTGGGTAAACTTAAAAAATACTTGCCCAATTCAATCCCTGCCTCGGAATTACCTCCATCGGCAGCAGATTTGAATAAATTGATTGCTTGAGAACGGTTTTTATCGACACCGTCACCTGAGAACATTTTTGTTCCTAAGATATATTGTGCATTGGGGTTTTTAGCTTCTGCTGATTTTTTTAACCAAAGTAAACCTAAAGCACGATCTTTTTTATAACGGGAATTTAAGAAAATTTTGGCCAGTTCGTATTGCGCAACTGCATTACCATTTTTTGCAGCATCAATAACATATTTTCTGGCAGTTTCTTTATTTTGCTTTACACCTTTACCATATAAATAAGCAGTGGCACAAAACATTTGGGCATCTACGTTGCCGGATTTTGCAGCTTCTTTAAACCACTTTAGAGATTCGTTAAAATTATTCTTCTGACTCAGATAATATTTAGCCAGATACATTTGTGCATCTTCTTTACCGGATTTTGCGGCTTGCGTAATGAGATCTATCCCTTTTTGAGAGTTTTTTTCCACACCAAAGCCATACATATACATTTTACCCAGCAAAAAGGCGGATTGTTTATCTTTGTTATCTGCATTTTTTTGTAACTCTGCGCTGGCTTTAGCATATTCACCTTTATAATAGTTTTGAACTGCTTCGTTATTGTTGGCAAAAACAAAACTTGGAATAACAAGTAATGTTAAATAGGCATATAATGTTTTCATGACCCCTCCTATGCAATCAGGTTACCACCATCTAAGTAAAGTTCCCTGGCGAATAACTGCTCTGACTGCAGAATTTTTTGTGCGATTTGTCGTTGCCCAATAGTTACCGCGGTTATTAACCGCAAATTCTACTTTGGGATACTGGCATATTTTTAAAGCTTTTTCACAATCCAATACTTTACCGTTAGTTTTTTTATTATCATAAGAAGTACAGACAAATTTCGTGATTTTTTTATCGGTAGCATAGGCTGCCCATTGATTGACTTTTAATTTTTGATTACTGTGAATAACGTAAGGCTCATTTCCTGTTCTGCTTTGATGAAATTTTATATTATATTTGGAAATATTATGAATAAAAAAGATTGCCTGCGGAGTTTCTTTAGTATCCGCTTTTAATAATAAAGCCCCATGTTTAAACTCAAATCCGCTAACTTGACAGCCAGTGGGGTAAGGCTTCACATCTTTTTTTTCTTTTTTAGCAGCAAAACTTATATTGATTGCCAAAGCCAGAGTCATTGTTAATAGCACTAAATGTTTCATCACTTGCTACCCTTTTTTAATTTTTGCACTACAACTTTAGTCCCAATAATTGTACCTTCGCGGTTTGGAATTTCTACAAATTTAAGATTCAACCATTTAGCATCTTCGGTAAAAATTCTGACACAACCATGACTGGCGCGATAACCTGGCACTTCATTTGAACCATGTAATGCAAAACCGCGATAGAAAAACATGCAGTAAGGCATTTCTGAACCGCCACGTCCAACTGGATATATGTTAGAACTACATTTAGCGCCTTTTTTGTTGAAGACATAAAACTCTCCTGTTCTAGTATTACAAGATCGTTTTATATCTTTACAAAAATCCTTCCCTGATGAAATAGGCCCCCAGTGGACTAAATCACCCTCACGATTATAAGCACCCCATGCCAGTTTATTTTGATCAACGACAATCAGCTGATTATCTGAAGGTTTAATATTTTTAGGAAATGGTGCAACATCTAATGCTGTAATATCCTTTAAATTATCTGGAACTGCGATTGTTTTTCCAGCCCAAAGCCGCATGTTCGTACGATTAACTCTTTGTACGATATCAAGCTGCTTTTCATTTGGAAAAAGTTTTTCCCAAGAATCCCCTTTTTTAATTTTAATACAATGATAACCAGGCTGTTTACATAGTCCTGCCCCAAAGTATTGTTTAAATTCATTGCTGGCTTTTTTAGCTGCACCTGCTTGACTTACTGATAAAGCCGTTGCCAATGCCACAAAAACCACTAAAAGATATTTTTTCATTTGAATATTATTTTGTTTATCCCCTTTAACTAGGTATAGTTGATTTAAAAAAATATTCAAGTAGGCAGTTATCTTTGTAATGATTGTTAAATAAATGTAGGTTGGGCTGACAAAGGAAGCCCAACAGGGTTATATTTAATTACGGCCTGATTTAATTGCCACAACCTGTTGGGCTTCCTTTGTCAGCCCAACCTACATTTATTTTGTGTTAGGCGTCTTGCTTTTAAATTGACAGAGTCAATTCTTTCGCCTAACCCCATAAAGTTTGAATACTCCATATTGTAGAGGCGAAAAATAAGATGGTCTGAAGGCATATTATCAGGTGTAAAAAAATCTTTGAGCAATTGCCCATGAATAATTTTCTCACTTTGCTGTGCAGATAATAATAATTCAGGCACATTTGTCAGTGCAGCATCGATGGGTAAAAGTTTAGAAAGGTTAGGTTGCAGTTGAGTAAAGTCGTGCATTGGATGATGATGAAATGGTGCCACACTCAGTCTATGTAACACTTTGACATGAGCGATGGTTCCCATGGCTTTAGCAATGTCTTCTACTAAAGTTCGAATATAAGTACCTTTAGTGCAATGGACTTTAATATTGATTTCATTATTTGAAAAACCTTTCAGTTCAATCTTTTTTATATAAATTTTTCGTGCATCTCTGGTAATTTCAATGCCTTTTCTGGCCAACTTGTAAAGGGGTTGTCCCTGATGTTTTAACGCGGAATACATAGGCGGCGTTTGCAAAGATGCGCCTTCAAATTTTGTCAAAATGCCTTTAAGAAACTTCAGGTTTAGCTCAGGAATTGTTTGCGAGTCGATGATTTCACCTTCACAATCTCCAGTGGTTGTAGCCTCACCAAGTCTTGCAGTGGTTTCGTAGACTTTATCTGCATCCAATAGAAATTGAGAAAACTTTGTTGCCTCTCCAAAGCAAATAGGCAGCATACCGGTTGCCAGGGGATCTAAAGCGCCTGTATGACCGGCTTTTTTAGCCTTAAAAAGTCTTTTTACTTTTTGCAAGATTTGGTTGGAGGAATACCCTTTGGGTTTATTTAACAGTAGAATACCATCAATGCATTGGATTTCATTTTTTTTCATCAGTATCGGAATTTACATCTGCATCGTCGGTTTTAGGTAAATCTTTTGCGGCTTCATCAATCAACTTTGCCAGCCGATTACCTTCAATGATGGTGTTGTCATAAATAAACTTTAATTCGGGGATAATTCTGGCTTTAATTCTTTTACCCAATAAGCTTCTGACAAAACCTGCCATTTGATTGAGAATTTTCAGGTTTTGCTTTACATCAGGATCCCGTCCCTTGGTACCAAAAACAGTGACGAAAACTTTAGCATGAGCTAAATCCGCAGAAACTTCTACTTCAGAAACGGTAACCATATCAAGCCTTGGATCTTTAACTTCCTGATGCAAAATTAAAGCCAATTCTCGCTGTATTACTTCTGCCATTCTCAGATTACGACTGAATTCTTTTGCCATATTAAATCACTTAAATTTTACGAGCCACTTCAACTTTATCAAAGGTTTCAATTTGATCGCCAATTTTAATGTCATTGTAGTTTTTAACGCCAATACCACATTCTATACCTTTTTTAACTTCCATAGCATCTTCTTTGAAGCGTTTTAAGGATTCAAGTTCACCTTCATAAATAACCACATTGTCTCTTAAGACACGGATTGGCTTATGACGTTTAACGGTACCATCCAATACCATACAACCAGCAATGGCGCCAAATTTTGAGGATCGAAAAACTTCTCTAACTTCAGCAAGCCCCACAATTTCTTCTTTGATTTCAGGGGAAAGCATGCCGCTTAATGCATCTTTTACATCATTGATAGCATCATAAATAACGCTGTAATAATGCAAATCAATCCCTTCTTGCTCTACCAGTTTTTTGGCAGACAGTTCAGCTCGAACGTTAAAGCCCATAATAACTGCATTAGAGGCTAAAGCAAGGTTTGCATCTGATTCATTAATACCGCCCACACCAGAGGCAATAATTTTCACTTGTACTTCATCGGTAGACAGATTGGTTAATGATTCGGATAAAGCTTCAAGGGATCCCTGCACATCCGTTTTTAATACGATGTTGAGGGTTTGTTTTTCACCATCTTTAAGGTTACCAAACAGTCCATCCAGATTAGTGGGTTTTTGTTTAGCCAATCGGACTTCGCGGTATTTACCCTGGCGAAATAAAGCAACTTCTCTGGCTTTTCTTTCGTCTCGTATAACCACTGCATCATCACCAGCAGTTGCTACGCCTGAAAGCCCTAAAACTTCTACAGGAATCGAAGGACCTGCTTCTTTCACTGGGCGACCTGCTTCATCCAGTAAAGCTCGAACATTACCAAACTCGTGACCAGCTAACAGCATATCACCTTTATGCAGATTACCTGATTGTACTAAGATGGTGGCTACAGGACCTCGACCTTTATCCAAACGAGATTCAATCACAACCCCTTGAGCCGGGCAGTTTACTTTTGCTTTAAGTTCAAGAACTTCAGCCTGTAATAAAATTGCATCTAAAAGCTCATCAACCCCCGTTCCCTGTTTTGCAGAAATCGGTATAAACATGGTATCACCCCCCCAATCTTCTGGAATGACTTCGTGTTGTGACAGCTCGTTTTTGACCCGTTCCGGATCCGCTTCGGGTTTATCAATTTTATTCACAGCGACCACAATGGGAACATCTGCTGCTTTAGCATGTTGAATCGCTTCTAAGGTTTGTGGTTTAACGCCATCATCTGCTGCAACCATTAAAATAACAATATCTGTAATTTTGGCGCCTCTGGCACGCATAGCCGTGAATGCTGCGTGTCCGGGTGTGTCCAAAAAAGTGATGATACCTTTTTCAGTTTCCACATGGTAAGCACCAATGTGCTGGGTAATACCCCCTGCTTCACCGCTGGCAACTTTAGTACGACGAATGTAATCTAGTAAGGAAGTTTTACCATGATCCACGTGTCCCATAATGGTGACCACTGGCGCACGCTGTACTTCATCGCCCCCCTGCACTTCGTCCACTAAAGCTTCTTCAATGACATTTTCTTTCATGAGTTTAACTTTATGGCCCATTTCCTCAACCACTAAAACCGCCGTTTCTTGATCAATGACCTGGTTAATCGTCACCATCACCCCCATGGACATCATAGCTTTGATAACTTCCGCAGCTTTAACACTCATTTTTTGTGCTAAATCTGCCACTGTAATGGTTTCAGGAACATTCACCTCGTGAATAATAGGGGCAGCAGGCTTTTCAAATCCATGTTGCGATAAAACTGTACTGGTAGGTATTTTTACTCTTGGTTCTTTCTTGCGTTTCTTCTTGAAAGTCTGTTTCTGCATGCGTTTTTCAGCTTCAGCTTCAGCTTTTTCTTCTGCAGCAATGCGCTTTTCTTCTTTCGTTTTAAAAGAAGAAGTACTTTCAGTGTGGGGTTTAGCAGCTGAGGCCGTGTTGGCTTCGGAAGATTCCTCTTCCTTAACAAGTTTTTCAGTTTCTGCTTTTTTGGTTGCTTCAAGTTGCTTTTGGGCTTCAGTTTCTTTTTGGCGCTCCAGGGCTTCTTTTTCGGCCTGTTCTTTAGCCAGTTGTTCAGCCTTTAATCGTTCTTCTTCAGCTCGCTGTTTTGCCAATTCATCAGACTTTAAGTAAGTTCTTTTTTTACGAACTTTAATGGCGACGGTTTTATTGCGTCCCTCGGCATTTTTTACTTTCAGTTCACTGGTGGTCTGGCGCTTGAGGGTAATTTTTTTACTGCTTTTTTCCGGGGTTTTATCAGTCCCAGCATTTCGCAAATGACTCAACAGCTTTTGCTTTTCTTCTTCGGATAAAACATGTTTACCATCAGACACAGGAATCCCTGCCTCATGCATTTGAGTTAACAGATGTTCAACTGTCACATTGGTAATTTTAGCCAATTTTTCGACAGTAAAGTCTCCGGTTTTTGTGGCCATAGTTTATTCCCCAAATTAATATCTGAATTGATTTACCTTACGTTTTTTACCTGTGCCTCAGAAATATTATTTTTTTGCCTCTTCAAACCATGGCGCTCTTGCTGCCATGATAATTTTAGAGGCTAATGCTTCATCGATTCCAAAATCTTCAACTAAATCTATTGCTGCCTGCTCAGCTAAATCTTCCTGCGTGATAATACCGGCTTTTGAAAGCGTGCTGGCGATTTCTTCAGTCATACCTTCTAACTGTAATAATTCCTGGTTCACGTCGTTGCTTTCGGCACTTTCTCCAGAAATTGCGCTGGTTAAAATGGCTGTTTTAGCGCGCTGTTGTAACTCATTCACTAAATCTTCATCAAAGCCTTCAATTTCCAGCATTTCTTCCATCGGTACATAAGCAACTTCGTCAAGAGTGCTAAACCCTTCTTCCACCAATAGAGCGGCAACTTCCTCATCAATATCCAGCTTTTCCATGAAGTTTTCAATAACATTGAAAGATTCCGCTTTCGTTTTTTCAGAAGCTTCATCTTCAGAAAGAATATTCAACTTCCATCCAGTCAATTCAGCAGCCAATCTGACATTTTGCCCGTTTTTGCCAATGGCTAAAGACAGTTGATCAGGGGTTACAGCTACATCCATTGTTTTTGTATCTTCATCTAGAGTAAGAGAAGCAATTTCAGCCGGTGCCAATGCGTTAATCACCATTTGAGCTGGATTTTCATCCCATAAAACAATATCGATTCTTTCACCACACAACTCTGTAGAAACTGCCTGCACTCTTGAACCCCGCATACCTACACAAGCACCCACGGGATCAATACGTCCATCGTTGGTTTTAACTGCGATTTTGGCTCTGGCGCCGGCATCTCTTGCTGCGGCCTTGATTTCGATTAATTGTTCCCCAATTTCAGGTACTTCAATTTTAAATAATTCAACTAAGAATTCAGGACAAGTTCTGTTAATAAATATTTGTGCCCCTTTTGCTTCTTCATCTACTTTGCATAAGATACCTCTAACTCGGTCATTGATTCGGAGAATTTCACGACCAATTGTATTTTCTTTAGAAATAACTGCTTCAGCATTGTTGCCTAAATCAACAAATACATTGTCACGGGTGGTTTTCTTTACAACACCAGAAATTAACTGTCCAAGTTTATTATGGTAAAAATCGACGACTTTTTTCCGTTCTGCTTCACGCACTTTCTGGATAATCACCTGTCGGGCAGTTTGCGCTGCAATTCGGCCAAAAGCCACTGAATCAATGAGTTCTTCTATGGTCTCGCCTACCTCAACAGATTCTGGCGCATCTTCTCCCAAGGCTTCTAAAATTCGTTCTTCCGCCTGAGAGTGTGTTAATTCAGCATCAGAATTCTCAATAGTTGCTGCCTGCTCATCTGGGATCACTTTCCATACACGGAAGGTTTCATAATCGCCAGTGGTTCTATCGATAGCGACTCTAACTTCAATATCCTGCATATGTTTTTTTTTGGTGGCGGTGGCAAGGGCAAATTCTACAGCTTCAAAAATGGCTTCCCGGGTCACACCTTTTTCGTTTGACAGTGCTTCTGCAAGTAATAAAATTTCTTTATTCATAGCTTATTTCGCCTTTGATTGAGACTTAAATATATCAGGGTTTAAATTTGCCTTGGCAATGTCTGTGAGATCAATATGATGTTGCTCACCATCCACTTCCAAAACGATTGAATCTTCTTTTGCACTTAATAACTTTCCGGAGAAGTTTTTTTGATTGAGTTCATTGGCATGTTTTAATCGCAGCTTAATGTCTTCCCCCTGATAACTTTGAAAATGAGCGGCTTCTACCAGCGGTCGGTAAACACCTGGAGAAGAAACTTCAAGGGTATAATTTTCATAGGGGCTGTTTTCAACTTCCATTAAAGCTGAAATTTGGCGGCTGGCTTTTTCACAGTCATCAATATTAATGCCCTTTTGGCTATCAATGTACACCCTTAAAGTCTGATGCTTTCCAGAGTTCACAAGTTCTACACACCAAAGATTATACCCTGTGGCTTCAATTGCTTTTTTCAGCATTTGTGTAAGATCTTTATCTACCTGCACTGTAAACTCCAAATTGACTGCGGAAACTTTATAAGCCCTACGTGAAACCTCAACTTCAAAATTTGACTTAAGGCGCTGTAAGTGTCCTAGTCCTGCCTAATAAAAAAGCTCTAAAAAATGAGCTTTAATAAACAAAAAAACCCCAAACGAGGGGCCTTTCTAAAATTATTACATAATTTGTAAATGTTGGTAGCGGGGGCAGGATTTGAACCTACGACCTTCGGGTTATGAGCCCGACGAGCTGCCAGACTGCTCCACCCCGCAACAACGTTGTATATATTACTAAACTATTGTAAGGAATTCAAGAGAAAGTAAGATTTTTATTAGCTTTCACTAATTGGCCGCCAGAGATAGGCTTTGGCACCCCAGTGGTTTCAGGAAAGGAAATAGCTTTACCCTTGAGTGATCGCACAGCCAGATAGGCAAAGAGTTCTGCCTCAAGCCCCTGGTTGTTCCAACCTAATTCATCCGCAAGAAAAACCTGCTTACTGGGGGCTAAAAACTGTTTCAAATACTTGAAAATACTAGGGTTTTTCCAGCCTCCACCTGATAATATCCAGTGAGCATCTATTTGATGCGGTAAGAGCGCTTTAGCTTTCGCAAGGCAATAAGCACTAAAGTAGGCAAGAGTTGCTGCGCCATCTTCAAGATTTAAATGATGGATGGCTGATGGTAATTTTAAGTCATTGATATCTAAGGATTTAGGGTAGTCTTTGGCGAAAAAATTTTCACCCTCTGGCACGCAAACCTGCTGCCATAAAAGTTCAATCATAGCCTCGTCCACTTGCCCATTAGCAGAAAATCTGCCATTTGTATCCATAGAGTACTCACCTGCCGTTTTGTGACGGATAAATTTATCTAAAAGTCCATTACCCGGCCCAACATCGAATGCACATAACTTTTGTCCATGAATATAAGTTAAATTCGTGATTCCGCCACAATTTACTACAATAGCAGGTTGCAAAGCCTGTTTATGACACAAGGCCTGATGATAAACAGGCGCCAGTGGTGCACCCTGTCCTCCGGCTTGGATATCATTTTGGCGAAAATCATAAATCACGTCCATATGCATTTGCTGAGCCATGAGACTTGCAAAGCCTGACTGAATACTCAATCCTTGCTTAGGTTTATGGTAAAATGTCTGCCCGTGATATCCAATAATTTGGCGCTCACCTTTTGGCAGGTTTAATTGTTTAATTAAAGCCTGCAAAGCTTTTATGTGTTGCCAGGTAGACTGTTCTATAACCCATTCGAGTGGTTTATGTTGATTCATTTGAGGAAAAAAGTTCCACCAACTATTTATCTGACTCTGGTTTAACTGTATTTCATTTGATAAATATTCATTACCTTTTAAAAAAAACTTTTCCGATCTTAAACATATCTCTCCTTTATATTGTAAAATCACATATTCAGTGAGTTTTAGCAACTGCTGGAATTCTTTGCAGTAAGGGATATATAAAGAGCCTAAGCTTTTCACTTCTGATTCACCATCCGTATGAATCGCTGCAACATCGATGCCATCCATAGAGGTGCCTGACATCAATCCAAAGGCTGTGAATTTTTCCATAAAATGTATTGTTTAACTCAAATAATCATTGCAGTTTACTTAATAACCCTGTCAAAAGCTATTTTTCAAAGTTATTTTGGACTAAAATTGTATTAACACTTACTATTGAAAAATAACCGTTGTGACCTTACCCAAAAAACATTCGCTAACTGAGTTATTAGATGCTTTGAAAACCAGTTATGATCATTACTCTCAAGCATTCATACAAAAAGTTTTGCCGCAAAAACCTTTTCGTCTTTTAGAAATTGGCTGCGGTACGGCTGAGTTGGCAAATTGGTTGCAAGATAATACCCACTTAGAAAGTTATTTAGGTATCGACACCAGTGAATCTATACTTTTAACCGCTCAAAAGATGAACCAGTCATTGAATAACAAAATCGAGTTTAAGCAATTATCTGTATATGATTTAAATCGACTTGATTCACCTGCTTTTGATGTCATTTATGAACGTTTTGTGATGGTTGATTTAACCAATCCGATAGCTGCATTAAAATCAATTCATCAAAAATTAAAACCAGGCGGATTACTGATTTGTGAAAGTATTATTCACAGCCATGGATTTTCCAGCCCAAAGTCTGCCGGCCTTGAAAGATTTTTAAAGCTGATTATTCAGGCTTACGCATCACAGGGTAAAGAAGCTGACATTGGCAAAGATTTATATGAGCTTGCCTGTAATCATCATTTTTCTTTAATTGAAAAAAATGTGTCTGTTCCAGTCATTCAAAAACGACATCTAAAAACAAAGCTTTTACCTATTCTAGGTGGCATTTTTGAAATGTTTGAACAAATGGAACTCGCAGATTCTGAAGAGTTGCAAAAACTTAAAATCGCAATCGAAGACGAACTACCTCAGAAGGGCTTGTGGTTTGCCCCTACGCTGATTCAATTTGCCTTTAAAAAAAATAAAATGCAAAAACCTTAAGCTACAACTGTCTGAACTTTTTGAGCTATATCTTCAATATATTCAATCATTGCGCCAAAAAAATCTTCTTGAATCATTCGGTGGTAATCTGAAAAGTCAGTATCTTGCCCCACTAGCAGTAAAGTTTTTAATTGAGAAATTTTAAAAAAAAGCTCATCAAAAAAATCCTGCTTAACAGAGGTTCTGGTTGTAAGAGAAATCGTTCTTGCCTTAGTCATGTATGCCTCCTAAACTGCCTTATTATTTTTACGCTAAGCATTAAACAAAAAATTAATTTTCAATGCAAGGGTATTTTGGGTTAAAAAATTTATTTTTGCCGCTTTTAAAAATAATATCTTAAAATTCATATGGATAGCTTTATGAGCAGTATTTACTTAATTTTGAAAAAGGTTGCTTTGTGTAAACACTTCTTTGGTCAGAACTGTAGCAAGGGATGACATAAACATCATTGCTTAAACAGTTCAAAATGCGAGGTTTTTGCAGTCATTGAGTCATTTTTAGTATATAATTATTTCTTTAATCTATAGTTTCTAATTTAGGACTTACGAAAAACTTCGATTACCAATGTAGGTTGGGCTGACAAAGGAAGCCCAACAGGGCATTCATTTAATTACGGCCTTATTGAGTTGCCACGGCCTGGTGGGCTTCCTGCGTCAGCCCAACCTACATTGATTTTGGAAATTTTTCGCAAGCCCTATATTTTTATAAAATTCAATTTTAATAACTTATGCAACGTGAACGTACCCTTTCTGCCATTTTTAAGTACAATAAAAAACTAAATAAGTTTGTTTCCAAGTCTCATCAATTAAAAGAGCAACAATTGCTGTTACGAGCTGAATTATCATTATTATTTTCAGCCTCAACTGATCCAAATCATGCCTTCATCAAAAATATTTATGTATGCAGTTATCGAAATGGTTTTTTAAAATTATTAGTGGAAAACTCGGCCATTCACACAAAATTGAGATTTGTATTGCCACAATTGACGCAAAAACTTAAGGGGCATCAACTTTTTAATGACTTACAGCATATTAGTCTTAAAATGTCTGCTTTTGCAGATGAGGCTTCAAACATTAAAGTCAAAAAACCAAATAAGATTTCTGCTCAAAATCTCGCCCTTTTGAAAGCGACGCTTAAGGCTTTAAAAAATTAATCGTGAAACGAACTCCAAAAAACCTAATTTAGTTCTGTACATAACTTGTCCTCTCTTTGCTTTTAAAAAAGTCTGTGTCTATACTTTTAGCTAAGAATAATAAAAACACCAGCATCATGACTCAACTCTTTGTTTCTAAACCAACGCGATATTTGCTTACCACACTTTTGGTGTTGGCAATTGCCAGTCTTACAGGTTGTCAGAAAACGGAATCTAAAAAACAAAGGCCAACGCCAACTGTTGGTGTCATTGAAGCGCAAAAAATCAATTTGCCCATTACTAAAGAATACATAGGCGTTACTCAGGCTGTCAGTGCTGTGGATATTCGTGCCAGAGTAAAAGGTTTTTTAATTAAAAAATCCTTTGATGAAGGTGGTTTTGTAAAAAAAGACCAACTACTGTTTGAAATTGACCCCAGGCCCTTTAAAGCAAAGCTTGAGCAATCTCAGGCTGAATTTGCCAATGCGGTTGCAGAAGCTAAATTTCAAAAAGTCGAATATTTACGCATGAAAGAATTGTATGCAAAAAAAGTAATTTCTAAAGAACGCTTTGATCAAACGGATACTACCTATAAAAAAGCACTAGCTGCGGTGGTTCAAAATAAAGCTGAAGTAGAAAATGCCAGGATCAACTTGTCCTATTGCTATATGTACTCACCTATCAACGGCATGATTGGTAAAACACAGGTAGATGTAGGAAATCTTGTAGGCGGCACTCAAAATACACTGCTTGCGACCGTAGTTGAATTAAATCCAATTTATGTAGAATTCAGTCCAAGTGTTTCTGATTTTGGCGAGTTCTTAGAATATAAAGATAAACAAAAAAATAACAAAGCCCCTTTTAAAGTGGATGCGTTTATTCCCAAATATCCAAAACTTAATTTTCATGGAAAAGTCAGCTTAGTAAATAATGAGGCAGATGAAAGTACGGCCACGATTCTAATGCGAGCCACACTGGATAACCCCGATAAATTGTTACGGCCTGGCTTATACATGAAAGTCAAAATGATTTTAGATAAAGATAATCAGTCCATTGCCATTCCTGAAGCGGCTGTATTGAATCAACAAGATGGCACAAAAGTTTATGTGGTCAATCAAAAAAGCTTCATTGAGGCAAGAAAAGTTACCACAGGAACAGAAGTCAATGGTCTAAGAGAAATAAAATCAGGATTAAAGCCAGGCGATAAAGTCGTTGTGACCAATCTGGAACAATTAAAACCTGATATTAAAGTAAATTATAACATTGTAAAAATGAGCGCAACAGATAATTCTTCACAAGAATAAAAGAATGATTACTTTTGCAGCTCAATTTATAAATTGAGGGGGCTGCATGTTACGTTTTTTTATAAACCGGCCAATTTTTGCAGGGGTAATTGCCATCATAATGGTAATCATTGGTGCTATTTGTATCATCGCCTTACCCATTTCCCAATATCCTGAGATCGTTCCACCTCAAGTTCAAGTCAGCTCACAGTATGTCGGTGCAGGTGCGGATGTGGTAGCCGAAACGGTGACAACCCCACTTGAAAAAAATATCAATGGTGTAGAAGGCATGATTTATATGTCATCTGCCAGTACGAATAATGGGGATTCCATCATCACCATTACGTTTGATGTGGGTTATCCGCTGGATATAGCTACGGTAGATGTGTTAAATAAAACTACCCCTGCTAAACCTTTATTGCCAACATCAGTATTAAAAACTGGTGTCAACATTGAAAAAGTTTCATCAAACATGGTATTGGTAGTCAATTTACTTTCTCCTGATAATTCTTTAGATGAAAAGTTCTTAGGAAACTATGCAGATATTCACATTACTGATGTTTTATCCAGGATTCCAGGTGTGGGTCAGGTGACAAATTTTGGACTCTTACGTTATTCCATGAGGATCTGGTTAGATCCGGATAAAATGGCGAGCATGGGCGTTTCGCAAAACGATGTGATTAATGCCATTAAAGAACAAAACCAACAGGCAGCCGCAGGTTCTGTAGGTATGCCGCCTGCCGGTAAAAATATTATTTTTCAATATCAGATAAACACTTTAGGACAACTTAAAAATGTGGAGCAGTTTAGAGATATTATCGTCAAAACCAACGATGATGGTGCCGTTGTAAGAATTGATGATATTGGTCGTGTTGAGTTGGGCGCTCAAAGTTATTCAAATTCCTCTACCTTTAACGGGCAACCCACAGCAAGCCTTGGTGTCTATCAACTGCCTGGCTCTAACGCGATTCAAGTTTCTAATGCCGTACATAAAGCCATGCAAGAATTAAAGGCTCGTTTTCCTCAGGGCATGGATTATAAAATTGCTTACGATACAACAACCTTTGTAAAAGACTCACTGCTGGAAGTGGTTAAAACTTTGTTTGAAGCAATGATTTTAGTGTTTATTGTTGTGTATATTTTTCTGCAAAACTGGCGAACAACTTTGATTCCCTGTATCGCCATTCCTGTTTCACTCATTGGTACTTTTGCACTATTTCTTCTGTTCGGCTTTTCTATTAATACCCTGAGTCTATTAGGGTTGGTTCTGGCAATCGGGCTTGTGGTGGATGATGCCATTGTGGTGGTTGAGAATGTGGAGCGCAAACTCGAAGAAGGCATGACTAATTTAAAAGAAGCAACTTTAGCAGCAACCAAAGAAGTACAAGGGCCTATTATAGCTACCACTTTAATTCTAATGGCTGTTTTTGTACCAGTGGCTTTTATCCCTGGGATGACAGGTCGACTATATAATCAATTTGCCCTGGCTATTGCTTTTTCAGTGGCACTGTCTGGTATTAACTCCTTAACATTAAGCCCGGCTTTATGTGGTATTTTGTTAAAAGCGAAAAAATCAGACTCAAAATTCTTTTTTTTCCGCTGGTTTGAACGTGGCTTTAAAAAATTAAATCATGGCTATGAAAAGCTCGTAAAAAAATCCATCAAATTCTGGGGCGTGGTTATAGGCATATTTATTGCTCTTGCAATCTTGACTTTGTTTGTTTTTAAAAGTCTTGCCACAGGCTTCGTACCTGAAGAAGATCAGGGGTTTATTATTATCAATGCCAAAGGTCCAGCAGCCACTAATTTATACCAGACAGAAAAAATGATGGCAAAAATAAACACTATTTTACAAAAAACTGAAGGTGTGCAGGATGTGGTAAGTATCGCAGGGTATAATTTAATCAGTGGTATTAATCAATCTAATGTAGGTCTTGCTTTTGCTGTATTAAAACCTTGGGATGAGCGTACATCTGCTAATTTATCCGCTGATGCCATTATTAAAAAAGTACAAAAAGAAGTCATGAAAATTCCTAATGCCACTGTAGGTGTCATGAATGCGCCACCCATACCTGGTTTAGGGTCTGTTGGCGGCTTTGAGCTATATTTACAAGATCTTAATAATCTTGGGCCCATTGCGCTAAATGATATGACACAAAAATTTATGGGCGCCGCCATGCAACGTCCAGAAATTAATTTTATTTTTTCAACCTTTGCTGTGAATGTTCCTCAGGTTTATTTAGAAATAAATCGCACCCAGGCGAAAACTATGAAGGTTTCTACAGCAGAGATTTTAAATACATTGCAATCTTATCTGGGCTCCTATTTTATTAATAATTTCAGTAAATATGGTCAGACATATCAAGTAATTATTCAGGCGGACAACAGTGCCAGAGAACGAATCAGCGACATTAACAAGCTGTATGTGAAAAGCGAGACTGGCAAGATGGTACCCCTGGACTCATTAATTACTCTGAAAATGATAAAAGGACCATTTAACTTACCGCACTATAATCTATATACTGCCGCTCAAGTAAACGCAGCGAATGCGCCAGGATATAGCACAGGCTCGGCTATTAAAGCCATTGAAGAAGTGGCCGATGAAGTGCTAACAAAAGATTATGGCTATGAGTGGACCGGTATAACCTACCAGCAAATCCAAGCTGGTGATATGGCGCCACTGATTTTTGCACTGTGTCTTGTTTTTGTCTTCTTGTTTTTGGCAGCTTTATATGAAAGCTGGTCCATGCCCTTTATGATTTTATTGGTGGTACCATTAGCATTATTAGGTGCAGGCGCTGCGTTATTGATGAGAAGTATTGATTTGGATGTTTATGGACAAATTGGTCTGATATTGTTAATCGGCCTGGCAGCCAAAAATGCTATTTTAATTGTGGGGTTTGCCAAAGAAAAACATGAAGCTGGCATGTCCATTGTAGAGGCAGTCTGTGGAAGCCGCGCATCTTCGCCTAAGACCAATTTTAATGACTGCTTTTGCTTTTATCTTTGGCGTTATTCCTCTGGCGATAGCAACCGGTGCAGGTGCCGCTAGTCGACATTCTATCGGAACGACCGTTATCGGAGGCATGCTGGTGGCTACGGTATTAAGTTTATTTGTGGTGCCAGTATTTTATGTGTTAATTCAGAAATTACGAGAACGTAACAAAAGGAAGTTGGACTAAGCCCGACTTCCTTTATTGACTTTTTAATTTACCGCAGGCAAGTTGGCAATATAGCGATCGGATGTAGCATCATAACTTAAGTTAATCGCAGAACATAACTGACCTTCACAGGAACCGGGTTGAATTTCCATGGAACCCTCATCTTCAACCTGTGCTGTAAAACTAAGTTTTTGCGTATTAGTTGTATAGGTAATTTTACAGGTATCACCTGCTTTTTGCAGTGATGTCAAAGATTCAGCTTCTGGTAACTTAGGATTCAGTTGCATGATCGGCTCACCACAAATAGATGCTGAAGTCCAACCTGGTCCTGGTGAAACCCAGTATTTGTATACATACCGATTTTGATTGGTTAAATGAATGGTAGACCCCACATCAATATCTAAATGATTCCCCACAACGTTGATATTCCCCACACCATCATCAATTGAAAATGCATACACATTCATATTCATATATTTTGGACTATGAATGAAAGTAGCATACGGATTTAGGTTGTAAATCTGATCCTGTGGTTGTGTTGGATAACGCTGAGCAGCCCAGGCTTTTGCAAGTTCAGGGTTTGTGGTGTATGGCACACCTGATTGTAATGCGATGACATCAAAATTTAAACCAGGGTAAAGTTGGTTTAAATCATCGGTATTTTTAAATCCTACATATCCCAAAATATGTGTCATCAACTGGATATCATAAGGCGTTACACTCAATTGATTTTCATTTTGCGGAGGCAATATGCCAGATTTTTTAGCATCATCAGCAAAACTACTCCAAACATATTTTACTTGCTGAGAAAAATTTTGACAAAAATTAGCTGAAGATGCATTAGAACAATTATTTTTGTTTAAAACCCACGCTTTCCATTTTAAGGTAATGGCATCCATAGTTTGGGTATCATTAGGATGTTCAGTATTAATCTGCAACATTTTTTGCCCCTGTTGCCAGGTAGACATGGAAGGACTCTGAGCAAAAACATTGTATGAGCCTGGAATTTTCTTAGCTTCCGGATGGGCTAAAGTATTTTGCATGTAGTAATGAGGCCAGGGTGTATTTGCTAAAAACGTTGATAGTTTATCCCTAAAGCTTTGAATACTGATACCTGTACCACTATAACCTACGCGACCACTGTGAATTTCTACGGCCATGGGCAGATATAAATGATCTACATAAGACATATCATAATCAAAATTCTTGGGTGTAATAGTGTATTCCACCAGTTGGTACGGCAAGTCAGGATTAAAGCCCGCGGGATCAACGTTGCCCCCTTGCATAAAACAATCAGTTATCCCAGGTTGTGGATAAGTAATCTTAGAGCAGTTTTTCATGGGTGGCTTTACATCGTAGATATATATGCGTCCTGCTGTCCATAGATTTTGTGGAATATTAATGGATGCTGAAGCATTTTTTGGAATGCCATTATCTTTTTTCGTGTTTAAATAAAGATGATCCAGTGTGTGATTATTGTTATTTCCTACAGAAACTACAGGATAAACTGTCTTTGAAGAATCATTATAAACAGTTATGGTTTTAGTGGCTGGTTGAGGTGAAGCAGCAAACCCCAGATGCATAGAACAACTTAACAGGATGAGTGGTGTAAGCTTTAGCATCTTTGTGGCATTTCTCATATTTATTCTCCAATTTCTATTGGTTTAAGAAAAATCCCTTGTACAGACCCTTACTGTCATCTTCCGTGGATACAGAATACTTCAGGATGTGTATTATGTCATATCCTGATAGCTATTTTTACTGAGTGAAATAACAGGTTATTTTAGAAATCATTGGCTAATTTATGTTAATATGTGACAAATTTTAGCACTACTTCTTTACCACAATGCAACCATTAAAACTTGGCCCTGTGACTATTCACAATCCCTTAGTACAGGCACCTTTGGCAGGATACACTTGCGCGCCTTTTCGAAAAATTGCCTGGAAATATGGTAAACCCGGTTTTGCAGCCACCGAAATGATTTCAGCAAAACATGTTATTAAAAGTGACTGTCGACTTAAGCGTTATCTTGGCAAAGACCCGGAAGAAGGCATTTTGTGCTATCAATTTGCTGCCAATGATCCTGAAACCCTGGCAAAAGCAACTGCGCTGGTTTCTAATGATTACGAGGCAGATATGATAGACTTAAACTGTGGCTGCCCTGTGGGTAAAATTCGGGCAAAAGGCACAGGTTCCAAATTGTTAGTAAACCCTGAGCTTATTTATGCTCTGACCAAAGCTATGAAACAAAATACTGATGGCGCTGTCTCAATTAAAATACGTATTGCCGGTGAAATTGCTGATCATGATGATTTGGCTGTCATTGATGCTGCCGAGCAGGCAGGCGTTGATTTTATTACCGTACATGGTCGCCACTGGAGCGAGCGCTATGATATCCCTTGCGATTTTGACAGTATTGCCAAAATCGTCAGATATGCAAAAGTGCCAATACTCGCCAATGGCGATGTGGAAGATTATCAAAGCATGCAAACCATTTTAAAAGTTACCGGTGCTAAAGGCATTATGATAGGTAGAGCTTGTGTAGGACAACCCTGGTTATTCAAAGCGCTACATGAACCATTTTTCTCAATCCCTTCAAATAATAAAATAGCTGAGATTTTTATAGAGCATATTGACGGACTCATTGGGCTACAGGATGAGAAAATGGGCATTCTTTCTTGTCGCAAGCTAGCAAAATATTATGCCAGAACTCTAAATCAGCGCAAAGAATTTACGATAGCCATGCAAGCTGCTAGAACTCGATCTGATGCCATTAAATTAATCGACAAATATTTTTTGGCCTAGGGCTTTCTTCTTCAAGATTAAAAATTAGAGGTTCATTTTGTTCATCAGCATACTCATTATCCCAATTTTCGCCGTCTTCACAATTCTCTTCAACTAAACTTTTAGAAAAAAGGTATGGTTTAATATAATCTTTAAGCGCATTTTTAAAAATATCTTCCCAACTTACAGATAAGAAATAATGCCGATCTCGAGGTGTTGCTTCAGCGCCAAGTCTTTCGTAAAAGCCTTGCGCTTTATAGCTGCTTTCAATTCTAAGAGAGTTTGAGATCTTTAAGGCAAGAGCAACCAGCAAACTACCAGCGCCTTTTAGTCGAGCGTCATGATCAAAAGGAACACTCACCAAAGAAAAAAGCTCGCCCTCTTTTGTAAAAATACACGTCGCACTAATGCAATTATTTTTCTTTATTACCAGAGTATAACAATCAGAACAATAAGTTTTAGCTGCATGTGAATAATTATATTCTTCGCCCAAATATTCATTAATAAATCGATTGATTAAAAATTGAGATTTCATTGCAGAAAAAGGTGGGTAGAATTTTAAGTCATAATGATAGGATTTAAGCAAGCTCATCAAAGCTTTAATTTTTTTGTCTTCAAAAAAACTTTTCCTGATTTCTAAACTGGCTGGTGTTGATTCAGGTTTTCCAAAAAAACTACCTGGGATGGGTATCGGTTTTGATTGTCCCTTTAGCATAATCTTTAAATTCTTTAGTATATGATTTAGGACTTACGATAAACTTCGATTTACAGGCAAAATAAATATAGGTTGGGCTGAGGTCGGAAGCCCAACAAGTCGTGGCAATTAAATAAGGCCATCATTAAATGAATACCCTGTTGGGCTTCCGACCTCAGCCCAACCTACATTGATTAATTTCGATTTTAATGTGAAGTTTATCGTAAGTCCTGTGATTAATATATCAGATTATTCTTAAGGGAATATTAACGAATTAAATTATTTTTAGTTTTATTTTTTACAGGGTAAAATAGAAAATCTTAAATTAAACATTTAACTCTTTAAATATAATCAAATTTCAAATTACCTGTTTCAATAAAATATAACACAAATTGATTAGACTTATGTTTTTTCTATACTTGGCAAACATTCAAATATAGTGAGTTCTAAAAAATTCCACAAGTAACAAAAAAATTATTGCCCTATTAAAGACCGATCCACAGAGTTTCCTCTTAATGGTGACTCTTTAGGTAAATGTTTTTTGCGTTTTTGAGGTTTAAATTGTTCAATCAGTAAACCCGTGATGACAATGACCACTGCTGTTGCTTCCTGATAATTAAGCTTTTCGCCCAAAAATACAAAAGCAAATACAATTGAAGCAACAGGCACCAACAGCATCATATTACTAAGCTGTCGTGTGGATGCCTGTTTAACACCCTCATACCAAAACATACTACCAATAAAAATAATGAGTAGTGCATAAACACTTAAGCCTAACCATAATTTACCTTTAGTTAAATCAGCGAAATGATATAAGCCAAAAACTTTTACCGCAATTAAAAAAAATAAAATAGCTGAAATCAATTTGACTAAAAAGAGCATCGCTTCTGCTGAAATGCTTTTCATGATTATTTTATGGAATACGGGATTAATGGAGAATAATACAGTAGCTATTATTAACAAAAAAACAGGTTTTGAAAATTCTCCGTGATTCACTAAATAAATTTGAATACTGATACCTAAAAGAATAAATGCATAGCTTAAAAGGTGTATTTTCCTGGGTTTTTCCTGGAAGATAATCAAAGCAAATAAAGCATAAAATACGCCATCTAATCGCTGAACTAAGACCACATTGACAACAGTAAGCTTTTCAAGAGAAATGAACATAAGCATAGAGCTAATAGCAGAAATCAGAGTTATCACTAGAATTAGCCCCCATTCTTTTATATTCAAGCGTTTTATATCTCCAACTATTTTCTTATGCCCATAAAAGATTAAAGAAAAGAATGCAGCACAAATATTTCCTACAAATAAAAGATTACAAAAAGAAACTGCACCAGGGCGACTGATGCCATAAGGCCCGCCATGAATGATCATCCATTTTACAATCGGGGTACCCAGTGCCATTATTAAAGAACCTATTAATAATAATACCAGAGGTGAAACCAGCTTTTTAGTTATTGAATTTTGCACTTTATCACTCTTCTATAGATTCATTGAAATAAAGCTCCGATCAGCGTTTATTCCCTGGAGATAGCTTTTTAATCATAATAGATTTCGCACGATGATCTTTTAGCAGTTTTTTTGCAAGATTTATCTGCTCACGGCCTTTGGCGTGAATCCAAATAACTTTACCACCTTTTTTAAATTGTCGAGCTTCTTGTTTTTTTAGCCGTCTATGGTACAACCAGGCAATAAAAGCGCCAAAAGTACAACCAATCACAACCCCAACGCCTGCGGTTAAATAATTATAAATAACCGAATCTTCCTCCCAAAAAATGATAAGCAAGGCAACAACCACAAAAAATGTGGGAACTGCTATCATAGCACCCAAGAGCCAGCCAATATCATCGGATAAAAAAGGGTTTCTAACTGGAGTTTCAGGGTTTTGTTGAAGCTTTTCTGGATCGATGTATTTATCATCCAATTTTGATTCCAGTTGGAAAGGATCGCCTTGAATACTGATATCATGACGACCAAATCCCTCTTGATGTAAGACATTCACTAGATCTTCTAAAGTTTTCGGATCACTGATAATTGCAGATACTACTCGATCCACCGCATTATAATTGGACATAAAAACTCCCTGTTTTTCTTATTAGTATTTGATAATTATAGCAAATTTATTTAACTTAAAGAACTTAAATCTTTAAACAGAAAAATTAGCTAACCACAGCTATATTACAATTACTTTAATTGTTTTTCTCCACTTTAAAAGTTAATTAATAGAGTTTTCCATAGTTTGTTGAGATAAATAGAATGTTTGCATAAAATTAAATAAGCAACACAGCGTTGTTGAAAGTTAAATTTTGAAATGCAATTGTGTTTTAACTAATAATGGGGAAAGTAATGAAAGGTTATTGTGTGAGCTGTGTCTTTAATTGTAAACCTGATAAAGTTGAGGATATGAAAAAAATAATTAACTATGTATACGCACCAAGTTTACAAGAAAAAGGTTGCTTGGAGTATCGCTGGTATCAATCCTATGAGGCCCCTGAAAATTTTTTGCTCTTCATGACCTGGGAAAACAAAAAAGCCTTTGAAGATCATGTCAATTCTGCTCATGTACAAGGTTCTCATGCTGGTATAAGTGACATTCCTACTCTAGATGAAATATTAACATCTGCTTATCAAGATTTATCTTGGAAATATTTACCGCTTAAATTTTGAATGAAGATATCCTATGCCCAAAATAGCTCAAATGTAAAAAAGTTCTAAGTAACTTTAATTCTGTGAACTCTATGTTTTAAGTTGGATGTAAATTTGATTTTTAAGCTCATTGGCATCTTTGGAAAAGCAGTAAAAATTGATTGTTATCTCAAGAATATCATTATCTTTTGAATAAGCTGTGACACTAATATTGGTTGCCAAACTGATGAAATTTTGTAAGGTTTTATTCTTTTTTTGTATATAATCTACACAGTATTGAGGTTTATTCTGATAATACTTCTGCAAAATTTTATCAACCTCCTTTTGAATTTCTTGCAGCCTTAACTCTATTGAAATATGCTCATCTATCTTGATTTTCATTTGGACAGATTGCTGCAATAGATGTGATACCTGAGAAAAATTAATTAAAGCATTATTAGAAATCAGACCATTAGGCACGCGAATCATGCGTCCAGTAATTCGATCAGGCGTGAGTGCTGATACCTCTGCCAAAGTAAAATATAGCACTCCGATATTTTTCACATAACCTGTGTATTGCTGTACTTGAACTAAATCATCTTCAACAAAAAGCTCACGCCAGGTAATAATTAGCCAACCCACGAAATTCATTATGGTTTCTTTGTTGGTAACCACCAATGCTGCAGAAACTAAACCTAATACAGCCAAGAGATGCGTAAACCCTTCTACCCAAATTCTAGCCACAATAAATAAAAATACAATTATGGCAACATATAAACTTCGGATTTTTATTCTTGTACGCTTTCGCTGGCTTTCAATTTTTCTGGAGATAATGGCCGTGACAATTATGGATACCAAAGAGATAACAACGAAAGCAATTAAAGTACTAAATAAGTTTCTGTAAAACTCATGAAAAAATTCTGTTTGCATGGAATGTTTGGCTATTAGTTTCGCATATTTTACAACTTATCTATGAAAAAGTTCAAAATCAATTTTACCCTCTGTCTCATGCATAATCCTACTCTTATCTTCTTCTAAATCCTCTAAATATACTTTTTCTATCCTAACCCCCTCTGAGCATTGAATTGCCCAACATAATTGGTTTAAATATGTGGAAGTAAATAGCAAATAACTCCCTTTATCAGCACCGTACAAAAATTCTGAAACCTTTGAGTCAGATTTTTTTCCATGGTTGTATGCCTCATCTGAAAATTTATCCATTAAATATCTTTGTGCTAAGCATACATAATGCGGTGTGAATTTATAGGCAGAATCCTCAAGTTTGAATCCATGAGACTCTAATATGCCTTTTAAGTCATCAATATTTTTTAACGCCACTTTAATAAATTTAGGTTTTCTTAAACAAGACATAGTCAATAGACGATAGCTTTCAGACTTTCTAGAAAAATAAATAACATATCCTTGCTGGGCTGAACATTTTTCTTTTAAAAATCTTTTGCTGCTGACTGATATATTTCACCGATATAAGCTTCATGTTTTTGGATGTCAGGCATTATTTTTTGCGAAAATTTATAACATTGATTTAAGTCTGGGTTTCCTAAATAAGTTAGCGCTGTTTCGGGCACTTGCACAGACCATTCATATTCAATATTTTTGTCATCGGTACTGGCAAAGGTTGGCAATAACCTGGAATGAGAAGCATCCTGCATTGAAAAATTTGTTTGTCGCTTAAAGCTAAAGATAATATCTTCACTTCCTATCAGACGAGCTTTCAAAATTATTAAGCTTTTTTCATCTTTTTGACTAAAGCTGTGCTCTTGTACACTCAACTTAAAATCAGCCGCTTCAAATCTGTCATATTTCACTGCCTCTGTTGTATTCGCATACTTTTTCTCAGATGATGGCAAATGCCGTATGAGCGCTAAACACAATTTAATAAAATCTGCCTGGTTTCCACAAAAATTTAACATGATACAACCTCTCACAATCAAAAAATAATTTTTTAACTTCTGCCGAAGTTTAGCAGCTAAAGCTTAAGGAAAACTTAATTCATTATGGGAGTTTTCGCGTATTTTAGAGTGATTTTATGGTGGTTACCTGATTTCGTAAAAAACTCAATAAATAGCTAAGTAAACCAATTAAAATTGCCCCATTAATTCTCTGCAGTAAATTATAGAATGTGACAAAGTCAATTGATGTTAATAACACTTATCCAGGTAGTGAAACTATACAGTTAATTCAAACTAAGTATTTATAAAAGGTTTGGATTCAGCAGCATTATATTCATTTATTAGCATCTTAGACTTCATGATTGTTTTTTCTGAACGTGTAAAAAAACAGAAGTAAGTGCGTCTTTTTGCAAGATCTTTTTCATCTTGAACAGTTAGGCTATCTGCAATAACAGTTTTTAGAGAAATAAAATCAGAAGCTTTCAAAATATTTAGAGCAACTTTTTGCAGAATTTTCTGTTTTTTCAAAAATAAATCAGATTCAAAAATAGGTTTTCTGTTAGAAACATTTGCCAACATATTAACTAACTTCATTTTTAGAATTTCAAATTTACCTGTCGTTGAGCGATTATTTTCAGTAGATTGTTTTATTATATCAGTAAATTTTTTCACTTGTTTTTTTTGATTTAAAAAAACAGCTTTGATATTTTTGTTATCTTAATCCATCCAATCTAGTACAATATTTTTAGTAGGTGTCACAAGGTCTTTTTGGAAATTTTGTTTAAGTCCAATTATCAAAGAAGGATCGTCTTCTAGTGTTTTACTTGTTTCCAAGCACTGTGTCATTAAGCATCTTTGTTTAAAATCATTAATAACATTTGTGATAGAAAAATAATAATCATCTTTTACTTTTAAAAAAGAATAGTAATCCTTGCCTGTTAAAACGATATCTTGTTCAAGCTTCAGTAATTTATCAAAAAGCTTATCATCAAAAGTGACAATGAGATCCTTGAAGCCTAACTTAGTTAACACATAAATGTATCCGAAACAATCAGACTCTTTGAGATATCTTTTTTAGTCAAGGTGATTGATATAAAAATGTTTAGAGAATTTTTCAGTGCTTCTTCAGACAAAAATTGCTTCAAATTAAGTAAAACTTTTGTCTTATTTTTAAAATGCTCTATGCTATCTAATGTAGAATATACTAATGCTCTAACCCTTTGAATTGCTGGTGTGCATTCAATAATGGTTCCATCAGTTTTTGCACTATCTACACAAATTTGGTAAGTATTTACTTTACGTTTTTGCTTAGAATCAGAAAAACTTAAAAAATCTTTATTCAGAAAAAGAATTAGCTTTAAAAAATCATTGATTTCTTCAGAGAATTTTTTATTAGGAATGGTTATTTCTATATTTTTAAAAGTGACTTCAAATTTAATTTTAGAGTAATCTTTTTCATTTATATCCCACAAACATACATCAAAAATGTTAAACATAACTACTTCTTTACTAATTAAATAATATATAATTTTATATAGTTTTAGTTATAAATAGGTTTACTTATAGTTGTTCTAGTTAAACTAAATGTAAACAATTTAACTTTGAAGAACATGGGTACCTCATGCAAGTTTTTTCTATAAATTTAGTTAATCTTTATGCTGATTTTTCCTCCCCGGTATTGTTCTCGACAGTTTCCCTTGGTAATGACACTATTACACAATAAGACACATAGAATATATAGTTAATTATTATAAAGTATTCTGTCAGTCAGATATCCTATCAGGCCGAGAGGGTAAGATATCCTTGTAAATGCTCTTAGCCATCATGTTGTTAACTAACTTTAAGTTAGTGACTTGACTAAAATTGTTTACAAAAAATTTCTGAATCCCTCGTATTAAATTCAATAACATCTAGTATTGTCTGTAAATCACCATCAGGGTTCAATTTTTTTTCTTTAAAACTTTCTTTCACATAATGGTGAAACTGTTTTGGCTCTGACTTTTGATTGCTTTTGGATAAAAACTGAGAAACTTCATCACCATGATGGTTGTTCCAGCCACCTCTAAAAAACCGAATGAAACCAGAACTATAGCTTGAACGTGAGCCTTTCTCAGTTTGTCCACTATATTCAGCCAATAAAGCTTTTGCTTTTTGTGTTTGTGTCCCTGTGTGTTTTAGCCAGAAGCAATGGTAATGTTGAAACTTTGTTTTATATTGACTGGACGGTGTTTGTTGTATCTCGATTTGTAAATTGTTTTTCTCCTTTTGACCAAGGGTTTCGTTAAGATATTTGGTTACGCCCGTATAATTAAATTTTTTGGCATAGCTTATTAAGCCCTCAAACTCTGCCATGTTCTGTTTTTGAGGTTTAACAGCCTTAAGAAGGCTAAGGATATCATTTTCAAAAGGTAAACTGGTCAAGGCATCAGCAAAATTTTTCCATTGCGCCTTATTACAAAATTTAGCGCCTTGATTAATTAACGCTAACGCAACATTTTTATGGCCTTGCAATATTGCACTGCTGACTAATGTTTGATTATTTATGTGTATATTAATATCTAAGCCTTTTTCAACCCAAATATCCACATAAGATTGTGGCAAAAAGCGACTTTTTACTTTATTAAAAAGATTATAGGATTCCAGACATTTTACGATATCAGTAAAACCATTTTCAGTTGCACAATGAAGTGGCGTTATCCCTTTATCATTTCCGGCATTCACATTTGCCCCGTTTGCAAGCAATTCTTTAACAATCTCAAGATGATTATTTTCAGTTGCAAAATGAAGTGGGGTTACCTTATCATCTCGCAAGGCATTCACATTGGCTCCGTTTGCAAGTAGTGTTTTAACAATCTCAAGATGACTATTTTCAGCTGGAAATGAAGTAGCGTTACCTTATCATCTCGCAAGGCATTCACATTGGCTCCGTTTGCAAGTAGTGTTTTAACAATCTCAAGATGACTATTTTCAGCTGCAAAATGAAGTGGCGTTACCTTATCATCTAGCAAGGCATTCACATTAGCTCCATTTGCAAGCAGAGCTTCAACAATCTCCAGATGACCATTGTAAGATGCGAAATGAAGTGGCGTTAACCCACTATCATTTATGGCATTTACATTAGCTCCTTTTGCAAGCAGTGCTTTGACAATCTCCAAATGACCATTGTAAGCTGCCCAATGAAGTGGCGTTAACCGACTATCATTTATGGCACGCACATTAGCTCCGTTTGCAAGCAGTGCTTCAACAACCTCCAGATGACCATTGTAAGCTGCGAAATGAAGTGGCGTTACCTCATAATCTCGCAAGGTATTCACCCTTGCTCCTTTTGCAAGCAGTGCTTTGACAATCTCCAGATGACCATTGTAAGCTGCCCAATGAAGTGGCGTTAACCGACTATCGTTGGCATTTACCTTTGCTCCATTTGCAAGCAATTCTACAACAATCTCCAAGTGATCATTCTCAACTGCGAAATGAAGTGGCGTTACCATATCATATCGCACGGTATTCACTCTTGCCCCGTTTTTAAGCAGTGCTTTGACAATCTCCAGATGACCATTGTAAGCTGCCCAATGAAGTGGCATTGTATGGTGTTTGTCTGTATGTTTATTGACTAAAGAAGCGTCTTGGCGAATTAAAAATTGCACCTGACTTAAAAAACCATGGCGACAAGCCTGGGTAATGAGTAGTTTAATGGTTGCCAGGGCTTTCTCTTTTTCTTCTTCAAGAGTAGATTGACTTACCTGTTCGCTTAAGTCAGCTTTATTTTCAAAGATAATCGCCTCTAAATTTCGCCCTAATATTTCAATACAATAATTTATACTGTTAGAGTTTGCTTCCTTTTCTGATTTACGTAAATGGTCTAAAATATCACCCAGATTTTGATAACTTTGTTTTGATTTAAGCTGCCTCAGTTTTTGTTGTATCTTAGGGGGTAAGACATCCCACCTTTCAAAAAATTTAACGATAGCAACGTTAGCGGCTGCGCCACAATCCAGTTCTTTTCCCTGATGTTTAACATCACCTGCCAGTAATCCCTGTCGTAGTATTTGAAAGAGGTTTAAAAGTGTATCTTTGGTTATATCGTAATAGTTGTCTACTGTTTCAAAAAAACTTTTTATGTCTGGGATTTGTGTCAATATACGCTCTTTTTCTTTCTCAGTTAGAAATGTCACCTCACCTTTAGCATTTGTATATCGAAATGGGTGAGATTGAGCGGTGCTTGCATAGTTGTATGCCATCTCAACTAAGTCAGATAGCGAAATAAATACGGTTTCATCTTCTGAGATAATAAACTGACCAACTTCCATTTCATCAAATTCGTTACAATAGATGTCTTGCCTGTTTACCTTTGGCATGAGCAAGGTGTTTTGAGCTTTACTATCAATGACGGCAGCTATTTCCCTGTAGAAATAATTGATGAAGTTATTTGGCTCATGGATGTGAGCAGCACTTTGAGACACATACCAGGATTGGTTGAGTATATTTTTGAAATTCTCTTTAAGCTGATTTTCATCGATGCTATTTTCACTATAACTTCTAATTATTTCCATATAATTTTTTAGTTCTTGCATCAAGACATTAAAATCTTCCTGCTCAAATCCAAGTTGAGTAAAATAGTCAGGCTTTGGATAACACAGAATTTTAGTAACATTATCTTCAAAAAGTTCTTTTATAGCTTCTATATTATAAGGATTGTCATCAGATTGGTTTATATAAAATTTAAGCTGCGACAGTGCCAAACTCAGATTTTCATAATGCGCAATTACTTCTTGATTTATCAATAAATTTTCTTTATGGCGGTGTATTTTATTATTCGATGGGATGGGATGATTTTGCATACAAAATTACCTATATAAATAAACCCTTTGAATGGGGAACAGTTACTACAACTATCTAATATCACACTGTTCTTAAGAAAATATTAAGGTGAAGGGCAAGCTCTACATGAACCCTCCATACAGGACAAGAAATCATACAACTACCCGGTTTCGTAAATTCTGGTTGTCGAGAGTACCTATCTTAGATTTGAAAACATGTGTATCAAGCATAGCGTACGCTCTCAAAATAACTTAATAATTATTATAAAGATTAAAACTTAAGGTTTTCTTAAGTCTAATAAGTGATTAATACTCAATTAAGGAGGTTTTTGTTAGAAATTTAAAAATTTTTATAGTTTAACTGGAGTGCATGCAAAAGCCATATTTCGTTTAAATTTTCAAACAGATAAACAATAAACCAAATTTACATGTGATAGTCGGGTCCTGTGGAGCAAGTGCCATTTTTGTAAGGTAAAATTCACACAAGTGATAATAAACTTAATATTGGCACAGAGGGGTTAGTTATCAGCATCTTTATAGCCTATGTGTTGATGGGAAGTTTCCAGCTTACAAAACTAGAAGAATTTGGCGAGTTAATTATGAAGAACTAAAGAAATTTAGAGAAGGTAAATTCATTCCTTCTAATCAAGACGAAATAGGAGCTTTATCATGTCAGTCATCAAGCGCAATGGGATCCATCACGTTCGCTTCAACTTCAAATGGATACAAATACGAAATAGAATGGTTTCGCCCTAATTTGAGGTATTAGGGCGTGTGCTTAAGAAAGCCTATAAAAAAGGATGGATAACTAATATCCCTCACATAGAAAAAATCTCTAACGACAATTCAAGAGTACGTTGGTTAACATTTAGGGAAGCTCAAAATTTGATAAGCGCCCTTCCTTCTCATTTAGCTGATATGGTTCAATATCAGTTGCTCTACCAACTGAGCTACAGTGGCGTTAAAAACGTATGATATAAAATTTAATCAGGCACAGCAATGATAAATGTTTAAATGGTTCTACAATTTGCCGGTAAATATTTATTCGGCACTTGTGTCATACCCGAAGGGCTGGAGCAGGACCAGGTGATGGCACCGTCATTGTTGGCGTGCGGCATCATCATAATAACTTTACCATTCAAAGTAGAGTCTTTGTCAGAATACGTGATAGTGATAGTACCGCCCTCACCTACAGATACTGAACGCACATACGTGCCTTTTATATCTTCTGCTTTGGAAATGCCGGCAGCTTCATTGGAGTTGGGGAAAGCATTGGTACTATGATAAGTATCTGCCACAGCTGTTTTTGCTACTGTTGAGAGAGAAAGTCCTTCAATAACTTTGGCTCGGACACCATAATCCTGATAGGCGGGTATGGCTATCGCTGCCAAAATTGCAACGATTGCAATTACAATCATAAGCTCTAATAGTGTAAAACCCCGGCTGTCAGTACGCATTATTATTCTCCCTGTCCACGGTGAAGGATTCCGATATAAGTATAGCTTATCTCTATAAGAGATTGAATGATCAAAAATACTTTTGTGAAATTTTATTTAAACTTGTAACAAAACTGAATATATATTACCATAAAAATAATGTTTTTGCAACTACAATTACTTAAGGAAACAAAATGCAGGAATCACAGGAAGCCTCAGTAAAAAATCTCGCCTATGAAATTTTGACTCAGGCCTTAACTAAAAATGCTTCGGATATTCATCTTGAACCCTTTGCCAAAGATTTTCAGATTCGTTTTCGAGTAGACGGCCTGTTACAACGACTCAAACCACAACCTACAAAAGATTTATGCGAGCGCATCTGTGCCCATATTAAAGTCAATGCAAAGCTGGATATCGCCGAGAGAAGAATCCCTCAAGACGGCAGTTTTCGCTGGCAAAATTGGCAGTCTAAAGCAGTGGATTTCAGGGTCAGTACCTGCCCTACTGTCTATGGAGAAAAAATGGTGATTCGACTGTTTCATGAACGTGACAGCTCACTCAGACTTGAGACACTTGGATTTGAAAAGGATCAAATGCAACTATTTTTGAACAATATTCAAAGAGCTCAGGGAATGGTGCTCATCACAGGTCCCACAGGTAGTGGGAAATCTATGACTCAAATCTGTGCTCTACAACATTTGAATCAAGAAGCAGTCAATATTTGCAGCGTTGAAGATCCCGTAGAGCAAAAAATTCATGGGATCAATCAAGTCAGTATTAATCCAAAAGCAGGATTGACCTTTGCAAAAGCGTTAAAAGCTTTTTTACGACAAGATCCAGATATTATGATGGTTGGAGAAATTCGAGACAAAGAAACTGCTGACATCTGTCTTAAAGCGGCTCAAACAGGACATTTGATTTTTGCAACGCTTCATACAAACAGTGCTGCGGATGCAATTACCCGTCTTAAAAACCTGGAGATCGAAAATTACAATATTGCCTCAACTTTATCGCTGGTTATCGCTCAACGACTGGTCAGAAAATTATGTTGCCATTGCAAATTACCCGATAACGCAGCAAGACCCTATTTCGATGATGGTAAAATTTTTAAATTTTTCACCCATCATCCAACCGGATGCGAACACTGCAACTTAGGGTTTAATGGTAGAACCTGTATCTTTGAATGTTTAGAAATCAATCCGGAGATCAAAAACCATATTCATCAAACTACAAACCCTGCGCTTATCCAAAAATCCTTTGAAAAAGGAAATAATCCTGATTTATTCAGTGCAGGGCTAATGAAAGTCAAAGAAGGCCTTATCAGCATCCAAGAACTTTTAAGGATTTTTTAAATCGTGATGAATAAAAAAGCTAAAGTTCACAAATATCAATGGGTTGCAAAAAAATTAAATGGGAAGAAAGTAACTGGAGAAATTAGTGCTACTAATAAAGAGATGGCCAGAACTCAATTGCGAAAACAGCAGTTAATTATTCTCACACTTAAAAAAAAATCGACGTGGCGTACCGCAAACAAAAAAGTTCGCACCAAAGATATTTTATATTTCACCAGACACCTTGCAACGCTTATTAATGCTGGAATAA
This sequence comes from uncultured Gammaproteobacteria bacterium, assembly GCA_963695245.1. GTDB lineage: Bacteria > Pseudomonadota > Gammaproteobacteria > JBGSLN01 > JBGSLN01 > JBGSLN01. The sequence goes on along the minus strand of OY968770.1, from coordinate 1,448,259 downwards.
CCATTATTGCTGCTCTTAAGTTCATAAAAAACTCTCAAAAAAACACTCCCCTGGAAAAACTTATTGAGAAACTTATAAGCTATATAGATAATGGCGTCAGCTTAAATAAAGCCTTAGCAAAACAACCGAAATACTTTGATGCCGGATATTGCAACCTGGTTGCCGTAGGGGAACAAAGCGGCAGTCTTGCGTTAACTTTGAATCGACTGGTGATACAAAAAGAGCATCGGGAAAAACTTACAAGTTCTATTAAAAAAGCACTGATATATCCGACCACATTAATGTTAACTTCCATCATCGTTCTAACCGTGATGATGATATATGTTGTGCCTCATTTTGCCAATCTTTACCAAAATTTTCAGGCTGAATTACCTCCTTTAACAAAACTAATTATTTTGTTGTCTGAACATGCGGGCCAATACTGCCTTTATGGCTTCCTCACTGCGGCAACAATGGTTTTTACTAAAAAAGTGATTAAACGAAATCAAATGCTTTGCTACTTACTAGATAAATGGTTACTGCAGGCACCTTTGATTGGGAGATTATTAAAAAAATTAACTGCCCTTAAATTTTCTATTAATTTAAGTATCATGTTAGGTGCAGGAATTCCTCTGATAGAGGCTTTGACATTTGCGGCTGACAGCAGTACCAACCTTTTCATGAAAAAAAATTTTTTGACCGTTCAAACAGATATTAAAAGCGGCTATCAGCTTAGCAAGGCATTAAGGCTTAGTAACCAGTTTGATGAATTTGTGATTGAAATGATTCGTCTAGGTGAAGAAACCAGCACCCTTGAAATGATGTTGCTGAAAATCAGTGAGCATTATGAAAATGAAGTGACACTTACCCTTGGCACTATCACCACTTTACTTGAGCCGGTTTTGCTTTTAGTTTCCGGTATTTTAATGGGTACAGTGATTATTGCGTTATATTTACCGATTTTTAATATGGGATCTATGTTTTAAATTGATGTATTAATCGCTTATTGATAAACTTTTATCATTAAGAATAATGATTACTATTATGACTGACTTTAGCACTCTTATTACTTTGGTAATAATTTTAGGCCTTATTGCAGGTAGCTTTTTAAATGTTGTAGTTTATCGTCTGCCAATGATGTTAAAGCTACGTTATGAACAACAAGCCAGGTTATTTCTAAATTTGGATATACCCAATTCTAAATCACCTGCTGCTTTTAATCTTGCCTGGCCACGCTCACATTGCCCTCATTGTAAAAAGCAACTGACTTTTTGGCAAAATATTCCGCTTTTGAGTTTTTTGTTTTTACGAGGACAATGTTTTTATTGTCGCCAATCCATTTCTTTAAGGTATCCCTTAATAGAGCTTATTTGCACCTGCTTTGCTTTACTTTTGTTTTTACAGTTTGGTTTTACATATTTTACCTTGGGTTTATGCATTTTGAGTTTTAGTTTACTGGCATTAAGTGTCATTGATCTACAACATAAAATTTTACCCGATGAAATAACCTTAAGTATTTTATGGCTTGGGCTAATTTTCAATGCCTTTCATATTTATACCTCACTTTTTAACGCCCTTTGGGGTGCAATTGCCGGCTACAGTATTTTATGGTTTATCAATTGGGTTTTTAAAGTGATTCGTAAAAAAGAAGGCATGGGGCATGGTGATTTTAAACTATTAGCTTTGCTGGGCGCCTGGTTTGGTTGGCAGTTTATACCTTTTATCATTCTTTTAAGCAGTATCCTCGGGTTAATAACCGCACTAACACTATTGAGTTTGAAAAAAATATCAAAGGATACTCCCATTGCTTTTGGCCCTTTTCTTGCGTTAACAGGGTTTATTATTGCCCTTTGGGGGCCATTTTTCATTCAGAGGTTTTTTTAAATGAAACAAAAGTTAGTGGTAGGATTAACCGGTGGGATTGGCTCTGGCAAAAGTACTGTAAGTGCATTATTTGCCAAGTTAGGCGCCGATATCATTGATACAGATTTAATAGCCCGAGATTTGGTAAAACCTGGCACCGCATGCCTTGAAAAAATTATGGAACATTTTGGCAAAAGCTGTGTAGATAAAGAAGGCAAGCTACGTCGCGATGTATTGAGAAAAAAAATATTCTCAAACCCTGCGGAAAAACAATGGCTGGAAAATTTACTACATCCATTAATTCGTGAACAAATGCGAAATAGAATTCAGGTAAGTGAAGCACCTTATATTATAGCTGTGATTCCCCTTTTATTTGAGACCGGTCCAAATGACATGCTCCGCCAGATTTTGGTGGTGGATACAGACACTCAGTCACAAATACAAAGAGTGGTGGCAAGAGATACTATTTCTGAGCAGCAGGCACAGCAGATTATAAACTCGCAGGTTTCACGCGAAACTCGTCTACAGGGTGCCGATAATGTGATTGATAATACAGGTGGTGAAGATAAACTTAAAGCTCAGGTGCAAAAATTACATGAAAAATATTTAATCACTAAAGCCTAGTACCATTTCCATTTAATTTTGACAGATTACATTTCTATAAGTTTTATGAAATTTCTCTCCAACAGCATCATTAATCAATGTAGGTTGGGCTGAGGTCGGAAGCCCAACAGGTCGTGGCAACTAAAATAGGCCGTAATTAAATGAATAAGCTGTTGGGCTTCCGACCTCAGCCCAACCTACATTCTATAGTTATCTAAAACTACTCTGACATCTGCCGCAGCTTCATTAATATTCTATCAATCAAAATTAAATGGAAATAGTACTAGCTTACTGCGAGTCCAGTGAAGATCTTTCAAGCCATTCTAGCTCTTATTTTTTTCAGATAGACGGGAATCTGTTTACAATTCATTTTTAAAAACAAAATTTAAAGAAATAGAAATATTATAAAAGTATTTTGTTATGTAATGGCTTTAATCCACCGAATAATTGGGCGCTTCTTTAGTAATCCGAACATCATGGACATGAGATTCACGCATACCTGCGGCCGTGACTTTTACAAATTTTGCATCCGTTCTAAGTTCTGCAATAGTGGCACAACCTGTGTATCCCATAGCAGATCTTAAACCGCCAATGATTTGATGAATAATAGCACCAATGCCACCTTTATAAGGCACTCGTCCTTCAATACCTTCAGGTACCAGTTTCTTTGCATCATCAGTAAACTCTTGAAAATACCGATCACTGGAGCCTTCTGCCTGTGCCATCGCACCTAAAGATCCCATACCTCGATAGGATTTATAAGCCCGTCCCTGATAAAGCTCTACTTCACCGGGGGATTCTTCTGTACCAGCAAAAAGACTGCCTATCATTACTGCAGAGGCACCTGCGGCGATAGCTTTACATATATCACCGGAAAAGCGAATACCGCCATCGGCAATTAAAGGAATTTTTGTATCTTTCAGCCCTTGCGCTACATTTGAAATGGCCGAAATCTGAGGCATCCCCACCCCTGTTACAATTCGGGTGGTACAAATTGACCCAGGGCCAATACCAACCTTAACTGCATCTGCGCCGGCATCTGCCAAGGCTTTGGCAGCTTCTGCTGTAGCAATATTACCCCCAATCACCTCAACCTTATGTCCATAAATTTTTTTAACCCAGGCCACTTTGTCAATGACGCCTTTAGAATGTCCGTGGGCTGTGTCAACCACCAGGACATCAACACCTGCATCAATTAATGCTTCTATTCTCGCTTCACTGCCTGCGCCCACACTCACGGCAGCGCCCACCCGTAACTGTTCAAGTTTATCTTTACTGGCACTGGGATAATCAATGGCTTTTTGAATATCTTTAACTGTCACCAGTCCTTTTAAAGCAAAGTTATCATCTACCAGCAAAACTTTCTCAATACGGTGTTGATGTAATAAAGCTTCTATCTGAGCTTTAGTCGCATCTTCACTGGCAGTAACTAACCGGTCACTACCGGTCATAATGGTATTAATAGGTTTATCCAGGTCCGTTTCAAAGCGCAAATCTCTCGAGGTAACAATGCCGACCAGTTTATCCCCCTGCACCACAGGTACTCCGGAAATATTATGAGCTTTCGTTAAACTGATTAATTCTCTTACAGTAATATGCGGCTCCACAGTGATGGGATCTTTTACCACCCCACTTTCAAATTTTTTCACTTTACGAATTTCATGAGCCTGTTGATGAGTGGACATATTTTTATGGATAATACCGATACCGCCTTCCTGCGCCATGGCAATCGCTAATCGCCCTTCAGTTACTGTATCCATGGCAGCTGAAAGCAAAGGAATGTTTAGCTGAATGTTTTGGGTTAACTGGGTCGTTAGTGTCACATCTTTTGGTAAAACCTGCGAAAAAGCTGGGGTGAGTAAAACATCATCAAAAGTTAGTGCTTCTTGAATAATACGCATGATTTTTGCCTGAGGGTAAAGGAAGATTAGGCAAAAATTATACCGTAAATTCTTTAAGATACAAGGCTGGGCTGTTAAAGCGTGCTGGTAATAAAATATATATCTAGGGGTTGTCCATAGGGAAAAATGTTTTCAACAACTCCGCATAAGTATTCGATCTTGTAATAGATAAAATAGCGGCATTCATTTTAGCGCGTAGCAGAGGCTTGTTTTTATTAATCATTATGCCAATACCTATTTGGAGATCATAAGGCTTACCCACCACATACAGTCTACGTGGTGACTGATTTTCCCAATAATGGGCAACGGGCGTATCCAGCAGCGCATAATCAACTTCATTTTGTGCCAAAGCGTTGATGATATCATCCATATGTTCATATTCTTTGACATTGAGATTTGGAAAGAACTTTTTCATCACCTGTTCAAAAGCTGAATGTTTTTGTGCCGCAAAAATTTTATTTCTAGCCGCACTTTGGGTCATCTGCTTTAAAGGTTTTTGGCCTGGATGATAAGCAGCCAGGATACTGGCTTTGGTGGGTAAATAAGGCAAAGTGAAATCAAAGTCTTGTTTTCTCTCATCTGTAATCGATATACCACCTATGGCCGCATCAATTTCACCAGTTTTTAAGGCATCAAAAAGCTCAGAAAATGGCATAGGTTTAAATAAACAGTTAGCCTGAAGCTCTGAACAAATCATTCGGGCAAAAACAATGGAAAAACCATAAACTGATCCAGATGCATCCAGACTGGAAAAAGGTTGGCTGTTTATTTGTGTACCAAAAATCAATGTGACTTTAGGGCTTTGTTGCTGTACCTCGGCAAAACTGAAGGGAATGCTCAGGCACAAAAAAAATGTAACCAAATATTTTACAGTTTTTTTCATTATTTCTAATTTTTATTATCATTCTTATAAGTGTGTATCAAAAACAGTAATTTTGCAAAGACATTAGGGTTTGTTTACAATTGAGCAATCGCAATTTATGAGGTTAAAATGAATATTCAGTCCTATATTGATACCGTTGGCCAAACCCCTCTTGTTAAACTGGACAAATTGTCTCCAAATCCTTTAGTGACAATTTTAGTAAAATGTGAGTTTTTTAATCCAAGTTCCAGCATCAAAGATCGTATTGTTAAATATATTATTGAAGATGCTGAAAAAAATGATCTCCTAAAGCCTGGTGGAACTATAGTGGAAAATACCTCTGGGAACACTGGCGCCGCAACTGCCATGATTGCCGCCATGAAAGGATATAAAGCTATTTTAACCATGCCTGATAAGGTCAGTGAAGAAAAACAAAATGCCCTTAAAGCTTATGGTGCAAAAATTGTGGTCTGTCCAACTCAGGCAGCACCAGATTCGCCTGATCACTATGTTAACACCGCCATTCGGATTGCTGAAGAAACGCCAAACAGTTTTCGCATTAACCAATACGATAATAAAAAAAATCCAGAGGCACACTATAACAGTACTGGCCCTGAAATCTGGGAACAAACTCAAGGAGTAGTAGATTACTTTATTGCTTCTTCCAGCACGGGTGGCACAATCTCTGGTGTGGGTAAATATCTAAAAGAACGAAAGCCAGAAGTTAAAATAATTATGCCAGACCCTGTGGGCTCTATTTATTATGAATATTTCAAAACTCGCAAGATTCCTGCTACCGAAGGATGTACTTATCAGATTGAAGGTGTTGGTGAAGATCATATTGCCCATGCATTGGACTGGTCCATTGTAGATGATGTGATGCAGTTTAATGACAAACAGGCTTTTGAAGTTGGTCGTCGGCTGGCCACTGAAGAAGGTATTTTAGCGGGTGGCTCCAGTGGCGCCAATGTCTTTGCTGCCATTGAAATTGCTAAAACTTTGACAGAACCTGCAACCATCGTCACTGTATTGCCGGATTTGGGCGTAAAATATCTCAGTAAGATGTATAATGACGACTGGATGAAAGCTAAGGGTTTATTATGATTGAGCAATATATTGAAGGTGAATGGCTTTACTGTTCTAAAGAAAAAACTTTAAAGCATATTATTGGCAATACGGAAAATCTTCAAAAAGCAGGACTTTTAGATGCTGAAGGTTATTTGTCTGATGAATTTAAAGAAGGCATCCGAAAGGCTTTAGGTGAATCTGTGCTTGAGGGCGTTCAGGGACCGTTTGGTGATGATGATATTTTCAGCGGTGATATTACCGATGAAACCACTTGGTATAACATCGAATTACACCATATCAGTGAAAACAACATGGATGCATTGCAAAATCTTTCCGGAGTCCACTTAAAAATCGAAAACACTTTATGAGCACGCCTGTAGAGACAGAAGTTTTATCGGTATCTGCTTTAAATCGACTCGCTAAAGGGTTATTAGAAGAGCAATTTGCTGGCGTTTGGGTTGAAGGCGAAGTTTCCAACCTTGCTATTCCAGCTTCTGGACATATGTATTTTAGCTTGAAAGATTCAAAAGCTCAGGTGCGTTGTGCTTTTTTTAAAGGTAAAAATCGTTTTTTAAATTTTACTTTGAAAGAAGGCGATCATGTTATGGTTCGCGCCAATGTAAGCCTGTTTGAAGGTCGAGGAGATTTTCAGCTCATTGTACAACATCTGGAACTTCAGGGCGAAGGTGCCTTAAAACGTGAATTTGAATTACTAAAAATTAAACTGCATAAAGCTGGGTTATTTGACGTTGCTCACAAAAAACCAATGCCCGCGATGCCTAAAACCATTGGCATCGTCACTTCTGCCACAGGCGCTGCCATAAGAGATATTTTGCAGGTGCTTAGACGACGCTACCCCATTGCCAAAGTCATCATATACCCTTGTCAGGTGCAAGGCGTGAGCGCTCATGAAAGTATTATTAAGGCTTTAAATCAGGCAAATCAACGACTTGAGTGTGATATTATTATTTTAAGTCGTGGCGGAGGTTCTTTGGAAGATTTGTGGTGTTTCAATCATGAAGCACTGGCATACACCATATTTGAAAGCCAGCTCCCCATTATCTGCGGTGTTGGACACGAAATTGATATAACTATTGCAGATTTGGTTGCCGACGTGCGTGCACCCACCCCCAGTGCAGCAGCTGAAATGGTGAGTCCGGATAAAGATAAATTTTTGCAGGCCTTTGTTGAGTATCAGCGACAACTTTCAAAAAGCGTTGAGCGCAGACTCTCTCATTTGCTCATAAAAATTACGGCTTTATCCAAACAATTGCGCCATCCCAATCAAATGATTCAGGAACAGATGCAAAAAGCAGATTTTCTTGCACAAAAACTCAATGCTCTCATGCAGCAGCTACTCAAACAGAATCAATTTGAATTAAAAGATTTACAAAAATCTTTAATCCACTTTTCGCCTTTGCAAAGTATTTTACAAGATAAAGTAAAAATTGCTTCTGAATTTGAAAACTTAAAAAAAGCCTGGCAAAAAATTCAAACACATAATCAGCAGCGCTACACACATTTAACTCACCGATTAAATACCATTAGTCCACTGGCAACTTTAGCAAGAGGATATGCCATTGCTCAAAAGTCTGATGAAAGTATTATTCATTCTGTGCAAGAGGTTGATGCCGGTGAAATCATTCAAATACGGCTAGCGGAAGGCCAGTTAAACTGTGAAGTAAAAGAAAAATTTATGGATGAAAAATTATGAAAAAAACTTTAGCTGTATTTAGCCTTCTGATGACAATCTCTGTGGCATGGGCTAATTTTAATTTACCTACAGATAAAAATTATCCAGGAGGCATTGCTATTATTAAGCTTATGCCACTTAGTGTAAAAGCACCAGAGGTTTTTTATCAGCATCATCGAGTGCTTTTACAATCAAAAAATCATTATTGGTATGCTATCACAGGTATTGCTTTGAATGCTAAAACTGGTCATCAGCAAGTTACTGTAATACCTGCTAAGGGGAAAACCTTTACCAAGAGCTTTAGTGTGAAATATCGAAATTATCCACTGCGCCATATTACAATTAAAGATAAAAGTAAGGTAACGCCTAATCCAGAGCTTGCTAAAAAAATTGCATTGCAAAAAAAACAAACAAGACAATTACTCAACACCTGGACACAAAATTCCCATGTAGATCTCAATTTCATTCTGCCTACCAAAGGCTGGTTCAGCTCATATTTTGGGATTCGTAGAATCTATAATCAGACTAAATTAATTCGCCATACAGGTTTGGATGTGGCTGCTGTGACCGGTACAAAAGTTGTGGCTGCAGCCAGTGGTACTGTTTTGGCTGTACGCGATTTGGTATTAACCGGAAACACGGTTTTTATTAATCATGGTCAGGGGCTGATAACTATTTATGCGCATTTGAGTAAAGTGCTGGTGAAACCCAAACAAAAAGTGAGCCCGGGAGAACCTATTGGGGCAGTAGGCGCCACAGGCAGAGTGACTGGCGCTCATCTACACTTTGAAGTGATTTTAAATGGGACAAAGGTAAACCCTACCATCTTTCTAAAAAAGCAAAATTAATGATATATAATGTAGGTTGGGCTGACGCAGGAAGCCCAACAGGCCGTGATAACTCAATTAAGCCGTAATTAAATGAATACTTTGTTGGGCTTCCTGCGTCAGCCCAACCTTCTATGAAGAATTCTGTCAACAATTAAGTTTACAATTTATTTAAATCATTTCATCTATTCTAACCCTTTGCCTATCTTCGAAAATTAACAATCGTTTGTACTAATGGCCTAAACTAAACATGCTGTTTTTAAATAACAACTTACCTTCTATCCGTACATCACCATAACGGTGAGTAACCTAATACTACATGCATCATCATTTAGTTTATAAAAAAGCGCCCCATCTATGGTTACGGACTGATTCAGCCCGGGTTGGTGCACGAGCGCTTTAAACCTTATACAAACTTTATGCTTTCTCTTTGATAGCTCCATTCTTATTTTTTTACTATGATAACCTTTTTATTAATCTAAACTCAGCTATGTGTTTAGACACTTGCCTTTAACTCAATATCTGAGGGCAATATACCTTTGCTTAAATATCGCCAAAAAGTAATTAACAATTTTCTGGCTAATCCCACTATGCCTATGCGCTTGACTCGTTTGCCTTGTGAAAACCTTTCATGAAACCATCGACTGAGTTTGCTATTGGTTTGATATCTCAGCCATATCCAGGCAAGCTCCACAATTAAACGGCGTATTCGCTTATTACCTGCCTTACTTATCCCTTGCTCTCGATTCAGTGTGCCGCTGGCATGGGGAACACCCGTTAAGCCTGCCGCACTCCCTACTTCTTTGCGATTGTTAAATTCTCGCCAACCAAACCATTCTGTGACCAGTTTAAAAGCCCCCCAAAAACCAACGCCTTTCAAACGAGTTAAGCGTGACACATACTCACTCACTCGCGTATTCGGATGCGATTTCACATAAGCCTGTGCTTCTTTCATCACGTCTCGTAATTGGGCGTGAGTCAGCTCATAGCGCTCATACTCTCGTTCCAACTCCTTTTGTAAATACTCCCCTAATGCCTCCTGTGTACTCGTTCTAAAGGTCTTGTTCTTTAAACGACTCTTAAAATCTTTGCGTCTGATTGCACCTCCCGTTAATTTAATACCTTGGGTGGCTAATAAACCCATCAGGCGATTCACATGCTGCGTTTGCTCTTTTTGCAAACGTTCATATTCTCGATGGATTCTGCGAATATCCTCTTCTGCTTCACTGGGGACACGTATGGCCTTCAAGCAACCTCTTTCTCCATGATTAAATCGATACAATAACTGCGCTAGTTTTTTCACATCGATGCCATCGGTTTTCGCTTTGCGCTTACGACGATTTAACTCCAAGCTCGCTGAATCTACTATGAGCGCCTCTAAACCATTGGCTATCAGCATTCGATACACTGAAAAACCATCTAAGCCTGCCTCCATACATACTTTAATTGTACAATCTGACTGTAGATTAAACTGGGTTTTGAAAACTTTGAGCGCTTCAAAAAACGCGCTCAGGTTCCAGCTGTCAATCTGTTTTATTTTGATATGGGTTAAATCTACTCCCCCTCCAAGTAGCCATTTGTGTTTGCTAAGCTCCAAGCCTATATACAATGTTTTGGTATTTAGCGTATAATCATTTACTTGAGTCATTGTCATAAGTTTACCTCCGATGTTTCGAAAAAATTTGATTGTAAACTTAATTAACGGCAATGGCTCTTTCTTTTTCTTACATAGTATCTACATATAAGCAAAAATTGATTGGCTCAAAAACAGTTAGCGCAAGGCTTTTAAGCCATATGCCAAAATCAATGCCAACAATAAAAATCCTGTAGCAGCAATAAATAGCAACAGTGCATTAAAGTAAAAAAAGAAGCTGGCACAAAATGCACCCAGTATCCATGCCATAGCCATCACAGCACCTGTTACGCCCATAACCCAGCCCTGTTCGTGTTCAGAAACGCTGTTCGAAAAACCAGCTAACAAAGCATTATAGGCAATACCAATCCCAACAATAATTGGAATTAAAGCTATCCATTGAAAAAGTTCTGTATGAAAAAATAATGGTATCAAATAGCCAGCAATGCTGATGATAAGTCCCATAATAATTAACTGCTTATCAGAAAAAAATTTGCCAATAACTCGAATTAATACTCCTAATGTTAAGGCAAAAATCAATCCAGAAAATGACATGAACACTCCGAGCCTTGAAGAGCTAAAATGATACCGCGTTACCAGATCCAACGAGATAAATTGAATATAAAAAGCAAAGGTTAACTCCAACAACAACAGAATACAGGACATTAAACGAATGACAGGTCGCTTAAAAGCCTGGATAAAAATATTTAATCCTTTAGTAATATTAAAGACAACTTTACCACTGGCACGATAAGTTTCTTCAAAACTGAACATTAATAAGGCGCAATTTAAAATTGCAACCATGGCATCCAGATAAAAAGGTGTGGAAAAGCTAAACCAACTTACAAGTTTAGCATCAGAAAAAACGCCACCAATCAATGGGCCAAAAACAAATCCGGCAGAACCTGCGGCACTAATCAAGCCAAGATTTTTAATTCTGTCTTTTCCAGAGCTCACATCTGCCATAGCTGCTTGAGCTGAGGTTTGACTGCCAGCACAAAGACCCGCTACTATTCGACCAAGTAACAACAACCCAATACTTTTGACGCCAATGGCAAAAGCACAAATTAAAGAACTCATCCCTGACCCAAATAAAGTAATTAACAGTATTTTCTTACGCCCTATCTGATCAGATAAATCCCCGAGCACGGGCGCGGCAAAGAACATAACAACTGCAAAAACACCCAGTACCAAACCATAATCAATATCTCTGACACTTGATGAAACATTTGGTGCCAGAATCCCTGAGGAAGGATCCATCAAGATGGGGCTTAATATCGGAAAAATAAGACCAAAACCGAGACTATCTATAAAAATAACAGACACAAGCGCCACGATGGCATAGGTGTTTTTTTGGGCGTGATTCATCGGTACTTCTTCTTTAAAAAACGCTTTAGGCGACGCTTTTTTTGCATCTGTCGCTGGGTGAGTTTATTCTTTTTACCTTTAAAAGGGTTATCACTGGTTTTAAATTCAAGACGAATGGGTGTCCCTTCCAACTCCAGCGCTTTTAAGAAAAAATTTTCCAGATAACGTTTATAATTCACTGGGATCTGCTCAGTCTGATTACCATGAATGATGACGGTAGGTGGGTTATGACCGCCAAAGTGGGCAAAACGTAGTTTAATGCGCTGCAATCCAGCCATGGGTGGAGGATTTTTTTGGGTGGCTTCTTTGAGCAAATTTGTCATGAATGTAGTGGAAAATTTCTTTGTAGCACTTTCATAAGCTTCATCTATGGATTCAAACAAATGCCCTACTCCGCTACCGTGCAATGCTGAAATAAAATGGGTTTTGGCAAATTTAACAAAAAACAGCCTTCTTTCAAGATCGCTTTTAACTTGATCTTTTACAGCTTTTTCCATGCCATCCCACTTGTTCACCGCAATCACTAAAGCTTTCCCTGCATCTAATACAAACCCTAAAAGGTGTAAGTCGTGTTCCACCACACCGTCTTTAGCATCAATGACGTAAATAACCACATGGGCGGATTCAATCGCTTTTAGGCTTTTTGCCACGGAAAATTTTTCCACAACCTCATTGATTTTACCACGCCTTCTCATTCCAGTGCGTGTCTATTAATGTATATTTATTACCATTGAAGTGCTCAAAAGGGATAAAAATACTGTCACGCGTGGTACCTGCTTTATCAAAAACAATGACTCGCTCTTCCCCTAAAATTCGGTTTACCAGGGTAGATTTACCCACATTGGGTCTGCCAATCACAGCTACCTGTGTGCCATTTTGCTCAGAGTCTAAACTATCTGTTTCAGGTGCAGGCAAGGTGCTTAAAACGCTTTGCATTAGCGTATTGATATTTTGATTATGAGTGGCAGAAATAGCAAAAGGTTCCCCAAGACCTAGGGCATAAAAATCAGCTTTGCTAAGTTCCTCACTTAATGCTTCAGATTTATTTAATACCACAAAAACCGGCTTATGATTTGCGCGTATGGCATTGGCAATGGTTTCATCTGCCCCGATAAGTCCTGCCCTTGCATCTAAAACAAACAAAATCACATCGGCCTCTTCAACCGCTTTGAGTCCCTGGCTTAACATTTGTTCATCAATACCACTTTCGGCCTTATCAATGCCGCCAGTATCAATCACAATAAACCGCCGATCTTCATACACCCCTTCGCCATATTTACGATCACGGGTTAAGCCTGGCAAATCAGCCACTAAGGCATCTCTTGAGCGAGTGAGTTTATTAAATAAGGTGGATTTGCCCACATTTGGTCTGCCAATAATGGCGATCACAGGTAGCATGGTTTTCTTTGTGCATAAAATGTGCTTGTATTATAGCGAGATTGGCGGGTTAGGGCTACCAGCTTTCAGTAAAATTTTTGATAATTATTTTACTGAAAGTGCTTGGAATTTTTGTGTTTGAGTAGATATTTCGTCGCATAGTTCTCTAGATCTACAGCGACCAAACATCAAAGGTGTAGTACTTTGTGTTTTAATGGCTTCTTGAATAGAACCGTATGTAAAAAATAAGCCTACCCCCGTTATAGAAACTAAAGTTGTGGCAACAATTGATAACAAAGGTCTCCAAATTTTTCTGGGAATAGATAATGCATTTTGTTTGCTTTGGATTCGGGCTTCAACATTTTTATAAAATGTATTTAAATCCTCAAAGTCTCGTGGAATTTTCTTAGGATTATAAAAGGTACTTATTACTTCTTCAAGTTCTGAAGTTAAAGTTGCCATTTCACGAGGTTTACTGGCAATATTTTGATAACGGAATATTTCCGGACAGCTTTGCTCAGTAATAAGATTAAGTTTATTCTCTTCCAGTATTTCAGAAGCTTCTTCAGAATTATCTTTTATCAATTTAGTTTTAAAAATTGTAATTTGATGTACCAAGCTCTGATCAGCTTTGAGTAATATATCTGTTTGAGCTGATGATGATTTTTGCTCTTTAACCGTTGTTGCATCAGACTTTTCAGAAGATTGTGATGTTCCAGTCGAACCTTTTGACAAGCCTTGTATTCTTTTATCTAATTTTTTTAATAGATCTGCTTTATGTTGAACAAGGTTCTCTGCCATGCTTTGAGCATGTTTATTAAGATCTCTAAGCATTAATCTTGTAAGCGGCTGGGTAGTTTGAATCATAAATTCCTTTTTTAAGCTTTTATATTCTTCTTCACTTGACTTAGGTAACCTTTTTTCTAAGTCATTCAAACTCCTTTTTAATGCTTCTAAAACCTTTTTATAATACTTTCCAATATCTAATTCTGATACGCCATATTCGTCATATCTATCTATTAAATTTAAATGAATAAATAGTCTGTTAAAAATATTAACTGTTTCATATGGTAATTGCTTAACTAAAAGAAAATTCATCAAGTTCCTGTAAGCTTTTTCAAGCTGAGGATACTTTGTGAAAAGATCTAATTTAAGCAACTGGTTTCGGACTAACTCAATACAATCTTGAAATTCTGTATTCAAGCCTTCATTATTTTTAAACGGTTTAGGTTTGCTGGCAGCTATTCTCATTGTTTGTTCAAAATCCATTTTTTTAGCAGCTGCCTTTGTTTCAGTGTCATTGGAATCCACTAATCCTATTTTGCCCTGATAAATATCTTCTAAAAAATGATTACTGGTTGCTGTGTGTCTCAGATGAAACTTCTTAGTCTCTGGATTAAATTTAAATATGTATAAAACTGAGCCAGGAATCTGGTATTGCATTTGACTGGTGTCATCATCTAGCTTTGCTTGAAAATTATGTGCACAATCTACCAAGAAAACTTCACCATTACTATTTTTTAAAAAGCTTCTAAATAATGAGTCATATTTAAGAGGGCCACAATCATTATTTTCAACTAACATCCAAAATGGGTATTTAAGTTGTGCAAGTGTATCTTGACTATGAGCTTTAGCAATATCTTGAGCTTGTTGATCACCAAACATCCATCTAAGTTGTGAGACAATATCTTCTTTCAAATAACAAATCCCATCGAGACGGGTTTGTCGAGATGCATCAGCAACAATTTGCTCAAAACTTCCATACTCACCGGTATAGTCATGTATGTCACCTGCGTAATCACGATATGCAGGATTTGTAGAAAAATATGGGTTATTCGATTTAGATAAATTTAATGCCTTCCATTGATGGCTGGCGAATGTAGAATACATTTTCAATCCCTCTAAACTTACTTTTGTATTTAACTTTGTATTAATTAAAAATAAGTGTTTTGTGTTTTGCTTTGAACTTAATGTTTTGACCCGATATCATTATACCAAAAATATCTCAAAATCTCTTGTAATCCTTTTCTGATCTAACAAAAATTCCCCATTATTTTCAGCCAGACTTCTGCTAAACTCTAAGCTTTAAAGCCTTATGAGCAAAACAATTATGCCAATCCAACAATTAACTCAACTGGTCAATCAATTACGCCATCCCCAGAAAGGCGACCCCTGGATTTTAGAACAGACTTTTGACGCATTAGCTGAACTAACTATTGAAGAAGCCTATGAATTTGCTGAGGCTGTGGCACGAGAAAACCCTGCGGATATGGCGGATGAATTAGGAGATTTGTTATTGCATATTGTGCTTTACGCAAAAATTGCCGATGAAGCAGGTGTTTTTAATTTAGAAACTGTTATCCAAGCTACTTTGGATAAACAAAACCGGCGTAAACTTGACTTTCATCACCCTGAATCTGTCAGTGCAGCGCAAGCATTAGCCTTGTGGGAGCGTAAGAAAGCTGCAGAAAGACCTGCTAAAAAGTTGCTGGATGATTGTGGTAAGCATTTTCCAACGCTGTCACAGGCTCTTAAAATGCAGACAAAGGCAGCTTCTGTGGGGTTTGATTTTGACTCAGCAACGCCAATTTATAAAAAAATTCAGGAAGAATTAGTAGAGTTTCAACAGGCCTGTCAGGTAAATGATAAAGCTTCTATGGAAATTGAGCTGGGTGATATTTTGTTTTCCGTGGTTAATCTTGCCAGACACTTTGACATTCACCCAGAAAGTGCTTTAAGAAAAGCCAATTTAAAGTTTAAGCATCGATTTGAGAACATTGAGCTATCCATAAAGGGGAATTTTAAGGCTTACTCTGTGGAACAACTGGAAGCTTTATGGCAAAAATTTAAGACATCTCAAGATAAAACGTAGCCACCATCCACACTGATAATCTCACCCGTCAAATAGTGACATTTCAGGATAAAATCCACAGCTTGAGCAATTTCTTCAACTTTGCCTGCTCGGCGCATTAAGGTTTTATCAATGATACTGTGTGTCAAAGTTTGTGCTGAACCCCCTTGTACACGGCTTGTCTCAATGACACCCGGTGCTACCGCGTTAACTCGTATTTTTGGTGCCAATGCTTTTGCCAGTAATGTTGTCAGATGATTCAGTGCGGCTTTTGATACTGCGTAAGCAATTGAAGATCCCACAGGTTTTAAGCCGGCAATAGAAGAGATATTAATCACATTAGCGTTGTCAGATGCTTGCAAAAGTGGCACAGCCATTTTTGCAAGCCGAAAAGCACTTAAGACATTGACATTAAAATTTTGCAAAAATAAATCCTCATCCAATGCAGCGAGATTCTTATGTTCGATAAAAGGTGATGCAAAAGCCGCGTTATTGACTAATACGTCCAATTGGCCATAATGATTTTCAATACTTTGCATGAGCATTACGCATTGATCTTTTTGAGAAATATCAGCTTGTATGTAATAGCTGCCTTGGCCTAACTTATGTGCCAGTGCGGTGCCTTCTTTTTCACTGTGGATGGAATTGATTACGACCTTATAACCTTGTTCAGACAGCTTGGTTGCTATTGCAGCTCCAATGCCTTTGGCTGAGCCAGTCACGAGTGCAATCTTATTCATGTTATTTTCGAAGATTTGAGTATTGGGCTTCCTTTCGTCAGCCCAACCTACATAAAATTAAATTAGTGATGTTCGCTGGAAGATTTTGAACAGCCTATTAAAAATTTTAATAAGGCACCCACGGCAAACACAGGAATCATTACTTCAAAGAATCTTGATACAATGATCACGATAGAAAAATGTACGGGCGATAAGGTTACAGCAAAAATGCCCAGCAATACTGCAATAAAAATAAAGCAGGCAGATAAAATAGTATTCATCATATGCGCGTGAGGACAATGTGCCAGATAACGTAACAGCGCACCCACAGCCAATACCGGAATCATGACTTCAAAGAATCGAGAAACGATGATAGGCCCTTTTAGCTGAGAAGGGTCCAGTGAAATGACTAATATGCCTAAAATTAAAGCAATAATAACCGTCACAGCAGCTAGAATTTTATTAAACATTTTTTATAATCTCCATGATACACATATTGCTGATAATAAATTTAAGAATAGCACTAAATCCTATAAAAACAAAGTAGTCATAAGTTCCCTGTTGCTTACTTACCAATCAAACCAGCATCAATACTTAAAGGCTGTTTTTTACCATCTAATACCTTACCGAAGAATTTGGTAATTAAAATACCAATTACAATGACTCCAATTGCCATAGACTGGACAAAATCTGGGATTTCACCCAACAAAAGCCAGGCAAAAATAATTGAATAAAAAGGAATCATCAAAGCAAAGTCTGAGGGCCAGGAAGATTTTGCTTTACTTAAAGAACGATACCAAAGGCTCTGACCTAAGACAATAATCACTAAGGAATACACCGCCATAGTTATCCATAAATCCCCGTAAAAAGCCATGCCAAAGTGATCAAAACCGAAAAGATAGACAGCAATCCAGAAAAAGATAATGGCTGAAGCAAAATTGCGGATAAACATGAATGTGTTTTGAGAAACTTCCGCTAAAATTTTTGTACTTAAAATTTCTGAAATCCCAAAGACAACGGCGGCGATTAAGATATAACTGCTGGCTTTTAAATTTAGCATCGAATCCGAGGTAAGCAAAATGGTTAAAATGCCAATACCAATGAAGGCGTAACCAAACACTTCAGCGCGACTAACTGCTTTTTTAAGAAAAAAATAGGCAAAGGCCAGATAAAAAATACCTTCGAATCGAGATAACAGTACCACTTGAGTGACTGAAGTCAATTCCAGGGCAATAAACATCAAAGCAGGGTAAATGACAGCCAATACACAACCTAAGCCTATATAACCTTTGACTTTGAGGCTGGTATTTTTTAATTCAGGAAAAAATTTTTTCTTATCCAAAAAAATAAAACTGATAATCCCTGCACACAAGTTGCCCACAAATAAAACATTACAAAAGGAAATTGCATCAGGATGCGTTAAATATATCGCCTCTCCCTGCTCTGTTAGAAACTTTAATACAGGGCTACCTAAAGAAAATAACAGGGTGGAAATAAGCAGTGAAGCTATAACGATCATTTTACCTTTTTGTGAGGCTACTTCTGACATAGTTTTTTCTCGATTAAATTATCAATAGCTAGACAAGCAGGTCCATAACACATTTGTAAAAATAAAAGCAATCCCAGCAATACTTCCGGCAAATAAAGAAAGTAATTTATCCAACGAATGATATTCAACCCTGCTGGAATGGTACCAATGGCTTCGGTAAAGGTTGCCACTAATAAAATGACGAATAATAACAGTGAAGAAAGCACTGTAAAAAAACCAAAGATTAAAGCCAGCCCACCTAAAAATTCCAATAAAGGTACAAACACTGCATTAAAATGTGGAAATGGAATGCCTAAGTGAATCATGGTATTCAAAATCACTTCCTGAGTATGGGGATCAAATAATTTATAAAATCCCGATATAGCAAAAAAAACACCTAAGCACACCCGAATCAAAAACATAGGAAACTGCATACAGTTTTTTCGATTGGCAAACAGACAGCTTAACTTTTGGCAAGACATGATTTGAACCTCGCTGTATTAAATAGTAAAAAAAATTTAAGTAGCAAACACTTGGATTGATTCACAAATGTTTACGTTTTAAAATCATATTGTAAATATAGCGTAAAACAGATGCTAAAGAAAGTTTATCTGCTACTGCCTAATTTACCTACCGTTCAATTTGGAGTTCGATTATGAATACAAAAAATCAAAAATTAAAAATCAAACCTGTTTTAGCTGCCGTGGGTGCCGGGATTGCTTTAAGTCTTGCAACCATTCCTATGGCAAATGCTGCCAGCAGTAATCACTTCAGTTCTGAAAAACTGGCAAGTGGTTATAATGTTGCCAGTAATCACAGCAACATGGAAAAAAGCAAAGACGGAAAATGTGGCTCCGGCAAATGTGGTAATAAAGCTAAAGAAGGCAAATGCGGTGGTGCAAAATGTGATCACAAAAAATCTAAATCTGGTGGCGGAAAATGCGGTCATGGAAAATGTGGCGGTTGATAATGTAGGCCAAAGAATTTAACAACAAAAGCCTGATACATTCAGGCTTTTTTTATTCTCAAATTTATTCTAAGATAGATTCATTCCAAAATGTATTTTGCTTGCAGACAATGACGCCTTATCAAATTTTATTTTATGCCTTAATTTCTTTCATTATCACTTTAATGTGCTATCCAATCCATAAAAAACTAAAGTTACCGCTACCGGTGTTTGCAGTGCTGACAGGATTTATTTTATCCGAGATTTATACGCATTTTGGTTTTGATACTGGTATCCGTGCTTCGAATTTTCACTATTTAAGTCAGTATATTTTCATTCCCATGATTCTGTTTGCGGCCTCTTTTACTACCAAACCTAAAATGCTGTTAAACGATAGTCCCGTGCATTTTATTTTTGCTATTCCAGTAACATTCATCACCATTGGTTTAACCACAGTGCTTTTATACTACGGCATTGGGTATCCAGAAGGTTTCCCCTGGCTGGCAGCCTTTTTAACCGCAACTATTTTAGCTATGACCGGCGCACATGCAATTGAAGATTTTTTAGAACAATTAAATATTTCCAAACGATTAATTCACATATTGCAGGTTGAAAGCTTATTTAGCGCCATCATCGCTATTTTACTTTATAACTTTGCTTCTTCGATGCTAATACATCATCAAGCTCATGAACCCTGGCTGTTAGCTGGAGAATTTTTGATGCATATTGCAGGCGGTATCCTTGTGGGAATAATAATTGGTCTTGTGACCATTATAACTTTAAAATACGTTAAAGAAATCATCGCCCAGGCATTACTTGTAATCACTTTTGTGTATAGCGCATATATTCTATGCGAGCAGCTGGGAATTTCTGGTGATTTTAGTGTGTTCACTCTGGGCTTTTTATTGGGGCCTTACTGTCGAAAACTTTTTTCTGACCACCAAAGCTTTGTTTCACAACTTATAGATACCCTTTATCTCTTTGCAATTTGTGGCTTATTTATTTTGGTAGGTACAACCATCACCTGGGAAATGTTTTCACAACGATGGCTTGCCATGCTGGTGGGTATTATTGCCATGTTATTGGCAAGAGCAGCGAGTGTTTTTTTCGGGTTAGGTTTTTATAATTGCTTCGCCAAAAAATCCAATGCTCTGTCCTTATCACAGCAAAATATTTTATTTTGGTCTGGCGTGCGGGCTGCGCTGCCTATTGCTTTGGCTTTTGGTATTCCTGAGTCTTTAAGTTACTGGTGGACTATTCAAAGTATTACATTTGGTGTGGTTTTATTTGGTATATTTATTCAGGCACCGCTGGTAAGATTTATGAGTTCAAATCAAACTTAATTCCCTGCGCCAAAGGTAAACTGTCACCAAAATTAATGGTGTTGGTCTGTCTTCGCATATAAGCCTTCCAAGCATCAGAGCCTGCTTCGCGGCCCCCACCAGTTTGTTTTTCACCCCCAAAGGCGCCACCAATTTCTGCCCCGGATGTACCGATGTTGACGTTGGCAATGCCGCAATCAGAACCGGTAGCTGCCAAAAATTTTTCTGCGTGCAACAGATTCTGAGTGAACAGCGCTGATGATAATCCCTGTTTTACTTGATTTTGAAGGGCAATAGCTTCTTCTAAAGTATCATAAGCCATCAAATACAAAATCGGTGCAAAGGTTTCCTGTTGCACAATCTCCCAGTGATTTGCTGCTTTGATGATGGTAGGCTCCACATAATATCCAGGTCTTTGTAAAACCTTGCCTCCCACTAAACATTCACCGCCGTGATCCAATGCACTTTGAATAGCGGTTCGATACTGATCAATGGCCGCTTCATCAATTAATGGTCCCATGTGATTGGTTTCATCTAAGGGCGAACCAATTTTTAGCTGTTGGTAGGCATGTACGAGTTTTTCACTAACTTTTTTATAAATAGTTTTTTCTACAAATACTCTTCGGGTTGTGGTACAACGCTGTCCTGCGGTTCCCACTGCACCAAATACCACAGCTGGTATTGCCAGATTAAGATCAGCGGTTTTATCTATAATGACTGCATTATTGCCACCCAACTCTAAAATAGATTTTCCAAAGCGCGATGCTACTTTAGCAGCAACTTTTTGTCCCACAGCGGTTGATCCTGTAAAAGACAAAAGCGCAATATCTATATCTGCCACCAGTGCATCAGCAACCTGATGATCTTCAGTTATCATTAAAGAGAAAATACCTGATAAATGGTTTTCGGCCATCACTTCATTACAAAGATGTTGTACTGCAATACTGCATAAAGGCGTTTTATGAGAGGGTTTCCAAAGTACTGTATTGCCGCAAATCGCTGCAATAAATGCATTCCAGGCCCAAACTGCCACAGGAAAATTAAATGCTGAAATCACACCAACCACACCTAAAGGATGCCATTGTTCATACATTCGATGTAAAGGCCGTTCTGAGTGCATGGTTTTACCGTATAACATTCTGGATTGACCCACAGCAAAGTCTGCGATATCAATCATTTCCTGAACTTCACCCTCTCCTTCCTGTTTTGACTTACCCATTTCTAAAGCAATGAGGCTTCCCAAAGCGGATTTATATTCTCTTAGCTTTATTGCGATTTGCCGAATCAACTCACCTCTTTGTGGTGCAGGGATACATTGCCAACTTTTTTGAGCTCTTTTGGCTTCTCTGATAATCTGATGGTAATCTTTTAAAGTGCCTGGATTAATCTTGGCAATGGATTTTGCATCATCAGGATTAATGGAATCAAAAGTATTGTCTGCACTTCCAAACCAATGGTTTTTTGAAAAACTGCAACTGTTATTTTCTGTGCTTAATCCAAGTTGTTTTAACAGATTCATTAGCTAGGCTCCCCTGTATGCTTAAAATAATCACCAAACTGAGTCAATAGTATATTGTCAAACCCCAACTTTTCCTGATAAACCAAGTTGTTAGCTTGTGTAAAAGATTGTCTCAACACAATTTCTAATACGGATAAAAGTCCAAGTGCTGTGGTTAACTGAATTGCAGCCCACTTTTCACCATATAAAACCTTGGGATAAAATTGTTTTAGTATATGTTTAGCATAAAACTGGCCATTAACTTTGCCAGTGACATTCACAAACATTAGCACCACGTCATCATCTGTTTTTGGTATAGCAGATTCTAAAATTTCTTTTAAAACCTCACGTTTAGAATTTAATTTTAAATCCTGTAATAAAAAACGCATTTTCTCGCAATGCCCGGGATAGCGAATGGTTTTGTAATTCATATTGCGAATTTTATTCTGATAAATTTCTACTAAGGATCCTAATCCACCTGAAGTGCTGAAGGCTTCGTATTCACATCCACGCAATTGAATATGTTCCAGTGAAGACAGTGCCGGAATTTTTTTTTGCTGCCCATCTTTTATTATCAAACAATCATTATCATATTCATTGATCAACCCATCCGTAGACCAGGTCAAAGCATATTTTAAAGGATGATTATTGGCCTGAGGCAAAGCCCCAACCCGCATTTCTACAGTATCCACTTGCTCAAATTGTTGAATCAAATCATTTGCTAAAATACCAATTAATCCCGGTGCCAAACCACACTGAGGTACAAATACTGCAGCAGAGGTTTCAGCCAGTTTTTTGATAGTCTCAGTGACCCGAACATCTTCAGTTAAATCGAAATATACTGTTTTTAATTCTGCCGCTAACTTTGCAACTTTTATATTCAAAAAATAAGGCAAACAGGATACCAGAGCATCGGATGCAAACGCCTGAATCGCTGTTTTAAGTGTCTCAATTTGAGTGACATCCACGGTTTTACAGTGAATCTGCGAAGGTATTTGTCCAGTAAACTGTTTATCCAGCAACTGAACTTCATAGCCTTTCGCATTCGCAAGTGCAATGGCCATCAAGCGGCCGATTTTTCCCGCTCCAAGAATTGAGATTTTTTTCATGACTTTTTACTGTTTATTTTAATATTACAGGACTTACGCAAAACTCCAAAATTGGAACATATCAATGTAGGTTGGGCTGACGTAGGAAGCCCAACAGTGTTACATTTAATTACAGCCTGGTTTAGTTGTCACGGCTTGTTGGGCTTCGAAGCGTCAGCCCAACCTACATTGATTGTCATAGTGAATTTTTAAAATTGGAGTTTTGCGTAAGTCCTGTATTATTTTATCAAATATACATGAAATAAAACATCCTTAACTTAGGATTATCAACCTTTCAAACGCTTTTTTTTAAAACATTTATCTAAATGGATGAAATAAATTTCATGTTTATTTATAATACACCCATGAAAAAATTTACTACTTTATTCTTTATCAGCTTTTTAGTTGCATGCGCTTTTGCAGACACTCTGGCGTACCAATATTCTATCACTGGGATTAAAGGCGAAGCCCTTGAAAATGTTATTAACCGACTTAACACTGAGCAAAAAAATCTTACTAAACCCAATACTTCTACTCAGGCTCAAAAGTTTAACGAGCTGATTCCCATCAATGTTGAAAAAGCCCTTGAACCATATGGTTATTTTCATAGTAACGTGCAAAGTCGTATTTATCAGATCCGCCCTTATAAATTTAAAATTTCTGTTACACCTGGTCCCGTAACGATAGTTCAATCAGCAAATATAAAGCTAACTGGCCCTGGTGCCAATAATGCGGCCTTAAGAAAATATTTACTGAAAGCCAAAAAAAAATTACATTCTGGCAAAAGACTCAATACCAGTCACTATGATGAAATCAAAAAGGATTTTTTTACCATTGCTGAACAGCAAGGTTATATGAAAGGTTATTTCAGTCAACATAAAATCAGAATCAATCGAAAGATCAATCGGGCAGATGTGTCTCTTACTTTTAATACTGGCCCACGTTATTATTTTGGTGCGGTGTATTTTTCTAAAAACCCTATGGCAACAAGTTTTCTACGTCGCTATTTACCATTTAAACCGGGGGAGCCTTTTTCTTCTGATAAACTATTAAGTCTGCAAAATACCCTTGGCGGTACCATTTACTTCAGCAATGTGAGTGTGGATGCAAATGTAACTAAAGCCAATCAGCATCACGAAGTTCCTGTTAAAGTTCAGCTAACACCAGCAAAGGCACAGCAATATAGCCTCGGGCTTGGTTACGGTACAGATACAGGTGCCAGAGCCAGTTATGGCTGGCAATGGCGCAGAGTGACTTCCACAGGTCATTATATTCAAACC
This sequence comes from uncultured Gammaproteobacteria bacterium, assembly GCA_963695245.1. Taxonomy (GTDB): domain Bacteria; phylum Pseudomonadota; class Gammaproteobacteria; order JBGSLN01; family JBGSLN01; genus JBGSLN01. Next base: position 1,423,853 of record OY968770.1, on the reverse strand, counting down.
CTTGCGCAGGTAACCCAGAAACAAAATGATACTTTCCAGGCACGTTATGTCATCCCTGGCAAGCATCCTGCGACAGATCATTATGCCCTCACCGCAGGCATATTTACTAATCGTCCCGGGGATAATGGTGATCAATACACAACCGAACAGATAGGTGGCAGTTATACCCAGTTTCGCTATAACTGGCTACAAACTTTTGCATTACAGTATCAACATGAAAATTATACCGTAGACAATGTCAGTAACACCGCCAACACTTTAATTCCCAGTGTATCTTTTGAAAAAGTAGTTGCCAATAACCGTATTAATACGATAAACGGTTATAAAATTAGACTCATGACGCAAGCTGGTGCTAACTTTCAAAATTCGGATGGTAGTTTTTTCCAAGGCGAAGTTCGTGGTAAATATATCAAAAGTTTTACAAAGCAACGCTACAGATTGATTCTTTATGGTGATCTGGGTGCCACCTATGTGAAAAATTTTGCCAACATGCCTTTATCACAACGCTTTTTTGCCGGTGGTGCTAATACCTTGCGCGGTTACGATTATCAGGATTTAGGTCCCGGACGATTTTTAACGGTTGGCGGTGTTGAATGGCAATTTCGTCTTCATGGGAATTTTTATGGCTCAGTATTATATAATGCTGGTAACGCTACCCAAAACTTTTCTTTAGATTTAAAACAGGCTGCTGGCGTAGGACTTTTGTACCGCTCACCCATCGGTCCTATTGAAATCACCGTTTCCCATCCATTTGAGAATTCTACCAGTTTAAGCACTCGAAACTATGTTATTCAATTCACTATGGGGCCAGACTTATGATGAAATTTTTAAAAGCCCTTTTATGGCTGTTATTGTTTCTGTTGACTCTAGTATTACTTTTTGTTGGATGGATTAGTTATACTAACAGTGGTTTAAACTTTGGATTAGAGCTGGCACAAAAATTCACTGACAATCAATTAAGCTATAGTGACGCCAAAGGCACTTTAGCACAGGGGTTCGAAATTAATCAGCTTAGTTTTGATTCAGATGACTTTTCTTTTTCCGCAACAAAGTTGGATGCCCAACTGAGTTTACTGGATTTAGTCAGCAAAACACTGACATTGGAAAAACTAAATGCTCAAACCGTTACAGTATTTATCTCGCCTGCAACCGATACTTCTAACAAACAAACGCAAGATGACTTTCAACTGCCTTTAGGACTCAATCTAAAAAATATTCACATCGAAAATATCCAGTATAAAATGCCGGATATGAATATCAATTTGCAGCAATTAACAGGAAAGCTACAGGCAAAACCACAAGGTGAAGTCATCACTTTAAATAGCCAGCTTTCTTTTTTAAAAGGCCACTATAGTGCAGATAATCATAAAGTTTCTTTGCAAAAAACACAGTTAAAGCTTTCGGGAAATACAAAAGATTATCAAGGATTTCTTAAGTCTCAAGTGACTTATGATACCTATCCGGATATTTCTTCCGATTTTAGCTTTCAAGGCAGTGATAATGCCATTCATTTCACCAATTTAAATTTAAATTCTGACTGGGCAAACATTACAGGGAAATTAAGTCTGTTTTTTGCACCCACATTTGGCTGGAAAGCTGATGTTACTGCAACACAAAATCAACCTCAAAGTTTGCAAAATACAAACCTTAATCATATTAAGTTTGCTCTGCAGACAACTGGTGAAAAAACACCTTCTGGTTTTAAAGGGCAGCTTGAATTAAATAACTTGCAGGGCAATATCAACAAACATGCTTTTTCAGGAGCCATTCATTTGGTTTTCACACCGGACACATTTGAATTTACTCGAAGTTATTTTAAAATGCAGCAAAATCAACTGGATATTTCTGGGGGTTTCAGCCAAGTTTGGGATCTTAACTGGCGCTTGAATATTCCTTCTTTAGCGACTTTTTTCCAGCTGGGTTACGGCAAAATATATTCCACAGGTAAAATAAATGGTTCTACCACTTCACCTTCTATTGAAGGGCAACTTAAAGCCAGTCAACTTGAAGTACTTGGAGTAAAAGCAAACAATATTAATTTTAATATTGATTATCAACCACAAAAACCAGCCCGTGCTCATTTGAATGCAACGGGAATAAGCTATAACAGCACTGTGTTAAATTCTGTGGATTTGAATCTCACTGGCAGTTTAAGTCACAATCAATTACAGCTTAAAGTAACCTCACCCCAATTGAATGTTTCAAGTCAATTAGCAGGCAAATATTCTCAGAAAAGCTGGCAGGGAAACATCAATCAATTATATTTACAAAGTCCTGTTGTGGGAAGTTGGCACCTTGAAAAAGCTACGGCTTTGAATTTAAGCTTTCAACATAATCATTTTACCAGTGCACTCAAATCCCTTTGTTTAAAAAATAATACTCAATCATTTTGTCTAAGCTTAGATAAAAGTATTCAAAAACTTAAAATAACCACGGCTATTCAAAACCTGCGGTTGACGGATATTCTGGCAATGATTGCACCAGATAATGCCAAAGCATTCGAAAGTTCCAGTCGTTTAAATCTGAAACTCAGTCTGAGTAATGGTTCAAATCCAAAAGGATTCATTAATGGCTATATAACCCCAGGATATTTGCAGGTGCATTCTGGAGATCATGTTCAAAAATTTGAACTTAAATCAAGTTCTATTAAAGGGATCCTTAGCCAAAATAAACTTAACATATCTACTTATGTTAATTTATCGAATCAACAGTTTTTAAAAGGTAATGTTTCCATCGAAAACTTTTTGGATCAAAATAAAACCCAGACATTATCTGGAAAAGTTTCAATCAATTATCACGATTTTGATATTTTGACAAAACTCATACCTGGCATTGAAACGGCCAAAGGGTATCTGACGGCAAACCTCAATCTTGCCGGTACTATGACAAAGCCGCAAATGACTGGTGACATAACCTTGAAAAATGCTTATATCACCCTGCCAGATTATGGATTGACATTAACGGGCATCAATCTCCGTGGAAAAACCGATGCTGAAGGCAAATTAAATTTAACCGCGCAGGTTGCTTCTGGTGGCGGGCAAATGACCGTCAAGGGCTGGATAAATCCACTGGCGGATAATCTGCCTTTTAATCTGGATATAGCTGGTAAAGATTTTTTAGTCTATAAAACCGATGAATATACTTTTTATCTTTCTCCCGACATTAATGTGGAAAAGAAAGACAAAGCGATTAAAGTGACAGGAAAAGTGTTAATACCTAAAGCGATTATTAGCCCTACAGATTTTTCTTCCGGTAGTGTTGCCTTACCGGATGATGCAAGTTTTGTCAGCGATGAGCAAAAAGCTACGCCTTATCTTATAATGGGAAATATTCAATTAATTGCTGGTGACAACATATATTTGAATGTGAAAGGACTAACAGGTAACGTGCAAGGCCAAGTGAATGTTAATTACAATTCACAAACTTCCAGCACAGCTACAGGTACTTTAAGTATTTCTAATGGTAAATTTTCTGCCTATGGCCAAAACCTTACGATTAGTACAGGAAAAGTCATTTACAACGCGAGTCCCTTGGATAACCCTGGTATTAGTGTGGAAGCTTCCAAAACAATCAGCAATGACTCAGCGCCTTCTGCTTCTAATCTTGGTAGCAGTTTTACTTTTCCAGCCAGCAATAATCAACAAGGTGTGATCAAAGTAGGCGTAAAAGTACAAGGTACTGTCAATAACTATAAAGTCTCGTTATTTTCGAATCCGGCTATTTATTCTCAGTCCGATATTTTGTCCCTGATTTTAACGGGTGAAACTGCCGACAATTTATCCGGTAACAATGCTCAACTGGTTTTAAAAGCTGCATCGGCACTGAATCTTGGTGGTAATTCTGTTGGCAACATTACTCAGGAATTAAAAAAATCTTTTGGGCTGGATGAGCTCGGTGTTACTCAAGAAAGTGTATATAGCGATGGCAACACAACTCAAACCACAGCTTTTACCTTAGGGAAAAAACTCACACCAAAATTATTTATCAGTTATAGTATTGGTATTTTAGATCCTATCAGTATTTTTAAAGCCAGTTATCTCTTGTCAAAAAGCTGGCGTGTGCAGGCAACTGCCAGCTCTGAAGATACTGGTGCCGATATTTTTTATACTATTGAGAAATAAAAATGTCTTTTGATTTGATTAAAACTTGTCAAAGCATTCTACCCTCTGACAGAGTGATGTCTGATCCTTGTGAATGCGTGGCTTACAGCTATGATAACAGTCGCTATCAGGGTATGCCGGATGTAGTAGTGTTCCCTTTAACGACTCAGGAAGTCTCTGAATTGATAAAGTTAAGTTATGAAAATAGTATCCCCGTTTATGCCCGAGGCAAAGGTTCAGGCACCACGGGCGCTTGCGTTCCTACTGAAGGCGGTATGGTCATTTCATTCGAAAAAATGCATAACATTATAGCCTTGAACGCAATGGATAGATATATCATTACTCAGCCGGGCGTTACCAATGCAGCGCTTCAGGCACGGGCAAAAACTGCGGGCTTTTTCTGGCCACCAGATCCTTCCAGCAGTACCACCTGCACTATTGGTGGTAATCTGGCTTGCAATGCTGCAGGCCCTCGTGCAGTGAAATATGGCACCTGTCGAGAAAATGTCCTTGGCTTAACGGCTGTCACTGGCACAGGTAAGATTATAAAAGTTGGTTGTCGTACCACAAAAGGTGTAGTGGGATATGATTTAACAAGATTACTGGTGGGCTCTGAAGGAACTTTGGCACTCATCACAGAAGCCATTTTAAAGCTGACACCTTTACCTGATAAAACGGCTACCATACAAATATTATTAAACTCAACCAAAGCTGCTGCTGCCATGTTAGCTCAAATGATGACACAGCCTTTTTTGCCCTCTGCGCTTGAATTTATGGATGAAAATTCACTGATGCTGCTACAGCAACAAAACCCATCTATTGTGGCAAATTCAGCTAAAGCTATGATTATGGCAAACTTTGACGGCAATGAAACTGAGCTGAATACAAATATTGCAGTGTTGGCGAAACAGTTAAACAATCCACAGGTAATCTCCATTAAGACAGCAAAAACTAAAACTGAAGCAGACACTTTGTGGCAGTTGCGAAAAGCGCTTTCTCCCTGTCTTCGATCAATCGCACCTAAAAAAATTAATGAAGATATTGTTGTTCCTATTTCCAGACTTTGTGAATACATAGACTTTATTAATGATCTGAGTCAACAATATCAGTTAACCATCGTAAGCTTCGGACATGGTGGCAACGGCAATATACATACCAATATTATGCTGGACCCTGATGATCCCGTTCAAGTGAAGAACAGTGAAATTTGTCTGGAAAAAATCTTTAAAAAAGTTATCGAATTAGAGGGCACATTATCTGGTGAACACGGCATAGGCATTGATAAGCGTGAACCTAGCAGGTTGGAGTTAAATGAGGCTACGATTGAATTAATGTATGGTATTAAAAACGTTTTTGATCCTAAGAATATTTTAAATCCCAATAAACTCATTCCGGTAAAATGAAAAATTTGACAGGAATTGTTTGAATAATCAATGTAGGTTGGGCTTCCTTTGTCAGCCCAACCTACATTGATTATTCAGGCTCACTTGATAATTTTTAAGTTAGGCTTACCTTTTTTAGGTGGTTTGACAGGAGCTGTTCCACCATCATCGGTGTGAGTAGAAGCGGAAGACTCATTCTCTTCCGCTTCATCTGTAGAGGTTTGTGTTTCAGGTTCGAACACCATACCCTGACCATTTTCTTTTGCGTAAATAGCTAATACTGCTTCCATAGGCGCATAGATATGACGCTTTCGCCCAGAAAAACGGGCTTCAAATTCAACAACCTCATTAGTGATGCTTAACATTGAGATAATGCCAGGCGTTACATTAAAAACAATTCGCCCTTCTTGCACATACTCTTTGGGCACATGCGTATTGGGATAAGTGGCATCAATTAATAAATAAGGCGTTAATTGATTATCCAAAATCCATTCATTAAAGGCTCTCACTAAATAAGGTTTTGTTGAGGTCATCAGGCAGCTCGTATTTCTCGTTCAATATCGGTTAAGCTATCTTGAAAAGATTTTCTTTCAAAAATAGTTTCTGCATAATTCCATACTGCTTTAGCAGATTTTGGTAACTCAACACCAAGACTTGGAAAACGCCAGATTAAAGGTGCCAAAGAGCAATCAACCAGAGTAAATTCTTCACTTAAGAAGTAAGGTGAACTGGCAAAAACCGGCGCCAGAGCAATAAAAGATTCAGCCAACTCTTTTCTCGCTTCATCAGCTATAACTTTAGGTGCTTCAATGATTGTGCGCATTTTACTGTACCAGTCATTTTCAATTCTGTACATCATTCTGCGACTTTCAGCGCGGGCAACTGGATAAACGGGTAACAATGGTGGATGAGGAAAACGTTCATCCAAATACTCCATAATGATAGGGGCATGGTATAATACCAAGTCTCGATCAATTAAGGTGGGTAAAGTTCCATAGGGATTTAATTCAAGTAACTCTTCAGTTAAATTATTTGCACTTAAATGTTTAATGTTAACGGAAACATCTTTTTCAGCCAAAACGATTCTAACCTGATGGCTGTAAATATCGGTATTATCAGAATACAAAGTCATAATTGAGCGTCGGTTTGCTAACCCCATAATTTTTACCTCTCTTCCAGTTAAATTTTGCGTCAAAAAAAGACGCTCCCTCTAAAAAAACTTTTTAAGACATAGCGCTTGATTCATAAAGCTTGTCTCAATGAGAATTTTTCTTAACATCTCGCCAGTATTCGCGTTTCAAAAGATACGCAAGCACTGAGAATATTACTAAAAATCCAATTACCCAGTAACCAATATAATGTCGTTTTATTTTTTCTGGTGTTCCTGCATAAGCCAAAAAATTGACCAGATCATTCATCGCCCGGCTAAACTCAGCTTCGGACATGCTACCTGGAGATTCAACCGCCAAGTGTGCCACTTCTTTAACCGTTTTTAATTGTCCATCCACAACTTTTTCTGTTGTGTTGTAAATTGGAATCTGTCTGCCCTGCAATGATTCTAAGACATGGGGCATACCCACATCTGGAAACACCAGATTATTCACCCCAAAGGGTCGACTGTCATCCACATAAAAACTTTTTAAATAAGTATAAAGCCAATCTACACCTCTAACTCTGGCGACCAGTGTCAAATCAGGCGGAGCTACACCAAACCATGTTTTTGCGAATGTCTCTGGCATAGCGGATTTAATTGCATCTGTGATTTTAGCGTCTGAGAATATCAGGTTATCTTTCACCAGATTTGCTGCAATTTCTCCGTCAGGCTTGACAATTCCAGTGCCTTTAGCCATGCCATTATACCTCAAATAGGTCATAGAATGACACCCCAAACAGTAATTTATGTATAATTTTGCACCACGTTGAAGTGAAGCCTTATCTTTAAAATTAATTTTTGGCTGCTCTAAAGGCACTTTACTTTCAGCAGCAGCCCATGCCACAAAGGGAAAATTTATTAATAAAATGAGTAAGATACAAAACTTCATCGAAGGCGCTCCGGTACCGGTTTGCATTTTTCGTATTTCGTATAAATAGGCATGAGAAAAAAATAAAGAAAGTATAATAAAGTGAAAATTTTAGCAAAAATAGCTCTAAGTGGCGTTACCGGTACTAATCCCAGGTACATTAAAGCTAAAAAGGTTACCACGAAAATTCCTAAAGCAATCTTTGAATAAATTCCTCGATAACGCATTGATTTTACTGGGCTTCTATCCAGCCAAGGTAAAATAAACAAAATAATAATACCCGCCTGCATGATAATCACCCCAAGCAATTTATCCGGTACTGCCCGAAGCATCGCATAAAAAGGTGTCATATACCAAAGCGGTGCAATATATGCCGGTGTCTGTAAAGGATCAGCAGGAATAAAATTTGCGTGCTCCAGGAAATACCCCCCCATTTCTGGGATGAAAAACACTATCCCCAAAAAGATAATCAAAAAAATCCCGGTGGCAAAAATATCTTTAACCGTGTAATAAGGATGAAATGGAATGCCATCTTTTGGGATACCCTTTTTATCTTTGTTTTCTTTAATCTCAATACCATCAGGATTATTAGAACCAACTTTATGTAGCGCAATTATGTGCAAATAAACTAATAGCATTAACATCAGTGGTATGGCAACGACGTGTAAAGCAAAAAAACGATTTAAAGTGACACCAGAAACATTAAAATCCCCTCGAATCCACAAGGCTAAATCATGTCCAATCACAGGAATTGAGCCAAACAGGGAAATAATTACCTGCGCTCCCCAGTAAGACATTTGACCCCAAGGTAACAAATACCCTAAAAAAGCTTCTGCCATAATCATGATATATAGCGCAACCCCAATGAGCCATAAAAGTTCTCTGGGCTTTTTATAAGACCCATACAACATAGCTCTGAACATGTGCAGGTAAATAATCAGAAAAAAAGCAGAAGCACCCACCGCATGCAAATAGCGAAACAACCATCCCATGTTGACATCACGCATGATGTATTCTACCGAAGCAAAAGCGCCAGACGCAGTGGGCGTATAATACATGGTCAACCAGATACCTGTGACAATTTGATTGACTAAAATAAGCATTGCCAAAGCACCAAAAATATACCAGAAATTGAAGTTTTTTGGTGCGTAATATTCTGCCAGATGCTCGCGCCAGACTTTCTTCACCGGCATACGTTCATCTACCCAGTCTAATAATTTCCCCAGGGCTTTTTTAGCCATTTTTTTTGTCATCTCCAACTAAAATGGTGTAATCATTTAAATACCGATAAGGCGGTACTTCAAGATTGATGGGGGCTGGCACACCTTTAAAGACCCGACCCGCCAAATCAAAGGTTGAACCATGACAGGGACAATAAAAACCACCGGGCCAGTTAGGTCCGAGTTCATTAATATTGGGTTTATAAGTCGGCGCACAGCCTAAATGTGTACAGATACCAATGAGCACCAGATATTCTTCTCGAATTGCTCGATGAAAATTTTCAGCGTAATCTGGCTGTTGTTCGGCTTTTGAATCTGGATCGCGTAATTGGGCAATTTGTGTTTTCAAACGCTGAATCATTGCTTCCGTGCGTCGAATAATCCACACAGGTTTCCCACGCCATTCCACAGTAGTCATGGCACCTGGCTCCAACCCTCTTAAATCCACTTCAACAGGACTGCCGGCAGCTTTTGCTTTAGCACTTGGAAACCAGGATGAAATAAATGGAAACGTTGCGATGAGGGCACCCACAGCACCCACTAAGGAGGTTGCACCGATTAAAAAGCGTCTTTTATTTTTATCAGGAAAATTATTGTGCGGTTTTTGGCTTGTCATTGCCTTCCCTGTGTATCTTTGACGTTGTTAGATTTTATCAGGTTGTTATGTTAACAACGCTGCATTCCCTATGACTACTTTAAGTGAGCTATCGTAACATATTTAAAATTAAAATCCCACTTATTTTTTGTAACCCATTGAATTTAAATAAAATTTAAAGGTTTATTTAATTTTTTAACCACCTCAATACCTTCAAGGATAACCGGAAAGCTTCTTAACAATGCCATGAGAATGGTCAACCAGGTAAGAATGATTGCAAAAGTTATAATATTTTTTTGAAACAACGCCAGAGCCAGACAGGTAAAGCTGACGGTTTTGAGGGTATTATACAGACCGCGACTGAATTGCGAAGTGGTTAATATTTTTGCCAGTCTGGTTTTGTGAAAACTATTACTTCCAAAAGCAGTTTTGTTCTGAAAATGGGTTAAAGATCTAATAGTATCGAGGGTTATGCCGCGGCATAGCATAAGAAAGACGGCCCAAAATCCCAATAAGCCACTCACCGCAAAAAAAATAAAAAAAAGCAATTCAATAAATCTATCTGCTGCAATATCAAACACAGCCCCAAACAGTGAGACGGTTTGTGTTTTTCTGGCAATCAAACCATCAAACAAGTCTAAAATCATAATAATGGGAATCACTGCAATAATATAAACTGAAAAGTGCTGCAAATGACTTAATGCAAGTACGCATAAAATTGCGAGTATTAATCTAAGGCTGGTGATTTGATTTGCCATAGCTTAAGGCTTATTTTTTTTACTAGTATATCAAAATTACCTACAGTTTTATACCAGCGATAACCCTGTAACTGCTTTTGTATATTGCTATCTTGTTGCAGATAATGAATCACATTAACGTTTTTTGCATCTATGTATGCCATAGATCCAACTTTAGGATAAATGATAAATTTAGGCTGATGGTTTTTTAAAGTGTCTAGCGTCATTCTTAGCAAAAGTTTTTTCGACAGATAATAAGTTTGTGTTTGTGCTTTAAAATTCAATAAAGCCGGTAACATCCACAGATTTGACCAGGGCGAGACAACTTGAAAATTCCCATACATTGCCATCTCATAAGTCGGTGTCACACGGGTATTTAATATGAATACTTTAACATCCCGATGATTTTGTGCCGATTCAAACTTTAGCAGTTGATTTAATTGCGATTGTGGCTTTGCATATCGCACCCAATGCAGGTGATATTGTTGTATCAGAAGTAAAGCCCAGAGTAATAAAGTGAAACCAAAAGCCAACAGACAAAAGTTCTTCAGGCAATGTTCAATAGTTGTTTGAGCTGGATTTTTGCATGCAGCAACCAATACTGCAATCATCACTAAAAACATCATACACAAGGCAGGATACATATGATAATACCAAGCCTTATGCTCCATGCAATAAAGTATTATACAGGCGATTGTGACAAAAATACTCTTAAATATTTTTTCACTTTGCAGATATACAATGTTGTATATCAGGGCAATGCAAAGACTTACGCTGCCGGCTATGATTACGGGATGATCCATCAAACCGAAATAAGTATTATCCATGCCTCCTTGTGCCTGATAAACCATTTTCAGAACCACTTTAAAATATTCTGGATATAAAAGCATTGAAGCCAACAACATCAGCAATACGAAAACATAAAAAGTCAGTCTGATATTTTTGTGGAAAACGCCTATGTTTTATCCAGTCAAACACATCAATGACCACGGGTACTAAAAGATAAAAAGGGATCTGGCAAATAACCAGTGCAGCCATGAAAGATGCACATATCTTTATTGAAAAAGTGCTTTTATTATGACCCATTAAATTTAAATAAATATAAGGCGCCACCAAAATCGCCCATATATTTTCGCGTACACCGAAAATACAAAGACCCAAAAACAACGTCCAGATTAAAGGCCCCAGATAATACAGCCATTGTTCTTTTATACTCAATACTGCCTTAGTTAAAATCTGATAGTTCAACGCGCTTGCCAGAGCATAAATTATTAAAATATAAATAATGGACAGCTTGGGAAGTTCAAGGATTGAAAACTTTGCAAGCCAGGCTAAAGGAACATAAAACCCAAAGACAAGAGGCATATTGTCATCATAAAGATTCGTCAGATAGGAGCCACCTGCCAGCATGCGTTTGGCACCGATAATATGCCAGCAAGTATCCCAGTACAAAAAAATATGAGTCAGCAGATAGAAGGCAAGTAAAAAAAGCAGCAGCGTTATCAACCCTGCATTCAGACGGTTAAAAGCAATTTTCGATGTCATGGATGACTCTTGTTTATCAAGACGAAAAAACTCCGTTTTTAAAATCTACTTTAACAATTAATGTTGGGTTGAGGTCGGAAGCCCAACAGGCTGAGGTATCGTCAGTTTTTCGAAAAAATTTTTATTAAAAAATAAGGGGTTAGAAATAAAAACAATAAAAAAACTAGTGACATGCATAGCGTAACGTGATCTAATTAGTTTTTTCAAAGAACAATTAAATGGAAACACTATGCACGTCAAACCATCTTTACATAAAATACTCGATTCAGCAATCCATAAATCACGCATTAAATCTTTGAACCCCATCATCGAAGCAATCGTCAATTCCAAGCAGTTAAATTTGACGCAGTTGGGTCGGGCTCTTGATACGGGTGTTGAAGAGCGGGCTGGTATTCGAAGAGTAGATAGACTTTTAGCAAATAAATATTACCAGGAAAAAAGTGGACTTATTTATGAACAAATTACCCGCTTTGCGATAGGTACAAAAACATGCCCTGTCATTCTTGTGGATTGGAGTAGTTTACCCAATAGTTTACATATGTCAGAAGAAGGAGAGCAATGTTGTTTAAGAGCCGCGTTGGCAGCCACAGGACGAAGTATTACATTGTACGAAGAAGTTCATTCAAAGAAAAAAGAGGGTTGCCCAAAAGTTCATAAAACGTTTCTGGCGCAGTTAGCTAAAATGTTACCCAAAGGATGTAAACCAGTGATTGTAACAGATGCAGGATTTAAAGTTCCTTGGTTTAAGTCCGTTGAAGCACTAGGTTGGGATTACATTGGACGAACCCGTGGGGAAATATGCTACGATGAAGGAGAAGGCTATAATAAGCTTAAAGCCTTGTATCCAAGAGCAACCTCATCCCCTAAACCTTTGGGTGAAATAAGCCTGACAAAAGCAAAGGGCTATAAAACACACTGTTATCTTTATAAACATGAATTAAAAGGTCGACATAAATATCAAAGAGATGGAAAAACTGCCAAAGATAAAGATTCATTAAAACGAGCGCGAGGATACAAAGAGCCATGGATTTTGGTTTCATCTTTGAAGCGTTCAAAAGTCGCTGCAAAAAAAATTGTTAAGATTTACAAAATTAGAATGACCATTGAAGAAAGCTTTCGAGATACGAAAAGTGAGAAGTATGGTTTTAGTTTGAGAGAGAACCGAACGATAAAGGTTAAACGTTACATTGTTTGGTTGATGCTAAGTGCCTTAGCTAGTTTGATTGCTTGGGTTGTAGGATATAGAGCTGAACAATTAGGCTTGCATTTAAAATTCCAGGCTAATACCTATAAGCATAGACGGGTACTCTCTTTCTTTTTTTTAGGGTGTCAGGTACTTAGAAAAAAAATAAAATTCCCAATAAATTTAAGCGCTATTCCTGCGGAAGCATGGGAGCTTAGCTATGAATAAAAAAGTGACGATCCCTCAGCCCAACAGGCTGCGGCAACTAAATAAGGCCGTAATTAAATGAATACTCTGTTGGGCTTCCTACGTCAGCCCAACCTACATTTTATATAGAAATCAATCCCAATAGTAAAACAAAAAGCCGAACAATACTTAAATTGTTCGGCTTGAAAAGTAAATTGTCTTATAAAAAAAGAAGCAGTAAAATTAACGTTTTGAAAACTGAGGCTTCTTACGAGCTTTATGAAGTCCCACTTTCTTACGCTCTACTTCTCTGGCATCACGGGTAACTAAACCTGCGGCACGAAGCAGTTTACGAAAACCCTGAGCTCCGCCAGCTTCACCATCTTCTTCATCATAATACATTAAAGCACGAGTGATACCATGACGAATGGCACCAGCCTGTCCGGAAGCACCGCCACCTTTCACTGTTATGTAAGCATCAAACTTACCATGCATATCTGTAACATCATAAGCCTGCATCACGATCATACGTGAGGTCTCACGGCCAAAATATTCTTCGATGGATTTACCATTAATGGTTAGTTTTCCATCACCTGGACGTAAAAAAACACGAGCAGTTGAACTTTTGCGACGCCCTGTTCCGTAATATTGTTTCAATTCAGCCATAATTTAACTATCCAAATTCAAATATATAAAATTAATCTTTGATTTCTAACGCTTTGGGTTGCTGAGCTGTATGAGGGTGTTCAGCGCCTGCGTAGACTTTTAACTTTTGGTATACTGCTCGACCTAGAGAGTTTTTTGGTAACATGCCTTTAACAGCCAACTCCAAAATTTTCTCTGGTTTATGTTGTTGCAGTTTTTCAAAATTAATGGTTTTTAACCCACCGGGATAACCTGTGTGTCGGTGATACAGTTTATCTTCTGTTTTGTTACCGGTAACTTTAATTTTATCGGCATTCACCACCACAATATAATCACCCATATCGGCATGGGGAGTGTATTCAGGTTTATGTTTGCCACGTAGTCTTCTGGCAATTTCTGTAGCAACCCGACCTAACACTTTATCAGCCACATCTAAAATGTACCAATCGTGTTGAATCTCATGGGCTTTAGGGCTATACGTCTTCATATGTATGACCTTTATAGTAAACTTAGTTTTATTAAACATCAAAAAGGAAATGGATTGTACCTAACATAGAAATTTTATTCAAGCTGGAATTTGTTTTTCGAAAAATTTTTTGTGTCCAGCCCAAAGGCAGGACTCATTTACCCTCCTGCCGCAACAACAATCGTTCAACTACATCATCCCCTAAAACGGATTTTTCAAGAATTTCATCCATATCTTGCTCGTTGTTATAGGTATACCACAATCCATTGGGGTAAATGACCATTGCAGGCCCCTCTTTACAGCGCCCAAGACAACCTGACAAACTCACCCGAACTTTACCTACACCTAATAAATTCAATTGTTTTAGTTGATTTTTAAGATATTTTTGCATGTTGACAGGGCAGCCCTGGCTACAGCATTTTTTGGGGGCTTCCTTGATATTATTACATAGAAAAATGTGTTTTTGATAATAGCTCATTAGAAAATTATGTTAGCATACCCAGTAATAAACGCTCTTAAATATATTATGCCTAAAGAGACGAAATTATTAAAGTCCTCAATTATAGAAGCCAGTGAGATCTGCGTTAAATGTGGCTTATGCCTGCCCCATTGCCCCACTTATCAAGTGAGTGAAAACGAAGCGGAATCCCCCAGAGGCCGAATTGTCATGGCTCAAAAACTGGCGAAGGGCGACATTGATTTTACTGAAAAACTGAATATGCACTTGGATAATTGCCTGAGTTGTCAAGCCTGTGAAGCAATGTGTCCGGCTAAAGTGCCTTTTCACGAAATGATGCTGAAAACTAAAGAATTACAGGCTGAAAAAACCTCTAAGAAAATTCCGTTTTTTGTGCGGCAACTTCAGAAAAAACCCACTAAAGCGCTTTTCTGGCAATGCTTATTGAAATTGTATATAACCTCGGGTTTGCACTTTATTTTTAAACAATTGCGCATTGAAAAATTTTTGGCTATTGCCAACTACTTTAATTTTATACCCAGGCAATTTAAAGTCACCCGATTAAAGTCCATTTACAAAACTAAAAACGCCAAAGCACAAGTAGCGCTTTTTATTGGCTGCGTGAATGCCCTTGTAGATACGCGCGCTATTTTAGATGCCATCAGAATATTAAATAACTTAGACTACGATGTGGTGGTTCCTGCGAAACAAAGTTGTTGTGGCACTTTAAATCTGCATATGGGTGATAGAGGTGGTTATGAGGTTTTTAAACAAAGAAATCGTCATGCTTTTGAAAATTGCGATATAGAAGCCATCCTTACCTTCGCCAGTGGCTGTCATGAAAGTGTGAAAAAACAGCTTTCGTCAATACCTGTGAAAAATCTTTTAGCATTTTTGCTTGAGAAAGACTTTCAAAAAACTTATACCCTCAAGGGACAAGCAAAAAAAATTTTAATCCATAACCCTTGCACTTTAGTCAATCAATCAAAACAAACAAGGCTTTTAGAAACTTTGTTTGAAAAAGAAGACTGTGAATATCAGTTTGTAAAAAGCTTCGGGTGCTGTGGTGCAGCAGGTTTAAATATGTGGCAAAACCCTGAGAAGTCTCAAAAATTTGCGGAACCTATTGTGCAACAAATACGGCAATTAAAACCTGATTTTGTGGTAACCGCAAACATCGGCTGTCAATTGCATTTACAAAACTGCCTTAAAAAATCAGCTTATTTTTGTGAAGTTTTGCACCCTATTGAACTTTTTGCAGAAAAAAACCTTAAAAACCCTTAAATATGAGTATTTTTGTGAAAAAAAGCTATGCAAATTATAAAAATATGATAAATTACTATTTTTATAACTAAGTATTGATAACCGGAGAGGGAAATCAAAATGCCAGCTAAAAAGAAAGCTTCTGCAGCTAAAAAAGCGCAAAAAAAAGCAGCCCCAAAAAAAGCAGCTCCAGCTAAAAAGCCAAAAGCCGTAAAAAAAATCGGTGAAAAATTGACCAAAACTCAATTACTGACCATGGTTTCAGAACAAACTGAAGTGAGCAAAAAAGAAGTGAGTGCAGTATTGGAATCATTAGAACAAATCATTGCTGCATCTATTAAAAAAGGTGCTTTAGGTGAGTTTACCCTGCCAGGTTTATTGAAGATTTCTACCGTTCGCAAGCCAGCGACTAAAGCTCGTAAAGGTACTAACCCTTTTACTGGCGAAGAAACTGTTTTCAAAGCCAAACCTGCGCGAAATGTTGTAAAAGTCAGACCTTTGAAAAAACTCAAAGATATGGCGTAAATTACTTAATTTTTTAAAGAGGCCGAATTTATCGGCCTTTTTTTTAACTTTAAATTGCTGACCTAAAGGGTAATGATCGTTGTCTTTGAGTCTTTATTATGCTATAATTCATGCGTTATAACCCTGCATTTAGTATTAAGATTTTACGGAGTAGAACATGGGCTTAGATATGAACCGAGATAGACAACCCCGCGCTAATGATCCCACCTTATCAGCTCCGCCACGCCATCCTTACATTGGTGCTCCCCCAAGGTTTGATTTGAAACAATGGGCACAAAAACTTAGTAATGCCTGCGCCAGTCCTGTTCCCACCTCTGGCAAAGATGCGTTATTACCTGAGAATGCTGAAAAACTATTAACACCTCTGTTTTCAGACTTGAATGAAAATTTTGAAGACAGGATTTCTAAAATAGAAACCGATATATTGGATATACCCGTTACTCAAAATCTTTTACATCAATATAGCCGGGTAAGCATAACTTTTGATAAAGCGCTATACGGAAGTAAAAAAGAGAATTATGAAGGACTTGAAAATCTAACTTCCTTGAAAATTCAAAGTATTTTAGATAAATTTGACAAAAATGAAGATGGTTTTGCAGATAAATTTACCAAGGCTTCCGATGCAGATACTCAAGATGACGCCAGAAAATTGCTGGTACAGCGCCTGGGGCAAGAAAAAAAACGTCTGGATTTACTGCAAAATCAACAAAAAGAATTAGCCGAATACATCAGCCAACGCTCTCGTTATCTTATGAATGCTCAGCACGCCGCCAAAGTCAGACGAGTGGCTGGTAATAAAGGCATGACACTGAGCAGCAGTGGAAATTTAAGCTTGCCTAAAGGTGTCACTTTGAATGTGGATGGCGGTAAAAGATTCAATTATATTCGTGCCGTATTTCTCACTGACTATCGTGGAACTTTGTATCATATCAGCGAGGATGGCAAAACCCACAAGTTTAATCCTAAAAGTAAATCCTCCCGGGAAATGTTTAAAGATTATGCGCGTTCTGTCCCTGATGTTGACAAAGTAAATATCAATTTGGGACGCTCAATGAACCGAATTGAAGGATATGGCGCAGGAGATGAAAAAACTTTAAGAGAGTTACGTAATGCAGCCTTGGATTTTGCTTTTGATTTAGGCACAGGGATTCCTTATGATGTCGCTAAGAAATTTGACTCTGTTAAGTTTAAAGCCTTCAGCTCTCTTCCATATAGCGTTGCCGGCATTGTTCAAAAGCATGATAGGCTTTTAAATGCCTTTGAAAATACACAAAAAGCATTCCAACAGAACCCTGATATGAATACCGCTAGAGCTTATGTAAATGCTCGTATTGAATATCAAAATTATGTTAAGGATGTTCGGGAATTTTCTAAAGATATTAAAGATGAATATTTAACTGTAGATCCAATTGAGGTGACTTTCGGGCAAGAAGATCAGCCACTGGATATGAAACCTAATGAAAAAGAGTTATATGATAAAGCTAAGAGCTTAAGAACCGGTCTTGCCCACATACGTTCTAAAGAGCAAGAATGTCAAATTCAGTTTGCCAATGATGCAGATGAATTGTATCGTGTTTCTGGTGATAATAGGTTTAATATAACCTCGGAAAATAAAGAGCAATTTACACAAACCATGGGCGATCATTTTAAAAAAATGCACAGTGGGATTTCCAAAGAGGAACTTGGACGACTGCAAAATGATGATATAAATCCTTCTGCTTCACCTACTTTAAAATAACACGCTTTAGAGAATATGTTTTGCCTTGCATAATACCTTATAAAATAAATATAAAATTATAACTTCTGTTGCTGCTTTTTGCAGCAGCATCATATAAACTTTCATGAAAGGGACATTATGACAATCGCAAATTACACTAAAGGATTACTCTTTTTATGGGCTGCGATATTACTGTTTGCAGCCAAAAATTCTGTCATCAGTAAATTAGGCACATTGGGTACTACTCATCTTATCCACTTTCATAATCCTATTTCATTTTGTAATGTACTTTTTGTCGGTAACCTTTTAGCAGGATTGGTATTTATGGGGCTTTATCGGAAGGAAATTTCCTTAGTCGCCATAAAAAAAATCCGCCCCAAACAATGGGGCTTTTTATCAGTCACGACCATATGCCTCGCAATTTTAGGCCCTATGTTTTACTTTGTGGCTTTATTAACCACCGAAGTTATAAACGTGGTTTTAATCGCAAGTACCGAGACCTTTTGGACTTTATTATTCGGATATTTGTTATTTAGAAACAAACCTTCGATGCTAACGTTGATCAGTTCATTTATCTCAGTACTGGGAGTTATGGTTATTTTTATCTTACATCAACCTTCAGGCTCATTAATAATCCATAAAAAATTAGCCATGGCGACTTATGGCTCTGGCTGGCTAACGTATTTTGGTTCAAGCTTTCCTAAAGGTTCTGAGATACTGGCACTGTTAGGTGCCTGTTTTACAACGCTTGGGGATCAGTTAAGCCGAAAAACCTTAAATTCTGGGATATCCGTAGGAATACTCAATTGTTTTAGAACTTTTTTTGGCGCCATTATTTTCTTTATCATTGCCGTTCATGTGTTTGGTTGGAGGCATTTTGCTGATTTATTCTCACCGTTTTTATGGCAATGGATGGTGATATACGCAGTCATGCTGGTGGCGCTGGCTGTCTATTGTTGGAACATGGGGTTAAAAACGGTTCGTAATGATGATATAGCTATCGCCAACGCCTTCATGCCAGTAGCCGGAGTTATCTTTGCTTATTTAATTCTCGGTGAGATTCCTGACTATGGACAATTCATGGGTGGTGGTATTATTTTAGTGGGTATTCTGGCAGGGTTAAAAAATAATTTTTTTATTAAGCGCAAGGTACCTTTGGCAGATTATAAAGGGCCTTGAGTTTTTTTATTTTAGGACTTATGAAAAAACTACGATTGACAGGCAAAATCAATGTAGGTTGGGCTGACGCAGGAAGCCCAACAGGATATTCATTTAATTACGGCCTTATTTAGTTGTCACGGTGATCCTGTTGGGCTTCCTGCGTCAGCCCAACCTACATTAATTTATTTCAATTTTAATACTTGTGAACAACTTTGCTTTTAATTAAACTATCTTTAATAATCTATATCTTTGAGACACAAATTGGTTTTCAGGTTTATAGAATAAAGTTGTATAATATCTTGTATATCCACATCCAAAAGAAAGTGAAAAATTTACTGTGGTTTAGGTCGATGCCGCCTGCTGGGTGTGTCATCTTCAAATAAACGCTTGATATTATAATAATTGATTTCAGCAATATCACTGGGTGCCATGGTATCAACAGGTAAATCCAATTCTCTGGCAATAACCCAGCATTTACCAACACTGTCGGTATCGCTGCCTTCGATGTCTATGCGCTCCCAGGGTTTGGCTTCTACCTTTAGAATTAAAGCTTCTCTTAAAGTATCCAGAAGTCGTCGGCGATTGCCATATTGGCTAAAGGCTTTCTCTCCAGGGGTTATCATTACAGCATTTTCAAATTCTAATACCAGCCAGCCGGTACTGGCTTCAAATTTATCTAATATGGCGCCTAGAGGTACATCGCGTTTTGAATCATCATAGATCATTACCCAGGCAAAATGTTCTGCAATTAACTGCTGGATAAAAAGCTGCAGCTCCCAATGCTTACTGGCATCCCAAAAATTTAATTCTTCTTTTGCAAAAAATGCTCTGCCTTCGTCGGTCTCCAATAACAAGCTACCGATGATTTCCAAACGAAAAGCTACATTATCAGACAGTTGCGTTTGAGTGTTGGTGACCGTCAACTCTATCATATAAGTTTTATTTAAGTCAGTTACGGCAGCGGTGCCGGTGATGAAGCCAGTTTGTGAGTCAATGCTTAATTCATCTGGTCCTTCAGCAATGTGATACTGCAGATGACCGACTTCTTCACTTGAGATCTCTACAAAGTCGCTCATATCGAGATTAACGGCTTTACCTGACTGAACCAGTTGCTCAGGGATTTGGTGGATTCTGGGCGGATGAATTTTAGGGTTAAATTTTTCGTCAATCATATATCTATTACACTCATAACCTCAGGAAAGTATAGCATACAATCGAGATTACATGCCTTTTAAGGCTGCCTGAACCACTTTTTGGGCTTCTTTTTGGGAAAAGATTCGCCATCTTACCCATACGTAAACTGGCAGGCCAGATAACATTAATAACAGGCCAAAATAGACAATTTCCTGCCCGGAGCCTGCAATGGCCCAAAAACTGTACAATCCAGCGATGGCAGTGATAATCAATGAGCTGCCAAGGCGTTTGGGGCTGAATTTATCTTTGTGGCGAAACAACAACATGAACTCTGCCATAGCGGTGAAAAAGTATGGGATGAGCGATGCCAGTGTAGCCAGCAATACAATCAGTGTAAATTGCTGTACTAAAGCAACATTTAAGGTGAGTAACAATAACGCTGATACCAAAAGACTTGAGACAACTAAGCCAAAATATGGCGTACCGTTTTTAGAAAGTTTAGCAAAAGACTTAGGAAAAATTTTGTCTCTGGCTGCAGCCATCGGTACTTGTCCTGCCAAAAGTGTCCAGCCATTTAAAGCACCAAAACAGGCAATGATGGCGCCCAAAGCTACCAGTCCACCACCCACTGGGCCAAAAATAATTTTTGCGGCCAAAGCATAAGGTGCTGCGGAGTTTGCCAGCTGGCTTAAAGGCACCATTCCCATAATCGCGATAGTGCTTAAAATATATATTAAAGCTGCAATCAAAGTTCCGGCGATGGTGGCTTTTGAAATGGTTTTTTCTGGATCCGCCACTGAATCTGCCGGAACCGTGGCCGATTCAAGACCAATAAAAGACCAAAGCGTCAAACTGGCAGCAGCACTTAATGCTTCCAAAGCAGGTTTACCAGACACATTAAACGCAGCATAGTGATGGGGATGGATATAAAAAACACCCACTACCGCCACCAAAATTAAGGGAATAATCTTTAAGATGGTCGTAACCACCTGCAAAATGCCGGCCTTACGCAATCCAAGAATATTGATAATGGTGACAGACCACAAAACCACCATTGAAATGCCGAATGCTAACAGGTGATTAGTATCCAACTCAGGCCAAAACACTGACAGGTAACCAATAAAGGCCACCATAATCGCCGCATTGCCCACCCACATGGAAATCCAGTAATTATAAGCCACCAAAAATCCTACACAGTTACCAAAGCCTTCTCGACAATAGGCGTAAGGGCCACCCACTTTCGGTACTATTTTACTTAATTTAGCAAAGACAAGAGCAATAAAAATTGCACCAATAGCGGTAAAAATCCAGGCAACAATACCAATACTACCAAAATCAGCCAGAGAAGATGGCAGAAGAAAAACCCCTGAGCCAATCATATTACCTGCGACAAGCGCCGTCAGTATCCAAAAACCCAGTTTGGGAACAGAACGCAGTTGTTTCATGAAATGCTTCGATAGTAAAACTTATAGCATCATTCTACCTTAGATAGATTTAAAAACGAAGTTTTATAGAGCATTAAAGTATCAGGGTCTGTTTACCATTCATTTTCTAGCTGCAAATTGAAAAAATGAATGGTAAACAGACCCTAGCTTTGCCTAAAATACAGGTAAATAATGTACCCAGAAAAAATCATGACACACAAAGGGGGTAAACAGGAAATACTGGCAGAATTGACCAATACACTCAACAATAAACTTAGAAAAAGTAGACCTGTCAGCGCAACTAGAACGCCAAAGCATACCCGATCATTGTTTAAATAATGATAAACTGTAAAATATCCAAGAGCAGGTGCAAGGATGATTAAATCCTGAAACTCAGATTTAGGATTAAACAGTAAAAGAAAGATAGCGGCTATGGTATAAATCAAAACACAAAAGGTGGATTTCTCAAAGCGTAGCCTTACATAAAAACAAAAGATAAAAAATGCTACGCCCGTGATGATACGAATGGTACCTTGAACTTGAACACAAAGGCCCCATCCAAAATGATGAAGCAGGCTAAAAAAATCAATGTTTTGTAATGAACTGCCATCCAAATTTTTCCAGATATGAAACAATGCGCCGTACTGCTGCCACACATAAGCCGTCTTTTGAAAGAAAAAAGGCAGTAAAGCAAACAATAACACTAAAGAAACTGCTTTAAAAAAAACGGTTCTAAAAATACTGCGTGCTAATAGTAACAAAATTAAAGTTTTTGGATCTAATACAAATCCGATGACAAGATATAAAGCTGCAATCCACCAGCGTTCATCTAAAATCTCAGCCACAGCCAGCAGCATTAAACCCGTTATTAATAAATCCAAATTGCCTTTGAGTACCGCAACAAAACCCAATAGCATCACAGCGATACTCATACCAAAAAAATACGTGGGTAATGCCCCATGTAAATTCATCATGGCAATGCGATATAACCCTCGACAAATCATTGCTAAAGTGATCAGAGGAAACAAAATTTTATAAACGCTTTGCGGAATATCACTCAGCCAACTGTAAATCAGCGCGGTATGAGGAAAGTATAAAAAGGGTTTATTCATCTGATATAAGGGCAGCCCCATTAACCAGTGTCGTCCTGCCTGAAAATAGGTACTTGTATCACTGGTAATATCATTTTGAAAAAAAACTGTGAAGACAATGCTTAGGAGAATATAAGTTATCCATAGATAAAAGCTGGTTTTTTGGTAATGTGATTTATCCACGGATTATAGTCCGGCACGAGTAAAATCACATTTTATATGGGTTTATGGGAGGTATCAAGCTGCCTTAATTAATGATATTGGTTAGTAGATATAGGTTGGT
The DNA here is from genome assembly GCA_963695245.1 of uncultured Gammaproteobacteria bacterium. Taxonomy (GTDB): domain Bacteria; phylum Pseudomonadota; class Gammaproteobacteria; order JBGSLN01; family JBGSLN01; genus JBGSLN01. The sequence goes on along the minus strand of OY968770.1, from coordinate 1,400,718 downwards.
AATCATTACTGTTTTTTTCATTATTATAATCATTGGATTCCTGAGTATCTTCTCGAGTAGGGTAGGTTGCTTCACATCTTTGTGAATCAGTTTCAATTAGCTTTTGAGCATTTTGCCGAGGTAAAGAAAACAATTTCTGATAATTTTGTTGGTGCCGCTCTTTATAAGTAAAAAACTTTTCCCCAAATTCCTGTATTAATTCTTTTTGAGCAGCAGGAAGATCGCGCTTGCCCTCAGTGTCTATATCTACTCGGGAAATATGAGCTAACCCCATAAGTAAAAACCAGGGTTGATTTTTGAACTCATTTCTTCGATTTTGAAAATGTTTGTAATCAGTTAGTCTTCTAAAAAAAGCTGTTGTGGGTCCCCATTCTCCATTATTTTGGGTATTAAAAGGTTCATTCTGGCAAAAAACATTATTTTTTCCAATTGCCATTGCCACCAAAGTAACAAACAGTGCCCACAAATCTTTTTGTTTTAACAATTCGACTATGTCTTGATTAGATTGAATATCCTCTTTGTTATTGCGAGATATGATAGCCTCTGGCGGCTGATAAGGCAAAAAACCTCGGTAATAGCTTGTTTGATATTTGGTATTAATTGACTCGCCAAAATCATTTAATAAAGGTCTGCCAGTTTTATCAAATAATATATTATCGAGTTTGATATCATGGTGGATAAAGTCGTTATTGTGTAAATACTTTATTGCAGTATAAAGCGCGTGGGCAATATAAGCCATCAATTCTTTATGAATTTGGGCGTCTAAATTTTTATTTGCCAATAAATCTTTGATATGCTCACCATTACGAGGTGCAATTAAAGTAACAATATATAAATCTTGACCTTGCAAGAAAAAATCCAGTACGGGCATAATATACTGGTCAAGATTTAAAAATTCTTCTGGTTTTTTAAAGTGATTAGTTATCAGGCGCAAAAGCAAATTACGACTAAAATGAGTTTCTTTATTATGAAATCCTATAAGTGTTTTTTCAAAATTACTGAAAGAAGAGGGTCTGTTGAGCTCTTCTTTTATAAATGATACAGGCTTTAGATTATCACTATCAGATCGGTAAAAAACTCGACGAACTCGCTCCAAATGGAATTGCCTGATAGTGACTTCTATGTCGTTAGCCCATCTTGGTCCCATATTATATTCATGCAAAACTGGAATGAAAGCTTTGCTATCTGAAAAATAGTAGATATTGGGCATTTCATGAGGATTTTCCTTTTTATGAATAATATAAGTATTTGGTTTTAAGTATATATCCTTTTCAATTTCCTCAAACTCTGTATCTGCCGAAAATGTTTGTATTGTAAAGTTAAGATCTTTTACATATACATAAGTATTTGGCTTTAATCTTGTAGATAGTATTCTTAAAAAGCTATTAAAAACATCAGGCTCACCTTCAAAATTTTTTTCAACAATTTCTGGTTCGGCATTACTAAAGATATAATCTAAATCTTGTGGTTTGTATTGCTCTAATTGTTGTTGCAGATTTTTTAAGCCTTTTGTCTCTTTCACCCACAAAGATTTTTGTATACTCTTATCCAGATAACTCAGTTGATATTGATCCTTGATATATCTTAAGTAAAAATTATTTGGTTTTAACTCTTTTGGCAATTGTTTTTGGTTCAACCATTGCAGTTGAATACCATAAATTTTACGTTGTAGTTCTGCTTCTTGTCTCATTGAACTGAAGTTAGCTTGACTGGAAACAATTTTTATAGCAACAGGGCTTGTAGTTACCTTATCATAACCCAGCCAAACTTCTCCAAATTGTCCTTTTCCTAAGGGTTTTACAAGTTGTTCACGAGTTTTGTGTAACTCTTCCGTCAAATAATGAAAATTCGGTGGAAGAAATCCATCTTTAAAAACAAAATAGCGATTTGCCACTTCTGTGGGTTTTGGGCCATGATATTCTCTTTCATCGTAATTAATAGATACCTCTTCTGATGCCACTTGAGGCATTTCTAAATCTGGAAACCCCTGTTTCATTTCTCGCTGTCGCTTTAACACCCAAAATCCAGCAATCGATGCCGCAAAACAACAGCACAAAGCTGTTCCACCTATAGCTGCTGTGGTTCCAGCAACAATTGCCACCGAATTATTTGAGCCATTATCATTATTGATTTGCGGATTGATTCTAATTTCAACCGGCTGAGGTGGCGTACGTACCCAACCATCCGCAACGCTCACTGACACTGTTGGCGTATCATTGCTGTTACGGAAAAACTCTATTTGGTTATCATTGAGATTAGCTTGCGTAAATTCCGTGACAATAGCACCTGTCTGTCGGTTTCTAAAAAATCCCCCTTCACTGCTTTCTACTACGAAAGTTAAAGGATTGTTATCGGTATCCACGGCCTGTAAGTTCTCTGAATTCACTGAGCTTGCTTCATTTTCTGCTTGCACTTCAATGGATGCCTGGGTGAGTTCTGGGGTGTGATTAACGTTTAACACTTCAATGATTTGTGCTTCACCCGTTGCCAAAAATAAACGTCCAGTCACTGGATCGTAATCCCCACTTAAAGGGCGTACTATTGAATTCATCGAATGATATTGCCCCATAACATCCAGGGTATCTTTATTCAAAAAGAAAATGGAACCATCCGGTTGAAAATTAAATGCAATTATAAAGTCAGGAGCGATCACAATATCATACATTTGGCCTTCCAATGCCACTGAGTCTGTTACCACAGGGCTTGCTCCACTGATATCAAAGCGGTGAACCCCTCCTTCAAAAGCAGCAATGTAACCTGTATTACCTTCGATTTGGAAACCTTCAGCGAAGCCTGGCACGTTAAAACTAACTTCAGTTTGCTCATTTTGTGGTAGGCGGTTGTCAAATATTCGTAAACCAGCAAAGATTGCAGATACATAAGTATCATCCTCAATCACTTGTATCGCTTTGGCAAAATCCGGGGTTGTATAATTATTAAGAACAATAGGCGTTGAAGGGATATTGAAATCTACAATGTAGTAGCCTGCATTTCCGTAGGCGATATGTGCCACACCATTTACAACTTCAATATCACTGGTTCCACTGATCCCTGCAGTAAATGAACCTGAAAATAAAACATTTTCAGAATCACTGATATCCCAGACACTGACACCGGCTGTGTCATCTGTAACATAGGCTAGATTATTTTCTACCGCAACCCTTCTTGCTAGTCCATCCGTATCAAAAAAGTCTAAGAGACCGTAATCTGTAGCATTTCTTACTTCAACACCTGCAGTATTAGCCGATACAAAAAGTAAGTCTCTGTCTGGCAAGAAGTTTGTTGATAAGGTTAAATCGTTAGTTGGAAAACTATCTATCGGAAACGCGCTCAGAGCATCAAAAGTGACTGGTAATTCAACAGAAGATTGTGAAAATGCCCGTCCGTTCATTATCAGGCTAAATCCAACAAAAGGAAATAAAATATTACTGGCCACACCACGGGTGATGCGCCAAAGATCTGAAGATAAATTTTTAGGAAAAGAAAACATGCTGCGTCTCCCTGACAGAATAGTTCCATGAAATACAATTTGGGTAGTGCGGAAGAACCCAATATGCATCGAATCACTAATTTACCATAACTTATCTTAAGGAAACCTTAAGTATCATAAGTGTCACTTACTCGATTTTTAGAGTTTTTTGGTTTTTTTTCACATTAGAATTTATGATTACTCTTAACCCCTGTTTTTAGAGCGTTTTTGATGCGTCAATTGATTTTAAGTACTGTCATTTTTGTGCTGCTGTTAGTTGCTGTTATCTATCTGTTTCATCACTATCAGCAACCCGCCGAACAGGATGCTGCGCTATTGGCCTGTCGCAATGATAAGCCTGTGACATCACTACCGAAAATATCTATCCACTTTGTTAAAGCAGGCAAACAGGCACTGGTGAGCATTGTGCTGATTAATGGCTGGCGGAGTCAGTATGAAAAAGCCGTGCCTGTATTACAAAAAGCGGATTTTCCAGCGGTGGTGGCGATGAGTTTGAAAGATTTATGTCATAGAGACACCTTAAGCTGGCAGCAGTTAAGACAGTTACAAAGTCAGGGATATGAAATTGCTTCCATGGGAAAAAGTTTAAGCTGTAATATCAGTGGGTTGTCTACACAAACGCTGCAAGAAGAGTTGGCACAATCTAAACAGCTGTTAAAAATTCACGGGCTGCTAGCTCAGACTTTTATTATGCCTTGCGGTTATGGTCATTTTGTTCACCCTGCTTTGCTGGCTGCACTTAAAACATATTATCAAAAAAGCATTGATCTGTATGGTGAAGTCAATCACTTTGGATTTTATAACCCTTATGAAACTTATGCTTTTTATGTTTCTGATAAAGTGAGTAAAACTCAAATAGAAAGCTGGATGAAACGAACCAAAAAAACTAAAGGTTGGCTGGTGCTTGTGTTCAATAAAATCAATGAGCCAATGCTAAAGCAGCTTAAAAACACTGTATCTTTAATAAATAAATATAAGCTTGAAGTGATATTGCCCAGGCAAATCAATCTGGAGAGTGATTATAATGCCACGGCTGTTGGGCTTTATCAGCCCAACCTACATTTACTTTCCCCTCAAAAATCAATGTAGGTTGGCGCTGACGAAGGAAGCCCAACAGTCTGTGGCAATTAAATCAGGCAGTCATTAAATAAATATCCTGTTGGGCTTTGAAGCGTCAGCGACAATATTCTATGGGGAGTTCTGTCAATAATTAAGTTTACAATTGTTTGTAAATATTAATGGCCTAAACTAAAAACGCTGTTATCAAATAACAACTTACATAGTATCTACATTTAATTTTTAAGGCTGAAACACTTTAAAAATGTTTTAACAAATTTAGTTGTACTCTATAAATTTCATAATCGCCAGCCAGATTACCTGAGCTAATGCTACGTCCTCGATTAGAGATGCTGAGGGCTGTGATGGCTTCAAAATTCATGGGCAGTTTCCAAAAGGATTGCAGCGCCACATCACTGGCAAAACGAAATCTATCAAAAGTCTCATCTTTTTGCTCTCCTACGGTAAAACTTAAAGAAAATCCCAATTTATCACTGTAAGCATAAAATCCCTGAGTTGCCCAGCCATAAAATTGATATAAACTGGGATTGTAATAACCATTATTCAAGGTTTGACTAAAAGAAAAGAGGTTTACGTAAGGTCCTGTATCCACTTTAACATATTGTTTTGTGACAACAGCAATGGCAGGTTGAAACTGCCATTGCCAAAATCGATTGCCATCGGATAGGGTGGCATAGGAAAAATCAGAGATAACACTATAATAAAAACTCGGTTGATAATCTAAAGATAGACTACTTAAGTTTCGTTTAATGCCTAATGACACCGCCAAGGGAGATACCGCATAAATATTTTGCTGGTTTTGCAGGTTTATTTTTAAGTGATCATTAAATTTTATTTTGCCAGTTACGTGATAAGTCAGTACATTATTTGCCGTATAATTTTGTACTCCGGCTATTAAACGATACCGAAAATAAGGATTCAAAACTGTATCCATACCAAATTTTAAAGTATGTAAATGAATATCTGTACCATTAACCGTAGCCAAACCACTGTCACTATCAGCCCTTAAATGCTGAGTTGTTAAGTCAAAAATGCCATGGGTTGTAGGTGAGGCTTTGACTCGCACACCCAGCATAGCGGTATTGATAGCAACGGTATCGGTATCTTTAGAATAATTTTCATCGAAATGAATGCGAGAGTTTAGCTGTTTGTTGATAAAATGTTTTAATTCATCGAAATCTTTATGTTTAACCGTCGTTAAATTTTTTAGTGCAGCGTTTGGTTGCCAATTGTAATAATAAGCCAAAGTTTGAGTGTAGAGATAATTTAAGTTATTTGGATAATGTTTAAGTAGCGGGTTAATCAGCATTAAAGCTGTATGCGCTTGACCTGCTGTGGCATATAAACGCGCTTTAGTGGCAATATAGATATTGGTTTTACCATAGCATTTTTTGTAGATAGCTAATAATTTTAATGCTTTTGAATATTGAGCGTTCAGGGTTAATATCGTAGAAAGCTCTATCAGGGCTGTTTTATTTTTTGGATACTTACTTAGCAGTAACTGGTAACTGTTGATGGCTTGCCTGCGGTTATTCAGACTCTGCCAGGCTCTGGCCTGAAGTAATAAAGCAGACTGATGATTAGCGGATGTCTTTAGAATCCGTTGGCAAATTTTTATTACCTTATGGTATTGGTGCATAGCAAAATACCAGCTAGCTAAAGTTAATCTCAGAGTATTATCTGTTGGATTTAATTGCAATGCTTTAATAAGCGTATGAATTGCCTGATTATTTTGATGTAAATGCCATTGCAGTTCAGCTATTTTTAACAGTATTTTAAATTTATGCTGACTATCAGCATAAGCATTTTGATAGAGTTTAAGCGCCTTTTTGAACTGTTTATTTTCTTCAGCATTCAGTGCTTCGAGTGGATAATATTTTAATAATTTCGCCAAAGCTGGATTTATTTTAAGTGCAGACTGATGCGCCTCAAGCCTTTTGACAACCGTCATTTTCAAACTTTGCAGTAAAGGATCTTGAGGATCTTGCTTTAAAATCACATTTATGTAATTCAAAGCTTTTTGAGGTTGGTCGGAAGCTAATAACGCTTTAATTCGTAAAGTTACTGCAATTAACTTTTGTTGTGGAAATTTTTTTTCAAACAACGTCAAATAGCTGAGTGCCGTTGCGTATTCTTGCTTAAAAAGATAAACATTGATTAAGTTTATCCAGTTAGCTGCCTTTTCAGGGTTGAGTTCAATGAGCTTTTTATAGTTGTAAATAGCTTTAGCATAATCAGAATTTTGTGTATGAACCTGAGCCTGATATCGCCAATATACCTGATTTTTTGGATATGACTTTACAATCGCCTGCGCAGTTTCAAGGGCTGTTTCTAACATATGAGTTTTACGGCTTAGCTCAAATTTAAACTCCAAATAATATAAATTATTGGGTTGAAGTTTAATGGCCTGATTGATTGCAGTGATTGAAGCATTGGTTTCATTAAGCACATTTAATAATTGAGCTTTTTGGTAGTAAAACCTTGCTATATCAGGTCTTAACGCAATCATCTGTTGCAGATAATCTATTGCTGCTTTTGTCTGATTTAATGTAAAAGCATTTAAATTCACTAAACGTGATAAAATATCTAAACGATTTGGCTGTAGTACATGGAGTTTTTTAAATACTTCATTCGCCTGCTTATAATTTTCCTGATTTTCAAGTTTAATAGCATGATTAAATTGCTCTTTAAAATGCTTTTGTGTACCAGGCATCCCATCTGCTAAAGCAAATATCACATATCCACTTAAAATCATGAATAAAATGAACTTGTAATATGTCATTATTTGCGCCAGCTTAATTCTCGTTTGAATAAAATATCGCAAACAAATTTGGTTAATACTACCCATTCAAAAAGCAATAAAAAATAGCGCACCGGGGTAATCATAATACTTAAAAAACCATCTTTGAGTTTTCTTTTAGCAGGTGCAATGACGCTTATGAGATAGCCGGTAATTAGCGTTTCAACGAAAATTGTAATGATCAAGGCAAACCATTGACCTAAGATAAGCAGCACAATTAAAGTTGCTGGGTAAACGACTTTCTCAACTAATCCAGAAAAAATAAACCAGCCGATTGAGCGCCCGTATTTTTGGGTAAAATTTGCTTTGGATAACTCTGATTTTTTTCGCCCCAGTTTAAAAAGTTTAAATGGACTTAACACAAGATCACTAAAATAATAGCAGCTTTGAAAAAAAGAAGAAGACCATAACAATACCTGTTTGGGAAGTCGGGTAACTTTTGGTTCCTGAGTGTGGCAGTCCACGTCTTTAACCAGTCGATTTTGATATCCTTTGTGACAAAAGGCAAACCCTATGAAAATATCCTCTGATGTAGTCAAGTTATGACCCATTTTGGGGGTATATTGTTGAAAAACCTGCAACAATAATTTGCGATTATAAGCCACGGCACATCCTATGGGATTAATCATTGTGCCGCATAAACGGATTTGTCCGGGATAAATGACTTTTTGTAAAAAACTATAGAGGCAATATCTATAAACATTTGTTATGCCTCTTAAGCATTTATGGAATGTTGATAATGTATTTTGTAACACACTCTCAGGATAGAGCCTGGCAAAATCAAGCAGATGTTGATTTGATGATAAAATAAATCGATTTTGCTTTGCAGTAAAAGGCTTTACCTGTCCACAAACGGAAGCTACTTTATTCGTATTAAAACCCTGCAACAGTTTTTCGATATAATTTTTTGAAGTTAACACTGTATCTGAATCTAATACAAAAATAATATCCGCATCACTTTGCTGGCATATCTGATGCAATGACGCTGTTTTTCCCTGTTGATTTTTACGTCTTATCATATGCAGTGGCAACCCCAACACTTTGGCAAAATCACCTGCAAATTTAAGGGTTCTATCCTGACTGTTATCATCAATCAGCCAAATCTTATTTACAGATACTGACTGTTCATAAATTGAGTTAAGACACATACAAATATTACTTTCTTCATCATACGTTGGAATTAAAATATCCAGGGTGTACTCAATTGGTCTGGCTTGACTGTTAACTGGTTTTTTTTTAAAAAGACTTAGTAAGCTTAAGATCAAAGTGGGACTGATAATAAAATATGGTATTGCTGCCATAGTTTTTTTTATTTAGAATGAATTTTAAAGATTATAGCCAGCCGTTTTTTAAATAGGTAGTCATTTTAGTTGAGGACGTAGAATGCTGCAAAAAAAGAGTATTACTTACTTATTTTTTAGTTTGATTTTTATCATTGGTTTTACTGGTATTCATTCTGAGCCAGCTAATTTTAATCATGAACAGTTTATTGTCATGAGTTACTGGCCTAATTGGTCTGTTTATTCTAATGCAAATAATGGTATTAGTGGCAGTTATGTTTATGGCAGCCATGATAAAAAAAAGATTCTGTATAATTCCCTGTCACAAAAATTAAAGGGCGTGAATATTTTGGCTTATGCTTTTTTTCAAACACAGGCAAAGACCTATCGATATTATGATGCTTCAACTCAGTCTTTTTGCCGTTTGAAAAACCCCTGGTATCAACAAGATGGTGGCGATCTTTATTTTTCAGATCCTTTTGTAGATCTTGCTTCCAATAGTCAATTATGTCATGACAACCGTAATCTTTTATGTTCGTATGCTTTGAAAGTACGACATTTGAAAACTGACATAAATTTAGGCCTTGGAAATTTCAATGCCTTTGTGCATTTGCAACGGCCTGATTCAAAAAAGCTTGGTCCTATTTATAAAATTATTTCTATTGGAGGTGAAGGACATGATGACAGTTTTACTGATAGTTTTAACTCAACAAGACATATTAATAATTTTGTAAATTCAACAGTAAATTTCATAAAATATTTTTACCATAAAGGTCGAGGCATTGTCGGTATTGACTTGGACTATGAAAGTTTAACAATGACTCATCGACAAGGTCTTCAATATGCACGCCTTGTGAAGGCACTTAGAAAAAAATTAACACAAACTTTTGGAAAAAATAATACTTTACTTGTGGTAACTTTATTATCTTCACCCTCTTATCTGGCAGGCACTGCAGATCATCATCGCATTGGCTTTGATAAAAAGGCTTTGATACAGCTTGCTAAATACAGTGATTATTTAAATCTAATGACTTATAATTTTAATGGTAGTTTTAATTATCAAAAGCAAGGTACTGGCAAGACAGGATTTATGACCAATATATTTTTACAAAAATATCAGCCTGCTAATCAGCCTTATTCCATTTATGCCAGTATTAAATTACTTTCAAAATTTGTTGCGCCAAGTCACATTCTTGTGGGTATGCCAGCTTATGGTTATGCGATTGCAAATATTGACAATCATAATCATGGACTTTTTCAGCCAATGACTCCAGACAGTCTTATACCACGTGGAGATTTAGATAATCCCTTTTGTCAACACCGAATAGATGCCAGCCAGAATCGCTGCGGTGGTTTTTTTAGTTATCGATGGATTGTACGGCACAGAGAAAATCAATCTTTTATTCAGAAAAACTGGTTGTCTAAAAGTATTATTAACGGCACGACAGCTTTTGCTAAACAGATTAAATGCCAAGGCAAAACATATAAAAATTTTTTTATATCTTACTGTTCCAGTCAATTGGCAGGATCAATTACTGAATATGCTTTAAAAAATAATTTAGGTGGGGTTATGCTTTGGCAAATCAATGATGACATTGATTTTAATCAGAAAAAAAATGATATTTCTCTTTTAGGCGCTATTTCAAATCATTTATAAATATAAGTATCAAATACTCATTTTGAAAGTACCTACTTTTTCCTTTGCTATACTTGATTTCACATTAACTATATCAATTTAATTATGGAACAATTAAATTTAAACAGAAGGGTTTCTGTGATTGGTTTAGGTTATGTGGGATTAAATCTTGCAACCCTTTTTTCAAAAGCAAATCTAAATGTCTTAGGTTTTGATATTTCAAAATCACGCATTTCAGAACTCAAAGCAGGTTTTGACTGTAACAAAGTCTATCATCAGTCAGATTTAATATCTGATAATTTAACCTTTTCTCAAAATGAACAGGATCTAGAATCAGCAGATTTTTATGTAGTCACAGTGTTCACGCCAGTGACATCAGATAATAAACCAGACTTAAATCCTTTAAAACAAGTATCAAAAATGCTGGGTAAACATTTAAAGTCTGGCGACATTGTTGTTTATGAATCTACAGTTTATCCTGGGGTTACTGAAGATGTTTGTATTCCATTGCTTGAAGAACACTCTCAATTAAAAAGCAATGAGGATTTTTTTGTAGGTTATTCTCCAGAAAGAGTCAATGTAGGTGACCGACATCATAACATTAACAATACCTGTAAAATTATATCCGCACAAAATCAAAAAGCTTTAGGGATAATCAAAAGTATTTATAAAACTATTGTTGATGCTGAAGTTTATGAAGCACCAGATATTAAAACTGCTGAAGCTGCAAAACTGCTTGAAAATACACAAAGAGACTTGAATATTGCCCTTATGAATGAACTTTCCATGATGTTAAATCGTCTGGGGTTAGATTGTCGCGAGGTGGTCAAAGCTGCTGGCACAAAATGGAATTTTGTCCAAGTACAACCGGGACTTGTGGGTGGTCACTGCATCAGTGTTGACCCTTATTACTATACCCACCTGGCAAGACTTATTGAATTTGAAGAAAATCTTGTAAATACTTCAAGGCAGATCAATAACAGTATGGGAGATTTTATTGTTAAGCAAATCATAAAACAATTATCTAAAAAAAACATTTCTTTAGAAACTGCAAAAGTAACACTTATGGGAATGTCCTTTAAAGAAAACTGTGCTGATACACGCAATTCACATGTCATAAAAATTTATAAAGAATTAAAAAGTTTTGGCATTAATGTTTTTATTTTTGACCCTGTAATCAATCAAACTTCCGTTAAAAATGAATATGGTATTACATGTCTTGAAGAAAATGCTTTGGAGGACATGGATGCCTTGATTTTTACGGTTAAACATCATGAATTCACAAAATATTCACCACAATTTTTAGCTGATAAATTAAAAAAACCTGGCATTGTAATGGATCTGAAGTGGATTTGGGATAAACATGATTTTGATGACTTTAACATAGAATACTGGAGCTTATAATTATGAATATTTTAATAACAGGTGGCGCAGGTTTTATTGGTTCTTGCCTGGCGCAATATCATCTAAATCGAAATGATAATGTCATCGTAATTGATGATTTAAGCACTGGATCTTTAGAAAACATTCATGCTTTTATACACTTAAAAAATTTTAAGTTTATTCAAAATGCGCTTACAAACGTAGAACAGCTTACGCCTTTAATGGAAAGTATTGACAGAGTCTATCATTTTGCAGCAAAAGTTGGGGTTTTCAATGTCTGTGACAATCCAACTCAAACACTTTTCACTAATATTCAGTCAACTTATATTTTATTTGAAGCCATAAGACAAGCTAAAATTTATCCGCAAGTAGTTTTTTCTTCCACTTCTGAAGTGTATGGTAACCATTGTACAGGGATTGAAGAACATTCTGAACTATCCCTCCCTGCTTTAGACTACCCAGCTAATAGTTATGTATTAAGTAAGTTATCTTGTGAGAATATTGTACTTTCTTATTATCAAAAATATAAGATTCCTACCACGGTTCTGCGGTTATTTAATATAATCGGTGCTAATCAAAGGGGTGAATATGGCATGGTTTTGCCAAGATTTATTGAAAAAGCAATAAGCGATCAACCATTAGAAATATTTGGAGATGGTACTCAAACCAGAAGTTTTTGCGATATTCGTGATTTTGTGTCTTTAACCCAGGCATTGCTTCAGTCACCATTATCGAAAGGTGAAGTTTTTAATATTGGGAATACCCGTGAAATTTCAATCAGTCAGTTGGCGAAAACTGTGATTCAGACACTAAATAGTAAATCCAAAATTACTTATCACCCTTATGAAGAAATCTATTCAATTAAATATACAGACACACAAAGAAGAGTCCCTAATATTGACAAAATTTTGCGCCTGACAAATTATCAATTCGAGTATACTTTGGAAAACACTATTGAATACAGCCTCAAAAACTTTGAAACTATCTGCGTTTAAGTGGTAATATTTCAAAACAAAATCAATGGTTTTAATTGTTGTTTTTTTCGAGCATAGTAAATTAATAAAATAGTTTTAGAGCTTACGCTTATAGCGAAACTAATAGCTGTCCCTATAATTCCAAAATAGATGGTCAAAGGTATTCCAAAAATAATTAGCAAGACAAGTTCCATAAAGCTAATGTTTAATATAATCTTTTCATAACCGCTATATAATAATATTACAACAGCGCATTGACAACAGATACCCACAAGTGTACCCGCTAAAACTATATATAAAGCAGTTCTTGCTAAATAATATTCTGGACCAAAATGCAGTAACAAGGTTTTCGAAAAAAGAATAATAGTAATAGCCAAGATGGTTGAAATGGATATCATCAATAAATTAATAATATTAAAATTATTCTGGAGCATTTTTTTACCAGTGGCAGTATCAATTTGTGTACTAACATCAAGTTTTATAAATTGGAATAAGCCACTTGATATCACCCAAAAAATGCCTGTAATAGCCAGTACAGCTGAGTAATACCCTACATTATGTTCATTATGAGAAAATATTTCTACAATGAGCAAATCCATTACGCAAAGTACTAAAAATGTGAAATTATTAATAATAACTCTAACAGAAACCTGGAACCACTCTTTAGAAATGGGGGGATTACTGGCTTGTGAAAACTCAAGTTTAATTTTTTTTAACATAGGCATAGTTTTATAAAGTATCGCGCCTTCTATTAATACTAAAAATAAAAAAGCCAGAAAGAATATAAAAGGAATTTGTGTTGTTGAGATTGATTTTTTGATGAAATAAATTGTAATTATAAATGAAAACATTAATAGCAAATATTTAGTAAAGTTTCTTAAAAAGAATGCTAAGATAGGTTTATCATTACAAGCCAAATAAGCTCCAAATAATATAATTGATCCAGATAGCGGTGTTATCCATAGCATAAATACAGCGAGATGAAGGTTATTTAAAATATCTAATTTGAATAACTTTAAACTGAGCAATATCATCATCGCAATGAATGTCAGCAATAAAATAATTGAAAAAGTATGAATTAAAACTTTTATGTTCCACTGCACAAACTGATGCGCGTGCTTTTTATTTTTTTTGTTTAAATATTTTTTTAAAAATCGCTGTGCACTTGTGGTTGTACCCAATAAAGAAAGTGCTGAAAAAATATTTAAAGTTTTAATGGCTACAATAATATCACCATAAATTGAAGGCGTGAAATGCCTTGCTAAAAAAACATTAAAGATATATTTCATACTATAGGTTACCAAAGAGATAACCAACAGTGCTATGGCACTCCAAAGGGTTTTTTTCATAAAAGTATTTTTTTAATTTTGGTACAGAATAAAATTTAAGCGTAAATTATACTGATAAACTAAATATGTGTCATTAATAATAGAGTTTGTTGAGTTAATTAAAGCGCTATATTTTTGAACCAGAATAAGCTTTTTATGATTTGATAATAGACAACTAAATGAGCATTATCGCCTATTTACAATTTATCGGGACGCAAAACTCAGATTCTAAAAATTCACTATGGCAACCAATGTAGGTTGGGCTGACGAAGGAAGCCCAACGCGGTTACATTTAATTACGGCCTGGTTTAATTGTCGCGGCTTGTTGGGCTTCCTTCGTCAGCCCAACCTACATTTATATGTTTCAATTTTGAAGTTTTTCGTAAGTCCTCTTTATAATATTTGCGCAGAGCCTGTTAAAACAACCCCATTTTCAAATGAAGTTGTTTTGACTACACCAGAAAACAACGAATGTTGAAACCAGGTTTGTACATGAGGCTTATTATAACGTTTGCTAATAAGTGGATTAAGATATTGATGAATTGAGCCTGTTACATAATCTTCGTTACGACCATGCCAAGGTGTAAAGTATCTCAATGTGCCCAAATTGCTTTTTGGTTCCCAACTAAAAACACAAAAGCCATGAATATTAACAGGTTTATCTTCATTGCAAATATATTCAACCCAGTCGTCTCGATTGAGTGTATCTTTATCTTTTAGATCCATTAAATAAATACCAGAAGCCTCATTAACAAATAAACTTCCAAAGAAAGTATTTTTGCAAAACCTCGAAATTAATGAAGGCATCAATAAGCAGGTTTGATTATATTGTTCAATTGCAGTTAATTGAATATTTTTACAGTTAATTTTTAGTTTACTTATGTCATTATTTTTTAGATAATACCATGAGCTGGCAAAGGCGCCACTGCCGCAAAGCTGAATTTCACCAGCTTTGTTTTTCCATAATATAAAAATACTTTCGTCACTATCACGACAAATATATGAGTGATCAAATTCATCCTTGACTCTGGATTTTTCAAACTCACTCAGCAAGCTCTCTTTGTCATCAAAAATATGCAAATATTGACATATACCAGGCTTTGAATTGTTTTTAAAAACATTAACACGCTTAAGCATGTGTATTACCTTTTTACTTTCCATAGTGAATCAATAAATAATTTTGAATCGTCAGTATAATTTTTTATCAATTCAAAGCCATTATTTTCACATAAGTCCAGGATATCACTTTCTAAATATTTATGAGAATATTCAAGATGTATAGGTTCAAATTCATTAAAATCAAAGCTTCTTTCTAAAGCTGTTATGTAAACGCTCTGTTTTTTTTGAGAAAGTAAATAGCTTTCCATTGCACCGATTATCGGATTGTAATTGCTTAAGTGCTGAAATGATGAAGCATCAAATTCTCCACCTAGCTCTCGGTTAATTCTAGTTAACAAATTCAAATTAAATTTTTGTGTATAACGCTCAGAGTCGTTATAAGCTTTAGTCATCACATCAATATCTTTTTTTAGATCAAAACCAATTAATACCAAGTCATTTTCATTTGCACAGTGCCATAAACAATTTAAAAAGTTCTTTACAGCTGCAGAATTAAAATTTCCGATATTAGAACCCAAAAATAAAATTAATTTTTTATGTTCTGAGTGATTACTAAGATGATTGAGTCCTTGAAAATATTCCGCAATCAGACCTTTAATGCTAAGTTGAGCATGTTTTACAATATTTGGCTTTAAAAGCGTCATTGCTTTTGATGATATGTCGATAGGATAATAATTAACTTTAATATTGTTGTTAAGTAGTCCTTCAATAATAATATTGGTTTTATGTCCATCACCTGCACCCAGTTCAATGAGATCAATATGGGTATCTTTCAACTGCAGAGGGAGTTCATTTTTGATAGATTTTAAAATTGCGTGCTCTGTTCTTGATAAATAATAATCTTGTGTTTGCGTGATTTTTTGAAATAATTCACTGCCATAGTCATCATAAAAATACTTTGCTGATATTGCTTTAGGGCTTGAGCTTAAGCCTGTTAATACATCTAGTGCAAATTGTCGAGCTTCAGATTCTTTAGTACTTTGTTGGGTATTTAATTGTATAATATTCATTTTAAATCTTCTGTAAGGCGTATACCAGAAAACATCCATTGCTGTTGTGGTAAATAGAAATTTCGATAGCTATTTCGGTAATGATTATCGGCTGTAGCAACACACCCGCCTTTTAATACAAATTGATTACACATAAATTTACCGTTATATTCTTCAATCATGCCATTATAAGGCTTAAATCCAGGATAAGGAGAATAGTGACTACTGGACCAACACCACACTTGATTAATAGGTGAATTTAATTGTGTTGGTTGTAATAATTCTGATGTCTTATTGTGACGAGGATTATTTTTGTTTAAAAATATTTCCATTTCTTGCTCTGTTGGCAATCTTTGTTCTTTAAAATGAGCGTATGCTTGTGCTTCAAAATAACTGATATGGGTTACGGGATAATTGAGATTTAAAGGCTTGAGACCATGTAAAGTAAACTCATACCACTTATCATCAAGTTTATGCCAATATAAGGGATGACTTACTTGATGGCTTTGTACCCAATCCCAACCCAGACTTAGCCATAATCTCGATTGTTCATAACCTTTTGCTTCCATGAACTCAAGATATTCACCATTGCTAACCGTTGTCTCACTGATTTTAAATGGATAAAGGTATGTTTTGTGTCGTGGACATTCATTATCGTAGGCAAAATTATCCTCTATATTACCAATTTCATATACTCCTTCTGAAAAAGATTGCCATGAAGATTGATGGGCTTTTGAAGCTGGTAATTCTAAATTACAATAAGTTGGTAATTGTGGATTGGTTCCCAGAATATATTTTATATCCATGATGAGTAATTCCTGATGTTGTTGTTCATGTTGCAAACCCAATTCCATTAGAAATCTCAATTCTGGATCATCATTTTTATCTTGTAGAAGATCAATAATCAATTGATCAGTCGCTTCTCGATACCTTAACACTTCAGATACTCTTGGACGAGATACAAAACCCCTTTCTTGTTGTAACCAGTGTTTCCCCCCTGCCTTATAATATGAGTTGAAAAGTAATGGATAATGAGGATCATATCTTTCATAGGTCTTTAAAAATTTGTTAAGAATAACTTCCTCAAAGAACCAAGTGGTATGGCCAAGATGCCATTTAGGCGGACTGACCTCTGGACAGGGTTGGACAACATAATCTTCAAGGGCTAATTTATCGCAAATCGCTATTGTTTTTTGCCGAGTTGATTGATATCGCGTTGTCAGTTTTTTTTCACAGCTCATATATATTCTCTTTATTTTAAGTAAAGCACGCTTAAATTTCTTGAATATAGTTTTCTTTATAGATATTGTCAAATTTGTATATTAAAGAGACTATTTTATGACTTGCGATAAACTTCGATTTACATTCAAAATCAATGTAGGCTGGGCTGACGCTTCGAAGCCCAGCAAGCCGTGGCAACTCAATAAGGTCGTAATTAAATGAATACCCTATTGGGCTTCCTGCGTCAGCCCAGCCTACATTGATTAATTTCGATTTTAATACGAAGTTTTGCTCTGATAGTTTTTATAACACACTTTCAAGCATACTTGGGTTATATTCTGTCAAAGGTATTGTACTTTTAATCTTTTCAATTAAAGAGTCCCGGCACATTCGTATAACCAGTGGCTTTTTCACTAACAATGGTGCCTTCTGTAATAATAAGACCTGCTTGGGCTCTTTTAGCATAATATTCAATCATTTGACTACTTGGTATAAAGTCACAGGAAGCCTTAGCCCTTGTCATAGGCGCCATAATTATTTTATTTTTTAAGGTCAGATTGGCTGATAAGTGAAATGGTTTTAAGATAGCTGAGTACATATAATCTCCAGTTTATTAATTTGGATATCGCAATTTTTCGATATTTATAATTAAGTTTTTACAGTAAATGTTTACCAAATGCTTGAATAAAATCATTAATGGTTACTGTATTTAATTTACAATAAGTCCACTGCCCTTTTCTTTCCATAGTAATCAACTGTGCTTCTTTTAATTGCAACAAGTATTGAGACACCGTTGACTGAGAAAGACCAATTTTCTCTTCTATTAATCCCACGCACACACCCTGAGTACAGACATCACAATGCTGAGATTTAAAGTGTTTTGAAGGCTCTTTTAGCCACTGCAAAATTTGCAACCGTTTTTCATTTGCAAGAGCTTTTAATATTTTTTGCATATTCATATATTTATTGTATCGGTTTTTTGCGATATTTCAAATTATTATTTATAAAATATTTTTTCCGTATATTGTTCGGATTGTTATGTTAGTTTGATTGTAAGAAAATACCTGAAGTTGTAATCAAAAATATGTTGTCTGATGTTCTTTTTTAAAAAATCAATTGATACTGCTGATTCAGTAACAATTGAAACATCGAGTTATTTTGAAAACTTGACTATAGAAGAGATGGCGGAACAGTTTGCTTTCTTTTATGAAGGGATGAAAAGTTTATATAGTTTGTATGAATCATTGGACAAAAATGAATACCATGCATTGTGCGATTTTGATAGTTTTTACTATCAATTAACGGAGTTACCTTTTTCAATATCTTCAAGGTGCATTAGTGAGTTTTTCGATGAGATTGACCAAGATAGTTTCAATAAATATTTTCAACAGCGCAATGAAAATAAAAATAGTTTATTCCACAAAATTTTTTCTGCTTGTACTTTGATGATGAAATATCTTTATATTGCTTATCTTAGCGCTAAAAGCGATGCTTTTATTGAGAAGCTTTATTTACTTAAAAATGCCGAATGTTATTTACGCTTAATTCAGCATTGTAAAAAATTCTTAACCTCTAAAGTTTGGTCTGATAGCCTTAAAAATTTTGAAACATACTTTATAAAATATTTAAATAATGCACTGGCACCAAAACGCATTAAAAGCTTAAAAGACATAAAAAAATTAATTAAAGCTGAAGAAAAAAAATTGGGTGCCACTTTTAAAGGTCGGTTAAGTTTAATGGAATATGAACCGTGGGAAGAGATAGATTCAGACAAGCCCAGTCAAAGCGCTGCTACATTCTGTCAACTTTAATGAAGCGTATTTTCTGTGATCAGTAAGTAAATGTAGGTTGGGCTGACGCAGGAAGCCCAACAGGGAATTCATTTAATGACGGCCTTAATTGAGTTGCCACGGCCTGTTGGGCTTCCTGCGTCAGCCCAACCTACATTGATTTTGAATGTAAATCGAAGTTTATTGATAAAAAAGCATAAAAAAAAACCCCAGGCTTCTTACAAAACCTGGGGCTAAAATAAAAACCCGGCAATGTCCTACTTTCACATGGGAAACCCCACACTATCATCGGCGCTAAGTGGTTTCACTTCTGAGTTCGAAATGGATTCAGGTGGGACACACTCGCTATGGTCACCGGGAAAATCGGTAAAAGTCTTACGCTTTAATTCAGTTAATCTTCTGTCTTTACTGCTATTGCTCTTAAATTATCTCATAATCTATATACAATTTCGTCAGTCCACAGCAAAACCTCTTAGGTGCTGTAGAACAAGTCTCTCAGTTAATTAGTACAGGTTAGCTCCATACGTTACCGTACTTCCACATCCTGCCTATCTATGTCGTAGTCTTCAACTAACTTTATGTGGCTTACGCCAAGGGAGATCTCATCTTGAAGGAGGCTTCCCGCTTAGATGCCTTCAGCGGTTATCCCGTCCGTACTTAGCTACTCGGCAATGCGTCTGGCGACACAACCGAACACACCAGCGGTACGTTCACTCCGGTCCTCTCGTACTAAGAGCAACTCTTCTCAAATCTCCAACGCCCACGGCAGATAGGGACCGAACTGTCTCACGACGTTCTAAACCCAGCTCGCGTACCACTTTAAATGGCGAACAGCCATACCCTTGGGACCTGCTACAGCCCCAGGATGTGATGAGCCGACATCGAGGTGCCAAACACCGCCGTCGATATGAACTCTTGGGCGGTATCAGCCTGTTATCCCCGGAGTACCTTTTATCCGTTGAGCGATGGCCCTTCCATATAGAACCACCGGATCACTAAAACCTACTTTCGTACCTGCTCGAACCGTCGCTCTCGCAGTCAAGCACCCTTATTGCTTTTGCACTCTACGCATGATGTCCGACCATGCTGAGGGTACCTTCGCGCTCCTCCGTTACTCTTTCGGAGGAGACCGCCCCAGTCAAACTACCCACCATACACTGTCCTCAACCGCGATTCAGCGGCCTAAGTTAGAACTTCAACACTACCAGGGTGGTATTTCAAGGTAGGCTCCACACACACTGGCGTGCATGCTTCAAAGCCTCCCACCTATCCTACACAAGTAGGGTCAAAGTCCAGTGTAAAGCTATAGTAAAGGTTCACGGGGTCTTTCCGTCTAGCCGCGGGTACACTGCATCTTCACAGCAAGTTCAATTTCACTGAGTCTCGGGTGGAGACAGCGTGGCCATCGTTACGCCATTCGTGCAGGTCGGAACTTACCCGACAAGGAATTTCGCTACCTTAGGACCGTTATAGTTACGGCCGCCGTTTACCGGGGCTTCGATCAAGAGCTTCGCACGCAAGCGCGCTAACCCCATCAATTAACCTTCCGGCACCGGGCAGGCGTCACACCCTATACTTCCTCTTACGAGTTTGCAGAGTGCTATGTTTTTAATAAACAGTCGCAGCCACCTGGTTTTTTCAACCTCTTATAGCTCCGTCCGTTAAGGACTTCACCTAAAAGGCGCACCTTCTCCCGAAGTTACGGTGCCATTTTGCCTAGTTCCTTCACCCGAGTTCTCTCAAGCGCCTTAGTATTCTCTACCTGTCCACCTGTGTTGGTTTGGGGTACGGTTGATGTAAACCTTACCTTAGAGACTTTTCCTGGAAGCCTGGCATCAATTGCTTTTGCAGCCCGTAAGCTGCATTCGGTGTTTGCCTCAGGATTAAAAAGAGCCCGGATTTTCCTAAGCCCTCTCCCTATACGCACAAACCGGCTCTACCAATCGCCGGCCAACCTAGCCTTCTCCGTCATCCCATCGAAATCTACATCAGTGCAGGAATATTAACCTGCTTCCCATCGACTACGCATTTCTGCCTCACCTTAGGGGCCGACTCACCCTGCGCCGATTAACGTTGCGCAGGAAACCTTGGACTTTCGGCGTGGAGGTCTCTCACCTCCATTATCGTTACTCATGTCAGCATTCTCACTTCTGATATCTCCAGCATGCCTTACAGCACACCTTCACAGACTTACAGAACGCTCCTCTACCCCTCACGAATAAATTCGTGAAGCCGCAGCTTCGGTCAGTAGTTTTAGCCCCGGTACATCTTCCGCGCAGGCCGACTCGACTAGTGAGCTATTACGCTTTCTTTAAAGGATGGCTGCTTCTAAGCCAACCTCCTAGCTGTCTAAGCCTTCCCACATCGTTTTCCACTTAACTACTAGTTAGGGACCTTAGCTGGCGGTCTGGGCTCTTTCCCTTTCCACGACGGACCTTATCACCCGCCGTGTGTCTCCCGCAATAAATAACACCGGTATTCGGAGTTTGCATCGGGTTGGTAAGCCGGGATGGCCCCCTAGCCGAAACAGTGCTCTACCCCCGGGTATCATCTTACGAGGCGCTACCTAAATAGCTTTCGAGGAGAACCAGCTATCTCCAAGCTTGATTAGCCTTTCACTCCGAGCCACAGCTCATCCCCTAATTTTTCAACATTAGTGGGTTCGGGCCTCCAGTTGGTGTTACCCAACCTTCACCCTGGCCATGGCTAGATCGCTTGGTTTCGGGTCTAATCCCAGCGACTGTACGCGCTATTAACACTCGGTTTCCCTACGCCTACCCTATTCGGTTAAGCTTGCCACTGAAATTAACTCGCTGACCCATTATACAAAAGGTACGCAGTCGTGCCTCAAGGACACTTCCACTGCTTGTATACATACGGTTTCAGGGTCTATTTCACTCCCCTCTACGGGGTTCTTTTCGCCTTTCCCTCACGGTACTGGTTCACTATCGGTCAGTAAGGAGTATTTAGCCTTGGAGGATGGTCCCCCCATGTTCAGACAGGATAACTCGTGTCCCGCCTTACTCTTCGTTAGCCCACTTTATCGCCTTTTCAAATACAGGACTCTCACCTTCTATGGTGCCTTTTCCCAAAGGCTTCTTCTAAAACAATAAAGCTTGTGCTAACTGGGCTTTTCCGCTTTCGCTCGCCGCTACTCACAGAATCTCGGTTGATTTCTTTTCCTCCGGCTACTTAGATGTTTCAGTTCGCCGGGTTCGCCTCAACAACCTATGAATTCAGTTGCTGATAATCACTTAAGTGATTGGGTTGCCCCATTCGGGTATCTTCGGTTCAAAGCTTATTTGTCAACTCACCGAAGCTTTTCGCAGACTAACACGCCCTTCATCGCCTCTTACTGCCAAGGCATCCACCGTATGCACTTCGTTTCTTGTTCTACAGCCCTAAGAAGTTTTCACTTCTTAATGCTTTGTAAAACTAACGTTTGTAACGATTACTTGATAACTTGAACAATTTCTATGTAAATACAGAACCCGCTGATAACTTTCGTTAAACAGATTTAAACTTAAATCTCTCTAACCGTTATCAACTTTAATATTTCTGATTACGTTAGACTTTTACTTTGTTAAAGAACATATCCATCTACAAGGATGGCTTTAAGACAAAAGGCTTTATGGTTCATAAAACCCACATCAAAAAAACTGGCTTTAAACGGGTTTTAAACTGCTACTTAAGATTCATGTAGACTCTGGTGGTTGTATTTAAGCTGAGCGCCTATCGCGCCCTGACTCGGATGGTGGAGCTAAACGGGATCGAACCGTTGACCTCCTGCGTGCAAAGCAGGCGCTCTCCCAGCTGAGCTATAGCCCCATATACTCCAGCAACCTGCTTTCATCACACCCAACTCACAATGGTGGGCCTGGGTGGACTCGAACCACCGACCTCACCCTTATCAGGGGTGCGCTCTAACCAACTGAGCTACAAGCCCGGTATTTTGCAGTTGTAAAACCTAAATTGTGTGAGCACTTGCGTCTTCGTTTTTTAGAGGCTATCCACTTTGACCAGCCACAACATTAAGCTTTCACTCAATCTCGCTGCCAACCAAAGCCTCAAGCCTCATTCATAAGGAGGTGATCCAGCCGCAGGTTCCCCTACGGCTACCTTGTTACGACTTCACCCCAGTCATGAACCATACCGTGGGGACCGTCCCCCCCGAAGGGTTAGACTAGCCACTTCTGGTACAGCCCACTTCCATGGTGTGACGGGCGGTGTGTACAAGGCCCGGGAACGTATTCACCGCGGCATGCTGATCCGCGATTACTAGCGATTCCGACTTCATGGAGTCGAGTTGCAGACTCCAATCCGGACTACGAACAGTTTTATGAGATCCGCTCCACCTCTCGGCTTTGCTTCCCTTTGTTCTGCCCATTGTAGCACGTGTGTAGCCCTACCCATAAGGGCCATGAGGACTTGACGTCATCCCCACCTTCCTCCGGTTTGTCACCGGCAGTCTGCCTAGAGTCCCCAACTAAATGATGGCAACTAGGCACAAGGGTTGCGCTCGTTACGGGACTTAACCCAACATCTCACGACACGAGCTGACGACAGCCATGCAGCACCTGTCTCTGGATTCCCGAAGGCACTCCCGTATCTCTACAGGATCCCCAGGATGTCAAGGGTAGGTAAGGTTTTTCGCGTTGCATCGAATTAAACCACATGCTCCACCGCTTGTGCGGGCCCCCGTCAATTTCTTTGAGTTTTAGCCTTGCGGCCGTAATCCCCAGGCGGAGTACTTACTGCGTTAGCTGCGCTACTGAAAAACGTGTTTTCCAACAGCTAGTACTCATCGTTTACAGCGTGGACTACCAGGGTATCTAATCCTGTTCGCTACCCACGCTTTCGCGCCTCAGCGTCAGTCTGAAGCCAGGAAGCCGCCTTCGCCACGGGTGTTCCTTCCGATATCTACGCATTTCACCGCTACACCGGAAATTCCGCTTCCCTCTCTTCGACTCTAGTTTTACAGTATCAATTGCAGTTCCAAGGTTAAGCCCTGGGATTTCACAACTGACTTAAAAAACCGCCTACGCGCCCTTTACGCCCAGTAACTCCGATTAACGCTCGCACCCTCTGTATTACCGCGGCTGCTGGCACAGAGTTAGCCGGTGCTTATTCTTTGGGTAACGTCTCAAGCTTTCATTATTCACAAAAGCTCTCTCCTCCCCAACTAAAGTGCTTTACAACCCGCAGGCCTTCTTCACACACGCGGCATCGCTGGATCAGGGTTGCCCCCATTGTCCAATATTCCCCACTGCTGCCTCCCGTAGGAGTCTGGGCCGTGTCTCAGTCCCAGTGTGGCTGATCATCCTCTCAGACCAGCTACGGATCGTCGCCTTGGTAGGCCTTTACCCCACCAACTAGCTAATCCGACTTAGGCTCATCGTAAAGCGATAGCTTATAAATAGAGGCCATCTTTATTCCTAAGAACATATGCGGTATTAGCACGAGTTTCCTCGTGTTGTCCCCCACTTTACGGTAGATTCCTAAGCTTTACTCACCCGTCCGCCACTCGCCACCAGGTGCAAGCACCCGTGCTGCCGTTCGACTTGCATGTGTTAAGCGTGCCGCCAGCGTTCAATCTGAGCCAGAATCAAACTCTTCAGTTGAAAAGTTTGCAATCCTCTCATCTTTAAACATCATTACTGACATCTCAAAATTGACAGGCAATTGCGTCTCATTGATTAACGCAAGTACCCACACAATTTAGGTTTCTTTGTTTGTCTTACTTTCTTTGTTAAAGAGCATTTCCGTCACTTGGGACGGACCGCCTATCATACGCGGTATAAAAAAGTTGTCAATTAAAAAATAAAATTTTTTAGATACAAGAGGAACTGCTTAAAATTATTAGTTCTTTGTGAAAGGGAGTTATTCATATATACAGATAAATAACCCAAGAATTTAATTATATCAAAATTAAGAATTAAAAAGCAAGCTGTTTTGCTCAAGATTTTTCAAACTGAATAAAGCTTCCTGTGCCAGCGCTTTATCTTTCATATCCAAACCGTAACATAAAATTGTTACAGAAGAATAAATCGCCCGAAAAAAAGCCAGGGACCAGGTTTTATCACAAACATAACCATATAGATTCAGAAATGCTTCATGGATATTATGGGGTAAAAATGCCTGTACGACTGCTAAGTCCACCGCTTTATCTCCACGATGTGCATCACCCCAGTCAATAATCCCACACAACTGTTTTTTGTCATCCATTAATAAATGTTTTGCGTATAAATCACCATGAACAATACTGGTTTTTTCTGAAGGTATTAAGTGATCTATATTTTCTAAATACCGAATAATTGCTTTAGGGCGCTTTAAGTTATACTCCTTTTCCAATTGCCAAAAACGTTCCAGTGTTTGTGGTGTACGCTTTAGAATATCCAGTCTGCTGATTTCATCACTAATATCAAAATCTGCCAGACTATTAGCTAAATCAGTGTTATGAAGTTGTTTTAGAAAAGCCGCCAAAGCCTTAAGATTCTTTTGTCTATCTATTTTTTGAAGCGCTAATTTATCCGCAGTTATTCCTTTCAACATTTTATAACCTGAAAAAGGCCAGGCAAATGCATCCGATGGCTTACCCAAAAATTCAGGCAAAGGTATGTTGATATTCAAATGTTTATGTAAGGCTGGCAAAAGCTGGTTTTCATGTTGCAATAAACCCACCGCAATTTCCCGTCTGGGAAAACGAAAAACATAGGTATGATTAATAACAAAAGCTGTGTTATCCCAACCTTCTCCAATCTTATTTATCGCAGTGACAGACAGTTGAGAAAACTGCTTTTCAATCAGATCTTTTGCTAAAGTCTCAGATACTGCAATTTGTGCAACCCATGGTTTTGACATAATTATTTACGCTTTAATTTTATTCTGGAATCACACTTACTTTAGCAACGCGTCTTTTTCCAACCTGATAGATGTGTTCAGAATTCAATGCAATTAATTGCCGGGTATCCTCCACCTTCTCTCCATCGATTTTAACGGCACCCTGTTTAATCATGCGAATAGCATCTGAAGTACTGGTCACAAGGTTTGCCTGTTTTAAAAGATTTGCAATCGCAATATCTGTGGTAGCCACTTTAAGTTCAACCTCCGGTAAGTCATCTGGTAATGCGCCTTTTTGAAATCTTTGGATGAAAGCTTGTTTAGCTATTTCACCAGCACCCCCGCCATGAAATCGGTCTACAATCTCACAGGCCAACTCAAACTTTACATCTCTTGGATTT
Source organism: uncultured Gammaproteobacteria bacterium (assembly GCA_963695245.1). Classification (GTDB taxonomy): domain Bacteria; phylum Pseudomonadota; class Gammaproteobacteria; order JBGSLN01; family JBGSLN01; genus JBGSLN01. The sequence continues at coordinate 1,374,390 of OY968770.1, read as the reverse complement.
TTACCATCGTTAACGGCTGCCTGCCATTTTTGAATGGTACTCATAGGTTTGAAACTGAGTAATTCAAAATAACGCCACATTAATTCATCAGACACAGACATAATCTTTCCAAACATTTCATCTGCACTTTCGGTGATGCCAATATAATTATTTAAAGATTTTGACATTTTTTTAACGCCGTCTAAACCTTCAATTAAAGGGGTCATGACTACAGTTTGCGGCTTGCGATTAAAATGTTTTTGCAACTCACGCCCCATCAATAAATTAAATTTCTGATCGGTACCACCCAATTCTACATCCGCATCCAGTGCCACTGAGTCGTAGCCTTGCATTAAAGGGTACAAAAATTCATGAATTGCAATGGGTTGATTACTATGGAAACGTTTATGAAAATCATCACGCTCCAGCATTCTGGCAACGGTATGAGTGGCAGCCAGCTTAATCACATCGGCAGCATCCAATTTAGACAGCCACTCTGAATTAAACCTTACCTGAGTTTTCTCTTCATCTAAGACTTTGAATAATTGGGTTTTATAGGTTTGAGCATTTTGTAAAACTTCTTCTTTTGAAAGCGGTGGTCGCGTGGCACTTTTGCCAGTAGGATCCCCAATCATTGCAGTAAAATCACCAATTAAAAAAATCACCTGGTGTCCCAAATCCTGAAACTGCCGCAGCTTATTTAACACCACCGTGTGACCCAAGTGGATATCCGGTGCAGTTGGATCAAAGCCAAGCTTTACCTTAAGGCTTTTTTTTGATGCCAGTTTTTCCAAAAACTCACTTTCAACCAGAATTTCTTCTGTGCCTCTTTTAAAAGCCTGTAATAATTCATTTTTATCCACGTCAAAAACCCCGTTTATTTTGCATAAAGCTTCGCATTTACATTGTAATTGATTATACTCCCTTTTAGTTTTTGGTTGTAGTCGTGGCAAAAAATTCATGTTTAAAAAAAATCAATTGACTCTGAAAAAATCCTTTACTTATTTGATATCGCTTGCATTGCTGATTATCGGGCTTTGCTCTGCAGCCTGCTCAAAAGAACAAACTGCGGTTTCAAAACCTAAGCCTAAGTCTGTCAATCAAGTTGTTTATCAGGTTAAAAGTCATGATACTTTAAGTAAAATTTTCTTTGAGGAAGATATTCCTGCAGCTTTATTAGATAAGATTATTTATAACCCTTTTGTTTTTAATCACTTACAGCCCATCAAACCTCACGAAAAAATTGTTTTTCACTTTGAAATGCAACATCAATTAAAGAGCCTTGATATTCCATTAAGCCAGGGCACGCTTACAATTCACGTGGATAAAAAACAAATTGATGCTACTGTCAAACAAAAAAATACTCTGGTTAAAACTATCAGTGTTCACGGAAAAATTGAGGGTACTTTATACCAGTCATTAAAGCGTCAGGGCTTGTCTGCTAAGCTTATTATGCAGTATATCCATGTTTTTTCTGAAGATTTTAATCTGGCAAAATCCCTTAAAAATCAGGCGAAATTTTCTTTAATTTATGAAGCTACATACCATAACCATAAACTTCAAAGCACAAAACTTTTGGCTGGAACATTACAAATTAAGGGGCATTTGCAATATGCCATTTTTGATAAAGGTGAATATTATCATGCCAATGGTGAAAACTATGCCATCGCTTTTTTGAGAACGCCGGTAAAATATGTTTATATCAGCTCGCCATTTAGTAAAAGACGTTACCATCCTATTTTACACATTTATCGCGCCCATACAGGTGTTGATTTAGCAGCGGATAAAGGCACGCCTGTTTATGCTGCCAGTAAGGGTAAAATTACCTACGCAGGCAGGATGCATGGCTATGGTAATATTATTATTTTAAAATACAATTCAGAGTATTCAACTCGCTATGCTCACCTAAATCGATTTGCCAAAGGTATTCACAGAGGTGTTTATGTCAAAGAGCATCAATTAATTGGCTACGTAGGTGAAACAGGGCTGGCTACTGGTCCCCATTTGCATTATGAATTTCGCATTCATGATAAAGCGGTAAACCCCATGACCGTAAGATTACCGCATCAACCTGGCCTTACAGGTAATCAAAAAAAAGATTTTGAAAACTATGTTGCTCATTTGGCAAAAAAATAGAGCCACTTAGGAAGACTGTACACCGATTTGATGATATTCAAACCCTAACTGAGGCAGATTTTTTTGACTGTAAATATTACGTCCATCAAAAATAATTGGGTTATTTAACCGACTTTTAATTTCAGCAAAATCAGGCTGTTTAAAACAGTCCCACTCCGTTACGATGATCAAAGCTTCACATTGATTCAAAGCATCATAGGCTTCTTCAAAGTATTCTACCTGGGTATTGTCTTTTAAATAATGTTGCCTGGCTTCATTCATTGCTTTGGGATCATAAGCTTTGATGTTTGCACCTGCTTCGGTTAAAGCTTGAATCACACTGATGCTGGCGGCTTCTCGCATATCATCCGTATCGGGTTTAAAACTAAGCCCCCAAACAGCGAAAGTTTTATCTGTTAAATGCTCACCAAATACTGCCATTACTTTTTTAGATAAAACCATTTTTTGTTTTTGGTTCACTTCATCCACGGCTTGAATCAATTTTGAATCGTAGTTATGTGATTTAGCAATGTGCGTAAGTGCACGCACATCTTTAGGAAAACAACTGCCACCATAACCACAACCTGGATTAATAAATTTTGGTCCAATTCTGGTATCGCTGCCAATACCTTCTCGAACATCATTAATGTCAGCGCCTACCTGCTCGCAAATTTGGCTCATTTCATTTATAAAAGAGATTTTTGTAGCAAGCATGGCGTTGGCAGCATATTTAGTCATTTCAGCACTTTCAATCCCCATGGTAATTAAAGGATGCCCTTTAGCAGTAATTGGCGCATACAATGCTTGCATTATTTTAAAGGAACTGGCTTTATTCGCACCTACCACAATGCGATCAGGCGCCATAAAATCTTTAATGGCACACCCTTCTTTTAGAAATTCAGGGTTACTCACAACATCAAAATCAACCTCAAGATTTCTTTTTATTAATTGTGCTTCAATATGGTTTGTAACCTTTTTTGCAGAACCTATTGGGACAGTGGATTTATTCACAACTATCAATGGTTTTTGCATGCATTCGCCGATTTCATCAGCCACTGCCAACACATATTGCAAATCTGCCAATCCATCTTCGCCCATGGGTGTGCCTACGGCGATGAAAGCAATGTCTACTTTCTTAAGTGCTTTTGCCAAATTGGTTGTAAAAAATAATCTGCCATCAGCAACGTTTTGTTTAATTATTGTTTCCAATCCTGGTTCATAAATGGGAATGACAAAGTTATTTAAGTCATTGATTTTTACAACTTTAGAATCAACACAAATAACTTCATGACCTATCTGAGATAAACAGGTACCTGTCACCAATCCAACATAACCTGTGCCTATAATAACAATTTTCATTAGATACTAAGCCGAAAAAGAAGACCCACACCCACAAGTAGTCTTAGCATTTGGATTTTTAATAATAAAACGAGCGCCTTCCAAGTCATCTTTATAATCAATTTCAGCACCGACCAGATAGGTAAAGCTCATAGGATCAACCAATAATTTAACAGTGCTACTGCCGCCACCTTCACCATCATCGGTTTGTGCTTCTTTTTTAATCACAGTGTCATCTTCAGCGATTTCTTCTTCAAAGGCAAAACCGTATTGAAAACCAGAACATCCGCCACCCGTAATATACACCCTTAAATTTAAATCAGGATTCTCTTCTTCCCGTATCAACTCAAAAACCTTGTTAGCAGCACTTTGAGTGAAAATAAGAGGGGTAGGCTGATGGATTTGTACTTCGCTCATAATAAAATCAAACATTACGTATTTTCTTTATTATATCATAAGGTCTGTTTAAGAAGAATTAAGTTTCAACAGGTGTTGTGTTATAGTACTGAAAAACTTAATTTCTCAAAAATATGCGTTGGATTCTGGCTTTTCATATCATTTCGGTAATATGCTGGTTTGCTGCGTTATTTTATCTGCCCAGACTCTTTGTGTATCATGCTGAAGTTAAAGATGATATCAGCGACGAAAGATTTAAAGTCATGGAGCGCAGGCTTTACCGTGGGATTATGAATCCCTCTGCTTTTTTCACGGTTTTGTTTGGTTTGTGGCTACTGCATTACAACATTTCTTATTATCTGCATGCGCCATGGATGCTGATTAAATTGTTTCTGGTGCTATTATTGCTGATTTACCATGGTTTTTGTGGTTATTATGTTCGTAAATTTAATCAGGGATTGAATCAGCACAGCCATAAATTTTTTCGATTTTTTAATGAAATTCCAACACTTTTACTGATTGCAATTGTAATTTTAGTGATGGTTCAACCCACATTTTAATTAGACGAGGTAGCTATGCTTGACTCAAAAACCATCTATGAAACTGCAAAAGAATATATTCCTGGGGGCGTTAACTCACCGGTAAGAGCCTTTAATGGTGTGGGTGGTACGCCTGTTTTTTTCAAAAAAGCCCATGGCGCATATCTCACCTCCATTGATGATAAAAAATATATCGATTATGTAGGCTCTTGGGGACCTATGATTTTAGGACATGCGTATCCAAAAGTTGTGGAAGCGGTACAAAAAAAAGTTGCCGACGGCTTAAGCTTTGGAGCGCCCACTGAAATTGAAGTGGAGGTTGCCAAATTAATCTGTCAAAACATCCCTAATGTGGACAAGATTCGTATGGTGAACTCTGGAACCGAAGCCACTATGAGTGCAATTCGGCTGGCACGAGGTTATTCAGGTAAAAATAAAATTGTTAAATTTGAAGGTTGCTATCATGGTCATGGTGACTCATTGCTGGTTAAAGCAGGTTCAGGCGCTTTAACTTTGGGTGTACCCAGCTCTCCAGGCGTACCAAAAGAATTGACACAACATACCTTAACGGCAACCTTTAATGACTTAAATGATGTAAAAGAAATATTTGCAAATTTTGGTGATGATATTGCCTGTATTATTTTAGAGCCGGTTGCCTGCAATATGAATTGTATTTTACCTGAACCTGGATTTTTACAGGGACTCAGAGAAATCTGTAACGAATATCAAAGTGTTTTAATTTTTGATGAAGTGATGACGGGCTTTCGATTGGCTTTTGGTGGAGCACAAAGCTATTTTGGTGTAGACGCCGACTTGGTTACCTATGGAAAAATCATTGGCGGCGGTATGCCGGTAGGCGCCTTTGGTGGTAAAAAAGCCATCATGGAACATCTCGCGCCCGTAGGTCCAGTTTATCAGGCTGGAACCTTATCCGGCAACCCTATTGCCATGACGGCGGGCCTGGTGACTTTACAGGAGCTTTTACAGCCTGGTTTTTATGAAACCCTTAAGAGAAAAACTCAAACGCTCACCTCAGGCTTACTGTCACGGGCTAAAGCTTCAGGTATTGATTTTCAAATCAATGAAATTGAAAGTTTCTTTGGCTATTTCTTCTCAGACGAAACCAACATTAATTGTTTTGCAAAAGTCAATCAGTGCAATATGGAAAAATTTCGAGCCTTCTTCCACGGTATGCTGGCAGAAGGGATTTATCTTGCGCCTTCCGCTTTTGAGGTAGGTTTTATGTCAGTTGCCCATGAAGATTTTGAGATTGAGGCAACGTTGAAAGCAGCAGAAAAAGTGTTTAACCAATTAAAGGGATAGAATGTGGCTACCGATTTATTAATTCAGAACCTGCAAAAAGCAGAACTTTTTGATCACCCAGTTGAAAGATTTAAACTCATAGAAACCCATATTTCCTGGGTAATTTTAACGGGTGAGTATTGCTATAAAATTAAAAAACCCATGAATTTTGGTTTTTTGGATTTTACAACCCTTGAACAGCGCCATACTTACTGTGATAAAGAGCTGGAGTTAAATCAAAAACTTGCCCCTGAAATTTACTTAGAAGTACTGCCTATCAGTGGTTCTGAAGAAAACCCTCGCTTGGGTGAGAAAGATTCAGTCATTGAATATGCTATTAAAATGCGAGAGTTTTCCCAAAACTGTTTATTTGATGCACTATTAAGACAAAACCAATTACACAGTGCACAAATGATTGATCTTGCTCATGAGCTGGCAAATTTTCATGAATCCACTTCAAGCGACAGTCCAGAGTATTTTGGCACGCCACAACAAATCTTTGATCCTGTGGAAGAAAACTTCATGCAAATTGGGGAAATGATTAAAGAACCCGAAGATATACAATTAATGGAGACCGTCAAAAACTGGAGTTATGAAACGCATAAAAATTTAACTCCTGTTTTTCAAAAGCGAAGAAACACAGGGTTTGTTAAAGCCTGCCATGGCGATGTGCATCTGGGAAATATAACACTTTATAAGGATAAACCGGTGATTTTTGACTGCATTGAATTTAATGAATCCTTTCGCTATACCGATACCATGGCAGATTTAGGCTTTTTACTGATGGATTTAGAAGAAAAAAATCAAAGCAAATTTGCAAGCATCGTTCTTAATACTTATATGATTCATACTGGAGATTATGAAGGCGTAAAAGTGTTACCCTTTTATTGTGTGTATCGCGCAGTGGTACGCGCCAAAATTGCTTTATTTGAATATCATCAACAAACAGATCCTAAAGAAGCTCAGCTGCGGCTGGACATTTATCGAAAATTTATGAAGCTGGCGCAAAAATTTGCCAAGAGAAAATCACCCATGCTATTGTTAACTCATGGTTTCTCAGGCTCGGGCAAATCTACGCTTGCTAAGCTTTTAGTAGAAAATGCAAATTTTTTACAACTGCGTTCAGATGTAGAGCGCAAAAGAATGCAAGGCATTGCAGTAAATGCCAGTAGCCATTCTGGGCTTTATCAAGACTTATATTCTGAGACTCAAACGCAAAAAACTTATGAGTATCTGCTAACGCTTACAAAAATCAGTCTCCACACAGGATTTGATACCATTGTGGATGCAACCTTTCAAAAACAATCACAAAGAAAAGCTTTTATGGAATTTGCCAAAAAAAATAATATTCCTTTTTGCATTTTGCACTGTGAAGCTTCTATGGAGAAATTATTGGACTGGATTCAGACTCGGTCTGACAATACTGAAATCTCAGAAGCAAACCGAGAAGTTTTATTAGCACAACAGGACAAATTTGAACCTCTAACAGCGGAGGAAATTTCCCATTGTATTAGTATTAATATGGAAAATACGCTTAATCCTGAAATCATTTTACGATCAATAAATGATAATATTAATCAGGTAGGTTGGGCTGACGAAGGAAGCCCAACAGGTCGTGGCAATTAAATAAGGCCGTAATTAAATGAATATACTCTGTTGGGCTTCCGACCTCAGCCCAACCTACATTGTAAAGCTTTCATTCTGCCTGGTGATTTTTTGCTGCAGGTTTTGCATGAGTATTTTGGCAACTTCAATACCACTGCCTGCCTGAATTTCTCGAATACAGGTGGGACTGGTAACATTAATTTCAGTGATATAATCACCGATTACATCCAGACCAACAAACCAAAGTCCCATTTTTTTTAAGGTGGGACCTACCTGCTCACATAACCTGCGATCTTTTTTTGAAAGTTCAAATAAAACTCCCTTACCACCAACAGCTAAATTGCCTCTGGCATCACCTTCACCAGGAATTCTGGCAAGGCCGTACTCTACGGGTTCACCATCAATTAATAAAATCCGTTTATCACCTGCAGAAATTTCCGGAATGAATTTTTGCGCAGTGATCATTTGCCCTTCATTTTGTGTGAGTGTTTCAATAATCACATTCAAATTTGGATCATCAAAGCTTGTGACAAAAATTGAGCGTCCGCCCATCCCATCTAAAGGTTTTAGAACAACCTTTTTATGTTTGTTAATAAAGTTTTTTAATAAGGTTTTATTCCTAGAGAAAAACGTTGGTGTAATACACTCTGGAAAATGTGCAATAAAAGCTTTTTCATTAGCATCTCTTAAGGCAGTTGGACGATTTAGTACTAAAACGCCAGCTTTTTCTGCTAATTCAAGTACGTAAGTACTATAAATATATTCCATGTTAAACGGCGGATCTTTTCGCATTAAGATAGTCTGAAAATAGGTGAGCTCAACTAATTGCATCGCCCCTAATTCATACCAGGGGATTTTATCCATAGAGATACTTAACTTTTGGGCTTGAGCATAAGACTTACCATCTTCAATAAATAAGTTTTTTTGATAAATCACATAGACTTCATGTCCCAATTCAAAGGCTGCTTCAATCATAGCAAGCGTTGAATCTTTTTTGATATTAATATTTTCTAAGGGATCAGTGACGACTGCTATTTTTAAAACGGAATTATTTAAGGGCATAACTTTCTCTGGCAGCGGCTAAGGTTGCTAATCTGGCAATAACACCGTAGGTGTAAAATCGATTTGGGTAGCAATCAATACTCCTATCCGGCTCTGGTACATTACAGGGTTCATTAAACGCTAAAGATTCGAAATGCATACCTGGTGAGTTCAAATTTTCGTTGGAAGCTTTATCTTTATGAATTCTATAAAAACCGCCAATGACATTTTTGCCAATCATATAAACTACGGGCTCTGCTACTTGATTTTGGATGGTTTCAAAACTGTAAACGCCTTCTTGAATAATCACTTTATTAATTTTTCTACCACCTTTTAAGGAAGACATTTTTTTTCGCTGTTTACGATTTAACTCATAGACTTCTTTAGGATCATGAATCATCATAATCCCCATTCCATAAGTGCCACTATCGGCTTTTATCACAATAAATGGCTTTTGTTGAATGTTGTATTCATCATATTTTTTTTGAATTTCCAAAAATAATTCTTCTGTATGTTTTTCAAGGCAGGGTTCTGATCCTTTTTCTAAAAAATTTACTTCTTCGCAGCGACGAAATAAAGGATTAATTAACCAAGGGTCAATACCAATCAGCTTGGCAAATTCTTCACAAATACTTTGATAAAATGCAAAATGCTGTGACTTTAATCTGTTATCCCAGCTAAGCTTTGGCTCAGGTAGAATCAATTGCTCGAGCCCTTCAAGACTGGGCGGAATACCGTCAGATAAATCGTGATTTAACAAAATAAGACAGGGAGAAAAATCATCAAGATAAAGTCGGTTGCCTTTGCGCTCCACTGTTTGTATATTCAGTTTTATCTGAGCTTCTTCTGGCATATCAGCATTGTGATTTGGAAATTCTGGCAATCGTCCTAAGCGGACTTCAAAGCCAGCTTTTTCTAATATATTTTTAATAGATTTGACATTTTCAAGATATTTTAAATTGCGAGTATGATTTTCTGGTATTAATAAAATACTTTGGCAGCCTGGTAAAACCCTTTCCAGAGTCTCTTGCGCAGCCTGTACACATAAAGAAGTAAATTCTGGATTGATATTGTTAAATCCTGCTGGAAATAAGTTGGTATCCACCTGAGCCAATTTGAACCCTGCGTTGCGCAGATCAATGGATGAATAAAAAGAAGGCGAGGTCAATTGCCACTGCCTGCGAAACCAGGATTCGATTTTTATTTGATTCTCTAAAATATTTTTTTCTAACTGTGCCAATGGGCCGGTTAGTGCCAATTTTAGATTTGGGACGGTACTAAGTGTCATAAGCGAATCCATAACATTTAAAACTTACCTAAAACTGCAAACTTATTAAGTATTCAATGTAGGTTGGGCTGACGTAGGAAGCCCAACAGGGTATATTCATTTAATTACGGCCTTATTTAATTGCCACGGCTTGTTGGGCTTCCGACCTCAGCCCAACCTACATCTATTTTGCCTCAATTTTGAAGTTTTGCGTAAGTCTTATTGATGAGTAGTTTTTATAATTTTGGGGCAACTGTATAAAATTTCAATGAGCAAAAGGGATTTTTTTAGTAAGACAAATTTCATGCTCTGATATGCTCGCCTGATAACATAGAATTTCTACGCCCTTTTCTACCACTTCTGCGAGCATCCTGGCATATTCTGAATCAATAAAATCAGCCACTTTCACAACATCAACCCCAGTATGCTGAACACAAAATAATAACACGCCCCGATGGCCTTCAGACACCACATGAGCAAGTTCCTGTAAATGTTTTTGTCCTCGTTGAGTCACCGCATCGGGGAAATACGCAGCATTTTCCAAAGCAAGGGTGGTATTTTTGACTTCAACATAACAGTTGTTGTCAGCTGACTGTAATAAAATATCAATTCTGCTGTTATTTAAGCCATATTTGACTTCAGCCTTTAATGTATCATAACCCTGAAGCTCGGCAATGGTACCATTATGAATGGCTTCTATCACTAAAGCATTGGCTCGATGGGTATTGATGCCAATGAGATGCTGTTTTGCGTTTTGAAAAATTTCCCAGGTCTCTGGGTATTTTCGTTTGGTATTCTCTGAGGTGGAATACCAAATTCTTGAACCTGGTTCATTGCAGTTTTTCATAGAACCCGTATTTGGGCAATGGATGGTTTTCACCTCACCATTGGGTAGTTCTATGTCCGCTAAAAAGCGCTTGTAGCGCTTTACCAGCGTCGCTTTTTTAAAAGGCTGAGAAAACTCCACGATATTACACTCGTGTTTGTTTTTCTTTGATTTCAGCCAGTGTTTTACAATCAATACACATTTGCGCTGTGGGTCTGGCTTCGAGTCTGCGAATACCGATTTCTATGCCACAGGCTTCGCAAAAACCATAATCATCTTGCTCAATACGCTCAAGGGCTTCATCAATTTTTTTAATTAACTTTCTTTCTCGGTCACGGGTACGCAGTTCAAGACTGAATTCTTCTTCTTGAGTCGCACTATCACTGGGGTCTGGATGACGCATCACACCATCTTTCATATGGTGAACGGTTTTATCTACCTCTTCCATCAATTCGCGTTTCCAACGATACAAAATTTCTTTAAAATGCCCTCTTTGGGCTTCATTCATATATTCTTCGTTATCACCCATGATATAAGGCTCAACGCCAAATAAACCCGCTGATGAGGGTTTCATTTTATTATAATCTACAGTTTCCATAACAATCTTTTTTACACCTTTTGTTGTGGGAGTTTTAGTCTTTGGCTTGGCAACGGTTGGGGAAGCTGTTTTTTTAGTACTTTGTTTTACGGTAGCTTTGGCTGCAATTTTCTTTGAAGACGCTTTTTTTGTAACTGTTTTCTTATTGGTTACTTTCTTTGGTGCAGCTTTTTTGGTTACACTGGCTTTTTTAACCGGTGTTTTAGTTGTTTTTTTATTGACTGCTTTTTTTGTTGCTTTTTTCACAGTTGCCTGTTTAACCACAGATTTCTTTTTGGTTACCGCCTTAACCGTTTTCTTTGCTGTTTTAGAAGCCGCTGATTTATTATTAGTCTTTTTTGTAGTTTTAGCAGGCATCACAACCTCCCGTTGCGTCATATATTTTTAATGTCAAACTGTGAATAAAATATTCAATTTTGACTGTGTTAATAGAGTATTATAGCAAGAATATTTGTATTTACTATAATATACTTATAAATCCTTAGAGCTATTTTGTGTACAGGACAAAAAAAGACTCTCCTTTTACAGTCAGAAGCTAATTAAAATATGCAATCGTAAATCTTTCGAGCTTTGCATAATCTTGATGGGTTTTAATATGCTTTGCACCAGCCTTTTGGAGCGCTGCTCGTACGGATTCTCCTTGTTTGAAACCATGCTCTAAAGCCAATAGTCCATCTTTAAGCAAACGGACTTTAGCGCCAGATATAATTTTTTGTAAATCCGCAAACCCCTTATGCTCGGCAAACAGTGCCTCATGAGGTTCAAAGGCGAACACGTTTGCTGCCAGATATAGATCTCCTCGGCCGATATAAGGTGGATTTGAAACTATGGCGTGAAATTGCTGTTCAGGCAATCCATCGTACCAGTCAGACTTGAAGAATTTTACATTGTTAATCTGATGCTTATCCCGATTATCTTTGGCAACCGCCAGTGCTTTGGCTGAATTATCTGTGGCCCAAAGGCAAAAGCTGGGTCTACTTTTGCCCAGCGCTAAAGCGATGGCACCTGAACCTGTGCCCAGGTCTAAAATTTTTATAGGCTTTGTTTGCGGTAGAGACTCTAATAATACCTCCACGAGACATTCCGTCTCTGGGCGTGGAATTAATACCGCTTCATTAACCATCAGTTCTAAGTCCCAAAAACCCTGTTGCTTTAAAATATAAGCAATGGGCTTACCTTGAATCCTTTGCTGAATCAGTTCAGCAAAAGCTGTTATTTGAGTTTGAGTTAATACTTGCTGAGGATAGGTGTAAAGCCAGCTACGACTTTTTTTGAGAATGTGCGCTAACAGTAATTCTGCGTCTAAAATCGGCGAGTCGCTGCATTTCTTTAACTTATCAATGGCTGAATTCAACCCATCTTTGAGTGTCATTTTGAACTATAATTTAGTTTATAAGATAAATTTGAGTGAGCCATTATTATGAAAATAACAAAGATTTGCAATACGCTGATGGCTGTCGGGGCGTTGGTTTTACTGTCTGGGTGTGCTTCTACTTCAGGATCCTCCTCTTTTTATAGCTATCAGGGACCCGCTTCCAGTTATTATAACTATCAAAATTTCAAATATGGTAATCCATATTCTTATCGATATCGCTTTAGTGCTTATAATAATCCATTTTTTTATAATCGGATTAATTATTATCCTGGCAGGTATTTTTATCCTTATGGTCGTAGTGTGACAGTTAGGCGAAATTTTTATTATTCGAAGTGGTAAGATTACACCTGATTATATTATCTGTAATATATTTCACCTGCTCCAGAGTAAGATCATTATATAAAGGAAATCTTAATAAATAATCAGTGTATTTATTACTCATAGGCAGCTTCCTACCATCATGTTTATTGTGATAATATTCACTTTCATGCAATGAAAGATAGTGAAACACAGTCAATATACCTTTATTTTTTAAGTAATCGATACATTTTTGCCGAATATCTAAACTTGGTAAAATTAAATAAAACATGTGAGCATTATTGGTAGAATAGGCAGGAACAAAAGGTCGTTTAACATGGTTTTGAACAGCCCAATCTTTTAAGTTTTCATAATATAACTTCCAAATTTCTTTTCTTTTATTCTGTAATTTATCTAGTGCTTCGAGTTGAGCATAAAGAAAAGCTGCAATTAACTCAGAAGGTAAAAAAGAGGATCCTACATCAACCCAGCCATACTTATTCACTTCTCCACGAAAATAAGCAGCCCGATTGGTACCTTTTTCCCAAATAATTTCAGCTCTACTATAAAACCTACTATCATTAATTATCAACATTCCACCTTCTCCGGCAATAATGTTTTTGGTTTCATGAAATGAAAAAGTGGCAAAGTGTCCAAAAGAACCCAAAGCTTTTTGATTACCTTTAGAGTCAATATAATAATTATCAATTGCTTGCGCTGCATCTTCTACCAAAAAAATATTATATTTTTCAATGAGTTGTGTAATTACTTCCATATCACAAGCGACACCTGCATAGTGGACTATTACAATTGCCTTAGTTCTATCCGTCATTAAACCCTCAATGGCCTCTTCATCCATACCTGGGTGATCTTTACGACTGTCACAAAAGATAATTTTAGCGCCTCTTAACACAAAAGCATTAGCTGTACTCACAAAAGTATAAGAAGGCATTATAATTTCATCACCAGGCTGAATATCCATTAAGATAGCTGCCATTTCCAAGGCATCTGTACATGAAGTAGTCAAAAGGCACTTTCCAAAACTATACTTCTGTTCCATCAGTTCTTGACATAATTGAGTGTATTTGCCATTTCCAGACAATTTTTGTGACGTAATAGCATCTTGTATGTACTGAAGTTCGTTACCTGCCAAGCATGGCTTGTTAAATGGAATTTGGATATTCATTTACTAAATCTCTTTTGGCAATTTATAGTTAGTAACAAGTGTAACATTTTTTCAAACAGCATTGGACAGTAATATTTTCAAAACAATATGTCCAAAATGATTGACTCCAAGACAAAGTTTTAAGATTATACTACAATCAAATAAAAAATTTTCAATATATGCTCTATAAAGAACTTCAATGGGATAGTGAATTTTTCGGTTTTAAAATCGCTAGCTGTCATATTACAAACCCATTAGAAGTTTCAAAAACTATAAACTTTCTAAAATCCTTAGGGGTCAAACTAATTTATTTGAATTCTAAAACAATGTTACCTGAAGCTTTAATCAAAGATTATAACGCCATCCTAATTGATGAAAAAACTACTTATGTACTTAATCTTATAAAAAGTAATAAGCCTATTACCCCACAAATAAAACTTAATACAAAAGCAGTTATCAGGCCTTATCACCCAGATATGAATATAGAGCAACTAATTAACCTTGCAATACAAAGCGGTCTTTATTCAAGATTTGCGATAGATAAAAAAATTAGCCATTCTAAATTTGTTGAACTATATACTCTCTGGATTAAAAACTCTTTGAATAAAAAAATTGCGGAAGAGGTTTTGGTGTTACAAACTAATGAAAGAATTAACGGCATTATTACTCTGGGTGTTAAAGAATCTTATGGAGATATAGGACTTGTGGCTGTAGACAAATCCTGCAGAGGCAAAGGATTTGGATTAAAGCTTCTTGAAGCAGCTACTTGTTGGTTTATTCAAAATCAATTTACAATGTGTCAGGTGATTACTCAAGGAAAAAACATTGCTGCCTGTAAGCTTTACGAAAAATATGGCTTTCAAAAAACGAAAGTTGATTATCTGTACCATGTCTGGCTAGAAATATAGTAGTGCTTGTTAATACTATTCACAATTTATTTTTTTTGCAATAATATATAAAGGTCGATTTTTAACGCCTTCAAAAATCTTACCTATATACAGTCCAACAACTCCGAGACTGGTTATGATAATACCAGATAAAAACCATAAAGATATTATTAAACTCGCATAGCCTGGTACTAAAATATGGCCAAAAAACCATTCCAATAAAAAATAAAGTGCCACAAGGATTGATAAACAAGATATTATCATGCCAAATTTTGTAAACATTATAATAAGCTTGTCCGAATAAGCCAAAATAATATCTAAGGCTAATTTAATTAGTTTAGACAAATTATAATTGGTTTTACCCTCTTGACGATCGTTATGCTCAACATTGACACTAGTTGATTTAAAACCTACCCAGCGAACCATAGATGGAAAATAACGAATAGACTCACGCATAGTTTTTATGGCATCAATTACTTTACAATGATAAATCCCAAAGTTAGCAATTGCTTCATCTTGTTGGGTTCCAGTTAAATACCCCAATGTTTTATAAAAGATTTTAGAAGATAGCCGTTTAAAATAACTATCTTGACGCTCTTTTCTTCTGGCCAAAACAATATCAAACCCACCAAGCGTAGCCTCATATAACTTTGGAATTTCTTCTGGTCTATCCTGCAAATCACAGTCCATTACTACAACCCATTCACTACTAACCTCATCTAAACCTGCGGTAATTGCATAATGCTGCCCAAAGTTGCGGCTTAATGCTAATGCTTTAATTTTCGTGTTATTCTCAGCTAATTTTTTTAGAACTTTCCAAGAATTGTCCCGGCTGTAATCATCTACCAATATAATTTCATAGTCATCAAAATCTTTAGGTATATTTTCAAGAATTTTATCGACCAATTGGTTTAAAGTTTTCTCAGCATTATAAACAGGGCTTACAATAGAAATTTTCATGTTTTCACCGTGAGTGTTTTTACTGACTCTGAAGTAGCTTTACGAAATAGAATTTTAAAAAAAACATAACCAATCATTGCGCACAAGATAGTAGATATTAACCCCGAAAAATATATGGATATGCCAAAGATTAAGAAGTATTTAACTAATGTAATATTAATTAAATAAATTATGCTATATATTAAAAAGAATTGGAATATGAGTCTGTTATCAGAGTTTTTAAATACTATTCTTCCCGTGGTAAAGAAATTAAAAACAATACCTATTAGAGTAGAAATAAATAGTGTAATGGTGTAATGCAATCCAACAAAAGTTAGCAGTAAAAAAATTAGATAACCAAATGTTGTATTAATTGCTCCAATAAAAAGATAAAGGATAAAATTATTCATTTTAAAAAAATCAATTATCTTTTTAATTAACATTAACTATATCACCTATGCTTTTATGAAAGTTTTTTCTTGTAAACGGACACACATCCATCTGGTGTATGAATATTTTTTAATATTTGCCAGCAAGGGGATTTTTGAGCAATCTCCATATTATCAATCGCATATGGCAGAGCAATTCGTTTGGCATCTATTTGAAAAGCTTGACTTTTTAAAGCTGTTTGTTTATTACAAAATGTCACTACTATAGGGTTTTTGCTATTATAAGCTTTTCTTAAATTACTTTTGGCAAAATCGTAGATCTGTTCTGGAGTAGATTTTAGGTTTAATTCAGTTTTATTTACAAAAAAAGCATCATGAACTGCCATATAACCAACAGGACTAATACCTCCTGGCTCTAAAATTTTCATATGATCCACATAAAAAGCTTGCATTAACATCGGAACAATTTTTTGGCTCGTGAGAACAGTTAGATGCTTACATTGATTTTCCCTACATATAGCCAATATCTCATCATATATCTTTTGCCATTTTTTTTCATAAGAAATATAAAATCCTGGCGTATTCCAAAAAACCAAAAGGTTGTTGACTGCTAAAGAAGCAAACAACACAAAGAATATGGTACTAAGAGAATTTTGAAAAAAGTTATTTGGTTTTATAAAAGATGATATTGCAGTAGCAAATGCGATAGTAGATAGTAACCAGACAACATTTGGAAATTCATAATACAAAGTTTTTAAAGCTATAAGCAAAACCAAAAAACCAATTAAAAACCACAATGAAATTATACAATCTTGAAGATTCTTCTTCTTACCTAAAAAAATACAAATGACTGTGCTAAAAAATGAAACAAAAAAAGGTGTAGATATATACCGCGTAATTTGAGAAAGTATAAACAAAAATGTCTGGTATGTGTCACCATATGAATAACCACCTACAAAATAGTATCTATAAAGATAATATCCCTGAAAAATGATTAGAGGAATAAGAAGTATGCAAACTGGCAGGAAAAAACTGAGGAGTTTTAAAAACTTAGATTTGTAAGGCATTGTTCGTTCAAGAAAGAACCAAAAAATTACATAAGGCGCTAATAATATAGAAAAGTAAATTCCCATAGCGCTTTTTTGCCAAAATAGTAGTCCAAAGCAAATACCAGAAAATACAGACCAAGCTCTTTTTTGAAAGTTGTTTGATAAAAGAAGTGAAATGATAAATAAACCTAGCCACCAAATTGCTAAATTACCTTTCCAGTAATCGCTGATTCCCATGTAAGGACTATAAATATAGGGAAAAATAAAAAATACAATTAATGCAAGGAATACGTTAAGATAGTTTTTGCTTCTTTTATAAACATAATAAGACAATAAACTAAAAAAAGCTCCCATTAATGGTATCAGAACCATCATATGTCCAAATAATTTTTGTAGTGCATTAGGAAAAAAAATAGTTTGCAATATTATGTCAAGACTGTCTTTTGTATGAAGTAAAGTGATAATTTGCTGCCAAAAACCATCTTTATATAAGGCGATATAAGCTAAAAAATTTTGAAATAGATAAGATGCCGAATCAAAATGAAAAGGATAAATTTCATAAAATTTATAACCAATATGGATGGAAATCCAGCAGGCGAAAGCTGTAAAAAGTGTAGCTATCGATATTAAAACACAAATAACCCTAACATTTTGTACTGTTTTGGTTTTGTCAAAGCCGCTATTCATTTCCTTCTCCAAATTCCGATAATAACTCAGCTTGATATTCTTGAATCAAAGGCTCTATAACCTGACCTAATTCTCCTTCCATGATTGTATCCAATTTATATAAGGTAAGGTTAATACGATGATCGGTCACTCTACCTTGCGGATAATTATAAGTTCTGATTCTTTCAGAACGATCACCACTGCCCACGAGTGATTTTCGAGTAGCAGCCTGCTCTTTTTCTTGCTCAATTCGTTTGGCATCAAGAATTCGAGCCTGCAATAAAGCCATGGCTTTGGCTCGATTTTTATGCTGCGAACGCTCATCTTGGCATTCTACAATGGTGCCAGTAGGTATATGAGTAATTCGAATCGCAGAATCGGTTTTGTTAACATGTTGTCCTCCAGCGCCAGAGGCTCTGAAAGTATCAACTTTTAAATCTTTAGGATTGATTTCAATTTCACCAATATTTTCTATTTCTGGCATAATCGCAACTGTACAGGCAGATGTATGTATACGTCCTTGAGATTCGGTTTCTGGTACTCTTTGAACCCTGTGGGCTCCAGATTCAAACTTCAGATGAGAGAAAACACCTTGGCCTGCTATACGAACAATCATTTCTTTAAAACCACCATGGTCACCTGTATTTAGGTTAACAATTTCAGTTTGCCAGCCTTTTTGTTCGGCATAACGGCTGTACATTCGAAATAAATCGCCAACAAAAATTGCTGCCTCATCACCTCCGGTGCCTGCTCTAATTTCTAAAAACACATTAGCGTTATCATTAGGATCTTTTGGTAATAGTAAAAGTTTAAGCTGATTAGTTAATGCGTCTAATTCTAACTTCGTGTTTTCAAGTTCTTCTTTGGCCATCATTTGCATTTCAGGATCACTGTCCTGCATTAATTCTTTGGCCGTTTGAATGGCATGCTCTTTATCTTGGTAATTCTTAAAAGTGCTTACAAGTGCTCCAAGATCAGTAAATTCTTTAGAGTATTCTCGAAATTTATTTTGATCGTTAATAATGTCAGGTTCGCTTAACAGTCTAGATAACTCTTCATGGCGTTCTACCAACATTTGCAGTTTATGTCGCATACTTGTTTTAAGTGACATAGATTAAACTCCCTCAAGCCCAAAAAGGTGCTTAACAAAGGCAATTGCTTCTAAATTTTGGTTATATCCCGCTTCGCGGAGTTTAACCGTTGGACAATGCAACAATTTGTTGGTTAAATTTCTTCCCAAATGACAACATACTTCTTCAGGTGAAGTTCCTTGCTTTAGCATATGAATAGCCGCTTTGATCTCTTTGTCTCGAGCTGATTCAAACTTGCATCTGAGAGCTTTGATGGTATCAACGATATCCAGAGATTTTACCCAATTGATATAGTGTTCTACCTGCAATTCAATGAGCCTCTCAGCTTCGGCAGCTGCCTGAGAACGATTTGAAAGATTTTTTTCAATAATATTTTGAAGATCATCTACACAGTACAAATAAATATCAGGCAATTCAGCAACCTCAGGCTCAATATCTCTGGGCACAGCAAGATCTACCATAAAAATTGGGCAATGTTTTCTACGTTTAAAGACTCGTTCAACGGTTCCTTTACCAATAACAGGAATCGCGCTGTTTGTAGCTGAAATAACAATATCTACTTTTTCGAGAACTTTTGCCATTTCAGAAAAAGTTGCGGCTTCTCCGTTGTACTGACTTGCTAATTCATGCGCTTTAGCAATAGTGCGATTAATCACAGTTACCGATTTAACACGGCTTTCATTTAAATATTTTAGTACTAACTCACTGGTTTCACCTGCCCCGACAATCATTATATTACAGTTGGATATGTCGCTGAAAATCTGCCTTGCAAGTCGAACGGCTGCATAGGCTATAGAAACAGGGCTTGCACCAATGCCAGTGGAAGTTCGAACTTCTTTACTGGTTGAAAAAATATATTGGAATAACCTATTAAGACTGGGACCTATGGTGCCTACCGATTGAGCTTTGGCAAAAGCATCTTTCATTTGCCCAAGTATTTGCGGTTCTCCCAACACCATTGAATCAAGTCCAGTAGCAACTTTTAAAATATGTTTCACTGCCGCTGCTTCCTCATGTACATAAACATAAGGTAATATTTCCTGTTGATAACATTGATAATGCGAAGTAATCCAGTTTAGCAATGCCTCTTTTCGAGGGGAAGTACAGTAAAACTCTGTACGATTGCAAGTAGATAAAATAGCAGCTTCTTCCAGCTCTTGTGTTTGAGCAAGGGACTGTAAACAAGAATGCATACTGTCTGGAACAATACTAAACTTCTCACGCAAAGCAAGTGGTGCTGTCTTATGATTTAATCCGCAAGCAATAATTGACATTTGTTCAATGTAAATTCAATAATGGGCTTATTATATCAAACGCCAAAGATATTTCATCTCAAATATTCTTGAATCAAGACATAGTAAAAATTATACTCCTTGATATAATTATTATTTAAAGCTCAGACTGTGAAAGTATTGCATATTTACAAAAGCTACTATCCCGAAACCCTCGGAGGCGTAGAAAAGTTAATCAGCACTTTATCCAGTGGGTTACTAAAGTATGGTATATATTCGGATGTTTTAACTACCTCAAGCTCAAATAAAGCCTACTTGATTGAAAAAAATCATCAAAAAATCTTTTTTTATCCACAAACGCTTAATAAGTTTTCCTGTCCAATTAGTATAGAGCTGCTATCAAATTTCAAACATCTGGCAAAAAAATATGATCTGCTTCATTTTCATTACCCTTGGCCATTTGCAGACTTTGTTCATCTTTTACATAAAACGGGTATCCCCACAATACTAACTTATCATTCTGATATCGTCCGACAAAGATTTTTAAAAAAATTATATTCTCCCCTAGCCTATCTTTTTCTAAAAAAAATAGGGAAGATTATTCCTACTTCACCTAACTTGCTTAACAGCAGCCAAACTTTAGCAGCGTTTAAAAAAAAATGTGTCTCTATTCCTATTGGTCTTGATCCAATTACCATCGGACCAGAACATACCACTGTGAGTGAGGCATTATTGCAATATTATTCGAGGCCTTTTTTTCTTTTTGTAGGTGTGCTTAGGTACTACAAGGGGTTAGATTATTTACTCGAAGCAGCAAAAGGACTTCAGTGTGAAATTGTAATTGCAGGTACTGGCCCAGAAGAAAACCACTTAAAACAGAAATGCAAAGCATTATCTCTGGATAATGTTCACTTTACAGGAAAAATTGATGAAATTACAAAAGAAGTATTAATAAAAAATTGTCATGCTTTAGTGGCTCCCGCACACTTAAGAACAGAAGCATTTTGTATCAGTTTATTGGAAGCACTGATGCAAGGTAAACCTCTTATTTCTACAGAGTTGGGCACTGGCACCTCTTTTGTGAACCTTAATGACCAAACAGGTATTGTTGTAGCTCCTGCCGACTCAAATGCATTAAGAAAAGCTATGCAAACACTGCTTAATAAACCCGAATTATACGCTAAATATGCTCAAAATTGCATTAATCACTATAAAACACATTTCACTCTTTCGAAAATGCTTGATTCATATAAAAAGGAGTATTTTTCAATCTAAAAATGTACTTATCTAAATTTGTTAGAGAAGTCTTTTCTAATTTCAAAATAATAGTATGGACTCACCCACCTTTATCGAGGCTTCTATTGAGCCGAAATGAAGGTTAAAGTATTCATTTAAATGAAAGATGGGTGAGTCCATACTATTATTTCATATTGGAAAACTCTAGAGATTGTAAGAGTCCAAGATAACCTATATACTGCGTGAAATTTTATTTTCATATAACAATTTACTATTGTTTGAGCATTGCGCCATGAGTTCTAAAGTTAATTTAATGATGTACTACATTTTATTATGTTCAAAATTACCTTATAAGTTTTTTAATAAATTAAAAACACCCTTTAATGTTGTTTTTTCGATTTTTTTTAAGATTTTACGTAAATTCAAATACATACTTTTCAGGTCCAAAGTGATAAAAGTGCTGTGGGTAAATTTTTCAAGAATTATCCATTTGGTAATTAAAATAATTTTAATTACCTTTTTCCCTAACTCATCTAGTTCTATTATCCAAAAGACTATCGAAAAATATAATATTATATTGCCCTGGTCTCCCCGTAAAAAACAGTTTTTGAATTTACCTGATAATATTGAACTTTCTGCAGAATCCTATATAACCGACAGTTTTGTTGAAATTCCCGATAGTTTAAATAAAGAACTTCTTATCTTACATATTAATCAAACATTAAAACCGTTGATTAAATAACTTATACGAGTAGTAAAACATGCTAGACACTTCCTACGCAATACATCAATTTACAGCAGGAACAACTTATGGTGATGCAGTTACGAATAGCACGCTATACATTAAAGACCTACTGAAAAGCTTTGGCTTTTCTACCAAAATTTATGCGGGTCATGTTGCTTCAGAGCTGAGTAATGATATTGAGTGGCATCACAATCTAAAGCCCAGTCGAAATGATATTGTATTTATTCATCACGCTTTAGGCCATGCTCTTGGTGATTGGTTAATTGATTTACCCTGCCGAAAAGTTTTGGTGTATCACAATATTACGCCTGGAAAGTTTTTTCCAAAAAATAGTCCTGTGCAATCTGATATAAAAAAAGGACACCAACAACTTTACGACTTTCATGAAAGTGGCATCAAAAATGTCATTTCCATTTCAGATTATAACAAAATTGATCTTAATAAAGTTGGATATGAGAATATAAAAACAATTCCTCTGCTTTTTGATATAAGAGAATTTAACGCAAAACAATGGAATAAAAAGCTAGTCACTACTGAGAAAAAGATCCCAACAATCCTCTTTGTGGGCCGGGTTGTGCAAAATAAGTGCCAACATGAATTAATTGAGGTAGCACGCTATCTTAAAGCAATTTCTGAAACTCCATTTCAAATGATTCTTGTGGGAAACTATCGCAAAGAAGATGCATATTATCAATTGCTTATGAGAAAAATTCAAGAATATAATCTACATGACTGGGTCCATTTTACCGGAAAGGTATTGCAAGAAGATCTTTACGGTTGGTATCGTGCCAGTCACTGTTTTGTTTGCTTAAGTGAACATGAAGGATTTGGGGTACCAGTTGTTGAAGCTATGAACTTTGGTCTTCCAGTAGTGGGATATGACTCTTCTAATATTGCGTATCTACTAAAAAACTGTGGTTTACTGATAAAAGAAAAAAAACCACCAGCCATTGCTTCTTTAATCAAGCTTGTTTTAGAAAACGAAGCAACAAGAAAAACTATTATCGATAAGCAAAATGAAGCGTTATCTCAATTTGATCCTGAGCTTTTAAAAACAAAACTTAAAAATTTTATTCTCAATCTGGTATAATATTTTTATGATTGTAACTTCACCAAACTGATAGCAAGTATATTTTATGAAAAAAAATAGCAAAATCTTTATAGCTGGTCACAAAGGCTTGGTCGGATCTGCCCTTGTAAGAGTTTTAGATAAAAGTGGTTACCAATATCTCATTACAAAAGATAGAACCGAGGTGGATTTACTGGATGTTCATGCGGTTGATAATTTTTTTAAAAAAGAAAAACCGGAGTATGTGTTTCTTGCTGCTGCAAAAGTAGGAGGTATTTTAGCAAACGCAAGTTATCCTGCGGATTTTATATTTGAAAATCTTAAAATACAAAACAACATTATACACTCTGCTTATAAATACAAAGTAGAAAAATTATTATTTCTTGGTTCCAGTCTGTATATATCCAAAAATGTCTGAACAACCTATTAAAGAAGAATATTTTTTATCAGGCAAGCTTGAGCAGACAAATGATGCCTACGCAGTAGCCAAAATTGCGGGTATTACGATGTGTCAAGCTTATAAAAGACAGTATGGTTGTAATTTTATCTCTGTTATGCCAACTAATCTTTATGGTCCAAATGATAATTATGACCTTGAAAACTCCCATGTACTACCCGCTTTAATTAGAAAATTTCACAATGCAACAATCAGCAAAAATACGAGTGTTACAGTTTGGGGAACCGGTTCACCAAAGAGGGAATTTTTGCATTCTGATGATTTAGCTTCAGCTTGCATTTATTTGATGGAAAATTACGATGAAATGGATATTATCAATATTGGCTGTGGCGAAGATATCTCAATTAAAGATTTATCGATAATCATTAAAGATATTATCGGCTATAACGGTACAATTGAGTTCGATACAAGCAAACCAGATGGTACTCCACGAAAACTGTTAGATGTAACTAAACTTTATAATCTAGGTTGGTCTGCTCAAATATCTTTAAAAGAAGGTATTAATCAAGCTTATCAAGATTTCTTAGCAAATGACTATGTCTGAAAAAAAGAATTTTGTTATAATTGATATTGAATGGAGTTCTAAACAATGGCAAGGCCATTTGCCAAGTTATCATGGTTACTTTATTGAAACACTTTTAAAAAATGCGCATACTGTTGTTTCAATTTCACCAAATCCCCAATTAGTTCTTAAAAAACTCAATCACTTATCTAAAAATGAAAGGAATCATCTGCATTTTTTTTCCTTTAAAGAAATTAAGGACATTGTATATCAAAGAGAGTACCCAGTTAAAAATGCGTCTTCAGAAAATGTATCTAATTGTAAAAAAAATATTGTTGTTAACAGTGAAGTACGCTCAAACCCAAAATTATACCCCTATCATTTTAAAAGTGAAATTATAAGAACAGTCCATAGCTTAACTCCTAATTTCATTTTGAATCAGTATCAATTTATCATACCTAAAATCAAATGGTTTATATCATTACCCAAAACATTACAAAAAATGATAGTATTTTCTAAAAAAGAAATAACCTCTCTAATAAAAATTCCTGGTCTAATTCTTGAACACTATCAGACTTCTCAAATTATTAAGCGTATTGAATATAAAAAATCATTAAAAAAAACACAAGATTATCAAGAACGAATAAGATTTCAGCACCTTACTATTCAGTTTTCAGAGTTTGATAAGCTAGTAAACTACTGTATTAAAATTTTTAGTCTTAATAAAAATACTACAGAAGTCATTTTTCCTTTTATTGATCAATATATGTTTCCCAAAAAACTTTCAAATGTGTTTGATCACGCCTTAAATTACCCTTGGTACTGCTTATGGGTCCAAACGCAAAATTTTGGAAAACCCAACTTCAAAGATACTGTAGAATTTTTTAATTGTCCAAATTGTAAAGGCATTCTGCTCTTAGAAGAAAACAAACTACAGATTATCCAAAGTCTTTTACCGGATAAAAAAGTTCTTCACTTACCTGACTTAGTCCACAACACGAAAATCAATCATAACTATGAGCTTGCTAAATTAATAAAAAAGCAAGCAGGCGAAAAAAAAATTATAGGGCTTGTTGGACGTATTTGTGACTCAAAAGGTCTTAAGACTTTCTTGAAAACAATTTGTCTTAAAGAAAGTAATAAGTATTTTTTTATTCTTATCGGGGGAGGGAAAATTGAAAATCCAGAAGTTATAAATCTTTTAAATCAAAGTTCAGAATTTGAAAATACTTTATACTTTTTAAGTAATATCAGCTTAGATGAAAACTTTAACGCTGTTTTTAATTTATGTGATATTGTTTATGCTGCCTATAAAAATTTTCCCTGGAGTAGTAATACTCTTTCCAGAGCTGCTTATTTTCATAAACCCATTATAGTTAATACAGGACATCTAATGGAAAAGAGGGTAAAAGAATATAATTTGGGGACGACTATCACCCCAGATAATCCAGAAAAGTTATTAACTGCTATTAAATCTACTCTAAAAACACAGGAAAAATCAAATAAACATCCTATTTTTGGCTTTGACAAATTCAATCAAGTCTTTTCTTTCACAAATTTCCAAAGAGCCATCCATTCACTTGTAAACCATCAAAACACACTTGAGAAAAATTAATTACTCTATTACGAGCTGTATACTCAAAATTCAACAAAAAATGCGTCTTTGATCTCAAATCTATCTATAATCATGGTAATCTAATATCCATCATGATAAAATTTTTCCATTTGAAATTTTAACTTTTTAAATTTTTCAGTCTAAATGAGCACATTTTACATTGAGGTTTTATTCGCAAAATGAATCAATCAAATTTGATAAAAATTAGCATTATTGTACCTTCCTATAATCAAGCTCCATTCTTATCTCAATGCTTAGACAGCATTTTTTCTCAAAATCATCAAAATATTGAGGTTATTGTAATGGATGGCGGTTCATCTGATAATTCTATTAACATTATTAAGAAATTCGAGGAAAAGCTTTCCTATTGGCAAAGTAAATGCGATAACGGGCAATCAGATGCCATTAATCAAGGGATAGCAAAGTCAACTGGACAATTAGTCACATGGCTGAATTCTGATGATTATCTTTTAAGTAATTCTCTATATAATATGGCTCAAGCTTTTTATCAAAATCCGGATGCTGCTTTTTACTATGGAAACGGATTGCGTGTGGATAAATCTGGTAAAACCATTGAGACTTATTATCCATCTGAATATGTTTTTTTTCAAAGAAGCGAGATGATATTCAGTCTTAACCGAATTTTGCAGCCAGCTACCTTTATCAATCGCAAAGTTGTAAATGTTAAAGCATTTCTTGACGAAAAACTAAATTTTGGGCTTGATACAGATTTATGGATTAGGCTGGCTGAGAAAGGCAGGACAATACATGTTCCAAAACTCATAGCTGCTTCCAGAGAATATGCTGACACTAAAACGGCTTCTGGGACTTTCAAGCGAGTTGAAGAGCTAAGACAAATTGCAGCTAAATATTCAGATTTCGATATCACGCCTGGTGGCATTTGTTATATGCTTCATGCTCTACATGAAAAAATTAAAAATTATCCTAATTTGTATCAACCTGAATTAATTGATTCTGTTTTAACTGCATGGAATGAAACTAAACACTTATTAGATAGACTAAAGCAAAATTATGCAACAGTAGGTGCTGATTACATTGAGCCTAAAGTCACATTAATCTTTTACATGAAAAGTGCTTCTTATGATGCTAAAAAAACTTTAGCTGCTCTTGATAATCAAACAAATAAAAATTTTGAATGCAAAATAATCACAGATGATATTGAAACTTTAAAAAAACAAATACTGTTAAAAAATTCGAGTATTCACTATTTAAAAAAAACAGGCAACTCATTAGTAAGAAGCTATAATTACGCAATACATGAAGCAAAAGGTGAAATTATTTCATTTATTAAGCCTGGAGATGACTTAGATGAGACTTATATCAATACTTTAATCAATTATTTTTATATGTTACCTCAAGTTCAAATGATATATGGTCCTAAAAATAATAACTCTCAATCTCTGCTATTTAAATATTCATCCTTAAATCATTTTGCTATCGAAGGCGCAAATTATAATTATTGGTGGGCTTTTCGAAAAAGCATAATCAAATTTACAAGAAGCCTTGATGTATCACTTAATACTCATTACTTTTTTGATTTAATTTTGAAATTTTTTAAACATTCTTCTGAAATTCATCTAATTAATGAACTTTTGATTGAACAAGTTAATAACTTTAAAAATCCCCAGACTATTATTCAAATTAAAGAAAAACTCATAATATGTAGTAAATATCTCCACAAAACTCCTCTTAATCACTATTATGAATATTGGGAAGCTAAACATCAAAATCCTGGTAAACGTTCAATTGCATTGCCTAAAATATTTAATCCAAGAAATATTGCTCAACTTCACTATGCGATTAAAGAAAAAGACGCAAAAACTGTTATTGCTCAATCTATTCCAAAAATTTTAAAATTATCTAAGTTTATTGTTCGTTATCTTAATATTAATGATAAGAATATATTTGAAAAATTTAAAGAGATTTATAATAATAGAGATGACCTAATCATACAAAGGCATGCACTTAAAATTCCGGAAGAAAGAACCGGTAAACCACTGCTGCTACCAAAAAAGTATTTTTTCAACAAAACGGTAAAAAAAGCACCTAAAATTTCTATTGTAACGCCATCGTTTAATCAGGGTAATTTTATTGAACGAACTTTGAATAGCGTGCTCATTCAAAATTATCCGAACCTTGAGTATATCGTGCAAGATGGTGGCTCGTCGGATAACACTATAAGTATTCTTGAGCAATATGCCTCAAAATTAAAACATTGGGAAAGTAAAAAAGATAACGGTCAATCTCATGCGATTAATTTAGGGTTTAAACATGCTACCGGGGAAATAATGGCTTATCTAAACTCAGATGACTTATTATTACCAGGATCATTAAATTATATTGCAGAATATTTCAACAAACATCCTGATGTTGATGTAGTTTATGGCCATAGAATCCTTATTAACGGAAATGATTACGAAATAGGTCGCTGGACTCTACCAAAACATTGCTCAAAAGTTTTAGAATGGGCTGACTTTGTGCCCCAAGAAACACTGTTTTGGCGACGTACCGCTTGGGAAAAAGCTGGTGGCTGTATTGATGAATCTTTCAAATTTGCTATGGATTGGGATCTGATTATGAGATTATTAGACTCTGGCGCTAATATGAAACGATTACCAAGATATTTGGGGGCATTTAGAATTCACCAGCAACAAAAAACATTAAGTTTTATTACTGAAACTGGATATCAAGAAATGGATCGTATTAGGCGCAGAATTCACAATAAAAGAGTAACCGATGAAGACATACACTTAAACACTCGCTTATACTTCAGAGACCAGGCTTTATATCACATGATGTACAAGCTTAAATTAAAAATGACTAGAAAAAAAGTAACGTACTAAAAAATTTATTCTCAGAGTTTCTCAGACAAAGCTTTGTGCAACTGTTGAATATAGTTTTCTTTTTCAGTCAACCAGGTATTTTGTTGCTTTAATAGTTTGTCCCTTTCTTCTAAAGTTTTTAATAAAGCTTGTGTTTGCTGGCTACTATGCTGAATAAAGTTTTCTTTCTCAATTAAGTCATTTTTTAAGTATTTATGTTCATTTTTTAATGCAAGGACAGCGTTATACCCTTTAGTAAAGTCTTGTAAATATATTGAAGATTGTTCTACACCCAAGTCGACAACCTCATTAGCAATTTCTTCTTCATCAAATAACCATTTGAAAGCATTTTGAATATTTTTTAAATCAATTTTACTAATGCAACTTGCCTCACCAATCCAGCAACTCCATTCACAACTAAAGCAAGGTAATTTTTGAGTCAATACATAGGATTTATTTGCCAATGGCTTAAATCTAGGCCAATGTCCACCTCCCATAGTAACAATCACAGGTTTTGACAAAGCAGCAGCAAAGTGCATCACACCTGTATCATTTCCAAAATAAAAAAAACTGAGTTTAATTAATCCTAACAAATGTTTAAATGTATCTTTAGTACCCACCCAATATTCAATGTCAATGTTTTTTAATTTAGCAGCATTTACGATCCATTCAATAATATCTCTTTCAGCTTCTATACCCACCAATAATATTTTATAAGGATATGTTTCTTTAAAAGAACAAATGGCCTCTAAAAATTTTTCTTTTGGATATTGTTTTAAAGTAATGTTAGCAATTCCTCCTGGACAACCTAACATGTATTTTTCAGGTTGTAGATTTTTTGCTGTTAAGATCTGTTGAGCTTCATTTACATCATTATTATCAATATAAATCTTTGGAAGAGAAAATTTATACGCACTTGCAGTTAGTACTTGAAATAATCGTTGGTATTTTTCTATTTCATGTTCAAAATCAATACTTTTTACTGAATTATCCACAATTTTTATTTTTTCAACCTGAGCATCTAATTGACTTACAATTAAGCCATGGTATTGAAATTCTACTGGCTCAAATCCCCAGCGGGTATAATTCTTCAATTTAAATAGTAGATATTCATCCAAATATGTTTTGTGTGAAGTCAGGCACACTACTTCATCGATACTAATCTCATTGATTTTTGTAAGAAGCCTATCAATCTCTTGGATACAAGCTGGGATAATCTTATTTGCAGGTACAATATTTGTTGTAATAAAACATATTTTTTTGTTTAGAAAGGGAAGTATAACATCCATTCCGGCACATACCAGTAAAGTAATACGATTTCCTGTTTCAATTAATCCCTCAAAAAAGGGTTGTCTAATGGTTAAATCACCCAAGGCGTCTAATGAAATAAGTAAATAATGTTTTTCAGACGTATTGCTCATTTAAAAACCTTTTATAAATAAAAAATTTTGTTTGGCACGAGCATACATTTTTCTCTTAAGTATCTTTAAGTTTTTTAAGATTACTTCACGATTTTGCAAACTATACTTAACTTGCTCAAAAAGCATTAAAGCATCAAAATTCAACATATTTCCAACACTTTGCAAGTTTAGGTCATCCTGAAGCTCATTTAATTTTGAGCTTCTTGAAAAAATCAAAGGTACACTATCGGCCAAAATACTTTCAATGGCAAAATGATAACGTTGCCCAACTGTTAAAGTTGAAAAACTCAGCAATGCAATCATTTGTTCAGGCGTAAAATAATCATTTTGCATAATTGGGGCTTTATTTTCCATAAGTGCAGTAACCTGCTTTGATGCTTCATAATCATAAAAGTCACCACTGCGAGTTTCATTACAAATAAATGCAATATTTACATTTAAATCAACTATGAGTCTATCAAGTATATTAGCCAATTTCTGATTATAACTGTCTTTATCTTGCCATTTTTCATTTACAACGTTGAACAATATTAATGGTCTATCAAAGACAATATTATAACTTGCCCAAAGTTTTTTTGCCCAGTTTCTTAAAGATTTGTGTTTGTTACGATATAGCCAGGCCAGATCAGCGGCCAATACAATATTATCGGGCTTCACACCACATTTGACTAATATATCAAATGTACGCTTGCTTCTAACACTCCAACTTTTTATGGGAAAGTAGGAGGTTTCAAAAATTTTTAGTGCTTCGGCACTTTCTAATGGCTCGGCGCCAACGCCTACAGCATGCACAGGTAAATTACAATTATGGCATAAGTTCAATTTCTGACTTAATGGTTTTAAAGGCCAATCCAATCCTAAAGTTTCAGTAACGGGAGTATCACCCACCAAAAAAGCGCATTTATAATTACTAATCTGTTTTTTTAATTTATCAGGTGACTCTAACCAACTCTGATATTTATGCTGAGGTAAAAATGTTTTGATAATATCACTATTTTCATCCCATACTTCTACCAGAGCAGATTTTGAATAGTTTACTTCACTCCAATAACCTTGCATCATTAATTCATCACCAATGTTGCCTGCGCCTAAACCATTAAAAATATGATATACAGGCTCCTGAAGCTTTATTTTTTTTCTTAATTTTAACTTTTCAACTAGCATTAGTTTATTCATAATAATTCATTATTTTGTATCCACCTCGTTGCAGATACTGATCTTGAGTCATAAGATTAAGATCAGACTTCATCATGTCTTTAACCAATGATTCCAGATCACATTCAGGTTGCCAGCCAAGTTTTTCCCGAGCTTTTGACGCATCCCCTAAAAGTAGGTCTACTTCTGTGGGTCTGAAATACTTTGGATCAACACTTACAACTTCTGTACCCTTTTCAATTTGGTATTTTGGATTTTGGCAAGCCACAACATAGCCTTTTTCATTGACTCCCGCTCCTTCGAAGGCTAGTTCTATGCCAGCACACTTGAATGCCATGCTTATAAACTCCCTTACAGAAGTAGTTTTGCCTGTAGCGATTACCCAATCTTCAGCTTTCTCAGCTTGTAGTATTAACCACATCATCTTAACGTAGTCTTTGGCATGTCCCCAATCTCTTTTGGCATCAAGATTACCCATGTATAATTTATCCTGCAAACCAAGCGCAATTTTAGCAGCTCCACGAGTTATTTTACGAGTTACAAAGGTTTCACCTCGTACAGGCGACTCGTGATTAAATAAGATCCCGTTGGAAGCAAACATATTGTAAGCTTCGCGATAATTCACAGTAATCCAATAAGCATATAATTTAGCAACTGCATAAGGTGACCTAGGGTAAAAAGGTGTGTTTTCTGTCTGTGGAGTTTCCTGAACTTTACCATACAACTCCGAAGTGCTGGCTTGATATATTCTAATCTTTTCCGTAAGCCCTAAAAGTTTGACAGCTTCCAATACTCTCAATGTACCAACAGCATCTGCATTGGCAACATATTCTGGGGTTTCAAAACTTACCTGAACATGGCTCATTGCAGCCAAATTATATATTTCGTCCGGTTGCACTTCTTGAATAATTCGAGTTAAATTTAAGCTGTCAGTCATGTCGCCAAAATGAAGAAAAAAATTAGCATCTTTTTCATGAGGATCTTCATATAAGTGATCTATCCGGTTGGTATTGAATAAGGAAGACCGTCTTTTAATACCATGAACTTCATAGCCTTTGTTCAACAAAAGCTCGGAAAGATATGAACCATCTTGGCCGGTTACACCAGTTATGAGAGCAACTTTTTTCATATAAACCTCGCTGCGTGTTTATCGAATTTTTAAAATTAAATTAGATTATCGAGGATTAACGCGCAAAACCCCGATATTTGTTGGATATAATAAACTTTTTAATCTAAGACCTCAATTGAATTTCTGACAGATTTAAATTATTATATCTTCCAAAATTAGCATACCTAACGTACGGAAAACACATGACCAGAAAAGGCATCATCCTAGCCGGTGGAAAAGGCACACGCCTTTATCCAATCACCCATGCTGTCAGTAAACAATTAATGCCCGTTTACGACAAGCCCTTGATTTATTACCCATTAAGCGTACTCATGCTCGCAGGGATTCGGGAAATATTAATTATTTCCACGCCCAGAGATTTGCCACAATATCGAAATCTGTTAGGCGATGGGTCTCAATGGGGGATTGAATTTTCTTATGTAGAGCAAAAGTCAGCAGATGGACTGGCTCAGGCTTTTATTTTAGGCGAAAGCTTTATCAAAGATAATCCTTCTGCTCTGATTTTAGGCGATAATATCTTTTATTCTGAGAATTTTAGCCAAAAAGTACGGACGGTTAACCAAAAATCTGAAGGTGCCAGCGTTTTTGCTTATCCTGTCAAAAATCCCAGTGCCTACGGTATTGTAGATTTTGATGAAACTGGGAAAGCCATCAGTGTGGAAGAAAAACCAAAAAATCCACGGTCTAATTTTGCGGTTACTGGGCTGTATTTTTATGATAATCAAGTGGTTGAAATTGCCAAAACTGTGAAGCCCTCTGCGCGTGGAGAGCTGGAAATTTCTTCTATTAACCAAATTTATTTGGAACAGGGCAATTTAAATGTCGTACATTTAGGTCGAGGCGCCGCCTGGCTGGACTGTGGAACTCACGATTCTTTGCTGGAAGCCGGCGAATTTATTCATACCATCGAGCATCGTCAAGGTTTAAAAGTGGCCTGTCCGGAAGAAATTGCCTTTAGGTGTAAATACATTAATGCCGAACAGTTAGATAAATTGGCACTAAAATATCAAAAAAACAGCTATGGCAAATATTTATCAAAAATCGCTCATGAAGAGCTTGGAAACTTATACAACGTGGTAGTATAAATTATGAATACTTTTACGCCAAAAACCATGCTCATTACGGGTGGAGCTGGCTTCATCGGCAGTCATTTCGTACTGATGATGCTTAAACACTATCCACAGATGCGGGTGATAAATGTTGATAAATTAACTTACGCCGCTGATTTAAATACCTTGACAGACGCTCAAACTGAGCAATATCAGTTTTATAAGTTCGATATTTGTGATGCCAGCGCGATGGAAAATCTGATTCGAACAGAAAAAGTGGACTGTATTGTCCATTTTGCCGCCGAAAGTCACGTTGACCGCTCTATTGCTGGTCCTGAAATTTTCATTAAAACCAATGTATTAGGTACCTTTACTTTGCTTGAAGCCGCCAGAAAAGTTTGGCTGACAGAAAATCACTGGGATGAAACTCAGTGCCGTTTTCATCACATTTCCACGGACGAGGTTTACGGAACTTTAGAAAAAACTGATCCTGCATTTAGTGAAGTGACGCCTTACGCGCCTAACTCTCCTTATTCAGCTTCTAAGGCTGGATCAGATCATATCGTTCGTGCCTATTTTCATACATATGGCTTGCCTGTGACCCTGTCAAACTGTTCCAATAACTATGGTCCTCATCAACATGAAGAAAAGCTGATTCCTACCATCATTAGAAAAGCCTTAAACAAAGCCTCAGTGCCTATTTATGGGGATGGCAGCAATATTCGCGACTGGCTTTTTGTAACGGATCACTGCACAGCCATTGACAGGATTATCCGACATGCTAAAACAGGTGAAACCTATAATATCGGTGGCAACGCTGAACGGGATAATCTCACCATGGCCCGATTAATTTTAAAAACTTTAGCTCAGATTACC
Source organism: uncultured Gammaproteobacteria bacterium (assembly GCA_963695245.1). Classification (GTDB taxonomy): domain Bacteria; phylum Pseudomonadota; class Gammaproteobacteria; order JBGSLN01; family JBGSLN01; genus JBGSLN01. The sequence goes on along the minus strand of OY968770.1, from coordinate 1,340,197 downwards.
CATACACCAGAATCTGAGTTACTGGATTTAATCACCTTCGTCAAAGATAGAGCAGGTCATGACTTTCGTTATGCCATTGATGCTGAAAAAATTAAACATGATTTATCATGGGAGCCTTGCTACACCCTTGAAAAAGGTTTAGATGAAACTATCCGCTGGTATCTGGCTCGCTGGAATATGACACAATGCGCATAGGCTATAGCCATACCCTTATCGAACGCCAAAAGACTCATGGACAAAAACTTGATGGCATTGGCGTTTACACCCAGTCTTTATATCGGGCAATGCATGCTTTATGTCCAGATTTGATACCTGTTAATTTTGCCCCACTCAAACAATCTTTTAAGCCTCAACACCTTTTCAAAAGACATTATCAACCCAGTCCTGTCATTTGCACAATGACACCCCCAGTTTTCAATCTTTATCCTGAGTTAAGTAAAAACCTGAGTGTTTTTCACAGTACAGACTATTTAATCCCAAGATTAAAATCTACGCCGGTTGTGGCAACTTTACATGACGCTATTATGTTTAAAAATCCAGAGTATGCTTCTGGTTTAAGGCCTTTAAAAAACTATATTCTAAAACGCAGTGTTCAGCATGCTGATCATGTGATTACCGTCAGTGAAGCCATGGTGGCGGATATTGAGAAATACTGGAATATCCCTAAAGAAAAAATTACAGCCATTCATAATGGCATCGATGATATCTGGTTTGAACCGCTCTCAAGTGAGGCTATTGACGATACCCAGGAAAAATACCATCTTAAAAAACCTTATATTTTAAGTGTCGGCACCTTGCAGCCACGTAAAAATTTTTCAGGCTTAATCAAAGCTTATCTCAATCTGCCAGCTCATTTGCAAAAGCAATACGATTTAATAATTGTTGGTAAAAAAGGCTGGCACTGTGAAGGCATCATACAGCAACTGGAAAAACTAAAAGCTAATCATCAGGGACAATGGCTCTCATATGTGCCTTTTGATCATTTGCGAGCTTTATATCAAGGTGCAAGTGTCTTTGCTTTTGCTTCTTTTCAAGAGGGGTTTGGATTTCCTGTGATTGAAAGCTTTGCTTCTAAAACTGCGGTTTTAGCGGCAAATGCCAGCTCAATTCCAGAAATTGCACAGGATGCTGCACTGCTGGTGAAACCGGATGATAATGACGAAATGACTCAAGGGCTACAGATGCTGCTTGAATCAGAAACCCTAAGACAAGACTTGATAACTAAAGGCGCACAGCGCGCACAACAATTTTCCTGGCGTGATTGCGCACAAAAGACCTTTGAGGTACTGAAAACCGTTGCCTCACATTAAATCGCTCATATTAGTTGTTGAAAAACACATTGATATTTAAGCAGGATTTTATAATAATGAACCCTGTTTTTCGAATTACATTTTTACAAACTTTATGTCTCAATTTAAACTTGCTTACGATGATATATTTAGTGGGCTTTTTAGCTGGCGTATCTGGCTGCTGTTAAGCTGGCAGGATATCAAATTACGCTATCGTCGCTCACAGCTGGGGCCCTTTTGGATTACCATTAGCATGGCTATCACCATCTATACCATGGGGTTTTTATATGGTGAGCTGTTCAAAATGAAGTTAAATACTTATTATCCATTTCTGGCAGCCGGAATGTTGGTATGGGCCATGATATCCACCATTATTAATGAGAGTACGGCAAGTTTTATTGAAGCTGAGGGCTACATCCGCCAGATTAAAATCCCTTTTACCATTTATATTTTAAGGGTAGTTGCCAGAAACTTTATCATTTTTTTGCACAACATCGTGGTGCTTATCCCTATTTTATTCTATTACCACGTCAATATTTTACCCGAAATACCTGCGGCTATATTAGGTCTAGCCTGTATTCTCATTAATGGTACGCTTTATGGGATGATTTTTGCCATGTTGGGCGCTAGATTTCGAGATTTTGCTATCATTATACAAAATCTGATTCAAGTAGGGTTTTTCCTGACCCCTATCATGTGGATGCCGCACTTACTGCCAGAAAAATATCATTGGACAGTGCTTGTGAATCCTTTCGCACAGTTTATCGATATACTTCGCTCACCCTTGCGTGGTATTGAACCCAGTTTATATACAATTTTATTCAACCTTGGTTTTATTATTTTTGGAATTTTTATTGTATTTATTATTTTTAAAGCTGCACGACGCAGGATTGTTTATTGGATATAGTACTTGAGTATTAGTTTATGGCGCATATTAAATTACAAAATGTTGGAGTTGAGTTTCCTATTTATGAATTAAGCTCTCGCTCCATTAAAAAACAACTGATGAGAATTACCACCGGTGGTTCTTTATCCAAAGACAGCAAAGTAGTCACGGTAAAAGCTTTGAACGATATTTCCTTTGAACTCAACCCAGGGGACAGGCTTGGGCTTGTGGGACACAATGGTGCCGGCAAAAGTACACTTTTACGAGTCTTAGCACAAATTTATGAACCGACGTCTGGTAAATTAACCCTTGAAGGCAAGGTTTCTGCCCTTTTAGATGTGATGCTGGGTATGGATCCTGAATCAACTGGCTATGAAAATATCTTAATGCGAGGCATTATTCACGGTCTAAAACGCAAAGAAATACTGGCAAAACAAAAAGAGATCGCGGATTTTACTGAACTGGGCGACTATTTGTCTGTACCTGTTCGAACCTATTCCTCAGGTATGCGTTTAAGATTAGCGTTTAGTATTGCAACCAGTGTTTTATCTGAAATTATTGTGCTGGATGAAGTTGTGGGCGCTGGCGATGCAAATTTCATGCAAAAAGCTCAAGATAGATTTAATAATATTCTTGATGATGCCGACATTGTGGTGCTGGCTTCCCATGACAATTCCACCATTCGTAAATTCTGTAATAAAGTACTTTGGCTGGATGCCGGTGAAATTGGTTATTATGGGGATGTTGAAACTGGGTTAGCAAAATATTCAGGTAAATCTTTGGAAATAAATATCTGATGTAGGTTGGGCTGACGCAGAAAACCCAACAGGCCGTGGCAACTAAATTCAGGCAGTAAGTAAATGAATACTCTGTTGGGCTTCCTTACGTCAGCCCAACCTACATTAACTTTTAACTTACCCTGCCATAAGTATCTTCATAACGCACAATATCATCTTCACCTAAGTAATCGCCGCATTGCACTTCAATCAAAAATAATTCCTCATCACCAATATTGCTGAGCCTGTGTTTGGTTTCTACGGGAATGTAAGTGGATTGGTTATCAGTCAATTCTAAAATTTTCTCACCATTAACCACTTGAGCTTTACCTTTTACCACGACCCAGTGCTCAGATCGACGGTGATGTAACTGTAAAGAGAGGCTCGCACCTGGGTGTACCATAATACGTTTTACTTTGTAAAAGTCAGACTCAATCAGATTCTCATAAAATCCCCAGGGACGATACACTCGTTGATGGTATTCAACTTCTGATCTTTGCTGTGATTTTAAGGTATTAACAATGTCTTTAACTTTTTGCGCCTGCTGCCTGTGTGCCACTAAAACCGCATCTTGGGTATCCACCACCACGCAATCTTTCATACCAACGGTGACTACCAATCGATTTTTACTGTGGACCATGGAGTTTTTTGTATCCTGACTTAACACATCCCCAATAAAAGCATTTCCATCACTATCTCGTTCAGTAGCTTCCCACATGGAATACCAACTGCCTAAATCTGTCCAGGCACAATCGGTGGGTACCACTACCCCGTGTTTGGTATGTTCCATAATTGCATAGTCGATGGAATCATCTTTACAATCTGCAAAGGCTTTAGCATCCACACGGACAAAATCCAAATCTGTCTTTCGAGCTGCTACGGCAGCTTGGGTTTTGTTAAAAATCTCGGGAGCATACTGGTTTAACTCATCCAGGAAAGTTTTGGCAGTGAAGACAAACATGCCGCTGTTCCAAAAATACTCATTTGAAGCCACAAACTTTTCTGCTGTGGCTACATCTGGTTTTTCCACAAACTTTTCTACTTTAAAAACTCTAGTATTGTCAATTTCTTCCGCGGCTTTAATGTAGCCGTATCCGGTTTCAGGTTTATTGGGAATGATACCAAAAGTTGCCAAAGCGCCACGCTCAGCAAAGTTAGCCGCCATTAAAATAGCTTCACAAAAGGCAGCTGGATTTTTGATTTGATGGTCCGCCGGTAAAACTGCCATGATATCATTTTTATCTTCGAGTAAATGCGCCACCAATGCCACAGCAGGGGCTGTATTTTTTCCTTCAGGCTCCAGCACGATGCGATAGTTTTCGATACCAATTTCTCTTAACTGTTCTGCCACCAAAAACCGATGCGCATCATTGCACACTACGATAGGTGGTTGAACTTCAAGATTTTCAAGTCTTAAAATCGTTTCCTGTAACAGGCTATATTTCGAGTCAGATAACTGCAAAAACTGTTTCGGCAAAAGTTTGCGCGAAAGCGGCCAAAGCCGGCTGCCAGAGCCACCTGACAGTATCACTGGTACGATTCGTTTGGTATCCATGTTGCTCCCATCGTAGATAAATTAAACAGATATCATACCTTGGGTTTTATCCGATTGCGAATTTTTTTTCCCCTGGTAATTCACTTTCAATCCTTAACTTTCTCTGCAAGTTATACCCAAGGGCAATCAAAACTGAAGCTACTTTAAAAAAATAAAATTGCGGTTGACTTTTGCGTGTTAAAACCTCAAAATATTCAGCCTCGGTTGGGGTATCGCCAAGCGGTAAGGCACGGGGTTTTGATCCCCGCATTCCCAGGTTCGAATCCTGGTACCCCAGCCATTTTCTTATTCAGGCACTTAAAGATTTATTTGCCGTCATAAAAACTATAAAGACAAGTTGCTATTGTCTTTGTGCGTAGGGAGTTGAATGTGCCTTCAATTACGTTGTTTGCTGGTAATGCCAATCCTGATTTAGCTAAAGAAATTTCCAAACACCTTGATATACCGCTTGGAAAAGCCAATGTGGGTAGTTTCAGCGATGGTGAAACTATGGTGGAAATTAAAGAAAACGTTCGTGGGCGCGATGTTTTTATCATTCAACCCACCTGCTCCCCCACCAACGACAATCTGATGGAATTGATTATCATGGCCGATGCTCTGCGTCGTGCTTCGGCAACTCGCATCACTGCGGTTGTGCCTTATTTTGGATATGCAAGGCAAGATCGTCGAGTGCGCTCCGCCAGAGTACCTATCACTGCTAAAGTTATCGCGGATATGATGGCTTCTGTAGGTATTTCCCGTCTTCTTACAGTAGACTTACATGCCGATCAAATTCAAGGCTTTTTCTATATGCCTGTAGATAATGCCTATGCAACCTCGGTGGTACTTGAAGATATTAATCAACAAGACATTTCTGATATTATGGTCGTGTCTCCCGATGTGGGTGGTGTTGTTCGCGCCAGAGCCATTGCTAAGCGCCTGAATGATACAGATCTGGCGATTATCGATAAACGTCGACCACAGGCAAATGTGGCTGAAGTCATGCACATTATTGGTGATGTCACCGATCGTAATTGTGTATTGGTGGATGACATTGTGGATACAGCAGGCACACTCTGCTCTGCTGCCAGTGCTTTAAAAGCTGAAGGTGCAAAAACCGTTCGTGCCTATTGCACCCACCCTGTGCTTTCGGGTAAAGCAATGGATAATATTGCAAAATCCAGTATTGACGAGGTGGTGGTATCTAATACCATTCCTTTGTCACAGCAGGCTTTGAGCTGTGAAAAAATCCGCGTTATCAGTATTGCCGATATGCTGGCCAAAATTATCCGTAAAATCAATGAAGAAGAATCCGTCAGCAGCATGTTTCCGGAATAAAATTTACCGAGTTGTCATTGGGTGGATGCCGAATCTACATTTTTTAAAGAATTTCATCAAACGACTTCTCATCTACCAGCCTAATGTGTATAATATCGTGCCTTATTGTCGAATATGACTGAATTTTAATTGAATTGGAGAGCTTCAATGTCTGAAGTATATGAGCTGCAAGCAGAAGCAAGAACAAACCTTGGAAAAGGCCATAGTCGCCGTATGCGTCGTTTGAAAGATAAAATCCCTGCTGTTATCTATGGGGCCGGTAAAGAAGCGCAATCTATCACCCTTTCACATTCCCAGGTGTTAAAAGCCATTGAAAATGAAGCGTTTTATTCGCATATTTTAACACTTGATGTTGCTGGCAAAAAAGAAAAAGCGGTATTAAAAGACATGCAACGCCATGCTTTTAAGCCAAAAGTTTTACACATGGACTTTTTAAGAATTTCTGCCAAAGATAAAATCACCATGCATGTTCCATTGCATTTTGTCGGCGAAGAAAGTGCCCCAGGTGTTAAGCTCGATGGTGGTATTATTTCTCACCTTGAATCCAGTGTGGAAATTTCTTGTCTGCCTGCTGACTTACCTGAATATATTGAAGTGGATGTCTCAGAATTAAAACTGGATGAGTCAATTCACTTATCTGATTTAAAAGTTTCTAAAAAACTGGAACTGTTAAGCTTAACCCACGAAGATGACAAAGCTGTCGCCAGTATTCATCTGCCAAGAGCGGCTGTTGAAGAAGATGCTGAAGAGGAAGCGGAAACTGAAATTAAAGCTGAAGACGCCTCTGCTGATGAGTCTGAAGACAAAGATGAAGACAAAGCTTAAATATCTATTGAGCCTTATTAATCATTACCAAAAAGCCTCTGTCTCAAGAGGCTTTCTTTTAATATCAGCATGAACACATACGCGCCTATTCAACTGATTGTCGGACTTTGTAACCCTGGTTCCAAATATGAACAGACTCGCCATAATGCCGGTGCCTGGTTTGTTGGTCAATTGGCTGAGAAATATCAGGTGCAATTACGGCCAGAATTAAAATTTAAAGGACTGGCTGGCAGCTTTACTTATGAAGACCAAACCTGCCGACTGTTATTGCCTGCCACATTCATGAACCTGTCTGGCCAGGCCATTGCGGCTATGGCAAATTTTTATAAAATCCCTCCCGAACAAATTCTAGTGGCTCACGATGAGCTGGATTTACCCACAGGTGTCACCAGAATCAAACAAGGTGGCGGTCACGGAGGCCATAATGGTCTTAGAGATACGATTGCACAATTAGGCACTCGGAATTTTTTTCGACTTCGAATCGGGATCAATCATCCTGGAGATAAACTTCAGGTGGTTGATTACGTTTTAAAAAAACCCTCCAACGCAGACTCAATAAAAATACAAAACAGTATTTCAGACGCACTGCAAGTGACAGATGCCCTAATTGAAGGGGATATTCAAAAAGCTATGAGAGAATTACACTCTTAAATAAGCAATAAAATGTAGATACCGTCTTACCAGTCAAGCGAAAATTGATAAATTTTCTTGAATTCATCAAAAGTGGCATAGACAGCAGACTTGAAGGTTATTTCATTTATCCTCCTCATTGAGCGTTGTGATGAGTTGACTATTATCTTGAACGAATTTTTTGAGTCTTAAAAGGCTGCTGGGAGGTTAAGACGCCGTAAATGATATGAACCAGTTTACGCATTACAGCACAAATGGCGACTTTTTTGGCTTTACCTTTACTTAACAGTCTTTCGTAGAAAGCTTTTATATTTGGGTCATGTTTTATGGCTACTAAGGCAGGCATATAAAACATCTGACGTAATTTCCCATTACCTGTCTTGGAGATACGAGAATAATTTAAAGAGGTGCCTGACTGAGATTGTTGCGGATTCAACCCCACATAAGCCGCCAGCTGCCTTGCGCTATCGAATGTATCTACATGACTTAGAAAGGCTAATATTTTATGAGTGGTTTTTTCACCGATGCCTGTGATGCTTTTTAAGAGCTTGGCATTAGTCTTTAAAGATTCATGAGCGCTGATGTGTTCATTGATTTGGTTTTCAATGTCTTTTATCTGCTTTTTGAGATAAATTATGTGATTATCAATAAAGTCTTTAATACTCTCATCCACATTTTCCAGGCGATTTTGCTCTTGTAAAACAGTGTTATTGAGGGTTTCAAGTCTTGTTACTAAGGACTTTAGGTTGCGAACTTCTTTTGCTAAAGGTTTCCAAAGCGAAGGTTTTGATAACTCGCAATATTGGCAGATATACTTTGCATCCACTGAATCTGTTTTATTTCTTGCCAGTTGGCTTTTCATAAAATATTTGATATTTGCTGGGTTGACGACACTGACAAGACAGCCATTATCATGCAAAAATAAAGCGAGCTTATCCCCATATTTACCGGTGGACTCCATGCAAACGTGAGGTTGTTGCGTTGAGAATTTTTCTAGCCATTGAATGAATAGCTTAAATCCTTTGGCACCATTTCCAAACGATTTAGAGCGATACTTATGATTGACTTTAACTGCGGCCACAAAAGTTAATTTAGCGACATCGATACCCACGTAGAAGTTTTCCATTGATAAATCTCACATATTGGTTAAAATTAGACAGGTGTACTTAGGAATGATTTATTCGGATCAACCTTGTAAATGCAGGCTCTTTAGGCCTAAGATACCGTTCGATCTTTATGAATAAATGTGGGTGGAAGAGAGCAAATTCTACAATCCAGAGTCGAGCTCTTAGGTTGGGCGCGGCTTCATCTTCCACCATCCTAGGTGCCCCTAGAATTGTAACAATATCTTGGATATCATCACACAAAGATAAGATACAAGGTTGGGCTGACAACGGAAGCCCAACAAGCCATAGCAATAAAAAAAGGCCTTAATTAAATGAATACCCTGTTGGGCTTCCGTTGTCAGCCCAACCTACATTAGAGTTCAAACTCAGCCTCAATTTAATCGGCCTTCAAGACAGAATGGTGCTGAATCATCTGCTCATAATCTTCCTTTAACAGTTTCAAATGTAAAATCCAATTTCCATCTGCATCCATGGTTTCACTTTGAACAGCGCCTTTTTGATATAACTGCGAGCGTAACTTGCCTTCCTGAGGTGAAAGGGAGATCGTCCGATACACAGGGTTGCCAAAAACACGCTCTGATATGGCCTGCATTAAAGCATCAATCCCCAATTGTTTTTGAGCGGAAATATTTACTCGCACAGGCTTATCATCACTGTCTCGCACAATACCAGGAGACAATGAATCTGACATATCGATTTTGTTGTAAACCAAAAGTCGTGGAATCTCATTTGCCTCGATCTGCTCTAACACCTGCTCTACCTCTTGCATATGTGCCTGACGGTCAGGATCATGCACATCAATCACATGTATCAATAAACTGGCTTCTTGAGTTTCCTGTAAAGTGGCGCTGAAAGCTTCCACCAAATCATGGGGCAAATGACGAATGAACCCCACAGTATCTGCAAGAATAATTTTACCCGCCCCTGGAATCGCAAGCTTTCTGAGCGAAGGATCCAACGTTGCAAATAATTGATCGGCTACATAAACTTCAGAATGTGTGAGTAAATTAAATAAAGTAGATTTACCTGCATTGGTATATCCCACCAGTGAGACCGTGGGTAAAAGTGCTTTTTGTCTGGCACTGCGGCTTTGGTGACGCTGACTTCTGACTTTTTCCAAACGCTTATGGATATATTTGATACGGTTTCGTAAAAGACGGCGATCTGTTTCCAACTGTGTTTCACCAGGGCCTCTTAAACCAATCCCCCCTTTTTGACGCTCAAGGTGTGTCCAACCTCTGACTAATCGGGTAGAAAGGTGCTGTAGTTGTGCCAACTCAACCTGCAGCTTACCTTCAAAGGATTGCGCCCGTTGGGCAAAAATATCTAAGATAAGCCCGGTTCTGTCTAATACTCGACAATTGAAATATTTTTCCAGGTTTCGTTCCTGTGCAGGTGTCAAAGTATGATTAAAGATAACAACTTGGATTTTATCCGCTGAAATAAGGGTTTTAATTTCATCTACTTTCCCCCGACCAATAAAATATTTTGGATCGGGCGTGAGTCGACTGGTAGTCATGGTGTGTTTAACCTGAACCCCTGCGGATTGAGCCAGCTCAACAAACTCGCTTATATACTCTTTTTTGTCATACTCTGGTAATTCCATATGTACAAGAATCGCCTGCTCACCAAAATTTGGACGCTCGAACAAATAATACCTCTTTGGTTAAATATCAGCTAATCATGAGGTTCATCCATCGTCAAACCACTGACATTTCGACTTGGGACAATGGTTGAAATCGCATGTTTGTAAACCATTTGGCTGACAGAATTTTTCAAAAGTATAACAAATTGGTCAAATGACTCAACTTGCCCTTGTAATTTAATACCATTTACCAAATAAATAGCTACTGGCACCTTTTCTCGCCTTAAAGCATTCAAGAAAGGATCTTGTAGTGTTTGCCCTTTTGACATAAGCTAACTCCCTGATGTTGTTATTTTTTTGGGGTTAATTAAATTGTAGCAGAAAAAATCCCTTTGGATCTTTATAACAGATGCCAAAATACAAAACACCATACTTTTCACAAAAAAACCGCAAGAATCGACAGGTTTTTAGCAATCATCCTCCTTATAATCTACCTTGTAAATAGATAAAAATACTAAAGCGTGTATTTCATGAAATATGAAACCAGAATTTTAAAGGCCATTGACTATATTGGTAAACATTTTGATGAGCCATTAACTCTGGATGAGTTATGTAAAATTGCCTGTTTTTCAAAGTTTCATTTTCACCGTTTATTTACATCTTTAACCGGGTTATCTGTCAAACAATATATTCGCTGGTTGAAACTAAAACGTGCTGCCAGTCAATTAATGATTGAAAAAAGAAAACCCATTCTAACCATTGCAATCGATGCAGGCTTTGAGTCTCACGAGGCTTTTACTAAGGTTTTTAAAAAATACTGCGGTGTCAGCCCTAAAGTGTTTAGAACTCAAGGAGATTGGTCAAAATGGCAGTCTGTCCCCTATCGTTTGCCACATAAAGGTGAAATTATGATAAATGTAACCATAGAAAATATGCCCAAAAGACGTTTAGCCCTTATTGAACATCGAGGTAACCCTTCTGGTTTGGGTGACAGTGTCCACAAATTGATAACCTGGGCACAGGATCAACCCATTTCCTTAAAACCTCAACCCGGCGAGTGTTTTGGATTTGCTTATGATGATCCAGCCACCACGAAAGCTGAAGATTTTCGGTTTGATTTAGGCATTACCATCCCGCCACAACTTAAGTTAACAAATACTGTTGTGGAAAAGTATTTACCTGAAGGACGCTACGCCACAGCTATGCATAAAGGTTCCAGAGATGACATTGCCAAAACCGTTTACATGCTTTATCGTGACTGGTTACCAAACTCAGAAGAGGAGCTTGCTGATTTGCCCTGTATTTTTCGTTACTTTAATTTTGATAATGAAGTCGCTGAAACAGAGCATTTGACACAATGTTGTCTGTTGCTTAAAGATTAACTCAGTGAATGTAGGTTGGGCTGACGTAAGGAAGCCCAACAGGGTATTCATTTAATTACGGCCTTATTGAGTTGCCACGACCTGTTGGGCTTCCTTACGTCAGCCCAACCTACATTTATTAATTTCGATTTTAATAAGAACTTTTTCGTAAATCCTGAGCTATCGTATAGAGAGTTGCTCTATCGTTGGGGTAATATCCTCTAAAGGTTTTCTTGTTTCTACCGGCTGTCCAAGGCCAAAAGCTCCAGCTCTTTTAGGCGCTACTAAAGTATTCTGCATTTTACTTTGCAAAGCACTTTTTTTAGCTACCATCTTTTCATATGAAGGTGCATGCTCGTCACCCTCACTTTTGAAGTCACCAAAACATTCATTTGCAAACCTCTGTAATGTGCTTTCTTGTGGATCAATATTCAAGGAATTTAAAGGTGAAAGCTTTTTCAAATAAGTACTAATAGCGGCTTCAATTTTTTTTAGTTGTTTTCGATTGACATCTTTAAGTTCCACTGCAATGGTATTTGTCATGTTATTTCCCCTCTTACTTGAATTGTTTTTTTTAGGTAATTGCTGGTACTGTGAAATCTGTGCTTATAGGTGTTGCGGCAGATAAACTTGCCTGAAAATTTTCTACAATAGCTCGCATTTGATCACTTAAAGAATCAATGTAAGCATTGGAAGCTAATTTTTCTTTAACGGTTTCAGAAGCTGCACATCTACTTTTGAATATTTCTAAATCGAAAAGCTTGTCAAAACCTTTAGCATTGTGTGCCTCGAGTATTTTAACTATCATATCATCCGTAAATACTACAGTTGGTCTATCTGCAAATCTTATGAATAGCTCAACCAAATCATTCGGATCGCTGGTTTTTTGTGCCTGTCGCACATACTCTGTCGGAATCAGTGTCAATTGAGAGGTACGCACCTGATTTGCAAGTCTGGCTTTATGTTCGCTGGCAATAAAGGGGCGCTGAATAAAATGAACTAAGGTTGTATCATCTACCAGTCTTAACAAATAAGGATGTTGAAACATGAATGACTCTTTCTTGCTCGAAGGCAAATCGGTAAAGCACTTTTTAAATTTTTCATTTACATTAGTAATAATCGCTTCAGCCACTTCAGGATCTTTAAAAAAGTCATGCCCAAGTGCAGGATTTACGATAATTTCATCTAAAATTTCGCTAACATTACGATCAGGATGTTTCAACCACTGCGCATTAATGACTTCAGGATCACTAACTGATGGCGTCAATGAAGTATTGAGTATGTTAAGTTCAGCCTGAGCGGTGGCAATACATTCACCCAGTGAAGTGCCTGATATAATGGGTGTATTGGCAAGGTTCGCTTGCTCTATGAGTTTCTCTATGAGTTTCTCCATGAGTTCAGATTTTTTCTCTTGCGCTATGGGATAATGTAATTGCAAAAGGGTTGCTAAAGCTTTGTTATCTGGAGCATTCATAATTTCAGCAATAGCTGTAAGGGGTATCAATTGATGGGTTTTGACAAAATTAAAGGCGCTGGTGTGCTTTAACAATGCTTGCATTGCTTCTAAAGTTAATTCTGGAAAATTTTCTTTAAGCATCTGAGCATGTCTGGTAGCTCCTTCACTTCCTTTTAATCGAAGTTCTTCATATTTTGTAAAACGCTGTAACCAATTTGGCATATTAGCAGAGTTTGTAGGCATTGTTGGTAAAGAAATCGTTGCTTGATAATGATGCTGAATACTTAAGGGTAAATCTGCCAGATTTAAACGAGAAATATAATCTCTCCCCCAACCTGTAGGTTGCAAAAAAGCTACAAACGCTTTATCCATCCCGTGAGCTTCAATGATGCGAATGATTTGTGCATCAGACAAACTATCTAATATTGCTCTTAATTTTGAAAACCTTCCCCAGGGACGGGTTTTTAACAAGTTTTTGGCAATATCCACATCCATAGCAGCTAAGTGAACTAGTGCCTGAAGGCTTTTTGTGTCTTCTGGATTTTTATTTAAATTCTGTTTTAAATGTTGATAGATAAGCTTTCTTAAACTTTTGTGATTTTGCATTTGAGTAGCCAAAATACCAGCACTTTCAACGGAGGCTTCATGATTTGTACCATCAACAAATAATTGCAAAGACTGATATAATAGCGTTTCAAGAGCCGAGTGATTTTTAGCATGAGGATTAAATAAAGTGGTTTTGAAGAAATTTTCCAATTCCTGTGCTTTGAAATTTTGTAACACATCTCCTAAATTATCCACCGCAAAATCTTGCCCGTGACTGAGCAAAAATGCCTGATTGTCAGTGGTATTATCTCTCAAAGTTTGTGAAATTCTCTTGAAGTCTAGCTTTGGTTTACGTCTAAATGTGGTTTTTCTCAGTAATCCTTCCATATCTGTCAAGGCACTATCACCCACAGGTGTCACAGCTTTTACGGCTTGAAAAAGTCTGGTATCTTCAGACAGTGCAGCCATAAAACGTAAGTTATCTTGACAACTGTGTTTTAACAGACTGCTGATTTCAACGGCTGATAAAAGTTGTTGAGCTGTAAGTTCTTTATTGTCCAATATAAAAGCTGCAATATTTGGATTGGCTTTTGCCAATGTAAAAGGCGCTAAAGTTATCAGCTTTTTGAAGGTTTTATTCTGTGCAAAAGTTCGTTCAACTTCCAGCAGCGGCATTGCACTGATTTTCTGTCCCCAAGTGGTTTGTGATAGCCAGTTATCAGTTGTCTGTAAAGTTGATATCACCTCTTGAGATAATTTGTGATTAATGAGTTTTTCAAAATACTTATCTTTATTAATTTTAAGTGAGCTAAGAAAAATCTTTTCTTCCAATGCTTCAAATTTCTGTTGAAATATAGTTTTTAAAGCTTCTGGCAAATCAGATAACAGTGTTTTAAGTTCATCCCCTGCAAGGATCTGTTTCAATTGATGTGGATTTAACAAATTAATATTCGCATTAACCACATCAAATAAAGTATCTAAACTAAAAACCCAGTTTTCTTTGGTATAATCACTATTGTTTTGCGCTAATTCAGCTTCCGGTACTGCTGCTAAAAGATGCTGATATATAGGTTGAAATATTTGATGTAACCTTCTTACAAAAGCCATATTCTCATTATGAGTTTCTGACAAAGCTTGTGCATTTTCAATAGCATCTGCATAACTGGACACAGCTTTATCATGATACCCAGAAACACAGTTTTTGATTGCGTTACTTGAGAAAGTAAAATACGTTAGTATTGAACCTTCTGGGGTAAATGTTCCAGACCATTCAATAGATTGATTTAGGTCAATTACCTCACTGGTATTGATGTTTTTAATTTTAAACCCATGACAAAATGACTGAAATTTCAGAAGACCGTTATGGAATTTGATCTTGGTATATCTTATATTTTCATCAGGAAAAAATATTGTATCCCATATCTGATGATCTGAAGCTAAATTTCTCAGCTGCGCCAAAAATGGACCCCCAACAGATTGTGCATATGCTTTTCGGATAATTTCAATCTGTGATTCATTCAGTTGTACAATTTCACGAAGCCACCTAGTAAAACTTCCAAGCTGATTAGTCTCTAGCCCGAGATTATTTCCCCAATTTTGATAATCAGATATCGTATAACCGTCTATTTCAATGGAGTTCCCACGTGGAAAATCCTGATGTAATGCTTGCAAACCACTTTGTTGCATACCATCCGCAGCAACAGAGTAAACACCCCAGGATTGTTTAACACTAACTGTATCATCGGACTCAGTCTGTTCGCATTTCTGAGCTAACACCCAAATCGAGGGGTTAGCCTCCGCTTCACTCTCAGGCATATCATAAGAATCAGGCGTTACCCGATGTAAGGGCAGATGATAAGCCTGATTCTCAGCAATCGGTTGAGCCAGTTGCCACAGTTGACGCTGATGTTTAGGGGTTGAACGTTGCATATGATCTAAAGTAAGCTTTAAATAAATTGATTACTTTGATTGTATCAGGTGAAGCTTAAGGGAGTATTTGGAGGGTACGGTAGTCTGGGTGGTTTAGACTACCGTATTTTATTCAATGTCTTGAATTACCCAACCTGCAAGCCCTTAATTAAGTATTTAACCCCTGCTTTGATAGAATTTACTTTTTTTTGATCATTTTTTATTAAAAAAGAGGTAAAATGTTTAATTAGGTATAAGTTGATAGCATATTTAGATATACATTTAAATTATGCTTTTAGGGAGAAGTTTATGTCGTTAAGAGAAGCATTTAAAAACTATAGTAAAAATCAAAGTGACGAACATATTAAGGCATTTAACAGCGCATTGAATGACTTTCTTGAAGAAAAAAAGACAAAGGCACAAGAAGATTTTCAGGCAAAACAAATATTAGTCTCAAAAGCTGATACTGCTCTACAGCTACCTCCAGAGAAGCTTTTTGCGTTGCAGTTATTTTTTCTCACTGACGAAATTGGTGATATGCTTCCAACAAGTAAACAACTTCAGAATTTAACACAAAAGACAGAAGATGTACGCATCAATAGACTCATGCCATTGATTAATAAAGAAAATTCAATCAGTGAAGCTGCTAATTGGATTTATCTCAGCGATATTCTTATGCTAGGCCCCCATTTGAAGCCAATTATTACAGCTCACCAGAATTTTAAAAAGACTCTGGGAGAGTTTGAAGCTCACGTAAATACTCTCAGTTATGATGAACAGGACAAAAAGCAGGCCGGTAGTAAATTTGCAGCTTCAACCTCTGAAAAAGTAGATTCTTTTTTAACGGATATATATAGCACAATTATCCAATCCAAAGATGAACCAGAGGAAATCTTAAAAACTTTAGGAACATTTAGGAGCCGGGCAAATGAACTGGATGAAAATCTAAAAAAAGATTCAAGTGAATTTATTGAACAATTCCAAGTTCATCCAAGAGAACGAATTAATCGCATTATTGGAGATGTCTGCTTGGGGGTTAGCGCTATCTTTACTGCAGGTTTAACAATAGTAGGAAAACTGGTCTATACTAAAGTGACTACAGGGCAAGCAAGAGTTTTTGACAGTATTGCCTCATCTTCTAAAAATCCAAATACTGTTTTAGACAGAGTCACTGAGTTAAAAGAAACACTCTCCCAAAATGGTAAATCTTAACGGCAGTAAATTATAAAATCAGTACTATTTACCGCATAGGATAGCTTAATGTACACAAAAATCCTCTTATCTTCACAGTTTTTGCTATACTTTTGCATATCTGCTATTTGCACTGCCTCTCTATTTATATTGAAATCGAAATTTTTTAAGGTTTCCTTAAGGATCTTTATTGATATTAGTGTTATTATACTCTAGTAAAATTATTATTTATAGAAATTTTGTATTAAGGATGTACAGTTTCCTCAAACCAAAAGCGAGACATTATGCAAAGTTATAGTGTTCTACATGACAAGCAAACAGATATTAAAAGAGCAGAAATTCTTTTAAATAGACTCTTATTGCTCAAATCAAACAATGAGCTTGATTATCGTACTTTACTTAAAAATAGTGAAAGGCCGCTTTTTGAGAACACAAAAGAATCACAGGCACTCTTAAATTTTTTCATTGACTGCCGTAAAAAATATATTGCTGTTTTTAATATTGATATTTTTTCTACTGAAAACGCTGACTCTTTTAAAGAATATCAACAAGATTTTATGAACTTTTGGTTGAGCTTTATCAATTCAGTTACTTTAGAAGAAATTAAGAGCGGCTCAAGTTCTACTCCACTATTTCGCATTAAGAATGTCAACTTAAGCAAATTTACACGTACCCTCGATAAAGCATTAGATAGTCTTGCAGATGAACCACTTAGCGCCCTTCATGCTGACACAAAAAATCTGGATCTTCTTGGTAAAGCCCTTAAAGAAAATTTAAACATTGATCACTTACTAAACGAGATTGATATAAAACGTTTTATAGACGCTCTTAATCAAGAAAATGTGCTGGCAGGACTTAAAGAAAATGTGCACATAACGCGACTCAGTGAGCAAGACATTGGCATGGCTTTGCATTTTGCCAAAGAAACACATAAAGAAGCAGATAAACCATATCAAGTTCACTTCATAATTAATGATTCGATTGGCGAAAAAGATCAGGGGCGTCACTGGACTTATCTGGCATTTGAGATTGATCCTGTCAATAAAACCATTAAATATGATTATGAAGATTCAATGATCTTATCGCCATCCAAGACGCAACAGATCAATGAAATCATCCAAAAAGCAGCTCGATATTACGATGTATCCGTTGTTGATAGTTCCGTAAAAACTTACCAGGCTTTTGGTGATGAATACAAGTTTTCAAAGTCTAGCTCCGTTAAAGGCCTTAAAGTTCAAAAAGATGGCTTTCGTTGTGGTGATTTTGCGCTTCAGGCTTTAGTACGCCACGTAAAAGAGGATCATGAGTTTGCTGCCATTGAAAGCCATACAAATCCTTCTGCTCTACGAAAGTATGTCTTTAAAAGAATTTTAAAACAGGCAAAAATATCCAAGGATATGCCAGGGTTACCTAAGCATATTGAAACTATTCCCAGTAAATCCAAAAGCGAAGAAAGTAGTCCTACTATCGAATTAACAGATAAGGCTATTGGCTTAATTATTTCTGCTGCAGAGCTTTCACAATTTAAATCTTCTACATCATCAGGTTTAACTAACATACCAATTGCGCCCAAAGACGCAAAATTAGTCTCCGCGATTTCTGAAAAATTTGAAACAGGCACCTCTACTTCTGAAGAAACTGTTAAACTAAACATTGATCTTAATGAGTTAATCAAAAGTGTAGAAGGACTCAGTCCTTTCGATGATAAACCAGTTAGCCTTTTTGTAATTGCCCTTAAGAAATTTATTATTGAGAAAAAAATTACAGCTTTGGAAATCTCTGGTTGGCCAGAAGATTTAGAAGGTACACTTTTACCATCTTTACAAGATATGTTGGATGGCGTTACCACTGTTAAAAATATTGAGTTTAAATCAAAAGAAAGTAAAAAAATTGACCATTTGCAGGAGTATGCTAATGCGGTTATGGCCAGAAATAAACTGTTTGAACTTTTTGATATAAAGATTAGGCATAATGCTGAAAAGAACCCCTGGGGTCTTTTATTTCAAAAATGGATTGCCCTTTCAAAAAACATACATGTTGAAAGTCGGTATGGATATTTTTGTTTTTCTGGGCAAGAGAACTCAGAAAATAGTTTTAATGCGATACTTTTGGGTGGTATTATTTTGCAGGATAAATTTTTAGAATTTTGCACAACAAATTCTAATGCATTTAACGCAATTGACCAGGCAGATTTATCGCTATCTCACAGCTATGATGCTGACCTTAAACCAAAATTTACCGACGCACTTATTGATAGTGTGTGTCGTCACTTATCCAAATTACCAGTCAGGTCACTCACTATCCTGGCTGATCTTAATGTTGAGGAACCAATTAAGCAATTTAAACATTTCTTAGAGAAAGTTGCTGAACAACCACAATTCAATGGTCATATTGTTATTAAAATAGATATTGACGCACTTCTAAAATTTGAATCTGGCCCTGAAAAAGTTGAAAAGCTTGGGACTCTCTTTAATAAACAAAAGCAAAAACTTCTGCAACTGATTGCTAACAAAAATGTCTCTTGTTCTATATCCTTTGATTTTTTAAATTTTAACGAACACGAGAGTTCAGAACTAATCGTTAAAAATTTTAAAGGAATCTTCCAGGAAATTGGATGTGAATTTACTAACGAGCTTAATAAAAATCTACGTAAAAAAAATGCGGCCCGTATTTTAGGAACTTCAGATACACCTAAAGACAGTGATAAATCTACTGCAGAACTCGAACCATCTACATCAGAATCTAGTCCTACAAAACCTAGAAATATTCGTAAGGGGAAGCTAGGCGCATCCGATGCACTCAGAGATGTTGCAACTGAAGTTCAAGTGCAGGAACAGCAGCAGCAGCAACAACAACAGCAGCAAATGCACTTAAATCAAAGCAGAGAAATGCCTAAAGTTTTTGATCTATGCTCTGCAGAGGATACCTGCAACAAAAAGGCTTTTTTTAAAATTGGAGGTAGCTTTGCAGCCCTGCTTAAGCCACATAGAAAAATAGTATGGCAAGCTATTTGTGGTCCTGCTGAGTTAGGCGCCCCTATCGCTTATTTATCATACGAAGCTGCTAATGCTATCATTAGCGATCTTAGCTCATTTAAGGACGGGCTTATATTAGACAATCTGCCTCCTGGCTTTTTCATCAAAGAAACGGATTCAGGACAAAAAGTACTCCTTTATGATGCTTTAAATTATCCAGAAAACAAAAATCAATCTCCCCTGACTTTGCGTTTAAACAGAATAGCGCCTGTCGATGTTGTTATAAGGGGAGACGCTTCGCAATTTGGTTTGGACAAAGATAGTACTACCCTGCCTAAAAGTGTCTGCGATGAAAGCAGGCAATTAACGCTGCCTGAATTAACAAAAATTATTAAGGCAGAAAATGAAAAGGTGGGAACCCGAGTCTGCAAAGATTTTCAAGAGTTACTGAAAACCTTCAATGGTACAGAACACAATAAACTATTTGGTATTCTCTACCACGGGGGTGCTGTAAACCTTGAGGTTTTCTTGAACACCCTGGATGTTTTGAAAAAATCAAATCCTGTGTTTTTCCAGCAGTTCAAAGACAATGTTTTATCGCTCTCATTAGACTGGAATGAATTTTTATTTGATCCAAATGCTTTTCGGATGCTACAGCAATTGTCATCCTGGTCAGAAATGGATTTAAAATGGTTTGGGTACCTGTGCTCAGAACAAAGCCTTACTCACTGTAACTTAATGGAAATCGAACCGGACGCAAAAAAAGGCTTACCGGCTACGGCAAATTGGTTTAAAGTTTCTGATGTATTTGAGGCCTTTGAATACTTCAAATCAGAAGTACAAAAACTGTGTCCTGGAATCAAACTGCCCTCCCCAGAACTACTGGGCTCTGTCAGTATGTCACCCGTGTTTTTGGAGAGAATTTTAATCATTTTGCAAAACTCTCCAAGCCCTTCAAAACAATTTAAAGAACTCTTTCCAGAAGACGAACACGCCAGCAAAGAAAGCTATTTTCATTCACCTGATAAGATAAAATATAATCAAAGATCAAAATTAAGCCTGCTCTCAAGTCACGGCGCTTTTTACGCCTCATTTTATGAAGACTTCAGACAAATATGGCCAGATGTAATGGCTTTTGATGATAGCGCTCCGCTGCCTAAAGATGTTGGTGAACCTGGCCAGCTCTTTAAACGAACCTTTGAAAATTTATTTGCTGAAGCGAAAACTCCAAAGCCAAGCTCACTCCCAGTGGATGACGCTTTTAAAAATATTGAAATAAACTTTTATCGCTTTTTGGGTGGTTGCACCACATTAGGCAGTAAAAATCAATATCAACAGGCCATTGCTTTAATGGGACCAGACAGTAAGATTGACCAGTCTTTACGTCAGGCAGAAGCTCTTACAGTTTATAAATTAATGTTATGTATTCTGGCGCAAACTACAACTCATCTAAATAGTAATAACACTGATATTGAAAAAGATTTTGGTGCGCTAATACAGATTATTTTTCCAGAACTTGAAAGCCAAAAAGATAAAATTACTGATATCTTAAAAACTATCTGTAATTTGCATGATTTTCCTTTAAATCTTCATGAAACCAGGCTTTTAATTGATACTTTAATGAAAGTTGAAGATCGTAAGTTAGAGACAACTTTAAAACAACTAGAAAATTTGACTCAGCACTATGGCACTGAACTTTTGAAAGCTTTTATCTCTGCGCCTCCTGTTGAAAATACGATAGATAACTTTACATTGTTAGAAGCTTTAAATTCATTTCATGAAGATCAAGACTGTCAGTATAAACACACATTGATCCCACTCATTGCTAAAGTTCTTAAAAGTACTGCTGGTTTTGAAAGCATTGATCGTTTGGACACGCTACATCAATTTTTCGAGGCCATCAAAAATAAAGAGCTGAATACGCTCACCCATATCCTACAATTACTTGCATCCATTGATATTTCTAAGAAACCTTTTGAAAATCTATCTGACATCACGAGTTTTATTACTAAAGTAGAAGACTGTACAAATGCAATTGAGATTAGTCAGTTATTCACTGAGGCGTTTAAGACTTCTGAGGGTTACCATTTCTTAGATAATACTCACCAAATGGGCAAGCAGGATATATCTTTAGAAAAAATAAGTGAATTGATTCTATCTCAAGTGAAGGATATTCCAGAACATGTCTTAAATGCCTCTCAGAAAAAATATTTTTCTAAAAATCCTATTGATTTTATTGAAAAGAATAGAAAAAAACTTTGGTTTAAAAGCGTGTACCCGCTATTTCAGTATCAGATGGCATCCATCCTTATAGGAACTTTTGATGCTAATTTACATATTGAAAAGAATAAATCAGAATATAAATCTGCTAAAACTGCTTTTGATAATTTATTCAGTTTTAATGAATTGAATGGCAAAATCATTGAACAAGTTAATTACTGTGCTCAATGCCAAGATGAAATTCCAAAATTTGCTCAGGCACTATTATTAGCCTCTAACACTTGGGATAATGCGCCTCAAATTATGGAAGCTTTGAATGTTAAGTTATCTGATAATAAAACACCTGCACTTAAAAAGCATGAACTAAACTCTGTCTCAAATTTATTGCAAGAAATTTATTCCAGTTACTCAAAAACGGCTTTCCCTGTTGATTTGATGAAAGCTATCCTTTCTCATAAGTACTTTTTAGATTCAGAAGAAAGAACTACTATTGCTCCGATCATCTTAGCTATTGTTCGTAATAAGCAAACTGATGATGCTGTGAAAACTGCTGCCATTAATTTGTTCTTAAATCTAACGGGTGTTCAAAAAGCAGAAGGCTCGCTAATTGCTAAATTATTTAACTTGCTTCCAAAAGATAACAACACGATATCCATATATATTATCAATGGTCTATCTAAGTCTACGAGTGAAATTTCACAATTATCAGATAAATTAAAGCCACTGGACAAGCTAACAAAGGCTTTGACTGCACAAGATGCGCCTTCCTCATTTTTACAGATTTTTAGTGAAAAATTTGCAGAAAAACCTGATGAATTATTTGACCTATTAGGCAATATTTTTGACCCTGAGCTGTCCAAGGATACTCAAAATTGGCTTTTAAAAATTTTCCTTGCCAATGAAAACGTTACCTCTGACACTATATTGAAGCTTAAAAAAGTAGAAGTTACCGAAGAGAATCTTGAAAGACTTTATAATTTACTCTGTATCAATCCTAAATTCCCGATTAATGATTATAACGAAGAAGGTGATTTAAAAACATTTCTTGATACTAAAGAAAAAGAACAGTACAAAAGAGATGAGAAAACACTTGAAGCACACTTTGATGCGTCTCGCGCACCGGAGGTTACTTCTAGTATTTTTAACCTTTCCGGGGCAGAACAGGGAAAGCCATTCTTATACACTCAACAAAAAACACTCCTCAGTCACTTTGTTTTTGTCAACAGTATTGGGTGTGAACAGGGTATTTACCACCGTGAAGAAACACCTGAAGCGTTAATCCCTGTGATGAACTTAACTCAAGCAGAAATACTTAAACTTATTAAAAGCTGCCGTGAAAAGCTTCAAGATGAAAAAACCTCTTCTGAGGACAAAATAACCCTGCAATTAACTGCACTGGCTTTGGCCCGTGAAACCCTATTTCGCACCACTGGCAAATTCCCCTATTCTACACAAGTTATCAGCGTAATTGATGCCATCCTTAATGGCCGTAACATAATGCAACAAATTAACACTGGAGAAGGAAAAAGTCTTACCAGTGCAATGTTAGCTTTTATGCGCTGGATGAACGGCGATACGGTTGATATCTGTACATCTTCAAACCTACTGGCTGGAGACTTTATTGAGGAATTTTCATCTTTCTTCAGTTATCTTCAAATACCACACAGCAGTTCACCTATCAATGCAGCTTCTGTGAGTGAGGATTATAAAGTAGGTGGTATAAACTGTGGTGAAGTGGCTCAAATGGCATTGTTTCACTCACGCATGCAAATTTCCGGCCAATGGAAAGATTCTGAGAAACATTCAATTATTTTGGACGAAGCTGATCACACAATCTTTGATGATGCGACTCAGTACCGCTATGCCATTAATTTCCAAAGTAATACTTCCGAATATAATCTTTATGATTGGATGTATTACGCCATTAACCAATTCATTGAAACGCCACAATTTTTATCTCTTGAGGCGGATATTGTATGCGATATTCGCAATGCTCGAAACCATTTGATACATGAAGCCAAAAATGACTACCAAAAACATTTAGTTGGCTGTCTCACGGATAATGAAATTGATACCTGGCTTGATGCAGCACTTGCAGCTAAACATTTAAAGGAAAAAACTCACTTTGTTATTAAGGAAAAAGAAACAGAATTTGTAATGGGTGTTGAGACAGAATGTTACAAAGCCAAACCTTTAAGAGTTCAAAAAAATAAAGAGGGTAAAGTAACCACTGGATTGGTTTCTGAAGGTTCTCAATTTAGTAAAGGTATCCAGCAGTTTTTACATGCAAGGCTCAATACAGCACTTGAAAAAGAGGGTAAAGAAGCAAAATTTATTGTGACCCCCGAAATATCGCCTGTTACTTCTATATCCAGCAAAAGTTTTCTTGAATACTATCAAAACCGAGGCCCTATTATTGGTATTACAGGTACGATTGGTAATTTTGAGGAAATACAAGAGCTTAAAAGTAAATATGGCTTTGATTTACATAAAATCCCCCCTCACCGTGCCAATGTTTGTGTTTATCATGAGCCAGTTAAAGCAAAAAGTGAAACAGATAAACACAAAAAAGTACTGGCTCAAGTTAAACATAGATTAAGACAGGGCAACAGATGGTTTTGGAATCGAGATGGCAAGCCTCAACCCATAAAGATTTTTTGTGATGATATTCAAGAAGCCCGAGAGCTTTATGAATTTGTTGAAAAGGAAATAAAGAAAGACAGAAACCTTTGGAGCAAGTTTACTCGAGAAAATGACAAGTTTAATCTGCAGTTATTTGATGGTAGTGAAGCTGTATGCAGCGCCCAGCCAGGAAGCAAAATTGACTACGCACAATGGAAAAAGGCTGCAGGGCGTCCCGGATGTATTTCAATTTCTACAGTAGGTGCCGCAAGTCGTGGGACTGATATCGAACCAGTTGCTGATTTCTCCGATACACCCGGTAAGCATCCCGATGGCCTATTGACGATTAATGCAACCACCGTTGACTCTGAGCGGGCATTACGCCAGATGCAAGGCCGAAGTGGCAGAAGTGGTCAACCTGGAGAAGTACTCACTTTTTATATAGATAAAACCCCAAGTCTGTTAACAAAATTTTGGAATTCTTTAACGGGTAAAAAAGCACAGCCTAAACCAAAACCTGTCAATGAAACCTTTGCTCGAAACATGCGGGAAATTGGTGGCGATATTAAACAAAGAATTTTTGCAGAATTTTTAAGATTTAATGAAATGCTGCCTCAAGGACTTAGAAATCAGGCACTTCAAGCATGGCGTGATCTTTTGATTGAACTCGAGACCACTTGGGCAATGATTGAAAGTAACCTTGCAGGCGATACCGATGAAGAAAAATTAGTCAGCGTAATCACCCATATGTCTCAGCAAGCATCTGATTTGTGGATGCAATTTTTAACTGGTCAAAAAGACAGGCTTGAAGAAGCAGGTTTTAGTTTGACAGCAACAGAGGGTAAGTCTGAAATATCCAATATAGCAAAGCCCGAAGAAGTATTTGCTGTTTTCCCAATTGATTTGCGCGATATTGCTACCAGCACTCACTGGACTTTACTGACAAAGCCAAATGCTCAGCGCCCCTTACATACTTTAACTATGGAAAGTGTTGACGTTCGTAAAGTCATAATAGACCGTAATCCTGCTAAATTATTAGGTCAATCAGCAACAGATGTAACAGCAGGATTAAGAAAAGACATAACCTCTCAAGATTGTGAACGTATTTTTAATGATTTAAGACAAATGTCTACTTTCGAAAAAGCTTACCGTGAAAGCTTTAATAAAAAGATACCTACTAATTTCCCTAAAGAATCTGAAGAATCTGCTAAACTTATGGGTGAACTGCTGAGCGTTGCACTTAAAGAGCATTATCGGGCTAATTCAGCCAGCAAAACCAACTTTATGTACAGTGCCAGACTTCATAGAAACACTAATCAACTCCTACATGTGGCTCGTGAAAGTCAAGATACGCAGCTAAGTCAAGCTGTTGTTAAGGCTCTTTCGGAACATCAACAATGGCTGAAAAGCTTAAACAAAACCGCTAACCCAAATATTTTATTTTCTTTTGCTACTCAAACAAAACAGATCATAGCTGAATTAGATGTTAAGGTTGAAGCTACGGATCATACAGAGGAAACTACTGAAGTTCTTATTGAGCGATTTTGTAATGAATATAATAAAAACTGGTGGAAAGCTCGAGATCGTAGAAATCTGGTTAATGAATTAAGTACCGCAGAAACTAAGGATATAGATGCAGTTGAAAACGCCATGCTTAAATTAATTGAACATGACCTGAGCAACAATAAAAGAACTTTTTCAAAAGAGCGAATTATTGAAGATAGCCGTTTGTTTAAAAACTTATTAGAAATTCAGGCTCGTGCATTTCTTCTACTGGATGAAGAAGGTAAGATAAACCACCAAACAACGTTTATTGAGAACCTATTAAACAAATACAATGAGCATAGCCTTATAGAAGGTGTGGCCCTTAAAGAATTTAAAAGTGACAATAAAGATAACTATGCAGTTATTGTACAAAACCTACATGCCTTGCAAAGCAAATATGGTCGCGGTAGTAACATAAAAGATACAAACCAAAAGTATCTATCTCAGTTTCTTATTAAAGAAATGTCAAAACTAAAAGCGCTTTATGAGTTAAATCTTAATGATAAGGATAAACGCGAAGTAGCACTATATAAAGCAATGTTAAGCGCTCAAAAAGATACAAATGCTTTTGCAAATAACCCTTATGCTAATACTCAAATGCAAATGGGCTTAAAAAATTGGTTAACTCTACCTGAAGATTTTGATGAGCATTACGCTAACCCAGAAGCAGCTAAGAATAGCCTCAAGTCGATGTTAATGAGTTTACGTTACCATTTACAAACACAATTGAATATTGAAATGGATGATGAATTTGATTTTAAAGCTAATTTAACATTGCCAAAAGATGCACCCCACAAATTGAGTGTCGACATTATCCACAGAAAAATTGGCAGTAATGGTAAAACTATCTATGATTTATCTTATATATTTGATTCAAAAATGCATAGATTTGTACCTGAATTTCCATCAGCCCCCAAAGTGGAAATTGGTGAGCCAGCTGTTAAAACCCAATATAAATTTGTACATAATGAGAGTCCTTCATCAGGTATTAAGAAAAGTGATTCAATGTCTGATTTGAGAACTTACCTTGAAGGAGCTATAGTTACTCATGCCAGGCATTTAGATTTTCAAGATATGAAAGGACGTTCTGAAAATTTAAAGTTAAAACTTAATGAATTAAAAGGTAAACTGGAAAATATTAAACTTTTCATAGACATTTTAAATGATCATAAAGAGTTTATTGAACTATTATATTCACGTGAATCTAAAGAATATAAAGAAGCTGAAGAATTAATTCAGAAGACTGAAAAAGAATCTGAATTTCAAATAAAACTTACCGCAACAATAATAACCGGTATCATCAAAAATCTCGGTACACTTTCTGAAAGTTACATTGAATTTAGAAAGGATACTAAAATAGATCAATTGCCAGAGACTAAGGTAGGCGAAGCTCTTTCTGAGGGTATTCAGCCTATTAAAGCTTATTAAAATTTTTATTAATTAGGGAGAGTCTAAAATGTTTAGCGCCAAATTTCGAGAAGAGCAAATTGAAATCATAGAAGAAAGCATGAAACGTTGTAGTGATAAGCTTGCGGAGGCAGAAAATGAAAGCATAGAGCTGATGAGAAAAGAAGTTGAGCAATTAAGAGGCTTTGAAAAACGACTTATTGTAGCAATAGAATCTGATATGAAATTAATATCCCCTAAAAGAGATGAAAATAAAAAGTTTTTATCAGAAGTAAGAGAACAAATAAGAAAACATGAAAAAATAATAAATTCTTACGATGATAAAGAAAATTTGAAATCCACTTCTCGTGCTTCAGCAAAATGTTGTTAACTACTCAAATATTTTATACCACTGAATATTTACTATATTCACCAATCCATCGATGAATGATTTTTTCAGCATGTTGCGGGTGAATATTTAGCATCTCATCCGCAACCACCTGCACCTGCGACAACATGCCCTGATCCCGTTGCAAATCCGCAATACGAAACTGCATCATGCCAGTTTGCCGGGTACCTAACACTTCCCCTGGGCCTCGTAGTTCCAGATCTTTTTCTGCGATTACAAAACCATCATTACTTTCACGCATGGTATTAAGTCTTGAACGGGCGGTGTTGGACAATGGAGACTGGTATAGCAATACACAAAAACTTTCCGCGCTACCGCGACCGACTCTTCCGCGCAGTTGGTGTAACTGAGACAGCCCAAGTCGCTCTGCATTTTCGATGATCATAAGGCTGGCGTTGGGTACATCCACCCCCACTTCAATCACAGTGGTGGCTACCAATAAGTCCAGCTCGTGGGCTTTAAATTGAGCCATCAGGGCTTCTTTTTCTTTAGGTTTCATCCTGCCGTGGATTAACCCTATGCGTAAAGGTTTTAGGGTTTCGCACAATAATTCATAGGTTTTTTCGGCAGCCTGGCATTGTAATACTTCAGATTCTTCAATCAGTGGGCAAACCCAGTATACCTGTTTTTTTAAGGCACACTGGACTTGAATACGTTCTATTACGGCTTCTCGCTTTTGATCCGGTAATACCACGGTTTTGACAGGGGTTCTGCCTGGGGGTAATTCATCGATGATTGAGACATCCAAATCGGCATAAGCGGTCATGGATAAAGTTCTGGGGATAGGCGTTGCTGTCATAATGAGCTGGTGTGGATATTGACCATTCTGACTGCCTTTTTCTCGCAATGCGAGCCTTTGATGAACGCCAAAGCGATGTTGCTCATCCACAACTATCAAGCCTAAATCAGCAAAATCTACCTGCGCTTGAAATAAGGCATGGGTGCCGATGGCAAGCCTGCTTTCACCATTTTTGAGCGCTTCGAGCTTTTCTTTGCGATTCTTACCTTTGTGTTTACCGGCAAGCCAGGTAATAGGCAGATTAAAGGGTGCCAGCCAGTCTTTAAAATTTAAGTAATGCTGTTGCGCCAAAATATCAGTGGGCGCCATCAGCGCAGCCTGATAGCCATTGGCGCAGGCTTCCAGCATGGCTAAGGCAGCCACTAAAGTTTTACCAGAGCCGACATCCCCTTGAACCAAACGCAGCATGGGTTGTGGGTTTTTAACATCGGCTAAAATTTCTTCTGAGACTCTCACTTGAGCTTGAGTCGGCTTAAATGGCAGGCTTTGTAAAAATTCAGTTCTTAATTTACCATCACTTTGGAAGGCAGGTGCCTGTTTTTGCCTGGCAGTTTGCCGAATTTGTCGAAGACTCAAACGGTGAGCTAATAATTCTTCAAAGGCCAAACGCTTTTGCGCCGGATGGCCGCCCTCTGCCAGCAACTGTAAATTGACATCCGGTGGTGGACGGTGAATGAGTAAAATAGCAGATTTAAGGGTGGGAAAATTTAGACTTTGTAACAATGATTCTGGTAACAATTCCGCCAAAGTTCCTTCTTTTTCCAGCAAGTTTAATGCTTGATCCGTTAAATTACGTAAAGATTTCTGATTCAACCCCTCAGTGCTGGGATAAATCGGCGTTAAGGTTTCTTCTACTGGCAATGTTTGATCGATGCGCATGATTCGATATTCGGGATGAATCATTTCCAGCCCTTGAAATCCGCGTTTTGCCTCTCCAAAACAGCGGATACGGGCACCTTCACTTAAATAATTTTTTTGCGCAGCATTAAAATGAAAAAACCGTAAAGTCAGCGGATAATCGTGATCGGTGATTTTCACCAAAAGACTGGCTTTTCGACCTGGGCGAATGGTGGACTCAGTGATGATACCTTCAACGACCACGTAATCATCAGGCCTTACATCTCTTAAGGCTGTAACATGGGTTCGATCCAGATAGCGCATGGGTAGATGAAATAAAATATCCTGCACGTTAAGAATTTGGCATTTGGCCAGTTTTTCTGCCATTTTTGGACCAACGCCTGTTAAGGCTGTGGTGGGTAATTGTGCAAGCGCCTGAGTCATAACGGGTGTTTGATCTAAAGCGGATGAATATTCAGCTCACGTTTCATAAAATCCTGTCCCATGGCTTTCTTGGCTTTTTGTAAGGTTTCTTCAGCTAACACATTTGCTTTAGCGGTACCTGCGCGCAATACTTCAAACACATAAGACTCATCTGCTTCATATTCGAGTCTTTTTTGTCGCATGGGCTCAATCAGCGCCACTAAAACTTCCACAAGCTGTTTCTTACAGGTTACATCCCCAATGGTGCCAGCGCGGTATTGGGCTTTTGCTTCTTCAACCCAAGCTTTATCAGGATTAAATGTATCATGAAAAATCCATAAAGGGTTATTTTCAACAGTGCCTGGATCAGTGGCTTTCAACCGTTTTGGATCAGTATACATGCTCATGACTTTTTTACGAATGGTGTCTGGATCATCGCTTAATAAAATGGCGTTATTCAAGGACTTACTCATTTTGAGAAGCTGACCTTCTGCATTAGGCCCACCTAAACCGACCAGTCTTGCGGTGCGTCCGAGCTTGGCTTCAATTACTGGAAACAACCCACCAGCCGCTAAATGCTCGCTGTCTTTCGTATGAGGATCCACACCGCAGTAAATCTGATTAAAGCGTCTGGCCACTTCCCGGGTCATTTCCAAATGAGGCAGACTGATCTTCTCCCACAGGCACTAGTTCTGGCCGGAAGGTTAAAATATCTGCCGTTTGCCCTACCGCATACAATAAAAAACCAAAAGGATAATTATCCCCCAATTGTTTATCACGAATCTCTGCTTTTAAGGTGGGATTTCGCATCACTCTGGGATAAGGTAGTAACATGCTGAATAAAAAACAAAGCTCAGCAATGGCTGGAATTTCAGTCTGCACAAAAATAGTAGATATAGAAGGATCGATACCACAAGCCAAATAATCTAAGGTGATGTCCAAAACACTTTGTCGAATCTGCTGAGGCTGC
Organism: uncultured Gammaproteobacteria bacterium; assembly: GCA_963695245.1. GTDB lineage: Bacteria > Pseudomonadota > Gammaproteobacteria > JBGSLN01 > JBGSLN01 > JBGSLN01. The sequence goes on along the minus strand of OY968770.1, from coordinate 1,309,559 downwards.
TGCGCTCGCGTTGTAAAAGCATGAGCATTGGCGATGATAAAATAACAATCAAACTCTGTTTGCAGGTTAACCCGATTTTCCACAGATCCTACCCAGTGGCCTAAATGCAATCTGCCCGTTGGGGTATCTCCGGTTAAAATTCTTGGTTTACTCATATTGACCCTCTTGTAAATTAACGTTGTCGGCTGACTTTGGTGACAATGCTGATACTGCGAACTCGGCGCATAATTTTTGCCAGATGCTGCCGGTTATGCACCGATACAGTTAAATGTACGATATTGAAACGCCCATCATGGGCATCAATGCTGATATCATCAATGTTGGAATTGGCAGAAGCAATGGTGCTGGCTAAGTTTGCTAAAACCCCTCGCTGATTGGCAACTTCTACCCGTAAATCCACTTTAAACTCACCTGAGACGTTTTCTGCCCACTGTACGGCGACGGATTTTTCAGGATTGGTGGCCAATTTAGCTATATGAGGACAGTTTTCCCGATGAATCATCAGTCCCTGCCCTGCATTAAAAATGCCAATGATAGGATCTCCTGGAATAGGACGACAGCACTCGGCAAAAGCAACCACCATTCCCTGACTGCCTTTGATTTTTAAAGGTTGTTTAGGCGTCATCCACTGATTGGATTTTTCTGCATCGGTCATTAAATCAGATAATTCTCTGGCAATAATTAAAGGTAATTGATTCCCGACACCAATGGCATCAAACAAATCCGCCTGACTTTTATAATGATATTTATCCAACACACTTTGCCAGCGACGTTCATCAATGGAATCAATGTTTAATCCCACATGTTCCAGGGATTTTTGCAGTAAATTATTGCCAAGGATGATAGATTCATTGCGTTTTTGATCTTTAATAAAATGACGAATGTTACTGCGGGCTTTGCTGGTGACCACAAAATTCAGCCAGGCAGGATTAGGTCTTGCACCAGGTGCAGATATAATTTCTATGGTTTGACCGTTGTTCAAAAGTGTACTTAAGGGCGCGAGCCTGCGGTTAATTTTTGCGGCAATGCAGTCTGTTGCCAATGTCTGTGTGAACCGCATAAGCAAAATCTACCGCTGTAGCGCCGGCAGGTAATTCCATAATACGACCGCGAGGCGTAAAAACATAGACTTCATCTGGAAATAAATCAATTTTGACATTTTCAAAAAACTCGATGGGATTTTTTGAGCTTTCCTGTAATTCCAGCAGGTTCTTCAGCCAGGTTCTGGCTTTGAGCTGAGCTTCATCAGGCGCACTTTCGCTGTCTTTATATAACCAGTGAGAGGCAATCCCTGCATCAGCGGTATAATCCATTTCCTTTGTGCGAATTTGAATTTCAATGGGAACCCCGTAAGGGCCAAATAAGGTGGTATGCAAAGACTGGTAGCTATTAGCCTTAGGAATGGCTATATAATCTTTAAATCGCTCTGGTACTGGTTTATAAAGCTGATGTACGGCGCCTAATGCCCTGTAACAACTGTCACGATCTTCAGTAATGATACGAAAAGCGTAAACATCCATAATTTCAGCAAAAGGAATGTGTTTGTTACGCATTTTTTTGTAAATGCTGTACAAATGCTTTTCCCGTCCGGAAATAAAAACAATGGGCAATTCATGCTGGGTGACGCCACCTTTTAAAGCGGTTTCAATCTCTTCCATGATTTCCCGGCGATTGCCTCTGGCTTTTTTAACCGCGGTTTTTAAAATGCGATAGCGCATTGGATATAAAGCTGCAAACCCCAAATCTTCAAATTCTACATGAAAATTATGCATACCCAGCCGGTTAGCAATGGGGGCATAAACTTCCAGGGTTTCTTTGGCAATACGTCTTTTTTTATCCGGCCGAAGGCTGCCAAGGGTGCGCATGTTATGAAGTCTATCCGCTAATTTAATAATAATAACGCGAATATCTTTCGCCATAGCCAGCACCATTTTGCGAAAATTTTCTGCCTGGGCGCGAGCCTTGCTCTCAAATTTCATTTGCGTGAGTTTACTCACACCATCCACCAGCTCTGCTACCTGGTGGCCAAACATTTTCGCAATAGTGGCTTTATCGGTACTGGTATCTTCAATGACATCATGCAAAATAGCTGCCATGATGCTCTGTGCATCCATATGCATGCTGGCAAGAATTCTGGCAACTGCCGTGGGATGAGTAATGTAAGGTTCACCGGAGGCGCGACATTGGCCTCGGTGAGACAGTTCGCCCAGTTGATAGGCGCTTTGAATTTTTTTGATATCATTTTCGGGCAGATACTCGCTGAGATCCTGCTTTAATTCATCGAAAGTGGCCATGAATCTTCCTTGCCCAAACTAAAATTATTCGTCAAAATCCTGAAAAATATTTGCTTCCGCTTCTTGCAACCCTTTCACACGGGCTTTTTCTTTTTCATACAAATCTGTCATACCGGCAGCAATTTCACGCAATGCTACTACAGTAGGCTTGTCATTATCCACAGACACACCCGGTTCAGCAGACTGTAATAGCCAATTGCCGGGCCCGCAGGCTGGCATCCATAATCAGTTCAAATCGATTTGCCTTATGCTCTAAACAATCTTCAACAGTAACTCGAGCCATGATTTCTCCAACAATACTAAGCATTTTTAACTAAAAGGATCTGTTTACAATTCTTTATAATTGGTGAAAATTGAATTGAAAACCAACCATGATATTACCATAAAAAACATCAGGAGGATATAGTAGGCGTTTTATCATTCAACTCAGCCTCAAGGGCTTTTTCAGTTGCATTGCGAGCTTTTGTGGATCTTGCAAACAGATGATAAAAAACAGGGATTACAAACAGCGTCATGAAAGTTGCAAAACTGACACCAAAGAAAATCACAAGCCCAATACTGATGCGACTGTTCGCGCCAGCCCCCATGGCAAAAATCAAAGGTAGCGCCCCTAAAATGGTGGAAATGGCGGTCATAAGTACTGGACGCAGGCGAATCAGCGACCCTTTTATCACGGCTTTGGTGAAACTTACGCCCTCTTCTCGTAACTGATTAATAAATTCAATAATTAAAATAGCATTTTTGGCGGCTAATCCCGTTAACATGATGATGCCAATCTGGCTGTAAATATTTAAAGTATTATTAAAAAGCCATAAACCAAACAATGCACCTGTCAAAGCAAATGGCACCGTTACCATGATCACTAAAGGATGAATGAAACTGCCAAATTGAGCCGATAAAATTAAATACATCACAATTAATGCCAGCAAAAATGTAAAATAAATTTCAACATTGGCTTCTTTAAAATCTCTGGATTCGCCTTTATAATCAATGGTCACTTCCGGCGGTAGATTTTTTTTAACGGTGGTTTCCAGAAAATTTAAAGCCTGTCCCAAAGAATATCCAGGCGCAAGACTTGCGCTAATGGTAATGGTTTTAATGCGATTAAATCGGTTTAAACTGTTGGCAACGGCAATCTCTTTTAGACTCACAAGGTTCGCAAGCGGAATCAATTCCCGGGTAGTTTCGGATCTAACATAAATATTATTTAAATCCTGTGGCGTGACTTTTTGTTTTAAATCCGCTTCTAAAATCACTTCATATTCTTCATCATTATCAATAAAGGTTGTCACATCCCGCGAGCCAAGCATTGTTTCCAAAGTTGTGCCAATGGTACGAATGGAGACACCCAAGGCATGCGCGCGGTTGGTATTGATATCCACCACCAGCTGAGGTTTCGTAGGTTTATAATCACTGTCTACATTTAATAAACCAGGATTTTTTTGGGTGGCAGCGATGATAATCTCCTGCCATTTTTCCAGCTTTTCAAAACTCACATCACCAATGACAAATTGCACTTTTTGATTTAAACCACTGTTACCAATACTCTGACGAATAAATGGTACGGTTCTCACACCAGGTAATTGCTGTAATTTCGGCGCAAGTTGATTAACGGAGGTTTGGGTATCTTTATCACGTTCATCCCAGTGTTTCATCACAACGATGGCAAAAGCGGTATTGACCGGATCACTTGAGCCGAATCCTCTTGGAATGATGGACAAAACCCGATTTGCCTGATTGTCTTTCACAAGTGGCATGGTGAGATCTTCAATTTGCCGCATATAGTTTTGCATATAACTGAAACTGGCACCTTCTGGTCCGTCCACCAGAATAAAAAAGGCACCCTGATCCTCTGCTGGTACTAACTCTTCAGGAATCTGTCGATATAAGACTACAGCGATAACGCCAATAAATAAAAAGCTAAACACTACCCAAATGCGATGTTTTAAAAGAAACTTCAAACCCTTTTCATACACACGGTTTATATTTTCCATGGATCTATCAATGGCGTTGGCAAAACCACTTTGCTTGTTTTGTTTTTTAATTAAAATACTGCATAAAACCGGGGTTAAAGTCAGTGCTACAAAACTTGAAAATACAACCGCTGCAGATACCGTGACAGAAAACTCAGTAAAAAGCCTGCCAACATTCCCTGTTAATAAAGTAATGGGTAAAAATACGGCCAGCAAAACTAAGGTTGTGGCAACCACAGCAAAGCCAACTTGTCGCGTACCTAAAAAACTTGCGGCTAAAGGTTTTTCACCACCTTGAATTTTTCTGACGATATTTTCCACCACTACAATCGCATCATCCACCACCAACCCAATGGCCAGTACTAAGGCTAATAGCGTCAACAGATTCACAGAGTAATTAAAAAGATACAGTACAATGAAGCTCGCCAACAAAGCGATAGGAACCGTAATCGCTGGAATTAACACCAGCCGAAACTTTCCTAAAAAAATAAAAATCACCAGCACTACCAGCACTAAAACCACTGCAAAGGTTTTATAAACTTCTTGAATGGCTGCGTGAATGAACAATGAAGTATCATAACTTTCCACAAGCTTCATACCGGGTGGCAAGCTCTGTTGCAATTTTTTCACTTCAGCTTTGACCGCATCAGAAACCGCTAAGGTATTGGCTTTGGATTGTTTAACTACACCAAGTCCAATCATGTCAATTTTGTTGCCTCGTAATTCTGTACGGCGATTTTCAGCACCGACACTTACTTTTGCCACTTCTTTTAATCTTAAAAAATGTCCACTTTGAGTGCGTATCACCAGGTTTTCAAAATCTTTAGCCGCCTCGTATTTTCGTTGGATCCAGACAGTAAACTCTCTATCTTTAGATTCAATCCTGCCACCGGGTAGTTCCACATTGTAAGCCTGCAATGCTTCATTGATATCACTGACGGTAACACCTTTGGCTGCCATGGCTTTTCGGTTTAACCAAATTCGCATGGCGTAGCGTTTTTCACCCCCAATCCGGACTCTGGCAACACCATCTAAAGTTGCCAGCTTATCCACAAGATATCGATCAGCATAGTCCGTTAATTGCAGTGCATTCATTTTGTTGCTGCTTAAGTTAAGCCACATGATCACATCCTGATCAGAGTCTACTTTAAAAATTTCAGGCGGATCGATGCCATCAGGTAAATCGCTCACCACGCGGCTAACCCGTTCTCGCACATCGTTAGCTGCGTTATCGATGTTACGGGAAAGGTTAAACTCTATGGTAATCGTAGATAAGCCATCTTCACTTTGGGCTTCAATGTAACGAATACCTTCAATGCCACTAATGCGATCTTCAATAATTTTTGTGACACGATTTTCAACGGTTTTTGCGGCCGCGCCGGGGTAAGCGGTTTCAACTGACACGACAGGCGGATCAATATCTGGGTATTCCCGCAATGCCAATCGTTCTAACGCAATGATCCCAAAAACCACCAGCAATAAACTGATAACTGTGGCAACTACCGGATGTTTAACACTAAAATCAGAAATGAACATGTTTTTTATCCTTTATCACTTTGACTTTATCGCCGTTTTTTAATTTAAACCCACCCTCCACTATGATTGTTTCTCCAGCACTGAGTCCTTCTGTCACCACCACTTTGCCTTTAATGCGTGTACCAAGCTGAATTAGCTGTTTTTTAACATTTTGATTGTCCTCAAGCAAAAAAACATAATGACGAGTACCATTGGCAATCACAGCAGCTTCTGGGATTACTATGACATTTATGGGAGGCTCTTTAATATTAACCTGCATAAGCATACCTGGGCGCAATTCATTATTTTGGTTATTCACTTTAACCCGAACTGTGAAAGAGCGGGTATTTTGATCTACCCTTGAATTAATCACGCTGACAGTTCCTTGAAACACTTTGTCAGGCAGTGCAACTGATCTTAAAGCCACTGTCTGTCCTTTTTTCACTTGGGAAAACAATTTTTCTGGAACATTAAAGTCTACATCTATCACATCAATTTTATCCAGGTTCACAATTGCTGTACCCGGCTCAATCAAAGCGCCCTCACTCACGGCAGCAATACCCAAAACACCGCTAAAAGGCGCATAAATATTTCTGTCTTGAATTCTGGCTTTCAAAGCCCTGGTTAAAGCTTCGGCAGCTTTTAAATCGGCAATGCGACTGTCATGCTCCTGTGCTGATAAATAATCCTGTTTTGATAATTTTTGGGTTCGATTATAAAACTGCTGAGCTACTAACAATCTTGCCTGAACCTCGGCCAGCAAAGCCTGTTCTTCCTCATCTTCAAGTTGCACAAGCTTCTTACCCTTTTGCACGAACTGACCATCTTCAAACAGTAATTGCCTAACATACTCGGTCACATTAGCCGTAATCGTCACCGACTCTTCTGCGTTGGCAGTACCAATGGCCTCAATCGTATTTTGCAATACATGCTTCTGGACGGTTGTCACCGTGACTGCAGGTAGAGGTGCTTGAGCCTCGGAGGGTTGTTGCTCCATCACAATAAACCAGTACACAGCACACACAAAGATTGCCAAGATGAGAACACTGGTTATTGAGAAAATTTTTTTTATTTGCACGATATTGGTTTTCCCGAACGCTTTTTTTTTAGGTATGACTGATGAAAAACCCTTTTATAATCAGCATTAATCAATGTAGGTTGGGCTGACAAAGGAAGCCCAACAGGCTGTGGCAACTAAATAAGGCCGTAATTAAATGAATACTCTGTTGGGCTTCCTTTGTCAGCCCAACCTACATTGATTTTACCTGTAATTCGTAAATTCTAAGGATTCTTTTCTAATCATAGACTTATACGTACAATAGCTCAAGATTAAGATTGTTTACAGTATTTTGCCTCGTTTACAAAATTTGTGTTAAAATATAAGATGAATGGGGGCGACCTTGGTTTCGACGTGGGTATTGAAACCTAAGGCGCATGTGGAGGATGTAGCTGGCCTCCTTAATCACGCTGCAATTTAAAGTAACTGCTAACGACGAAGTTGCTCTAGCAGCCTAGGCTGCTTCCATCGGCAAGTGGAGCTTGCATCACTTGAGAGGTTTTCCTCGTCCGATGGTCATATCAGGCAAGATCGCCTGCTGCTGTGCTCAGCATCAGTTAGGTTAAATCTTTTGAGCTAGCAAAAAAAACCCTGTCTGTCGGGTCTTTTGGCGCAAATTTTAATTGACAAGACTAAACATGTAGTTGGCCGAAGGCGTAGAATTCGCGGACGCGGGTTCGACTCCCGCCGCCTCCACCATTAACTTATCAATATATTTAAGGGTTTATTTACAACTCCTTTGGGTTGATAAATGAAATTGCACTTATAAAATTTACGATAAACTTCGATTTACATTCAAAATCAATGTAGGTTGGGCTGACAAAGGAAGCCCAACATCCGTGGCAATAAAAAAAGGCCGTAATTAAATGAAAATACCCTGTTGGGCTTCCTTTGTCAGCCCAACCTACATTGAGTCATTTATGTTTTACTTTAGCGCTAATTAATATTTTTACAGCCTAGTTGCTTAGTGCAAAAACCGAAGTTAATCGCAGTGCGTAACTTAAATTAATAATTTAAAGTAACAACCACGCCCAAAACGATTTTTGATGAGCGTAGTTATTATATTTTTTGAAATTAAAGACTAGTTACAAACTACACTGACAGAATTAAATTCTTTTTTTGTAAAGCTTTGACGTAAGTTCTTAACAGTAAATTGAACCATGCCGATAACATTTGGTGTGCTATTAGATACTTGAAAAGGGATGGAGTTAGTGGTTCTGCCAAATTGCTGCACGTTAGCGCCATTGGAACCTACGATACCCGTATTTGACAAAGTTACCTGCTGGGCACTATCGCCACCGATGCTAATTTTACAGTTATAGGATTTTTGCGGAGAAACCCCTAATAAAGTAAAAGACAGTGTATTATCACCATTAGAGTAATTAATATTTTCTACCTGTCCATGACAAACCCCGGGATTGGTTGCATTATTAATATTACAGCTTGGAACATTCGCAGCCAATGCCGTGCCAAGCATAAAAACTGTGGATAGTGCAATTTTGCCTAACAATTTATTTGGGGTTCGCATATACTTCTCGCTTATTTATGTACAACAAATTAGAAGTTTACTTTAAATAAAACTTGATTTCAATTTATACGCTGAAATAACGTACTATATAATTTGAAGTATCTCTATTTTTGGAGTAATAATCACAATGATTGAATTCTACACAATCGCCTTACTGGCTTTTTTGGCTGCAGCGTCCCCTGGGCCTGACTTTGTGGTGGTTGCAAAACATGCACTCACTTATAACCGCGTGAATGCCATGTTGGCTTCACTGGGAATTGGTGTGGGGATATTAATTCATGCTACCTATTGCGTACTGGGGCTTGCATTGATTATTTCTCAGTCACTGCTGTTATTTAGTATGATAAAGTACATGGGGGCTGCTTATTTAATTTATTTGGGTGTCAAAAGCCTGTTAAGTAGTAAAACCGTGGTCTCTAAGGACATTTCTGAAAAAGCGCCAGTTTCCAAATGGTATGCTTTTCGAGATGGCTTACTTACCAATGTGTTAAACCCTAAATGCACTTTGTTTATGCTCTCAGTGTTTACCTTGGTGATAAACCCTGGCACAAGCACTTTCACTCAAGCACTCTATGGGGTGGAAATTTCTCTGGTTGCAGTGGTGTGGTTTATCTTTCTATCGGTGAGCATGACCCTGCCTTTTGTTAAGGCAAAAATTACACCGATTCAACATGTTGTCAGTAAAGCAATTGGCGGACTGTTAATTGCACTGGGGGTTTTTGTGATTTTTGAGTCAAAATCAATGTAGGTTGGGCTGAGGTCGGAAGCCCAACAGGGTATTCATTTAATTACGGCCTTATTTAGTTGCCACGGCTTGTTGGGCTTCCGACCTCAGCCCAACCTACATTGATTCATTTCGATTTTAATACGAAGTTTATCGTAAGTCCTATAAATAAAGATGCCCTAAAATTTGTCATCTGAGTATCTTCTACTATACTCAGTTTATAACTTTTTTAATCAACATGAAAGAGAGGTACTGTATGAAAAAAGTTGCAATTGCAGTGGCATTGGCTGCGACAATGGGTATGAGTGCAGCTGCTGCTATGGCTGCTACTTCACCAAAAACAATATTCAGTTTTCAAGCGGCTAAATGGTATAGTTATCCAACTAATGGTGTCACTACTTGGGCGCCTATGAATGTGAATGTGGCATTAATTCAACAATCCTCTGTATTGGCCAGTGGCGTAATTGAAGGCAATAGCAAAAAAAATAAACTTACACTAAGTAGCAATGTTACAGGCAGTGTGCAGGTTCAGGTATCTTATAGTCAAAGCTCAGATAGTTTATCAACCGGTGCTTCACCTCAAGTGTTTTGTTACAATAATACATTTGATATGAATGGAAACTCGCAAAGCTTACTAATTGGGCCGCCAACCAACTCTTCTTATGGTGGCACGCCAGATAATAATTTTACCAAAGGCCCTTGCAAATAACATTCGCACCGCCGTCATTTTTTGGTACAATTACAAAGCTTAAGCCCCATTTGGGCTTAGGCTTTTTTTAGTTATTAATCATGAATAAAATCTTTCTAACCATCGTAGCACCGGCTTACAATGAAGCTGACGGCATTAAAGTCTTTTTGGAACAAGTTCAACAAGAAATCTTGAAGCTTGGTATCACCTATGAAATTATCATTGTGGATGATGGTTCCGATGATTTAACTGCTGAAACGGTAAAAGCTTTTATTGAAAAAGATAAAAATGTCCGTCTTATTGCTTTTTCTCGCAATTATGGGCATGAAATTGCTTTAACCGCAGGACTTGAAAATGCCCGGGGTAAATACGTGTTGCAAATGGATTCAGATTTGCAGCATCCGCCTACCTTAATCAAGCCCTTACTTGAAAAAGTTCAGCAAGGTTATGATGTGGTCTATGCAGCACGACAAAATCGCGATGAAGAACCCTGGCTCAAACGCATTGCTGCTAAAGGATTTTATGCCATTGCCAGACGCATGACAGGTTTTCAAGTGCCGGACAATGCCACTAATTTTCGCATCATGTCTCGTCAGGTGGTTAAATCTTTTCGTAAACTCAAAGAAAGTAACCGACATATGATTATGTTATTTGCGTATATTGGGTTTAAAACCGCTTCTATTCCTTTTACTACGGCCAATCGGGTGGCCGGTAAAAGTAAATACAGTTATCGCAAGCTCATTAATCTTGCCATTGATTCAATTATTTCTTTTTCTCAGCGACCTTTGCGTTATATGTCGATTGTTTCAGTGCTTATCAGCTTTATTATGGCTTGTTATGCCGGTTTTATTCTTTTGCAAAAACTGTTTTACCATCAACATCTGGCGGATGGCGTTGCATCGGTAATTTTTATTACTTCTGGTTTATTTGCAGTTTTGTTTTTGTTTTTGGCCGTTATTTCAGAATATATCGGCAGAATTTTAGTAGAGGCTAAAAATCGCCCGCTTTATTATATTCAGGAAGATACCTATTTAGATCAAAAACGCAGCCATGACTAAAGCGATTATTCTCAACGCTGACGACTACGGTTACCATCTTGCCATCTCTCAGGCTATTATTAACTTATTTGAAAAAAACCATTTATCTGCCACCAGTTGCATGACCAATATGCCCGCTTGGCAAACCACAGCAAAAGCACTCCACCCATTTAAACATGATAAAGATATCGGGTTACATTTTAATCTTACGGAAGGTGAGTTGCTTTCCAGCCATCAATCTTGCATCCCTTTGAATCACCTAATCAAAAAAGCCTACTGTGGACAGTTGGTACAAAGTGAAATTGAAGCTGAGCTACGAGCACAGCTTGATTGCTTTTTTGAGAAAATGCAATGTCTTCCTAACCATGTGGACGGCCATCAGCACATTCAACAATTACCCATTGTGCGAGATGCTTTGATACGGGTAATTCAGGAATATTGGCCTTCGAAACACAAACCTTATGTCCGTATTTCCAGTAATGGTTTGTTACCAGGCTTATTGAAACCCAAAGATTTGATCATTCATCTTTTGGGAGCGAAAAGTTTAAAAAAGCGATTAATCGCGCATAAAATACCTTTTAATTCAGGCTTTGCGGGCATCTATCATTTACAACCTAGAGAAGATTTTGCTCATCAAATGTCAGGTTTTTTAAGAAATATCACCCCCGGCGGTATTATTATGTGCCATCCAGGTCTATCTGCAGAGTCTGATAGCATTGCACCAGCCCGAAAATTAGAATATGAGTTTTTCATCAGTGAAAGTTTCATGACACTTCTAAAGAAGTACAAGTGTAAATTGAGTAGTTAAGTCAATTATAAATAACCTTACAGATAACTGGTTTGCTTAATTTTTTTAGATGAGTATAATAATTTTGGATTTACAATAATCTTTGGTATCCATTATTAATGCTTATTGTAAGTCCTGCATTTTATTGTTTTGTTACAGGAGCAGGTTTGAATACAACCGTTCACAAGAAAATTAGTAAGTTGGGTCTTAGTATTTGTGTACTGGCAAGTCTTTTTTATGTGTATGATTTCACTATCCGAATCATTCCTGGTACTATTTTTCATTATCTTCTTAGTCATTTCAGTATTAACGCTGCTGGTTTGGGCTTGCTTTCTTCCTTCTTTTTCTTAGGTTATCTCATCATGCAGATCCCCTGTGGTCTGTTATATGATCGCTTCGGTCCACGGCTTGTGATGACTTGCACAATGCTATTAGCTGCGGTTTCTACCTGGGTTTTTCTAGCCACGGATAACTTTACTATCGCTTTTAGTGCCAGATTCTTAATGGGGGTTGGTGCAGCATTTGCCTATATTGGCCCTTTAGTTTTGGTTTCACGCTGGTTACCCAAACGTTACTATGCTTTGTCTGCTGGTATTATTCAATTTATGGGGTCTATGGGCGCTATATTGGGAGAAACACCCGTAGCCCATCTGGTTAAGCACTTTGGTGCCTGGCCAGTGGTGCAAAGCCTGGCACTTATAGGGGTTGCTTTAGCTTTATTATTTGCAGTGTTTATTCGTAACAGCCCAGGGAAAAGTAAGCCTATCAGTGCAAACCAACAGGCTAATCATATTTTTGCCCCTCTATTAAAAACTTTGAAAAAGCCCCAAAACTGGATAACTGCCTTTTATGGCTTTTGCATCTGGGCTCCTATATCGATTTTTGCGGCACTTTGGGCTGTCCCCTATTTTAAAGATACGATGAATATTAATACCTCTGAAGCTGCCTTTATTGCATCTTTTATTTGGCTCGGAGTAGCTTTGGGTGGACCTTGTTTAGGTATGTTGTCAAATCACTTTCACTCTCGCTGTAAACCCTTAATTTTGGCATCAAGCCTTGGTCTTGCTGCTTCACTGTTGATTTTGTTTTTACCTCATTTGTCGATATCCACAGCTGTGGTTTTATGTTTTATTTTTGGGTTTGCTTCATCCTCACAAGCAGTAACCTTCGGTTTAGTGTATGATAATAACCGTCTGCAGAATATAGGAACGGCCTCTGCATTTAACAATATGGCTATTGTATTTGGTGGCGTTATTTTCCAACCTATTGTTGGACTTATTTTACAATGGAGCTCTGAGCATTCCCGGGTTGTAGAGAAAGCTCAGCATTTTACTCATAGTGACTATATGCTTGCGCTGTCCATAATCCCACTGTGTTATATATTAGCATTATTAACTGTAAAATTTTTGGTTAAAGAAACCAATAACCAACCGGCTTATTCGAATCAAACTGCTTGACAAATTTGCTAAAAAACGTAAAAATAAGCGTCCTTTTACAGGTAACGGCTATGTAGCTCAGTCGGTTAGAGCACAGCATTCATAATGCTGGTGTCGGTGGTTCGAGTCCACCCATAGCCACCAAACTTCTTTTCTCCTAGTCATATCATATCTTTTGAAGCGCTTTGCAACTCATCAAAAATGGGATTTGTGATTTCAGGTTGCATATCTGACAAGCATTCATGAAAAAATAAAGTTGATTTAATAGCCCCCAAAGGAATCCTTTTCTGGTTAGCTTTCAACATTTGTAAATAATCAGCAGATGCCTGGTACCATCCCAGGGTTCTGTGGTTTAATTCAGAGCTGTCTTCAATTTTTCTTTCAAGAACTTTTAATTTGTTAAGTAATTTATTGTGGGTCAGTGTACTGCCAGTTAAAGTTTTTGAAGGGCAAGTATCCGGTGTATAAGTACCCATAAAAACTTCACCATTCTCAATATAAAAAAAGTGACTTGATAAATCCAGGTAACGGCTAAAACTACCTTTATCAGGACAGACTAAAAAAGTGTCATAGACTTTGTTAAACTCAAGACCATTTGGGAGTTGGTAGGAAGTGGTGAACTCTCCTGCGTGGGAAGCACTAAACATTGAGGCATGTTCGGCAGATACCAACCCCATTCGCATTGCTCTATTAAAATCACCGCCAATAAGCGTCATCACATTGTTTTGAATTTGCTGTTGTAAAACATTTGAAAAAAATTCTTCTACATTCTTTGTGCCGGAACGTAAATGCACATTCATTAATTCCAAAGTTTTCTTAGATCGCAAACGCCGAAATCGACATTTGACTGCGCGATGATGGGGAAAATAATCATCGGGGTTTTTATAAAAAAATTGATCAAAGTCAGATTCATGTGAAAATTTTGCATGCTTGTATAGAATTATCATTTCTACACAGGGGATATCTGCTAATTGATAAAAATATAATGCCCTAAAACCCTGTTGAGCAATCATATTCTCAAACTCATCGCTTAAGGTTTTATTTTCGCGCCAATCATATTCTTGCAAAAACACAAAATCTAAATCTGCTAATTCGGCTGAGATTTGCTGAAATTGTTTTCTTTTTCTGATTAAATAGGCGTCTTGAGTTTCTTCATAATTTAAAGGATTATTGCTTTTATTACCGCCTTGTCGACTTTCTTTGGAAATGCATTTAGACAGCATATTCCATGTCATCACATTAATAGAGATTTGTGACTTACCTTTTGCAACAAACTCTATACATAATTTCCTTATCAGGTGATCTGATGTACAAAGCCCTTCAAAACTATTTACTAACATGCTAAGTTTTAAGATTTTACTGATGAATCGTCAAATCGCATTATAGTTAAAATCAAGTTTTAAATCCAGGGTTTTGATGGCATTAACTGACTCGTAACGATAAAAAGGATCTTCATGTTCAGAATATAGGCAAAATCACTCACTTCATTTTAAGTTTTCCTTAAGGATTTGTTGTTAATATAACGACCTGTAAAAATGACATTCAAAGTGAAATTTATGCCCTCAAATCGCAATTTTTTAAAAGTACAAAAGTTAGTTCGAGAAGCCTTTCAACTACTCTCTCGTTTTGATCGTTTTTATTTTCATATGCATAGACACAAGGGCTATTTATATTCTAACCCTGAAGCGGCCCAGTTCAACCAGCGGATTGAAAAATCTCGAGCACTTATCATAGCATTAGCTAAAGAATTTCATATTAATAGCCCAACTGCGATTCAAGTTGTCAGCGCCCACATCAGTGAAATGGCTAATTGTGGGGAACTGGCACAACTGATGGTAATGTATCTAATCGACCATGAGATTTTTGGCTTTCACCAACATGCCATCGAATGGTTTGGCATTGATCATACTTTTTTAGCCATTAATATAGATGGGACACGTTATATTATTGACCCCTTTTTCCAACTATTTGTTCCTGAAACTGACTTCCTAAATAACCAGGATGTGCTTAGCTACTTGAAATTCCCAGGTTTAGTTCAATCAATTAATCAATTACCTCATAAAATGTCAATTATAGACTTCAGCAGACCCAACGTAACGCCTCAACAAATACAAAAAACTAAGGCATCTGTAAACCTATTATTAAGTGAAGCAAAGAGCAGGAAGCTTGAGTTGCAATTACCGCACCTACCTCATGGCACACAAACACCAGATCATGTTTTTCAAGCTTCGCAGGTAGTCGGTCAGGGTTTAAATATCACAATTCGAACCTTCAAAAATGGCCCTGATGCCTTAAGATCAAATACCGCTGTGCAACGCATTACTTTTTTTACTGCACCCGATGAAGATGCTTTTATTAAAATGAAACAATCTGTTCAAAGTGAAGTTCCAGAGTCCTGCTTAGTGGAAGATCAAAAAGCATGTACTTTAAGTGTTGCTGCGAATTATTAATAGGACTTACTAAAAACTTTGATTTACAGGCAAAATCAATGTAGGTTGAGCTGACGAAGAAAGCCCAACAGCGTATTCATTTAATTGCGGCCTTATTAAGTTGCCACGTCCTGTTGGGCTTTCTTCGTCAGCTCAACCTACATTGATTAACTCTGATTTTAATATGAGGTTTTTGTCCTAATTAAGTTAATTTACACTTTATTTTGAGAAATTTTTAGTTGGAAGTGGCTGTTATTTGCTGATGCAAGCAAGTGCTAACTCACCTTCAAATCTTTAAATTTCTTAAAACAAATCAGCCTTAAATACACCATTACCACCAGTTCCAGCATATAATGTATTTTGATTTACACCAAGATATTGAATATCAGTATTTGATATTCCTTTACCGTAGGGAATCCAGTGTTCACCCCCATCACTGCTTTTGTATACACCACCATAAAAAACGCCCACATACAGATTGCTTCCATCTGTAGTCAATGCCTGTATAGGAATATCCGGTAAACCAGAATCTATTTTAATCCAATGATTACCCCCATCAGAAGATTTAAAAATACTTGAGTCGGTAACCACAAATAGAGTATTGCCAATACTTGTCATAGCAACAATACCCCAGCCATCAGGGCTGGGAGAAAATTTTGACCAATGCTGACCATTATCACTACTTTTGAAGATTTGACCACCCGGTGTACCAGCATATACAGTATTATCAATGTTCGTAAAAGTTTCAGCTTCATAAACTCCAGGTAATGTATTAGACCAATGCGTACTTCCCGCTTTCAAAATAAAAATGCCTTGGGGAGTACCCGCATAAACTGTATTTCCGATTGTTTTTAAACTTCGTATATATGCATTATTCAAAAACATCTGATTAACATGAAGCCAAGTGACTCCACCATTTGTTGATTTGTAAATTCCATTTAAAAAAGTACCTATGTAAAGCGTATTACCTTGAGATGCCACGCTGGTAACTCTTAACTGCTTAATACCCTGATTCATATTAATCCAACTGTTTCCTTTATCAGTAGATTTAGAAATTTCATTTGAGATGGAAGTCGCGTATACAGTATTTCCGATAAATGCCATATCTTTGACATAAGTGTTAGCTAATCCAGTATTACTTTCAGTCCAGTTATCCAGCTCAGGATTATACTTTAGAACACCATCATTGCCTGTCCCAGCAAAAATAGTGCCCTCAATCACTGCAACTGCATTAGCTGCAGGAGATTTTTGTCCGATGCTTACCCAACTATTTCCTGCGTTTGAGGTTCTATAAATTCCATTAGGTGTTGCTGCATAAATATTATTTTGCTGGGTAATAATACTTAATATATTACGACTTTGTAGATTATTCAAACCATTATTACAGGGTTCCCAATTTTTGCCTTGATCTGTTGTTTTAAATACACCTAAATCTGTGCCAACATACAAAGTATTACCACTAACAGTAAAACCAACCACATAACAGTTTTCTATACTGCTATTGGCAGTTACCCAATGCTGACCACCATCTGTTGTTTTAAAAACTCCGTGTTTTTGAGTTCCAGCATACACAGTATTACCGTAAGCTAACACTGTATTTACAACTTTATTTTGCAGGCCTTGATTTACCAGTGCCCAGCTTTTTCCTGCATCCGATGTTTTGTATACTTGATTATTGCCAACAACTATATACATTGTCTTTCCCTGGATAGAGATACTACTGACATTCGAGCCATTAAACTTTTGGTTCACAGGTTTCCAATTTATTCCACCATCGGAAGACTCTAAGATACCACTGCTATTTGTGCCTACATATAAAATATTATCATCACTTGCAAAGCTGATAACCCATTTATCTTTTATGACTTGTGTCCAATGCTTACCATTATCTGAAGATTTGAATAAACCAACTTCTGTACCTGCATAGATTGATTTGCCAGCCGTCCCCAGTATTCCAATGGTGCCGCCATCAGGGCCGTTTGTACGTTGCCATTTTATTGATACAGACGCTTTTGTTTTTTGCAGAATTTTATGGTTTACAGCAGATTTATTTATATTAATATTGAAAGCATTACTTTTGATACAATGCCCAAGTGAGTCACATGCTTTAAGGCGTATATTTTGAAGATTTTCAGCATTATGAGGTAATAAATATCTAACGTGGCCACTACACTGCTTCTGGAAACAAGTATAATCTGATGCCAACATTTGCCATTTGTGTGAACTACTGATGTCAAAAAAATGTAATTGTATTTTTTGATTAGAAGTAGTTTGAATTTTAAATTTTATCGCAAGATTTTGATTAATTTTAACATTTTGATTGCCAATCTTATCAAATTTTAAAATTTGATTCGAGGCAATTGCATTGTTAATAAAAAATAGCCCTAAAAAAATCAAAGTAAAAAATATTAACTTTTTGAATTAGCATTGATTTTTTGTTTTTAAAAACATCCTATTATCTCCTCTACTTAGGAATCGTATAATAACAAAATTTTGATAATTAAAATACTAAAAATTTTTTAAGCTCATACAGTTACTTCACTGAAACTAATGATTCAACGCCAGTTTGATAACCTCTTTTTGCGGCTTGCAAAAAGTCTCGCGAATAAAAAACACCGATAAAATCAGACAAATACCATATAAAATAGGCATAATCGAAAATGCAATCATAAAATCATGGGGTTGCAAATGACTACTATTACCGCCTGCAGACAAATAAATAAAGTAACTTGCCAGAGGCGGGATAATAGCGCCAGATAAAATAATAGCTGCATTGTTAAGGCCTAATGCCGTAGCTTTTGTATTCGCATCTGTATGCTCTGAGATGGTAGCAAAACCAAGGTTTTGTCCTGAGGCTGCAACTCCAAGGCAAAAAAACAACACCCCATAAACCCAATGCAAATGATTTAAAGGTGCATAAGCAATGCCAAGGGTAACAATTAACCCAATTGAGCCACACAAAATTAAGACTGGCTTGCGCCTTTTAGCAATATCCGATAGCGCTCCCAACACTGGACAGGCAATGGCATAACCTAACCATGCCAAAGAAATCATTGCTGCAGCCAGGGTTTGAGATAGCCCCTGCACCTGAAGATACTCAGTCCCCCAAAATGCACCCAATAAAGCAATAGACACGTAAACACTGGCAGAGTAGATGGCAATAAGCCAAGCCTGTGGATTTTTGAAAAGGGTTTGCAACCTTATCTTTAAAGGTATTTCATGTTTCAACAACACCAGAGCGTTTTCT
This sequence comes from uncultured Gammaproteobacteria bacterium, assembly GCA_963695245.1. Taxonomy (GTDB): domain Bacteria; phylum Pseudomonadota; class Gammaproteobacteria; order JBGSLN01; family JBGSLN01; genus JBGSLN01. The sequence goes on along the minus strand of OY968770.1, from coordinate 1,290,844 downwards.
CTGGGTTTGGTTCGAACAATCAAAATGATTAATACAGCCAATATAACACCAATAAAACTAATTTCTGTAAGAGCCATACGCCAGCTTTCGTGTCTGGCAGCCATATATGCAATTAAAGGCCCACCGGCCAAAAGGGGACCCATAGTGCCAATAAATTGGGAACAACCAGCAAAAAATCCAAAAAAACGTTTAGGAAACCAAGTGACGGCAATCACTAATAAACAAATAAATGCAAAAGAAGAACCAAATCCCATGAGCAAGCGACTAATGAGCGCACTGGTAAAGCCTGCAGAATGAGCAAACATATAGGTTGCGCCGGCACATACCAAGGTTGCAAAAATCATAATAGATTTGACGCCGAATTTGTCTGCCAAAATCCCTACAGGCAATTGCATCAATCCATAAGCTGCATAATAAGCTGAACCAATGATAGAAAAAGTTTCGGCATTAAGATGTAAACTTGGTATGATTTGTGATGCAACGCTCCCCACAAAGGTTCTTAAAAAAAACTCGTATAAAAAGAATAAGGCAGCGATAAGCCATATCACAATACCTAAAGCTGAAATGGGTGAAGGTTTAGTGTTATTCATATACAAATTAGTGCTTATCTATTTTTGCGGTACTTTTTTCTTTCCAGTCACCTAAGTGGCTGGCTGCGTGTTGCATTTTTGGAAAAACAGCCAACTGAAGTAAGCCCTCGCCTTCATGCACCAAAGGTAAATTATTTTTTCCAACAATAATGCCTTCTTCCGGGCTTTTGATGCTGGTGCTGTCAGTTGCGCCAAAAGGATCATTAATAGTACACAGAACCTCACCTTTTTTAACGTGCTGTCCTAGTCTGTGATGGGTGTGACTGATACCGCTTGTGGACGCACGTACCCATATATTTTTATCTGCAAAAAAGCTTTTAAGCGCTGTTTCTTTCTTTTGAGGTTTTTCAGGCAACATTTTAAGAGAGCGCATGACTTTAACAATGCCTTGTATCCCCACTTTAATCGCATGCTCATCAAAACGCATCGCCTCCCCTGCTTCATATAAAAGAAAAGGTTTTTCATGTTTGTAAGCCATCGTGCTTAACATACCTTTTTCGCAGAGTTTATTAGAAATCACGGGTGCGTTAAATACTGAGGCAAGTGCTTTGGCATTTTCATCTTTAAAATTTACGTACACCTGCGGTAGATTAGTATAATTCATAAAACCTGTTTGTAGATCCACACACACATCCGCTAAGCTGAAGATCTCCTGGGTGAATCGATAGGCCATACGTGCAGCATGGGTACCTGTTTTTGAACCAGGAAAACAGCGATCTAAATCAATACCACCCGGCAAATATCGAGAGCGATTCACCAATCCATAAACATTCAATACAGGCACAGCAATCAAGGTTCCAGCAATCCGCTTCAATTCAGAATGATTCAATAAACGATTAATAATCTCTGTACCATTTAATTCATTCCCATTCATGGCAGCAGTTACCAGCAAACATGAGCCAGGTTGTTTGCCATGTATTACTTTTACTGGCATATATAATGGCGCACAACTAAAAATTTCTGGTAACGGTAAAGCCAGTGAAAGGCGTTCGCCTGGATAGATGGTTTCATTACAAATATTTAGGTTAGAGGCCTTCATAGTTATTTAATTTTATATGCTTGTTTTGATAATATGCATATTAACACAGTCATGGCTAAATCTAAACTTACCTTAATTGTCTAGCAGCAGGACCCAGTACTCATTAAATTTAATCTTTCTGGCATACTTTGAGATTTTGTTGGTTTCTTAGTTGTATCAAAAATGTTAAATCGTTGAGAAACACCCGTGTCTACACTGCAAATTTGACTTTCTGTTGGTAGTTTTTCTGAGGTTACAGTATCTTCTTGTCTTTGCTGATTCGCGGATAAACTTTTTGCTTTATCTTGGGTTTGTTGCAATATATTTTTATAAGATGGATTTTCAACACTGTCACAACCTAGTGTATCAGTTGTTTTCATTGAACGTTCAATATCTTGGATACGCTGTTGCTGACGACGTTTAAAAAAACCAAACACCAAGCTGGATACAACCTGCAAAACAGTTCCTGCAAGAAATAGACCAATGGCAAGATGTGGCGCACCAACCCATAAAACACAACCTGCCAAAATAATGCCGCTGGCAATGGTACTGACCAATGCTTCTTTTGCAGCTAACTTTGTTTCTTCTTTTTTCGCTTTAAATAATTGTGCTTGCGTGGCTTTTTTATGGATTTTTGCATCAAAGTCTGGCACATATTTTAAATTAGAGAATTTGAATTTATTTTTTCTTGGTTTTAAAAATTTTGAATAACTTTGCTGCTCAGTTTTTTGGAAACTAAGAGAAACACTCTCATGATATTCAATCTTTTGTGTTTTAAATGCTGTTTGTTTTTCTTCTGAATAAAATTCAGAGCGAAGGCTCATGTAATTATCTACAGCATCACCCAGACAAAATAAATTATAAACAACCCCAATCACCCCCCCAACAATAAAGGTAATACTAGCCCAGGCGAGTTTTAAAATAGTATAAACGGTTAACTTAGTAATATCTGCAGCTAACCCAAGCAGCCAGAATCCCCTTCTAATCCAACGCATTCTTGGCTCTTCATCCGGTCTGTATTCTTTAATGAAAACGCTATTAATAAGCTCAATAGAGTTTAAAGATGCAGAAAGACTTAAGGCGGCGCCCCCAATACCTCTGAAAATATTTTTTAGCCCATGTCCCATGGGTACAATAAATTTCTGATACCATGTTAAAAAGCTAAACTCATCAAGCTTAACTAAAATAGCTTTAGCATATTTTTTTAAAAATTTTTTAAACAACTTAAATACCTTTTATTTAATAAAACTAAATTTTTTGTAGAAATTAAGACACGTAATAGTACGTTAAGAATAAATTAAAATCTTTTAATTTTGGTGCTTACTATATCATAAAATCAAGTGCATTACCAGTTGGGTTCTATTTACGGTCGTCAGTAACTTTTATTGAGCCCAGATGCAGTTAATGATCATCAAACTTTATTCTTTTAAAAAACGCAGGTTAAATCTACTCACTATAAATGATTAACCATTATTTTATTCATTCTTTCATAACAGAATAAAACATATCTAAAATTGAATTATGGATGAATATATAAGATACTAAATAAAATAGGGCTTACGAAAAACTTCGATTTACAGGCAAAATCAATGTAGGTTGGGCTGTTAAGCCCAATAGGCCGTGGCAACTAAATAAGGCCGTAATTAAATGAATGCTGTTGGGCTTAACAGCCCAACCTACATTGATTAATTTTGATTTTAATATGAAGTTTTTCGCAAGTCCCCAAAAAAGTATTCTAACCCGGAGAACAAAATGCAAAAAATTGATTACCAAATTGAAGGCGCTGAATTACAAATGCTCACTCTCAACTTGCAACCTAAACAATCTGTATCTGCAGAAACTGGTGCCATGGTTTTCATGCAAGAGAGCATTATGATGCAAACCAATACAGGTGGTGGTTTGTTTTCAGGTGTGAAACGAATGCTCGGTGGTGGCGGACTATTTCTCACGCACTTTGAAAATCAAAGTAGTAATCAGAATGCTAAAATAGGATTCGCGGCACCTTATCCGGGTAAAATTATTCCTATTGATTTAAATGAACATGGCGGCGAACTGTTAGCCCATAAAGATTCTTTTTTATGTTCCAGCACGGATACTAAAATTGAGGTTGCATTAACTAAACGTTTTTCTTCAGGTTTATTTGGCGGTGATGGCTTTATCCTGCAAAAGTTGACGGGAAGAAATTTAGCATTTATTCATGCGGGCGGCACTTTAATTAAACATACATTATCCCATGGAGAGGTTTTAAAAGTGGATACAGGTGCGCTTGCAGCTTTTGAGGCTTCTGTTGCCTATGAGGTTACTTTTGTGAAAGGGATTGCTAATATGTTATTTGGTGGTGAAGGCATGTTTTTTACTAAATTAACTGGTCCAGGTAAAGTATATCTGCAGAGTATGCCACTGGCTAAATTAGCTCATTGTATTGGTGCATTATTGCCGCCTCCTTCTAAATAAAAGGTTTTATTTTTTAGGGTTTCTGACACTCACAATTCTTAAGTCAGGAAAAAACCTAAGTTTAATATAGAAAAATATTGTTAAAAATCTTATACTTACTAAATAATAATCATAGGGAAAAATGAAATGTATAGAAATAATCCAAAAAAACCACAGTCATCAGACTGGCTACCCAGCTTTATTTGAAAAAACAAAAAAGTTAGCACAAAAAACAAAAGATAACATTCGAAGCCTAAAAGATTTAGACGATGCATTTCAAACCTGTTTTGGAGATGCGAGTGAAAGTGAAGTTAAACTTGCAAATACTGTATCCAGTGGAGCTTTGAAACATGGTTAATATCTCAAGGCTCCCTGTCTGTGCTTTATACACCTACTCTTAAACTGCTTGATTTAGTACTTGGAAGTCTTTCACTCAAATATTCAAATGCCATGAAAGGCACTCTACTTTCTGATTCAACAACCAACTTTCTTGCATTTAGCAACAATTGAGCAAATGGACGAAACTCTTCGGGCTTTAAGCCTCTTCCATGATGAGAATTAATAAAGTCTTTTAAAACGGCCATTGTCCAACTGGTTTTATCATCATTTTGAAGTTTTATTAATTGACTCAAATTATCAAGCTCTTTTACGCTGTCAGCCACTAAAGCGATCTGCTCACTGACCATGTTGTTTAAGTTCACAAAAAAACTTAATAACCGAGGCAAATTCACAGTATATTGCTCACTTTGTGGCTGCAAAGCTATGTTAAGTTTTGCAATTCGAAGATTAATATTAACTTGAAGTGCCTGAAGAGCTCTTTCACATGTTATCAGAGTTGATTTCACTGTATCAATTGTTTGCTTCACATTTTTCTGGTCGGCTTGATTTTCATAGCGCTCCCAGCAAAGGCTAATATCAGAACCTTCATCTGTGTAAGCTAAAATAGTTTCCTGAAGTTTTCTTAAAGTAGCTGAAAAAGATTTGTACTCACTTTTTGAAATGTTATCCAATGTTGTAGCCTTATGTGAGCTAACTGATTTAGGAAACGATTTACTGTGACTGGTCTGAGGTTTGGTCAGCTTACTTTTTGCTTCTGGGGGGGTAGGCATGTACTTGAACATATATATCACCTTTTAATACATCTTTACCTTCGTTAATACTTCCTTGATTCGCGAATGCTGTCTATCTTTTTTTGTAATATCCCTGAAAAGCGGTATCCTACTTATAAAAAAAAGAAAAATCAAGTAATAACTACTTAAACTTTGTCTTTTGATAAATACTAATCTGACTGCGACATTGCTCAAGCTTTTGGGTGTAAAAGTGTCATTACCAGGGGAAACTCTCACTTTTGCAAGTGATTTGTCAGATTGATCTTGAGAGGTTAGTAGTTCTAACTCATGACCTGCTTCATTTGACAAAACAACTTTATATTTAATATTCATTACAGTATCTTAATAGTTAATTGATTTAACCATCAGATCACAGCAGGCACTAAATGTTGAATGAAACCTTGAAAACATCTTTATACAGCTACAAACAAGATCAAGATCAGGTTATGTGACGAAGATTAACAAGCCTTACTGATATTCAACTAGGAATAAATATCGCTAGAGATATCTGTGGGTAATTGAAAGTCGGTGATCCACACCTAACAATCATTCATAAACACAACTTTAAAAGGATTAAAATCGACTATGTCTAAACCTTTACGAAGCTTTACTTTACTCAAGACAATTTTATCGATTATAATCATTATATTAGCGTTAAAACAGATATATTTTATGTTGAGAAAACCCTATCAAGATTTATCATTAGAACAAAAAATCGGTGTTAAACAGTTATTTTTATTTATTCTAAATCAAATTGATGGCCAAGAAAATTTTAGATTGGTTGAAACAGATCGTGATTTTGGTATACGCCAATCCATAAGCGCCCCTCCATCGCTAGAACGAATCAATCAATTAAAGGATATACTAGCAGCAATGACGTACCATATTGAATTTGACACATTGCTAACTCCAATTCCCGCCCTGTTTTTGGGTCACCTTCAACCTAAGTCCGTTCAAGTGTCTTATTATCGCATCATCAATTTTAAAGCGCTTTTTTTAGATCACTTAGAAAAATTATATCACCCTAAGATCCCAAAACCCAATAACATCTCACCTGAACAATGGTACGCCCTTTCTGATTTGATAAAAAAATACTGGTATGAATTTAGCGAAGAATTACAGTCTCATACATTCGCTTGCCTAAAAGAAAGCTTAAACGTTAAGTATATTTCTTCAATAACCGCAAACACTACCTGCAATGACTGTCAAGAGCTACAAGCACCTAAAATACCTGTCTTACTGCCTAACTTTGAGTTAAAGAGTGTGGACTCAAATAAAATATATGACTTAATGGAAGTTTTGCTGGAAATCGAAAAGAGAGTCTCTGACCATACTTTGCAAGCGCATACCCCTGTCAAATACCTTAATGTTTCCCTGGAAAATATTGTGCCTGCGCCAGAATCACTATTAATGCACGTTGACAGATTTCCTGTAAGAAACACATTGTAATTTGTGAGATGTTTTCGTTAAATTATTTTGAATACACTGAATTAGGGCCCCGATCCCTGTGAAAATGCACATTATAAAAATTATCAGGTTGTATTGACATATGGATAAAAACCTTTTAGTCTAAAGCCTAATTCGGACTTTGTATAGCAGAATATATTCATCCCATTTTCTGAAATTTATTAAGTATTTTTAGCAGTTTGTGGTCGCTAAAGCCGCTTATCCCAAATTTTATCTATTGTTGTTATACATTAGTAATACACCACATTCGCTACCTATGGATAATGTGGCAAGTCTTTGTCAGGAAGACCTCAATATTTATTTGTATCATTGAGGTGCAAAATTATGTTACATACAGTTAGTGACTTTTTACAGAAATTTAATTCTAAGCATTGTCCTGAAAAAATAAGCTTGAATTTAGTTAGTAATAGTATACAACACGCGATTACACAATTAACAAATGCTTTTAATATCAATCATAATCTTAAGACTCTATCATTGTCACTGTCTATAGACTGTATAAGGTCAGAGTGTAGTGATGCTATTATCAAACTATTGCAGTCTAAATTTTGTCCAGATAACTTTATCCTTACTCTAGGCAAAAGCCATTTAAGCTTACAAAATATACAATTTCTAGCAAATCTTTTACTTATAGAGACTTTTCCAAAGTACCTAACCTTAGATCTATCGCAGACAAATCTTTCGGAGAAAGAGATAAAAATTTTTGCAGATTGCTTAACCTCAGGAAAGTGCCGTTCTAACTTAAAATTATATTTTAATCACTGTCATCTAAAATCTAAAAGTGTGGAATATTTTGCTGATGCTTTAAGTTCCGGCAAATGCTCACAGAATTTAACTTTGGGTTTGATCAGAAATAATCTCGGTGCTCATGAGGCTAAGTATTTTGCAGATGCATTGGATTCTGGTAAATGTCCTTCTGGCTTGGTTCTCAATTTAAAAGATAACAATTTTGGTGCTGAAGGGGCAAAATATTTTGCTGAAGTTTTAATGTCAGATAATTGCCCCAAAAATTTAAGCGTAAACTTATCAGGAAATAATTTGCAATCTGAAGGTGCGAAATACTTTATCGATGCTTTCGCGTCTGGAAAATGTCCAAGTTATTTGACTTTGACGCTCATGTGTAATGGGTTTGATGAAAGTGCAGGCCAAAAGTTCCTGAAGGTCATTGATTCCGGTAAATGTCCGCAATGTTTAACATTAGATTTATCCTTGAATACTCTTTCTCCTAGTAAGAATAGACGTTTGAAAGAAAGATTAACGCATCATAATATCCGCCAAGCTTTTGGATCTAGTATTGTTTTATTTCAAATGTGCCATAATAAAAATCAGCAATTACCTAATCTTCCCAGAGAATTAATTGAGAAAATTCTTTATGATTTATTTAAAACATTTAATTTTTTGAGTGCTGATAAAGTTACCAAAATAATTACGCGTTTTTTAAATATTGTTTATGATATTTACCTTAACAAAACACAACCTCCTGAAACAGCTGAGCAGAGTTTATTACAACCTTGGCACTGAAACGTTGTTTGAATCAAGTGGATAAGTTAGCATCTTTATGGAAGCCACCCTCCTTGACAAAAAAAGTCAATTTTATTCCATTTTATTTATTATAAAGACCATCGGGCATTTCCCAACACTTCGACGAAATGTCGCATAGAATCAGTCTATAAAACGTAAGAGTTCGGTGTTCCTTTCAATTACCCACAAATATTTTAAAAATTTAATGTGTTAAAACCAATTTGATCACATGTTCAAATTCGCGATCACCATTCTGATCACGGGGAATTCTGTAATATCATTTTATTGTAAAAAAATATTTTCAGTATAAAAGTATTATTTTAAAATCAATATACAAAGCCGTAAAACAATTCCACTTGCCTGTGAAGACTGGGCGAATACAAAAGCTGCATACCGATTTTTCTCAATTGAGCGTATAACTGAAAAAAATTCTTAATGGTCACTTTCAATCAACTAAAAAACTTTACTGACTTTAAAGATCGTGCATTAATTCTTCATGCCTCATCAGAATTCTCGTATAAAAGTGCAAACCCTGAAAATATTGGTATAACTAAGTCAATTCCATTTGGAAAAAAGCTAAATGGACAACTCACACTATATACAAAATGTGGTAGCTTGATGCATTCAAATTTAGTGGTGACACCAGAAGGTTTACCCCTCGGGCTATCAGCTGTTAAATTCTGGACTAGAAAACAATTCAAAGGAGCCAAGGCCTTAAAAAATTATATTAGTTCAACTCGTATTTCTATTGAAAAAAAAGGGGATGCTCTAAAGTTCAACTTGAACTTAAATATAAGAAAATTCAGGTGTTACCCCCAATAGACAAACAAAAGAAATATCCAAAATTAATTTTGAGTGTTTTACATGCTGTAGAAAAAGACCCACCAAATGATAGAAATGAATACCCTGTTGGGCTTCCTCCGTCAACCCAACCTACATTGATTAATTTCAATTTTGATAAGAAGTTTTTCGTTAGTCCTAAGTTTATTTAATCATAATATTCATTCATTTCCTTCACAAGAAAGAAACCTGGGACTGCCATCAGAATTTTCTATTATAGTAAAGCTATTTTGTTGACTTGGACATCCATGGCATACAGAACATGTTTCCACATGGTTTCCCTTATAATCGAAAAGTGCAATATATAAAATAGGTGCATCTCCCCATTCTGTTATATCACACCAACCACCACTCCAAACTACTTTAAAGTTTTGAGTTTCCCCAGGGTTTACAACAACATTATTGCTAGTTTCACTGAGCGATACACATTGGTGATCGTGTGTTTGCTTAAGTGTAGCATTTTTTGAACCAGTATTTTTATAAGAAAAATAGTCTGTTACTCCGTAGGAATATGTAGAAAAGATGAAAAGTATTGAAAAAATTATCTTATTAAACATAAAAAGACCCCATGTAAAAACATTTGAAAACAGATTTTTATTATATAAAATTAGTATCCTGTGTCGCAGCAATATCTACCACTTAATAACAATCAGGAACTGCAGGACAGCAAGAAAATGTAATAGTTTTAAACCATTTACCTGGCACCCAAGTCGCAGTATGATACTTATCAGAACCTCTTCCTATTGGAAGTACCTTAGCGGCACACCTACCACTATCTAATTGTGGCTGTAAATCTCTGATATTGAATGTGCTACATTGATTTGTACTAGAATATACTGTTGTATTAGCATTAGTGTTTTATTTAGAATATCATGAAAGTCATTTATACAAGCTTTCTCTAAAGCCAAACTATTAATTGGAAAAAGTAGTACTGATAGTAATAAACTGCACTTAAAAAATTTAGCCATAAATATACCTCAATTATAGTGACTAGCCTTAAGCAATAAATTGTATTAATTTAGTATCATCATATTTAGTTTAGTTGATATTAAATTTTTTACTATAGCAAAAAATAGATTTTTTCTTGCATACACCATTTTATACTTTTCAATAACTATTCATTCAAAAAATATGCGCTCAATATTTTTCCTAAAGTAATTATATTTAATTTATTTATGCTGGATCGAATGATGAGGGTGACATATAGCCTTTCTTTTTTGTTATTTTATTTACCTTTTCAGTACAATTAGTTTTTACTAAATATACAGTAAGACCCGAAGTTGTTTTTCACACCTGTGACAAAACATCAGAGCTAGTTTCTTCGGGTTGAGGTTCAGGGACGAAAATATATACAAATAGATAACATTCAAATTACTAATAATGAAGGATAATATTATGACGATGGGTGGAAACGTTGCACTGGTAGCTCAGTTATTTCTAATAGTGGATATGCAAAGTACTCAATATCGGCTCATCTTAAAGAAAATTATAAGTTGAATATCAGTAACTGTGCATATAAGCCTTATTCTGACTAATTTTTACGGCAAGTAATCAGCGTTTTTTTAGACAAAAGATTTTGTAACGCTTTAAGTCAAGTCGTTGTGTTTAAGACCACAATACAGTTTCCAATTTATTCATTGAAAATATTATATAAATTGTTTAATATTCAATTGCTCAATTAATTAAGGAAAAATAATGTTTAAAATCCAATATTTAAATAAATCAATCCTACTAACAGTACCACTTTTACTCTTAAGTGGGTGCGCAAGTAATGCGTCTGTTAACCAAATGATCTACCGATACCAATCTCAAAAATCACCTGTATATAAGGAGTTTTTACAAAACATTGGTATTAAAAATGTCAATGGTGGACGGCAGACTAATCCATTATTAACCTCACAAGTGGATAATCCTGGTTTTGAAGCTGCGTTAAAAGATTCTTTACAGTATTCCAAACTGTACCAAAAACTTAGCAAAGCACATTATGCTCTGAATGCAGATTTACTGGCGCTCCAACAGCCTGTTATGGGTTTGGACATGACGGTAGTAGCAGTGGTTCGCTATAAATTAACGAGCCTCAAGCATAATAAAATTATTTTTGATAAAGTGATCAGAAGCAGATACACTGCAAGTTTTGGTGATAATCTTATTGGTTATATTCGCTTGAAAGATGCTAATGAAGGCGCAATCCGGAATAATATCGGGGCTTTGATTAAGTACATTTATCGGAAGAAGGTATTTTAAAACATATTATTTGTTTGGGCTTGGAAGCTAATGTAATTATTATTTTTCAAAATTAGGTTGTTCTTAATGCTGCAGCTTTATATTTTGAGAAAAAAAGAATTTATTGTGAAAAAATTAAATAGCTTAATTTCCATTTTCGATTTATCAATGATTATTGAAGATTTTCTAAGCCCACATCTTTTAGTATCTGTTTTAGCAGTTATTTTATATAATAGATGTCAACACTTTTTGGCGATCCTGAAGAGATAAAATAATAATATATTATTGAAATGTAAGCCCGCTTTCTGCCAAAGCCTCACTCTAAGGACAAAGAAACGGCTGTACTTTTAGGTAAAGTTGTCGCAGATAGTTTTCAGAAGAGCCATAAGTAGTTTTAAATTCTAGATACCAAAAATTTTTTTCTATTGAATCTTCAATGTCATTATATATCTTATGAAAAATTTGATATTTTTAATGCGTTGTGATCTGGTTTAATGATAAGTACAAAATGTTGTGTTAATAAAAATGTAAATGAAACTATTTTCGAATTTACCATTATTTAAAAATTGGAAATATTAAATTTTGGTAGTAAGTGCTGAATAATCATCCTCTAAAACTTCAACTCAAGGATGCGGATATTTTACAGAAATTTAATTAGTCTCATTCAAAATGTTGATCTTTTTTGTAATCTCACTGAAATAGGGTTTGTTTTTCCATACATCAGGATCACCAATCACAAAGAAGTTTTTTTTGGCTCGTGTTATAGCAACATTGAGTAAATTTGGTTTACTTGACGCCCAAGAAGCACCACCTGTATTTTCTGGACAACATCCCAATACAAGAATAACAATATCATTCTCTTTCCCTTGAAACGTGTGGACTGTCCCAAGATTATAACGTAGCTTAGGTTCTTTGAGTACATTCATTAGATGTTGTTTAACAGCTTTAAAAGGTGTAACTACATAGATGGAAGACAGGCTGTGATCTGCTTTTACAATTTGATCAATTAATTTTTTGGTATCTTCCGCTAATTCATATTTGAATTGTTTTTCAACACATTTACCTTTTGAAGATAACCAGAAATTTTCTTGCCCATCATTAAGCGGTTTACTAACAATTTCATTAGGACAACTACCATGTATCATACGATTATTATAAGCCATTGCATTAGATAAACTAAACATAGGTTCTATGCATCGACGATGTACCCATAATGGTATACCTATCCAGGTTTTTTTATTCATGACATTAAGGTTGCAACCATAACGATTAGCTCGATCAGCGATTTGTTGTAACGAATGTAATAATGGATCCCATTCCTCCGCTATGTTACCTAACCTGTCATTGCATACTTTTTTGATGATGCTCGGTGGCGTGGTCATTACAGGTTCAACTTGTAATGGATCCCCCACAACTAAAACTCGTTTAGCCCTCAGCATACCACCTACACCAGCTTGGGGAATTGCCTGCCCTGCTTCGTCAATCATCAACCACCCTATCTCATCTGCCTTGACGTCTTTGAACATACTGCTCATAGAAGCAAACGTTGTAGAAATCACAGGGACTATCATAAAAAAACACTGCCATAACTGCGACCTATTTTTGATCTTTTCATGTTGTTGCAACAATGATGGTATCTTGCAAATATTATTCAAAAAATCTCTGTTTTGTAACGCTTCGTGTAACCAGGATTGATGTAAATTCAAAGCTGTAATAAATAAATTGCTCCGTAATCTATTGATTGTGGGATTTTGCCAAAAAGTATTACGTTGTAACTCAGAATCTTTAATATCCAAAGTATTATCTGGCAAACAGATATCTGGATAATTCTTTAATTCTAAAGCAAGCTTATTCAACGCAAGTCGTATTTTATCCAATACTGAGAGTTGTTGACTAAGTTTTTTAATTTTAAGCTCGGACTTGGTTAGTTTGTAATGGTACAAACGATAGCGTTGTTGGTTAAATAGTCGCTTTATTATGCTCCATTTCTGGGCTAATAACAGTTGGCACAAGCACTTGTGTGTGCCAAGTTTTTCATTTATTTTCTCAATCTCACTTTGTAAAATTTCTAATGGGATAGAAACTTTTTTATACTTTGTAATATGGGCGATGCTTTTTTTAATTGGATTAGAAATATACTTGTGCTTTTGATATTCATCCAGTCGTTGCAATAGCTTTAAAATTTTATTAAACGATTGTATATGTAAATCAAACTCATTCAGTAGTTTAGTAAATTGACTCTTTACCTCAGAAAATGAAGCGATATCCGATAATTTTCTCCAACGCCATAGATTAAGAAAATTGTACTCAGGCGCTCTGCTCTTTTCTTTATCACTGTCTTTTTTAAAGTGTGTCTGAAAGAAAAATCGATCTATGAAATTTTTTCGATTAGCACTTTTACCAAGTGTTGCTGTAATGGCCCCCCAACATTGAGCGCCTTCTTCAAGTGGGTGATATATACCGTCACCTGTATTATTATCACTTAATTCTTTTGCAGCTAATTGGTTAGCTATCGGTTTCAAATATTCTATATCTTGGAATTCATCTCCCAAAGCTTTGATTTGTGGAAGCTCCTTTGAAATATTTTGTACAGCAGCATTATTGCTAGAGGCTACAACCATTTCAAAACCAGATAGGGTTTCACATGGAAAGCCATTTGAGTCAAGTGAATTGTCTACATTATCAAATGAAGCAAGTATTTTTGCTCTTTGTGTTATATTACGAGCAATTAAATCACGCAGGAGTGTTGTTTTTCCGGTTCCAGGTGGCCCATTGACAGATAAAAGGCCACCATTTTCTAATTCTTTGACGGCTGTATTGATTGCAAATTGCTGCATAAGTGCCATATTGTGCTTTGGGTTGGACGGCCACCGACCTATAGGCATCAAATCAGGCTGTAAAGATTGTGTAATGAGCTTCAATCCAGCCTGGGTATAAAGGTCAGATTCTTTGTGAGGCTGAATACTAAGATACTCATCAAGCACAGCGTTGCTTTGATCATAATTAATCGAATTGATCGCCCATTCAATATCTTCTATAAAAAAACTATTTAAGATTGGTAACACAGTCTCAGCTACTATTTCTTTTTCGACTTTATCTTTAGATACATTTGTAGGTTTTTGGTTCGCTTCTGCTTGAGAGTTGTTTGCAACTTTTATTGGCGGCATTTGCTCAGCTACTTGATTTTGATTTTCAATTTTTAATTGTTCAACTTTAGGCTTTGGCGTATATGGGTAACAATTTAATTGGAGTGCAAGCACATTGTTTGGGACAGTCTCCATTTTAGAAGGGCGAAACTGTGCCCAATTATATAAATTATTAATAAGGGCAATTAATGCATCAGCACATAAGGTGGATGCAGTATCATTTTTTGGATGCTTTCTCAATTTAAGGTTAATTCTGTTTAATGACTCATCCAATAAAGAACAAGCATTTTGAAATTCTTGATAGGATATCTTTTCTAACGAGTTATTTTTTAAATGTCCAAGTGCCCATGGCAGGGTGCTGACTGATAATTCTTTAAAATTTGGAGTGCCGTAATTATCCAGAGAAAGTTTTGCAAAATAGGTTTGTCCTTCATCATTAAGACGCTCTTCAATCTCATTGGACAAGAGTTCATCGCGCATAGTACTTTTGTTAAGGTATAATTCGCTTGCTCGTGTTGTTTCATTTTTATCAAAAATGGCTAAATGCAGTATGTATTTGCACTCTTGGAAGGGTTTTATGTCTGCTTGCAATCTTGCTTGATCACTTAACCAGGGTAGAAGTTCGTTTTTGAGACGAGCTAATTCACCATGAGTTATTTGAAAGCTTATTTTAGCATCACTTAGATCACAAGGTTGGAAAAATTCTATAGCGTGCCAGCTTTTTAAAATATCAATTTTTTGTTGTTTGCTTGTCATAAACATTCCCTATTCATATAATCTGTATAAGCAGTTTCATGCGTAAAAAAACTTCATTTGCTAAATTAAACAAGCCATCTTTGTGGATGACATTATAGCTGTCATACAAGATTGATGTCTATTGATTCTCAGGTGGATCCCATACTGATGCATATTATAAAAAAGAGGGTAAAAATCATGCTATCAGCATCCGTTCCAAAGCTGCTTTCCATGATAAATTTTTTGCTTTTATTCTACATAAAGCCACTGCTACTTCACTTATATTTTATAATTTTAATGACTATTTAACTCGGCCGAAAACGGTAAAGATTGTTTCTAATTTATTATCCATGAAGGAAATTCGGGCTTTTTGATGAACTTAAATAGATTTTAAGATATACTTGATAAGATATTAGGCAATTAATGAGTTCTGACTCTATGTATTTTACGGAGTAATATTGTGCACAAAATGACTTTTTTCAAAGAAAAAGAAGAGGCTGTTACTTTTGGACAGGATGAAGCTTTTGAACTACCACCATTATCACCTGAAACTTTAAAAGCTTTAGCTACGCCATCAATACACGAGCCTTTTAAATTTCAACCCTCCTCGCCTCCTGATCTTGCAGCAATATTACAAAGCTCACAAGTTGACCCGGCAACGCTTAAGTTTTTTACTGAATCAAGAAAGTTTGTAGATACAGTTTTAAGTCAAATCCCCCAAAACAATGTGATTTTAAAAGATGATATTCTCAAGGAGCCGCTTTATAATCCGGGCAATCCTGGAAAGAATAATGGCTTTACGATGGGCTAGTATATTGTTTGAAAAGAAAAGCTCTGTGGGTATGTTAGACATATCTGATAAGCGTGTAGCCGCTAAAAGAAAATTAATAGGACTTACGCTAAACCTGGTATTAAAATCGAAATTAATCAATGTAGGTTGGGCTGACGTAGGAAGCCCAACAGGATATTCATTTAATTACGATCTTATTTAGTTGTCACGGTTTGTTGGGCTTCCTACGTCAGCCCAACCTACATTTATTTTGAATGTACAGTAACCGTAATTTTACCAAGAATAAGCGGTTTTACCGTCTTCAAAAATGCTGATGACTCCACTTTCACCTTCTATGGGTGACTCATAAAAAATTTTAACTTGAGTCGCTGGATATTGCCGGGAAATAGCAGTCTGCTTTTTCTAGAGCTGAAGACAATGCCTTGGTTTCTAACCGAGTTATTTCAGCAGGAGTATTAGGTTCACAATATAAAATTTTATAAGTCATATGTATTTCAACTGAAGTTGGATGAACTGTGTTTCAATAAATTACCTAAAGTATATCCTATAAACAAAAATTCTTTACGCTAATTTTACCTAAAAGACTAAAAATTTATTTTTATCTGAATAAACCTTACAATAACTTAAACAAACCAATCAATGAATCATGACCTACCCTCACTTTGACCATATCACAGGCTCAGTAGAGCGCGTGACGTTTCACAGTGAAGCAAAGGGCTTATGTAGGCTTCGCACCTCACAGATCTCCGCATTTTAACGTAATTTAGCGACATCGATACCCACGTAGAAGTTTTCCATTGATAAATCTCACATATTGGTTAAAATTAGACAGGTGTACTTAGGAATGATTTATTCGGATCAACCTTGTAAATGCAGGCTCTTTAGGCCTAAGATACCGTTCGATCTTTATGAATAAATATGGGTGGAAGAGAGCAAATTCTACAATCCAGAGTCTAACTCTTAGGTTGGGCGCGGCTTCATCTTCCACCATCCTGGGTGCCCCCTAGGATTGTAACAATATCTTGATATCATCACACAGGAATAAGATACAAGATTGGGCTGACGAAGGAAGCCCAACAAGCCGTGGCAATTAAACCAGGTCGTAATTAAATGTAACCCTGTTGGGCTTCGTTCGTCACCCCAGCCCACATTGATTGCCACAGTGAATTTTTAAAATTGGAGTTTTGCGTAAGCATCCGTATTAAAAATCAATAAATCACCCATCCAACAGGTAATACATATGTTTACTTCATTTACAGTTTCTAATGAGGCTATTGATGCCATGATTAACCAACAGTTTGATAGAGCTACTATCATGCGAGGGTATGAATATTATCAAATAGGACGTGTGACTCATCTGAGTATTGCCAGTGAAAGCGAAGACGATATTGTGCTTACCGCCAATGTTATGGGTAGTCAATCTAGAAAATACTTTATTGAAATTGATCTTTACTCTGAAGATGAAGTAACAATAAACTTAGAATGTACGTGCTCGTGCTATATAGGCTATTTTTGTAAACACATTGTCGCTACACTCTTAGCCTACATGACCCAAAATGCTAAAACAAATATCCAGCATGCCCCATTACACAAGTCAGAAACTGATGTCGCAGCTGATGCACTGACACATTGGTTAAATGATTTAACTCCGATAACACAACCTAACAATTTACTACCAACGAAAAAGCCATCAACGCCTCATGAGCTTGTTTATGTATTACAGCAAAGTTCACATAAAAATAAAACATTAGAAGTCAATTTGCAATTATGCCGACTCTTAAAAAAAGGTGGGTATGGTAAACCTCAAAAGTACCGATTGACCACAGACTCTCAACAAGCCTATTTGCAAACATCCGATGAAGAAATTTTAGTGGGGTTGCAGTTTTTAAATCGCTCGAGAAACTCAGGATATCACTATTCTGAAACGATGAGATTGGAAGGTGCACAAAGTTCTAAATGGTTAAAAGCAATGTTAGACACACATCGCTGTTTTTATGGTGCGGTTGGAGATACTCATCTCTCGATTGGGAAACCGCAGCCATTACATTTTCATTGGGAGATGTTACCCAATGCATGCCAGGCGCTGCAACTAAGTGCTAACAGCCAAGATATAGAGCTTCTAATCTTAGATGAGCTTTGGTATTTGGATAAGCACAATAAATGTTGTGGTCCCATTCAAACTAAGATTGAGCCGGCAACATTGAAAAGCTTAATGCAGATGCCACCTATTCCACCAGAAATGACGGAATCAGCTACTGAGCGTTTAAAAGCCATGCTGCCGGATGAACAACAGGCTTTTCCAAAAATTTTGGACAAACCTATTGCCAAAATGAGCGTAGAGCCTATACCTCAAATGCACCTTAATATTGAGTCCATTCGCGTCAAAAATCATCAAGAAGGTTATTATTACCGTGATTCTGAACGCTATATAGAAGGAGCCACTATGGCGATATCCTTCAACTACGATGGACGGATTGTTCCTTTTTCTATACATAATAAAAGTGAAATCATTACATATGTACAAGATGGCACTTTATTTAGTACGAAAAGAAACTTTGAAAAAGAAAAAAACTATCTTTTGAGTTTAAGTGACTACTTTCGATTAGAGCCTTTAAACACGGATATGCCAGCTAACCAACCTAACAAGCTTTTAATCACATCACTCCAAAATGAAGATGAGTATCTACAATTGGTACTGTACACTATTCCTCAATTAGAAGCTCAAGGTTGGCATGTATTCCGTGACCATGAAGCGTTTATGACCGTAGTTTATGAGGAGGATGTCAGTTGGTATTCTGAGCTTGATGAAACCTCTGAATACGACTATTTCGGGTTTAAAATGGGTATCTTGGTGGATGGCGAAAGGATTAATATGCTGCCTGTGATTGCCCAGATTTTAAAGGCAACTCCACCCGAACAATTGAAAACAATTAAAGATGATGAAATCGTCCCACTGCCATTACCCAATGGCAAGATTCTCTCTGTCCCTTATGAACGAATTAAACCTATGCTCACCATCCTTATTGAATTGTATGATGCTGAGCTGTCACCGCAGGATGCTATTAGATTATCAAAACACCAATCCGCTTTACTATATGAAATACAAAGAGCTTTTGGGGCGTCTAAGTTACGCTGGTTTGGTGGTGAAAAACTTCGTCAGCTTGGAAAAAAGCTGTCAGAGTTTAAATCTATAAAAGCTGTATCAACGCCTAAGACATTTAAAGCCACGTTACGCAACTATCAACAAGAAGGTCTCAATTGGCTACAGTTTTTAAGAGAATATCAAATGGGTGGTATTTTAGCTGACGATATGGGACTGGGAAAAACCGTCCAAACACTGGCACATTTAAGTGTTGAGAAAAATCGTCGGCGTTTAAAGAAGCCTTGTTTAATCATTGCGCCTACGAGCCTTATGGTCAATTGGCGCCAAGAGACAGAAAAATTTGCGCCTAACTTAAAAACTCTCGTATTTCATGGAGATAATCGCCACGCTTATACAGACAGTGTTGCTGAGCATGATATTGTTTTAACAACCTATCCCTTATTAGTAAGAGATAAACAACTATGGTTAGAGCAAGAATTTTATTATTTAATTTTAGATGAAGCTCAGTTTATTAAAAATCACAAAGCTAAAAGTACTTTAATTGTACAACAGTTAAAAGCCGAACACCGACTTTGTGTCACAGGCACACCGATGGAAAATCATTTGGGTGAGTTATGGTCTTTATTTAATTTCTTGATGCCAGGTTTTTTGGGCGATTCTACACAGTTTAAAAAACTCTTTAGAACCCCCATTGAGAAACATCAAGATGATGCACGTCGTAAAAGCTTAGCTCTTAGAATAAAGCCCTTTATGTTACGAAGACAAAAAAAAGAGGTATTGACTGAGCTGCCTGACAAAACAGAAATTATCAGAAAATTTGAATTACAAGGGCCTGAGCGAGACTTATATGAAAGTATTCGCTTATCCATGGAGAAAAAAGTAAGGGATGCTATTGCCCAAAATGGTTTGTCTCGAAGTCACATTATTATTCTAGATGCGCTGTTAAAACTAAGACAAATCTGTTGCCATTCCCGTTTATTAAAACTTACTTCAGCAAAAAAGGCGCATAAGCATTCCTCTAAGTTAGTCTTACTTAAAGAGATGTTGCCTAAGATGGTAGAAGAAGGTCGAAAAATATTATTGTTTTCACAGTTCACAACGATGTTAGAAATTATTGAAGAGATGTTAAAACAAGAGAATCTAACCTATGTGAAATTAACCGGCTCAACTAAACACCGTGCTAAACCCATTGAAACATTTCAAGCAGGGAAAGTCCCCATATTCTTAATTAGTCTTAAAGCTGGTGGAACGGGTTTAAACTTAACGCAGGCAGATACAGTGATCCATTATGATCCGTGGTGGAATCCAGCTGTAGAAGATCAGGCCACTGATCGCGCTCATCGCATGGGTCAAAAGAAATCCTTATTTGTGTATAAGCTTATTGGAGAAGGAACCGTAGAAGAAACTATCCAACAAATGCAACAAAAGAAACGGGGGCTAATGGAGGATTTGTTTTCTGAGCAGCAAAAAGGGAAATTAAAATTATCTGCAGATGATTTAAATAATTTATTTAGGCCGTTGGGATAGTTTCCCTGATTGTCAGGGTTTAAAACAACAGCTGTTGATTAAAAGTTACCCTACAAAATGACACTTCCTCCACAGGACCCAGGGCAATCGCATCTAATTTTTAGCCAGTGCTAAAACCTTAGTCAAGATTTTTAAACATATTAATTAATGTCAGTGCCCAGTGTAGGAGTCATTGTTGCCAGTGCCAAATTAGACCAAAAAAGTAATTGACGTTTAATATCCACCACGAAAAAAAACGCGTAGAGCCGAATTTTCAGGCAATTTATTGACCGCTGAGCATATCTAAATTACTGAAACATTTTCTTGCAAATATAAAAGTTACCTATATAATTTATAAAAGATCGCTTTATATAAACATTAAGAGGTTATGGTTATGCGACATATTAACAGGCATATTCAAAATAAACTCCTTAAAGCATTGGGAGGCAGTCCTGTGGTCTTTTTAAATGGCCCCCGTCAGGCAGGAAAAAGCACGCTGGTTCAAAGAATCTCTAAAGAAGATTTTCCTGCGGAATATGTCACTTTTGATAGTACAACGCAAATGGCCGCTGCTGCCAATGCTCCTGAAACCTATCTTAAAGCGCGTAAAGGCTCCTTGATTATTGATGAGGTTCAGCTTGTTCCTGAAATTTTTAGAGCTTTAAAAATTGTAGTAGACGAATTACGTCAAGAACAGGAAAGAAAGCTAACAGGAAAGTTTTTATTAGCAGGCTCTGCAAACATTATGGCGTTACCAAAGCTATCGGATCCACTTGTTGGACGTATGAATATTCTCACACTTTACCCAATTTCTAGCGCTGAGGCGTTGGAGGGCAATGGCGACTTCATTGAACGACTTTTTAACAGGGATTTTTCTTCAGATACAGGAAAATATAAATTATCTGATATTATACGTGTGTCAACTTTTCCAGAAATTTCTGGTACAGATATCCATGAACGAACAAACTGGTTTGATGGTTATATTACAACTATCCTGCAAAGAGATGTGCGTGCGCTTGCTGAAATTGAAAAGTTAAGCACACTACCAAATCTTCTACGTATTTTGGCCAATCGTGCTGGGGGACTAATTAACGATGCCGATATAGCTCGAGACGCAGGGTTAAACCATGTGACATCACGTAACTATAAAACACTGCTAAAAATGCTTTTCCTAACCTTTGAACTTTCACCATGGTATCGCAATATTGGTAAGCGCCTTGTTAAATCACCTAAAGGCTATATGACAGATACATTACTTCTGTGCCATCTACTCCAATATGAGTTAAGTGATTTAGAAAAAAACAGACCAGAACTTTTTGGACATGCTGTTGAAAATTTTGTCGCAACAGAACTATTGAAGCTTATAACCTTCCGTGATGATAAGCTGGATTTATTCCATTTCAGAACGAGTGACAATAAAGAGGTAGACTTTATTTTAGAAAAACCAACTGGACAGCTAACTGCTGTTGAAGTAAAACAACGTGACAGCGTTTCTAAAGCTGACTTTAAGGGTCTAGAGGTACTGCAACATGTTACTGGCGATGATTTTATATGTGGTATTGTGCTCTATCGTGGTAAAGAGGTTGTGCCTTTTGGCAATGACCTTTGGGCAGTACCTATGAGTAACTTGTGGGGATAGTGACATGTGAATAAGTGTCATTTGTAAAGAGTATGTAAATCCTTGTGTGTAAACTCCATTGTCGTTGCCCTTTTTCTTTTAGCGTTGGCAACAAACCTCAGCGCTTTATTTTATGTTGTTTTAACTTATATTATTTACGCATAAGTATTTATTCATTACCCTCTGGCATGTGCTTCATGTTTAATCGCTTCTGCTACCCAAGTATTTAAACTCACATTTGCAGCGTAGGCTTCTCTGTGCAACTCAGGATCAAGGCGTACATTAAACTTGCCGGAGAATGGCTTTTCAGGTTCTTCTCCACTAAACCGGATCAAGATCACCTCTGCCTTCGCTTAGTTCCGCACCTAAAGCCTCTAGTACCGTTTCCATTTAATTTTTGATGGATTGAATATTAATCAAGCTGCGGCAGATGTCAGAGTAGTTTTAGATAACTATAGAAATGTAATCTGTCAAAATTAAATGGAAATGGTACTAGTATTTTTTAATGAACATTTTGAAAATTATAATTAATTTTAGAATTTAGCAAGCTTAATCCTCTACTATTTTTACCTTACCATTTTCAACATTATAGATAGCGCTTACTATTGCAATAGTTTCATCTTGCAATAATCTTTGTATGATTTCACTGCCTTGAGCAATGGTTTGTAAGCTATTATTAATATTAGACTTGGTTACTTCTAATAAAAATTCTTGGTTTTCAGCATTCCAATTGGGCTTATCCAATGCCTTAACATTATCAATGGCAGGTTTAATTTTATCAAGAAGTTGGTCTATATGGCCGTGTTTAACACCATTGCATGCCGCATGGATTGCACCACAACGAGTATGGCCTAAAATTACAATTAGCTTCGCGCCAATATGACAAGCAAATTCAATACTTGCGATAATATCTTCGTTAACAACATTGCCAGCAATACGTACACAAAAAAGATCGCCCATTCCCATGTCAAAAATTGCTTCTACAGGGACCCTTGAGTCAATGCATCCTAAAACAACAGCTATTGGGTGCTGGGCTACAGAAGTAGCTTTGATATCAAATAAAAAATTTCTATGGATCCTTTGGTTTTTCAAAAACCTCTTATTACCCTCTAATAATATTTCAAGTACATTCTTTGGTGTTAGGGCTGCCTGTACGTCAAAAGTAGTGACGTTTATAAAATCAATATGATCATGAATGTTATAGTGTTTTTTAAATCCTACTAAATTTAGAGCTATTTTTTTGTCAGCAGCTTTAGATTTAGTAAACTCTTTTATCAACTCTAGAATATCTTTATCAATGTACTCAGTATAACTTGCATCAATAATTAATTGAGAATTTTCTGGAATGCTATTAAGTTCAGCAATTAAACTGGCTTTTCTAAGAAAAGATACTTGCTGAGGCAACATCAGTCGCCTTATCATTCCAGCCGGATGTTTCTCTACAATAAGGTCTAAATGGATTTGGCTGTTGGATTTCAATATGAAAAAGAAGCTGGTAAATAAGCCTATCAAAACACCTACTAATAGATTAGTAAAAATAATTGCTAGAACTGTGACTAAAAATGGAAAAAACCGCTCGAAACCCTGAGCATACATATTTTTATAAATAGATACATTTGATAATTTATAGCCGATATAAATTAAAATAGCGGCCAGTGAAGCAAGTGGAATATGATTTAACCACTTTGCAGCAAAAGCAGTGACAATAAGTATAAAAAAGCCATGCAAAATTGTTGAAGCTTTAGTGCGAGCTCCCGTTTGGATATTTACAGAACTACGTACAATCACAGATGTAAGTGGTATGCCGCCGATAAGCCCTGCAATGGTATTACCAATACCTTGTGCTACCAATTCGCGGTTTAAGGAGCTGTATCGTTTTCTTTTATCTAAATTTTCAGCTGCTTTTATATTAAGCAAACTTTCTAGTGAAGCCAATGCTGCGATGAGTACTCCATAAAAGTATACATTAGGATTCAATAAACTATGCCAAGCAGGAAATTCAAATTGCGCTAAAAAGCTACTGATATGGCTATTAACAGGGATATTTACTAACTGCGTGCTATTTTGTATCAGACTTGGGAAAAACAATAGATACAATTCATTAATAAAAATTCCAGCAAACACTACGATCACTGGTGCGGGAATAAGTTTAAACTTTTTTTTATCGATTTTATCGCCAGCAATAAGAATACTAATGCTAACAATAGAAATGATAGTAGCGCCCATATTAATATGTTTTACTAAAGAGATAAGCGGCTCAATGTTAAAAGCTTGAGCCGCCTCTTTGAGTGAAGACATCAAAGCATCGGTTTGCAGTGGGTGGGTAAATGCCAGCGGTAACTGTTTAACTGCAATTAAAATCCCAATCGCACAAAGCAACCCTTGTATAACATTCGAAGGAATATAATCGCCAATAAAGCCTGCTCGCAAAATACCGATTATTATTTGTATCAAGCCTGCAATTACAACGGATAGAAGGAATATATTGAAATCACCAAAATATGTAATAGCACCATACACTACGGTTACTAAACCCGCAGCGGGGCCACTCACACTCACAGGAGAAGCGCTGAAACTACCGACCACAATACCGCCTACAATCCCTGCAATAATTCCAGAAAACAACGGTGCCCCAGAGGCCAGTGCAACACCTAAACAAAGTGGTATCGCAACTAAAAATACGACTATACTTGCCATTAAATCGTATTTAAAATAACGCTTCTGGTAGGTTATAATTTTTCTTAAAGCTGTCATATTTGGAAAACCTATAGCGCCGCTGGTCATTAGATGAACCCTTTCAAATGTGAACGGAGAGAGGATACGGTATATTACAAAATTTAGGGCAAGCTCGCAATTGTGTTGTGCAAAATTTTCTGTTAACACCAAATGGAGCAATACGACTTGTAAAGATAATTGTAGCTCAATACGTTATAACACTAAGGTGATTGTTCGATGATCAAAGATGTAGAAAACAACGGGTTTTCCCTTCGATGATTATGATAAAAAGATCCCTCTGAGCCAACAGACCACCCTGACGCGCAAATCACAACCAGAAGCACATGACGTGGGTACACTAATTCGGACACAAAGTTTACAATAATTACGACCAAATATGAGGTGTCCAAATGCCCAAAAGAACTATTACAAATTATAATCTTGAATTTAAACAATCAGCCGCTAAATTTTAGCTTTAGAATCAGATAAAAGTATATCCCAAATAGCCGAAGAGCTTGGTGTCAAAAGTACCACTTTGCATGGCTGGATAAAAAAACATGCCCCTAATAAAAATACCTTTTCACACGAAAATACTGTGCTACATAAAGAATTAAAGCAACTAAGAAAAGAAAATCTTTGACTCAAACAGGAGCGCGATATTGTGTCTGAACAAGTATATAAAAACCAATTGATGGGTTATTTATGTATGGATAGCTTTTCCAGACCTTCTTCAATTTCAAAAGTCGTATCCACTTCACCTACACGCGTATAATTTCGGCGCTTTGATTTATCATCAAGGTATCTTATTTGGTGATCTGTGGTAAAAGCTGTCCAAGATTCTAACTTTAAAGATTTATCTTTATATTCAGTTTGTTTTGGGGAAGACCAAAAGCAATGCCAATTATTTTTCCCATGAATTAAAAGGTTTGAACCATAGTAATTGACATCTCTTTTGGAAAAAAGTTCAGTTTTATCTGTTTTTTCAGAACGCTCAACACTTAAATCCCGTTTCTTGCCTTTTTGTAAGACAGTGGTTAAGGTTCCCTTTTTTTGATCATTATCAGTATTATAATAATGATATTTGAAATCTGAGCTATAGCGTATGACAATCGGTAATTGTGCAGGAAATTTTTTGCGGGTTTTGAGTGCTTGCTCAGGTAAAATTGACAATAATTTTTTACGAAACGCATCTTGAAAATTCAGCCCTTTTTTTGAGCAGGATACACACATATCATAGGTTCCATGTAAATCAAATATGACACCATAAACTTTGTGATTGTCTGCATTGATCCCAAATTGTGCTTTAAATTGTTCTAATAAGCTTAAAATATTTTTTTCATCCAACAAATATTCGTATAAGGCTTCTTCCGCATGACCGTTATACTTGTTGGTGCGGCCAGTAATGGTATATTTAGGAACACGTACAGCAATCGTACGAAATAATCGTTTATGTTTTGAATCTGGCTCATGTGGCATATCGCTGATTATCATTCCAAAATTTGCCATCACATAGGTGCATTTAGGCCAACCCCTTTGAATATCATGTAAATTCGTTGTACCAGAGAAAATCAGACGCTCTGCTAAGGATTGTCGGGCGTGAAGTTCAAGTTGCTGTTCGGATTGATAGTCTATACCAATGTCACACAATTTTTCAGGAGATTTTGAGCTTAAATATAATAAAAAGTCCTCCGATACAAATTCACGATCCGCAACCAGGCTAATTAATTGCTCTAATCTAAGCTCTAAAAGAGGAATATAGTCTTTTAAATCCTCTTCCTCCTCTTTTTTGCAGTCATCGATGAATTCTTCTAATCTATTAAGTTGATAAAATGGATCCATATTCCATTCACGCTCGTACTTAATAAAGTACCGAAAAATTAAAAATGGTACATCACTTGCGCCCCAAATTTCAGGTTCTGTGATGGTATTTTCCAGCAAATGATGTAATTCTTCTTCCGCAGTTAAACATAAACCATTGTCATCATCGATCCCCGCATATCGCATCAAAACTTCGATGGCAAAATGTATATACCCTTCAAGATAAGCATCTTCAACATAAGTATGCTCACCAGATTCAAAGACATTTGCTGCAGTGCCTAAAACCTTCATTAAAACATATAATCGGTAATAATCAGCTTGTTTGTCTGCTTTAAAAATAAGCTTATCTAATATTATTTTTGTATCGCGAAGGCTCATTTGTGTTCGGGCGCAGGCATTCCTAAATAAATCAGTAAGATGACGAAGTGCTTTATAATGCCCATGATACACCCCTAATTTTGCTTCTTTGGCAGCAAACTTCAATAAAAGTTCCGCACTAAATTCAAAATACTCTTTATGATAAGCGATATCTTCAAGAGCGCTGAGTAATACCGCATAGTTTTCGTTGTTATAATGCGCGTTGGATAACTTAAATTCGGATGTGAACGTTTTTTTCAAACAGTTAAATGCTAAGTGTGGGTTATACAAAGCAACCACTTGAACGGACTCAGCAACTTCATCACAAAATAATGACTTTTCACTTGATAACTGTTCTAACAACCATGAGAACATGTATTTTTGGATCACTAAAGAGATAGACTGTTTACTAAAATAATTGGCTTCAACTAATTGTTGTAGCAACAGTTCCCTATTTAATGGACTTTTCTGTATATAAAAAGGATGATCACTGTCTAAGGCCATTAATTGCATATAATCAAAGTTTAATAAAGCAGCAACGCCCTCTACGTCACCCACAGAACACCTGTTTTTAAATACTTGTATTATTTCTTTTTCACCAATGATGAAAGAGGGTGCCTTTTTTGATGGTTTCAGATGGTGTTCATGTAATCCCAGCATAAATTGTTTATGAGTAGGTTTTTCTTCAGATAGTTTTTTTAGCAATGGGTGAGATTGTATGGTTATGGTTAACATGTAACACGTCTCCGGAAAATAATTGATACGCAACACTCTGATGCTTGTATATCTTAAGTAGCAGTTCGAAAAGATCTTAGAATGATGACAAAATTAAATCAATAAGAGATTGACCTTGCATTTATGCATTAAGAAAATGATGTGATTTACCACTTTGTAACAGTACAAACCCGAAATGTCCGTCCTTAAACTTGCATACCATTCGTACTTTATTAAATTCATTTATCGTTCATGGATTATGTGGATCTTGAAAAAAATGTCTGCATTCTACTTTGGGTTCATGGACATTCATTTCTAATTTAAAATATAAATAATCAAGACGGTCTTCAATTGTAGCTTTTTCTTTTTTTTGATTGGAGATTGGTTAAACACACAACCTCCAATCCAACTCTTTATGCAATCTTACTGCCAACGCTATATTTTTGCAGCTAAACTATGCTTATAACCGTTCTAATTTATTGGGTTCACTAAAAAAGTATAAATTAGGATTATTAAATTTCCTCAGATATGATACATAAAGACCAAAGCTTGCATATAAACTAGCCGTGCCAATCCCAGACATTTTAAAAAATTTATCTATTGTTCAGATAGTTAAAATTATTTCTGCCGGTACTGACTCTGACTATAAAATTAACTTTGAATTGCAATTTTGCAGGCTATATAAAAAATAACCGCAAATGGCGCAGACATTTTTTTTATAATAATTTGATTTTAGATGATTTTTGTTAAAAGGTCTGGGATTGGCTCGGTTAGTTTGGTTCTGAACTGTTTTTTTAGACTGTCTTTGGTTATTTGCAATCGGGACCCTGCAAATATTCGGCGATTTTACTATATTGTAGTCGCCGTTGCGATTTTTTAGGCACTTTGATTCTTTCGAATTTTACTCCAGTGCCACCAAGGCTTTTTCTCACCAGTTTTCGCTTCATGGATGATGGCAGCAAAGACATCCCATACACAGGGATCTTGTCGAGTTTTGCTTAACAGTTGTAGACGTGAAAACAAATCATCTGGATCAGCTTTTGCAAGCTCTGAGACACTATTGATACCGAGCAATTGTAAATCCTTTAATGTCTCAGCCCCTAAGTTTTTTAATTCTAGTAATTCATGTTTCATATATAATCCATCTTAGGGTACTGTATAAACCCCTATTCTAAAATATTTTGTATTACGATCACAATGAGCCGGTGTCTAAAGCTCTGAAAAAATTGATTGCTCTAGTTAATGCATCGGGATAATACTTTCGCAATCGAGAATTATACTTTTGTAATTCTATCCAGGCTATTACAGACAATTTTCGCGCGAGCAAAAAATAGGGTACTAAATTAATGTCTTCTTCTGATAGTGGCATGTATTCAGAGTACCCCTTAAATAAGGCTTCTTTTAATTCATGGAAATTTTTGCCTTTTTTGCCTTCTGTCACATATTCAAATACGAAGATTGCCACAGCCAAATGTCAACAACAATCGAAATTTGATCCCCCTTAGTTAAAATTTTTTAATTTTTGATTGTTTTTTAATGCCTATGAAAGTATTTATTCATCAACTTCTTTAAGTAGATTGGAATTTATAAGATGTGTAATCGGTTTATATGATTTTCTACCTATAAACACCCCTAAGATAAAATAAAAAATCAAAAACATTGGAATACTTAAAAACATTTGATATGTTACAGATAAGTATACATTTGTAATTTTGTTAATCGCTTCTAAACCCATCAAAGGGCTTTGTTGAATAACTCAAATTTTATACAAAAAGGGAATAAAATGTAAATCACCTGATTTATAAATTTTATAATGTCAGGTAAGATCTCAGACATGCCAAAAGCTAACCAAATTGAAACACTATGCCTAATAAATACCCTGAGAAAAAAGGTTGGAAAGTCCCAAAGCAAAAATACAAAATTGAAAACTGGTCTGAGTACACTGAAGCTTTAAAGCGTCGTGGAGAAATTGATTTTTGGCTCAGCGAAGATGCCATTGAAAATTGGTATGAAGAAAACCAAACCTATGATGTTACAGGTGCGCCACAAGTCTATTCAGAGTTTGCGATTATTGTTTGTCATGAAATCAGGCAAGTGTATCGGTTACCATTAAGGCAAACCGAAGGCTTCATTAATTCACTATTTAAATTATTAGATGTGCCATTGACCTGCCCTGACTATAGCACTTTATCTAAAATTACTTAATATTAAAGTGCCACGTTATCGAAGAAAAAGCAAGCCGGATGAGAGTGTTGCTGCTATAGCTATAGATTCAAGCGGATTAAAGCGGTTTGGTCGAGATGAATGGCACCAAGAAAAATATGAAATTTCAGCCAAACGTAGTTGGCGTAAATTACACATTGCAGTAGATACTAATCATGTCATTCATGCTTGCGTGCTGACAGATAGGTTTATATCAGATGACACGGTAGTCCCAGATTTATTGGAACAAATTGATAGTGAAGTTGAGCACGTAACCGCAGATGGCGCTTATGATAAAAACCCAGTTTATAATGCTGTTTCTGAAAAGTTTTCTGATGCACAGATTGTCATTCCCCCAGACAGTGATGCAGTTTATAATAAAGCAAGCCACCCGCAACGCAACCGTAATCTTCAAGAGATAAAAATGTTTGGGAGAATGAATTGGCAACGAGTTCGAAATTATGGCAGAAGAAATTATTCTGAACTATGCATCCAACGTTACAAAAGAATTTTAGGAAATCAACTTCATGGCAGAGAATTTTCACGCCAAGAAAATGAAGCGATGATAGGCTGCGGGATCTTAAATAAGATGACAAGTCCAGGCATGGCAGTAAGCTATAGATCTGCCTGAATTTTGGAAAACGCCGAAGGTAATGAGGTTATGCAACAAAGCCTCTTTGTAATCTGAAATAAAAAGCTAAGTAAAAGCATCGATAAGCTAAATAAATAAGCATAACACTTAAAAAATGTTCTAAATTTTGGCGATGCCTCGCTTATAGAATGTTTGGAACGTATTCCGGCTCGGGGCGTAATAATGATCCTCGCTGTGGCTACGGGTATGTTGACTGTAGCTTTAATATTCCCTGTATTGAATGCTTTTTTAGGCTAAAGATGGAATTTGTCAAAAGCATACAGTTTCTAGTGCTTCAATAGTTCTCATGCAAAAGCAACATTTAAGCGGCCATGATTATTAGGTCTACCCCGTTTGGTTTTGATGGTAATTTCCACATCCTGGTTCAGTAAATTTAAAAAATGAATTAATCGCTCCATGGAAAATCCACTTAATTGACCATTAGCCAGTGCTGAAATTTTGGGTTGGTTAATGCCCAGTATTTTTCCGGCTTGCGTTTGATTCAGTTTTCGTTTTTCGATAACATCATTAATTCGCATGGCAAATTTAGCTTTCGCAATTCTTTCTTCAGAGTCAGCAAAGCCTAAATCTTCATAAACATTGCCGGAGCCTGTTGTGTGTTCAATTTTTTGAGTCTTCATGGTGAACTCCCTCACTGTGTTTTGCTGAGTATTTCAGCGTCTTTTAAGCGTTGCCTGATTAAATCAATGTCCGCTTTAGGGGTTTTAATGCCAGTTTTTGATTTCTTTTGAAAACAATGTAATACATATAACGCCTCATCAATTTTCACTGAGTATACCGAGCGATAGGTGTCGCTATTGCAGTCCGTGACAATTTCCATCACCTGTGGTTTGAAGCCCTTTAAAGGTTTAACACTTTTCGGGGTTCTACCTTGCTGAATTAAATGAAGGGCATATCCTACGCTATCTTTGACGTTTTCAGGAAATGCTTTCAAATTTTTTAGTGATGAGCCTACCTAAATCACTTTTTTTAAGGATGCATCTGACATAAATATAGTATATCCCAAATCTAGGATAATTACAAAAAAGAATGTTTCTGAATAACCGGTTTCTTAACCAATATTTGAAACACCATCCAAAATTTTACAGTTGAGTATTTCATTGCGGCTCACCCTTCCAGTCGTTTAAAGCCAGTTATACAGGGTTTGAAGCCTGTCTTTAACCCGTTGGGTTGCCTTTTGATATAGAGTAACTTGCCTTGCGAAATTGTCCTCAAACGCCAGCACTTGTAAAAAACTTAATGCATTAGGATTGCATAGCGTATTGATATTTGCATCCAGGTTGGTTTGCGTGCAAATTTGATGCGTAAAAGCTGGATTAAGTTCAGACATTCTCGTGAATTCAAAGATGGATTGCGTCTGGCTAATATTTTGTGGGTTCGCCTGCTCCGATTGAGCATGATTGTTATTTGAGTGCATATAACTCATGAACACAAAAACAAGACAGAGCGTTAACCATAACCAAAGCATTGGAAATGGTTTAAAAAAAGCGACAGTGCGTGTTGACATCATGTTTTCCTCATAAAAAATTATTCGTTAATCTGTATTCATGGAGTGTCGTGAAACAGTGCTTGCAACTAGCACCCCAAAAAATGCAGCAATTCACGATGTACAAAAGAAGCTACAGCTCATGCGGCTTAGCAGGCAATATTAAAAATCTTTTTCGCGCAAATTCTGCCTAATAGTTAACCATTTTATCCTTTTCCATTCTAATTTGTTACAATAACTTATAATGTGGTGGGTCCATTTTCTTAGAGGGAGGCCAACGGATGCATATTAAAAAGCACTTGAGTTTTAAGTCTCTAATCAATGCTTTTTCTGAGCGAGTCATGCGGTTATCTGATAAGCGCAATGCTAATCGTAGTCAATAAACTGTTCATGATGTTCTCCTTTCTGGATTAGCTTGTATGTACATCCAGTGTCCTTCTTTACTAAATTTTCAAAAAGAATTGGAGAAGAGCAGAAAGCGAAATAATCTCCAAACCCAATTTAATATTAAATCGACGCCTAAAGATTCGCAGATGAAACTTGTTTTAGATGAAGTTCCAAAAGAAACTTTTTACCCGATATTCAAGGAATATCTGACTCGCCTTCAACGAAGCCAGCAACTATCTAAATTTATTTTTGAAGATGGTGCTTATCTAAGCTTGCTTGATGGTACCCAATATCATAGCTCTGAGACAATTCATTGCGAGCATTGTCTCACGCAAACTAAAAAAAATGGTGGCGTACATTACTCACATAAAGTCGTACAAGCTGTTATTGCACATCCTGACATTAAGCAGGTTATACCGCTGCGTCCCGAAGAGATCCGTAATGAAGACGGTGAAACAAAGCAGGACTGCGAGATAAATGCAGCCAAGCGTTTAATGCCCATCATAAAAAAACTGCACCCAAGGCTGAAGTTAATACGAGTGGGTGATCGTCTTTATGCTAAAACCCCTTTAATTCAAGAAACACTGGAACAAGGTGACCATTTCATTTTTACAGCCAAGACAGGCGATCATAAATCTTTATTTGAACACTTAAAAGATCGAGAATATACTCGGCATGATGAAATAGATGATAAGGGCCGTAAATTTATTTATGAATGGTGCCATGATGTTCCACTGACGAAAGGTGCAGCTCCAATCAACGTTAATGTGATGCGTTTGCGTATTACAACCCCACAAAAAGATGGTAGCCAAAAAGTAAGCTATATTGGCACGTGGCTAACTGATTTAGTTATTCATGAAGGCAATGTTATAAAGCTAGTTCGGGGTGCGCGCTGCCGGTGGCGTATCGAAAACGAATGTTTTAATACGCTTAAAAATCACGGTTATAATATTGAACATAATTATGGTCATGGTGAAAATAATTTATGCTTCAATTTTTATTTACTAACGCTATTATCATTTTATCTCTATCAGATCCTTTCCTTGTGTGACAGCCTGTTTCAGAAAGTACGTAGCTTTTGTGGTACCTTAAAAGAGACTTGGATGCGGATACGGCTTGCCTTTAATTGGTTTGTTTATGAATCATGGGAGGCGATGCTAGATCATATTCTTAATCCGGATGACTATTGTTTACAGCGAGCTGGCCCCTAATAAGTTTATAGTCTTCAAATTCCAATAAATTTTCTGGGTTGATTTGTGTCGAGGAAACCATTTCGAACAAGAAAAAATATCAGCCGTTTTTTTGCAGAGTTAATAGCTAACTTTACAAAAATTTAGGAGAAAAAATAAATTTAACGTAGCTTTAGGCGCAACATTTTAGGAAATTAGAAAAATTTGAGATTGATCGTGAATTGCTGGCTCTTTGAGTACTTGTAGTGAATGGCAGCAAATAATTCTTTTCTTGCAGCTAAGCTCATTGTTTTCTTCATTGTCATCATAACCCTATATTTTAATATAAGAATTTAAAGGGTTTGATTTTATATGAGTCAACACTTACTCAAAAGTTAGTTTTTTTTATGAGGCAATGCGCTGTTTTTTTACCCAAAACCGTGAGAGAAACTGCCATGGTTGATATCGATTTTAGACTACTGGCAATTGAATTTAAAAATAAATATATATTACGAATTTCTTTAGGTTAGCATCGTATAGTAGTATGCAAGATTATACGCTACAACTGGATAAAGCATGGCAGTACCATTGGCAAAATTGATTACAAGCTCTTAAAATCGGATATGCTTGAAAATGTTTTGAAAGAAGTGGCTTTAAGAGAAGGCACTGATTATGGTAAAACCGCGTTTACGTTAGATGAAAAAGTCATTCAATTTCACAATGCGCTGATTTCCGGCCATGCCAAATCCGAAATAAAATAAAAAATATTCAATCAAATCAAAAATTTTTTAGTAATTTTTTCAAAACATATTTTTATCACCCTGTTACACTGTGTAACAGTATGTAAATACGACTTTTATTCACATGATTTAAGTCCTAAACTGAAAGTATAAACAAAAACAAATCGAGGTGAATAATGAATACAGAAATTTTTAAAGGTCAGTGGAATGAAGTTAAAGGGAAGTTGAAACAAAAATGGGGTGAGCTAACCGATGATGATTTAAAGAAAATCGAAGGTAAAAATGATGAAATTTACGGTATTTTACAAAAACGATATGGTCAAGGTAAAGACGAGGTAAATAAACAGTTAGAAGATGTTTAAAAAGTTCCAATTTTACAAAATAATTTAATAGCAGCTCAATCAGTTGCTAATGGAGGCTTCGATGATTAATTTTAAAAAAACTGGATATTTGAAAATCATGATACACTTTGAACATGACCCCTTCTCCAAAGTATACTGTGATTTGTTTTAAGCCATCCAAATTTTAAAACATTGAAAGCCACTCAATGACAAAGGGACGCTAAATTTAGCGTCCCTTTGTCATTCCAGTAAATTCAATAGTAAAAAAGTAAAGTATTGCATTCACTAATATATGATATAATCCTCACATTCATATTTCTGTTTAAATTAATAAAAATATATATGAAAACTAACTCTAAAAGGCTTGATGCAAATTTAAAAGGGTTATGGCAAATCGAGTATCGGAACAAACATACAAATGACCATTATTTGCTTTGGCCAAAATGTATTGGTCAATCTTTAAGTCAAAAAGAGGCGCAAATACTATTATTGGCCTGCGAAAACCAATATCCTGAACGAAAGTTTCGAATTAAGCCCAAATATCACCAAAAACCCAGATTAAAATTGCCTGAACCGCAACAACTGATTAAAATCGATGAATCTAACTTTTACTATTAATCCTTAACCTACCGTATGACCTCTAAAAATCAGAAGAAAAATACAAAACAAAATCAAGGTGGTGGAGAAAAAAATTCTTCATCTCAGAATAAGGCTATTCACCAACCTCAAGATGGCCTGTTCAAATATTTCATGTCCATTAAACAAAATGCCTTGGATTTATTTAGCCTTACTTTAGAGCCTGAAATTTGGAAACGAGTAAATAAAAATGTCATGGAGCTGTGTCCCCAAAGCTATGTAGATAATAAACTAAAGCATAAGCATGTGGATGTACTGTATCGCACCGAATTTGATCATCAACCCGGGTACTTTTATATTCTTTCAGAGAATCAAAGCAAACCTGATAAAAAAATGCCTTTAAGAATGATGCAATATATTTTAAGAATTATTGAGCATCATCAAAAACAATTCCACACACAGGAATTTCCACTGGTGTATCCCATAATTTATTATGTCTCAAGTAAACCTTACCCCTATAGCACCAGCTTTTTTGAAGGGTTTGGTGACAATGAAGCTTTGGCCAAAGAAATACTTGTATCACCCTTTACCGTCAGAAATATCTGTGGAGTGACTGAAGAAGAGCTAAAAGCGCATCCACTAGCCGGAACCCTTGCCAGAGTTTACCAATTAGTTCAACACAGGGATGCACTTAAAATATTACAGTCTTTAAAAGATGAATTTCTGTATATTGATTTACAAGTGAGTTCAGATTTTATTCTGACCATGCTAGAATATATATTAGGCAAAGTCAGTGTTCGAACGGATATAAGCGCTGATGATGTTCTAAATAGTATTGCCAATATGGTGACCGTTACAACGGAGAAAAAAGTTATGAATTTAGCTCAGCAACTAGAAAATAGAGGTAGGCAAGAAGGCATACAGCAAGGTATGCAACAAGGCAGCGAACTTGAAAAAATTAAGATTGCAGAAAGTTTCCTTATGCAGGGCATTGACGAAAATATCGTTGCCATTGGGACTGATCTTCCATTAGACAAAATCAGTGAAATTAAAGCTCGTCTAAACTTAACCAGCCATTAAAATTTAGCTAAAATTACCAAATAATTAAATAAAATCAATTACTTACAAACAAACCGGTATAAATCAATGTTGGTTTAACCTAAGTTTGTTAAAATTCCTATACGTACTATTAATATATATTATTGAATGGACTATAATTCTTATTACACATAATGGAGCCATTTAAATGGATATTAATCATTTACTTTTTTTTCCTACCTCTGTCATGTTTATTGATGATAATAGAGATTTCTTATTGAATTTTATACTGCTAATTGATGAAGATATATTAATTGACATTAAAAGCTCTCCCTATGATGCCTTAAAAGCAATACATGAAAGACATCAAAAATATATAGTAGATCTCAAAATGGGTGAGATTTATAAGTCTCAAAAAAATACATTAGATCAATTAATAAACCAAAAATTTA
Organism: uncultured Gammaproteobacteria bacterium; assembly: GCA_963695245.1. GTDB lineage: Bacteria > Pseudomonadota > Gammaproteobacteria > JBGSLN01 > JBGSLN01 > JBGSLN01. Next base: position 1,254,098 of record OY968770.1, on the reverse strand, counting down.
AAGTTAGCGAAATAGCTCAAGAAGCTTTTAATCCTTTACGTTTTAGTCAATTAAGTGTTGTTGTGGTAGATTATGCAATGCCTGGCCTAAATGGGTTAGAGTTGGTTAAAAAAATGGAAAATGCTCATATTAAGCGAATTATGCTATCTGGACAGGCTGAAACACAGATAATAGAACAAGCTGTTAAAGATAGTGTGATTGATTTGTACATTAAAAAACAAGATGATAATGTCAAAGATTTGATTAATGCCAGTATAAGAAAATTACAAGAAGAATATTTTGCACAGGTATCTCAACAATTAAAATATTTTAACCCTGAATATAAAATGGACGAGTTTTTTTGTCAAATGACGCTTAAAGCAAAAAGCTTTATTCATCACATTTTTGATACACATAATATTCAAGAGTATTATTGCAACGATTCAGAAGGAAGCTTACTTTTAGTATCAAATAAAGGCGAAATAAGTTTAATGGAGTGCTTTACTCAAAAGCAATTTAAAAATTGGTTATCTCAAGAAAAAGATAACCAATTTTGTGAAAAAGTAAAATTATTCGATGACGACTCAAAGTATTATGTACATATTCCTTTTCATTTTATAAGCCAAAAATACTCTCTTAAATCAGTATTTTCTTACAATGATTATCGAAATAATTACCAGTAATCAAATATCATCAATTAAGATATAGAACCCGCCTGAGTTGTTTATTACTTGATCAAAACGTGTTATTATAAATTTTACTATCTACATTATTAATTTTGGCTTTTAGCCTCTGAAGCTATGTACACGCTTGACTGACTTACAAGGTGCTAATTTTATGGTAAAGTAAGAAAATTCAGGTTTAGGGAATATTAAATGGTTAGGGAAAAACCCACTGCTTTACACCAAGCTTCACTTTTAACTGTTCTGTCAATTTTGATGGTATATCCACTGCCTCAAATGGCGATTGATATATATTTACCATCATGGCCAAGTTTGACCCATCAATTCAATACCACTCATGCCTCATTACAATTTAGCCTGATTATTTATTTGTTCTTCTTAGGTATCGCACAACTCGGCTATGGTAGGCTGTCTGATAAATATGGCCGTAAATTCATTTTGATGGTTGGTTGTACAATATTTTTGGTAAGCACTTTCGGCTGTTTGTTTTCTCAAAATATTGAAACCTTAATTTTCTTTAGAATAGGGCAGGCTTTAGGTATAGGCTGTGGTTTTACGGTTGCAAGTGCTATGTTATCAGACTTGTTTACAGGAAACCAATTAGCAAAATATACTTCCTATTCTGCGATGATATATGCTTTATCACTAATATTTTCACCACTTTTGGGAGGGTATATACAATATTATTTGGGATGGCACTTTAATTTCATATTTATGATGATTTATTGTGCCATATTGATGGTGATGATATATTTTTTTACAGAAGAGACGTTAACACATAAAATAAGTCAAACCAAAAAATTTTCATATTTTTCATTATGTTATAACCATACCTTCAATATCAACGTTTTATGCTTAATTCTGGGGTATGGCACAATGGTTGCATTCAATATTATTGCGCCTTTCTTATTATTGACTAAGTTTAATTTAACCGCGGCTCAGTATGGTGATTATGTCATTTATGTGGGTTTAGCCTATTTTCTTGGTTCCACTTTGAATTCACGTTTGGTAAAACGATTTGAGCTTAAACTACTCAAAAATTGCGGTTTTATACTGATGGCGCTCAGCGGTCTAACTCTTTTATACTTATATCACTCTCAGATTTTATCCGCGAGCTTATCAGTTTTACTGAGTGCGGTTGCTTTTTTTAGTGTAGGATTTATATACCCTAATTGTTTTGCAAAAGCACTGGATGAGTTTGAAGAAAAAGGACTTGTGAGTGCTTTTATTGGATGTGCCATTTTGATAGGTGTATCCATTGTCAGTTTGATTGCTTTGTATTATAGTTATGAACCTGCTAAGTATTTAAGCATCACACTATTAGCGTCAGGAATACTAGGATTAATATTGATATATTTAGACCCCTTTAAATGGAGAAACAAATTAAATGATGCAACAAACCACAGAAGTTCAGATAGTACAGCCTGAAGAGCTAAGTCTCTTACCAAAAGATGACCGTTCTAAAAAGAAAAAATCCTCAACGACCTTAGAAATATTAAAATACGGAACGTGTTTGTTGGCAACGCTGCCGACAGCAGCCTTAAACGGTATAGCAGCCGTAGCGGGTGATAGCGAAACTTTAGGCAGTTTGAAAACTGTGGAGGACTTGTCTCATTTATTGGAAAATGCAGAAATACCACGAATTGTCTTTGGGGGAGTAGCATTTTTAGGCTCAATGGCTGTTTTCTTTTTTTTAAACAATCGATACCTTTTTAATTCACTGAAATCCAGTTTAAATTTGATTCGAAAAGATTTTTTAACACTGGCATCCAAATTTTGCTGCAAACCTTTAGAAGATAAAGACAAGGCAGGTTTAGGTGAAAATTTTCTTTTTATTGCCTCTATATGCACCAGTATTATTTTTGCTGAAATTGGGGGCAAAGCGCTTTCATTTTTAGGGGACGCAGGTTTCTATTCTGGATTTTCTGTGAGTTTATTGGTTTATTTTGCAACACGATATGCCAGCGCCAACTTTTTTTTCTCGGAACTTGGGGATAAAAATGCCCGTCTTAAAAAACATTATCTAGGAAAGTTAGAGTATTTACCAGAAACCCTTGAATTGACGAAGGATGTGGAAGAGGTAGCGGAGCTTCAAGATGAACTCAGCGACTTCTTAATATCAATAAACCAACAATGGCAACGTCTACCAAAAGATATTAAAAAAATTGTATTATTAAAATATGTCGCGCCTATTATGGGATATTCATTATTGACTTGCACGGTCATTCCAATTTTTAATGTCTTCATACCTACTTCTGTTGAAGGTACAGAATCACTCATACATCATGAAGTTGGTAAATCCCAACACTATCAAAATATTGCCTCAATTGCGCTGGGAACATTTTTAACTGGATTAACAGCATTGTTTTATGAGTTAAATATTAAAGATTTACCCCAGAATTTTTTAAAGACAGCTATCAGCATTTATGAAAATTTAAAGTCAGGTAATTATAAGTTAGCTTCAAAGTTATTACTCTTAACTGTTATAGCAGGAGGCACAAGTTATCTTGGCAGTATCGGCTTTGGATACGTTGCAACCTCTGCAATTAAAAATGGCTATATTTCTTACATGGGTGCTGCTTTAGAACAAATTATTCCTGATGTTATGATAATCGCTGTGACCAGTATGCTTTGGGCGCATTTACAAGAATTAGTCTTTAATACTACTAAAATTAATATTACGCCTATTGAAAGTGAAGCTATGAATGTACAAAAGGCAAAAAGACTACTTGAACAAGCTGATACCAAGTTAAATAGTTCTTTGATAAAAAGTCATGCGAGCTTTTTCTGTAGTACGCCTAGAGAAACTAGCTCCTCTGGCCACTATGTTTTGCAGGACGAACATCCAGAGTTAGCTATTAATGAGGCGCCTAAAAGAAATGCTGAGCCTTCTTATTGCGCTTTAATGTAGGGAATAACCGATATGGATATCAGAAAAATCTTATTAAAACTCGCCCATTCATCCGAGTATTGTTCGAGTAGTCCTTTTCCCTTCAAAGGTTATTTACTGGTCAGTGTTCAACATATTCTAAATACCACAGTAGATATGTTATCTGTCATGAAGCAATTAGGCTTAGAAGACGCCATTATTGCTGGTAAGAGTTATTCTACCCACCTTCCTAATGTAAAGAAAATTACCGATGAATTACAATATTATTTTGTAGAAGAGGTTGAGCAATTAGGGTTTGGTCATTTTGATGATAGTATGAGGATGACGGTTCATAATGTGTGGCTCAAAGCAATTGAATTACTCAGCTCAAAAGATTATAAAGGCGTAATTATATTGGATGATGGCTCTGATTTATTAAGAGCAACTCCAGCGAAGATTTTTAAAAATAAAAGCCTAAAAATTGTAGGGATTGAGCAAACAAAAGGCGGCATTATTCACACAGGGTTTAATGGATTACCATTTCCAATAATCAATGTTGCAGAATCTAAAGTCAAAAAAGTTTTGGAGTACCCATTTGTTTCAAAAAACATTGTCAATAAAGTCAATCATTATATCGATGGAAGATTTATTAAACAAAAAAAATCGATGGTCATTGGTGTTTTTGGCTATGGAGACATGGGTAAAAGTATTTGTGAATGCCTGATAACGCAAAAATACAAGGTTATTGTTCATGAAAAAGATATCAGCAAAATTAATTTCAATCATCCGAATCTAATTTTTGTAGATCAAGGTAGCGTGATGGCTTCTAATGCTGATGTCATCATCAGTTGTACCGGCCAAGATGTCACAGCCGAAAATAGCGTATTATCTGCTCTTAGGTTTAGCCGTACTCAAAAAACATTAATTAGCAGTAGCTCAAAAGATTATGAGTTCAATACTTTTTTACGACATATACAATCTAAAACAAAAATGCTGGGCGTTATTCCAGACCCACTAAAAGACATCCGCTATCAAAATATCATGGGTGCTGTGATAGACATTGCTCATGGTGGTTTCCCAATAAATTTTACCAATGGTCCTCATAGCATTCTTCCCGAATATATTTGGCCTACAAGAGCCGCACTTTTATTTGGATGCTTAATGGGGGTTAGATTAACAATACTTCAAAATAATCAATTATCCATTTCACTGGACGAAGTTGCACAAGAAATGATTTTAAATCAATTTTTTCAACTCAATCCTGATTTGATAAAGCAAAGCCCGTGGAGAGCTTTTCATGATACATACTACACCAGAGAAAAAATCACAGGAACCGTCAATGCAGCTACCCGATAAATGTATGGAAGCGTTGTTAAACTCTCTTAAAATAGGTGTCATAGTTACCAATACCAATAACGAACTTATGTTCTATAATCAATCAGCTGAACATATTTTTAATGAAATAACTAACTGCAATTTCTCTCATGTTAATCTCTTAAAAATTGATTGGCTTAATGATTTATTAAAGGAATGTATGAATACATTAGAACAACAGACTTATGAAGATTATTTTTTTAAAACTAAAGTAATTCCTATTAATTTTCATAAAAAAAATTCTGATCTCTGCTATTTTTGTATACAAATTGAAGAAAAATCATCTGAAATGCACTCTATGCTTTCTCAAGTCTCTGATTGTTCACCCGGCAGCTTATACTGGAAAGATTTAAAAGGAATATATTTAGGGTGTAATCAAACAATGGTAAAAACTGCTGGCTTGGATTCTAAAGCTGAAATTATTGGTAAAACTGATAAACAATTATGGCCAGATAACGCAAAGAAAATTTGCGACAATGATGAGTTAATCATATCTACTCAAAAAAGCCACTCTGTAGAAGAAAAAGTTGAAATTTCTGATGGCACCATCATGTTTTTTTCTAGCGTGAAAGCACCGCTAAAAGATATAGAAGGTAGAATTATTGGCGTAATCGGTAATTCACTAGATATTACTAAAAGGAAGCAAGCAGAAATACTCAAAAAGAAAAATAAGAAAATAGAACAACAAAAAAAAGATGCAGAAAAAGTTTCTGCTACAATGCGATTAATTGCGTCCAGCATTGCCCATGAGCTTAGAACACCGCTTTGTGCAATCACATCAGGTGTTCAAGGCTTAGAACGTTTTTTACCTGAATTAATAGAAGGATATTCAATGGCAAAAGAAAATGATTTACTGGAAACACACTCTATCCGAAAAATACAGTTTGAGCATCTCTCAAATTTGACAAAGGTTATGACTAAAGAAATTAATTCTGCAAATTTTGTGATTAATATGTTGTTAAAAAATATTACTCCACATCTAGATAATGTCCAACACGAAAATATTTCTATCAATGCTGTTATTGCAGAAACATTGTCAGTTTATCCATTTGAAGGCAATGAAAAAACATTGGTTCATTGGTCTCGCTCAGAAGATTTTATGGTTTCTGGAAACAAAGAACTTTTAAAACATGTGTTTTACAATTTCTTAAAAAATTCACTGTTTTATATAAAAGAAGCTCGTAAAGGTGAAATTTATATTCATACTGAAGTAAAAAAAGATGAAAGCATTATTTATTTTAAGGATACTGCAAAAGGTATTTCCCAAAATGAAACAAAGCACTTGTTTGATGCTTTTTATTCCAAAAGACATGGAGGTACAGGAATAGGTTTAGCGTTTTGTAAAATGGTTATTGAAAACGCACATGGCAAAATCACTTGCAAAGGAGAGCCAGGAAAATTTTTGGAATACAAAATGGTTTTTCCAGTAATCAAACAATCTTGAAAAAACACTATATTGATTTACCGCTAGACAAAATATCGATCCATCAGACAAAATCAGCGAATTAAAGCTCGTCTAAACTTAACCAGCCATTAAAATTTAGCTAAAATTACCAAATAGTTAAATAAAATCAATCATTTATATACAAACCAGTATAAATCAATACTGGTTATATTTTATTTCGACAGCAATCTGCTTTTTATTTTGCTTATATTCTCATTCGATATCTAATACTTTTTTAATTTCTACATTAAGCCGAACAAGCATTTGCAAATTATCTGTAAACCTGTCATTACCAAGGGAAATTGTCGGTTTACTACATGTCACTTAATCTAAAGTTTCTTAGGTTTATAAGATGAGTCAAATCACCTATATTAATACTGTGTTACGCAGCTTCATGAATTTCTATTTCGTAATGAAACCCTTTTCGATTCAAATCATCCTGAATGGCTAATCGAATAAATTGCTTTTCAGATTGCCCTAGTAATTGGGCAATTTGGGCTGCTTTTTGTGGGCTTACACTTTTTCTATCATTTTCTAAATCACTCAAGTAAGCCTGTGTCACTTTTAACTGTTTTGCAAACGCTCCCTGACTGATTTCATCACACATACGAACTGCCCTTATGGCCTTGCCTAAGGTTAATTGACTTCCCACTATTTTATTTAGACACTTCATGGTTTTAGTAGTCATGTTTATTTACCTCTAATACTTCTACGATTTCTAAATCGCCATTGATTTTTTCAACATAAATAGCTCTATATGCTTTGTTTAAACGTACAGAGCGTTGCCCTGATCGCTCTCCTTTTAATGGCTCATCATGAAAGGACTTAATTTTACGTGATTCACGTAAGCCTTCATGCTCGATTAAATCTACCCATAACTGAAATTTATGAACAATATGCTGAGGAATTTTCAGTAATTGCTTTTCAGCTTTATTAGTTAATGTTACACAATGAATATTCATAATTTATATTACACCAATTTAGTGTAATTTGCCAGTGACATCTAATCAATATTTTCAAAAAATAACAATATCAGATATTGCTGACATGGGTATTCTCACAGCTTAACAAAAATTACCTATAATATATAAGTAAAGTTAATAAAAATACCAAGCTAGTCTTGGATATCTATTTTCATATCTTTACAAGAAGGTCTACACTTTTGCAATAAGCATTCAATTTATAAAATTCCATCAGTACAAGAATAACTATAAATTCATTAAAAAATACAAAGTATGACATTCATGTCTGATAGGTTATTTTATTTAAGAGTTAAATATGAAAATTGATACGATTTTGTTCTTTCCAACTTCTGTCATGTTTATTGATGATAGTGAAACCTTTTTAGCAAACTTTTCATTGTTGTTAGATGAAGATATTCTGTATGAAACTAAAAGCTCTGCTTCAGAAGCTTTAAAAGCCATCCATGCCAGACATCAACCGTATGTTGTAGATAGTTATATGGGTAAGCAATTTACAGCGCAAAAATTTATCTTGAAATCAATTGAAGCTAATGGTTTTAAATTTAGTGCAATTGCTCAAGAGGCATTTAATCCTTTAAGATTTAAACAACTTTCAGTCATAGTGGTGGATTACGCCATGCCAGCTATGACAGGTCTGGAGCTTATTCAAAAAATGGAAAATGCTCATATAAAGCGCATCTTATTATCTGGACAAGCTGACACTAGTATTATTGAGACAGCATTACAGAAAAAATTAGTAGATTTATATATTGGCAAACAAACTATTGACATTCAAACTGTTGCAAATCAGGGCATTAAGTTTCTGCAACATCAATATTTTGAAGATACATCTCAAAGGATTTTGCCTCTATTAAAACATAACCATCAAGACTATTTGTCAGAGACGCAAGATCTAATGCCTCCAAACTATATTGAAGACACTTTAAGCCATCATAATATTGTTGAATATTATTTAAATGATGAAAATGGTAGTTTTTTATTAGTGTCTACTTCAGGTGAAATGAGCTTGTTGCAATGCTACGATGAACACGACATTCAAAAAATTTTGAATTTAGCAGAAAAATTAAATGTAACATCATCTATTATGAATAAAATATTAGCACGAGAAAAGTTACCTTTGGTTTGTTCTAATGGAGCGTTAGCAATTTCTAAAAAACAGCGATTAGAAGATTGTTTTTACGATGTGATAAAATCTCAAAATCTAATAGAAAAATATTACATTCATGTACCTTACGGGATGTTAAGAGATTTATTTCAGTTTGAAGCCGTATTTTCAGTAAAAAGTTACATGAATCACTATTATTAAAATCGGGATGCTTAAGTGAAATACAATTTAATTTCTTTCAAATTTTAGCTAAACCGCAATATTTATTAATTAAAACACTGGTAGCTTTGGGATCTTTCATTAGAAGAATAATCAAATCTGGTGGCAATCCCTTATCTAAATTAAATCCTTGCACTAAATTTTCAATTTGTTTTTTAAGTAACTGCTTATGTAAATTTTCCCACCCTATATCGGGTAAGTGAATACTATGCTCTACGCCTGCACTTAAAAAATGTTTTAAAGCTAATTCTATTGACTCTTCCACTGAAAGCGTCATAATCAAAGGTCGCTTTGGTATAAAATATTGACTAATTTGCTGGGTCTGATTAAAAAAAGTTGAGGCAAATCGTTGTGCAATTGCTGGAGAAATATGTAGTCCATCACGATAGGTTCCTGACAAAAGCCAGATTTTATGATCAACTTTACCCAATAACGGAAAATTATCCATTGAAACGGGTCGATTACCGACTAATGTTTTAATAATTTTTGCGTTGTGAAGGGACTTTTTAAATTGCCTCATAACGTTGCCCAACAAATAATATACCGAACTTAAAGTTGCTTTATAATGAGGATGAAATGAAAGAAAATTTGATGCGCCTATATACAGCAACCTTTCACTGCGTGGGACAATATGAAGACCACATGCGCCTGCTCTATTCGGTGTTCGGATCACTGTACTTATTCCATGATTTGGTAAGTCTACAAGTAAGCTAACCCCTACCCCTGATAATATTTGAGGGATCAATGGATCACAAATAGATAACTGGTTAATAAACTGTTGCGTTGCTATACCACTGGCGAGTACTAAATGATCAGCTATAAACTTAGTTTGTGAATCCGTTACAATCTCACCACGTGCAGCAAAATTTTTTATTTGAACAACATTTTCGTTAATAACGTCTACGCTATTTGTCTGATAAAAATAGTTCTCATAAGCAAAAAGCAATGTTTCTGGACAGATAAATCCTTCTGAAGGTATGTAAAGCGTATTTTTTGGTCTTAAACTAAGATCTGGCTCCAAACCAAAATTTTTAGGATCAATCCCTTTTTCAAAGGCTACCTTATCTTTCAATAAATTAGCTTTTATGGTTTCAAAGTTCTCATCTTCTAACAAACCAGACTGAGAGTTAGATACAATAAGTGTTCCTCTTCCTAAAAAGATTTGGTTTTTTAAATCAAGATATTGATTTAACTCTTGTGTTAAATTTGGCCAAACTTTATTAGCTTCTATTGCCAATTGATGTTTTTCAAGTCCGAAATCAGAAGACATCAATTCGTTTGTTAGCTCTCCATAAGTGCCAAGCATTGCGCCAGCAGCTTTAGTGGCTGAGCCTAATCTCTTTTTAGGACCAATAATACAAATCTTGAGTGAACTATCACGTTGATGTAAAGCATAAGCAGAAGAATAGGCTAAAACTCCATTGCCTACTATAATTACATTATAGTTTTTCATAGGCTAAGGTTTCTTTGTATGATGAAATCAACAATAACAAAATTTGTACAAAAAATAAAGAAAGATACAGAAGAATCTACCTATCAAATTGTAGCCTTTGGAGTCTTTGGCAGTATTTCATATTTGTTATTTTATGCCCTAAATGTATATTTTGGCGATCCACATTATGAAAATTTAACTCTGAGAATTGTTGCTACTATTTTGTGTATTTTATTGGTTTTTCATAAATCTTGGCCAAATCAACTAAAAATCGTATTACCGTGGTTCTGGCATTTTACAATATTGTATTGCCTTGCATTTTTTTTTAGTTATATGTTGTTTCAAAATCATTTTACTCCTTCATGGTTAATGAATTATGTAACCATTTTATTTTTAATGATGTTATTAGTAGATTGGAAAAGTTTTTTTATTTTATTCATCTTAGGTTTGGGGTTAGCTTTACTTATGTATAATGCTACTAACTCTGAGCCTTTGGCTATTGTCCATATGCCGATTGCTCAAGAAGATATCATAGGAACGTTTATCGTAACTATTATTATGGGTATGATATTTATTCGAGGAAAAAAACAGTATGTGAATGAGCGAATTAGAGGTCTTAAAGCAGGCGCCGGAAGTATTGCACATGATTTAAGAACGCCTCTTTTATCTATAAAATCAATTTCTATCGGATTAGAGAGTGTGTTGCCTAAGTTATTTCAAACTTATGAAATAGCAAATAAAGCTAACTTAGAAGTTCCTGTGATACGAAAAAGCAAAATTAATATTTTAGAAAACGCCTCTCAAAGGCAGTTAAGTGAAGTTGATTTTTCACTAAATTATATTGACTTAGTGCTTGGTAATATAAAATTTGATCAATTTGATACTACAAATTATCATAAACTGCTTATGTCAGAGGTTTTAATTGAAAGTGTTGATGCTTTTCCATTTAAAGATAGTCAAAGAAATTTAGTGCATATGTCAATTAATAAAGATTTTTATTTTATAGGTAACCAATTTTATTTCAAAAATTTAGTTAATAATTTAATAAAAAACTCACTGTTTTTTATTAAATCTGAACAAAAAGGTGAGATTTACATTACATGCAACGATCATGAATTGAGCATTAAAGATACCGCTAAAGGGGCGTCCCCCCAATTATGTAAAACAATGTTTGAACCTTATAAATCAAATAGAGATGGTGGAACAGGATTAGGGCTTGCATTTTGCAAGGCTGTCATTGAAAGTTTTGGTGGAACGGTAAGGGTAGAGTCCATTGAAGGCGAGTTCATCAATTTCATTTTTACTTTTACTAAAGTAAAAAATTAAATCTACAGTAGATAAAAGCACGATAAAATTTTTTGACCCACTTTAAGTGATGACGCACTCAAACAATACATCACCCTAGAGCTTGAAACTGTGCGATTAGGGCTGAACACGTACGATGAGGCCGCCATTGAACTCATCTTGCGTTCACACGATGAATTGGTGAAACAGCAGGTCGAGCCTAAACGGTCTGGGTGAAGTCTCACCTGGCCTGCTTGCATCTCACCGTTGCCTTGGTCACCGTAGGTGACCAGGGTAACTTCTTTTTTTTAGCGGCTGTCAATTTTTTAAATTTATGTTTATTAAAATTTCCACCCTGACGCTTTCACATAATTTCTCGCGCGTGTCGTATCAAAAAAAATTGTTGAAAAACTAAAACAATAAAATAATCGCAAAATCAAAGCGCACATAAAACTTTTAACTAATATCTTTATGATGCTATTTTGATAAATTTTATGATTATGTTTGACAAACTGTATGATTTTAACGTGGCTCAAAAACTTTTTGGCTATAATAACAAAGTGATAATCGTTTAAACTGCAAACAAAATGTTATGATGAATAATTTGCCCAAGTGTACGATAGCAATTTGGTGCTCTACATCTAAGACCAGCTAAAAATGCAACTCCATTACCAATACCAGTCATCACTCTATATATAAAAATTGATAGTAATTCATGGTAAATAGCCAACAATAATGCACTAGCTACACTAAGGCTGAGTGTTATTAAACAAATTTTACGAGTTGCATATCTATCCAATAAATATCCTGCTGGTAATAAAGTAATCGCCAAAGTATATAAATATGTTGATGATAAAACACCCAACTCCACACTATTTATTTTCAATTTCGCCAGTATGTATGGGCTAAAAAGATTGAATAAACTCAATTGCATAATTGAGTAAAAAAAATAAAACCCAACTATGAGAAAAACAATCACTGGAAAATAACTATTTCTTTGAAAGTTTGCACTTTGCTTGTTTGTATCAGATGGACGTAAGGAGTTCATTTTTTAACTATGATTAAAATTTTAATGCAATATTAAGATTCTATCTCAACTATTCTAGTTTCTAAAGGATTTAAATCATATCGTGATTTATAAATAGTTTCCTTATAATGATAAGGCTTTTTGCATTTTATGGGGTGCAGGAGTTGAATAGATCGCTGAACGTACATATAACTGAGAATTCTTTCACTACTTCACACTAAATTTATGTAATTTATTGGAATAAAATTTATTAATTTAATCATCTAATATGTTGGATGACTTTTCTTTTTATTTCCTAAGAAATATCAAGGGCTTCTGAGTACTCTAAAAATAAAAATTCAAATTTGTTATCTGAAGAATAAAAAAGCAACACTCCATCAGTATCATCTTTTAAATTATTCTGATGCTGCAATTTAAAAACTGATTACATAATTTATTAATTTGACCACTCCCTAATTTAATCGACAGGCACTACTTTGTTTTGCTGCAATTACATTCTACCAATTTAGATTTTCTATAGATTCTGATTTTTATTTTATTATTATAAGACTTTACTAAATGTGAAATAAAAATCTCAAGCAATGCCAGTGAATCTGTTGAGGCAGACGACATCGACTTAGGATAAATAATATCAGTTACATCAGTGCTATTGTTTATATTCATACCATCCTCCGCGAAAAGCCTGATCTGGCACTTCTCGTATCCAAATAGTTTTACAATTTTCACATTCATACTTTACTTAAAAAAAACTACTAGGATCGACTTCATTAATTTTTCTCAATTTGTTACTTTTTACAAGTAAACCCAATTGACTATCAAAAGTAATAAAATCCATTTCTGTTTTGAAAGCACCTTGTTTTAATTTATATATTTGACAATTCGTGGTGATAACCTCAATTAACAGCAATGTGTAGCGATAAAAAATTGGCTGTTATAAAATTTTATTATCTTTTAGTTCATCCTCCCAGTCTTTACCTCCAAATTGTGAAGCATCTTTTCCGAAAATGTAACATGTAATTAATTCTGATAATGAACTTGTTAAATATTTTATCTCTCCAGCTTCTGAATCTATAGAGTAGATCTTGCCAGCTTTATCTTGAATATATGTAAAGCCTGCTGGATCATCTCCAATTGCAATATATTCTGAGTCTAAATCATCCTGATTTCTAGCTAATCTTTTTATAGGTTTAATAGTTACTCCTACTCCATAAAATCGTATCACATCCAAATCGATACCATTATAGTGTTTTAGCAGCTCTATATGTTCATTACTAAATTTTTTACCTATAATTTTTTGTTCTTCCATTATGGATCCCACATCAGCACTATCTGGTATAGTTACTAGTTCTTTGATTAAAAGATTTGACTTTAGAATTTTTTCTAATGTATCTATAAAACTATTTTTCATATCTGTTACCTTAATAAATAAACTGTTTTGATTTATTAAATTTCATAATTTGATTTGCAAACTCACTGCCAAGCGTTCTATTGACATTGCTCTGTAATGCTTTCATATTGATGGTTACGTTTTTTCCACCAAGTTGCAAATCTAAAATATGATCAATATCTGAATTTTTTAGTTTATTTAATGCATTAGCTTTTGCTTTAGGATTGTCGTGATACATTTTGTTTATTCTCTTTATGACTGCCTTGCGATATGCTCGGGTAAGAGCTTGTCGCTCAGTATCACTAATATTATGTGGGATGCTCAATTTTGCATCACCACGAGCAATTATATTTTGCAATCTTACTACTTTACGCAAAAATTCTTTTTGATCGAAACCACTCTTAAATGTTGCTTTTAGATCAAGTCCATCAATATTACCGACTGAAAATTTAGTACCATGAGCTAACTTAATATTATCTCTGGTCACTCCATTAATATCTGCTATTTCCCCACCATCCTCAATAGTAGTCATACTACCAACAAAGAATCCCAACATCGACATCTTTCTTAAATTAGAAGCTTCTGCAAATTTAATTGCTGTGTCTCTGACACTGTCAAACGTTCTTTCAGGATGCATGACGATGTCATCTACAGTTTTTGCAATACCTTCTGCTGAGTCAATTGGGTGTACAGCTAACGCTCCAACACCTTGTACCCCATATAAAAAGCCATAAGCAAAATTAGAACCAAATGTATTAATATCATCAACATCATCCCAAAATCCTTCTTCCGCTTCTTGCGTCCAAGTTTTGGATTTAGAAATGTCCGTGGCTGATTGCGGTTGAACGCCCATTGATAACATAGCATTAACATAAGCGCTTCCCCTTTGAATCGATTCAGGAATAGTCGGTATGGTGGATGTTTTCCCCGAAACAGGCTTCGCCACATCCACCCTCGCAACCTTAGCAGGCCGATTCGCAGGTGAACTTGTGCTCGAAGCAACGCTAGGCTCCGGATTCGGCAACGGCTTCGCTGGTGCAACATCCGCTGTCACCGCAGGCTTCACTTCACTTTTCGATACGCCTTTCGAGGTCTCCGATACCCAGCCTTTGGTGGGGACTTTCGGGTATTGTGATTTTGGCTCTGATTTAAAAAACCGTTCTCCATGTCGCTGCGCACTGCGCTGTTGTGCCTGATTGGTTTGGTTTAACTGATGTACCATATGGGTGTTTTTGGCGGTGCGCTCTGAATTGGTGCGATGCTCAGCTGAGGTGTAACCGTGGTGGGTTTTGGCTTTGGCCTCTGCTGTGGCATGTTCACCTGTAAGATGGGTGCTGCCCATGGTCGCCAGGTCTTGTCCCATCATGTCTAAAAGCTGTTGCTCCATGCTTTGGCTGAAACTAAAAGTTGTGCCGGTTAGCTCATCTGCCACAAAGGTGGTGATTTCAGAATCTGCCATACTGAACGTTTCATATTCTACTGCTGAGTGCATTTGGCTTGACTCAACCCCCAAACCTGAATCTAATTCTTCATCCAATCCGGCGGCCAGCATGCTGTCCGCCACATCTTTGAAGCTAAATTGCGTCTGTAACCCTACCGCCATGTCTTCGAGTTGTTGTGTCACTGACACCATTCCCGCTTTGATGATGGCCTGTGCCAGTTCACTTTCGATTTTCATCGCCTTCACACCTGCAGTTGCACCTGCCATGCTGCCAGCACTGATAGCCGCTTGAAGTACATCATCCCAGTTAAACTTGTGTTCAAATCCCAGGGCAATGCCAAGCCCCTGTCCCACGATGTCTATGGCGGCCGCAATTGTGGCGGCTACCATCGTGGCGGCTAAGTCAGCGCCCACATAGGTGGATAGCGTTGAAACCATGGAGCTGACAAAACCACCCACAACCCCACCAACACCTGCAGTTAATACCACGGCTACGGCCACCGCAATAATCTCTACCGCAAACTCCCAAAAACTATGATGATGCTTCGGATGAGGCGTCTTCGTATAAGGCGATAAGGCTTTGACAATATGCGCCATAAATACCTGATACGGTATCGATGTCTGGGCATCATCATGACTTGGCACAATGCTGGGAATACGAATGATTTGTCCCTGCTGTAATTGGGTCTGCTGTGAGTATTGACGGTTATAAGCCTTTAACAGCATCCCTAAGCTTGCATCGCCATACAACTCTTTGGCAATATCCCCAAAGCTTTGATTGGCACCTACGGTGTAAGTTTTAACTTCGGCATTTTGAAAGTTTGAGCGCATGGATAATTGGGGATGACCCTGTAATAAATCCAGTTGGGAAATATGCCAGACCAGGTTTTGACCCTCAGTGGCAGCAGCACGCGTCAACTGGTCCCACCAGCTACTGCTGCCGGGTTTGCCTGTCGGCCACTTCGCTGTCACTGCTCGCTCAAACTGTCGTCCCTGCGGTAACCCCATCGCTTTGACTTGCTGCGCCATATGAAAGCTGCCCGCTTTGAATTGAGGGTGTCCATTAAAAAAATGCTCTTTAAACCACGATAAAAATCCCCCATGCCAGCGCTGAAAATCCGTATCCACCTGCGGCTGTATCTTGTGGCCATAGGGCACAATGGCTGCATTGTTTGGGTTATACCCTTCGTGAGACCCCAGGTAACCCCCATTCACATCATAAAAAAATCGACCCTCACTTAATTGACCCACAACCTTCGGACCAAAAATAGAATTCACTTGCCGCTGGGTACTGCTCAACTGACTGATGATGCGGCCATCCCAACTGGTGGTATAAAAAAAGTTAGTGCCGTGTTGTTCACCCAGAACATCTTCATTTAACTGAGATAATGGATGACCATTACTGTCATAAGTCTCAAAGGCGTTGCCCTGGGTTTTATCCCCTTTGCCATCTTCTCGGTTTACCGTCACCTGAAAGGACACCCACTGGCCATTGGCTTCTACGTATGTCACATAGGTGGTATCCGTCAGTTTGGTTGTCTGGTCTTTTTTAAGGACTCGGCTTTTTGGCACCAATGCCATAGAGGCACTTTCAGGTTTCGAGCTCGCTCTTGGCTCAGGCGTCTTGTCCAAACCCTCTGACTCTGAGGGGCGAAGCGGTGTTAATAACTCAAAGTGATTGTTGTTCACAAACACCATATCCACCGTCTCATCATACCCTTCCGGCGCAAAGTCTGCGTAATCCCCATCTATATTTTTAAAAGCCACTAACTGTGAGGTATCATTCAAGCGATACAGTCTTAAGCGCTTGTTTAACAACAACGCAAGTCCCTGTAATACCAGTGGGTGCGCCCAGCCATTATCTAAACGCTTATCTCTGATGGCATACTTAAAGTACGCCTGCAGCACCCGCTTATCTTTGCTGATCACATCCAGCACTTTAAGGCTTTGCTCAAAACTCATACTCACTGTGAGAATGCCTTTGTCTTTCAAATATTCAAAAAAATCCCCTGACAGTAACGCACTTTTTAACTCCGGTAACAGCAACTGGTGTAACGCTGCATTATCGGCATTGGCCTTTAATAACGCAAATGCAGCCGTGCGCTCCATACCCAGACAGCTAAATCCACAGTCTCCATCACCCAGCACCGCATGGCGAACAAAACGCTCATGGGTGGGTGTCTCATACACGCTCATGGGTGCAGCAACCGATTGCGCCTTAGCATCGGGGCGTAAACGCAACGCTTGCATCTCATCGTTGCCTTGGTCACCGTAGGTGACCAGGGTAACTTCTTTTTTTTAGCGGCTGTCAATTTTTTAAATTTATGTTTATTAAAATTTCCACCCTGACGCTTTCACATAATTTCTCGCGCGTGTCGTATCAAAAAAAATTGTTGAAAAACTAAAACAATAAAATAATCGCAAAATCAAAGCGCACATAAAACTTTTAACTAATATCTTTATGATGCTATTTTGATAAATTTTATGATTATGTTTGACAAACTGTATGATTTTAACGTGGCTCAAAAACTTTTTGGCTATGATAACAAAGTGATAATCGTTTAAACTGCAAACAAAATGTTATGATGAATAATTTGCCCAAGTGTACGATAGCAATTTGGTGCTCTACATTGTTCCTCCAGTGCTCGCAATTGCGTTTGCCATCGATAGAAATTTTTAATGTTAATATTATATTGTTTGCAAAATTCAACCTGGCTAAGGTTACTTTCTTGCCATAGCTTTATTAAATGCTCACGCTCTGATTTTGAATAAAAGCGACGAGATTTCTTTGCTGGTGTTGCTTCCACCGGATTTGCAACAGTTATTTTTTTGAATTTCATGTATCTCTCCATCAAACGTTAAGTCATCGGGAGAATGTAGGATATTCATTATTTTTGGTAGATGGGATTTTCGAGGGGATACGGTATATCAAAAGAAACAATACTTGAATCTAATCTCTTACTTAAAAAATAATCCGCATGTGAAGCATCACCAATACTTATGTTAAGAGTCCCTTTGTTAATTAGAATATTGTCATTGGAATCTACACTTATTAGATCTTTACTTACATTTGGAAAGATTCCTCCTTGTACTCTAAATAACTTGGATATATTGAATCCCTCTTCACCAACGGATTAGGCTAATTTACCTCCTTTCAATTCGACTACTACAAAATTCGAATAACTCATCCTTTAGTTTATCAAATTCATTATTTTCATCAATTAATGGAACGCCCTTTTTATGCAAAACTAAATCATTGAGAGAGCCCATACCACCCTGAAATGTTCTCAAAATTGATCTGCATAACTCTAGATCATCTTGCTCATTTAAACTACGCTTTTTGAGATTTTGAAAATATGATAGCCAAAATTTCTCCTCTGAATAAATAAGTAGAGAAATAATTTTATTGATGATTTTTACTATTTCGCTTGAAGATTCCATATTAATTCCTCTTGTAATGGGAAACTATCTAAAACTTGCAGGTTAGGATTTAGCCAGGGTTTCTCTTGATTTTACAGTATGAATATTGCACTTGCTTACAATATTTTATGCAGTTAAACTATTTGTAATTAAAACTTCTGGCAAAAAGAATGAAAAAAATAATCGCTCTAATTGAAATTCTTGGTGGTATTTTGCTTTTAATTACTCTAATCTTTCTAGTAGGCAAGTATGTCAATCAACACCCAAATTATAATTATCATATTTTGTTTTTCTGTGGAATAATAGCTGCCATTTTTTTTGCCTGCTTGAGTATAATTGCAGGTGTTTTTTTATTGAAACATAGCATTTATGGGAAGTACCTTTCTTTAATGACTCAGGGGTTCCAAGTAGTTAGTTTTAATATTCACAGTCTATTATATATGGCTTTTTCCCCGTTTGCGTTCATCATTACTTTAACTCAAAAAACTCTTGGTTTTAATTTTATTTTTGGCGCAAAATTTTTGTTGTTCTATAATCATAAGTTTTTAAATAATCCTTCTTTCATCAGTATTAATGTAATTGCATTAATACTGATTCTTTTAATTGCAAGCTTCGGAAGTACGAATAAAATTATCACAAAATAAATTTTACCACCTTAAAGTTTTTTGATAGCCAATAACAGATTCTACTTCCACTCCTTCCCCAGTTGCCACACCAGCAGAATATGAAGGTCCATCTTGACTGATTTTAATACTTCCTTCTGCAACTACTGGTAGCCCCTCTAAAGGAGCAGTTATTGAAGTTTTTGATATCAAACCATTGCTTTCGCCAAATTCACGACTAATGCTTTTAGAAGCTGTAAAGCCTAAACCTGCTCCCAAACCACCGAAAAAAGTAAATCCATTTTTATTAACGCCAAATTCTAAATCAACAGCAACTCCAAAACCCGCTGAGACCTTATACTCAGCATTTATCTGTATTGGGCTAATAGAATGCAATCCAGCTTGCTGCATTAACATTCCAGCATTATAAACTGCTGAATTTCTGGTATAAGCCAAATTATAAGCCTGCATTAGCTGCTGCCCAGCATCTTCTTGCCCTATAAATTTTATAATTTTTTCTGGGAGAGTTATAAAGTATGAAGATTTCACTTCCTCATAAGTCTCAATATCCCATCGGTCATAAGTATCCACTACATCCCAAAACTTATCTTCCGCTTCTTGCGTCCAAGTTTTGGATTTAGAAATGTTCGTGGCCGATTGCGGTTGAACGCCCATTGATAACATAGCATTAACATAAGCGCTTCCCTTTTGAATCGATTCAGGAATAGTCGGTATGGTGGATGTTTTCCCCGAAACAGGTTTCGCCACATCCACCCTCGCAACCTTGGCAGGTCGATTCGCAGGTGAACTTGTACTCGAAGCAACGCTAGGCTCCGGATTCGGCAACGGCTTCGCTGGTGCAACATCAGCTGTCACTGCAGGCTTCACCTCACTTTTCGATACGCCCTTCGAGGTCTCCGATACCCAACCTTTGGTGGGGACTTTCGGATATTGTGATTTTGGCTCTGATTTAAAAAACCGTTCTCCATGTCGCTGCGCACTGTGCTGTTGTGCCTGATTGGTTTGGTTTAACTGATGTACCATATGGGTATTCTTGGCTGTGCGCTCTGGATCGGTGCGATGCTCTGCTGAGGTATAACCGTGGTGGGTTTTGGCTTTGGCCTCTCTCGTGGCATGTTCGCCTGTGAGATGGGTGCTGCCCATGGTCGCCAGGTCTTGTCCCATCATGTCTAAAAGCTGTTGCTCCATGCTTTGGCTGAAACTAAAAGTTGTGCCGGTTAGCTCATCTGCCACAAAGGTGGTGATTTCAGAATCTGCCATACTGAACGTTTCATATTCTACTGCGGAGTGCATTTGGCTTGACTCAACCCCCAAACCTGAATCTAATTCTTCATCCAATCCGGCGGCCAGCATGCTGTCGGCCACATCTTTGAAGCTAAACTGGGTCTGTAATCCTACCGCCATGTCTTCGAGTTGTTGTGTCACTGACACCATTCCCGCTTTGATGATGGCCTGTGCCAGTTCACTTTCGATTTTCATCGCCTTCACACCTGCAGTTGCACCTGCCATGCTGCCAGCACTGATAGCCGCTTGAAGTACATCATCCCAGTTAAACTTGTGTTCAAATCCCAGGGCAATGCCAAGCCCCTGTCCCACGATGTCTATGGCGGCCGCAATTGTGGCGGCTACCATCGTGGCGGCTAAGTCAGCGCCCACATAGGTGGATAGCGTTGAAACCATGGAGCTGACAAAACCACCCACAACCCCACCAACACCTGCAGTTAATACCACGGCTACGGCCACCGCAATAATCTCTACCGCAAACTCCCAAAAACTATGATGATGCTTCGGATGAGGCGTCTTCGTATAAGGCGATAAGGCTTTGACAATATGCGCCATAAATACCTGATACGGTATCGATGTCTGGGCATCATCATGACTTGGCACAATGCTGGGAATACGAATGATTTGTCCCTGCTGTAATTGGGTCTGCTGTGAGTATTGACGGTTATAAGCCTTTAACAGCATCCCTAAGCTTGCATCTCCATACAGCTCTTTGGCAATATCCCCAAAGCTTTGATTGGCACCTACGGTGTAAGTTTTAACTTCGGCATTTTGAAAGTTTGAGCGCATGGATAATTGGGGATGACCCTGTAATAAATCCAGTTGGGAAATATGCCAGACCAGGTTTTGACCCTCAGTGGCAGCAGCACGCGTCAACTGGTCCCACCAGCTACTGCTGCCGGGTTTGCCTGTCGGCCACTTCGCTGTCACTGCTCGCTCAAACTGTCGTCCCTGCGGTAACCCCATCGCTTTGACTTGCTGCGCCATATGAAAGCTGCCCGCTTTGAATTGAGGGTGTCCATTAAAAAAATGCTCTTTAAACCACGATAAAAATCCCCCATGCCAGCGCTGAAAATCCGTATCCACCTGCGGCTGTATCTTGTGGCCATAGGGCACAATGGCTGCATTGTTTGGGTTATACCCTTCGTGAGACCCCAGGTAACCCCCATTCACATCATAAAAAAATCGACCCTCACTTAATTGACCCACAACCTTCGGACCAAAAATAGAATTCACTTGCCGCTGGGTACTGCTCAACTGACTGATGATGCGGCCATCCCAACTGGTGGTATAAAAAAAGTTAGTGCCGTGTTGTTCACCCAGAACATCTTCATTTAACTGAGATAATGGATGACCATTACTGTCATAAGTCTCAAAGGCGTTGCCCTGGGTTTTATCCCCTTTGCCATCTTCTCGGTTTACCGTCACCTGAAAGGACACCCACTGGCCATTGGCTTCTACGTATGTCACATAGGTGGTATCCGTCAGTTTGGTTGTCTGGTCTTTTTTAAGGACTCGGCTTTTTGGCACCAATGCCATAGAGGCACTTTCAGGTTTCGAGCTCGCTCTTGGCTCAGGCGTCTTGTCCAAACCCTCTGACTCTGAGGGGCGAAGCGGTGTTAATAACTCAAAGTGATTGTTGTTCACAAACACCATATCCACCGTCTCATCATACCCTTCCGGCGCAAAGTCTGCGTAATCCCCATCTATATTTTTAAAAGCCACTAACTGTGAGGTATCATTCAAGCGATACAGTCTTAAGCGCTTGTTTAACAACAACGCAAGTCCCTGTAACACCAGTGGGTGCGCCCAGCCGTTATCTAAGCGTTTATCTCTGATGGCATACTTAAAGTACGCCTGCAGCACCCGCTTATCTTTGCTGATCACATCCAGCACTTTAAGGCTTTGCTCAAAACTCATACTCACTGTGAGAATGCCTTTGTCTTTCAAATATTCAAAAAAATCCCCTGACAGTAACGCACTTTTTAACTCCGGTAACAGCAACTGGTGTAACGCTGCATTATCGGCATTGGCCTTTAATAACGCAAATGCAGCCGTGCGCTCCATACCCAGACAGCTAAATCCACAGTCTCCATCACCCAGCACCGCATGGCGAATAAAACGCTGATGGGTGGGTGTCTCATACACGCTCATGGGTGCAGCAACCGATTGCGCCTTAGCATCGGGGCGTAAACGCAACGCTAAGTGAGCCGATGATCCCGAGGCTGTGGGGGATTGCTCAGCACCTGCGCGTAAGCGTAATACCAGATGCAAATCCTTAAATAATTCAAAGACACTGGCATAATTTTGAAACACCGGATGCAGGGTAGATCCAGGGGTCGCTGGAGATTTTGTTAAAGCGTTTGCTAATGACATTGAATCCTCAACCTCATCATCCTCTAACACCTCAATCCTGGGATGCGGATGGGAAGCGGTGGGCGTGAACGCTTCACTGCCAACCGTTATCACGGCGCTGACATTTTTAATGGTCGTGGTGGTCTCCACCTGTTGTACCATTAAACGACCATCCGGGTAAGTATTAATATAGTTCGAGTGACTGTTGGTAATCTGTTGATGAGATTTATTATCAGAGCCTTTCACATGTAAACTTGAATCCCCTTTGGTACCCACAACCGTGCCATCTTTTGATAAAATGTACGTTGAGCTGATATTATCAGAGGTATCTGCAATACTGCCCGTCTGAGTGAATTTAACCGTCCAACGCGTACCCTGGTCTCGGCTCAGCCAGGCACTCATCGTTTTGCCTGCTAAAAACGTTATGTCTGAGCGAGCGTATAAATTGTCCGGGGTATAACTGAGCGTCGCACGCACTTGCACGGCATTACCATTCACCCGATTCACCATAGTCTTGGTTTCATGAATGCGCTCCAACCGAAGCTGGCCATCACCAATGTCATAATCAAAGGCCACACCTTGGGATAGATTAATACCGCCACCGCGTAAGCCATCATTATTGACAATTAAATTGCCCACCGTATACTGGTTGAAACTCGTATGCGTGCTTAAAGGCGATTGCCAGCCGCTATCGCCAAATAACTGCCCTGTGCGAAAGGTCAGATTGGAGCTCCTGTCATAAGCACTCACAAACAAAGAAGGCGCATCCCAGCTCCAATACGGCCGTTGCAATACATCATACCGTGCCTGCTCTACTGCCAATACCTGATTTTGTCCCGGCGCATAAGAGCGCGTCATCGCGTACGTTCTTAAGCGCGCACTGTTGTATTGATATTGCGTAAATTGGGCAGTACCCGCATCATTCACCTGAGTGAGTAATCCCCCCTGCCAGGTGAACGTGAGTGACTGGTCGGCCACCGGTGTTTTGATGACAAATACATCCATCACATTCCCAAACACCGTTGACGTATAATTTAATACACCGCGCACGGAGGTGCCTAAATTACCCCCGGTTCGCGTCTGACGAACGACTTGTTTCTTAAAGTCATATTCAAATTGCGTATGACTTGAACTCACACCCTGATTGGATAATAAATTTCCAAACCAATCTTCTGTATAAACCGTTAATGCATCATCCACAAAGTTTTTAACATAGGTACGCTGACCGGTGTTGATATCCAATTGATGCTCATAAATTACCAAAACACCCAAAGGGGTCTGTGTGGCCGATACTTGTGCCTCACGGTCATAATTGGTGAAGGTGTAAAGCTTCACCAACCCACCCTCAAAATAATTGCTCTCAAGCATAAAAGCATCACTCATGCCTTGCTCGTTGTAATAAAACCAGGTGGTACCCAACCCCTCCGGCGGATTAAACCCTAACACTTGACCCGCACCATTGATGGTTAAGCCATAGCTTGCTCCCCAGTCATCATAATACCCCTCCATGTGACCAATGGCGTTGATGCGTTTATGGATTTGGATAATTCCATCCGGTGTCACCGTTTGAAATGGACGCAATGCCTGATCATAAATAGTAGCTGTAACCCCATAACGCCCATTAGATTCGCCAATGAGTTCATCCTCATAGCCATACCCTTTATATTCGATTGGCTGCACGCCACTTTTGAAATTACCTAAGTTATCACAGATATTTAATGGCGGTAATTGTGTCCACCGCAACTGATTATCATCGTTGTAACCATAGTGGTAGATGGCATCGATTAAATCACTGAAGACCACGGTGTTATTCCACACATCATAACTTCTGTCCACCGATCCAGATGGCGTGTAGGTGGCTTTCGGGGTGGACTCAGAGTTTGGCTTCAACTGCGAACGCTTAATACGTCTCACCGGCTGCCAGCCTTCGTCTTTACCCGCTAAGGTGCCTTTGAACTGATGACTTTGTTTATGGGACACACTTAAGGTTGGGAAATCTTCACTTAAATATAAAGGACTGCCATCGTTTAACCACAACACCATCTCAACGGTTGTGGGGGCTTGGGGCGCTTGCGTG
Organism: uncultured Gammaproteobacteria bacterium; assembly: GCA_963695245.1. Lineage (GTDB taxonomy): Bacteria > Pseudomonadota > Gammaproteobacteria > JBGSLN01 > JBGSLN01 > JBGSLN01. Next base: position 1,229,112 of record OY968770.1, on the reverse strand, counting down.
AATGCGCGATGGCTCATGCCCACCATGAGTTTTTCAGGCGTTGCAAGCTCAAAGCTAAAGGGATAGCTGCCTGCGGGAAAGCCGGTTAAATTAATACTGAAACTGCTGTGACTGGGTAGTACCATCGAACTGTCATTACGCGTGGCTTTTAATAAAGGCACTTGCACACTTTGAGCGTATAAGCCTTCAGAAGTATTTTGTACCTGACCGGTGGCTGGCATTTGTGCCTCTAATAAAAATACCAAATCCACCATGGCGACCCGTTGGCTTAAAAAGGGAAAGTGTTTGATGCTGGCGGCCTTAATCTCTTTAGACTTCGATGCCGTGGCAGCTTTACCCGATATCACAGGCCCCAATCCCTGCACAATGGGTAACCAAAGGGCGCCTGCCTGCCATGCTATGGATAAATCTAAACTTAAAATCACATCCACCGATTGGGATACTTTAAAACTGTAAGCAAAGTCTGTGCTATCGAGGGTGACATGTTTAAATTCAGTGGGATTAAAGCTGTGGGTTTCTTGTTGAGTTTTGCCCGCTGTGTCCCGATAGCTTAAAGTGATTTGTAAGTCTTTATCTGCAAAGGGCGCCAAAGCGGTAAAATTCACCTGTACATAGTCTTCTGCCGTTTTTAAATCCAACTCGCAGGTAAACTCTGCCATGGTGGGATGTGTGGCTTTGGCATTGGTTAAAATGTTAAATGGCAGGCTCATGGCTGAGGTGCCAGAGGCGGTTTCAAGCTCTGCGGTATAAATACCTGTGGGAAAGCTGGATAAATCCGCGGTGTACTCGGTATCTGACACGTGGGTCACTGGCAGCTCACCTAAGAGTTTAGACTCATAATACAGCTTGATTTTTTGCGCACCGTCCACGTTCCCCTGAAGGGTTAAGGTGCCACTGTTGCGCTTGGCGATGAAAACTGGATTACGTGAGCCTTCGGTTTTGGCAGTGCTAAGCTGGATTTCACCTGAGCTTACATTGATAAGCTCACTTAAACTTAAACCCCCTTCCAAATTCGCTTTTAATACATAATCAATCTCAAACGCGTAACGGTCGGTAGGTAAATCATATTCACTTAAATCCACCTCACAAAATCCTGCGCGCACATTCGGGGTGATGTTTTTAATGACTTTGTCGGGTGCGCCTACCGGGTAAATTTTTAAAGTTTGGGTGGCGTTTTTTTCTTTCACCAAAGGCCAGCTTAATCGGGTGCCTGTGACACTCACCGCAATGGGGATTTGTTTGAGGCTTTCAACCTCTTCGGTTTCCGGAAACTCCGGATACAAAACGTGCTCTATACGGTTACCCGCATCATATACTCGCACAGTGCGCTCTAAATCTTCTGCACTCATATTAAGTAAAGTCGGTAAGGCCGAATAACTTAACGTGTTTAAGTTGTGGGTTGCTGATCCAAATGACCCTGTGGTAGCACCGGATAAATCTTTGACGGTAATTTCGGCAGAGCCATTTTGTTTTGGATGCAAATACACACGTCCTGCGGGATCGGTTGCAGTCATACTCAATATCACATTGGGATTGGGGCCCTGACCATCCACTTCAAAAAATGGGTTGTAACGCGAATACCGCTGGGTAATAACTTTGCCATCCCGTAAGGTTTGCATCAGGGTGGGGACATCCATTTTGTCATCAAAGCTAAATACCGTGCTGTCTATATGCTGCGTTTTAGGCAGTAAAGCGTCCGTGGGTTTGCCGGTAAAATTCCAGGTAGACGCAGGCATAAAACTGCGCTTAACTTTTTTAACAGTGGTTAAAGTGTACCCTGTGGTGACACCTGCCGCATTCATACTCGCCATTTTTAAACCGCGATTATCCAGCCAATACACCACAAAACGGTCTTTGATACTGTTCGTACCAATGGGCTGTGGCAAAGTATCCGCATTGGAAGGTGGCACGGTACCATAAGCAAAATCCGTTTGTCCTAAGCGCTCTGAAAACGCATTATTATAATACCAGGTCAACGGTGCAACGGGGGCTGGATTTTTTTCGCCTGTGTATTGCGGAATGAAAGGTAATCCAGAGTCTGCCACCAATTTTAGTAAGAGATTGTAAAAAGAATATTGTGTATGACCATAATGATTGGTCACACTCACGCGCATGTGGGGTACCGGACCGTAAGCCGATGTGGTGGTTAAATTCCGTGGGGATAAATCCTGCAGTTGTGGCCCTTTACTGGGACCGGCCCAATTCACCTGTTGTCGCACAACCCCAAGTTTTGTTTGTGTGAGTTGTTCACCGCGTTTGCTGAAGGTGTACTGGGTTTTGCGATCATTGGGCGCTGCCGTGAGCTTGGGAATAATGGCAGATAAAGGCGTTTGGGGCGTTAATGCCATGATCAGCGGTGTGGCAAGTTCATCTTCAGAGACACACTCGCCAAAGGCATTAAACTGTTTTTGAATGATGGCAAAGCTTGGGGATCCATCATACGCATTGACGCTCGATGCTTTCAAGACAATGCTGCCATGGTGATCATAGTAATTTAATGTCAGACGTTTGGCACCGGTTTGTGGGTTACACAAAACGGAGCGAGCCGTCACTTCAGAAAACGCATTATAGCTGCGTGCGGTATCCGTCCACTCAAGAGACTTCAAACTGTCGGAACTGCCATGGACAAACCAAAATACTGGCCCTTTTTTCACATGCGTGCGTCGCCCTTCTAAGTCATGCTCAATTAAGGTGACGCGATCTTTGCCGGATTGTGGCCGGATTGCTGCCCGCACCACGGATACGGGTATGCCTGTTGTGGCATAAGGGCTTAAATCCAGAGTCAATGAATTAAAATATTGGGTTTTTTTAATTACTTCTGAAAACCCATTGCGTGAATATTCAACCACGTGACCATTATTGCTTACCTGATAAATAATGGCGCCGGCTGAATCACGTACAAAAAAAGTATGGTGACCATTAGGCTCGGTGACAACCACTTTCAAATGTCGGCCATCATAAACATAATCAGTGGCTAAATTGGCTTGTGATACTGGGAATGGATTAAAGCCACTGGCAACCCCTGGGTTATCCACCGGCACTGCCACCATAACGCTTTGGATACTTTGAGAAGACGCATTATATTGCGTGTACACCTGCCGTGGCCTTGGACTGTTAACACCCGTTGTAATGTAGGCTTTTGCATTTTTATCATCATAAGTATATTGCGTGACAGGGCTCAGCACTTTATTACTCATATTAATCGTGCCTTTAGGATCCCCACTTAACTCTGAGTCATAGTATCTGTCCTGAGGTAAGGTACACGTGGACTTGCGTTTAGCGCCATCGTAAGTATAAGTGCGGGTGGCTGAATTGGGAGATCTAATGGTTTTGACTAAGCCAAGGGCATTGAGTGTGAAACTCGTACGGTTTCCAATTGAGTCTATGTCGGTTATTTTGCGATTGGCATTATCGTATTCAAAGCTTTCATGACGGTCGGTGTCGGGGTTGGCTTTTAAACCCTCTAAGATTTTCACCAAATCCGTATAGCTGTCGGGAATATCGGTAACCGTTTGATTAAAGTGCCACATCACCCGACAGTTACTATTTTTATCGTAAAAATATTTGGTGACGGCACCGTTTGGACGAAGCTCAAATACTTTGCGTTTTAAGCCATCGTAGACAAAATAATGGGAACGCAGATCTTTGGTGGCATAGTCTTTTTTTAATGTAGCGACGGCTTGCGATAAAGATTGTTCGCTGAAGGTTTTGGGGTCGGGCACCGCTTTGGCAAATACAGTTTCCTGAACCACCAATGCATTCGCGTCAAACATCTGATATGTCACGATGCCAGTGGGTGACACCGTAATGGCAGCACGCCCCAACCCATCATTGATGTAATAAGTGCTGCGGTCATGGGGACTGACTTTATCTGCCATGTAGGTGCTCAACTGAGCATTGGTCATGTTGCGAACCGTGGCTAAGTCAACGTCAGTTGCATATTGTATGGTTTGAATTTTTTGTTGCGCGCTATTGTAAAGCCACTGTCTAACATCCCCATTGCCATTCACTTCAAAGCACTTTAAACCGTTGGCATTGTAATAGCGGATGATTTGGGTATCGTCGGTGGTAGCGATGTCACTTGCCAGTGTCTCTACCTCGGATAATTTTGTGTCCGCGCTTAATTTTCCCATATCCATGGGTTTGACGTATTGTCGCTCGAAACTCAATTCTGACTTTTTATTATATTGCCACTCATGAGTACACCCATCGGCATTAAAGTGAAATCGTTTGCGACCGTTCACATCGTAATAGGTATAAGCCACACGACCTGCGGTATCGGTTTTGCTCGTCACCTGAGATAAGGCGTTTAAACCCAGTTTAGTTGTCAGTTTTAGACCGGCAGGATCTTCTACTTGCCCCGTAATACGGTTCAAAGGATCCATTGTGGTTTCAACCACAAAACTGTCCGTTTTAGCAACATTCGAATCTGTTTCAAGGATGGGTTGGCTTTGGGCGTTATAAGCCGTTGCATGCGTTAATTGCAATCCATCGGCTTTTGCATCCACGCAAGATAACGTTTTGTGTCCCAGTTTGTTGTATTCATGGGTGGTTTGTATGCCTTTGGGGGAAACCACAAGGACGGCCTCCCCAAAAGCGTTGGGGGTAAATGTTGTGGTACTTTTTAGCGACTCACTGTCTGCTATACTCTGCGTCACCTGCCCTGCACCGTTGCGGGTAATGGTTTCAATTTGCCCGGCTTTTTGTTTAATTTGGCTTGTGCGCCCCATCAAATCCCGTGTAGTGGTTTGGGTTTGCCCTAAAGGATCGGTAATGGTTTTGACTGCTCCGGCAGGATCATGGCTGGTTTGAGTCACTTCATCTTTTGCATTTTTTTGCGCGATGGTTTCCCCAAAAATATTTTCAGTCGTTTCACGCGTAACCCCTTCAACCGGTGTGGTGGTGATCATCGTACGGGTACTTTGGCTGTAGGTGTAATGGGTGACATTGCCATCGGCATCCGTTTTTGTGTCTGTGCGCCCGAACGCATCGTAGGTCTTTTTCAGGATGGTCACGTGACTGGCATCAACCTCACTTGCCAGCTCTCCTCGCTGAGTGTAGGTTTTGCGCGTGGTGTGCTTTAATGCATCCGTAGTCGCTGTTTTATGACCGTAGAGATTTTTATATTCATAGCTGGTTGTGACGGATAAATCCCCTGCGCTTTTGATTTCATGGATCACGTACCCACGTGGCTCTCGCTCGTAAGTTGTGGTCATGAGATCCGAAGCTGTGCCAACAGGCTCCGTGACACTTTGTATTTGTCCAAAGCCATCATAGGTGGTGGTGACCACCTGTTCCATGGGATCGGTTTTGGTTTCAAGTTGTCCGCGTGTGTCATGGGTGTAACGGGTTAACCTGTCCGCATCATTTTCCTGTTTTTGCAACATTTCATAAAAGGCTGCGGTTGCAAATCCACCGGTGAGCGTTTCTAATTGACTCGTAGTCAAGCGCGTGGCATAAGCACGGGAAATGGTGACTTCTCCAAAGGCATTGCGGGTTGTTTCGCTGATAAACCCAGTGGGATCGATAGTGGCCACAAGGCGACGGTTATCATCGTAAAAGAAAAAAGTTTTGTAGCCTAGCGGATCCACCTCAGAACATTTTAAGCCGGATGCATCCATACTGTTTCTAAAACTCTGATCTGACCAAACTTTTGCTTTTGCTTCAGCTTTTTGAGTTGGGTTTAAATTAGGATCATTGTCAATCTCAAGTAATAACTGTCCCACATAGGCATTGGCAAAACTTATTTCATCCCCAAAGGCATTGTAATTGGTTGCGGTGCGACGGGCGACATCGCCTTCACTTTTACCCGGAGCTTTATTATCAATGGTTTCATCCTGGATGATATTACCCTGCACATCGTAAGATAGGGTGCGTATTTTAGCGTCGGAGGTAACTTTTCGGGTAAGACGGTTTAATTTATCATAGAAAAAATAACGGGTTTTATCCTCGGATGTGGGGGTTAAATCAGGTAACCCAACTGGGTTTTTAAGCCAACTTGCTGGCACTTTTGTGGCATAACGGGTTTTGGTCTGGACTTTATGGGTAGCAGTATATGCAAATGTGGTGGCATACCCCTGCGCGTCCACGGTTAATATTTTTTGTCCGCGGGCATTGTAACGGTGGTATTCGATGGCATCTTCCCCTGGGACAGGGATTGGGGTGATAGAAGCCAAAGTTGCGCTCATCGAAACGGTTGTCGGCGTCGCAAAACGCGTAGTTTTAGTTACCTGATTTAATCCATCACGTTCGAACAAAGTAACATACCCACCCGCATCCTGTTTGGCAATCACTTCATTTTCAGCATTATAAAAATGACGCTTTAGACGATCCGTTTCAGGTGAGAAGGGTAAATTTAAGGTTTTACCTGCAATTAAGTCCGCGCTTTGGCTGGCACTTAACGGGTTTGCATAATGAATAACATGTGTGAGACGGCCATTCGCATCAAAGCGCTTTTCCACCAAAAAGTTTTTGGCGTCCAGTTCATACTCAATGTTTTGAGTAATATTTTTTTGATGATAACGGGTTCTGTCATCCGCAGAGGGTTTCACCAACTGCGCCAGTTGCGCTGCCGTGGGGAATTCAGGTAAGCTTGATAAATCAATCGGCGTGGCATACTCTGTGAATTTGGTCACACCGGTAGCCGTTGTTTTTTCGGATAAGCTCACAGCACCCGTGGCAGAAATTTCATATAAAGGTTCAAACAGCGCATCTTTTATTTGACAGGTAACTTTGTTGCCCGGATGGGTGATTTTTAAAGTGCGGTTGTCAGGGCTATAAACGGTTGTGGTTGTGCGTGTTTGTGTCTTACCGTCTATTTCAGCACTGTTTGCATTGGATACAAGCTTATCTTCTGCATCGTAAGTCTTAACTTCCACTCGTCCATCGGGATGGGTAATGGTGGTGGTTAAGGCGACACTGTCATAAGTATAAGTGGTGGTTTGAAGTTTTGCGTCGGTTTGGGTAAGGATCCGGCCTGCGGTATCGTAGGTGGTTTTGGTAGTTTGATCAAAAGCAGGATCTAAGGGAATAGCGTTTGCGACTTCAGACACCGGTAATTGCGCAACTTTGGCAGGATCTTCTACCGGCTTGGCGTAAGCGGTTTGGGTTAAAACCCGACCTTGCGCGTCATAAGTTTTTTCAGTGACATATCCTTTGGCATCGATTTGAAAACGCATCTGTCCTAATGCATCCAGTACATAATAATCTTCAGTGTCGGTCGCTTTAGCATGGCTTTTAACCCAATCTTCCAAAGCGCTTAAACTTAAGGTGCTGGGATTGTCAGTATTTTGGGTAACATAACCCACGTTTAAAATTGGGCGATTGGCCACATCATAACGGGTTTCTCGCACATGGCCTTCATGGCTCACATGAAATCTTGCATTGCCATTATGATCATAAAAGATGAAGATCATGGGATCGTCTACCTGCGCCTCTACCATGGCTTCAAAGGCTTTTAAAGTGGTGCTGGCACTTAAGGCCGCAACATCCACGGGTTTTAAGTAAGCTCGGGTTGCCGTTAACCGACCGGCTTCATCATAAAGGTTTTCATGAACATCTCCATAAGGCGATACGCGAAAGCGTTCCCGTTGCAGGACATCGTAGAAATGAAATTGCTGTTGGTTGGATTTGGCCAGTTTTTCAATTTTTACCTGTCCCATGGGGGTTAAGGTTAAATCGGAGTTAACTGGCGTGACGGGGGATTTGACCAAAGGATCGATTTCAATCCCATCGACTCGATTAATGCCATCGGTGTTTACCTGGGTGGCTTTGATAGCGGCAGGCGTGCTTTGTGTTCCCACCTCATGGGTTGTTTGCCGGCTTTGACCATTGTAACTTTGGCTCGTCAGTCGCTTTAACCCAGAGGGTTGCAAAAGTTCGGTGGTTCGCTCACCGCGTTTACTGAAAGTCTGTAGGGTTTTGATCTCACGGTAATCGGTAAGCGTGGTTGTGTCGCCAAATCCATTACGGGTATATTGGGTCTGATGTTTTAAACCGGTGGGATCGAAAACACTTAACTGTAACGTATGATCCGAATAATAGGTTAACGTGGTTTCAACCCCTGCCAAATTGGTTTTTGTAGCTGTTATGCCTAAAAGATTAGGCGTTTGTGTGTGAGTGTTACCCAGAGCATTGGTAAAACTTAACACTTTGCCTTCTGGCGTATGGATCCAGACTTCACTTTGTGAAAGTGCGTTGATAGCGTGGATCACTTCAAAAAACGCATTTAAGGTTTGTTTAACCGTGGTTGAGCTTAGAGGAAACGTTTTTAAACAAGTGCGCTCAAGTTGCGAATAAGTCCACGTAATCTCGTCCCCCAAAGCGTTAGTTTGAGTAGCAAGTCGCCTAAATGCATCAAAGCTTTGGGTAAGACTTACGACACTTAGCGCATCGGTGGTTTGCACTAATAATCCCAATCGATCGTAACTGTGGGTGGTTGTACTTAAATCTGGCGCAATGAGTTTGGTTAATTTGCCTTTTGGATTGTCACTGTGCACTAAGATTGTGGTAAGACTCAAACCCGTTTTAGTATTGGTACGCGTGATGATCGCAGGATTACCTCGAGTATCAAATGTATGTTTAACCTCATCGGCTAAATCATCCATCGTTTTTGAATCCAGGGGGTTTTTCTCTAAATTGCATTGTCTAAAAGCATTGTATTGTTTTGCCCAGGGATATTTTTCAGCATCGGTTTTTTGGATCCACAAACCCCGTTTATTGTAGCTGAAGGTTTGGATTTCATCTTTTTCATCATCTTTTAAATGGTCAAGCGTATTTAAAAATTCAGCCGTTAAAAAACCACCTTTGAGACCTTCTATATCCAGCAAATTGGCATAGCGTCGCACTTGAATATGATCACCAAAGGGATTTAAAGTGTATTCAAGTACCTGCCCTCTTGGATTAACGATAACCCTGCCACGCCTGTCTTTGTCATAATAATAAAAAGTACTGCTCCCAAGAGGATCGATGGTTTGTATTTCTAATCCACTATCACTGTAAATCTTTCGTAAAGATTTCGTATTCCAAACTTCATCTTTTTCACTTTGGTTTGTCGCCTTTAACAACAATTGCCCCACTAAGGCATTGGCAAGGTTGGTCACTTGCTCAAAACCATCATAGCGTCTGGCCTGAAGGCGTGCTGAATCCCCATCGGTTTTATCGGTACCTTTTAATTGTTTTTGGGTTTGAATACGCTGGCCCATGGTATTATGCGTGCGTATTTCCTCTAAATCCCATGGATGATCAATGGTTTTTATGCGACCTGCCATGTCGTAACTGTAGCTTGTGACTTCATCATTTTCGGACGTTTCAGGTTTACTTGGGAAAGTACCCGTAGGTTTGTTGGCGTAAGTTGTCTTGGTTAAGCGTTTACCATTAGGTGTATAAGTGTAAGCACTGTAATAGCCTTCTGCATTCAATTTTGCAATTTTTTGTCCACGGTTATCGTAGGCATAGAATGTGTGTGCATCTTTTTTAATATCAATCGGTGGAATGACTTTGGACAGTGGTGCGGAAAAATCAATCGGGCTTTTATTAAAATACTGTACCCGGTCAATCACCCATCCTGCTGGATCTCTTAAGTAATAAGTGACAAAACCACCTGCATCCTGTTCGGCTTTTAATTGCCCTTCTTCATTATAAAAAAATCTCTGACACCTGTCGGTGGTGGGTGTTACTTTACGGGTTAAGGGATTACCGGTTTTTAAGGTAGTGATTTCTGATCCAGTTAAAGGCTCTGCGTATTTAATTTTACCCACAACGTTGTCAAGTAGATCCCAGATGGTTTCCACAACAAAGTTATCTTCATCCACTTCATAGCGCAGGCGGTCCTGTTTGTCGAAGCACTGGAAGGATCCGCGGTTGTGGACAGAATCTTTGACAGGATTGAATATCCCTAAAAAGATATCCAGCGTCGGCAATATACCCCACTTGATTTTAAGTTTTTCGGTGTCGATAGGATTAAAATATTGTGTGGTGGTTACCACATTATGAATACGATCGTAACTGCGATGGGTGACAAATCCTAAGGCTGAAATATGAAACGCTAATTGATTATGCAGGTTATAAAATTGATAATTTAATTGGCCATCAGGTCTTGTCACCAGTACAGGACGAATGTTGTTATCAAAATTGTAAGTGGTAACGCGTTTTACCCCAGCACTTTCAACCGTTAAACCGGCGGTTATGCCGGCAGTATTGAGCGCGTGGGTGGTTGTACGCCCGTTGGGCGCCAAAATCTGCATTGCATAAGGCGTATCTTTACTTCCCGTGGGTTTGTAGGTAGTTGCGGTGACTTCTTTGGCAGAATTATTCTTGAAAAGTATGCGCGCCAGTGCATCGTATCGGGTACCAAAGTAAATCTCAGTTTCAGCGCTTTGCCGGGTTTGAAACAGTGTTCTGAGACCTGAGCGATCCCACACCGATAATTCTAAACCCATATCATCGGTTTCAATGCCCTTGCCTTCGGAATCTACCTGGGTATATATGAAAGTCTGTTTGACTTGACCGGTATAATAATAATTGTAAGCCAGTAACTGCACTTTTGAGGGATCTTGAGTTTTTACCCAACTTTGCATAGCTTCCAAGGTGGGCGAATTAGTGGGCGGTATATTACTGACATCATAAAGCTCACCCAGATAAGTGCGTTGAGTGGCAACATTACCTGCGTCATCATAACGATATTCAGTGACTGTGCCGCGAGGACTTAATTCAAACAACAAAAACTTGGTATTTTGAGTGACTTGATAAACGTAACGCTTTGTTGCTGCAACTTTAGGCAAAGCCATTGGATCTCCAATGACCAAAGCTTTGGATTCACATAATAATCTTTGGGCAAGGCCATCTAGCCAGTAAGTGTAAGAAGTTTTTTCTCCTTCTGGCGTTTGTGTAGATGTCATCAGTCCCAAGGTGGGCATATAACTGAATCGTTCAACGCCTTTATCTGGATGCGTTATTGTTGCAATTTGGCCTTCATCCGTATAAGTGTAATAAGTTTCAAGTTTTGCAGGATTACGCATCTCGATACCTGTACAACGGGTAAGTTGCGTTACTCTGGCCTGTTCATCAAAGATAACTTGTGTGGGTTGTATACTGCTAAAGCCATCTTGAATGGTGGTTTTTTGAGCGGCATAGGCTAAACTAAACCCGATGGTGGACTGTGAGGAATTACCTACCCCAATTTCTGATACTTTGCCGCCCACCAAATTGAGATTCATATAAGTACCATCGGCCTGGGTGACGGATAATAAAACTGTAGGGGCAACATATTTGTATTGGGTTTGATAATCAGTACTCACCGGTGACATGGATTTTGTGAGATTATGATTGAGATCAAATTCCCAGGACCACAGGGTTTCATCATTTGTCACAAGGCTAATTAAGGTGCTACTTGGACCTTTGCCTTGCACAAATTTATAAACCGTGCCACTACCACCTACCACTGAAGATAAGGTTGTGCCGTCATAGCTATAGCTCACCTTTCGACTTTTAGGAGATATTTGTTCTAACAGTAAACCCGTTTTTTCATCATAATTGGCTAAATCCTGCGTTTTAGGGGAGCGCCATTGCCACTCACCCGTTTTAAGGCGGGTTAAAAAAGGCGTACCATCACCGTGTCCAGGGGCATAATAAATTTCAGGGTTCAATTTATCCTTTTTGTAAATCGTGATATGACCATCCGCCTCTCTTAAATGGATTGCATCAGATTTGAATAAAATAATTTTAGGAATGGATAACTGCCACTGATCCGTTTTGGCCTGAATATTATAAACCCAGTGAAAATCCAATAAAAAATCAGGTTCTTTAATGCGAACGCCTTGATCTTTAATAAAAAGATTCCCGTTAGTTACATTCACATGAATACCAACTTGCGCTTGCCCCAGGGGCTTATATGGCATCAAGGTACCCACTTGCGTCTGACTGGAATAACTGATCCCCAATCCTTCGCCAGTTACAAAATTAATGGGGTAGTGAAATTGATAATCAAGCATTTGGGCCTCTCCTATTTGGGCAGTTTGTCTCAAACCGACTTGCCATTCGGTATAACAGGGTCATTAATAAAATCACCAATGCTAAAGATGCGACTCCCAGAGTGAATGCAATACTTGGATCCACATTCATTTGTGCAGCAGAGGCTGGGGTATCGTAACCATTGGTTGTGGCATCTATCGCACGTTTGGCAGGCCCGAAAAAACCTTGTGTTACTGCTACAATCTGCGTTGATACAGTGGTGGCTCCAATGGCAAGGTTTGTAAGGTTAGCCTGGTTACCCGTCGTGCAATTGGGCGCACTAAAAAAACCAATGCCATTTGCAGGCGCGGTTATATCAAAAGCCTCGCAAACTTCCTGGCTTAAAGGGTTATCATCAACATCTATGCTTTTTAAAGCAGTGGCAGGTTGGCCATGTGCTTTTAGATAACGCGAGGCAAAGCGATTGTAGGTTACACCCAATGCATCGGAATGGGGCACATCTTTAACTGTATGTTGTAATAAAAATACCACAGCATCATCTTTAAACCCGTTGCCAGGGATGGACAAAGTATTTAAGGTTGAGTTGAATAAGACTTTGGTTAGTTTATTCAAGCCATCACCGGTACCCAGTTTTGCGCGGGCAATGGTGAGTATTTCAAGTCCCGTGTCCGGTAAAACTTCTGCCAGTACTTCTAAGGTTCTATCGGTAATTTGTGTTTCACTTAAAATAAGTTGCTTAATTTGGCCTCTAGGTAATGATTTTACTAAAGTTATGACACCGTCATCTGTAATAGGATTAGCAGTTAAATCTAAAAGCGTTAATCCGTAAGTTGTGTTAGGAGTGCGTTCCAGCCATGCATCTGTCAAACGATTGTTGCGCAGAAGCAACCCACTTATATTGCTGTTATTAACCGCCTGCATCAGCGCAAGCCAAGCGGTTTGTTCCACTTGTATTTGATTCAGACTTATCTGTGTTAAAGGGCTACTTCCTAATACTGTCCCAATTTGATTAAAGGCAATGTCAGTCAATGGGTTGTCGTCCGCAATAAAAGTTCTAAGGGTTGTGTTTTGAGTACTTTCGATAAAAGATAAAAAACCGTAAGCTGAAAATTGATTATGCCCAGTACTGACCCAGACTAAGGATGTGTTTCTCAATAATCCACCGAATGCCACCATGTCAACGTCCTGTAACCCGATACCATCAAGTCCAAGCATATTCATTGCGCTGCCACTCAAGTATTCTCCCACCTGTGGCCAGTTCTGAATCATTAAATTAGGATTATGGTTCACCCAAAGACCCGTAAGGGTTTGGTTACCGGCAAAATGTAATATCTCTAAAAACCCTGTCTGGGTGATTGTACTTTGGCTGACTTTTAAAACTATCAATGAATTTTGACGCCTTAGAATGGCAGTGATCCCTGGATCTCCCAGGGGATTATTGCTGATATCGAGAATTTGTGTAGCTGACCATAAATTTGCGCCCAATTGCGTAGCACCCGAATCTGTTAAGCCATTACCCTGCAAAATTAAATTTTGAATAGGATGAGTTTGATTGAAAATTTGCAGCAAATTAACATCACCTAAATTCTGCCCAGACAAATCAACAACGCTTAAATTGCGATCCCCCAAAAAACTATTTAAAGCAGCAAACCGAGGATCAGGCTTGAACACTGGCTGCATCATTGGTGTTGAAAAATTTAAGGCATTCAGTCTGGTTTGTTTTTCTAAGGCTTTTAAAAAATTATGAAACTGGGATACACTCCACGCACGAAAATTCTGTTGCGAAAAATCAATGAGTTCTACATCGCCTATACTCAACAATCGCCCTAAATCTTTGAGTACTACTTCGGGATCTGTATTACTCAGTAAAGTATTTAAGCAGCGCTGGATATAAAGCTTATCCGTATCCAGCATGCCTTCATAATCACAGACTATACATACATAATCACCATAGGCTTTAAGAAACTGATATAGCTTTTTCTCCCCTGTACATGCCATTGCATTTTTTATAAATTCAACCACACCATAAATTTTAAGGCCAAGTAACTGTAATAATCTTAGTTGCGTGTAAAGCCAGTACAGAGATAACATTGGGAAGAGGATGTCAGCCCAGAGTTTTGGTCTTTGACCTCTAGACCAAAGCAAGTAATTAAAGTAAATATAATGTGCGGGTGTGCGTTTGAATGAAGGCATTGCCACATTCACTTGCAGACCTCTATTAGCATGGGCTTCGATAAGCGCACGGTTTGCAATCCAGCCAGTGAATCTTCGATGACGTGTGGCCAAATCTTCGAAGGATTTCACTATGCTTTTTTCCGCATCTTTAAGATGACTGGTTCTGGATAAAGCAAACTCTGCCCTCAATAATGCCTGATGAGATCTTGAAAACGGATTTAAGGCTGTATTGATGCTCCAAAGGATATTTTGTTTCTCAATCTCATCAAGCTTACCTGGTAATTCTTTCAGTGTTTTGTTCCGATAATAAAGCTTTGTGATCATGAGTTGCATCACACCTAAAAAAACAGGCGCACTGAGCAAAGCGGCTACTGGTAAGCTATATGAGACCTTTGGTGGCAGTTCCATACCCAGATAGCTTGAGAGAATTTGAGAATCACGGGAAATGCCTGCAAAAATTTCCCAGAGACGGTTACCATATCGCTCGCTGGGATAAGCCAAATATTCAATTAAATCTGTCAGCATCAAAGCTGTAAAAGCGGTGGGCCAGAGTTTTTCTGTAAAAATACGTGTACCCTGTAAGAATCGAAGTCTTCGCTCGAGTTTTTTGAAGTTTGTTATTGACAATGTTGTACCACTTGAGAAGTTAGCGCGAGAACCACTGGGTAGCAGTAATTCATTATCCTCTTCGTCAAAGCCGGTATATTGTACGTGGGAGCTACCTTCGGGAAGTAAAGGACTTTTTTCAGTGTGTTCCACACTTGAGAGGTCTATAGATGACTTGAGTGCGTTTGATAACCTTCTGGTTAAAATTATTTGAAGTAATGAGTTGGTTGACCAATAGCGAAGAAAGCTTCTGTAACCACTTGCGAGTTTTCCAATGACGCTTCTGCTTTGAGTAGATTCATCAATTAACGCTTCATCTTCTACTGAATCAGATTCCCTGACGTGTTTATGCATACTATATCCTCTATTTTTGCAGCGTTCATCAGTTTAATCCTAATATACAAACGATTAATACGATTTAAGCTTTAACCATAAAATCAGTTGAATGATGAGTGGATACAGCATTTCCATCATTTTCCTAAAACCACGGATGCGATTATAAATATCTTTTTTTATGCCCGTCAATATTCTCCACGGTAATATTACTGTAAGAATAATCTTAAAAAGCTGATTTAATTTAAACCAAGACTGACGAAAAAATTCAAAGTCAAAACAAAATCAAGGTTGGGCATACCTGCTCAGTTCAACCTGCATTGATGGACTGTGCTAATTTTCAAAAGCGCAGTTCATTGGCAACAAGATGCAATTTGCTATACCCTATTATTGAGAATGTGGTTATCAGATAAATATGTTAAAATGCCGCAATTTTACAAAATCGAGGTAACACATGGGTTTCAAATGCGGAATTGTCGGTCTGCCAAATGTGGGCAAATCAACTTTATTTAATGCGTTGACCAAAGCAGGTATTGGGGCTTCTAATTTTCCTTTTTGTACGATTGAACCCAATGTTGGGGTTGTGCCTATGCCTGATCCACGTTTGGAGGCTTTGAATGAAATCGTTCAGCCACAAAAATTGATTCCCACCAGTATGGAGTTTGTTGATATTGCAGGTCTGGTTGAGGGTGCTTCTAAAGGTGAAGGACTTGGAAATCAGTTTTTGGCGAATATTCGAGAAACTGAAGCCATTGCTCATGTGGTTCGATGTTTTGAAAATGATGATATTATTCATGTGGCTGGAAAAGTGGATCCACTCGGTGACATTGAAATTATTAACACCGAATTACTGCTGGCAGATTTGCAAACCGTTGAAAAAGTGGTTCAGCGTGTCAGTAAAAATGCCAAAAGCGGTAACAAAGATATGATAAAGCAAAAGCAATTGTTTGAAAAAATGCTGGCGCATCTGGAAGCTGGCGAACCTGCCCGTACCCTTGAACTAAGTCAGGAGGATATGAAGCCAATTAAAACTCTACAGCTTTTAACCCTTAAACCCACCCTTTACATTGCCAATGTGTCTGAAGATGGATTTGAAAATAATCCCTTACTTGACAAGGTTTCTGAGCTTGCCCAAAAAGAAAATGCCATTGTTGTACCAATTTGCGCAGCCATTGAAGCTGAGTTGGCGGAATTAGATGATGCAGAAAAATTAGATTTTTTAAGTGAAATGGGTTTATCAGAACCTGGATTAAATCGAGTGATTCGTGCTGGTTATGAAATGTTAAATCTCGAAACTTATTTTACTGCAGGGCCCAAAGAAGTGAGAGCCTGGACTATTTTAAAAAATTCCACCGCACCTCAGGCTGCTGGAAAAATTCATACAGACTTTGAAAAAGGGTTTATTCGCGCAGAAGTCATAGGTTATGCCGATTATATTCAGTATCAGGGTGAATCTGGTGCTAAAGAAGCAGGTAAATGGCGATTAGAAGGTAAAGAGTATATTGTGAAAGATGGCGATGTGATTCACTTTCGTTTTAATGTTTAAGTTGTTGCTTTGAGTAAAGTTTCGTGACAAAACTGTAAGTATTCGTACTTAGCTTTTGCGGTTTTTAAAAAAAAATTCGGATCCACTGCCACGTGCAACATTAATGAAGTTATCATCGTCATAATAAATTCAGGTTTAATATTCGACTTAACTTCTTTTCGTTTTTGGAAAGTACCGATAGCTTCCAGCCATTTTACCGACTCGTCAGAAAAACGAATATTCATGTCTCCTTTTGTGTTTTTTTCTACCCGTTGCCAGTAAATCAATTTTTGAATATCACTGCTTTTGAGATAAAAATTATAGCTATTTTCCAGTAGCTCTAACAAAAATTCCCCCCAAAGCAAATCAAGGCTTGGGATAATGTCTTTTTCTAGTGTAGCCTGTTTCACAATATATTCTTTTACGCAAACCCAAAGATGGGCTTTATTGCCAAAATGATGGAACAAAAGACTGTGGTTAACACAGGCTTTTTCGGCAATTTTGCCCATAGCGGTGCCCGCAAAGCCATATTGTAAAAACAGGCTTTTTGCAGCTTTTAAAATCTTAACTTTTGTATCAAGGGTTCTTTGCTGGATTTTTTTCATATGTGTTTAATTGACTATTTAGTCAATATTATATAGAATTTGATTAAATTAACCAAACAGTCAATTTTATGAAAAAACCATTATTAACGTTTTTTATCATTATCTTATTTGGCTGCTTTGGATCTATCGGTTCAGATATCTATACCGCTTCTGTGGGAAATGTTATCCATACCTTTCACACCAGCGCTGAACTGGTGAAATGGAGTGTTTCAATTTATATGCTGGGAATGGCATTGTTACTTTTGCCTTATGGCATTTTATCTGAAGCTTTTGGCCGCAAAAAACCTTTGTTAGCAGGTATTGGGGTTGCCTTGGTGGGTACAGTCATTTGTATTTTTGCACCGAGCATTCATTGGCTGCTACTTGGCAGATTTGTTCAGGGTGTGGGGGCAGGTGCTTGCGCCTGTATGTGGCGCGCTGTGTTTCGAGACTGTTACCGTGGGGATGATCTGTCTAAGTATGGTTCTTATTTCGCAATGGTGATAGTTTTTATCATACCGGCTGCGCCTTTGCTGGGTGGTTATTTACAATATTTCTTTAGCTTTAGAGCTAATTTTGTATTTATTGCTTTATATGCTTTGTTAATGTTGTTCTTAATTATTGTGTATCTTGATGAAACCCATTTATCAATGAATCGTCAGTCGCTTAAATTTACTCGAATCATTCACAATATAAAAAAGCTTGTGACAACTCGCGCTTTCATTGTCAACTGTCTTTGTGTGTTTATCACTTATGGGGCTTTTTTTGCCTGGTTTGTCGCAGGGCCTGTTTTGATGATTCATCACATGCACATAAGCCCTATACATTATGGTTGGATTAATTTTATTATCGGTGCCATTGGTATTTATAGTGCCAGTCAGTTTAACAGTTCTTTTGTTAAAAAATTTGGTATGAAAAAAATATTACGCTTGGGCTGGTGTTTAACCATGGTTTCTGGGGTATTTATGTTACTTTGGTACTTTGCTTTCGGACTCAATTTAACAGGGCTTCTCATTCCTTTAATATTTTTTTATGTTGGTACAAGTTTAGTATGGCCCAATACCTTCGCTCTTGCCTTTGAACCGATTGGAAAAATTGCCGGATACGCAGGTGCTTTTTATGCCAGTTTGCAATTAGCGGGCGGTGGTTTTTTCGGGGCTGTGATGGCACATTTACCCAGTGATAGTCCAATTTATATAGGTTTACTGTTTATCTTCGCACCTGTATTAGCCTGGATAGTGTTTGAAAAATTTTCTTAATTTTTTTTATTGAGATAAAATTCACTTTTGGGATATGGCATTTCAATATTGTGTTGATTTAAAGTACTGTTAACTTGATTTAAAACTAAATCTTTTAATTCAACTTCATCTGAACGTTGAGATTTTGCCCACCAACGGACTTTTAGAATAATGGCATAATCACCCAGCTCTGAGATAATCACATCGGGTTTTGGTGATGGTTCAATGGTGCTGATGTGCGAAAGCGCTTCTAAAATCACTTGTTTTGCCCTATCAATATTTTCATCTGTACCTATACCTACAATCACCTGATATCGACGAATGGCAAAAGCTGTATTCACTGTCACAGAACCTGTGAATAACTCAGAGTTTGGAATCACAATTTTACGGCCATCATAGGTTTTTACAAAAGTAGCTCTGGTTTGAATATCCGTTACAGTACCTTCAAACCCTTCTTTATTAACGTAGATTTGATCCCCTATTTTAAAAGGTTCTGTCAATAAAATTAAAATGCCGGATAAAAAATT
Organism: uncultured Gammaproteobacteria bacterium; assembly: GCA_963695245.1. Taxonomy (GTDB): domain Bacteria; phylum Pseudomonadota; class Gammaproteobacteria; order JBGSLN01; family JBGSLN01; genus JBGSLN01. Next base: position 1,210,154 of record OY968770.1, on the reverse strand, counting down.
CTGTAGAATATCTTTAAAAGCAAAACCAATCGCCACACTGCCAATTCCCAGTCCAGCAACAAAATCACCGACTTTAAAGGAAGGAAAAATAATTAGCAGTGCAATAAATAAACCAAATAAAGTTATCACCCATTGCGACAACCTTCCCAGCACAAGGCCTATGTTGTTGTGTTTTTTACGCAGTATTTTTTTAATAAAATATTTAAAAAATTTTGCTGTAAAGATTAGAATAATAATCACCAGCAAAGCCAAAATTAAGCCTGGTACGGAAGCTACCAAGTCTTGCCAAAAGCCTTGCAGGTTTTTTATGAGTATATCGCTTGCATCTGTCATATTTTGCTTCTTTTTATTTTAATTATAATGGTCTTTTTGTAAATTGTTATTTATTAAATTTTTACATATCTTAAAAGTTAGAAAATAGCTAAAACATGACAAATTCAGTTATAATAATGTTTATGATGATAAATAATAAATGTAGGTTGGGCTGACAAAGGAAGCCCAACAGGCAGTAGCAACTTAATAAGCCCGTAATTAAATGAATATACCCTGTTGGGCTTCCTTTGTCAGCCCAACCTACATTCTAAAGAAGCTTTTATTATGAACGTTCTCATATATTTTGCCGGAGCACTTTGTGTGCTTGCCACTTGTTTATCCTTAATTCCAATGCCCTTTTGGTGGACGCGCAACTTTGATTTTCCAAGGGTGCAAATTGCGGTGCTCTCAGCCTTAACGCTGATATTGATGTTTTTTTTATTTGAAGGCTTTAATATAATTGATTACGGCTTGTGGGCAGTGTTAGTGATGGTACTGTTTTATCAGCTGGGTAAAATTCTACCGTTTACTAAAGCCTTTCCTAAACAAGTGTTATCTTGCAAAGGTCAATGCCAAAATACCCATATTAAAATCGCCTGTATCAATGTTCTAATGGAAAATACACAGGTAGAACGATGTCTGGAGGTGCTGCTTGAAAAAAATCCGGATGTTATTTTATTTTTAGAAGTGAATCAATGGTGGGATAAAGCACTGAATTCACTTAAAGATAAATATCCTTTTAATATAACTTACCCTTTAGATAACACTTATGGCATGAGTTTGTTTTCCAAGTACCAGATTCTTGAACATCATATTAATTTTTTGGTGGATAAGGATGTACCGTCATTTCAGGCGAAAGTCTGTTTGAATTCTCGTGAATGTATACATTTGTTCTGTATTCACCCCGTACCACCAACGCCTGCAGGTATGACTGAAAATACCAGTAATACCAGTGTAAAACGAGATGCTGAGTTAGTGCTTGCTGGTCGAAAAACTGCTTCCTTTCATGAACCCGTTATCGTTGCAGGGGACTTAAATGATGTGGCCTGGTCTGCTACAACAAAATTATTTCAAAAAGTCAGTCGGTTACTTGATCCTAGAATCGGCCGAGGTTTTTTTAATACCTTCCATGCAAATAATTTTTTGCTACGGTTTCCACTGGATCATATTTTTCATTCAACGCATTTTAAGCTTAGACAAATCCAACGATTGGAGAACGTTGGTTCAGATCATTTTCCAATCTTTGTGGAGCTTTGTCTTATGAAAGACAAAAAACATAAGTTACCCAAAGATTTAAAGCTTTCCAATAATGACAAAGAAAAAGCCCGCGAAAAAATTTCGCGGGCAAATGGTACTGACTGATAACTATTTTAGGTATATTATGAACCCCTGGGTTTATAAGGTATATCAGCAATTTTAGGCCACTGTTTATTGGCTTTTTCAATGTAACCAGGAATATTTTTTTCCCAAATTTTTTGTACAACATCATTTAAATTTAAATATAATTTGCCATCGACAATTTTCCAGGCAAGTGGATCAGCGATAACTTTTCTGCCTTGGCTGGCAGCAAAGGCACAATAACCGCCATATTGAGGTAAATATTTAGCCGGTTCTTTTAAAAATGCCTGTTTATTAGCCTTATCAGCAAAAAGATAAGTAATATTTTTATAAACCGCTGTGTTGTTACCATTGCCTTTTAATGGTTCGCTATCGTTAAAATATGAAACCACGTCATAACCTTGTACGGCTACCAGGCTATGCGTGACAGAAGGCACTGCAGCCATCGCCATAATCGGTAAAAACAAAATTGTGATAAGAAGGAGTTTTATTTTTTTCATGATATTTTCCCTTAAGCTTAATATATAATGCGTTCATTCTTAACTGTAGCAGGTTTGTTCAGATATTTTTTTCTATTTTATTCCCAAGCCTCGATTTTTGTCTATACTTAATTTGTACAAAATTTTTACTCAAAGGGAGTACAATTATGAAAAAAACAATAATTGCAACAGGAGCTGCTGCTCTTCTTGCTTCATCTGTAGCAATTGCTGAAAATTTTGATCTTTCGAACTCTACTAACCTTACCCCCAATGTCAATCACTCAACAACTTTTCTAGGCCACTGTGGTGCCTGTGGTGACTGTGGCGGACATTGCGGTGGTTGTGGAGGCTGTAAAGGCGACACTGACGATACTAACAGTGATCAATAATACTTTTAACTTATAAGTCTTCAAACGAACTTTCGTTTGAAGACTTTTTTCAGATTTCATCATGATAGATTTAAGTTACGAACAGCAACAAGCTTCAGCTAATTTACGAAAGTGTTATGAAAATCTTAAGCAAGGTAATGTTGTCAGTCTGTTAATGCCAGAGCAAGAAATGATTGATAGCTGGGAACATTTTCCTAAAGGAGATGTAAAAGATTTTGAAAATCATACACAATATTTTTATCATGCCCATCCTTCTAATGATCAAGATAGAGTCGTCGAGCATGGACATTTTCATGTCTTTGTGAGAAAAAATGCAATTCATTCGAATTGTATTGCTGTAATAACTTCTGAAGAATATGAGAAGTCTCAAGGTGAACGCGATAATTTAACTCATTTATTTGCCATTGCTATGAATCAGGTGGGTATGCCTACGGCATTTTTTACAGTAAATCATTGGGTAGTGTTAGGTGCCTGGTATGAGGCTGAAGTATTAATTCCTTTATTAGATAGCTTTAAAGTTGAAGCGGTTGATCCTACTTATCAATTAACCAGTTTTTGGCTAACAAACATGGTGCATTTATTTAAACCTATGTTGGCTGAACTTTTGACTAAAAGAGATAGTATCATTCAAGATGCGCTTAAAAAAAATTCACTCCATGAAGTTTTCTACGATAAAAATTTGGAAATCACTTCTGTTCTGTCTTTATGTGAACAGTAATTCAAAGCACTGCCTCGCTTGGTCAAGTTCAATGAGGATAATTTTCTAATCGTTAGGACTTAAAGATAAACTTCGTATTAAAATCAAAATTAATCAATGTAGGCTGGGCTGACATAGGAAGCCCAACAGGGAATTCATTTAATGACGGCCTTAATTGAGTTGCCACGGCCTGTTGGGCTTCCTGCGTCAACCCAACCTACATTGATTTTGAATGTAAATCGAAGTTTATTGATAAAAAAAACCCCAGGCTTCTTACAAAACCTGGGGCTAAAATAAAAACCCGGCAATGTCCTACTTTCACATGGGAAACCCCACACTATCATCGGCGCTAAGTGGTTTCACTTCTGAGTTCGAAATGGATTCAGGTGGGACACACTCGCTATGGTCACCGGGAAAATCGGTAAAAGTCTTACGCTTTAATTCAGTTAATAATCTTCTTCTGTCTTTACTACTATTGCTCTTAAATTATCTCATAATCTATATACAATTTCGTCAGTCCACAGCAAAACCTCTTAGGTGCTGTAGAACAAGTCTCTCAGTTAATTAGTACAGGTTAGCTCCATACGTTACCGTACTTCCACATCCTGCCTATCTATGTCGTAGTCTTCAACTAACTTTATGTGGCTTACGCCAAGGGAGATCTCATCTTGAAGGAGGCTTCCCGCTTAGATGCCTTCAGCGGTTATCCCGTCCGTACTTAGCTACTCGGCAATGCGTCTGGCGACACAACCGAACACACCAGCGGTACGTTCACTCCGGTCCTCTCGTACTAAGAGCAACTCTTCTCAAATCTCCAACGCCCACGGCAGATAGGGACCGAACTGTCTCACGACGTTCTAAACCCAGCTCGCGTACCACTTTAAATGGCGAACAGCCATACCCTTGGGACCTGCTACAGCCCCAGGATGTGATGAGCCGACATCGAGGTGCCAAACACCGCCGTCGATATGAACTCTTGGGCGGTATCAGCCTGTTATCCCCGGAGTACCTTTTATCCGTTGAGCGATGGCCCTTCCATATAGAACCACCGGATCACTAAAACCTACTTTCGTACCTGCTCGAACCGTCGCTCTCGCAGTCAAGCACCCTTATTGCTTTTGCACTCTACGCATGATGTCCGACCATGCTGAGGGTACCTTCGCGCTCCTCCGTTACTCTTTCGGAGGAGACCGCCCCAGTCAAACTACCCACCATACACTGTCCTCAACCGCGATTCAGCGGCCTAAGTTAGAACTTCAACACTACCAGGGTGGTATTTCAAGGTAGGCTCCACACACACTGGCGTGCATGCTTCAAAGCCTCCCACCTATCCTACACAAGTAGGGTCAAAGTCCAGTGTAAAGCTATAGTAAAGGTTCACGGGGTCTTTCCGTCTAGCCGCGGGTACACTGCATCTTCACAGCAAGTTCAATTTCACTGAGTCTCGGGTGGAGACAGCGTGGCCATCGTTACGCCATTCGTGCAGGTCGGAACTTACCCGACAAGGAATTTCGCTACCTTAGGACCGTTATAGTTACGGCCGCCGTTTACCGGGGCTTCGATCAAGAGCTTCGCACGCAAGCGCGCTAACCCCATCAATTAACCTTCCGGCACCGGGCAGGCGTCACACCCTATACTTCCTCTTACGAGTTTGCAGAGTGCTATGTTTTTAATAAACAGTCGCAGCCACCTGGTTTTTTCAACCTCTTATAGCTCCGTCCGTTAAGGACTTCACCTAAAAGGCGCACCTTCTCCCGAAGTTACGGTGCCATTTTGCCTAGTTCCTTCACCCGAGTTCTCTCAAGCGCCTTAGTATTCTCTACCTGTCCACCTGTGTTGGTTTGGGGTACGGTTGATGTAAACCTTACCTTAGAGACTTTTCCTGGAAGCCTGGCATCAATTGCTTTTGCAGCCCGTAAGCTGCATTCGGTGTTTGCCTCAGGATTAAAAAGAGCCCGGATTTTCCTAAGCCCTCTCCCTATACGCACAAACCGGCTCTACCAATCGCCGGCCAACCTAGCCTTCTCCGTCATCCCATCGAAATCTACATCAGTGCAGGAATATTAACCTGCTTCCCATCGACTACGCATTTCTGCCTCACCTTAGGGGCCGACTCACCCTGCGCCGATTAACGTTGCGCAGGAAACCTTGGACTTTCGGCGTGGAGGTCTCTCACCTCCATTATCGTTACTCATGTCAGCATTCTCACTTCTGATATCTCCAGCATGCCTTACAGCACACCTTCACAGACTTACAGAACGCTCCTCTACCCCTCACGAATAAATTCGTGAAGCCGCAGCTTCGGTCAGTAGTTTTAGCCCCGGTACATCTTCCGCGCAGGCCGACTCGACTAGTGAGCTATTACGCTTTCTTTAAAGGATGGCTGCTTCTAAGCCAACCTCCTAGCTGTCTAAGCCTTCCCACATCGTTTTCCACTTAACTACTAGTTAGGGACCTTAGCTGGCGGTCTGGGCTCTTTCCCTTTCCACGACGGACCTTATCACCCGCCGTGTGTCTCCCGCAATAAATAACACCGGTATTCGGAGTTTGCATCGGGTTGGTAAGCCGGGATGGCCCCCTAGCCGAAACAGTGCTCTACCCCCGGGTATCATCTTACGAGGCGCTACCTAAATAGCTTTCGAGGAGAACCAGCTATCTCCAAGCTTGATTAGCCTTTCACTCCGAGCCACAGCTCATCCCCTAATTTTTCAACATTAGTGGGTTCGGGCCTCCAGTTGGTGTTACCCAACCTTCACCCTGGCCATGGCTAGATCGCTTGGTTTCGGGTCTAATCCCAGCGACTGTACGCGCTATTAACACTCGGTTTCCCTACGCCTACCCTATTCGGTTAAGCTTGCCACTGAAATTAACTCGCTGACCCATTATACAAAAGGTACGCAGTCGTGCCTCAAGGACACTTCCACTGCTTGTATACATACGGTTTCAGGGTCTATTTCACTCCCCTCTACGGGGTTCTTTTCGCCTTTCCCTCACGGTACTGGTTCACTATCGGTCAGTAAGGAGTATTTAGCCTTGGAGGATGGTCCCCCCATGTTCAGACAGGATAACTCGTGTCCCGCCTTACTCTTCGTTAGCCCACTTTATCGCCTTTTCAAATACAGGACTCTCACCTTCTATGGTGCCTTTTCCCAAAGGCTTCTTCTAAAACAATAAAGCTTGTGCTAACTGGGCTTTTCCGCTTTCGCTCGCCGCTACTCACAGAATCTCGGTTGATTTCTTTTCCTCCGGCTACTTAGATGTTTCAGTTCGCCGGGTTCGCCTCAACAACCTATGAATTCAGTTGCTGATAATCACTTAAGTGATTGGGTTGCCCCATTCGGGTATCTTCGGTTCAAAGCTTATTTGTCAACTCACCGAAGCTTTTCGCAGACTAACACGCCCTTCATCGCCTCTTACTGCCAAGGCATCCACCGTATGCACTTCGTTTCTTGTTCTACAGCCCTAAGAAGTTTTCACTTCTTAATGCTTTGTAAAACTAACGTTTGTAACGATTACTTGATAACTTGAACAATTTCTATGTAAATACAGAACCCGCTGATAACTTTCGTTAAACAGATTTAAACTTAAATCTCTCTAACCGTTATCAACTTTAATATTTCTGATTACGTTAGACTTTTACTTTGTTAAAGAACATATCCATCTACAAGGATGGCTTTAAGACAAAAGGCTTTATGGTTCATAAAACCCACATCAAAAAAACTGGCTTTAAACGGGTTTTAAACTGCTACTTAAGATTCATGTAGACTCTGGTGGTTGTATTTAAGCTGAGCGCCTATCGCGCCCTGACTCGGATGGTGGAGCTAAACGGGATCGAACCGTTGACCTCCTGCGTGCAAAGCAGGCGCTCTCCCAGCTGAGCTATAGCCCCATATACTCCAGCAACCTGCTTTCATCACACCCAACTCACAATGGTGGGCCTGGGTGGACTCGAACCACCGACCTCACCCTTATCAGGGGTGCGCTCTAACCAACTGAGCTACAAGCCCGGTATTTTGCAGTTGTAAAACCTAAATTGTGTGAGCACTTGCGTCTTCGTTTTTTAGAGGCTATCCACTTTGACCAGCCACAACATTAAGCTTTCACTCAATCTCGCTGCCAACCAAAGCCTCAAGCCTCATTCATAAGGAGGTGATCCAGCCGCAGGTTCCCCTACGGCTACCTTGTTACGACTTCACCCCAGTCATGAACCATACCGTGGGGACCGTCCCCCCCGAAGGGTTAGACTAGCCACTTCTGGTACAGCCCACTTCCATGGTGTGACGGGCGGTGTGTACAAGGCCCGGGAACGTATTCACCGCGGCATGCTGATCCGCGATTACTAGCGATTCCGACTTCATGGAGTCGAGTTGCAGACTCCAATCCGGACTACGAACAGTTTTATGAGATCCGCTCCACCTCTCGGCTTTGCTTCCCTTTGTTCTGCCCATTGTAGCACGTGTGTAGCCCTACCCATAAGGGCCATGAGGACTTGACGTCATCCCCACCTTCCTCCGGTTTGTCACCGGCAGTCTGCCTAGAGTCCCCAACTAAATGATGGCAACTAGGCACAAGGGTTGCGCTCGTTACGGGACTTAACCCAACATCTCACGACACGAGCTGACGACAGCCATGCAGCACCTGTCTCTGGATTCCCGAAGGCACTCCCGTATCTCTACAGGATCCCCAGGATGTCAAGGGTAGGTAAGGTTTTTCGCGTTGCATCGAATTAAACCACATGCTCCACCGCTTGTGCGGGCCCCCGTCAATTTCTTTGAGTTTTAGCCTTGCGGCCGTAATCCCCAGGCGGAGTACTTACTGCGTTAGCTGCGCTACTGAAAAACGTGTTTTCCAACAGCTAGTACTCATCGTTTACAGCGTGGACTACCAGGGTATCTAATCCTGTTCGCTACCCACGCTTTCGCGCCTCAGCGTCAGTCTGAAGCCAGGAAGCCGCCTTCGCCACGGGTGTTCCTTCCGATATCTACGCATTTCACCGCTACACCGGAAATTCCGCTTCCCTCTCTTCGACTCTAGTTTTACAGTATCAATTGCAGTTCCAAGGTTAAGCCCTGGGATTTCACAACTGACTTAAAAAACCGCCTACGCGCCCTTTACGCCCAGTAACTCCGATTAACGCTCGCACCCTCTGTATTACCGCGGCTGCTGGCACAGAGTTAGCCGGTGCTTATTCTTTGGGTAACGTCTCAAGCTTTCATTATTCACAAAAGCTCTCTCCTCCCCAACTAAAGTGCTTTACAACCCGCAGGCCTTCTTCACACACGCGGCATCGCTGGATCAGGGTTGCCCCCATTGTCCAATATTCCCCACTGCTGCCTCCCGTAGGAGTCTGGGCCGTGTCTCAGTCCCAGTGTGGCTGATCATCCTCTCAGACCAGCTACGGATCGTCGCCTTGGTAGGCTTTTACCCCACCAACTAGCTAATCCGACTTAGGCTCATCGTAAAGCGATAGCTTATAAATAGAGGCCATCTTTATTCCTAAGAACATATGCGGTATTAGCACGAGTTTCCCCGTGTTGTCCCCCACTTTACGGCAGATTCCTAAGCATTACTCACCCGTCCGCCACTCGCCACCAGGTGCAAGCACCCGTGCTGCCGTTCGACTTGCATGTGTTAAGCGTGCCGCCAGCGTTCAATCTGAGCCAGAATCAAACTCTTCAGTTGAAAAGTTTGCAATCCTCTCATCTTTAAACATCATTACTGACATCTCAAAATTGACAGGCAATTGCGTCTCATTGATTAACGCAAGTACCCACACAATTTAGGTTTCTTTGTTTGTCTTACTTTCTTTGTTAAAGAGCGGCTGTTCAACAGCGAGGAATGCAATTTTACTCACACAGAAATTTTTGTCAACATCTTTTTCGAAATTATTTTCAGAGTGTCTTAGTTTAGAGCATGAGACTTCAACCAGAACTTTCTACAATATGCTAATTATGAGATAATTCGCGACACTCATCGATTAACTCACTTCAAATATTATGGCAAAGAAAAAAAACCCTGACTTTAACTTCGAAGAAGCTCTGGAAAAGCTCAATGAAATTGTTGAGTCCATGGAAGATGGCGATTTAAGCCTGGAGGATTCTCTAAAGCAGTTTGAGGAAGGCATTAAGCTTACGCGCTCTTGTCAGGCCGCGCTGCAAAATGCTGAACAGAAAGTTAAAATTTTACTGGAAAAAAATAATACGGCAACCCTTGAAGATTTTGAACCACACACGGAAGAATAAACAAAAATTTTTGCTGTACACTATTTCACAAACCACTCTTCTAACCCAAAAGCGAGGCATCTATGAATTATGAACCTTTAAACATTGGCATCATCGGCAGCGGCTATGTAGCAAATCATTTTTATCGCTGCTTTCATCAAAAGCAAAATCTTACTGTGACAAAAGCATTTACCAGACGCAGCATTAATGAATGCTCTGAGTTTCCTAACAAAAGTATTTTAACTAACAACCTTAACGAGGTCATTGATCATGCTGATGTTATTTATGAATGCAGCGGAGATCCCATAAATGCTGCCAGTGTTATTGAGCAGTGCTTTGCAGCCGGTAAACCTGTGGTTACTACAAATACTGAGTTTCATGTAACCTGTGGCTCCTACTTCATTAATAAAGGCTTATTGACAGAAGCTGATGGTGATCAGCCTGGCGCTTTAGCTGCTTTGCATGAGCAGGCAATACAACGAGGCTTCAAACCCCTTGCTTATCTTAATTTAAAAGGTTTTTTGAATAAAAAACCAAACTTAGAAGATATGAAATTTTGGGCAGCTAAAAATGGTATTTCTATTCCCAGTGTAACCTCCTTTACCGATGGTACTAAAATTCAGTTTGAGCAGGCATTAGTTGCTAATGGTTGTAACGCCAACTTTTATCAAGAAGAAATGATTGGGCTTGAAGAGTCCTCTTTAGAAAAGGTTAAGAACTTTTATGGCAACAAAGCTCATGAATTTGGTCAAGCCATCAGTGATTATATTATTTATCCTGGTGCGCCTCACGCAGTGTTTGTAATTGCCGAGCATCAGGCGGATATGCAGCCTATGCTACGTTATGTGAAATTAGGGGATGGGCCTTATTATCTGTTACGACAGGATGCTATTTTAATTCATATGGATGCACCATTAACTATCCGAAGATTACTGGAAACTAAACGACCTTTATTAAATAATTCACTGAAACCAAAAATTAATGTAGCTGCCATTGCAAAAACGAATCTTGAAAAAGACCATGTCTTTAAACAACCCATTGGTGGTTTTGAAGTGCGAGGCGCCGGTATTCATATTGAAAATCATCCCAATGCTGTGCCTATTGGCTTACTTAGTAAGGCTCGTTTAAAACATCAAGTTGAAAAAGATCAGATTATTACTTTTGATGATGTTGAGATTCCGCAAAGCGTTGCTTTAAAAGGCTGGCAGTGGACTTTAGGGCAGGTTATGGAAAAAGAAGAATCCCAGCCTGTGGCTTGAACGTCAATATAGATCGATGCGTTGGATTGTTTTACAGAAATGTAAGCCAGTCCAACCTATTCCAAACGCACTCTTAATAAATGTCTAAGTGCTTATTATCAGCTGAATAATTGGAGGCTGATATTTTTCTTGAAATTCCTGCTAATTCAATCCATTGAAATTTAAAGTGTTGATCCATTTTTGCATCGGGAGTTATGTAAGATAACGCAGACTCAGAAACCATTAAGGATTCCGAATGCCTTTTCCCAAAATCTAATAATCTTGCGGTGATATTTAAGGCTTCACCTCGATGCTCTATGTAAACTTTGAGAATACCCACTGCAGCTGTTAATACCGCGCCGGCGTGGATAGCGCCTCTGAACTTTGGCTGACAGTTAAATTTTTCCAAATAAAAAGCGTGTCTTTTTTGAAATAGCTGATCGATTAATAAAAAGCATCTTATTGCATCAATTTTTTGTTTCCGATTAGTTATTTTCCAACAGATAATAATTTCATCTCCGGCATACTGGTATATATCTCCCTTACAGACTTTTATCGGCCCTGCAACCTCACTAAATACACATTGAATAAGCTGCATAAAGGCTTTATCCCCCAGTTGATTACAAATGGCAGTTGAGTTATGCAAATCAATAAATAAAAAAACATAATGTTCTTCTATGGGTTCTGAATATTTTCCAGTCAAAAAATTCATTAAAGTGAAAACACCAAATCGGCGTCTTAATTCATAGAAAAAATTAAATAGTATCATTAAAATCAATGTGACCACATATAAAATTAGAAAGTACTGGAAATATTCAATGGGTGGTGACTCAAGTAATAGTTCATTTATACCCACGTTTAAAACGTAAAAAGGAAATAATAATTCGCTAAAGGTAAAAGAGAACAGCGTTATTATAAAAGCCTGTATTAAACTTTTATTAAATAAGAAAGATGATTGATTACATTTATTTTTAAAAAAACTGGAGTAATTATAAAAATATTCTGTCACTATAAAACCTAAAATCATACCAAAAAAAAAGCTAAACGCAAATTCAATAGATTCTTTTAGCTCAAATTTAATAACAGTTTTAGACGTTCCAATATTGGTCAATTGGAGGAGTTCCATACCCAAAAATATCAAAATCACTGTCACCACTAAAGCTACAATCGGCAATCGATTTTTCATGAGTTATTTAACTGATACCCTTTGCATAACTTTAGCTATATCATTGACTATTGTCCAGTTTATAGCTTAAAGAGTTAGGTAGTCGCAACTTGTGCTATATTTAATAAAGGTGGTTTTGAATATGTAGTTATGGAACATGCTTTTTTGAAAATGTATCAACAGTCGAACTTGATTGCTGATATTTGTATGCCACATTTAGAAAGACTTAATATCAATCATTTCTTTGTAATAGAGTTGGATAAAGAAGGTAATTTTCTTTTATTTGATAGCTCTGCAGATTTATACTCTGATTATATTTCAAGCGGAATTATTAATCAAATCCCCAAAAATATTTTAAAGACTTATTCCTTAACCGGAACATATGCAACTAATATGGATAAAATCTTACAGGATCTCCAAGTTGATAATTTAAAGCTCTTTGAACAGTACCATTTCACAGATTCTTTACGCTTGGTAGAAGTCAAAAATACAAAGCAAGTTCAATCTATTTTGATTTTTGGTTTTGATGCCAATAAGCAAAGAATTCAGGATAATTATTTATTAAATTGTCAGCCACAATGTGCCTTATTTGCTGAATTTTTTAAAAAAAGATTCATTAAAGTTAACACAGTAAAAAAACATGCCTGCGATAACAAAAATTTGAAAGCACAATTAAATTACTGGTTTAAAAACTATCATGAACATGACGTACTCATAAATCAATTTAATACGGACTTAAATAAACAAACCAAGAAAAATACTGAAGTTTTTAAATCCTGCAGATTAACCCATAAAGAGTGGGTGCTGCTTGAGTATTACAGTCAAAATTATACATCAAAGGCAACTGCACAACAGCTGGGTCTATCTAAACGCACAATTGACAGACACTTTGAAAATATGCGAATAAAGCTCAATTGTTTTTCAAAAGAAGATATTTTAATAAAATGTCGCGCATTAGGGTTAATCAAGTAAAATCATATTAATAATCAATATCGGTTGAATTAAAAAGGGAAATCAACCGATATTTGAAGTATGTGTACCAGAGGTGCAGTGTTTTTTGTATGAAAATTTATTTATTATGTTATTTAATTTAACAAAAACATTTTTCTTTCAATTTCATCAGTTTCATTTACCGTATCAATTTTGATGCCCAACATTTGATTAATTTCACATTTATCATAATAATTAGCCATGCCCTTATTCACATTGCCAAAATAATCCTGCATCGCTGTGAGCTTTTCAGCTCTTTGTTCTTCTGGTAGTCTATCAATGATTTCCCTTATTGGTTTTGTTAATGTCGTGAAACAATTATTGTTTGATAAATGATAGGTTGAGTTTGCTTCTTGTTCCATTTCATCAACTAACTTGTATAAATCTTCGCCTTTAATTGATAAACTTGTCGCATCATAGCGATCATACTCTGCTTTCATTGATTGTTCATAAACGTCGTTTATAAGTTTTCCTCTTTTATCATATCCCGTACCGCCCCTACCGATTACAAGCATTCCCTCTTCTGAGTCAATTTGTAGAACTGCGTGTTTAAACGAATTATATTCTGAGTCAATAAAGCCATCCCGTGCCGCAAGCGTAATATCATATTGTTTATCTGGATTAGCACTCAATTCTTCTTTAAATTCTTCCAATGATTTATCCCGATAATTAACTGCTTTTAGGCCAACATCATTTGATTCAGCACTCTCTTCACTGAGTAAAGCTGTTATGTGGTTGGCAGAAGACGGTATAACCCTGCGGGTATGTACTTCTTTTTTTTCATACTCAGAGGAAATAAGCATTCGGTGGAGTTGATAAGCCAAATAATCCATTAATGGAACCGCGGACAAACCTGCTGTAGCTTTAGTGATGTCGCTTTTAAAAAAGTATCTAATCATGATAATCTCCGAAATTTAAATTGACTACATTTAAATTTTACCTATCGACGATTAAATTATGCTTAAAGATTTTTGGGTATACCCATAAAATAGTAAGGAAAAAATTATTTTTTTTGAATCTTCAAAGAGCCCACGGGAATACTCACCACATTGTCTTTTGTTGTTTGTGAACTTACAGATGAAGCAAAAGCATGGGCAAAAATGATTTCAAGAGAAATTGAAAACTGTCCGGCTGAATTTTTACTTGTTTCAAAAAACTGAATTAGACTTTGACGAAAATTTTTTCCCATTAAATGCTTCAGTCTATCTGGATGTAAATTTTTTCCGCCTAACAGACGCAAATCCGCCAAACATTTTTCTGGATTTTTATATTCTATTTTTAAATTTTCTATATCTAACACAGGATCGGTTAAATGATGTTTGACCAACAAATCTCCTATATCATGCATATCTGTAAATTCAGGACTTGGCTGCTGCGGTTGAATCTGTTTTAAAGCACTTTTGAATTCTTTTAGAGTATCAGGACCCAAAGCTGTAAACATTAATAGACCATTAGGTTTTAAAATCCGTTGCCATTCTTGAAATACTAATGAAAAGTCCTCGCAAAAGTTTAGCATTAAATTCGCATACACTAAATCGAAGCTGTTAGTCTTAAAAGGCAGCTTATGTGCTTGAGCTTGGACTGAAACATTATTTTGTCGCCATTTTTTTTTCTTTTGTACAACACTCAACATATTGCGCGCCATATCCAATGAATAAACCGTAGATTTTTTAAATTGTTCAAGTAAGAGTTGTGTCCCAACCCCTGTACCGCAACCACAATCTAAGATTGTTTGTGGATTAATTTGAAAAAGCTTCATTCTCGAAATTTGTTTTTGATTAATATCACGAAATAGAAAATCATGGGAGTCAAACTCATGACTTATTTGATCGAAGTAACGCTGCAAATGTTTATATGGGAATTTTTGGTGATTTTGCATGACAAAAGTGAACCGATGAACGAGGCATACATATTAACTGGCTTTATAATCGCAAACAACCTGAATAGCTCGAGTATGTAATGACACTTTTAGAGTTTAGATTGACATAACATTACCTTTTTGATAATTTAGGTTTAATAACGCTATCCTGAACCCTATGAATGTTAAAAAACTGCTTTATTGCTTATCGTTCCACAGTAAAGAAATCATCATGCCTTTTCGATGTATTATCTGCAAAAGCCACAATTGCCAAAAAATTAACCTTTGCCATGAGTGTCTCGTGGTTCTGCCGTGGATAACTCATTGCTGTAAAATTTGCTCTATCCCCATACCTTCAGCTAATGCAGACACAATTTGCGGTAACTGTTTGAAAAAACCACCAGCATTTGATGCTGCGATTGTATTATTTCACTATGAAAAGCCCGTGAAAAAATTAATTCATCAGGCAAAATTTAATCATAATTTTATGAATCTGACGGTGCTGAGTCAATTATTAACACAGCATGTGAAAAAAATGCTACTTTCGACAAATCATTTGCTCATTCTACCGGTTCCATTACATAAAAAGCGTTTAAAAAATCGCGGATTTAACCAATCGTTAGAAATTGCAAAAATTATTAGTAAAAACTTAAAAATACCACTAAACAAAAAAAGTGTTATTAGAAAAAAAGCGACTCAACCACAAGCTCAAATGCCTGCTGATTTAAGATTTCATAATGTAAAAAATGCATTTACCACTATGGCAAACTTTGAAAACAAAAACATTTTGCTGGTAGATGATGTCATGACCACAGGACAAACAGTGAACGAAGCGAGTATTGCATTGAAAAAAGCTGGCGCAAGTAACATTGTTGTCTGTGCGCTGGCAAGAACAAATTAAATAAGGTGCCCACTTTACCTGAATAAAGTGGGCACCAATACACGCTACTCTTCTAAAAGACTGCGTAACATCCAGGCGGATTTCTCATGTAAATCTAATCGACTGGTAAGTAAATCTACCGATGCCTCATCATTACTGTCAGCAGCATAAGGAATTTGTGAACGTACTGTGCGAATCAGGGTTTCATGGCCTTCCACCAACTGTGAAATCATTTCTTTAGCATTAACCATTTTTGGTTCTTCTTTAATTGAAGTCAGCTCTGAAAATTCTGCATAAGAGCCAGGTGCACGAGACCCTAAGGCTCGGATTCTTTCAGCAATTTGGTCAACAGCCTCAGCAAGCTCCGTATAATGTTCTTCAAATAATGTATGCAAAGTGCTAAACATGGGGCCTGTCACATTCCAGTGAAAGTTATGGGTTTTCAAATACAAAGTATAAGAATCTGCCAAAACAACCGCTAACCCTTCAGCAATTTTTTTTCGGGCATCGGATTCTATGCCAACATTTATTTTCATATAACGCTCCGTTTTTATATTATAGGACTTACGATAAACTTCGATTTAAATTCAATGTAGGTTGGGCTGACGAAGGAAGCCCAACAAGCTGTGGCAACTAAATAAGGCCGTAATTCAATGAATACCCTGTTGTGCTTCCTACGTCAGCCCAACCTACATTGATTAATTTCGATTTTAATACGAAGTTTATCGTAAGTCCTATATTATTTAGTATACTTATAATATACATTATATAGTAAAAGCTGTAACCCTGCTTTTAATTAAAAGTTTCTATATGTCTGATATATTTTAAAAATCTAATTGCAATGATGCTATTGCGAAATTTAGGGTTTGAGTTCCTGTATCTGCACATTTATAGTTAGATAAATCAATAGATGATATACTCTGGAAAAACCTAATCTCATGTAGAAACAATGAAAAAAACCATCAGTCTTATCATCTGGTCACTGATATTAATTGCACTTATTGTAGGTGGCTATTTCTACTATCAACATTCCAAACTTCATCCTTCCACCGATGACGCGTACGTTCAAGCAAACACAATTCAAATTGCAGCACAGATAACCGGCCCTGTTGATAAGATATTTGTGCAAAATAATCAGAAAGTAAAAAAAGGTCAGCTGTTATTTTCCATTAACCCAAAACCTTTTGAATATGCATTAAATAAAGCCAAAGCTGATTTACAGGTGACAAGACAACAGGTACAAGCCGAAGAAGACACCGTTGCCACTGCAAAAGCTGAACTTAACCAGGCAAAGGCTAATTATGAAGTGGCTCAGCAAAACGCACCACGTACCATTGAGCTTGCTAAAAAAGGACAAGTTTCCAAAGCTCAAGGTGTAGAGGCTCAAGGCCAGTTACAAACCGCAAAGGCAGCGATGGTAGCTGCTAAAGCGAAATTACAGCAAGCCATTGAAACTTTGGGTAAATCGGGCGCACAAAATGCAGAGTTACTGGCAGCAAAAGCCAGTGTTGAGCAAGCTGAGCTGAATTTAGCCTATACAAAAGTTTATTCCCCAGGTAATGGTTATCTGGTGAATTTCTTATTGCGACCCGGTACGATGGTGACACAAAATGCGCCGTTGTTTGCTTTAATTGAAGATGACAAATGGTGGGTCGATGCAAATTACAAAGAGACTGATCTAAAACGTATCAAACCGGGTCAAAAAGCGACTGTCACGTTAGATATTTATCCGGATCATGTGTATCAGGGTTATGTCCAAAGTATCAGTTCTGGCAGTGGCGCAGCATTTTCACTATTACCCCCTGAAAATGCTACTGGTAACTGGGTCAAAGTGACTCAGCGATTTCCAGTGAAAGTTATTATTACGTCAACCAACCCTGCTTTTCCTTTAAGAGTAGGCGCCAGTGCCGCAGTGACCATCAATACGCGCGATGAATAATAAGATTTACCCACCCACCTTTGAGCGGTGGATGATAACCATCACCATTATGCTGGTAGCCATTATTGAAGTTTTGGATATGACCATTGTAAATGTGGCTCTGCCGCCGATGATGGGCGCATTAGGCACGACATCTGATAAAATCACTTGGGTGTTAACTTCTTACATTGTCACCTCAGCTATCTTTATGCTGCTCACGGGATTTTTAGATGAGCGCCTGGGTCGTAAAAAATTGCTTGTGATAAGTATTATCGGATTCATGTTAGCATCAGCTTTATGCGGTACTGCTACCACTTTAGATGAAATTGTTTTCTTCCGGTCTTTACAGGGTATCTTTGGTGCCAGCTTGGTGCCTTTGTCGCAAACCGTTTTGAGAACAACTTTTCCTCCTGAAGAACAAGGCAAAGCCATGGCTATTTGGGGCATTGGTATTATGGTGGCACCTGTGCTTGGTCCAACACTGGGTGGATTTATTACAGAACATACGAACTGGCGCTGGGTGTTTTACATTAATATACCGGTTTGTACTTTGTCATTTTTTATGGCTTTAAGATTTATAAAAAATACCATTCCTAAAAAACGCAAAGTAGACTGGTTTGGTGCAGGACTGTTAGCCCTTGGGGTAGGTGCTTTTCAAATTTTTTTAGATCAAGGGAATAATGAAGATTGGTTTCAATCTAAAATGATTATTCTTTTACTGATAATTGCGGTTATGAGCATTACTTTATTTGTCATTCGCGGTTTGAATAACCCCTATAATATCATTAACTTTAAAATTTTTAAGGATAGAAACTTCGTCACCTCCACCTTAATGTTATCCATTTTTATGCTGGGCGTTTTGGGAGTTATTTCTATTCAGCCAATTTTGCTGGAAAATTATTTTGGTTACCCGCCAGAATTTACGGGGCTTGTGATGGCGCCCAGAGGCATTGCTGCGGCTATTGGGATGATGTTTACTGGTATCTTTATGGCTAAAGTTGATCCTAAAAAGATTATGCTCATTGCTTTGGTTTTTGCTATCACCGGCAGTTACATGATGAGCACCTATAGCCTGACAACCTCTGCTTACTATTGGATTTGGTCTGGTGTTGTGCAGGGATTGGGTATGGGGTTATTCTTAGTGCCATTATCAACTTTAAGCCTCATCACTTTATCTCCTGAAGATACAGCTGGCGGTGCAGGATTATTCAGTTTTAGTCGAAACTTAGGTATGTCTATCGGAATCTCCATTATTAGCACCATTATTGCACGAGAAACCCAAATTAACTGGAACCGTCTGGGTGAGCACATTAATCCATTTAATGAAAATTTACAGATCTGGCTGCATCATCAGGGATGGACTTTACACACCCCCACCACCCTTGCTACTTTACAGAAAATTCTGGCTGCACAGGCTGGCATGGTTGCCTTTATCGATAGCTTCTGGCTTATCAGCCTGATGCTGATATTATTAATTCCATTGGTTTTTTTCATTAAAACACCCAAACTCAGCAAAAGTACCCCAATGGCTCATTAGAAACTCGCAATTTCACAATCTCAAGGTTATAATGGCGCAATTTTTGTTCAGACGGATGATTTATGAAAAAATTTCTACTCACCCTATCCCTAATTGTCACAATCTTGATGACGCCGCTCTGTTATGCGCGGCCTTTATCTTCTCAGCAAAGTCAATTTATTAATTTCATGTTACCTAAAATTGAAAAAGCCAATACTAACATCATGCGCAAACGTCAAAGGCTACTTAATTTGTACCAAGACTATCGAGCAAATCGTAACCTGTCACCTAATGATACAACCTGGCTGACTGCACTTGCATCTAGCTATAAAGTTAAAACTCCGGTTAATAATGAATATCAGTGGCAACAATTATTGGCAAAAGTAGATATCATGCCACCCGCTTTAGTTTTAGCCCAGGCTATTAATGAATCTGCCTGGGGTCGCTCGCGTTTTGCTAAAGAAGGCAATAATTATTTTGGACAATGGTGTTCAGCCCCTGGCTGCGGCCTGATTCCCAAAAAAAGAAAACCAGGGAGTCCCTGGCAAGTACAAAAATTTAATAATGCTTATGATTCAGTAGTGGCTTATTTGAAAAATTTAAATACTAATCGAGCTTACGACGAACTCAGAAGCATTCGCTTTGAGTTACGTGAGGCAGGTAAACCTTTAAATCCAGATGTCATTGCCGAAGGTTTGGCCACATATTCGCAGCGTAAAGAGCAATATGTTACGATTATGCAAAACATTATTAATTCTTTTGCGCTGGCGCAAATTGTGGAAAACCATCAGGCATAAAAATTTTTATGGACATTAAATTTATTATTGCAATTATTATTTTATTAAATCCTTTTACCAAGGTTTTTATCTTTGAACAAATTACCCATGATCTCACTTCAAAAGAAACTTTCTTCATATCTTTAAAAGTAGGATTGTTTATTTTAGTGTTGTTTCAAGTTATTCTATTTGGTGGGATAAACGTATTAAACTTGCTGGATTTAAAACTTTGGGCCTTTGAAATTGCCGGAGGATTAATTATCAGTTATTTAGGCTGGAATATGCTGTTTAAATCCCGTATTTTTCCCAAAGTCGGCAGCTCAACGCAACAACAGGCTTCACAATTTGCTCTGGCACCTTTTACTTTTCCGATTACTGTAGGACCAGGTGTTATCTCTTTATTGTTGTTGTCTTCCAATCATTCGCCTGAAACTAACTTGATGGCATATTCACTGACACTTTTAATTATTTCCATTGCCATGACAGTTTTGTTTATTTTTTCTCACAAGATTATTCGATGCCTTGGGAAAACCCTTTTGGAAATTATCAATAAAATGATGGGGATTATTGTGATTGCCATTGGTATTGAAACTTTGTTTAAAGGTTTATTTTTATTAGTAGTTAATTTTAAAATGCCAATGTAATCATATATTTTGATTTATCGTAAGTCCTAATTTAATCATTTTTGCTTGATAAAAAAAGCAATGGAAGAAAACAAGACTAAACCAATAATAATAAAGCTTTCAAAGAACAGTGTTTCGTGGTGTTTTATGATAATATCCGGTGGAATAAATCCTACCATAAAAATACATATGGCTGTTGTACCGCCCACAAGTGGCACAACAATCGAACCAAAGGTTTTTCCTGGAATTTTAAAGGGCCTTTTAATGGTTTTATATTTAAAATGTAATACCACAGCTGAAGTAAACACCAACAGCCACATGAGTAACGTAAATTGAGCCGTTAAATCAGAAAGTAACCAGTAAGCGCTATTAACATTTTGCATCAGTAAATATGCTAAACCTAATAAACTACTGATAAACGCCTGTATAGAAAGAATGCCCACTGGAACATTTTTTTTGTTGGTTTTCTTAAATAATTTTGGCAGGATATTATGCTCTGCGGCTGCTAATAATCCTTTGGCTGGCCCAATAAGCCAGGAATTAATTTCAGATAAAACGCCGATCCCCACCGCTATTGCTACTAAAAACACCAGATATTGCAAGTGAAATGCCGCCAAAAAAGTGTAAAAAGATTGAATCAGTCCGCCAATAAGGTTCAGTGTATCTGAAGGCAATACCACTGCCATAGCTAAAGTACCCAAGATTGCCAAAGCCAGTAAAATCACAACAATATTAAAAATTGCTGTCTTAAAAGACTGCTCTGGTTTTACGGTACTTTCCGCATGAAAAGCAATGATTTGTACCCCTGAAAAGCTATTAATCACTGCCACAAGAAACCCTAAAGTGGCTAAGTGAAACCCGGGGATTAATCCTTTCATGGTAAAATGAAGATTAGAAGGATGACCACTTAACAACCAAAAAATACCTAAGAGGATGATTAATATCACCGGAATAAACACGCCAGTAATCACAAAAAAACTGGTCAATCTTGAAGAGGTTTTAATACCGATAAAATTAATAAAGGTTAATCCCCAAAGAATTAATAAAAATAAACCATATTCAAAAAATACATTGTTAGCTACCATTTGTGCCAGCGGATACGTCAGAGTAAAAATGGTAAAGGTTATCATGGCAGGAAAAGAGACGGTGGTATTTACCCATTCCAACCAAATTGCCAAAAACCCCCATCGATCGCCCAAGGCAAGTTTCACCCAGGCATAAAGGCCACCGGCCCGAGGCCAGGTAGTTGCAAGTTCAGCACAGACTAATGCCGTAGGAATTAAAAATAAAATGGCTGCCAACATATAATAAGTGATAGCAGATTCACCATAAATGGCGGTAATGGACAAGGTGCGAATGGCAAAAATTGCAGCCACGCCCATCATTGTTAACTGAAAAGGTTTTAAAACTCTTTTAGGCGTCTGAGACTCAAAGCTCACGGACTAATCCATTTAATATTGCAGCCCTGGCTTGGTTTTTGATCGGATACTACATCTTCTGAGTTTAGCAATCTGTTCAAAGCATTTCGCAAATCTTCACCTGTGACGGGTATATTATTACCGGGGCGTGAATCATCTAATTGTCCGCGATAAACACATTCGAGCTTTTCATCAAACAGATAAAAATCTGGTGTGCAGGCAGCATGGTAAGCTTTGGCAACTTCCTGAGTGGCATCAAAAAGATACGGAAACGGATACTGTTGTTTTTGGGCTTCTTCACTCATTTTGTCAGGTGCATCTTCCGGGTAGTTAGCAATATCATTACTACTGATAGCCACAAAACCAATGTCCCGCATCATGTATTCGTTGGCAAGCTTTGTTAATTCGCCATTGATATGTTTAACGAAGGGACAGTGATTACAGATGAACATCACCACAAGACCTTTTTTGCCTTTCACATCATTAAGACTTAGCTGACCACCACTTACAGAATCTAATAATTTAAAATCCGGCGCTTGGGTTCCTAAAGGCAACATGTTGGATGGGGTTAAGGCCATGGTTATCTCAAAATGATTATAGTTTCGATATTATGGCATAAGTTGCAAGAGGATTCTATTGCATATGCCAGCCATGAGATACCACAAAAGATTGCCCTGTAAGGGCAAGTCCTTCAAAACTGGCTAAAAAGATTGCGCACTCACAAATTTCATCCAAGGTAGTAAACTCTGCATCCACTGTGTCTTTGAGCATGATTTTTTCCACCACTTCAGTCTCGCTAATATTTAACGCTTTAGCCTGCTGTGGAATTTGCTGCTCAACTAAAGGGGTTTTCACAAATCCCGGGCAGATAACATGCGTAGCCATTTTGTGAATTGCAGCTTCTTTAGCAACTGTTTTACAAAATCCTATAAGCCCGTGTTTTGCGCTGACATAAGGGGCTTTTAAAGCAGAGGCCAATTTCGAATGCACAGAACCCATATAAATCATTTTTTGAGTTTTGGTATTTTCAATATTGGCAAGACAGGCTTTTGTCAATAAAAAAGCGCCATCTAAATGTACCGATAATACTTTTTTCCATTGGCTCAATTGCAATTGATGCACAGGCTCAATCACTTGGATACCAGCATTAGCGATGGCAATATCAAGGGTAGCATAGGCATTTACAACTGCATCCACACTTTCATTTACCTGTTTTTCATCACACACATCCACGGCCAATGCTAAATGTTTTTGTCCATCATGCTTTGGTAATAATTCAGCCACGGTTTTAGCATTCGATAAATTTAAGTCTGCCACCACAACATTGGCACCTTTTTTTGCAAAACTTTGCGCCAAAGCTTTACCAATTCCACTGGCAGCACCGGTGATATATACTGTTTTTTGTTTTAATTGCATTGTAAGGTAAGATCATGGTTGTTGTATTTAAAATAGTTTATCGGAGCTTTTTCATTGTTACAATCAAAAGATAACTGGTGGGTTTATATCATTCGAACCGCGAAAGGTCAGCTTTATACCGGGATTGCAAAAGATGTGCAGGCACGTTTTGAAAAACATGTTACTGGTAAGGGCGCTCGCTTTTTAAGAGGCAAAGGTCCACTTGAATTGGTCTATGTTCAAGTGATGAATAATCACTCTGAAGCCTTAAAAATGGAAATTAAAATAAAAAAAATGCCCCGAACGCATAAAATAGCGCTTATAAAAAGTAGGTTGGGTTGACGAAGGAAGCCCAACAGGGTATTCATTTAATTATGGCCTGAATTAATTGCCACGACTGTTGGGCTTCCTTCGTCAGCCCAACCTACATTAATGAAATGCTTTTTGCAAAGCCTCAAAAGCCTGTTGCTGTTCTTCTGAATCAACAGGTGGATTCATAATCATCAGCTGATAATAAAAATCACCGGCAGGGTTTCCAGGCATCCCTTTTTCTTTTAACCGTAATTTTTTACCGCTATTGGTATTTGGGGGAATTTTAACCGTTTTTTTACCTACCAGACTTTCAACGGTAATAGAAGCACCCAATGCGGCTTCCCAGGGTGCGACTGGGACTGTAAAAATAATATCTTTACCTTCTACTTTATATTGATTGCTGGGTTTATAATGAATTTCTAAATATAAATCCCCCGCTTCGCCATAGCCTTTGGCAGCAGAGCCTTTGCCTTTTAAACGAATTTTTTTACCCGATAAAATACCTTTGGGAATTTTGACATTCAAACTGGTT
Source organism: uncultured Gammaproteobacteria bacterium (assembly GCA_963695245.1). Taxonomy (GTDB): domain Bacteria; phylum Pseudomonadota; class Gammaproteobacteria; order JBGSLN01; family JBGSLN01; genus JBGSLN01. The sequence goes on along the minus strand of OY968770.1, from coordinate 1,186,097 downwards.
AGTTTCATTTGAGTATGTCCAAATTCATTTTTAGCAGGTACCTGCAAATTTACTTTTTTATTGGCACCATGGTAAGCGTCTTCAATATCAATAGTCAATTGGGCATGGATGTCTTCTCCCTTTTGACTTTGCTGAGCTTGCTGCCCAAATGGATCCTGTTGCGCCTGCCCAAAATCCCTTTGATGAAAACCGCCTTGGGAGAATCCTCCCTGAGAAAATCCCCCTTGACGAAAACCGCCACCGCCAAACAAACTCTCAAAAAAATCACTAAAGCCGCCACCTTGTCCCTGTCCACCAGTAAAGCTTCTAAATTCAGCGCCACCGCCACCGAAAGATTGTTCCCAACCAGGTGGGGGACGAAAATCCTGACCTGCTTTCCAGTTGGGACCCAATTGATCGTAAGCTGCCCGTTTTTCTTTATCTTTTAACACTTCATAAGCTTCATTGACTTTTTTAAACTCAGCCTCAGCATTCTTTTCTTTACTGACATCGGGGTGATATTTTCTGGCTAATCTGCGATAGGCTTTTTTAATATCTGCATCATTGGCGGTTTTATCTACCCCTAAAATTTTATAATAATCTTGAAATTCCATGCTTAGCCTTTTTTAAATGTAATAGAGTCATCGTAGTCTACAGTAATAGTATCACCTGATCCAAACTCACCCTTTAAAATTGACTGCGATAAAGGGTTTTCGATATATTGCTGAATGGCACGTTTTAAAGGTCTGGCACCATAAACAGGATCAAAGCCGGCTTCCGCTAGAAAATCCAGTGCTTTATCACTTACCTGTAGCTGCATATCCCGTGAGCGTAAACGTTTACGCAAATATTCAATTTGAATATCACTAATGGCGCGAATTTCATTTTTTTGCAAGCCATGAAATACCACAGCTTCATCTACTCTATTGATAAATTCTGGTCTAAAGTGCTGTCCCACCACTTCCATCACAGCAGTTTTGATGGTGTCGCGTGACTCAGATGCCAATTCTTGAATCATATGTGATCCTAAATTAGAGGTCATCACAATCACCGTATTTTTAAAATCCACCGTGCGTCCCTGACCATCAGTCAAACGACCATCATCTAAGACTTGTAATAAAATATTAAACACATCCGCATGGGCTTTTTCGATTTCATCCATCAAGATCACACTGTAGGGCTTACGTCGAATGATTTCTGTCAAATATCCGCCTTCTTCATAGCCAACATAGCCTGGCGGCGCACCAATTAATCTTGCTACGGAATGTTTTTCCATAAATTCAGACATATCAATTCGCACCATGGCATCTTCAGTATCGAATAAAAATGCTGCCAGGGCTTTACAAAGTTCAGTTTTACCAACCCCTGTGGGCCCTAAAAATAAAAAGGATCCAATGGGTCGGTTAGGATCTGATAAACCAGCACGAGAACGTCGAATGGCATTGCTCACCACGCTGATGGCTTCATTCTGTCCAACCACACGTTTGTGCAATGCTGCTTCCATATTTAATAATTTTTCTTTTTCTCCTTCCAGCATTTTGGTCACAGGAATATGGGTCCATTTGGACACTACTTCAGCGATTTCTTCATCGGTGACTTTGTTACGTACCAAATGCGTTTCTTTTTTCTGCATGGATTGCGCCTCTTTTAACTGTTTTTCAAGCTCTGGAATTTTTCCGTACTGTAACTCTGACATTTTTGTTAAATCATTATTACGGCTGGCAGCTTCCAAAGCTTGTTTAGCACTTTCCAAGGCTTCTTTAATTTGTTGCGTGCCTGACAGTGCAGCTTTTTCCTGTTTCCACACTTCATCTAAATCAGCATATTCTTTTTCAAGCTCGCTAATAGCCGTTTCAAGATCTAACAGACGTTTTTTTGAGGCATCATCTTTTTCTTTTTTTAAAGCTTCGCGTTCTATTTTTAACTGGATAAGTTTTCTATATAAAATATCCATAGACTCAGGTTTGGAGTCAATTTCCATACGAATGCGGCTGGCCGCTTCATCCACTAAATCAATGGCTTTGTCCGGCAAGTTACGATCCGTGATATAACGATGTGATAAAGTCGCCGCTGCCACAATGGCGGGATCTGTAATGGTAACCCCATGATGCACTTCGTATTTTTCTTTCAACCCACGCAAAATAGCAATGGTATCTTCAACACCAGGTTCATCTACCAACACTTTTTGAAAGCGTCGTTCCAGGGCTGCATCTTTTTCAATATATTGTCGATACTCATCTAAAGTTGTGGCACCCAGACAATGTAACTCACCTCGAGCCAAAGCTGGTTTTAACATGTTACCGGCATCCATTGCGCCTTCGGCTTTGCCTGCACCTACCATGGTGTGTAGCTCATCAATGAATAAAATAATTTGCCCTTCTTGCTTCGATAAATCTTTTAAAACTGCTTTTAAGCGTTCTTCAAATTCACCGCGATATTTTGCCCCCGCAATTAATGCGCTTAAGTCCAATGACAGTAGTTTTTTATTCTTTAAGCCTTCTGGCACTTCGTGATTCACAATTCGTTGTGCCAAACCTTCTACAATCGCAGTTTTACCCACGCCAGGTTCTCCGATCAACACAGGGTTATTTTTGGTCCTGCGTTGCAGAACCTGTATACAGCGTCTAATCTCATCATCACGACCAATCACAGGATCCAGTTTACCGCTACGCGCCCGTTCAGTTAAATCAATCGTATACTTATCTAATGCCTGCCGTGCTTCTTCAGCATTGGCATCCTGCACTGTTTGACCCCCTCGAACTTCATCAATGGTTTTGTTCACAGCCGCTTTGGTAGCGCCCGCTTGTTTCAGTAAATCACTTAGTTGGCCTGGGGTTTCAAGTGCTGCTTTTAAAAATAATTCAGAAGAGATAAATTGATCTTGATGTTGCTGTGCCAATTTATCTGTGACATTGAGCAATTTATTTAACTCATTGGAGATATGCACTTCTCCTGCTGAACCTTCTACTTTTGCCAGAGTATCAATTTTTGTTTTTAAAGCCTGCATTAATTGACGCAGATTACTGCCCGCCTGCGCTAAAATTGGTGCAATACTGCCATTCTCCTGCTGCAGCATCGCTAAAAGCACATGGGCAGGTTCGATGAATTGGTTATCCTGGCCTAAAGCAAGCGATTGGGCATCCGCCAGCGCCATTTGGAATTTTGTGGTTAATTTATCCATTCTCATAGTTCATCACTCTTATAGTCGTTACTGTAAATAATGGAACTTAGTCAAAGTTACATTTGTGCTATCAATGTAGGTTGGCGCTGACGCTTCGAAGCCCAACAGGGTATTCATTTAATTACGACCCTAATTAATTGCCACAACTGTTGGGCTTCCTTCGTCAGCACCAACCTACATTGATATATTTATTCTTTGAAGTTTTGCGTAAGTCTTAATTTATAATATTGTGTCTCTATTCGCAATTTTCAATTCTAAAAGGCTGATTTTTACGTTAAAATCTTGTGAAATCAGAAAAAATCGCATCTTTTATGGATACCACCAAAGCTTTAGAGACACTGTTACTGGAAAATTTAAAAGAAAACCGCCGCCGTCGTCGTTGGGGTATTTTCTTTAAAATTATTTTAGCCATTTATTTGTTGCTTTTGCTGTCATTGGTTTTTTCTCCGGAGGTCAAAGTGCCAAACCTCAACAAGCCCCATACAGCCGTGGTGGATATTTCTGGTGCCATCATGCCAGGCAGTCTAAATGATGCTGATAATGTGGTTAAAAGTTTAACTCAAGCCTTTGAGTCTAAATATACCAAAGGTATTATTCTACGCATCAATTCCCCAGGTGGCAGTCCGGTGCAGGCTTCTTATATTTTTAATAATTTATTAAGACTTCGTAAAAAATATCCTGACATAAAAGTTTATGGGGTCTGTTCTGATGTTTGTGCCTCCGCCGCCTATTATATTGCTGCTGGGACTGATGATATTTACGCCAATCCCTCAAGTTTAGTAGGTTCCATTGGGGTACTGCTTAATGGTTTTGGCTTTGTAGATATTTTAAAAAAATTAGGTATTAGCCGAAGACTCATTACTGCGGGGAATAACAAAGGCTTTTTAGATCCTTTTTCTCCCTTGGAACCACAACAAAAAGCCTACGCACAAAAATTATTAGCCATTGTACATCAGCAGTTTATTAACGCGGTTAAAGAAGGACGAGGACATCGACTGAAATTAAATACACCTGAATTATTTTCAGGGTTAATTTGGACTGGTGAGCAAGCAAAAGATATTGGACTCATAGACGGCTTTGGCAGCCCAGGGTATGTGGCTAGAAATGTAATCAAAGCACCCGATATGGTGGATTATACCCAAAGCCTGAGCTGGTATGATAAAATTAGTCAAGGCGTGGGCGCAAACTTTGCTTCCCGTTTTTTTGCTAAACTTAAAGATGAGTCTACGTTAGGCTATTATTAATAAAAACAAAGGTAGAAATTTATGTTTGAATATACAGGTATATTTGGCCTGATTGTCTTGATTTTAGATATTTGGGCAATTGTCAGTACTGTATCCAGTGGTGCATCCACGGGTACAAAGGTACTTTGGGTGGTCATTATTTTATTGTTACCCATCCTTGGGTTTATTTTATGGTTCTTTCTGGGGCCAAAAGGCCGTTGATTAAAGCGCTATGCTTTTTCAATCTTTGAATCAGACTTTAAAATCCTATCACCATCATCTTGAACAATAAGGTAAGCCGGCTCTTTTTCTGAAGCGTTACGGGTTACCTCATTTTTTTCTATGGTACGGGTAACTTTGAAGGTAAATACTTTTTCAATTTTACTCTCACCGTAACCTTGCCCCCATTTCCACTTAACTTTTGTGTTATTTGAAAAGCTCATTATTTCTCCGTTACTTGTAAGACTTACGCAAAACTTCAAAATTGATAAATATCAATGTAGGTTGGGCTGACGAAGGAAGCCCAACAAGCCGTGGCAATTAAACCAGGCTGTAATTAAATGTAACCCTGTTGGGCTTCCTTCGTCAGCCCAACCTACATTGATTGTCATAGTGAATTTTTAAAATTGAAGTTTTGCTGCGTAAATCCCGAATTGATTAATGTGCAGCATGATATCTAACATCTAAAGACTTACCAGACATGTACTGGAAAATTTCTAAATCAAAGTATGGGGCTACAGCGTAGATATGATCAAAAATATCTGCCTGAATGCCTTCATAGTTGTTCCAATTTGTATCGTTTGTAAAAACATATAATTCAATAGGCACACCCTGGCCTTGTTCCTGTAATTGTCGGACTAAAAAGGTCAAACCATTGTGGATTTTAGGATGCTCCGTTAAATAGATTTCTAAATAACTTCGAAACAGACCGATGTTTGTTAATGCCCTGCCATTTAAGCCAAAATAATCACTTGCTTCAATTTTTTTATTGTGTTCATTAATTTCCTGTAATTTTTTTTCAATAAATGGTTTAAAAAGTGCAATTCTTTTAAGCTTGCTGATGAGTGCATCATCTGCAAATTTAATAGAGCTGACATTAAAATTTATTGAGCGTTTTATACGTCTACCACCTGATTCCGACATACCACGCCAGTTAATAACGCCATTGGTGAGTAATGCATAACTGGGTACCGTTACGATAGTTTTATCGAAGTTTTGTACTTTAACTGTATTTAAAGAAATATCAATGACATCCCCGTTAGCACCATAACTTGTCAGCTCAATCCAGTCACCAATTCTCACCATGTCATAGGCTGCCAATTGAATACTGGCGACAAAGCCTAAAATAGAATCTTTAAATACCAACATCATCACAGCGGTCATAGCACCTAACCCTGTGAGCAAATACATGGGAGATTTATTCAATATCACGGAAATAATCAAAATGCCTGAGAATAAATATAAAACCAGCTTGGTAATTTGGATGTAACTTTTTACTGGGCGTACTTTGACAAAACTGATATTTTTAATGACGATTTCAAAGGTATCTAATAAGGATGAAATAATTAAGCTTGCAACAATAATCAAATACATTGAAGCGAGTATGTGAATAAGATTAGCAGATTTATGCAAAAAATCAAAATTATCTAAATCAATAATATAACCACTGGCATACACTACAATGCCTGGCAAAAGCAAAGCCGTCCGATCAAAAACATTTTTATCTCTGGCAATTTTCAACCAAATCATAGAGTGTCGATGGGATAGCCTTTCAGAAGAACGCAGCAGCGCAAATTTTGAGACATAATAGCTTAAAGCACTGGCTATCACTACGGTTAATAACATGGTACATAAAGCCAAAGTCAATGACCAAACATGATTTAATCCTAATATGGTAAAGTTATTTAACAAAGTGGAATTTAACCGCTCGTTGATGTTTGCGAGAGATTGCATGTATCCTCCTTTCGCTCAGTAAATGATAATAAAAAAATGATACCAAAAGTTCCTGCCAGAATCGAACTGACGAAAATACTGAATTTTGCCAGCTCCAGGCTTTGGGCATGGTGGCTAAAAGCCGTAGATGCAATAAACAATGACATGGTAAATCCAATGCCCGCTATTAAAGAAATACCCATAATGTGCTTAAAATTAATATTTTTGGGCAAATGGCCAATGTTTAGTCTTAAACCCAAATAGCTCATGAATGAAATTCCCAAAGGCTTACCTATCAATAATCCCAGCAAAATCCCCATAGACAACGTATTACTAAACATTTGTGAAAATAAACTTGCTTTCAAACAAATACCTGCATTTAAAAAAGCAAACAAGGGCAATACAAAAAAAGTAATTGGCTTTTCCAATCGGGTTTCAAAACGTTGAACAGGCGTGGTAGCTGCATTGGCGGTATCTGCCATTTCAATTAAAATCGAATGTTGTTTGACATCTGCCAGTACTTTAGGAATATCTTTGCCGGGTTTTTCAAAATAATCGATTAAACTTTTCATTTTCTGTGTTAAATGACTCGGTCCCCGTTCAGGTCTGGCAGGAATTGAAAAAGCCACTAAAATACCAGCTATGGTGCCATGAACGTTGGCGGACTCAATAAAAAACCATAGGCAGGCACCTAATAATAAGTATGGCAACAGCTTACGAACACCAGCATAGTTCATCAGTAATAAACCAACCCAAATAACTCCGGCGATAGCAAGATCCATAAAGTGAATAGCGTTACTATAAAACAAAGCTATCACCAAAATTGCACCGATATCATCAATGATAGCTAAAGCTGCTATGAAGGTAAAAACACCTTCTGGTAATAAGCCGCGAAAGCAAATCAGTATCCCAAGGGCAAAAGCGGTATCGGTTGCCATAGGAATCCCAAAACCAATGGCTGAGGGGCTGTGGACATTTACCACAAAAAACAGCAAAGCTGGCATTACCATACCGCCAACGGCTGCCAAAATAATTAAAAAGCCAGCTTTTAAATTTTGCAACTCTCCGGCTAAAAATTCTCTTTTGATTTCAAGGCCTACTAAAAAAAAGAAAAAAGTCAGCAAGACATTATTGACCCAGAATTTCAAAGGTTTGATAAACTCAAACTCATGAAAATGAAAACCAAATTTTATATTAACTAAATGATAATAAATATCAGAATACTCATTGCTGGATGCAAACATGACAGCAAGCACTGTTGATGTTAAAAGCATTAAGCTTGCAAGCAGCTGATTTTTGGTGAAATTTTTAAAAGGTGTCAGAATTGGCTGAAGTTTTCTTTCAAGATGAGAATGGTATTGATGATGATTAGCTTCACCTTTAGGCGGCTTGAAAAAAAAATCGCGAATGGACATGGAAATATTGTACCATTCGCGTGGGTTTTATTCAATTAAGAATCAATTATCATGTTCTTGTCAAAATTGTTCTATAAGTTTCAGTTAGATTATCACTTTCTCTTACTTCGTTAAGTACAGCAGAATCAATTTTATCTGAGATTTCAGAATTATTTTCAGAAACTATTCTCAAATGAGCTTCCGTAGATTTAACAAAAGCAAGTTGATTGGTTTTATAGGAATACTGACTTTGGTTCCCGAGTTTGTTATATTTTGCATGACCAATTATGCTGCGCTCTAAATCATCATAGGCTTTTGAGGCATATTTTTCACTAATATGATTTTTAACTCTGTTAAGCACTTGTGAATTTATTGTTTCTTTGTAAGTTTCAGTGATTAACTCTTTTGTTAATTCTTCGTCATTATTATTAATTTTTTTAAATAAAGCTTCATTAAAATGTTGCTGTATATTTTGTTGAAACTTTTCATTCTCCCAAAGTGCTTTATAAATATTTTCAACTCGTTTTAATCCAGTGCTGCCATGTCTAAAGCCGGTGCCTTCTTTGGTCCTGGATATCCATTCATCAGTGTAGGCAAGATAAGACTTAATAACCTTAGTCAAATTAGCACTCATTTTGGCTGTAAATTTCACCAAGTCATGAGCTTTTGGATTTTTTTCAAAATATGACATATCTTTACTTTTAAAATATTTATCTAGTGTTGTTCGCAACATATGCTCTGTGTTGGCCTGAGCAAAAGGTGTTGAAAATTCTCTCCAAAAGGAATCATGCTTTTTCATTTGAGATTCTAAAGCTGCGTTTTTTTGTAAAACTTTCAAACTCGTTTGTTTAATTGACTTTACTTCAATTTCCTTCTCATGAATTTTTTTAGTAAGAGCTTGATTTTGAAGCTCAAGCTCAGCATATTTACCTTTTTTAACCATGTTCTCAAGTTGAACTTCATAATCAGTTTTAACAAAATCACCTCCGAAAAAATCATCCGTTACTCTTAATAAGTTAGCCTCATGTAATGCCTTTTCAGCAGTTTTCCCAGAGGCAATTACTTGATCATGCAATATCTGCTGATGGGCTGTTTTCGCCATGGAATCCCATAAACCAAATAATTCTTTGCTTGTAAATGCCTTTTTATCGCCTAGCAGCATTCCCATACCAATACTCATTCTATCCATTTTCTCTTTGCATTTGGTTATATCATCTGCAATTGAGCAATCAAAAACACTGTTAGATACTTGAGATACTGCACCAATATTCTCATCAAGAATTTCAAGCTCTTTGGCAATATCTAGTGTATCAATGGAGTGTTCTAAATTTTTAAGATGAGAATTAAGCTCACCTAAATTTGGTGTTTTGTCTAATAAACCTTTAAGATACTTCAATTCTATCTGAATAACATTTCGTGCGGACTCTAATTTTGCCTTCGCATCCTTTACAAAACTTTGCAATTGAGGGCGAGCAAAAACTTTTGCCAGGTTCCCAATGTTTTCTACAATATTTTTAGCCTGTTCTGCATAATAACTTACTAAGATTAATTGATTACGTGCTTTAAATACATTTGCAATACATTCATATACTTTATCATCTTCTGTAATACTTCCATACAAATATTCTAAATGCATTTTTATATCATCTTTTGAAGGACTATTTAACAATAAAAGTATTCCCTTATAATGTTTTTCTGTATCAGAGCCTACTCCAATTTCTTTACCAACCTCTTTTTTCTTTAAAATAAGATCTTCAAAATCTTTTATCTTTACTTCAATCAATCTGGGTAACAAAAATAATTCTCTAACAAATTCATACTCATGTTTATTACTGATAACATTTCTATATTCACTTGTAAAAAAAGCAGAGGTTGTTTCTTTAATTTTTTCTTGATACTCATCAAAAGTTAATTCATGCAAACCAAGCTCTATGCATTTATCAAGAAACCCTTCAGGATAAGGCTTACTGAATGATACTTTCATTAAGTTTCTTTCTAAGCGATTATTAAGCTCCTTTAGAGTAAATTTTTTCATTCCTTCTGCAAGGGCTTTTGACTTCTGATCTAATTTATACTGTTCAGCCTCTTGATCATAAATTGTCTGAGTAAGTCTTAAGAGTACTTTAAAAGAAGATCGATCTTTGCCTTTATTGCTTGTTTTTGTGATTAATTCTTTTCTTAATAAATCTTGCGCCCAGTTCTTCCAACTCTCTAATTGCTTTAATCGATCCCCTGCATCTTTTATTTTATTAATTTCAATTAGCTTTGTTAACAAAAATGAAGCGCCAAATACCTTTCCATTATAAATAAATTTATCTTTTGAAAATGCATCCGGGGCAGAGACCACATAATTATAAACAGCATTCTTAAATGCTAATAAATTTTTATAATTAATATTACAGTTTTTCTCTGAAACATCTAATGAAGTGGATATATCAAGTAATGGCATAGACAACCCTTGAACCGCAGCATCCCTAACTTTTTGTGCCAGAAAAAAGCCTCCTCGATGTACTTTAGCCACAACCACATCACCATACTCTAAAGTATTCTCAAGAAGTTCCTTATCTCCTTCTTTTGGAAAAAATTTTGCATAGGACCTTAAAATTTCATCAGAAATATCTGTGCGAAGAAAGTTTGTGTTAGAAGGAGTTGACAACATATAGCCTCTCAAGAAAAAATACATATCCTTATGCTACGATATTTATGTCCTCTTTTGGTCAACTTAAAGCTTAACATTGGTGTACTTTCAGTTTACCAAAATATAACCTCTTAATTTATTAAGAATATTCTTGATTTCGTTACAAATTAAAGTGTCAATCGCTTTTTCATTTTGCTCAAGAAATGAAATCAAAAATCGAACTCCAGATATCAAACCTTCGATGTTGTCTGATTTTATAGTTATTTTTTTCATAATTATTTTAACCAGTAAATCTTTAAGAAATTTGAGCTCACAAATACGATAGAATTCAAAAAATTCTATAATATAATTTAATATATATTCTTCCTTTGACAACCCAATATAAACCAAAGCATCGATTAAAAACGTATTTCTACTGAAATAATCCATGTCCGAAATCAAAAAAGACAAATACTTTTTGTTTCCATTAAAATCTTCTAATTCAAAAAAACAGATTGTTTCTGACAAAAATCCTAAAGAACTTTTTTTATCAAAGATTCTTTTTTTTAGAACTTCTATTTCATTTGTATTAAAGCGTAACATTTGAGCAATAAATTTTAGCTTAATTAATTCAGATAAATTCATATCCTCAGAACATTTTATCTTTGATAGTAAAATAGTTTTTATCTGCTCTTTGAATCCTATGCAGTAATTAATAAAAACATATATATCTGACAAACCATTATGCAAAAAAAGTTTGCTAAAGATTTCATTTTGATTATTATCTTTGAGATTATAAAATTTTCCTATTATGCTAAGATTTTTTTTATCATATAAGTCGTAGTCTTTATCTGAAAAAATTAATTCTAGAAGATAGGATTTATCTTCAAAAATGCAATTAATATAATTCTTACCAGTAATATTTAAACATAAATCCATAAGTAAAAAATTATTTGATTTAAAAGCAGCATTAAATAGTTTTCTTGAAATATTTTTTTTAGGGTAAAAATTAATCTGTTGAGTTAATATTTTTCTCAACTTTGATAATAAAAAAAATTGCTCATTCTGAAAATTCAAATCAAAAATTAATTCTAATACTAAAATCAGAACAGAAACGTCAGATTTATATTTTATTGCAGCTGTTAATTGAAAAAAAATTTTATTAAGACTTTCTTTTAATTGCTTATTTTTCACATGGAATTCTCTTGCCTTTTTATATTGCAAAATTAATATTGATAAATATTTTTCCAGCAACAAGGCATCATTATTTTCAAATAAATTTACTATTATGTGCTTTTGGTAAACATCATATGAGAATATAATGAAGTTTAAGTCATATGAAAGTTTATCTAGCTGTTTGTCAAAACATAGCAAGTCCCTTTCATCATATAAAATCCGCAAAATTAAGCCATTTAAAAAACAATTACTTAATTTAGGAAAATGAATCATTATGATGTTTTCCAATGACATTGTTTTTTCATATGTATGCAAATGAGTCTTTGTAAGATTTTTTGTGGTCTCTAATAATATTTTTCTAAATAGCTGCATTAAATCTGGCAAATAGTTCTTTAATGTATGAAAATGATATTGTAGACCCAGGGCATGTGCTTTAATACGCTTTTGGAAATCATGACATTTTATTTTAAATTTTTTATCAATTAAAATAAGATTTCCACAAAATTGCTCTAAAGCACAGTAATTCAACAAACAAAATATCAGTTGTTTTTGTGAACGATATATAATTTTAAATTTATTATTACCATATACTTCATACCTAGGGTGCTCATCAAGCTTATCTTTAAAATCTTTGCTTACATCTAATATGTTTTGTATATTTTTTAAGTACAGTAAAAGCAGTTTTTCTTTTTCCTGTGTTAAATTAATATCTTTTGCTGCACTCAGGCAATACTGATAGAAATTTTGATTTAACACTGAAATACTTTCGAAACGCAAGAAAATATTTTTTACAGTTAGTGTTTTTTGATCTGAAACCTGCATATAGCTTTAAATGTATCAATATAACTACACCTTAGCCAAAACTAAAAAAATTTAAACATACTAAAAGTTATTCATAGTTAACTAAAATTTAGTTAACCTTTTTTTTACAAACGGTTAACTTTTTTTAGCTTATCAATTCTGAAAACACCTGTACAATTGTCTAAGGTTTGCAAAAGGTGTTTTCTATGAATGTTAATCAACTTAGAATTTTTAAAAATGTGGTAGAAAAGGGTAATTTTTCCAATGCTGCTAGATTTATGAATATTACAACGGTGGCTGTAAGTAAACAGATGCGAGCTTTGGAGTTGGAATTAAATTTGCCGATTTTTAAAACCATTAATCGTAAAAAAGTTTTAACTGATTTGGGTCAGGTGATCTACCAAAAAGCCTTAATGGTTATTTCCCAGATTGACAGCATTAAAGATTTTTCAGTTAATATTGAAAATGAGCCTGCCGGACAATTAAAAATTGTCTGCCATTCTGGCGTTAGTGAATCCATTTTGATTCCTTTATTAAAGGACTTTATGAACAAATATCCTAAAATTTCAGTAGATATCAGTTTGAAAAACTATTTTAAATCTTATTATTCTAAAAAATATGATATATTGTTCGGTGTTACTGATGAAACAGCCAAAGAATATTATGAAAACTGTCTGTTTAAAAAAATTTATACTGGTAAATTAATATTAACTGCTGCAAAATTATATCTTGCTAAATATGGTACACCTGTAAAAGTCAATGATTTATCAGTCCATCGATACCTTAATTTGAAAACTCGAAAATTCGATAGAGTATTACATTCTACCCAAAATTTAAAAATTCAGTTTAATACTTCGATTAGCTTTAATGACACCGCAGCACTTTGCTATGCTACATTGAATGGCCTTGGTATAGCTCAAATTCCAGATTTATTGTTTAAAAAAATTGCTGCTAGCTATAATGATTCTCTTATAGAGCTTGTCACTTTGAGCTCACTTCTAGCTGAACAGACTTATAATTTAAATATGGTTTATCAAAAAGCGGAATTTGTTGCGCCGAAGATTATTGCTTTTAAAGATTATATCAATGAGCGCATTCAGCACAATCGCACTTTCTCGAACCATCAACAAAGCATGTTAGTTTAATTAATAGGTAATTCAAGGGATGAGGTTATTACCACCAATGAGATTGGAACTTACCATCACAAATAAATGTCATTGGCTTAGGACTTATGTTGGTGAATTTAAGTGCAAAATGGTTAAATACACCGTTATTAGCGGCAGAGGACAACATTTTGCCTGCCCAATTGGAGACTTGGCCTGGGCTTAAATTTTGGTTTTTGCTAAGACCAGAAATCTGATTATAATTCCAGCTTGAAAATTGTAGTTGGCCTTGTTGAGACAATATCTGGCATTGCCCTTGGCCGTATTCAATATACCAGGTGCCTGCTTGAGTGCTTGGTGAATTGATGGTGACAGTTTGGTCTGAAGCTACGGTGCACGGCATACCTACACTGCAAGTTTTAGTTTCACCAGCAAATCCATAGGATGCAAGTGAACTTAAAATGGACAACAGGATGATGATCTTTTTCATTAATTACCTCTTTTTGCATATGCTTAGATATTCTAAGGTTTTTTTTGGCTTAGCGCAATTATCTAAAATTTAAATGTAGCTGCAAAGTAAGAATGTCCGGTTTGTACTAAGTTTAGATTTACGCAACACTTCAAAATTGAAACATATCAATGTAGGTTGGGCTGACGAAGGAAGCCCAACAGGGTATTCATTTAATTACGACCTTATTTAATTGCCACGGCTTGTTGGGCTTCCGACCTCAGCCCAACCTACATTCTATAGTTATCTAAAACTACTCTGACATCTGCCGCAGCTTCATTAATATTCTATCAATCAAAATTAAATGGAAATAGTACTAGTGCGTCTCCGTAACAATTGTTAGCAAAAACTTTTCCGCCCGACTTCCAAAGTTTGTCAATTTCAAAAATAAATACTATAGAGCATAAAGAACTCAAAGGCATTTCTTGTTTAAAATCATCGCTAAAATTTCGTTCCATTGCGATGCTTAACATGCTTTCTTTATCATGATAAGCTAACGCTTCTAATGCTGCCGCTTCGTCAATACATTCCAAATTAATTTGACTATAACAAAACAACGCTTCATCACCTGTTGATTTTAACGCACCACGTATGGAACAGCTTCTAGGTATAGTAAGCCCATGCTTACATATTGACTTTAATATAACGGTAGAATTAATAAGTGATTGAGGGGTATAATTTTTTAGCGTACTAAGGATAAAAAAACAAAAACGCTGCAATCTTCCATCATAGAAAAGGGGGTTTGGTCAAGCTATATCCAATTTACTTTATTTGTTATTGAAGTTTAAAATGCTTCATGTATTGTTTTTAAGATAAATCATAATTTGAATACATTCATTTATAAGCAAAGCCTGTTGAAAAATAGTTTGTCATATTTTGAATGAGGTTTTTCTGCACTGTTCCGACTAACCAGATCATCTGTTTTTTAATAGCGAAATTTTTGATATACAGAAAAATTTTTTAGCCCAATTATTTGCTTTAAATTATTCCGGTGACAGGTTAGCTTACTGTTACTAAAAACATAGTCGTTTGAATGGTGTGGCGTATATGCTATATTTAAGTAAAAGCATAATAAATATAATCAATGCGCTATAATCTTATCCGATATTCAGAAAACTTTTATGCCAATTACTGGGTCATTCCCTCTTTAATGACCATTGGGGCGATTATTTTAGCCTATCTTATTCATCTTATAGGTGGTTACTTTGATAAAGACTTTTTATTAGAAATTAACTACGAAAACTCGATGGATATTTTATCGGTTTTAGCCAGTGCTACAGCCACCATGTCTAGTGTTATTTTATCTATCACTGTTTTGATTTTATCTTTGGCCAGTAACCAACTGGGTCCAAGGCTTATTCCTAATTTTATGAAACAGGGAAGAACACAAATTATTATAGGATATTTTTTAGGCTCCTTTGCTTATCCACTATTTGGCATGCTATTAATTACCATTAATTCTTACAGTGCCAGCGAGCTTTTTTTGATTACCTCTATTGGCGTAATCATTGGCATCATATGCTTTTTTCTAATTATTTATTTCATTCACTATGTCTGCCATGTTATCCAAATTGATAATATTTTAGTGTTTTTAGGTAATGAAATTTCACATTGTTTGAAACGCAATTTAAAACCATTAAGTGATCATGCTCATCAAAACACGGATTCAGAAGAACAACTCTGCGGATATTTAACCACCCCAGCCTGCAGTATATCTTCCGGCTATATTCAAATTATAGATTTTGATAAATGTTTGAAGCTTGCAATCAAATATGATTGTATCATCGAAATTTTGTTTCGTCCTGGGCATTACCTGTGGGAAAATCAAATCTGTTTTAACATTCGACATCAGCACCCTCTTGATCCCAATTTAGCAAAACAACTGCCAGGCTGTCTGACTCTCGGCATTCGTCGTAATACCATTCAGGACATAGAGTTTGCTTTTGAACAACTGGCGGAAATTGCCATTCGGGCTTTATCTCCCAGCATGGCTAATCCTTTCACAGCTATTAATTGTGCTGACCGATTAGGATATGCCATACAGTGTTTAAACCAGTATGCTGAGGATGAAAAGTTTGTTTATGATGAAGAAAAACAATTAAGACTCGTCAAAAGACCTAGAAATTTTGAAAATATTATCGAATCTGGCTTTGTTCGATTAAGACAACAGGCAAAAACTGATCTTAAAGTTTCTATCCGTCTATTGCAGATTTTTTACAGTTTACTCATGCAAAACTTACAAGTATCTATTGAACGAATTTTATTAAAACAATCAGAGGCACTCATAGAAGCACTTGAACAAAATAACATAAGTACAGCTGATGGTGCCAAAGTCAACGAACATTATCAGCGTATCAAAAATTATTTTGAGTTATAATATCATATAGAGGTATTAATAATTTTTAGATGATATGAGTACAGTAATTTCTTCTGCTAAGCTATCCCAAACTTCTAAAAAGTTTTTTAATGAAACTGCGCGAGTTCTAATAAATTTGTCTAATAATTTGTTTCAAGACTCATCTATTAATTTTTTCGTATTTGGACGATTTTACAAAAATGGTAAATCAGTGTTACTGACAACTCATCCTGAAGTAATGCAGTTTCATTTGGACAAAAATTTTGGTTTTATTGATGAATTTCCATTGGAACCGCAATCTAATCAGTTACTGTTTTGCCCAAAAGACACTGATATTTATGGTAAAAATTACGATAGTGTTAAGGAAATTTTTAACCACAGCAACCCCATCGACTTTGTAGAATTCTATCCAGAGCACTTTGATTTTTACTGTTATGCGTCTAAAAAAGACACCATCAATCCACAAGGTTTTTATTTGAACCATTTAGAGCGATTAAAATTTCAGAATTTCTTTATTAAAAAACAGGCCTTAAATTTATTAAAAAAAGCTGAAGCAGATTTTTATTTTGATATACCGGCGCTGGTAGCACCAGGTTGTTTTCAATATTGTCGCGAATATATCCCCGAAAAAATTTTACTGGCACAAACTTTTTTACAAAGTCATTATCAACTAACTGCACGAGAAACAGAAATATTAAAATTTCACAGCTATGGCGCCAGCAATAAAGACATTGCCAATGATTTGAGCTTGTCAGTCAAAACGATTGATTCTCACATCGCAAATATAAAATATAAAGTCAATATTGACAGAAAGTATGATTTAATTAAATTTTATCTTGAGCTCATTGTCTGATTAGGTTTCGGGGTTTTACCCCATAGGCATAACACCTTTTTTTTTTCATAATGTTTATATGATTTTATAAAACATTGTGATTATGCATTTATCCTCACCCCAAAACTGTAAAACCATTCTGCAAGCTGTTAAAAATAACAAGTCAAATCAATTATTTATTGAGCATATGAAAAAACTCTTGGAAATGGCCCGTCCTACTTTAAGTACGCAGGATAAACTGCTTTATTGCCTGTTAAACTCTTTACACCAACACTCACTGTCTGCTGAAACTCAGAAACACTTAGAAGAGGTTAATCTGATTATTTTACTGGATAAGTTGAGTATTCATTGCGCTTTAATTTTTAATTTAAAAGTTATTGAGTTCAATGGTCTAGAAAAAATGCAAGATGAAATTCATTATGAATTTGATATTCTTCAGCAAAGAATAGAAATATTACTGCTTGGCTTAGAAGCTAACTCAAAAGCTTTTATTGCTTTGGCTTTAATTTTTAATGAAATCAATCAAGTTTTGAATCAAGGTGCTTTCTCGCTTTCGCAAATAAGGGTTGTTTTGAAACAGATAAGCCAATATATTGAAAACTACTATCTGGATTTATTCAAAGGATTACACCAATTGCAAGAACAAAATTTTGAATTACGTTATTTATTAAGTGATTTACTTTATGCTTCCTTTGTAAAATAAGTGGACTATATTAGCCACTTTTTTGAATTATCTAATTACTTTTAGTAAAATATTCAAGGACATACACTAACGCTATAGACATCTATTTCATCATCAGCACCATCTGTTTGTGTAGAATTCTCTTGCCTTACAGTGAAATCGGTTTCCGCGGTATTTCTCTCATCAAAGTTAGCTTGTGCAGATTGTGCATTATCTTTAGAGTCAATACAATAATAAGTCTTGATCGCTTCTGCTGTTTTAGATAGTTTTGCTTTCTTTGCTTCAGAAAGCATTAAAAAATCAGGTTTTAAAGAGGGTAAAGAATGTATCGTATCCATCCTGATAGTTTCTTCGAATTTTTTTTCTGCCTCAGATTCTGACGCGCCTTTTGGACAAACACACACAGGCAAGCCTAAGGCATCACATTTTACACAGGGATTACCTGAAAACTTGGATGTTCGAATAATATCAGCATAGCTATTACTTCCCTGGGTCTTATTATCAGTACTCATTGGATAATCTCAAAAATTCGATATATGTTTAAGATAACATTTCAGGATAATTTAAATGTATAAACTTTGTATATACCTAAAATTTGAGAGAAAATTGAATAGCAAATTCATAATTTTAATCGAAGGCTAAGTTTAGCACCCCCCATCTTTTTCGACTTGGAAACCATCATTGTTCCTTTATGCAAATCTACTATGGACTTTGCAATGGTCAAACCAAGCCCAATATGCTTACTTAGATTTTGCTCTGCATTTAACGTAGCAAAAGGCTCGAATATAGTTTTCATCTCTGATGCTGGTATACCAGGACCATCATCCTCAACATGTATCTCTACATATCCTTGATGAATTTCTAAGCTTATAAGAATAGTCGTTTCAGCGAACTTCAAGGCATTGGTTATCAGATTATTAATTACATGTTTTAATAAATCAGGATCACAAGAAATTTCTAAAGTCTCTTGCTCAGGTAATTTTAATTGAATGATTTTTTTAGAGGATTCATATTTTTTAACAAGCTTATTGAGCCAATTGCAGATATTGACAAACTCATATTTTGGCTTAAGTTCATGAGCGGTTGTCTTATAATACAATAAAAAATAAGCTACTAACTGATTGATCTCCTGAATGTCTTCTTGAATACTATTTAAATTCTGCTGACCAGAGTCAGATAAGTTTTTCTCTTTTTTTAACGCATCTAAAGCAAATTGCATGGTTGAAAGCGGCGTTCGAATTTCATGAGCAACAAAACGGGTCATATTTTGTTGGGATTGAATTAAGCGCTTTAAATTATGCCCCATTGCAGTAACATTTTTATAAATACCATGCAAGGTTGAAACCGATCTGACCTGTATATTGCTATTGAAATCACCATTACTATAACGTTCTGTAATTCTATAAATTTTTCGAACATTACGACTGAGTAACCAGGTTAAAAATATGACTATAAGAACACTAACCACAAGCAGGATAATAAAATAATAGTTTTGTTCAACGTTAAATAATTTGAATAAACTTCTATATTGAATTGGCCCTATGACTAATAGTTTATTTGGATTTTCCGTGGGAAAATATACAGTTGAAATTGACTTGCTTGTTTTAGGATAAGCAAAGGCTGCTGAATAAATTTTAAGATCCTGACGTATTTTTTTGGTTAGGGCGTCACTGCTACTTGGGATAATGTGCATTGGCACGCCAAAGTCTGTCTGTAATTTCTTTATTACCCTTGGCCATTGCCTTTGTGATGTTGTTTTTAGTTCTAATTGAGCAATGTGAATCATCCAGCCAATTGTTCCTTTAATGACTTGATTCACAGGCTCGGTTAACATAAGTTGCAACGCAAACTGGCTTTGACCGATGCGTTGATATGAATAGGTTTCGAATAATCCATAATATAAAAAATATGAATAGTGTATTTGTTCTCCTTTAGTAATCACAATGCTGCCATTTAACAATCTCGCTTTGTTTTTTTTGCTGAGTTTCAGTGATTCAATGGGAACAATGTTTGCAAGGGGAATATTTTTTGGCTGTAGTTTTTTTAATGTGGATGTCCACCGCGCCTGTGGTATTTTTGCTAATTGTTCTTGAAGATAAGAAAAGGTACCTTTTGTTAAAAATTGATTGATATGATTAAAGTCTTTTGTGGTGAAATATGAATAGGTAAAATGATTGACTGATAGCACTGAAATAGCCAGCATGATGACCAGAATAAAGGTTTTCAGATAGAGTTTAGTCATGTCTCATCCCAGGCAGTTGAAATCAACATGTATCCTTTACCATGCATGGTTTTTATTTTATAAGGTTTTTGAGGGTGATCTAAAAGCTTTCTTCTCAAATGAGAAATCCGTAAATCAATGCTGCGATCAACGCCATCATACTCACGACCACGTAATGCAAACATAATGTTATCACGATTCAGGCAGTGATCAGCATTGTTACCCAAAAGCAGTAGTAACTCGAACTCAGAGGGTGATAAATCAACCAGCTGACTGGATAAGTGTACCTGATTTTGAATCAGGTCAATGGATAGCTTACCAAATTGCAAAAAATCTATCTTCTCTGATAAGTTAGGCCTTCGAAATAAAGCCGCAATATGCGCAAGTAATACTGCCTCCTCCACAGGTTTTGTTAAATAGTTATCTGCGCCTAAATTTAATGTATCTACTTCACTGTCGATATCTTTAATTGCTGTCAGCATTAGAATTTTACCTCGATATTCATTTCTAACGGTCTGACATATTTGCCTGCCATCCATTTGCGGCAACATAATATCAAGTATGACAAGATCAGGATTTTCTTTCAAAATGCGATAGGCGGCTTTATCACCCCGTTCCTCTACATCAACAGTATATCCTGTTTCAATAAGACTTTTTTTAATGAAGCCTGCCAGTTTTTTATTGTCTTCTACCAGTAAAATTGCTTTTTTCATCATAGGTTATTTTAAAAGTTAATATCTTAACTGTAGTCTTTTTTAAAGCGTAAAATGATTTACAGCCATTTAAAATCTATCTATAATTACCTTTTTTATAAACAGGATAACTAAATGCGCCAAACTGCAGGATTCAGCCTTTTAGAAGTCACCGTAACCCTTTCCATATTTGCCATAGTAGTGGTGCTGGCAATGCCTTCTTACCAGCATGTTTTAGTTAAAGTTCGTCGAACTGAAGCTTTAACAACTTTAATGAATTTATCCAGCACTTTAGAGCGACTCTATATCAAACAGGGCAACTATAAAGATGCAAAGTTTTCACAATTGATTCGTGCAAAGTTACTTTCTACAAAATATTATCACTTTTCCTTAAGCTTTCCCAAGGATCATCAGTATATGTTAAAGGCAACACCACAAAATACTCAGGCTATGCAAGATGGTAGCTGTGGCATATTATCAATGGATAATACCGGAAAAAAGACGGTCAGTGGAACTTTGGACTGGAGAAAATGTTGGAATGAATCTTAAATAGTCAATCAATGTAGGTTGGGCAGTTAAGCCCAACAGGGTGTGGCAATTAAATAAGGCTATTATTAAATGAATAACCCTGTTGGGCTTTGCAGCCCAACCTACATATATTATAAAAATGTATCTTAGGCTGCTTTCTCAAGGTTAAGAGAATATTCACCTCTAGCTGCTTTCGAATTGAGTTTTGCTCTTTTGTAAAGTGCCTGCTGAGCAGCTTTTACATTAGCTTCTTCTCCTTTCCAAGTGCTTATGGCAGGCTCTTGTAATGCTCTGCCGTAAGAGTAACTTAAATTCCAGGGTAGGTTTGGAGATTGCTGATGCATAGCGTTTAAATGCGCAGTGGCATCTTCGGCACTTTGTCCACCTGATAAGAAATTAATACTCGGTACAGCAGCAGGAACTGTTCGTAACAGGGTCTGCACTGTCATTTGAGCAACGGTGTCTACATCTGCCTGAGTGGCGCAGGCTTTTCCACTGATAACCATACTGGGTTTTAGCACCATGTGTTCAAGGGTCACTTTATGTAATCTTAAAGCACGAAAAACAGCATTAAATACTCTTAAAGAAGCTTCTTCACATCGCTCAATGGAATGTTCTCCATCCATTAAAAGTTCTGGTTCTACAATAGGTACAATGCCCTGACTCTGGCAAATAGCCGCATAACGAGCCAGACATTCAGCATTCACTAAGGTTGCCATCATAGACGGTCGCATGGCATCTATGTCAAAAACCGTTCGCCATTTCGCAAATCTGGCACCTTGATCTTTATAAACAGATAATCTTTCGGGTAATCCATCCAAGCCCTGGGTAGTTTTTTCAGAACGACTATTGACTAGAGGAATCAAGCCTTTATCCACTTTAATACCAGGAATCATATTTTCAGATTCAAGCAACTTAGCAAAAGACGTGCCATCTTTAGTGCTTTGGCCAAGGGTTTCTTCGTATAAAATAACACCAGAAATAAATTCACCCAGGCCAGGGGTGGTAAATAGCATTTCCCGATAGGCTCTTCGGTTCTCTTCGGTTGATTCTAAATTGATGGTTTCAAAGCGTTTCTTAATGGTATTCGTGCTTTCATCTGCCGCCAGAATTCCACGTCCAGATTCTGCCATTTTGTTGATGGTATTTTGAAGCTCTGCTTTCATTTTGCCCTCACTGTCGAAAAGTTTAAGTGCTTAAGATTACCTGAATTCAGTTTTTTATCAATAGTCATGGGAGTTTTAAATAAAACTTGTTATTATCTGTTTTCAGATTTATTTAAGAATTATACCTCAATGTTGGGCTGATGAAGGATGCTCAACAAGGCCATGGCAATTAAATAAGGCCGTAATTAAATGAATACCCTGTTGGGCTTCCTTCGTCAGCCCAACCTACATTTATTTTTTGTTATGTTGAATATATTTACTCGCTATCAGATCCAAGATTCTACTCCTGTTAAAATCCATCCTGATAAATGGTTTTGGGGTTATGCACTCATCCATACGATTTTATGGGCGATTGCTCCTATCTTTTTTCGCCCTACCATTCCTTTTGATTCTGCCGAAGGTTACGCCTGGGGAAATCAATTTCAATGGGGATATGATAAGCATCCTTTTATTGCGCCATGGATGACCAGCTTTTTTTCAAATTATTTTGGTGGTGTGGGTATTGGTAATTACATCGCCAGCCAGCTTTGTGTATTAATCGCTTTTGTGGCAATTTACCAGTTAGCAAAAAAAATGCTTTCGCCTTTGCAGGCATTGTTAGCCATTCTGGTCATGTCAGGACTGGATTTTTACACTTTAGCTTCAAACAAAATTGATCCGGATATTCTAACCCTTGCCACCTGGGCTTTAGCAATTTTAGCCTTTTATCATGCCTGTGTTAAAGGCAATACATTTAACTGGATTTTAACTGGTATTGCCTGTGGATTGGCGATGATGTCTAAGTACACGACTTTGTTGTTACTGATTTCCATGTTGTTTTTCCTTATCTACAACGAACATACCCGAGGTTATTTCAAAAAACCTGCACTTTATATCGGGCTTCTGAGTTTCTTGATTGTGATATTGCCCAATACGCTCTGGCTTATTCGACATGATTTTATTTCGGTAAGTTATGCCCTGGGACGGGGGACTTTTGGTAATTATCAGCATCATCCGACTTTAAATCACTTTCTTCATCCTTTACGCTTTTTAGCAGATGAGCTATTACGTTTGCTACTGTTATTTGTGGTGGCATATCCTTTGTTATTTTGTAAAAGAATCTATAAGCAAGACAGGGATTATTTTAAAGAACAGTTTTTAATCTGTCTATTTTCAGGTCCTTTTATCATCGCCCTTGTGATTTCACTATTGTTTGGGGTTGATATGCACTCCGGCTGGGCTTTTCCTTTTTTCACCCTTTCTGGCATCACGCTGATTTATTTTTTAAGACCTCAGGTGAGTCTTAAGGCTTTTAAACTTTTAATGATTTTCGTTATTGTGATTTCCTTTGGGTTGATTGTTGGACGCTATACTTTCATGAATATCGGACCTTACTTCACCCATAAAGCAGGTAAGCCATTGTATCCTATGAAACAGGTAGCAACTTATGTGAAGAAAGACTGGCAAACACATTTTCATAAGCCTTTGCAATATGTGGCTGGCAGCCGTTATCTGACGGCTTTTATGACAGCCTATATGCCTAACCACCCAACACCTTATTATAGTTGGAGTAAAATACACAGTGCCTGGATTGATGAAGCCAAATTAAGAAAAGCAGGTGCCATGTTCGTCTGGTGGGCCGATGGTCAATCAACCCCTCATTTACCTGCAGCTATTTTGCAGCGCTTTCCAAGGGTTAAGGACTTAAAACTGGTAACATTTAACATGCTGACAAAACAAAAAGTAGAACCTTTAACGATTGGTGTGGCGATTTTACCACCGCAAACTTCTTAAAACTTCGAATTTCAAGCAAAATAAATGTAGGTTGGGCTGACGAAGGAAGCCCAACAGTCGTGGCAACTAAATAAGGCCGTAATTAAATGAATACCCTGTTGGGCTTCCTTTGTCAGCCCAACCTACATAAAAAAACACCCGAACTAAGTCGGGTGAAGCGTACAACATTTATTAGTATAGTTATTTGGGCGTAAGGCCGAGATATTAGCTGGCCTTTTTGCTGCGCTTGAAGCGCTTGTTGAATCTATCCACACGTCCCGCGGTGTCTACGATTTTCTGTTGACCCGTGTAAAAAGGATGGCAGGCAGAGCATACGTCTAAGGAAATGTCTCGACATACCGTGGATCGGGTTTCGATAACATTACCGCAGGTGCAGCTGGCTTTGATTGCTTTATACTCAGGATGTATACCTTGTTGCATGATAAATACCTCATTCACAATAAGCCCATATCTGTTCCAAATATGAATGCTTATTCGCGTTAAAATCGAATTGAGAATCATACCCCCTTTGGTTACGATAAGCAAGAATCAATTTTTAGCGTGTCTAATGCTTATATTCATAGTACCAAAAACTCCTAAAACAAAAATCGCGACTTTTTACTGAATAATGTTTACAATAAGCCCATGAGCGAGACGATGATCCCAGGCAAAAGCCTGCATAGCTTTACCGAAACGGTAGCCGCCAATGAGTCACCTTCGGGTGTGATTAATCACACGCCGATTGTAGGCTCTCGCTCGCATTTTCGCCCGCGTACCTTCGTCAGTCGTCAGGCAGCCAATCCACTGTTGGCAGCGGCCAACCCACTGCTTGCTTTAAATGAATATATTAAATCACTGACTCAGCCTGACAAGTCTTGAGCAACTGCATACAGATTTGGTTCATGAAATTCGCGCCTTTGAATCCAATGCCAAAGAACGAGGCTATTCGACGGAAGCCATTATCATAGCTCGCTATGTTCTTTGTGCCATGCTGGATGAGTCCATCATTTACGGCAAAATCAAAAAACGCAGTGTCTGGCAGCGCTATAAACTCATTAATGCATTCCAAAAAGAGCAGTCAGCAGATGAGCGTTTCTTTTTAATTTTAGAACGACTACTGATGGCAAGCGATACCCATATTGATTTATTGGAACTGATTTATACAGCTTTGAGTCTGGGATATGAAGGTAAGTACCGACATGATAGAAACGGTATGAAAGCCTTATCGGAAGTCACAGATCATTTATATCAAAACATACGGGCTTTAAGAGGCGATGTCCAAAGGCTGCCCCTTGCGGATACTGATAAGTTAGTCTCTTTGGAACCACAGGCAAACAATCTTAAACCCCTTTGCAAAAAAGCCATACTGAAAGCCCTCATCGCGGTTGTTTTAGGCTCGAGCCTTATATATGGCAGTTTAACGTTCATGTACCAAAAAATTAGTATGCCTTTGGCGCAACAAGTGAACATGCTCTCAAAATTACAAAACACAGGTTAATCAGGTTATCAGTTTCATGCAAAAGCAGGCTTTCCAATTATTAGCTTTATTCACACTTATTTTAATTATCTGGTTCATCATTCCAATGATTGCCATTAATGGTGTGGCGCTACTCCCAACAACCGTTGATAAGCTGCTGAGCGTCAGTGCTGTAACGATTTTATGGCTGATTATCATTATGTTTAAATCCAGCCACCCGTTAGAAAAATCATCACAGAACCCATCCGACCATTTCATCGTTGACATGATAAAACTCTGCATGGAAAAAATTAAAAGCTACACGTTGTCTAACAAAGTTAAAAAAGCCACTCAACCCAAAGAAACAGATACAAGTGAGGATGTTTTTTCTGAAAGTAACCAAATTTTAGAGTGTCAAATAAAAGACTTTGTTCAAAACTGTAAAACACAGCACAATTTCCAACCTTTAAATTCATTTTTAGTTTTAGGTCACTGCAAAGCAGGAAAAACCACTTTAATTCAAAACTCAGATACGCCTTTTGAAACTTTTCCAACAAAAGAAGATATCGCAAAACCCGATGCACTACTTGAGACACAATCTCATGAAGCGTTTTTAAATGATACTAAAAATGTTTTATGGCATCGTCATGATAATTATCTGTTGATTGATACCCCCGGTGAATATGCTAACAGCGATGTCAGTGGGGAGCGCAAAACACCCTGGCTTACTTTATTGAATGGGCTGGTAAAATATTTTCGAGTCATTCCCTTAAAAGGAATTATTTTGGTTCTGGATTTATCAAGCCTGCTAAGTTCCTCTCAACAAAATCTGAGCCTGCAACTGCACCTGTTAAAACAACGGTTTAAAGATATTAACAATCACTATGGAGAAGTATTATCTGTAAAGGTTATTTTCTCCAAATGGGACACTATCGAAGGCTTTACACAGTTTTTTGATCATTTGACCCAATCTGAAAGAGATGCTGTGATGGGCACGGATTTTAGTGCTGAGATTTCCCAAGGCCCTATTTCCAAACAGTTTAAACATTATTATGAAAATTTGGTGTTACAACTTAACCAAATGCTAATTATGCGCTTACACCAGGAACATAATAGTGAAAAGCGTTTACAAATCAGCCGATTTCCTCTGCAAATGGAACAAATCCAGACTCAATTGACCGGGATTATTCAATCCCTGCTAGAAAAATCTGTACAATCAGGAATCATTAAAGCCAGCGGTATTTATTTTACCAGTTGCCTTCAAAGTGACAGTGTGATTAATCTTGTGAATGATAAACTTAGCAAAAATCTTGATTTGCCGGCACTGTTACCAAAAGTCAATACTGCCGCTTGCGAGAAAAACTTTTTTAGTGCACAACTTTTTGCAAAGTTGTGTCATACAATTTGTGCAACAGCAAAGCCACAAAAAACAACTTTACCTAAAAAACAGCGCTGGTTAATTTATGGCTCAGCTTTGAGTGTTTTTTTTATCATAACCGCTCTTTTAATGGTTCGATTTGTAGATAGCATGAATGCCTTAAGTATGGCTGAAAACAGTACCTATCAACTGTCACTCATTGAAAACAAAGTCAGTAACCCCAATGCCCGTCATGCAGCATTAGGAGCCATTAACCAGCAAATTAATCAGGCTGGTACTTTCTGGTTAACCGGTTCCCCAAAAGTTGAAAATTATCCTGTGGATAAGCCTGCCGTTAGTACTTATACAGCTAAAACCCAATCGCTATCGCCACAATTGACAGCACAATTAAATACAGCTTTTCAAAATACTTTGAGTCAGAATAATTTATCGCCCTTAGAAACTTTTTCTGAACTGAAGGCTTATCTCATGTTAACCGAACCCACCCATTTAAATGCTGGCTGGCTCTTTGGATTTTTGCAAAATGATCCTTCAATGGACGGCATTATCAATGAAGACTCTGCCAAAGTAATTATCCAAACCCTACAACAGGGTAAAGCAGTTCTAACAAACAATCAGCAGCTGATTAGTACCGCTCGAAATACTTTGAAAGGCTTACCGCCTCAATATGTCGCTTTTTTATCTCTACAAGATGCCGCTCAGTTCGCCAGTCAACCCATGTTGAGTATCCATCTGATGGGTTCAAAGATACAAATTCCTTTTTTATTTACCGCCCAGGGGATGCAAACTGTATTTTTAAATAACTTGCCTGAAGCCGTAAGATTAGCGGCAAAACCTAACTGGCTGTTAGGACAACTGCCAAAATCTTTAAATCTGCAGAATATAAAAGAACAGACCTTACAACTTTATTTAAGAAATTATGCCCAGTGGTGGCAACATGCAGAAAATGGATTGCAGCTTCCTAAGATTCAAAACCTTCAGGCTTTAAACCAGTTAACTCAGCAGTTGGCTGACAACAATTCAGGACTGGTTGCCGCTTTGCAGATCATTGCAAAAAATACCAATCCCAACGCTATTTTTCCTGCAGGTAGCCACAATGCACAAATCAGTACCTTGAGAAACACTTTTCAGAGTGAAGTAGGACAGCATTTTGCTTATTTGCAACAACTAGACGAAGCTGATTTACAATCAAGCATTGGAACTTTTGCTGAGTATCTGCAAAGTATTGCCAGCCATCATCAAACAGATAAAGCAGCCTTTCATGCTGTCAAAACGCTTTTTCAAAACACTCAAAATCTTTCTCAAAGCCCACTATCTGAATTTGCAAATGCTAAAAAAGATTTTAAAGCGCCGCTAAATTTATTGTTTAGCGAGTTAACACATAAAACTAAAACTTTACTGGCTCAGGCGGCTTCACACTATATTCAGAAAAAATGGCAACAGGATGTATATGGTTTTTATGAGCAACAGCTTGCCAATCGTTATCCTTTAAGCTCAAAAAGTGCAACTTCTATAAAGCTTGAAAGCTTTACCCAATTTTTTGCACCTCAGGGTATTTTAAATAAATTTTTTAATCGCTATCTGGCAAGTTTTATTGATTCAAGTTCTCCAGACTGGCAAATTAAGCATGTCGCCGACATTCAAATGCCTTTAAGTCCTCAAATGTTACAAAGTCTTGAAAAGGCCCGTATCATCGAGGCCATGTTTTTTCCTGACAGTTCATCCTCATTACATGTACAGTTTACTTTACAGCAGATAGCTTTAATGCCCATTGTGAAATCGTTTCAATTAAATATCAATGGGCAAAGCCTCAATGATCAGCAGGGCAGTCGCAATGTGAATACCTTTGTCTGGCCAGGTAACAGCAATAATAATACCACAACTTTAAGCTTTCAAAACGTGAATGGTCAAAACGCTAAAACCAATCTACAGGGGCCCTGGGGTTGGTTTCATTTGCTGGATGAAAGTTATATACACGAAGATGGAAATACCAAAAACTATGTGGTCACTTTTGATGTAGATGGCAATGAGGCACGTTATAAGATGACTACCGAAAGTCCCATAAATCCTTTTATACCCGGCATTTTAAATTCTTTTAGTCTGCCTAAAGCAATTGCTTCCAATCTGTCACCTAAGCAGCAAACCCATACTTAAGCACAATCAATGTAGGTTGGGCTGACAAAGAAGCCCAACAGGCTGTGGCAATTAAACCAGGCTGTAATTAAATGAATATTCTGTTGGGCTCCCTTTGTCAGCCCAACCTACATATGAAGCTATGAAGGAGCATCTGCAGAGGTTTTAGCGCAGGCTTTCATCAAAATAAACACAGGTAATATCATCACCAGCAATCCACCGATGAAACTCATTTCATAATGCCAGGCTGAACCCACATTGATATTATCCGGTGGAAAAAACCCAACCACGATGGTTACCAAAGACCCAAACACACCAGCCAAGCCAATAAGAGTCATACCAAATTTGCCACCCGGTACTGTGAAAGCCGTTTTTATATTTTTAATTTTAAACTTTAATACAATAGCTGTAATAAATAAAATGACATACATAAACATATAAAGTTGCGTACTTAAATCTGTCAGCAACCAGTAAGAACCGTTCACACTGGGCATCAATACAAAGGCTAAACAGGTTATCGTTACAATCACTGCCTGTAGCAATAGTAAATTTTTAGCCACATCATGGGTATTTCTTTTTTGCAGAAACTTTGGTAAATATCCATCTTCTGCAGCATGCAGCAGTCCTTTTGCAGGGGAAATAATCCAGTTAATCATGCCCCCAAGGCTGCCCAACAGCAATAATACCGTTAACACTGGCATGATAAAGCTCAAGTGAAAAGCTGATAAATAAGCCTGAAAAGCCTGCATAATGCCATCTACTAAATTGATACTATTTTTGGGTACCACATAGGCAATAGCAAGCGCCCCCATAATCATGGTCGTTAAAATAATAATGACAGAAATCAATAAAGCTTTTGGAAAAGTTTTTTTAGGATTTTCCACGTGATTCACATGCACCGCAGCCAGTTCCATACCTAAAAAAGCTGTCATAATAGCAGTTAAAGAAATCCAGCCCTGAAAATGATCAAGGCGTGGAAAAATATTTTGCAGGGTAAAATGAATCTGTAAAGGTTTTCCCATAATAAGCCAAACAAAAAACAGGCCGATAATCAATACCATGGGAGTTATCATACCAAGCACCGCACAAACAGTAGCAAATCTTGCTGAAGTTTTTAAGCCTTTTAAATTAATAAAGGTAAGACACCAAAAAGTCGATAAAATAACACTCACTAAATATACCTTATTATCTGCAAGCGCCGGATTTATAAGGTAGGTTGCTGTACCTGCTATAAAAGACAAAATGGTAGGATACCAAACCAAAGTGTTAATCCACTGCAGCCATACTGCAAAAAAAGCAAAACGAGTACCAAAAGCCAATTTGACCCACTGATAAACACCACTTTTACGATCCCAGGTAGCGGCCAACTCTGCAGAAACCAACCCCGCCGGAATCAAAAAAACTAAAGCAGAAAAAATAAAAAAAACCACCAAAGTGGTACCGAACAATGCAGTGGTAGGTAAATTGCGAATACTGTCAATGGAGCCAGTAATCAGCATCGCTAAACTAAAAACGCTGATACCAGCAGCGGATACTTTTGAATGAGATATATTCATTGTGGAGATAGAAAATTAAATTTTTTCGACTATAACAGGGGCTTATTGATAAATATAATGAATTGTTTTTATTTTTTGATGAATTTTTTTGGTTTTAAGGGTTCACTGTAATATAATGCTCAATTTCTTTTATTCTTTGAATCAGAGCCAACCGGCTATGACAGTTAAAAATTTGATATAAGGACGCGATATGTCGTTCTACAGTGCGATGAGATATATCCAGGCTTGTACCAATATCTCGGGCGGAAAAATTTCTTATATAAAGGCTGAGTACTTCATTTTGTCGTTTGGAAAGTTTTAAATGAGCTGTTCGCATGGCAAAAGTGTCTAAAACTTTCATGGCTTGTTTTTTTTGATGCTCTGAGGCTTTTATTTGCACCAGTTTTTTAAAACGCTCGCTTGAATCTTTGGAAATCTGCACAGGCTCTATTGTTTCAAATAATTGCTGAGCCTGTTTTCTGAAATATAAATTAAATTTCATAAAGCTTGTTTGTTGATTGATATAATCTTGGTTGATATTTTGATTGGCTTTATCTGCGCCATAAGTATAATAACGAATCACAGGCTGACCTGCTGTTCTATCCATCTCTAAAATCTGCATAAAATGATCTTCATGTTGTTTTTCATGAATATCTTTAAGCGGCTTAGGAAAAAAATTATCACCATAAAGATCCGATAAATAAAAACCAAATTCTTCTCGGCTTTCCAGAATTTTTAAGGAACAGTCTTCTGGAATATTATCCTGTAATAATAGAGAAAAATTTTCTTTTTTATTTTCAAGCTCTCTAAAACTGCCATCGGCATACATTTCAATATATCCAAAATGGGTTAGATGCATATTATGCATGAAT
This sequence comes from uncultured Gammaproteobacteria bacterium, assembly GCA_963695245.1. Lineage (GTDB taxonomy): Bacteria > Pseudomonadota > Gammaproteobacteria > JBGSLN01 > JBGSLN01 > JBGSLN01. Next base: position 1,154,580 of record OY968770.1, on the reverse strand, counting down.
TTCTCACATATTTTTTGAACTTTATCTGATAAATTGAAATACTTTGTGAGTGTGGTGGTTGACTGGGGCATTTTTGAATCCTCAATTTATAACTAATAGGACTTACGAAAAGCTTCATATTAAAATCAAAATTAATCAATGTAGGTTGGGCTGACGAAGGAAGCCCAACAGGGTATTCATTTAATTACGGCCTAGTTTAATTGCCACGGCTGTTGGGCTTCCTTCGTCAGCCCAACCTACATTGATTTTACCTGTGAATCGAACTTTTTCGTAATTCATAACTAAAGTAAGTAAGTTTTAAATTTTTCCACAAGCTGGCTTTTGTTGTGACATAACAAGTTAGTCTGAAGATTTTCCAAATGCCTTTGGACAGTTCTAAAAGATAAATTTAATGCCTTTGCAATCATTTCAATATTTTGATTTTTGAGATACAAAGTACCAATTTGTTTTTGTCTTTTTGTTATTTTCATTTTTTTGGTGAAGTCCGCATGAATGGTTGCTGTTTTTTGTTTTTGAAGTTTTTGTTTCTCTAAGGCTTTTTCAACTTGTTCTATATATGCCTGGCAAATTTCTTTTTTAACGGGAACTTTATCAACAGTCTCGATGAAACTTTGCATTTGTTGATTAAAATGTTCATTGAAGTTTTTAAACACTTCAATATTATTCAAATAATATTCATTGATATTATTTTTATTCTCATCAGCAGCAAAGGAATAAAACTCTGTGGTTTTGGAGGTTTCATCAGTATTTAGGAATTGTAAAAAATGATCTTTTTTCAGATATTGGTTATGTTTTTTTAAGATAGGATGAAAAAATTGTTCTTTTTTCAAATCAGAAAGGGTAATACCCAGTTCTTTATTTTGCTCAAATAAATATTGTGGCCAGATTTCTGGAAATGGACTATTTAAAATAATCGAAAAATTATTTTTACTACTTTCCAATTCAATATAAGCACCGTCTGAAAAAATTTTCAAAAAACTAAAAAGACTCACACCCGTTTTTGAAAACAAGGGCTGGCAAATTTCATTGACAGCAGCGGTTTGTTGAAACATGGGCTTAAGTTTAAAGCGAGTCTGCACACTGATCATTTTCAATCCAAAAGTAGGTATGATTAAATTACAGTTTAAGGGGATATGGCTCACCATAAAAACTGTAACTTAATAGATACAATTTCAATGATGAGCCCGTAAAATCATTTTTACTAAGATAAGTTTGTTGTTACCCAGTCTTCGAATTATCAATGTCGAAAAGACTCAATAATAGATTGGATTTTAGTACAGACATAAGGTTTTGTCAATACTCCAGGGTATCCAATATCCAATGTCATTAATTAAGTGGCAGACTTTTGAAGTTTGGATCTTTGGTATATGCATTCAAAATACTTTCCAATAATTCCTGCACCATACTTTCATTATCGGCTTCTTTGATTAAACCTTGCTCTTCTTTCAAAGCATTCATACGATTTTGAATATACTTGGCAGCAGATCCGGAAGGAAAAATCGCAGCCAGCACTCTTCTGCTTTCAGCAGGCCCAATTCTTTTATATAAAGCATTTCTTAACTGAGCATCTTCAGCAGTGGTACTAAAAGCCCATAATTCAACAGGGCCAAGGGTATTTGTTAACAGTTGAATATTAATCCCCTGTTTAGTAGAAAACTGAGCTAAAAAGGTTGCTCCTCCTTCTCTTGGCCCATGCACACGGGTACGTAATGCCAGTTTCGCAGTTTCAGAAAGACCAAAAATACGAGTGGTTTTTTCAATAGCCTGTTTGGGACCGGCTTCCATGATATAAATGGCTGTGGCAAATTCAATCATCACTTCATCAAAATCGTCCAATGACTGTGATACTAAAGCGACCTGCACTTTCCACTTTCGACCTTCACGCATATCTACAATGACCTGATCCCGAACGGCCTGCACTTTAGAGGTGCGGTGAAACTCATCATATACCAACCGTTTGTGATCTTCGCGAATTTCACTGATGCGATTTTTATGGTATTCGCGATAAGTCTCAGGCATATCTTCCACATTATCTTCATTAAGATAATAATGACGCGCCATGATGTACCGAGCCAACATGTACATGATGGCAGTTTGTCTGTCTGCAGCATCCCCCCCGGTTTTTGCCACTTCATCCAAATCCAGTGCCACAATTTTGGCTTCGCCGAGATCAAAACTCGTCACTCTGGATAAAATAGGGTATTCTCGTACTGCACTGGAGATCATACGTCCGAAGGCACTGATGAGATTCTCACCAGTAGGTGAAATAATTTTTCCATATAAGTCTTCAATCACCTGTGTACGACAAATAGATGCCGCATCTGCCAACAAAGGTACAGCATAACGCTGAGCCAATAAAGCTTCATGACTGAAGCCTGCAATGAATAATGCATCCGTCACTTCCCACCAGGTGGTTCTTTGATCCCGTACAAATCCAATTTCATCCAGCAAACCATCTACTAATGGTTCAATACCTGAGGCGTAGTTATAAGGTTTTTCTGCATCCGCTAAATTTTTGTAAAGTTCATCCACCACCATACCGGCTAAATCTGTGATTCCATCATAGGGTTTGTCTGCGCCCACGGGTGTTGCAAGCAAGGTAAGAAAATTAACTAAAAACGCTCTTTCTTGTGGTGTTGGAAAACGGCAACCCAGTTGTGTATCAAAAGGGTTTACCGAGTAATCTGGTGTCATACGTAAGCGATGATAAGCTGCTAAATGCTTATTGTTTTGTGGCAAAGCTTCTTTTAATAGTGAAATTAACCCACTACTGGAAGGACCAATATCAATAATCGCTATTCGAGGCAAACGGCGAATACCACCAGCAAGACATAGCGCCAAATTAATACTGTTAGATAAAACCGATTTACCTGAACCGGGTCTTGCAAACATTAAATCAATCCAGGTGGTCTGTTGGGGTGAACCAGGTTGAAATGGCCATGGTTTTCCATCGGGCGTACGAAATAACTGAGCCCCATATTCCCAAGGAGATGCCGGTCTTGTGATAGGTAACATATAAATGACATCGGACAAGGGCGCTACTGAGGTAGCCGCTACATTCTCAGTGCTAACGGCCAGCATACTGGAAACGACACCGGCAAAAGGATCCCCTGACACTTCTGAAACATCACAGGATCCCCAACCTTCAATGGCTTTGGCAAGCTCTGCGGTTCTGGTTCTTAATAAGCTGATATCACCTTCGGGCGCCCAGGTGCTGGCAGCCACTTTTAATTTGACGATGGCATCATCGGTATTTAAAGCTAAATATTTTAACAGGTTGGAAGCATCACTGATTAAGCGATTCTGCGGTGAAGAAAAACTTAAGATTGCGCTCATAATAGATTTTAAGCGCAAAGATTCCAATCCACTGCTTTCAATATAAAAAGAGATCCGCCAGGGGATTTGTGACTGTAGGGCTCTGGAAAATAAATTGATGAAAGTTTTAATATCTTTAGGAAATAGATCAATAAAAACTGCGGAATAAATTTTATCTCCAATCCTGCAAGTTCTAAGATCAATATTTTCCGCATCACGAGGAAAAATTTGCTGAGATAAAGAAGGCCAGAGTAAATCGGATAATTCGCCTTTGGTGGTTTTGTAATCTTTGACAGTAATTGGATCACCTGGTAAAACCGGACGCCACTTCTTATCCGTAAAATCCCGGTCTACTGTCTCTCGAATAGCGTGAATCGCGTCATGAACCCCCAAAAGTTCTGACATGATCCCCAAAGAGTTCAAGTCATCCAAGAGGCCGCGGACAAAAGCATCATGGGCATTTCTCAGGTCAGGAATTGTCGCAACGATATTTTGCGTCCGTAAAAAAGGTGGCAGCTTGTTATCTTTAATAATCTTCTGCTTGTTTTTCATGGTACGCTTAAGCTGTTCGGAGGTTAAAATATTTGGTCGAGTCCACAAAGTGAAATACACAGCTTCTTCTGCACAGTATGAAGCAATAAAATCTTCTCTTTCATCAAATAAATCATCCAATTCCATGCCGAGTCGTTCGGCGGTCTGGCGGGCTGGGGAGAGGATTTCGTGAATAGAAGCTTTGACCGCATCTCTATCATAATTAAATAAAACCTGGATGGCATGTCCCTGTCTTGACATACGTGTCTGTAAGCCTGTGGTTAAACCATCACAAAGGCGGTTAAATTCAGCAGATCCCATAAGTGCCTGAGCACCTACAATTTTAACCACAGATAGCAAAGAACCGTCATGATTCACAAGCACTGTGGCGCTATCTGCTGTTTCCAATTCACAATAAGCATCGGTGGTCTGCTTAAGACCTGAACTTATCCAGGCGACAAAAGAGTCAACTGCTTCTAAAATTGGATCTATCACACTTGCCATTGATGTTTCCCTAAACTAAATATCCGACGATAATTCTTGTAAAGCTGAGGCAGCCCACTTTTCTATGTTTTTTCTAAATCTCGCTCTTGAAGGTAACAGTCGCAAATTTTCTAAAATATTTTTTTGCTCTGTCTCAGATTGTCGTGTGTCAAATAACAATTGTGCAAATACAGATGGATCACTGGAACCTTCACCAAACTGTTCTTCCACAATTTGTGAGCGAAATTTAAACGTTCGATATACAGATTGAGCTGTAGTGCGATAGCCTGTATCGTTGGTTATTGCACAAAAAAGTACATGACAAAAACTGTTTAAGTTAGCCTGGGTAATATCAGGCAAATAAATTAATGTGCCTCCACCATAGCTGACGCCTACAGATTCAAGAAAAAAACATTGTGTACAAAAACAACAGGCTGTGACCATATTTGCCAGTTTGTTATGGTAATAGTTTTGGTCAAGATTAAGAACTTCTTGGAATTCCCGTGCCTGGAAACCACAAAACTGGCAGGTATAATTGTCACGACGAAACACTTTGTCGGCAAACTTATCAAAGTTTCGCTGCGCTTTACGCGCAGCGAATATTCGCCAATTACCAGGCTGTACTTTAAGCTCTAAAGGGTACATTAAAAGCTTGTTACACCCGAGATGCCGCCTTGACTAGCAGTTCCACCGAACATGGTTTGTTCTGCCACACCGAAAATAGCGGGTAAGAAAATCAACGCTGCTGCAATGAAAATCAATGCAATTGGTGTACCTACTGGAATTTGGGTTGGATTATCCTTGTGAGCTTTAAATTTTAAAATCGCACCCACGGCAAAACCAAACCCGGCTACGTAAGAACCAGCTGTTATTAGTTTAGCTAAATCTCCCATTGAGTCGGTTACTTTGGCAGCCACACCACCTATCGATAAATTAGTAGCATATCCTGTAGCTACAAGAAAACAAAAGATAGAGAGTGTCACAAAAGTAATCCCCAGTATCAACTTCATTTGAGAACGACTATCTTTTACAGTCGTATTAATTTTATTTGTTACAGTTTTCACAGCAACTCCTCCAACATTAAAAATTATGAGCCAAAACCGAATGTATTCCAAATTACGTCTTTGACCTGTACCACGTTAATAGCAAAAGCGCCACCAATGATGTGTGTCATTGCTTTACCCACCGTTCCCGGTTGTCCTCCCTGTTCACCCGCTCTGGCGACAAGCAGCCAGCCACGAACAAACGCTACCAGGCCAATAATCTGCACAACACCAATCACTGCAATGATACTACTTTGGGTAAAGCCACCAACACCACCACTTGTATAGCTCAATGGATTATCATCTCCGAAGAAAGTATAGTTCACAATTGAAAAAGCGGTAGGTGCAAATATTAACATCGTAGATGCAAGCATGTATGTTAATGGTGTTTTCATACTGGCCTGCGAGGATGTCATGGTACGCATTTCACCATAAATTTTTAGATTATACAAGGCCTTAAGTGCAAGTGCGAATCCCATAACATAGGAAAAAGCGGTCAGCAGTCGCCATAAATCCGGATAGGAGTTGGACAGATGCTGAAGCATGGTTTGAAAATTGTTATTATTAGCTCCCTCACAACCTTCCAGCAATAAAAATACCGAAAGCAGGCAAAAGATTTTCAACAGGTCTTTACGAATAGTGGAAACGTTCATAAACATAAGTTGTTAGATACCTTTGACACTTAGTATAGCACCATTTGCTAATTTTACTTCACTCTCCAGCACAGAGATAGAACGTACACGTCCATATCCTGACAACACATCTCCGACTTTAACCGTCATGGTTTTACCTTGTGAGTCAATGAGCCAGGCTCTACCTGGTATAACTGCCTGCACCCACCAACGGCTTCTTTTTACAGCTGGCTTTTTCACAGCGGTATAGGCTGCAACTTTTGTTCTGGCTTTTGACTTTTTAAGTTTAGCTTCAAGATTGCTGATATCACCTTGTTGAGATTGGAGCTGTACCCCCATTTGTTCCAGTTGATTGTTCATATTATTAATTGCCGTCTGTAAGGTATTCAGTGTACTTTTCAGACTCTCAACTTCATTATCCACTTCAGCAATCTGCTGTGAATGACTATCGTCTTTTTGTTGTATTTGGGATAATTGATCTTGAAACTCATCTTTTGAAACATTACTTTGTATCTGAACGCTGGGTGTCTGGGAAACATTTTGAGCAGTCACGCCCGCCTGATTGGCCGTGTCTGTAGTCCCTGAAGTTTCGGGCTGATTATTACTGGAAGATTGATTTGTTTGATTTTGGGTAGTTGTCGCCGTAATGGCTGTGTTTTTCTTGGTTTCACTGGCACCAAAAAAAACACCCAGCAGTTTGTAAATAGCAAGCGCTACAACAATAACGCCAATAGCAATTAAAATATTTTTACGATTAAACCGACTTTTCTTATCCTCTGAACTACTGTCTGAGAAAGTATAAGGGTTTTCATTTTCAGTTTCTTCAGCTTCACTGAAATGAAACTCATCGTCACTTAAAGTATGCTTATCATCTGCCATTTATGTTTTACTCTGCTCTTTTTGTAATAATTATAGCACCATCCTCTGGCAATAATATTTTGGATTTATCCAAGACTCCACTGTATTAAAATCAGCCCCAGCGATCAATGTAGGTTGGGCTGACGAAGGAAGCCCAACAGGCCGTGAGTATTAAAGTAAGGCCCTAATTAAATGTATATTTTGTTGGGCTTCCTTCGTCAGCCCAACCTACATTGGTTAGTTTTGCAAGTCTACCAAAGATCCTGATTATATTAAATGCTCACTACCCCTGACTTTTAATGGGATCAGGCACATCTTTCAAAAATAAAATACCCAACCCAGTACCGGAGTAAACATGAACTGTGGGTGGGCGATTAAAAACAGGTTCCAGTAAAGAACCAAATTTATTACCCACATTCCCAAGTGCCACAAAAACTTTCCCTTCAGTGTTTAAGTCGGGAGAAGTAATCGTGGTAGATACCGGTGTACTGTTGATGGTCTGACCTGATTGCAAAAATGCCTGTCCGTAACCTTCCAGAAAAGAAGCTGCAAATAAACTACCAAAACGTAACAAATAGTGGTTATTGGTATAATCAGACAAAGCAGTTCTGGCAGTTTTTGGGCTGATAGCTACCGCATCAATAGAAATAGTTTCTGAATATTTTGGTACATTCATAGTTTGAAAATTTAACATCACTCTTTTGTTCTGCCCTGGAAAAGTAGTAATTGATCCAATTAATCGGGCACCTTTATATTTACCAGAAACGATGCGTGCAAGAATAGGTCCTGGATAGTCGCTGTCCACAGAAGTTGTCAATACTGCAAACATGATTTTACCTGCTTTAATAATGGGGGGTGCTGTATTTGCGCGAGCGCCACCAGCGCCTGTACCACCTGCTCCGCCAGCACCATTGGCACCGCCTGCTCCTTGTTTGTCGGGTATGCTTTCTACCAATTGCTGTTCTGGCGTATTGGTCCATGCAGTCAAAAGCTGGGTTACCTGGCTGGTCATCACCGCAGACAACTGCTCACTTTGTTGTTGAATTTGTTGCGCCTGAGCTGCCTGTTGTTGCTGAGCTTCTGCCTGACTAAATTGCGAACTTTGTGAGGGTGTGGCACCAGTATCAGATACAGTGGTTTGTCCGGTTTGTTGAGTTTGCCCCGGTGCCCCTGCAATTTGGCTGGCAGACAATCCTGCATCTGTTAATTCTCCAGGTGTAAACCCTGCGTCCTGTAAGGAAGAACCAGAGTAACCGGCATCTCTTAGTTGATTAGCACTGAAGCCTGCGTCTTTTAAATCTTTAGCTGAATAGCCTGCATCTTTTAATTGCGCAGCACTAAATCCGGCTGCTTTTAAGTCTTGTGTACTAAAGCCTGCGTTTTTCAACGCTGAAGCGCTAAAACCGGCATTTTTCAGATCTGCGGCACTGTAACCTGCCTGTTTTAACTGACTGGCAGTAAAACCTGCGGCTTTCATCTGAGCAGCTGAAAATCCAGCATCTTTTAGCTGCTTTGGAGAAAAGCCCGCATCCGCTAACTGACCTGCTGTAAAACCAGCATTTTTTAATTGCGAGGCACTAAAACCGGCATCCTTAAGTTGTTTAGCGCTGAAGCCGGCATCATGTAATTGTTTAGCACTGAAGCCCGCATTTCGCAGACTGTGCAGCACTAAAGCCGGCATCTTTGAGCTCACCTGCAGTATATCCGGCAGCTTTTAGTTGAGCAGCACTGAAGCCGGCTTTTTTCAAAGCAGCTGCACTGAAACCTGCGTCATGCAATTGTTTGGCGGTAAATCCCGCATTTTTAAGTTGCTCTGCAGTAAAACCCGCCGCTTTTAATTGTCCGGCACTGAAACCAGCAGCTTTGAGCTGTGCAGCAGTATAACCACCAGCTGCCATTTCAGCCGCACTACAACCACGTTTTTTGAGAACGGATGCACTGACTCCATCTTTATGAGCCTGTTCCATAGCCGCTTTGCTGCAGTTGGCTTTGATAAAATCTTGCGGTGTTAAAGCACTGGTATCCACGCCAGCATCTTTTAACTGTGCTTCGGTAAATCCTGCCTGAGCTAAATCTTTGGGGTTAAAACCTGCTTGAGCCAACTGAGCCGCATCAAAACCGGCCGCTTTTAATTGTCCGGCACTGAAACCAGCATTTTTCAGCTCTGATGCTGTGAAACCTGCATCTTTCAATTCAGTGGGGGTAAAACCTGCTTTTGCCAGATCGGCGGCAGAAAAACCGGCATTTTTCAGTTGGGCGGCTGTGAACCCCGCATCTTTTAATTGAGCGGCATTAAACCCTGCATTTCTGAGTTCTGAGGCGCTAAATCCAGCAGCTTTTAATTGGGCAGCACTAAAGCCTGCATTTTTCAATTGTCTGGCAGTAAAACCAGACTGCTTTTAACTGTGCGGCGGTAAACCCAGCATCTTTTAATTCACCTGCTGTAAAACCAGCATCTCGAAGTTGGGCTGCGGTATATCCACCCTCTTTTAACTGTTTGGCGGTACAGCCAATGGATCTCAAAGCAGCAGCGCTGACACCTTCAGATCGTGCTTTTTCCACCGCGGCCTTGCCACAACCAGCGGCTTTTAAAGCTGAAGCGGTTATTCCTGCTGGCAAAGAAGGTACAGGCTCTGAAACACCAGCAATGATACTTCCTGCCACAGCAGGATTTTGCGCTTCAGCCTCTGAAATGGCGGCAGGGGAAAACCCCACCCCTCTTAATTCAGCGGGGGTAAAACCAGCATTGATTAATTCAGGTAATGTGAATCCTGCATTTTTGAGCTGACAGGCATTATAACCTACGCCACGTAACTCCCCTGCGGTGTAGCCCGCATTTTTCATGGCTTTTGGATTTACACCGGTCGCACCCATCAAATCACAGGCACTAAAACCTGCTTTTTGTAGTTGTTCTGGGGTATAACCCGCTTTTTCTAACTGCCCTACAGAACACCCTGCTTCGCGAAGTTGTGCCAGGGTTGCACCATCTTTAATGGCTTCTTTAATTGAGCTGACATCACAGTTACTTTGTTTAATCGCATCTAATGCAAAGGCTTTTGGGGTTCCTTGACCTTGAGTTTCAGCCAATTCTTTAAACCCTAATCCTGCCTGCCAGGGTTGATTTTTATCACCTTGAATAATTTTTGCATCGGCTGGATTGACAGCGCTAATAATGGTAGGCACAGCGGAACCACCCGTTTTCTGAGCTTCTTGAGCACGAATCAGGTTTTCCTGCGCCAAAAGTTTAGCGTATTGAGGACTGGCCTTAGCACCGGTTGGAATAGATTGTATGCCAGGCGCACCTTGAACATCTGCAGAGGCTTTAGGTCCCGTGGTAACCTGACTAAACACGAAATAACCAACTAAAATGGCAATCAGCAATACACCAAAAGTGATGACTAAGATAGTTCGGCTGCGAGCGTCTTTTAACAGGCCTTTAATATTTTTTGCTCTAACACCCATTGGTTACAGCCCCCCTATTTTAACGTGTTCAATTTTACCGTTTTTTGACATTAGCAACATTGGCGTTGGTTGTAATTCATAAGCATTCGTTCCATCTGCACTGGACATGGTTGCCAACCAGCCAGGTGAGAGTAATGTATAATGTGTTCGAATGTACATTTTGCCTTTCAAGCGCCATGCTTGCCCGAAGTTACTGGGCATTTGCAGCACATCACTGCCCTGAGGGGTTACACCATCTAAAATATTTAATAAAACAGGTGCGGCTTCCGGTGGCAGGCCTGTATTAATGGGTAGTGATTTTGCATCTGGTCCATAACCAGGTACAGTAATATCCGTACGATAATCAACAATAGACTGGCCAGGAATTAAAGTCAGCATCACGGGCGTATTTAAGCCTTTCAACCTGACAGCCAAATTACCATAAGTGTATAGGGTTTTAGCTTGTACCATCAAGACGTTGCCTTTTTTATTCCAGGCAATATTAAATGCACTTGGGTTGCCTAGATCGTACGCAGCAATGGGCCAGGGTGCTCCGGTTGAATCTAAAAACACTAAGGACGAAACAAACCCTTCACTTAAGCGTATTGCTGGAGGCGAAGCACCCGGTGATAAATTTACATATAAAGATGTAGCAATAGGTTTTGGCGGCGTACCGGCTGGCGCAGCTGCCGCAAATTGCGCTGAGTTATATAATTGTTTCAACCGATGGATTTCTTCAGGGTTCAAAGGTAAAGCTTGTTGCACTGCACTACCAAATGCGCCATTTCGAATGCCTTTCATCACTTGACCATGTTGGAATTGAGCATTCGCAAAAGGATATTTAAAATTCGAATGATACTGCTGTGCTTCCCTTGCATGGTTAACATAAGTGGTCGGTGCGGTATTTGAGTTAGATCCATCTGTAGAGTTTACGTTCTGGGAAAGATTACCTGCATCTGCGGCTGCCTGCTTTTTTTGCATAGCCTGAATTTCCTGCAACATCTGCAGATCCTGATTGGCGGTTGGTGGTGAATTAGACTGCCCCTGATTATTAGCGGTATTTTGTGTCTGATCACCCGTGCCAGATTGAGCGATATCGCCATTTGCAGCCACAGCACTTAAGGGCAATATCAGCATGACAAGCAGCAACAAAACGTTTTGGGTAATTTTTTTTCTCATCATTATTTATTTAGACCTCGTTGGTTTTTCCGCTTCTGGTTGCAATAAACTGTGCTATACCAATACCGCGAGGAGAATCAAGGGTAGATATTCGGGTAATGACCATATTCACCATCAGACTTTGCTCAGTGATTTGGCTCAAACTTTGATAGGTAACCAGTAATGGCATCTGCACTTGCCAGGTATAACGGCCATCAACTACTCCTCTTTGGTTAATAATCGGGGCACCCGTAGCCACCGCTGAAACCACAAGCTTTTTAGCTTTAACTGCTTTGAGGTTATCAGAGGCCACCAAACTTTGTAAATATGCTGACCATCCTTCCGGTGTAAAAAATTCCGAGGCAGCCTGCAGTTCTTGGCGGTAATTGACAAAGTTGTAAGTAAAAGCGGCAACCGCGGCAGTATTTGCCCACTGTAAAAGTGCAGCGGTAGATAAATTGGGTTCATTTAAAGGCACTAAAGGCACAATGCGACCAGAAGTACTGGTAGCAAAGTATTTCGGTGCCGGTGGATGTGTCAAGATATACACCATTGAACCAATCAATAAAATAATGATCATGAAAGATAACAACAGAATACTGACTATCCTGCGATAGTTATCCCGATAAAAATCATTTCGTAATCTAACCAGCTCTACAGCGCTTTTATCAGCCATATCTACCTCAATTAGTTTTGATCCCGAGCCACAAGTCCCGTGCCTTTTGGTACGGGTGTTAGCTCAAATAGCTGGCCCGCTGTGGATGTAGAATAATAATAGGGTTCTGGCAAAGTGAAGAATTTATATAAAATAACCACAATTAATATCAGCATCACCAAAGTACATACAAAAAGCAAATTCGTCACGCTTTTTAAATTTTTCTGATAATAATTTTTATGGTTTTTTCGTGCCTCAAGCTCTCTAGATATCATCGTACTCTCTGATTTTTCGAAGGCTGATGACAATTCGGTTATTCAACATTCGCCCTTTTACCGTAGCATTGCTGGCAATAGGATCTTTACTGCCATATCCCACTGCATAAATCAGGCGGGTATCGATACCTTCATCCCATAAAAACTTCATAATATTTCGAGCCTGTGCTTTTGATAAAGCCAAATTACGCTGCCAGGCACCTTGATTATCAGTGTAACCTGCAACTTCCACACTCACTTTAGGAAATTGTTTAATAAATTTACCAACTTTTGCCAGTATACCGTAATACTGCATATTCATTAAGGGAGACTTAGGTTTAAAAAAGCGCATGGCAGGTAGTATCAATTGGATTTCATCCCCTAACTCAATGACCTGAACACCATTATACTGAAGGGTCTCAACCAAACTCATATGACTTTTAACCACATCAGCAAAAGATGCGCCCAACACACCACCAGCTACAGCGCCAAAACCAAACCCTGCTACAGAGCCAACTGCGGCACCGCCAATAATAGCACCAGCAACGGATCCCGCAATAGCACCTTGCTTTGCTTCTGGTTGGGGGGGTGGATAGCGGTTCCACAAACTGGAAGTACACCCTGACAAAAGCAAAAGAATGGATGAAACTATCATTATTGTTTTTAAACGTTGCAGAGCCATTAAAATGTCGATAAAGTGAAAAAAATACTAATTCCAAATTGTAACTGTCTGAAATAAAGAAATCGATGTTTTTCAGGGATATTTTTTTATTTTGCATATATATTGCGCAAAAATCATGAAGCATAAATGTCCACCGCCAGGTCCTTCTTATTTTTCTTACATGGGAGAAATGGTTTCTGACCGTCTACAGTACTGTTATGAGCTCATGGAAGATTACGGTGACATAGTTAAAGTGCCGGCGTTTACTCGCAGTTATCTGGTAAACAGCGCGGATTTTTTAAAATATATTTTAAAGGAAAACCCAGATAATTATCTCAAAGGCGGTCTTGGCTTTAAACCGATTCGAATGTGCCTGGGGAATGGGCTTTTAATGACTGAAGGTGCAAATTGGCGCAACCGTCGTCGACAATTCGCCCCTTTTTTTCAACCAAAGCACTTTTCAGACTATATAGAACCTATCTGCTCACTCACACACAGGCATCTGCAAAACTGGCAAAGTCAATTTTCTGGTACTCATCAAAGTTTTGATATCTATCAGGCCATTATGGCTTTAGTTTTTGAAGTGACGCTAAAAATTTTTTATAATCAGAATATTTCAGCATCTACTTTAGATAAAGTTTTAACAGCTATCTACTATAAACATGCTTACGCTACGTCTCTTCCCAATATGTTACCCTGGTTTCCTTCTATCAGCTATTTTCGTTACCGAAAAGTTGCAAAATTTTTAGATAGCTTCATTGAAAATATTATTTCAAATGCAAAAAAAAAGCCCAATGATCATTTTTTAGTAGACAAAATTCTCAATGCTAAGAATCTTCAGGGCGATCCTTTAGAAGCATCTGTTATCTTTGATGAAGTGGTGACTTTCCTTATGACAGGACACGAAACCACCGGCACCGCCTTAGGCTGGACTTTAAAATTGATTGCGCAATATCCTGAAATACAAAACCAGATTAAGCAGGAATTGAAAGCGGTTTGTGGGGATGGCGCCATCAGTATCAGCCAGTTAGAGCAGCTAAAATATACCCAGGCGGTTTTTTTGGAAAGTTTAAGATTGTATCCGCCCATCTGGATCACTTTAAGAGTCTGCCAGCAAGATGATTATTTGGGTGATTACTTTATCAAAAAAAACACCAACCTATTCATTTCTCCCTACACTTTGCATCGTCGATCTTTATATTGGGAGGATGCGCTTAAGTTCAAACCAGAACGACATTTACCTGATTATGAAAAGCAACCCCCTGAATTTGCTTTTATCCCTTTTTTAAAAGGCCCAAGAGGTTGTATCGCTGGCGCTTTTGCCATGAAAGAAGCCGTTTTAATTTTGGCAGTTTTAATGCAAAATTTAACTTTAAAGCTGGATGAGGATCACCCTTTGGATTTCGAGCATATTATTTCTTTAAAACCCAAATATGGTATTAAGGTTTTTTTATGAAAAAAAAATTACCTAAAGGCCCTTCTTACTTTTCTTTTATGCTGGAAGCTGCGCCGGACAGATTACAGTATTACTGTGAGTTGATGGAAGATTTTGGCGGTATCGTTAAAGTGCCTTGCTATGATCGCGGATACCTTATCAACGATGCCGAAATGATAAAACAGGTTTTAAAACAAAAACCTGATATCTATTTGAGAACCGGTGCCAGAACAAAACCCATGGCTCGCTTTTTGGGTAAAGGAATTTTAATGTTAAATGGCAGTCAATGGCGCACTCGCCGACTTGCCATGGCACCTTTTTTTACCCCTACCCGTATTTTAAATTATGTAAATACTATCCAACAAGTCACTGAAAAAAGATTGGCGATGCTGGCTGATAAGCCACAAAATACCGGCGATTATATTGATTTCAGTCATGAAATTATGAAAGTCACTTATGAAATTGCTGTTGAGGCTTTTTTTAAACAAAACCTGTCAGAGACAGAGATTGAAAATGCCTTGCAGGCGATTTATTTAGACAATCGTTATTCTGCTTCATTCCCAGGGCTGTGGCCAAATATCCCGACTTTAAGCGGTATGCGCTATCGAAAAGCTCGAAGCATTTTAAAACAGCACATTGAAGACATTTTGCAAAATGCCCGTGAAAATCCTCACACTGACAGTTTAATTAATAAAATTCTCACTTTAGAAAATGAAGATGGTTCAAAACTCTCTGAGGTAGAAATATATGATGAAGCAAAAACTTTTTTGATGACAGGACACGAAACCACCGGCTCTACTTTGGGTTTTGCCTTTAAACTTTTGTCAGAAAATCCTGATATACAAGATAAAGCCCGTTGTGAAATTAAAAGAGTTATTGGATCTAAACCACCCGAGTTTGAAGACCTTAAAAATCTGCCTTACACCCGCGGCATCTTCGAAGAAGCCATTCGACTCTATCCACCCATCTGGCTGACACCCAGAGTCAATCAAGTGGATGATTACTTAGGTGAATATTTTATTCCAAAAAACTCGACGATTTTAATTTCTCCCTACACACTGCATCGACGTCAATGCTATTGGGAACAACCATTAGATTTTATTCCCGAAAGACATTTTTGCGACACTTACGCCAAACCTCCACCCTTTGCCTTCCTACCTTTCGGTGCTGGCCCCAGAGTCTGTGTTGCCGGCCATTTTGCGCCTGTGGAATCCATCATCATTATTGCTATGGTATTACAGCGGTTCGAATTAACGATTCACCCTGAGCATCATGTGGGTGTGGAACATATTGTTACTTTGAAGCCTAAAAATGGGGTTTTGCTAAAGTTAAGGTCACTTTAGAATAATAAATGTAGGTTGGTGCTGACGTAAGGAAGCCCAACAGGCTGTTTCAATTAAATTAAGCCGTAATTAAATGAATAACCCTGTTGGGCTTCCTTACGTCAGCACCAACCTACATTGTAATAAAGCTTTAAAAATAATATTTTAAATCTTACTCAGCCTGGGACACCAAGGCCGCTCCACCGTGATTTTGAGAAATGCTATCTACAGTGTAGCCTGCCTCTTTTGCGATTTTTTTGATAACTTTTTTGTCGCCAAGTGCCATAACAATGCCTGCATTATCGCCGTATACCGCACCGGAGCCGGAAATTTTGGCAGAAATATTGGCGTTTTCGAGGTTATGGATGAATTGGTTGACGGTTTGTGGCACAACTTCAATGGCAGTTAGCAGACGATGATTTTGTCGAATACTTTTATGCAACAAATGGGTGTCATTAGCTGCCACAGCCTGTTGCATAGTTTTAGTGGTGCTGGCAAATTGCTCTATTAACTCGCTTTGCTGAAAAAATCTGGTGGTGTGACTGACACACTCGCCTGTGGTGGTTGCAGGTTTGCCGGTTTTGATAATGGTTAAGGGCGTTTGAATCCCGTGTATGGTTTCAAATTTTTGATTTTGAAAATACAAACAGCCACCTTGCATGGATAAACGTAAATCTAAACCACTGGATTGTCCATGCTGAAGATTTTCTGCTTGAAGTGCGATATCCATGAGCAGTTTATCTTCGATATTTAAGTTTAAAAAGCTTTGCAGCGCTTTAATAAGGCTAACAATGCTGGCAGCAGAAGATCCCATGCCACAGCTTACAGGAATCGTAGAGGTTGTTTGAATATCCAATCCATACTTTAAAGGCGCACCGATAATTTTCAAAATTTTAGCTGCAGTAAAAATAGCTAAATCTAAAGGCTCAGACAACACATCTTTGATTAAGGCTTTCCCCGATTGATATAATTTGTGTTTACTTAAAAATTGATCTTCTAAGGCTTTTAACATGGAAAAAGGCACGGATTTTTTTAAATTCAACGCCTGTAAATTTAAAAAGCTGGGAATATGGCTGGCTTTTTTAATGCTGGTTTGGGTAAATTTGTCAATGGCCATGGCCAAAGCAGGCGCACCATGTACCACGGCATGTTCTCCAGATAAAATTAATTTTCCTGGGGCTTTTGCAGTTACATATTCTGAATCTGAGGCAAAAGGCATTTTATTGCACCTCTTGCAGTTTGCTTTTTAGGGTTTCCAGATTTTCAGTGGGATAACGATATTTTTTGGGTGCATACAAAAATCCAAAAGCTTCGTTGCCATGCTTTGTTTTTAATTTATGATGAATAGCGTGAGCGCGAATTAATCGCTTAATGTAAGGGCTTTGAATTTTACGATAAAGAGCATTAGGCCACCTTCGATGGATTAGAACGTCATGTACCAGAAAATATAAAACGCCATAAGCCGTTAACCCAATGGCAATGGATAAAATCCAAAGACCATTCTTTTCAAAAGTACTCAAATAGAATAAACCCATAGCGATGATGGCAAAACACACGGCATAATAATCATTTTTTTCAATACCACCACCAGGATTTTGATGGTGAGAATCATGCCAAACCCAACCAAACCCATGCATCACATGTTTGTGGAGCAGATAAGTTAAATATTCAAAAATAAACAGATAGCCAAAAGGCAGTAATACACAAAATAAAAATATTTTCATCCCTTAACTCCAAAGCCGCAAATGGCGCGTCATTGCTGTTTTTAAAAACCGAGCTTTTGGCATGGCCAACATCACTTTCAAATAATCTTGCAGGGTTGCATTATCATGCATAAAACGAACCAGTGCATCGCTATTGGCATGTTCAAATAGCCCATAAAACAGCTTGTCTGCGTCGCGATGATTTTTACGACATACCTGTAAAAAAAGCGAGTCCATCCAGGCACTCATTTTAGAATAAGTATGCACTTTCAAAGGTAGTTGGGCTTTCATACTGGCGATTATAGCATGAATATTGCGCTGAATACCTGAAAAAGCATAGCCTGTGGCTGGCCTGATCAGTCCATGAGCGCTGCCAATACCTTTTTTGTCATATTGAAAGTTATTTTTTTGCCAGGGCTGCATTGGTAATATCCCTTTTTCTTCATGAAGCACTTCAAAGTTATCACAGGCGAAACGTTTTTTCAGATACTCTTTTGCCAATTGAAAGAAGTGCGCTTTATTCGGGATGTCTGGGTGATGCAAAAAATAAGTGGGCTCAATCAACGCTTCATCTTCTGTAAACGGTAACAGATAAATAAAATTAATCCCCTTAGTTTGCGAACTGCAAAAATCCATCAATATCAGCGTATCTGGCTTAAACACAGGTTTAGGCGTTTTGATTTTGAAACCATAAAAAGCCTGTAATAAGTAATTATCTTTCGGTTTAAGTATATCAAAATCAATGTGGGCAGCGCGAGCATCAAAAATTAAATCACTTTTGTAATGGAGATTGTCACAAGTAACCTCATGATCATTCATTTGGGTAATCACGGTATTTAACTTTAATTGAATTTGTGCGCTCTGGCGAATGTAATTCAGGCAATAATCATAAAAGCTTTTAGAGTTGATATATTGATACTGATATTGCTTAGAAGTACGAAGAATATGCTTGCCTTTATAGCCTACTTCCCATTCATCCCAGGTTTTACCTACACACTGAGAAAAACCATGGGGTAAAACATTCCAGCCGCACCAGCTTTTATCATCCACATAGGTGCTGCGTTTTTCTAAAATTAACAGTTTTTTATTCTCTAAAAGACCCTGACGGTGTAATTCCACAGCTAAAGAAAGTCCACTTAATCCGCCACCCACAATAATGATGTCAAACTGTTTTGCCTCAGACATCAGATATCAAATCCTCAATTTCTATATGCAGTTCCATAGCATGGGCTTCGGTAGATTTTTTGGTATGCCATAAATCTGCACTGAATAATACGCCCAAACAGATTTTAATTTTTTCAAAAAATGTGGTGTGAATGCGTTTTTGCTGAAAATAGCTGTTGGCATCATGCTCACTGATTTTATGGCCAATGGCACCATAGACTTTAGCCGCTGTCAGGACACAAAAACGTACTCTAAAAGGCAAATAAGGCATTGCCTCACAGGCTGAGTTGTAATACACCTTCGACAATTCCAATATTTTTTGTATGACTGAAAATAAGGTTTGCCTGTGGGTTGTCTGCAAAATGTCCTTAGGCGTAATGGGTTTATCAAACCAGTTTTGAGGTAAATACACTCGTTGTTTTAAGGCATCTTCTTGCACATCTCTGGCAATATTGGTGAGCTGCATGGCGATACCTAAATCCACAGCGTATTTTAATGCAGTTGAATTTTTTATTTTAAAAACGTAGCACATCAAAAGACCCACTGTGCCAGCCACTCCATAACTGTAGCGTAATAACTCGGCCTGATTGTGAATACGCTGATGCTCTAAATCAAAGGCTACGCCATCTACCAGTTGGTTGACAACCACGGGTGAAATTTTAAGTTCATCCATCAGCGTCAGCATATTATCAACAATCACATTATTGCTTTTTTTATAAAAAATTGCCTGTTTAACGCTTTCAATCAGCGCTTTTGCTATTGCTTTGTCTTCAATTTCATCCACCACATCATCAATATATCTACAAAAGGCATAGACTATCTGCGCTTGCTTTTTTTGAGTTTTATTTAAAAAAAACGCAGCGAAGTTGAAGCTTTTACCATATTTTGCCAACAGTTGTTCAGGGTTTTCGAAATCTTCATTCATGAGATTGCTTCCGGAATTAAATCACCCACAAGTTTTGCTGAAGATAAAACCCCTGGCACACCGGCACCTGGATGGGTACCTGCCCCAACAAAATATAATCCTTGCAATTTTTTAGCACGGTTATGAAAGCGCAAATAGGCCGACTGCGTGAAAATTGGTTGAATGGAAAAACCACTGCCGTGTAAAGATAAAAGTTCTGACTGAAAATATTCCGGGGTAATAAATTTTTGGGTACAAATTGTATTGGAAAGGTTTGGCAACAATCGTTCTTCTAATAATTGAATCACATGAGCTTGCAGCGTTTTTTGCTTTTGTGACCAGTCGATATCCCCCAAAAGATTGGGTACCGGTAATAACGCATAAAAACTGTCTTTACCTGCAGGTGCCAAAGATTTATCAATGGCTGTGGGACGGTAAAGGTAAATACTCAAATCTAAATTGAGATTTTTTTTATGAAACACATCTTCCAGCAAAGTCCGATAAGAAGATCCATAACTTATGGTATGTAAAGGCACATTTTCATACTGCACAGTGGTACCAAAGTAAAATAAGCATAAGCCCATGGAGTATTGCATTTTAGGCAATTGTAAGCGAGTGAGCCATCTGTGATTTTTTTTGGGGATCAAATGATGATACGCATAAGCAGGATCTCCATTGAAAACAGCCATGTCGCAAGGCAAATACTCTTCATGATTCACACAGACTGCCGACAGTTTTTTACCAACACCTTTAAATGCAGTGACTGTAGCGTTGTAACGAATGGTAATACCAACTTCCTGCATTAACGTTGTCAATGCATTTACCAACGCTGTGGTTCCACCCATGCAAAAATGACAGCCATATTTTTGTTCCAGATGCAAAATTAACAGATAGATAGAGGTGGTTTTGAAGGGATCACCGCCTACCAAAAGCGGTTGGGTGGTGAAAACTCTTCTTAACTTTTCTGAGCTTAAGTATTGCCCCACGGCGCGATAAACGCTTTTATAGGCACCCAGTTTCATAAGCGCTGGTGCCTGTTTTAACATAGAGTTTAAGGTAAAAAATGGTTTATCGCTTAATTGGGTAAAGCCTTTATCAAAAATCTTTTGTGACAGCTTGGTAAGTTTTTTAAAGCCCTCTACATCTGCGGAAGATATTTTGGCAATATTTGTAAGCATTTGTGCTTCGTCTTTCACATAATCAAAAAACGTACCATCTTCAAACTGATAACGATACCAGTGATCCAATGGTTTTAATTGAAGGTAATCCTGCGTTTTTTTATCAAAAAGCGCAAAGAGTTCTTCAATTAAATACGGCGCTGTAATAACTGTTGGGCCTGCATCAAAAGTGTGACCCTCTTGCTTAAAAACTCTGGCTCTACCGCCAGATTCATTGCCCCGCTCCAATACTTCAACTTCGTAACCCTTGGCGCGTAATCTTAAGGCCGCCGCCATGCCTCCAAATCCAGCACCAATGACATAGACTTTTTTTGATGAGTTCATAAATGACCTAAAATTTTCTTTGCATTAAAAAATCACAAATAGTCTCAAGATCAGTCAAATCATAGGGAAGATCTTTGAGTATTGCTCTGGCAGCTTTTGAATGATACATGAACAGAGCTTTTGCCTGAGGTAAACCAATTTTGGCAACAATAGTAAGTTTGTCGGCCTGAAAATCTGAATTTTGTGGTTTCCCTAAAGTTTCTGAATTGCTCTCAATATCTAAAATATCATCTTGCACTTGAAAGGCTAAGCCAAGATGGTAGCAGAACTTATCAAATGCATTTTGGATATCCGCACTCACCTTTGCGACGCTCAAGGCCATTTGAATACCAGCCCCTAACAGACAACCGGTTTTTAACTCATAGAGCTTGAGAATGGTTTGTTCAGAAACAGGTTCATTTTCTGGCTGAAACTCAAGGGCTTGCCCGCCAATCATTCCGGCTGTGCCAATGGCATGGGAAAATATTTTAGCTACCTTGATAATTTTAGCTTCATCGAGTTGTGTATCTGTCAGGCTTAAAATCACTTGATGAGATAAATTCAGCAATCCATCACCTGCCAAAATTGCAATGGCTTCATTAAACGCCATATGACAGCTTGGCTGACCTCGTCGCAAAGCATCGTCGTCTAAAGCTGGTAAATCATCGTGTATTAAGGAAGACGCATGGATGCACTCTATAGTAATAGCAATCTTATCTAACACTGCTGCATTTAGATTAAACGGTTTTTCCAGGCTATAAATAAGCGCAGATCGAATTCTTTTACCACCGTTTAACAGGCTATATTGCATCGCCTGCTTTAAATAATCTGAAATACTGGGTAATTGCTCAAAGGTGGCTTTAATGGCAGCTTCTACTCTTAATTTGCTGAGCGTGATGTATTCTGGCAATTGTATTACAGTTTGTTCAAAAGTAATTTCCATTTATTACAGTTTCATTCCAATTGGACTTAAAGCTTATCGTAACACAACTTTAGCTTGGATTCTGCTAATGTTAATGTATTTTAAGTAATTAGTAGGCTTGACATAGGTTTAAAGAATTTTGTAAGATAATCCTCACAAATAGGGGAGAGTGAATTATGATGCTTTTTGATCCAAAGGCTTCTTTACTGGAAGTGCTTAAAAACCAGTCTGATGACGATACTCGTTTTAATTATTTATCATCACATATTACAGATGTTAAATCTTTAAGCCCGGCAGCATTTGTTGATGCCATTAACATGTTTAGTTGTAAAGACAGATATTCAATAGAAAGTAAAGCCTTTCAGTTTATTGATACTTTTGGTGAAACATTGATACCTTCTATTTTTTTCGAGCCTGGAAAGGATCCTGAAAGTATAATAAGCATAAGCGAGTCGGAAAGCGAATTATTTAACTGCTTTCGTCATGCAGACCATTTGGAGAATTTACATAAGATCTTTGAGACTGCTCGTTCAGAAGAGAATCACAGCAAAAGTTTTAGAAATGATTAAACTCGCGTAATAATTTGACGATACATCTCAGTAATAGCTGGTTCTACCGGGTGATAATTCATTTTTAGCTGCTGCTGACTCTTTTCATGACTGGCTTTAAAAGGGTGTCCCACATTGCGCTCAATGACCTTTCGGCTTAAAGTGCGATTGACGAGCGGCCCAACCAATTTCACCAGCCATTTGGGCAACGTACGTTTGGGCAATTGTTTTTCAGTAGGAAAATGCTTTCTTAACATTTCACTGATTTGTAAAAGACTGAAGCTTTGGGCGCTGACAATATACCTTCCGTGTACTTCTGTATAAAAGGCGGCTCTTACGTGAGCAATGGCCACATCTTTAACATCCACCACACCAAAGCTCATATCTGGCACGCCCTGGCTGAAACGGCCACTGGCAAAATTTTCAAACAACTCAAAGCTACCAGAAGTCGCTGTATCTTTAATACCTGGTCCAACTACTAAGGAAGGATTGATACAAACCAGACTCCAGTGCTTTTGTTGGGATTGAATTTCCCAAGCGACTTTTTCTGCCAGGGTTTTTGATAATGAATAAGGTTTATGATCTATCGTGGAAGTGGTATTCCAGTGTTTTTCACAAAAAGCAGCTTCTGGTATTGACTGTAAATCAGCATTATCACCGTAGATTGCAGCACAACTGCTGGTTAGAACCACTCGTTTTATGCTGGGGATTTTATTCACCTGAGCAAGAACGTTTTTAGTGCCCGTAACAGCTGGTTCAATAAGTTGCTTTTGAGGATTTTTAACGTCCATGATGAAGGGTGAGGCTGTATGAAAAACATAATGACAGCCTGCAAAGACTTCTAAAAAAGCAGTTTCATTAAGCAAATCCGCCTGAAAAAAAATAATTTTACCAGCACTTTTATCTGCCAAAACTCGCAAATAGTTAAGCTTTTCATCATCAATGGCACAGCGAACGGTGGCATGAACCGTAAGCCCTAATTCCAGTAATGCTTTTATCACCCACCCTGCCACATAACCTGTTGCACCGGTTACTGCCACAGGGTTTGCAGACGCTGCCAAAGCAACTTCATCTCCAAGAGGATTGAGCTTCAGTGTGTATTGTGCCATTTACGAGCTGTAGTACATATCAAACTCAATTGGATGAGTTGTCATCAGTAGTTTTTCAATTTCTTGAGTTTTTAGTGAAATGTAACTGTCAATAAAGTCGTCTGAAAACACATCGCCTGCTTTTAAGAAATCTCTGTCCTCATTTAAAGCACTGAGCGCTTCTGACAAAGTTACCGCAACGGTAGGAATATCTTGAGCCTCTTCTGGTGGCAAGTCATATAAATCTTTATCTATCGGTTCACCAGGATGAATTTTATTTTTAATACCATCGATCCCTGCCATCATCATAGCTGAAAAAGCAAGGTATGGATTACCGGCAGCATCAGGAAACCTAAGCTCAATTCTTCTGGCTTTTGGATTTGATACATGAGGTACTCGAATAGAAGCAGAACGGTTTCTGGAAGAATAAGCCAGCATTACTGGAGCTTCGAAGCCTGGAACCAAGCGTTTGTAACTGTTTGTGGTTGAGTTTGTAAAAGCATTCAGCGCCTGAGCATGCTTAATCAAGCCACCAATATAAAAAAGTGCAGTCTCTGACAATCCGGCATAGGCATCACCAGCAAAAATATTTTCGCCATTTTTAGATAGTGATTGATGCACATGCATACCTGAGCCATTATCACCCACCAATGGTTTTGGCATAAAAGTAGCAGTTTTACCAAAAGCGTGAGCAACATTATGTACGACATATTTTAAAATCTGCATCTCATCGGCTTTTTTCACCAAGGTGTTAAATTTAGTAGCAATTTCATTTTGATTTCCCGTTGCCACTTCATGGTGATGCGCTTCAATTACAAGCCCCATTTTTTCCATGGTCAAACACATGGTGGAACGGATATCCTGAGATGAATCCACCGGTGGTACAGGAAAATAACCGCCTTTAACCGTAGGTCGATGTCCCATATTACCCAGTTCATATTCTTTACCTGAGTTCCAGGCAGCTTCTTCTGAATCAATGGTATAGCGAGCACCGCGCATGTCCACACACCATTTTACGTCATCGAAAATAAAAAATTCCGGCTCAGGTCCCATAAGGCAGGTATCGGCAATGCCGGTTGATTTTAGATAAGCCTCGGCTCGTTTTGCTAAAGAACGGGGATCCCGCTCGTATCCCAGCATGGTGCTGGGTTCAACCACATCACACCGCAAATTTAAGGTTGCCTCTTCGCAAAAAGGATCCATTACCGCCGTTTGCGGATCTGGTAAAAGGCACATATCGGAATTTTGAATCCCTTTCCAGCCCGCAATGGATGAACCATCAAACATTTTTCCATCAGCAAAAAAATCTTCATCCAGCACCTGCGCAGGAATGGACACATGCTGTTCTTTACCTTTGGTGTCTGTAAAGCGTAAATCTACGAATTTAACCTGGTTTTCTTCCATAAGTTCGAAAACTTTCTCAGCGGACATTGATTTCTCCGGAATTAAAAATCTAAGGCCGTATTATAACGAAAATCTATTATTTGCGCTATGACAAAGTTTTTTCCAAGCCCTTAAGTTTGGCGCTTTTTTGCAGGTCAGTTTGCTTTTTATTAGGATTCAACTATACATTAAAGTATAAAGATAACTTTTTAAGTATGTGATGGCAAACCAAGAAAAAGATACAAAAAAAATGCAAAAAGCACTCAGAAAACATTCAGAGCATGAATCTGTTTGTAAGCATATTTTAAAAAAAGATAAATATTCATCTAAAAATTCAGAGTCCGCTGAAGTCAAAAAAGATAAAGAGACCTGTAAGGCTATCTCTAAAAAATCCAGGGAGAAAAAATGATTTTAAATAAATACACAAAATGTATCATTGCTGATGCAGCCATGGCGCGCTCTTTTATTTATGACAAATCCGAACATGCTTTTAAAGCGGATGGAACTTTAGAACATGAAGCCGGAAAATTAAAAGAAATGGAATTACAGTCAGATAACCAGGGGCGGTATCAAAAATCAGCTACCTGGAATGAAGGTACTTATGAACCTCATACAGATGCTAAAACCAAAGAATTAAATGCTTTTTCTAAACAAATATCTGATCATTTGAATCGTGAATTTCAAAACCAGGCTTTTTCAAACTTAATATTTATTGCGCCAGGAAAATTGCAAGGATACTGCAAGCAAAATTTAAATAAATATTTGTTAGACAAAACCTTATTCATAGATAAACACTACGTTAATCTCGATGAAGAAACTTTAAAAACGAAGCTGTCAGAAATTATTAAAACTGTATAAAGCTTTTTGCATACCTAGAATAACAAAAAATGGTTGAATGCTATGAAAATATTCTTATCTGGTTTAGCATTATTATTGACAACTCAAAGTGTGATTGCCAATGAGTTACTTAAATATTCTGGAACGCATACCGAACATCACAAAGCTTTGCAAAATTTCAATCCAGCCATTGAAAAAATGTGTTTTAAAGAAAAAATGAATATTAATGATCTAACCAGATTTTTTAATAATGAAAATTTTGATTTAACTCAACCTTTAATTCAAACCTTAGTTGCAGTAATTGCATGTTCACAGGCCAAAAATCTTTATCATAAAAATATTATTACATTAATTGATTATTCTAAAGCTTCTAGTGAAAAACGTCTTTGGGTTTTTGATTTAAATCAAAAAAAATTATTATTTTATACCTATGTTTCCCATGGTATTAATTCTGGAACTTCTGTTGTGGATCATTTTTCTAATACGCATAACAGTAAAGCTACCAGCCTTGGGGTATATACCACAGAAAGATCTTACTATGGCCGACATGGTTTTTCCTTAAAGCTCGTAGGGCATGAGAGAAATTTTAATCATCGCGCATATAACCGAGCCATTGTAATGCATTCTGCCTGGTATATGAAAGATGATTTCATTCAAGCTTATGGTCGTGCAGGTCGCAGTTGGGGTTGTCCTGCGATTCCTAAAAAAGTGGTCAGACCCTTAATCGAAACTATTCGAGAAGATGCTTTACTGGTAATTTATTCTCCAGATGAAAACTGGTTGAAAAAATCCCGTTTTTTAAATTGCAAAGCCTATCCAAATACTATAAACACTCAGACCGAGAAACTGATGAGTTTTAAAAGGAAGGATCCCATTAGCAAGATTGTTTTCATCGATAAAAATAATAATCGCCGCTACAGTGAAAATGAACCGATTATGATTTTAAAAAATGCGCATTATGAGAGTTTAATCAGTGAACAGGTCCCGCTGGAACGTATGCTTAGAAGACAAATCAATTCTGTTGAATATATTGCACTAAATAAAGAAGACTTAAAGTTATTAGATAAAAACCAGGATAATTTAATTAATGAGCAAGAGGCCATTGCTTTAGAAAGCATTAATTTTGCTATTCCTCAGGTCAAAAAGGTTCGGGGCATTTGGATGACGCTTTTTAAGATTGTTGATATTAAAACAATTAAAGAAGTAAACCTAAACAGCTTAGATGACAGAGAAAATGAAATACAAAGTTATACGGTAACCTTTGAAGATAACAGTAAACAAACCTTTAGAACCACATATCGCTTTATTCGCTGGCTTGGTTTATAAAAATATAATGTAGGTTGGGCTGATAAGCCCAACAGGCCATAGCAATAAAAAAAAGCCATAACTAAATGAATACCCTGTTGGGCTTATCAGCCCAACCTACATTATATTTTTTGGATTTTGTTGCCGGCAATGGCATAAATTATTCCTTTTTGGGAGTTAAAAATCTCGAAGCCTCCCGTAAACTCTCCAAAAGCAGGTAAGATTAGTCTTTTGGATTCAAGCCAGAAACATTTCAAACGAAATGTTTCTTTAAAGGCGCGAAGCTTCACTACTGGATGAATATGACCACAAATATTAAATTGTTCATCCTGGCTGGGTTCATGAGTAAACAAAATATGTTCCATCTCAAAGGTATTATGTATTACCATGCAATTTTGCTCAGGGAAATCTTTATCATGGTTGCCTAAAACCAAGTGGCAAATCTTAATGGGTAATTCAAAAATGTTTTTAAAAATCATTTGCTGTAAAGTTTTGTCGGATAGAACGCCATGAAAAAAATCACCGGTGATAATCAATGTTTCAATTTCATAATGTAAGATTAACTGTTTAATCAAAGCTAAATCATTGAGCGTTGCACCATAAGGTATAGCAACACCTTGTTTTTGAAAAATATTGGCTTTGCCAAAAGCAATGCAATCTTCTCATTTAAAATGCGGCCTTTAAAAATAAAGAAATAAGCTTGATATCCTTCTTTAGTTTTTGTAATTTTAACCAACAATTGATTTTTTCTCGGAATCATCGATAAAGACCGCTGCTTTTGGATTAAATTCTTATTTTAAATCCGCTATTTTTTTCCCTCTCTGAAATTTAACTTCAATCATGGCACTTACACAAATTGTACCAATATTCATTCGATGTCATCTGGCAATTTTTGTATCGATGACTTTATACCAGCCATCTTCACATATGATTTTATGATATTCAGGATAGGCATCTAAAGCCTCACCACCTTTTTCAAGATAAGTTAAAATTTTGCGGTATTCTTTTTTTGTTAAATTTTTACAGCAAGGCACCCCTTTGATTTCTTTGTACATCGCTTCGCACTGAAAACCTTCACCAATTGCAATACTTAACAAGTGCTGAATTAACACATCATAAGGTTTGTTTAAAAATTTTCTGGCTTCAATTAAATTTTGCGCCAGAGCTTTTTTTCTGCTAAATATTCAAATGTTTCAAAGGCATGTGTGGGAAACAAAATGATTTCGCTTACCCTTCTTGGACTATGTCCACTGCGTACGGAATATTTTTACGCTGAACGCGAAAAATCTTGCCTCCCTCAATGACTTTATGGCGACATAGATTAGCGATCAACAACACTAATCCATGGAAAGCCCTGTCTTTTTGCCTATTTTGTCCAAATCAGTTGTAAATGTTGTGTCGATCTCTTCGGAGAGCCTACTTTCCTTAATGGCCTCATATGCATTTCCAGTCTCATGAAACATAGTATATAAGCACTGATTATATAAAGAAATGGGCGTTGGTATGTCATCACTTTTTTTATCATCCTCATACCCGTTATGAAAGCTTTCCTTAAGAATTTTATTGATGTCCCCTGGCTGGCTCTGTGCGAGCAAGTTATGGCGCAAATTAAGTGCCATAATACCGCTGTCTTTTAAGGCCACGCAAATCGCAGTCCATTCGTCTTTGGAGGGTTTATCAAATTTGCTATTGCTCAAATCTAGAGACGTAACGCTGCTGTCTTTTAAGGCGATGCCAAACGCAGCCCATTGGACTTTGGTGAGTTTATCAAAATTGTTCCAGCTCAAATTAAGTGACGTAACGTCGCTGTCTTTTAAGGCAGCGCAAAACGCAGGCCATTTGTTTTCATCAACGTTGTTCCCACTCAAATTAGGTGACGTAACGTCGCTGTCTTTTAAGACAGCGCAAAACGCAGGCCATTTTTTTTCGAAGAGTTCATCAACGTTGTTCCCACTCAAATTAAGTGACGTAACGCCGCTGCCTTTTAAGGCCGTGCCAAGCGCAGTCCATTGGTCTGCGGAGAGTTTATCAAGGTGGCTCCAGCCCAAATTAAGTGACTTAACGCCGCTGCCTTTTAAGGCCGTGCCAAGCGCAGCCCATTGGTCTGCGGAGAGTTTATTAAGGTGGTTCCCTCTCAAACCTAGAGATGCAACGACGCTATCTTTTAAGGCGATGCCAAACGCAACCCATTTGGCATCGGAGAGTCCATCAAGGTCGTCCCCGCTCAAATCAAGAGATGTAACACGGCTGTCTTTTAAGGCAGTGCAAAGCGCAGTCCATTGGTCTTCGGAGAGTTTATCAAGGTGGTTCCCTCTCAAATTAAGTGACGTAACGCCGCTGTATTTTAAGGCGGCGCCAAGCGCAGTCCATTGGTCTTCGGAGAGTTTATCAAGGCAGTTCCAGCTCAAATCTAGAGACGTAACGCCGCTGTATTTTAAGGCGGCGCCAAGCGCAGTCCATTGGTCTTCGGAGAGTTTATCAAGGCGGTTCCTGCTCAAATCTAGAGACGTATCGCCGCTGCCTTTTAAGGCCGCGCAAAACGCAAAAAATTTAGCGGCAGACCAGTTTGGGTATCTTCCATTTATTTTAGGATATCTTCGAGCCGCTGTTGTGCTTAGCTTGCCTGCAATTGGTTGAGCGGAGTAGGCTCCGCATAATGCATTGAGCACTGTACTGTTAGCGTCCTTTTTATCAAGTTCTTCTTTCAGTGCGTCTGTGTCCAAGGGCAATGCGTATAATATAATTTGATAGATGGCTTCAAGTTGAGTGTTTGTGTATTCAACCTTATCATCAACAATACCCAGCTCTTTTAACACTAGCATCTTAAAGCTTTTAGGATTAATATCGCCTTCGCCCAGTAAAAAATCTAAAAAAACTTCAAGGACATTGTCCTGATTTATTTCAACCGGTATTCTCTCATTGAGTTTGCTCCTTGTAATAAGGTTACCGTATTTTGCTTTGGCTGCTTGAAAGGCGCTTCCCAGTATTTCTGGCGTTTCTGGCGTGATGTTGTGGGTAAGCTCGAGTGCTTCAGTTAGCACTGACTCAATGGTCTTAGTTGAGAAGGATTCATTATTCATAATAAGTACTGTTAAATATACAAAAGAAGTATATACCTTAACATTTGATTTAAGGTTAAGGTCAAGTGCTTTTGTTATCAAAAGTATTAGAAAGTTTCTTGTAAAAAAGCACTGAATCTGTGGGTAAGTCCAATTGCACTCCAGTGGAATTTGAGCATCAATATATGATGGCAAAGACTACTTAAAATAACTCTCCATAAAAGTGGATCAAGATCAATTAAAGCTTTATCAACCTTTCCCACAGGATCAAGGTAAAACTGCCCTTGCTTGCAGTATAGGCCATTTGTTGTTAAATCAAGTATGGACATTTTGCTCAAAAAAATACAAACTGTTGATTTTATTATAACAATTCACCGGATAGAATGACAAAATATACACAGCATCCCAAAGCACTTTGGTGGCTTTCCATCATTTATGCACTTTTTTCTATAAGCTACGGGGTATTGTTTGCCAATCTCTTATTATACAGTGATCAAGGTGGTCCCATACATTTTGGGGAAAATTATGCCTTTGCATTTTTTGCAAGCTTCGTTACTTTAACATTTATTTTACCACTGGCGGGTGGTTATCTGGCTGATAAATGTGGTTTTATACCGGTAGCGTTATTGGGATTTCTCACAACCTTCATTGGATTGATCTGTTTAAGTTTACCTGCTTTAGAAGATTTTTATATTGGAACCGCCCTTTGTATTACAGGCAATGCGCTTGCCATGCCTTCTGTGTGGGCTATGGTAGGTTTTATTTATAAAAAACAACCTCAAATGCGTGAGGCAGGTGTCACCTTATTTTATCTTATTTTCAATACTGGCTTTCTTTTTACTTTTTCTGCCAGTAGTTTTGTTGCCACTGATATTAACTTTCATGTGATGTTTTTAATATTTTCTGCGGGTGCTTTTTTGGCTTTCTTTCTTTTACTGTATGCAAAAAATAAAATTCAGCATTTACCTGCTGCTAGAAGGTCTTATTCAAAATTAATTTTGGGCTTTGGTATTACTTTTTTTGGCACCCTTTTTTTACTGCACTTTTTAATTTTAAATAATCTGTTCATGTGGCTAATTATGCTTGGCATTTTATTATATTTAATTAAGCTTATTCGAAACTGTGATGATGTGGTAAAGCGTAATCATATCAAAGCTTTTACGTTTTTATGCTTTTTAGCGGTCATTGCGATTACGATTTATAATTCGGAATTTGGGCTGATGCCTGAATTTGCTAAACATGCGGTTAATTTAACGATTATTAATCATATGTTTCCCGCACAATCGATTACCAGCCTTGATCCCTTATTTTGTATTATTCTTGGTTTGGCATTCAGCAAACTTTGGCGTCATTTGGAATTAAAAAAACAAAATCCAGGGCTTGCCACTAAGTTTTCTCTGGGGATTATGCTGCCAGCTTTGGGTTATTTGTTACTGGCTTTATTAATGTATTGTTATTTGCAATCCCGTCTGCCAGGTTTTTGGCTACTTGTTGTGTTTTTACTGTTTGTCAGTGGCGAATTAATGATTTTGCCTATTGGTATTGCTATGGCGAATCGATTGGCACCGCGTGAAAAAGAAGGTTTGTTTATGGGGATCTGGAACGTTATGCAGGGATTTTCAGGGTTACTCACAGGTTATCTGGCTTATTTTACAGTTGTGAATATGCAACAGACGCAAATGGAGATTAACTGGCAGTATTTTCAGGTATTCTTTTACACAGGTATTGTCATCATCTGTATTGGTGCGGTGGTTTTTCTTGTGAGAAAGAAAATTAATGATTTAACAAATGGGTGAAAAGATCTTTAGGATCGCCTGTGGGAATCATATCAACTTCTTTACCAATATTGTGCGCCACTGCTTTTTCGTAAACATATCTTAATACCGAAAAATCTTCGATAGCAAAGCCCACAGAATCAAATAATGTAATTTCATCTAAAAATTCACGCCCGGTTTTTTTGCCTTGCACGATTTCCCAAAGTTCAGCATGAATTTGTTTTTCATCTTGAACCTGTATTTCACCTTCAATCATAGTTTGGGGGGTATGTTCTACCACAATTTTACATTGTTGCAGTATATCTTTTTCAAGCTCAGTTTTGCCTGAACAGTCGCCCCCAATACCATTGATATGAACACCTGGTTTGATATTGTCACGCTTTAATATTTTTGCCTGAGTTTTATTAGCAGTAGCTGTGGTAATAATGTCCGCTTGAGTTAAGGCAGCTTCAATAGAACTCACAGGTATCAATTTTATAGGAAACTGCGCTAAATTTTTTTGAAATTTGTCCATGGCCTTTGCATCCAAATCGTAAAAGGCAATGGTGTCAACTTCAGCATAATAATGCATTGCCAATGCCTGAAATTCCGATTGAGCGCCGGTGCCGATGAGCGCCATGGTTTTCTTGCCCGCTTTAGCAAGATATTTTGCCGCAAGCGCTGAGGTGGCAGCAGTTCTTAAGGCTGTTAAAATAGTCATTTCAGAAAGCAATAAGGGATAACCATGTTTCACTTCAGCATATAAACCTAAGGCTACCACGGTTGCTTTATTTGCTGCAGGATTCATGGGGTGCCCATTAACAAATTTCATGGCATAAAAATCATCGGTTGCCGTGGGCATCAACTCCATGACCCCATGAGGATAATGAATTACTTGCCGCGGTTCTGCTTTAAAATCTTGCCAGCGAGCAAAGTCTTCTTTTAAATATTCAATGCTTTCCAAAAAAAAGCGCTCAATACCGACGGTGTTGACGAGCGTTCGGATATCATCAATGGTTAATAGTTTTGGCATGTTCGTGTATCTATGAATGTTACAAAATCGGACTTAGGCTGAGACTGTGATCAGAGCTTTGAGTTTTTTAATGGCGTTACTTTCTAACTGTCGCACTCGCTCTGCGGATACTTTGTATTTATCCGCCAAGTCGTGCAACGTTGCTTTTTTCTCAGTAAGCCAGCGTTGCTGTAGAATATCCTGACTGCGAGGATCTAATTGCTCCATGGCGTTTAATAACTGATGGTTGCCTTCGTTTTGCCAGTTAGCATTTTCAGCCAGCAAGGCAGGATCAGCACTTTTATCTTCCAGATAATGTACAGGTGCAAATCCAACTGGGCTGGAACTGTCATCATCATTCGCATCCGTACCATCGAATGCTGCATCGTGGGCATTAAGGCGCTGTTCCATCATCAATACGACTTCAGGTTTCACCCCCAGTTCATTGGCCACAGACTCTACTTCTGCCTTTGAAGACCAACCCAGGCGTTTTTTCATTTGTCTTAAATTGAAAAAAACTTTTCGCTGAGCTTTGGTAGTAGCGACTTTTACAATGCGCCAGTTTTTGAGAATAAATTCGTGAATTTCGGCTTTGATCCAATGTACAGCAAAGGAAACCAGACGTACACCTACGTTAGGATCAAAGCGTTTAACCGCTTTCATAAGGCCGATATTACCTTCTTGTATCAAGTCTGCCTGCGGTAAACCATAACCACTGTAACCTTTTGCCACTCGTACAACGAAGCGCAAATGGGACATAATTAAGCGCTTTGCTGCGCTGACATCTTGATTTTTCTGTAATTTTTCAGCTAATTGAAATTCTTCCTGTTGTGACAGCATAGGAATTTTATTAACCCAATGCACATAAGTATCTAAGCTGCCTAAGGGTAATGCAGATGCAGATTCAAATTTCATTAACTCTTTAGTCATTTTACCAGCCCTCGTTGTCTGTATTTAACGACAATTACGTTGCTGACATATTATAGCACACTTTAACATGGCTTACGATGGCACAAGCGTAAATTTTCCATGGAATAGCTATGTGTAATCTTAACAATTTTGATTTTTCTGTATAGGTTGAAGTCCTGGATCTTCACTCAACCCACTTTTCCTCGCTTTTCGCTTTTCTTTCCATAATTTGTGGATATGGATACAACTCTTCAAAAGATAAAGTGATACCATTACCCTGAATAATTCTTACATGATAACGTTTCAGACTTCTTGGATCCGGTACGCCACAGGAATGGGCAATAATTTCCACCTCATGGGTAATATTTTTAACATAGTTGGCTACCCTTACACTTTTATCTTGAGGATCAAGACCTTTTTGCAAACGCGGATTATGGGTAGTAATCCCAGTGGGACAGGTATTTTTATTACACTTTAAAGCTTGAATACAGCCCAGCGCAAACATAAACCCTCTGGCACTGACAATAAAATCTGCACCCGCACTTAAAGCCCAGGCCACTTCAGACTGGTGTGACAAGTTTACCTGAAGCAATTATTTTAATTCTTTCACGCAGACCATGCTTTATTAAGACATTGGTAATCTGAGGCAGGGACTCACGGACTAACAAACCTACATTATCAATTAAAGGCATGGGGGCTGCACCCGTACCGCCATCGCCACTGTCAATGGTAAAAAAATCTGGTGCATCTTTGATATTCCGCTCATGAATTCTCTCCAAAAATCTATCAAGCCAGCCATAGGCACCTAATACGAATTTAATTCCCACCGGTTTTTCGGTGATTTTTTTTATATGAGCGATAAAATCCAACAATTCTTCAACATTATTAATTTCAGGATGACGATTCGGTGAAATTGAATCCTGTCCCGCTGGAATGCCACGGATCTCAGCAATTTCCTTAGTGACTTTGACACCGGGTAAAATACCGCCTTTACCAGGTTTGGCACCCTGACTTAATTTGACTTCAAACATTTTAATTTGATCATTAGCGGCCATTTCTCTTAATTTATCATCGCTTAAACCGCCTTCAGGATTTCTTACGCCATATTTAGCTGTCCCAATTTGAAAAACAATGTCAGCGCCCCCTTCAAGATGATAGGGAGACAAACCACCTTCTCCTGTATTCATCCAGCAACCGGCCATTTTTGCCCCTTTCGATAACGCTAATACTGCCGGTCGGGAAATTGCGCCGTAGCTCATACCAGATACATTAAAAAAAGACTTGGCTTCAAAAGGTTTTTTGCAGTAGGGACCTATGACAACCGGTTTTGCTGGCGCTGCATCCTGATCCAATGTGGGGAAAGGACAATTTACAAACAATGGTGTACCAACGGGTAGATTTTTAGTGGAACCAAAAGCAACAGTATTATTCTCATCCTGAGAAGCACGATACACCCAGTAACGTTCAGCACGGTTAAAAGGCAATTCTTCTCTGTCCATCGCAAAAAAATACTGCCGAAAAAATTCCCCCAATGCCGTAAATATTCCCCGAAAATGTCCAACTATAGGGTAATTTTTTAAGATGGCATTCTTTCTTTGAGAAATATCGTAAAAAAAAGTGATTGCCAATACCAAAGCCACAAGTCCCACAATCCAGATAAAAATGGTGGCTAACAGTTCAGCGTATTGCAAAGTGGCATGCATGAGTGAAACTCTCTAAATTTTTTCTTTTATAACTAAACTATAGCGTATTGGTAAAAAAAATAAAGGCTCTAAGAAAGAACGAGTTATGGCTACTTAATTAAAAAATCATGTATCACAAAATCCCATTAAAATTAAATCCCACTTATTCTTATTCCCATTTGTATTATAGTTTATAAGATTTACAAAAAACTTCGATTCACAGGCAAAATAAATGTAGGTAGGGCTGAGGTCGGAAGCCCAACAAGCCGTGGCAACTCAATAAGGCCGTAATTAAATGAATACCCTGTTGGGCTTCCGACCTCAGCCCAACCT
The DNA here is from genome assembly GCA_963695245.1 of uncultured Gammaproteobacteria bacterium. Taxonomy (GTDB): domain Bacteria; phylum Pseudomonadota; class Gammaproteobacteria; order JBGSLN01; family JBGSLN01; genus JBGSLN01. The sequence continues at coordinate 1,118,708 of OY968770.1, read as the reverse complement.
ACATTGATTAATTTCGATTTTAATACTAAATCCTTTAGTATGCTTGAAAGGAAACAAGTTCTAAAGCAATATACGCTCAATAAAATTACGCACTAACGCATTTGACCACTTGGTATCAGGGTGGGCATTTTGTTTTATGGTTTCTAAAGCTTGAGCCTCAGCTAAATATTTATTTTGATAGCGAGTGATGCGTGTCACAAAGTCTTTAGTGTCTATTTCTGGATGAAACTGAAAACCGTAAATAGGTTTGTCTTTAATTTTGATGGCATGAAAAGGACATTCTTGGGTATAAACTAAATTAATCGCATCTATAGGGAGTTTATCTGCACGCTCTTTATGACCGGAGACTGCATAAAAGCCATCTGGAGCATCATAAAACAAGGGATCTTCTTTGGCCGCTTCTGTTAATTGCATGGCATAAGTACCCATTTCCATACGCGCTTCATCTAAGACAACAGCACCGCCTAATTCCTGTACCAGCAATTGAAATCCAAAACATGAAGCAAATACTGGAATATTGTTATTATAACAGCGCCTTAACAGCAAACGACAATCTGCCAGAAAGACAAACTCTTCAGGTTTTAAGACACTGGCGTCACTTGAACCTCCGATAAAGAGCGCATCGAAATCATCGATAATCTCAGCAGCAAAATCTTTTGTGATGAATGTATTAAGCACCTCAAACTGTTCTTCGCGCAACCCACTGAATTGAATAAACTCATACAATTCTTCCATCATGGTTTCTTTGTCGTCACGAATTTGCAGCAGGAGAATTTTTAACTGGTGTATTGGTTTTTTCATCAGCTTGGCTCAATTTGGCGTAACTGTCTGGCAACGGCTATCCAGGATCCAACTAATCCTAATACCATACCTATTATAAATAACATCTCTTCTGAAAAAAGACTAAAGCCTGATAGCACAAAGCTGCTTTGATATAAACCAGCCAATTTTGCCACAGGTGCAGACAGCCAGAATAATAATAAGCTCACCAAAATATAGGCCAGTAAAGCACCAAAAAAGCCGTAGATAATTCCGGTATACAAGAAAGGTCGCCTGACAAAAGCATTGGTACCGCCCACAAGTTTTGTGACTTCAATTTCATCCCGTTGATTTTGAATGGATAGCCGAATGGTGTTACCTATGACTAAAATTACTGCAATCCCTAAAATCGCTCCTAAAGCCAGCGCACCGTGTTCCGCAAGATTTATAATAGCAAACAGCCGTTTAATCCAACCCATGTTTAGTTGTGCTAATTCTACCTGCGGTAAGGCTTTTAACTGACTCAGTAAAGTATGAATTTGTAAAGGGGAGCTGACATTGGTACCAGGCTGTACCACCAAAACTTCCGGTAAGGGATTTTTATGTAGCTGCTGTAAAATATCCCCAAAGCCCGATTGTTTTTCAAATTGCGCTAAGCCCTGTTGGGGGCTGATATAAGTGACTTTGCCAATGTTATTTTGTAGATCAAGTTGCTGTTTAAGCACCTGTACCTCACCTGAGCGTACGGATTGTTTTAAATAAAGAGTGATCTGTGCATTATGATTCCAGCCTTCACTGATGTTTCTGACATTTTGCAACAAGACATAAAGGGTTGCTGGTAAGGCTAAAGCAATACCGATAACAGCAATGGTCATCAGATTTGCCAGGGGTTCACGCCAAAGCCTGCCTAAACTTGAAAAAAAAGCCTGACCATGTCGTGCAAACAGGCTGTCCATTTTTGAGTGTTGCTTAGAGGCCATGAGTGTCTCCGTTTTTTGAATCGGAAATAATTTTCCCCTGCTCCAAATGGATAATCCGGTGATTCAAGCTTTGAATCAAACTCACATCATGACTGGCAATTAATACGGCCACGCCTACCTGATTAAACTGCTCAAACAAATGCATAATTTCTGCTGATAATTCCGGATCCAGATTTCCCGTGGGTTCATCGGCTAACAATAAGGCAGGTTTATGAACCACAGCTCTTGCAATCCCCACACGCTGAACTTCGCCACCAGATAATGCATCTGGATATACTCGCTCTTTATTGAGTAAACCCACTTTATCCAAAGCAGCTCTAACTCTGCGAGAAATTTCTTTGGGATGATACCCAGCAATGATTAGCGGTAGCGCTACATTATCAAACACTTTTCGATGTGGAATAAGTTTGGCATCCTGAAAAATAATTCCCATGGTTCTTCTAAGGTAGGGAATTTTTCTACTGGAATATCGCGCGAGATTTTGCTGATTCACCATGATCTGACCCGAACTGGGGCGCTCAATAAGGGCTGCGAGTTTTAATAAAGTACTTTTACCTGCCCCAGAATGTCCGGTTAGAAACGCCATCTCGCCTTTATCCAAAGATAAATGAATACCTTCTAAAGCGCAGGCACTTTTGAGGTAACGTTTAAAGACTTTGTCAAACTGAATCATGGTGTACAACACAAGTTTAATTTTTGCTTAGAGTACACCAGCCAAGGTTTGAAATCCAGTTTACAGATAGTTTCAGCTTTAAAATGTAGGTTGGACTGACGTAAGGAAGCCCAACAGGCCGTGGCATTAAATTAGGCTGTAATTAAATGAATAAACCTGTTGGGCTTCCTTACGTCAGCGCCAACCTACATTGATTTTGATTGATTGCTAGCTCATGTTTGGTGTTGAAGCATATCGTGCAATATCTGCAACCCTGTCTCCATGGAAGGTTGTTACAAGTGTACTTTCAAAAGTTTTTTTCTTGGAGGGAAAATTACCATTTTTGCCTTTGCTCTTTGCCAATAAGTCTTGTATCGTAAAAAGACTTAGAGCAAGTGAATAAACAACTTTAAAGTCTCGCAAATAATCATGGGTTTCTTTTGGCTTTTCTAAGGCAGGTAATAACTCACAAATGCATTCAAGTGTCTCTAAGGATAAATTGCCGGCATTTTTTTCTGCAGATTGTTCTTTAAATATCAGCAGCCAATGCTTTAGCTTTATAGATTAAATCCAGAAGGCTTGCAAATGCCTGCTTAGCCCTGGAATGTAAATCTTGTTTTGTTGCTTCTGAGTCTGTTGGTTCGTGTATTTTAAACCAGGCGCTATTATAGGTTGTATATTCATCTTTTATCCAATTGAAAAAAGCTACTTGAACGCTTCATACAGACACTCCAAAAACACCTTAAGTAAAATAACAGGGGCTATAAAAATATCGAAGCCCTAACAACTTACGAGGTTTAGCAATAAAAACTTAAGACAATATTAAATACATCTGGGTAAATTCGCCCATAAATATCCAGCACTTTAACGTCTGAAGCACAATATTTGTTTTTATCTCACAGGTTGCTATACTATGAGCGGATTTTTTTTAATTTAGAGCCATGTTAAAGCAACTTAAAATACTGGTTGGCTATCGAGCCTTAAATATCTTTGCCTTTGCATTAATTTTTTTCATTCTGTGTTATGCTGGATTTGTGCAGATGCATTCGCATATTGATCCTTGCCCTTTGTGTGTCATGCAAAGAATTGCTTTTGCGGCTATGGCGATTTTATTTTTGTTTGCAGCTTTACATGTTGCAAGAACCTTTGGGCGCAGGGTGCTGCATACCCTGATTTTAATACCTGGATTGAGCGGTTTAGCGCTGGCTGCACGTCAGGTTTATTTACAGCATTTACCCCCAGAATTGGCACCAAGCTGTGGGCCGGGATTAAATTTTATCGTAAAAAATTTACCCCCTCACGAAGCTTTACGAATGTTACTGATGGGCACAGGTGAATGTGCTCAAATTAAGTGGATTTTTTTGAATCTTTCCATGCCGGAGTGGAGTCTTATCTGTTTTATTGGGTTGGTGATTCTGAACTTATTTCAGTTATTTAGAGAGGTTTAAAAAGATCCTAATGACCTTTCCAGCGCTTATGCATCCAAAGCCACTGTTCTGGGTGATCCAACACAAATTGCTCTAAAATTTCATTATATTTTTTAGTATTCAAATAAATCGTTTCTTTAGCGTTTTTGCCCTGAATCCATTTGAGGGGGGCAAAAAATTCTAAAACATGCTTGCCATGTTCGTCACGATATCCCCGACAGGGTAATACTGGGACATTGGTATATTGTGCTATCATGGCAGGACTTCGATAAGTACCAGCGAGTGTGCCAAAAAAATCTACCATGATGCCGTCTTTGGCATTAACACTGGCGTGCTGATCCATTACAAACACTACCGCATTATTATTTTCTAAGGTATCACAGACTTTATTTAAAGCGTTTTTCTTAGGAATAACATTTAAACCTGCCTGGTAATAACGTTTAAATAAAAGTCTCTCAACCCATTTTGCTGAAATAAATTTTCTCACAAAAAAGAAGCGTCCCTGATATTCTTTAAAATTTAAAATACCTGCAATGGGCGCAAATTCCCAGTTGCCAAAATGTCCTGAAATTAAAATGGCACCTTTGACTTCATTGCCAATCAATCCAAGCATATGTTCAACACCTTTTATGCGCGCTCTTGCTTTTATTTTCTCCATGGACATAAAACGCAGCAGGATATTTTCTTTTAAAGATGTGGCGATATGAGCATAAAAGCAACCACACAGTTTTTGTATTTCTGCCGAAGTTAATACAGCGCCAAAAACCTGTTGCAGATTTTTTAAAACCACTTTTTTTCTAAAGGGGATAAAACGAGTAAAAAAGCGCCCAGCCAATGTGGGCTTGAGTTTAGCCACATGCTGTTTTAATTGCTTTACTTGGGTGTCGGTAAAGTGCATTTTATTCACTCAAAAGCTTTGATTAATAAGCTCCCCTGTAAGCTGGAAAATCCACGGGTCAATACCAGTGCCGCTTTTTGATTCAGGCTTTGAGAAGTTGCGCTGACATTGATACCTTCACAATCTTTAGCAACTTTTGATAAAGTGCCTATGCCAGGTACCTGAGCATTTTGCAGCGCTTTAACGCTTAACAGTGTTTCAATGACACCAGCCGCAGCAAGTGTATGACCTAAGGACCATTTAAATCCAGTGACCGGAACTTTATTTATGCCAAATAGTTTTTTAATGGCATTGGCTTCACTGGCATCTGAGCGCAGTGTGCCATTACCATGGGCACTTATCATGCCGATAGCGGCAGGATCAGTTTGCGTTTTTTGCAATGTATTGTTCATTGATTCGAACAAACCCTGCCCCTGTTGACTAACGGGTAAAATACCCATGGCTTCACTCACACAGCTTCCACCTAAAATTTCAGCCTGAATATTGGCACCACGGGCTTTGGCAGATTCAAGGGTTTCAATGATCATAGCTGCACCTGCTTCTGCTAGTACGGTACCTTGTCTGTCTTCATTAAAAGGTCGCACAGAAGTTTTATCCAGCACCCCTATGCCTGCATAATAAGCTTGCGCCTGTGGTTCCACAGCAGATTCATACCCCACCACAATAGCTCTGTCCATCTGACCATCTTGGATGGCATTGCACGCTTCAATGATTGCCTGCGTCCCACTGACACCATGGTTAGGAATATTTTGATTGGGTCCTTTAAACTGATGTTCTATCCCCACATAAGCCAATACATTATTCGATAAAATCTTTAACAGCCACATGGGATGTACTTCATCGAATAATACCTTACCAAAAACCTGTGTATCCCCTTTGGCTTTTGCCAACACTGGCATTAAGTCATATTGCTGGTTATATTTTACCCCTGGAGAAGCAATATACACACCGGTTCTGTCATTAAATTCATCAACATTGGTAAGAGAATCCCGATATTCGATAATACCACTGTCATCCACCGCCTGTTTAGCGGCATGAATACCAACCACATCTTGTCTTGAAATCAATTTCAACAGTTTGCGGTTGGTGAGCATGGTTTTAGGTTGATAGTCTTTGAGTGCGGCTGCTTTTTTAAATTCCCAGCCATCTACATCCCATAAGTCGATGTCTCGGATGCCAGTTGTTTGGCTGTTAAGGGCTTCCCAGATTTGTGTTAAATTTGAACCCGTTGAGGCTAAAGCCCCCATCCCGGTAATCACAATACGTTTTTTCATAAGGCTAAACTCTCTTAATCCAGTTCAGGATGTTTAAAGACTAAAGAACTGTTGGTGCCGCCAAATCCAAAGGAATTGGACATGGCATAGCCCACACTTTTTTCTCTTGGGCCTTCCACTACATAATCTAAATCACATTCAGGATCTGGATTTTCACGATTTTTAGTCATTGGCACTTTGCCATTGGCAATGGTCATAGCACAAATTGCCCCTTCTACAGCCCCTGCAGCAGAAATCAAATGTCCCATTTGACCCTTGGTTGAACTCATGGGGACTTTGTAAGCCGCTTCGCCAAATACAGCTTTTACAGCATTGGTTTCACTTAAATCATTCATTTTTGTAGAAGTGCCATGTGCGTTAATATAATCAATGGCAGTTGCTTCAATACCTGCATCCTTCAAAGCATGTTCAATGGCTTGAATAGCACCATCACCGGAAGGATGTGAATCTGTAATTCGATAAGAACTCAAGGAATTACCTTCACCCACTAATTCTGCATAAATGTGAGCTTTACGAGCCTTTGCTTTTTCCATATTTTCCAACACCATGAAACTTGCACCCTCTCCTAAAACAAAGCCTGCGCGAGTTAAATCAAAAGGCCGGCTGGCGGATTCTGGATGGTCGTTATAGGTAGATAAAGCACCCAACAAACAAAATCCAGCGATACCGATAGGATTAATCATAGAATCATATCCACCGGCTAAAATATAGTCGGCATCGCCTCGGCGGATGGCTCGCATGCCAAGCCCTAAAGCCTGACCTCCGGAAGCACAGGCGGTATGAATGGAGTTAGAATAGCCGCGAATATTAAAGTGCTGACTGATTAAGCCAATACCATTATTATTTTGCATCGCTGCAAATTCATAGGGACTGATGGAATTCATGCCTTCAGCCCCTAATTTTTTCACATCAAGTTCACCGGATTGGGCATACTCTTTTTGAAACTGCTCCCAGAAAGGATACTCCGCATTTATCATGCCACTACCTGAGGTAATCCCCCAACGAGTGGCATCGGCTTGTGTGGGTTTTATGCCTGCATCTTGTAGCGCTTCATCACAGGCACTCAAGGCAAACTGTGTGCTTAAAATCGTTGAGCGCTGAATTCTTTTATCCAGAGTCATGTTAAGCTGAAAACTTTTTACCTCTGCGGCAATTCGCGCGGTGAAAGTGCTGGCATCAAAATGGCTTATGGTTTGTATGGCTGATTTTTTAGCCATCAGATTTTGCCAGGTGGCCTGTTTATCATGGCCCAGTGGCGTCACCATACCGATACCGGTAATCGCCACCCTTGTCTCTTTATGCTTCATATTACGACCTCAAATTCTGCCTGAAACGTACATACCCTTTTACCATCACAGCGACTGAACAGTGCAAGGCAGGCTTTGTTGTTGGCATAGCTTTTCAATTTTACTTCTGTTTCAATCACAGCCCCAGGGGGTACAAATTCATTCATTTTAACTCTTAAAATATTCAAAGGTTTAAAGTATTTTGCGGCTTCAAAGGAATCAGATAAAAACTTTTGACCTAATAGTAAATTGCTTTGCACCATTAAAGTCACTGGCATCACAGGGCGGTCAGGAAAATGATCTTTAAAATAAGGTGCAGTGATGGAAATATTTTTTTGGGCAACCAGTTTTTCTTTTGCGCTGAAGGCTAATAACCTGTCATAATTTAAAACTGTGCAGGTAGTAACTTCAACATATGATAAATTTTGACCTTCCTGTATTTGAGGCAATTCACCAGGCTGATATATGGCTGCGTACTGTTGTTTAACTGTGTCTAAAGCGCTAAAATCTGCCACCGGCATGATTGGGCCAAGACCATCTTTTAACTCAATAATCGTCTCACTTCCCACTTTTGCAATTCCATGAAAATGACAAACATTATTATCGGTATCCAGGGTTTCAATGGTGTTTTCAAGCAACACCGTTTCACCCAGTAATGGCTCTCGTTTGACAGCCACTTCTCCCACGACGCCACCAATTAGCCGTCTTTGAAACTGTGTGGCCTGCATCACATTCCAGGAGCACAGCTGACCAATAGCTTCTCCAATAATACAAGAGTAGAGGGCGATGTTATTGTCTTGATTCTTATATAGATATAAATCTGATGGACTTACATGTTTTAAGCCTCGGGCAAATTTGCCAGGCTCCATGTCTGATATTCTATCTACAAATAAAAAGCTCATGGGTGTTTTAGGGCTGATTGATCGATTGGGTCATAGTTTAAAGAGCATTATTTTAAATGGCAATAGTTTGTGTGATGGAAGTTGCAAAAATTGAACAAATTTGTGGCTATTCTGATAAAGAGCGACTGAGTTATAGCCTGACATGGCAATGGTTTGTTGGGCCTGTTCCGTCAGCCCAACCTACATTTATAGTTTTATCTTAATTAAGCTGCACTGATTTCAGATTGAGCGGATTTTGCTTTTACTACCAGTTTGCACATGGTTTCCACAGTATACAACATAGGTATGTCATTGACTTTCATACCAGATTTAAAGTTTTCAGCAGGTATTTCATTCAGGTAAGCTTTAAGTGCATTTAAACCTTCATCGGTAATCACTCCGTTTTGCTCAAATTGTGCCTGGCTTAAGTCGCCCCTGGCATCTTTTTCAATTTGTCCCCTGGGAATTTTCACATTAAACGTTTTTTCAAGTTGAAAAATCAAATCTAAAAAGTCGATTGATTCTGCACCTAAATCTTCAATAAGTCGCTTATTTAGTTCCACTTCAGATTCATCAACCACCAGAACATCGGCAATAATACTTGCAACCTGTGGATAAACGCTTTGAACATCCATTAACTCACCTCTTTATTTTCAGTCAGAACCGAAGAATTCTAGCACTTTACATTGGAATCTTCAATGCTTCAAAGCGCTTACTTATAAAAGCTGCGATTAAGAACAGTAAATATATTAATAATAAAGTGGCCAGCACACTGAGGGCCAGAGTAAAAGGCTCATTCCTGGCAATGGCATGAGCGGTAAAAAATACAATTAAAATCCCACCCAAAGCAGTACCAATATTATAAGAAACGCCAAGACCTGTGGCTCTCAAATGCATTGGGAACAATCGGGTCACAAGATAAGGCGCAAACCCATCAATCATCGCCAAAAACAAAACGGTCAATAAAATAAAGAAGATTAATTGCCCATGCCAGGCAGGCACTAATACCAAAAACAACGAAAAACAACAGCCAAAAGTTGCTACAGGAATGACAGCCAGCTTGTTCATTTTAGATACCCAAAAAGGTGCCAAAACGCCGAACACCATCCAGGCAAAAATGACAAATATCTGAATGTGAGTGGCTTTTATGGCAGTAAAACCATAAAAATGCATCAGGATATTTTTCAAAAGAACAGCCACCAAAAACACACAGGCGCCATGCAGGGTTTCCAGCATAATGCCCGCTAATAAAGAAGATTTGTAATGCTTTAAAATACTGCTCATAAGACCGCGGGCAGGATCATGCATCAGTGCCATATAACGCCGAAACACATCAGCGTCAATTAGCTTCTTACGTAACATGGCGGTAGCAAGCGCCAGAATACCGCCAATGATGAAAATCAGCCGCCAGCCATATAAGTCCATTTGCTGCGCGTTGAAAATTGTGTTTAGCAATGCATCTAAAAGATAGCCTCCCAACCATCCCACATTGGTTAACCCCATAAACCACATGACGATAAAAATTTTTTCTTTAGTTTTGGCATGCTCATACAGTAATACTGTAGAAGAAGGTAATTCCCCGCCAAGTGCAATACCTTGAAAAAGTCGCAAGAATAAGAGTAAAAGCGGCGCCATAAAACCCAAAACACTGTAATCTGGAATCAAACCAATCATAATGGTGGCAAATGACATTAAAATCATGGTACTGATAAAGCTTTTCTTGCGGGAAACCTTGTCAGATATCAACCCAAATAATGTGCCGCCAATGGGCCTGGCAATATAACCAATGAAAAAAAGACCATAACTGACTAAATACCAGACAATCAAAGATTCCTGATGCAAATAAGCTGGCATTAAATGTTTGGTGATATTTAGGGCAAACAGGCTGTAAATTGCAAATTCAAAAAATTCGAATGCAGAGCCTGCAACGGATAATAATAAAAGTCGCCGCTTGTCTGCTGCCAATGCATTTTTGAACATAAGTCTTAATTTGTATTTACCTAAAATATGATAGCAAGTATTTCATGATTATCAAATTAACTCAATCAACATAAGCGGAAAAAATTTATAATACATAAAAGTCCGTTCTCCCTGCTTAAAGTCTGGGGCAATTTAGATTGAGCTTTGGCATAACTGGTGATACTATTTTTAAATATTTGAATTCTATAAAGGTTAGGGGCATTTAATGCCATTTAAAAAGCTGACAAAGATTGTTCTTCCAGGCGCATTGCTATGTACTTTGCTTACTGGTTGCACACCTTTTGTGTATTATCCTCATCCAGACTATGTCAGCAAAAAAACTGCAGCCGGTGCACTGGGTGGTGCTGGCACAGTAGGCGTTATTGAATCTACCACAGCCTGGATTAGGTGTTGGTGCTTTGGCAGGCGCCACTGTTGCAACTTATCTTAATAGCCCTGGGCACTGGCTGAAAAAACTTAAAAATGATGGTGTCCTGGTGATTCAAACAGGACAAAAAGTCAAAATTGTGATCCCTTCAGATAAAATTTTTGTAACGCAAACTGATTCCATTCAGCCTTTGAGTTATCCAATTTTGTCGGATGTCACGGGTTTTATTCAAAATTATGGGCGAGTAAAACTCACCATTAATGGTTATACGGATAATGTAGGTTCACCTTCAGAGGATTACAAAATGACCTTGGGACAGGCTAAAAGTGTCATGGCTTATTTATGGTCTCATGGTATTCCCAGTCAGAACATGAAGGCAGAAGGACATGGACAAACCAACCCAATTGCTGCCAACTATTCTGTCATTGGCTCAAGCTACAATCGCCGCATTGAAATTGATTTTGTCTTTGGCTAGGCTATATTGACAAAATACTGACCTTCAATGTAGGTTGGGCTGACAAAGGAAGCCCAACAGGGAATTCATTTAATTACGGCGTAATTTAATTCACACAGCCTGTTGGGCTTCCTTTGTCAGCCCAACCTACATTTAAAAAGCGTGCTGATTATTAAAACTTAATATTGCACCAGGTATATCTGCCATTGGTAACACACTACCCGATTGACGCATAAAACGACTCATATATTCTGGTTCACTGAAATAATAAATGCTGCTGTTATTTTCAGCTAAAGCATATAAATCTTTTATTGCCCAGATATCGGCACTGGCCAGATGATAGGTTGTGATATAAACCGTATCAGCCCTTAAAAAACGTAAATTCAAATGACTTTGTTCATGGGCATAAGCATTCACTGTTTTAGCAACACCTGCCAGAGCCAGAGTCGCTCGATCATAGGTTTTAATAGTAAGCTGGTTACTTTTAATCCAGTATAATTTGAGACTACCCTCTCCGGCTAAAGAAATTTTGCTCACAGTAGCAACTCCTTTTAAATTAATGATGCCATCTGTATCGGCATCAATGATTAGATTTTTAGATTGCAGGTGATTTAAAGAAAAGTTTGCGTGGCCATTGTGAATTTTAAGGTAAGTTAAACCCGCTTTGCGAGCATTGATGTTAACATTACCACTTCCCTCATCAATCACCGCCAGGTTATTACTGTAAATAGTTTGGATGCGTACAGTACCCGTACCGTAATTTTTTAATAACCTGAGATTTAAGGCTCGCCCTTTGACAAATAAAAACCCTGTTCCTGATTTAGTGATAGCCAGTGGCATTGTGCCAGTAACATGCATGGTGAGGGTACTGCTGCCATTTTGAATCACAGTTTCAGGCTTATTCAGACTTAAATAAATTTTTACCTGATAATCAGGGTTGGCAGGATGCAAAAGACGCTTTAAGTAATTGTGATCTTTAGCATTGTCATAATAAAATTCTAAGATACCTTTTTTAACCTTATAATGAAGTGCGGCAACAACCGGTGCGCGTCCTGTGACGCGTAATTCATTTTTAACACCCGGAGCTGCCTTTAGCACATAATGGATATTGCTAAAGGTCTTAAGACCGGTAATATGTCTGGGTAACGCAATGACTTTTGTAATAATTTTTGGCGTAGGTTTAGTGGTTTTATGAGTATTTTTTTTTGAATATTTAGGTTCAACTTTTGCGATCTTTTTTTTAGGCGTTGCTTTTATAGGTGTAATACTCGATTGCGACCACCCAAAGGATATAAAAAAAGTAAGCCCGAGCATCCAGGCGAAGCAGCGAGTGCCTGATAAATTGAACATTTTTCTCACTTTAGATTTGTTTTTAAGGAAAAATTCTAGCATACTTGGATTTTAATCATCCATCAATAGAACTTACGAAAAACTTCGTGATAACGGCCAATTATAAGCCACCATTCAGAGTCTTTCTTTAAGTTCAAAGCTGCAATTGGAACTGCCCATGAAATTTTGCAAAACATTCGTTCTTTTTTTAGTATTCTTTTTGAGTCCCTGCTTTGCCTCAATCAAAATTCCCATGCAAAACACCCAAACTGGAAAAAGTGTAGGATATGTGTTGGCCAAAAATACACGCTTTGGGTTGCTGATTGAACCGCATTTACATGATTTGCCTCCAGGCATACATGGATTTCATGTACATGCTTTTCCCAGTTGTAAAGATCACGGCATGGCAGCTCATGGCCACTTGGATCCCGCTAATACGGGTAAACATCTGGGGCCTTATGATGTAAAAGGCCATTTAGGCGATTTGCCGGTACTTGTGGTGAATAAAGATGGCAAATCTATCAGAGCCATTTTAGCGCCTAAGCTTTCATTAAAAGCTATTGAGAATCATGCATTAATGATCCACGCTGGCGGCGATAATTATTCTGATTATCCAGAAAAACTCGGTGGTGGTGGTGCGCGTATTGCCTGTGGTGTAGTTCCTAAAATGTAGGTTGGGCTGACGAAGGAAGCCCAACAAGCTATGGCAATTAAATCAGCCAGTAATTAAATGAATACACCGTTGGGCTTTCTTCGTCAGCCCAACCTACATTTCAAAACTAATTTTTAATGGATGGCATATGAATTTTATATTTAACTGCCAAAAGTCGAATGATGACAATCAATAAAGCGCAGCCAGAATACACCAAAAAACTATGTCGTAAATTGTCCGGCAATAACACAAAAACCGTTGCACCGGCAGTGGCTGCCAAAGTATAAATTTCTTCTCTTAAGACCATGGGCATCTGATTACACAAAGTATCTCGAATTAACCCACCCCCAATACTCGTAATGAGTCCCATCACCACCGCTAAAAATGGATTGACACCAAATTGCAGGGCTTTTTGAGTACCCACAATGGCGAATACGCCAAGTCCAATCGCATCAGAAATTAAAATAAATTTTCTGGCTGTGTGGATATACTTCATGAACAAAAAGGTTAAAATGCCAGATACCATAGCAATGACAATATATATCCAATGGGTAAGCCAGAACACGGGTGCGCCAATCAATAAATCACGGATAGTACCACCACCATTTCCTACCACACAGGCAATTAGCACGACACCCGTTAAATCAAACTCTCTTTTAACCGCAGAAATTGCACCACTGATGGCGAAAATCACCGTCCCGAATAGTTCCAAACCAAACCAAAAATCATAAGAAAAAAAATGCATTTTAAGCCACCTCTTTTTGCAAAAGATATAACATACCGGCAATGGGTTTGTCATCTTGAGTTCTTGGAACAAATGCCTCTTTTTTTAATAATTGAAAACCATTAAGGGCTGCCAATCGTTCAATATAAGCTTCACTGTGGGCAAACCTTGCGGTACTTTGCAGGTAAAAATCTGCTTTATGAGTTTTTTCAGTGGAAAAGCAAAACAGACCGTTTTTGGTTAACCTTTGACTGACCAGATAAAAAATTTCTGAAAGATTACCCACATAAACAAAAACATCTGCCGCCAGCACCCAATTAAATTTTTCCATAAGATTAAGCAAACCCACGGTGAGATCTGCGCGAAGGAGTTTATCATACAGTCCTTTTTTTTCTGCCAGTTTTAACATTTTGTTTGACAAGTCAATGCCGGTGATTTTTCCAGTATATTGCTTTAAAAGCTCTGCCATTAAACCTGAACCACACCCCAAATCCAAAACATTCAAATTTAAAGCAAGATAAGGCTGCAAGATCTGCTGCATGGCTTGCGGTACACGATAAGTTAAAACTTCGTTCATGTGCTTTTCGTAATAGCCAGAATAATTATCAAAAAGATTTTCAACATATTCCAAGGGCGAAGCATCACTGTTTTGCTTTCCCTCAATCGCTTCCAGCATGTAAGTGGCAATGGGTTGATTAGGCACAAGAGCTAATACCTGCTGGTAATATTCTTTGGCTTTTTTTGGTTTTTTGAGTTTTAATAATACAGCAGCAAGATTAATTCTGGCATCGATATTATCTTCTTTTAATTCAATCGCTTTTTCAAAATGTTCTTTGGCCACATCCAGTTCTCCGATGGCCATGGTAGCTACACCAAGATTATAATGAGCTTCTAAATCTTCTGAGTTTATCTTAAGTACATCCTGATAGGCTCGAATGGCATTGTCAAAACGCTCATGTTGCAAATAGATAGCTGCAAGATTATTTCTGGCTTCTAAATGATTTTCATCCGCTAAAATTGCCTGGGTGAAATAGTTGCAGGCATTATCCAATTCTGAGTTTTTTAACTCAATGACGCCAAGATTATTTAAAACATCTGCATCATGATTTTGCTGCTGTAAAGCCTGCAGATAAAAAGTCTGAGCATAATCATAATTTTTTAAATGTAAATATAAATCACCTAAATAACGAGCAGTTTGAGGAAAATCTGGAATCAATGTTAATACATTATGAAACTGTTTTAAGGCTTTTTGAATTTCTGCTTTATGAATAAATAACAAGCCTAAATTAAAATGTGCCTGTACATAATCAGGCTTTATGTAGGTAGCTTTCACATAGTGTCTGAGTGCTTCATCAAATCGTTTATGTTTGTAATACCATGCCCCTAATCGATTATGAGCTTCAGCATGCTGAGGATTGACTGAAACAGCCTTTTCAAAATATGCTTTTGCCTTGTCATCTTGTTTTTGGGTATCCGCGATATTCCCCAGTGCCACCCAGCTTTCATCGAAACTTTCATCAAGTTGTAAAGCGCGCTCAAAAAAAATTTTTGCTTCATCCAATGCTTGGGTCTGTACCAGAAAAAGTCCATAATAATAAAACGGCGCCGGTGAATCAGGTGCAGTCGTCATCGCCTGTTGATACAAATGCCTGGCTTTGTCAAACTCTTTTTGTGTCTGAGCAATTTTAGCCTGTTGTAGTAAATGTTTCATGAAATGCTGCTTGTAAATGTGTCAGTGCTTTTGCCCTGTGGCTGATACGGTTTTTTTCATCAAGGTCAAGTTCTGCGGCACTCAAACCATACTCTGGTAGAAAGAAAATTGGATCGTAACCAAAACCTTCCTCACCTTGGGGTTTAGATAATATTTCCCCACGCCATAATCCCGTTGCTACAAGTGGGGTGGGATCTGAGCTTGATTTCAAAAATACCATGCAACAATAATAGTAAGCCTGCCTTGGATGCTCAAAAGATCTCATTTCTTTCAATAGTTTAGAGATATTTGCCGCGTCATCTGCATGAGTACCTGCATACCGGGCTGAAAAAATACCTGGTGCCCCCCCTAATGCGTCCACGCACAGTCCTGAATCATCCGCAATTGATGGCAAGCCACTGATTTTTGCAGCATATCTTGCCTTGATGATGGCATTTTCTACAAATGTCGTGCCCGTCTCCGCCACGGCTTCAGTAAAAAAGTCTTTTTGAGAAATCATATTGGTAACATAAGGTTTTAAAAAATGTTTAATTTCTCGGATCTTGCCTTCGTTTCCACTGGCAATGACTATATCTTTCATAATGTGAAAGTATCTGTTGTTGGTAGGAAAATTGTACCTGAAAGAATAAAAAAGAACCACAAGACACCCTAATTCTGAACCCTTTATTTAACGTTTCAGGTGGTAACGATGTTGAAATCTCAATCCATCGATAACGCCCCTGTTCAAATCTATCTTACTTGATGGTTCCGGTGTGTTATGTCTTGTGACCCTTTAATTTAATTTTAGAACATTCTCATTTTTGTGCAAATATTAAACTGATTATTGTAAAGACTTTTAATAAAAATTTTTTCTGTATATAATTTGCAAACTCATATTCTAAAGGTTGCAGGAAAAATTCTATGACTCAATATCTCGACTCAGGTATCATTTTCAACTTTCTAAACACAACAGGTTTAGAACTGATTATCAAGGATCAAGTAGATTCAACCAATATATTTTTAAATCAGTATCCACACAGCGATAAAATTGTTGCCTGCTTAGCAGAGCAGCAAACAAGTGGTCGAGGTCGTCTGAACCGTCCATGGAGATCACCGGCCCGGGAAAATATTTACTGCTCTATTCGGTTTAAGTATTCTCATGAATTAACTCAAATTTCAACGCTGACACTTGCCATCAGTAATTGGGTACATGAGATTTTGTCACAATATGTACCTACAGAAAAACTCAAAATCAAATGGCCGAATGACATTCTTTATCATGGCAAAAAGCTTGTGGGTATTTTAACGGAATCAGTGGCAATACCAAATCAGGGCTTTAAAATTATTGTGGGCATTGGCATTAACGTAAATATGATAGAAAACCATTACTCTGACATCAATCAATCCTGGACTTCTCTTAAAGCCATTTTGAATAAAACCATTGACCGCAATCAACTGGCAGCCAGATTACTGGATAATATTATTAGTAACTTTCAAATTTATGAGAAAAACCCTGCAACATTTGATAAAGCTTATTTTATGCAACATCACGCACTGCAAGATAAAATCATTCGTTTTAAAAAATTGGATAAAATCATTCAAGCAAAAGTGACCGGCATCGATAATACTGGTGCTCTACTGGTAGCAACCGAAGATAATGCTTCCATGGCTTTATGTTCTGGTGAAGTATCACTGCTCAAATAAGTCTTTTTTGCAAAAAGTCTTCGAAGGTTTTATCTTCAAAATTAAAACCTGCTGATTGCAGCCGCTTTGCCGAAACTTTTTGTCCTTTTAACAGTAACTCCTCTCCCATTTGGGAAAATAAAAATTTCACCATAAACTCTGGCAATTTAAGTAAACAAGGTCGATTCAAAGCTGAGCTTAATTGTCGGGCAAAGGTTTTTTGATTAATGATTTGCGGCGCGACGATGTTATAAGCACCTTGTGCGCCTGTATCATTTAATAAAAAATCTATGGCATTTATTACATCTGTTAAACTCACCCAGGAAAATGGTTGTTTGCCAGTACCGATGACCGATCCTAATCCCATTTTAAAGGCTGGCAGCATTTTTGCCAATGCGCCACCTTTGTTTGACAATACAACCCCAAAGCGAAGTTTAATTACGATTAACCCTTTCTCTTGTGCTGATTGCAAAGCATTTTCCCATTCATAGCCCACCTTAGCCAAAAAATCCTGTGGTGGGTTGGGTAAAGAAGAACTTTCATCAAAAATGATAGTGTCTTTAGATTGAGTATTCTCAGGTAATCCATAAATCCCGATGGCGCTGGCATTTAAAATTTTGGGAGGATTTTGAGCTTTTAAACAGAAATTTACAATGGTTTCAGTGCTGGATACGCGACTTTGAATAATGGTTTGTTTTTGTGTTTGTGTCCATTTTTTTTCACCGACATTCGCGCCTGCCAGATTAATAACAGCATATAAGTTTTCAAAGTGCCCTAAGTCCAACTCATGCCAGCTTACACAGGAAAATTCATTTGAAAACATTTTTATTAATTTATTTTTATCTCTGCCTACCAGCACAAGTTCAAACTTAGATTTTAAATGTGTAACTAAATTTTTACCAATCAAGCCACTGGCACCTGTTATCATCACTTTTTTCATTATTGCTCCCTGTTTATCATTCACTTGCAAGTTATATTTTATCCCACTAAACTATTAAAAAATATAACAATAATGTCTTCATATGAAAAATATCGCTGTGATTGGTGCCAGTGGCGCCATCGGTTCAGCTTTTATCAAGATTTTAGCTGAAAATAATGATACAAAAAAAATTTATGCTTTTGCCAGAAGTAAAATTAATATTTCTAATTCGAAAGTCATATATCACCCCATTGATGTTACAGATGAAAATAACATTGAGGCAGCCTGTGCTGAGATTTCAGAACCCATTGATACTTTGATCATTGCCTGTGGTAAATTACATGGAGATAATCTGCATCCAGAAAAAGCTTTAAAAGATCTCAACTTTAAAAGCTTTGATGAAATTTTTAAAATCAATACTTTTGGGCCAGCCATAGTAATAAAACATTTTTCACAAAAACTTGTGAAGCACGAAAGGTGTATCATTGCAGCATTATCTGCCAGAGTGGGCAGTATTGCCGATAATCATCTGGGGGGTTGGTATGCTTATCGTGCTTCAAAAGCAGCTTTAAATATGGTGTTAAAAACCGCGAGCATTGAATTACAACGTTTAAATAAAAAAACCATCGTGGCAGGCCTGCATCCCGGCACGGTAGATAGCTCGTTATCAAAACCTTTTCAGGCGAGCGTTCCTAAAGATAAATTATTCTCACCCGAACATGCAGCCAGTCAATTACTTGAAGTAATACAATCACTAACACCAGAACAAAGCGGTTTTTGTTTTGATTATGCCCATAAAAAAATCGAATATTAGAGGTCAGTATGTCTAATCCAATTGTGATTCACTGGTTCCGACAAGATCTGCGTCTAAGCGATAATCCTGCTTTGGTGGAGGCTGCCCATGCTGGAGAGGTTTTGCCTATTTATATTTTAGATAATGAAAATGCCGGTGATTTAAAAATGGGCGGTGCCAGTCGCTGGTTTTTACACCATGCGCTTAAAGCTTTAAATAAAGATTTGCAAGGCACTTTAAAAGTATTTTCAGGAGATGCCTGCGATGTTCTGAAAAAACTCACAGATAAATTGAACATCAAAGCGGTTTTCTGGAACCGCTGCTATGAACCCTGGCGTATTCAAAGAGACAGCAAAATTAAAAAAATGCTGTTAAAACAATCTATAAAAGCTGAAAGCTTTAATGGTTCACTACTTTGGGAGCCTTGGGAAAATTTGAAAGATGACGGCAATCCTTATCGGGTATTCACCCCTTTTTACAAAAGAGGCTGTCTGGGTTCTCATGTGAAGCCAAGATCTCCTTTGAATAAGCCAAGGCATTTAACGCTTAAAAAAATTAAGGAATATAAAACAGCCATTGAAGATTTGAAACTACTGCCAAAAATAAACTGGTATGAAACCATGGAAAAAACCTGGCAAATCAGTGAGACTGCAGCAAAAAATAAGTTGCGGTATTTTTTGGAAAACGGACTCTCAAACTACAAAGAAGGCCGAAATTTTCCTGCTCAAAATTATGTTTCGCAAATGTCGCCTTACTTACATTTTGGCCTGATTTCACCAAACTATGTTTGGTACAACGCAAAAGACCATGGCTCAGGCACTAATTTAGAACATTTTTTAAGTGAGCTTGGCTGGCGAGAATTTTCATACAGCCAGCTGTATCATTTTCCACAGTTACCTAAAAATAATTTGCAGGAAAAGTTTAATTATTTCCCCTGGGAAAAAAATAAAAAGTTTTTACAGGCCTGGCAAAAAGGCCAAACGGGTTACCCTATTGTAGACGCTGGCATGCGAGAGCTTTGGCAAACAGGTTATATGCATAATCGTGTACGGATGATCACCGGATCATTTTTAGTGAAAAACCTGCTGCTTCACTGGCACGAGGGAGAACGTTGGTTTTTTGACACGCTGGTGGATGCAGATTTAGCCAGTAACAGCGCCAGTTGGCAATGGGTGGCAGGTTGCGGCGCAGATGCTGCGCCCTACTTTAGAATTTTTAATCCTGTAACACAAGGGGAAAAATTTGATGCACTAGGAGAATATACTTTGAAATATGTCCCCGAGCTTGCTAACTTACCTAAAAAATATTTATATAAACCTTTTGAGGCACCATCTGAAGTATTAGAAAAAGCCGGCATCAAACTTGGGGAAACATATCCTTTGCCCATTATAAATCTGAAAGATTCTCGAGCAAAAGCCTTAGCGGCTTTTAAATCATTAAAGACATAATTTAAGAAGAATATTATGCTAAAAACTTTACGATTTATTTTAGGTGATCAATTAAGCCGCCAAATCTCCAGCTTAAACGATGTAAATAAGCAAAAAGATATTATATTTTTATGCGAAGTGTCCGATGAAGCCACTTACGTAAAACATCATAAAAAGAAAATTGTTTTTATATTTTCTGCCATGCGACATTTTGCCAAATCCTTAGAAGCGGAAGGTTTTCAGGTTGAATATGTAACATTAGCGAAACCCAGGCAGTCTACTTCTTTTAGTGATGCTTTAAAATCCGCGGTAAAAAAACACAACATCGAAAAAGTGGTGATTACTGAACCTTCGGAGTATCGCGTTTTAAAAGAGGTTCAAAACTTTGAAAAAACTTTAAACCTACCCGTTGCTATACTTGAAGACTGCCGATTTCTTTGCAGCAAAGCTGAATTTGAACAGTGGGCACAAAATAAAGATACGCTTCGAATGGAATATTTTTATCGTTATATGCGAAAAAAGCATCACATTCTTTTACAAAATGATAAACCAGAAGGCGGCAAATGGAATTTAGATGCACAAAACCGTGAAGCTGCCGATCCACGGTTAAAAATACCTGCACCTTTTAAAGCATCACCGGATAAAATCACTCAAACTGTTATGGAACTTGTGGACTCACATTTTTCTGAACATTTTGGTGACATTGAACCTTTTCATTATGCGGTTACAAGGCAAGACGCATTGCAGGCTTTGGATAACTTCATTGATGAACGATTGGAACGCTTTGGTGCTTATCAAGACGCCATGTTGGAAGATGAAGATTGGCTGTATCATTCTCACATCAGTTTTTATATTAACATAGGCCTTTTAAGTCCTATGGAGTGCATAAAAGCCGCAGAAGAAGCCTATTATTACAACAACGCCCCTTTAAATTCCGTTGAAGGATTTATCCGCCAGATTTTAGGATGGCGTGAATATGTGAGAGGCATTTATTGGCTTAAGATGCCTGATTATGCCAAGGAAAATTTTCTTGAAGCAAAAAATCATTTACCCGAATTGTATTGGACTGGGGAAACAAAATTAAACTGTCTGAAGCAATGCATTAAAAATACTAAAAGGAATGCTTATGCACATCATATTCAAAGACTCATGGTGCTTGGTAATTTTGCGCTACTCATGGGAGTACATCCTAATTATGTCAATGAGTGGTATTTAATTGTGTATGCCGACGCCTTTGAATGGGTGGAAATGCCAAATGTTACTGGCATGATTTTATTTGCTGATGGCGGATTACTTGCCAGTAAACCTTATTGTGCCAGTGGTGCTTATATCAATAAGATGTCCAACTACTGCAAAAACTGCGCTTATAAAGTGAGCGTAAAAAATGGTAAAGATGCCTGTCCTTTTAACTATTTGTATTGGGACTTTTTGCACAGAAACAAAACGAAGCTTAAAAATAATCAGCGACTTAAAATGCCTTATCACACATTAGATAAAATGAGTGATGAAAAGATCTCTGCTATTAAAAAAGATGCTGAAGAATTTATGAAAGCAATCCCTAAAGATTAGCATTATAATGTAGGTTGGCGCTGACGTAAGGAAGCCCAACAAGCCGTGGCAACTAAATAAGGTCGTAATTAAATGAATACCCTGTTGGGCTTCCTTACGTCAGCACTAACCTACATTGAATTTGCTTTTATTTAGAAGGTTGTTCTGAGTCTCTTTCAAAAAATTTTCCTATACCCTTCCATCGAGCTTAAAACAGTACTATAATTGTACCATATAAACAAGAACTCTTTAGTTATGTTTAAGCTTAATAAATTGGCAGACTATGCAACGGTCATTATGGCTTATCTGGCAGTACATTTTCATGAAAAATTTACTGCTAAAGACTTAGCAATAGCTACACATATTCCCCTGCCTACAGTGAGTAAGATATTGAAATTATTGACAAAAGCGGATCTTTTAATGTCTCATAGAGGTGTTAAAGGTGGTTATGCTTTGACAAAATCTGCTGAGAAAATCAGCCTGGCGGATATACTGCTTGCCGTTGATAATCAATTAGCGGTTACTGATTGCAGTCATAAAGCTGGGGAATGTTCGCTTGAGCCATACTGTGCCGTAAGCTGTAACTGGCAGTTAATTAGCCAGACTATTTTTAAAGCTTTAAAAACTTTGAGTCTTGCAGATATGGCAAAACCCATGAATAAACAGGCGCTGCCTTTAACCCAAGAGATTTTTTTAGATGCAATTGATGTACGATGAGATAAACCCATGAGCAATCATATTGAAAAATTACTCTCACAAGACTACCAGCATGGTTTTGTTACTGAGATTGAACAAGAAACTTTACCCCCAGGTCTAAATGAAGACGTGGTTCGAATGATTTCTGCCAAAAAAAATGAACCTGAATTTATGCTCGAATGGCGACTCAAAGCTTTTCGACACTGGCTGACCATGCATGAACCTGATTGGGCGCAATTAAACATTGAACCTATTGATTATCAGTCCATTAGCTATTTTTCCAAACCCAAATCTGATGATGACCGTCCTAAAAGTTTGGATGAAGTGGATCCTGAACTACTCGCAACTTATGCAAAGCTGGGTATTCCCTTAAAAGAGCAGGAAATGCTGGCCGGTGTTGCAGTAGATGCAGTTTTCGACAGTGTGTCTGTTGCGACAACTTTTAAAGAAAAACTTATGGAAAAAGGCATTATTTTTTGTTCTTTTTCTGAAGCTTTGCAAACGCATCCTGATCTCATCAAGCAGTACCTTGGTACTGTGGTGCCTTATTCAGATAACTTTTTCGCCACTTTAAATTCTGCTGTTTTTAGTGATGGCTCCTTTGTTTATATTCCAAAAGGCGTTCGCTGCCCTATGGAATTATCCACCTATTTTCGAATCAACGCTCAAAATACCGGACAGTTTGAACGCACCTTGATCATTGCTGAAGAAGGCAGTTATGTCAGTTATCTTGAAGGCTGTACGGCACCACAACGGGATGAAAACCAACTACACGCTGCTGTGGTTGAATTAATCGCATTAAAAGATGCTGTAATCAAATACTCCACTGTGCAAAACTGGTACCCCGGCGATAAAAACGGCAAAGGCGGTATTTATAACTTTGTGACCAAAAGAGCCGCCTGTCGAGGTGAACGTGCTAAAGTTTCCTGGACTCAAGTGGAAACGGGTTCGGCCATCACCTGGAAATATCCAAGTGTTCTGTTAGAAAAAGATAATACCGTGGGTGAATTTTATTCTGTGGCTTTAACCAATAATTTACAGCAAGCGGATACCGGCACTAAAATGATTCATATTGGCCAGAATACAAAGAGTACCATTATATCTAAAGGTATTTCGGCAGGCAGAGCACAAAATTCCTATCGGGGATTAGTGAAAATACTGCCTTCGGCTCATAATGCCAGAAATTACACGCAATGTGATTCTTTATTAATGGGATCAGAGTGCGGCGCCCATACTTTTCCTTATATTGAAGTTAAAAATGCATCGGCTCAATTAGAGCATGAAGCTACCACTTCAAAAATTTCTGAGGATCAATTGTTTTACTGTTTGCAAAGAGGACTTGAGGTGGAAGATGCCGTATCCATGATTGTAAATGGGTTTTGTAAAGAAGTGATGAAAGAATTGCCCATGGAATTTGCAGTGGAAGCTCAAAAATTACTGGGAATCAGCCTTGAAGGGGCAGTTGGATAGATTATATTGGAGTTATCATGCTAAGTATTAAAAATCTGCACGCAGCAGTGAATGGTAAAGAAATTTTAAAAGGTATTAGCCTTGATATCAAACCGGGGGAAGTACATGCCATTATGGGGCCTAATGGTTCTGGTAAAAGTACATTGGCAAACGTACTGTCAGGTAAAGAAAATTTTGAAGTCACTCAAGGTGAAATCTTTTATGAAGGGAAAAATCTTCTAGAACTTGAAGCCTTTGAAAGAGCTCAGCAAGGTATCTTTTTAGGATTTCAATATCCAGTAGAAATTCCAGGTGTCAGCAATATTTATTTTTTAAAAGCAGCTTTAAATGCCCGTCGCAAAGCATTAGGACTTTCAGAAGTGGATGCCATGGATTTTTTGCAAATTGTTAAAGACAAAGTAAAGCTCATGGATATGGATCAGGATTTACTGTATCGCGCTGTCAATGAAGGTTTTTCCGGGGGTGAGAAAAAACGTAATGAAATTTTGCAGATGATTGTTTTGGAACCCACCTTAGCCATTTTGGATGAAACAGATTCTGGACTTGACATTGATGCCTTAAAAGTTGTGGCTGAAGGCGTTAATTCTTTACGGGATCCCAAAAGAAGTTTTTTAATGATTACTCATTATCAAAGACTGCTGGATTATATCGTTCCGGATCATATTCATGTATTGGCACATGGGCAAATTATTCGCTCAGGTGATAAAACACTGTCACAGGAGCTTGAAGCTCATGGTTATGGTTGGATAGAAGCAAACACAAATCAGGTGTGACATGTTGAAATTACAGTTTGAAAAAAGTCAATTAGTTAAACGTCCTAAATGGATTCAGGAATTAAGACACCTGAGTTTTCAAAACTTTCAGGCACAGGGTTTGCCAACCGTGCGGGAAGAAAGCTGGAAATATACCAATGTAAAACCCATTGATAAAAAAGAATTTATTTTAGCTAAAGCTCATGATGATTTTTCTCCCTTAAAACTTAAAGAAGCGCTACCGGCAATTCATGTATTTGTTGTCAATGGTCATTTTCATTCAATGTTTAATACAGATATTGAAGGGTTAAATATCAAAAGCCTGCATAGTGCCATGATGGAAAAAGCTGAAGGTATTCAAAAATTAAATAAGCTCGCTAAAAATATTGATCATGGTTTTGCTCAATTAAATTCTGCTTTTTTGCATGATGGACTTTACATTCATTTAGAAAAAAATACCCAAATTCAAAAACCAATTCATATTTATTATGTAAATACCTTAAGTGAGTCCGCACAGTACTCAAGAAATTTGTTTTTGTTTGATGCTTTTTCTGAAGCCACTGTTATTGAGCATTTTATCAGTGAAGAAAGTGAAGCTTATCACAGCAATCATATCAGCGAAATTCATGTTGCCTCTGAAGCAAAAATCTCGCATATAAAACTGCAACAGGAAGCCGATAGTGCTTATCACATTGGCACAACTGAAGTTAAGCAAAAGAAAAACAGTCGTTTTCAAAGTTTTGTTTTAAGTTTCGGAGCAAAGCTTTCAAGAAGTGATACCAATATTTATTTAACTGAGCCAGGCTGTGAATGCGCTCAGTATGGTTTATATCTTGGTAATCAAAGACAGCACTTTGATCACCACACCTTTGTGGGGCATGAAACACCTGAATGTTGTAGCCGGCAACTATACAAAGGTATTCTTGATGAATCAGCACGCGCAGTTTTTAACGGTAAGGTTTATGTTCATGAGCATGCAGTAAAAACAGACTCTCAGCAAATGAACAAAAATTTACTTTTGTCGGATAAGGCAGAAGTGGATACTAAACCTGAACTTGAAATTTATAATGATGATGTCAAGTGCGCTCATGGTGCCACCATTGGCAGACTGGATGATGATCAATTATTTTATTTACTGTCTCGCGGACTAAAAAAAAGTACGGCAGAATCTTTATTGCGCTATGCATTTTCCTGCGAAATTATTCATTTTATAAAAGATAAACACTTAAAAGCATTTTTACAAAATGCTTTACTTAAAAAGTTGCCCGATAGTGATGAAGTAAGAGAGTTAATACGATGATATCGCAAGCATCCGATAAAAAAGCAGTCATTAACATAAATAAAATCCGCAAAGATTTTCCTGCTTTAAATCAAAGCGTTCATGGTAAACCTTTAGTTTATCTGGATAATGCAGCCACTTCTCAAAAACCTCAATGTGTTATTGATGCCGTGAATCATTACTACTGCCATGATAATGCAAATGTGCATCGAGGCGTACATGCGCTTAGCCAAAGAGCTACTCTGGCTTATGAAAGTGGTAGAGACACTTTGAAAACTTTTATTAATGCCAAATCTATTAAAGAAATTGTATTTGTGCGCGGTGCCACTGAAGCTATCAATTTAGTTGCTCAAAGTTATGGTCATGCTTTTTTGAAAAAAGGCGACGAGGTTCTCATTTCTCATATTGAACATCATTCCAATATTGTACCCTGGCAACTGATGTGCGAACGAACGGGTGCGGTTTTAAAAGTTATTCCTATCAATCAAAAAGGTGAACTTATTTTTTCAGAATTTGAAAAACTTTTATCTGAAAAAACTAAAATCCTTGCTGTGGGTCATATTTCAAATGCTCTTGGTACTATAAATCCAATTAAAAAACTCATTGAAAAAGCCAAAGCTTTTGGCGCAGTTACTTTAATAGATGGTGCTCAAGCTTTACCGCATTGTCAGGTTGATGTACAAGATCTTGATTGTGATTTCTACGTAGGATCTGGACATAAAATGTTTGGTCCTACTGGGATTGGATTCTTATATGCCAAAGAAGCCTTACTGGAAAAAATGCCACCCTACCATGGTGGCGGTGAAATGATCAAAATGGTTAGTTTTGATAAAACCATTTATAATGACTTACCTCATAAATTTGAAGCAGGAACCCCAAATATTGCGGGTGCGATTGGATTAAAAGCGGCCATTGATTATATATCTGAGATTGGCCTTAATCATATTGCAGCTTATGAACATGACTTACTTAAATATGCCACTCATAAAGCTGAAGCGTTTTCAGGCCTAAATTTGATCGGTACTGCTGATAATAAAACCAGTATTCTTTCTTTTTTACTAGACTTTGCTCATGCTCATGATGTAGGAACCATTTTAGATATGGAAGGTGTTGCCATCCGTTCTGGTCATCATTGCGCCATGCCTGCCATGGAATTTTATGGCGTGCCAGCTACCATTCGTGCTTCTTTTGCTTTTTACAATACCCATGAAGAAGTAGACAAGTTATTCCAGGCGCTGGAAAAAGTACGGGAGATTTTTCAATAATGTCAGATTTACAGGCACTTTATCAGGAAGTGATTATCGATCACAGTCGTAATCCCAGAAATTTTACCGAGTGTTGCAATGCGAGTCACAAGGCAGAAGGCTATAATCCTCTTTGTGGTGATAAATTAAAACTTTTTCTCAAAATTAAAGAAAACGTGATTGAAAATGCCTGCTTTACTGGTACAGGCTGCGCCATTTCTACTGCATCAGCTTCATTGATGACAGAGGCTTTAAAAGGAAAGACTTTGATTGAAGCGAATACCCTGTTTAAAAAATTTCACCATCTATTAACCGAGGATGATAACGTGGAAGATTTGGGTAAGCTGGAAATTTTAGCTGGAGTAAGAACATTCCCCATGCGAGTCAAATGCGCTACCCTTGCCTGGCATACCCTTCAGGCAGCTTTGAAAGATAAAGCTTCAGCAAGTACGGAATAAATATGCCTGGTTTAATAAAATCTATATAACTAATAAGCCTGTGCTTCGTTTTAAAATACATTATAAAATACCAAAAAAAATCAGAATTTTGTGAGTACTCACTTTCTATCATAATCTTATTAAATCTGATAGGATTATGAAATGTTCAGGCTTTTCAAAAGATTTTCTAAATCAACTAACCCCAACGACACCTTTAGTATTGGTTTTGAGCGGGCAGGTAGTCGATATCTATCGCATCTATCAAAGCATTTATCTAAAGTGCCTTTAGGTATAACGCTACTTGAGTTAGCTTGGACTGCTGGACCTGTTACCTTCATCGCACTTCAAAGTGGACACATTCTTGGATTTGGCAATGCAGCGCCAATGCAAAATGTCATTTACTTCATGTCTTACACCCTTGTGGCTGGGATTATCGGCATGCTTGCGCTTTTCGTTCGAAAAATTTTGAGTGACACACGAATTAATAATTTCGAACAAACCTTTGTAAATATAACTGATAATTTATTTAATCTGATTTTAGCCAGTAAAGATATTAAGTTGCGAAATTACAATAAAAAGCAGCAACAATTTGAATTGCTGCGCATATTTTTAACCAAACCTGATGTTAATATTCATACTTTGTACCATTTACTTTTAATGGCGACTAAAGACTCACATTTTTCAGAGACTTGTTTTTATATTGCTTTATATAGAAAAAACGCACTATTCTCACTAGAAGCTGAACTCATCGAAAATAAGCGCAAGTTAATCAATGAAGTGTTAGAAACAATAGCAACACAATCCTCCGAATTAGCCAATGACTTACGGGTCTTTATTTTTAGTAATAATATTAGTTTCACAGGAGGTATATCTAGACCTATAGGGTTTCTCGATAAAGTGCTTAAAGCTGGCTTACATGATGATGTTGATAATATGTCCATCTCTGATGCTGAACATATTTTTACTTTGGCACTAGAGCTCCTATATGGCCGAAGATTTCATTGGTACGAGTGTATTTTAAGAAACGACCAAAAAATGATTTTAGTCAATAAAATTAATAAGTTACGAAATGAAAAAAGGCGTAATATAACAAAATTTTATTCTTTATTGCACAAACTAAGCTTTTTAAACGAGTGTAATGCGAATGAAACATTTTACAGAGAATCTATGCTTGAAAAGACTGTGGAAGCAAATGAGCTAATTATCAACAAAACCAATAACTTAGTTAAAGAATTAAAAAAATTTAATGTTGAAAAACAAACATCAAGTCACAATAGAGTCGTAGCTCAAAAAAATTTAAGATTTTTGAAAAAAATCATCTTAGCCTATCAAGAGCTCTCTCAAGTTTGCAATAAAATTTTACAGTTAAACAAACAAATTGAAAACTTAAAGCGGCAGATGAAAAGTTCAGCATTAAAGAAAAATTCTAACCCCAAACGCTCTAAGCTTAGTTTGGTAAAGCATGAGATTGAGTTTCAAACAAAGGCACGTACAAAGCTCGCCAATACTTTGAATGGAATATTTGAAGATATCACTATTTTACAAAACGTAAATAATAAACCCAGCTTTACTTTATCACAAACAAGTATTTCTCATATTGCTATTGAAATTTGTACATCTTTAGATGAGTTAATGGATTTATCGAATGTGCAAGTCCAAAAAGCCATTGAATACACCAACTCCCTTGCTTTTAAAGCGGTTGAGCATGATTGGAGTAGCAATTACAAAATTGGTATTGCAAAAGCTTTAGTATTGGAGGCTAACCGTAATGATACTGCGTCATTAAAATCGGTTATTTATGTGCTCACAAAAGTGTATCAAATAAATTTAGATCAACTGACTCAGCAATATATTGCAGATACGCTTGGAGTAGAAATCGAAGAGATTGACGAGATAATCAATTCTTCAGAATTCACAATGTTGCCCAATGAAATAGATGACAAGCTCAGACTGTCAATTTTGCCGATGCCAAAAGAGTGGCACAGTGTATATCAATCTGTATTTAATAAGATTAAAGTGCTTCATAAAGAGTAATGTAGGTTGGGCTGACGCTTCGAAGCCCAACAAGCCGTGGCAATTAAATAAGGCCGTAATTAAATGAATATCTTGTTGGGCTTCGAAGCGTCAGCCCAACCTACATTGATTAATTTCGATTTTAATACGAAGTTTTTCGTAAATCCTATGAATGCCTTAATAACTTTAAACAATCACATAAAACAACTACTGTCATACTGTTTTCGTAAAAATTGAATCAGTAATTCAAAAGAAGCATAGGTCAACTTATCAACTGTCTGATGATTCAAAGTTTTCCACAAATTCAACATACTGTGCTGCGCTCGAACCGACAATAAAAAATCTTTCATTGCCAATAGATTTTGAATGGGCATATTATTTAAAAGACGATGAGGCAAAGGATACTTTTCTTCTGGTTTATTTATCTCAAATACACTTTTAGCCTGTTGTGCATGTTCGGGTACAAAAACATTCCACTGAGGTCCGACAGGTTCTCCTACTGAACTGACAAAATCATATTCTGAACGAATATTGATAACGCGATCTGATATATTTTTTACCCCGGGTATTTGTTTTATTCCAGGTGCATTGAAGGTTATGGCGCGAAGGGGCAATTGTATTTTCGTGGGAACCAAAGCGGCAATCGCGCCACCCAGAGAGTGTCCAGTGACAAAAATTTTTTGGTAAGACAAAGCCAGTGACTTAGCAAAATCCATAGCCTTACAACATAATAAATGTGCATTAGAACAATAATATTGTGGACAATTCACTTTTGCATTCTCATCGAAAATACATTTCCACCAGCTGTGAATGTCTGCCCAGTCGTTATTCCATTTTTCAGGCTCAGTTCCTCGAATAGAGATTACCATGGCTTGGGGTTGTTGATGTTTGACTTTAACAAATACGCTTCCATAAAAATTTTGTTGAAAGTTTATCATATTTTGCATAGGACGATCGGCTGCAACTTCAAACATGCCATCTTGCGTTTTTATGGCCTCTTGAAGCGTTTTTATATCATATAATTTTTGATTAACCACATAACCTGATAAGTACTTTTTATTTACAGAATTATCATGGTAAATATATAAAGCCAAATTAGACACATCTTGAATGGTCAACATAATTTTTCCTTTTATTTTTAAAGCTTAATTGATTTAACGGCTGGATTATATAAAAAGTTAAGCACTAAGTGATAAGATTGATTAGGCCGAATATCTGGATATTGACCATCCGCTTTATCTAAAAATACATTACAACTGGTTAACAAATCAGGTTTATTACAGATGCGGTTAATAACGTGAGCGTTACTGTGCTCATTCGCAGCTTTAATAACAGAAATTAAACCAAGCGTACCATAGTTGTTGGAACTTCGGGTAAAATCATAATCTAAAGCATAGGGTTGCCAATCACAATAACCGGGCAGATATTTATCCATTGCAAAACGAATTTTATATTGATTATACTTGTCGGTGTAAATCCAACGTTTTTCTAATTTAGTTTTTGGATAAGTTAGACTTTCCAGCAATCCATATGAATGACTGCAGGACGGATTCATAGCCATATATTCCATTATAAATATTAGATGTCCTGTATATTTAAACTGCGCTGCGATGGTCCCTGTCAGATAAATAAAATTTTTGGGATTTGGATTTAAAACTGGCTTATGCGCATGATTTTTTATCCAGAAGAATATACCTGCTATCAAGCATACTAAAATAACCACCAGCCAAATAGTTTTTCCTTTTATATGATTCACAATATCGACTCCAACCTACCCTGATTGCCAAAGCAAATTTTTTAATTAAGGTTTTTTGGTAAATTCTATTACATAACGGTTGCATGCTGAGCATCATATCCCACTGTTTGAGGAGAAGCTGGCTTTAAATCCTGATTCAGTGGCATACTGCGTTTTTGTTGTGCGGTAAAATGTAATTGAAAGACTTCCATGACACCTTGTTCATGATGGATTTCTTCTGCTTCACTGATTAAAACATTTTGAAAGGTGTTAATCAGATAGCATCTGGGCATTGTACCGGTGGATAGATGATGAAAAGATACTTCGGGAATTACTTTTGCTTCATAAAAATGTTGAAATAAAGCCACAGTGGCTTCATCCAAAGCTTTGGTAAATCTCACAGAACTGGTTTGAACAATACCTGCACTGCGATTTTGAATCACACCGTTTTTTTGTGAGACACTGCGATATTGTGCCTGATGATAATTAAAAACCTCGATACATTGTTCATAACCTTTCGTGGTCACATTCCCTTTAAAAGTCGCTATCTTAAGATAAATACTCATAAATACTCCTGCATTAACAATTTGGTAATGTTATATCTTTTGTCATTTTAAATCAATGTATTTTACAGCTTTAATAAATTAACCTATCATTATTAATTGTTTCAGGCATATACCTGCTGTATCTATGGAAAATAACGATTTTTTTACAACCATTGCCAAAAAAATACCTGCAAGAATTGGCCCTACAACGATTTTGATCGCATTTGCTTATGTGGAAGCCATTATCATTTATATTATCAATTATTTGGGGCCTAATTATTCAGGCATTATTTTTTTTGTGGAAGACTTTACTTATATTTTACCTCTGACATTTTTACTGTATTGCATCAGTTTATATATAGAGGATCAGTTGCCTCGGGAAGCTGCTTTTTTAGAATCCATCTGGCTCTTTAACAATGTGGTGGTGGTGATGGCAACCTTTGTGGGCGCCATTCAATTAACGCCTTTTGCGCCTGTTAATGAGCTGCTTCATAAAATTGATTTAGCTTTGGGCTTCAATGAGAGCACAGTTATTAGCTGGACTTATGCGCACCCTTTACTCTATCAGATTTTTTATTATGCCTATGGCCTATTATCCATCGAATTAATGCTGATTCCTCTAATATTAATTATAAGTTTGCAACATCGCTCCATGCGTGTGTATATTCTTAGCCTGCTGATTTCTGCCATTACAGGTATGACTTTTTACCATTTTTTTCCAAGCAATGGACCTGCTGCGGTGTTACATAACCCCCATTTTTTAGAGCAAATGTATTGGGCTTCCGAACGCTTTCAAGCCATGCAAGCGCATCTGCCGGTGTTGCAAAGCACCCGAGCAGGCGGTTTAATTGCGTTTCCTTCTTACCATGTTATCTGGTGCGTTTTGATGGTTTATGCAGTTAAAAATATCAAGCCGCTTTTTTATTTTTTTCTTGTGATTAACATAACCATCATTTTATCTACCATGGGACTTGGCTGGCATTTTTTAACAGATGTTTTAGGTGGCATTGCTCTTGCCATAGCTTCTATTTATCTTGCAGAAAAACTTTATAAAAAAAGTTTTCCAAAAGAGCCGAAATTTAAGCAATTTCATCTTTGGGGTTCTCCTGATACCTAAAAATGTGAGATAATAAACTATCAGTTGATACAGAGTTTCATATGCCATTTGGTTTCGGAAAGAAAAAACAATCTATCGATAAAGACAGCTTAAAAGCTGCAGCCATTGCTCAGCTCAAAGAAGTTTATGATCCTGAAATTCCCGTGAATATTTATGATTTAGGGTTAATTTACGATGTTATTATCGATGATAATGCGCACTGTGATATTAATATGACCCTAACCACGCCTGGCTGTCCTGTGGCTCAAACTTTTCCTGGCATGGTTGAAGATGCAGTATGTAAAGTTGCAGACATACAAAGCTGTAGCGTTGAATTAGTCTGGGATCCACCCTGGACTCAAGAATATATGACTGAAGCGGCTAAATTACAGTTGGGGTTGATCTAACATGAGTCTTTGGTTTAGTGTTTGTGCTGAAGAAAAATTAAGGCCCGGTACATTTCGACTGGTGGATTTCGATGACATCGAAGTCATGGTATTTAACATAGACGGTAAATTTTATGCCATTGAAGATGTTTGCACTCACGATGGTGGGCCTTTATCTGATGGCGAATTAAAAGGCTGTGAAATCATTTGCCCCCGTCATCAGGCACGCTTTAATGTAAAAACCGGCGCTGTAACTGCACCCCCTGCTTATGAAGACTTGACCACTTTCCCTACTCGCATCCAAGATGGTATCGTTCAAGTCTGTGATAATCGATAAGATTTTTTTGCTCAAAGATTCAATAGCCTGCTGATAGTAGATGCTTCGTTATACCCACGCTGGAAATAAAGTCGTCAACCCATCTGCCACCATTTGCATAGCCATAGCCACTAAGATCAACCCCATCACCCGAGTCGCAATTTTAATTCCCGCGTCTCCCAAAAAACGACTGATGTGACCAGAAAAATACAAGGTCAGCAGTATAATCAGTGTTACCAGAATATCTGCCAATGAAGAATACAGTTTCCCTGAAACCCCCAAAAATTTATGACTGTTTGCCAAAATGGTCGTAATGGCGCCGGGACCTGCGATAATGGGAATAGCCATGGGTACCACAGCAATCGAATCTTTCTTTTTAGCTTGTTGATGCTCATCATGAGTATGCGACATTTCACTTTTTTTAGACTGTAACATTGACAGGCCCAGCAAAATGATAATTAAGCCGCCTGCCAACTGAAAAGCAGGCACGGATATTCCAAAAACATCTAATATCGCACTACCAATCCATGTGGTTAAAAGCAATATAATCGTCACAGAAATGGCTGTGAGCATTGCTGTTTTTCTTTGCTCCGCAATAGATTTCTCAGCACTCAAGCCAATAAAGATGGCGCAATTGCCAATCGGATTCGTGATGGCTATCATCGCAACTAAAAAATTGATAAAGTCTGTTAAACTCATTGTTACTCCCTTTAATTAAATCTGTCAGTTTTCACTGATTTTCACTATCAAACCACTTAAGTGATTACTGATAGAAACACCTACCTGTACACTTTGCACAGTACTTAAATTTTGAAAAGGTCCCAGCCATACCTTAAACCAATCACCATTTTGAGAAGTTTTTACATGAGCATGGTAACCTTTTAAAATTAATTTTGCCTGTAGTGCTTTTGCTTGATCTTTAGTTTTAAACGCAGCAACCTGCAAAATGTATGCAATTGGTGCCTGTGGTGCTTCCGGCACTGCAAAAGGTTTTTCTGCAGCTTTTGGAACCCAGACTTTTTCTTTGGGTAAAATGTTATAAAAATCAAATTGCATCGTAGTTTTTTTTGTCAAAACTGGTGCCTTAGATTTTTTTGTTATTTTATCTACAGACTGGCTCAAATTCTGTTTTTTTGAGTCTCCATAATGCAATATCAGTACAATCAAGAGAAATAACCCTCCGCCCAGCAAAATCCCAAGCGCAGCCCAGCGATAGGTTTGCGAGGATTTCGCTTTTACAAACTTGGGTTGTGAACGGCTTCTGCTGGCAAAGTCTCTGGTCATAATTACATTTTTTCAGGCGCATCGATGGTTAAAAATTTCAGGCCATTTTGTAAAACCTGTTTTACTGCAAGTACCAAACATAATCTGGCATTTCTAAGTTTTGAATCTTCAACTAAAATCTTTTGGTTACTGGCATCATAGTAACCATGCAGTGCCTGAGCTAAAGTTCTCAGATAATTAGCCAGCAAATGCGGCTCCAGTTGTGAAGCTGCTTTGGCAACGATGTCAGTAAAATGATTCAACTGCGTAATTAAAGCTTTTTCGTATTCATTATCTAAAAGTGACAATGCTTCAAGCCCGACAGATTCATCCCATGTATATCCTTCTATTTCCAAACGTCGAAGCACCCGACAAATTCTGGCATGGGCATATTGAATGTAATAAACAGGATTATCTTTACTATTAGATTTTGCCAGCTCTAAATCAAAATCCATGTGCTGCTCAACTTTTCGCATCACATAAAAATAACGACAGGCATCTTTACCTACTTCCTGACGTAAATCCCGTAAGGTGACAAACTCTCCACTACGGGTAGACATTTGAACTTTTTGTGTACCTCGGTAAAGCACAGCAAACTGTACTAAAGGAATAATGAGTTTGGTATCATCAATACCAAAGGCTTTTGCTGCTGCTCTTAATCTTGGCACATAGCCATGGTGATCGGCCCCAAAAACATAAATGATTTTATCAAAACCCCGTTCAATTTTATTTAACAGGTAAGCTAAATCAGAAGCAAAGTAAGTGGTTTGACCATTTTCCCGAATCACTACCCGATCTTTGGTGTCACCAAAATCTGTACTTTTGAACCACGTGGCCCCATCTTTTTCATACAAATAGTCTTTTTGTTCAAGTGTTTTGATAGCCCGCTTTATAGCACCGGAGGTTTTAAGTGATTTTTCTGAAAACCAGTTTTGAAATTCAATGCCAAAAGCCTTTGTATCTTCTTTAATATCATTTAAAACCGTGGTTAAGCCTTGAGAAAAGATAATCTCATAATCAGCTTTACCAAGTAAGTATTCTGCATTTTGGATAATGCCATCGATGTGGGCTTCTTTGTCACCGTTTTTATCACCATCCGTTATCACTTCATCTGCTGGCACATCCTGAAAAACATCGGCCTCGCTTCGTAAAAATTTATCCTGATACTTGGTTTTTAAACTTTCAGCAATTTCAATAACATAACCACCTTTATAACCATTCTTAGGAAACTTAAGCTTAACTTCAAATAACTCAAGATACCGCAGCCAAATAGATACCGCTAAAATATTCATTTGTCGTCCGGCATCATTCACATAATATTCACGCTCAACTGCATATCCGCTCACCGCCAATAAGTCCGCAATTGCATCCCCAAAAGCTGCGCCTCTGCCATGACCAACATGCAAAGGACCGGTGGGATTAGCAGAAATAAATTCAACGTTGACTGTTTTGCCTTTGCCCGTGTCATGAATGCCAAAGGCATTTTTTGCCTGTAAAACCGTGGGGATAATCTGATTTAAAGCACCTGAACTTAAAGTGAAATTTAAAAAACCAGGCCCTGCAATTTCAACGGTTTGGATATGTTC
Source organism: uncultured Gammaproteobacteria bacterium (assembly GCA_963695245.1). GTDB lineage: Bacteria > Pseudomonadota > Gammaproteobacteria > JBGSLN01 > JBGSLN01 > JBGSLN01. Next base: position 1,082,167 of record OY968770.1, on the reverse strand, counting down.
AGATTCAGGTAATGCTTCAATAATTAATTCTGCCAATTCACGGGGATTTTTTCGGGCAGGTTTTGCAAGCATCATGGCAATGTTAGAAGCATAATCCCCATGGCTTTTATCCCGACAGTTTTCAACCTGGATTTCAATAGACACCGCAGGGACTTTATCTGCAGATTGCAGTTTGGCTATGGCATCGGTCAAAAGGTTACTAACGATCGCTTTCATATAAAATTCTCTATTCTACAAATAAGGCATCAACAAAATCTTCGGCATAAAAGACTTTTAAGTCATCAATTTTTTCACCCACACCAATAAAACGAATGGGTAACCCCAGGCTCTTCGCCACAGCAAAAGCAATACCACCTTTGGCGGTACCATCCAATTTGGTCAAGACCACACCCGATACACCCACGGCTTTTTGAAATTCCTTTGCCTGACTTAAAGCATTCTGACCATTACCGGCATCCAGCACCAGTAAGGTTTCATGAGGTGCGGTACTGTCAATTTTTGACAAAACCCGTTTTACCTTTGCCAGTTCTTCCATTAGATTATTTTGTGTATGTAACCTGCCAGCAGTATCGATTAACAGGACATCAATATTTTTAGCTTTGGCCGAAGCAAAAGCATCATAGGCTACAGAAGCACTGTCTGAACCCTGCTTTTGGGCAATCACGCTGATATCATTGCGTTCACCCCAAACTTTTAATTGATCAATCGCTGCAGCACGAAAGGTATCTCCTGCTGCCAGCATAACCGTTTTGCCTTGCTTTTGGAGGCTTTTTGCAAGCTTACCGATGGTTGTGGTTTTACCCGCACCATTCACTCCTGTCATTAAAATGACATAGGGATTTTTTTCGGTATCAATCTTTAGTGGTAATTGCGAAGGCTGTAAAATATTCACAAGCTCTGTTTTTAAGGCAAACATAAGTGCCTCAGCATCTCCAAGGGCTTTCCTTGAAATTTGTTCTGTGAGATTTTGACTGATTTGAGTACAGGCTTCTACGCCCACATCCGCCATCAAAAGCTGTTCTTCGATTTCTTCTAATAAAGCTTCATCAATGAGCTTTTTACCAAAAACAACATTACCAAGCCCTTGAGTGAATTTTTTTCGAGTTTTACTGAGTCCTGACTGTAAACGCTTAAAAACACCGGTTGAACTGGGTTCTTGCGCTTGTGTGTCCGCTGGTTGAGTTGGTTCTAACTTAACCTCGCTGATTTCAGATTCTTCTGGTTTACCCGGCTGATTTTTTTTACGTTTTAAAAAATTAAACATGTTATGGTTTTTCCAGCAAAATTAGGATACTTACGCAACTTAACATAATCAATGTAGGTTGGGCTGTTAAGCCCAACAGTATATTCATTTATTTACGGCCTTATTTAATTACCACGGACTGTTGGGCTTAACAGCCCAACCTACATTTTTATGCCTTGACATACAAGTTTTTACAAGTCATAAAAATTAATATTCGCGTCTTTATTTAGAATCAGTATAATATCACTAAACCTGCATTATTTCTAACCACAAGGCGCTTTGCCATGCAAAAAAAACGATTCAGCAAATTGTTCATTTTTCTGACTTTACTGGGATTTGGTTATGCCAATACAGTTTATCATTATCATTTATCCAATGGTTTAAATCTATTTGTTAAAGTAGATAAAAGAGCGCCTGTGGTGGTTTCTCAAGTGTGGTATAAAGTAGGTTCCAGCTATGAGCCTAACGGCACCACAGGCATTTCGCATGTAGTGGAACATATGATGTTTCAAGGCACAAAAAAACACCCTGAGAATCAATTTTCCAAGATCATTGCTGAAAATGGCGGACAGGAAAATGCCGCGACCAGTTACGATTATACTTACTATTATCAAGAACTTGCCAGCGACAAGCTCAATGTCAGTTTCAAACTCGAAGCAGATCGAATGAAAAACCTTGCGCTCACACAAAAAGACTTTAAAAAAGAAATTCAAGTGGTGCAAGAGGAACGCAGAATGCGTTTGGACAACAACCCTCAGGCAGTGACTTTCGAAAGATTTATGGCTGCGGCCTTTTTAGCAAACCCTTATCATCACCCCGTTGTTGGTTGGATGAGCGATTTGCAGCATATGACGGATGCAGATGTCAGAAGCTGGTATCAAAGCTGGTACGCCCCTAATAATGCTGTGGTGGTGGTCGTGGGTGATGTAGTGCCTGAACAGGTTTTTAAACTGGCAAAACAATATTTTGGTCCTGTGCCTGCTCACCAACTACCCGTTTTAAAACCACATCCAACAGTACCGCAATTAGGGAAACGTGTGGTTCGTGTGAATATGCCTGCGAAACTACCTTTGATTATTATGGGCTATCATGTGCCATCTATCAAAACTTCTGAAAAAAAATGGGTGCCCTATGCCCTTGAGCTGGCCGCTGATACTTTAGACGGTGGTGAAAGCGCTCGATTACCGACTCGATTAATTCGAGGCTCAGAAGTCGCAAGCGCTGTCAATGTGAGCTACGATCCTTTTACCCGACTATCCACTTTATTCACTTTAACAGGCATTCCCGGTAAGAATCACAGCGTGAAAGACCTTAAAAAAAGCCTGATGGAACAAGTAAATCTGCTGAAAACAACCTTAGTGAGTCAGGCCGAATTACAACGTATTAAAACCCAGTTAAAAGCCCAAAAAACCTACGCCATGGATTCTTTAAGCTATCAGGCGCAGATGATTGGCAGCTTACAAAGCGTTGGCATTAGTTGGAAAGTAGGAGAAAATTTTCTAAAAAGCATCGATGCAATTACCCCTCGGCAGATACAAAGCGTGGCAAAACAGTTTTTCACCAAAAAGAATTTAACCATTGCCTATCTGCATCCCGAAAAATTTAATTAATGGAGTTTTAATGAAATTCTTAAGCTTTCTTATTATGAGTGCTTGCTTTATTAGTAGCGCTTTTGCCAATGCGGTTTTGAATGTTAAAACCATCACTTTAGATAAAGGCGTCAAAGTCTATTATGTGCCTGCGCCTGAAATTCCTATGGTGGATGTGCTGGTGGCTTTTAAAGCAGGGTCCGATCGGGATCAAAGTCATTTTGGCCTTGCCAATCTCACAGCACATCTATTGGGACAAGCCACTAAAGCTTTAAATACCAATCAGATTGCCGATAAAATGGATGGCTTAGGAATGGCGTTTAACGTGCAGGTGAGTAAAGATATGAGCGTTGTTCATTTTCGCAGTCTCACAGCCTCTCAATACCTGCAGCCGTCGCTGGATTTGTTCGTTCAGTTACTCACAAAGGCCGCTTTTCCTGAGAAGAATTTTAATCGAACAAAAAATAATGCGCTGCAGGCGATTTTACAAAGCAAACAAAGTGCCGCCAAAGTGGCTTCCAAAACTTTTGCCAGACTTATTTTTGAAAACACACCTTACGCCCACAGTGCAGTAGGCACATTAAGCTCTATGAAAAATATTACTTTGTCACAGGTAAAAGATTTTTATAAAACGTATTACAACGACCAAAACGCCATGGTGGTGATCGTCGGCGCTGTGGATGACTTTCAAGCCAAAGCCATTGGACAAGACATTGTAAATGCGTTGCCAAAAGGTAAAAAACCAACGCCATTGACATTTAAAGTCCATGCAAAACCTCAGGTTCAAAAGATTGCTTTTCCAGCGGATCAAACCTCTATTCGCATGGGTGAACCAGCCGTGTCTTATCATAAAGCCATTGACCCGGCTTTAATTGTAGGCAACTACATTCTGGGTAATGGCATGACCTCACGATTGTTTCAGATAGTTCGTAATCAATACGGCCTCACCTATGGCATTGGCAGCTATTTTTTACCTTTAAATCAAAGTGGCGCTTTCATGATTGCATTGCAAACCAAAAATGCAAATGTCAAAAAAGCCATTAAAATTACCCAAGACGTGGTACAACAATATTTAAAAGCAGGCCCCACTAAAGCTGAATTAAACGCCGCTAAAAATTATTTAATCGGCAGTTTTCCGTTAAAAATTGCCAGTAATGCTGATAAAGCTAATTATGTTTTAAAGGCCGCCTTTAATCACATTCCTTTTTCATATTTGGATACTTACCGACAAAATATTAAAAAAGTCACCGCAGCACAGGCAAAATCGGTTTTGAATCAATATGTAAATCCTAAGGCTTTTGTAGTCGTTACTGTAGGTGGTGGCACTCAAAAGCTAAAAGCAGCCGATAAACGTGAAAAAAAATAAACCCAATCAGCTTAGAATTATTGGAGGAAAGTTTCGAGGACGCCAAATTACATTTCCTTCTATTGAAGGGTTAAGACCTACCCACGACAGTATTCGCGAAACTTTATTCAACTGGTTAAATCCTGTGATTGCTTCAAGTGTCTGTCTGGATTTATTCTGTGGCAGTGGCGCCTTGGGATTTGAAGCTTTGTCCCGAGGCGCTAAAAAAGTGTATTTTTTTGATAGCGCTCCAGCTGTGATTGAAGCTGTTAACAAAAATCTTGAGCGGCTAAACGTTGACAACGCTGTGGTTTATAAACAATTTTTACCAGAGACTTTAAAGCATTTAGATATTAAAGCCGATATTATTTTCTTAAATCCACCTTTTCGACAATCTTTAGCTGCAAAGAGCCTAAAGTGGTTGAGTAAAGCCAACTTCGTGACAGCGGATACTTTGATTTATCTGGAAACTGAAAAGAACTTTGAGGTTGAGTATCTTGTGGATTTTGAGGTTTTGAAAGAAAAAACGCAGGGGCAGGTTTGTTATCGGTTGTTGAAAAAAGATTTTCTAATATAGATATTTTCTGAGGTTTGAATGCGAAATAGCACAGACCCGCCTATTTTTTTCACAAGGTCTATTTTTATGTTATCCAGTATTAATGTCTCTCCAATATCAATACTCATATATTGTTGATAGCATTGTGATTTTCTGGCAAAAACTTCTAAACGATAAATGTTAATTGAGGAGGACGCTGATAGTCCCAGCTTTGCCTGAGCCCCCCACTTTGAACAACTGTTTAGAAAATTTAGCTGCGTTTCGCCAATCCAAACTGAATCATTTAATTCTAAAGTAAATTCTTCATAAATTGTATCAATATTGATACCTGTTTTTTTCATATCCTTGGGCATGTGTTAAATCCTTTTTGATTATCGATCCTTTATATTTCCTTTGCGTTTAGGTATTGCTATAGGTTTTAGTTGAGCAATACGTCGTTGAATAGCCGATTTAAAACATGCCTTATCATTGGTTTTTGCAAGTAAAATACCATCATCTGGGTTTGGAGTGGTTTGGTTTGATATATCCATATTTAAAATCCTTAAAAATTTTATACTTGTGCATCTGCCTGAATTTTTCGAACAAACACTCTTTTGAAAATCGTATCCTGTCCAATAAAAGCTGCAATTTTTTCATGAGTGGTGTTGTCAGGTTTCATAGACATGGAAATAACAAATTCCATAGTATCAATTTGTTCTTGAGTAGGCTCTTTTATCCCTAATCGTTCCAAAGTCAAAATGGTAATATAATTAATTTTGCTTAAATATAGAGGTTCAAAATTTTTGGAAGGTCTTTTTTTGTTATTTAAAGAAGTGATATCCTCATCATTTTCCTGTAGGAATTCTGACAGTTTTAAGATGGTTTGTTTAACTTCATTGAAATGTTTAATTGATGAGTTTATTGCATTTAAGCAATCTTCGATGATATGGTTTTTCATTTTCCCTAACCTGTATAAAATATTTCCGTTGTAGGTATATGAAAACATGAATTAGCATATCTTCGCAGGTATAATAAACATGCTAATTTACCCTGTAAATTTTCCGGGTAAATATTGAACTTTACGTTATTTGAGTATTAAATATGGACAATAGCCTTAAAGAAAGAAAAGATTTTCTTAATTGTTTAGTAGCCGGATTATACTTTTTATTTGCATTTGCAAACCTTAATATTATAAACAGTATCAGCAGTGAGCTAATCAGCTTTAGAGAGTTGAACAACTTTGAAGTTGGTTTTTTATCTTCAGTATATTTATATGCTATTGCTATATTTTTTATACCATCAGGGATTTTACTTGATAAATTTTCTACACGTAATTTGATGCTGACTGGAATGGGAATTTCAGTCATATTCTCATTTTTATTTATTTTTTCCAAAAATTTTTATTTATTAGTTTTAATTAGATTTATTCTAGGCGTAATGCACACAATAGGATTTTTAGGCAGCATTAGAGTCGCTACCTTAGGGATAAAAAAGGATCAAGTTTTTAAAGTAGGAATTGTTGTTAGTCTTGGGATATTTGGGGGGCTACTAGTACAAAGTCCTATGGTATTATTGATAGAACATTTTGGGTGGAAATCTGCCTTACTTGCATTATCAAGTCTTGGACTTTTGATATGGCTTTTAATGTATTTTTTATTAGACAAACAAAACCCAACTTCCAAAAAAATAACTTTACCCTCTTTTAAAGAATGGTTTTTTAACACAAGTAAAATTTTCAAAAAAACCACAAATTGGTTTTGCGCTTTTTATACGTGTTTTTTAAATGCACCTATCATCACTTTGGGTGCATTATGGGGTGACAAGTATTTAGAGATAAATAAAAATTTTAGTTTTATAGATTCTTCATATATTATTAGCTCTATGTATTTTGGAGTTTTGATAGGTTCCATAGCAATTGGATGGATTTCAGATAAACTGTCAAAAGATAAGCTATTAATGCTAGTTGGATTTGTTTTTTCAATAGTTCTACTAGCTATGATTATTTTTATGAGAGGAAATTATCATTTTTATTTAATTTGGATCTTATTTTTTTTGCTGGGTGTTTTTATTTGCACTCAAAATTTAAGCTACAAAATAATCTCAAACATCAATTCACTAGCTAATAATAGCACTGCTATTGGAATAGCTTCGGTAATAATTATGGGTGGAGGTGCTTTAATTCAAATGATTTTTACAAGTTTAACTAATCAAACTCAAAATTTTAACATCCCTCTTATTTATATACTAATTGTGCTATTACTCAGTTTTTTCATGAGTTTTTTTATCAAAATTGAGAGCTAAATGCCCTGAAGCAAAATCAATAGCATTAATGTTTTCAATAACTTCTTCTAACTTCCTATGACCAACGATACAGGAGCAAGCATTCGGTTCTTTCAAAATAAAATCAAGATTTTCTTGTCTTAAAGTTTTTTCATCTCCATAGTAAGATAGAAGATTTTTAATGCGAGATAAAATTGCTTCAACTTTGCCTTTGTTAAGATTAATATTCCAACGCCAATAATCATCTTCAGTGGGTAGATCAGTTATGTTAACAAATCTACCCGTTAAATACCCCCTTTTAAAAGGACCTCCAACAAGAGTACCTATGCCTTTTAACCTGGCTTTTTCGATGACATCCTTACATGCTTGATCAATTAAATTATACTGCAACATAATAACATCAATAGACTGATTGATAGCGATTTCAGTATGTTCAGGTTCTGCCTCAAAGCTATATCCAATACACTTAACATATCCAAGTGCTTGTAACGTTTTTAACACTGTTATGGCTTTTTCAGATTTGACATCTTCAATAGAAGGGGCATGTATTAAGCAAATGTCAATATAATCAGTTTTTAGACGTTTTAAAGATTGTTGGAATTGATACACTACTCTTTTAGGGTCATAGTCATGCCTATGCGTATACTCATCAAACTGACCTAATTTGACACAATAAATGACTTGCTCACGCCGACTCCCAAAAGCTTTTCCCAAAAGCTCTTGCGATCTACTATACAGATTTCCTTCAATATCTATGTATTGACCATACACAACAGCAACATCAAAAATATTGACCCCTAAATCATTAGATTTTCTAAGTAGTTCTATGCGCTCATCTTCTGAATTAGCAGACCAGCGTTCACCACCTATTTGCCATGTGCCAAATCCTATTTCACTGACATCATAACCTGTATAACCTAATTTACGATACTGCATAGTGTATTACCTCAAAAATGGTGTAATAATGAATATTAATCCATTTGTATGGTATCATAAAATTTTTTATTTGAAGAGATATCGGAGTAAATTTAGGAATGTACCTATCTCTAAATGTTAATTACTACTCAAAAACTGGAGTTGTTTAGATGCAAAAGTTGCTTAATCAACAGCTAGATTTTCTTTTTGAAATTGATAAACTAAAGTCAATCAACAGACAAACAAATTTAATACATAAAGAAGAAAGATTTGAAAACTCTGCCGAGCACAGTTGGCATCTAGCCATTTATGTAATTATATTATCTGAATATTCTGATGAGAAAATCGATGTATTAAAAGCTATTAAAATGGCTTTGATTCATGACTTAGTAGAAATTGATGCCGGTGATTACTTTTGTTATGACAAAACTAAACTTAAGGAAAAACAATTGAAAGAACGAAAGGCCGCAAAAAGAATTTTCAATATGTTACCTGAGCATCAACGCAACCAGTATTTTGAATTATGGAATGAGTTTGAGAATTGTGAAACCAAAGAGGCTAAGTTCGTTTCAAATTTAGATAAATTGCAACCCTTTTTACATAACTTCTTGTCTAAAGGCGGAACCTGGAAGCGATACAACATTAGTGCTTCGGAAGTAAAACTGTTTATGAAAACTATGCCAGAAAGCTCTCAAAAATTATCCTTGTTAGTTGAAAAATGTATTGATGAATCCATTGATAAAGGATTTATATAATCTCTGTCTTTGTTTTTTTATAAACTTTAATACACCCTCTCAAAAATGGACTGGATTCTGAAAATTTCTTTTTGGGAAATTTTTTTAGCTGCTCTAAAAATATCTTATCTTGGTTACACAATATTGAGGTGCTTTTCACTATTTGATATTTATCTGCATCACTATGAAAAAAAGAAAAATCAATATTATCCATAAAATCTAACACATTGTTTATCTTTACAGAATCAAATTTATTAAAAACGTTTTTAAAAACTTCTATGTATATATTTAGTTCCCTTAGAACTTTCATTGCACTGGGGTTTTCTTTCCATTCAGGTGGCTTAACTGGTAAGGTTGGCGCTTGCAACGAATAATACAAGCAATTTGGTTCTTTATAAGCAGAAAGCATGTCGGCATGCATAATCAATGGTGCGTAGTTCTTTAGATCGTAACTTGTTACATAAGCTTTTTGTATTGTAGAAATTGGTGCAACTTCATCATTAGTATCTGCAAGCCTAAATCCTGGTATCGTACCACACCCTATAAATATAATATGTTTCAAGGTATCCAGTAGATATCTTTTCAAAATAATTTTTCTATAGATGAGTTCATTAACAAATTTTTCCCATGTATAGTCCAAATAAATATGATTAGACCAGTAAAGCATTTGCTGCCAAGCTTCCTTTGCCCAATACTCCTTCAATTTTGTCCAACCATTGTTTTTTGGATGAGCCTCAAACCACTTACCAGTGAAGAAAAGGATGTCACAATCCCAAGAGGTTATTGATTTTTTTGAAGCAGTTATTTCTTTAAATATAGATTGATGCTCAAAAATAGTATTAGGTAAATGAGCCTGAATGCCAAAGTCATGTTTTAATCTTTGATGGCTCACAGCATCAGAAATTTTTGGCAACATAAAAATGGTTCTTGATCCAGAACTGATATTCCAGTCCCATCCTTGACGCAACATAATTGGGTTTATAGGCATAATTTCCCATACACCAAAGCATACTCCTTTTCTGAAAAGTTTGAATGGGATAACCCTGCCTTCAGGCATTTCTGTATATACTTCTACAGCTTTATTTAAAATTAAACCAATCGGTGAACTACTATAGGACAAATATTTTTGAATCTGCATATTTTGATAGTTAGATAAAGAGCAGGTTTTTAATTTTGAAATTGGAAGATGTAAACCTCCATTATGCCTAATTCTTGCACCATAAGGATACTTTACCTTGATTAATGGATATTTCTCATTTGGATTAAACTCATCAATAATATTTGCTAATTCAGCATTTGTTTCACTAACCTTGTCTCTTATCGCTTTCCAATTGGTAATTTCCAAATATTCATCATTTGCATTGTTTTTCATACAATTGCTCCTCTATGCTTTTGATTTATAAAAGCTAATTTCCATTAATGGGATGAACTGCGAAGGGGTTAATTTTCGCTTCTACAAATGGTTTGAAAAGTTGAATATCTAATTATTTCTCTTAAACACTAACCTTAAGTTCTATTTAATTTCATGATTTATTATAATTTAACTCACATTCCGCACCTACAAAATGATCAAAAATCTAATTAACCGATCACCGTTTCGATCACATTTGCTAGTTTTGGGCTGATTTTCAGAGATATCTCACAAGCACAACCGCCAATGGATCAAAGTAATTTTCTTGAGTTTACGTACTATACCATTAACATTCATAATGGTTTCTTATTCAATGGAATTCACATCAGACAACTCAAGCGTTGAATCTCTAGGTCATTTAGGTTTAGTCGCTGCAACCATAAAAAAATTAGGCATTGATAAAAAAATCAATGAACGCTTACCTATATCAAAAAACAAAGGTGCCATCGTGCCTCACGGCAGTCGTGTTGCCGCAATGATTATTAACGGTTTAGGCTTTATCAACCGCACGCTTTATCTTTCTCCCCATTTCTTTGAAGACAAAGCCGTTTCTACCTTGTTAGGTGAAAATATTGAAGCCCATCATCTAAATGATGATTGTTTGGGGCGTGGGCTCGATGCAATTGCTGAGTATGGAACAACTAAACTTTACAGTGAAGTTGCCTTTGAAATTATGCAAGAACAATCCATGCTGAATAATCAACTTAGGACTGATACAACGGCGTTTAGCTTATTTGGCGAATATCCTTATGCAGATGACTTGCCTGAAACTGCTCCTTTACCAACTCATGGTTATTCAAAAGACCATCGACCTGATTTGAAACAAGTGACTTTGTCCATGACACAAATGGGTCCTGCAAACATTCCTGTATGGATGGAAGCTTTAGATGGTAATGCCAGTGATAAAAAAAGCTTTCAAAAAACGGTGCGAACCATTCAGAATTTTTGTAATGACGTTAAAGCGATGCCAGACAATTTATTTTTTATTTTAGATGCAGCCTTTTATGTTCCAGAAAAGCTGGCTGAACTGGGAAAAATAGGTTGGATTACTCGGGTTCCAGCGACACTAAAAGAATCGAGAGAATTGCTGATATTAAGAGATGATGTCCTTGACTGGCAGGCTTACGACAATAATTATAAGACACATATCTTTACTCGATTCATTCATGGCTATGAACAACGCTGGCTATTGGTTTCATCCAGCCATGCTTACCAACGGGAATTAAAAACTTTCAATAAAAAGATGCAGAAAAAGTCAGAAGAATTAACAAAGAAACTATGGCACTTGAGCAATCAAACCTTTTTATGCGAAAGTGATGCGATTAAAGCCATTGAACAAGAAGAAAAGAAGCTTAAATTCCATGGTGTTTCTTATGAAATTAAGCCTATTATGAAATATGCAAGTAAGGGTCGCCCAAAGGCCGATGAAGAAAAAGTGTGTGAAGGTTACCAACTCGTTATTAATCTGCATTCAGATTTAGAAAAAATCGAGCCACAGCGAGAAACACTAGGACGATTCATTTTAGCTACCAACGAACTGGAACCAAACAAGCTTCCTCATCAAGATATTTTAAAGCAATACAAACAACAATATCAGATTGAGCAAGGGTTTGGTTTTTTGAAAGACTCTCGATTGGAGTTGAACACATTCTTCTTAAAATCCTCTGCTCGCATTGGTGCATTGATGATGATTATGACATTATGTTTAGCTGTTTATAACTTTGCACAGTATCATTTACGAGAAAGCTTGGAAAAATCAGAGGATGTATTACCGAATCAACTTGGTAAGCCGATAAAGAACCCAACAGCCCGTTGGGTATTTCAATTGATGTCAAAAGTAGCTGTTGTTAGGTTTGAATTACCTGAAAATGAGGTCAGCTGTATTGTCGCGAATATAAAATTGCTGCAGAAAATTATTATTTATCACTTCGGTAAGGAAGCAATAGAGATTTATGGCTTACCACCTGATTGTGAAAAACCTATTTACGATAAAAATCAAAAAACTTTAGTTAAGTGGTGCGGAATGTGAGATTTAACTAATAATCTATCATATTTTATTATGATTGTATCCAAATCTTGTTTGAATTATTTTTAGATGATTTATCTTAATAGGAATGTACAGTCTCCAGGAGTAACGGCCAAGCCTACAGTTTTATTAAAGCTTTTTTAAGAGGTTGATTCTACAAATATCAAACATCCGCCAAATCACCCTTATCTTCCAACCAGGATTTTCTATCCTGCGATCTTTTTTTAGCAAGCAACATATCCAGTAATTCTTCAGTTTTGTCACCATCATCAATGGTTAGCTGTACCAGTCGACGGGTATCTGGATCCATTGTAGTTTCACGCAATTGCAGGGGATTCATTTCGCCTAATCCTTTGAAGCGCATCACATTAATTTTGCCGCGTTTTTTTTCAGCAGCAATTCTATCTAAAATTCCGCGTTTTTCTGACTCATCTAAGGCGTAAAAAACTTCTTTACCAATATCTACCCGAAATAAAGGTGGCATGGCAGCGTATATATGACCTGCTTTTACCAGCGCTGGAAAATGACGGGTAAATAAGGCACATAGTAAGGTAGCGATATGAAAGCCATCATGATCCGCATCGGTTAAGATGCACACCTTACCGTAACGTAATCCGGATAAATCTTCTGAGCTGGGATCAACACCTACTGCTACTGCGATGTCATGCACTTCCTGGGAACCCAGCACTTGAGTTGAATCTACTTCCCAGGTATTTAATATTTTACCCCGCAAAGGCATGACTGCCTGAAATTCACGATCTCGCGCCTGTTTCGCAGAGCCACCAGCAGAATCTCCTTCCACTAAAAACAGCTCAGTTCGGTTAAGATCCTGAGAGGCACAATCTGCCAGTTTACCCGGTAGAGCGGGTCCTGAGGTGACTTTTTTGCGGGCTACTTTTTTAGCACTTTTCAAACGTTTTTGAGCATTGTTAATCACAAGTTCCGCTAAGGCTTCGCCAAAGGCTACATGCTGATTTAACCACAGACTAAAAGCATCTTTTACTACACCAGAAACAAAGGCTGCTGCCTGCCTTGAACTTAAGCGTTCTTTAGTTTGACCTGCAAACTGAGGCTCTTTTATTTTAACGGATAATACGTAGGCACATTGCTCCCATACATCATCTCCCGTTAATTTCACCCCCCGAGGTAACAAATTACGGAACTCGCAAAACTCTCGCATGGCTTCCAAAAGTCCGGTTCTTAAACCATTAACGTGAGTGCCTCCCTGAATAGTAGGAATTAAATTGACATAACTTTCTTCAACAGCTTCTCCGCCTTCTATGCGCCAAAGTAAAGCCCAATCCACCGTTTCATCTTCTGACCCAAAGGCACCGGTAAAAGGCGCTTCAGGTAAAGTCTCGGCGTCAGATACCTTTGAAATCAGATAGTCTTTTAAACCATCTTCGTAATACCACTTTTCTACTTCACCGGTATTTTCATCGGTAAATTGAATCGCTAATCCAGGACATAATACCGCTTTGGCTCTTAGTACATGTTTTAATTTTGCCGTAGAAAATTTAAAAGAATCAAAATATTTTGCATCTGGCCAAAAATGAATGGCAGTGCCTGACTCTCTTTTAGTTTTGGTTTCACCAATAACTTTTAAAGCATTTTCACGATAACCGTCTTTAAAGTCCATTTCATATATCTGACCGTCTCTTTTAACATTCACTTTTAAACGCTTTGACAAAGCATTCACTACGGAGACACCCACCCCATGCAAACCACCGGAAAATTTGTAATTTTTATCAGAAAACTTAGCACCAGCATGCAATCTGGTTAAAATCAACTCAACTCCAGGCAGTTTCTGTTCAGGATGCACATCCACTGGCATACCTCGCCCATTATCAGTCACACTTAAAGAGCCATCTTTGTAAAGTATCACGTCGATGTTGTTAGCATGGCCGGCAATGGCCTCATCCACACTGTTATCAATGACTTCTTGCGCCAAATGATTCGGTCTTTGGGTATCCGTATACATCCCCGGGCGATGTCGAACGGGATCAAGGCCGGTTAAAACCTCAATAGATTCAGCGGTATAGGCATTTTTTACACTCATGAACTTCTCAAACCAATTATGAATAGGCCGATAATATACCTCAAGCCCTTTGAATTGCAACAGGGCTTGCGCAAAACATCCTTTTGACCTTATGCTTTTAATAACTGTCTAATTCATTTACTGATACGGCTAATTTAACCTATAATCCAAAATAGCTAAGTCCATTTTGGAGTGCGATTAAAAATTGTCGCAGATTCTGAAAGACTTGATATATAGGACTTAAGAAAAACGTCGATTTACAGGCATCAATGTAGGTGTTTTTCTTTCTAATATATAAACGAGATAGTGACGCTTTGCTGGGCGCTATCATTATTAGCGATTACACCCATTTACTCTGGAGTCTATATAGAATGTAAACCCACTTTTTGCTAAAATACCCAAAATTTTTACAGTTTTGAGGTATCGGTAATGCGTGTGTGGGAGTGTCTGGTGTGTGGCTTTATTTACTCTGAAGCCGAAGGTTTACCCGAAGAAGGCATTGCGCCGGGAACCGTCTGGGAAGATATTCCCGATGACTGGGTTTGTCCAGATTGTGGCGTGGGTAAAGAAGACTTTGAAATGCGTGAACTTATCTGACGATGAGTGTTCTATTTGCTTTTGGCACGCCCGGTGTGGGTAAAAGTTTTGTGGGGCGTATTTTACACCATGAATATGGTTATTTTCATTATGAAGCTGACGAAGATTTAACCGTAGATATGATTGAAGCCATTCAAAAAGAGCAGGTATTTACTGATCTTATGCGTCAAAATTATTTTGATATCATCATTGAAAAAATTCAATTTTTACAGCACAAATACGATAAAATTGTGGTGACTCAAGCTTTAATTAAAGAGAAAAACCGGCAACAAATTAAAAATGCTATTTTAGATGTGCAATTTTTGCATGTCATTGCAGCAGTCAAAAATATTAATCAACGCTTAAAAATTCGAGATAACTGGGTTTCCATTGCTTATGCTAATCAGATTCGGGAAATTTTTGAGCCACCCCGTATGCCACACATTACCATAGACAATAATCTTGATAAAAAGCATGTCATGCTGCAACTGGATGCGGTTTTATGAATATTTACACAGCCACCATCACCTTAATTTTAGTGATGGATCCCCTTGGGAATATCCCTGTTTTTTTAAGTGTATTAAATCCTGTGGAAGCCTCAAGGCGCAGAAAAATTATTTTGCGTGAAACCCTGATTGCTTTTTTTATTCTTATTTTATTTTTGTTTGCGGGACAGCATATTTTAAATGGCCTTGGGATTACAGAACCTGCCCTTGGCATTGCCGGTGGTATTATTTTATTTTTAATCGCTCTGAAAATGATTTTTCCTTCTACCCATAAAAATGAAGAGCGCTTTATGGGAGAACCTTTTATCGTACCTTTAGCTATTCCATTAGTTGCCGGACCTTCTGCTATGGCAACTATATTACTGTTTTCAACTCAGCATCCTCACAAAACCTGGGAGTTACTGATTGCTTTGATTATTGCTTCATCCGTGGTAAGTTTAATATTACTTTTTTCTGTCAATTTAAAAAAACTTTTGGGCGAAAAAGGGTTAATTGCGGTGGAACGTCTGATGGGAATGATTTTAACGACGGTTTCAGTACAAATGTTTCTCACAGGGATTCAGGATTATTTTAAAGCCTTCCATTAAAATTTTTAATATTAATAACAAAAGCACATTCAATGATAAAAATTAAAAAAGAATTTGTATTAACCCTTTGTATGAGCATTCTAACCGGTGCTTTGACTGGGCTTTTAGGCTCTTTATTTCAACTGTGTATCAATGGACTTCACCAGGCGGCAAAAATGCTGGTTTATAGTTTTCATGCCTGGCCACTGCAGTATTTCTTTTCTATTTTAATTTCTATTATTTCTATTGCGCTTTCTGTTTATCTGGTAAAACGTTTTGCGCCTGAAGCTGCTGGCAGTGGTGTACAGGAAATTGAAGGGGTTTTAGAGGGACGACGCAAAATTCGCTTACGCATGTTACCGGTAAAATTTTTCGGTGGTATTTTATCCATTTCCAGCGGACTTGTACTGGGACGCGAAGGCCCCAGTATTCAAATGGGTGGTGGTATTGGCAAGTTAATCCATGATTTTTTCAAATTGGACAGTAATGCCCAACATTTACTGGTAGCTGCCGGCGCTGGCGCCGGCCTTGCTGTGGCCTTCAATGCGCCACTGGCTGGCATTTTATTTGTGATCGAAGAGATGCGCAGCCAGTTTAAATTTAACTTTCAGTCCTTTCAGTGCATTATCCTGGCTTGCGTTTGCAGTGATATTGTTCTGCGCGCTTTTATGGGGCAACAGGCGGTTTTGCCCATGATGAGTTTTCAGTTACCGCCCTTAAGTTCTTTATGGTTGTTTATAATTTTTGGGGTTATTTTTGGCGTAATGGGCGTAATTTTTAACCGTTACTTATTAAAAACCATGGATTTTTATCGAAAATTATCTAAGAAAGCTTTTTGGTGTGCAATTATTCTATTAAGTATTGTCGTAGGCATTGCCAGTATCAGTGCACCTGATATTTTAGGAGGTGGATATGTGGTCATTCCTAAAGCTTTATCAGGGCAAATTGGCGTAAATGCTTTATTATTTATTTTTATCATTCGCTTTTTTACCACCTGGTTTAGTTTCGGCAGCGGCACACCAGGTGGGATTTTTGCACCCATGCTGGCGCTTGGGACTTTGTTTGGTATGTGGTTTGGGCATTATGCCCATGTTTATTTTCCCCATTTAATTGCTGATCCTGGCGTATTTTCAGTAGCTGGTATGAGTGCGTTATTTGTAGCAACTGTGGGTGCGCCGCTGACCGGCATTGTGCTGGTGGTGGAAATGACGATGAATTATCATTTAATTTTGCCTCTTATTTTGACCTGCTTTATGGCGAGTATCACAACTAAAGCCTTAGGTGGCGAACCTATTTATACGACTTTATTGGAAAGAACCTTAAAAGATTCTAAAGATTAAGATAACCTCTAGCTTTAAAAATTTGCTCTGAAAATCCATGTTGGGCTGACGCAGGAAGCACAACAGGCTGTGGCAATTAAATAAGGCTATCATTATTCGCAATCACGTATGATTTCTTTTTCAGAAAGCCCAAAGTGCTTCATTACGTTATAAGCCTTCTCGTCGCAAATACTGGTAAAGTGTTTCCCGGCTAATGTTAAAGTCGCGCGCAATATGGCTTTTCTTATCACCATTATTAACGCGGGATATTATCTCTTCAATTTGATCTTTAGACAGAACAGCCTTACGCCCCTTATAAGCACCACGTTTTTTAGCAAGCGCAATACCTTCCATTTGGCGTTCTTTTATCAGCGAACGTTCAAACTCAGCAAATGCGCCCATCATGGATAACAACAATTTTGCCATAGGAGAATCTTCACCAGTGAAGGTTAGATTTTCTTTTACAAACTCAATATGTATACTGCGCTGAGTGATTTTTTGCACCAGGCAACGCAAATCAACCATATTACGCGCCAGGCGATCCATGCTATGCACGACTATCGTGTCGCCTTCACGAACAAAATCTAACAGTGCTTCAAGTGCTGGACGTTTAGTATCTTTGCCAGAGGCCTTATCAGTGAATGTCTTGTCAACTTTACTGTGTTCTAATTGCCGTTCTGGGTTTTGATCAAAAGTGCTGACACGAATATATCCAATGCGTTGTCCTTTCATAACCACTTACTCCAACCCAACCAGCATGTTTTCGATCAAGCGAATCATTGTTTCTTTTTGCTTTGGTTTTGATTCTGCGATTAATAGCGCCAATGCTGCAAGTCCAATGTCGTTGATAATGGGTTGCCCGTTCTGCATCAGTGCATTGTTGCGGTTAAGAAAATCGACAAATAAAAGTGCCCCAGTACGCTTATTACCATCTGCTAATGGGTGATTTTTTACAATGAAATATAGCAGGTGTGCTGCTTTGCACTCAATGGTTGGATAAGCCGGCTCACCAAATACGGATTGATTGAGGTTACCAAGAATAGCTGATAGGCCGTTATCTCGTTCAATTCCAAAAAGATCACCCGCTTCACCGCGTGACATAAGATCAGTTTTCAAGTCAGCAATCAGCTGCTTTACCTCTTTATATGATGCTGTCACACCACCCATCGTTCCGCTAGGTTCAGTCAATAGTCCTTCGTCGTAACGTTGTAACAATAAAAAGGTTTTTGTATAACGGCTGACAATCTCTAATAGCCCTTGTCCAGTATCAGTAATAAGTTCATTTGATTGTGCGGTTTTTTTAACAAGTGCTAGTGCTGCTTCCAGTTCGGTAGCATTACGTTCAAACCTTGCACGATCTAGCGTCCATCCCTGTATCAAGTGATCACGTAAAATGGTTGTTGCCCATTGGCGAAACTGTGTGCCTCGTTTGGAATTGACACGATAAGCAACTGAAATGATAGCATCGAGATTGTAATGCTTTATCTTACGAGAAACGGAGCGCTGCCCCTCTTGTTGAACTACCGAGAAATCCTCGGTAGTTGCTGTTTCAACCAATTCTCCACTGGCATAAATGTTTTTAAGATGCAAACCAACGTTGTCGGGCGAAGTGTCTAAGATTTCTGATAGTTGTCTTTGTGTAAGCCAAACAGTATTTCCTTCAAGCTTGACTGAAACAGTAGATTTATCATCAGGTTGATAAATAATAAGTTTTCCCATTGAATTACCTTTTTAATCAAAAATGTAAGCTTAAAGTTTAAGAGGTTGACAGTTGAGTGTCAATTAAATATATTATTAACTCTAAATTGACACAATATGGATAGAGTAGCCTGACGTCAGAATAGAATTTACTCTATATTGAAAATATAAAGTTGATTCATACAATTGTTGTGTAATGCAATTAAATAAATCGCGACTTTAGGTTCTCCGAAATGACCATAAAACTCAATGACCTGTTGTGCTACAAATTATTTAAAGTTGTTAAATTAAATGAACAGCTGATTGATAAGGGTATGGAGCAGCTTCAACTTAGTAGGACACAATGGAAAATTATGGCAAGATTCAACTTTTTGGATATTCCATGTACTCAGCAGAAAATGTTGACTTCAATGGGAATAGACCGAGCTCATCTAACCAGGTCACTTGAAAAACTAGAAGCAAGAAAGCTAATTAAAAGGAAAAGATTAGATTCAGATAAAAGATCCTACAACATTTCTCCAACGACTAAAGGGCAACAGTTTATTAAGCAAATTGAAAAAATCCTAAAGGATGAGTCTGACTCATTGGTTGCTGGAATTTCTGAACAAGAGAGTCACTGTTTAAAAAACGCTTTAGAAAAAGTAGAAGCCAATATATTGGGTGAACTGGAAAAAATCACTAAGAAATAAAGCAAGAGGACAAAATAAATGAAAAAGCTAGTTATCATTGGTGGTGGGTTTGCTGGGTTATGGGCCGCATTCGGTGCCACCAGAAAAGCAAAACTTTTAAATAAAAATAAACAAGTATTGACCTTGGCTCCTGGGGCGCTTTATATGCAGAAGGCTGGGATCAAAAAGTTATTAGCGTAAAAGAGGAGGCAAAAAGAATTAAATTGTTTATTAATCATGACAGAATATATCCACCAAGCATAAAGGATTGTGGAATCAGTGGATTACTCGAAGCTGCTGACCCTGTGTTTAAACCAATCAAACTTTAAACAAAAAACTAAACCGTAAATTTTCACACAAATGGGGACGCTACCCCTACATCGATTGTGCTTTGGTTGATAAATTTTCTACAAGTGATGTTTTAGATAAACATAGTCAAACACTTACAGGCACCACCAGATTTAATAAACTCTGACATATCACAGCTATATACTTTAAATCCATTGGCTTCCAATAGTTTTTGAGTTTCATAACAGCCACTGGGGATGATGACATTATTTTCAATCACAACGGCATTGCAGGCAAACTGTTTAGCCTCTGCTTCTGGAATGGCCAGTAATTCAAGATGCTCTGACATGGATTTTTGACTGTCTTTTGTAAAAGCTTCAGGCCACCAAATACCAATTTCACCGTTTATCGGACTAAAGCAGGTATCTAAATGGTAAAAGTAGGGATCCACTAATTCACAGTACAGTATTGCGCCCTCAAATAATTTTTCAGCATTGCAATAATAAGCTCTATCGGAACGCAGGCCATAGCCTGCAAACAGAGTATCTTTAACAAAAAGAGCATCTCCCTCTCCTTCAAAAAAATATTCAGAAGTTTGTGGATCTGTATCCAAGATATCAAACCCTGCTTTGATAAACCACTGTTTAAAATAATGTTTTTCACCCTGACGTTCAGGATAGCGAAATTCGCTTAAGAGCACTTTGTTATCACGAGCTAAGCCTGCATTGGCGGTAAATACCATATCAGGCCAACCTGGCTGAGGTTCAATAAGTTCAATTTGAGCACCCAACTTGGCAATAGTATCGTGCAGTTTTTTCCATTGCACTGCGGCTTTTAAAGTATCCGCCTTAATTCTTTTATTCATCCAGGCATTAATTTCATAATCAATGTCATAATGGGAGGGTTTACACATCAGAATTTTCATGAATGACTCTGTAATCTGTATTACTGTTCGGCACATTTTATGGTAAGATTAGCGCAAATACAATGAATTTGGCCTCAATACACACGTTATCTCTTATGTTTTTGTTGATGCCTATAACCAGATTGAATAGACGTACATGAGACAATTTTTCTCATTTTTAAAGAAAATTAGCAAAACAAAGAAACCTGAAGAAGTTCGGAAAATTACCCGCTCACAACATGGCATTTCTAGAAAAAATTTAAGCTCCAATGCCTTAAAAGTACTGTATCGCTTGCATAATGCTGACTTTCAGGCTTATCTTGTAGGTGGGTGTGTTCGGGATATGTTGCTCGGCAGAGAACCCAAGGATTTTGACATCGCAACCGATGCCACGCCGGAACAGGTGAATGATTTATTTAAAAATGGCCGGTTAATTGGCAAACGTTTTAAAATTGTGCATGTGCTGTTTCGACAAGAAATTATCGAAGTCAGTACTTTTCGGGCAGAGCAAAGTAATGCTCAAAAAACCCGAACCTCTAAAGAAGGCATGTTGTTAAGAGACAATGTTTTTGGCGATATTCATGATGATGCTGACCGACGCGACTTTACCGTTAATGCGCTTTATTATTCTATCGCAGATTTTTCAGTAATGGATTTTCATCAGGGTATCAAAGATTTGGAAAAAGGCCTTTTGCGCATGATTGGTGATCCAAATATTCGCTACCGTGAAGATCCTGTAAGAATGTTGCGAGCAGTCAGACTGGCAGCCAAACTTGGATTTAGAATTGAAGCTAACACTGAAGCCCCTATTTTTGAGTTAAAAGACTTATTAGCGCATATTGCCCCTGCCCGTTTGTTTACTGAGGTTTTAAAGCTGTTTTTAGGGGGGCAGGCTTTGGAAACTTTCAAACAGCTAAGACACTATCAATTATTTGAATTTTTGTTTCCTGATATGGAAAAAATTCTCAATACTCAATCTTTTGCCAGAGTGGATAATTTTGTCACCCTGTTATTTAAAGACACGGACAACCGTATCGCTGAACAAAAAACCGTGTCTCCTGGATATTTAACTGCGGCTTTACTGTGGTACCCTTTCTTAATAGAATATCGCAAGCATAAAAAAATTCTTAAAGAACATAGCGCCGCTTTCAGTATTGCATTTACCAACATTCATGCTAACCAGCAAAAAGCTGCCAGTATTCCCAAACATTTTATGATGGCTGCCAGAAATATCTGGGAATTACAGTTTCGAATGGAAAAATTTAGAGCCAACCGATGCTTTGCCATTGTCAATCATCAGCGCTTTAGAGCCGGTTTTGATTTTTTGCAATTGCGTAATAGAGCGGGTGAACCTCTCCAAAAATATGTTGACTGGTGGCAGCAGTTTTATAATGCCAGCGAAGATGACCGTGTGGTTTTATTAAAAGATATGCGAACTTCACCTTTTCGTCAATCCCCTAAGAAACAGCAAAAATATGGCTAACAGTTATCTGGCACTGGGTAGCAACCTAAACAATCCAAAGCAACAGATTGTTGAAGCCATTGAGTTAATCAGTGAAACGCCTGAGATTAAAGTTCTGAAACAATCTAAGTTAATCGATACCAAAGCTTTGATACCTGCGGAACGACCGGAAGAAATACAACCAGATTATGTTAATGCAGTCATTAAGATCAAAACGTTTTTAAGTCCTTTTGATCTATTAATCATAACCCAGAGTATCGAAACTAAAATGGGTCGCATTAAAAACGCCCTACGATGGTCTGCTAGAATCATTGATATTGATATTCTAATTTACGATGAACAGATTATTCAAACCTCAAATTTAAATATTCCTCACCCACAAATGTCTAAACGCACATTTGTAATGGAACCTTTGATTGAAATGGAGCCAGATTTTTTTGAGCTGAACCCTGTATTTAGGCGTTATTTTTAATTAAGTAAGACTTACAAACTTAAGATAGGTTGATTAAAGCTCTTTAAAGTGCAATTTTGCATAAGTCTCGTTAGTTTTATATTAAAGAGTTTGTTTTGATAAGTTGTGCTTTAAGAATTTTAAAAAATCATTGGCGACTGTACTGAGTGTACTATCTTTTTTCCAAGCAGCAACTACGGGAATCGCACTTGATTTAAACTGTACAGGAAGCTTTATGAGTGTCTTTTGTCTGATATCATCAGCCACAATGATATTGGGTAAAAATGCTATCCCAATTTCTGCTCTGACAGCCTCTAATATGGCAGCATAACCTTCAAAAAAATAAGGAGGCTTTTTGACACGCCACTTTTTGAGTTGTTGAACTTGAAAATCTCGGGTTTTGCCACTGGCACAGGGTAAAATAAATTGTGCATCAACCACTTTCTCTGGTTTATTATAGAGTGTTTCTCCTAAAATATTATTAGGTGCGATTAAAACCATTTTAAACTCAAGTAATTTTTCAATTTTATAATCTCGTTTTGAGATTTTTGGTTCACCAAAAATATAAAGTTCATGTAAAGATTTTTCTAAATGCTCATGTTGGTCAGTCCACGTTGGTGCTTCAATTCTAAATTCACTAAACAGATTTTGCTTTGTATATTGATGAATGAACCTATAAAAAACTGGGGCAAATGTATTAGTAACAGATAAATTTATGGTATGTATTTTGGTTGAGCCCAAGGCTTGGATATTTGAGTTAAGTAGAACTACTTCTTTCAATATAGGTTGAATGTCTTGATATAATTTTTTCCCAAATTCAGTCAATTGTAATCGACGATTGTTTGTTTGAAATAATTTAACTTCACACAAACTTTCAAGGTTTGCTATATGTTTATGCACTCCAGGTGGAGTCATATAAAGTTCTTCAGCAGAGTTTGTTATATTTAAGGTGCTGGCCACATGATTAAACACCTCTAACTGCTTTAATGAATAGCGCATAATTATATTAACTTAAAATTAATAAAAAATTAAATTATATTAAATTTTAGCACATTACTGATTCTTGTAAAATGCTTAGTACTATATTAAAACTCACTGAATAAATATGATTAACATTTTACCTTCAAACTCATTGCGAAAAGCATTTATACCTTTAAAAAAATCCCGTTATATAACTTTAGTTATTGTACTGGCGCCAGTCTTAAATTTTTTATCAGGTCTAAATATTGATATTTATGCGCCTTCCATGCCAACCATGGCTCATTATTTTTTAACAAATATTACTACGGTTAAATACACCATTGCAGTTTCCGTACTGGGTATTGCCTCAGGAAGCCTGGTTTTTGGAGTATTAATTGATAATTTTGGTCGTAAGCCTTTGTTATTATTTAGCTTAATGACTTACTGCATATTATGTTTTTTATCGCCCTTTAGTCATACTATCAATGAAATTATTCTCTTAAGATTTGTACAGGGCGTAATGATTTCGTGTATTTCCATTGGCTGCCGAGCGTTAATTGTTGATAATGTTAAAGGTCATCGATATAAAATTGCAATTTTATATACTTCGCTTGGATATGGTCTTGGCCCTGTGGTTGGCCCTTTTATTGGCGGTTGGCTTCAACTATATTTTGGTTGGAGTGCTTGTTTTTATGTTTTATCAGCAATCAGCCTGATATTATGCGCCCTTGTGATTATTTTTGTTAAGGAAAAAAATGGTGGGTTTGGTTCTTTGGGAATCATGCAAATTTACTTTCAATATAAAAAGATTCTTTCACACAAAAAGTTTATGGCAAATGCACTAATATTAGGTATTGTGCAGATTGAACTATTATCCTATCCAACATTTGGTCCATTTATAGTCGAAGTTGACTTAAAACGAAGTGTATTAATGTATTCCTACACAGCTTTATTGGTTGGATTAAGCTATTTAGCCGGAAATTTAATCAATCGTTTGTTACTTAATTATTTATGCATCAATCGTATTATGTTTATGGGTATATTGATACTTATTATTGGTTTAGTGTTTAGCTATTTATTTTCTTGCACGTTACCAATGAGTATGGTGACAGTATGTTTACCTGTAATGATTATTTGCTTTGCAGCTGGTTTTTTATTTTCAAATATCATGGGCGAAAATTTGAGATTATTTCCAAATACTACTGGCATTGCCATGGCAGTTCTTGCTGCGTTATTAACCGGTATTGCAGCTATTGGCATTGGAATTGAAAGCTTGCTTAATATTAATCGCTTGGCGCAACTTTCATCCTTATATACAGTTTTAATTATTCTTCAGGCTTGTTTATTTATCTTTACTAGAAGTTATTGACTTTATAACTGGATTGTATGAAAAAGCAAAGGACTACTAACTAATTTATCAATTGAGCTATTCATAAGTGCCAGTCAAGCATTAAGCTTTCAGTGCTAACCCAAATTAAAAACCTAATTATTATTTTATTAAAAAACTGAAGCGCAATAAATTGGGTATTTCATACGGTTCCTTTTTCATCCTCAATTTAGTATTATAACTCATAAATCAAAGCCCTTTTTTTTAAATTTGCCAGTTTAAAACATACATAATAAAAATTATCTTGTTGTCCAGTATCACTCTTGAGTCAGTATTTGAAGGTATTATGATAAAACAGAATAAAATAATAATGATGAGTAACTTTAAAAAAGTACTTGTGATTATTCGGTCGAGTTTAGATAACTACAATAAAACCAAAGGCTCATATAGAAAATTTCTTCACTCCTTATCACGTGTGATGAAATCACTAACAGAGTGGTACAATAACGCATCAAAGCTAAACGTTGATGTTGACAGCGATCATCCATTAATTGAAGTACAATTAACTAATCTATTCTCAATCTTTGCGAAATACGCAGTAAAGCCAACCAAAACACTTTCTGATTGGATGATTATCCTTCTGCTGCCAAAAGTTTTCTCTTCTCAAGAAATTAAGTATTATTTACAAAAATCGGCACTAACAGAAGACATCAAAAAAAAATTTAACACGCAGCTTTATCAGCAAGCGCAATTTGTTAATAGCAAACCAGCATTAAATCACTTGCTTCAGACAACTAGAAACCCATTTGCTTTTTTTAATAATATGCATGATGAGCTTAGGTATTATATTTTTCAAAAACTACCAAACGAATCACTGATACAAATGAAGAATGTCAGCAAAAAAGATTACAATTTGGCAGTTTTTGTTTTATTTAAGCGAAGAGGTAGCGAAGCCTGTTTGTATCAACAACAGATTATGGAGAATTGGTTATCGTCTCAAAAAAAGATGAGTATCTTAGAAGAGCAATCTTCTCAAGACGATATAAAAGAAGTTTGGACTCAAAATCTTTTTAAAGATGCAATCAGTGATCCTGCCGGCAGTTTAGCACATAAGTTGCTTTGCTTGATGATGAGCTCTAAAGATAGTGAAAAAGTAAATCAGTTTATCCTCATGTCGGAAAACATATTCATAGCCCTTATGGACAAGTTAAATGATAGTCACTTGAATGTTCGTTTAAAGGCGATTCAGGTGCTGGAGACGCTAGCTTCAAAATTATTGATCATACCTGATAACTTAATCACAGCACTCATGGGCAAGTTGAATGATCACGCTAATGTTTGTCAAGCGGCGATTCAGGCGCTGGTCACGCTGGCTTCAAAATTATCGGAAGCGCAGTTGGCATATTTATCCAAGATACTCATGGGCAAGTTGAATGATGAAAGTCGGGTTGTTCGTCGTAGAGCAGTTAAGACACTGAATACGCTGGCCTCACAATTATCGATCGTACCTGATAACTTAATCACAGCATTCATGAGCAAGTTGAATCATGATGATAAATTTGTTCGTCATGCTTTAACTCAGGCGCTGGTCACATTATCCTCAAAACTATCGGATGCGCAGCTGGCTAATTTAATCACAGCACTCAGGGGCAAGTTGAATGATGACTCTATTGATGTTCGTTGCGCGGCAATTCAGGTGCTGAGCACGCTGACATCAAAATTATCGATTATACCTGATAACTTAATCACAACACTCATGGACAAGTTGAATTATGATGATTATCTTATTAGTCTAATGCAGACAGCATCACGCATACCTTATGACCTAAACAATGAAGTAATGGGAATGTTGAATGATGATTATCATCGTATTAATTTAGCGGCGATTCAGGCGCTGGGTACGCTGGCCTCAAAATTATTGATCATACCTGATAACTTAATCACAGCACTCAGGGGCAAGTTGAATGATCGTGATATTAAAATTCATAAAGCGGCAATTCAGGTACTGGGTACCCTATCCTCAAAACTATCGGATGCACAACTGTCAAACTTATTCACGGCACTCATGGACCAGTTGAATGACTATGATATTCAAATTCGTCAAGCGGCAATTCAGGTGCTGGGCACGCTATCCTCAAAACTATCGGATGCACAACTGTCAAACTTATTCACGGCACTTATGGACAAGTTGAATGATCGTGATATTAAAATTCGTCAAGCGGCAATTCAGGTGCTGGGCACGCTATCCTCAAAACTATCGGATGCTCAACTGTCAAACTTATTCACGGTACTCATGGACAAGTTGAATGATCGCGATATTCAAATTCGTCAAGCGGCGGTTCAGATGCTGGGCACGCTATCCTCAAAACTATCGGATGCACAACTGTCAAACTTATTCACGGCACTTATGGACAAGTTGAATGATCGTGATATTCAAATTCGTCAAGCGGCAATTCAGGTGCTGGGCACGCTATCCTCAAAACTATCGGATGCACAACTGTCAAACTTATTCACGGCACTTATGGACAAGTTGAATGATCGCGATATTCAAATTCGTCAAGCGGCGGTTCAGGTGCTGGTTACGCTGGCTTCAAAATTGTCGGATACTCAAACATTAGAAGACGTCTTTAAAAGTTTTCCCAACGATACGTTACAATCTATTGAGTATCATCTTGCAAAATATTTTTTTACTGCATTGGATATTTTTGCAAAATCAAGTGCAAGCCTTACATGTAGTATCTAGATCGCGTTTGCGTCCAATGGCTCTGTCATAAAAATTTATAAGGAAGGGAAGATAATAATAAGTTTTAAAGGTTGGCACTTCAAAAAGACTATAATCCTTATATCCGTTCTTTGATATTTGGATCGCTCGACCATCATTTTATCATTATTTAAAAAAGATAGGACTTACGATAAAATTCGATTTATAGGCGAATCAATGTAGGTTGGGCTGAGGTCGGAAGCCCAACAAGCCGTGGCAACTAAATAAGGCCTTAATTAAATGAATACCGTTGGGCTTCCGACCTCAGCCCAACCTACATTGATTTTAAATGTAAATCGAAGTTTATCGTAAGCCCTAAAAGAGAAAGAATGAACTGGTTCCGTTCCACTGTAGGAAAATTTACATCTGATAGTACTGTTATTTAAACGTATCTGAGCCAAGATAGCTACAATATGTTCTTGAGTATTTCCGAACAGATGGATAAAATGTTGAATAGGTTTGCTGAATAAAAAGAATAACTCCTAGTTAACGCTCGATAAAGCCATTGCTGAGCAAAAAGCGACTTAGTCATGGATATCTAAACTTAATGAATTATAATATCTTAAATCAGAGCAATACTGTGGTTGAAATTGATTACAAACTCTTAGCACCCGAAGTGCTTGAAAATATTTTAAAAGAAGTGGCTTTAAAAGAAGGCACTGATTATGGTGAAACGGTGTTTACGCTGGATGAAAAAGTATTCCAATTACAAAATGCATTACACTCAGGCCATGCCAAGTTAGTCTATGATTCTCAAAACAATCACATTGACATCATTCCGAAGTAACAATATCAGTCAATCAAACAATGATTACGTCTAATAATATATTTAAAACACATTTTTATCATCTCATTACATTGTGTAACAGTCTGTAAATACAGCTTTCATTCTCATGACTCAAGTCCTAAACTGAAAGTATAAACAAAAATAAATCGAGGTGAATAATGAATACAGAAATTTTTAAAGGTCAGTGGAATGAAGTTAAAGGTAAATTAAAGCAAAAGTGGGGAGAGCTAACTGATGATGATTTGAAGAAAATCGAAGGTAAAAATGATGAAATTTACGGGATCTTACAAAAACGTTATGGTCAAGGTAAAGATGAAGTGAATAAACAATTAGAAGATTTATAAAATATCATTATAAATTTTACAACACATATTTTAACAGCAGCTCAATCAGTTGCTTATCAAGGCTTAAATAATAATTTTTAAATTTAATGGGAAAATTACAAATCATGATAAACTTTGAACATGACCCCTTCTCCAAAGAAAACCATGGTTTATTTTAGACCTTGTTGATTTAAAAAATTTAAAGCTAATGATTGATAAACGGATGCTAAATTTAGCATCCGTTTATTATTTTAGCGCAAGTAATATAAAGAAAGTAAATTACTGCATCCACTTACCTATTAACACTATTTGCTTTGACTTGGATGCATTGGTCAACATTTAAATCAAGAAAAATTCACAAATCTCACTATTAGCCTGTTAAAATCAATATCTTGGGCTACAGTTTTGAATTAAACCTAAATATCATCAAAAACCCAGTTTAAGATTGCCTGAAGCGCAACAATTCATTAAAATTGATAAAAAGGAAAATTGTAAATAATGACGATGAAGCAATCAGATAAATCAAGGCAACCTAATACTCAAAAGCGTGAAAGAGAAAATCGATCCTCAAAGAAGCAACAAAGACACAAATTCATTCACAATCCTCACGATAAAAAATTTCTCAATGCTTTAAAAAATCACGCCATCGCTAAAGATATGATGGAGATTTATCTACCGGAAGATTTAAAGGATGTTTTGGATTTGGAACATTTCCAACCCTATGATACAAAGCTCGTCACCCCTGAGTATAAGGAATTTGAAGCGGATATTATCTACCAAATTGGCACTAAAAATATTGACAAAGCTTTAGTCCTAATCCATTGCGAGCACCAATCCACCGTAGATAAAAACTTGCCCTTAAGAATTTGGCAATACATGTTTGCCATTTTGGATGAATACAAAGATAACCATAAAAAAGCACCTTTACCTTTGATTTTTCCATTGATTATTTACACAGGCGAAGCGCCCTATACTGCCAGTACTGACTTATTTGATTTATTCAATGAAAACAAAAATTTAGCTCAAAAATATATGCTGACACCCATCAAATTAGTAGATGTTTGTCGATTGGATGATGAAGACATCAAAAAACACAAATATTTTGGCGTGTCTGAAATGGTTTTTAAATACAAAGACAGCAGGCACTTCCAAAAGTTTTTAGAAACCTTTTTACCTCGACTGAATGTAGTATCATTACAAGTGGGCAAGAAATATGCTATGATGGAATTACGTTATATAGTCGATCAATATACTCATGCAGACGCTCGCGTCTTAGAGCATGAAATTAAACAGCATTTATCAAATGATCTTGGAGATGAAGCTATGACGATTGCACAACAATTAGAGCAAAGAGGTATACAACAAGGTATGCAACAAGGTATACAGCAAGGTATGCAACAAGGCGAAATTAGAACTCGAATTGAAATTGCGGAAAAATTGCTATTAGATGGCAATTTATCTGAAGATATTGTTTCAAATATGACCAATCTTTCTTCAAAACAGATAAATGAAATTAAAGCTCGCCTAAATTTAACCAATCATTAAAATTTAACTAAAGTCAAAAAATATTCGAATAAAATCAATTATTTGCATACAAACCGACATTTAAAAAATGTTGATTTGTACTTCAATTACTTATAGTACTATCTAAAACACACTGAATAAATATGATTAACATTTTACATTCAAACTCATTGCCAGCAGCATTTATACCTTTAAGAAAGACTGTTATAAAACTTTAATTATCATTTTATTAAAAACTGAAGAGCAATAGGTTAGGTATTTCATACGGTTTCTTTTTCATCCTCAATTTAGCATTATAATTCATAATTAAAGCCCTTTTTTTAAATTTGCTAGTTTAAAACATTCATAATAAAAATTATCTTGTTGTCCAGTATCACTCTTGAATCAGTATTTGAAGGTTTTTTAATAAAATAAAAAAAATGATAATTATGAGTAATTTTAAAAAAATACTTGAGACTGTGCGCTCGAGTTTAGATGATTATAATCAAAACACTGACTCAGATAGAAAAACTTTTTGTTCCGTATCACCTGTGATCGAATCACTAACAGAGTGGTACAATAATGCCTCGGAGCTAAACATTTATGTTTACAGCAATCAGCTATTATTTGAAGTAGAAGTAGAATTAACTAAGTTATTCTCAATCTTAGCGAAATGCGCAGTAAAACCAACCAAAGCACTTTCTGATTGGATGATTATCCTTCTACTGCCGAAAGTTTTCACTTCTCAAGTAATTAAGTATTATTTACAGAAATCGGCGCTAAGAAGATATCAAAGAAAAGTTTAACACGCAGCTTTATCAGCAAGCATAATTTTTTAATAGCAAACCAGCATCAAACCACTTTTTTCAGACAACTAGAAATCCATTTACTTTTTTTGAAAAAATGCATAATTAGATTAGGTATTATATTTTTCAAAAACTAGCAAACGATACACTAAAGTCTATTGAGTATGTTTTTGCAAAATATATTTTTACTGCTTTGGATATTTTTGCAAAATCCAAACCAAGTTCAAGCCTTACATATAATATCTAGTTTTCATATTCGTCCAGTGGTTCTTTCACAAAATTTTATTGCATTTTTGACATAGCAAAACCAGTTAATCGTTTAAAAAGATGTCTAGCAGGAGAACTCGATAAGAAACTCGAACAAAGGGGGCTATCCTTCGTCCTCTTCGCTGACGAATGTAACATATTTATCAGAACAGTCAAATCGGCTGAGCGGGTCATGGAAAGTATCTCCAAATTTATTGAAACTAAGATGAAACTCGTTGTGAACCAAGAGAAAAGCCAAGTGGCTAAATCTAACCGGGTAAAGTTCCTAGGCATGACCATTGTGAAAGATACCATTGCAGTATCAAAAACAAAGACCGCTGGGCACTCTCAAAATTTAAAGCTCTAGAAATCGCTTTACCAAATAAATATTTTGTGGAAGCGGGTATGCTAATACGGTTTAACCAGCAAAAGCCACATTGGTTTGACGAGCGTCGTTGGGTATCTACCTTGAGGAGCCGTGTACGGTCGCGTACGCACGGTTCTGTGGGCAGTCGGAGGGTCAATTGGGACCTCCACCACTGACCCGATGACTAGCAGTATCGCTAGTAGCGTCAGCTACCGCACCACCGCTGGAAGCTGGAGATGCTGGCGTGTGCAAAGCAGCACCTTGGCCAGCTCCACTACTTGCGGCAGGAGAACGCCAATCAGCATCAGCCTGCGGCTTAGTTGCTATGGCTTCGTTAATTAATGTTTGATATGCGGGGTTAATGGCTATAATATTTAAAGCCTTTAAATGCTCATTTTTACGTAGCGCTTCACAGATAGAAACAATATCATCTTGAACCAGTCCTTTAAAGCTAAGATTAATCTCAGAAATTTTTGGGTTTTTTGCAATTAGCTCGCAAATATACGAAACACCGCTTGGCATTTCTACTTGTCTACGATCATGATTAAGAATCTCGCTTAACTGTACACCACTTAAGTCAAGTGTAGTGATCTTACACCCAAAAATATGATTGCCATCAGTATCAAAATAATCTTTTAAGCAACCTAATAGCCCATTATGTAAATAACCTCTATCTGCTCCGGCAAATGAAATAGCACCATCAACTGGATTTTGCATGAGATAGTGAAAGCGGCACTCGTACGCATCCATATTTGTTTTGTGCACAGCGCTGCGGTCTTCATGTTTATCCGCCAGTGCTTTATACAGGTTTTCGCGAAAATTAGGCATATTTCATAATCTCTTACAAACAAGAATAAGTCTGTATCTTAGTACAGTTTTTGTTTGGTGTCAAATTGAGCAACTTGGAGAGCACGAAAAAGTCTGGGGCACTTCGATCTAAATAACTTATTTTCTGGCTTCCATTGTCTTGTGGTGTTGCAATACGTAAACGCATCACATTAACATTGATTGAGTCATTGTCTTTAGTCAGTGGAACATCATGGCACCACTCATAAATAAATTTACGGCCTTTGCCATCAACCTCATCATGCCGAGAGTATTCACGCTCGTTTAAATGTGCAAACAAAGATTTATGGTCGCCTGTCTTTGCAGTAAAAATGAAATGGTCACCTTGGTCTAGTGCCTCTTGAATAAAAGGCGTTTTAGCGTAAAGACTATCACCCACCCGTATTAACTTAAATCTTGGATGCATTTTTTTATGATAAACATTAAACGTTTAGCTGCGTTTACCTCGCAGTCCTGCTTTGTCTCACCATCTTCATTGCGGATTTCTTCAGGACGCAATGGAAGCACTTGTTTAATATCAGGGTGGGCAATAACAGCTTGTAGAACTTTATGTGAGTAATGTACTTTACCATTTTTTTTAGTTTGTGTGAGACAGTGAATACAGCTGTGAAAACCCCGGCTGCTCCCATCAAAAACGTGGCTCATTCACCTGCAAAAATCGCCTCTGCTCAACCTGTGGAAGCACACTGTTTGATAAAACATTAAAATTAATTTCCTATGTTAGTTTTACCGTAACCGATTTTCATTTGCTAATGTTGCCTTAAGCTTTTTTTAATATAATGTCACTTCAATTAACTGTAATAGAAGTATTTTAATGTACAGCAAACCAACTGCCACTCAAAAATATCAACCAGGATTGTTTTCACACTTGAATCAACACCCAATAAAAATTGTCTTTGTTAGACCTTATAATACAGATATAAGTTACGAAGCAATAAAAAGCAAATTTGATTTGCTTAAAAACGATGGTTTAAATATAGATGTTTATACCGCTCTCACTTGGAAACAGGTACAAATCCTTAGTAATCTTGAGCCAATTGATTTTATCGTATGTACTCCCTCTGATCCCACTAAAGCCTTTTTCGCAGATTTATTTTCGAGACAAATCAATGTTAATTTTGAAGACATTTCTTTTGATGTTGTGATTGGCATAGGACGCAATAGCTTTTTAGTAGACATAACTTTAGCTGATACCATTGCAAATGCTGTTGAAAAAATTCAAAGTGAATCTATTTCTCATCAAAATAATACTCCATAAGCATTATTTTAATTGCATGTGACTTGTTTAGTAAGTCAATTCATTCATTATTTTTAGATGGGTGACTCAGAAAATTAAATCACCATAACTCTCATAGATGTTAGCAGACTTCTCCTAAAGTAATGCGTACACAGCATACACTTGCCTGCTGTTACTGCCAAATGTTCAAGTAGCAGAATAAAATTTAGTAATCAACAATGTCATGTTGTAAAAAACCATATTTTACTTGAACGCTTGACTTTCACCTAAGGATTAAAGTTTATAATCGAAATCCATACAGCATTTACCTCCCAAAGCACCAAGAAAAGCTTTATTAGGTAAATACCGTAATTTTTTTATGTAGTTAATAAATATTTAGGTGGTAAAATGAAAAACATGAGTAACAATAGTGTGATAGAAGCTGAGATTGCATCGAGTAATCATAATTCTGAAGAGAATGATAATTTAAGAGAACTTCAAGCAATCGCTGATGCAATCAAATCAGTTACTGAATTAACTAATCGAGGTTTTTCTCCGGACATAGTCAGCAAATCTAATGATGACTTTATTAAAGCTATGCAAAATAGTCCTGCAATGTTATTTACTGGACCCAATGTAAAAGAAAGTATCATAAATTATAAAGAAAAATTAGAAGAATCATTAGAGACTATTAAAAAACATGGAAATTATTCAATCGATCAAGTTGAAGAAATAGCTGACTTAAGAAATTTCTCAGAAGACAACAATAAAGTCTCGTTTTTCTTGACATCCTTAATATTGCTTAACGAGCTTAAACTTCTCAAAAAAAGTCCTGAACATTCTTATTTATCGTCCATTTTAGCTAAAAATCAAAATGATGGGGGAAAAACTCGTATAAGAGATTTAGCTTTGTCTAAAATATTCAGTGATGATAAAAAAAACTCTCTGCCCAATTATCGTAGCCGATCACTGGGGTTAAGCCCACTGTATTTCGACCGAGAACCTGAATTAATTATAAAATTCTTATTTGCCAATAATGCCTCATTTATCAGTAGTGTTAATCCAACGCTTTGCGGCAAGTCTGTAGACTTAGCGATGATGTGGAACAGTAAAATAAAGGAAGAAAAAATCTCAACGCCTAACAAGAAATTTTTTCTTGCGCTATGGGCTTGTATCAAAATAACTTGAACAAGTTTGATTAAATTGGATGAACTGTATAGTTCCATTGTGGGAATTTTTTTGAAAATTTTAGATTTAGATCTTCGAAGTCTTCTCTTGAAATTTTCATCCCTTTTTTATATTTTTTCTTATCTAATCGTGCCTTGACTTTTAAACCTTCTTTGGTTTTTGTAGAGGAGATAAGTTTAACCACGGCTTCAAAATTTTCTAATGGTTTACCTTTCCAGTTCATACTTATAAATGAGAACATTCGATGCTCAATCTTATTCCACTTACTTGTTCCTGGCGGATAGTGTGCAACAGTTATTGGGATCCCCAACTTGTTTGATAACTCTTGCAAGTAAAACTTCCAGGCTCTAGTTCGACTTCCATTGCTTCCTCCACCATCAGCACAAACAAGAATTTCTGTCGCATTTGGATAGTGTTTACGTCCAAAGTGTCTCCACCATTGCCACAAACTATTAACTGCAAACTCAGATGTGTCTGACGACATACCAACATTAACAAAACCTTCATTTCGATTAATATCGTAAGCACCGTAAGGAATTGCTTTGCCTAAAGCAAAAGAGGGAAAGTCATGATCTAACACTTCAATAGCATCTTTTGTCCATGTTTTACCCGAGTTTTTAAAGTTTCCCACCAATTCTTTCTTTTTTGTATCGACTGATACAACCGGATTTTCTTGCCCAGAAAAAGCATTGACAAGCCTGTTGATATATTTGAATTGTGCATCACGATCAGGATGATTTTTGCCAGACAACATTTTCTTATTTGATTTTAAGGAATAATCCAGTTTTTTAAGTATTCTCATAACAGATGAATGTGAAACCTCAAAACCTGATTTTTTTAATTGCTCAGCAATCATTCGTGTAGATTTACAAGACCATTTTAAGTGGCTCATCGGATCTCCAGCGGACGACTCTTCCATGATCATCTCGATAGCTTTAATTAATTCTGGTTTTGATTCATCAGTTCTTTTTCTTCCACCACCTTTACTTCTAATTCTATCATCACTTATGGAAAGTTGTTTTTTTGATTCGATTTCCTTTATCCCAAGTGTAATTGTAGTCCTTGACAAACCCGTTTCTCTACTAACATTTGAAATTCCACCATACCCAATTTCTTTTGCTTTTACTGCAGCTAACCAACGCTTCTGTTGCTCACTTAAGGTTGAAAATACTTTCAGCCAATTCTTGTCAATATTATTTTTATTCATGCCTCCAGTAAATCATAAAACTATAAGTTGTTCAAGTTATTTTGATACAAGCCCTATGCGCTCACTACTTATCTACCAAAAATATGGGTGAACTCTCAGAAAGTGAACAAGCGCTATTTGCTAAGCCCGAACTTATTGAGGATATTTATAAACATATGCTGACAGAATATTTCAAAACTGGCGAGATAACCGATGAACAAATTTCCAAGCTTCAACTTGAGCTCGAGGAAACCGATAATAACCAAGATAATGCATTGAGACAGATAATTAAAAAACATGAAGGAAAAGAGAGTTCTGTGGGATTTTTCAAGTATGGCGAAACTCAAAATGGCATTCAACGATTGCATACTCAACGTAAAACAGCTTCTTCAAAATTAGGATTTTTTGACCGTCTCATCTATGAATCCTTAGTTCCGGAAGATACTAAATACGTTGAGTCTCAATGGGAAGATAATTTATCTGGATTTGAAAATGGTACACAACGTGAGCCCGGCCCTCAAAAATTTGTGTCTATAAAACCAAAAACTTTTATCTCTGATTCCAATGAAAACGTTCCTCCAGGAGACACTAAGCATGTTAGCTCTCAAAAAGTTACGTATAATCAACCTTCAAAACCAGGATTATTTGATAAGTTCGCCCTTAAATTCTTAGTTCCGGAAGATACTAAATACGTTGAGTCTCTATCGGAATCGGAAGCTGATTCATCGGAATCTGATAATGACTATTACAGAACAAATAAACCTGTCTAGCTGAAAAACTCTTTTAAAAGGTAACGCGGTTATTGATAATAATCATTCATGAATACTGTTTAGATGTTTATAAGGTTGGGCTGACGAAGGAAGCCCAACAAGCCGTGGCAATTAAACTAGGCTATAATTAAATGTAACTCTGTTGGGCTTCCTTCGTCAGCCCAACCTACATTGATAGGTTTTAATTTTGAAGTTTAAAGCCTACTTTTAAAACTTTGTCTTAATATCAATAATCTCAGGTGTCACAAAAATCAACAATTCCTGCTGACGGATTTCATGATGTCGATAACGAAACAGCGCGCCTAGTAAAGGGATCTTCCCCAGTAAAGGAACACGGCTTTGTTGATCACTTGTGATTTTCTGATAGATGCCACCCAAAACTAAAGTTTCTCCAGATTTGACTTCTACTTGAGTTTGTATTTCTCTGGTATCAATAGTAGGTACCCCCTTGAGGATTTGAGGGCCTGGTTTATCTTGGTTAACTTTTATTTTTAAAATGACAGATTTACGATTGATAATTTTAGGTGTAACTTTCAAACTGAGCACAGCTTTTTTAAATGCAACTGCTGTGGCTCCGCTTAAGGTTGATTGTTGATAAGGAATTTCCTCACCAGACTCAATACTGGCAGGATGATCATTGGCTGTCATGAGATGAGGATCAGCGATAATGTTTGCCCGACCGCTCGCAGCTAATGCAGATAATTGTAAATTTAATAAAGCTTCACTGCCTATTTTTGCAATAGAAAAACCAAGTGTACTGGCACCTCCTGGTTGTCCAGCACCAGGAACAGGTAAATCCACTACAAATGAATGATTCGATGACAATTTATCTTGCCCATTAAGGTTCATCACATTACTCGTATCCTTATGATTTGACAATTGCCACTGTATGCCTAGCTGGTGTTCATATTGCTTATCTACGTTGACTATTTTGGCTCGAATTAAAATCTCTTCTCTGGGTGAATCAAGTCGTTGGATCAATTGATGTATGAGTGAAATTTTTTCAGTAGTATCTCTTACAAATAAAGTGTTATGAGCCTTATCATCGATTAGATATCCTTTGCTGCCTAACAATTTTTTTTGATTAATGAGTTTAGCAATGTTATCAACCTGTGCATATTTTAAATGATATGTTGTAGATTTTAATGGCTCCATACTCATGAGCATATTTTTTTCCTGCAAACGAGCCTGCTTTTGCTCAATGAAAATTTTTTGAGGCATGATAATATAAGTATTATTCTGTTTTTCCAACGCCAGATTTTTGGTGCGTAAAATAATTGCCAGTATCTTCTCAAATGATAGTTCATGGACATTCAAAGAAATATTTCCCGGTAAAGTTCCATTGGTTACCAAA
Source organism: uncultured Gammaproteobacteria bacterium (assembly GCA_963695245.1). Classification (GTDB taxonomy): domain Bacteria; phylum Pseudomonadota; class Gammaproteobacteria; order JBGSLN01; family JBGSLN01; genus JBGSLN01. The sequence goes on along the minus strand of OY968770.1, from coordinate 1,043,973 downwards.
TTAATATGTGTGAGATTAGAGAGGATATTTAAACACTGGGATACAGGAATATCTTCAACGGATAAACTGATGGGTTTAAAGTGTGCTGAGTTTACTTTGGCATATATTTTGGGTGTTCCTAAGATACTAATGGCAACGAACACCCCAAGAAGAAGATGTTTAAGGGAGTTTCTCAGGTTTAAACTGTAAATGATTTTCCCTAAAATACTCCGGTAAAGTAAGGGTTTTGATAACCGATTGCGTTTTGCCATTTTTGAATACCTTTTCCTTAATATCAATTTTTTGCTTTGTAATTTTTATAATCCTGTCTTGGTTTTCTCCTACCAATTGTCCTGTTTTGACCGGATGGAACTGATTATCGGGCGTTCGAATAATGGCCCAAATATTACCGTTTAGGTTAATTGTACCAGCCATCTGTAAACTAGCAAGTGGAAATTGTAACAAAGGGTTTTTTCTTTTACTGACATCCTGTTTTTCTGTGATTTTAAGAGGTAATTGAGAATTGTTTATTTTATTCTTAAAAGGGTTTTTATAAGCATGCCCCTGATAACTGACTTTCGCGGGTTTTTTAAACTCTGGCAGAGGTTCAATATCACTTACAAGTTGTTTTTGAGTTTGATTTGCCGTAATTTTAGCAGGTTTATCCTGTGAGGTATTTTGACTACAGCCAGCCAAAAGCGTTAATAAAATAATACCTAAAACAATTATCTTCATAAATCAGATTCACTCAAACGATAAGTTTTTGCTGTAATATTTAATAGTAATTTTCCTTCTAATTTTTGTGAATCAGAGGTGGAAAACTGTTTGTCATTATAGGGCATAATATCAAAATCATGGAGGGTAACAATGTGATCCATTTTAGCAAGATCACTGACAAATTGCGCCAAATGATGATAATTACCCACAACTGTTATTTGAATGGGAATTTCTGTGAGAAATTTTTTTTCGATAACTGTATCGGGCTTAAATAATTTGAAGGTTAAATGATTGTCTTTCCCTAAAGCGTTAATTTTTTCAAGTAATTTTGGGGTATCAGAACGATTAGGCAATTTTTGCAAAGCCTTGTTGAACATTACTTCTAAGGTTTGCGTCTGTTTTTCATACTCTTTTAGTTTTAAATTATCTCCATGTTGGGTTTGTAAATCAGACTGAAGCATCTGCAGGTTTTGTTTTTGCTCACGCACCTGTTGCAACTGAAATTTTATATCAAACCAATATCCTGCTAATAATACCAGGACAAATAACAAAATAGCCAAAAACATTTTTACAGGCAAAGGCCAAAAACCAACATTATCTAAGGTCAACTGATCTAGTTGTAAATAGTTAAATTTATTTTTCATAAGGTATTGTTTTCATTTTTATCGTTGCACTGATTTGAAATTTTTGGCCAAATGCACCGTTATTATCAGTACGGACTACCTGTAGAATTTTTGGCTGCATAAACCACTTAGAATTGCTGAATGCTTTTAAAAATCCCGTAATATCAATGCTAGTTTTTGCATACCCTGTGATGGTTATCAACTTATTTTTTTTGGTTACCTGATAAAGGTAAATTGATTCCGGTGTTAATTTTGCCAACTCATTAAAAAGATTGACACTCAGATTACTATTATCATGTAAAATATAAAGTGTTTTAATTTTCTGGATAAGTTCTTGCTTTTTTTGTTTGATTTTTTCAATATTTTTCTGATTTGCATCTGACTCATTAATCTTGTTTTGCAGTTGCTCAATTTTCAATGAGCTTTTTTGTACGATTTGAGCGATAAAAGTATGCGTGATAATAACAATGAATAATCCCAATAAGGCAGCACAGATGAGTATAAACACGAAATGACGTTTTTTTTCTTCGCGTATTTTTTCTCGCCAGGGTAAAAAATTAATGCCTTCCATTAATCCAATCCTCGGAGTGCAAGGCCAAACGCCGTCATTAAAGCCCCTGAGGCATGAGATAATTCGGTGATGGGTACTTTACCCCCGATGGTGAGTTTTGTAATGGGATCAGCGACTTCCAGGGAGATTTTAATTTCAGAACCAATTAACAAATCCAATCCTGCCATAAGGGCGGCACTGCCACACAAAACCAGCTTCTCAATGGTTCTTGAATTTTCACTACTGTTATAAAACTGTAAGGCACGTTTAATATGTTGCAGTGCTTTTTGCTTAAAAGCCTCATAGAGTTTACTATCCAGAGTTTGTTCATAGTCTGTCAAAGCAAAAGCATCGGTGGTGATATTTTTAATTAAAAATTCACTGCCAAACAGTTCAGAGCGAAAATAAGCAGGTAGCCCATCATGATAAATAATAAGTTGAGTACTCATAGAACCAATATCTATCACTGCTGTGGTATTACTTTGAGCAAAGCCCTGCACTGCAAAATTACAGGCTTTTCGCATAGCAAAAGATTCCATATCGATTAAGGCTGGCATTAATCCTGCCTCCTCAAGTACTTGACTATATTTTTGTAGAATCTCTTTTTGAACGGCCGCAACAAAAACTTTACTGGTTTGTGAGTGAGTATTATCATTCAAAATTTGATAGTCCACCGCCACTTCTTCCAGTGGATAAGGCACAAATTTATCAGCCTGCAAAAAAACATGCTCTTCAAATTCAAGTTCTGATATATCATTTGGGATTTCTACCACTTTCGTCATTACCTGAGCGTCAGCCAAAGCAACACAAGCATTTTTTTGTCTTACTCTGGATAAAGATAATGCTTTTTTTAAACACTGGGTAACTTCTGGCATATTTTGAATGTCTTTTTCCACAACAGCGCCCGCAGGAAGTGACACTTTAGAAAAAGCTTCCAAAATATATTTTCCCTGATGCTTCTTAAGTCCCGCAAGTTTGATGGAAGAACTGCTAATATCAATCCCCAGAGCGGTAGTTTGCACATCACTGTGAAAAAATGGCATGAAGTTAAACCTGTCCGAAAAATATATAGTTATTTCAACTATTTTACCTAAAAGTATAAAAAAAGCCAGTGACTACAGTTTTTTTAAAGTCCATTAACAATTCATTGTGGCACGGTTAATTGAATAAATCGACCCTGGTATTTTGTGTAAAAGCTATATCTGTTAGAATTACCTCATTATTTTGTCCAATCAAAGTATCATGAAGCGCCTACTCCGCCACTCTTTTTTTGCTCTGATGAGCCTGTTTATAACCGGTACTATTTTGACTGGCATTATTATTATTTATTTTGAAATGTCTTTACCAAATGTGAGTGTTTTAAAGAATGTACAGTTACAAATCCCTTTGCGAATTTACACTAAAGATGGTGAATTGCTGGCAGAATACGGCGAAAAGCGTCGTATTCCTGTGGATTTTAAACAGATTCCGCCTCTTTTGATTGATGCGGTGCTTGCAACCGAGGATCAAAGGTATTATGAACACCCCGGCGTGGATCCCCTTGGCCTGTTACGAGCGATGGTTGAGCTTGTGGAAACGGGTACAAAATCCCAGGGTGGCAGTACAATTACCATGCAGGTGGCTCGGAATTTCTTTTTAACTCGTAAAAAAACTTTTACTCGCAAATTCAAAGAAATTTTACTTGCCATTAAAATAGACAGTGAATTCAGTAAACAAAAAGTTCTAGAACTGTATTTGAATAAGATATATCTTGGTAACCGTGCCTATGGTGTGGGGGCTGCAGCGCAGGTTTATTATGGCAAAACCCTCAATCAATTAACCTTGCCACAGATTGCTATGCTGGCAGGTTTACCTAAGGCACCTTCTGCTTTAAATCCTTTAGCGAATAAAGTTGCCGCAAAGGATCGTCGCGATCATGTTCTTTGGCGGATGCATGACAGAGGCTACATTACTCAGAGCCAGTATGAAAAAGCCATTCACACCCCGTTAACAGCCACTTTCCATGGTGAACCTATCAAGCTGAAAGCTAAATATGTGGCAGAAATGGTGCGTGATGCTATGGTGGAAAAATATGGCCCCAAAGCTTACACCGACGGCTTTAATGTTTATACAACTATTTTGGCAAAAGACCAGATTGCAGCCAATCAGGCCGTGTCAAAAGCTTTAATGGCTTATGATCATCATCATGGTTATCGGGGTCCGATAACTCAATTAATTTTAAATACACCCATCAACAAAGCTAAATTATTAAAATATCTTAACAACCTGCCTGTTATTAAAAATATTGTACCTGCTGTGGTTTTAACAGCTTCTCAAAAAAATGCCACCGTATTAAGCAGCACCGGTAAAATCGTTGACTTAAACTTGCAATCTGTACTATGGGCAAAAAAAGAAATCAAAAACTGGGCTCTGGGCAAAACACCCAAAGCTGTCAATGATGTATTAAAACCAGGCGATGTTATTCGAATCATTGATGTGAAGGATCAATGGTTTTTAACTCAAATACCAAAAGTTCAGGGGGCACTGGTTGCCTTGAATCCTCATGATGGTGCAGTCATTGCAATGGTAGGTGGCTTTGATTATAAACAAAGCAAATTTAATCGTGCAACCCAGGCGGAACGCCAACCTGGTTCAAGTTTCAAACCATTCATTTATGCAGCAGCCCTGGCTAAAGGATATACATTGGCAAGCCTGATTAACGATGCCCCTGTGGTGGTTAACGACCCCAGCGAAGAAATGCTTTGGCGACCTCAAAATGATACCCGACGGTTTTATGGCCCCACTCGCTTGAGGGTTGGTTTGATGCAATCCAGAAATTTGGTTTCTATTCGGCTCTTAAGAGCCATTGGGCCTGATTATGCCGCAGACTTTGCTGCTCGTTTTGGCTTTGATCCTGCAAAATTGCCTCACGGACTGTCACTGGCTCTTGGCAGTGCATTGGTAACCCCTTTAGAAATGGCAACAGGCTATGCGGTTTTTGCCAATGGTGGTTATAAAATTTTACCTTATCTTATTAATCATATTATCAACTCTGAAGGCAAAACCATTTATCAGGCGACGCCAAAACTGGCCTGTGAAAATTGTTCCAATACCAATGATTCACAGGATCATTATCCCATTGCACCTATGGCACAGGCACCCAGGGTGATCTCATCTCAAGTGGCATACTTGATGACTTCCGCCATGCAAAGTGTGATTAAACATGGCACAGGTCGAAGAGCTTTAACTTTAAAAAGAAGCGATCTCGCTGGTAAAACCGGCACCACCAATAATCAAAAAGACGCCTGGTTTGGAGGATTCAACAGTGACATTGTGACTGTATGTTGGGTTGGTTTTGATGTACCCAGTACACTGCATGAGTATGGTGCTCAAGCAGCATTGCCCATGTGGATTGATTTTATGAAGCAGGCACTTCAAGGTAAACCAGAAAACACCATGGCAGAACCTGCGGATATTATTACTGCCAGAATTGATCCAAAAACAGGATTGCTGGCATATCCTGGTGAAAAAAATGCAATTTTTGAAATTTTTCGAAGAAAATATGCACCTACGCAAATTACTCAAAAGCCTGTGGAACAAAACACAAATACTTCTGAGCAAAAATCTGATGACACCAATGCTGGTGAACAGTGGGGGCAACCTTTATTTTAAAATAAGTGCTTGCGCACAAAGTCAGCAGTCAACGTAAGTTGGGCTGGTCAAGCCCAACATTAGAATTCTGGTTCATTCAATCATGGTTCCTTAATTTATAGGACTTACGATAAACTTCGTATTAAAATCGAAATGAATAAATGTAAATCGAAGTTTATCGTAAGTCCTAATTTATTGGAAATTGGCAATGTTCGGTAAAGGTTTCGCTGACAGAAAGTGGTTTACCATTAATTTCAAACACAGAACGACGAGCGTATAGAATATTCTTCTGCGACTTTATTTGCGATGCCCGCTGGTACTGATAGTGTTCAGGTAAAACCTGAGCAATCTCAAATGGTGATCGCTGTACATCTGGATATTGAAATAATAGATGTCCTAATGAAGTTGTTCCAAGTTTTAATAAAGCTTTCTCTTTTCCACAAAGTGTACTGACAGGAATAATGGTTCTCGCAAAAACCCAGGGTTTACCATCACAAATTAATAGCACTTCTCGAATATTGGCAAAGCGATTAGGAAGTATATTTAAAGACTGATATTCTGACATGAAAGGTTTTCCAAAACCTTGCCTTAAAAGTTTTACCTCAAAATGATCACTATTGGCTATAAGCCTTGCAGTTAACGAACCCGGCTCCAGCAACCAGTCTTTTAATGAATTAGATAATGTCTGATGGAGAAAAACCTGGTATTTTTGCCATTTGGGTTCTTTTAAAATGGACATGCGGTTATAATCGAATGGAGCACTTGTAAGTGAAGCATAACAAGCCTTGCCTAAAAGACCAAGCCTTTTGCACAAGGATTTCAGTAAAAAAATAATACATTCAATTTAATAGCGTTAATCTGTGGGCAAACATCGCTATTTTTGAATTTCTCATAGCGATTCCAATCATACTTAATTTTAGCACTCAGATTGTTGGTAAGTATAGTTTCCATACCAAGGTCAAGTTGTAATCCATTTCTCCCCAATGTAACCAACTTTTCTTAATCTACAAAGTATCAAGTAAAAAAAAACCGGCAAAAGCCGGTTTTTTAAAATACCTATGTCTATTAAGCAGACATGAAGTGGTAAGCAACACCCAATTTAACAGAGTTAACTTGTGGGCGAGCATCGCCGCCGTTGAACTTAGCGTAGTGGTTCCAATCGTATTCGATTTTAGCACTAACGTTATTGGTAAGCATGGTTTCCATGCCAAGACCAAGTTGAAGACCGTTTCTGCTGTTATCATCAGAGTAACCGTCAGCATCAGCCTCAAACTTAGCACGGATGTAACCAACTTTACCATAAAGCATGGTACTGTCAGAAATTTTAACACCAGGAACTAAATCAATACCGTAGTTATATTTATAACGTAGGCTAGCAGGACCAACATGGATTTTCGCGCTGCTTACAGCACCAAAAATCTCAGCACCTAGATAGTAATGATCTCTGGAATACCCAGCCTAGACCAGCGTTTAATTCACCGTTCCAGCCATCATGACCAAAATCAACTGAGTTATCATGGTTATCACCGTCAGCGTCAATTTGGAAAAAGTCACGGCTAACAGCAACACCAACATAAGCGCTGTGAGTAGCGTGTGGTGCAGGTTGGTAAGTACCACCGTTTGCAAAAGCAAGACCGGTAGAAGCAGCTAAAACAGCTGTAGCAATAATTGCTTTTTTGAACATTATAATGCCCCCTCTTAATTTAACTATAGTTAAGATTAAATTTTTAAAATTTACAAATCAAAAATAGCAAAACTTTTTGATTTTGAAAAGTTTTTTTTTCAAAAAATTAAAAAAAGTTTTAAACCTTTTTGAATCTGTTGGTTAAACAGATTGCGAATTATCACAGTAAAATTTATTTGTTGTCAACACTAATGCAATAAATTTTTGTTTTTGTACAAAAATTACTTAATTTCCAGGTTATTTTGATTAATTTGTAACCATTGCAGAGCAATGACTGTAATTGCATTGCAAATTTTTCCTGTCTGAACCCACTTAAACGCATCAGTTTTTTTCACAGCATGAACCCGAATATCTTCCGCTTCACTTTCACAACCAAAAATACCATCCACTTCTTTGGCACAAATTTGTGCAAAATATAAATATAATTTTTCAGTGGATCCGCCAGGACTCATAAAATATTCACCAATTTTTTTAACCTGATGAATATCAAGCCCTGTTTCTTCGTGTGTCTCTTTGATAATAGTTTGTTCTTTTGATAACCCGTTTTCAATAATACCGGCCGGTATTTCCAACATCCAGGCATGCTTTTTAGAGCTTAGCGCTGAACCAATACGGAACTGCTCTATCAAAACTACTTCTTCACGATCGCTATCATAAAGCAATATTGCAACCCCCACGCCTCTTTCAAAAACTTCCCGCTCAATTTCAGCACTGTTATCGCCATTATATTTGGTAAACCTTAAACGATACTTATGCGTTTGAAAAAAACCATCGTGTAGAATTTGCTTTTGTAATATTTCAAATTTTTTTTCTGCCATATATTTACTCTGTTTATTCTCAGCATTTGATATTATTAGGACTTGGTATTAAAATCGAAATGAATCAATATAGGTTGGGCTGACGTAGGAAGCCCAACAGGGTATTCATTTAATTACGGCCTTATTGAGTTGCCACGGCTTGTTGGGCTTCCTGCGTCAGCCCAACCTACATTGATTTTGAATGTAAATCGAAGTTTATCGTAAGTCCTAATTATTTTAAAACATCTGCTGTTGTTTTGGGTAAGTCTTAGAAGTATGCCCTCTGAACTATTTCTAAGGATAATGAAAAAAATCTGGCATAATCGGCAATTACCCCTTAGAATCATGGGTTAACTGTTTGAGTCTTAAAAAATTTATTAACCATGCAATCGATAAATCCTGTCAGCTTTCAAACCGCCCACCATAATATGATGGAAAAACAGATAAGGGAACAATTTATGCTCTCAGAGTCCGTGTTAAATGCCATCGCTGCCACGCCCAGACACCTTTTTGTACCTAAGGAATATGAAAGCGTTGCTTATGCTGAAACTAAAATTCCGTTGGCTCAGGGTGAAGTGATGATGACCCCAAACGAAGAAGCCAGGATGCTGGCGGCTTTGGATATTAAGCCCAGTGATAAAATCCTGGAAGTAGGCACAGGCTCAGGGTATGTAACGGCTTTACTGGCGCAATTAGGTCATACCATTGTAAGCGTGGATATCCACCAAATGTTTATTGATGAAGCTCAGAATAAATTATCCGAACTGCAATTGCGAAATGTTTCTTTCAAATGTGAAAATGGTTTTAATGGACTTGATGCAGCAAAACCCTTTGATGTCATTTGTATTACAGGGGGCGTGTATTTTCTCAGCGAAAAATTGGTTGAGCAAATAAGGGACAATGGTCGTATTTTTGCAGTTACTGGTGATACACATAATATGAGAGCCATGCTTTTTACTAAAAAAGCAGGTGAACTGTCAACAAGCCCATTGTATGAAACTCAAGTGAATTACTTAAAGAATATTCCAAAACCCAAATCCTTTAATTTTTAGGAAGTTTTAGCGAATGAAGTTAACCATGTTTAAGAAAAAACTTATCATTTCATGTCTACTAATAGGCAGTGTTGCCTGTGCTCATGGCGCGGATCTGTTACAGGTATACCAGCAGGCATTGGCCAATGATCAAACCTTTCAAAGTGATAAAGCCACTTATGAAGCAGCAACTCAGCAATATCCTATTGCCTTGTCAGCAATTTTGCCGGAAATTGGATTAACCGGCCAGGCAACTACTGATGCCACTAGAAATTTTGCAGCTACCGACCTGTTTCCTGCCAATATAAGTAATAAGGGTTATACTTATACTTTAAGCGCTTCTCAGCCACTGATTGATTTTGGTAGCTTGTTTAACGTACATGCTGCTAATGATACGGTTAAACAGGCGGCTGCCAACTATGCTGCCGCCGCACAAGACTTACTTTTAAGAACCGCCTCAGCCTATTTTAATGTTTTGCAGGCAGAAGATACCTTACGTTTTACTGAAGCAGAAAACGAAGCCAACAAACGACAACTTGATCAGGCAGAGCAACGATTTAAAGTGGGACTGGATGCGATTACCTCTGTTTACGATGCCCAAGCAAGTTATGATGGCAGTAAAGCCCGAGTGATTGCCGCTAAAAATGATGTACAAAATACTAAAGAACAATTACGAGAAATTACCGACGTTTTTTATAATAATCTTGCTAAACTCAAAAAACCCATGCCTTTAATTTCTCCAAAACCAAAAAATGTTGAAACATGGGTGCAAAAAGCTGACCACTATAATTTTAGTATTCAGGCAGCGAAGTATGCCATGGCTGCAGCCAGAGAAAACATTAAAGTGGCTTTTGCAGGCCATTTACCTACTTTGGATTTAACGGGAAACATTACGCGTAACCGCTTTGGTGGGAATGCTTCTGGCGCCGATGCTGACTCCTTTGGTCGAACTAACAACCGTATTGAGACTGCCGGCCTGTCCTTAAATCTCCCAATTTTTCAAGGTGGACTTGTAAATGCCAATGTGCGGCAGGAACAATACAACTATGAAAATGCGGTGGCTCAGCTTGAGCAAACGCATCGTTCTGTGAGTGTACAATTGCGTCAGACTTACAACTCTATTATCGCAGGCATTAGCTTGATCAAAGCGGATAAACAAACAGTAAAATCTCGACTGGCAACTTTAAGAAGTACAGAAGCGGCTTTGCAAGTGGGTACTCGTACCATTGTAGATTTATTATTAGCGCAATCTCAACTTTTTGAAGCACAAAACACCCTTGCCATTGATCAGTATACTTACATTAATAACACCCTGCAGTTCAAACAACTGGCTGGTACTTTGACCTACCGCGACCTGGTGGCGATTAATTCTTGGCTACGAGGGCAAAAAAGCAGCCAGTCTCCTTACAAAAATCCTGATTCAGGCCAGTCTCTATTGGTCAAAAATCGTGAAGCAGCACCTATTGTGAATCATATCACTAACAATCAGGATTTAATTGCGCCAATACCCAAATTTGCAGTCGGATCACCTCATCCCAAAAAACAAACAACTCAAAGCACTTATAACAAAACACACTCAAGCAATGCCTATACCGTTCAACTGATGGCTATGCACAATGAGCATACAGTCAACCAGTTTATCAAACAGCATCATTTACAAAATCGGGCAAAAATCTATAAAACTCAAGTGGGTGGGAAAACCTGGTATCAGGTTTTTTATGGTGAGTATGCCAGCAAAGCGAAGGCTTATGAAGCCAGCCAACAGCTACCTAAGGCTTTAGCTCAAAATGGTAAGATCTGGGTTCGCCAGTTGCCGAAGTAAGGCTTTGTTATAAATGTAGGTGGGCTGACGAAGGAAAGCCCAACAGGCCGTGGCAACTCAATGAAGCCGTAATTAAATGAATACTCTGTTGGGCTTCCTTCGTCAGCCCAACCTACATTATAGTGATATGTTCTTTGATGACTTGGATGTGTTTTTCCAGGGCGCCCCGATTTTGATCCAAGACTTTTTCTGCCTGCTTGCCCATGGTTTCCCTGAGTTTTGGAAGCTCCATTAATTGAATAATGGCTTTAGCAAGATCTTCATAATTGTGTACATATTTTAAGGCCTTTGCTTCATACAAAAGTTTAGAAATCTGCAAAAAATTCTGCATATTGGGCCCTGTTAAAATTGGTTTACAAAGTGCGGCCGGTTCCAACACATTGTGTCCACCTACGGGTACTAAACTGCCGCCGACAAATGTTAAATCACACACACCATAAAAAAGCAGCATTTCTCCCATGCTGTCCCCTAAAAATACATCGGTATTATCAGTTACCGGTATTGTTTCACTGCGCTTCACAACGCTTAGACCCTGCTTTTCACATAATGCTGCAACCTGCAAAAATCTATCCGGATGTCTTGGCACCAGCAGTAAAAGCAAATCCGGTACTTGAGCTTTAGCTATTTTATAAGCTTCGATGATAATGGCTTCTTCGTGATTATGAGTACTACCTGCCATAAAAACAGGTCTTTTTTCGCCCAGTTGATGGGTTAATTGCTGAATCTTTTCCCCTAAAGTGTCTGGCAGGCTAAGATCAAATTTAATACTGCCGGTAACCTCAATTTGCGATGCTTTTCCCCCCAGTGCCATAAAGCGATCGGCTTCTTCCTGGGTCTGAATTAAGAGTTTGTCGAAGCAACTTAATAACTTTACCATTAAAAATTTAATTTTATGATAACGTTTAAAAGAACGTTGAGATAAACGTCCATTGGCCAAAATCACCGGAATATTGTGTTTTTTTAAAGTCATTAGCATATTCGGCCACAGCTCTGTTTCAATGATTACTACTGCATCTGGTTGGATTTTTTTAATAAAGCGTTTTTGCAGCATTGGTACATCATAAGGAATGTAAAAATTAAGTACTTTATCACCAAAGCTGCTTGAAATTTTTTCTGAGCCTGTGGGAGTCATATTTGTAACAGTAACAGGGACCTTTGGGTGTTGCTCCAATATTTTTTTAATGATTAAAGTTGCAGCCACTGACTCACCAAAAGAAACCGCATGAATCCAGATACCACCTTTTTTTGCAGGTGCATCAAAACAGGCAAAGCGCTCTTGCCAGCGTTTTGCATAGGATGGCAGCTTTTTTGATCGAACCCAAAGCCTCAGTAAAATGAAAGGTAACAGCAAATAGTAAATGAATGTATAGAGAAAAAGCATGATAGAAAAACAGCTCCATAAGTTTTCTCTGAACTATACCTGAATTTGCGTTATAATACATTAGGGTCTACCGTTAATGGGAGAAAAGTATGTCAAATATTAAAACGCAAACTGCAACTTTTGCTGCAGGCTGTTTTTGGGGCGTTGAACAGACCTTTCGTACCCTTGAAGGCGTGCTGGATACCAAAGTAGGTTACACAGGCGGTACCACACAGAACCCTAATTACCGACAGGTTTGTTCCGGTGAAACGAAACATGCTGAAGCAGTACAAGTGGTATTTGATCCCCAAGTTATCACTTATGATGCGTTATTAAATCACTTTTGGCAATGCCACACACCAACTCAGTGGCATCGGCAAGGGCCAGATGTGGGTTCGCAATATCGCTCAGCCATTTTTTATCATGACAATGCTCAAAAGCTGGCTGCCCAAAACAGCAAAGAGACTTTAGATAAAAGTGGTCAATATCAAAGTCCCATTGTTACAGAAATTGTTCCAGCCGAAACTTTTTATTTGGCAGAAGAATACCACCAGCGCTATTTTGAAAAAAATGGTGGTGGCCACTGCAAACTATAAAAATGATAAATAATATGAAAGATTATAAAATAGCTCCCTCAATTCTGGCAGCAGATTTTGCCCGTCTTGGAGAAGAAGTTGAAAAAGTACTGGCTGCCGGTGCCCATTGGATTCATATTGATGTAATGGATAATCATTATGTTCCCAACTTAACCTTTGGTGCTAACGTTTGCCAGGCTTTGAGAACCTATGGTATTAAAGCTTTTTTTGATGTTCATTTAATGATTGAACCTGTGGATGCATATATAGAAAACTTTGTTAAAGCTGGCGCGAATTTACTGACTTTTCATCCAGAAGCTTCAAAGCACCCTCACCGAACTGCGCAGTTGATAAAAGATGCAGGTGCCAAAGTAGGGATTGCTTTGAATCCGGCAACGCCTATATCCGTTTTAGATCATCTGTGGGAAGACTTAGATCTAATTTTAGTAATGTCGGTTAATCCGGGTTTTGGGGGACAAAGATTTATTCCAGAAGCTCTGAATAAGCTTCAACACGTGCGTAAAGCGATAACCGCACGCAATCTAGCTATTCGGCTTGAAATAGATGGCGGCATTAACTCTGAAAATATTGCTCGGGTTGCCAAAGCAGGTGCAGATACGTTTGTGGCAGGTTCTGCTATTTTCAAAAGCGAAGATTACGCCAAAACTATTCAAACCATGTTAAAAAATTTGCATGATTAAAGCATGTAAACTTACACTGCCATTTGGTCTGAACGCGGCAGTGAAAACCTTCGGACATCCAGAGAATAAACCTTTGCTGGCTCTGCATGGCTGGCTTGACAATGCCAACAGTTTCCTTCCCATCAGTGAATTTTTACAACAACACTTTTACATCATTGCCATTGATTTCATCGGTCATGGTTTGAGTAGTCATTTACCGCAAGGCGCTATTTATCATTTTACCGATGCACTGACTCATATCAGTTGGATTATGGATGCATTGAAATTAGAACAGGTTACCTTGCTGGGTCACTCCATGGGCGCAGCGCTTGCATCCATGTTTGCTGCATGTTTTGCGCAGAAAGTGACGGAACTTTATTTAATTGAAGGATTAGGACCCATGCCAGAACAGGTACAAAATACCACTTTAAGACTAAGAAAAGCCATCCTATCCCAAAGAAAAATCCGTCGTCTTAAATATTATGCTCAATTAGATGATGCAGCACATATTCGCGCACATAATACACCTATGACTTTTGAAAATGCCCGACTGTTGGTAGAGCGCGGTATGAAAAAAGTAGAAAAGGGATTTGTTTGGTCTCATGATTTAAGGCTATTGCAACCTTCCAGTATGAGATTTACGGAATCTCAAGTATTGAATTTGCTGAGTCATATTCAATGTCCAGTAAAACTGCTGCTGGCAGATGAAGGATTATCCATCCCGGAGCATATCTATAAACCTCGTCTGGAATGCATTAAAAATTTATCGCTTAACCAAATTTCGGGCTATCATCATGTGCATATGGACTGTGCTGAACAGACAGCAAAAATATTGTTTGGCATCCCTTAATGCGCATTAGAACTTGTGATAAAAGCTTCAAACCGAGCTTTTACTTCACCTGAGCGGATAAGCCTTTGACATTTTTCAACACCTTGACCAATAGAATCAGCAAGAGCTGCAGCATAAAGTGCAGCGCCAGCATTTAAACAGACAATATCCAAGGCAGGTCCAGGCTTAGCTTTAAAAACCCCATGAATCATTTGCAGGCTTTCTTTAGCGCTTTGCACCTGAAGTTGAGTCAGCGGCTGAATTTTGATATCAAAATCTTGCGGATTAAGGGCATAACTGTTGATGCGATTATCAGATAATTCTGTGACATAAGTATCACCCGTCAGCGTTATTTCATCCAATCCATCAGAACCATGTACAATCAAAGCTTTTTTTGAGTTTAAATTTTGTAATACTTTTGCAAAAGGTTCAAGCCATCGCTTTTCATAAACACCAATGAGGTGGTGAGAGGCTCCGGCAGGATTTGTCAAAGGTCCTAATAGATTAAAGATAGTACGTACTTTTAATTGTTTTCGAAGGTTTTTTACCTTTTGCATAGCAGGATGAAAATTTTGAGCAAATAAAAATCCTATCCCTAAATCTTCAATCATCTTTTCTATAGTTTTTTTAGGCGTATTTAAGTCATAACCAGCAGCTTCCAAAACATCTGCTGCGCCACTATTACTGGATGCAGCACGATTACCATGCTTTACAATTGTACCACCAGCTGCAGCCACCACAAAGCAGGCGGCCGTTGAAATATTAAATGTAGATAATTGATCGCCACCGGTACCCACGATATCAATAAAATGATTTTTTTTAAGTGCCACACTCAGCGCAAATTGACGCATAACCGTGGCTGCGACTGTTAATTCCTCAACAGATTCTGATTTTGCTTTTAAGGCAATTAAAAATGCAGTTATTTCAATCTCTGATAACTTGTCTTCCATAATTGCCTGCATAACGGTTTGCATCTGTGTTGGGCTGAGATCCTGTTTAGCTAAAAGTATTTCTAAAAGTGATGGGATATTCATTTTTATACCTTGGTTATAAAATTTTTTAAAAGCTGCAGCCCCTGCTCCGTGAGGATGGATTCAGGATGAAATTGAACGCCCTCAAGCGGTAAACTTTTATGCTTAATACCCATAATTTCATCTATCTTATTTTGTGAACCAGTCCAGGCAGTGATTTCAAATTGCTGGGGAAGCGTCTTTTTATCAATGATTAAAGAATGATAGCGCGTTGCAGAAAATCCTTGCTTTAATTGGTTAAAAACACCCTTGTCTGAATGAAAAATTGGGGAAGTTTTTCCGTGCACGACTTTTTTCGCTCTAATGATTTTACCACCAAAGGCCTCGGCCAAACATTGATGACCAAGACATACACCTAAAATAGGCGTTTTTTTAGAAAAGTGCTCAATCACAGCCAGACATATGCCTGCTTCGTGCGGCGCACCCGGGCCTGGTGATAGTAAAATTTTTTCTGGCTTTAATACTTCAATCTCAGCTAAGCTCATGGCATTGTTTCGAATCACTTTCGTATTTACGCCAAGTATCCCCAGATACTGAACCAGATTAAAGGTGAATGAATCAAAGTTATCAATCACTAACAACATTTAATGAAATATTAAGATTTATTTGCGCTAATATTAGCATTTTAGCCTGTTTTTTTATATAGTAATAGAACTTACGAAAAACGCCATCTTTGACAATCAATGTAGGTTGGGCTGACAAAGGAAGCCCAACAGGTATTCATTTAATTATGGCCTTATTTAATTGCCATGGCCTGTTGGGCTTCCTTTGTCAGCCCAACCTACATTGACTTTTTAACTCGAGGTTTTTCGTAAATCCTATAGTAAGCAAAAATATAAACCAATTTTATCGAAATGAATATCCTTGAAAAAATTATTCAAACTAAAAAAGAAGAAGTTGTACAGGCAAAAAAACTTAAGCCATTAACCCTGCTGGAGAGTCAGCTAACAGATACATCTCGGGGCTTTGCACTGGCAATTCAAAAGACTATTGCAGAAGGAAAACCAGGTGTTATTGCAGAAATTAAAAAAGCCTCTCCCAGTAAAGGTATCATCCGAAAAGATTTCGATGTGGCTGCTATTGCTAAATCCTATGAAAAAGCACAAGCCACCTGCCTTTCTGTTTTAACAGATAGACAATATTTTTCTGGCTCCAATGATTATTTAATGATTGCTAGAGAAAACTGTCAACTGCCCTTACTAAGAAAAGATTTTATTATCGATCCCTATCAAATATTTGAAGCAAAAGCTTTGGGTGCAGACTGTGTATTACTCATTGTCGCTGCTTTAGATGCAAAGCATTTACAAGTTCTGCATGAAGTTGCGGTGGAGTTAAATCTGGATGTTTTGATTGAAGTTCACAACCTTGCAGAGCTAAAAACCGCATTGAAACTAAATCCTACCCTGATAGGCATTAATAATCGTGATTTAAAAACCTTTGAAACTTCTTTAAACACCACCTTAAATTTGATACCTCATGTGCCACAGGACATTACCGTCATTACAGAATCTGGGATCCATACACCAGCAGATGTCAGCTATATGCGAAAAAATGCTGTGCATGGATTCTTAGTGGGAGAAAGCATGATGCGTGCAGAGGATCCGGGCACTAAGTTACAGCAATTATTTTTTAAGTCTTAGCGCTGCATTCTCATGGCACTTTCACAAGTATTATCTGGTTTTGAATCAACCACTATTTGTTTTTCCGGAGCAGGTTTAATTTTAAAAACAAACTTATAGTCACAAGGTGCTTTAGGGTTATTATGATTAAATTCTTTAATTGCCTGTGCACAAGCCTGTGACAAAGTCACATTATTTCTTGCTAAAACATCTGTTTGGCTATTGAGATATTCCTGCCGTATGTGACTCAAGTCTACTTTTTTTCCTTGACCGTCAGTTATTTGATTATCTTTGAGCTGTAAATTTTTTGATTTCAAAAAGTGTTCAAAAGCAATTTCCTCTGTTCTAGTTAAAATTTGGGTAAACATTTTCATTTGAGTCTCAGCAAGTGATTGCTCCTGCCTCTGTGATATTTGATTTCCCTGTAAATTTAAATCAACCACTTTACCACTGTCAGAGATGTTCTTATCACAAAAACTATAAAACAATACAAGTTCTCCATTGCTACTGGCTGCCATGGTTAATTTTTCTTCTGACTTAGTTTGCTGTTGTGCTACGCTGGGTGATTGGGAGCTACCTTTTGCAACAGAATTCTTTTTCATCGCAACATTGCAAATTTGAGGTTTTTTCAGAGGTTCAGGCCTTTGGGTTGTTGTAAGTGTCGTTAAAAAAACCTTTTGGACTCTTTGTCTTTTTTTAACAGGATCAGATTCCTGGTTTTCATGTAGATTTTCCATCGCATTTAAGGTTGCTTTAAATACTTCACTGACTCGAATAGATAGTTCATCTGAAAGTGACTGATCTTTATTATTTGCCCCATGCCCCTCACAAAGGTAAATTAAGGATTTAAGATCAAACGCCTCTTCTTCAAGCTTTAACACGCTTTGAGCATCAATTTTTTCCTGTGTATTATAAAGCGGATCTGTGTTCGATAACTGTTCCTGATAATTCTGCAATGCCAGACTCAGTTTCATGTACTGTTCTGATTTAATGAGCCGGTTAGCTTTGCAATACTGAAGGAAATTACTCTGCTTTTCAAAATCAAAGCGTTTTTTTGGTTTTACAGCCTCTGTTTCAGTTATAAATATCCCTTGCAAGTCAGTGAGTATTTTTTTTAAATCTTCATTGTAAGTCAATGTGGGTTGCATTTGCTTCATATTATTCTCCTATTTTCATAGTTTATTTTTGAGTCCTTACGAAAAACTTCGATTTACAGGCAAAATAAATGTAGGTTGGGCTGACGAAGGAAGCCCAACAGCCATGGCAACTAAATAAGACCTTAATTAAATGAATACCCTGTTGGGCTTCCTTCGTCAGCCCAACCTACATTTATTAATTTCGATTTTAATGCTAAGTTTTTTCTAACCAAACCGAGGTTTAAAAGTATCACTTACACTGTCTGAGTTTGTTTCAAATCTTTGTTGTGCATATTGATAAAAATCATAGCGTGCGTACGCCATCCCATTAAGTTTCGGCATCAGTGTTCTCCAGAAGCCTTTTAATTTCTCAATCAGAGAATCCGTTGGTATTTGTCCAGCTTCAATGAGTGCTGTTTTAACTAAAGTTTCCAATGCTGGACTTTGCGTAAGTGCTAAGGAAAGTGACCTTAAAGCTTTCAAAGTCATTTCGGAAACTTCACTTTTATGAGAAAAAGGCAGATTTAAAACCTGTCGAAGAATTTGCATTTGAAAGTCATAATCAGTCTCTGCTAAAAAAACTTGAGCAAATACTAAAAAATTTTTATGGGACAAGGGCGTATCTGATGGACTTTTTTCCTGACAGCTAAAAATTGCCATTGGGAAATCTTTACACATAGGTGTGTTTAGATTTTGCAAACATTGAAATATTCTATTGACAGACTGCTACCTTGGGATTGAAATCAAGATAGTGCCCTAGGAATGTTTGAGCCTCTGTCATTGAAAGATGACTTAAAATGTTTGCCAATTGCTCACTTATTTTCAATGTTTCGCCAATTTGCTGATAATCTAATGTTTGTAGCGTTAAACTGAACTGATGCAAATGCTCAAAAGCACTAAGCTTACATACTCGATTCGTTTCAAGTTTTTTGAGTAACTGAGCTGTTTGGATTTCTACTGAAACTAACTGTGGTTTACTCAATTTCATTCCCAATATCTGGTTATTGATCAGTTGGATTTCGGCTAACATTTGCTTAAGTTTATGACTAGGCTCCTGGTTGATGATAGTAATGTTTTTCACAATTTCTAATTGCGTCCACAGGCTGTTTAATGTTTCAATGCAAAGATCTCCGCCCATTTCAACTTCTTCTTTCAAAGACTTGATACTGTTATGTATAATTTCCTGTTGCCTTTGAATAAAACCATTAAACTCATTATGAAAATCAATGAGGGCGTCTTTTAAATCCAATTGACGATACTCAAGCATTAAGATATTTGCGGTTTCATACAGTTCCATCATTTGCTTAAAAACATCATTGACTAGGAAGTGAGTATATTGCAATATTTCCTGCTGCTTCACCGTATCCGGTGAGTTATATGTCACATCAAACATAGCTTCGCCTCCTGCAGAATCTATGCAGAAAAATTTTTGAACCTGTTGCCCTAATGCTTGAATTTCTTTGGGAGCCAGCTTTTTTTCCATGAATAATTTCATCTTTTTCAAAATATCTTGTATCTGTTTCTGCCGTCTTTTTTGCAGATAATTCATCATTCTGTTTTTGGGTTTGTCAACTGCAAAAATATCCGAGACAAAATCTCCCCCTCCAAGCATCGATACTGGAAAAGATGGCTTATAAACTTCTTGGTAGGATATCAAGGCTTTATTCAGCATAAACTCACCTTGATCATGAGCATCTGATGCTACAATTTCTAAGGAAGTTTTAGCGTAAAATCCTTCTGTCTGGTGATAGTGATCCAAAGCAACTGCTATTGTTTCTAACCAGCCTTCTAAAGTGAATGCTGAACCATAGCTATCTACCATTGTTCGAAAATCGCGAGAACGTTCTGATGGTTTATATCTTTCAACGGCATTAAGCAGCACCGCCACTTCAAGATATTTTAAAAAAGTCTGCCCATCTATTGCGCGTTTAGCTTTTTTGGTCGTTACATTGATTGATTTCTGAAATAGCTGAGATTGGTTCTGAAGTTTTTCTGTCAATTCCTTAATTTTCTCAAAATATTGCTGATATTGTTGTTGGTAATGACTTATTTTCTGGGTAATTTTATTTATTTGAAACTCATGATCTGTGAGTTGATTTTTATAATTCTCTTTAAAAAAGACAATGAGGCCAGTAAATTCCTTAAAAATCTCATGTTCTTTATGATATGTTTTAGAAACTTCCTGAAGTTGTGCCTTAGTTTGTAAAATCAGCATTTTTGCCTGTTCAAAACCATCACTTAATGTCTGTTTTATTTGCAAAGCAGATTCTACAAATAAATAAAGCTCCCTATGAGATTGACAGTAATTTAGAATTTCATTATCAAAAACTGTTAATCTGGCTAAAAAAGTTTTAAAGCTTTCAAGAAGTTTATATGCCTGGGTTCTGAAATTTTGTAGGATAGGTAGAATAAAACTCTGCAGTAGATCTTCAAACAATAACAGCGTTCCTGATTCGGTTTTATGTTTTAACTCAGGCAAGTAGTTTAAAACAAACGCTTTAAGTTCTGATTGCTTGTTAATGTTATCAAGATCAAGACGCTTTCTAAAATTGATTCTATTAAAGAAGCTCAGTCCTGGATCCTGAGGCATTTCAATCATGTCAGGTACTAAAACAAAAAATTTTTCCAAGAGTTTTTGATCTTTCGGGCAAAGCATATGAGCCTGTTTGAACATAGAAATTTCCTTCACATATTTCAAACATTTCTACCAGTGTTGCATTGAAGATTTGGTAGAAATTAAGCGATTGGTATGGGCGTAAATTTTTTACGGGCTGTTTCCTGTTAAATATTTTCCTGCGATGATTAACAACGATATTTAATCAGATCTATAAAAATTTGACAAGAGAAAATTTCAAAACAGGAAATTTAAGGGATAAAAACCTTAAAAATTGTTAGTTTGTTACTTAATTTTTTAGTCAAAATGATAATTCGCCTTTGCAAGCGCAGGTAATTCACCCATTAATCCCATGGCTTTTTTAATAAAAAGATTTTTAACCGGTTCAGCTTTGTCTGTCAGGCTCAATCCCATATTTCTGGCCCAGACAATGGCGCTTGATTCTTTATCAAAAAGATTTTTAAAGCCTGCCATGGCAAACAGCATGAGCTGATTATCCCCTTTACGGGATCTTTCATACTTTCTTAAATGTTGCAGCAATCCAAAATCTCTATCTTTTGCGTGAGTGTCACAGATAACATCCACCAGGCTTGCTGCATCCAATAAACCAAGATTAACCCCTTGTCCGGCCAATGGATGCACAGTATGCGCCGCATCGCCCACTAAAGCAATTCTGGGTTTAACATAATTTTTTGCATGTCGCATAAATAAAGGAAAGTTAAATCGCTGACTTTCTAAGGTGACTTTGCCGAGTACTGATGAATAAGCATCATTCAGATAAACACCAAAAGTCTCATCATCCATGGCCATAAGCTTTTGAGTATTTTCTTCGGAACTGGACCAAACGATGGAATGATGGTGGGGATCCGCCAGTGGTAAAAAGGCCAAAATACCTTCCGACAAAAATCGCTGTCTTGCAGTAAAATCGTGTTTAAGTTCCGTTTTAATGGTAGCAACAATGGCATGGTGATTATAATTTTTTTCTTCCAGTGTGAACTCAGCCCGTTGT
Source organism: uncultured Gammaproteobacteria bacterium (assembly GCA_963695245.1). Classification (GTDB taxonomy): domain Bacteria; phylum Pseudomonadota; class Gammaproteobacteria; order JBGSLN01; family JBGSLN01; genus JBGSLN01. Next base: position 1,022,287 of record OY968770.1, on the reverse strand, counting down.
CTTAACCAGGATTTGGCACCATCTGCGCCCACCAAAAGTCTGGCACTTAAAGTTTCACCTTGCTGCAATTGCAGGTGAATATTATCATTTAAATGAAATAAATCTTCGGCGGGGTTATCCAAAAAGAAATGAACGTTTGAAAATTTTTTCAAAGCTGCATACAGATGTTTTCGAATCAGATTATTTTCGATAATATGACCAAGATTTGGTTCAGAAAGTAGTTTTGCGTTAAATTCTATGAGCCCTTTACCCTGTTGTTCCCAAACACGCATTTTATTAAAGGGGGCTATTCTGTCTTCACATAATGAATCCCAGATTTGAAGATTTTTAAAAATTCTTTCGCTGGCACGGGTTATTGCACTGACTCTTATATCAAAGGCTTCCGGTGTTTTTTCAGGAAAATTCAAATTTTTGGCATCCACAAGTGCCACATTGAATTTTTTCCTTGCCAATGCCAGCGCAAGGGTTAAGCCTACAATACCGGCACCGGCAATGATACAGTCATAGTGGTTGGACATAGTCTTTCTTCCTGAAGCTTTTAAGCACTTCTATGGTAATAGGAACAATGGATAAAATAATAATGGCAAGTACAAACCAGCTAAAATGTTCTTGTACCATTGAAATACTGCCAAAATAAAAACCGATGGCAATAAACAGGCTTATCCAAATAAAGCCCCCCAAAAGATTAAACAAGGCAAAAAGCCCAAAACGCATTTTTGCAACGCCAGCAAAAAAAGGTACGAAACTTCGCACAATAGGAATTAACCGTGCGATTAAAACCGCTTTAGCGCCATGTTTTTTGTAAAAAACATCGGTTTTTTCCATACCTTTTTGCACAAAGTTGACAGTAAGTTTTTGTAAAATATGTTCACCGGCCCAAAAGCCCAAAGCATAATTTAAAAAGCCCCCTAAAATGGCTGCAAAAACTAAAAGCAAAATCATAAATACCGGCGAAACCCCTCCGGCAGCAGTTACTGCACCCAAAGCAAATAGCAGGGATTCGCCTGGTAAAAAAGGCGTTAAGATTAAACCGCTTTCCAGAAAAATAATTAAAAATACTGCCGCGTAAATCCAGTTTCCATAAGTTTGAAAAAGATAAGGTAAATGTTCATTAATATGTAAAATAAACTGTAAGTAACTGATAAAATAATGCATTTATTTCTCCAAAGCCAAGGCTGGCATATGTTTTATAAAGCCCATGGCTCGAAAGGCAATCTGGCGTTTTAAGGGTGATAAATCTGCCAAGGTTAAGGCAAGGTTACGAATCAGCGTATGTGGCCAATATTCATTTGAAAAAATTTTCACAAGCTGATGGGTGAAATTAATCATGTGATCCACATCTTTTTTGCGTCTGGCAGCATAGGTATTTAATTTACTGACAACTCCAGGGTCTTGTTTTTCTTCAATACAGTCACTGAGCATCTGCTGTAAATCTGCGATATCTCTTAAGGTCAGATTAAAGCCCTGACCTGCGATGGGATGTAAAGTGTGAGCAGCATTGCCAAGTAGTATCGCTCTATCTGCAATCAAAGTTTCACTTTTTACTAAGGTTAATTCAAATGACTGTCTTTTGCCAACCCAGCTAAATTCACCCACTCGATAACCAAAGGCATTTTGCAGGGACTCTAAAAACGTTTTATCATCTGCATTGCTTATGATTTTGGCGACCTCAGGTTGCAAACTCCATACCAAAGAAAAAGTTTTATCATTAATGGGTAACAATGCCAGTGGCCCAGATTCTGTAAAGCGCTCATAGGCTGTCGCTTCGGCATTTTGATTACCCACCCCCACATTAGCAACAATGGCACTTTGCTGATAGTCAACCTGACGCACAGGAATACTTAATTGCTCACGCATAAAAGAGTGCGTACCATCACAGGCGATCACAAGTTTGGCAGTGAGTGTCATTGCCTTTTGCTCCCTTTGAATGCTAAGAGTACGCTCATTATCACTCAGTTGGGTTGCAAAGATGTTTGTTTTATCAAAAATTGTAAGGTTTTTTTGGGTTGTTAACTGCTTTGAAAGTATGTGTGTCAACTTATCAAACCCTATCACCCAACCCACTTCATTAAACCCTAAAGCATTGGCATTGATTCTGGAAAACCCAAAATGGCCTCTATTGGAAATATGTATATTTTTAATTGCAAAAGCGCACTCATCTAAAGCTGCTTTTAGACTCAAGTTTTTTAAAATTCTTTCACTGATTTTTGACAAAGCAAGGGTGCGCAAATCCCGATGTTGCTGTGATGCTTCGTTAATAGTTTGGTTTTGATGAACAAAGGCCTTTGCATCAATTAATGCGATAGATAAATTTAAATTTCCCAGAGCATGGGCCAGCATGAGACCTGACAGCCCTGCTCCACAAATAATAATATCAAAAGAGGTTTTGTCGTTCATGCCTTCATCAAAGCTTCGATTTCAGCGACTTCTTTTGGCAAGGCACTTGATAAAACTCGATTGCCTGATGCTGTAATAAGCACATCATCTTCAATTCTCACGCCTTGATTTTTCCATTTATCAGCCACGCCTGGAATGTGTTCAGCAATGTAAAGCCCAGGCTCAATGGTGATAACCATATTTTCCTGCAACGTGCGCCACTGGCCATTCTCTTTATAAGTACCCACATCATGTACATCTAAGCCAATCCAATGACCTGAGTTATGCATGTAGAAAGGTAAATAGGCTTTTTCGGCAATTAAATCATCTACATTGCCTGTTAAAATACCAAGTTCCACTAGCCCTTGGGTTAAAACTTTAATAATGGCTTCTTGCATAACAACCCAGGGCTTGCCTGGTTTTGCCTGTTCCAAAGCCGCTTTTTGAGCGGCCAAAACAACTTCATATAAGGCTTTTTGTTCGGCACTGAACTGACCACTTACGGGAAAGGTACGGGTGATGTCAGCGGCATAATTTTCATACTCAGCACCTGCATCGATTAATATTAAATCCCCCGAGTTAAGAGGTTGATTATTGTCATTATAGTGCAAGATACAACTGTTTTTACCGGAACCAATAATTGGATTGTAGGCAGGAAAAAAACAACCGTTTTTATTAAATTCATAAAAGATTTCTGCGGCCAGATGATATTCATTTAAGCCTGCTTTTGCACACTGCATAGCTTTTATGTGCGCTTTAACGGTGGCATCCACAGCGGTTTGCATTTTTTCGATTTCCATCTCAGATTTTATCAAACGCATTTCGTGGATGATGCTTTCAATGCTGAAAATATCCTGGGGGGCTTTAATACCCGTTCTTACTTTTCGGCGCAGACTTTGCGTCATTGCGATGATTAAATCATCATAGTCTTTTTTTCCAAAATCGTAATAAAGCTTTGTTCGACCACTCATCAACTCTGGTAACACCTGTTTTAAGTCATTAATCGAATAAGCTTTATCTGCATTATAAATTTTACAGGCATCTTCCTGGCCTACGATATAACCCTCCCACTGTTCTTTGTGTGGATCTTTGGGGGCGTTAAATAAAATGAACTCGCCTTCGGCGTGTCCTGGTGCAAAAACCGCTACGCAGTTGGGCTCAGAAAAGCCAGTTAGATAAAATAGATCACTGGATTGTCGAAAAGCATAATGGGCATCACCATTTCTTAAAATTTCAGGGCTGGAAACCACAATGGCGATGGCGTCTTCATCAAGCTGTGCCAGTAGTTGCTTTCTACGAATTGAATAATCAGTGTGTACCATAAATCCTCACTATTAAATTAAAAGGTCAGTGGAGTTTTGAACCATCAGTTTCTGCATCAGTGTAATTTAGGCAAAGCTCTGAGTGAACCAATAATACAGCCATTCGCACATATTCCGCGACTTCATTGAATGCAGCTTCATCCTGCTCAGAAATACTCACAGCATCATAGTCCAGTCTGGAAATTTCGATGATATGCTCAACTGCCTCTTTGCTTTGTGGCTCGTCTATGGTTTTTGCTTCAATCCCACAGCGGTTCAAAGCGATGATAAAACCCTGACACCAAAGGCACAGGGCTTCGGCTCGGGCTGACAATGACATATCATCCTCAGGCAACATGAGTTCAAAGTCAAACTCAAAACTTTGTAGTTTTTCAGAGGCAATTCGATATAAATCTAATAAAATCTTTTTTTGTATCTGTAAACGCTCAGGCTGCTTGGAAAAAGTAGAAAGTATAGGTTCAAGCCATGATTTACCATCCACTCGACTTCCAGCACAGATAAACCCACAGACCAATCCATGAATTTCCGCAAGGCAAATACTGGTATCATCATAATTAAAGGCTTCATCTAAGGATTTGTAATCCACTGTACTCATAACATATAAACAAAAATTTTTGTGAGCCTATTATACACCGATAATGACATAAAATGCGAAAATGAATTATAAACAGACCATACTGTATACCTAAAATAGTTAGAACTTACAAAAAACTTTAATCTACAGGCAAAATAAATGTAGGTTGGGCTGAGGTCGGAAGCCAAACAGGCCGTGGCAACTAAATTAGGCCGTAATTAAATGAATACCCTGTTGGGCTTCCGACCTCAGCCCAACCTACATTTATTAATTTCGATTTTAATACTGTTTTTCGTAAGTCCTAACTATTTTAGGTGTATTTTGGAGAGTTGAAATGCTAATATTAATCCAAATGTTTTTTGGTAAATTCGATGGAACTGGATAAATTATCTGACAGTGTTGAAAAACTTTTAAAAAAACTTGATGAAACTGAAAATCAGGTGAATTATTTGCGTCAAAGAGAGTCTAATTTGCTGGCCAGCAACCAAACGCTCCAAGCGCAAATTAACGAAGCTCAGAATAAAATTCAGGATATAATCAGTCGATTAAAAGCTTATGAGGAACAAGTATGAATGATAATTCTGAAGTACTGACTATCAAATTACTTGATAGAATTTTGCAGATTAAAACATCAGAAGCCAATAGTGCTGAGCTACAAAAAGCCGCCTCTTTGATGGACAATAAAATGCAGGAAATCCGCAAAGCTAAATCTGCCTGCGGTAACGAACGTATCGCTTTAATGGCCGGCCTGTCTTTGGCTTATGATCTTATCAATGCCAAAAAACAAAATGAAATTTACTTAAAAGCATTAAACGACAAAATTAAAATGCTACAAGATAAGCTGGATACAACCCTTGCGCCTGAGAATAAAGAATTGTTTTAATATTTTATCCTTTTTGCAAAACAGTGCCTAGCTACCGTTCTCATAATTTTTTTGTTATAATGAAATGGTGCTCGCTGCTAAGACGTTATTAACCGATGCTTACAAGCAAGGGTATCTAATGATTAAAGAGCTGTTGTGCAAGCCTGACTTGTATCAGGAAGCCTGATGTTCTTCTGTGATACCCACCTGAACCTCAGGGTTCGATAACGCTACTTTGCAGTTTGAGCACTTTTTTATGACCGACAATCATATCTTGAGAAATCATCTAAAACTTAAACGCAGACAATTAAGTTCTGATACGCTTTTGCGCCATTCAAAACAGGTAATTCAACACCTTTTCAGCTTTGAACCCTTTCAAAAAGCCTATCGTATTGGATCCTATATGGCAATCCAAGGTGAAATCTTAACTCACGATATTCACAAACAGCTATGGCAACAGCAAAAACAATTATTTGTTCCGAAAATCTTAAAAGATAAACAAATGATATTTGTTGAATATCCAAAAAATGCACTGATACAAAAAAATGCTTTTGGAATTTCAGAACCTACCAACACCGCTATTTTATCTGGTGCTAACCTTGAAGTCGTGCTGGTACCTCTGGTTGCCTTCGATAAACACTGCCACCGCCTCGGGATGGGTGCAGGTTTTTATGACCGACATTTTCAGTTTTTAAATCACAATCACTGTGATAAACCCATTTTGATTGGGCTTGCCCACAGTTTTCAGGCGGTAACTGCGCTGGATATTCATCCTTTTGATGTGCCCTTAGCTTATGTTATTACTGAAAATGCGGTTATTCATAGCCATACATAAGTAAACACTCCGATTGTAAAAACTTACTCTACTGACCTACATTTATAGGACTTACGATAAACTTCGATTTACATTCAAAATAAATGTAGGTTGGGCTGACGTAGGAAGCCCAACAGGGTATTCATTTAATTACGGCCTTATTGAGTTGCCACGGCTTGTTGGGCTTCCTACGTCAGCCCAACCTACATTTATTTTTCGTAAGTCCTAATTTATTTTATATATTTGGACTTCAAAGTTTTTTGCAAGTCTTGTTGAACTATTATCAGCATCCCAGTATATTATTACCTTAAATACATAGTTGAGTTTCTAATGAACTATTGGTTAATGAAATCAGAACCTGATGTCTTTGGTATTGATACATTAAAAGCCTGTCCTGGACAAACCGATGGCTGGGATGGCGTTAGAAATTATCAGGCCAGAAATATGTTACGTGATGAGATCAAAAAAGGTGATCTGGTTTTCTTTTATCATTCAAACTGCAAAATCCCGGGTATTGCCGGTATTATGAAAGTAGTGAAAGATGGTTACGTGGACGATACCGCTTTTGACCCTGAGACCAAATATTATGATCCTAAAAGCACACAGGAAAATCCACGCTGGTATCGGGTAGATGTTAAATATCAGCGGCATTTAAAACGATTAATCCCTTTGCATGAATTAAAATCAAATCCAGCTTTGGAAACTATGCCTTTGCTTCGAAAAGGCAATCGCCTGTCTATTATGCCGGTATCAAAACAAGAATGGGAAAGTATTTTGACCATGGAAAAGGAAAGCTAAACGATATGACTTATGAAAAAATATTCTAAATTTACCTGGCTGATTCCCTGGTTTATCTGTGGCCTTGGTGCCGTATTTTATGCTTATGAATTTTTCTTAAGGATAACGCCAAGTGTTATGACCACTGAATTGAAAAACTTTTTTCATATTCAAGATGGTCAATTAGGCTCTTTATCAGCATATTATTACTATATTTACACACCCATGCAACTGGCTGTTGGTGTACTGATGGATCGTTACGGCCCTAGACGGCTATTGACTTTGGCAACCTTATGCTGTGTTGCAGGTCAAGCGTTATTTGGTATGACTGATTTGCTGTGGCTTGCCAAAATTGGGCGATTACTCATTGGGTTTGGCTCAGCTTTTGCATTTATTGGCGCATTAAAACTGGCAACTATTTGGTTACCCAAGCGCTTTTTTGCTTTTTTTGCGGGTCTTGCTACTTCTATTGGAATGATGGGAGCAATCCTTGGAGACAGTTTACTAAGCCTGGCTAAAAATAATCTTGGCTGGCAAAATACGGTGATGCTCTCAGCGGCTTTTGGTATTTTATTGGCATTGGCTATTTTTGTGTTTGTCAAAGACACTATTGGCATCGATAATCGTACCGCTCGAAAAGAGGCACAAAAATCCAGTTTTAAAGAGGTTTTTCAAGGACTTTGGATTATTGTCAAAATGCCGCAATTTTGGATTGTTGGTATCATCGGATGTTTTTTGTTTATACCCGATACTGTCTTTGCAGAAATGTGGGGCATACCCTATCTAACCACTCAATTTCACATGTCTTCATTAGATGCGGGCTTCGGAATATCCATGGTTTTTTGGGGATGGGTCATGGGCGGACCTTTGTATGGCTTTATTTCTGAAAAAATCAACAGCCGAAAAATACCTTTAGCATTTGCAGGTTTTGGTTCAGCAATGTTGCTATTTATTTTGCCGAATATTCCAAATATGCCTGAATGGGGCGTGTTTTTAGGGTTATTTTTACTTGGTTTTATTGCAAGTGGTGAAGCATTAGTATTTGCAGTGGGCAAAGAAATTGGTCCTAAAGGTTTTTCAGGTTCCGCCCTGGCTTTTGTCAATATGGCGGTTATGTTTGGCGGCGTTTTATTACAGCCTGCCTTTGGTTATATGCTGCAATATACTCAAGGTGATTATCAGTTTATCTTGATGACTTTGCCTACTGGGCTTTTGCTTGCAGGGATTTTGTGTATATTTTGTTTAAAAGAATCTTTTAGAAAAAAATGATTTTGATAGCCTATATTTTTTTGATAAAATAATTCTGTCTAACATTATAAACAAGATAAAATATACCCGTTATTACCCTTTTTTGACTATTATTTAAACAATTTTATCATTGTTTCCGAAAGCTTTTTGCGATAATTTGAGACATCGAATTATTTCTAGCTGAATTTTTAACAACCAGAATTTTATATTATGATACGTTATTCCAAACTTGTGAAGCTTTTACCTTGGTTCATCTGTGCTTTAGGCGCACTATTCTATGCCTATGAATATTTTCTGCGCATCACACCCAGCGTTATGACGACCGAGTTGAAAGCTTTTTATCATATTAAAGACGAAGCTTTAGGCTCTTTATCTGCTTATTATTATTATATCTACACCCCTATGCAGCTTTTAGTCGGTCTTTTGATGGATTGATATGGCCCCCGTCGGCTGTTAACCATTGCGACTCTATCTTGCGTGACCGGTTCAATTTTATTTGCTTCTACTCATTTGTTGTACGTTGCAGAAATTGGCCGCCTTTTTATTGGTTTTGGTTCTGCTTTTGCTTATGTAGGTGTATTGAAACTAGGAACCATCTGGTTGCCTAAACGTTACTTCGCAACCTTCATTGGCTTTGCCACCGCTTTGGGTATGCTAGGTGCTGTGATGGGAGACAATATTATGACAGCCCTGTTAAATGTTTTTGGCTGGCAGGAAACCGTGATGCTCACTGCTGTATTTGGCGTTATTTTGGCAGTTTTTATTGGTATGTTTATTCGCGATAAAAACACCACCAATCGTAAAAACAAAGCGTCTAGCTCACAAGTAAGTTATCATGAAGCCTTACAGGGCATCTTAAAAATTATCAAAACGCCCCAATTCTGGGTGGTGGGTATGATTGGTGCATTACTCTATGTTCCTGCTTCTGTATTTGCTGAGCTTTGGGGCATTCCTTATCTTGAAAACACTTTCAACTTTAGCAACACGGGTGCAGCTTCTGCGATTTCCATGGTTTTTGTGGGCTGGGCAGTTGGTGGGCCAATTTATGGTTGGATATCTGATAAGATTCAACGCCGTACAGGGCCTTTGGCTTTTGCCAGTGTGTTTTCTGCTATTTGCATTTCAATCTTGCTGTTTTCTCAAGGGATCAGTGATTTACTGGTTTATTTTCTACTGTTTATGTTTGGCTTTGCTGCCAGTGGTCAGGTACTGGTGTTTGCTGTGGGTAAAGAGTTGGGACAAAACAAACTTGCGGGTTCTTCCATTGCTTTTACCAATATGGCCGTTATGTTGGGAGGCGCAATTTTACAACCATTACTTGGTCAAATACTGCAAACAACCCATGACTATCAGATGGCGCTAATTTCAATCCCTGTCGGATTGTTAATTTCTGCTGTGTTGGCTAAATTTATGCTTAAAGAAACCCTTAAACATAAAGAAAAACCATTTGCCTTGCAGATAGAATCAGCACGCAATTCCGTTGTAACATCTCAATAGACTTGTTTTCAATTCTTGCCTTTCGTTAAGATAACGGGTAGCATCTACTGATTAATTTAGGGATTCGGTTACAAGAATAATGAAAAGAATTTTACAAAAACTTTCTGTACTTGGGTGTTCAACACTATTAATGGCTGGCTGCGCCAGTGTAAGACATCCTAAAAACCCTCAAGATCCCTATCAGCAATTTAATAAAAAAACTTTTCAATTTAATGCTAAACTCGATAAGAATTTTTTCAAACCTGTGGCTAAAGGTTATGCCAAGTTAGTGCCTCAACCAGCGCGACAGGGCATTAGTAATGTTTTCAATAACATTGATGAGTTAACTGTCATTGCCAATGATGTACTACAGGGTGATTATAATAATGCAATGGGCGATAGCTGGCGTTTCTTTATTAACAGTACTTTTGGTCTTTTTGGTATTTTTGATGTGGCCAGCAAAATGCATGTGGCCATTCCTAAACACAATAACGATTTTGGTCTGACCATGGCAAATTGGGGTTTCACCGATCAAAAATATATTGTGATTCCATTGTTTGGCCCCAGCACCGATGTAGATATCCTGGGTCGTATAGTAGACTTTTACGCATTTTCTCCCTACCCTTACCTTCACCCTTACTGGAGACGTGCTACAGCTTTAGGGTTATACTACTTAAACGAACGTGCTCAACTACTGCAATTTAATGACTTGTATGAAACAGCGGCAATCAACCCTTATGTGTTCGTGAGAAATGCTTATTTACAACGTCGCAAAGCGCAGCTTGAAAACTTGCAGCAGAATTTAAAAGCTGAATACAGTAGTCTTGAGGACAATCAAGCTGGTTATTTTATTAAGCCCAGTCACCCTCATACGCATCAATCTGACAAAGCTAAAAAAATGCAGGTTGAATAAAAATTCAACCTGCATTTTTAAAGAATTAACTTTGACTTAACTGGCTTGCTTACTGGAAACATTTTCCAAAAGTTTAGTCAAGGCTTTTTGAGGCAAATAACCCTGTACCATTTTGGGAAGATTGGCTTTAGTGTGATAAAGAATCACAGGGGTACCAATAAAGTTATTTTCGATAAAAAACTTAGTGTTTTCTTTCACAGCATTAAAGGCTGATTCGTTAGCTTTGTCTTTTTTAATGCCTTTTAGCTTACCCTGTTCTTTTTCCATACTAAACTTAGACTCATCTTGCTCCATCAGTTTAATGGCTTCTGCATTATTCTTAGCTGCTAAAATCTGAGCGGTTTTATTTTCACTGTTAGGACGAATTGCCACGGGTATCCAGCTTACTTGAACTTTGCCACTGTCAATCATCGGTCTTAATTCTTTATATAGTAAATGACAGTAAGCACAATTAGGATCCCAAAGAACATATAGAACCGGTGCCTTGTCATTTTTTGAGTCCATCACCGCTTTTACTTTGCTGATATCTTTTAGCGCATTGTAAGCCATTTTAGAAGTTACGTATTTGGTGTAGAACTGCTGAGTCAGGTTAACCGGCTTATTATCCTGCCCCATTTCAACAATGTTACCGGAGATCAAATATTTACCATCTTTTGAGGTATAAAAAATATTTTTTTGTCCGTTGGGCGCTTCTACCACAAACCCTTCCAGCCCCATAGGACCCTCAAAGGATTTAAGGGTTTTAAGCTGATTCTTTGACAGGTTTTGAATTAATTTAGCCCCTACAGATTCATGACCTGAAGCATAGGCAAAACCTGCCACTGCCAGAGATAAAGAGGCCACTGCTAAGATTTTTTTCATAAAGATGTACCTTAAATGATTTTCTAAAGACTTAATTTTAGCAGTGGTTAGGCATTCTGTCACATGGCATTTTGAAACATTGATTGCGGTTCTTGTGACTGAGCATTAACCCTGTCTAGAATGAATGCAAAAGATGCTTTCTCAGCTGGTGCAAATACTCTACAGCCATGTACTTTTGTTGAAACAAAATATTTTCTGTAAAAATCTGGGTAATCATTTTCACAATCGTTAACTGTCTTTTCTAAAACAGCTTCTGAAAGGTTATCAATCAATATCATCTCGGGTATGGCGTGCTCCTATGATTTCTTCAACACTCAATGAAGATAACGTCAGTTGTGGTTTAAATAATTGGCGCATAAATTTAGATCCAAGATAAATTTTAATAGCAGGTTTTAGAACGAAGATTTTAGGGAAAGTTAGCTAATTTGCTTTATTTATGCAGTATTATAACATTTTTGATGTGAAACTTATAAATCTTCAGCAGCTGAAATTGACAAAAAATACGGTTTTATAAGGGGGTTTGATTTTACGTCCAGGCACTAAGTAGAATGGTATGCTACGTAAGAATATAAAAACATTTTTACTGACTGAGTTCGTCCTGAGTTTTTTATGGATGCCAAAAGTACAATTTTTTGAGAAAGAGTAAAGTTTATGTAAGAAATGCTAAGAAATATTTTGCAATATTTTTTAGATTATGAGATCTTAAGATAATTGAATTGGACAATTAGTGCCAATGATATTTTTAGGTGTTTACACACGTAGAATGACACTCCCTATTACGCGTTTATTTCAGCGCTTGATTATCGATACTTTAGGCATGGAAAGGTTCAATCCTGCTGTGGCAGCTTTCTAAACGATCCACGCGAAGAGCCGATTTTATCGTTTGCCAAAGTGCCATTGCAGTCCCTCGGTTTATACGCTTGTGTTCAATATCGAGTCCATTTTTGACTCTTGAGGCTCCGTTGCTACCCCTTCAGGCAACGTCAACTCCTGGGCTTTACCGTAATCAAAGAAACTGGCTCTATTATTGTAGGTGCTTTGAGCTGCTGGAGTCTGATGGTTAGCCACAAGCGTCGCAAAAAGTTCTTTAATCTCGCTTAATTCTTCTTTAATCTCTTTGTTTTCTTCTTTAATCTCTTTGTTTTTTTCTTTAATCTCTTTGTTTTCTTCTTTTGATGTCTCTATCTTTTCCAATAATGCTTCTGTCCGTTTCGTGTTTATCTTTTCTTGCTCTTCAAACTTTTTTGTGAAAGACAGCTCAAGTGCTCGCGTGTCCGCTTTGATTTTCTCGAAGTGTTCTTCTCCTTGCAGAAAAAGTTTAAACTTACTTTGACTGTTTTCGATGAGGTTTTTCTTATCCTTTCCCATCTTATCCACATATATCTTTGTCCTTTCAAATAGTTTATTGCCCTGACCCAAGTCCACTATGCTCTTTTTATCCGGATGGTATTTAATCAATAATCCTTTTTTTAGTTCGTGAAATTCACACTCAAACGCCGCTTTCTTCTCTATATAGAGCGCATAACCCGCCTTATTTATGATGGATAAAGACTCAGTATATTTTTCAAATTCGTAAACTAAATTTTCCAACTTCGCTTTATCACATGCCCATTCATCCTTCTGGCGTTTTTTCTCTCGGTTCAATTTGTCAACACCAGTCTCGCCATAGGCATTGGCCAAATCAGTTAACCAAGCGTCCCAGTGTGTAAAAATAGTGATTATAGTATCTTGGGTCAGGCACAATGAAAGTTTTTTTTCATCGCTTTTATCCGAATCCTCGTAAGCCACCTTAACCTGATGGTTATACTCCCGATACACTTGCTCAATCGCCTTATTAACGGACTCAAAAAACGCCTCCTTTTCCAATTGTTTGGTATCACCACCCTTGGACAGTGAAGTTAAAAAATCCTCAGTAGCCACTCTTACACCACCTCTGGACACGGCCTTTGAAAAAATCTTTTTCCCATCTCTCATGGCGTCTTCAGCAAAGTGCTCAATCTTTGCTCCTAACTTGCTTTCAAATGCTTCCTCTGGGCTTTTCTGCTTGATTGATGACCCAAACAAAGAAAGCCACTTCGATAAAATCCCCTTCTTTTTTGTCTGCTTGTGCACATCTGAAGCGGACGGCATCAGTAACAAGGGGGGTACAGCCGGTCTTGTGGGCTCCATGGGCAAAAACTCCAAAAAACGTGAACCTAAAAAAAAGAAAACCTCAGCATCATCTTTGGATAGACGCTTGCGGTGAAACCTTAGTTGAGTTATCCATTCATGTCGGGCTTGTTGTGCGGTAGACATATTTCCAAGGACACTCGCCTCATTACTCGTTTGTTTTTCCACAGAATCTATCAACGCTTTACTTAACCCCACACACAGCTCAATTCTATCGTTGGCCATATGCTTTCGATAAGTACGGCCCTTGCGCCAACGAGACCATCCGCTCAACTCATCATATGCCAAAATTTGCTGTTGTCTGGCCTCAATCCATTGTGGCAAAACACGACCGTCTTCCCTTAAAAAAAAACCCTTGTCTTCAAGCCATTGTTTAAACGGGGGCCGAGCCCCTGGCCGACCAAAGGGCAGGATTGATTTTATCGTTTGCCAAAGTGCCATTGCAGTCCCTCGGTTTATACGCTTGTGTTCAATATCGAGTCCATTTTTGACTCTTGAGGCTCCGTTGCTACCCCTTCAGGCAACGTCAACTCCTGGGCTTTACCGTAATCAAAGAAACTGGCTCTATTATTGTAGGTGCTTTGAGCTGCTGGAGTCTGATGGTTAGCCACAAGCGTCGCAAAAAGTTCTTTAATCTCGCTTAATTCTTCTTTAATCTCTTTGTTTTTTTCTTTAATCTCTTTGTTTTCTTCTTTTGATGTCTCTATCTTTTCCAATAATGCTTCTGTCCGTTTCGTGTTTATCTTTTCTTGCTCTTCAAACTTTTTTGTGAAAGACAGCTCAAGTGCTCGCGTGTCCGCTTTGATTTTCTCGAAGTGTTCTTCTCCTTGCAGAAAAAGTTTAAACTTACTTTGACTGTTTTCGATGAGGTTTTTCTTATCCTTTCCCATCTTATCCACATATATCTTTGTCCTTTCAAATAGTTTATTGCCCTGACCCAAGTCCACTATGCTCTTTTTATCCGGATGGTATTTAATCAATAATCCTTTTTTTAGTTCGTGAAATTCACACTCAAACGCCGCTTTCTTCTCTATATAGAGCGCATAACCCGCCTTATTTATGATGGATAAAGACTCAGTATATTTTTCAAATTCGTAAACTAAATTTTCCAACTTCGCTTTATCACATGCCCATTCATCCTTCTGGCGTTTTTTCTCTCGGTTCAATTTGTCAACACCAGTCTCGCCATAGGCATTGGCCAAATCAGTTAACCAAGCGTCCCAGTGTGTAAAAATAGTGATTATAGTATCTTGGGTCAGGCACAATGAAAGTTTTTTTTCATCGCTTTTATCCGAATCCTCGTAAGCCACCTTAACCTGATGGTTATACTCCCGATACACTTGCTCAATCGCCTTATTAACGGACTCAAAAAACGCCTCCTTTTCCAGTTGTTTGGTATCACCACCCTTGGACAGTGAAATTAAAAAATCCTCAGTAGCCACTCTTACACCACCTCTGGACACGGCCTTTGAAAAAATCTTTTTCCCATCTCTCATGGCGTCTTCAGCAAAGTGCTCAATCTTTGCTCCTAACTTGCTTTCAAATGCTTCCTCTGGGCTTTTCTGCTTGATTGATGACCCAAACAAAGAAAGCCACTTCGATAAAATCCCCTTCTTTTTTGTCTGCTTGTGCACATCTGAAGCGGACGGCATCAGTAACAAGGGGGGTACAGCCGGTCTTGTGGGCTCCATGGGCAAAAACTCCAAAAAACGTGAACCTAAAAAAAAGAAAACCTCAGCATCATCTTTGGATAGACGCTTGCGGTGAAACCTTAGTTGAGTTATCCATTCATGTCGGGTTTGTTGTGCGGTAGACATATTTCCAAGGACACTCGCCTCATTACTCGTTTGTTTTTCCACAGAATCTATCAACGCTTTACTTAACCCCACACACAGCTCAATTCTATCGTTGGCCATATGCTTTCGATAAGTACGGCCCTTGCGCCAACGAGACCATCCGCTCAACTCATCATATGCCAAAATTTGCTGTTGTCTGGCCTCAATCCATTGTGGCAAAACACGACCGTCTTCCCTTAAAAAAAAACCCTTGTCTTCAAGCCATTGTTTAAACGGGGGCCGAGCCCCTGGCCGACCAAAGGGCAGGATTGATTTTATCGTTTGCCAAAGTGCCATTGCAGTCCCTCGGTTTATACGCTTGTGTTCAATATCGAGTCCATTTTTGACTCTTGAGGCTCCGTTGCTACCCCTTCAGGCAACGTCAACTCCTGGGCTTTACCGTAATCAAAGAAACTGGCTCTATTATTGTAGGTGCTTTGAGCTGCTGGAGTCTGATGGTTAGCCACAAGCGTCGCAAAAAGTTCTTTAATCTCGCTTAATTCTTCTTTAATCTCTTTGTTTTCTTCTTTAATCTCTTTGTTTTCTTCTTTTGATGTCTCTATCTTTTCCAATAATGCTTCTGTCCGTTTCGTGTTTATCTTTTCTTGCTCTTCAAACTTTTTTGTGAAAGACAGCTCAAGTGCTCGCGTGTCCGCTTTGATTTTCTCGAAGTGTTCTTCTCCTTGCAGAAAAAGTTTAAACTTACTTTGACTGTTTTCGATGAGGTTTTTCTTATCCTTTCCCATCTTATCCACATATATCTTTGTCCTTTCAAATAGTTTATTGCCCTGACCCAAGTCCACTATGCTCTTTTTATCCGGATGGTATTTAATCAATAATCCTTTTTTTAGTTCGTGAAATTCACACTCAAACGCCGCTTTCTTCTCTATATAGAGCGCATAACCCGCCTTATTTATGATGGATAAAGACTCAGTATATTTTTCAAATTCGTAAACTAAATTTTCCAACTTCGCTTTATCACATGCCCATTCATCCTTCTGGCGTTTTTTCTCTCGGTTCAATTTGTCAACACCAGTCTCGCCATAGGCATTGGCCAAATCAGTTAACCAAGCGTCCCAGTGTGTAAAAATAGTGATTATAGTATCTTGGGTCAGGCACAATGAAAGTTTTTTTTCATCGCTTTTATCCGAATCCTCGTAAGCCACCTTAACCTGATGGTTATACTCCCGATACACTTGCTCAATCGCCTTATTAACGGACTCAAAAAACGCCTCCTTTTCCAATTGTTTGGTATCACCACCCTTGGACAGTGAAGTTAAAAAATCCTCAGTAGCCACTCTTACACCACCTCTGGACACGGCCTTTGAAAAAATCTTTTTCCCATCTCTCATGGCGTCTTCAGCAAAGTGCTCAATCTTTGCTCCTAACTTGCTTTCAAATGCTTCCTCTGGGCTTTTCTGCTTGATTGATGACCCAAACAAAGAAAGCCACTTCGATAAAATCCCCTTCTTTTTTGTCTGCTTGTGCACATCTGAAGCGGACGGCATCAGTAACAAGGGGGGTACAGCCGGTCTTGTGGGCTCCATGGGCAAAAACTCCAAAAAACGTGAACCTAAAAAAAAGAAAACCTCAGCATCATCTTTGGATAGACGCTTGCGGTGAAACCTTAGTTGAGTTATCCATTCATGTCGGGCTTGTTGTGCGGTAGACATATTTCCAAGGACACTCGCCTCATTACTCGTTTGTTTTTCCACAGAATCTATCAACGCTTTACTTAACCCCACACACAGCTCAATTCTATCGTTGGCCATATGCTTTCGATAAGTACGGCCCTTGCGCCAACGAGACCATCCGCTCAACTCATCATATGCCAAAATTTGCTGTTGTCTGGCCTCAATCCATTGTGGCAAAACACGACCGTCTTCCCTTAAAAAAAAACCCTTGTCTTCAAGCCATTGTTTAAACGGGGGCCGAGCCCCTGGCCGACCAAAGGGCAGGATTGATTTTATCGTTTGCCAAAGTGCCATTGCAGTCCCTCGGTTTATACGCTTGTGTTCAATATCGAGTCCATTTTTGACTCTTGAGGCTCCGTTGCTACCCCTTCAGGCAACGTCAACTCCTGGGCTTTACCGTAATCAAAGAAACTGGCTCTATTATTGTAGGTGCTTTGAGCTGCTGGAGTCTGATGGTTAGCCACAAGCGTCGCAAAAAGTTCTTTAATCTCGCTTAATTCTTCTTTAATCTCTTTGTTTTCTTCTTTAATCTCTTTGTTTTCTTCTTTTGATGTCTCTATCTTTTCCAATAATGCTTCTGTCCGTTTCGTGTTTATCTTTTCTTGCTCTTCAAACTTTTTTGTGAAAGACAGCTCAAGTGCTCGCCTGCCCGACTCAGTTTTTTTTGTGTGCTCTGCCAGTTGTTCTTTGTATTTTTGTGCTTGTTTAGTTTTCACTGAATCTTCTTCTTCCCGATTGTGCGCCTCAAGTACCTTTTGTCCTCGTTTTTGATTGTAAGCAATAAATGATTCCTGCAAGCTGTATTGATTGATGTCATGGAGTCCTTTTAAGGCTCGTTCTAACGGTTTGTGCAACCGACTCCAATTCGTCAGCCAGTTGCGGTGGGCGGCCTTAGACAAATCCCCTAAAAACTTGCTTAGACCCACTGTGTCAAAATGTTTGCTCGAGGCCATGATTGAAAGATAACACGCCTCAATTTCATGACCCCGATTTTTATCCGGACTTGTAAACCAACGTTTGGCTTTTTGCAAAGAAGAATCGCCTTCAAGTGCTCTATACTGATGGATGTAACTTTGAAGGTAATTCGTAACAATATCCACCAACCCTTGAACTTTTTGTTGCCACTGTAATAAATTGGGGTCTTGCTCAATTAATATCTGATCTAAACCACAGTAAAGAAAAAATTCAACCGTGCGTAATTTTTTATAAATCTCCTCAACGGATTGATTCTCATCCCCTTTTTTTAACAATTCAATCGACAAACTAAATGGACTTTTATCCTTGGATAAATAAAATGGATTCGCCCCTCGCTCAAGGAGTACTCGCACCAATTCATGCTTGTTTTGTTTCACCGCACTATGCAATAACGTCTCGCCCTCTCGATTTAAAACGTGGACGTTCAAATTAGTTTGCCTTAGATAATGCACCCCTAATGGTTGCTCAAGATATTGCCTCAACAGTGCCGGAATATGGTCAGGTTGCCCCTCGAAATCCAGATATGCTGCTTTTTCTTGCATCAGAGCTCCGACCACATTCGTTATCTTAGTTTTCGTGTGCTCATATAAAACGTCCCCGTAATGGTCTTCAAGTTGTATCCCAGGCTCATAGATAATATCTAGATTTTTCAATAAGGCCTCAAGGCAAACAGCGATCCCCTCCTCATCGCAGAGCTGATGGTCAATACCAACGGATACTTCTGACAACGCAATATTTATCATATTCCATTGCGCCCTCAAATACTCCTGAACCGCTGTATTCCACTGGAGGATCTCAATTTTTACAGGACCCAGATAGTAATTATTGGCCGATAACCCCAATTGTTGGTTGTATTTGTTCTGATTGATATACCCTTTGTTGTGCTCCATATCGCAAAAAATATCAAAAAATGAAAAATAGGTTACCGCGTCCTTGATCCGGGTCAGT
Source organism: uncultured Gammaproteobacteria bacterium (assembly GCA_963695245.1). GTDB lineage: Bacteria > Pseudomonadota > Gammaproteobacteria > JBGSLN01 > JBGSLN01 > JBGSLN01. Next base: position 1,003,443 of record OY968770.1, on the reverse strand, counting down.
TCTCTTTCAAGGATCCAGTTCGCGTTGCAATCAAGATCGGCTTCGGGAAAAATTTGCATTAATGACTCAAGTATCAGTTTAACTTCCACTTTGAAAGGCTGGGGTAATAACCCAATTGACTCTGATGGCTCAATCATCCGTTTAAACCACGAGGCCCATTTTTTTTGCTCAATCACTAAAGTTTGTTTGAATTTGCTCGAATAATTTCCCGCGTGAAGCTGTAGTCGCTGTTCTTTACGCTCTAAATAATCCTCCAACCACTGCGACGGCGCCGCATCCAAAAAAGTCTTTAGCCACTTTGACGCCGTTTCTTCTGTTTGTGTCTCAATCGCATCAAAGAGTAAGTTTCGACAGGTGGTATTAATTTGAGTTTTTAATGCGTCGTTGTCGAGCTCTATTGGTGCCTCCACCGCGTTTTCTGGCTCTATTGCTAGCTTCCAATTTCCCTCGTCCTCTTCAAACAGGTTGATTAAGTCATCTAAATCATAAGATTTTCCCAATCCCGAGAGTTTTTGAATTTGTCTTTCTTCGTCTTTATCGGGTTCACCCAGTCTTTTTTCCAATCCATTTAAAAATTCAGTCGTGACCGCATCTGGATCACTGGCTTGGAATTTCACATAAAAACGTGAAATCCGTTGCTCCCCAGCTAACCCCACGGTCATTGATTCCATGATCCCGCTGCTTTCGCTGCGGTGTCGTGTCGAAAAAGTTTCGAGTAACGCTCTTGTTCTTGCCCCAATCCGATTGGCTGCCAGGGCATTGATGTTAAGCACGCTGATACAAATAGCATTGGTCTGTGCATCTTTGCCCGCCAAACCTAATTGGCTATCAAAGATTTCATCCACTACCGAGTGAGCGTCGGCTTCTTCGTCAAGATTAATATCCACAAAGGCCAAATATAGGGCATCGTCTTGCTGAATTCTTGGACTTTCGTGTTGATATAGGGCATCGTCTTGCTGAATGCTTGAACTTTCATTTTCGGGGCCTTGATGGGCTTGCTCAATGTTAATAGCCGACGATGAAGCATAGGGGTTTTCATGACTAACGGGCATTACGGTTTTTCCTGGTGGTGTTGATTCTTAGACGGAGTCACTTTAATACTCTCCTCTCCAAAAATGCCTTGCTTTATAAATTATATTCACTTTCTTCTTTTGTTCTTCAGAAAGTTCCTCAGGCTTATAAACGAGATTATTTCCTCCATTGTTAATGAATTGTAATGTAAAATCTTCTGGGTCTGAATTTTCTTCTTTACAAAGATAAATTCTACCTTCGTTCAATTTGGAAGTACTACGTATAGCTCGGGTTGTAAACCACATAGTATAAGATGTAAGTTTAACTTTTAGTTCATAATACTGATATTCATCACGTAGCGCTTGATCATTATGCAATTTGTTATTAAATGCTTTTACTCGCTTTTCTAAATTTTTTAATTGTTTAAGATAACCGTTAAGTTTGTTATCTTTGTCAACACCTCGGTAAATAGGGTTTATATTAGTTATTAGTATTTGATTCATTCTTAGTTCTAAGTCTTTGCATAATTTTCTCCCACAACTGGATAATAGACATACAATTGCGGCTATGTTACTTCAATTAGTAGGACAATAGCTGAGGTACTGTGTGTGTACCCGGATATGTATTTACTTCAGCCTTAATTTAAAGAATTCCTAATACTCGATGAATCTCTAAATTGTACAAACATTTATCCGTAATTTAGCCTCTGTATGTAATAAGACCCTAAATAATAAAAAAATCTTCGGAAATTAAGTATTACTAAATATTTCAAGTTTAAATTATAAACATTAATCTATAGGTTAATGTCAAGCGTTTAATTCACATTCCGCACCTACAACTTTTGTTCTTGTCGAAACACTATATCTTCTATTCGATGAATATTTCGGGTTACAATAGCTAATGCGACATAACGCTTAAATCCACCTATGCCTTGATCTTTGCATTTATCTAACCCATGCACTTCTAATGCATTAATCCCGGATTCTACAGCAGCATGTTTATGTTGAGCTTCTTTAAATGACTTTGAAGATTCTATTTCTTTCGCGATTTTTGATAATTTGCCTTTGCGCTTAAGTCCAACGACTTCCAAGCGCTTTGCCAATTCTTCTTGGTTCTCTTTTGAATGAAAGCCTTTATCAAAACTGCAACTCACCATCGTTGGAAATTTAGCCTTTGTTTCAACCACCATAGGCACTGCCACTTCTGCGTCTGTTTCTTGCTCCATCACTCGATGATGTAATATAAATTGATGCTGATCTTCCAGCACGCAAACTCTCAATCCAAATTCAACAGGCACGCCGGCTTTTCCTTTTGATACCCATTCAGTATGCGGTTCAAATAATGAAAATACTTTTTCTTCATGGGGAATAACTTCGCCATCCAAAACCCGGTGGCTGATTTGTCTGATTTGACGTTCAGCGTGTCCTATAAAATGCTGGACGCCTTCTATTAAGGCTAAATCCGCAGTCCCTAATGAAACTGAATTTAGTTTAGCCAATGTATTTCCTGATTTATTTAAAAATTGCTGTGATAAATGCAGTAGTTCTTGATGGGCTTGTTGTATCGCTTTGGCATTATTTTCTTTTTGTTCTTCTGTTCTACCAGATGCACGCTTTTTCTTTTGGACAATTCTCATCTGTTTTTTAACTTGTTTGACATTATAGGCATGTTGGCGCCAATCACTGATATCATGGCGTTCGCTTAGCCGAGCGGTTAGTTGGATCACTTTACGGACGGCGTCATATAATAGGTTAATGTCTGTGGGGTAATGAACATCTGTTTCAACCACAAAGCTGTCGCACCGCCCACGCAGCACTTTGGGCCTTTTTTTTTACCTAACAATGCATGGCCAGCATTGACAATGATTTCATTAATTTCATCTAATAATGCCGGCGTTAATAATCTAACATTATCTTTCAGACATTGTAATGAATACCCTGTTGGGCTTCCTTCGTCAGCCCAACCTACATTGATTTTGACTGTAAATCGAGGTTTTTTGTAAGTTCTATATTTAAAGGTACCCCTAGAGCAGAAGTCTCTTCAGAAGATATGCAAAACTCCAAAATTGAAACACTATAAATGCAGATTGGACTATTTAATAAACCGAATGCTCATGGGGTAACGCCAAACTTCACCATTATTGGCTTTGATAGCACCAATAATCGGAAAAATCACTGATATCACAGCAAAAAATACCAGCATAAATACACCAATAACAATAAAAACCAATATAGTGCTGATAATAAGATAGAGGATTAAACTGATAATCCAATTCATCACATTTTTACCATGACTATCCAAAGTTGGATAATCATTTTTTTTAAATTGCCAGATTAAAAGTGGCACTACCAATCCTAAAACCGGCACAATTAATCCCACAAGAATACTTAGATGGGTAAACATAGCCCATTGATTAGCAGCAACCCTGCTTTCAATCACTGGTTTTACAACAGGTTTTTGTTCTGTGTCCATGTTTACCTCGTTTTATCAATGTAATAAAGGATATTAAAGGTTGCTGTCAATAAACTCAGCCAGTTGGGTTTTACTCAAAGCACCCACTTTAGTGGCATTGACTTCACCATTTTTGAAAAGCATCAAAGTTGGGATACCGCGAATACCATACTTTGGAGGTGTTTCATTGTTTTCATCAATATTGAGTTTGAGCACTTTGATTTTACCTTCATACTCAGCGGCAACTTCCTCTAAAATAGGAGCAATCATTTTACATGGGCCACACCACTGGGCCCAATAATCTACCAAAACTGGGGTATCGGACTCTAAAACTTCTTGATTAAAGGATGCATCGGTGACGGCTTTGACCTGTTCGCTCATAAATTTACCTCGTTTTTTTTGACCTAAAAAATAAGATGGGGATGATTGGTGGGAATTCAAGACCTGAGGATCTAAATAATATAAATACAAAGAACCCCGGAAGCTAGTCCCTAAGCTTTCGGGGTTTTTTGTTGTCTCCCTGACATTGAATCGATATCCCTTACCGATATGTGACTAGTATACGAGGTTTGATTAAATTTCCCTATAGGAGATTGTCACTTTGGCTTGTGAGACATTGTCCATTGCATTTAACTTTAAACTTTTCTGGATTCACAGTTAAGTCGCAGGCTAATGCTAAATCATCTTCTGCTTGATCCTATTGTTTCAGATTTTTTTTGCTCCTGCCCGATTATAATAGGCTTGTGCTAACTTAGGATTCAGACCAATAGCTCTGTCACTGTCTTTGAGTGCCAGTTTAAATCGCTTGAGTTTCAAAATGCCTTCATAAAGATCCTAGTCGTATATTTTATTGCCTCAATAACCTCTTTCATAGAACCCGTCCCATCAATTAACACCAAGGTTCGAGACTGCAAACTCTGCACCTGCTCTGCGCCACCATCATCCCTAAATAATTCCAACAATTCAATCAAGCCCCCAATTTCTCCACTGATGATAATTAGCAGAGAAAATGTTAAGATATTTCAAATATATTTTTCTTAAATGCCATGAATTACCCTGTTACCCGTTTAAGACGTTTACGCATCAATTCTCGCCTGCGAGACTTGTTACGTGAAACCATTTTAACTCCTAATGACAGTGTTTTACCTCTGTTTATCAAAGAAGAATTGGGAATTAAAAAACCCATTAACTCTATGCCGGGGCATTATCAAATCAGTCTTGATTTTTTACTGGAAGAAATTAAAACGGTTACTGAACTTGGCATTCCTGGCGTTATATTGTTTGGCATTCCTAATGAAAAAGACGCCAAAGGATCCGCTTCTTATCAATCCGAAGGTGTTATTCAAAAAGCCATCCGTATAATAAAGGACGCTTATCCAGAATTAATTGTCATGGCAGATACCTGTTTTTGTGAATACACAGATCATGGCCATTGCGGCATTATGCATGATTACCGTGGAGAAATGCATTTACACAATGATGCTACCTTAGAATTATTAGCAAAGCAGGCAGTAAGTTTTGCACAAGCCGGTGCAGATGTGATTGCCCCCAGTGGCATGGTAGATGGCATGGTAGCTGCCATTCGTGGGGCACTGGATGCAGCAGGCTTTGAAAATATTCCTATTTTAAGTTATGCGGTGAAATTCGCCTCTAATTTATATGGGCCTTTTAGAGAAGCCGCTGAAGGTGCGCCTAAATATGGAGATCGTAAATCCTATCAGGCCGATTTTGCCAGTGGTGCCAGTGTCATGCGCGAAGCGGATCTAGATGTGGCCGAAGGTGCTGATATGTTAATGGTTAAACCTGCCCTTTGGTATTTGGATATTATTCAGAAAGTTAAAACTGCTTATCCTTCTATTGCTTTAGGGGCTTATCATGTGAGTGGCGAATATGCCATGATTAAAGCTGCCGCTGGCAATGGCTGGCTGGATGAAAAAAATATCGTGATCGAAACCATGACCGCTATCAAAAGAGCGGGGGCTGATTTTATTATTCATTACTATGCAAAGGAGCTTGCCAAATGGCTCAATCAGTAAGCCCGTTAATTAAGTGGGTTTTATTCATCATTTTTTTTGCGTTAATTGTCACGCTGCTGGTTTTGTTTCGCCATAAAATTAATCTTGGTGCGGTAGAAACCTACATTAGTAGTTTTGGTATCTGGGCACCCGTAGTATTTATCTGTCTGTATGTGATAGCTACTGTTTCTTTTTTACCGGGCTCCGTCTTAACACTGGCTGGCGGACTTTTGTTCGGTCCTGTTTATGGCACAATTTATAATCTTGTAGGTGCAACTTTGGGCGCAACTTTAGCTTTTTTGGTTGCCCGGTATTTTGCCTTTGACTGGGTTCGGGCAAAAACTGGGGGCAGGCTTAAGGTTTTACTCGATGGAATTGAAAAAGAAGGCTGGAAGTTTGTAGCCGTGGTACGGTTAGTACCTTTGTTTCCTTTTAATTTATTAAACTATGCCCTTGGCTTAACGCCCATTAGACTTGGTGCTTATGTTTTAGCCACGGTTTTTTTTATTCTGCCTGGCACCATTACTTATACTTATATCGGCTCTTTAGGTAAAGCGTTTATTGCTGGAGAAACAGCAGTGATTATTCAAAGGGCTTTTATTGCTGTAGGTCTGTTGATTTTATTAGCTGTTATTCCCTGGTTCATTAAGCGTTTGAAAAAAACACCTAGAATTCCCGAATAAATTTTAAGTCCCAAACGCCATGACCTAAACGTTCGCCGCGTTTTTCAAAACGGGTTGCTGGCCTTGAATCCGGTCGAGGTACAAATTGTCTTTGCCCTGCTACATTGATAAATCCTGGTGCCTGTGAAAATACACTCATCATTTGCTGCGCATAATTTTCCCAGTCCGTTGCCATATGAATATAACCGTCGATTTTAAGTTTAGCTCGAATTAACTCTGCAAAATTTTCATTAACAATTCTGCGTTTTTGGTGCCGTTTTTTATGCCAGGGATCGGGAAAAAACAGATGAATGCCCGTAAGCGCATCATTTTCAATACATTCATTTAAAATATCAATTGCATCTTCATTAAATAAGCGCACATTTTTTAATAACTGCTTTTCAATGCCCATCAGAAGTGCGCCAATGCCCGGGGTATGTACTTCAATACCAATAAAGTTGTATTGAGGATGAGTATGGGCATAGCTCAACAGGGCTTCTCCCATGCCTGTGCCGATTTCCAAAATAGTGTCAGCGTTACGCTGAAAAACTTCAGTGAAATCTAGTTTTCCCTGAGATAAGTTTAAGCCGTATTGCGTCCAGCTTTTGTCAAAAGCGGCTTTTTGTCCCGGTGTCATACGCCCCTGTCGTCTGACAAAACTTCGAATGGGACGATGTTTTTCTGACATCTGTTGCTCAAAATGTTGATTGAATAGGTGGATTATATCCTTAAGCGCTGGGAAGATACAAATAACTGTTCTTTTCTTATGATACTCAATCAATGTAGGTTGGCGCTGACAAAGGAAGCCCAACAAGTCGTGGCAATTAAATAAGGCCGTAATTAAATGAATACCCTGTTGGGCTTCCTTTGTCAGCGCCAACCTACATTATATAGCTTACTTTGATGTAAAGAACTCGGCAGAATTCATATCACAAATCGCTTTTTTTAGTAAGGCTGGTATAATGTTAACAATCGAATTTCTGGAGCGGCTTTCATGGGTAAAGTGATTAAATATTTTCTTTTGTTTGTTTTGGCACTGATAATTTTAGCTGCCATTGGGATTGGGATATTGATTTACACCTTTAATCCAAATTCTTTAAAAGGTCCGATTAGCAATCAAATTCAGGCCATGACGGGACGTTCCCTGCAAATTAAAGGCAATATTTCCTGGAAATTTTACCCATGGATTGGGATATCAATTCATAATGTTCAATTGTCCAATTCTAAAGGTTTTAATCAAAATCAACCTTTTGTCAGTTTTAAAGAAGCCGATGCCAGCTTAAAAATGGTGCCGCTTTTCAGTGGGATTATTGAGTTTGGTAAAATCAAGCTGGATGGTTTGGATGTGAATCTTGCCACCAATAAAAATGGTCAAAATAACTGGGATGATTTAATCAATGCGAAGAAACCACAAAAATCCGCTCCCACCCCCAAACCGGCTGCAGATACTTCAGAAAAAAACCAGAAATTTAATTTAAAACCTATGGATTTAAGTATTTCATCCATACAATTTTCTAATGCTAATTTAAATTATGCTAATGAAAAAACTGGACAACAATTTCATTTAAGTAATTTTAATTTAGATAGTGAAAACATCAGCTTTGCCAGCGCTTTTCCTGTGAACATGAATTTTCACTTCACAAGTACAGAACCTGACTTACAGGGTCAAGTAAGTTTTAACACCAAAATTGATATTAACCAAACTGCGGAAACTGTCACAGTAACACCTTTTGTGTTAGATGCAGATTTAACTGGGGCAAAACTGCCAAAAAATGGCGTAAAAATTAATTTGTCTCTGGCAGCTAAACTGGATCAAAAAAATGCAACCTTTGATTTGTCTTCATTAAAAGGCCAAATTGCTAATCTTGCTTTCACAGCAAATGTCAAAGGCATCAACATTTTCAAAAATCCAACTTTAAATGCAAGCTTAAACGTTAATGCTTTTAATGCAAAAACATTGTTGCAAGATTTAAATCTGCCGATGCCGGAATTTGCCAGTGCAAAAGCTTTTACCAAACTTGGGTTAACCTCTGATTTTCTGGCAACAGATGCAGGTATTTCGGTAGAAAACTTTAAACTATTGTTAGACAGTAGTGTTTTAAAGGGTAAAGCATATATTGCACTGGATAAATCAGCTCAGAGTAACTTTGATTTTAATTTGAATCAGATTAATTTATCTAATTACCTGATAAAACCTGAGAAAAAAGTAGCTGCACCCAACTTATCTCAACCTGCAAATGCTAAAGCTAAAGCAACACAACCTGCAGCAAAACAACCTCTGATTCCGATTAAACTGATTCGACAATTAAATCTCACCGGTAAGTTTAATATTGGTAAAGTTCAATTTAACCAATTACAAGTGAACAATATTAAATTAAACATTCAGGCTAATGATGGCATTGTAAAAATGGTGAATAACAGCGCTGAATTATACAAAGGTCAGTGGCTGTCAAACATTGCTTTGAATGCTCAGGGAAATGTGCCCGTGATTCAGGTAAATGAAGCTTTGAATCATGTTCAAGTTGCTGAATTATATGGTGCCTTTTCCAGTTCAACAAAACTAAAGCTCACCGGCACAGCGGATCTTAAAGCCAATGTCACCACTTCTGGTAACGATAGTCAGAGCTTGATTCAAAAGTTAAATGGTACCGGCCAGTTTGCAGTTAAAAATGGCTCTTTAAAAGGCGTAGATGTTGGCTATCAGCTTGATAGAGCCGTGGCACTTGTGAAAAAACAACCCATGCCACAGGCACCAGCCAATGATGAAACGCCTTTTGGGAATTTAACTGGCACACTGCAAATTAAAAATGGGCAAATCAATAATCAAGACTTATTATTACAATCTAATGCACTGAAAGTCACAGGCAAAGGTTATGTAAATTTGGCCAATCAGCAACTGCACTATGAATTAGACTCTGCTGTACTTCAGGCAGGCTCTAATCCAGCTATTTTTGATTTACAGAAAAAAGTGGGTGGCAGTATTCCACTGGTGATTTCAGGGACACTGGATAGTTATAAAGTCTATCCAAATATTGAAGAGATTCTCAAGAATCTGGCAACGTCTTATGTCAAACAAAATGGACAGAAGATAAAACAGGAAGTGAATAAAAACCTTAAGAATATTGGCAATGAATTAAAAGATCGCCTTAAGGGTTTATTTAATTAATGCAATTTTCTAAAGCACTGCTTAACTGGTATCAGACCCATGGGCGAAGAAATTTGCCCTGGCGTAAGCATATTACGCCCTATAAAATCTGGCTGTCTGAGATTATGTTACAGCAGACTCAGGTTAAAACTGTGTTGGATTATTTTCAAAGATTTACCCAAACTTTTCCTGACATTCGAAAGCTTGCTGAAGCCTCAGAGGATGAGGTGTTACACCTTTGGAGTGGCTTAGGATATTACAGCCGCGCCAGGAACCTGCATAAGTGCGCTAAGATTATTTGCGAAAAATATTCAGGGGTTTTTCCTGAGTCAGTTGATGCACTGGAAGCATTACCAGGCATTGGTCGCTCCACTGCTGGCGCAATTTATTCTATCAGTTATGATAAGCCTGCGGTTATTTTAGATGGGAATGTTAAAAGAGTATTAAGTCGTTATTTCGCTGTTACTGGATGGCCCGGATTACCTCAAAATATCAATACACTCATGAAATATGCTGAAGAGCTTCTGCCCAGTCAAAATGGTCACGACTATTCTCAAGCGATAATGGATTTAGGCGCCACCGTATGCACAAGAACGAAACCTAACTGTTCTGTATGTCCTGTAAAAACTCACTGTCAGGCTTACAAACAAAATCTTACGCAAGTAATTCCTGCATCAAAACCCAAAACCACTAAGCCTGTACGTCAAGTATTTATGTTCATCATTCAAAACAAGCAACAACAGGTATTGCTTGAAAAACGCGCGGCTAACGGTATTTGGAGTGGACTTTGGTGCCTGCCCTGTTGTGATACGGATGCTGATATCAATGCTTTTTTACAAAGTAAATATCATCTGATAACACCGGATTATGTTGCTTTGGAAAATTTTAGACATACATTCACTCATTTTCATCTAATGATTCACCCAATTTTAATTAAGGATTTTACTGAGCAACGGGTAGTTTCAGAGAAAAATCAGCTACTTTGGTATCATCCTGGCAATAATTCTAAAATAGGATTACCCAGTCCAGTTTCAAAAACCTTAAAAAAGCATTTTTCTTCGGTGTATGATAATATGAATACATAAATGTAGGTTGGGCTGACGAAGGAAGCCCAACAGGCCGTGGCAACTCAATAAGGCCGTAATTAAATGAATACCCTGTTGGGCTTCCTTCGTCAGCCCAACCTACATTGAAAAGGGAGTATTTGCATGCAAGAAAGTATTTTGGTTAAACAGCTTAGCCAAAAAACAAATATTTCTATAGAAGATTTGGAAGATATGTTTGCCGAGCTTTCAAATATTGTCATGGCTAATTTACTCAAAGGTGAATGCGTCAGAATTCCAAATCTTGGTAGTTTCTTATTGCAGTTCCATCCTGATTTAAGCCAGGGACACTTTGCAACACACGATACTAAAATTACGCCATCGCGTCGGATAATTGAATTTACAGCTTCAGAAAATTTAAAATTTCATAAACCTTTTGCTGAAGCCTGATTTTTAAAAGGTGATATAAAATGACTCGAATCATCCAATGTCAAAAACTGCAAAAAGAAGCAGAAGGCCTTGATTTTCCTCCTTACCCAGGAGAGCTTGGTAAAAAAATTTTCCAGAATATCTCTAAAGAAGCCTGGGATCAATGGCTGGCTCGACAAACTATGTTCATTAACGAATATCGTTTAAATCTTGCCGATCCCAAAGCCCGTAAAATGCTGGAAGAGGAAATGGAAAATTTTCTCTTTGGTGATACAGATAATACGCCAGAAGGATATGTACCACCAGATAAAATGTAGGTTGGGCTGACAAAGGAAGCCCAACAGGTATTCATTTAATTACGGCTTTATTTAATTGCCACGGCTTGTTGGGCTTCCTTTGTCAGCCCAACCTACATTTATATTAATTATTTTTTATTTTTCGGTGGTTTTAGTCTTTGCTGGATTATTCTCAACAATCACAATTGGCTGCACCACTGGCAACATATTAAAGGAACTGTTCAGCTGCAGCATTTGCTCGTTGGCAAAATTTTGCATTTGCTTTTGAAAACGTTCAAATCGGTTTTGCATATAAGTCTGTTGCTTTTGAACTTTCTGATAAATAGCCTGTGCTTCTTTACCCGTTAGTTTTTTGCCATTTTTATAAACTGTGATTTGTGGTTTTTGATTGTTATCAGAATCTTGTTCAATATAGACCGTTTGAACACTTTCAGAAATAGCCTGATTCATGGCTTTGCGGTATTGTTCTTTGTGAATCCAACCCACTTGGCCGTTGGCAGGATCTCCAACTTTTACCCATCCACCTTTATTGTAAAAAGGTACAATGCGTTGATCTAAGGTGATAGTAGCTAATACTTTAGCATCTTTGCTGGCATCTGCGTAAAGCTTGATTTGATCCTGGGTTTGCTTTTCTACGGATTGTTTTGCCGGTACATCTTTTTGGGTTGGTTGTGCTTTTGCGGTTGAAGTGGTGGCGAAGGCAGTGCTTCCCATTAGTAAAGCAGCAGCCAGAGGAATCATTAATTTTTTCATCTATCGGTCTCCCATAAATTTAAATACGGTAAGTTCCCCAATCGTAATTTAATACATGCGGGTCACTCATCGTTTTTTCAAGGGAAAACTTAATAAATATGTTCTAAAGCTTCTGCTAACGTGCCTGCTGCAATGATTTCCATATCTATCGTCCCAGCTTTTGGACAATTGGCTTTGGGTACAACGGCTTTGGTAAATCCATGTTTTTTAGCTTCTCTTAACCTTTCCTGACCGCTTTGGACAGGACGAAGTTCGCCTGATAAGCCAATTTCACCAAAAACAATCAACTTTTCCGGTAAAGGCTGGTTTTTCAGGCTGGACACAATCGCTAACAGTACGGCTAAATCCGCGGCGGTTTCTGACACCTTCATACCACCAACGACGTTGACGAATACATCTTTATCAAAAGTTGCCACTCGCCCATGACGATTCAAAACTGCCAGTAACATGGACAATCGATTTTGTTCCAAACCCACAATGACTCTTCTTGGGTTTCCCAAATGAGATTCATCCACTAAGGCCTGAACTTCAACCAACATTGGACGACTGCCTTCCCAGGTAACCATCACAGCGCTTCCTGAAACTTTTTGATCATAACGTGATAGAAAAATAGCTGAAGGATTACTAACCTCCTTTAAGCCTTTATCCGTCATGGCAAAAATTCCCAGCTCATTGACTGCACCAAAACGATTTTTGACCGCTCTTATCACTCGAAAACGACTGTCGCGCTCACCTTCAAAGTACAAAACGGTATCCACCATGTGTTCCAATACTCTAGGCCCTGCCAGGCTGCCTTCTTTGGTCACATGACCTACCAAGAACAAAGCGGTTTGAGTGGTTTTGGCAAATTGCACCAACTCGGCTGCACTTTCGCGGATTTGACTGACAGAACCTGGGGCTTGCGTTAAATATTCAGAAAAAAGCGTTTGAATCGAGTCAATCACCATCACCTGTGGGTGTTCGTTTTTTGCAATATCTAAAATAGTTTCTACCCGGGTTTCCGCTAAAAGCTGTAAGTTATCCTCTTTTAGTCCCAGCCGTCTGGCTCTTAAAGCCACCTGCTGTAAAGATTCTTCACCAGTGACATATAAAGCATTATATGAAAGGCTCAAACCAGCCAGCGTCTGAATCAGCAACGTTGATTTACCAATGCCAGGATCACCGCCAATTAATACCACTGAACCTGGTACCAATCCACCGCCTAACACTCTGTCCAACTCCGGCTGGCCAGTAGGATGCCTTGGTTGTTCATCTAAAGTTACTGACTGCATGGCAATGGTTTTTGCCTGAGTGAGACCGGAAAAACCACTTTTGCGGCCACTTTGTTTAGGGTTTGGATTAACGGTCTGTTCTGTCAGACTATTCCAGGTTTTGCATTCCAGACACTGTCCCTGCCACTTGGGGGAAACAGCGCCACATTCATTACAAAAAAACTGTGTTTTGGTTTTTTTTAACATCGATTAAATCCATTCCAGATAAATAAGCCTCAGGGCTAATATTATCACAACGGTAACAAAAATGGGGCGGATAAATTTAGCGCCATATCGAACTGCAGCCTGAGCACCGCAAAAAGATCCTAACATCATGGCCACACCAATACTCAAACCCAATTTGTAATCTACGTTACCTAAAATACAAAATGTCGCCAGCGCCACAATATTGCTGACAAAATTCATAAACCTGGCCACTGCTGAAGCGGCTAAAATATCCATTTTGAAAAAAAACATCACCCCAGTGGTCCAAAAAGAACCGGTACCAGGGCCTAAAAATCCATCATAAAATCCAATAATTGCGCCCATTAAACCACTGACAGTTTGTTTGGGGCGGTAATGTTGGTTATGTTGATAATCTTCTATCCGTTTAGGCCAAAGGGCATAAACTGCCACTAAAATCACAATGGCTGGTAATAGCAACTGTAAAAATTGCGCTGAAATAAAATAAATGGAAACCGCCCCAAGCATTGCGCCAAAAAACGCAGCAATAGCAGCAGACCACCATAATTTTAGATTAAAAAAACCCTTGGCAAGATAAGTTTTCACCGCCATGGCAACCCCCATGGTAGCAGCCAGTTTATTGGTTCCCAAGGTTAAATGAGGCGGTATACCTGCGGTTAAAAGTGCAGGAACCATTAATAATCCACCCCCACCCGCGATGCTATCAATAAAAGCTGCACAAAACCCAATGAACATTAGGATGATAAAAACATGCGTGGAAAGAGCCATAAGGTTTTAATAGAAAAAACGCCTCTTTGTATTCGCAGAGGCGTTTTAAAAATTTGGTTTACTGTTGAACTTTCCAGGTGCCATCTGCCATTCGACAGGCTTTACCATAGATAGTTTCTTTTTTACCACCAATAATGGCATGAGTGGTGTAATCACGACAGGGTTGATCGTTTTCCCGATAGTAAGTTTTGGTAGGCGTCACAGAATATTCGTTGCCATTATCAGGGTTTTTCCAAGTACTGGTGACATTATTTTTGTTGTTGTTAAGTGCCTTTTGTGCTTTCATTTTATCCACCTTATCCATGGTGTTACCAATTCTGCCACCAATGAAAGCGCCAATCACTGTCCCCCCCACCGCTGCAAGAATCTTACCGGAACCACTGCCAAATAAACTACCCACAGCGCCCCCAATAGCACCGCCTGAAAGTACCCCTAAATCCTGATTGTTCATGCCGCAGCCGGCCAGAGATAACATCAGCAGGGAAATACAGCTAAAACTTGCTAACTTTTTCATCATTAATCCTCAGAGTAAATTTTGCAATGCCGCATATTTTACCGTAAAACCCTTTGGAAGCCAGTAATTTCAACGAATAATTGTATATTTTTGTAACAATTTTGTTACATTAGGACGAAAAATTCCGATTTACTGACAAAATCAATGTAGGCTGGGTTGACGTAAGGAAGCCCAACAGGCTGTGGCAACTAAATAATGCCGTAATTAAATGAATAACACTGTTGGGCTTCCTTACGTCAGCCCAACCTACATTGATTCATTTCAATTTTAATATACAAGTCCTATACATTTAACTTTACTGCCAATTTAAAATAATTTTGCCGGATTCACCTGAGCGCATAATTTCAAAGGCTTTTTCATAATCATCTACATCAAACCGATGGGTAATCACCGAAGAGATGTCCAGACCACTTTGAATCATACTGGACATTTTATACCAGGTTTCAAACATTTCCCGTCCGTAAATACCTTTGATAGTTAAGCCTTTCATAATCAAATGATTCCAGTGAATTTCTGTCTCATTGGGCAAAAAACCAAGCATGGCTACTTTACCACCGTGATTCATGGTTTCAATCATGGTATTAAAGGCTTTCGGATTTCCGGATACTTCCATCCCCACATCAAAGCCTTCATGCATATCAAGTTTTTCAAAAGCGGACTCTAAGGCTTCATGACGCACATCGATAGTACAGTCTGCGCCCATTTTTTTTGCCAACCCTAGTCGATAAGGGTTGATGTCACTGATGGTGACACTTCTGGCACCAGCTTTTTTCGCTACCGCCACTGCCATAATACCTACAGGACCGGCGCCGGTAATCAAGACATCTTCACCCACCAAATCAAAGCTCAAAGCAGTATGGGTGGCATTACCAAAAGGATCTAAAATCGAGGCCACATCATCGCTGATGGCATCGGGTAAAGGAAATACATTCACAGCAGGCATACAAAGGTACTCGGCAAAACAACCCTGACGGGTCACACCAACACTTTGTGTATTTCGACACAAATGGCGTTTTCCTGCCCGACAGTTACGACAAAAGTTACAGCTGATATGGCCTTCGCCACTGACTCGCTGACCTAACTGCAAGTGCTTGATTTCACTGCCAATTTCAACGATTTCCCCTACAAATTCATGACCTGTGACCATCGGCACTGGAATGGTCTGTTGCGCCCATTCATCCCAATTATAGATATGGATATCTGTACCACAAATGGCTGTTTTTTTTATTTTAATTAAAACATCATTGTGCCCTATTGTGGGTTTATCGGTCTCATAAAGCCAAATACCCATTTCTTTTTTTAACTTGCCCAGTGCTTTCATAGTTTACCCTTTATCACAAAATTTTGAGAAATTTATACTTAGTGTATTAAATTTTAGTTAGTTTTTAAAAAACTTTTTTTATTCAGAATTTTAACTATAATTATTAGCATAATTTTATAATTTTTTGTATCTATTATGCCAGCTAAATCAAAAGGCCCTAATGTGGGTAATGTGAGTTCTAAAACGCCTTTAGATTCGAAGACAGGTGCAATGGTGCTTTCGGATAATAAGCCACAACCTGTGAAGTCTGAAATGCCAAAAACCATGCCTGCTCAATTTCAATCGGATAATTTTTATACTGTCTTAGGCGTGTCCAAGGACGCTTCAAAATCAGAGATTAGAAAAGCTTATAAAAATCTCGCTAGAGAAAACCATCCTGATAAGAGTAAGCACCCTCTGGCAGAGCAAATTTTTCTCAATATTAAAAATGCCCATGACCATTTAACAGATGATAAAAAGCGTAAAGAACATGACAACTTTCTTCGTGCACCTGCAAATCATTCTCAAAAGTCAAAAGTGTATACTGCCCCCTATCATCCTGCTCAGAATACACAATATACAGACACTGAAATAAAAGATAGTGTCTTACCTCGTTCCAAAGCCCCATATCAGAGTTTCAAAAATGATGAAAAAGCATCAGGTGCTACTTTAAATACAGTAGCAGATCCGAAAAATGGCACTTCAACTTCTTATGGTTTTGATACTTCTCATATCCGTTCAAATGGCACTGTCAATGCGAATAAAATTCCCTTCCAGACTGAAAAAATGGATGGCAGTAAAATCAGTAAAGCAGAGCAAAAAATTATTAACCAAATTTTAGCCAAAAGTGAAGAAATTTGTTTCAATAAATATCTCGAAAAAAATAATCTCAAAGTCAGTAAAGGAAGAATTGTAGATTCTGATGGAAAAAAACTGAGCAAAAAAGAATTTGAGAGCCTTAAATTAGCTTATATGAATGATCCCAATGCCAGAAACAACGATACTCTAGCTTCTGCTGCCAAAGAAGCTCAACAGGAGTATAATGAAAAAAATCCTGATAATAAATCGGATCATAGTTTCCAATTTGAAATAAGGCCTGCACCAGCAAAACAAATCACAGTAGGTGACTCCTCAAGTAAAGAGGCTTCAACAACAAAAGCCATTGAACCCCCTTGTGAAGAATCTTCAAGTGCACTGGTTAAACGTTAAAGAACTTTTATATGAGCAAACAAACCAAGATTCAAAAAAAGGCTATGGCAGCTGTCACACATACTAATAACATCCTACCTGCAAGTTATACCAAAGAAACTGCCTGTAACCTGTTAGGTACTTATGGGTTAACTTTTCGCCATAAAGACATTACTCAGGAGTTATTCTCCAAGGATTCCATTTATAAACAGCTTTTAAAAGTACCTGCCATTGCCATGCATAACCAATCGCTGTTAATGCGCATTATGGAAACGCAAAATTATGTGAAAGAACGCTTAACCAATATTATTTTTGCGGTAACTGCGGTCAAAGCCCATGATCCTGAGCTTAAAAAGCCTTTGTCTCAAAAACGCCAGGAAACCTACGGCCAAATTCAACAGATGCAAAATGCTCAAGAAGCCATTGCGGATGAACTGGCTGGACGCCACGATGCCAGCCGAAATGAAGTATACTCAAAATTGTATGATCAAATTTTGGACTGGCATAACCTGTGCTATAATACTTCCAGAATCATTACAGATAAATTAATCGAAAGTGGTATGAGTTTACCTGTAGATTTTGCTGATATTTTATTAAAACATTTAGAAAGACCCGGAGCCAACCGTTTATCTGTAGAAGAAAAAAATGCCTTGGGTGTTTCTCAGGATTTAAGTTCCGCTGAACTGGCACTGGCTTGTGCTTTAAAAGAGGTAAGTGAAAATGATTAACAATAGTCAGGCACTAAAAACTGTGTCTTCTGAGTTGGCTGATTTTAGTGCTGCTAAAGCAAGATTCCAAGAACAGTTAATGGCTTACATCGGTGCAACATCAGCAAACTTACTGCAAATAAGTGAAAATGGCCGAGAGGCTGACAATGATGCTTTGGCTCTTTGCAAAAACTTACATGATTTTGAAGATAATTTACCTATCGCTATTCGCAATGAGTTAAATGGTATTACATCTACCAGCGAGCCAGCACCCGATGCCCCTGTCCCAGAAGCACCAAAACCTTCAGCGCCCACACCGCAAATTTAGGGATAACTATAATAGGTTTGTGTTTCAAGCTCTAAAGCAGTTAGGGTATTACCCCACACACACCCACTATCGATAGGAAATATTTTTGGCGTTTTGATGGCTTCCCAATCGCAGTAAAGCTGCGCCCAGTGTCCAAAAATAATTCTGTTTTTTTCACTTTTTCGATTGGGGAGTTGAAACCAGGGTAATAAATGATCAGGCTGAGAATTTAATGAGCCTTTATGCTTTAAATCAAGCTGTCCTGAGGGCGTACAAAAACGTATTCTGGTTAAAACGTTAGTAATAAAACGGGCTCTGTCAATATCTGGTAAATTATCACGCCAGCCATTAGGCTCATCACCATACATATGCTTTAAAAAAGTTTCGTAGTTGTCATCCTGAAGTAAAATTTTTTCAACAAAACCGGCCTCTTGCAAAGCTGATTGCTGATCCCATTGAGGAATTAAGCCTGCGTGGACCAGAAAAAAATCCAACTTAGTGTCATAAAAGCAAAGTGGCTGCTGCCTTAAAAAATCAATGAATTGGTATTTATGATTATCCAGCAACAACTCATCCAAAGTATCCGTTGCAAAAGACGGTTTCAGCCCTGCTGCCACTGCCAAAAAATGTAAATCATGATTGCCCAGCACAGTGACAGCTTCTGCAGCCTCTACCCGTTCTTTGACAAATTTCAGGCATTTTAGCGAGTCGGGACCACGATTTATCAGATCTCCACAAAACCACAAAAAGTCTTTCTCTGACGAGTAATTAACTTTATGCAGTAATTGCTGTAATTGTTGATAGCAACCCTGAAGATCGCCAATAGCATAAGTACTCACTTCAAATGAACAGTCATCACATCACAGGGCATTAAATGAACCAAAGAATTCGAAGTAGAGGCAAACATACTCATAAAAAAATTTCGTTCATGATGTCCCATCACCAGTAAATCTGCATTGATGGTTTGCACAAGGGATGCAAGTTTTTCTGCCGTCACACCAGATTGGATAAACTGTCTGTCAGAAGGAATATTCAAACGCTTGGCTTCTGTTTTTAAAGCTTTTTCAGCATGATCATGAATAGACTGCTCCAGATCTCCGTCCAAAGGAATGGCAAACTCGCCACCGCCATACATCATGGGATTAAACTCTACCACATGCACAATACTCAGGGTTTGAGCATTAGACACTTTGGCCAAATGTTGAGCCTTGTCAGAAACCCGTTTATTATCTTCTGCCAGGCTTGATGCGATGAGTATATGATTATAAGCTGCCATTTTTTTCCCCAATATTTGTAACATAGACTCAAGCTCCACTTAAGCCTATAATTTATTTAATCATAGCAAAAAAAATTCATAAATGACAAAACCCTTAAGAAAAATTTTGGGACTCAACGGAGTTGCCCGTAATGAGTACAAAATCGCCAGAAAAACCGGAGGATACTTTGAGTGGGTTATGTTCGCTATTGCAGTTTGTCTACCTTTTTATTGGTATTCAGATGCTAAAAATCTTTTACCTTTATGGCTGCACTATGCTTTTTTATGGTTTATCTGGATAGCTTTTACCACTGAGCTAATTACTATCACAGCACTTGTAAAAAACAAAAAATTCTATTTGCGCTCTAATTGGCTCAATATCTTAATCATTGTGTTCACTTTTCCTGTCTCCTGGCTACATTTACCTTTTGTAGTGCTATTTCGATTATTGCGGATCTTAATTTTAATGCGAGTACTGGTTCCCTGGTGGGAAAGACAAAAAGCCATCCTTGCAAAAAATCATCTATCGTACACGCTGATTGCTTTTTGTTCCATTGTATTAATTGGTGGGGCTTTAGTTTCTCTTTTTGATACAGGCATTAAAGATCCCATCAGTGGTGTGTGGTGGGCCGTGCAAACCATTACCACTGTGGGTTATGGAGATGTGGTGCCTGAAACTTTTTTTGGTCGTTTGTTTGCAATTTTGATTATGGTGATGGGTATTGCTTTGATTACGATTTTAACCGCTAATTTTTCTGCTTACTTGTTGGAGCGAAAGGAAGAAAAAATCATTACTCAACAAGAAGAAATTCTAAGGGTTTTGGAAAACATGGAGAAGCGTCTAAAAAAAATTGAAAGTAAAATCAAAAAGTAAAGTTATCCTCAGCAGAACTACTCTATCGAAAATATACTACTGAGTGAATATGCTATAATTTTATTAAATTAAGCATTCACACACTTTTCTTATATGGCCAATGTAGGTTGGGCTGACGCTTCGAAGCCCAACAGGCTGTGGCAACTAACATAAGGCTGTAATTAAATGAATAAGCTGTTGGGCTTCCTGCGTCAGCCCAACCTACATTTATTTTTCACAAAGTAATTTGTAAGCTTTACAAAATCATCCACACTTAAATTTTCAGCACGTTGTTTGCTGTCAAATTGAAGCTTGTCCCAATCTTCTTTGGAAAAATATTTCTTTAAAGCATTACCAAGGGTTTTTCTGCGCTGTCCAAATGCATCTCTGACAAGCTCACTAAATATTGTTTCATCTTCCGCAGGCAAAGAGATGACCATTTTAGGTTTTAAATAAATAATGGCTGATTCTACTTTGGGTGGCGGATCAAAAGCGGTTGGTGGTACATAAAATAATTTTTCGCACAAACAAAAATATTGCACCATAACACTGATACGTCCGTATGTTTTAGTACCAGGTTTTGCAACTATTCTATCTACCATTTCCTTTTGTAACATAAAATGCATATCGGCAAACAGGTGTCGATAAGTTAATAAATGAAAAATAATTGGGCTGGAAATATTGTAAGGTAAATTACCCACACACCTTATGGGTGCATGCTGAGCAAACAGTTCAGAAAAATTTACCTTTAACACATCTGCTGAAATAATATTAAGCTCACCTTTATATTTGGCTTTTTCAGCTAAAATTGGGATGACATTGCGATCCAATTCAATCACCTGAAGTTTTTTAGTTTTTTCAAGTAAAGGTAAAGTCAATGCACCCAGTCCCGGGCCAATTTCTAAAAAAAATTCAGCATCCTTAGGCGAAATGGTGTTGATTAGTTTTGTAATAATATTTTTATCTGTTAAAAAATTTTGTCCAAAGCGTTTTCGGGCTTTATGTTTCATTAAAAGCTTAGCCTCCTGGCAGTTTTGATGGCACTGGCAAGGCTCAAGGCATTGATGTTGCCCGTGCCTGCTAATTTCAAGGCCGTTCCATGATCCACTGATGTTCTGATAAATGGCAGACCGAGGGTAATATTAACCGTTTCAAAAAAGCTTTGGAATTTCACTAAAGGCAACAGCTGATCATGGTACAAAGATAAAATGCAATCAAAAGATGCCTGATGATAAATGGTATCAGCCGGGTATGGCCCTTCACACTGAATCTGTTGCTTAGCAAGTTTTTGCATAACAGGCTTGATAATCTCTATTTCTTCTGTACCTAAAAAACCACCTTCGCCAGCATGAGGATTTAAGCCACAAATACCAATGCGAGGTTTTTTGATTTTAAACACATTTATTAAAGCATTATGAATAATTTCAATAACCTGAACTAATAATTCAGCAGTTAAAGATTTCGGCACTGCGTTTAAAGGTATATGAGTGGTTGCAAGCGCTACCCGTGACAGATTGTTTTCAAAGCACATCACCGTCTTGGGACTATGGGTTTTTAAAGCCAGATATTCAGTATGGCCGGTAAAAGCGATGCCTGCTTCATTAATAATTGATTTTTGCACAGGCCCTGTCACCAGTGCAGTAAAGTTTTTAGCAAGACAACCTTCAATGGCTTTATCAAGACAGGCTAATACATAAGCGGCATTATCGACTGTCGGCTCTGAACAACAATCGATTTTGGGACAATCAAGGTGTAAAAGATTTAAGGCATCTGCATCAAAAGATAAATTAAGCGCTCTGGCGCGATGCTCCAACAAATTACCGTCTGCTACAACACTGACAGTTGTCTCTGGCTTTTGTGCAAGCCAAAGCAATAACAAATCCGGGCCAATGCCTGCTGGCTCGCCCGGACAGATAACAGGATGGCTGTTGGTCATCGCTTAACTGATAACTTTAATATATGCCTGAGATCGCAATTTGGCGACCCAGTTTTTCACCGCCTGTTCAAATTTCTGCATATAAAGCATTTGCTTGACTTTGGTTTTTAAACTGGCTGTCGTATTATTCACAGATTTACGACCGGTGACTTCAATGATTTGCCAGCCATCTGGTGTTTTAACAGGTTCACTGACTTCACCTTGTTTTAATTTTGCCATAGCTTGCGCTAGGGTAGTAGGAATCTCATTCGGGGTTACCCAACCAAGATCGCCACCTTTAGCTGCAGAAGGTTTGTCTTGAGAATATTTTTTAGCCATAGCAGCAAATGAAGCACCTTTGACAATTTTGGCACGAATGTTGTTAAGCTCAGCTTCTACAGCTTGACCCGTTTTTAATTCACCCTGCTTAATAATGATAGTTTTCAGGTGAGTTAACGTTACCTTGTGACTGGCATTAAATGTTTTAATACCGACAACTTTAATAATGTAGTATCCATTGGGTGTTTGCACAGGCCCAATAATAGAACCTTTCATACTGCCAGCCAATTCACCAGCTATCACTGGCGGTAATTGACTTAACTGTTTCCAACCCATATCACCACCACTTAATGGTTGGTTTTGAAAAGTTTCAGTTAAAGCAATAGTACTAAAATCATTGCCTTTATGAAGCTCAGAAATAATACTGTCTGCTTTGGCCTGAGCTTTTTGCAGTTCTTCTGGAGATGGCGCATTTGGTACGGGTACCAACATAGCCTGCAAATGATATAAAGGGACATTTTGTGGTTTTGGCATGGTTTGCAGTGCTTTTTTCACTTCAGCATCGGTTACTTGAATATCACCGCCCACAGCCCGTCTTTCTGTGAGATTCATCAGTAGTTGTGTACGAATTTGTTTGCGATAGGCTTCGTAATCAACACCTTGTTTAACTATCTGCTGTTTTAATTCGGCAACCGATAGATGATTGCGACTGGCGATTGATTTGATAGCCTGATTCAATTCACTGTCAGAAACACTCATATTGTTTTGTTTGGCAATTTGTAAAATCAATTTTTGGTCAATTAATTGCTTTAATATTTTCTTTTTTAAAACAGTATCAGATGGCATAGGTTGATGTTGCAACTGAATCTGTTTTTTTATGATATTAAATTGATGATCAAGCTCTGATTGGGTAATAATACTGCTATTAACCACAGCAGCAATACTGTTGATGCTTTGGATTTTTTCAGGGGTTTTTGCCTGAGCCTGATAAGGCGTTAAAGCCAGCCAGATTAATGCTAAGCTATTCACAAATAATAAGATTTTACTTTTCATAAGGTACCGAAGATGTCATAATTTGGGCAATTATAACACTGTTATGTTAAGTTTGAAAACTGCCTTAATATGCAAAAACATTTATCAGCATTTGTGGGTTTACTTTTGCTTATCCCTTTAGCTGCCTTTAGTACCAATTTCAGCAACAATATGGCTACCTGGATGAATCTTTTTTATCAAAATCCCAGTCAGCCGAAGCATTTTCGTTATTTTATTGAAAGTGAATATCGTTTTAATAACACGCCCGGTAATTTTAATCAGGTAATTGCACGAGTAAGCCTGGGTTATCAGTTTGATGATACTTATACGGTTTGGGCTGGGTATACAGTCTGTGCCATCGCGCATTGGCAACAGTCAAAATATTGCTTTTCGAGATAATATTTTTCAACAACTGGATATCGTTTTTATTAACAACCAAAAACTCTTCTTTTCAATGAGAAACCGGTTGGAAGAACGCGGGGGTGAAAATGTAAGTCCAATTGCCTACCGTTATCGAACCCGTTTTAATCTGTTGCTTTATACCCAGCACAGCGATTATGCTTACAGTTTCTATGATGAAATTTTTTATAATCTGAACCATCCTCAGTGGGTATCTGATAAATTAATTTCTGAAAATAGATTATTTGCAGGTTTACGATTTTTGCTTTCTTCAAAAGTAGCTTTACAGGTGGGATATCTGAATATTTTTAATATCAATCGAAATAGAACCATTATCAATCATAATATTGCCATGCAACTTAATGTTACGGTTTAAATTAGTTTATGTTGAAATTTTCAAATCTGGATTTACAAAAAGGTAATAAAGTTTTACTTCAAAATGCGGCGCTTTATGTGAAACCTCTGCAAAAAGTTGGTATCACCGGAAAAAATGGCTGTGGTAAAAGTAGTTTGTTTGATTTAATCAAAGCTTCTGTTACCTCAGAAGCTTCAGATATTGAAATACCTAAAGCCACCACAGTCGCCTTTTTAGCTCAGGAAATTCTTGCAGTCCAAAAGTCTGCCCTGGATTATGTCTTAGATGGTGATCATAAGTTTCGCAACCTTGAATTACAGATTGCCCAGGCCACACAATCTCAAAACCATTTAAAATTGACTCAGTTACACGAAAAAATGCTACAAATTGATGGTTACAGTGCAAAAGCGCGGGCGGCTACTTTGCTATCTGGACTTGGCTTTGCTGCAGATACAATTAATAACCCAGTTAAAAGCTTTTCTGGTGGCTGGCAGATGCGCATTAATCTTGCCAAAACGCTAATGTGTCCTGCGGATTTGTATCTGTTAGATGAACCCACCAACCATTTAGATTTAGAAGCAATTGTCTGGCTGGAAAAATGGCTGAAGCATTTAAAAGCAACGGTTTTAATTATTTCTCATGACCGAACCTTTTTAGATAATATAACCACTCATATCGCTCATTTTGATAATCACTGCATTGAACTTTATACGGGAAACTATTCTGATTTTGAAACCCAAAGAGCGCAAAAATTGATATTACAGCAAGCTGCTTTTGAAAAGCAGCAAAGAAAACGTTTGCACCTGCAAAGTTTTGTAGATAGGTTTCGTTATAAGGCCAGTAAAGCAAAGCAAGCCCAAAGTCGTTTAAAAGCACTGGAAAAAATGCAGCAGGTCAGTATCGCCCACGCAGACAGTTCTTTTGATTTTAGTTTTAATCTGCCTCAAAAAGTTCCAACTCCGCTGATTAGACTTGAAGCTGTGAGTATTGGCTATGACGAGCCTTTAGTGCATGATATTCATTTAACTTTAAATCCGAAAGACAGGTATGCCATTATTGGTGCAAACGGTGCGGGTAAGTCCACTTTGATTAAAACGCTGGCACAGACGCTGGATATTCACAAAGGCGAGACTTTCTTTCATCCTGATTTAAAAATTGGCTATTTTACTCAACATCAATCCGATTACCTGGATTTATCTGCCAGTCCCTTGCTGCATTTATTGCGTCTGAGTCCTAAATTAACCGAACAACAGGGAAGAAATTTTTTAGGCCAGTTTAATTTTCACGGTGACATGGCTTTGGAAAGTATTGAAAAATTTTCCGGCGGTGAAAAAGCCCGTCTGGCTCTGGCTTTGTTAATTTTCCAAAATCCGAATGTTCTATTATTGGATGAGCCGACCAATCATTTTGACTTAGATATGCGTCATGCTTTGACTTTGGCTTTGCAGGATTTTGCTGGGGCGATTGTGTTGATTTCTCATGACCGACATTTGATTCAAGCAACCATAGATGAGTTGCTTTTGGTACAGGATCACAAGCTTAAGCCTTTTAAGTTTTCTATTGATGCGTATCCTGACAAAATTCTCGAAGAAACTGCAAATAAAACTAAGGTTTCATCAACAGATACTAACAAGAAATCAAAAAAAATGTTGCGTCAAGAAGCAGCACAGGAACGATTAGGTACTCAATCTCATCAAAAAGACCTCAAGAAGATTGAAAAAAATATTGAGCGCTGTGAGTTGATGCAGAAAGAACTTCATGAAGCCATGCAAGATCCTGAACTTTATCTTGCCGAAAATAAGACTCAATTAAATGATCTGTTACAAAAAGAGGCTGAACTAAAAAAAGAATTATTGCTACTTGAAGAAGCCTGGTTGAAATTACAGGATTGAGTAATCAATCCTGGTAGACAGTCAGCTCAACAATGATATACTGTTTTATTTTAGTCACTCTAATCCATGATTGCTACAAAACAACCCTCCGGACTGAAAGTCCTTTTTTTCGCCGAACTTTGGGAGCGATTTGGTTTTTATACCATTCAGTCACTGTTGGTTTTATACCTCGTCAAGGTATTTTTATTTTCTGATACGAAAGCCTACGGACTCTTTAGTGCATTTTCTGCGCTTATTTACACTACACCTGTGATTGGTGGTTATCTTGCTGATAAGTTTTTAGGATACCGTGCGGCCATTATCTTAGGCGCTGTTTTATACATTGTTGGTTATTTTCTGCTGGGTATTCCACATAATCCATTTTTTTATGAAGCTTTGGCCTTTTTGATTTGGGGTAACGGTTTTTTTAAAAGCTCTGTTTCCAGTTTTTTAGGGACTTTATATCACGAAAATGATATTAGGCGAGACAGTGGTTTTACCATTTTCTATATGGGTATCAATATTGGCAGTTTTCTAGCGCCTATTGTCTGTACTGCCATTGCCTTGCGCTTTGGTTGGAATTACGGTTTTGCCACCGCTGGTCTGGGCATGGTGATTGGACTGATTAATTGTCTTTGGGGGTTCAAACAGCATTTTCATGAAAACGGCTTTCCACCTCATAGCCAGATATTGTCCAAAAAGTTCTTTTACAAATTCTCAAACTTGCACGTTTTTATGGTGGCATTGATTCTGGCGCTTATTTTAACCAGCTACCTGATGAATTTTCAAAATCTTGTGAATTACGGTTTAATTGTATTTTCAATATTAACAATGCTATTCATTTTATTGAAAAGTTTTGCTTATAAAGGACAGCAACGTCAGAAATTATGGGCTTTGATTATTTTAATTATTTTTTCCATCGTTTTTTGGTCGCTTTACATGCAGACTTTTTTATCCATCACTCTATTTATTAATCGTAATGTGGACAGACATTTTTTTGACTGGATGATTCCTACGGCTATGTTTCAATCCATTAATCCTTTTTTTATTATTGTATTATCGCCTTTATTTGCAAAATTATGGATTGTCTTAGGAAAAAAGAAAAAAGATTTTAGCGCACCCACCAAATTTGCCTTAGGGATTTTCTTTATTGGCCTTGGGTTTCTTGGACTTGGAACGAGTATTGAATTTGGAAGTCATGCTGGCATCATTTCCAGTATTTTTGTGATTGGGCTTTTCTTTTTACAAACTTGTGGAGAGTTAAGCCTATCTCCTGTGGGATTATCTGCAGTAACCCAGCTGGCGCCAAAGGATCTTACCGGTATGCTTATGGGGGTGTGGTTTTTAGCGTTGGCTGCCGCGTACGCTGTGGCTGGTAAAATTGCGGATTTAACTGCCATTCCTGAAAAAATAGATACTTCAATTCACAGCGCTCAGATTTATGCTCACAACTTTTTAGTATTTGGTCTGCTAGCCATTGTTTCGGCCTTGGTTTTATTTTTGCTTGTGCCTTTTTTAAAGCGGATGATTGAGGCTTAATTTTAAGATAATTTGGACTTACGAAAAAGTTTTTATAAATGTAGGTTGGGCTGACGAAGGAAGCCCAACAGGCTGAGGCAACTAAATAAGGCCGTAATTAAATGAATTCCCTGTTGGGCTTCCGACCTCAGCCCAACCTATATTTATTTTTTTATATTAAACTTTTCAGGTAAGTTTTGATCCTCTATTTCGCTTTGAACTACTTGTGTTACTTTAGCTGTCTCAGGGCCTTCATGTAACCATTGAAATAATTTTTCATGTTGAATTTTTGTGCCTCCTGCTACAAGCTCTACTGCGCCATCCGATAAATTTCTCACCCAGCCAGACATATTAAGGGCTTCGGCCTTCTTCTGGGTACTGGCTCGAAACCACACGCCCTGTACTTTGCCAGATACTTTGTAATGAAAATAAACTGGTTTTTCCATAACGTTAACCTATGGCTTTTTCAAGGCTATTTAGGGTTTGCTCACCCAGTAAAGTTTTTACTTTTTTGCCCTGTGGGTTAAAAATATAAGTTGCCGGCAACCCTGGAACATGATCGATTCCCAAATCTAAAGCTGGGTCGTATTTTAAAGTCACAAACTGAATATTCATTTTTTTAATTAACGCAGGTAACTGATCCGGTTCTACACGGTCGTAACTTACCCCAACTACCGTAACTTTTTCATGATACTTTTTGGCAAAAGCATTTAATGCAGGAATTTCTTTGTAGCAGGGTTTACACCAGGTAGCCCAATAATTTAATACCAGCCACTTGCCATCAAGATTATTTAATTTGATTTTTTGATTATTTAAAGTTGTTAAAACAACCTTTTTTTGAGTAGCAACGGGTTGAGGGTGTTGCTCGCAACCCGTCAGTGCGAACGCGATACTCAGTGCAAAAATACTGTACAAAAATTTCTTCATATTTATTTCCGTTTAATTTAACCTCAAATTCATATCGGTTGAATTAACGCTTAAAAGCCCAACAGGTGGTAATTAAATGAATCCACTGTTGGGCTTCCTTCGTCAGCCCAACCTACACTTTAATTAAGAACTATATTTTTGGATTAGAGTGAAATCGTGCGCCATTGCTTTTGCTTTATGAGGCATAGAAAATAACGCGGCTAACTGACCTTGAGGGTTTAACAGCAAAAGTGTACCGCTGTGATCAATATCATATTCTTTGTCACTGTTCTTTGGTTTAAATTTTAGATATAGAACATTTAAATTTTTTGCTAAGGCATCAATTTTAGTCATAGTACCGGTAAGACCGATGAAGCTATTATCGTAGCCTGTGACAAACTGATTCAATCTTTGTGGTGTGTCTCTTTTTGGATCCACTGAGATTAATACTATCTGAGGCGCTTTAATATTTTGCTTATGTAAAATATTGGTCATTTTTTTAAGCTCTGCCATAGTGGTTGGGCAAATATGTCCGCAATTGGTAAAACCAAAAAACAACAAACTCCAGTGACCCTGTAAATTTTGATTGGTATATAACTTGTCTTTGTTATCTGTTAAAGCAAAATTTGCAATGCTCCGGGTATGAGGTAAAACCGTTGCGGTTTCAAGCTGCTTACTGAAATTATTTTTGGCATACTGCTTTTCATAACTTGAATAGACACCAAAACCTGCAGCCACTATTGCCACAATAACAATTAAAGCCATGAAGCCTTTATTCATCGTTTATCCCCTTGAATTAAAATTTAATTAAAAAATAATGATCCACCAACAGTGCCATAAACAAAAGCATCAAATGCCAAATGGAAAAGCGAAAAGTTTTCATGGCATCCGCATTGTTTGCCTGAAATTTAAGTCTGACAGCCCAGTAAAGAAAAATGCCGTTTAACACAATGGATGAAAACAAATAAATTAACCCACTCATACCAGTTACATAAGGCAGCAGAGAAATTCCAAATAATAAAGCCGTATAAAGCAAAATATGCAATTTAGTCAGTTCAATACCGTGGGTAACAGGTAGCATCGGAATATGGGCTTTTTCGTATTCTTTAATCCGATGGATTGCTAAAGCCCAAAAATGTGGCGGCGTCCATACAAAGACAATCAAAAAAAGCAGCAAACTATTTGGATCAATATGGTTAGTCACCGCTACCCAGCCAAGCACAGGCGGCATTGCACCTGAGGCGCCGCCGATGACAATATTCTGTGGAGTTGTATGTTTTAAAAAAACCGTGTAAATCACAGCATAACCAATAAAGGTTAAAAACGTTAACAAAGCAGTTAAAGGGTTAATCCAGACATATAAAATCACAAGCCCTGCAACCGCCAGTAAGGCTGCAAAAATAAATGCATTTACAGGACTAATGGAACCAGCAGGCAGTGGCCGATACCGAGTTCTGCGCATGACTTTATCAAATTTTCTATCCAGCAAATGGTTGATGGCTGCCCCACTGCTGGCTACCATGCCAATTCCTAAGGTTGCTAAAACAAACACAGACATAGGTACCCAGCCAGGTGTTGCCAATAGCATACCCACCATAGAGGTCAATAAAATTAAAGCCACTACCCGGGGTTTACACAGCTCAACATAGGTTTGCCACAGGCTGGCTTTAGCAATCGCTGTATTTGCGCTAATGCTCATGCAGCTTTTTCACCTTTGAAACTTGCATATAAAAAAGTCACCATTGCCAGTAACAATAAGGCTGCCACCGCATTGTGTAATACTGCAATGGATAAAGGTAATAAAAGTTCAATATTTAAGACACCCAAGGATATCTGACAGGCTAAAATAATAAACATGGCTAATCCAATGACTCTTAGCACAGGCTTCTTTCTAAGGCACATTAATACAATGGATAAAATACCAACATACAAACCTGTAACCATTGCCCCCATTCGGTGAGTCATTTGAATGGTAATTAACGCACCATGACTTAAATGGGTATTGGTAATATGAAAAATGTTAAAAGCATCTTTGAAATCCATTTGTGGAAAAAACTTGCCTGCGGTGCAAAAAGGAAAGTTAGGACACACTAAAGCTGCATAGTTTGCACTGGTCCAGCCACCCAAAGCAATCTGGCCTATCACAATGAGCAATCCTAATATCGCCCAGGGTTTTAAGCTTGCAGTATTTTGTTGCTTTAAGTTTGGAAAGTAATCTCCAGTTTTTAAGTTAAACCACCAAAGTAAGGCAATGATGGTAAAGCCCCCCAGCAGATGTCCCATGACAACCACGGGCAGTAATTTCATGGTAACGGTCCACTTTCCTAAGAGCGCCTGAAATATCACTATGCCCATTAAAATTACAGGTACCAGCACAGACTGCCCGGGTGCTTTGCGCTTTCTGATAGCAAGGATTCCCAGAGCAAAAATTAACAAACCTAAGGTTCCAGCCACATAACGATGAATCATTTCCGTCCAGGCTTTGGTGACATGCACCGGCATGGAAGGATATAATTTATCAGCATGAACAATGGCATTATTGCTGGTTGGGGCAATGAGCTGGTTATAACAGCCAGGCCAATCCGGACAGCCAAGTCCAGCATCGGTTAAGCGGGTATAAGCACCCAGCACAATCACCACGAAGGCCAGTAAGACAGCAAATAAAGTGACACCTTTAGAAATTTTTTTAGTTGTTTCTTGCATGATTACTTATCCAATTCTTGAAGCTTTTAATAATCTGGTTAAATCCGAATAAATCCCTTTGGGTTTTTGGTTTGGCTCATAACTCATCATCATATTCCCCAGTGGATCCACAAGGTATATATAACCGGAATTAAGCGCTTTGTGGTGCGACGGCAGTTTAGCCAAAAATGCATCTAAGGCCACTTTAGGTGCCTGCAAATGAATCGTACCCTGATAAGGCGATTTTAGGTATTCATTTAAAGCATTATCTTTGTAACCTTTGAAAGTTAGAATTGCCCGCTGCACTCTACCCATATTTTTTCCAAGACGGGTGCGGATTTGACGCATTTTGTACAAAGTATCCAGGCAGGTTTTATCACATTTTTCCGGTTCAACGTAGACCATCACCCAGTCTCCTTGAAAAATTTTCAGACTTTCAGGTTTACCTTGCATGTTATAAAGCGGCAGTTTGTTAAAATCTAAAGGTGGTAGAATTAATTGTCCGTTGCTTAGGGTTTCTGGTATATAACTGCGATAGTAATAGAGTCCATAGGATGCAATAATCGGACCAATAAATACTAATGCTAATAAAATCAGAAACCAACGCCCGCGATTACTTTTTTTTACGGCTTGCGTCATTATTTTTCTCCCGCTTTAAGGTCAAAGCAAAATAAATGATTAAAAGTACAACAGCAAATCCAAACCATTGTACTGCGTAACCGATGTGTTTTTGGGGTTTCATATTAATGAATTTCCAGTCACGAACAAAACCGTGAGGCGCATTTTTATCTAATAAAACCACAAAAGGATACACAGGTTGATTCAATAATTTGGCCATAAGAGGGAAATCAAGTTGCTGGATCCGTATCGGCCACTTATCAGACGATATTGTTTCAGCTTTAAGTACCAGTCCCTTAGCTAATGGCATACGAATAATACCATGAATTTTTTGTAAACCGAACACTTCAGGTAATTTCGGCAACTGGCTGCGACGGCCCTGAATAGGAATCCAACCACGATTCACTAACACGGTTTCTTTTAACCCAAATACTTTAACAGCAGTGATAACTTGATAGCCTGCTTTGCCTTTATGGGTTCTGTTATCCAATAAAAACTGTCTGCTATTTTCAAATTTCCCCTCAAAAACCACAGGCTGATATTGCCGCGCCTTTGCAGTTTTTGGTAAATTCTGCAGTAATACTGGGGAGGATTTCAATTTATGATTTAAGCTTTGTAAAATTTGCTCTTTTTCATGAGATCGGCGCACCTGCCAAAAACCCAAATTTAAGAAGAAAATCAGAGCAATGATTGCCAAAAGTGTTAAGAAAAGATTGGGACGAAATTTTAAAACAGCCATTTATTTTATAAAGATTATCGTTATTATTGCGATTTTGTATGAATTTCAATATATTACTGACTTGAAGACGGGAACACAACGCTTATGCTTAAAATATTATTTTAAGGGGTTATTTGTGTTTTTTCTCTCACATTCATAACAGGGAATTTTAACAATGCTCACAAAACTTATCGTTATTATTGCCATGCTACTGATTCTGTATAGCCTTGGCAGTGGCATGTATTATCTCTTAAAGGATAAAGGTGATTCCACCCGCACGGTAAAAGCCTTAACCTGGCGAATTGGCTTATCCGTGGTGCTGTTTATCTTTTTATTTGTCAGTTTTCATTTTGGCTGGCTGCTGCCTCACGCTGTTGGTTCGCCTTAAATTATCTTAAAGTTAATTCTTTAAATGTAGGTTGGGCTGACGCAGGAAGCCCAACAGGGTATTCATTTAATTACGGTCTTATTAAGTTGCCACGGCTGTTGGGCTTCCTTTGTCAGCCCAACCTACATTAAAGCCAATATACAAATACAAATAAGAACAGCCAAACAATATCCACAAAGTGCCAATACCAGGCGGAAGCTTCGAAGGCAAAATGTTCTTCGGCATTGAAATGTCCTTTGAGAATTCGCAGTAACATCACAATTAAAATGATAAGCCCAATGGTGACGTGAGCTGCATGGAAACCTGTGAGCATGAAAAAAGTACTGCCGTAAATACCTGAACTCATTTTTAAGCCGTAATAATTGTGTGCCAGTAAATATTCATGAGCCTGTAAACCTAAAAAGATACAGCCGAGAATAATCGTTAACACCATTCCAATGATTAAACTTTTTCTGGCATTGCGTTTGAGTGACCAGTGCGCCCAGGTTAAGGTGACAGCACTTGAGAGTAAAACCAAAGTATTCAAAGCCGGAATACTCCAGGTATGCAAAGTGCCTTTAGCGCCAGGGAAGGCTGCTGGATTCGGGTTATTAAAAACCGGCCAGGCGTCTTTGAAGTTTGGCCACAACATAATGTGAGTGAGCATGTTTTCATTCACTGCACTGCCCCCGCCCAAAGCAGGTACAGCAATGACTCTGGCATAAAACAAGGCACCGAAGAAAATAGCAAAAAAGCACAATTCTGAGAAAATAAACCAAATCATTCCCCAACGAAAGGAACGGCCAATCTGTTCATTATAAAGCCCTGCATGATGTTCATGAATCACTTCACGAAACCATAAAAACATCACCAGTGCCATTATTAAGGAACCAATCAGAAACATGAAGGTACCGACAATATTGGCATGCAATAAATTTAAGGTTCCATACCCTAAACAAAACAATCCAAGTGCGCCTAAAATAGGCAACTTACTATATTCAGGTACGTAATAATGACTGTTGGCATTTCCCATTGATTTCTCCCTTATCCAAGTCGGCCCTGGTTTTTATTTTTTTGAATTCTGATACCAGCGGTGCTAAACAATGTATAAGATAATGTCACCACGTGAATATTTTTTGGAATATCGGTATCAATATGAAAGATCATGGGCATATCCATGGATTCTTTATTTTTTAAAGTTTGCTGATCAAAACAAAAACATTCGGTTTTTTTCATAAATTTTGCCGCAATACCTGGAGAAAGACTGGGGATAGCCTGTACTGTCATGGTTTTGCCGGAATTGTTCTTAGCAAAATAAGCAATTTGTTCACTTTGACCGGGATGCACTTTTACTTTTTTTACCAACGGATAAAATGTCCAGGGCAGGTTAGCATTTTTGCTGGCAATGAACTCCACCGTGATCCAGCGACTGGTATCCACTTTGACCCCTTGTGTTGTGGTTTGCCCACCCGTTTTACCATTAATCCCTAAGGCATTACATAAAACATTGTACAAAGGCACCATGGCATAACCAAAGCCAAACATGGCAATAACAAAAATCGCAAGCCATACCAGAACTTTGGTATTAGACTTTCTGACGGGAGGATGTGGATTTTGATTCATAAACAAACAACCTTATTTAACAACGGGTGGTACTTCAAAGGTATGATGCGGTGCAGGCGATGGCACAGTCCATTCTAAACCTTCTGCGCCTTCCCAAACTCTGTCTGTAGCCTGTTTTCCTTTTTTGAAGAAAACGGTTATCACAATATTGTAAATGAAAATAAACTGCGTGATACCAAACATAAAAGCACCAATACTTGCTAACATATTAAAATCTGCAAACTGTAAGGCATAGTCAGGAATCCTTCTTGGCATACCTGCTAATCCTAAAAAGTGCATAGGGAAGAAAGTTAAATTCACAGAAACCACTGAAAGCCAAAAGTGTACTTTTCCCAGCATTTCATTGTAATAACGCCCACACCACTTTGGCAGCCAATAATAAACCCCGGCAAAGGCACTAAACAGCGCCCCCGGCACCAGCACATAATGAAAGTGTGCCACCACAAAATAAGTATCATGATACTGATAATCTGCAGGCACAATGGCAAGCATGATGCCGGAAAAGCCCCCGATGGTAAACAAGATCACAAAAGCAATCGCAAATAACATGGGCGTTTCAAAGGTAATTGCACCTCGCCACATGGTACTCACCCAGTTGAAGACTTTCACCCCCGTGGGAATCGCAATCAGCATAGTGGTATACATGAAAAACAGTTCAGCCGCTAAAGTAACGCCGGAAACAAACATATGATGCACCCAAACGATAAAAGATAATCCCGCAATGACTGCAATAGCGTACACCATGAAATTATACCCAAACAAAGGCTTGCGACTGAAGGTTGGAATAATTTGAGATACCACACCAAAGGCTGGCAAGATAATAATATATACTTCAGGATGGCCAAAAAACCAAAACAAATGCTGGAATAATAACGGATCGCCACCACCGGCAGCATTAAAAAAAGAAGTGCCAAAATGTCGGTCGGTAAGCATCATGGTTACCGTTCCGGCTAATACAGGCATAACGGCCACCAATAAAAAGGCCGTGATTAACCAGGACCAGCAAAAAATTGGCAATTTCATCATGGTCATGCCGGGTGCACGCATGTTTAAAATGGTGGCAATAATGTTGATAGATGCCAAAATCGATGAAATCCCCATTAAGTGAATGGCAAAAATCAAATAGTCAGTACTGGGTGGACCATAGGTTGTAGAAAGCGGCGCATACATGGTCCAGCCAAAATTCGGGGCCGGCCCTGGCATAATTAAACTTATCACAAGTAAGCTCACCGCAAAGGGTAAAATCCAAAAACTTAAGTTATTTAATCGTGGCAAAGCCATATCCGGGGCTCCAACCATCAAAGGCAGCATCCAGTTTGCAAGTCCAGCAAAAAAAGGCATGATGGCACCAAAAATCATCACAATTCCATGCAAGGTGGTCATCTGATTGAAAAAATCAGGCTCAACGAATTGTAAGCCAGGCTTAAACAACTCTGCCCGTATCACCATGGCAAAAATACCACCCATGAGAAACATAAGAAGGCTGAACCACATGTATAGCGTACCAATATCTTTATGATTGGTTGAACAGGTCCAGCGAATAATAAACTGCATTATTCTACTGCGGTTATGTCCGCCAGTATGCTCTGCTGCGTGACTCATGTATTTCTCCCTTTCACCCTTTATTTAGGATGTTATCTTATTTAATGTAATGTCTTAAATTATTGATTCGGTTGAGCTTCGTTAGATTTCTCAATCTTAGACAACGCTTCATCTGCCTGCTGCTCAATTTTTTGTGCTTTTTCTTTGGCGTATTTTAATCGCTCTTTAGCAACGGTTTTTGGCTGGACCACATCCCCGGTACGGTTTTCCCAGGCGTTGCGCTCATAAGTAATAATTGATGCAATTTCAAAATCTGTTAATTGTGGACCAAAAGCCTGCATTGCTGTGCCGGGAATGCCTCGTAACACAATGTCAATATGACGAATAATAGAACCACCTACGGCTACAGAGTCGGCATGTAAGGCTGGATAAATAGGCGGAATGCCTTTACCGTCTTCCTGATGACAGGCAGCGCAATATTTATTGTAATTTCCCCGCCCTTTTTCCATCAGCGTATCTGCCGTATATTTTTTTAACACCGGCATGTCTATATCGCTTTTTTTAATGAGTGCTTCTGCTGCTTTTTCAGGAGAGGCATCTGTAGATATCATGTCATTCACATTGGTATTTTGTGCAAGCTGTATATTCTTTTGCGGTTTTTGCACCAGCTGTTCGGCATTTTGTTTTTGTTCCAAAGCCCGTTCTTTTTCTACCCAATCTTCAAATTCTTTTTGTGATACCGCTTTGACCACTACAGGCATATATCCATGATTAGGGCCGCAAAGCTCGGCACACTGACCGCGGTAGGTACCCGGTTTTTGAATTTTAGCCCAGGCTTCGTGTATAAACCCTGGCATGGCGTCTTTCTTAACGCCCAGTGCAGGCACCCACCAGGAATGAATCACATCATTTGATGTAATTAAGAAACGAATTTTTTCATTCACAGGTACTACAAGTGGTTTATCCACATCTAACAGATACCACTTATTTTTTTTCACTTTATTATTGATTTGATCCAGGGGCGTACTTAAATTACTGTAAAATTCAATGCCCTGATCAAGATAAGAGTATTGCCACTTCCACTGATAGCCAGTAATTTTAATCGTAACAGCAGAATCATCCGTATTTGCCATACGCATCAACACGATGGTAGCAGGAATTGCCATAATAATTAAAATTACCATAGGTGCAATCGCCCAAATAATTTCGATGGTCTGATGTTCGTGAAAGGTTGCCGGTTTTCTACCCCGTGATTTACGGTGCATAATCAATGAGTAGATTAATATTGAAAATACTACTACTCCAATAGCCACGCAGATAAAAAATACCGTCATGTGCAAATCGTAAATATCTTTGCTCACAGGTGTGACACCGTAGTGCATATTAAATTTTGGTAATTGCTCAGCAAAAGCTGTCATGCCAGTAAAAAGCAGGCACAGCATCGATATAAATCTGAGTGTTGTCTTAATTGCACATTGAGCAAAGCGCATGGATTATGTCTCCCTTTTATTCTATTTTTTAATCCTCAAAGGACTACCGATTTACCACAATGAATAATCATTTTTAGGATTGGCTTTTTGCGCCATATATTTTACGGCAGCAATAATCTCACTATTGGTACATTCTTTACAACCACCCTTAGCATGCATACCGCCAAAGCCTTTGATGGTATTGATAATGAGCCGGTCCACTGTTTTTTGCAAAATCACAGGATCGCCCAGTTTTGGTGCGCCACCATGACCCGAATCATGACAAACAGCACAGGCTTTTTCATAAACTTTTTGTCCAAGAGCAATGGAAGTATCGGGTTTTAAAGCTTCATCTCCGAATACTCTTTGATTTTCTGATGGCACTTGCGAGTTGTCGATAATGTAATCAACTGCTGCCCTAATTTCATTATCGGTACAGGTAACACAGGCACCTTTGGGTGGCATTTGGTTATAACCATTTATGGCATGTTTATATAAAGTGGGTAATCCCTGTTTTAATCTCATAGTCCAGTTAGCTGTATCATAAATTTTAGGGGCACCGGCCATACCTTTATCATGACAAATTGCGCAGACTTTAACATACACTTTTTTACCCTGAGCTAACGTTTCTGGATCAAACTTTATCTTCCCACTGGCATCCGCGGTAGCCGGATTAATCTTGTCAGCTGCTTTTTGAGTAATATCCGGCACTCTTGGCTGCGGACTTTTAACCGATTTTAAATAAGTGGCAATGGCGCGTAAATCATACTGAGTTAAGTATTTCAAACTGTCATGATCCACCTCGGCCATAGGACCACGAACCGGACCTGCTTTATTAATTTCTTCCACATTGTCAAACACATCCACAACTTGCGAGCGCTTGGCAGTTTCCAGGCCTAAACTGGTAATATCTGGTGCCCAAAAACCGCCTACGAAGGCACCGGTCAAATAGTATTTTTCTTTCATAGCGCCCATGAGATTTCTTGGGGTATGACATTCACCACAGTGACCTAATCCCTGCACAAGGTAGGCGCCCCGATTCCACAATTTACTTTTATCTGGATTATATTGATAATACTCCGCTTTAAAAAACAATGCTCGCCAAAAAACCTGACTGAAACGCCAGCTAAAAGGCCACGGGGCCGTGGGTGCTTTATCTTTTTTATGAATGGGTTTTAGCGCATCCAAATAAGCTTTGATAGCTAACAGATCCGACTTGCTGACTTTATTAAAAGAAGTATAGGGAAAAACCGGAAAATAATAAGAACCATCGGGACGAATACCATTATGCATTGCATTGATAAAATCAGCATCTGTCCAATTACCAATACCGGTTTCTTTATCTGGCGTAATATTAGGAGTAAAAAATTTACCAAAAGGTGTATCTATGGCAAGACCCCCGGCAAAAGGCTGTCCATGATGATCGGTATCTGTGTGACAGGCCATGCAGTCTCCCGCTTTCACCAGATATTCGCCTTTTTCAATCAGTTTGTTATTCATCCCAGGTTTAATATCTAACTTGGGATATTTTGGATAGAAGTCTACAGCAGAGGTACCTGGGGCGCCGATATAATCTTTAACATTTTTCGAGACATATGCATCAGGATTATAAGTTTTATTTTCCTGCTTTACGTCAGAAGCCCAGGCAGTTCCACATACCGTTAATGCCAAAAGGCATGAGAAAATAATATGACGCATCTTTTTTGTTTTAGTTAAAGTCATTATACTGTCCCAGCTCCCTATGGGTGTGAATCAAAATAGTTTAGCGTTTTTTATAACAAAATCAAAGAGAAAGCAACATGAAACTTGCATTAATTGCGGCCATGGATGAGAATCAAGTGATTGGAATCGATAATCAGTTACCCTGGCATTTGCCTGCAGATTTAAAATTTTTTAAAAAAGTTACCCTTGGAAAACCCATCATCATGGGTCGTAAAACCTTTGAGTCCATTGGTAAAATTTTGCCAGGACGACAAAATATTGTGGTTACGACAAACACCAGCTACAGCATCAAGGCTCCAGTGCCAGATAATGCTTCTTTGGAAATTGTCACAAGTTTAAAAAACGCTTTGGAAATTTCGAACACTTTTGAAGAAGTTATGCTCATTGGCGGCAGTCGTTTATTCAAAGAAGCTTTGCCTTTAGCTGATACTTTGTATTTAACCTTTATTCATGCAAAATTTGCTGGCGATACTTTTTTTCCTGAAATTAATTTGAACAACTGGCAGCAAGTCTGGCGTGAGGATCATAAAAAAGATGCTGTGAATGCTTATGATTATTCCTTTGTTAAGTTGGCGCGCCTGGGGTAAGATTATACAGTGTTTGTTATGGAAAATTGTGCAGTATATTAATTTAACCAAAGTGGGAAACTACTGTGAAGTCATAAAACTCAGAAGTGTCCTGACCACGTAAAGTAAATATACCGAAGTATCATTCACTTTCAAAATAAGCAATATTCATAAAAATGAATATCGGAGATATACTGCACTTATATAGTGTAGTACATTTTTTACATTATGCGAAGTTATTTGTGATTTCTTCAGCCATTGCCTTTTAAAGCTTTCTTGGGTAAATACTGTGTTAGTAGAATAGCTACAATTACACCAAACATCACATTGAAAAAACGCCAGAGCGTAGTGTGTAAAGTTGACAGACTGCCGGGTTCCACTAACAGCATGATGATAAAAGCAATACCTGTGGTGGTTCCAAGGGGTGAATATTTATTATTTAAACTGATGAGCCAGCCACAAAAATATCCACCCAACAGTAATGGAATTACCAGCAGATAAATGGTTTGACCTAAGGTCAATGCGGAAATCACACCAATGCCTGCTGCGATAAAATGAGCCAAAATACGGTTCGAAGCTTTAAGACGCGTACTGTTAATACTTTCTTCCATCACCAAAAGACAAGAAACCGTTGCCCAAAATCCTTCTGGCTGTTGTATCCATAGCCAGATTGCTAAGGTCAATAAACAGGCTAAAGCAATTTTAATGGAGGCAATTATTTTATCTTTATCATAAGAAAAATTTTTTAAGTCAGGTTTTATATTTTTGATATCTTTTAAAAAATAAGCCAGGCTTCTGGCTTTTGGTTGAAAAAGCAATAACAGTATGACATTTATGAAAAGTAAAATAAATATACCTACACTGACTTCAAGACTTCGATAAAGCGCATTTTGTATGAGCCCATCATTTAGCATACTGGAAGCCAACACAATCACAAGGGTAATACCACTGACCACCCCACCATACGCAATATTTGTTCTTTGCACTGCAATTAAACTGGTAAAAAAAACGCCTATGGTAAAAGCTGGCAAAAGTAAAACCATATTTTTATTCACAAAAAACCCAATACCAAATCCCAGCAAAGCACCTACAATGGTACCCAAAAAACGCATGATACTTTTACTCAAGGTATGCTCAAAACCAACCTGGGTAATGGCAACGATGGTCACCAAGCTCCAGTATGCAGTATTCAGTGGATAGATTAAATAAAAGCCAAAAGCCGTTAGCAATGCAACGGTTAACTTTAAAGCCGGCAGATTTATCCCTTTTTTTAAATACCTGGGTGGTTGAATCATTTCCATAAGTCTTGTAAAGGCTAGAAAATTTTATTCAACTGTCACAGATTTAGCCAGATTACGGGGCTGGTCCACATCAGTGCCTTTGATAACTGCTACATGATAAGCTAAAAGTTGCAAAGGAATTGTATAAACAATAGCTGCCACAGCTTCATGCACATCGGGTAATAAAATGACATGCTCACCGTTTTTATCATTGATATTAGATTTTTCACTGGCAAACACAATGAGTTTTCCGCCTCGGGCTTGCACTTCCTGTAAATTAGATTTTAATTTTTCCAATAGCTGATTATTCGGAGCGACTGCAACCACAGGCATGTTCTCATCCACCAAAGCTAGCGGCCCATGTTTTAATTCACCGGCAGGGTAGGCTTCCGCATGGATATAAGAAATTTCTTTTAGTTTTAAAGCACCTTCTAAAGCCACTGGGAATTGTACACCTCGGCCTAAAAACAAAGCGTGTTCTTTATTGGTAAACAGTTTTGCCAGTTGAAAAATGGCATTATCTGTAGCCAATGCCTGCTCAATGTTTTTCGGTAGACTTTTAATTTCTTTGATTAAATTAGCTTCCTCAGCTTCATCTAAACCATGTCTGCGCCCCAAAACAATTGTCAGCATCAATAATGCACTTAATTGTGTGGTAAAAGCTTTTGTGGAAGCAACCCCAATCTCTGTGCCGGCTCGGGTCATAAACACTAAATCAGATTCACGCACTAAAGTACTGTCCGGCACATTACAAATTGCTAAAGAAGCAAGGTAACCTTCGTTTCTGGCTTTTTGCAATGCAGCTAGAGTATCGGCCGTTTCACCGGATTGAGAAATGGCCACAAACAGCGTACCTTCTTCCACCACAGCTTTACGGTACCGATATTCACTGGCTACTTCTACACTGCAGGGGATACTGGCGTATTCTTCCAGCCAGAATTTTGTCACTAAACCTGCGTGGTAGCTGGTGCCGCAGGCGATAATTTTGACTTTGCGAGTTTTATCAAAAATGCTTTTAGCATTAATACCAAAAGTTTCTTCTAAAACTTTATCTTCAGCGATATGACCCTCAAAGGTATTTTGCACAGCTTTGGTCTGTTCAAAGATTTCTTTTTGCATGAAGTGATTAAAGTGGCCTTTATCCGCGATATCCACATTCAGTTTGGATAAATGCTCCTGACGCTCAACTTCTTCACCGGAGCTTTGATAAAGAGTGACTTTATTGCGAGTAATCTGCGCCATATCGCCTTCTTCAAGGTAAATAAAACGCTGAGTGACCGGTAACAGCGCCAGAGAATCTGAGGCTAAAAAGTTTTCACCAATACCAAGTCCTATCACTAAAGGGCTGCCGCAACGCACGGCCAGCATCTGATTTGGTTCAGATTTATGAATGACACCTAAAGCAAAAGCACCTTTTAATTGGGTAACCACCTGTCTTAAGGCACCCATTAGATTACTGCATTCTAAAAATGCCGCATGAAATAAATGCGCGATGACTTCTGAATCTGTCTCGGAAGTAAATTTATAGCCTTTTGCTTCAATTTCTTCTCGCAAAGCCTCATGATTTTCAATAATACCATTATGCACCACTGCTACATCTTCATGGGATATATGGGGGTGAGCATTATTTTCAGAAGGTATGCCGTGGGTGGCCCAACGGGTATGGGCAAGACCTGTGCCGCCTTTTATAGGATCCTGTTCAAGCGCTTTGACAAGCTCACTGACTTTCCCTTTTACCCGGGAGCGTAAAAGTTCACCTTCACGATTTAATAAAGCAAGACCCGCTGAATCATAGCCTCGATATTCCAGTCGTTTTAATCCCTCGATTAAAATAGGCGTTACATCCCGCTCAGCGACCGCTCCAACAATACCGCACATGGCTTTCTCCAATGGAATATATTTTGGTAATCAAGTTAGCAGAAGTTTATATTAATAGCAATTGACCTTGTTACTTAAATGTATAGCCTGCTGCAAGAAGTTTTGCCACTACCTGATATTTGCCTTTAACCCCTATATGACTTAAGATAAACTTCGATTTACATTCAAATAAATGTAGGTTGGGCTGACAAAGGAAGCCTTGGTGAACTGTCAAATTCTCCAGATAAGTTTGGCATCTTTTCAACTTTTTTTAAAATGCCTGCAAAAGTGCCGAATTCTTTGATAAGCCACGATTGTTTATATTCTTTTACGGTATTTTCAATGTAGCTTTTACAGCTTTGATAACTTGCATTGGGATTACTTCTAAGACCCTTTGCCAGAAAAGACGCTAATCTTCCATGATGATGCAAATGCAAGTGAAATGAAAAGAGTGGGGAAAGTGCATAAGTTTCAAAAAGTTTTGCAATCTTGATGGCAATTCTGTCCTTATCTTTTATGCAAGCCCTACTTTCCACAGACTGTACTTTATGCTGCTGATGCATAAGCTTGCACTTTATTTCAGAGACTTTATTAAGATAATGTCGTATTTTTGAGTCTGTCGGGCTCAATTCAATAGGCTTGGCATTGTATAGATTTTCTAAAATTGGGTTAATTTCAATGTCCTCGACTAAATATTTAACACAAGCTAATCTATTTTTTTTGCAGGCATTGAAAAGCAAGCTCTCTTTCTCATCATTGATAACCGTTAAATTAAACCCCTGCACCTTCAGGTACTCAAGCAGTTTGACATTACCACTTAAAACAGCAAAATGAGCAGGCCAATTGCCCCCCTTATCTGGAACATTTAATTTTGGCATTTTTTGGCCAATAAATGCCACTAAATCAATATTACCACTTTCACAAGCCATATGGAGTAAAGTTAATCCATTTGGATCAGGCTTTATGTTTGGATAAAATGGCAGCAAATATTCCACAAGCTCCAAAGAACCACTGCGACAGGCATCATAAAGAAAATGCATGCCTGCTTTATTATACTGTAATAAAGAAAAATTTTCTGAAATCCACTTTACTATTTCTAAAGCGCCACCTTTGCAGGCATAGTGTAACAAATTGTTGCCATAAAAATCGGCTCCACGCCATACACCTTTACCTTTTGCTGCTGAAAGTAGATATTTCGTTACTTTTACATTTCCAGCCTTACAGGCTGAAAGCAATATATGCTCACCTGTGTAAGGATGACGCGCTTTGAGTAACTCGGGACAAACTTTTACGAGATACTCAACCACTTTAATATGACCACTCGCCCCTGTTGCAAGTGCTAAGCGATACACTTCGTCAGTGGCAAAAGTCACAGAAAAATATTCTCTAAGATACTTAATACAATCCAACTGGCCAAACTCACAGGCATAAAGAAATAACTCATAAATATCTACATCATATGAGTTCGTTTGATCCAATAACTTTTTAATTAAACTTAGGTTACCGCCACGGATAGCATAATGCAGATAATGATGATTTAATGAATCTTTGACGTTTTCAAACTCAGTGCATTCTTTTAAAAAATCATAGATAACTTCATCTCCTGATAAACAGGCATGATGTAATAAATTTGCACCTTGCTCATCGCACTCAATCAGACCCTTAAACAATTTTACCAATGACTGAATTAAATGTAGATGATTAGAGGCAATCGCATAATGGAGTAAATTTCGCCCCTCAATATCTGCTTCACTTAATTCTGGGAATTCTCTCAGA
This sequence comes from uncultured Gammaproteobacteria bacterium, assembly GCA_963695245.1. Classification (GTDB taxonomy): domain Bacteria; phylum Pseudomonadota; class Gammaproteobacteria; order JBGSLN01; family JBGSLN01; genus JBGSLN01. The sequence goes on along the minus strand of OY968770.1, from coordinate 958,797 downwards.
AGATAAAATATTAGCGTCTTATTACCACTTATCGCTGCAAAATGCAGATAATTTCTATTGTCGTTATCTTTTCTTTGAGCCAAATCAGGATAAGTTTCTAAAGCAATTCTAGTGATTGTTTTACTACCTGTAAGCGCCAAAAGCTGCCAGGGCTCGGTAGGTAACTTTTGTTTAAGGTTGTGCATTTTCATAAGCTGCGCAAATAAAGCTTTATAATTCACCTGCACACTGTCTGGTAAAGCATCTAAGTCTTTTAGGAGTTTAGGGTTTAAGTGACATAGCGTGATAATTTTTTGTCGGAAAAAAAATTTATCTTCACTCGTTTTTCTTTGAGCCTCACGATTACAGATCGTAAGATTTAATCGATCTGCATCAGGTAAATGACTGGTGATTTTAGTAAAAATATCCTTATAAGAGGTCGTTAAATGATCGATAGCGTCAAGCATGGTTATCTCCTGTTCAAATAGCCTTATTGAATAGGTATTATACAAATTATTTCTTAAGGAAAACTTAAGACTAACAAGTAACAATTACTCATTTTTTGTACAATTTCACCTTTTTTTTCAGATCTTTATTAAATATTGGTTTTGTGTTTTTATTTCTTCATGATTTTAATTCGTGTACAATTCGATGCATGTTTTTAATGTCCAATACTTTATTTAATGACTAAAACCCCTTCAAATTACAGTCCTCAGCACCGATTGTCTGCCTGGTTTGTGCATTTGTTTACCGCAAGTGGTGCAATCTTTGGGCTTTTGACGCTGTTTATGACCTTTAGAGGGGAATATATTTTAGCGTTTTGGTTTATGGCTGCGACTATAGTGATTGATTCGCTGGATGGAACCTTGGCGCGTTTTATCCGGGTTAAACAGGTGGTGCCTCAAATTGATGGTGCCCTTCTGGACAATATTGTTGATTATTTTAACTATGTGATTACGCCAGCATTTTTTATCCTGGTGAGTAATATACTACCTGCACATTGGGAGTTTTTAGGCGCCAGTGTAATTATCCTTGCTTCTGCCTATCAGTTCACTCAAGCAGATGCCAAAACCGCTGATAACTTTTTCAAGGGTTTCCCAAGCTACTGGAATCTGGTGGTGTTCTATCTTTACATCAGTCATTTGAACATTTGGATTAACTTTAGCATTATCATGGTGTTGGCGTTTCTTATCTTTGTTCCAGTGAAATATGTGTATTTGACCCGTCTAGATAATGTCACTCACCATAAACCTTTAAAACTTTTACTGATCTTTGCCACTATCTCCTATGGGTTTGCAACCCTTGGACTTCTCATCAGTTACCCTCAAACGAATCTTATTTGCGTTGTGATCTCATGGATCTTTGCTGTGATTTATGTGTCCATCAGCCTGTACCGCACTTTTGTACCGATGAAAAAAATCTCATGAAAGCTTTATCTTCTTCTAATAAAAAAAATTTTTTCATCTTTTTGGGTTTTCTTGCCGGCACTTTTTTATTCCCTAAAACCGGTCTTGCCATCAGTAAATCCCATGAAAAAAATAAATCTTCAAGTGTCGCTGAACAATTAGACTGGGTGGTTTCTAATGATCCACAAAACGTGTGTCACGGTTATTTTATTCAGCCGGCTTTAGATACTTCAGGCGCACCCATCCTGCCAGCAAAAGACAGTTTAACTCAAATTAGCGCAGATGCAGGCAGTCTGTCTCAAAAAAAGCCTTCTGTATTAACCGGCGATATTGTGGTTTTACAGCCTGGCAGACGTTTAACTGCTGAAAAGGCGACTATTTATCCTGCCAAAAATGGAAAATATAAAGCTGTAGAGTTAACCGGAGATGTTAAAGCCTGGCAACCCGGTGAATTGTTTTTAGCAAAATCCGGCTATTTTAATCTGATAAAAAAAAGTCATACACTCAATGATGTAACCTACCGGGTAATCTTAGCGAAAGAAGATCAAATGGCGAATCAACTGACGCCCATCAATAAGAACACCGACAAACTTGACGGTACTGTGGCGTGGGGTAAAGCAAAAAAAGTAAAACAGTTAAAACCTAAACATTCGGTTTTGTCAGAAGTCACATACAGTACCTGCGCTCCAGATACCCGACAATGGAATTTGATTTCTTCTCAAATCAAACTCAATCGTGAAACAGAAGAAGGCACAGCAAAAAATGTTCGTTTGGCGGTTGGGGGTGTACCGGTTTTTTATTGGCCTTATCTGTCATTTCCTTTAACCAATGCCAGAAAAAGTGGTTTCTTATTTCCAATTATTGGTAACACCAACCAATCAGGTTTTGAATTGGGGTTGCCTTACTATTGGAATATTGCGCCAAATTATGACGATACCATTACGCCTACTTATTACAGTAAGCGCGGTGTCATGTTTGTAAATGACTTTCGCTACCTGACCACCCACAGTAATGGTCATTTTTATGGTACCTTTTTACCGAATGATAAAGCTTTTCGTGAATTCCAATCCACAGCGGCTCAGGATTTTCCCGGACAAGAGGGATTGGACGATTTGCTCAATGACAGTGATAACCGTTATGCGCTTGCCTGGAAAGATAATACTTCTTATGATGCTCATTGGAGCAGTAATGTAGATTTTGGTACCGTCAGTGATGATTATTATTTTCAGGATTTTGGTACTTTTCCAGAAGAAATTACTTTAAATCAAGTTACCCAGACGGCCAGTGTTGATTACGTCAATACCCATTGGAAATTCTCAACAAAAGTACAAGGCTACCAAACACTGCACCCTGTGAATAGGGTTCCAGTAGGTGATCCTTATGCTCGCTTACCTGAAATTAAAGCTTCGGCCAATTATCCTGATTTTTGGAAAGGCTTTGATTTTACTTTTCAAACACAAAATGATTACTTTCTTTTTCCAGCAGAGGAAACCACCCGAATGCCAGAAGGTACTCGACTTGAGGTAAGACCAGGTATCAGCTATCCAATAAACTGGATTTGGGGTTTCTTAGACCCACAAATACAAGTGGATGCCACCAATTATCAGTTGAGTAATAGAATTTCTCCGGATTTGCCTAATGAAATCACTAGATCCCTGCCTATCTTAGATCTTCGCTCTGGCTTGTTTTTTGAAAGGGATTTACATTTAGGCGCAGGCTCCTATGAGCAAACACTAGAGCCAGAATTATATTATCTATATATTCCTTTTAAAAACCAAAGTAACATCCCTATTTTTGATAGTGGTATCATTCCCTTTACTTATTCTCAGTTATTTGCCACCAACCGATTTTCAGGATTAGACAGAATCGGAGACGCCAACCAACTTACTTTAGCTTTAACCTCACGATTTATTAACAATCAAACAGGTGAACAAAAATTTCGTTTTAGTGTCGGTGATATTTTGTATTTCAAAGAGCCTCAGATTCAGCTTTGCGATAATCCAGCAAATGCATCAAATCCTGACTGTCGTGATTTTGATTTAGGCCTGGGTGCGGCTCCAGATAATGAGCCTGTTTCACCCATCGCAGGATTGATGACTTATAACGTCACTCGTGCTTTAAGCTTTAATGCAGGTTACGCCTGGGATCCAAATTTAAATCAAAGCATTACTGGCTCCTTTTATTTATCTTATATTCCAGCTTTTAATCATATTTTTCAAATAGGTTATAGTTTTATTCGTAATGGCGATATAGTGGATCCTCAAGATCCAAATGATTCAGCTAATAACTTAAATCAAATCAGTTTGGATGGCGCCTGGCCTTTAAATGCAAACTGGAGTCTTGTGGGTATTTTTAATTACAATATCAGCCAGGATCATCCACAAACTTATTTAGGTGGTTTAGAATACAATTCCTGCTGTTTTCGCATTCGCTTTGTGGGCGGAAGAGTATTTGCTGCCATCAATCAGAATCAACAGACTACCTTTAACAATGCCATTTATCTGCAAATTCAATTAAAAGGTTTAGGTAATATTGGTACTAATAATATCAGTAATATTTTAACCAGTAACTTAAATGGCTACGTGGATCCGTTCCAGTCTAATAGCTTTGGAAATTTTAATTTATGAAAACCTATCTGGTAGGTGGTGCCGTTCGCGATGAATGTCTGGGTTTGCCGGTTGAAGAAAAAGACTGGGTTGTGGTAGGTAGCGATCCGACTCAGATGCAAAAACTTGGGTTCAAAGCGGTGGGTAAAGACTTTCCAGTATTTTTGCACCCTGATACCCATGAAGAATATGCTCTGGCAAGAACTGAAAGAAAAGTTGCTAAAGGTTATAAGGGTTTTGAATTTTATACAGACAAATCTGTCACCCTGGAAGCAGACTTATTACGTCGAGACTTAACCATCAATGCCATGGCAAAATCAGCGGATGGTAAAATTATCGATCCTTTTAATGGTCAAAAAGATTTAACTCAGAAAGTGTTGCGCCATGTATCTGATGCCTTTGAGGAAGATCCCGTCAGAATTTTAAGAGTCGCGCGCTTTTACGCCAGATTTAGTCATTTGGGATTTACCATTGCCACAGATACGCTCAAACTTATGCGTACTATGGTGCAAAATGGTGAAGTGAATGCGCTGGTGATGGAGCGAGTCTGGCAGGAATTTTATAAAGCATTAACCTGCAAGTCACCAGAAAAATTTATTGAAGCTTTACGTGCCTGTGGCGCTTTGAAAATATTATTTCCTGAAATTGAAGCTTTATTCGGTGTTCCCAACAAAGTTGCATCTCATCCGGAAATTGATACTGGCATCCATACACTCATGGTGTTACAGCAGGCAGTGAAGCTCTCAGAAGATCCAAAAGTAAGATTTGCCGCTTTAGTACATGATCTTGGTAAAGCTTTAACGCCTATGTCTGAATGGCCCAGCCATAACGGACATGAAGAACGTGGGGCGCTGCCTATTAAAAATTTATGTCAACGCTTAAAAGTACCCAAAGAATTTAAAACCCTGGCACAGGTTGTGGGGCAATACCATGATTGGGTTTATAAAGCTTTTGAACTAAAGCCTTCCACTATATTAAAATTATTTGAGAAGACTTCGGCTCTACGTTCTGAAGCAAAATTCAAAGCTTATTTACTGGCTTGTGAGGCAGATTCTAAGGGCAGACCTGGGTTTGAAAATCTTAAACTTGCCCAACCTGCGTATTTGTTAAATGCACTCAAAGCCGTGAAAGCGGTTAATATTAAAGCGCTTGTAGATAAAGGCTATCAGGGTGAAAAGTTAGTAGCACAAATTCAACAAGCCCGTATTCATGCCCTTAAGCAGTTGCAACGAAATTAAATTCAACTTTAATATGATTGGGATCTACCTTAAACTTGATGATTAAAAAATATATTGGCAGGTAAATCCAGTGCACTGATAGTATAGTGATTAATGTTTTTTATCATATTTATCCCCATTGAAAACGTTGTTTTACAAGTCAATGTAGGTTGGGCTGACAAAGGAAGCCCAACAGGGTATTCATTTAATTATGGCCTTATTTAGTTGCCACGGCTGTTGGGCTTCCTTTGTCAGCCCAACCTACATTTATAAGTCTAAATCGGCCCATAGCTCATCAATTTTATCTTTAACTTTTTTATCCATTACAATCGGTTTCCCCCACTCTCGCAGGGTTTCAGTACCGATTTTGTTAGTGGCATCTAAACCCATTTTTGATCCCAGTCCAGTACAAGAAGATGCAAAGTCCAGATAATCGATGGGCGTATTTTCCATCATTACTGTATCTCTAACAGGATCCATGCGAGTTGTAATCGCCCATATCACATCTTGCCAGTCTCGCACGTTAATATCTTCATCCACCACAATGATAAATTTTGTATACATAAACTGTCGCAAAAAAGACCAAACCCCCATCATTACGCGTTTAGCATGACCTGGGTACTGTTTTTTCATACTCACCACTGCCATGCGATAAGAGCAACCCTCGGGTGGCAGATAAAAATCTACAATTTCTGGAAATTGCTGTTGTAAAAGTGGCACAAATACTTCATTTAATGCTACCCCCAAAATAGCCGGCTCATCAGGGGGGCGTCCTGTATACGTGGTGTGGTAAATGGGGTTTTTGCGTGTGGTTATACATTCAACGGTAAATACAGGAAAATATTCCTGTTCATTATAGTAGCCTGTATGATCGCCATAAGGCCCTTCAAGTGCAGTTTCATCGGGATAAATAAATCCTTCTAAAATAATCTCAGCATTAGCAGGGACTTTTAACTCGTGAGTCAAGCAAGAAACCAGTTCTGTTTTACTGCCTCGCAACAATCCCGCAAAAGCGTATTCAGATAATGAATCCGGGATGGGGGTGACTGCAGCAAGGGTTGTTGCCGGATCGCAGCCTAAAGCTACCGCAACAGGGTAAGGCGTCGAAGGATTTTTTTTACGAAAATTTTGATAATCCAGCGCGCCACCACGATGAGACAACCAGCGCATAATCAATTTATTACGCCCCAACAGTTGCTGACGATAAATACCAAGATTCGTTCGTTGTAAATCCTGATTCTCAGTAATCACCAATCCCCAGGTAATCAGTGGAGCCACATCTTCAGGCCAACAGTGTTGAATGGGCAAAGCAGTTAAGTCAACGGCTTCCTTTTGTAACACAACCTGCTGGCAAGGTGCGCGTTTTAAGGTTTTCGGCGACATGGACAATACTTTTTTGAAAATTGGCAGTTGTTCAAAGGCATCTTTAATGCCTTTAGGAGGTTTGGGTTGCTTTAAAAAAGCCAATAAATGTCCCAGCTCTCGCAGGGCATCCATATTTTGCGCACCCATGCCCAATGCCACACGCTCAGGTGTACCAAAAAGGTTAGCAAGTACCGGTATGTCGGAATTTTTAACCTGCTCAAATAAAAGTGCCGGCCCTTGATTTCTCAAAACCCGATCACAGATTTCAGTGATTTCAAGGTGCGTGTCTACCGGCGTCTGGATTCTTTTTAAAAGATTCTTTTTTTCTAGCTGACTGATAAAATCTCTTAAATCCTGATACGCCATAGTCTGCTAGCCTTTCATAGATTCGAAAAACTCTTCATTAGTTTTGGTATTTGGTAGTCTATCCAACAAAAATTCCATGGCTTGAATATCTGTCATTGGATGTAACAGCTTTCTTAAAATCCAGACTCGATTCAATTCGGCTTCACTTACCAGCAACTCTTCACGGCGAGTGCCTGAGCGATTAATATCGATGGCAGGATATATGCGTTTTTCGGCAACATCTCGGCTTAATCGTAATTCCATATTACCGGTACCTTTAAATTCTTCGAAAATCACTTCATCCATTTTAGAGCCGGTTTCCACAAGCGCTGTGGCAATGATGGTTAAACTGCCACCTTCTTCCACATTACGGGCAGCACCAAAAAATCGTTTAGGTCTTTGTAAAGCATTAGCATCCACACCCCCGGTTAGAATTTTGCCAGAGCTTGGGGCTACTGTGTTGTAAGCTCGTGCTAAGCGGGTAATAGAATCCAGTAAAATCACCACATCACGTTTGTGTTCTACCAAACGTTTGGCTTTCTCAATCACCATTTCAGCAACCTGGACATGACGTTGAGCAGGTTCATCAAAAGTACTGGCTACCACTTCACCGCGAACCATGCGTTGCATCTCGGTAACTTCTTCTGGTCGCTCATCAATCAGTAAAACGATCAAGTCAGAATCCGGGTGATTCTTAGCGATAGAACCAGCAATATTTTGCAGCATTAAAGTTTTACCTGCTTTGGGTGGCGATACAATCAACCCCCGCTGCCCTCTACCAAAAGGTGCAACCAAATCAATGATTCTCGCGGTCATGTCCTCTTTACTGCCATTGCCGCGTTGCATGACAAAACGCTCATCAGCGAATAATGGCGTTAAATTTTCGAACAGGATTTTATTACGAGACTGCTCTGGTGGATCAAAGTTGATGTCACTGATTTCAAGTAAAGCAAAATAACGTTCCTGATCTTTGGGTGGTCGAATTTTACCATTGATGGTATCACCCGTTCTTAAATTGAAACGTCTGATTTGGCTGGGAGAAACATAAATGTCATCAGGACCCGCAAGATAGGAGCCTTCTGCAGAGCGTAAAAAGCCAAAACCATCTTGCAAAATTTCCAGTACACCCCCACCAAAAATATCTTCGCCACTTTTGGCATGGGCTTTTAAAATAGCAAAAATAATATCCTGTTTTCTGGCTCTTGAGATATTTTCTACTTTTGATTTTTCCGCTAGCTGCATTAATTGACTGATACTAAGTTTCTTTAACTCGCCTAAATTCATAGTGTTTACTCGTTTGTTGTGTTGATTAAAATGATTTTAAAAGATGTGATGTTTGATATTCCAAGAATTGACAAGGTCTGTAAAATACTGGGTGGATTTACAAATTAAACATAATTTATCATGATTTTAATGGTTTATCCACTAATCGCATAAAAATCACCCATAAATTTGGATTGAACTGACGAAGGGAACCCATCCATTCGTGTTCAGATAACTCATGTATTATTTGGTTGTACTTTGTGTATCATTCCAACCAGCATTGAGCAAATTCTGTGAGAGTGCCTGTTTTCTATCTTCATCTTCCGTGATTCCAATGATTCTAGCTGCAATTCTTTGATGCAAACAGGGAAAATAGCAATCTTCAAACGCTTTTTCTAAAATTTTTGGCTCATTGGCTTCAGAAAAACTCATACAAACGTCTCCAAACAATCTAAGATGTATTATAATTTTACTGAAAAAACTAAGCAAGTGCTTTTTTTCATGGACAATTCCCGTTATTATTATCGAAATTTATCAATTAGATGAAGACTATGAAGCTCGGAAAGTTATTAAAAAAACTCTTTAACCCAAAGCCCACTGATGGCTATGTCAGTGATATTGATGAATTTTTAACAGATTTTGAGAAAAATAACCCTGAAAATCCTCACGCTGCCAAAGAACGTCTAAAGCATGAAAAGATTGCCTATCGGCGGGATAATCCTGCGCCCAAAAATACAGATGATAAAATCTGGAAATCTTTCTAAGATAATCACAATCAATGTAGTCAATGTAGGTTGGGCTGAGGTCGGAAACCCAACAGGCCGTGGCAACTAAAATAGGCCGTAATTAAATGAACAAGCTGTTGGGCTTCCGACCTCAGCCCAACCTACATTGATTATTAGTTTTCAACTTTTTGTATTTTTTAGCCTAAAAACAGCCATTTGAAACAATAGAAGAAAAGAATTGCTAATCCTGCTCCAATTGGCAGGGTTATCACCCAGGAAAATAGAATATTTTTCACCACTCTCAAATTCAAAGCGCCGATACCTCTGGCAAGTCCTACGCCCAGGATACCCCCTACCAGTGTTTGTGTGGCAGATACAGGAATTCCTAAACTGGTTGATACCAAAACTGTTGCAGCAGCAGCAATCGTTGCTGAAAAAGCACGGCTTGGGGTTAAATCAGTGATACCTTCTCCCACTTTTTCGATAATTTTTCGGCCATACATAAAAAGACCTGTGATAACCCCCACAACCCCAATAAACGTTATCCAGGCAGGCAGAATTTGTGAATACAATACTTTACCATGAGACTTAGCAATGGTTATCACCGCAGCCATAGGCCCTACGGCAATCGCTACATCATTGGAACCATGAGCGAATATCATGGCACAGGCTGTGAGTCCCATCAGCACCCCGAAGATTTTTTCAACCGCTGCAAATTGTTCTTTTAGGCGGTTCTTTTTGGCCACAAAGATGTTTTTGATTAACAGCCGGCCAAGCGCCACAATAAACAGTCCAAATAGCATTAAAATTAACCAGAATTCAATATGTGACACTGCTATATGAAAATGAGCCAATCCTTTGATAATAATCATATCTGCCAGCACCAATCCAACCAAAAAAAAGTACAAAGGGGCGTAGCGCTTTGCTTGCAAAAAAGGGTTTGAGCTGATTAAGATGGTTTTTTGAATACTGATAAACAAAATATATCCAACAAAAGCCGCAATGGTAGGAGATGCGACCCAGCTAATCATAATAGAAACCACTTTATGCCAGTGCATGCTGGCAGGCCCAACCACAATTAAACCAAACCCCACTATTGCGCCTACAATCGTGTTGGTAATGGAAACTGGCATTGCCAAAAAACTGGCCAGCAACATCCAAACTGTTCCAGCCATTAAAACTGCCAGCATGCCAAAGAGTAAAACATAAGGCGTGTTAATCAGATCCTGTGTATTGATAATCCCGCCCCGTAAGGTATTACTCACCCCTGTACCACCAAAAAAAGCGCCGGCAAACTCAAAAATAACCGCAATTAGAATGGCATTTCGAACACTGATGGCTTTTGAGCCCATGGTGGTACTCATGATATTTGCTAAATCATTAGCCCCCACACTCCAGGTCATGATGACCCCAAAAACACAGGCTAAAATAATATATAAAAAATCAAAATGCATTGTGACTTACCTAAAAATATTATAAAAGCCCTGTTTACTGAGCCAGAAGAATCTGCAATTGTCCGCCAACGGTTTGCGCTCGGTCCGCAAGGTTACCCGTCCATTCAATTACTTTATATAGAGAAATACAATCCATGGGGTGTAGATCTTTTTCCATGGCAAAAATTTGTTTTCTAATGACGTGTTGCTGATGATCAGTCTGGTTTTCTAGCGTATCTAACTCATCCAGCATAGACTGAACCAACTGTACCTCTTTACCTCGAAAGCCAGCTTCGAGTAATTCATCTAATTCATTAATGGCTTTTTTGGCCTGATGGGTTGTGGCGATGCAGCTTTCCAGTAATTTTAGGTAATTTGCCTGAATGGACTGAGGAATGTGCATTTGCCGCGAAATCACAAGTCCGGCAATATCTTTGGCTTTGTTGGCAATTCTATCCTGTAGCATTAAAACTGTCAGTAATTCACTACGGGGTACTGGCAGATAAAGATCTTTATGCAAGTGTAAACGAACATCTTTTTTTAAATCATCGGCTTCTGACTCTAAGGCGGCGATGATTTCATATTGCTTTTGTGCAACTTCCCAATTGCTTGCCATGGCAGCTTCAAAAAAAGGGATCAGAGCTTTTGCACAGGCATAAGCCTTATTAACGTGAGCTTCTATAGGCTTCAAAGGCGAAGGACCGAACATTTTTAATATAGAGATTCTTGGTGCCATCAGAAAATTTATGCCATAATTCAAAGAGATTTTTATTATACCTAAAGCCTGTGAATTTCCCAGTTTTTAAAGACAGGTTTTAGCTTTAAGAGTAAATTCGTGGAAATCGAACTAAAATATTCCCTAAATAAAACACAAAAGTCGACCTTTAAAACCGCTACTTTTTTGCAGAATCTACGCGAGGAGAAAAAAACGCTGATTTCAACTTATTATGATGATCGCAAGCTCTCTCTTTTGGGACATGACTATATTCTCAGGATTCGAAAGTCCGGCACAGATTATGTGCAAACTGTGAAAAAAAGTGGCAAAGTAGATGGTGCGCTACATAGCCGACCTGAATGGGAGTGGTTAATCAGTCATGACAAACCCGAACCACAGTTCTTTCCAGAACCCTCTTTAGTGGAATCTATCCATTTAATCCCAATTTTTATCACAGAATTTGAGCGAACTACCTGGCAGATTGTTTACGAAAACACAAAGATTGAATTATGTCTTGATGATGGATTAGTTTATTTACCTGAGCATGCTATTTTTTCACAAAAATCTTCCGAACCCATTCTTGAAATCGAAATGGAGTTAATTTCTGGCAAAAAGGAAGACTTATTGGCTTTTGGTACCCAAATTGAACAAAGGTTTGCTTTAAGCCCTGAAACAAAATCTAAAGCACAACGGGGTTTCGAGTTATATGCCAGTATATTAAGATCTCATTAAACCACTTGTAAATATGACCAAACTGAACGTGCTACCCCGAAAACCCCAGCGATTTCATTACATGGATAATCTTAGAGCTATATTGATGCTGTCCGGGGTATTGATGCACAGCATGTTATTTTTAACACCCTTCAAAGATTTTCATGAGTGGCCAATTCATAATCCCATTACTCGTCCTATCTATTTTGATTTTGTACTCTTGATTCACATTTGGTACATGCCACTGTTTTATTTAATTGGGGGATATTTTGCCCGTTTGATATTTAACAGATATGGTACAGTTCAGTTTATCGGCAAAAGACTGTTTCGCATTGGGTTGCCTTTTTTGATTTGTTTTTTATTACTCAGCCTTTACCACACAGGTGACTTGGTTAGTTATTTATATGAAGGAAAAAAATTAAGTTTACAAAACTACTATGATTTGTATGGTTTTATTGGTCCTTTATGGTTTATTTATTTTTTGTTATATTTTTATTTCATGGCATTGTTGTTGCAATGGCTATCTCATTTTATTTTCAAAGGTAAACTTCAACTACATGCGGCTGCTTTTTGGGTTCTGTTTGCTTTATTTGGCTTCGGACTTTTTTATTTTACCAATAATATTTCTTTGGACCCACCGCTAACCTTAAGTATTAAACCTCAAGCTTTATTCTTTTACTTTAGTTTTTTTCTTTTTGGTTGGATATTAAAGGCTAGAACATCTGACTTAAAATTTTTCAGTGATTATGGTTGGGCTTTTTTGCTGACCGCTTTATTTTTGACTTTTCCCTGTTATTTGTGGATTTACTATCATCCAGCTTATTACCAACTTTATCCAGCATTAAAAATTATGATGATGTTTTTAAACCCTGTGAGCTCTTGGTTGTTAACTTTAGGGCTTTTAGGCTGTTTTTATCGTTTTGTAACCATAAATTCGAAATTTTTGCGATATCTGGCAGATGCTTCTTACACTTTTTATCTGATTCAAGTACCTATTGTTCTGCTCGTACAGGCATTTTTTATCTTTCATAATCTGCCCATGTTCTTGAAACTAATCTATGTCTATGTGATATCATTGGGTATTATGACTATTTTTTACACTTTGTTGGTGAGAAAAACACTTTTGGGGGTACTTCTAAATGGTGAGCGTAAATAAACGATTTTTACTGGTTTTAATTACGATGAGTTTTTTGGGGAGTTATTCTGTTAGTTTTGCTGAATACTCATCAGCACCTAATCAAGAGTTTGTGATGGCTACCCCAACCCCTTCACCTTCTGAAAGTACTCAAAAAAACGTGAATACTGCTGATAAAAAATCTCAAAGCCATCAACCGGTGAATATTTTTGTTCATCCAAAAACACAATCCAGTCAAAATGACGCTCAGGGTTATCAAAATCAACAAAATTATCAGGGTCAACAGCAGAACTCAGAGAATCAATATCAAAATTCTTATAATAATTCCTATCAGCACAGCCCTTATAATCAAAATCAATCAAACAGCCAACTTCCTGGCTGGCAGCAAAGGCCACAATACCCACAGCAACAGCAACAGCAACAGCAACAGCAACAGCAACAGCAACAGCAACAGCAACAGCAACAGCAACAAAATTATCAGCAAAAACAGGTGGAACCTCAACAAAATGGCGAACAAAATCAGCCTCAACCCCAACAAAATTTACCCAGTCAACCTCAGAAGTCTCAGACCGAACCTTACCAGAAAACTAATTCTACCAATGCTGCCTACAGTGAGCAGGCTAGAAAAAAATGGTTTCAAAGCTGTATGTCTGCTGTGACAACTCAACAATTAAAAGCCTCTGCTCAATCATTTTGCCAATGTGGCTGGAATAAAATTACCAGTGGCGAACTCCCAGCCAATTTGCTCACCAGTGATAATCCAGCCAACATCAAAAAAGCCAACACCATTTTACGCAATATATCTCAGCAATGTTTGATGAATGTCGTGCAGGGAAAAGAATAAATGAAACTACAGGTACATCAAGGCTTTTTAACAAAACACAAAAAAATCAGGCCAACCAGATAAAACACTTCAATCACTGATAATCCAACTCTTTGACTTTGTGACCACATGGTGAGACTCGCCACAAGCCAGGGACCCAAAAAGGCGGTGGCTTTCCCTGAAAAAGCAAACAACCCAAATTTTTCCGTGATGGTTCTTATATCACTTAGGCGAATGAGCAAGCTCCGGCTGGCAGGTTGAATAGGCCCTACAAAAAATCCTAAGCCAGCTGCCATATACCAGAATAAAACTTTTGAATGAACTACTAAAATCAAAAACACAAATATGATTAGGGCACTTAAAGAAACTTGTATAACCCATTTTCCACCAAACCAATCATCAAACCAGGCAAATAGCATAGCACCCAGCCCTGCTGAAATATTTAGCATGATGCCCAGTAAAATAATATCATCCATGCCCATATGAAAAGTTCCTGCAGCATAGACTCCGCCCAGCGCAAAAAGTGTGTTTAAGCCATCCACATAAAAAATTCTGGCGAGGAAGAAAAACAATAGGTTTTTATTACCAGAAATGTTTTTTAAGGTTTGCCAAAGACTCTTGAGGCCTTTAGGTATTGCCTGTCGGATAGAAAGATTCTGAGATTTGGCAGGTTTGACGAATAGAAATAATGGTGTAGAAAAAATCAACAACCATAGCGCGATAAACGGTCCACAGGCACGGATGTTTGCATAATTTTGGGTATTCAACGACAAAAGATTGCCTTTAACCAAAATTACTAAGGTCAAGGCCATACAAATAATGCCGCCAATATAACCCATACCCCAACCCCAGCCAGATACACGTCCGATATAAGATGGCGCTATCATATTCGGTAGCATGGCATTATAAAACATCATGCCAATCTCAAGAGCAATGGAACCCACCACCACAAAACTTAATGTTAGCAGGGTATATTCTGGTACAGGATAAGCAAACCAAAGACCCAGTGATGCGCTGATACCGATATAGGTGAGAACAAAAAGCCAACGTTTGTTGTGACCACTAAAATCTGCCATAGCGCCTAAAGCTGGACTGATAAAAGCAACCACCAGTGCACTAATGGCGATAGCATTCCCCCACCAGTATGTACCCACAATTTTATCGGGCGCTATTTTTGTGGCAAAATAAGCCGAAAAAACGAAGGTTGTAACCACTGAAAAAAATGCTGAGTTGGCAAAGTCATAAAAACACCAGGCAATAATGCTGGTTTTTTTGGTTTTGGCCATCTTCATTTAGGCAAAACTTTTTCCATGCTCAATTTCAGCCTGAACCTGAATTTCCATGGAATGGTAGATAGTTTCTAAACCTAATGATTCAGCCCACATGCCATCACCTAAATCATAATGCCACCATTCAGTAGGATAATTAGTGAATCCCAAAGTGATCATACAATGAAACAGAATACGACGATTTTTTTGAGCCTCCAGCCACTGCGACTGCGTCAGGCCTGAATCTTTATCATAAGGTTTTTCAAAGTAGTCTGTTGCTGAAATTTCATTACTTAAATCAATGGCACTGCCAAAATTTACATGCTTATGATCTTTTAAATCCACAAGGCAAAGGTCAATGGCGCCTCCGGTATTATGGGGTGGCGCTGTAAAACGCGTGGGTTCATCAGGATGAGATACATATTTTCGGGTTTCAATTTCCAATGCTTCACCTTTTAAATCAGGATGTGCTTTTTGAATTTTTTTCTGAAATTCTGTAAACAAATAAGCTTGTGTAGCTTTGGTACGAAATACATCAAAAAGATATAACGACAACCCTTCTGACAATAAAAAATGATTCAAATCCATAAGTCTGGTTAAAACAGATTGACGACAAAAGACTCTATCAATACTCCCAGGTAAATTTTGCTGAAAATAATCGTGGCCTAAAATCATGCTGTGATTTTCGGTAATTTCCACACATTCATCCATTTTTGCTAAAGCCATACATTGGGCTTTATCAGGCCTTGGATAGTCAAAGGTAATTGGTGTTTTGGCAAAAGTTGCTAAGTCCATTGTTAATCCCGGTTATTATCCCATGTTAAATAAATTTTTCTAAAACTAACCACTTTGACCCAATATACTATCCAGATCACCAAAGCTGCCAGAAAAAACAGCGTCCCCACAAGTGGTATAAAACTCACAGTGATTAAAATCATGTGAGATAGTCCTAAAATGAACAGTTGATTCGCATCTCTTAGCATTTCAAATTGATCTTTGGCGTAAGCTTCCAGAGTTTTTGGCACCCCGAAAGGCTCCATGATCCAGGCAAAGACATAACCTATCACTGGAATTATCATCATCCAGACAAACCATTTTGGAAAAGCGTGATATCTTTCTGGAACGGCACTTAAGGTCTTATAAAGTGAAATCAAATAAAATACCTGGGCTACCAGACTGATAATCACAAAGCCTGATACACTCCATACACCCAAGTAATCAAATTCACTCATATACGCTTAACTATGATTTCTTTTTCAAGCTGGGTTGTGTCATTTTTTGAGGCTGGATAGCTTCGTCAAACTGTTCTGCCGTTAAAAAATTTAAGGCAAGACAGGCTTCTTTTAAAGTTGTACCTTCTTTATGAGCTTTTTTAGCTATTTGCGAAGCCTTATCGTATCCAATTACTGGATTCAAAGCGGTTACCAGCATCAAAGAGTTTTCCAAATAGTATTCAATTTTGTCTTCATTAGCAGTTAAACCTTTAGCGCAGTATTTATCAAACATTTTGCAACTGTCGGTTATCAATCTGACTGAGTGCAAAAAGTTATAAATCATTACAGGTTTATAAACATTCAACTCAAAATTACCTTGGGTACCAGCAAAACCAATGGCCGCATCGTTACCTAATACCTGCACACACACCATCGTCATCGCTTCGCACTGTGTTGGGTTCACTTTGCCAGGCATGATAGAGGAACCTGGTTCATTTTCCGGTAAGTGTAGCTCAGCTAAACCGCAACGAGGTCCAGACCCTAACCAGCGTACATCATTGGCCATTTTCATCAAAGCGCAGGCAAGGGTTTTTAAAGCACCATGGCTCATCACAATAGCATCATGGCCTGCCAAAGCTGCAAATTTATTAGGGGCAGAAACAAAAGGATGTTTGGTGAGTTCTGCGATAGTTTCTGCTGCTTTTTGTGCAAAATCAGGATGACTGTTTAAACCAGTTCCTACCGCTGTACCGCCCAGTGCCAGTTTATATAAATGGGGCAATGTACTTTCAATGCTTTCCAGCGCATCATCTAATTGCGCCACATACCCTGAAAATTCTTGGGATAAGGTCAATGGTACGGCATCTTGCAGGTGGGTTCTGCCAATTTTTACAATGCCTTCGAAGTCTTTGACTTTTTTGTTTAAGGTTTCCCGTAGTGTGGTGACAATTGGGATCAACTGTTCAATCAAAGCACTGGCAGCTGCAATATGCATGGCTGTGGGAAAGGTATCATTGGAAGATTGGGACATATTCACATGATCATTGGGATGAATGGGATCTTTTGAACCCATTTTACCACCAGCAATTTCAATGGCTCGGTTCGAAATCACTTCATTGGTATTCATGTTGCTTTGTGTTCCACTGCCGGTTTGCCAAATTCTTAGGGGGAATTCACCATTTAATTTACCTTCAGCAACTTCCGTTGCCGCCTCAATTATTAATTTTGCTTTTTCTTCTGGCAGTAACCCCAAAGATTCATTAGTCATAGCAGCTGCTTTTTTCAAAATCCCAAAAGCATGAATCACTTCAGCAGGCATAGTGTCATGTCCGATATCAAAATGCTCTAAAGATCGTTGTGACTGTGCGCCCCAATAATGGTTATCAGGCACTTCAATTTCGCCCATGCTGTCAGTTTCAATTCGATAGTTACTGTCGGACATTATTTACTCCAAAGGTCTTTATAAGATATGAAGTGATTCTACCATATACCATCTGTTCAGCAAATCATTAGCTGCCTTAAGCTTGTTCTGCTCTAAACTGTTATGCTACAGTTAATATGTGATTAAAAAAATTAGAGGCATAATCAATGTAGGTTGGGCTGAGGTCGGAAGCCCAACAGGTCGTGACAACTTAATCAGGCCGCAATTAAATGAATACTCTGTTGAGCTTCCGACCTCAGCCCAACCTACTTTTAAAAACCGGGGCAAAATTATTGTGGTATCCAGACAAGCGTTAGCTTTCACTATTTTGATGACTTTCGCCATACCTGCATTTGCTTATCTTGATCCAGGTACAGGCAGTGTTATCTTGCAGGGTATTTTGGCTGCTATTGCAGGGATATTTGCAGCAGTTAAACTATATTTTCGAAAACTAAAAAACCTCTTTAAGAGAAAAAAGCCAAATGACTCCCGAAAAAAGCCCCGTAAAACCAAAGAATGAACCTGGCTCCTTTCGGGATCCTGCAGGTCAAATTGTTTATTTTGAAAATTCCCCTTACCGCATCATTCACAGTAGCTTTGTTGAAAATTTTTTACAAGTTGAAGCCACCGGTCTATTGACTGATTTAATGAAACAAAAAAAATTACTGGCTTATGAAAAAGTTAATGCGCCATTTGAGATCGCGCCTCATTCATTGGTGTTAAAACCCGAAGCCATTGAGTTTATATCATACCCTTATGAATGGTCCTTTGAAGCTTTAAAAAAAGCAGCCTTAGCACAGCTCGATATTCACTTACTTGCGCTAAAATATGATGTAACACTCAGTGATGCGACGCCTTATAATATGCAGTTCTTAGGCGCAACGCCTGTTTTTATAGATCACTTATCATTTGTACCCTATCAGTCAGGCGATATTTTCTGGGGTTATCGACAATTTTGTGAGCTTTATCTGGCGCCACTTTTACTTAAGCATTATTTAAGACTCGATTTTCAAAAATTTTTACGGGCCGAGCTTGGTGGCATTTGCATAAAAGAGATTAACCGACTGTTACCCTGGTATTCCAAATTTAATTATAAGATTTTTTTTCATATATTTTTGCAAGCGAAACTACAGGCTAAGCAATCTAATTCCAGAAAAAAACTTAAAAAAGTTGTTTTACCGAAAAAATCACTTGAACAGTTATTGTTATCTTTACAGGCTTTAATAAATTCGCTAAATTCTCCACTTGAAAAATCTGTCTGGAGTGCTTATGAAAGTTCCCACAGTTATTCAGATACTGCATTATCACTTAAAAAACAGTTCATCAAGCAGTTTTGTCTAAGACATAAACCAAAGACAGTATGGGACTTAGGTTGCAACCATACTGCCTTTGCTGAAATTTTATTAAAACATGGGGTAAAGTCAGTGATTGGATTGGATGCAGATCCGCAAAGTGTACAACAATGCTTTGTGAACGCTGAAAAAAAACGCTTGAATTTTTTACCCTTGCTGATGGATTTGGCTAATCCCTCACCTTCTCAAGGCTTTCGACAGCAAGAACGAAAAGGATTTGTTGAGCGCTGTAACGCAGATGCTGTATTTGCTTTGGCACTGATACATCATTTGCGCATCTCCCATAATATTCCTTTAGAACAGCTTATTGAATATGTAATGAAACTTGCCCCTGCCGGTGTAATCGAATTTGTGGAAAAATCAGATCCAATGGTTAAGGTTTTATTGCAAAATCGTGCAGATATTTTTTTGGACTATACCTTTAAAAACTTTAAAAACATTATACGCTCTAAAGCTCACATCATTGCCGAAGTAAAACTTACCAACATGCAGCGCTACTTAATTCACTATGAGTGTTATACTTCATGAAGAAATTTTTATCGGGTAGTATATTTTATCTACTTGCAGGTCTTATACCGCTTATTTTATATATTAAATTCACTCAATACGGCTTTTACAACCTGGAAGTTGTCTATCTTTTCAGTACTGTTATTGGTTTGAGTCTTGCCGCCTATTGTCTTGAATGTGTCACAGGCTGGTATGGTCGCATACTTGTCAGCACAATTTTTTTAACTTTCTGTTTAAGCTTTTTGCCTGATTTTAAAAATCCATATGTGCTGGCTGCGGTTTTTTTTCTGATACTTTTACTGAATATTTTTCAATTTAAAAATTTTAGAACGATTGTGTTAGTAATGGCTTCAGTTTTTTTGGTTAGTCTAATCATTTTCCCCGTGAAACCCCAGTTCACTCAAGTAAAAATCAAACAATTTAACCATAAATTAAAAGAGCAAAAACATCTCCCACCCGTGATACATATCATGCTCGATGGCTTTGCTGGTATTGAAGGCATTCCCAAAAACATTGTCCATGGAAACGCTTTAAGACATCAATTACAGCAATTTTTTACGCATAACAACTTCACTTTATATACCAAAGCGTACTCTCATTATTTGAGAACTTATAACTCTGTTTCTAATCTGGTAAATTTTAGTTCCAAACCCCAAAGTCATTATTATTTCAATAAAGACTCCGATAACCTTAAACAAAATCGTTATTTTGAAATGCTGGGTAAAATGGGCTATCAGATTCATGTGTTTGAGTTTTCTCAGATGATTAATTACTGTGAGCCTAACCGTTATCCTGTTACATATTGTTATACTTATCCTGCTGCCAGTTTGAAGATTATTAAGTCACTTAATATAGCACCCTTTGACAAATATCTTTTTGTGCTTAAAAGTTATTTACTTTGGTCTGAAGGCTACCAAATGTTGAAAGCAGCTTATGAGCAATATCTGCTGCCTGTCACTCGCTACTTTGGTATTTCCATGCCTCGGGTTAAGTGGTATCAGGCCCGAACCAGTGCAATTTGGATTCCTACTGTTTTTAATCACTTAACCAAAGCGGTGATTGCTCATCCTGATGGTAGTTTTTTCTATGCACATATTTTAGGACCCCACTCGCCTTATGTTTACAATGCCCATTGCAAGCTCATAAAAAATCCTATGAAATGGCAAATTAATCTATATGATAACTTACCTCTGAATACGGACATTTCTCGCATTAAACGCTATCAGCTTTATGAAAATCAACTAATGTGTGTGACTCAACAACTACAACACTTTTTTACCCGGTTAAAAAAAGTCGGGATTTATCAAAAAGCAATTATAATCATTAATGGTGATCATGGTTCACGCATCACAAAAGTGCTGCCGACTATTAACATGAAAAACAAAATGAATGAGCAAGCCTTTAAAGACTGTTTTCAGACATTATTTGCAGTAAAAATGCCTCATGCAAAACCTCAGTTAATCTATAAAATGATTCCTATTCAAAATATACTGGCTAAGACTGTAACAAATATTACGGGTAAAAAAATTAAATTTTTAAATACTGCTCCCTATGCTTATCTGGTCACTTTAGGCTTTCATGGGGAAATGCCTAAATATTTTTTAAAGAAGTCCTCATCTATACACCTTAAATAGTTCAACTTTTATAGGGCTTACGAAAAATTTCGATTTCCAGCTAAAATAAATTTAGGTTGGGCTGACACAGGAAGCCCAAAAGGCCGTGGCAACTAAATAAGGCCGTAATTAAATGAACAAGCTGTTGGGCTTCGAAGCGTCAGCCCAACCTACATTGATATGTTTCAATTTTGAAGTTTGGCATAAGTCCTTTCTAAAGTACTTTTTTGCGTATTTTAAACAAAAACCCTATCCCGTCAGGACTTATTTCAATCGTAAAGCGTTTGGTAAATTCATCAAAATGACAGTATTGGGCATTACCATATTATGTAAGATGATACTTACATAAAAATTTTTCTATTTTAAACATTGTTAATTTCTTATTTGACCTTATATTATGTAATTAATCTATTTTTAAATAATTCAATAGCGCGTATTTTATTTGGGGATTTTATGAAAGCATTAATAGTTGGTGCATCGGGCACTATTGGCAGTGCCATTGTTAAAGAATTAGAGGCAGATACAGATATTGTATCTGCAGGTTTTTCTTCAGGTGATTATAAAGTTGACCTGGGAGACTTTAAATCTATTGAAACGCTTATGAACAATGTGGGCAAACTAGATGCAATTGTTTGCGCTGCTTCTCGTGGTGTAATCTTTAAACCACTGGTTGAAATGACTACAGAAGATTACATCACAAGCTTGCAACAAAAATTATTGGGGCAGTTAACTTTAGCAATAGAAGGTATTAAGCAGTTAAATAAGGGTGGAAGTATCACTTTAACAACTGGCATTATGAATCATGATTTTGTAAAAAATGGCAGTGCCGCTGCCATGGTTAATAATGCTGTAGAAGGTTTTGTAAAAGCTGCTGCCTTAGATTTGCCAAAAGGCATTAGAATCAATGCAGTTTCTCCAGCGCTTTTAAAAGCATCCGTTACTAAATATGCTGAAATTTGTCCTGGGTTTGAACCTGTTGCATCTGAAAAAGTGGCCAGAGCCTATCGTAAAAGTATTTATGGTATTCAAACTGGCAGGATTTACCATGTCCAGGGATAAAGTTAGCTATAACTGCTCAAGATGCGGAGTTGACAAAATCAACGCCAATGACTTGGTTTCGCCCAGCTTTTTTAGCCTGATATAATGCTTTGTCTGCCACAGAAATTAACTCATTTAAAGAGTAGTCCTGACTGGGCAAAATAGTGGTCACCCCTAAGGTAATTGTCACTTGCTCTTTTTTAGAGTTTTGCCCATAAAAAATTTTTAAATGCTCTACGGTTTCTCGCAAGTGTTCAGCAACTTCAAGCGCCTGCTTTAAATTAGTGTGGCTGAGTAATACAATAAATTCATCACCCCCATAACGGGAAATAAAATCTGTGTTTTTTCGCAGTTGTCTGTGTAATGTAGTAGAAATCTTTTTTAAAACCGTATCGCCCTGAAGATGGCCTTTTGAATCATTAAACTCTTTGAAAAAATCCACATCAATGATCACCAAAGACAAAGGAAATTTATCTTTCATGGCTTGTTTTAACTGTCTTGCACAAATTTCAGTAAAGGCTCTGCGATTTAAAACTTCCGTTAGAGGATCCTGTTGAGACTGTAAGATCAATTTCTTTTCCATGGATTTTTTTTCAGTGACATCTCGAGCAATTGCGTATAAAAGACCCGTTTCCACTTCATAATAAGCTTTCCAGGAAAACCAGCGGTACTCACCATCTTTGCAGCAATAACGGTTTTCAAAATGCAACCTTTCTGCACCATTTTCCAGTTTATTTAACTCTGCCTGAGTTTTATCTAAATCTTCCGGGTGAATTAAGTTGACAAAAGGTTGAGACAGTAGTTCGTTTTCACTATAACCGAGAATTTCAGTGAAAGAAGGATTTATTTTTACAAAGTAACCGGCAACACTGGCTATACACAGTAAATCCGGAGATAAACTGAAAAATTTCTCAATGTGAAGGGCGTGGGTGTTAATGCTTTCCATACTAGAATCAGTATAGAAAACATTTTTCACTTAAGCAAAAAGCTTATAGATTTTTTGCAATCAGCATGGCCATCTCCAAAGATTGCTCATAGTTTAATCTTGGATCTAACAAAGTTTCATAAGCTGTTTTTAAATCAGACTCAGATAATCCTCTGGCACCGCCAACACATTCCGTGACATTTTCACCGGTGAGTTCGAAGTGTACACCGCCTAAATGACTATTGTGAGCCTTGTGGATTCTAAAAGAATGGGTCAACTCTGACAAAATATCATCAAATCGACGGGTTTTAATTCCTGATGCAGTTTTTTCGGTATTACCATGCATGGGATCACAAGACCATAAAATATTTTTCTTATGAGTTTTGATAGTTTCAATTAATTGTGGCAGTTTTGCTTCCACATTTTTAGCGCCCAGTCGCACAATAAAAGTCAGTCGTCCCATTTCATTTTCAGGATTTAATACATCCACGAGTTCCAGCAGGGTTTCTGACGTAACGCTGGGACCAATTTTAACAGCAACAGGATTTTGTATACCTCGAAAAAATTCAAGATGAGCGCCCTCTGGCTGTGCCGTACGCATACCAATCCAAGGAAAATGAGTGGATAAAGCATAATAACGACCATCGGTATCTTTGCGAGTTAATGGTTGTTCATAATAGAGGTTCAAAGCTTCGTGGCTGGTATAAAACTCAATTTGCTGCAATGAATTTGACTGAATACCAGAAACACTTTTGATGAAATTAAGGGTATTGCCAATGGAATTGACCAGCTGGTGATAATCCTTGGCTAATGGTGAATGCTTAACAAAATCCAAATCCCAATATTCTGGATGTTGTAAGTCGGCAAAACCACCATCAATTAACGCTCGAATATAATTTAAGGTTAACCCTGCGTACTGATAGCCTTTGAGCATACGTCTGGGATCTGGCGTTCGGGCGACTTTGGAAAAATCCTGCTCATTAATCAAATCCCCTCGATAGGAAGGCAACTCAATCCCATTTTTACGCTCATAAGGCTCTGAACGGGGTTTAGCATACTGCCCAGCGATTCGTCCTACTCGCACAACGGGTTTTTTCATTCCATGAATTAAAATCAAACTCATTTGCAACAGGATTTTAAGTTTATTGGTAATGGGCGTTTCCCGGCAGTTTGCAAAACTCTCAGCACAGTCCCCTCCCTGCAAAAGAAATACTTTACCTTGAGCTGCCATGGCCAGATGATGTTTCAGTTTTTTTACCTCCATTGGCGTAACCAAAGGCGGCATTTCAGAGAGTTTTTTTACACAATTTTGCACTTCATTGGCATCAGGATAAATAAAGGGCTGTGCTGATGACTTTTGCTGCCAGGAGTGGGGCTGCCAGTTTTGGACTTTCATTGGAATAAGGTTTTTTTGAATCAATTGTTTAAATTATACAATAAATTAGCAGCAAAAGGGGAGTTTTTCCTAATGTCTATTTACTTACTATCATCAAAATCATAATAGTCCTTTATTTTTTTCCAGGCATCTTCAACATTTTCTACAAACTCAAAAAGATATAAATCTTCTTTAGCAATGACGTTTTCTTCTACCAATGCGTTGAAGTTAATAATTTTATCCCAAAAAGCCTGACCAAACAGTAAAATAGGAATAGGTTTAATTTTTTTGGTCTGAATAAGGGTTAAAGTTTCAAACAACTCATCCAAAGTACCGTAGCCACCCGGAAAAAACACCATGGCTCTGGCTCGAATTAGAAAGTGCATTTTTCGCATGGCAAAATAATGAAACTGAATATGCAGATCTTCTGAAATATACTCATTGGGCTCTTCTTCAGTGGGCAAAAAAATGCTGAGCGCCACGGATTTTGCCTTACTGCTGAAAGCCCCGCGATTAGCAGCTTCCATAATACCGGGACCGCCCCCGGTTAATATCACAAATTCTCCCCCACGGCTTGCTCGTTTACTGGAAGAAATTCTTTTTGCTAAAGTCAGAGCAGATTCATAATATTCACTCATTTGCAGTTGCTTTTGGGCTTTTTTTAATTCATTTTTCGCCTGAATATCTTTTGGGTACTGCTCACAATAAGTTTCTATCCGCTCAATTTCTGCCTGCGCCGTCTCTCTTGCAATAAAACGAGAGCTGCCGCACACAGGAATTGTGGAATGGATATGTTTTTCATCTAATACAATTTCTGCCTTGCGGTACTCCAACAACAACCTGACAGAGCGGAGCTCTTCTCTTAAAAGAAACGCTTCATCGGTAAACGCCAATTTAAATTTGCTTTTTGAAAGTTTGGATTCCACCTCTTCTTCGATGGAATGAAAAGGATAATCTTTACGCTTTTTCATAAATATATTTTCGATACCGTTGAATTAAATCATTAGTTGAAGGATCAAAGTTTGGATGTTTGGCTTCAGGATCCGTGATAGATTTTAATAAATCACTAGCGACTACTTTACCCATTTCCACACCAAACTGATCAAAAGGGTTAATATCCCAAATCATAGCTGATGTAAAAACTTTATTTTCGTAAAGGCTGATTAAAGCACCGAAGGTCTCAGGGCTAATACTTTCCATCAAAATCATGTTACTGGGATTATTGCCGGGTAAAACTCTGTGTGGTGCTAATGCCTCTGCCTGTGTTTCAGACAGTCCCTGAAGCATCAATTCTTTTTTTGCTTCAGGAAGGTTTTTTCCTTTCATTAAGACACTCGCCTGTGCAAAACAATTAGCCACCAACTGCTGCTGATGGTTACCACTGCCCTGTGTTTGCATTGCGACAATAAAATCTGCAGGTATCAGCCTTAGCCCCTGATGAAATAGTTGCAAAAAGCTATGTTGACAGTTGGTTCCTACCTCTCCCCAAATGATAGGACTGGCATCATACAATAAAAACTCACTATGACTATTAATGGCTTTACCATTGCTTTCCATCACCAGTTGTTGCAGATATTTAGGCAGCAAGTTTAACTGAGAGGCATAGGGAATGATGGCGTGAGACTGGCTACCCCAAAAATTGTTATACCAAATCTCAAGCAGCGCCAAAATCACTGGCATGTTTTGATGAAATTCAGCTTGACGAAAATGCTCATCCATTGCATGAGCACCAGCGAGCATCGCTTCAAATTTTTCAAAACCTAAAGCAACCGCAATACTTAGCCCCACACTGGACCATAGAGAATAACGCCCACCTACATTCTCGCAAAAATCTAAAATATAATCATCCAAAAACCCTGCCTCCAAAGCTTTGTCAGGACGAGCCGTCACTGCGACAAAATGTTTTTTCCAGGCATCTTGATCCTCAAAATGCTGAAATTTTGCTTTAGCACTTTGCATATTGGTTAAGGTCTCTATGGTGCTAAAAGACTTTGATGCGACAATAAAAAGGCTGGTTTCAAGATTAATTTTTTTGAGTACTTGATTGATTTCATACTCATCCACATTTGCCACAAAATGAAAATTAAATTTGTCGCTGCTGTGGTTTTTGAGTGCTTCGCAGGCAAGTTTTGGGCCAAGATCAGATCCGCCAATACCAATATTTATGATATCTGTAATAGGTTTTCCTGTAGCACCTGCAATCATGCCCATATGTAGCGCTTGCACAAAGGCTTTTAGGTTTGCACGAGACTCTATGACTTGTGCGTTACAGTGTGACAAGGGTTTTCGTAATTCTAAATGTCCGGCAGATTTGTTTTCCGTATGATTGATATTTTCACCAGCAAACAAGGATTGAATTTTTTGCTCCAGCCGTGCTTCTGTCGTCAAACCCAATAAAGCTTCAAAAATCGCATCATTGATAAAGTTTTTTGAAAAATCTAAATGTAATCCTGCAGCATCCACACTGTATTTTTTCATTCTGTGTTTATCTTCATGAAATAAGTCAATCAGTTGCAACGCATAGATTTTCTGCTGAAGCATTTCCAGTTGTTGCCAGAATGAAGAAGCATGGATCATAATTTTTCTCACAGTCAATGATTAGATTCTGGCAACATTAGATTTTCTGGCTGCCTCTGAAACTTTTGTAGAAATAACTTCCATCAAACGGGGATCGTTGGGTTTCGGAATAATATAGTCTGGTCCAAATTCCAGTGAATCCAGTCCATAAGCCTTATACACTGACTCAGGTACGGGTTCTTTCACTAATTCTTTTAAAGCGTACACCGCTGCAATTTGCATTTCCATATTGATATCTTTTGCTCTGACATCTAAAGCGCCTCTGAAGATAAAAGGAAATACCAATACATTGTTAACCTGATTTGGAAAGTCGCTGCGACCGGTGGCCATAATCAAATCTTTTCTGGTTTCATGGGCAAGTTTTGGTGCAATTTCAGGATCAGGGTTCGACATAGCAAACACTATGGGGTTATCATTCATGGAGTTTAGCATATCTACAGTTAGAATATCTGGGGCAGAAACACCAATAAATACATCTGCACCTTCCATCGCATCTGCCAGCGTTCTTTTCTCTGTTTCAATGGCAAAACCAAATTTGTAGGGATTAAGTTTATCTCGACCGCTATGAATAATACCGCCACTATCCACCACATAAATATTGCTTTTAGCAGCCCCTAAGCGAATCAATAAATGCATGGCCGTCAAACCCGCAGCACCAGCGCCGGAACACACAATCACAGCTTCTTCGAGCTTTTTACCCTGAAGCTCTAAAGCATTTAAAAGTCCTGCGGCTGTAACAATCGCTGTACCATGTTGGTCGTCATGAAATACAGGAATATCTAATTGATTTTTAAGCGCATTTTCAATCTGAAAACATTCTGGCGCTTTAATATCTTCAAGATTGATACCCCCAAAACTGGGCGCTACTCTCACCACAGTATTAATAAACTCTTCAGGATTACTGGCGGCTACTTCCAAATCAATTGCATTAATGCCAGCATAACGTTTGAAAAGCGCAGCTTTACCTTCCATCACGGGTTTACTGGCCAAAGGACCGACATTTCCAAGACCCAAGACGGCTGTACCATTGGTTATCACTGCAATGGTATTACCTTTTGAGGTATACTCGTAGACCTTATCAGGATTTTTGAAAATTTCCCGCACAGGCTCAGCAACACCTGGACTGTAAGCTAAGGACAAATCTTTTTGAGATTCCATAGGTTTAGTAATTTCTATGGAAAGCTTGCCTGGGATGGGTTTTGCATGATACTCCAGGGCTTCTTGTTTAAAATTATCTGACATTGAACTTCTCTTTGTGGGGTTTTTGGCGATATTGTATCCTAATTGCATGCTACAATAAACTGTATTGAATTAGTGTAACTAACAACCTATAAGCTAAAACCCACCTTAAAACCGTATCTAAAACCTTACAATCAGTACTTCCAGACATTTTTGGTTAAAAAATACCTAACTTTGCATTATATAGAATTTACGAAAAACTTCGATTTACAGTCAAAATCAATGTAGGTTGGGCTGATTAAGCCCAACAGCCGTGGCAAATAAAAAAGCCGTAATTAAATGAATAATCCTGTTGGGCTTCCTTACGTCAGCACCAACCTACATTGAAACTGAAAATCAAAGTAAATGTTGGGCTTCCTTCGTCAGCCCAACCTACATTGATTATTTAAAGATTATCAATAAGACGGGTGTTTTCAAGATATGCAGCTACAAATAGTTTACCCATAGGTGAGTACTTATCCAATGGTGCTAAAGTTTCAGAATGCTGATATGTTAGATAATCTACTTTAAAACCGCTTTCAATAAGACTATTAGTCGCCTCTGCCAGAACCTGACTGATTGGTGTCAAGCGCTCAATAGTATTGGCACAGCGCTTTAAAGTATCATAAAGTTTGGCCGCCTGTTGTCGACCTTGAGGACTCAAATACTGGTTACGGGAACTCATAGCCAAGCCACTTTTTTCTCTAATGATGGGCGCACCATAAATTTTTACAGGAAAATTTAAGTCTTTAACCATCTTTTGGATAACCAACAGTTGCTGATAATCCTTTTCGCCAAAAACAGCTATTTGTGGTTGAATAATATTAAATAGCTTGGCAACCACTGTGGCAACACCGGCAAAAAAATGTGGTCTTGAGATACTGCACAAGCCGGCACTTACCTCAGGGACTTCAATGCGCGTAGCCTGTCTTGCATCCGGATACATTAAATTTGCTTCTGGGGTGAAAACTGCAGCGACATTTAAGGCTTTTAATTGGTTGAGATCTACTGCCAATGTTCGTGGATAAGCCTCTAAATCTTCATGAGGGGCAAACTGTAAAGGATTCACAAAAATACTCACAACAACTTGTGGTGCTAAGGTTTGCGCTTTTTCAACCAAACTTAAATGACCTTGGTGCAGGTTTCCCATGGTAGGTACCAGTGCAATGTTACCCAATTTTGATCTTATGTTACGAATATCATCAATGGTTTTGAGAATATGCATGTTTTATACCTAAAAGCGATCACCCTTGAGGGTTTCTTACATAGCTACGATAATTTTGCAAAGCAACTTTAATACTTGGCGCTCCGTGCAAAAAGTTTTTAGCAAAACCTGGGATTGAACCGCTGATGCCTAAAATATCATACAGCACCATCACCTGCCCATCTACCTGCTGACCGGAGCCAATACCAATCACGGGTATTTCCAGCGACTGAGTGATAGCATATGCCAGTTCCGCTGTAATACATTCTACAATGAGTAACTGTACTCCTGAACTTTCTAATGCTTTAGCATCTGCCAGCAGTTGCTGTTTTTGTAAGCTGGTTTTGCCCTGTTGTTTGAAACCACCCAGCCGATGCACAGACTGAGGCTGTAATCCCAAATGGGCGCATACAGGAATACCACATTGAACCAGTTTTTCAACCACAGGCACAAGCCAGGTGCCACCTTCAAGCTTCACCATCATGGCGCCCGCCTGCATTAAAGCTTTTGCGGTTTCAAAGGCGCAAAATTCATCAAAGTAACTCATAAAAGGCATGTCAGCGATTATGAAGGTATTTTCTGTGCCATTTTTAACACACTGGCAATGATAGACCATTTGTTCCAAAGTCACAGGCACGGTGGTTTTATGCCCCTGAATCACATTGCCGAGGGAATCACCTACCAAAATCACCTCAATGCCTGCATTATCAATCAAACTTGCAAAGCTGGCATCATAGCAGGTGAGCATCGTGATGGGTTCGCCATCATGCTTCATGGACTGTAAAGTTTCAATGGAGATTGACATAGGCTGAAACCACAAAAAGCAAATCTTTGCCAAGGTTACAAAGTTTGACTCAACATGGCAAATGGTTTTGTTTCCTGCCTAAGCAAACTTTAGTGAAGGGTAAATGTAAAGCTTGCCTTGGGATCACAGGAAAATGTACCTTTGTAATCATCAAATTGCCAGCGATATACCTGTTGGGTATTGGGTGCAGCTAAATTTGCAACATAAGGCAAACCTTCATGGGCGATATTCACTTTATCACTACCCCAATGCAGTTTGGTAGCAGTACATAATTGAGAATTGTCATAGTTACCATCACAACAAACTGCTGGCAGATTTACATAGCTGGGTAATTTGCCAATGGAGTTCAGGTAAGTTGCGTATTTACAAGGGCTTAGGCAACCCACTGTTTCATTTTGGCTGTTAGTTACGACTTGAGTAGTATTGATACCTGGAAAAGGTGCCGTGCTGGGACAAAGACCTTGTAAATCTACGCCCTGCGCAGGTAATTTGGAAAATGTGGTGCCATAGTAACTAAATTGGGCAGGTTCAGCATTGCCTTTTGAGTCTCTTGAAGCTGTGCTGCACACTGTACCCTCGTCAGGCTTTAAACTTGCCCCGAGGTTATAACCATTCACCGCGCTAATATCAATGGTCGTTACGCCAATACTGTGATCGGTCATGCCGGTAGCCACTGATTTTACTGGCGCTGCTGGCAACATACTCCATTCCATGGCGGTAGCATACACAAGCCCAGTATTTTTATAACGCCCAGTATCTTGCCAAACGCCATTATCTTTAAAACCTACTACAAAAGCTGCACCTGACATAGAACCACCGCCTTTATCAGCATCTGCACCTTTACCAGAAACAATTAAGGTATAGGGTTTTTTCTTAGTTAACACAATCCCATCAATATCACTACAAGATTGGCCTTTAGTCATAAATTTAGAATTTAAAGACAAACAAAGTTCAGAATAAGCCGAGTCATTCACAAAAGTAATACTGCGAGCAGGAATTGGATTTTGTAACAAATCATTTATATTGCCCGGTGGTGTTTGCATCGTAACGGTAAAATTACCTGCCATGAAAGACAAAGCACTGACGGTGCTGGTGGAATTACTGGTGACCACGGCTCCCTGGCAGGTAGTTAAAGAATGATTCAAACTGCCATCAGCATTCATACTTAAAACACAACTGCCCCACTGAGTATTTGACCCAATAACCTGGGTGCTGGCACGAAAAATTTTAAAGCTTGTGGCCTGTCCATTCGTACTTAAAAAGGTAATGGGGGCAGGCGGTGTGCCTGACAATCCATATTTTGGTTGTTTTGGAATGGCGCTAACAAAAACTTTTTTATCCTGACGTGTCACAGATTTACAGGCAGTAGTTTTACATTGATAAATCAGTACAGGGTTATACACCACTTTACCCACAACCGCTGTAGGCCAGGTAATTGCAATGTTCTCAACAGAATTTGCTGCAAATACAGATATAGGCAGGCTGGCGATTGCCAAAGCTGAGCAGCTTTTTATTATTTTTGCATGCAAATTACTCATAATGGTTAATACCTCTTTAGGGCTTTATGTGACATTTTATCCTAAATAATAGTCAGATTATGAAAATATGCAAAAGTCTGTGGTTTACCTCAGGTTTGTAGTAAATCGTAAAAAGTCGCTAATCTTCAATTTCAACAAAATCCAAAGAACGTTGCTTCATCTCGGGTACCAGCAAAGTAGCCAGGATACCTAACAGACAAACTCCGGTGAGGATAAGCATCATGTGTGGCAGACCCATTTTATGCAGCAATATTGGCAGAAAAAATGCTCCGATAAATGCCCCGACTTTCCCAAAAGCTGCAGATAAGCCATGGGCTTTGGCGCGAATATTTGTGGGATAAATTTCTGAAGGAATCAAAAAAGTGGTGGCATTTGGGCCAAAGTTTACAAAGAAAAAACTCAACCCAAAAACCAGAACAAACAATGGCAAGATATTATTTAAAGCAGGAAACACAGCTATGATGAAATAACAAACTGCCATGATGGCAAATCCCAGCATTTGCATGGGTTTACGTCCCATTTTATCCACATATTTTGCAGCAAAAAAATAGCCTGGGAAAGCAAAACAGGCAAAAATCAGCACAGCCAACAGGGTATGCTCCAGTAAGGTTGCACCTGGATTTATCGCTTTCATAATCAGCATAGAAGAAATACCGTTTCCATAAAATGCCACATCCAACAAAAACCAGGCGCCTGCGGTACCTAAAAGGCATTTTAGCCATTTTTTTGAATGAAGCTTTTGCGGTACATAAACTGCCTCAGATACTTTGTCTTTTAATCCCGCCAACTCATGAATAATTCGGCTATATTCAATAGTTTGTTTTTGAGTCGCTAAAAACCTGGGGGATTCAGAGATTTTTCTTCTGAGAAAAAAGACACAGCCAGCCGGTATAGCGCCCAAGCCCAGCAATAACCGCCAGACTAAATCATTGGGGATTTGCAAAGCCATCAAAAACGAGGCCAAAAGTGGTCCAACAATTAATCCCAGTGCCTGCATGGCAAATACCAGCAGCACTAAAAATCCGCGGTTTTTGCGATTAGCACTTTCACAGGCAACCACCGCGCTGGTAGGATAATCTCCCCCGATACCAAACCCCACGATGAGCCGAGCTACAAGTAATACAGCAAATGAGGCGGCAAAGGCAGATAATAAAGCTCCGCCCACCAAAATCAAAATTTCAATCCCGTAAATTTTCTTTCGTCCCAATTTATCGGAAAGCCAGCCAAAAGATAAGGCACCAAAAGCGGCTGCCGCTAAAGAGACGCCGTTGAGCAATGCTATTTGGTAAGTACTAAGATGCCAGATGGAAACCAACAAAGTAGTTACAACACCTATCACAAATAAGTCGTATGCATCGGTAAAAAAACCCATGCCAGCGGTTATGATCATCCGCCAATGGCTTTTACCAATCTCACTTTCATCAAGGGCTTTGATAGAGTCTGCATAATTTAAATGGGTATTCATATACTTTTGCTGTTTTTGAAGTTTGATAAAATTTTAACAAAAGTTTATGACGGTTTTATGACACCAACTCGCGCTTTAGGGAACTGACAGCTAAAACAGACTGCCTTTGCCAAAAGTACTTTGGACTCGGAGTTCCGCCTCATGCCGCATGAGCACATGTTTAGCAATAGCAAGACCAAGCCCAGTACCACCACTGTCTCTGGAACGGGCTTTATCCACCCGATAGAATCGCTCCGTGATACGGGGAATGTGTTCTTCAGCAATGCCGATACCTGTGTCTTTCACCGCAAAAACAGCATCCCCATTGTCCTGAGACTGCCAAAATATTTCAATGCTGCCTTTAGGTGGCGTATACTTGACAGCATTGATGATTAAGTTTGAAAAAAGACTTTTCAATTCGCCCTCTGAACCTTTTAATCCAAGGGTTTTATCGGTTGTTAATTTTATTTTATGCTTTTTTTCCCCACTGACATTAATTGCATCTTCACATAAAGTAGTCAAAATCGCACTAACAGCAATAGGTTGTTTTTCTTCATGGGTTTTATCTTCTGATTCCAACCGAGAAAGCAACAGCAGTTCATCAATGATATTTTCCATACGAATACTGTGCTGATACATTTGTTGAAAAATTTTCGAAGGAATTTGCGTATCATTTTTTTTCATCAGTGTTTCAAGATACCCTCTTATCACCGTTAAAGGCGTTCTTAATTCATGTGACACATTCGCCACAAAATCGCTGCGAACTCGCTCCAGCTGTTTAATATGCTCTACCACCGGCTGGGGTAACTTAGCTAAATTAACTTTATCTTCTATATTCATCCATCTACACTTTACTATACTTGATTAAATTGATATCCCTGACCACGCACGGTGCTTATCATTTGATTAAGTCCAAAGGGCTTTAATTTATCTCTGAGTCTGCGGATTTGAACATCTACCGTTCTTTCATCGATATAGACAGAGGCACCCCAAATGTGGGAAATTAAATGATCTCGAGAATAAGTTTTTCCTGGGTGTCGCATGAAAAACTTTAACAGCTTGAACTCAGTGGGGGATAAGCTAAGCTTTTGGCCAGCCACTTGCACCTCGTGTTTTGCTACATTTAGAGTTAAGGTTGCCATTTTGATTTCATTGGCTGGAGAAATCAAAGGTCCGCGCCTTAATACCACCTTGATACGGGCTTGTAATTCCGTAGGTGAAAAAGGCTTTGTCACATAGTCATCTGCTCCACACAAAAGCCCTCTGACTTTGTTGTCTTCTTCAGCTTTGGCTGTGAGCATGATAACTGGCACATCCAAAAAAATTTCCTGCTGTTTTATCCAGCGGATAAAATCAATACCGCTTTCACTGGGTAACATCCAGTCAAGCAAAATTAAATCGGGAATGGTTTTAGCAAGAATGGCTTTGGCCCTGGGCGTGTCCTCAGCATCCAATAGTTCAAATTCTTTTTGCGATAACGAGTATCTAAGCATATCACGAATGGCTATTTCATCTTCAATAATTAAAATTTTAATTTTTTTCATCACAAAGTGGCGGGGTTGGATACCTGTGAAATGTATTTTACGTTATTTTCTTGACAAATTCATGACAATCATTATTCAAGGCTTAAACCCCAATTCCACGAGTAATTTAAGGCTTGTGTTCATAGTTCCCAACCTATAAAATACTTTTTACTCCTTTTAAAAGGTATTAAGGGACTGAGAGTTGGACTCACAAAAGAACTTTACACCATACTGAAGAGAAACCTAACTATGTTGAAAATAATTGATAATCTACATGACATTCGTCGTCGCATTAGTGAAGCGGAGACGGAGTTTAATCGCGAAGCCGGCAGCATTCGCTTAATTGGTGTTACAAAAAAACAGCCAATGGGAAAACTAAAAACCGCTGCTGAAGAAGGGTTAAAAGATTTTGGGGAAAACCACCTGCAAGAAGCCCTGGCAAAATTAAGTCGCTTAAAAAAATATGAAATTGAATGGCATTTTTTGGGTTCCATTCAATCCAATAAAACCGAAGCCATTGCTAAATATTTTAACTGGGTTCATTCTGTGGACAGAGCTAAAATAGCTTTACGCTTGAGTGAGCAAAGGCCTGAAGGCATGCCGCCTGTTAATATTTTATTACAGGTAAATGTGGATGATGAAGATTCAAAATCTGGCATTGCTTTTGAAGAAATTCCTATGATTGCCAATTTTATTAAGGATTTGCCAAATGTAAAATTGCGCGGGCTGATGTGTATACCTGCCATTCGACGGGAGTTTGAAGAACAAAGAGAACCCTTTCGTAAACTGAGGGAAGCTTTCGAAGATTTAAAAACCAATGGTTTTCCAGATTTAGACACACTGTCCATGGGTATGTCCCACGACTTTGAAGCAGCAATTGCAGAAGGTGCCAATATGGTACGCATTGGCGCAGCTTTGTTTGGTCAAAGCGGTATTTAGTCAGAATATTTCTGTGAACCTGTTTGACCTCAGGTAAAGCACCCAGACAAAACATCTGCATGATTTTGTCTGGGTGCTTTAATCTATGAATTTATAACACAAATAATTAACGCTTTTTAGGATTATTATGCAACATCAAACACTGGCTTTTATTGGCGCAGGCTCTATGGCTTCCTCTATTATTGGTGGCCTCATTAATGATGGTTATGATGCAGGCAAAATCATTGCAGCTAATCCCTCTTCAGAAAAATTACTCCACCTCAAAACCCAATTTCATATCCAAATTACCGAAAATAACGTTGAAGCCATGGAACAGGCAGATGTTATTTTATTTTGTGTAAAACCTGATAAAATTGCTTCGGTATCTCATGATCTTAAAACGGTTAACCGCCATGATAAATTGGTTATTTCTGTAGCTGCCGGTATCACTTGTGAACTGATAGAACAATGGTTATTGCATAAAACACCCATTATTCGTGCTATGCCCAACACACCTTCTTTATTGGGTGCTGGGGCTTGTGGACTTTTTGCTAATGACTCTTGTACCAAATCCCACAAAGACATTGGAGAATCTATCTTTCGCAGTGTAGGTATCACCCTCTGGGTGCAAAATGAAGCAGATATGAATGCCATCACCGCTTTATCCGGCTCGGGACCTGCCTATTTCTTACTGGTTTTTGAAGCCATGATCGATTGTGCTGTTCAGTGGGGACTTTCTTATAAGCAAGCCCGTCTGTTAGTATTGCAAACAGCGCTTGGCGCCACTCGCATGGCTATGGAACATGAAGAACCTATTCAGCAGTTGAGGCAAAGCGTCACTTCAAAAGGTGGTACAACACAGGCAGCCATTGAAACGTTGCAACATCATCAGTTACCACAGATTTTTCAAGAGGCTTTGGAAAATGCCCGCAATCGAGCCAGTGAGATGACAGAACTTTTTGCCAAAGAACATTATAAAGCTTTAGAAAAAAAATCCTGACAGGTGTAAATATGTTTAATACCATTGATAATGCACTGATTTTTTTAATTCAAACTTTGTTCAACCTATATATATTGATCCTGATGCTAAGGATGATTTTACAATGGGTTGGTGCACATTTTTTTAACCCGGTTTCGCAATTTGTTGTTAAACTCACTAATCCGGTGGTTAAACCACTGCGACAAATTTTACCGCCATTAAAAGGCATTGATCTGTCCTCTTTGCTGGTGCTGCTTGTTCTTGAAGTGGTGAAGCTTTTGTTGGTTATTTGGCTCAAAGCCGGTCTATTCCCAAATATTCTTGGATTGTTCATTATGGCTTTTGGAGATGTGCTGGGGGTGGTTCTTAATATCTTTTTTTACGCCATTATTATTAATGCTATTTTGAGCTGGGTCAATCCAAGACAGTACAATCCTTTGACAGAGATCTTACATTTAATCACAGAGCCTTTGCTAAAACCAGCAAGACGATTAATACCACTTGTAGGGGGGGTTGATATATCACCCATACCAGTGCTCATCATCTTACAGTTAATCTATCTTTTAGTAGCAACACCGCTGATTGAGTTAGGTTTTCAGATTGCCACTTCCTAAGCGTTGTTATGCAAAAATTTTTCTTCATTTCTGTAAATGTCTGGATAATTTTATGTGCTGCCTTAGGGGGAATACTCTACGGTTATGATATCGGTGTTATTTCCGGTGCAATATTAAGTATTAAAGCCTCTATCCCTATGGACAATGCTCAGCTTGGTTTAATCGTGGGGGCGGTTCTTGGTGGTGGTCTTTTGGGAAATCTGGTAACGGGAACTCTGGCTGACAGTTATGGCCGAAAGAAAATGATCTTAAGTGCCTGTATCATTTTTATTCTGGGTGTTTTACTCATCATGATGGCAAATTCTTTTGAACAATTATTCTTTGCCAGATTAACACTTGGATTGGGTGTTGGGGTAATTTCTGTTGCAGTTCCTTTATATATTACTGAAATTTCGCCCACGCATATGCGTGGTCGGGGTATGACGGCTTTTCAGTTATTCTTAACTTTTGGAATTTTACTGGCTTATATTATCGATTTATTTTTCACGCAGGATAACAACTGGCGCGCTATGTTTGCCGTGATTTTGGTGCCTGCTGTTATTCTATTTTTTGGAATGTTATGCCTTCCGGAAACCCCACGTTGGCTGTTGGCAAAACAGCGCAAGCAAGCTGCCCGCAAAGTGCTGGGGCAGTTGTGGCCTGAAAGCCATATTCAATCAGAGCTTGCCATCATTGAGAGCGGCCTGAAAAAAAATCAGGGGCAGTGGCTGGATTTATTCAAAAAAAATTTACTGCTCCCTCTTAGCATTAGTTTGTTTATTGCCATTGCTAATCAACTCACAGGCATCAATATTATCTTTCAATATGCGCCTTTGGTGTTGGAAAAAGCTGGATTTACTTCTCATCAGGTGCTGATGTTAGGTACCATTGGCTTGGGGGCTGTGAATTTTTTTACGACTATTATCAGTATTCTTTTAATCGACTTTGTGGGCAGAAAGCGTTTACTTTTGTTTGGAACCGCGGGTATCGTAGTGGCAGCCACAGGATTAATCATCATTGAACACTTAGGGCTTTCTCAGGCACAAAGTGCTTTTTATAGCTTAGCCTTTTTAATGGTTTATGTTTTTTCCTTCGCAATTGGTCCGGGGGTGGTTGTGTGGCTTGCTATCTCCGAGTTACTACCCACAAAAGTCAGAGGTAAAGCCATTGCCCTATGCCTTTTTGCCAATTCATTATCTGCAACTGTGTTTGCCAGCTTATTTTTATATTTAACCAAAGCCATTGGGATGGAAGGCATTTATACAGTATTTGCACTTTCCACGCTGGCTTACTTTCTTGTGGCACATTTTTACCTGCCAGAAACCAAAGCCCGAACGCTTGAAAGTATACAACTGCAATTTCAGGGGGATAAAGAGTCTTCTGATAGTGACTCGCATTTTAAAGCATAATAGGTATATACTTGTTAATACTTAATTTGAAAGAAAGGTAGCTAAGATGAAATTCAAGTCGATTATCTGTACCTCAGTCCTTTTATGTGCTTCACAAGTGTATGGGGCTAACTTTGTTTGCCCATCCACCTTTAAAACCATCTCTACAGGTTTTGCACCCGAAGAGGTACTCGCTGCCTGTGGTAAACCTGAGTCCACCCAAACCCAGACCACCACTGAAACTAAACCGGTGGAATTGATTCAATGGATTTATACTGCGGGTCAAGCCAATAATGTAAATCAGTATGTACCTAAAATGCAGATAACTTTCGTAGATGAAAAAGTCAATCAAATCAGTGTCAGTGATCAAAATCTCATTGGTAATTTTCCCTGCTACAGCTCTGGGAGAATTCAAATTGGTACCAGTGCCTCCCAGGTGCAAATCCAATGTGGCGCTCCTTCTTATGTAAACCGGATTCAGCAAGGGGTTAAACGACCTGTTAAGCTACTGGTGATGACTTATAATTTCGGCAGCTATCGACCTAAAATGATTTTTACTTTTGAAAACAATAAATTAATTAAAATTGAAACCGGTCAACTTGCCCGTTAAACTATTTTGAGTGGATATCAGCGCAAAAACAATCCACCAAATGGTCATTTACCATGCCTGTGGCTTGCATAAAGGCATAAATGGTGGTGGCTCCTAAAAATTTGAAACCCTGTTTTTTTAGAAGCGCGGTTAACTGTTCTGCTGCTTCAGTCTTAGCAGGTACCTGTGACTGTGTTTTCCATCGGTTAATAACAGGTTTATGTTTTACCACAGACCAGACAAAATCAGAGAATCGAATTTTTTGGGCTTTGAGCGCCATAAATTTCTCAGCATTATTAACAACCGCGTTAATTTTAGCCCGATGACGAATAATTGCAGGCTCCTGCATTAACTGTTCAATTTTCTTTGCAGAGAAACTGACAATTTTTTCAGGCTGAAAGTCAGCAAAGTTCAGATTCAAAGCCTGACGTTTTACTAAAACCGTGCGCCAACTGAGACCAGCCTGCATCATCTCAAGACAGAGCATTTCAAATAATTTTAAATCATCAAAACAGGGTCTGCCCCATTCTTCATCATGGTAAGGGATGAAAATTTCATATTCCATCGCCCAATCGCATCTTTTTAATGAATGATTCATGTATGCATCCGGCAGCCTGCTTAAGGTAAGCAGGCTGCGTTCCCATATTAGGCGGTTTTTTTAGGACCAGCAGTTTTGATAGCTTCGCTCACATTAAATTTAGCAAAATTATCCGCGAATTTTCCAATCAATTCCTGTGCACATTTGTCGTACTCAGCAGGTTCTGCCCAGGCTTTTTTAGGATTTAAGATATTTGCATCAATACCTTCAAGCCTCACAGGAATCTGTAAACCTAATTCTGGTAAAGTTTCAGTATCAACACCTTTTAGCTTGCCGGTCACGATAGCATCCACAATTGTTCGCGTGACAGGAATATCAAAACGCTTACCTTTGCCATACGCACCCCCGGTCCAACCTGTATTGACAAGATACACTTTGGCATCTGTGGCTTCAATACGACGCATCAATAAATCAGCGTACACTTGAGCAGGTCTTGGGAAAAAAGGAGCGCCAAAACAAGTACTGAAAGTTTCTTTGATGGCTGCGCTTTGCCCCATTTCTGTACTACCTACAAGGGCGGTATAACCGCTTAAAAAGTGATAAGCTGCCTGTTCTTTGCTAAGTATAGAAACTGGTGGCAATACACCATACAAATCACAAGTTAAGAATACCACAGCATTTGGCTGACCAGCTTTGTTGTCTTCAACCCGTAAAGGAATATGTTCGCGAGGGTAGGCAGATCTTGAATTTTGTGTCAAAGACGCGTCACGGTAATCTGGCTCGCCTTTTTCATCCAGTACCACATTTTCCATAATAGCGCCGTGTTTAATGGCGTTCCAGATAACGGGTTCTTTTTCTGGAGACAAATCAATGCACTTAGCGTAACAACCGCCTTCGAAATTAAAAACGCCCGGCTCACCCCAGCCATGTTCATCATCACCAATCAAAAGTCGGCTGGGATCAGCTGATAAAGTGGTTTTGCCGGTGCCCGATAAACCAAAAAATAAGGCCACATTACCATCTTTGCCAAGATTAGCCGCGCAGTGCATAGGCAAAATATCTTTCTGAGGTAAGAGGTAGTTCAAAGCGGTGAACATGGCTTTTTTCATTTCACCCGCATAAGCGATGCCCATGATTAAAACTTTTTTGTCTTTGAAATTTAAACTCACAACTCCATCACTGTGGGTACCATCTTCAGCAGGTTGCGTGTGTAAATTTGGAACACTCAGAATTGTCCAGCTATCAGCTTCGTGTTGTGGATTCTCAGGACGAATAAACATATTGCGGGCAAAAACATTGTGCCAGGCAGTTTCTGTGATAACTTTTACAGGCAAATAATTCACATCATCTGCCCCGACTCTTAAATGAGAAATAAAATGGGTTTTTCCCTGAATATAATTCTCAGCTTTTTCCCATAGACGGTTAAATTGTTCCAACGCGATAGGCTGGTTGACTTTGCCCCAGTCAATGGCATTTTCAGTGCCTTGCTCTTTCACAATAAAGCGATCTTTTGGGGAGCGTCCTGTCCGTTTACCGGTAGTGACTCTAAAAGCACCATTGGCAGCCACGACCCCTTCATTACGCTCAAGGGCGAGCTTTAGTAGTTCATCAGTGGATAGATCTATGAAAGATTGTGTTTGAGGCTCAGCAGTCATCATTAAAAATTCCCCTTCGGTAAAAAATTAGTCAGAATCTTATCAGATAATCGACTTAAGATCGATGTTAATCCGGTAAAATTTACAATGCATCTTCGCCAATTTCACCCGTACGGATGCGGATCACCTGCTCAAGATTCGTCACAAAAATCTTGCCATCCCCCACTTTTCCTGTAGCCGCCGCCTGAGTGATAGCATCCACAACCTGTTCCAACTGGTTTTGGGAAACGGCAACTTCGATTTTGAGTTTCGGTAAAAAATCAATGACGTACTCTGCCCCACGATACAGTTCTGTATGTCCTTTTTGTCGTCCAAAGCCTTTAACTTCCGTTACAGTAAGACCTGGTATGCCAATATCCGCCAGCGCTTCTCTGACATCATCAATTTTAAAAGGTTTAATAATAGCGGTTACAAGTTTCATAAAATCAATTTATTGCAAGTTCGGACTGTGCTATTGTAAAAGTATGCTCATAAAATTCAAAGGTAAAAAGATGATTGACCCTAAAATTTTTGATGATCTGGCAGCAAAAATCGGCAAGCTGATTCCAGAAAGTGTAAAAGATATGCAACAGGATGTAGAAAAAAATGTAAAAGCAGCCCTGCAAAATGCTTTTGCCAAAATGGATCTGGTCACACGAGATGAATTTGATGTCCAGACAAAAGTTTTGGCGCGGAGTCGGCAAAAACTCGATGATTTGGAAAAAAAAGTCGCTGAGCTTGAAAAAGCTGCTGATACTAACAAGCCCAAAACCAAAAAAACACCGTAGCTTTTAATGCGTAATTTATGGATAATATACTTTAAAAAAAATAATTAAATGGGATTTAATCAATGAGACGCTTACTCACCATTTTTGGATGCATAACGCTTATGACTGTTGCAGGTTACGCTAATACCCTTTCAGGGGAAACTATCTATAATAATTCCTGCAAAACCTGCCATAACCCAGCCACTGCGCCTTTAATGAAGGCACCAGTTGTCCATGATAAAGCAGCCTGGCAACAACGTTTTGATGCGGCAAAAGCCATTGCCAAAAATAACCCTGAGAAATACAAAGATGCTTTAGCTGTTTTGGTGGAAACTGTAAAAAATGGTAAAGGTGCCATGCCTGCCGGTGGACTTTGTGTGAATAAAGCAAACAAAGATAGTCAGTGTTCTGATGCTGAATATGCCTCCGCCATTCAATTTATGATGCATTCTAACAATGAAAATTCATAACCTTTTACTCTCGCTGATTTTAACTGTAGCTTGTACAAATTTCGCTATTGCTGCAACTGCTGGCAATGATCAAGTAGGCGGACGATTAGCAGCCAGCTGTGCTGCCTGCCATGGTCCTAATGGCAACAGCTCTGTTCCCATTTACCCAAAACTCGCAGGCCAGAACCAAAAATATTTCATCCAGCAAATGCAGGCTTTTATAGAAGGTGAGAAAGGCCCAAGATATAATCCTATTATGCAAAGTCAGGCAATGAATTTAAGCCCTGAGCAAATCAAAGACTTAGCTGCGTACTACACTAAACAAAAAGTTAAAATTGGCCAGACTAAATCTGAATACCTCAAACTGGGTAAAGAAATTTATCAGGCAGGCATTCGCTCGGAAAAAATACCTGCTTGTGCAGCCTGTCACGGGCCAGCTGGAAAGGGCAATGCTGAAGCCGCCTTCCCTTTTGTAAGTGGTCAGCATGCAGATTATGTATTGCAGCAGTTGGAAGCTTACAAAAATGGCTCACGTAAAAGTGGTATGAATCATATTATGACCATGATTGCTAAACAAATGAGCAAATCACAGATGGAAGCTGTGGCAAGTTATATTTCTGGATTACATTAATGAATGGGAGCTTTACACCATGAAAAAAACCTGGTTGTATCTAATCTTTTGTTTTTTACCCATGATGACTTTGGCGAGTACCTCATTTACACAAGGTAAAGATTATAAAGTCATCAAGCCTGCAGGCACTACCACCGCCAGAATTTCAAAAACACCTGGGAAAGTCTCAGTAGTTGAGTTCTTCAGTTATGGTTGCCCCTGGTGTTTTCACCTTGAAACATCCCTGGAAAAATGGCTAAAACACAAACCTGCCTATGTAAATTTCAGCCGTGTTCCAGTTGTGTTTGAATCCGGTTGGCAGACTTACGCCAAAGCTTATTATATTGCAGATGCCTTAGGGATATTACCTAAAGTAACCCCTGCTATATTTAAAGCCATCCATGTACAAAATGAGAACTTAACTTCCAAAACGGCTATGCAAAAGTTTTTTGCTCAGTTTGGCGTGAGTCAAACTCAATTTAACAATGCCTTTGAAGACAATACCGGTTTAAAACTACAATTAGAATACAATCGAAATTTGCTGTTATCTTATCGAGTGTTTGCTGTACCTACTATTGTTGTGGGGGGTAAATATTATACCAGTGCTGAGCTTTCTAAAGGCAATGACAAACAGATGATGCAAGTGGTGGCTTTTTTAGTTCAAAAAGTCAAAAATGAGGAGACAAAACACCATGCCTACTGAATTTACCCAGCTTTTTAGTCATTCTTTTC
This sequence comes from uncultured Gammaproteobacteria bacterium, assembly GCA_963695245.1. Taxonomy (GTDB): domain Bacteria; phylum Pseudomonadota; class Gammaproteobacteria; order JBGSLN01; family JBGSLN01; genus JBGSLN01. Next base: position 914,856 of record OY968770.1, on the reverse strand, counting down.
AATCAGCTTTATGGTTAATTCTGATTTTACAGATTATTTTGCATTTAATTTTTGCTGCGGCTGTAGCTAAAGATGCCGGTCTTATCCTAAAACAGGGTCGTACTACTTGGCTGGTATCTGGCATGACCTGGGCTTTGGCCACGTTGCTTGGTGGTGTATTTGTAGCGGCGCTGTATTGGTTTATTCACTATTTCAATATTTATCAGAAAAAATCTTAGAGGATTTATTATGCAACACTCCAATCGATTCTTAGCCTTGGTAGACAGTGTAAAAAATGTTATTAAAGAAACCGATGTGCATACGGTTAAACAAAAACTCGACGCCAAGGAAAATTTTACTTTAATTGATGTGAGAGAAGAATCTGAGTGGGCTAAGGGACACTTGCCATCCGCTATTCATCTGGGCAAAGGGATTATCGAGCGAGACATTGAAAAAACTGTGCCTTCTGAAGATCACACCATTATTCTCTATTGTGGCGGGGGGTTTCGTTCCGCTTTGGCTGCCAAAGCTTTACAGGATATGGGTTATAAATCAGTGATTTCGATGGATGGTGGCTTTAAAGGCTGGCAGCAGGCTGGGTTTGAGGTGATCTGAAGTTTTTAAGAATCAAAAAAATTCAAATGTAGGTTGGGCTGAGGTCGGAAGCCCAACAGAGTTATTCATTTAATTACTGCCTTATTTTAGTTGTCACGGCTGTTGGGCTTCCGACCTCAGCCCAACCTACATTAAAAAAACTTTGTTCAACAACTCGGCCGCAAACCCCAGAGATTTCTTACTTTAAATACACATCAAAGCGCACTGTCTTACCTCGATAAATTAAATCTGGTTTCATCTCGCCTAATGGCGGCAGATGAATATGTCTTTTTACCACGACTCTTTTTCTCGCTTTTTTTAGGCTTAATGTAAGTAGCTCTGATGGGTTTTGATCTGTCTGAGTAATGTCCTGCAAAATTTGCATCTCTTTTTTGGCAAGCGCTGCTTTGTTGCGACCAGTAAACATTGGATCTAAGTAAATAATATCGAAATCAGGTGAAGTGGTTAGAAAAGTATTTGCATTTTGAAAATAAATCTTCATGGTCACAAATGATGTATTTTCCTTTTGATATCTTTTATAGCCATTTAATAACAGTAAAAAAATAGTGGGATTATTTTCCAGTAAGGTGATTTTTGCTTCAAAATGAGCCATCAAAAATCCATCGCGCCCTAAACCGGCCGTTGCATCCAGGATACTGGGTTTGAGTATTTTTTTTAAACCCAAAGCTTTTTTGAGTAACTCAGACTGAGACTGTCTGGCTCGTGCTGCCATTTTGCCTTTCGTAAAGTCAATGAAAAATGCTTTTGCTTTATCCGATGGATTGCAAATACTAATCATGCTGTGACTGACGCTGAGGATGTAATCTGTAAGTGTTGATTCACAATACAGCGGCAATCCATATCGATGACTCAATTTCTCTGCCAACTTTTGACAGGATGAGGTTTCAGGTGTAATAGCTACTTTTTTCATTTTAATGTAGGTTGGGCTGACGAAGGAAGCCCAACAGAGTTATTCATTTAATTACGGCCTGGTTTAATTGCCACGACTGTTGGGCTTCCTTCGTCAGCCCAACCTGCATTTATATGTTTCAATTTTGAAGTTTTATGTATCGCAGAGGTTTTCCACAAAAGCTTTGAGGTTTTCAAAGCTAAGAATACTTTTGTGATTTTCCAGTCTTTCATAAGTTTTCATGCCGTTGCCAGTTTTGACCAGCACAGGTTTACACGCGCTGTTTTTACCCGCTTGAATATCTGTCAGGCTGTCTCCGACGTAATATTTGCCTGTTAAATCAATTTCAAAATACCTGGCAATCTCATCAAAAAGACCTGTTTCAGGTTTACGACAAGCACATCCTTGTTTCGGGTGATGGGGACAAAAGGCTATATAATCAATTTTTCCATTGAATACTTTGAGCTGCTGTTGCATTTTTTCATGGATAGCTGCCAGGATTTTTTCATCATACAATCCTCGAGCAATACCAGATTGATTCGTTGCCACGGCAACTTTGTAACCAAATTTTTTTAAAGTACCGATGGCTTCCAAACTACCTGGTAAAGGTAACCATTCATCAGGGCTTTTAATGTAATGAGCTGAATCATAATTAATCACCCCATCTCTATCTAAAATAACCAGCTTCATAAAATTTAATTTTCACCCCGTGGATCCATTTCTGCAGTAACCGGGGTTGTCTGTGGAATTACTCTAAAGCTTTCATCCTGCGGTTTAGAAGGTACATGGGTTTTACGCCATAATAAAAATACGGTTAGTACAGCACTCACCAGCAACACATAAATAAAAAGACCGTCAGCACCTGCAACATGCATAAATCCTGGCGCCAAAAAAGGTCCCACAGCAGCCCCTACACTATATGCCAACAAAATCCCTTGCGTTCCGGACACAATCTCACTGTGTTTTAAGCTGTCACAGGCATGGGAAATACTGATGGGATAAAGTGTAAATGACATCCCACCTAATAAAAAGGCAATGATATAAACATAAATAAGATTATGAAAACTAAAAATCATAAAGAAAGAGAATATCAGCGTTAACGCGGCAATTACCGTTAAAACCAACCGTCTTTCAATAAAATCAGACAATTTTCCCACGGGATACTGCAAACACATCCCACCAAATATTAACAGAGCCATAACCCAGGCAACTTCAGAGGTGCTGCCAGTCTTTTGCATTATCACTAAAGGTAACAATCCATAAATCGCCCCTAAAATAAGTCCTGAACAAAAAGCACCAATTACCCCTGAACCTGAAGCTTTGAACAGTTTTTTAAAACTTAAGGAATCCGGCTCACTTAATTCTGGTACTGGCACTTGGGTCATAGCCACCGGAATGACCGCCAGTGAACTCAATATGGCTGTTACTGCAAACAGCATCAGGGTATTCGGATCCCCAAGTTTAATTAAGAACTGTCCACATGATTGAGCTGCATAAAGGCTAATCATGTAAAGTGCCAAAATTTTACCGCGAATCGCTTTTGAACCTACGGATAAAAGCCAGCTTTCGATCACAATATAAATGCCCGCGGTGGCGATGCCCCCAATAAATCTTAAAATAAGCCAGACCCACAAATTAATAATCATTCCCTGAAATAGACTGATAGCAGCCAAAAAAGACGCAAAAGCTGCAAAAGCACGAATATGACCAATGGTTATCAGGTAACGTTCAATTTTAAATGAACCCACAGCAAGCCCGGCATAATACACACCGGTCATAGCCCCAATAAACAACGCATCGATGCCATCATTATGAAGTCTTACGGTTAATAATGTTGTGAACAAACCACTGCCAAGAATAAAAATGAATAAAGACAAAAGTGGCGCAAAAGTCAGCTTTAAAATATTGTTCTTCATAATTTAATACTATTTTTAACCACAAAGTTTTGAAATATCAGCAACCTGAAAAAATAAGTTTCTTAAGGAATTCAGTAGTGCCAACCGATTATTTTTCAATTGTTCATTTTTATCCATCACCATTACCTCGGCAAAAAATTTATCTACCGGATCTTTTAAAGTAACCAGTTCTTTTAAAACTTCTGTATATTGCCTTTGTTGGATCAGAGGCAGTACTGTTTTTTCTTTTTCTAATACATCACAGGCAAGTTGTTTTTCTGCCGACTCCTGTAACAATTCTGGGTTGAGAATTAAATCCTGGGTATTTAATTTTTCTTTTATTAAAAGATTAGTGACACGTTTATTGGCTTCAGATAAAAAACCTGCTGCTTCTAAATCAGCAAAACTTTGAACAGCATTGAGTCTTAAATCAAAATCCGTCAACTCTGATATGTTTTTTTCCATCACTGCATTAAACCGTTCAACCTTAACCCCTTTTGACAGATACCAATATTTTAATCGCTCCATAATAAAGGCATAAACTTCATCTGTGGTTTGATGATTTACGAGTTTTTTGTCATATAATTCAACGGCGCACTGGATGAGTGCTTTAATATCGAGTTTTAAATGTTTTTCAATAATAATTTTAATCAGGCCAAGTGCAGCTCGACGCAAGGCAAAAGGATCTTTTTCTCCGGAAGGTGGCATGTCAATACCAAAAATTCCCCCAAGCTTATCCAGACGATCTGCTAATGAAACCACACAACCGTAAGGTGACATAGGTAAGATGTCTTCGGCAAATCTTGGCAAATACTGGCCGCGAATGCCCATGGCAATGTCATTTTCAAAACCTTGCCTTAAAGCATAATGATAGCCCATAGTACCTTGAAGCTCAGGAAATTCACCAACCATTTCAGACACTAAGTCTACCTTTGAAAGTCGCCCAGTCTGTTTTTGCCTTCGACACATCCAGTCCCAGTCTCTCAGCAATGATACCTGATAAAGTTTCAAGCCTGTGTGCCCGTTCATACAAAGTGCCCAACTGTTTTTGAAAAATAACTTGTTTGAGTTTATCAAGCTGAGCTTGCAGCGGAATTTTTAAGTCCGCATTGAAAAAGAAAGCGGCATCCGAAAGCCTTGCTCGCATGACTTTAGCGTTTCCAATGACCACGCTGTCTTTACGGTGACTTTCAATATTGGCAACTGTAATAAACCTTGAAATTAATTTTCCTTCCTGACTCATCAGGTGAAAAACTTTTTGATGGGTCTGCATCGAGGTTATGAGTGCTTCTTCTGGAATTGTCAGAAAGTCTTCATCAAAATCCACTGCCAGTGGTACGGGCCATTCCACTAAACCTGTGACATCTTCTAATAAATTTTCATCAATGATAGCGATGGCGGCATGACTTTTAGCCAGCCTGCTGCACTTTCTTTCGGATGAGATTTTTACGTTCAGTAAAACATGCGATAACATAGCCTTCATTTTTAAGCCGCTCGGCATAATTATTAGCATGCTTTAATTCAATGGCAGCGGGTGCATGGAAACGGTGACCAAAAGTCTTATTGGAGCTTTGGATACCAAAAATATTGGCAGACAATATTTCATCGCCATACATTAAACAAACCCAGTGTATCGGCCTTACAAATTCAATACTTTGGGAACCCCATCGCATGGGCTTTGGAATGGGTAGTTTTTTTAAGGATTCATTTAATATCTGCGGTAAAATTTCTATGAGGCTTTTACCGGTGACAGCCCGTCGAAAAAAAACAAACTGATCCTCATTCACTGTCTGCACTTCTAACTCATCAGAACTGGCCTGGTTGGATTTTGCAAACCCTTGCAGAGCTTTGGTTGCTTCGCCATTTTCATCATAGGCAATTTTGACATTGGGCCCTTTTTTTTCCAAAAGATAATCTTGTTGTTTTGCGCTTAAGTGTTCAATTAACACCGCCATCCTTCTTGGCGTTCCAAAACATTGAATGGCTGAAAACGAAAGCTTTTGTTGTATTAATTTTTCAGCTATTAGAACCTTGAGCAGCTCTGGCAAGGTATTCACCGCCTTCACAGGCAATTCTTCAACACCCAATTCAAATAGTAAATTTTTATTCTCTGACATCATGATTCCGGCTGTAATAATTCAGGTTTTTTAAGTAATGGAAAATTAAGTTTTTTACGAACTTCATAATAGCTTTCAGCTGCTTTACGAGTCAGTGTGCGAATTCTTAAAATATATCGTTGTCGCTCAGTCACAGACACTGCGTGTCTTGCATCTAACAGGTTAAAGATATGAGATGCTTTTAAAGCATATTCATAAGCAGGTAAAGGCAAATTTGCTTCTATGAGTTGATTACTTTGCATTTCATAATCGTCAAAGTGTTTGAAAAGCATGGAAATATCGGCTTTTTCAAAATTAAATGTGGACATTTCCACTTCATTTTGATGAAAAACTTCACCATAGGTAATAGGATTATGATAGCTGTCATAAGTCCATACCAAATCATACACACTTTCAACCTGTTGTAAGTACATGGCCAAACGCTCAAGACCATAAGTTAACTCACCGGTAACAGGTTCACAATTTAGCCCTCCTACCTGTTGAAAATAGGTAAATTGAGAAATCTCCATACCATTATCCCAAACTTCCCAGCCTAATCCCCAGGCACCAAGCGTAGGTGACTCCCAATTGTCTTCCACAAACCGAATATCATCTGTTAAAGGATCGATACCTAAATCAATTAAAGAGGCTAAATACAAATCCTGAATATTTAAAGGGGAAGGTTTTAGAATCACCTGATATTGGTAATAGTGTTGCAATCGATTGGGATTTTCACCATAACGACCATCGGTGGGACGTCGACAGGGCTGTACATAGGCAGCATTCCAAGGTTCAGGGCCAATGGCTCTTAAAAAACTTGCCGTATGAAAGGTGCCGGCACCCACTTCCAAATCAACCGGCTGTAAAATGATGCATCCTTGCTGACTCCAGAACTGATTGAGTTTCTGAATCATCATCTGAAAAGTTAACTGTTTGGTATCGGTCATAAATCTTAAAAGTAGGTGAAAATTCTGGTGAGATTTTATCATAGACCCTAGGGATACCTAAAGCATTCAAAATGTGGATTTTATGTGCTTCTTGATGTCCTTGTTTCCTTATTTGTCTGTTTATGGTTTGAATTTTTAGATATCAATGAGAAAAAATCATAATAAGCCCACCATAAAACACTAATTAACTACATGATAAATAATGATTTTTATTGATAAACCACCAGGCTGATGCTTTTGCAAAAGTTACAAATTTTTAGTATGATCACAACTCTTTTTACTTTGAGGTGCTAATACCATGGCAAACCGCTTTTTATTTACCTCTGAATCTGTTTCTGAAGGGCACCCTGATAAAATGGCTGATCAGGTTTCTGATGCTATTTTGGATGCCATTTTACAGCAAGATTCCAAAGCCCGAGTGGCCTGTGAAACATTTATTAAGACAGGTATGGTTTTAGTCGGGGGTGAGATTACCACTTCAGCCTGGGTGGATGTTGATAGCATAGCCCGTGAGGTGATTCGCGAGATTGGATACACAAGCTCAGTTCAGGGCTTTGATTGGGAATCTTGCGCTGTACTTTCTGCCATTGGCAAACAGTCTCCGGATATTGCCAAAGGTGTGGATGAAGCTCAAGACTCAGAAAAAATAAAAGAAGTAGGGGCAGGCGATCAGGGATTGATGTTTGGTTATGCCTCTAATGAAACCGATGTATTCATGCCGGCACCCATCACGTATGCTCATCGACTCATGCAGAGACAAGCTCAATTGCGTAAAAATGCCACATTATCCTGGTTAGGACCAGATGCAAAAAGCCAGGTAACTTTTGTTTATGAAAACAATAAACCCACGGGCATTGATACTGTGGTTTTGTCTACTCAACACCAACCAGATGTGGAACAAACCACGGTAGTAGAAGCCGTTATTGAAGAAATCATTAAGCCGGTATTACCTTCTGAGTGGATTTCCAGCAAAACCCGTTTTTTGGTTAACCCAACCGGACGTTTTGTATTAGGTGGACCACAGGCCGATTGCGGGCTTACTGGCAGAAAAATTATTGTCGATACTTATGGTGGTATGGCTCGACATGGTGGTGGCTGTTTTTCTGGGAAAGATGCGACTAAAGTGGATCGTTCCGCAGCTTATGCGGCCCGTTATGTTGCTAAAAATATTGTTGCCGCTGGCATCGCTCACCGGTGTGAAATCCAAGTATCTTATGCGATTGGTGTCGCTGAACCCACTTCTATCAATGTTGAAACCTTTGGCACTGCTAAAATCGAAGATGATGAAATTGTGAAACTGATTCGTCGGCACTTTGATTTACGACCACGAGGCATTATTGAAATGTTGGATCTACAAAAACCTGTTTTCTTGCCTACAGCAAGTTATGGTCATTTTGGCCGGAATGAATTTAGTTTTAGCTGGGAAAAAACTGACAAAGTTGAAGCCTTGAAAGCCGACGCTGGTCTTTAAACAAATTTAAGAGGATAACTTATGATGAATGAAACTCTAAATACGATTGAAAGTGATTATAAAGTGGCTGACATTAACTTAGCCAACTGGGGTCGCAAAGAAATTGCCATTGCTGAAACAGAAATGCCTGGTCTTATGGCTTTGAGGCGCGAATATGGCTCTAAAAAACCCCTGGAAGGTGCTCGCATTGCGGGTTGTTTGCATATGACCATTCAAACTGCCGTGCTGATTGAAACCCTTACTGATTTGGGTGCAGAAGTACGCTGGTCCTCCTGTAACATTTTTTCTACCCAGGATCATGCTGCTGCAGCCATGGCTGCAAATGGTATTCCAGTTTTTGCGTGGAAAGGTGAAACAGAAGATGAATATAACTGGTGTGTTGAACAGACCATTAATGGTCAAGATGGCTGGCATCCCAATATCCTTTTGGATGACGGCGGAGATCTTACCAAAATGATGCACGATAAGTATCCAGAATTGCTAGAAGCAGTAAAAGGCGTGTCTGAAGAAACCACCACAGGCGTGTTAAGACTTTATGAAATGGCTAAAGCCGGAACCTTAAAAGTACCCGCCATTAATGTCAATGACTCTGTAACCAAGTCAAAATTTGATAACCTTTATGGCTGTCGTGAATCCTTAGTAGATGGTATCAAACGCGCAACTGATGTGATGATTGCTGGCAAAATTGCCATTGTACTGGGTTTTGGTGATGTGGGTAAAGGTTGTGCACAATCTTTAAGAGGTCTCGGTGCTACTGTGTGGGTTACCGAAATTGATCCTATCTGTGCATTGCAGGCTGCTATGGAAGGTTACCGAGTGGTTACCATGGATGAGGTTGCTCATCAGGCAGATATTTTTGTCTCAGCCACTGGCAATTATCATGTGATTACCCATGACCATATGAAAATTATGAAAAATCAGGCCATAGTATGTAATATCGGTCACTTCGATAATGAGATTGATATCGCCTCTTTGAAAAAATATACCTGGGAAAACATAAAGCCCCAAGTGGATCACGTGATTTTTCCTGATGATAAACGCATTATTATTCTCGCAGAGGGTCGTTTGGTGAATTTAGGCTGTGCCACAGGTCATCCAAGCTTTGTCATGTCTAATTCTTTTACCAATCAAGTACTTGCTCAAATGGAACTTTGGCAGAATGCTGATCAGTATGAGAAAAAAGTTTATGTTTTACCAAAACATTTGGATGAAAAAGTGGCCCGGTTACACTTGAATCGCATAGGCGCCAAACTCACACAGCTAACTCAAGATCAGGCCAGTTATATTGGCGTAGCCCCAGAAGGCCCTTATAAATCTGAAAATTATCGTTATTAATAATGGGACTGCCTCGGATTTTTCAATCCGGTGATTTTCAAACTGGTATATCTGTGACTTTAAGCGAAAGCGCCTTTCGCCATGTGGTAAAGGTGCTGCGCTTAAAGACTGGTGATGAAATTATTCTTTTCAACGGCAAAGGCCATAAATTTATGGCTCAAATCACCCATGTGGATAAACATCAGACTACGGTTTTATTGACAGAACACCTGCCTACGCAACCTCCGAAAGTAAAAATCGCTTTGTTTCAAGCCATCGTGAAACCAGATAAAATGGATTTAATTATTCAAAAAGCCGTAGAATTGGGTGTTACTGAGATCTTCCCTTTTATCAGTGAATATTCACAAGTAAAACTGAAACAAGAAGTACTGCATAAAAAAAACCTTCATTTCAATAAAGTGGTACAAACAGCAGCAGAACAATGCGGCCAGGATTATCTGCCCAAAGTTTTTCCTGTGCAAAGTTTTGCCCAGCTCACAGAGACCGCTTCCTTTGAAAACACAGCCTTTGTGCTGGATCCTTACACCCATAACGAAAACTTTATTTTTTCAAAGTCTCCAAGTTTTTGCGCCAGTTTAATCGTGGGACCTGAGGGTGGATTTTCCAAAGCGGAAATGATTCAACTTGCTGAGCTCAACTGCCAAAATATTAAAATTAGCGAAAATATTTTAAGAGCCGAAACTGCAGCCATCGCTGGTATCACTTTATGCAGCTGGATCATGCGGCAGAGGATTTCGCAGGACTTGATAAAAAAACCTTAAAAAACCGGCTTTTGCTCGCAGACAGGCTTAAGGTATTAGACAATCTTTCTAATTGGAATTACAATCTAAAGCACTCAGGCTTTATCCTTAATACAGTTCGCTTTCTCATGAAAAGAATAAAAAAAATTTGCTTTGATATTCACCGGTATGTTGTGAACAGCGGACGTCGCTCTGAACAACATTACAAATTTTTGGGTGTTTTAGGGGTTTTTGGCTTTCCCACATATTACATTATCTGGAAATTTATATTCCCTCAACCCTATGAGAATTTCTGGTTGCGAATTCTTTTAGCGGCTCTTTGTCTTGCCATTGCTTTATATCAGAAGTGGCCTAAAAAGTTTATGCCAATTTTACCCTATTTTTGGTTTATCTCACTTGTTTTTATTCTGCCCTTTTATTTCAATTTTATGCTGCTGGCAAACCACATGAATACTATTTGGCTGATGTCCAGTATGGCAGGATTATTTATTTTAATTCTAGTGGTTGATTGGCCCTGGATGCTGGGGATTTTTATAGCTGGTACAACACTCGCCTGGATTATTTTTATTACAAGTGGAGGCAATCCAAATCTTTTATTAACTTACATGGGGTATATGGCAATTTATGTTTTCATTGGCATTGTTGGTGCTTTATTTATTGCCAATACTGGACGGCTACAAAAGGAAAAACTTGAAGCCATGGCCTCGTTAAGTGGTAATGTCGCTCATGAATTAAGAACGCCTTTACTGGGCTTGAAAGGTGCTATTGCCGGCTTCAAAAAATATTTACCCATTTTGCAAAAAGCTTACTTGGTAGGCATGGAGCAAAAACTGGAGCTGCCCAAAATTCGACGTATTCACCTGCAAAATCTGATGCCTGCTCTGGATAGGATGGATTCTGAAATTCATTTTGCTAATTCGATTATTGATATGTTATTGATGAATGTAGGCAAAAATAAAATTGATCCAAAAAGCTTTGAGTTTTTTAATGTAGCTGATTCAGTGGATGTGATGCTTGATCGCTATCCTTTTGATTCAGCGGAGCTTGAAGCCAAAATTCATTGGGATAAAACACATAATTTTACTTATAAAGGAGTACCGCTTTTATTTGAGCACGTTCTGTTTAATTTGATGAAAAATGCCCTACACTTTATCGTAAAAGCTGACAAAGGAGAAATTTTTATCTGGTTAAGACAGGGAAAAAATGATAATTATCTTCATTTCAAAGATACTGGACAGGGTATTTCTCCAGCAGTGATGCCACATTTATTTGAAAGATTTTTTACCACTACCTTAACTGGTACTGGCATTGGGCTTTCTTTTTGTAAGATGGTGATGAAAAGCTTTGGTGGTAATATTTTTTGTCGTTCCCAAGAAGGTGAATATGCTGAGTTTATTCTGCAATTTCCCAAAGTAAAAGATGAGACTTGCTAAGATTCTTTTGAATAAAATGTATAGGACTTACGATAAACTTCGATTTACATTCAAAATCAATGTAGGTTGGGCTGACGTAGGAAGCCCAACAAGCTGTGGCAACTCAATAAGGTCGTAATTAAATGAATACCCCGTTGGGCTTCCGACCTCAGCCCAACCTACATTGATTAATTTCGATTTTAATACGAAGTTTATCGTAAGCCCTATTCTGAGTCATCTTAAAAAAGCTTTATATTAAAGCTTATGCTATAATTCATATTTGGATGACATTGATGTAATATTTAACGGCTATTGTTTACTGGAGTATACGGACATGAAATTGAGTCAAATTCCAACATGCTATTTTCCCAGCACTGTATTATTTATTGACGATAGCCGAGATTTTTTGTTGAATTTCACTCTTCAGTTAGATGAAAATATTGCTTTCAAAATTGTCAATTCACCTTTTGATGCCTTAAAAATCATTCATCAGGGTACAAAACCCCACCAAGTCAATCAACGGGTTTTAAGCGAGTATGTGGATACAGATGGTTGTCCTATCAATAATTATACAGTCAACCTTGATTTGGCCTCTATTCATTGGGAAGTTTATAACCCATTACGTTTCAATGAAATTTCAGTGGTAGTGATTGATTATGCCATGCCAGGCATGAGCGGACTTGAAGTTTGTCGCAAAATGGAAAATAGCCCTATAAAAAGAATCCTTTTAACTGGACGCGCAGATGAAAAAACAGTTGTGCAGGCTTTTAATGATGGCTTGATCGATATGTATTTACAAAAACAAAATCCTAATATCACAGAGCTCATCAATAGCAGTATTAAGAACATGCAGTATCGTTACTTTCAGAATATGTCAGAGGTTGTGGTTAAAATGCTGTCAATCAAATCACCCAACTGCTTACAGGACCCCAAATTTGTGGAAGTATTTAACGAATTTGTGAAAGACAATAATATTGTTGAATACTATTTAAGTGAAAACTCTGGCAGCTTTTTAATGTTGGATGCCAATGCTGAATTATTTTACTTGATTGTTAAAACAGAGCAGGATTTGCATTTACATTATGAGATGGCGTTGGATAATAAAGCCCCTCAAGTCATATTGGATCAATTGCAAAAAGGTGAAAAAATTCCTTTTTTCTGGCGGGCAGAAGATTACTATGATACTGAATGGGATGACTGGGATACTTATCTTTACCCAGCCACAAAACTTGAAGGACTGGAAACTTACTATTATTCTTTTGTGAAAAAACCTCTATCCACAGACATTAAGAAAAATAAGATTCTTGCTTACAGTGATTACCTGGATCAGCTAGATTATACTTAGTTTATCAATGTAGGTTGGGCTGATGCAGGAAGCCCAACAGAGTTATTCATTTAATTACTGACTTATTTACTTGCCACGGCTGTTGGGCTTCGAAGCGTCAGCCCAACCTACATATTTATTATCTTACTACCCTACAACCTTGTCTTCTTTGAAAGGAAAACGATTCAAAGCATAGACTTTAGCCTTTGTAGGTTTAGGTGTTGAATAATGTGTTGATGCAAGTAATTTCTCACTGATTGGAACACTGATTGCACGTTTTTTATCTCGCTCTTTTCGCAAAGTAGAGGCCCAATTTGCCATATCCACTTTGTCGCGAATATCGTAACAAACTCTAACAATTTTTTCTGCCTGTTCCGGTGTTAAAGCAGCATTTAATGATAAACGCATAAGCGCACGATTTTTTGGTGTAGCAGGGGCACAAAATACAGAGCCAAAAATACCATTTTCTTCCAGAGCATCTCGTAAAATAATGGTTTGTGCTTCGGTGCCGGATTCAAGCCCAATGATTTGAGAGCGACAGGGTGTTATGTTGTAACCCATTTTGTCTAACTCTTCCCGAATATAATTGGCGGTGCGATGTAGTTTACTTCGGCGCCAGCTTTCTTTTTTTATCACGTCAATCATAGCAATGTACCCTGCTATGTCATGAGGTAATAAAGCAGAACTAAAAATTGCTGGCAAAGATTCAAAAATTAAATATTCCCGGTGCTTGCTGGAGCAGGCAATCAAACCCCCTCGACCGGGAAAAGCTTTAGCAAGACTTGAGGTTCTATAATGCACTCTTTCAGTCAAACCTAAAAATGCTGTCATCCCTTCACCATAATGACCATAAGTTCCCAATGAATGTGATTCATCCACTATAATAATAGAATCGTATTTTTCAGCAATTTCAACAATATGCTCTAAGGGACAAATATCTCCATTGGTACTGTAAAGAGAATCAACCACCACAACACCACGGCCATTTTTTTCCATGAGTCGTTCTAAATGTTCGTGATCATTGTGCCGAAAAGGTTTTGCAGTAGCTTTGGCACTGTGAATCCCTTCCCAAAGTGACATATGAGCAATCATATCGATGTAAACAGGTACGTTTTCCTCGGCAATCGATTGAATTAAACCCACATTGGCACACCAACCGGATTGAGACAATAATACGTCATCCGCTTGCATAAATTCTGCCATTTTTAATTCAAAGACTCTTTGAATGTTGTCCCCATGGAGAAATATAGCGCCTTTCATATCACCATTGCCCACGCCCTGTAGACTTCTAACCTGAGCGCCCACCACTTCTGGATGCTGAGCTAAAGACAAATAATCGTTGTTAGAAATATGAATATCGTCAGGTTTGGCCTCTAAACCACGCATAATGTGGCGGCCTCCCCATTCATTTTTAACCCTTCCATTAAAAAATTTATCTACACGCTTTTGTAAAAATTCTGGAAAAGACTGTTTAGGTTCGGCTGGTATCCAGCCTGTATTAGATTTTACTGAAGTTGACATGAGTTTTGCTCCCTCTTCTTACCGCTTCCGTGAAGTGTGTGAGAAAAAGCTAGTATAAACAACTCTGGCTTTTTACTGTAAAACATTCCTTTCAATCCCAAGGTGTTTTACATTACCGACAAATTCGGAAACTTGCACATTCCCTAAATCATTGTAACAACTGATAGAATGCATGAAAAACTTTTTCTAGCAAAACCTTTGGGTTGAGTAAGGGAATAGTATGTTTGGCACTTAAATTGGTGTAATGATTCTAAAATTATCGAATGCTGTGGTATACACCCTGTTTACCATTTTTAGAAAAAACCCATTGCCACAATTGCATACTTCTGGCTCGAAAGGCACCTGCGCAGGACAGTAAATAATAATTCCACATTCTATAGAATCGCTCATCATAGCGATCTTTAAGTTTCTCATAATTCAGAACAAAATGTTTTTGCCACGCCATTAAAGTCAAATCATAATAAGCCCCGAAGTTGTGCAAATCTTCAGCAATAAAATAGGGTTCAATGGCTTTACCCATCTGACTGATAGAGGGTAACATACCATTTGGAAAGATATATTTACGGATCCAGTCGTTTGCTGCAAAGTTGGTTTTGTTTGCTCCAATGGTGTGTAACAAAAATAATCCGTCATCTTTAAGCAGTCGATGCGCTATTTTCATAAAAGTAGCATAATTCTTGTAGCCCACATGCTCAAACATACCAATAGATACAATATGATCATAAGCACCTGTCATATCACGATAATCTTTTAAATGAATTTTTATAGGCAGGCCTTCATTCAATTTATCCGCCAAAGCTTTTTGCGCTTTGGAGATAGTTACGCCTTCTACTTCAACACCATAATTTTTGACTGCATAGCGAGCAAAACTACCCCAGCCACATCCAATATCGAGGATTTTCTGGCCAGGTTGAAGGTACAGTTTGTCGCAAATGAGCTTACATTTGGCTGACTGTGCATCAGCAAGGTTATGCGCCCCCTTCCAATAAGCACAGGTATAATTTAACTCAGGGTCAAGCATCAACTGGAACAAATCATTGCCAATGTTATAGTGTGCTTCACCCACTTCGAAGGCTTTATTTTTAGTTTGAAAATTCAAAACTCGATTTTTGATATTTTGCCAGCCATATTTCAAGGCAAGGTTAAACATAACTTTATCTTTAAAAAACTTTTCTGTAATAAGGGTTTCAATGTCTATGGACAATAAACGATGAAAAGTCTGATCTAAAGCCTGGGCATCCCACCAGCCATCCATATAAGCTTCCCCAAGTCCAAGAGCATAATCGCTGAGTACACGATCATACACCTTTGAGTTTTTTACCTGGATATCCCAGGGATTGCTACCGTTGATTTGGATATTGCATTGGGAAAGCAAATTTTCTATTAACTGTTTTTTCATAGCACACTAAATATTAGTTTGTAGAGGAACACCATTGAAGTCATTTGGAAAGCTCACGTCAATTTGTAAATTCTTTGCATTGTTTTTTTTAGCCTGTTCAATCTGATTTTCCAGTTTAAATACTTCCTTACTTAAATACTTTCTTCCTTTGTTAGTGGACCATATAACAGGAAAATAATGAGCTTGTAATTGGGTTTGTGGATAAACTTCACAATTGAATGTCTTAGAAACAGAAAAAATGCCTTTTTGATTTTTATCAGGATCTGCAGATTGTAAGTCAAAGGTTTGGATAACCTGTTTTGTTTTAAAATCCAACAAATTGATAATCACTGTCTGTTGATACCAACTTTTCGGTTTAGTAATGGTCAAAACACAATTAAGATTATCACTATCTGGATTTTTAGAGGAATCAGCATAAGCTAAAGCGCAGTTTATTAGCAATAAACAGCAAAGAAGTGTAAAGCAGTTTTTAATCATAAAACTTTGCAAGGGAAAAAGTTATGGCTCTATGATATTTAAGATTTAATTTGCTTGCAATAAAAAATCACTTAGAATAGTAAACATTAAAATTTCAAGCTGCAAAAAACTCTATGAATTCTAAAAATTTTTACATAACGATTCTCAAAGTCACCATCATTTTTTGTTCAATTTCTAGCGTTGCTTTTTGCGCTCAAGATTCATTGGAAGCCATTGCGCAGCGTATTGCTCCAGTTGGAAAAGTTAATGTTGCAGGCAAAAATTCATCGAAATCTGATTCAAATGAGAAAAAATCTGAAATTGCTGCAGCAAAGCCACAGCAAAGCACAAATACTGTGAGTAACGGCGAAAAAATTTATCAAAAACACTGCCAACTTTGTCATGCCTCTGGCGTTGCTGGTGCGCCCAAACTGGTTGCGGATGCCTGGCAGGCGCGTGCAGCAAAAGGACTTAAAAAGCTCACTCAAAACGCAATTCAAGGTTACAATGCAATGCCTGCCAAAGGTGGCTGCAGTAGTTGCTCAGATGCAGATATTGAAAGTGCTGTGAAATATATGTTAGAGCAGGCGAAAGTTAAAGTATGAAGCCGTTTACTGCTTCAGGAAAATTCAATTGGCTTAGATGTAAAATCTGCTGGCAAATTGTGTTGTCTCTTTGTATCACGATATTTTTAGCTGAGCTAATTTTTCTTTATCCAATGTTTATGCATTTTAGACAGCAGCAGCTACAAAATTTACAATTCACGCAGTTAGAAAACGCAAAAATCTTTTTGAATTTAAAAAAAACACAACCCATGTCGCCCACTGTTGCCAGTGAAGTTTTAAAAAGTTTAAATTTTGACTCTTTTGTAATTCACGATCAAAAAGGACATTTAAAATATGCTTATGGAAATGCTGATACACTTACTCCAATGACGATCAGAACATTAATACCCATTGGCTATCATTTATTTCAAAACCCATTTGGAGAAGTTTACGCATTATGGGGCTCTGATGAATTAAACTCCGCCTATGAAATCACAGCAAAACTGAATGAAAGTCAGTATCGTTATTCTTTGCGTAATTTTTTACGCCTTTACTGGGATGAAGCCCTGCTTATCTTACTATGTACAGTTTTTTTGAGCTATATCGTCAGTTATTTCTGGTTAATCAGACCCACAAAAAAAATTCACAACTTTTTACAAAACAATGAGTTCAAACAGATTGAGCCAGGTAAAGACTTAGATATCTTTTTTGACAATGAGCTTGGGTATATTTTTAAACAAACCCACCTCATTTTATTCAAATTTTCCATGATTAATGAAAAACTCAAACAAAAGTCTGAGGACTTCCGACAATTGAACTTACATCTGGAAGAAAAGGTTGCGCAACGAACTCAAGCATTAAAAAATGCTAATCTAGCTTTAAAAAATATGGCCTTGCTACCCGAAGAAAATATCAATCCTGTATTTAGAGTTGATTTAGAGGGTCATTTTTTATACACCAACCGTGCATGTATCCATTTGCTGAAACACTGGCACTGCCAAGACTCTGGTGAATTACCAGACAAATTGAAATTAATATTACCTGCTGTCTATCAAAATGCAAAAAGTCAGCAGATGGAAATTTCCACAGGCAATAAAACTTATCTGCTTGAATTTATCCCTATCGCTGAAGAAAAATATATTAATGGCTATGGCATGGATATTACTGCTAAAAAACAAGCTGAAAAAGAAAAAGCTTTTTTGCAAAATTATAATCCTGTCACTCGACTATACAATAAAAATATTTTCAAGCTGCTATTAGAAGAAAAAGTTAAAACCACCAAAAAAGAATTTTTTTACCTGTTATTTATCCAAATCAATGATTTGATTTCTATTAATCAAAACCTTGGGCACAGTGCCGGCGACTTATTTTTGAGAGAATCCGCTAAAGTCATAGGCCAATTTGAATCAGAACATCATATTATTGGTCATTTCAGTCAAAATATTTTTGTGCTGGCAGTTTTTACTGATGCATTAAGTGAGGCGGTTAACTATTTTGCCGATAAAATTATTCATGCCTTTCAACAACCATTGAATATTTATGAGCACAGTCTAAGAACATCTATTAATATCGGGATTGCCAGATACCCTCAAGACTCTGAAACCTTAACTGAGTTGTTTAAGTACGCCGACATGGCTTTATTAAAAGCTGTATCAAAAGGCGTGAATCAATACAGCTACTTTGAACGACAGCTTAATAAAGAAGTCACTGACAGACATAAACTTTATCAGGCTTTACACGATGCAGTTCAGTCAAAACAACTGGATCTTTTTTATCAGCCACAGCTTAACTTAATTTCTAATCAGATTATCGGTGCGGAAGCCTTAATTCGCTGGCATCACCCAACTTATGGTTTGTTAAATCCCAAGGATTTCATTGCAATACTCGAAAAATCTTCGCTGATATTTGATATTACTGAATGGCTGTTTGAGTCCGCCATTTTGCTGTATCTAGAAATTAAAAAGCAATTTAATATCAACGTAAAAATAGCGGTGAATCTGACCGCAGAACAACTGCATCAGAAAAATTTGTTTTCTATCATTGAAAGCTTGATGAAAACTTACGGGGTGAGTGGACAGTCAATTGAAATTGAAATCACCGAGAGAACCAGTTTAATTGATCCTGAAAGTACAGTGAGTATTTTAAAAAAGCTTCAGGCACTTGGGATAACAATTGCTCTGGATGACTTTGGTACAGAATACTCTTCTTTATCATATTTACAAACCTTGCCTATTAATAAAGTTAAAATTGATAAAGCATTTTTAGATAGCGTTTTAAAAAACCAGGAACAATTTAAAATTATTAAAGCCATCATTCAAATGGCAAAAACCTTAAATTTAAGCACACTAGCCGAAGGCATTGAAACTTTAGAGCAACAAAATTTATTAAAAAGCCTTGGTTGTGATGCTATTCAGGGATATTTAATTTCTAAGCCATTAATGTCAAAAGAGTTTATTCAGCTTATACAAAATCAAAATTAATCAATGTAGATACCGTCTTACCAGTCAAGCGAAAATTGATAAATTTTCTTGAATTCATCAAAAGTGGCATAGACAGCAGACTTGAAGGTTATTTCATTTATCCTCCTCATTGAGCGTTGTGATGAGTTGACTATTATCTTGAACGAATTTTTTGAGTCTTAAAAGGCTGCTGGGAGGTTAAGACGCCGTAAATGATATGAACCAGTTTACGCATTACAGCACAAATGGCGACTTTTTTGGCTTTACCTTTACTTAACAGTCTTTCGTAGAAAGCTTTTATATTTGGGTCATGTTTTATGGCTACTAAGGCAGGCATATAAAACATCTGACGTAATTTCCCATTACCTGTCTTGGAGATACGAGAATAATTTAAAGAGGTGCCTGACTGAGATTGTTGCGGATCCAACCCCACATAAGCCGCCAGCTGCCTTGCGCTATCGAATGTATCTACATGACTTAGAAAGGCTAATATTTTATGAGTGGTTTTTTCACCGATGCCTGTGATGCTTTTTAAGAGCTTGGCATTAGTCTTTAAAGATTCATGAGCGCTGATGTGTTCATTGATTTGGTTTTCAATGTCTTTTATCTGCTTTTTGAGATAAATTATGTGATTATCAATAAAGTCTTTAATACTCTCATCCACATTTTCCAGGCGATTTTGCTCTTGTAAAACAGTGTTATTGAGGGTTTCAAGTCTTGTTACTAAGGACTTTAGGTTGCGAACTTCTTTTGCTAAAGGTTTCCAAAGCGAAGGTTTTGATAACTCGCAATATTGGCAGATATACTTTGCATCCACTGAATCTGTTTTATTTCTTGCCAGTTGGCTTTTCATAAAATATTTGATATTTGCTGGGTTGACGACACTGACAAGACAGCCATTATCATGCAAAAATAAAGCGAGCTTATCCCCATATTTACCGGTGGACTCCATGCAAACGTGAGGTTGTTGCGTTGAGAATTTTTCTAGCCATTGAATGAATAGCTTAAATCCTTTGGCACCATTTCCAAACGATTTAGAGCGATACTTATGATTGACTTTAACTGCGGCCACAAAAGTTAATTTAGCGACATCGATACCCACGTAGAAGTTTTCCATTGATAAATCTCACATATTGGTTAAAATTAGACAGGTGTACTTAGGAATGATTTATTCGGATCAACCTTGTAAATGCAGGCTCTTTAGGCCTAAGATACCGTTCGATCTTTATGAATAAATGTGGGTGGAAGAGAGCAAATTCTACAATCCAGAGTCGAGCTCTTAGGTTGGGCGCGGCTTCATCTTCCACCATCCTAGGTGCCCCTAGAATTGTAACAATATCTTGGATATCATCACACAAAGATAAGATACAAGGTTGGGCTGACGCTTCGAAGCCCAACAGGGTATTCATTTAATTACGGCCTTATTCAGTTGCCACGGCCTGTTGGGCTGAGGTATCGTCAGTTTTTCGAAAAAATTTTTATTAAAAAATAAGGGGTTAGAAATAAAAACAATAAAAAAACTAGTGACATGCATAGCGTAACGTGATCTAATTAGTTTTTACGAAGAACAATTAAATGGAAACACTATGCACGTCAAACCATCTTTACATAAAATACTCGATTCAGCAATCCATAAATCACGCATTAAATCTTTGAACCCCATCATCGAAGCAATCGTCAATTCCAAGCAGTTAAATTTGACGCAGTTGGGTCGGGCTCTTGATACGGGTGTTGAAGAGCGGGCTGGTATTCGAAGAGTAGATAGACTTTTAGCAAATAAATATTACCAGGAAAAAAGTGGACTTATTTATGAACAAATTACCCGCTTTGCGATAGGTACAAAAACATGCCCTGTCATTCTTGTGGATTGGAGTAGTTTACCCAATAGTTTACATATGTCAGAAGAAGGAGAGCAATGTTGTTTAAGAGCCGCGTTGGCAGCCACAGGACGAAGTATTACATTGTACGAAGAAGTTCATTCAAAGAAAAAAGAGGGTTGCCCAAAAGTTCATAAAACGTTTCTGGCTCAGTTAGCTAAAATGTTACCCAAAGGATGTAAACCAGTGATTGTAACAGATGCAGGATTTAAAGTTCCTTGGTTTAAGTCCGTTGAAGCACTAGGTTGGGATTACATTGGACGAACCCGTGGGGAAATATGCTACGATGAAGGAGAAGGCTATAATAAGCTTAAAGCCTTGTATCCAAGAGCAACCTCATCCCCTAAACCTTTGGGTGAAATAAGCCTGACAAAAGCAAAGGGCTATAAAACAAACTGTTATCTTTATAAACATGAATTAAAAGGTCGACATAAATATCAAAGAGATGGAAAAACTGCCAAAGATAAAGATTCATTAAAACGAGCGCGAGGATACAAAGAGCCATGGATTTTGGTTTCATCTTTGAAGCGTTCAAAAGTCGCTGCAAAAAAAATTGTTAAGATTTACAAAATTAGAATGACCATTGAAGAAAGCTTTCGAGATACGAAAAGTGAGAAGTATGGTTTTAGTTTGAGAGAGAACCGAACGATAAAGGTTAAACGTTACATTGTTTGGTTGATGCTAAGTGCCTTAGCTAGTTTGATTGCTTGGGTTGTAGGATATAGAGCTGAACAATTAGGCTTGCATTTAAAATTCCAGGCTAATACCTATAAGCATAGACGGGTACTCTCTTTCTTTTTTTTAGGGTGTCAGGTACTTAGAAAAAAAATAAAATTCCCAATAAATTTAAGCGCTATTCCTGCGGAAGCATGGGAGCTTAGCTATGAATAAAAAAGTGACGATCCCTCAGCCTGTTGGGCTTCGAAGCGTCAGCCCAACCTACATTTTAATTAAATTTTCTGAAGCTTAGCGCTTCGAGTAAATGTGCTTTGGCAATCATATCTTTGTTATCAAGATCCGCTATGGTTCTGGCTAATCTTAAAATTCGATGAAAAGATCGCGCAGACAACTTTAATTTATCAATGGCCTCTGCCAGAAACATTTTATTTTTTGTATCTAAAGCGCAGTGGATGTCCAATTGCGCTACACTCAAATTTGCATTAGCACAGTTTTGCCTTGCCAATTGCAAGTCTCTTGCTTTAATGACTCTTTTTTTTATGCTTAAACTATCTTCGGTGGCTTCTTTTTGAATCCCCAACATCACAGCATGACTTACACGGGACATTTCCAGCTGCATATCAATTCTGTCGAGCAATGGGCCTGAAATTCTCCCACGGTAGCGCTGAATCTGCTCTGAAGTACAATTACAGTCATTCGTACTATCACCTGCATAACCGCAAGGACATGGATTCATTGCAGCGATTAACTGAAATGCCGCAGGATATTCTCTTTGCACGGCGGCTCTTGAAAGCAAGATTTTTCCAGTTTCCATGGGTTCACGCAAGGTTTCCAGTACATGTCGATTAAACTCTGGCAGTTCATCTAAAAATAACACACCATTATGAGCCAGAGAAATTTCACCAGGCTTGGGGGGTGAACCACCCCCAACCAATGCCGCAGCAGAAGCGCTGTGATGTGGTGCTCTAAAAGGACGCTTTCGCCAGTTTTTCATTTCAAAGCCTGTTGTACTAATAGAATAAACCGCTGCAGTATGGAGTGCCTGAGTTTCATTTAAAGGGGGTAAAATACCTGGCAGCCTTTGAGCAATCATGCTTTTGCCTGTTCCTGGTGGACCATAAAGCAGCAGGCTGTGACCACCACAAGCGGCTATTTCCATAGCTCTTCGGGCTAAAGGCTGTCCCTGAAGATCCTGCATATCTTTAAAGCTCTTATCTGTAAAGGAAAAATTTTTTGGCTGTGTGTTTACCTGTGGCAGTATTTTTCTTTTACAAAGATGAGCGCAAATTTCTAAAATATGACTGGCAGCAAAAATTTTTGCATCGCAAATGAGTCCGGCTTTTACTGCATTTTGAGTCGGTATCATCAGTGTTCTGTTTTGTTCTTTGGCAGCCATAGCCACCGGCAGCACAGCCAGCACTGGCCGTAATTCACCACTTAAAGCCAGTTCACCGATAAACTCATAAGCTTCAATATCTGCTACCTCAATTTGTTTTGAAGCAATTAGAATACTCAAAGCAATGGGTAAATCGAAACCAGAACCTTGTTTAGGTAAATCCGCCGGCGCCAAATTGACCGTTATTTTTTTTATTGGTAATTCAAATTGACTGTTTATCAGAGCACTTCTTATCCTGTCACGACTCTCCTTAATCGCCGTTTCCGGCAGTCCGACAATGGAAAAACCTGGTAATCCTTTAGATATATGCGTTTCAATTGTGATCAAAGGCGCTTTGAGTCCCAACGTTGCTCGGGAGTAAAGTGTGGCTATGCTCATTGGTTGTCCTTTAAGTTAAATTTATTGATTATATTATTATTTTGATAATAAATAAATTTTAATTTTATCTAAAAGGTGAATTATTCTTTATTAAATTCGGGTTTTTGTTGCTTTAGCTGACAGAACTCTGTTATAAATTAATATGTGATGGGTAATTTATACTCAACATCAGTCAGTAGTAGTAGAGGTTTCAATATGCTTGCAACGATCACTCCAAAAAATGCTGAAGATTTGAAACAGGATATGTATGTACTTTTTTGGCGCATGGCGAGACTTATTAGGAATGATGTATCAAAGCTTAAACCTGCAAACTTTAGGAGAGCGGCTTATCATAACTCAAACCTATTCAGTGTTTATACCTTGGCTGCTTACGCAATAGTTTTATTTAACCGCCTGGCTGAACTTGATGAAGCTTTTGAGCTTGCACAAATTCAAAAGACATTTTATGCGAATTGGCAAAAACAGGAACGCCTTAAAATTTTAGGACAGATGGAAGATATGCCTGATACGGATCTTAATTATGAAAACTTGAAGCATAAATTGTCTCTGTTAGAACAAGAAGATTTTGCTTTCGATCATTTTAAAGACGAAAGACATACTGAGAACAAATTATTTCAATATTTATCTTCTCAGCCATTCGAATTGATACTCTTTTTAGGTAGCGATGACTTTAATTTTAATTTAAGAAATCTAGAGGTAATTTTTGAAGATATAAACGCTTGTAGTCATTTAACCCAGACAAAACTGACAGAGTCTTTTTTTGAAGTTAGAAAGCACTTCCAAAGAATTTTTCATCAAAATGCCAAATTAAATTCTGTTGAAAAATTAATTGAGTCCATTGAAGGAATTCAACTTGATGATGATTTTTCATCATTCTTTGGAAAAAAACTAAATAATACTGATTTAATCGCTGCATTTGAACGGTCAAAAAAAGAAGTTTTTGATAGTATTCAATTTTTAGCTGACCCAGCACTAAACCTTACAAAAGAGCAATTTGCAAGATTTAAAGAGATTGAACATAGAACATCTGAAATTGCCGATAAATACACACAGATTAGTGATAAATTACAAAATGACGATAAAATAG
Source organism: uncultured Gammaproteobacteria bacterium (assembly GCA_963695245.1). Taxonomy (GTDB): domain Bacteria; phylum Pseudomonadota; class Gammaproteobacteria; order JBGSLN01; family JBGSLN01; genus JBGSLN01. The sequence continues at coordinate 890,357 of OY968770.1, read as the reverse complement.
AATACATTGAAACATCTTTTACATTGATTGAATATCTCGCAGCTAAACCTGATTTTTTATCATCTCTTAAAAAAGATGAGAAGGATAAAGTTAAAATCATTGATGACCTTAAACAATGGCAAGCAGAAGTTTCTGAAAATTATACATCTCTTGATTTTCAAAGAAAAAAACTCACCACAACTCAATTGGCAAAACTCGGAAAACTTGATGAAAACAAAACTCAAGCCCTTGATAAATATTCATCTATTTTAGAAAAGTTAAAAGAAGAATCAAGTGACATTTTAAACAGTCGACAGCGCTTTTTTTCATTTACCAACAACCGCATGATCAAAAGTCAAGTTAAAGTGATTGAACAAGCTGAATCCATTGATGATATTGACAAAGCCTTAAAGCATGTAAAAGATAATTACTCTCCTCGTGGAGGCCTACATAAAATTGCTCATAAAATCTTCCTATACAGAAATCAAAGAGAATTCACCACAAAGGATACTAAAACGGCAAATAAAATTCAGGAGTACCGATACTCTCTAGGTTTTGCAGCTCCAGCTGCATAATTTACATATAATTCATAAACCTGCACAAAAATCACTCGGTTATTTTTATTGAAAGTCCTATTATTTTTTGATATCTTAAGCATTGGTGAAGTAAATGGACTAGGGTCCTTAACCCAAGCGGAGGCTGCCCCCTCCCATAAGCTTAGGTAAACCATGGAAAAAACGTTACTAAAATTCGCCGAGCGAATTCGTTCGCTCGTGTTTAGCAACAGTTTTACCGAAGAACCCATTAAAGCACCCACTGTCAAAAAAAACCTGAAAATGCGACAAGATAATATGCGCACCAATCAGGCACTCTTTTTAGAAATTTTTGGCGAAGAAGCACCCAGTTGGTGGGGTGACTTTAATATTATTAAACGGTGAACTAACTGCAAGCCCTATCACTTTGTGATAGGGCTTTTTTTTGGCTCTACATTTGTCTTAAAATAAACTCAGGGGTTGCCAAAGCACCCTTATGAATTTGAGCATTGTAATATTGCGTTGCGAAACTTTTAGTTGTGGCGTCTGCTTCACGAAAACCATCCAGGTCAATATTTTTACCTGCCAGGGTTAAACTCCAGAAACCTGTTGGATAAATAGGCTGTGGAAATGGCACTACTTTAGTATTTTGAAAGCCTGCGGTTTTCATAGCATCGTGCATGGCTTTGATTAAGGGCATGTGAATAAGAGGGGATTCACCCTGTTGTACCAAAATACCCTGCTTTGATAACACTCTGAAACATTGCTTGAAAAAGGCTACATTAAATAATCCTTCTGCAGGCCCTACGGGATCGGTTGAATCGACGATAATAACATCCAAAGAACCATCTGCTTGCGCTGCCATCCACTGAATTCCATCTTCAAACTTAAGCTCGCACCTTGGATCCTCATTGGACTCACAAAGCTCTGGAAAAAACTGTTCTGACAGACGAGTTACCCGTTCATCAATTTCAATTTGAGTTAATTTTTTAACCCTTTGATGTTTTAAAACTTCTTTTAAAGTTCCGCAATCACCCCCACCAATTATCGCAACTTTTTCAGGGGCAGGATGACTGAACAAAGCCACATGCGCCATCATCTCATGATAAATAAAGTTTTCCAAAGTACTCACCATGGTAAAACCATCGATTGTCATGAGCTTGCCATAATGTTGCGTATCATAAATAGCGATGGTCTGAAAAGGTGTTGTTTCTTCATGTATAGGGTTTTCACCTTTTAGTTTTAAGCTAAAAGCGGAGGTGCCTTTTGCTTCCATTTCAGTAAACCAGTCTTTAGGATGGAGGTTTGTAGAATTTATCGTTGCCATAAGATTCCCCAATTAACGGCTTTAGGAAAAACATGGTAAAATAATATCCCCTTATAAGCAAACCATAAGATGTGAAATAATGAAGGCCATCGAAGCCAGCCAGAACCTTTATAATATCCCTCACTGGAGTCAGGGTTACTTTGACATTGATGCTAAGGGTCAGCTACACGCTTTTCCAGAGGGTTTGCCAGGTAAATCCATTGCTTTCAAAACCATTATTGAAAAATACAAAGATAAAGGTTATTCCCTACCGGTGCTTGTGCGTTTTATGGATATCTTAAAGCATCGTCATCAATGCTTATATGAAGCATTTGCTGAGGAAATTGAACAACAAAACTATGAAAATATTTACACTTGTGTTTATCCCATCAAAGTAAACCAACAGCATCAGGTTGTGGATGCGCTGGTTAACAGCCCAAGCCCAATTGGGCTTGAAGCAGGCAGTAAAGCTGAGCTTCTGGCCATTATGGGCATGGCACCTAAAAAGGATTTCACCATTATCTGTAATGGCTATAAAGATTCACAATATATTGAACTTGCGTTAATTGCTCAGCAAATGGGTTTGAAAGTTTTTATCATTTTAGAAAAGTTTTCTGAGCTTGGTCAAGTGCTTACACTTTCAAAGACCATGCAGGTAAAACCTCTTTTGGGATTGCGAATCCGGCTTTCCTCCATTGCGAAAGGTAACTGGCAAAATACCGGTGGAGAAAAATCAAAATTTGGTCTAACCGCTCAACAGATTTTAAAGATCATTGACATTTTAAAAGCTGAAAACCTGACTTCCTGCTTAAAATTATTACACACCCATATGGGCTCTCAAATTTCGAATATTCGAGATATTCAAAACGGCCTTAGAGAGTGTGCCAATTATTATCTGCAGATGGTTCAAGCTGGGATCCCTCTGGAAATTATTGATATTGGCGGTGGTCTTGGCATTGATTATGAGGGCAGTCGCTCCCGCAATTTTTGCTCCATTAATTATTCTCTTAAAGAATACGCTCATCAGGTGATAAAAACCCTTAAAGAAATTTGTCATAAAAATCATGTGAAAGCGCCTGCTATTATTACAGAGGCTGGCCGCGCCATGAGTGCTCACCATGCGGTATTATTGTTGCCTATTATTAATATTGAAGCCAGTGAAAAGACAACACTTTTGCCACCAGTAAAAGATGCTCACACTTTATTGCAAGATCTGTGGCGTTGTTTTAACGCGTTAAATGATCGTTCGGTGTTTGAAATCTACCATGAAATTTGTCATCTTTTGACCGAAGCGCAAACTCTCTTTAATCATGGTTTGCTTAACCTTCAAGACAGAGCTTATGCAGAAGCATTGTTTAAAAATACCTGTCTTGAAATTATCAGTAACTTAAATCCAGCCAGTAAAGCACATTTGAAGCTGTTGGAAGAATTGCAGGAAAAGCATGCTGAAAAAATATTTTTAAACTTTTCTTTATTTCAGTCATTGCCGGATGTTTGGGCCATCAACCAAATCTTTCCGATTTTACCCATTGAGCATCTGGATAAACCCATTCATCATCGTGCTACTTTGAAAGACATCACCTGTGATTCTGATGGTAGAATCGATTTATATATAGATGGCGAATCACTGGAAAAAACTTTACCATTACCAGCTTTAAAGGCAGGCGATACTCTGGCAGTTTTTCTGGTGGGCGCTTATCAGGAAACTTTAGGAGACATGCATAACCTCTTTGGCGACACCCACGTGGTAAATGTAGAAAAAAATACGGCTAATGAATTTGAAATCACCTGTGTAGAGCCCGGAGATACCGTCGCTCAATTACTGGAATACGTCCATTTTAATCCAGAGCATCTACTTAAACGCTGTGAACATCATCTTGCAGCCACGGATTTAAATGAGGAAACAAAAATTGTGTATCTTGAAAAAATCAAACAGGGCTTTGATGGCTACTCTTATTTGGGAGAAACGTAAGCATGGGTAGAAATTTGTTTGAAATTTTTAAAGGTCTGATTAATTTATTATTGTTAACGCTTATGACGATTTGTATATCCCTCTGGACTTTTACTTTAGGCTTTGTTCGAATATTTTCAACCCAAAAATTCAAAAGTAAATTGGATACCCAATTACACAATCTTCCCGATGTCTGGACTACGGGGTTACGACTGCTAATCAAAGCTTCTATTGCTACTCGGTTTGAATTTCATGGCCTGAAAAAATTACAGCCTCAGGGAAAATATATTATGGTAGCCAACCATCAATCCTGGTTGGATATTTTAATTTTACAAAGTGTTTTCTCAGGTCGCATTCCTGGACTTAGATTTTTTATGAAAAAACAGTTAATGTGGCAACTACCCTTATTTGGACTTGCCTGTAAACTGTTGGGACATCCATTCATGCAACGTTACTCAAGTGCTTTTTTGGAAAAAAATCCTCATTTACGTGGCAAAGATTTGGAAGCAACTCGTCAAACCTGTGAGAAATTTAAAACACACCCCATCACTTTAATTAATTTTCTTGAGGGCAGTCGCTGCACCCAGGAAAAACGCCTGAAACAAAAATCTCCTTATCGAAACCTACTCAAACCCCGGGCTGGCGGATTATCATTTATGCTCACAGCCATGGGCTCTTCGCTGGATGCTATTTTAGATGTTACTATTTTATATTCTGACAAAAATGTCAGCTTTTGGAAGTTTTTATGTGGTAAACTTGAATCCGTGGAAGTCTTTGTCCATGCCGAGCCTGTAACTTCCGAGATTCTGGGAGATTATCAAAATGATGCTGATTTCAGAGCTTTTTTTCAATATTGGCTGAATGAAAAATGGGCACAAAAAGATAATTTCATTACAAATACACAGCGTTTTAATCAGGCGAATGCGTCAAAAGCCAGTCTTCCAGCAGAATTTTAGCAGCAAAACTGTCAATATAGCCTTTTTTTAAGCCTTTTTGCCCTTTAGTTTTTACAATCTCTGATCGGGCATCTTTAGTAGTTAATCGCTCATCAGCCATTTCCAGAGGCAATTTAAATTTATCCCGTAGCCGATTTCCAAATTTGCGGGCGCAATGGGTTAGGTATTGGGTTTCATCTTCCATCGTCAGAGGTAAGCCAACGATAATTCTTTCAGGTTGCCATTTGTGAAAAAGTTTTTGAATTTCATCCCAATCAGGAATGCCATCTTTTGCATGAATATGCGGCAGAACTGTGGCAGTTGCTGTGATGGTTTGACCCACCGCAACGCCAATCCTTCTTAAACCAAAATCAAAGGCTAATATATTAGCCATGACCTACATCTTGACTTAAACTGGCAATATCTTTTATGCCTGCCAGCTCTAATGCTTTTTGCCAGCGATTTTCTAAAGCTGTGTTAAAAATAATTTCAGAATCCGCCTGACAGCTGATCCAGGTATTATTGACCATTTCATTTTCCAACTGACCGGCATCCCATCCAGCATATCCCAATGTCACAATGGCATTGTCAGGCCCTTTTTCTGTAGCGATATCTTCTAAAATATCGCGAGAAGTGGTAATACTGATATTATTCGCTGGTGCAAAGCTGGATTTGTAACCCTCTTTAGGAGAATGAATGACAAAACCGCGCTCCTGATGAACAGGCCCACCGTAAAATACAGGGGTTTGATTCACTTTTTTGCGACTTTTAATATTCATTTGGGATAAAACTTCTGAAAGCATCACATCCGTAGGGCGGTTAACAATGATACCTAAAGCGCCATTTTCAGTATGTTCGGCAACATAAGTCACCGAGCGCACAAAGTGTGGATCTGCCATGGAGGGCATGGCGATTAAAAAGTGATTGGTTAAACTAAATTCTGTACTCATACTATCATTATGGCTAAAAAGCACGGTTGTGGCAAGCTTATAACTTTGTGGTTCTGGAAGCCATCTCTTTTAATCTTTGAACCCGTTCTTCTGTAGGTGGATGGGTAGAAAACAAATGTTTTAATCTTTGGCCGCTTAAAGGATTAATAATGAATAAATGCGCTGTAGCAGGATTATTTTCTGCCCGTTGCATAGGAATTTGCTCTCCCACACTTTGCAATTTTTGTAAAGCACTGGCAAGCGCCAGGGGTTTGCCGCATAACTGCGCCCCTTTCTTATCTGCAGCAAACTCACGGGATCGAGATACGGCTAGTTGAATTAAGCTGGCAGCGACAGGCGCTAAAATCATCATTAGAATAGAGCCAAGTATACCTGGACCTCCCTCACTGTCACGCCCCATACCAAAAATCATAGCCCATTGAGCCATATTGGCTATCATGGCAATGGCACCAGCAATGGTGGCTGCAATAGCACTGGTGAGTGTATCGCGATTATAAACATGGGATAACTCATGAGCCAGTACTCCTTCAAGTTCATCACGATTCAAAATTTTCAAAATTCCCGTGGTGGCAGCCACGGCTGCATTTTGCGGGTTTCTACCTGTAGCAAATGCATTGGGATTTGGATCTTCTACAATATAAATTTTTGGCATGGGAAGCTGAGCTTTTTGCGCCAGGGTTCTTACAATCTGGTACAGCTCTGGTGCCTGTTCAGGTGTGACAGGGGTGGCCTGATACATTTTTAACACCAATTTATCAGAAAACCAGTATGACCCTATGTTCATAACAGACTGCCAGTACAAAAGCGATGATCATACCGATTTTACCCCCCAGCGCACCCCCGATGATGATCAGCAATACGGTTAACAGGGTTAACAAAATGGTTGTTTTTAAGTTATTCATGACACACTCTTAAATGAACATTGTTACTATAAATATGGAGATAAATTCAATTTTTTTCAAGGTCACGACATCTTATATAAATAGGACTTGTATATTAAAAATTTTGATTTTAATACGATGTTTTTCGTAAGTCCTAATAAATTGTGCGACAATGCATTAGAAATTACTGTATTACTTAATCATGTCTAAAAATTTTCATCAAGTGAGTTTTTTAATTAGTGCTGCGCAATTACATCAGTTACCGGAAGATTTGGGTTCTGAAGTCGCTTTTGTAGGGCGATCTAACGTGGGGAAATCCAGTGCTATCAATAAAATCACTGGACAAAAACAGTTAGCTAAAACCAGTAAAACCCCGGGCAGAACGCAATTAATTAACTTTTTTCAAGTGGAAGACAATAAAAGACTGGTGGATTTACCCGGCTATGGTTACGCTAAAGTTGCCAAGTCCATCCAAAAGCGTTGGCAACAAACGCTCGATGGCTACCTTAAAACCCGAAAGAGCTTAAAAGGACTGATACTTTTAAGTGATATTCGTCATCCTTTCAAAGAATTTGATCTAATGATGATCAACTGGTGCAAATCTTCTGGACTACCATTACATATTTTACTGACCAAAGCAGACAAACTCACCCGAAACCATGCTAACCGCAGTCTGCTTGAGAAAAAAAACGAGCTACAAAATATACATAATCTTTCACTTCAATGCTTTTCTTCTCAATCTGGGGTTGGTTGCGATGAATTGGAAATGCGCTTGAACAGTTGGTTGGAAAGATAGGCTTTAATATAAACGGCTCATAATATGCAAAAAAAACCCCAAGCCACAAAGAGGGGGGATGTTAGCCTGAGGTAAAAACATGCCTGGTCTAATATCTCCAGGCACCCGTTTGGAGAGGTCCTGTTCGGGTTCATATTATCTATGATACTTATAGTATAGGTTATACTTTTATTTTTGTACATTTTTTGCCCCAAAACTGAGCTGACACAGTTTGCTTTCTCTAAATAATTGAAAAAAAGTCGTTTTTGCGTTAATCTCACACACACATTGTATCATGTTTATCAATCGCCAGGAGTTGTTGTGGCAAAGCTTGACCATTATTTTTTAAAAAACAGGCTTTCCATGAGTCCCTTAAATCGCTGGGACATGATGGCGTTGGTGATAATACTTTCATTGATTGCTTTGGTGGCGTACGGCACCCATGAAATGGCGACGCCTTACATTGTGGGACAAACTATCCCCATTTCTTTAGATCCCAGTAAATTACCTTATTACGCGCTTAGAACTGTATTAAGGATGTTTTTTGCCTTAATCATTTCCTTATTATTCACTTTTATTTTTGGCACTTGGGCAGCTAAAAGTGAAAAAGCCGAAAAAATCATTATTCCCGCTATTGATATTCTTCAGTCAGTACCGATTTTAGGTTTCTTATCCATCAGTGTGGTTGGGTTTATTGCTTTATTTCATGGCAGTTTACTTGGACCTGAGTGCGCGGCTATTTTTGTTATTTTTACTTCACAGGCCTGGAATATGGCTTTAAGTTTTTATCAATCCATTCGCACGGTACCTAAAGATTTAATCGAAGCCTCTCACATGTATCACCTGTCTGGCTGGCAACGCTTTTGGCGGGTGGAAGTGCCTTTTGCCATGCCCGCACTACTTTGGAATACCATGATGTCTATGTCAGGCAGCTGGTTTTTTGTAGTAGCGACTGAAGCTATTTCTGTGGCAAACCAAACCATTACTTTGCCTGGTATTGGGTCTTATATTGCCCTTGCCATTGGCAAAGCAGATTCAAATGCAATTGTCTATGCCATTATTGCTATGCTTTTAGTAATTTTGCTTTATGACCAACTGTTTTTTCGTCCACTGGTTATCTGGGCGGAGAAATTTAAACTGGATGCCAATGCTAAAGAAACCATTTCACGCTCCTGGGTTAGAACCATTTTGCAACGAACCAAGGCACTCAAACTCTTGGGAAATTTAATTAATCCTTTGTTTGATAAACTTATCAATCACACCTTTGTTAAACAAGAACGCATCATTGAGAAAGAAGTCAACCCAAAAATTAATAGGTTCAATAACATTCTTTGGTATAGTACATTAACCATTGTGATTGTAGCTTGCGCTCTTTTTTTACTGGACTATATTTTTGGCAATTTATCTTTTACAGATGTAGGACAGGCATTTTTATTGGGGCTTGCCACTTTTGCCAGGGTAATCGCTGCCATTATTTTTTGTACACTTGTGTGGGTACCTTTGGGGGTATGGATTGGTTCAAAAGAGCGCCTTGCAACCGTAATGCAACCAATCATGCAATTTTTAGCTGCTTTTCCGGCTAATTTACTCTTCCCAATTGTTGTTTATCTTATCGTTCGTTACAGTTTAAATATTCAAATATGGGTGACCCCATTAATGATTTTGGGGACGCAGTGGTATGTGGCTTTCAATGTTATCGCAGGCACCATGGCAATTCCAAAAGAATTGCATTTAGCAGTAGATAACTTAAATGCCACTGGGTGGCTGCGCTGGAAAAAACTGATTCTACCTGCCATTTTTCCGTATTATATTACCGGTGCCATCACAGCGGTGGGAGGAGCTTGGAACGTCAGTATTGTAGCTGAAGTGGTCAGCTGGGGACACACAACCTTAGTGGCTACTGGGATTGGTGCTTATATTCAAGAAGCCACCACTTTAGGTAATTTTCCTAAAGTAGCGCTGGGTGTCACTGTGATGTGTATTTACGTTTTATTATTAAACCGGATTTTTTGGCGACCTTTATATGAATTTGCTGAAAAGAAATTTCGTTTGGAGTAATGGTTATGCCTGCAAATAAAATTATTGAACTAACTGAAGTTAGTAAAGCCTTTAAAAAGGATAAGGCGCAAGACTTATTGGTTTTAAAAGATATTAATTTCACCATGTATGAAGGTGAAATTGTTGCGTTACTGGGCAAATCAGGTTCCGGTAAGTCCACGCTGTTACGTTTAATTGCCGGATTGTTAAATCCTTCAGAAGGCAAAGTATTTTATCGTGATAAACCTGTGATTGGACCTGCTAAAGGCATCTCCATGGTATTCCAACAGTTTGCTTTAATGCCCTGGCTTACAGTATTTCAAAATGTAGAACTGGGTTTGGAAGCCTTAAGGGTGCCTAGAGAGCAAAGGCGTGAACGTACTTTGAAAGCTATTGATACTATCGGATTGGACGGCTTTGAATCCGCTTATCCTCGCGAGCTTTCTGGTGGTATGCGTCAGCGGGTAGGCTTTGCCAGAGCCTTAGTGGTAAATCCCGACTTATTGTTAATGGATGAACCTTTCTCTGCTTTGGATGTTTTGACTGCTGAAAACCTACTCACTGACTTAATGGATTTGTGGCAAGAGAAAAAAACCAACACCAAAGGCATTTTATTTGTGACTCATGATATTGAAGAAGCGGCTGCTGTTGCAGACAGGATTTTAATTTTTGGCAGTGATCCAGGTTATATCCGTGCTGAAATAAAAGTTGATATGCCCCATCCTCGAAAAGATGATGAGGCAGAGTTTAAAAAACTGGTGGATAAGATTTACACCTTAATGACCACAAAACCAGACGCTAAAGAAGAACGTTTCACCGAGTTTCGCCCCAAAGCTATTGGCCTTGGTTACCGTTTGCCCGATGTGGATTTAGGCGAGCTGTCAGGTATGGTGGAAAACATTTATCAAGAGCATAATGGGCGTTGCGACTTACCAGTTTTGGCGGATGAACATCATCTGGATGTGGATGAATTATTTACCATCACCGAACTATTAGAAATATTAGGCTTTGCCAGAACTTTAAAAGGAGATATTGAAATCACCCCACTTGGCAAAACCTTTGCTGAAGCAGATATTCTTGAAAAGAAACAATTATTTGCCACTCATTTATTAAAAAATGTCCCTCTTGCCAGACGCATTCGCAGAGTCTTGGATGAACGCCATAATCATAAAGCCAGCAAAGCCAGATTTTTAAATGAGTTAGAAGATCATTTAAGTGAAGAAGAAGCCGAACGAGTATTTAACACGGCCATTGACTGGGGACGGTATGCTGAAATTTTTGCTTATGATAATAATACCGGCATGTTGAGTTTGGAAAACCCTAATTAACCCCTTGTGATTAAATTAAGACTTACGATAAACTTCGATTTACATTCAAAATAAATGTAGGTTGGGCTGATTAAGCCCAACAAGCCGTGGCAACTAAATAAGGCCGTAATTAAATGAATACCCTGTTGGGCTTCCTACGTCAGCCCAACCTACATTGATTCATTTCGATTTTAATACGAAGTTTACCGTAAGTCCTATAAATGTAAGTTACTGTTGTATTGTGTAATATTAACAAAGAGTTTTATTTTAAAACTGCCATTTCAAAACCACTTTGAGTATCTTTGTCCCTTTGGTGTTGCATTTTTTCTTTGAGTGTAAAAAGCTTTGTTTCATCATCCCATTCAGCTTTACAAAGTTTTAAACAATTACAGTAGTAAGTCCGAAAAGAGGGATGACTAAGCAGTATTGAAGTTGATAAAACACTCAGTTGCGACAACAAATTTGCCTGCGACTGTTTAAGTGTAGAGTCATCAAACTTTTTAAATTCACATATTCCAAAAAGCTCGGCTACTTCCTGTAAAGTATGCAACCTTATAATCTCTTCCGCAGCAAATAACTGCTTTAGGCCGTCAAAACCTTTAAAGTTAATAACACGTTCACACATCTGTACCAGTGTTTGATTCAGTCTCGATTTAGGATCAATATGTTGCATGATACTGATTAAATCAAAAACAAATTTTATAACTGACTCAAAGGAAGATAATGCATTGATACTTTTTTGTAAAAAAGCTTTTTGCGCTTTTCTTGCCATGGTTAGGTTTGGTAATCTGGAGGCTAAAATTTCTGCAAGCAATTTCTCTGGTGCTGCCTCAAACTTGTAACTCACCTTAAAAAAAACAGTACCATTGACATTAGACGTGGTTTGATTAAGCAATACCTTTAAGGAATTTTTTAACTCATCATAGTCATGTTTAAGCATATCAGTCTTCGTGTTTGTTTTTTTCCCAAGTGTTTCTTAAAGTAACAACCCGATTCAACACAGGTCTATCTTGCTGTGATAAATAACGGTCCACACAAAAATACCCCAGTCGTTCGAATTGATATGCCTGCTCGGGGGATAAATCTACTGCATCAGATTCTAAGTAACAGGTATGCAAGATTTTTAGGGATTCAGGATTGAGAATGGCGTTAAAATTTTCATAAAATCCAGGGTTTTCAACTCTAAACAAGCGGTCATATAATCTAATTTCAATCGCTTTTGCATGGGAGGCACTCACCCAGTGAATAACACCTTTGACTTTACGGCCTTCTGGATTTTTGCCTAAGGTATCCGTATCCATTGTAGCTTTTAAAGCGGTAATTTCCCCTGTATTAGGATCTTTGATGACCGACTCACATTTAATTACATAACTGCCTCGCAGCCTGACTTCTTTACCAGGCGCCAATCGAAAAAACTTTTTCGGTGCATCTTCCATAAAATCTTCCCGTTCAATATATATCTCACGGGTAAAAGGTAGCGTGCGGGTTCCCATGGCTTCATTTTGTGGATGCCTAGGCAAAGTAAGCATTTGTGGTTCATCTTCAGGAAAGTTTTCAATGATGACTTTCAGAGGGTTGATAACACACATAGCTCTGGGCGCCGTACGATTTAACTCATCTCTTACGTAATCTTCCAATACCGTTAAATCAATAACTGAGTCAGTTTTAGAAACGCCCAACATTTCACACATATTGCGAATGGCAGCTGCAGGAATTCCTCTTCGCCGTACCCCACTTAAAGTAGACATACGCGGATCATCCCAGCCATCCACTATCTTATCATCCACCAGTTTTTTTAATTTACGTTTACTGGTAATGGTGTGAGATAGATTGAGACGGGAAAACTCATATTGCTTGGGTTGCCCACTGACAGAGACATTTTCTACACACCAATCATACAAAGGTCTATGATCCTGAAATTCTAAAGTACACAATGAATGTGTAATATTTTCAATGGCATCCGATAAGCTGTGAGCAAAATCATACATGGGATAAATGCACCATTTATCCCCAGTTCTTTGATGATGAGCGTAACGAATTCGATACAAAACCGGATCTCGTAAATTTAAATTTGGGGCGCTCATATCAATTTTTGCTCTGAGACAATGCTCACCTTCTTGGAATTTGCCGTCTTTCATTTGCTCAAATAAAGCAAGGTTTTCTGCAACACTGCGATTTCTATGAGGACTTTCAACCCCTGGCGACTGTAATGTGCCACGATATTCTCTTATTTCGTCAATTGATAAGCTATCAACATAAGCTTTATCAGCTTTAATTAACTCTACAGCAAACTCATAAAATTTATCAAAATAATCCGAAGCATGGTACAAATTATCCTCCCAATCGAATCCTAACCACCGAATATCTGCCTGAATAGCATCAACAAACTTTTGCTCTTCTTTAGTGGGATTCGTGTCATCAAACCGCAAATGGCAACGTCCAGCGTATTGCTGCGCAAGGGTAAAGTTCAGACAAATTGATTTGGCATGGCCGATATGCAAAAAGCCATTGGGTTCTGGTGGAAAACGGGTTATAAGTTTACCATCATGCTTCTGACTTTTTAGGTAAGCTTCGATGATATGCTGGATAAAATTCATACCCTTAGGTTTTTCTGTAGTTAACTCTGACATGTTGATTAAATTTACTTTACTTTGTGGGCTAGTATACCACAGGATTTCGGCCCCTAAATGAAAAATCCTTAAAACTATTTGTTTGGATATGAGTACTCGCCTAAATAAAAAAAGTAAAAAGTACTTAAAAAATTTGACACAGGCGCTAACTCTGCTAGGCTCATGTAAGGGACTCAATAAAAAATTCACTTAAGAGGGACTTTGTCTATGTTCAGAACATTTGTAATGTTCATCTTCTAAGTCATCTTCCGTGTTTCAATAATAATACATCCAATGGAGTAATAGTTATGAAAAAACAAAACCTTAATCGTATCGCTGGTGCTGTAGTATTGGCTTCTGGTCTGGCTTTAGGCGCAAATGCTTTTGCAGCTGATGCAACTGCACAACCACAAGCACCTGCTGCTGCATCTGCTCAACCCAGCCAAAATATGGGTGCGAATGGTCAAATGCAATCTGACAGTATGAATGCTGGTAAAAATATGAATTCTAACGGCGATGCAAACAGCAATGCTGCTGCGGATTCTAACGATGCTGATCATTCCAACATGAATTCTAATGATGATAGTGATAACACTAACATGAATTCTAACGATGATGGTTCTTCTCAAGAAAATATGGATTCAACGGATAATAGCAATGGCTCCATGGACTCAGATGATAGCTCTGATGCTCAGGATAATGCTCAATAATTTCATAATTTTAAGCCCGGTTAAACCGGGCTTTTTTTTACGGAGAAATTACCATGACAGAAACAGAATTAAAAGGTCACTGGACAGAACTTAAGGGTAAAGTTTTAGAACAGTGGGGTGAGTTAACCGACGATGAGTTTGATGAAATTGCCGGAAAAAAAGATCAACTGCTTGCTAAATTACAACAACACTATGGCTACACCAAAGCAAAAGCCAAAGACGAGCTGAAAACATTTTTGGACAATGTCAAAAACTTAAATGGCACTCATAAGCTTGGCGAAAGCATTCGTGAAATGGGTAATCGTGCTCAGCAGTTCAGTCACCGTCTGGCAGATAAAAGCGAAGTGTATCTTGCCAAAGGCGACGAAGTTAATCAACAGTTGCATGATAAGTTGGATGAAAACTGTGAGCAGGTGGTAAAATACGTTAAAAAACATCCTGTGCAGTCTGCTTTAATTGCTGCAGGCATCGGTTTATTAATAGGTAAGCTGTTAAAATAAATGCTGCAACAATTACAACATACCTTTGAAGCCTACGCAGAGGTTTTCAAAGCTCAGCTTAGTTTATTAAAGCTGGAAAGTAAGCTGGCACTAACAAGTTTCAAATGGCTAATCATATTAGCCATTATAAGTTTATTTTTACTTACTTCATTCTGGTTATGTTGCCTGCTGTTTTTAGGGTTACTGTTAAAACTTTTTATTCACAGTAATGTAATCACTGTGGGCATTTTAATTATATTTCAAGCTGTAATGCTGGTGGCATTTTATGCTGCCATGAAATATTGCTTAAAGCTCATGAGCTTTGCTAAAACCAGAAAACATCTTCAAAGTTTTACGGAAACCTCAACATGAATGGTTTATATTCTCTTATATTACAGGTACGAGCCACCGATAAGAAACTTACCCATAAAAAAATTCAGCTTAAACATTCCAAACAGGCCCTTTGGGGGAAATTGGAACAAACACCTCTTTTCTATCCGCTGCTATTTAGTACAAGCTTTACTTTGGGTGTTATGGCAGCCAGAATACCTGTCATAACGCTTTTTGCGATATCAAAAAAAATTCAAAGACTACTTAAACAACTTACGCCCTTGGCGCTTTCTTTTCTTTGATAAACGGATTGTCTAAAATTAAAAAACAGTGGCTTTAACCTACGGCAACCTAAATACCAAAAATAGTTTAAGTTGCAGGATTTTATCTTGTGCTTTTGGGATACCATAAGATTTAATGTATAATAGCTCAAAATTCAGCTACTGAACATGCCATGCAAGTCCTAAGAGTAAACCTTAAAGCTAATGATGCGCCAGAACAGTTTTTTACTTCTATCAAAAACTCAGGTTTTGCAGTGATTTATAATCATGAAATTGATCTTACATTAATTCAGAAAAACTATCAGAGTTGGCAAGAATTTTTTGAAAGTGAAGACAAGTTTAACTATGCATTAGACAATGATACCCAAACAGGCTATGTTCCTTATCGCTCAGAACACTCGATTTTTGAGCAAAACTTAAAAAACCTTTCTGAATTTTTTAATTATTATGAAGGCGCCAATATTCCGAAAAATTTGATGGAAAGTACCCAAGCTATGTATCAGGCACTTTGTCTTACAGGCAAAAAACTGCTGCATTTTCTGGATGAAACTTTACCAGAAACCATAACTCAATCCTTTTCCATGCCCATGGCAAAAATGATTGAACACTCCAATCGACATTTATTGCGATTGATTCATTACCCAGCTTTACAGGGCACTCAGCTTCCAGGGGAAATCAGAACCACTCGCCACGAAGACAGTGATTTAATTACTTTACTGCCTTGTCCTACAGGACCTGGCCTGCAGATTGAAACTCAAAAGGGACAATGGCAGACAGTGGCTTATCATGCCAGCGATATTGTTATAAATATTGGCGCGATTTTAGAGCGGATCACTTACGGTTATCTTAAAAGTACTTTTCATCGCGTCATCAATCCCGATGATGCTGCCATTGAAAACTGCGCCCGCATGTCTATGCCACTTTTTATGCATCCCCGAGATGACGTATTGATTGATGAAAATTTAACTGCCGGGGAATTTTTACATGAATATTTGGTTAAAAATGGTGTCAAGCAATAGTCCCTGGACAAAGACTCAATTCAATGGCTTTTTGAGTAATATCCTTTAGATCTGTTAAGATAGCTTCGGTAATAATTAGTGGTGGTAACCAGTAAAGCGTATTGCCAAGGGGCCTTAATAAGGCGCCCATTTTAACGGCAGTTTGATAAACCTCATAACCTGCACGAGGTTTTGTGCTTATCAGGTCTGCCGCAACCATGGCGCCTAACTGTCGAATATTGTTTATGGGCAAACCGCTTTCTTGCATCAAAATGAAATGTTGTTTCATACTACGCCCAATATCATTAGCTTTAGTACAAAAATTTTCAGCTTCAATTAATTCTAAATTTTTTAAAGCCACACTCACAGCCAGAGCATTGCCAGAAAAAGTATGGGAATGTAGAAAGTTCTTCTGTTCAGCATAGTCGTGATAAAAAGCAAAATACATCTCATCACTTGTCACAACCACGCTTAATGGCAACCAACCGGAAGTCAGGTTTTTGCCCAAACAGACAAAATCTGGTTGAATATCTGCATATTCAAAGGCAAACATTTTTCCTGTGCGCGCAATCCCCGTCATAATTTCATCTGCAATCAGATGAATATCATGGGATTTTGCAAAATTCGCCAACCTTTTCAAAAAATCTGCACTGTAAACATGCATGCCACCAGCTCCCTGCAACAGAGGTTCCACGATAATTGCCGTGGTATTATCTGCTAAAGCTTCAAGCTGTGGTAAAATTTTATTAAAAGCAACTTCAGCATCCTGCCAAAGTGGATCATCCGTACCAGTTACATAGGGTAATGGATTTAAAAAGTGCGTCTTGAACATTAAAGCTTCATAAGCACGATTATAAAGACCTAAATCACTGACACTCAAAGTACCAATGGTTTCTCCATGGTAGGCATTTTGCAGAGCAATAAACTGATTTTTTTTAAAATCACCTGCATTGACTCTGGCATGTAGACTCATTTTCAGTGCCATTTCAACTGCACAAGAGCCATCACTGGCATAGGCTACTTTTTGAAGTCCTGTTAAACTGGCAAGTTTATTGGAAAGATTTTGAATAGGGGTATTTGTGGTATTCGCCAATATCACATGCTCAAATTTATGTACTTGCTCTAACAAAGCATGTTTTAATTCAGAATGATTATGTCCCAGAAGCTTACACCACCAGCTTGAAATAGCGTCAATCATTTTACTGTCATCACTTAAATATAGATAACAGTCTTTAGCATGGGTGATTTCAATTGGGGCAAATGTCTCATAGTCTTTCATTTGAGAACAGGGGTGCCATATAGAACTTTTTTTTGGATGATATGCATTCATTTTTGTAAACCTTAATATTTTTTTTGGTTGACCAATTTATTTTTATAGCATACACTCTAAAAAAAATCATAACAAGCATCATGAAAAAACAAACAATTAATGAACTGTTTGAATTACCTTTTTTTGAATTAGTTGAGCAAGCAAGAACCGTACATAAAAAAAATTTTCCAAATGATGATATAGAGCTTTGCGCTTTATTAAGCATAAAAACCGGCAATTGCCCAGAAGATTGTGCTTATTGTCCTCAAAGCGGGCATTTCAAAACCAATATAAAAAAAGAAAAACTTTATGATCTTGAAACCGTTATTGAAAAAGCCAAAATTGCTAAAACCAAAGGCGTAAAACGTTTTTGTATGGGCGCAGCCTGGAAAACACCTCCAAAAAAAGATTTCCCCAAAGTCATTGCGATGATAAAAGCTGTAAAAGATTTAGGCCTTGAAACTTGCGTAACGCTCGGTGCTTTAACCCTTGATGAAGCAGAAGAACTAAAAGCAGCAGGACTTGACTATTATAATCATAATCTTGACAGCTCTAAAAATTTTTATAAAAAAATCATTACTACTCGAACCTATCAGCAAAGACTTGAAACCCTAAACCACATTCAAACAGCAAATTTAAAAACCTGTTGTGGTGGTATTCTAGGCATGGGAGAGACTCGTTCTGATCGAGTTGAATTTTTATTTGAATTATCAAAACTTAAAAAAATACCTGAGAGCATTCCCATTAATCAGCTCATTGCCATTAAAGGCACGCCTTTAGAGCATGCAAAAAAGCTCGATGCTTTTGAATTTATAAAAACCATAGCAGCTGCCAGAATTTTGTTTCCTCAATCAAGATTGCGGTTGTCTGCAGGAAGAGAACGCATGGCTGAAACCACGCAGGCACTTTGTTTTATGGCTGGTGCTAATTCTATTTTTTATGGCGATGTGTTGTTAACTGCCAAAAACCCCTCTGAAATTCAAGATAAACAACTGATGAAAAAACTCAAATTAAACTTTGTTGACCATGCAGCGATTTAATGTATCTCTTGAAAAAATTCATCAAGAAAATACTTATCGGCAGTATAATTTTATTGACAATCGATTCAAAAAATTTTTCCAGATTGAAAAACAACAGTTGATTGATTTTTGCAGTAATAATTACCTGGCGCTTGCGCTGCATAAACCTTTGATTAGATACTTCCAAAAATCAATTAAAAAATATGGTCTCGGCAGTGGTGCTTCTAGTAGCGTGTCAGGCTATTTTAAAATACAGCATGATTTTGAACAGTACTTTGCTGAATATATGCATCAGCCTCAGGCACTTTTATTTAACTCAGGGTATCATGCCAACTTAGGGGTTTTACAGAGCATTTTTACAAAGCAAGATATTATTTACTCTGATCGCTTATGTCATGCCTCTTTAATTGATGGCATTCGCTTGAGTCAAGCCAGGCATGTAAGATTTCCTCACAACCATATAAGTCATTTAAAAACTTTAATTGAAGCTAAACCACCTGCCGGCATTGTCACTGAAACCGTGTTTAGTATGGACGGTGACATGGCACCATTACACAATTTGTTACACTCACTCAAACCACTTTTGATAATCGACAATGCCCATGGAGTAGGACTAAAATCATTGTGTGCCAGTCGTCTGTTAAACTTTGAAGATCATAATATTATAACCATTAACCCATTAGGAAAAGCATTTAGTTCGTTAGGCGCTGTGGTAACAGGCAATGAAGTTATGATTGATTTTTTAAAACAAAAAGCCCGCACCTTCCGATATACAACTGCACTTCCACCAGCCTTATGTGCAACTTTAATCAAAACCTTACAGGTGATTGAAGCACAGAATTGGCGCCAGCAAAAACTTCAGGAAAACATTGATACTTTTAACAAAACTGCAAAACACTATGATTTAACACTTTTAAATTATTTAGACACACCCATTCGGGTTGTTATGATTGAGCACAATCAAAGATCACAGGAAATTTATCAAAATATTAGAAATAAAGGCTTTTTAATCACTGAAGTTCGGCATCCAACTGTACCTAAAAATACTTCGAGACTCAGGGTAACCATCAATTGCTCTCAGAGCAAAAAAGATATTATACGCTTAATTTACTGGATCAATTATTTTGTTAAAAAAGCAACGCATTAAAAATCATTTCAATCGAGCTTATCAAAGCTACGATGAAAATTGTCTGCCACAAAAAAAGATGAATCAAATTTTGTTACAGACACTCAAACCATACAGACAGCACTTTGATACTACCGTGGATTTGGGCTGCGGCACAGGCAACAGCACCTGGGAAATATCATGCGATTTATTCATCAATAATCTTTTTGCACTGGATTTTTCCAGCTTATTATTAAATCAGGCAAAAGAAAAAATTTATCCTCAGCCAGTACAATTTATTCTGGCAGACTTGGAACAACCGTGCTTTGAAAAGTCCTCTGTAGATTTATTTTATGCAAATCTTTCTTTACAGTGGTGCGCGAATCTTTTAAAGACTTTTCAAAACTTAAACACCGCCTTAACACCGAACGGTATCATTGCCTGCGCCATACCCTTGGCTGGCACCTTTACTGAACTTAAAGCAGCAAATTCTCAAAAAAATTTAACAACTCTCTTAAAGATTTTTAAAGACGCAAAACTCACATTAATTCATCAACATGTAAGTGCTTACACTTATTCTTTTGAAACGCTTACTCAGGCTTTGAAGTCAATTAAAGCTACGGGTGCCAGTGCATTATTGAAGTCATCTGGCACAAAGCATCTTTTAAATCGGAACCTGTTACAAAAAAAATACGCAGAGTTTTCTATGAAACTGACTTACCGGACAGGTTTTTTTATTCTTGAGGCAACATAAATATGACACAACTATTTTTTGTCACTGGCACCGACACAGAAGTAGGTAAAACTTTTGTTTGCTGCAAATTGTTACAGGGGCTGAACCGACTGAACTATTCTACTATGGCTATGAAACCCGTGGCTTCTGGCGCAATGATAGTGGATGGTATTTTAAAAAATGATGATGCATTAAAATTACAACAGGCGGCCTCAGTTCCCATGGATTATCATCAAGTGAATCCTTTTGTATTTAAAGAATTTATAGCGCCTCATATTGCAGCAAAAAAAGCCTGCAAAAAAATAATGCTTTCAGATATTGTCAGTCAGATTGAGAGACTAAAAAAATTCAATGCGAATGTCTTAATCATTGAAGGCGCAGGAGGTTTTCGGGTACCCATTAATGCAACCCAGGAATTATCACATCTGGCAGTACAGTTAAAAATACCGGTTATTTTAGTAGTAGCTATTCGTTTAGGCTGTATTAATCATGCGTTATTAAGCGTTGAGTCTATTCACCTTCAACAAGCACCCTTTGCTGGCTGGATAGCAAATTGCCTGCTACCTGACTATGAAGTTATGGCAGAAAACATCCAAATTTTAAAACAAAAAATTGCAGCACCGTGTTTAGGGATTGTACCTTATGAGACTGAGAATCATTGCGCAACTAAAGTGGCATCTCCTGAGGAAAATATCATTACACTGCCATTTGATAATTTCAACTGCAAATTACCCATATCATCTAAACCCAGCATTTTACCTTTGTAAATTGCGTTATTGGCTTTTATTTTAATGATTTTATTACGCAAATAATCCCTTTGGTTATATTCAGAACGTAAACATTTAAACTCAATATTTTGTAAGTCTTTAAAATAATCCGTAAACGCATTGATTAAATGAATACATAAAATATTTCTGTCATTATTCAGTGAATTGAGTTTGCGAATAGAACTCCAGGGTTGCTTAAAACTTTTATCCTGCGCTTCTAACATATTTACATTAATACCAATGCCAACAATAATTCCACAAAGGCTGTTTGACTCTGCCTGAATTTCAGTGAGACATCCGCCTAGTTTTGCATTGCCACAATAAATATCATTGGGCCACTTTAAACTTAAGGTATCGGGTATTACAAAACTTGCTTCAATACTTTTTGCAATTAATAGACTCAAGGCAGTACTTAATCCCTGCAATTGCTGAAAATGGCAATTTAAAGGGATGAGTAAAGATACATATAGATTTTCACCAAAGGGTGAGTGCCACTCACGATTAAACCTACCTCGCCCAAGGGTTTGTTTTTCTGCCACACACACCTGTATATTCTTTTGAAATATATAAGGTTTTAAAAAACTAGAGGTAGAGTCAATTTCTTCAAATACATTCAAGTTAATTTTCTTATGTGTTAATGATTTTTTAATCTGTTTTTCATCCAACAGATATAAAGCCTCCTGAAAACGATATCCTTTGGCTTTCACACTATCCACCTGAATCTGATAATTTTGCAGTTTCTTTATCATCTTCCATACGGCAGCGCGGGAAATGCCAAGCTCAGCACCTAAAGCTGTGCCATCATGAAATTCACAATCATTTAAAATACTAACCAGTTTGTAAAAATTATGTTTAAGTTTTTTCATTATTTTAAAGGTAATATTACATAAAAGTGTTGTTCTTCTCCAACATAAATTGTTGACATTTTCAATGTAGGTTGGTGCTGACGAAGGAAGCCCAACAGAGTATTCATTTAATAACGACACTATTTAATTGCCACGGCTGTTGGGCTTAACAGCCCAACCTACATTTTTACTAGTGCGCTACCGCATTCATCTAAAATTTGAGCTATCATAACAAAATTTATTAACGAATACGCCAAAAACACGCTTATTCTATAGATTACTTCTCAAGATTTAATTATGATTGGGTAGATAAAACCTTAAAAAATAACTGCATGGCAAATCAAGCTGCTAAAATTGAACTGAATCAAAACACACTACAGCTTTCCGGTGACTGGAATGTTCGAAATCTGGGATCTATTGCCAAGAATCCTCTTAATAATCTTGTTCTGCCTACCTACCCAATAACACTGGACGGTAGGGATATTGACGCCCTCGACAGTGCCGGAGGTTATTTAATAGAGCATATTAAAACTTTGCTAAATCAAGCTGGCGTTGAAGTAAAAGAACAGGGCTTTAACCAGCAGCATCAATCTTTATTACATTTGGTACAAACAACCAAAAACTCCGATACCCTAACCCAAGCTAAAACACCCAATATTTTTGCTCGCTTTGGTAAGGGAATTATCGATAAATTCTCTGAAATCAATGCCTGGATGAGTTTTGTGGGTGAATTTGTATTAATCACTCTGAATCTGCTTAAAAAACCCAAAAATATTCCTTTCAAATCAGTGATTGCCAGCATTGAATTTGCTGGCGTGCGTTCAATGCCTATTATCGCATTTTTGACCTTTTTAATTGGGGTAGTTCTGGCATACCAAATTGGTGTTCAACTGGAAGTCTATGGCGCCAATATATATATAGTGAATATTCTTGGCCTTGCTATTTTGCGCGAGTTTGGTCCTTTGATTGCTGCAATTATTCTGGCAGGGCGTGTGGGTTCTGCTTTTACTGCCCATATTGGTCTTATGAAAGCCAATGAAGAGCTGGATGCTCTGGAAACTATGGGATTAAGTACCACTGTATTGCTTACCTTTCCCAGAATATTAGGCATGATCATTGCCATGCCTTTTTTAGTGGTCTGGAGTGATATTTTTGGGCTTTTTGGAGGCATGTTTATGGCAAAAGTTTCTCTTGGGGTTACCTTTAATAATTTCCTCAACCAGTTTCCCCAAGTCATTACCCTGTCAAGTTTTGTAATTGGACTTGTGAAAGCACCCGTTTTTGCCTGGATCATTGCCTCTGTGGGATGCTTTCATGGTTTAAAAGTCTCTGGCAGTGCACAAAGCATTGGGATTCAAACCACTAAAAGTGTTGTGCTGGCCATCTTTCTAATTATTATTGCTGATGCCCTTTTCTCTGTGGTGTTGAGTGTGATGGGAATTTGATATGGATAACATCATAGAAATTCAACAAATGAGCGTTGAATTATCCGGAAAAAAAATTCTCAATGACATTGATCTTAAAGTTAAAAATGGCGAAATTCTGGCAATCGTAGGGGGATCAGGTGCAGGTAAAACCACCCTTTTACGCAGCATTTTGATGCTGGTACCGGCCAAAGGATCCATTAAAATTCTAGACAAAGAAATTTTAAACGGTGATAAAAAAGTACAGCAATGGGTTCGAGGCCACTGGGGCATGATGTTTCAACACGGCGCTTTGTTCAGTTCCATGAATCTGCTTGAGAATGTCATGTTTCCCATGAAAAATGAAACTAATTTGCCTCTTAAAACCATGGAAGAGTTGGCCTTGATGAAAATTCAATTGGTGGGATTAAAAAAAGAAGCGGCACTACGCTACCCATCAGAATTAAGTGGCGGCATGAAAAAAAGAGCGGCTATTGCCAGAGCACTGGCGCTGGATCCCAACTTACTGTTTTTGGATGAACCCACCGCAGGTCTTGATCCTCATGGTGCCAGTGAGCTGGATTCGCTCATTTTAGAATTACGCGAAAGCCTCGGTTTAACCGTGGTGATGGTGACCCATGATTTAGACACCCTGTGGCGCACCACGGACAGATTGGCTTTTTTAGGTGAGGGCAAAGTACTGGCGGTAGAACCTATCAAAGCCATGATGCATAATTCTAACCCCATGATTATTGGTTATTTCAGTGATATCCGTGCTAAAATGGCAGCGGAAAAATACAGCGAAACATAAAAAATGGAATCCAAAGTTAATTATACCCTGGTGGGCGTATTTGTAACTGCCCTGCTGATTGTAGCAATTCTCATTGGCCTTTGGCTCTCTGCAGGCATAAATACCGATAATTATAAAATCTATCAGGTTTTTATGAATGAATCTGTGGCCGGATTAAGCGATAATGCACCGGTAAAATATAATGGTGTGGATGTGGGTAAAGTAGATGATATTGAACTGAATCTAAAAAATCCTCAGCAGGTAATATTAACTTTAAAAATCAGACCTTCGGTGCCAATTACTCAAAGCACCACCGCAATTTTAACAGAACAGGGAATTACCGGAATTGCTTATATTGGATTAACAGCCGGCAAAAAAGCCCCTTTATTAGAGACGCAACCGGGACAAAAATATCCTGTGATTCCTGCAAAGCCTTCTTTTTTAGTAAAATTGGATAAAACTATCGAAAATCTCTCTGACAAATTGGGAGACATGTCTTCTCACGTTAAAGCACTTTTAAGTGAAAAAAACACTAAAGCCGTTGCTGCATCTTTAAAGAATATTCAAAAATTCACAGACGTGATTGCCAAAAACTCTGAAAATATTAATACCGCTTTAGTGGACTTCAAAGAAGTCATGAAAAACACAGCACAAGCCAGTAGAAGCTTTCCAGATATTATGCGCTCTATTGATAAAGGCTCCCAATCAATTCAAGCGGTGGGTAAAGAATTATCAGCTACTGCAAAAAATCTAAATAAAACCGCTGAACAGGGCAGCATTACTTTGCAGTCTTTTTCTAACGATATTTTACCGATTACTTACGATACTATGAAAAATATCAAAGAAATGGCGCAAAACTTAAATAGCCTGAGTGCAGAATTAAATCAAAACCCATCCATTATTATTAAAGGCAAAACACGGGCAAAACCTGGCCCTGGAGAGTAAATCCATGCAGTTGTTAAAAAAAATTCGCGTTTGTTTCTGGGTTATCATTCCTGCTATTTTTTTGACAGGTTGTCTGTCACCCGTGACGTTGCCACAAAAAAAATTGTATGTACTAAGCCCAATGGTAGATAAAGTAACCACAGCTCATCGTGTGGATAAAACTTTGCTTGTAATGACCACTCAAGCAAATAATGCCTTGGACACTAAAAAGATGGCCTACGTTACCAAACCTTATCAACTTTCTTATTTCGCTGACCATGGCTGGGCCAGTGAGCCGAATGATCAATTAACGCTGCTCATTGCCAGCGCCCTTCGTGACAGCCACTTTTTTAAAGCGGTGGTCATTACCCCTTATGTTGGCAGCACAGATTATAGACTTTCAACTCACTTAAGCCTGTTGCAACAAAACTTCCTTTTTAAACCCAGCATAGAACAATTAAGACTTTCTGCCCAATTGATAAACTCCACCACTGGTAAAGCTTTTTCAGGCAAAACATTTTATTATGCCATTAAAACTAAACAAAATACGCCTTATGGTGGTGTGGTGGCTGCAAATATTGCTACTCAAAAAATGTTGAAGGATTTGACACGGTTTGTGATTCAGAGTTTAAAAAATTGATACTGTAAAAAATCTACGTAGGTTAGGCTGACAAAGGAAGCCCAATAAGCCGTGACAATTAAAAAACCCGTTAATCAAAAAAACATAAAAATCACATTGATAATGTATTAGGTTTAGCCTGCCGTGGAAAAAGTGTCAATGTTGCGTTTTTTCTACAAGAAAAATGCCCTGAGTTAATTTCATCTCAGCATGCTAATGAGCTTTTTTTGAACCAAAGCATCAACTATAATTTTACTTTACAAAATTTACCAATTTTTATTAATAATATTAAGGATGAAAACATCAGAAAAAACAGTATTAATTATTTATTCTCTAGAATTGTAAATTCAATGAAAACTATACATGAAAAAAGGGGGGAATTTAGTTTTTACTTATTATTAGAAATACTTTTAGATACACTCATAACAACAACTGAAGAAAAACATTCAATACTCTGTGAATTTGTTACACAAAACTTTGAAGAAGATGGTTATGAGTATGAGTGTATTATGAATTTAATTGATAAATATAAAAATGTTATGGAGAAGGAACAGGAAGCTTTAAAAGCTTTTCCCAATCTAAATCAACCTGACCACACACAAAACAGATTAAATCCAATTATACTTGCTGAAGCTTTTGAAAAACATGCTCCTCCTTTAAGTATTTTTGAAAAATTTAATTTTTGGTCCACCCCCACTAATCCTGCAAAAAAAATGGCTGAAAAATTGAGAGCTAATTCAAGTTGGAACCCCAATGAAGTAATGGATTACATCAATCAAGCAATTAAAACTTCTGAAAATGATATAAATAAATGCGGCACATTTTATCAAATGATTGAAACTATTAGAAAAGATTATGAAAATATGCAAAACCCATCATCAAAACAATTTGTCATCCCATAGAAGCTTTAAGAATGTTTCCCAATGCATAAGGGATATTTTTTGTGTTTCTCTGGTTAGCTTATCGTGACTAATGAAATAATAGTCGCTCACAATATTTTCTTGCATCAAAGCTTTTAATCCTTTCAAATGTTTATCATTCACTTGTGTCGTTGTTTTTACTTCAATTGCAATATCATTTTCGATAATAAAGTCTACTTCCATGCCACTTTTTGACTGCCAATAACTTAAGTTTAGATGTTTGCGTCGGTAACTAAGATAAGCTCGTAACTCCAGAGCAATAAAATGCTCAAATGCTTTACCAAACAAGTCAGATTTTTCATCAATGGTTTTTATGCCAGCAAGAATATTTTTTACCCCAATATCAAAGTAATAAAATTTTGCCGTACTGATAGCCTTTCTCTTAATTGTTTTTGTCCAGGCTGGTAACATAAAGCCAAGAAAAGTATCTTCCAGCAGGTGATAATAGGATCTTACCGTAGAAGCACTCACGGCTGCATCGTTGGCTATATTAGCAAAATTTAACATATCACCGCTTGTGAGTGCCGAATAATTCAAGAATCTGCTGAATGCTGGTAAGTTTCTCACCAAAGCTTCGCTTTGAATTTCTTCTTTTAAATAGGTATTCACATAAGCGTGTAAATCCTCTACTGGTTCATCACTTAAATAAACCATGGGTAATCCACCATAATGCAGATAACGCTTAAGTTCAAAATCCGGTAGTTCATAAAAAGTTAAGGGAAACAATTGCGCCTGTCGAGCGCGACCTGCCAAAAGATTTGCCTGACTGGATTTTAGTTTTCTGGCACTACTGCCAGTTAGTAAAAATTTAATATGATATTTTTCAATCAAACGATGTACTTCGTTAAGTAGCTCTGGTATCCGCTGTACCTCATCAATGACGACTATCTCAATACCTTTTTGTGCAAGTATTAGTGACTCCAGTATTTGTGGAGACTGGCTAATTCTCAAAAAATACTCACTATTTAATAAATCGATGACGAGGGCTTTTTGGGATAATTCTTCCTTAATCAAAAAAGATTTGCCTGTTGCACGAGGTCCAAACAAAAAATAAGATTTTTGTTGTAATAGTTGTGTTAGGGACAAAATACGCTTTAAAATGGTTTTTTTCATGATAATCGATAGTAGAACTGCTGATTATCATGATATATAGCATTATCACTGCTGTTTATCAACATTTCAGGATTTTAATTTATTACTCACCACTCACCTGCATCAACCTACAAATTCTTTGCAATTCTTCTGGCGTTTTATATTTGATAATAACTTTACCACGACCTTCAGCAGACTGCTGCAAAGTGACTTTTGCTTTTAAGTAACTGGCGATTTGGGTTTGTACCTGCTTTAAGTTCTCATCCACAGGCTTTTTGTTGCCAGTGCCTTTTTGCAGGTTTTGTAGTCTGCGAATGATATCTTCCGTTTCCCGCACTGATAAGGCCTTTGAAACAATGGTATTGGCGGTGGCGATTTGTTGGGCACCAGAGAGGCTCAATAAAGCTCTGGCATGTCCCATTTGTAACTGATTGTCTTCTAATAGTTGTCGCGCCTCTGCTTCTAAAGCCAGCAGACGGATTAAGTTAGAAACCGCAGCTCTGGATTTTCCCACGGCTTTGGCAATTTGCTCGTGGGTCATGGAAAATTCACTGATTAACCGCTGTAAAGATAATGCTTCTTCAATGGAGTTTAAATCTTCTCTTTGAATGTTTTCAATCAAAGCAATGGCAAGGGCGGCTTCATCGGGCAGCTCTTTGATCACTGCCGGGATTTCTTTTAAGTTTGCCAGTTTAGCGGCGCGAAAACGTCTTTCACCGGCTACTATTTCGTATCGTCCTGCTTTTAAAGTACGTAGCACAATGGGTTGAATCACGCCTTGAGCTTTAATGGAATCTGCCAGTTCCTGCAACGAACTTTCAGAAAAATTGCGTCGTGGCTGATACTGGCCTGCCTGAATTTTATCAATGGCAATCTTTTCAAGACCACTGCCTGAGTTTGCCGGCAAATCAATATCTACTTCATCTTTTTTGTTAACTTCACTGAATAAGGCATCTAAGCCTCGACCTAAACCACGTTTTTTTGTCATCATTTGTTCCCAAATTTTATGAAGTTCCCACCATGGAAAATTCCGTTTCGCGATTTGCCATGACTTCTTTAGCCAGTTCCACGTAGGCGGCAGCCCCTTGAGAATTTTTATCGTAAAGTAACGCAGGCAGACCAAAACTTGGGGCTTCTGCCAAACGCACATTTCTTGGGATCACGGTTTTGAAAACCTTATCACCAAAATGTTGTTTTAACTGATCAGAAACCTCGCCGGTAAGCCGGTTTCTGGCATCGTACATGGTTCTTAAAAGCCCTTCGATTTTCAGTTTTTGATTCACGGTTTTTTGTACAGATTGAACGGTTTCCATGAGTCCGGTTAAGCCTTCCAAGGCATAATATTCACACTGCATGGGCACAAGCACCGAGTCTGCTGCCACCAAAGCGTTCAATGTCAGCATGTTTAAAGAAGGCGGACAGTCGATCAAAATAAAATCGTACCGCCCTTTGAGTTTTGAAAGCGCCTGGGACAGACGATATTCTTTTCTGGCCACATTCATCAGCTCTACTTCTGCTGCGGTTAATTCTCGATTAGAAGGCATAACATCATAGCCTGCCTGAGTACTGTAAACAGCCGCTTCTGGCTCGCACTCTTGCATTAAAACTTCTAAGGCAGAATTTTGTAGCTGATGTTTGTTAATCCCACTGCCCATGGTGGCGTTGCCCTGAGGATCAAGGTCAATCAGCAAAACGGTACGTGCTTCAGCACTTAAGGAAGCTGCCAGATTAACGCAGCTGGTGGTTTTACCCACGCCCCCTTTTTGATTGGCAATGGCAACAATTTTACCCACTGTGAGAACTCTCTATTACAATTAAGTGTCTTTGGGCGGTTTCGCCCGGAATTTTTAAAGTATGAATACCTTCGATTGTATAGGTATCTGGAATTTCCTCAAGTTCTTTGGCGTAATTTACCCCTTTCATGCATAAAAACTGTCCTGCTGGCGCCAACAAATGATGGCATTGATTTAAAATAGTCGCAGTGCTGGCAAAGGCTCTTGTTAAAATCTGATCATATGCTGTAGAAGCTGCGAAGTTTTCTACTCTGGCATTTTCAATGGTGACATTTTTCAAAGATAACTCATACACAACCTGCTGCAGGAATTTACAGCGCTTTCCTAAGGCATCCAGCAAAGTAAATTGTATATTCGGAAAAATAATGGCAAGGGGAATACCAGGCAAACCTGCGCCTGTACCTACATCTAATATATGCTGGCCTTTTAGATAAGGTTTAATACTCAGGCTATCGAGCAAATGCTGCGCGACCATGGCAGAAGACTCTGTGATTGCGGTTAAATTATAAGCATGATTCCATTTGAGCATGGTTTCTAAAAATGCCAGCAAAGCCTCATTCATAGCTTGGGTGGTTTCTATCTGCAAATCAATTAAACCCTGCGATAGCTGCAACTTATGATCATTAGTAAACACGCGTACTTAAACCTCTTGAATCTGTTTTTTGAGCTGGCCTTTTTTAAGATGGATAAGCAAAAGTGAAATCGCTGCTGGTGTTATCCCTGAAATTCTACTGGCCATGCCAATGGTTTGTGGTTGAACCTGCATTAATTTTTGAGTGACTTCAGCAGAGAGTCCGCGCACTTTAGTGTAATCGATATTTTGCGGTAGCTTGGTGTTTTCATAATGTTTAAGTTTAGCGATATCTTCTGCCTGACGCTCAATGTATCCTGCGTATTTTGCCTGAATTTCAATCTGCTCACTCACCTGTGAATCTGTAAGAGTGAGTTTAAAAGCTTTGATAGCCAATAATTTTTGATAGGTTAATTCTGGTCGCTTTAATAAATCCATGAGTTTATAAGCTTTTGTTAAGGGTTTATCCAGATATACTTCCAGAGCTTTGGCAGCTTCAGTTTCAGGTTGAACTACGATACTTTGGATGTGTTTTAACTCTTGCTCCATCTGTTTAATTTTATCCTGCAATCTTTGATAGCGAGCAGGTTCAATCAAACCCAGCTCATGGGCTTTAGCTGTTAACCTTAAATCAGCATTATCTTCTCGAAGCAACAAGCGATATTCAGCCCGACTGGTAAACATCCGATAAGGCTCTTTTGTACCCCGAGTAATTAAATCATCAATTAAGACACCGATGTAAGCTTCATCTCTTGCTGGTGTCCAGGCAGGTTTGTTCTGGACGGCTAAGGCTGCGTTTAAACCTGCAATTAACCCTTGTGCTGCCGCTTCTTCATAGCCTGTGGTACCGTTGATTTGACCGGCAAAATACAAGCCTTCTAAATGTCGGGTCTCTAAAGAGGCTTTGAGATCCCTTGGATCAAAAAAGTCATATTCTATAGCGTAGCCTGCACGGGTAAGATGAGCGTTTTCAAATCCTTTAATGGCACGCACGAATTGAAGCTGGATATCAAAGGGCAGGCTGGTAGAAATACCATTGGGATACACTTCGGTGGTATTTAAACCTTCAGGCTCAATAAAAATCTGATGTTTATCTTTATCGGCAAAACGCACGACTTTATCTTCAATAGAAGGACAATATCTGGGACCTGTACCTTCAATAAGGCCAGTATAAATAGGGGAATCTTTCATCCCTGAGGCAATAATTTGATGGGCTTTTTCGTTGGTATATGTAATATGGCAAGGCACCTGCTCAGGATGCTCACAAGCTTTACCCATAAAAGAAAAAACTGGTACTGGATCATCGCCCGGCTGTACGGATAACTCTGAATAATCGATAGTGCGGCCATCAATTCTGGGAGGTGTGCCGGTTTTTAAGCGTTCTACATTAAAGGGCAGGGCGCGAAGTTTTTGCGAAAGCCCATTGGCAGGCGGGTCACCTGCCCGGCCACCCTGATAGTGGCTGCGCCCAATATGAATGCGACCGCCTAAAAAGGTTCCCACGGTAAGAATAATTTTTTTAGCAAAAAACTTTAATCCCATTTGGGTAACCACACCCACAACTGTTTGATCCTCAATCAGTAAATCTTCCACCCCCTGTTGAAACAGGGTAAGGTTATCTTGATGCTGCAATGCATTAATGACAGCCTGTTTGTAGAGAAATCTATCTGCCTGCGCTCGCGTTGAGCGTACTGCAGGACCTTTGCTGGCATTAAGAATACGGAACTGGATACCTGCTTTATCAATGGCCTTAGCCATCAAGCCACCTAATGCATCGATTTCTTTTACCAGATGTCCTTTACCAATACCACCAATAGCAGGGTTGCAAGACATTTGACCTAAAGTATCCATGTTATGAGTGAGCAATAGAGTATCTGCACCCATACGGGCAGAAGCCATTGCAGCTTCGGTACCAGCATGACCGCCCCCCACGACAATAATGTCAAATTGATGTGAATAGTCCATAATAATGCTCATACGCCAATTTTTGTTCAGAAATTTGGCAATTATATCAGATTTGTACAGAACATACGATAAGCAGGAGAGTAGTTAGCTAAAATATTTTATTGAAAAGCTGTTAAATTCATTGCATTATTTTGCAAACTTCTTTTACAGCCATTATGGGTCAATTTATCAAAATGTGCTGCATCGGCATGGGCGGTATGCTGGTACAGCTTATTAGCTTTAATTTACTGATATTCTATCTATCACCTGCTTTGGCCATCGCAATTGCCATAGAATGTGCCATTATAACCAATTTCTTTTTACATAATTGCTTTACGTTCCATGAAAATAAAATTGCTAAAACCAGTGGTCTTCGCCTCTGGCTTAAGTCTTTGGCAAAATTTAATGGTTTTTCGCTGATTTCCATGGCTCTGCAGATTATTATTATGCATGTGGGGTCTTATTTTTTGGGAACCACTTTTATCATCAGTAATTTGCTGCTTTTTATCGGCATGGCGCTTGGCAGTCTGACTAATTTTTTGAGCTATCGGTACTTTGTCTGGAAGGGTTGTTAGGGATTATTTCTATTTCACCCACGGTAACACAATTTTCACAGCATCCAATTCCAGCGCTTTAGCTATCTTGAGTAAGGTAATTCGTTGTGGCATTGAACCAGAATTAAAAAATCTTGATAAAGAAGGCTGCGGGATCTGCGTTAGTTCAGATAATTTTGATATTCCCCCACGAGCGTTTACTTCTGTCAATAAATTATCTTTAAATGCTCTTATGTTTTTTGCAATGAGCTCTAGGTCATTAAGCTTAATTTCGATGAATTTTTGTTTATCAGGATCCATACAGTCATGCATCAATTCTTGCATCTCTGCAATGATTTCCTGTCTTTCGATATCATCACATTCTGCTGACCATAATTTCAAAAGATCAAAAATTCCCTCAAACTCAAATGCCAGTGCTATTACGGATGCTATGAATTCTTCAGGTAAACCATTTTGTTTCATTTGATGAGCAATTACGTATAGGTTTACCTGCTCATGAGCTGTAAGTTGGTTATGTGAAAAAGCAAAAGCGTTCATGTTATAACTCCGCAGTGTTTATAGTTTCCCTGCATAATTAACTGTATGTGAACTTTAAACTTAGCAAGTTTTCTGGCATCTACTTTATGGTTATGCTTTACATAGGCTTCACAAAGAAAACTCTGATGATTATATTGCATAATTGGCAATCTCAATTGCACTTTACCGCTACCGATTTGGTGCCACTTCATTTTAAAACCATGCAAAATCCTAGTCTGCCCTTTTAAACTTGCAAAAGACCAAAATTTTCCATTTAAAAACTTTGGATGCTGAGGGAATTGTTTTAATAATAAAACATCCGGTTGAATTATTTGTTCAAATTCATCCTGGGTAAAAACGCCTTGATGTTTTAAATTAAGATAAGCATCTAAAGCCCATTTAGTAATTATGATATCCATTTTTTAATTATTATGCCTTTTATAACAATAATAACATAAATAACATTTATTGTCACAATTGATACATCATTGACCCAAATCCACAATTTTAGGATAATCCAATCAGTTTTAAATAATTCGGTACTTTAAATTTATGGCTCGATTAAAATTAGTCACTATCCCGGATATGCGTTTGAGGAAAGTGACCAAAGCTGTCACGGTCTTTGATGCAGCATTCAATAAAATTATTGATGATATGATTGAAACTATGTATGCGGAAAACGGGGTAGGGTTGGCAGCAACTCAAGTGGGATTGGATATACGCCTGACGGTTATTGACTGTTCTGCTGAGCGCGATAAACCCAGAGTGTTAGTTAACCCTGAAATTATTGAAGCTAAAAACTTTGTCACCATGGATGAAGGCTGCTTATCGGTTCCTGGCTACTATGATACTGTGACTCGCGCAGCTTATGTGAAAGTAAAGGCTCAAGATAGAGCAGGTAAGCCCTATGAATTTGAGGCTGAAGGGTTGCTGGCAGAATGTGTTCAACACGAAGTAGATCACTTAAATGGCAAGTTGTATATTGATCAACTTTCTAAATTCAAACAAAAGCGTGCTTTGGACAAAGTTAAAAAACACCTCCACAAAAAACAAAAATTTGCGAGAAAATCTTGAGAATTATCTATGCAGGTACGCCAGAATTTTCAGTTGAAGCTCTGCGGGCGTTATTAGCTTCATCTCATGAAGTGGTCGCTGTATACACCCAGCCGGATAGACCTTCCGGCAGAGGTAGGAAATTAACCACAAGTCCTGTGAAACAAGCCGCCCTTGAAAACAGCATCCCCGTGGAACAACCCCTTAACTTTAAATCCGACGCCACTTTGGAACAGCTAAAAGCATACAAAGCTGATGTGATGATAGTGGCAGCTTATGGGTTAATTTTGCCAGAGGTTGTCTTACAAAGCTTTAAATTTGGCTGTTTAAATATTCATGCATCTTTGTTACCCAGATGGCGCGGCGCGGCTCCCATTCAAAGAGCGATGATTGCTGGCGATAAAAAAACGGGGGTGTGTATCATGCAAATGGAAAAAGGCTTGGATACAGGGCCTTATTATCACGTATTGTCAACGGACATTGATCCCACTGAAACAGCATCAAGTTTGCATGATCGATTAGCACAATTAGGTGCTAAAGCTTTAATAGAAGTTTTACCCTCAATTTTTGCCGGCTCCGCCCTTGCCATACCACAAAATGATGCTGCGGCAACTTACGCCCATAAACTTGAAAAAGCAGAAGCTAAAATCAACTGGCAAGAATCTGCCCAATTAATTACTGCAAAAATACGCGCATTTAACCCCTGGCCTATGGCTTTTTTTGAAGTTGATGACTTAAAAATCAGAGTGGGTAATGCGCAAATTCTACCCATAGAAAAAACCTATGAAACAGGAGAAATTATTAAAATTCACAAATCTGGCATGATGGTGGCTGCTAAAGAAAATGCTGTGAACATTACATATATGCAGTTACCGGGCGCTAAAATGCTGGCGATTAGAGATATCTTAAATGGCAATAAACTGATGCTTAATGAAGGTCAGATTTTACCGTGAGTGCTTTATCTAACCCCAGAATTTGTGCTGCGTCCATTTTAACTGAAGTTGTGGCTGATAAAAAATCTTTGAATGCAGTGATTGATACTGCCCGTAAAAGTTCAGAGATGGCGCTTACTAAACAATTATGCTTTGGCACTTGTCGATATTATTTTCAGCTAAAGCATATTCAAAAAAACTTTCTAAAAAAATCCATTAAAGCCAAAGAAATGCAGGTAGAAATGCTGCTTTTGTGCGCTTTATATGAATTAATTTATTTAAATACTCAGCCCCATGCAGTGGTGAATGAAACCGTTGAAGCATTGAAAATCATTAAAAAGCATTGGGCGGTAAAACTCATAAACGGTATTTTGAGAAATTTTCTGCGTCAAAAATCTCAGCAACTGGAGAATTTAACAAAAAATCCCGTTGCGTTTTATGCCCATCCCTTGTGGTTAATTGAGAAAATTAAAAAAGCTTATCCAACGGACTTTCAAAAGATTTTAGCAGAAAATAATAAAAAAGCACCGATGATTTTAAGAGTTAATCAGCAGAAAATTACTACACAAAATTATCTGGAAAAACTCAAAGCTCACGACATCGAAGCCTCAACTTCTCCCATCTGCGACAGTGCCATTGTGCTTAAGTCAGCCTGTCAGGTACAAGCATTACCGGGTTTTTTTGAAGGCGAGTGTTCCATTCAGGATGTGCATGCCCAACTTGCGGTTAATTTATTACCAGTAGACGCAACTCACCGGGTACTGGATGCCTGCGCGGCTCCGGGTGGAAAAAGCGCCCATCTACTGGAAAAGTTTAGCAATGATTTAGACTTAACCGTGCTGGATGTGGACGCGCATCGGATACCTTTAGTTTTAGAGAACTTTGAACGATTACATTTATCTGCCAAAATTTTGACTGCGGATGCCACTGCATTGAATGACTGGTGGGATAAAAATGCTTTTGATCGAATTTTGTTAGATGCGCCCTGCTCAGCCACAGGCGTTATACGTCGACATCCAGATATCAAATTACTCAGACAAGAAAGTGATATTGCACAATTACAAAAAACCCAAAGAGCTTTATTAAAAACACTTTGGCAAACTTTAAAATCAGGTGGCAAGCTCTTGTATTGCACCTGCTCAGTTTTACCTGAGGAAAACATGGAAAACATACAGTGGTTTTTACAAACAACGCAAAATGCAACGATACAGAGACTGTCTTTAGCTTCATCTACAACCACAGGCTTACAAAAGCTGCCGGGCGACGCCTGTGGAGATGGATTTTATTACTGTTTGCTCAACAAAGCATGATTAGCGGCTGTTTTGTAAAATAAAGCGCTTAACTTCGGCAATTTCTTCCATACAAACACTGTGACCAATGGGATACTCATACCAGCTAACCTTCAAGTGCAAACTTTGCAGTAACATTTGCGAACCATGACCAAAGCTTACAGGCAATACTTCATCATATTGTCCATGAGCCATAAAAATTGGCGTATTTTTTTGAGCTGGATTTAAGTGAGCGCCTAAATGATTTCTTACAGGCAGATAAGCTGATAAAGCAATAACGCCTGCAAGGGTATGGTCAAAACGCAATGCTGTGTGCAATGCCATGGCACCGCCTTGCGAAAAACCTGCCAGAAAAATTTTCTCAGCTTGAATGCCTGTTTCCACCTGCGTATAAATAAGTTGTTCCACTAACTTTTGGCTTGAATGGATGCCTGCTTCGTCTTCTTTTGCGCTTGAATCCAAAGCATAAATATCATACCAGGCTCGCATGGGCATACCCATGTTTAAACTCACGGGTTGCACCCTGGCATGGGGGAAAATAAATCGAACATTTTTTAAATTTAACTGAGGCACCAAAGGTTCAAAATCATGACCATCCGCTCCCAGCCCATGAAGCCAGATGACAGCATACTCGGCTTTATGAGTCGGTTCGTGAATAAGGGTTTCTAATGGATTCATAAAAAATAAATTAATTGTACAGAACTTACGCAAGATTCCAGTTTTATTCAATGTAGGTTGGGCTGAGGAAGGAAGCCCAACAGGCTGTGGCAACTAAATAAGGCCGTAATTAAATGAATAACTCTGTTGGGCTTCCTTCCTCAGCCCAACCTACATTGAATTTGCATGTAAATCGAAGTTTTTCGTAAGCCTCATTGTGATAACTTTACTTATTATCTCTTAAAATTATAACTTTAAAAAGCTATAATTGAGGACAAATTTTTTTATCAGGGCGATATCGATGAAACCCCTTATAATACTGCCTTTGTTTGCTGTGCTGATATTAAGTGGCTGTGGACAGACGGGGCCTTTGTATCTTCCAAAACCCGATGTTCAGGCACAAAAACCAGCCGCAGGTAAAGTGTCTCAGAAAAAGCATACCAAAAAAGCAGTTACTGAGGCAACAACACACAAAACCGATACTTTTTACTGATGGGTAAATCATGAAACTTAAATTTGCAAAAATGCAGGGATTGGGCAATGATTTTGCGGTGATAGAAACCGTAAATCAGTCTTATGTCCCTAATACGGAACAAATCCAACAACTCAGTCACCGCCATTTTGGCATTGGTTTTGATCAAATGCTGTTAATAGCGCCTCCCAAAGATGCATCCCATGACTTTTATTATCAGATTTTTAATGCCGATGGCTCAGAAGCTTATCAGTGTGGCAATGGTGCTCGCTGTATTGCTAAATATATTCATGATCATGGCTTAAGCACCAAAAAAACCTTAAGCGTTGCCACCAAAAAAAATAAACATCAATTGATTTTGCGCGATGAGAATACCGTAACTGTAGATATGGGTACGCCAGTATTGGAACCTGAAGAAATTCCTTTTAAAGCCACTGCCAGAAAAACCATTTATACCTTAAATATTAAATGTGGTGATTATCATGTCAGTGTGGTTTCTATGGGTAATCCTCACTGCATTTTTGAGGTGGACAATGTTAATGATATTGACATCGAGCATCTTGGCAAAGCCTTTTCTTTACATCCACAATTTCCAAACCGAACCAATGTTGAATTTATGCAGGTTTTGGCTAAAAATCACATTCGTTTAAGGATTTATGAGCGTGGCACCGGAGAAACCCTTGCCTGTGGCAGTGGCGCCTGTGCCGCAGTGGTATCTGGTATTTTATTAAATCGCTTGAATTCACAGGTCACCGTTACCATGCCAGGTGGAGACTTAAAAATTGAATGGAATGGAAACAATGAGCCTGTGTGGATGACTGGGCCAGCTCATGAAATATTTATGGGTGAAGTTGATCTATAATAAAAATGTAGGTTGGGCTGACGAAGAAAGCCCAACAGAGTTATTCATTTAATTATGGCCTAATTTAGTGGCCACGGCTGTTGGGCTTTCTTCGTCAGCCCAACCTGCATAATTTTTTAGATTAATTTAAATATGTCAAATAATTATGAAATCACACGATTAAATCCTGATGAGATGCCTGTTCTTATCAAGTGGATGCAGCTCGAAGGCTGGAATCCGGGCATCTATGATGCACAAACTTTTTTTGCTGCGGATAACCATGGTTTTTTTGCTGGCAAACTCAATGGTGAAATTATCGCTGTTGCTTCGGCGGTGATTTATGATGATAATTTTGCTTTTTGTGGCTGCTATATTGTTCAACCTGGATTTCGTCAACAGGGTTTTGGCATAGCCTTAACAAAGGCTCGGTTAGATTATGTTAAAAATCGGGTCACAGGTTTGGATGGCGTGCTGGAAATGGTTCATGAGTATGAAAAGATTGGTTATCGCCCTTATCATAAAAATATTCGCTTTGGTTTAGACCATCCTATCGAAAATATGCACTCAAAATACGTTACACCTATTACACCAGATTTATTTCAAAGCATTGTACAGTATGATCAAAAATACTTTCCAGCCTGCCGGACAGAATTTTTAACTCAATGGATATTTCAACCAGAAGCAAAAGCGCTGATTTTTTTAAAAGATTCATCCGTTCTTGGCTATGGTGTGATTCGCAAATGTTTTGCGGGCTATAAGGTAGGGCCATTGTTTGC
This sequence comes from uncultured Gammaproteobacteria bacterium, assembly GCA_963695245.1. Classification (GTDB taxonomy): domain Bacteria; phylum Pseudomonadota; class Gammaproteobacteria; order JBGSLN01; family JBGSLN01; genus JBGSLN01. Next base: position 851,372 of record OY968770.1, on the reverse strand, counting down.
CGAGTCCCATGAGATAGCCAGAGAACTTTTTTCATCTTTATGTGCTGACATAAATGAGTTTCCAGTTTATCTTGATATTCCTTACCTCAACGAAAATGCTTTAAAACTGGTAAACAGTTATCAAATGCAACCGCATTTTGAAACCATTCGCATGTATCGCCAAGGCTGTCCAAAGATGAATCTTAATCATGTTTACGGCATAACAACTTTTGAGCTGGGCTGATAATGTCTGACTGGTATCCCAGAACTTTTGTTGGCTATGGCCAGAAGTCCATCCAGATTCGCTGGAAAAATAATGCTCGCATCGCACTTAATTTTGTAATCAATTATGAAGAAGGTGCGGAACGAAATATTTTAGATGGCGATAACAGTTCGGAAAATTATCTTACGGATATTCCAAACTTAAAAGCCCTCGAAAACATCCGGCACTTTTCTTCTGAATCTATGTTTCAATATGGTGCCAAAGCAGGTATTTGGCGATTATTACGTGTTTTTGATCATCATAAAATTCCGCTTACTTTTTTTGCTGCAGGGCTTGCTCTAAAACGAAACCCTGATTTTTGTGAATATTTGAAAACCTCTGCTCATGAAGTGGCAGGACATGGTTACCGTTGGTGGGATTATAGTTTAGTGGATGAAAAACTGGAACAGGCACATTTTAAAAAAACCATTTCAATCATTGAAAACTTAACGCATAAAAAAGTAAAAGGCTGGTACACGGGCAGAAAAAGCCGTCACACCCGAAAGTTTGTGCTGGCGCATCAACTGCTTTATGACAGTGATGATTACAGTGATGATGTACCTTTTTTTATTCCTTTTGAACATTCAATGCAATTAATTCTTCCGTATACATTAGATTGTAATGACTGCCGTTACCTCACAGCACCAGGCTGGTCATCACCGGAAGATTTTTTAACTTACCTGAAGCGTACCTTTGATTGTCTCTATGAAGAGGGTAAAACTCATCCGAAATTTATGACCATTGCTTTACACCCAAGAATTTCTGGCAGACCGGGTCGAACTAAGATTATTGAAGATTTCATATGCTATTGCCTTAGGTTTGAAAAAGTTTGGATTGCTACTCGTGCTGACATTGCCGAAAATTTTATAAAGTTTTTTCACAAATAAACTTGAGGAAAATTATGTACTATAAATGTAGGTTGGGCTGAGGTCGGAAGCCCAACGGCCGTGGCAATTAAATGAGGCCATAATTAAATGAATACCCTGTTGGGCTTCCGACCTCAGCCCAACCTACATTGATTTTGACTGTAAATCGAAGTTTATTGTAAGTCCTATATTAATCAAAAATTTTTATTTAAACTCCTCTAAAGCCAGCTTTTTAAAAATTTTTAACAAAGTTGATTGCTCAGCTTCATAAAGTTGCTTGAGCCAGTTACGATAAATAGATTTCACATGCTTTTCATGTTCTAAGGCTAACTGTTTTGCTTTTTTGGTAAGCTCAATGTAAATAATCCGGCGACGGTGGTAGAACGTACCCGATTTAAGTAACCTTCCTTTTCAAGCTTATCAATGGATTGGGTGATGGAGCCTTGAGTAAGCTGCGTTGCTTTGGCCAGTGTACCCATGGTACAGACTTCCCGACGAAAAACCGTTAAAATAATTCGAAGCCGAGGCAGCGTATAAAATTTCAATCGTTTTTGTCAATTACTTTAGTTGCTAAACAATCTGCACTTTTGCCGCTGCCTCTCTTGCTTTCTCAATAGCCGCGGTTGTTGTACTCGCACTTGCAAGAGTAATCCCCATACGCCGATTGATACGGGTTGTAGGTTTACCAAAAATTCTTGCCTCCACACAAGGCTCAGCGAGGGCTTTTTCCAAGCCTTTGACCTCATAATGCTGGGCTGCTGATTGCGCTAAAATAACGGCTGAGGCACTTGGCCCGTAGTATTTAATGTTAGGAATTGGCAATCCTAAAATCGCCCGTAAATGCAAATCAAACTCAGATAAATTTTGAGAAATTAATGTGACCATTCCTGTATCATGGGGCCTGGGAGATAGTTCAGAAAAAATTACTTCATCGTCAGTTACAAAAAATTCAACACCAAATAAACCAAACCCACCTAATGCATCCGTCACTTTTTTTGCTGTTGTTTGTGCCTGTTCTAATTGCTTTTGAGATAAGTTGGCCGGTTGCCATGAATATTGATAATCACCATTTTTTTGCTCGTGACCGATGGGCGCGACAAACAAAGTTTCTCCATTTCTTTGTTTAACTGTCAATAACGTAATTTCAGAGTCAAAGGCTATAAAAGCTTCTACTATGACTTTTTGTTCATCACCTCGCATATTGTCACAGGCATTTTGCCAGGCTTTTGTTATTTCCTCTGCGGATTGGACAATGGATTGACCTTTACCAGAAGATGACATCACAGGTTTGACAACGCAAGGGTAGCCTATTTTAGCGCAAGCAGCTTTTAAAGCTTCCGGATTTTGAGCATAAGCATAATTTGCCGTAGTTAATTCAAGCTCATGAGCTGCCAAATCTCGAATGGCATCCCGATTCATAGTCAAGTAGGTGGCTCTGGCATTTGGAATGACGCAAAATCCCTGCTTTTCAAGGGCAATCAACTGTGTTGTTTTAATAGCTTCAATTTCCGGCACAATATAATCTGGCTGATGTTTTATCACTATCTTGGACAGACTTTTTGCATCCAACATGTTTACAACTTCGCATTCATCAGCAACGGCCATAGCAGGCGCACAAGGGTAGCTGTCCACTGCAACGACATAACAGTTCAAACGCTTTGCGCTGATGGTGAACTCTTTACCCAACTCACCAGAGCCCAGTAGTAAGATTTTTTTTAGATATGACATAATTACAACCCCATTGAATTTGGGCCAAAGTTTGACATAGTCTTTGGACTAACGCAAAACTAAAAGATGAGGCATAATCAATGTAGGTTGGCGCTGAGGTCGGAAGCCCAACAGCCGTGGCAATTAAATAAGGCCGTAATTAAATGAATACCTTGTTGGGCTTCCGACCTCAGCGCCAACCTACATTACGAATATTTGACTCTAACCAGGATAGGTGTCCACGGTCGGTGAGGAGTTTTTTCTAAGCCCTATTTACTTGTTTTTCAGAATTCAGTAAGCTAAGACTTCTATTTTTAGTGAGTTTTACATGAAAAAAATGCTTTTACTGGCTCTGTGCCTGATTAGCCCTGTTATTTTGAACGCCTGTGCTTCCACCAGCAACAGTGAAAGTACGGGTCAGTATCTTGACAGCACTGCCATCACAACCAAAGTTAAAGCAGAACTTGCCAGTCATTTAGGGGTTAGTACTCTGCGAGCAATTACTGTCACCACCTACAAAGGGGTTGTGCAGCTAAGTGGTTTTGTCAAAGATAAGGCAACCATTAAAGAAGCCGTGAAAGTCTCAAGTAAAGTCTCTGGTGTCAAAATGGTTGAAAACAGTCTACTTGTGAAAAGTAAAACCCCTTAAACCCATGAATAAAGATGTAAACCTTTGGGTGGAGGCCAATATTGGCAATCACAAACTCCACCTTTTGAAGCAAGATGCAAGTTTGAGACGATATTATCGGGTAGATTCTGCACCCACCACCATTGTCATGGATGCTTCTTCTGAAAGTAATAGTGAGCGTTTTTTTCAGGCAGCTAAACTGCTTCGCTGCCATCATGTTTTGGTACCAGAAATTTTAAAACAGGATATTTCACGGGGTTATTTTCAACTTGAAGATTTAGGCGATCAACATCTGCTGGCAGTTACCGACTCAAAACAACTCAATCGCTATCTTCTAAAAGCGGTTGATATGATTCTAAAAATGCAAAACATTGCCATAACTGAGCTGTCCCAACCAATTGATTTTTCTAAAAACCTAGCTCGTGATGAATTAACTTTGTTTGCTCGCTGGTTTATCAAAAAGTATGCTGAGTATCAGTTGTCCGCAGCCGATGAAGCATTACTTGAAAATACCTTTGAATTTATTTTAAAGGCTATTACAGCACAACCACAGGTGGTGATGCATCGAGATTATCACAGTAAAAATTTAATGGCTCATGAAAATACTCTAAGGGTAATCGATTTTCAAGACTTAATGATAGGCCCTGTCACTTATGATTTGGTATCTTTACTTAAAGATGCTTATGCTTCATGGCCTGATCCCATGGAGCATGAATTAAAGCAGCATTTTTTTAGCAGGATGGATTGGCATATCCATGTTTCAGAGTTTGAATTTTTATATGATATGACTGGCCTGCAAAGGCATCTGAAAATTTTAGGCGGTTTTAGTAAAATTTATTTTGAAAGAGGTAATGGGGTTTTTCTTCAACATTTTGATAGGGTTTTAAATCATGTAGTTGAAACCACAGCAAAGTATTCTGAGCTTGAAGCGTTTCATCTTTTTTTTACCACTAAGCTCTTACCCAAAGTTTTTGAGATTTAATATGAAAGCAATGATTTTAGCTGCTGGACGAGGCAGCCGTATGAAACCTTTAACAAATCATACCCATAAAGGTTTACTAAAGGTCGCTGGCAAACCTTTAATTGAGTATCATGTTGAAAAACTTGCCCGTCTGCAAATTAAAGATATTGTGATTAATATTTCCTATTTGGCTAAACAAATCCAGAATTATCTGGGAGATGGGAAAAAGTATGGCGTAACCATTCATTATTCCTATGAAGATCAGCCACTGGAAGTTGGCGGAGGTCTCATTAAAGCACTGCCTTTGCTGGGCGATGGACTATTTTATGTTATAAATTGCGATGTGTGGTGTGATTATCCTTTAGAAAATTTAACCCTTGATACAAATCATGCTTCTGGGAAAATCCTTTTGGTGAAGAACCCTGATCATAACCAAATTGGAGATTTCACATTGGACAAGCAGTTAGTTTGTCCAACTAAAGATGCAGTGCAAAGTTACACTTATGCAGGCATAGCGCTTTATCATCCTAAACTATTTACAGGCTTTGAAAAAAATAAAGTGCAACCCATGTTGCCTATTTTAGTGAAAGCTATGGAAGAAAAAAAATTACAGGGTGAAATATACGACGGTAACTGGTGTGATGTTGGAACGCCAGAGCGCTTGGCGATGTTGATGTAAGCTACATTAAATAGTCATTCAGAGCAAATCCTTAACAATGGCCTTCGCATTTAACCAATCTTTTGGCTTTAAAAAATACTCTGTTAATTTCGCTTCTTCAGAGTTTGCTTCTGGCTGATAATTAAATTGCCAGTGAACCACTGGAGGCATTGAAACTAGAATTGCCTCGGTTCTGCCATTACTTTGCAGCCCAAACAAAGTACCTCTGTCATAAACCAGATTAAATTCTACATAACGTCCTCGTCGATAACATTGAAAATCTCTTTGTTTTTGTGTGAATGGCATCTCTTTGCGACGGTTTAATATGGGTAGATATGCTTTTAAATAATGAGTACCCACACTTTGCATAAAGGCAAAGCAGGTTTCAAATTCCCACTGATTTAAGTCATCAAAAAATAACCCACCGATGCCACGGGCTTCCTTACGATGTTTCAAATAAAAATAATCATCACACCAGTTTTTATAATGAGCGTAGACGTCACTGCCAAAGGGATCGCAGGCTTGTTTTGCCATTTTGTGCCAATGAATGCAATCTTCTTCAAAACCATAATAGGGTGTTAAGTCAAAACCACCGCCAAACCACCAGATAGGATCACAGTCTTTTTTGGTGGCAATAAAAAATCGAACATTCATATGACTGGTGGGTGCATTTGGATTTTTAGGGTGTATCACTAAAGACACCCCCAAAGCCTGAAAATCTCGTCCCGCCAATTCTGGCCGATGCGCTGTGGCAGATGCAGGCATTTTGGTGCCAAACACATGAGAAAAATTCACCCCACCGCGCTCTATCACTGCGCCTTTTTCCAATACTTTTGAGCGCCCGCCACCACCTTCTTTTCTGTGCCATTCATCTGTAACAAAGGATTTTGAACCATCTGCAGCCTCAAGCGCTTCACAAATATCATCCTGAAGATCGAGTAAAAAGGTTTTTATTTTTTCAACTTGAGTGAGATTTTCCATAGTTTTTCATGAATGTTTGCTGATGTAATTAAAATTGTGTTCAATGTAGGTTGGGCTGACGCAGGAAGCCCAACAAGCCGTGACAACTAAACCAGGCTGTAATTAAATGTAACACTGTTGGGCTTCCTGCGTCAGTCCAACCTACATTGATATGTTCCAATTTTGAATTTTTGCGTAAGTCCTTAAGAACCTATCACAATCGTAAGTCATATATGATCAAAACGCCATTGCTATTCTCGCTTTTATCGAATGACAGCCAGAGTTCTAGCATCAGTAATGGTGGAACATTGAGCCTCGGAGCCTACTTTAGCCGGAATAATTTTATCGATACTTGGCGTCAGCATAGGATCTAACATTTCAAAGGAGGTTGCCGGTGGTTTTGTGCTTACATTTGCACTGGTGGAAACAATGGGACCTCCAAAAGCTTTACATATGGCACTGGCTACCGGGTGCGCGGTCACTCTTACGGCTAAGGCATTGAAATTACCCAATAACCAGCCTGGTACTTTTTCAGTGACTGAGAAAACCCAGGTAAAAGGACCTGGCCAGCTGGCCATGATTTTTTCCATATGCCGAGTAGGAATAATTAAATCTTTAATTTGACTAAAATCAGCAGCAATTACAATTAAACCTTTATCTTTAGGTCGGTGCTTCATTGCAAAAACTCTATTTACTGCAACTTCATTCCATGGATCACAACCAAGACCAAAAACCGCTTCTGTAGGATAAGCGATGACACCACCTTGTTTTAAACAATCTGCTGTTTGCTCATAGTCTATATCTTTCATTCTGGTGACTCAACTTGCTCTGCAAACTTACAGGTTTTACGAGGACAAACTCGCTGAGTGCCTTTACTCTTAGTGGTTTTGATACAGGTGATAGGCCAGGCACACAAATCACAGGGTTGATTAACGGGTTCATTCCACAAGGCATATTTACAATCAGGATAGCGTTCACAGGAAAAAAATATCTTACCGGAGCGAGCTTTGCGTTGCATAATATTGCCTTTTTTACATTCAGGACACTCAACATCCAATGCTTTGGGTTTTTCGAAAGGCTCAATAAACTTACACTTTGGATAAGCGCTACAACCAATAAATTTACCATAGCGTCCATGGCGAATCACCAGATCAGACTCGCACTCAGGACATTTTCTATCTTTGACTACTTCAAGTTCAGAGGCTGTAGTTTCTTCACCATCCATATTACGAGTGTAGTCACATTCTGGATAGCCATCACAACCAATAAAACGACCTCTTTTACCTAAACGAATCGATAAAGACTTACCGCATTTTGGGCAGGCTTCATCTAAGGCTTCATGAGTAACATCCTGACGGGAAACCGTCTCTTCGATAATAGATATTTGTTTGGCAAAAGGTTGCCAGAACTCTCGTAACATGGGTATCCACTGTTGCTCACCTCGAGAAATGGCATCCAGAGTATCTTCTAAATTAGCGGTATAACCATAATCCACATACGTAGTAAAATGTTCTGTTAAAAATTTACTGACAATGCGTCCCACATCCGTAGGTTTAAAGCGTTTTTGATCTAAGACGACATATTCACGATTCAATAAAGTAGAAATAATCGAAGCATAAGTAGAAGGTCTGCCAATACCGAACTCTTCCAACTCTTTAATTAAAGAGGCTTCACTGTAGCGAGGCGGTGGTTCGGTAAAATGTTGATCGGCACGAATTTCCAGCAACTGTACTGCATCGCCTGCTTTTAATTCTGGCAGTAATTTTTCTTCACCCAGCGCTTTTTCTTTAGCAGCATCATCCAGACCTTCTTGATACACCGACAAAAATCCAGGGTGAGCAACAATAGAACCATTGGCTCTAAAAGTGTGATCATCGCCACAGGCAAGATCGACGGTGACCGTATTTAAAGTAGCGTGCGCCATTTGACTGGCAAGGGTACGTTTCCAAATTAACTCGTAAAGTTTTAACTGTTCCGAAGTTAAATGAGCGCTGATATCTTTAGGTAATCGACTGGCTGAGGTGGGACGAATGGCTTCGTGCGCTTCCTGAGCATTTTTCACCTTACTCTTAAAGCTTCTGGCTTCTTTGGGAACGTTATCGGCGCCATATTCTGAAGCTATCACAGCACGGATATCTGCCAAAGCTTCTTCAGCCAAATTGACTGAGTCTGTCCGCATGTAAGTTATCAAGCCCACAGGTGAACCTTCGCCCACATCAATACCTTCATAAAGTTGCTGGGCTGTTCTCATGGTGCGCTGAGCCGTAAACCCAAGTTTTCTGGCAGCTTCCTGTTGTAAAGTTGAAGTAATAAAAGGGGCTGCGGGATTGCGTTTTCGTTGTTTTTTCTCAACCTGCTTTACAATCAACTGACCGTTCGCAAGTTTGAGTAAAGTTTCTCTGGCTGACATTGCCTGAGTTTCTTTCGTTATAGAAAATTGTTTTACTTTTTCTTTTTCAAACTCTATGAGTTTACTTAAAAATGCCTGCTTATCTTTTTGTAAATCAGCTTCAATGCTCCAATACTCTCTTGGTTTGAATGCTTCAATTTCTTTTTCACGTTCAACAATCATCCGTAAGGCAGGACTTTGCACTCTTCCTGCAGAAAGACCCTGACGCACTTTTTTCCAAAGCAAAGGAGATAAGTTAAATCCCACCAGATAATCCAATGCACGTCTGGCTTGCTGAGCATTGACCAGTTCCATAGAAATATCACGAGGATTAGCTACAGCATCATTGACAGCTTTTTTGGTTATTTCGTGGAATACAACTCGCTTTGCAGGTTTATCTTTTACCAGATTTTTTCCCTTTAAATACTCCAGTAAATGCCAGGAAATCGCTTCACCTTCGCGATCCGGGTCAGTGGCCAGATATAAGGCATCAGATGACTTTAAGGCCTTAGCGATGGCTAAAACATGTCTTTCATTGCGTTCAATGAGCTGATATTTTGGAATGTAATCATCGCTTTTAAAATCTTCATCCGGTTTAATAGCGCCAGTTTTAGAGGGTAAATCGCGTACATGACCGTAGGATGCTAATACTTCAAAATCTTTGCCCAAATATTTTTTAATGGTCTTTGCCTTAGCAGGTGACTCTACAATAATTAAATTTTTGCTCATATGCTCATTTTATCCGTTTTTACTCAGGCTTCAAAGGTTTGCCCGTAGCTCCTGTCAGAGAAAGGAAAATTTATTAATTTCGTTTCAATTAATTTAATCAATTGATGTTTAATATCCACATTCAGCATAGCAAACAACAACACCCAGCGGATTTCTTCTTTACCAATATAATTTAAGGGTAAAACCAGGGCTCGATCGATAATAAGTTCCCGCAATGCCGGTGTTATAAAATTATTTTGCTCCATATAAAGTAAAACACCTCTGGCATCTTCTGAAAATTTGGCTTTTTCATATTCACTGTAGACTCGTATCGCTTTTGAAGCTGTCAAAGCAGGCTCTCGATAGTCAGTATTTTCTACTGTGTGTTCTACCCAATCTAATGCACAATAAATTTCATCGTAATCAAAACCAGCTTTTGGCAGTATTTTTTTCAAAGCTTTTATATCGATATTACTGTCTATCTCTCTATTGACCAATCCTTGAAATATATACTGAATGACATCAATCATAAATTTTATTCACCTTTAATACGTGGGAGGTGCCCTTTGCACCCCACCGGGTACTTTAATAATATACCCTGCAAGTTCAAGTTCGAGCAGATTCGCGCTAAGCAACTGAATACTCATTGAAAGTTTAATGGACAAAGCGTCTAAAGTTATCCTATCAGAGCCCATGGCCTCGAGCAATGCCTGTTTCGACTGAGTGAGTGTATTAACATTAAGCTTTATATGGGGTATATTCTGATTAATGTCAAGCCCTTTTACAGATTTTTGAGCATTTTTATTCAGAACAAGCGGAGAGTCATGGAAGTGTTGCCAGATATCCTCCATGGACTCCACAAGATTTGCGCCTTGTTTCAATAACTTATGACAGCCTTTCGCAAGAGGATTGTGAATTGATCCGGGCATGGCAAAGACTTCACGTCCCTGTTCCAAAGCATATTTTGCTGTAATTAAAGAACCGCTTTTCAAAGCAGCTTCTACCACCAAGGTTCCGAGAGATAACCCACTGATAATACGATTTCGTCGGGGAAAATTTTGTGGTTTGGGCTGGGTACCCAATGGGAACTCTGAAATCATTAAGCCTTTTTCTATAATTTTTTCAGCCAGTTTTAAGTTTGACTTTGGATAAATCACATCAATACCCGTGCCAAGTACTGCAATAGTACTATCAATAGAAGCTTCATGAGCCACAGCATCAATTCCCATGGCCATGCCACTGACAATAACAAATCCCTGCTGACTCAAATGTCGGGAAAAATTGGCCGCCATATCCAATCCGTTCACTGAAGGGTTACGACTACCCACCATGGCTATTTTGGCGTACTTAAATAGTGTCTTGTTGCCCTTGGCAAATAACAGGGGCGGTGGACTGGCAATTTCTTTAAGATACTGTGGATAATCCGGTGAGTAAAACGTCAACAAATGTTGATCATTTTGCAAAGACCACTGCAAGGTCTTTTTTATTTGACTAAGATCTGGCTTCTTTAAATGCTGCACTGTGACAGGTTTTAAACCTAAAGTCTGCAATTGTTCAGATGACTGGGCTAAAAAATCATCCACTTTGGGGAAGTGTTCAAGAATACTTTGAATATGTGCATAACCCAGTTGTGGGGCGTGCCATAGGATTAAAAATTTTTCCAGTTCCTGCAAGTTCATTTGAGTCAAAATTATCTTAATGGTAATATTATAGCTGGTTGATTGCTTGCTGGCAACTTTGTTATTTAATTGAAACATAGCTACCTTAACTCAGCATCATTTTGTTTTTTAACTACGGGTTTTTTGTTAAACTCTTCAATAACACACCCAAAAATGCATTTTGCAAAATCTATGAAAAAATCTGACGCTCAATCTGCTAAATCCACACACTTTGGATACGAAAGTGTGCTTGAGAGCGAAAAAGCAGGTAAAGTTCGCGGGGTTTTTGACTCTGTGGCTGAAAATTATGATCTGATGAATGATGTCATGTCTTTGGGCATTCACAGGCTCTGGAAGAAATTTACCATTGATCAGGCTCGTGTACAAAAAGGATACAAGGTTTTGGATATTGCAGGCGGCACGGGAGATTTAGCAGCCAGCTTCTGTCATAGCGTAGGGGAGTCCGGTGAAGTGATTCTGGCGGATATCAATGCTGCCATGTTAAAAACCGGACGTGACAAACTCACGGATGCGGGCATTTTTAAAAATCTTACCTTTATTCAGGCAGATGCCCAAAATCTGCCCTTTGATGAAAGCAGTTTTGACAGAATTACCATTGCTTTTGGCCTGAGAAATGTGACAGACATTGATAAAGCTTTGGCTTCCATGTATCAATGTCTAAAACCTGGCGGTATTTGTCTGATTCTCGAGTTTTCTAAACCCGTATTGCCAGGACTAAAACCCATATACGATGCTTATTCTTTCAAACTTTTACCTAAAATGGGTCAATGGATTGCCAAAGATAAAGACAGTTATCAGTATTTGGCGGAATCCATCCGGATGCATCCGGATCAGCCGACCCTAAAATCTAAGATGCTTGCATCAGGCTTTGATGAGGCTGAGTATTTTAATCTCTCCGGCGGTATTGTCGCCCTTCACAAAGGGTACAAATATTAATGAATCATTTATTTTTACCCATTTTTGAAAGACTTCTAAATCAGTATCTAAAACTGGATACAGAAATGCAGCAACAATTAGAGGCATTTTCTGGCAGCGTCATACGGATTCGCATCACATCTTTAGACTGGCAGTTTTTTATCATTGTTAAAAATAAACATCTTGAGTTAAAAAATCACTACGAAGGTCCCATTGATGCAAGTTTAACCTCAGGGATTACACAACTGCTTAAATCCGCAGGCTCTGAATCTAAAATTTCTCAAGATATGGAATTAACTGGAAATATTGGCCTGATACAGGCACTGACTAAAATTTTCAAAAGTGTTGAAATCGACTTTGAAGAAATCATGTCAAAGTATCTGGGCGATACCGTAGCTCATGGCCTTGCAAATGCTTTGAAAGAATTTAAAGCCTTTAATGTAAAGCTTGTTAAAACCAAACAGGAAAACTTAACAGAATATTTGCAAGAAGAAATTAACCTTTTGATTCACCCTCTCAGAATGAGCGCTTTTACAGATAAAATTGAATCATTACGGGATGATGTAGCACGCCTGGAAGCAAAAGTTCAATTATTAGGGAATCGTTTTGAAAAAAATTAAACTGCTGATTCGGCTTATCTACATAAACCTTGTGCTGGTGAAACATGGGCTCGATGAAGTTGTTCTTTCTATTCCTTATTTTGCACCTTTAAAGTTTTTGGCAAAATTAAATCCCTTTCGTTTACTGCGTGAAGAAAATTTATCGGAGGGAACGCGAATACGATTGGCACTAGAAGAGCTGGGACCTATTTTTGTTAAATTTGGGCAGACACTGTCTACCCGAGGGGACTTATTCCCACCTGAAATTATCAAAGAGTTATCAAAACTGCAAGATAACGTTCCTCCTTTTCCGGGTGAAAAAGCCAAAGAAATCATTGAAGCTGAGTTAGAAGATAAAGTTGAAAATTTGTTTTCTAATTTTAATATTACTCCTAAGGCATCCGCCTCTATTGCCCAGGTGCATGAAGTTATTTTAAAAGACAGTGATAAAAAAGCGGTGGTTAAAGTGATTCGTCCCGGCATTGCCAATACCATCAGTCAGGATATGGCTTTGATTAAATCCTTTTGTCGCATCGTAGATAAATACTGGTCTGAAGCAAAACGTTTTCATTTAAATGAAGTAGTAGAAGAATTTGAAAAAGTTATTCACGATGAATTGGATTTGATGCGTGAAGCTGCTAATGCTTCTCAGTTAAGACGTAACTTTAAAGATTCTGATTTAATTTATATCCCTGAAATTTACTGGGATTATGTGAGTGATAACGTAATGGTGATGGAATATGTAGAAGGCATTCCCGTTGCTGATAAAGCCACTTTGCTTGCAGAAAATATTAATTTAAAAGCATTGGCTGAAAGAGGGGTTGAGATTTTTTTCACGCAAGTATTTAGAGACAGTTTTTTTCATGCGGATATGCATCCTGGCAACATCTTTGTAAATCCTGATAAAAAAAATGACCCTCAATATATCGCTATTGATTTTGGTATTGTCGGCACTTTAAGTTCAGAAGATCAATATTATCTTGCCTCCAACATGCTGGCTTTTTTTAAACGCGATTATCGCAAAGTGGCGCAATTACACATTCAGTCTAACTGGGTAGCCAGCCATACCCGTGTAGATGAATTTGAGTCCGCCATTCGCACTGTCTGTGAACCCATTTTTGAGCGACCTTTACATGAAATCTCCTTTGGAAAAACCTTGATGCGCCTGTTTCAGATTGGCAGACGTTTTCAAATGGAAATTCAACCTCAGTTATTATTGTTGCAAAAAACCTTATTGCATATTGAAGGATTAGGCCGACAGCTTTATCCGGAATTAAATCTGTGGGCCAGTGCTAAACCTTTTTTTGAAAAATGGATGAGTAATCAGGTAGGTCCTAAAGCAGCACTGTTAAAAATGTATGATAAACAAACGGAATGGTCCAGACAAATGCCGGAAATTCCTGAGTTAATTTACAGTACATTAAAAAAGTTAGACAATAGACAAAAAATCACAAAAAAAGAAAATGACAGCGTGTCTAAATGGCGTTACATTTTCACGGGCATTGGTCTTGCGTTTACGGTGTTGACCATTTTATTATTAGTCTGGAAACAGGCTATTTTCAATCTACATTTAAATTATGCCATGACTGCCAGTATTTTAGCACTGGTGAGTTTTTTGGTAAGCAATATTATTAAAAAATAACGAAACAGGGGAACTACATGGGTTTAAGCAGCATCAGTCCATGGTCTTTGTTGTTAATTCTACTGATTGTAGTTTTAATTTTTGGGACCAAAAAATTAAAAGGGGTGGGCAAAGATTTAGGTAAAGCTTATAAAGGTTTTAAAGACGAAGTGGAAGATAAAGAGTCGCCTAAGAAATAGTTTATGTAATATTGAAGTTGTAATTCAATATTGCATAAAATGTAAAAGTATTATCAATGTAGGTTGGGCTGACGAAGGAAGCCCAACAGACTGTTGCGATTAAATAAGGCCGTTATTAAATGAATGCTCTGTTGGGCTTCCGACCTCAGCCCAACCTACTTTAGATGTTATATAGTTGATAAATGCAATAACTCAGTTCTGACTTAACGGTAAAGTTACCGTTCTTGCTCCATAAACATAGGCGGCCACCTGATATGCCGGAAAAGTTAAAAGCAAATTATTTTCATAGATATTCCAGATACTAAAGTTTTTCTCTACGGGTTTGGTACCATCATAAATCCATTCAACATCTGAATTTTTTACATTTACTTTTCGTAAATCAGGATATAAAAATTTTACTAATTTAGGTCTAACAGCTTCAGATAGTGTTTGCAGATAGTTATCATTAGACTTGTACATATCAGCAAGTTTGAGCATATCACCGGTTTTTAAATCAAAATTCATACTCTTGAAGGTTGTATTTGGGTGAGCCGCACCCAGCATCATTTCAAACATCTGGAAACGGATGCTTAAGATATTATTTTTATACGCAGTAATACTGTTACTGAGCTGAAAAGTATTGCTTTGAACGGTACGTTTCATCCCTTCAAGCACTTTAGGATTATTAGATTGCTTTGCATTCTTTTCAAATGTTTTTTGTACTTGAGTAACATAGTTTTGAATGGTTTTATTAATCTTTTTTTGAGCCTGGTTTAAATTCTTGCCCTTGAATTGTGGGTAACTTAAATTGAGACTATAATGATATTGCTGACTTTCTGAATAATGATATTCATTAATAATTCTACCGGCAGTCTCCGTGGTTAAATCAGCAGGTTTTAATACTACTTTATTTTTAATGAGTTTAATTGGATCATTCCAACTGCCAACAAGCTCATATTGCTCAAGGCCATTTGAGGTTGTTTTTTGAAGTTTTCCTGTGAAAGAAACATCCTTCATGGCACCTTTATCAGTATTGAGGGAAATAGTATCCGCTTTTTTTGTTCCCATGATAAAATTTTTCTGTGGTAAATAAGTATTATGAAAATTTCTTACATAAGCATATTGGCCTTGAACTTTGTCGCCTGAAATCAACAGTTTTAATTTGACAGGTACATTCCCTGCATACCCCATGAAGGTTTCACTCAAGTGCATGTCATTTGCCAATAATAGGACAGGCATCACCATTAAAAGTATAAAAGAAATTATTTTTTTCATAACACTCATCCTAATCTTTAGCTCTAGAGACATATTCACCGGTTCGAGTATCAACTTTTAGTAAATCACCGATGGATATAAACAATGGCACCTTAACCACCGCACCGGTTTCAAGGGTAGCGGGTTTGCTGCCTCCCCCTGAAGTATCGCCTTTTAAGCCAGGATCCGTATCTGTGACCTCTAAATTAACATGATTTGGGGGCGTTACTGAAATAGCCTGATCATTCCACAATGTCAAAGTGCAGGCTTCTTGTCCTTTTAACCAAAGTTTGGCATCGGCCATGGTTTCTTCATTCATGGCATACTGTTCAAAAGTATCATTTTGCATAAAATGCCACTCGCTGCCATCGGTGTAAAGAAATTCAACTTCAATATCTACTACATCTGCAGCATCTGCATTTTCACCAGATTTATACGTTCTTTCGATTACCCGTCCATTTAAAAGATTGCGAATTTTTACTCGATTAAATGCCTGACCCTTGCCAGGTTTGACAAATTCATTTTCAACGATAGAGTAGGGTTGTCCATCGATTAAAAGTTTTAAACCACTGCGAAATTGATTGGTTGAATAAGTTGCCATATTTGACCTCTGCTTGCCTTTAATAATAAAGGTTTGTATGATGCTTAACGAATCTTTAAACCTGATAATGAATGTCCGCGATTGTACACCGAATTCCCCCTTCAAAGCAAAAACCATGGCAGGATGCCCTTAAAAATCTGATAACGAAACCAGAGGTTCTGTTTCAACGACTGAATTTGGATTTATCTTATTTGACAGCCGCTAAAAATGCTGCAACCTTATTTCCTCTTAAGGTATCGGAACACTATTTACAGCAAATACGCCCTGGCGATTTTAATGATCCTTTATTAAAACAAATTCTCCCCATTGATCTGGAGTTTGAAACGGCAGAAGGTTTCACCTCAGATCCTTTGAATGAGCAACAGTTCAATCCTATGACTGGTATTTTACATAAGTATCAAAGTCGTATTCTCATTACAGTTACTAAAGCCTGCGCCATTCATTGCCGATATTGTTTTCGCAGAGAATTTAATTACGGCGCCAATATGCCGGCAAAAAAATCCTGGGAATCTGTTATCGCTTATATAAAACAACACCCTGAGATAAACGAGGTTATTTATTCTGGTGGCGATCCCTTAAGTGCCTCGGATCGGCACCTGCAACAGTTAACCCAAATGCTGGCCAAATTAGCACAGATAAAAAGAATCAGAATTCACAGCCGCATGCCTTTGCTTATTCCTGAACGTATTACCGATGATTGTGTAAACTGGCTGAGTGAGCATGACACCATTCAACCTATTGTAGTTACTCATTGTAATCACCCCAATGAACTGTCCAGCGAAGTTAAACAGGCTTTGGAACGATTAAGAGAGGCTAAGGTCACTTTATTAAATCAAGCAGTATTATTAAAAGGTGTGAACGATGATATTAATACCTTAATTGATTTATCTGAAAAGCTTTTTTCCTTTGGGGTTTTACCTTATTATATACACCTGTTAGATAGAGTTCGCGGCACTCGTCATTTTGAAGTGAATGAAAATGATGCTTTAAGGATTTTTGCAGGTTTGAGAGCGCATTTACCCGGTTTTCTTGTGCCTAAATTGGTTCGGGAAAATGCTGGCGAGACTTCAAAGACACCTGTTTTTTAAATATAAATGTAGGTTGGGCTGACAAAGGAAGCCCAACAAGCCGTGACAATTAAACCAGGCCGTAATTTAATGTAACTCTGTTGGGCTTCCTTTGTCAGCCCAACCTACATTTATTGTCATTATCAGGATATTAATCATGTTGCAGCAGGAAAATCATTTTTTTGAATTTAAAATTTTTTCAAAAACCGATCTCAAGTTTATCGTTGTTGATGCAGTAGCCACTGAATCTATCAGTAACTCATTTACAATGAAAGTTCGTGTGCTTTGCCAAGCATTAACATTGACACAAAAATCACTTTTGTTTGAGAACGCTACTTTCAGTTTCAAAAAAAATTTTTCGGAAACCCGATATTTTAACGGTATCATTACGGCATTACATACAGAGTTTAAAAAGTATAAAAGTCTTGCGGAATATACATTCACGTTAACGGATAAATTTACTTCACTAAAACATTGCTGTGATTGTGAAATTTATCCCAATACTTGCGCAGCTTCAGTCTTTAAGAAAATATGTCATGCCAATAACTTTTATGATTTTGACATACAATTAGTAAATGAGACTTCTAAGCGTAATCAACATCACCATCAGTTTAACGAAAACCATTTTGCTTTTTTACATAGAATATTAGCAGACAATGATATCAGCTATTATTTCAAGCATTTTGAGCGTCATCATAAAATGATGCTATTAGATGATAAAAATTTATTTTTTAAAAACCCTAAAGCTTTACAGCTTGCATTTACTCAAGGTGAAAATAATATTTACTCTTTCAAAGGCTTTAATAAAAATTATTGTTTCTTTGAGGCAAAAAGTGTTTATCCTAATCTTTTTTCTGGCTTAAGATTTCGACTTCAAAAAAATGACTTTTATAAAAGTGAATATTTAATCACTAAAATCACTCACTATTTTAATAACCCTGCTATTATCAATTTACCCAAAGTATCTGTTTATCAAAATATTTTTCACTGCATTGATTTTAATCATACTCAAATCAATGATATAAGAACCTTTATCAAACCTGAGCTGCCAGAATTTTTACCCGCTAAAATTTATGCTCCTGAAAAATATCCTGATAAAATTTATAAAAATGAAAAGGGAAAAGTTCAGGTAATTTATCCCTGGCAAAAACACACTATACCAGATAAGTTTACTCAGGTTCGCCAATGGATTTCTGGGAAATTTTATAATAGTTGGTTTTTACCTGAGGTGAATCAATCAGTTTTGGTTAGCTTTCATCAAAAATTACCTTTGGTTATGAATAGTGTTTCAGATTTTTCTAAAAACTCTCATACACAATATTTAATTAAATCTCAGCATCACTCAATAAAGTTCTGTACTCAGCCTAAAAAAGAACTTTTACAGCTTCAAACTTATGATACTTTAGATATGAAAACACAACAGAATTTTTATACTCATATACTTGAAGATGATTTACAAACAACACATCAAAACCTCCATCTTCACAGTCTCAAAGATTCTGTAATATTTAATGCCAAATCAATACTACTATCGGTTGGAGACAATAATATCAACATCTCTAAGCCAGATATAAAGATTAAAACTTCTGGCGAAATTTTATTGAGCGTCAAAGATGGCGGTAATTTAAAGGCAGTCGCCCGCAACCATGATATTTTTAATTGCCAACTTCAAAGTCAAGGTAAGCCCCACAAAGGTGGTTTCATCCAGGCAACTTCTAACAGGGTGATGGCAAATCAAAAGAATATTGCCACCCTCGGGGATTCTGCAAACTGTGGCTCAATTGAAAATACTATCATTCAAGGCATTGAAAATATTACACTTTCAGGAAAATTAATTGCCTGTGTGGGTAGTAAGATGTCTCATGATGGTGAAATTTTGCAAGGTTCTCAGAATATTTTTGTAGGTGAGAAAAATTAAATATTTTGGTTTAAATGACTGTTTTATTGAAAAGTTTTTTCAATCCTTAATATTACCTTAAGCTTAGCCTGCTATAATTAAGTAATTATTACTTATGTAGTTTTACCCTATGTTAGATGTAGATTTAAGCAAATACCCAGATCAAATTGAAGAAACCACCTCAGATAATATGATAGCCATTGGTGATACTCATGCTAACAGCATGAAAGTATTATATTTTTTGGTGAGCAAAGGGGTTTTAAAACTCAAAAATGATGATTATGCAGAATTATGTGGTATTTACAAAAAAAAGGTTGATTATTTACCAAAAGATGACCTTGAACTTTTAAAATGGACTTTAACAAAAGATGACTACGATCGTATCGAAGTGATCAAAACTGAAGATGATCTTGATAGTTTCAAAAAATCTTTAACTAAAGAGGATTATGATCGTTTCAAAGAAACATTAACTAAAAAGCAACTTGTTGATCGTTTCAAAGGATTTTTAACTGAAGATGAAGATGCTTTTGATCGCTTCAAAAACATTTTAACTGAAGAAGATCTTGATCGCTTCAAAAGCATTTTAGCTGACGCTGAAGTTAGCGATAATGCGCCTTTCATATTATTTTTAGGCGATGATTTATTCGATCGTGGTAATAATGATTATTTTGTTTTAAAAATCTATGAAAAACTAAGTCAAGCCAATGTTAATTTTACTGTGCAGCATTCAGATCACGGTATGGAATTTTGGCAGGCTTTTAATAAAGATTTTAAAGATTTTGTTGCTAATATTAAACCAGATTCTGCCAGATCTTATCATAATTTAAAAAATCTTATGGACAAAGGTCTTGTTCAAAAAGAAGAAATTCAAGGAATAGTTGAACGTCATTATAAACCTTACACTAAACTCGTTAGTTATGAAATTCATCGAGGCCAAGATGGTGAAAAAGATAAAATTTATATTTCTATGCATGCACCTTGTGGCATGGAAACCGTTAAAGCGCTGGCAAAATATTATGGTATTGAGTTCAAAAACAACTCTGTAGATGAGCTTGCTGCAGTAACTAATGAAATTAATGCAGCCTTTCAGCTTGAATTAGAATTAAATGAAGTAGATAAACATTTTGAAGCTGACTGTACAGATGGAGACGATATTGCTGTTAGAAACATACTGGGTCGTGCGCCTATAGCGGCAGATAAATCCCCTGTTGTCCGAGCACTTTGGAATAGGGTCTTGGGTAGTAACTATTTCCAAAATCAGTGTGACAATATTGAAGTCAATGACAATAAAAATTTTGAGGTTCACTTTCGTCATGGTCATGATGCTTCTACTCAACAATTTTATAATCAACAATTGCTTAACATCTTAAAAGCATATTTTATTTCACATAAAGCTGGCGTCCCACTTCATAGTACTAAAATAGAAGACAGTATCGAAAAATTTATTATTGAACGCGCTTTTAATTGGGACAACCCACAAGAAAGCTTATCAATTATTTATAAAGACTTTATTTCTGGATTTGAGCAATTGCCTGAAACAATTTCTGCAGAAGTTGATTTAGATGATTTTTACGAAAAAACAGAATTACCAAATTTTAATACTCTTGACTCCATTCCGGATGATAACCCTTTATATAATTTTTTATACCGATATATCAATGCATCAGCAGAAGAAAAACCTTTTGTATCTTTTGCTGAAAATGTGGAAAATTATGATAATGAAAGCGGTAAAGGAAAAAACGAAGAAACTGGCGAGGAAGTTCTATCAGGTGGTTATCATGTTAGACAAGCTCAAAAAGGTGAAGTTGCTGAACCTAAAGAAATCCCTTTAGCCAAACTTAGAAGGCTTTCAAAAGAGATTGAAGGATTAAATTATTTAGGAGGAAGCACCTCTGAATTACAAAAAGTAAAACAAGATACTTTAGAAGAGTTTTTTAAAGATTACTCTCAAAAAATTGAAAACGAAATTGTTTTTTTAATTAATTATAATCAGACAAAAGATTTCCATGAGCAAAACTCTGAAGAATATCAACCGCATATTGATAGATTAGATTATTATCTTAGAGCCTTTGAAGAGCAAAAACACAACTTCAGAAATGAGCAACATTCAGCTTTGAGCGCGTATCAAGAAAACTTCAAAATTTTGAAGGAAGACAATAAAAAAAATAAAAAATTAGTGGTGAAAATTAATTCTGTCTGGAGTCAATTTGAAAAATTCATTAAAGAAACACAGCTTAGTAGACGAGTCAGTGCAAAATCAGATGAAAAAAAAAGGAATATTGATTCAGCACTGGACAGGCTCAAAAAAGAAAAATATCAAGCTGTAATGGATTTGTTGAAGCAAAATAAATCTTTTGCTCAAGCTGAACTTTTTAATGCATGGCTAAATCATGAAGTTGGTGATGATTCAAGCTTAAATGAAGCATTTCAAACACAAAGGCGCGGATCTCACAGTGGTGAGTTGAGTCCAAATACTTACAGTGCAAAACAGGTAACCCATAGACTGTCTAAAATGTCTGACGATCAAATGCTCAGTGCTGAGGATACTGATCGACATTCCTTACCTGATTCTCATCTCTTAAATAGTAAGGACGCTACTGCTAAAGAATGGAAAGCCCACTATGAAAATATAATATACATAAACGATAACTATGAGAAATTAAGTGCCGACAATATTTCGACAGAAAGTCTAAAGTCACTTAGTTCCAGCATTCAAGAACAAATATTAAAATTTGAACAACTTGTGCCATTAGCCAGACTGGAAAAATTCCAGCTTGAGCGTGGTGATGGAGGACATCCTGAATTTAACGTTGCCAAACTTACAGAAATCATTCAAGATCTTAAACAAAAACAGACCTCTATATCACAACAATTAGAAGATCTCGCCACGATTGACCGTATATTTAAGGATTTTAAAGAGAATATTAACGATATAAAATTTTCAAAATTTGGTGATAGCTCCGCTAAGAGACAGACACGTACAGATATTTTGGCATCTATTGAAGAAAATCGTTACAAAATTGTAGCAGAACTTTTAAATTCTCCTGATAATGGTGATACACTCTCTGAACAAGTTTTATTTAATGCTTTTTTAGAACATAAACCCAATGATCACGTAGTAAGTTTGAATACCTTGTTTCAAACTCATCGCTTTGGTGTAACTTTATTTGGGAAAGAATTAGGTCACAAAAAAGATGATCAATCTGAAAATACTCAAGGATTTACACAAGTAAAAGCTATTAGAGCTAAAATGGACAATACGGACTTAGGTCTTCAAGACGACGGGTTTAAACAGATAGCTAGCAAGCAAGCCGTAGAGGCAAGACAACATGTTAATCAATAGGCTTTAAAACCTCAATCCCACTGTTTTGAACGCGACTGACCACTTGGCGACCGTAGGTATATTTGGCAATCACATTAGTGACAAACCGATTGAGTATCTGCGGCCACCAGGGCATAGGTCTTAGTACGTCAATAATCAGCACTACCCGTGATTCAGTAGCTTCGTTAATCACCTCATGTGGCCATGAGTCATCAAACATGACGGCCTCTGATTCTTTCCATGTATAGGGTTTATCATTAACGATAATGCTGGGTGGATTTTGTTTTGGCACTTGAATGCCTAAATGATAGCGAAGATAACCAAGATAAGGCCCTTTATGTTTTGGTACTGACTTACCTGGTTCTAAAATAGAAAAAAATGCCTGTACCAGATTGGGAATATCTTTTAATAAATCACAGGTTTTTGGAAATAATGTGCGGTTTTTTTCTGGTTTATATCCCAAGAGATACAGCATTAAAACATTCCAGTTTTTTTCGGTAGTATTAGATATTTCACTTTCTCCAGGATCCACTTCATGATATTTGGGTAAATTGTCTAACTGTTCTATCGCCTGTTCAAATTCAGATTTTATGGTTTCAAAATTCTGTGTGATGTTATGTAAAGCCGGAAATTTTGGGTTTACCTCAAAAAAAGTTGGGCGATTATCTGCATCAATGGCTTTGGCAAAAGTATTATTCACAATATCTTTAAAATAATGATAATCCATTTTAGTCTCACTTATGCTCAAGAAGTTGATGGATGAGTGCCACTATCTTATCAGTTCCGTTAGGGCATTCATATGTCTGTAATCGTTGCTGCTGTTCTGAAAAATGGGTTTCTACTGATTTAATTGCTTCTAATAAGGTTTCTTTTGATAACTTTTCTTCTTCAATCACAGTTGATAACCCTGCCTTTTCAAAATAACGGGCATTATCAATTTGATCACCGCGACTGGCTTTTTTGGATAGGGGAATTAAAATATGATTTTTCTTCAGTAATATTAATTCATATAAAGTGTTGCTGCCTGCTCTGGAGATGACAATGTCAGCAAGATTCATGGCATCGCTCATCTGCTCTTGCAAATATTCAACCTGAATATATCCTGGGATTGTTTCAAAATTTTTGTTTAATTTATCTTTGCCAGTTATATGGATAATATTATAGTGCTCAATTAAATCTTCCAGGATCATTTGAACCGTATCATTGATAACTTTTGAACCTGCACCACCACCGGTTATCAGTAGTGTTTTTTTGGTTTTATCTAAGTTATATTTTTTTATTATTGAGTTTTTATCCCCTTTGAATAAAGCTTTTCTAACAGGTGCGCCTGTTATCATTGTTTTATTTTTATAGGATATGTTATTTGCACTTTGAGCAAAGGTGACACAAATTTTTTCACAAAAAGGAAATGATAATTTATTTGCAAGTCCAGGTACCAAATCGGATTCGTGACAGATAACTGGAATTTTTTTTAAATAAGCGGCAAATACTACTGGGAAGCTGACAAATCCACCTTTTGAAAATACTAAGTCTACTTGTTTTTTTCTCAATATTTTAAAGCTTTGGCATATGCCTGCTAAAATTTTCAATGGATCAATAAAGTTTTGCCAACTAAAATAACGTCTGAGTTTCCCTGATTGGATTGGATAGTAAGGAATATTTTCATTTGTTACTAAGTTTTTTTCAATACCAGCTTTAGAGCCAATGTAAATAAGCTGCAGCTTATCCTCTGATAAAGCATTAATAATGGCAAGATTTGGAGTAACATGCCCACTTGATCCGCCCCCTGTAAAACAGATGGTTTTCATTTTATTTCCCTATACAAAAGTTTGAAAAAATTTCCCCCAGTAAATCATCTGAACTGAATTCACCGGTGATGTTGCCTAAAGCTTTTTGTGCCTGCATCAACTCTTCTGCTACCAGCTCCAATGCCTGATTTTGGGTTAATTGCTGATAACTTTGCTCAATACAGTTTTCAGCTTCGGCTAAAATAACCAAATGTCTGCGTCTGGCACTGAAAGTGCCGGCTTCACCACTTTGAAATCCTGCTTTTGCTTTTATCTCCTGCTTCAAATCCTCAAGCCCCGTGTTATTTTTTATGGAAACTTTTATGATTTGCATTTGATTTTCAATACTTGTCCCTGAAGATTCTTCGGTTAAATCTATTTTATTTTTAACAATAATGGCATCACTTAAATTAACCTGCCAGTCAGCTAAAAGATTTTTTACAACTTGAGTTTCAAACTCACAGGCATCAAACATTGCAATGATCATATCAGCGCGCTCCACCTGTTTTAAAGTCCGTTCCACGCCTTTTTGTTCCACAATATCTTCAGTTTTTCGTAAACCAGCCGTATCAATAATGTGTATGGGCAAACCCTCAATGTGAATATATTCTTTTAATACATCGCGCGTGGTTCCAGCAATATCGGTAACAATTGCCGTTTCATTGCCTACCAACTGATTCAGTAAACTGGATTTTCCTGCATTGGGTTTGCCAATAATTACAACATTAATACCTTCCCTTAGCAATTGTCCCTGATTTGCCTGTGTTTGAATGTTTTTTAATTCTGCTAACAGTTGAGAGATTTTCTTCGCTAAATTTTCACAGCTTAAACTTTCAATATCTTCATCAGAAAAATCAATGGCTGCTTCTACAAATGTTCTGATATGAATTAATTGTTCTGTCACTGAATGAACTTTTTTGGAAAAAACACCCTGCAGAGATTGAATGGCTGCCTTTGCAGCTTTTTGTGAACCAGAATCTATCAAATCCGCAATTGCTTCTGCTTGTGCTAAATCCAGCTTATCATTTAAAAAAGCCCGTTCACTGAATTCACCGGCTTTGGCCATTTTAGCGCCGAGATTGAGAACTTCATTTAACAGTAAATCCATCACCACAGGGCCGCCATGTCCCTGTAATTCAACCACATCTTCACCAGTAAAGGAGTTCGGTGCCTGAAAATAAATCGCAATGCCTTCATCCAGTACCCCTTCTTTTCCCTTAAATTTAGTCAGTGTAGCTTGTCGGGCAGATAGGTTTTTGCCAGTAATATGTTTGGCAATCATGAGGGATTTTGTGCCTGAAATTCGAATAATGCCAACGCCTCCTTTACCAGGAGGCGTGGCGATGGCTGCAATTGTGTCAGCATCAAGGATCATTTTTTCTTTCGATATTTATTTTTTTTCTCGTCAGCTTCTACTTTCCGAGTAATATACCATTGCTGCAAAATAGATAACCCATTATTAACCACCCAGTAAAGTACCAAACCAGCAGGAAAATAGGCAAACAGCACGGTAAAAATTACCGGTAAAAACATCATTACCTTAGCCTGGGTTGGATCCGGTGGCGGTGGATTTAATTTTTGCTGAACAAACATGGTGATCCCCATTAACACCGGCAAAATGAAATAAGGATCTGGCACAGATAAATCATGAATCCATAAAATCCATGGCGCCTGGCGTAACTGTACACTTTCAATCAGTACCATATAAAGTGCAAAAAATACGGGAATCTGTACCAAAATGGGTAAACAGCCTCCCACAGGATTTACTTTTTCCTTTTTATACAATTCCATCATTGCTTGAGATTGTTTTTGCTTATCATCCGCATGGCGCTCTCTTAAAGCTTTAATTTTAGGTTGTAAGCCCCGCATTCTCGCCATAGATTTATAGCTTTTAGCAGACAAAGGAAAAAAGATTAGCTTGATGAGCACAGTGACTAAAATAATCGACCAGCCCCAGTTACCGACAACCCAGTAAATTTTAGCCATGACCCAAAAAACAATCACAGAGATGAACCATAACCAACCGTAACTGACGGTTTGCTCAAGCCCTGGTGCGATACTTTTT
The DNA here is from genome assembly GCA_963695245.1 of uncultured Gammaproteobacteria bacterium. Classification (GTDB taxonomy): domain Bacteria; phylum Pseudomonadota; class Gammaproteobacteria; order JBGSLN01; family JBGSLN01; genus JBGSLN01. The sequence continues at coordinate 825,268 of OY968770.1, read as the reverse complement.
AGAACTGAGGTAACTTCAGGTCCTGAGTAAAGTTTAGAACCCACAGTGACTGTGGCGCCAGGTTTTACGGTAATCGGATTACTTGCCATACCAATGGTATAAATATCATTGGCACTTGCCTTACTATAATAATGGAAAGTTTTATCTGCATCTGGCACCCAGGCGCTGACAAAATATCTTTGTACCATAGCTGCCCAACCATCTTTTGTGCTTTGATTAATGGGCGTTGATTTCATATCTTTAAAACTAACTTCATCATAGCGCTTTTGCGGGCTGGAAATGGCTGCGCCAAAATACGGATGAATCTGAAATAAGTGAGTACCGCTTTCTTTGACGTTTTTACGGGTCAACTGACTGTAAAATTGTCCAGTCCAAGGTTTTGAACTATTGTTGGTAACATTATAAGCTACATGAATCAGGTAGCTGTCTTTTTTGAAGGTATAAGTTTTAACAACTTCCACCCCTTGTGGATTCGTCCAGATTAAATTAACTTTGAGTTCATTGTTGGTCAGCGTATAGCTTTTGGCAGAAGCTTTATACTGCGCCAGTTGCGTGCGAGTGTCAGGACCGGCTTTACCCATTAATGCACTTTCAGCAATATATAATTTTTCTGGCTTATCTGTGAGTAAAACGGAAGGATTATCTTTTTCTTTTAGAGATACAGGAAATTTCTTTAGTTTTAAAGAAACAATATTCCCGCCTTTGGTATCTATACCAATTTTGAATACATCCGTGTTAACTTCAATCAATCGACTTTTAGGTATTGATTGAAGATTACTGGTTTTCGTTTTAGCAACAGCATTGAAAGCTGGAGCATTAGAAAAATTATTTGAATTTGCAGCATTTGCCGATTCTTTGGAGCTGGTGGTTTGGTTATCAGTGGTTTTGGTTGTTTCATCTGATACTTGTTGTGTACTTTGATGAGTAAAAGTAGTTTTAGGCAAATGTTCGCTATATCGATTCCAGGATTGCCACAGAAAAAATGCCACAACGAATAAAGCTGCATATAAAAAAATTCTTTGGGCCTGTTCCATAATTAAACTCTCTGACTTGATGGTTTTTGAGGTACGGGATCAAATCCCCCTGGGTGTAAGGGTTGGCATTTGGCTAAGCGCTTAAGGGTAAGCCAGATACCACGGATGACACCATGTTGCATAAATGCTGTTTCACTATATTTAGAACAGCTTGGATAAAATCGACATTTTTGTCCAATTAATGGACTTAATAGCAATCGATACAATTTGATGATAAGGATGATTATTCGGACAGACATTTGACTACAGAGATGAATACTGTTTGAAAGTAATGATGTAAATCCAGTTTTTTGTGTTCTAAGCACGTTTTATTCACCAAAACTACGAAGTCAATACCGGTTAATTCATTTTGCTGATGCCTGAAAACTTCTCGTGCAATTCGTTTTAAAGTATTGCGATCACAGGCTCTTTTTACCTGTTTCTTACTGATAGCAAAACCAAGTCTTGCTGAGTTTTGATCATTCCTGGCTGCAATGACGCTAATACCCTTATGGTATTTTTTTATACCTTTTTTAAAAACCTGCTGAAAAGCTTTAGCTTTTAACAACCTGCTTTCCCGGGTAAAGCGATACACGGTTAATTAAGCAGTTAAACGCTTACGACCTTTCGCCCTACGACGATTAATTAGTTTTCTACCATTACGGGTCGCCATTCTGGCTCTAAATCCATGATCTCTTTTTCTTTTAAGATTACTGGGTTGAAATGTTCTTTTCATCTTGCCTACTCAAAAAATAAACTTTTAGCCGGCAGATGTTACAGTTCTTGTGGCTTAATGTCAACTTAAATAAGATTTACGTCTTCTTCGTATTAAAAACGAAATTAATCAATGTAGGTTGGGCTTCCTGCGTCAGCCCAACCTACATTGATTCTGTATTTTATTAATATATATAAAGTATTTTTATTTTATATTATTATTAAGTAAGTTTTTTCTGTGGAAAAGCCTAGAAAATAATGACTTAACATAGGCTTAACTAATATTTTACCCTGTGTATAACCTAACTGCTTCTGTTAATAAGTTAAATTTTCTGTGGATAACTTAAGGTAGACTTTGTTATTCTACAGGTTATTCAGTGCGCTACTCACAACTTATCAACAGCTTATTGGGGAATCTTGTGCTTAATATTTGGGAAAAATGTCTGCAACGACTTAAGCAGGAACTGGCTTCAAATGAGTCAGAACAGTCTTATAACACTTGGTTACGGCCTTTACAGGCAGAGAGTCTTGCTGAAGATAGTTTAACCCTTTATGCGCCCAATCAATTTGTTCTTGAATGGATTAAGGAAAAATACATGGCAAGAATCCATGAGCAGCTTAAGCATCTGATGATTGAAGAGCAAAAAACTTGTGATTTTAAAATCTTACTTAAAATTGGGGAAAAGCAAAAACCTTCCAGTGGAATTGTTAATATTGAGGCTGTGAATAATTTTGTCAGAACCAGCCCTGAAAGAAAAATCCAAATAAATGATATTAAACACGAGCATAATATTAACCCTACTTTTACTTTTGAAAGTTTTGTAGAAGGTAAATCTAATCAGCTTGCTCGCGCTGCAGCACTTCAGGTAGCTCAAAATCCTGGCAAAGCATACAATCCTATGTTTGTATATGGGGGAGTCGGACTTGGTAAAACGCACTTATGTCATGCAGTGGGTAATTTAATTATGCAGGAAAATGCGCTTTCCAAAGTTGTCTATCTGCATTCTGAGCGGTTTGTGGCGGATATGGTTAAAGCATTACAAACCAACCGCATTAATGATTTTAAGCATTATTATCGAAGTGTGAATGTGTTAATCATTGATGATATTCAATTTTTTGCAGGTAAAGATCGCTCACAAGAAGAATTTTTTCACACTTTTAATGCTTTACTGGAAGGTGGACAGCAAATTATTTTAACCAGCGACAGGTTCCCTAAAGAAATCAGAGGTGTTGAGGAAAGATTGCAGTCAAGATTGGGTTGGGGATTAACGGTTTCTATTGAACCACCGGAGCTTGAAACTCGGGTGGCAATCTTGATGAGTAAAGCAGAACAGATTAATATTGAATTACCTAATGATGTGGCTTTTTTCATTGCCAAGCGGGTTCGTTCAAATGTTAGAGAATTAGAGGGGGCGTTAAAAAGAGTAAGTGCCCATGCATATTTTACAGGGAAACCTATTTCCTTAGAGTTGGTTAAAGAGTCTTTGAAGGATTTATTAAGCCTACAGGATAAATTAGTTTCCATTGATAACATTATTAAAACCGTGGCCGAATACTACAAAATTAAGGTCGTTGATATACTCTCAAAGCGAAGGAGTCGTTCGGTTGCCAGACCCAGACAGATTGCTATGAGTTTAGCTAAGGAGTTGACCAGTCACAGTCTTCCTGAAATTGGAGATGCTTTTGGAGGACGGGATCATACCACGGTTATTCATGCCCACCGTAAAATTTTGGAATTGAAAAAGGATGACAATGATATTGCAGAGGACTTCACAAACCTGTTACGGTTACTGACCAGTTAATCATTGTAAGTTTTGATTTTATTATTTTAGGTACAATCTTCAGTGTGAGAATAAAATGCAGTTTAGCGTCTTAAAAAACAAACTCTTAAACAGTCTGCAAAAAGTTATGGGAGCCGTGGAAAAAAGGCAGTCAATGCCTATTCTTTCTAATGTGCTTTTAAAAATACAGGATGATATCCTTCATTTAATTGCTACTGATTTGGAAATCGAGCTACAGGCACGTACAGCTTTAGAATCAGTGGCTGTCAGTGGGGCAATTACTGTGCCTGCTCGCAAATTATTTGATATTGTCAAAGCTCTGCCTGAGACTATGATTCATTTTACGCTTGATAATGAACAGTTAATACTTGCTTGTGAACGCAGTCGTTTTAAATTATCAGTTTTAAAAGCAGAAGATTTTCCTAATGTGCAGGGAAATTTAGCGGAGTCTGATTTTCAGATTTCACAGAGTATCTTTAAAACTCTTTTGGAAAATGTTTATTTTTCTATGGCTCAACAGGACGTCAGGTATTATCTAAACGGTATTTATTTGATGAAATCATCTGATCAATTAAAAGTCGTGGCTACCGATGGGCATCGATTAGCTTTTTCTAAACATTTACTCAGTTTAGATGCTCAAGACATGGCCTGTATTTTACCCAGAAAAGCTGTACTAGAGTTTTTAAGAATTCTGCAACATAGTGATGAGCTGGTTTCGGTAGGATTTGATGATAATCATTTTAGGATTCGGGGAGAAGACTATTTACTCATTACCAAACTGATTGATGGTGCTTTTCCAGATTATCAACAAGTCATTCCAAAAAATACTTCTAAACAAATTATAATTGAAAAAGATTTAATCAAACATAGCTTGAGTCGAATTGCGGTTTTATCCAATGAAAAGTATCATGGTGTAAAATTTCATTTTGAAAATAATCAACTCAATATTGAGGCTCATAACTCAGAACATGAAGAAGCCTTTGAGCAAATATCCATTGATTATGCCTTCGAGCCTTTTGAAATCGGTTTTAATGTAAGTTACCTTATGGAAGCGATAAACGCCCTGCCAAATGGTGACATTATTTTTTCCATGCAGGATGCAAATACCCCTTTGCAGATTGAATCGAACTCTGAAGATAACCATGCCCTTTATGTTATTATGCCAATGCGGATATAAGCATCTCACCCGTTATGCCCATCCATTTCATAAAAATTGAACATTTCCGTAATTTTTCATCGGTAGAAGCCAGGCTTCATCCGGAAGTAAATTTATTCTATGGTGAAAACGGCAGCGGCAAAACCAGTTTTTTGGAAGCAATTTATTTATGCAGCTTTGGTCGTTCTTTTAGAACGCATCTCACTAAACGAGTAATACAGGATGATAAAAATGGATTATTGGTATTTTTAAAATTTCTTAATACAACACAAAAACTACATAATATTGGGGTTTCCAGAGATTATCAGGGGATAAACCATCAGAAATTAGATGGTGAATTTGTATCTGTAGCAGAAATTTCGAAAATATTGCCGGTTCAAATCCTAAATAATGACAGCTTTTCTCTTTTAACAGAAGGTCCTAAAATTAGAAGACAGTTTATAGATTTAGGTGTGTTTCACGTGGAACCTTCTTTTTTAACTCAGTGGCGCAAGAACCAAAAAGCGCTACAGCAAAGGAATCTCGCGATTCGGCAGAGGCAACCTCTAAATGTCATTTCTGCCTGGAATGAGATCTTAATCAAAACAGCTAATAAAGTGACTGAGGCAAGGCAGAAATTTTTACAACAGTTTATTCCGCCTTTTAAATCATTTTTACAGGATTACTGTTATGAAAATGTAAAAATTGATTTTTATCAGGGATGGAGTAAAGATTTACAATATGATGAAATTTTGCAAAAGAATATTTCAAAAGATTTAGAATTGGGTTATACATTTTATGGTATTCATCGAGCAGACCTCAAAATCACTATCAATCGTAAACCCATTGTAGATGCACTCTCCCGAGGCCAGCAAAAGTTATTTGTTTGGCTAATGTGTCTGTCACAGGCACGGTTAGTCAATCAACTAGCTGGGAAACAAGCCATTTTTTTAATTGATGATATTCATGCTGAATTAGACAAATCAAAAGTAGAACAATTCATTCAATGTTTAAAAAATTTAGAAGGGCAATTTTTTATTAGTGGTATCAGTGAGTCACAATTAGCCTCAGTTAAAAATGTATTTAAGCAACATAAAATGTTCCACGTGAAACATAACACTGTGCTTGATATGCCGAATTCTGGATAATGTTTCACGTGGAACAAATATAATTCATGAGTTTGTCTCAATTACGATAATTAAAGTAGGTTGGGCTGAGGTCGGAAGCCCAACAGGCCGTGGCAACTAAATAAGGCCGTAATTAAATGAATACTCTGTTGGGCTTCCGACCTCAGCCCAACCTACATTAATAGTTTTTTCAGTTTTGTAATATTAGTTTAGATAATGTCAAAATATGTAGATTTAATGGCCTTTTTGAATAAAAATTGGTATACTATAAGACCTTCAAATGTTATCTAAATCAGTAGGTTAGTGTTAAAAATTAAGCCTCTGATGCGGAAATATATTCTGGAATAACTTCATGAGCATTGAGACAAGTTACGATTCATCCAATATCAAAGTTCTTAAGGGCTTGGATGCGGTAAGAAAAAGACCCGGCATGTATATCGGGGATACAGACGATGGTACCGGTTTGCATCACATGGTGTTTGAAGTGGTGGATAATTCTATTGATGAAGCGCTGGCAGGATATTGTAAAAATATTGAAGTTACTATTCATCAGGATGAATCAATCAGTGTATCCGATGATGGTCGTGGTATACCTGTGGACATTCACCCTGAAGAAGGCCGTTCCGCTGCGGAAGTTATTATGACTGTATTGCATGCTGGTGGTAAATTCGATAAAAATTCTTATAAAGTCTCTGGCGGTCTACACGGTGTTGGGATTTCTGTAGTTAATGCATTATCAGAAGAATTGCATTTAACGATTCGTAAATCTGGAAAAGTTCACGAACAAACTTACCGGATAGGCGTACCGGAAGCGCCTTTGAAAATTATTGGTGAAACTCAACGATCTGGTACTGAGGTTAAATTTAAAGCAAGCGATAAAATATTTACCAATATTATTTATAGTTACGAGATTTTAGCTAAGCGCCTTCGTGAATTGTCATTTTTAAACTCAGGAATAAGCATTAAACTGTTAGATGAGCGCAGTGGTAAAAACGACCATTTTAAGTACGAAGGGGGGATAAAAGCCTTCGTAGAACATTTAAACAAAAATAAAACAGTGGTGAATGCTGAATTGTTTCATTTTTCCGCTGAAAAAGATGGGATTATTACTGAAGTTGCCATGCAATGGAATGATGGCTTTCAGGAAACCATTTTTTGTTTCACCAATAATATTCCACAACGAGATGGTGGAACTCATCTGGCTGGTTTTAGAGGTGCGCTTACCCGCTGTTTAAATACTTATATTGAAAAAGAAGGGCTTGCCAAAAAGCAAAAAATAAATACCACTGGAGATGATGCCAGAGAAGGTTTAACTGCGGTACTCTCTGTTAAAGCGCCTGATCCAAAATTTTCATCACAAACTAAAGATAAACTGGTTTCTTCTGAAGTAAAAAGTGCAGTTGAGTCTTCAATGACAGCGGCGTTACAAGATTATCTATTGGAAAACCCCCAACAGGCCAAAAGTATTGTCATAAAAATGATAGATGCAGCTCGCGCACGGGAAGCTGCCCGAAAAGCCCGAGAAATGACACGTAGAAAGGGTGCGTTGGATATTGCCGGCCTACCTGGAAAACTGGCGGATTGTCAGGAAAAAGATCCCGGGTTATCCGAATTATTTATTGTAGAGGGTGATTCTGCTGGCGGTTCTGCAAAACAGGGAAGAGATAGACGCTTTCAAGCCATTTTGCCTCTCAAAGGAAAAATTTTAAATGTCGAGAAAGCTCGCTTTGATAAAATGCTTTCTTCCCAAGAGGTGGGCACATTAATCACAGCCCTTGGATGTGGTATTGGTCGAGAAGAATATAATCCTGATAAATTAAGATATCACCGCATTATTATTATGACAGACGCGGATGTGGATGGTTCTCATATCAGAACGCTTCTGTTAACTTTTTTCTACCGTCAAATGCCTGAAATTATCGAGCGCGGTTACATGTATATTGCTCAACCCCCCCTTTACAAAGTTAAAAAAGGTAAACAGGAAAATTATGTAAAAGATGATGATGCGCTTGAAGCTTATTTAGTTCAATCTGCTTTAGATAATACAGAGTTATTTCCTGGTAAAGACTTACCCCCTATAAAAGGGCCGGCTTTAGAAACTTTAGTGGCAGAATATATGGCCGTTTCCAGAGTCATGGAGCGTCTAAGTAATAATTTTCCTTATATCTTACTTGAGTGTTTACTTTATTTACCTGCTTTTGACACGAATAAGCAGGATGAGAAAGATTATGTGGAAAACTGGCTAGAAAGTTTACAAAATTGTCTTGCAAAAGCTCAAAAAAACGGACTTCGGTATGAATCAAAAATTGTGGAAGATACAGAAAGACAAATTTATAGACCTACCATAGCAGCTTACACCCACGGTATTGCCACAGATTATCCATTACGAAGAGAGTTTTTTCAGTCAAAAGATTATCAGAGAATGGTGGATTTGGGGCAAAAACTCAGCGGTTTGATTGAAGCAGGGGCACATGTTTCAAAAGCGGATAAACAAGAACCCATAGATAATTTTAAGCAGGCCATTGAATGGCTGATGAAAGAAGCTAAGCGCGGCTTAACGATTCAAAGATATAAAGGATTAGGAGAAATGAATCCTAACCAGCTATGGGAAACTACCATGGATCAGGAAAATCGACGATTGTTACAGGTGAAAATTGAAGATGCCGTGAAAGCGGATGAATTATTCACAACTTTGATGGGGGATTAAGTTGAGCCCAGAAAAGAATTTATCCAATCTAATGCACTGAATGTTGAAAATCTGGACGTTTAGATAACTTTATGAAAATAACCAGAATATATACCGGAAATGATGGGGAATCTCATTTTGAGGAAATGCAGGTTGATTTTTTTGAAGCGGCTTACGGTAAATTAAGTCAGTTAGTGGAAACACAGGGTGTGATTTTTGGAGAAGTGGACAAAGAAAATGAAATTGACTGGCACAACCCGCCGTGTAAACAATATGTGCTAATGCTAAGAGGCATAATGGAAATTGAAACAGGCCATGGTGTTAAAAAAAGTTTCAAAGAAGGCGAGATTTTACTGGCCGAGGACTTAACCGGAAGAGGTCATAAAACTCGCGCTTTATCAGAGGGCGTACGTAATTATATGGCTATCCCACTTAAGTGAGTCATAGAGTCCAATCATAACATCTTGTAATCATGCGCTATACTTATGTTACGCTTTAGGCCAAGTGAAAAAAACTCACAGCCTTTACCTATATTGGATTTTAAACCAATCTTAGCGCCTTGCTTTTCAATAATTTTTTTGGTAATTGTAAGACCAATATCTTGCGGGTTTTAGGACAAACGGAAGCATACATATCCGGTGAGTTTTCATAGACATTTCGGTAAAAATCGAGCTCACTGATATTAAGATGAGGTTCGGATTGGTGTAAAAAATTCATGTTAAATACCCTTTTAGGACTTACGATAAACTTCGATTTACATTCAAAATCAATGTAGGTTGGGCTGACGCTTCGAAGCCCAACAAGCCGTGGCAACTAAATAAGGCCATAATTAAATGAATACCCTGTTGGGCTTCGAAGCGTCAGCCCAACCTACATTATATCTCGAAATTTGTTTTATGACTTCATCAAATTACGTAAAACAAAGTGCAAAATGCCACCGTTTTGATAATAATGAAGCTCGTTGAGGGTGTCGATTCTGACTAAGACCCTGGCATTTTCGGTAGAGCCATCTTTTCGGGTGACTACCATGTCCAGTTCATCAAAAGGCTTAATATGATTAATACCTTTGATGGTAATCGTTTCTGAGCCATCAAGTTTTAAAGTTTTTCTGTCTGTACCATCTTTGAACTGTAGCGGCAATACTCCCATACCAATTAAATTAGATCGGTGAATACGTTCAAAGCTTTCTGCAATAACAGCTTTTACGCCCTGCAACAAAGTACCTTTAGCAGCCCAGTCTCTTGATGAACCGGTGCCGTATTCTTTGCCGGCAATCACTACTAAATCTTTACTATCCGCCTGATATTTCATCGCTGCATCGTAGATAGGCATGACTTCGCCTGTTGGAATATAAGTGGTGACACCGCCTTCCGTACCAGGCGCCATTTCATTCCGAATGCGAATATTGGCAAAAGTTCCGCGCATCATCACTTCATGATTGCCCCGACGGGAACCATAAGAGTTAAAATCATAATGTTTAACGCCATGTTCCTGTAAGTAGTGACCAGCGGGTGAGTCTTGCTTAATAGCACCTGCAGGAGAGATATGATCGGTTGTGATGCTGTCACCAAACAATCCCAAAATATTGGCTTTTACAATATCTGCTTTGGGCTCTGGTTTTTCTTTCATGCCCACAAAGTAAGGGGGATGTTGCACATAAGTGGAAGTATCACTCCACTCATAGGTTTTACCTTCAGTGACTTTGATCTTTTTCCAGATTTCATCACCAGCAAACACATCGGCATATTCTTTACGAAACATTTCCCCGTCTACTTTAGCACAGGCATGCGCGACTTCTTTATTAGTTGGCCAGATATCTTTCAAATAAACATCATTGCCATCGGCATCTTGACCCAAAGGATCAGTGGTTAAATCAATATCGGTCGTTCCTGCCAGTGCGTAAGCAACCACTAATGGCGGCGATGCAAGCCAGTTGGCTTTAACCTGCGGATGTACCCGACCTTCGAAGTTACGGTTGCCGGATAAAACAGAACAAACCGTTAAATCATTGTCGGTGACACACTTGGCAATGGCTTCTGGTAAAGGTCCGGAATTACCGATACAGGTAGTACAGCCGTAACCCACAAGATTAAAACCTAAGTCATCCAAATGAGTCTGCAAACCCGCTTTTTCAAGGTATTCTGTCACCACTTTAGAACCAGGCGCTAAAGATGATTTAACCCAGGGTTTACGCATAAGATTTTTTTTCAATGCTTTTTCAGCCAGCAAACCTGCTGCCATTAACACGCTGGGATTAGAAGTATTGGTACAACTGGTGATAGCAGCAATAACCACAGCACCATGTTTTAATTCAAAATCCTCTCCGGTTACAGCAAAAGTTTTATCTTTTTCAGAAGCTTTTTGAGTAGTCTTTAATGCTTCCTGAGTAGCTTTGGCCAAATCTTTCATGGCAACTCTGTCTTGTGGACGTTTAGGACCCGCAAGACTTGGTACAACAGTACTTAAATCAAGTTCTAAAGTATCTGTAAATACAGGTTCCTGGGTATTTTCATCGTGCCAAAGCCCTTGCTCTTTACAGTAAGCTTCAACCAGATGGATAGTGGCTTCATCACGGCCGGTGAGTTTTAAATAAACAATGGTTTCTTTATCGATGGGGAAAAATCCACAGGTTGCACCGTATTCTGGCGCCATATTTGAAATAGTTGCTCTATCAGCTAAAGGTAACTCATGTAAACCTGGACCATAAAACTCAACAAATTTACCCACCACACCCCGGGCACGTAACATTTGAGTAACCGTCAGCACAAGATCAGTCGCTGTTACCCCTTCAGATAATTTCCCATTCAGTTTAAAGCCAATGACCTCTGGAATCAGCATTGAAACCGGTTGCCCTAAAATGGCAGCTTCCGCTTCGATACCACCAACACCCCAGCCTAAAACACCCAGAGCATTCACCATGGTAGTATGTGAGTCTGTGCCAACTAAAGTATCAGGATAAGCAAAGGTTTCACCCTCAATATCACGAGTAAAAACAGATTTAGCAAGATATTCTAAATTCACCTGATGGCAGATACCTGTGCCGGGTGGTACCACGCGAAAATTATCAAAAGCTTTTTGACCCCAACGCAAAAATTCATAGCGCTCTTTATTACGGGACATTTCAATTTCCACATTGGCTTTGAAGGCTTCATCTGTACCAAATTTATCCACTTGTACCGAGTGGTCAATGACCAAATCAACAGGCGTTAGTGGATTAATTTTAGTCGGGTTACCGCCCATGGTTTCCATAGCAGTACGCATTGCAGCTAAATCTACTACAGCGGGTACACCGGTGAAATCCTGCATCAGTACCCTGGCAGGTCGGTAAGCAATTTCTTTTTTTGAAGATTTTGTTTCAAGCCATTGCTGTACAGCTTTAATATCTTCTTTTTTAACGCTTTCCCCATCTTCGTAGCGAAGTAAGTTTTCGAGCAAAACTTTTAAACAAAACGGAAGTCTTTTGGCATCGCCTACGCCCGATTCCATGGCTTTATTTAAATCAAAATAAGTGTATTCTTTATCACCCACGGATAATTTTGCCCGGGCTTTAAAACTGTTAAGAGACATTGGTTTCTCCTCGATGGACGCAGGTTGAACCCTGCACAAATAAGGTAGCCAAAGTATAGCACCTGCCGCAATACTCAGCAATTTTCCTAGAGTGTTTTGTATCATTCTTATGATATAGGAATTCTGAAAAACTTCGATTTACAGGCAAAATAAATGTAGGTTGGGCTGACGAAGGAAGCCCAACAGCCGTGGCAACTTAATAAGGCCGTAATTAAATGAATACCCTGTTGGGATTTCTTCGTCAGCCCAACCTACATGGATTAGTTTCTATATTTAATACTAAGTTTTTCGTGTGTCCTGTGAGGATAAATTTATGAAAGCAGTTAAAAAAGTTCGTTTGGCCGATGAAGTTCAGGCGAGATTTTTTTCAAAAGACAAGCCAGTTGCTATTGAAGATAAAAATGAGCTCACAGCAAACTTTGAACGTGAAAAAACCTTCAGTGAACGATGTTTATATATTGGTGCTCTTAAGCCTGCCGAAACAGATATACATTTCACAGGTGTCCATGAGCGAGTGTTTGAAAACCCTGATAAACTTCATTTACCTCCAGATATAAAAACGCTTATTGTTCCGCTCGATGGTGAAACGTTTAAACCAAGACACTTGAGCAAAAACAAAGCGCCTTGTAAGTACATCCATTAAAGAGATTACTCATGCAGATCTATTGAATGGTTATTTAAGAAAAATTGAACAATTGGCAAAAAAAGAAGTTTGCAGGATTTGCCTATTTATCCAATTGCTTCAAAAGCGGTGGAATCGGCGCAAAGTAACCCACCAGCAGTAAGACCGCGCCCACCCCAATAAAAGCAATAATTCTTTCCAGGGTTTGTGAGTGACTTAAATCCAGAGAAAACAATTTTAAAATTGTTAAAAAAGCAAGCGCAGCGCCTCCATACCACAGCGCACGGTTTTTTCTTGCCTGTGCTGAAATCATCAATGCCAAAGCAGTTATGGACCAAGTCAGTGACAAAGTTACCTGGAGCATTTGCGATTGTAACATCGCATCAAATTCACAGGGCACGTTTAACATAAAATGAATGGCTCTTATAATAATGGCATTTAATATAACAAAGCCTGTGAGCGCAAAAATGGTAATCCAGGTTTTTTTGTAGCCTTTGAAACAATGAAAGACACCTGTTTCAGGATAAAATAATCCGATAGCTGTGATGATAAAAGCAGTCAGGCTGACAAAATCCAATGGATTTAAAATTACCCGATAAGCTAAGGGCGATGGATCCCCTGAACAAAACAAATTTGCCACAATCAGCCATAAAAACAAGTAGCCTAATAAAAGATAAGTTAATGATTTTTGATAATAAATAACATATGTTCCAAAGTGTTTTTGCAAAAGACGATGATTAAATTGAAGCAATATTAAAAATATCCCAGGCACCAGCGCAAAACAACAAGCTCGCCAGGTAACGCTAAAATGCTCTGGCAGCAGTAACATTCGATTTATATAATCTGCCAACAAAAACATCAATAAAATAAACGTACTGAAATGACAGAAAACTATCAGAGGCTTATCCGGCTCACGGCCATAACAGCTAAGCACACTATAAGTGACTAAAAATGGCAGCAACCAAAAACCATTCATATAGTCACCATAAAAAAATACGTTATCAGTGGTATAATTATTAACAGCAAATAATATAATGAATAGCGGTAAACTCAAAGTAAACCCTTTTAACCAATGCCAGTTCGACCATTTTTCTATCAATAATGCCAAAAGCGCTGATAAACTGAGCATGGTAATTAAGACTTTATTTTCATAATTGATGGGTAAATAATATTTAGTAAGCTGATACAGCAGCCAGAACCACAGTAATCCACCAAAGGCAAAAATGATTTTTGCTAAAGCATATTCCAGCACTTTAATCTGAGATTTCCCACGCCACAACTGATAGGCTATCAATATATGACTTAAAAATAATATCAAAATATCCAAAAGCAAAGCCTGGATAAAATATACCTCGAAGCCGTTGCTTAAGTAAAAAATGCCATCGGCAAATATAAGTAAAGCCAAACCACCATAACGCAACCAGGGCCTATGCTGTTTCAGACTTACCCATATCAAAGCAATGGCCTCCAATGCCCAAATATTTTCAACCCAACTGCCAGAATGTATTAAAGGCACTGCCAGAGTAAAAAAGATTAAAGCCAAACCCAAAAAAGCGCCTGCCAAAATCCGATAGACATGGTTGAAGTAATAATACATAAAGGCACTTAACAGCAAATACGCAGTACCTAAAGCAACAGCGGTGTATGCCAGTGGTATTTTATGAAAATCCACATAAAAAGCCTGCAATAAAAAAACCACGGCAGGCAAAGCAAAAACCAGACTGGCTTCCACCAATCCTTGTTTGTAATCAGGTTGATGACGGGCAGTGAGTAGAGCAATGATGAGATACTCAACAAAAAATACCCACAAAAATATTACATAGAAATAACTGGTGGCGTACCAAAGGGTGGAGATTAAAAAAGTAAAAATAAATCCAAGCACATTCAGTGCTCGCCAATTTTTAAACCAGGCCAGGGTAAACACAGCCAGATTTAATATGAAATAATACAAAAACAAATAAATATCAGGCAGACTTTGAGCGCTGAATAGAACGGGTGCAAAAAACCCGCCAATAATGCCCATCACAGCCAATGCTTTATGATTGCGCCTGAAGGACCAATATAATGTAAAAGCACTTAAGAGGATAAAAAACACAAAGGCAAATATGGCTGAGACTAAGTCATAAAGGTAGAATCCGGCAAAAATCAATAAATACAAAATCGCCAAAGCGCCACCTTCTAAAACCACGGCATAGTTAAAGCGCTTTTTCTCAAGGTAGATACCTGTAAAAAACAACACCACTGCCAGAATAAAAATTCCCAATAATCGAATGGACAAAGGAAGTAAGCCTGCCGCAATGGCATAATTGAGTAAAAAAGCAACACCAAAAAACAGCAATAGCATACCAATGGCTACAAAACTGTTGGTTAAGGTAAGAAAGCGATTAATTTTATTGAAAAAAGGTGCGTTCAAAGTCTTTGGTTTTCTTGGGCTTTCGAGGGAAGATTTAATCTTTTTAGTAAGAGACGGAGCTTTTTGTTCAGTTACAGGCTGCTTTGGCAATGGGGTATGAGATTCTAAATAGCGAACTCGATTGTTTAAGACACTTAAGCGCCCAAACAAAATAACGATGAGGACAAATAAAATCAGGATAAGCAGCAGCATAAAGGATGGTAAAATTAGCAATAAAAACCAGTTTAGCACAAAAAAATAAAGCAGATGAACTTGCAAGTGGCAACTTTAATACGCGCAACGCTTGAATTTCAAATATTCACCCCCATATAAAAAAATCAGTCAGTTAAATTGAGAAGAACAACCATGGAGCAATTTAGAGGTACTACCATTTTGTCTGTTCGAAAAAAAGGCAAAGTTGTGATTGGTGGTGATGGTCAAGTTTCTATGGGTAATACCGTGATGAAAGGGAATGCCCGCAAAATCAGAAGGCTTTATAATGACAAAGTGCTGGCAGGCTTTGCTGGTGGTACCGCGGATGCATTTACTTTATTTGAGCGTTTTGAAGCAAAACTACAAAAACATCAGGGGCATTTGGTGAGATCTGCCGTGGAGCTGGCCAAAGACTGGCGTACCGATAAAATGCTCAGACGCTTAGAAGCCCTTTTGTGTGTTGCTGACAAAGAAGCCTCCCTGATTATTTCCGGTAACGGGGATGTAATTGAGCCTGAAAACTACTTAATGGCAATTGGTTCTGGTGGGCATTTTGCTGAATCTGCTGCCAGAGCGTTAGTTGCTCATACCGATTTAAGTGCCAGGGACATTGTGGAAAACAGTCTGAATATCGCTGCTGATATTTGTGTTTATACCAACCATAATCTCACCATTGAAGTATTAGACAGTGATATTTAATCCCATTCATTTTAGAGGTTTTAGTAATGGAAGTGATGACTCCGAAAGAAATTGTATCTGAATTAGACAAACATATTATTGGACAAAAAGAAGCAAAGCGGGCAGTAGCCATTGCTCTTCGTAACCGCTGGCGACGGTCGCGTATTGAGGACGAAAAAATGCGCGAAGAAATTATGCCGAAAAATATTTTGATGATAGGTCCTACCGGTGTGGGTAAAACCGAAATTGCCAGAAGGCTGGCAAAGTTGGCCAAAGCCCCTTTTATTAAAATAGAAGCTACCAAATTCACGGAAGTAGGTTATGTAGGCCGAGATGTGGATTCCATCATTCGGGATTTGGCAGATGTTTCCGTTAAAATGGAACGGGAAAAAGCCATGACACAGGTGCAATACGCAGCGGAAGAAGCGGCAGAAGAGCGCATTTTAGATGCGTTATTACCGCCTGCCCGCTCTAAAGCAAAATTTGACGGTGAACCTGAAGAACCAGAGAAAAAAGCAGAAGAATCCAGCACTCGTCAGGTTTTTAGAAAAAAATTCCGTGAAGGAAATTTGGATGATAAAGAAATTGAAATTAAATTATCAGCTTCGCCTCAGTTTGGCGTAGAAATCATGGCACCGCCCGGTATGGAAGAAATGACCGGTCAGTTGCAGAATTTATTCCAGAGTATGGGGTCGGAGAAGAAAAAACTGCAAAAATTAAAAGTTAAAGATGCCTTTAAAATTTTAAAAGATGAAGAGGCGGCCAAACTTATTAATGAAGAAGAAATCAAATCTCAAGCCATTGAAAACTGTGAACAAAACGGCATTGTCTTTTTAGATGAAATCGACAAAGTCACCCGACGGGAAAGTACAAGTGGTGCTGATGTGTCCCGTGAAGGGGTGCAGCGGGATTTACTACCCTTAGTAGAAGGCAGCAGTGTTTCCACAAAACATGGTGTTGTCAAAACGGATCATATTTTATTTATCGCATCCGGCGCTTTTCACATGGCAAAACCTTCGGACTTAATTGCGGAGTTACAGGGTCGTTTACCCATTCGCGTAGAATTGTCTGCCTTGTCAGCGGAAGATTTTGTAAGAATCTTAACAGAACCAGATGCTTCCTTAACAGAGCAGTATCAGGCACTGTTGCAAACCGAAGAAGTGAATCTTGAATTTACCAAAGATGGAGTCAAACGTATTGCAGAATTGGCCTTTCAAGTGAATGAACAAACTGAAAATATTGGCGCAAGACGACTGCACACTGTGATGGAGCGGTTGTTAGAGCAGCTTTCTTTTGAAGCTTCTGACAACAGTCATAAATCCTATAAAGTCGATGCGGCTTACGTAGATGAGCATTTACAGAATCTGGTAGGTGATGAAGATCTTAGCCATTTTATTTTATAATGACAAAGACACCGGTTGAAATTAAGCTTTTGCAAAAGCAAAAAACATTGAAGCTTCGTTATGAAGATGGCAAAAGCTTTGAATTTTCCACTGATTTTTTGCGAAGACACTCGCCCTCTGCTCAGATGAAAAATCCAGCCATGGTAGCCGGAATTGATCCGGCTGTTAATATTATTCAAATCGAACCGGTGGGGAACTACGCTTTGAAGTTCATTTTTGATGATGGGCATCAAAGTGGGTTATATACTTTTTCTTATCTCTACGAATTAGGACAAAGTTTAAAAAAAGCCTGATGGATACTATTATATAGGTTGGGCTTCCTTTGTCAGCCCAACCTTACATTTACTTTGATTTTCGGTTTCAATGTAGGTTGGTGCTGACGTAAGGAAGCCCAACAGGATATTCATTTAATTACAGCCTAATTTAATTGCCACGGCTGTTGGGCTTAATCAACCCAACCTACATATATAAATATTCCAGTTAACCCATTCTAATTTCTAAGAAAGTTTGATAATATCCAGCACAATTCTTCATCATTCGTGCGCCAAAAATGCATTCATCAGAGCAGGTTAAAGATGTTTTAAATACCAGTTGGATGGTATTTATGGCTTTTCTCGTGGGTATCATTGGTGGATTTGGAGCCATAGGCTTCCGAGGGATGATAGGCTTTGTTCATAACCTCTCTTTTAACGGTACATTCAGCTTTATTTTCAATGCAAATAATCATCCAGCCCCCAGCGTTTGGGGGTGGGGTTTAATATTTGTACCGGTAATTGGCGCGGTGGTGGTCACTTGGCTTACGCAAACTTTTGCCAAAGAAGCTAAAGGACACGGTGTGCCGGAAGTGATGAACGCCATTTACTATCAGGATGGTAAAATTCGCTGGGTAGTGGCTGTAGTTAAATCTATTGCATCTTCTATCTCCATTGGTACTGGGGGATCTGTTGGTCGAGAAGGCCCAATTGTACAAATTGGTGCAGCTTTTGGATCCGTATTAGGGCAAGTGATGAAAATGTCCCACCGTCAGCGTATTGTTTTAATCGCTGCAGGGGGTGCAGCAGGTATAGCGGCAACTTTTAATGCGCCAATTGGTGGGCTTGCTTTTGCTATGGAATTATTACTAATAAGCTTAAGCGCAATCAATGTCGCTTTAGTGGTGGTAGCAACTGTCACTGCAACGGTTATCAGTCGCGCCTTTTTAGGCTTAAGCCCTTCATTTTTTGTGCCGGATTTATCTTTAACCTTGCATCACGCCTTGCAGCCAGAAGTGATTTTATTGTTTGTCCCATTCGGCATTTTAATGGGCGCAGCCGCCTCACTGTTCATTCACTCCATTTACTGGTTTGAGGACAGCTTTGATCATATTTTTAAAAATCCCTATATCCGCCATATGACGGGTATGTTTTTTCTGGGATTAATGATGTACATTTTATTGGTTTATTCTGGCCATTATTATGTGGATGGCGTCGGTTACTCTACTATTTTAGATATCTTGCGAGGTGTGTTGAGTAATCCCTGGATGTTGCTGTTATTGTTTTTTTGTAAACTCATGGCAACAGGGCTGACCTTAGGATCCGGTGCCTCAGGTGGGGTTTTTTCTCCGTCATTATTTTTAGGGGCTTGTCTTGGAGCCACTTTTGCCATCATCGCTCAACATCTGTTTCCAGATTTGCACATTAGAACCAGTTTATTCGCTGTGGCAGGCATGGCTGCTATGGTTGGTGGCAGCACGGGCGCTGTGGTGACCGCCATTACTATGACTTTTGAACAAACACGGGATTACGCAGATATTTTACCGATTATGATTTCCGTGGCCTTAACTTATGCCACCCGCGTTAAAATCACCAGTGAAAGTATTTATACCTTAAAATTACTGCGCCGTGGCAAAATGATTCCACAGGGTTTACAGGCAGCCATCTCTGGTAACAAACGTGCCCGTCATCTTATGAATACAGATTTTAAAATTGTTGAAGAGACTGATTTAATACAATGGCTTGCTAACCAAAAAGAAGAAGATTTTCCTCGTTGTACCATTGTCAGTAAAAATGGTGAAGTCAGCGGTGTGGTGCGCCAAGAATTGGGTTATTTACGGGCTGACATGGATGCTGAAAAACTCATCGATAAGGGGTTTACCATCGTATCCGCCAACACTACTTGGCCCGCTATTTTGCGAACCATGAATGAAGATAAAGCAACGGTGGTATTGGTTTCCAGAACCATTCGCTCGGCTAAGGTCGATGACATTGCCGGAGTTATTACTCAGTATGAAATTATTGCCTCATCCCATGAAACCGCGAAGCTTCTGGATTAATAAGGATGCACTTCAATTTTGGTATTGTAATCGGCAAAATCATAATTTAACCAGCGTGCATCGGTAATAAACATACGAATACAGCCATGACTGTCATTGTAACCTGGCACTTCAAAGGATCCATGCAATGCGTAACCTTTGTAATAATGCATGCAGTAGGGCATGGCTGCGCCACCATAAGGCAAAGGAAACTTACTGGATGTACAATTATAGTCTTGCTTTCGAACTAAAGTATAGTTACCCGTGTGGGTGCGACAGGGACGTCCAACATCAGAACACCAGCCTTTACCACCGGACGCAGGTCCCCAGTGAATTAAATGTCCTTGTTCATCATAAGCGCCCCAGGCTAATTTTTTCAACTCAACCACAATTTTTTTATGACCGTTGCCATCTATCTTAAGTGGAAAAGGTGAAACATCAAAGTGACTGATTTGCTCAAGATCCACTGGGATGGCAATGGTCCAGCCAGAACGCAGCCGCATATTTACCCGATTAACCCGTTTGACGACATCACGAGCTTCCGGGTCAGGAAATAATTTTTCCCAGCTATCGCCACTTTTAACTTTATAACAGGTAAAGCCCTTTTCTTTACAAAGCAAACTGCCATAACGTTGCTTGGCTGCAAAGCTGTTAATACTACTAATGGTAACAGCGCAGGTGATTAATGTAATAATTAGCGTTTTCATAACCTTGCTCCCCTCTAAGGCAACGTTTTATTTTAACTATAGTAGGATTTACGAAAAACTTCAAAACTGAAACATATCAATGTGACGTAGGAAGCCCAACAAGCCGTGGCAATTAAATAAGGCCGTAATTAAATGAATAAACCCTGTTGGGCTTCCTACGTCAGCCCAACCTACATTTATTTTGGCTGTATAGCAAATTTTAATAATCCTGCATTTTAATTTTATAGTACTCAAAATATACTCTAAAGTACTTTATGCTATTGCGCTATTTAGGTTCAATTGTGTAATATCTCGCCGCTGTTGTATGGAAAAAGCTCTTTTCATTTTGGAAAGGTAGAACAAAGGAATTTTGAATTTTAGAGGTATAATTATGTTTTTTAATCAACAAGAATCTTTAGATAATATTATATTAAAAAAAGCTAGAGCTTATTTGAATGAAGTTAAGCAAAAAGAATCTTTTGTAAGTATCAGTTTTTCAAATGCTATTAGGCAATTCAATAATCTTAATTCACAAAGTAATTTGGCGAATAATCAAACACATCAAATGTTACTCTCCATAAAATCAGTATTAGAAGATGTTCTCAATTCAATGCAAAATTATCTTGAATCAGATAAAAAGCATCTGGAATTGCTTAATAAAGTTGATCCGAAAAATTTATCTAAACCACAAAATTATGAGCTTGAACTATTAAAAGGAGAATTTGAATATTGGTTAGGAATGCATAACTCTGGCTGCATTAATGTTAAAAACAACGTTGAGATGGTTAAGGCATATATAAATGAACATAATCAAGTTAATAATAGTATTGAAATTTCTTCGATAAAAAGTTTCTAAAATACGCACTTGTAATAGCCTTATGAATCACGCAAATGAGAATGCCCCTTTAAATCAAAGCAGGCACTCATCGGCATTTTTGAATTTGGGTTGGGCCTGTCTAATTGGCCCAGCTGATATTTTTAGCTATGATTTTAATAGGACTTACAAAAAACTTCGATTTACAGTCAAAATCAATGTAGGTTGGGCTGACGAAGGAAGCCCAACAGGCCGTGGCATTAAATTAAGCTGTAATTAAATGAATACTGTTGGGCTTCCTTCGTCAGCCCACCCTACATTGATTAATTTTGATTTTAATCTAAATGAATTTGATGTGCCTTAAGTACAACTTTATTCGATTCAATTAAGATCTCACTATCAACAGTTTTTAGAAGAATTTTTTTCTCAGCCTCAAGCGTAATGGTATCATCAACTTGGACAGACTTATCTCCACCCACAGTTTCTTTCAATTCATGATTGACCAGCCAGTGATTATCTTGAGCGATACTTTCTTCAAATTGAGTTTGTGCTTCCAGGTAAAGCCCCATATTTTGGCTGGTATCATTAAACCGGATCGCATGAAAGCTTTTGGGATTGTCAGAAGCTTGTGTTTTAAGTTTTAAACCACTTACATAGGGATTGTTGGCGCAGGGATAAGGCCGTGGGTTTTCCTGTGTATAACAGGCGCCCAGACATAAAGGGGTATTAATATCATTTTGCATAAAAACAATAACTACCTTCTGACCAACTCTGGGAATGAACTCTTGTTGATAATGCTTACCTGATTGTGTGTGCAAAATAGGGATCCAAATGCCTGACTGAGATAAGTCCAGATAAGTGTGAGTTTTAAGCTTTTTATCCCAGCAAAAAATGATTTTAATTCTACCGTGATTATCTGTAAACACTGTGTCCGGCTTGTCTCCAACAACAATGCCGTAATGATATCCATAAGCTTTTATGGGATATGAATTTTTTTTGGCAAAAGTTTTTTTCGATGGTACTAAAGTAAGCTTATTTTGGTAAAAATGATTGTGTCTTAAACTCGGGGCAGGATGAGACTGTATATAACGATTATCATAAGCTTTGTGAATCATGCACTTTGTAAGTAAATCACCAGATAGGTGTTCGGATAATACCTTCAGCCTTCTTGCCGGTTGCAACTCAAGATTGAGACTTTTAGCTTTATAAAGCTTTGTATCACAAGTTTTGTTATCAAGGATACGCTGAGCATTTTTTTGAAGTTCAGCATTATCCAAAAATCGATGCACCTGATAGCAGCGCCAAACAAAAGAAGGGTTTTTATGACTATCGATTGCTTTTGTTTGCGCTTTTGAATCATTCAGTGGATTAAAGGCATTTAATTTGACTTCTTGAGTGCTTATGTTTTCAAAATAGTTAACATCAAATAAATTATCAGTATTTACCCAGGTTTCAGAGCACTTTAAAGGCTTTGCAATGTTAGGTAAAACTTCCGTAGAGTCAAATAAAATCAGCTCATGGCGATGATAACTGTGTTGAAAATAAAAGTTAATATTAGCTTTTTGTAACCAATGCAGACAAAAATATAATAAAGATTGGTTATGGCAAATGATAAAAGGGTAAGTACGGTATGTTTGGCGCAAATAAGAAAAGTTAACATGCAGTAAATGATAACGCTTAACCCACTTATGAATCAGATCCGGTACACAAACATGATGGAAGACCTCACAGCTTTTAACTTGCTTTAAAAACCAAAATTGTGGCCTTAATACCAAATGAAATTTTCTATTTGGCAAATTGTCCCAGACATTACTATTAATGTGACTCACATAACCATGAAAAAAACGTGTCCCACGAAATTGAATTTTCAACGCAACGGGCTGATGTAAAAGGGTTTCAAAGTTGAAGTCAGCGTCACAACAAAAACCAAACACATGAAACTTATAACAAGATGAAATGGCCTCTTTACCTGTGAAGCCTGTGGGAGTTAACTTTGCAAAAGCGCTATTGCCTGCAAAACTAAGAGATGCAGCTTGAGATTGCACGGGTATGCTCCTGTAAAAATCCTATTTTAATTATAATAGGACTTACGATAAACTTCGCATTAAAATCGAAATTAATCAATGTAGGTTGGGCTGAGGTCGGAAGCCCAACAGGGTATTCATTTAATTACGGCCTTATTGAGTTGCCACGGCTTGTTGGGCTTCCGACCTCAGCCCAACCTACATTGATTTTGAAAGTAAATCGAAGTTTATCGTAAGTCCTGTATAAATTTAAAAATTCTTTAGCAAGTCTTACAAAGTTTCCAGATATTTTTTATATCCTAAAAAGGGTTTATCAAGTTTGTAAGGTGAGTTTTCATGATTCACAATAGAAATGTAATAAATTTTATCCTGACTATGTAAAGTCTTTATCACAGGTTGCAAATAAGGATCCCAATCTTCATAAAGTGTCTGATAATCTTCATCACTAAAGAAAAAAGGAATATGACTAAAGTCTTTAATTTTAGCAATAATCTCAGGGGGTGCTTCTTCATACTCAAGGCTGCGAATAATATTATCCATCTCGTTTGCCTCGCGTACAATATACCAGGTTGGATTTCCTTTCATATCCAGCATAAGATAGCTGCCGTGAGTATCCAACATATAATATTCTATGATACCAATATTTTGAGAGGCTTCAAAAAAATACTCAGCAAATTTATCATCATACAAAAATTCCAATTTATGTAGATTGGTTGAAACCATATTATTAATAATAAGGTTAGATTGATGTAGAAAATATAAAAATCGATGCTCAGAAATTGCGTCCACCACTGCTTTGGTGTAATCCACAGAATCTTTTAAAATAAATTTTTGAATGGTATTTTGATTAAATGCTTTTACAGCTAAATCATGACTGGCATCGCCTGTGAGTAAAATTTTGTGGCAGTTATAATCACGAATAGCTTCACAAAATTCCAGGCCATTAATATCTGGCATGGTGTAATCTGTAATACACAAATTAATAAAATTAAAGCGTTCAGGATTGAAAATTTGCAGGTACACGGCCTCAAGGTTTATTTCCAGGCTGGAGGCATCCTCATCTTGAACCACAACAATATCATTAGAGTGATTTTCCACTTTATTTGTAAGCTTGTTTTTTACATACTCAAGCCCAAGTACTGAGTTGGTGAAGGTTTTGTAGTGAAAAGTATTTGGCAGTACCAATGCCAAATTATTTAGAAAGCTTTGGTTGTCATCGACAAAAACAATTTCACTGGGTCTGAAAAAAATAGGCAGCTTCAAATTATGCATGTTCCTCACCTTGAAACGTTGGGAAATTCATTATAAATTCAGTATAGCAACCTGGTTTGGAATCACAATGAATTGTACCATTAAAATTTTCCAATACCATTTTGCAATAAGCAAGGCCAATACCTGTGCCATGAGGGGATTGGCTGTAAAATTTTTTAAAAATATGAGGCAGGTTTTCTGGGCTGATACCTTTACCATTATCGCGAAAACGCAAAATGTTATTTTGTGTTGCAGGTATTTCAATTAAAATTTCTGCATTCATCCCCGTGCCTACATAGAACAAAGCGTTTTTAATTAAATTAAATAAAACATGGATCATTAAATCTTCATTACCATTAAATTGAAAATCATTTTCAAACCGGGTACGCACAATATGCTGCTGATTCAATTGAAATGGATAACGTTCAAGCGCCAGCTCAACAACTTTTTGCATCGATAGAGTTTCCAAAGAATACCCTTTTAAATCCTGCTGAATATTTTTTAACAGCATATCAATAAAATGAAAACCAGAACGCACTTCATTTTGAGCACTTTGAGCAGAGTTTTCTAATGCATCCAACTGTTGATTGTTAATAAAAGGTAATTCTAAATTGGCTTCTTTGGCAATTTTATAAGATTCCAGTAATTTAGGTAGCAGCACGCCAATCCCTTGAGCGTAGGAGCTTAACGCTCCTAAAGGTGTACGCAATTCATGAGCAATGGAACTTGCTAAAATCTGCATTAATTCAACTTTTCGTAAAGCTTCTTCTTTTTCCTGTTGGAGTTTTTCAAGTTGTAACCTTTGAATTTCTTTTTCGGCGGTGATGTCGATGGAGACGCCCATTACTCCAACAGTTTCGCCTTTTTCATTTTTAAAAGGCTGCTTTTTAGATAAAAAATAACCCGTTACATCGCCATCTTTGTTTACAAAAGGCTCTTCAAAAGTAATAAGTTTGCCAGCTTTAATAACTTTTTCATTATTTGCATCAAGATACTCTGCTTGTTTAGACCATGGCATATCAAGATTTGATTTACCAATCATATCGTGTTTATTTTCAAATCCAGCGGTTAAGGCTTGTTTTTTATTACAACCTATAAACTCTCCTTGCATATTGAGCCAGTAAATGTGGATAGGAACTAAGTCGATGATAGTTTCATAAAACTGCATAACTTGCGCTTTTTCTTCAGCTTTTTCCTTTTGCAATTGGACTTTTTCAATTTGTAGTCTTTGGTTTTCCTTTTCTGCACTGATATCAAAAGAAATACCAACAATGCCTTTAATATTATTATCTTGGTCTAAAAGGGGAGATTTTTTTGATAATACAGTATGTTCCAAGCCATTTGAATCTTTTACAGTTTCTTCGGTTGTTTCAGTAATTTGCTTTTTGATAATTATTTCATCGTTATATCGTATATCTTGAGCAATGTTTACTGGAGATAAATCAAAATCAGTTTTACCAATGATTTCCTTTGGATGATTGAAGCCTAAATTGTTGGCTTGATTTTTATTACAGCCCTGATAAATAAAATCCAAATCTTTCCAATAGACATGCCCCGGCATTTTATTAAGAATTTCACCATAAAACTTCATTAACTCTGCTTTTTGTTCTGCTTTTTCCTTATCATTAGTCAGCTTTTGATTTTCTTTTTGGGCAGTAATATCAACCGAGATACCTAATATTCCTACAATATTATCGTCTTCATCTCTTAATGGAGTTTTAGTTGAAATAAATTGAGCAATTTCACCATTGGGTTTGGTAAGGGGCTCTTCAAAGACTTTTTCTTTTCCTGAGTCAATTACCGCTTTGTCAGCTGAGTCAATAAGGTGGGCTTGGAAAACCCTTTCCTTCTCAGGCAGAATATCAGTAATCATGTCTAGGGTTTTTTTGCCTATGACATCAAATCTAGATTTTAAATTGAGGGTTTTTGCCTGCTGATCATTGCATCCGAGGAATACACAGTTTTTGTCTTTCCAGTAAACATGTCCAGGCATTTTTGCAATGATATTCTCATAATAGTTTTTTTGCTTAGCTAGCTGGTTTCTTAATTCATCTATTAATTGATCTTTATTTTTTAGCTCGTTGTTGGACATATTAAGTTAACTATTATCCTTTTGTCCTTTATTATATTCTATTAGACCTGAACTTGCCAGTTCCTTTCCAGTGCAGCAATAAATATGTTTAATAAAATAATAGGTTGAGTCAATATATTTTGCACTTTTTAAATTTATATTATTTTTATTAGTTTTGAAAAATTCATAAAAGCTTTCAAAGCCATTGATTTTTTCAAGCTTTTTAGAGTCTGCCTTATAAGGATCATACTTATATTTTTTTAAAATTTGACCTGAATATTGTGGGTGATTAACCATACTACAATAGATTAACTCTTTTAGTCCTATTTCATTTATGAGATCAATGCCTGTAGCATTTTTTGAATTATTGCGAAAAACGGTTTCAAAAACAAAAACGAATGGGAGGCTTTCAACTGAACTCCTAACTAAAGAAAAAGTTTTTAAATTTTTATTCCATCTGAATACAAGGATATTTGAGTACTCTAAATCATATGAATAACGTTCCTTAATACATATCGGAATATCATAAATAATTATTAATTTTAGAAGAAAATAGAGTAGTAAATAAGTTGGGCTTTGTAAGCGGTCTTCTTCATCGTATCTAAGAAACTTAATAAATAATTCATTATGAATAAACCCAAAATTTTTTTTTATTATATTAGATAGCATTTTTTGTGATTGATACGACACAATTTTTTGATAATAGTGAATTAATTTTCTGCTTTTAGTTTTTGAAATATGAAAAAATTGTTGTAACATCTTATAATCTATTAAATAATTTTTCCTGATATCATAAATTTTAAAACTTGTAAGAAATTTACAAGATGCCAGATAAAAACTGAGTTGTGTCATGTGAAAATTAATACTATTTTCACAAAAATAATACTCTAATGTTTGGGGTTTAAATCTTTTATTAGTATGTTTTTTTATTAAGTTATCAATTTTACGCGATAAAAACAAAGCCCGTGAAAAATCATCTTTGAGATTGTCTTTCTCAAAAACAGTGAGATTCTTTTTAAAAAAAATTAAAAGAAATGCTCTGCTTTGACATGAACAATCTCCTACGTGTCCATCAAAATTTTTTAAAATATTGCTATAAACAAAACTTTTTATTCCTTCAGCTAAAATTTCAATTAAATTTTTGCATAATAATAGCACTTCCAGTATTTGTTTTGGACTATTAAAAATAGTATTCTTAGAAATAGGTAATAAATCTAAAACACAACTTTTTTTATCAATGGGGTCTAACTCAAAGGTTTTCATTTTTTCTTGAATCGATAGTACAGAATAAGAAAAGTTACAGTAGAGTTTGCAATAACACTTAGTGTGGAGGTTATAAGAAGAGGATAATCTTTTCTTATAATACCGTGCAAAACATATGCAACATTAATAACGTTAAATCCAAAAAATGTGATAAAGGAGACTTCCTTAGAGTTTTTTTGTTTTAAAAGTTTGATTATTTGAGGAAGGAACAAAAGAGAATTTGTAACAGCAGCAACCGTAAAAAAAATCTCAATATAAGTTTCTAACAAAACACTTCCCCAACAAAACTGCTCCGGTTAATAAAATAATTTGAATATTTTATCCTGAGCTTATCCTGTAAGAGCCGAAGAACATTATGTAACTAATTTTATTCACAAATTACCGAATGTCTTCATGTTGTCATCATATCGAAAAATGATCACTAAATCTAGTGTATAAACCACTCAAAATTTTAGGAGTTTTCCCACAAAACAAGCTTATCTAACTGTCGTTATACAAATTTGTTATACTACAAATATAAAAAATCTATAAGACAAGTTTAGCCGCATAAGCTATGATTTTACTATAGAGTTAAAGTAGTGAGTCCATGTCAGATTACCCTGAAATTCAAAATGCCTTTGTTACCCTGCTCAACCTCGAAAAAAATTATCTTGAAGGTAATAATCACGAAGATGAAATGATTTTGAACCAAATGATTTCTGAGGTTAAAGTGGCTACCAACAGCCAGGCGCTTTTTCATTCGCTTTTCAAGCTGAAACCTGTGTTGACACCAATGCTGGAGACCCAGATTGAATCTCATTTGTTGGTATTTTCTGGCTTTACCGATCAAGTGGTGGAAGAAGAGGCTAAAAGCCTTATGTCTAAGCAAGCATTTTTGAATCTAAATACCGCTAAACTGGATTTGGATACGGTAAAAGACATCGTCAAAGCAAAAGCACTGAGTTTTTTGCAACTTAAATTTTCTAAACCTGAAAATAATCATCTTTCAACAAAAACATAGACAAAACTTGTGCAAAACTCCAAAATTAAAACCTATCAATGTAGGTTGGGCTGACGAAGGAAGCCCAACAGGTTTACATTTAATTACGGCCTGGTTTAATTGCCACGGCTTGTTGGGCTTCCTTCGTCAGCCCAACCTACATTGATTGCCTGAATGAATTTTTAGAATTGAAGTTTTGCACCAGTCCTTATAGACATACTTTGTTCAACACTTTGTTTAACTGACAATCAAAACCCGTCTCTTACCAAAAAATACTTAAGTATTACTTAATTTGAGTTATAGTATGATAAGGAGGCCTTTATTTATGCGAAAAATTAACCTAAATCTATTGATGCACTTGGATGCCCTGTTAAAAGAGAAGCAGGTGTCCAACGCAGCTAAAAGAGTCTGTATTACACAGCCCGCCATGAGCGCATCGTTAAAGCTATTAAGGGAAATGTTCTCGGATCCCTTACTGGTTAAAATAGGCAATCAATTTGAGTTAACCCAAAAAGCACTGAAGCTTTTGCCGGAAGTGGACCGTTTAATGGAAAATGTAGATGCATTGCTGGAGCGTGAAATTGAATTTTCTCCCGATACCTTGGACAAAATGTTTACCCTGTCCATGCCAAACTATCTACAAACCATTGTTATGCCAAAATTACAGGCACAATTACAGGATTATCCTAATATTCGTTTCAATGTTGTGGATATGAGTATCATCGATGAGCCTTCCATTTATGAATTTAATAAAGTGGATTTGGCAATTGGTACGTGTACTCGTATGAATATACCCGAAGCTTTAAGCGCACAGAAGCTTTTTGAGCAGGAGTTGGTTTGTTATTGCAGCGCCAGTAATCCTGTATTACACCAAGCGCTCACCTTGGAAAACTACTTAAATGCGCCCCATGTCACCGTGAGTTTTAACACCGAATTATATAATCCATTACAACAGGTATTAAAACAAAAAAAATTAAACCGCAACGATGTGATGTATGTTGATGGCTTTTTGGCCACTGCCAATATTGTGGCTAACTCGGATAGGCTGATTTCATCTGCCCCTAAATTTTTTATAAAAATGGTACAAAATAGTCTCAATCTGAATTATCAAAAAGTGCCTTTAAATGTGGCTACCACTTCAGTATATATTGGTTATCACAAAAAATTTGCCTCAAATCCTGCACTTTTATGGCTTAGATCCAAAATAATCAATATTTTGGAGGCGGAAGTGATCCAAAAATATCAAGGAGTTAAGAAGTAATTCACTCTAAGATAATGGTAATAGGACCATCGTTGATAGAGTGTACTTGCATATCCGCCGCAAACACCCCTGCTTGGGTTGCGGGCCATTTTTGTTTCAAGCGCATTAAAAAATATTCATAAATTTGTTGAGCACAGCCTGGATTTTTACAGTTCATAAAGGATGGTCGGTTTTGACCTTTGGTCTGTGCATACAAAGTGAATTGCGAAATCAACAAAATTTCTCCATTAACGCTCTGAATAGATTGATTAATGGGCTTATGATCATCAGCAAAAATTCTTAACTTTAAAATTTTATCCACCCAACCATCACAATCTGCTATTTCATCGCATTTATGCACAGCCATATATATCAAAAGTCCAGCCTGAATTTGACTGTGAATGTTACCGTCAATGGTTACTGCAGCTTGTCGAACCCTTTGAATCACAAATCGCATAACAGGCTGTTAGTTAATTTTTCCATTTAAATTCGATTTCAAGCTCATGCTCGCCCTCTTCATGTTCATATTCAAACTCAATTTCTACATTTTTGGAAACGGTAAAACGATTATGGGCAATCTGCATCTCAAAACTCTCATCATTTTCCAATGCTTGCGCGATCCTTTTAAGTTTATTGGCAATTGCCTGTTTTGAATAGCTTTTTTCTACTTCAACTTCTTGTTTTTCACTCATGGGTGTTCCGAATAATGATTATAACTTTTAATATAGTCTAAAAATGACAATACTGGCTAAGTTGTTTAAGTTAGAACTTACGATAAACTTCGATTTACATTCAAAATAAATGTAGGTTGGGCTGACGAAGGAAGCCCAACAGGGTATATTCATTTAATTACGGCCTTATTTAATTGTCACGGCTTGTTGGGCTTCCTTCGTCAGCCCAACCTACATTTATTTCGATTTTAATACGAAGTTTATCGTAAGTCATATAAGTGGTAACTTTACACAGGCAAACCCAATTGAGTTTGAAAGTAATTCCTCAAAACCTGTTTATCCAAGGTCTTATTACACAAAGCCACATATTGATCAGGACGGATTAATATCATCGATGTACTTTCTTTGCCAAAAATGCTGTCTTTATCCCTAAGGCTTTGATTTTCAATAAAGTTATCAGTTTTTTCTCTGTTAATAAATATTAAATCGCAAATGTCTGTATAAGTGGTTTCAAGTTTTTTAAAAGTGGTTTTCACATGTTCAGTAAGATTAGCTGTGTAAATTAACAGAGTATGTTTGGGCTTATTCACCAAATGAAACAAGTTATGTTTTTGCTGATGTTCATCGTAAAAATGAATATTCGGCATTAAACGCCCGGCAGAAAAAGGTCCAAGATGGCTTTTATTAATCAGCGGACTCTGATTATAATCAATGGTCAGCATGGACATTTGCTTAGCAATTTTTTTTGTCATAAAAGGCAATTTACTGATGGTTTTCAGGGCAAAATTTCTAATCGCTTTTTGTACAGGATTCGTCAATAAAATAGCCTTGGTCATTTCATCCGTTTGTTTTAAAAGATGTTCGCCGACTTTGTGACGTTCATCATTATAGGTTTTAAGCAAAGCTTCAGAGGCATTGTGTTGGGTAACCAAAGCCAACTTCCAAATTAAGTTTTGGATATCCTGCAATCCGGTGTTTAAGCCTTGTCCGCCTGCTGGACTGTGAATATGGGCGCTGTCGCCAGCAAAGAAAATCCGTTGCTTTTGGTAATTATCAATCTGTCGATGACTAATGCGAAACGCACTCAGCCAGATAGCTTTATTAATTTTAAAAGGAATCTGAACTTTATTGCGAATTTGGGCTTCAAAGTTTTCTAAATTCAACGGCTCATGACAATCATCTGGTAAAGGTGTGACAAACCGATGTAATTTTCCTTTAATAGGAAAACACACACAAGCACCTGCATCACTGAAAAAGCCTGAAAGTGTATGTATGTCCAACACCCAATCCAGCTCAACATCAGCCAGCCACCAGTTTTGATTGTAGCGGCCACCTTTAAAGTCCATTGCACATAGTTTGCGGATTTTGCTGTGAGCACCATCGCAGGCAATGACCCAATCAAAGGTTTTTTGTTGAGTACCGCTGGCATCTTTCAAAGTAACAGTAACCCCCGTTTCTGTTTGTTCTAAATCCATTAATTCCGTATTAAATGCAACTTCCAGTCCCTTTTGCACTAAATTTTCATGCAGCAAAGCTTCAGTTTGATTTTGCGGCAGAATAATGGGGTAGTCTAAGGGCGCATCGAGACCTTTAAGGGAAATATGCGCTAATACTTTGCCATTTTTATGAATCCGAATGCGCTCAAAAGGGTTCCCCTGCTCAATAAATTTTTGCGCAAGCTCAAGAGGTAATAACAACTCTAATGTTCGCATATGCACTCCCAGCGCCTTGGAGTGTTCGCTTAGGGTTGGGTTTTTTTCAATAATTTCACAATGAATGCCATAACGTAAGCACTCATTGGCGCAATAAAGGCCAATGGGCCCTGCGCCTACGATGATAATTTTTGGTGAAGACATGTAAAGTCCCTTGTGTCCCGGATGTTGTTATAGTAAAGGATAGATTTTACCGGGTGTCAAGGGCTACATAGCCGCCCGCTTTGATGGTTGAAAATTACCATAACCCCTATCTGCGTTTTCAGCCATTTTAGAAGAGGCTTCTTTAATAAGTACAAAAGCACTTTCTTGGAAAGCTGTAAAAAGCTTTTTTGAAGGCGGATTTTTGACGATACCCAGGCCAGTATTTCGAGTAATAGCTGTTTTGGTATCGGCATTAGCAATAAATTGTTTAAGCGCGAGAATGAGTTCTTCAGCGGCTTTATCATTATCTTCAAGGGGATTCAGTTTATTATTAAGCTCTTCAAATTTTTCTTGTTTACCAATTTTTAGCTTATTTTTACCAGGTTTAATATTTTCAATATGAGCTTTAAGTAGTTTATAGCTTGAGCAATCCAACAGGCTTTTAAGTAACTGATCGTAAATTATCAAGTTTTCTTTCTTAATTTCTTCGGGAGATAAAAGCACATTGGTTAGTGAATCTCTATTATTTTGATAATGCTTTTTAAGAAGATCACAGTTATTAATGGTATTTTCGCATTTCGCTACTAAATCTTCTAATCTATCTTTTGAATTATCATATTTATCCATAATAGAAACTTTTTGAGTTTCTATTTCCTCTTTAAAATCCAAGAGACTCTGTTTTAATATGGCATAATGTTCAAACTTGTGTTGAAGATATTGCTCTTTAGAGTGTCGTTGCTGGAAGAATGCTAAATCATTGTTGCTATTGTCATAAAGTTTCTCGGCAAGCTGTTTAAGCTTAAGCTCAAGTATTAAAAGTTGAATCTTTGCTTGCAAGACAGACTTATGCTTTTGAAGTTTCTGGTGTTCTTGTTCTTCCGTTACAGATAATTGAGTGCCTTTACGCAACCTCGCTAAATTTAGAATATTTAAATTTATTTTAAGGCTACTTTCAGCATCAGAAGGCGAAGCTTTATAAGATCGACTTTCTGCCTTAATTCTCTTAAGATTTAACTCAACACGGCGACACTCTTTACTGATTTCAAATAAATAAAGTGCATTATGCAATTTATTTATTTGTGCGTCGTATCCTCTTTTTAATAAATCTGATTTTATTGATACAGGTAAATGTTCTCTTTCTAAATTATAGAATAGCCTTTGAATATCGATTGTATCAACGTTTACATCATCTTTTGTTAAAGCATCTTGGTAAGAAGTCAGCTGTTCTTTTATATCAAATAATTTTTGGAAAAATGGTTTTACAATTTCTTGCTCTTTTGTTAAAAGATTATATTGCTCTAAAAGTAATGTGGCGCGTTTAATCTGTTGTTGAAACAGATGAGTCCTATATTCGCTATACTCTTGAGACTTCTCCTCCAAAATCTCCTCAAATTCGTGTAAAACAGGAGAAAGCAGCTTTTCTAGCATTTGGCTTTGATTGGATTCAATTAAACCAAATAGCTTTTCATAATCTATTAAAACTTTAGCTTTATCAGAAGAGGTTTCAGAGTGGGTTCTAAATAGCTTTTTCAATGGAGAAGAAGTTTGCTTTGTTGGAGAGTTGCTGGGGCTTTGTGATGAGGCAGGGACTCGTTGAAACTGTGATAATTGTTGGGAGAGTGAGATTCAGCTTTTCTTTTGCATGAGCTCTAACTAATAATATCTGCTCTTTAAAAGTTTCAGTCAAACGAGTAAGTGGAATAGTTGGATTACTTTCGTTTGGCTTTTTCTCCCCTAACATAACCCTTAAGTTTTCAAGATGTATTTCAAAAAAAATAACATTAAATTGAAACTTTTCATCAGTGAAATAACTCTCAGCGCTTTGGATAACTTTTTCTAAGGTTTGCGCAATTTCTTCTACTGTCTTTTGAGGATCAAATAATGTATTTGTATCTTTAGAAAGTTGTTCTTTGAGAGGCTTTAAATGTTCTTTAATATTAAATTTTGCCCGATAAAGTTGATTGCTATAATTTAGCAAGTCAATCAAAGCAGATTCTGATGGGCTGCTTCCATTGTATTGAAAAAAGCCAAGCTCTTCTTGATAACTCCAAGCTTTTTTAGGAATAAATTGATGTAAGAGCTTCTTTAAATTTTGAACTCTGGCTGCATAATCACCAGCTTTCAAAGTCAAAAAAAACAAAAGCGCTGAATGGGCTGAACCTTCTACATTGGGTTGGGTTTTTAATACAACCTGGTCAATAATTTCTTTTAAATGAGCATAAATAAAACCATCCTGTGTTACTTCAAAATCCCTTGTATCAGTTTCTGTACCTAACATCTGAAAACTCCTGAAAAGGCATGAATCTTACTAATTGATGGTATATTACCGTAAAAATACCTCAAATACCTTAAGGGATCCTTAAAAGCCCTAAAAAATTTTAACAATATCAGGACTTGCGCAAAACTCCAATTTTAAAAATTCACTAACTATGATAATAAATGTAGGTTGGGCTGACGAAGGAAGCCCAACGGTACTCATTTAATTACGGCCTTATTTTAGTTGCCAGGGCTTGTTGGGCTTCCTTCCTCAGCCCAACATTTATTAATTTCAATTTTAATATATAAGTCCTAAATACATACATTTATCCATAACCTTGGTTACCGCGGTCAAACCACAAGTGGTGCTTTTAAAACGTCAAAATAAAATCACTCCGGTTGCGCTTATGGCTCAAAAAAAGTATACTTCAATCGGCCGTAACACGACAGCAGGTATTGTTCTGCATGGATAAAAAAGAAGTTTTAGGTTCCAGCCGCAATCAGGCGTTAAAGCTATTGAGTGTGGCAGGTTTGCTCTTATTCGTAGTCACGGTATTTTTATTGATGATGCATAGCATCAACGCTGCCTGGTCATTTTGTGCCGGGGGGCTTGCAATCTTATTACCCAATGCCTGGCAGGTAATAAGTGTTTTTAAAGAAAAGGTTGCCAGCGCGGCAAAACGCACTATAAGCAGGTTTTATCGAACGGAAATCCTGAAGTTTTTTATGGTTGCGATAGTTTTTATTGGGCTTATGAAGTTTACCAAGCTTCATGTACTGGCCTTTATTTTGGGTGTTTTGGTAGCTCAACTGGGATTTTGGCTGTTAATGCCTCTGGTTTTGAGTTTTAAAAGGTGATTTTTTGCATGAAGAGCGGCACTGTCTCAAGTACAGATTATATTCAGCACCATCTGGTGCACCTACAGTTAAATTTGCATAACTTTACGTTATCCAATGGTGGATTTTGGACCCTGAATCTGGATACACTTGCGGTATCCATTGTACTTGGATTAATGTTTTTAATTCCTTTTTATATAGTCGCCAGAAAAATGCAAAGTGGTGTGCCGGGTAAATTTCAAAACTTTGTAGAATCTATTTTAGAGTTTGTAGACGATACCGTCAAAGAAACCTTTCGAGGTAAAAGCCCTTTGGTAGCGCCTCTTGCGCTGACCATCTTTATCTGGGTTTTTCTGATGAATTTCATGGACTTAATTCCGGTAGATCTTCTGCCCAGAATTTTGAATGTATTTGGCGTCGGACACTTTAAGTCGGTCCCAACGGCTGATTTAAGTACAACCTTTGCCTTATCTTTATCCGTCTTTTTCTTAATCATTTTTTATAATATTAAAATCAAAGGCGTAGGGCTTTTAAAAGAAATGTTTACTCAACCCTTTGGGCCCTGGTTGTTTCCGTTGAACTTCTTGTTTCGATTAATCGAAGAATGCACAAAACCAATTTCTTTATCTCTGCGGCTTTTTGGGAACATGTTTGCCGGTGAGCTTATTTTTATTTTAATTGCAGCCCTTTTACCCTGGTGGATTCAGTGGGTTCCTGGTGGTATCTGGGCGATATTCCATATCTTAATTATAACGATTCAGGCATTTATTTTTATGATGCTGACAATCATATACTTGAGTATGGCGCATGAGTCTCATTAAGACTGATGCACTTGTTTTTTTAACATTAACTTTTTGGGAGTCATCATGGATTTTGCCAGTTTAATTGCTAATGTGCAGGGTTTATCAGCCATTGCAGCCGCTCTTTTAATCGGTTTAGCCTCACTTGGGACCGCTGTGGGTTTCGGCGTTTTAGGAGGTAAATTTTTAGAAGGGGTTGCAAGACAGCCTGAACTAACCCCAATGCTAATGATGCGGATGTTTTTAATGGCTGGGCTTGTGGATGCGTTTGCGGTTATTTCTATTGTAATGGGGCTTTACCTGTTCTTTGCTTCTAATCCGTTTTTAGGTGCTGTACTTAAAGCTGCCGGAAAAACAGCCGGTCTTTAATCGCTAATTTTTAAGAGGTTTTGTGATGGATTTAAATGCCACACTCCTGGGTCAGTTTATAACCTTTGCCATTTTTGTCTGGTTCACCATGAAATATGTGTGGCCACCCATTGTCAAAGGTATGCAGGCACGTAAGCAGAAAATAGCCGATGGGTTAGCTGCTGCAGAACGTGGTCAGCACGAACTTGAGCTGGCGCAGCATAAATCAGGCTGAAATTTTGCGAGATGCTAAAATTCAGGCTGCACAAATCATTGATGAAACCAACAAGCGCGGTAACCTGATGGTGGAAGAAGCTAAACAGCAGGCTCGTTCTGAAGCTGAGCGTATCATTGCTTTAGGTAAAGCAGAAATCGAGCGTGAGCTTAACAAAGCCAAACAGGACTTAAAAGATCAAGTGGCGGTGATTGCCCTTGCTGGTGCTGAAAAAGTGTTGGGTGCCAATATCGATAAAGCAGCCAACAGTGAAATCATTAATAAACTGATTACCGAGATTTAATGATGATGTCTGGCTACTTAACCATCGCAAGACCTTACG
This sequence comes from uncultured Gammaproteobacteria bacterium, assembly GCA_963695245.1. Lineage (GTDB taxonomy): Bacteria > Pseudomonadota > Gammaproteobacteria > JBGSLN01 > JBGSLN01 > JBGSLN01. The sequence continues at coordinate 787,994 of OY968770.1, read as the reverse complement.
CCAAAGCGGCCTTTGAATATGCCTGTGAGCATGAGGCTATTGCAGATTGGGGGCTTTTCTTACAGCGACTGGATTTTGTGGTGCGTGACGAACGTGCTGCGGATTTTTTATCGAATCCACAAATACTCAAACAACAAAAAGTTGAATTTTTAGAGTTTCTTGCCGGTGACAAAATCAGCCCAGAGCAAAAACATTTTCTTAAAATATTGGCGCAATACGGTCGAATATTGTGTTTGCCGGCACTGGCAGATTTGTATGATCAGTATGCCAAAAAACAGCAAAACCTTTTGGATGTAGAAGTCAGTACCCCATACCCACTGGATGAGTCTGAAAAACAAAATCTGCAAAAAGCCCTGGAGATTCGTCTGGGCAAATCCATCGCTATGTCCGTGATTGAGGATAAAGACCTCATTGGCGGAGCCGTGATTCGTGCCGGCGACTTTGTCATTGACGGCTCAATTCGCGCTAAATTAAAACGCTTGCGTAAACTATTAACGAGGTAGAACATGCAATTAAACCCGACTGAAATCAGTGAACTTATTAAAGAGCGTATTGCCAGCTTCGATAATGTAGCCGAAGTTAGAACAGAAGGCTCCATTGTCAGTCTTAAAGACGGTATTATCCGAATCCACGGACTTGCAGATGTGATGCAGTCTGAAATGATTGAATTTGAAAATGGTGCTTTTGGCCTGGCTTTGAATCTGGAAAGAGATTCTGTAGGGGCTGCCGTTTTGGGGGAAACCACTGGATTGGCAGAAGGTCAGAAAGTAAAATGTACCGGCAAAGTTTTGGAAGTACCTGTAGGTGAAGCACTTCTAGGTCGAGTGGTGAATGCTCTGGGTGAACCTGTGGATGGCAAAGGTCCTATTGAAACCACCTTATCTGAACCCATTGAAAAAATTGCACCGGGGGTGATTGCCCGTCAATCCGTATCTCAGCCATTGCAAACGGGTATAAAAGCCATTGATGCATTGGTACCCATTGGCCGTGGTCAGCGTGAATTGATTATTGGCGACCGACAAACGGGTAAAACTGCCATTGCGGTAGATACCATCATCAATCAAAAAGACACAGGGGTAAAATGTATCTATGTGGCTGTCGGTCAAAAAGCCTCGTCCATTGCTAACACTGTGCGAAAACTTGAAGAGCACGACGCTTTAAAACATACCATTATTGTAATAGCCAGTGCTTCAGAAGCGGCTTCTTTACAATTTGTAGCGCCCTATGCAGGTTGTTCTATGGGTGAATATTTCAGAGACCGGGGTGAAGATGCTTTGATCATTTATGATGATTTGACCAAGCATGCCTGGGCTTATCGACAGCTATCTTTATTATTACGTCGTCCACCAGGTCGAGAAGCATACCCAGGGGATGTGTTTTATTTGCATTCACGACTGTTAGAACGGGCGGCTCGCATTAACAGTGAATATGTAGAAAAAATTACCGATGGTAAAGTTACCGGCAAAACCGGATCCTTAACCGCTCTGCCAATTATTGAAACCCAGGCAGGGGATGTGACGGCGTTTGTACCCACAAACGTGATTTCTATCACCGATGGGCAAATTTTCCTTGAAACCAACCTGTTTAACTCGGGGATTCGCCCTGCCATTAATGCCGGCCTTTCCGTTTCTCGGGTGGGGGGCGCAGCTCAGACAAAAATTATTAAGAAATTTGTGGGAGATATGCGAGTGGCCTTGGCTCAGTTTCGTGAGTTAGAAGCTTTTGCTCAGTTTGCCTCTGATTTAGATGACGCTACCCGTAAGCAATTGGAACGGGGACAGCGTTCAACGGAAATTCTAAAACAGGCGCAATATCAACCTATGTCAGTAGCAGAAATGACATTCAGTCTTTATATCGCTAACCAGGGGTTTTTGGATGATGTTGAATTAGAAAAAGTGGTGGGTTTTGAAAAAGCCTTACTCTCCTACATGCACACCAATCACAAGCCTTTGCTTGAGCAGATAAACCGAGAGAAAATTTATTCTGAAGACATTGGAGACGCTTTGAAAAAAGCGGTTCAGGATTTTAAAAAGACTCAAACCTGGTAAGCATTTATGTCAACAGCTCGCGAAATTCGATCAAAAATCGGCAGCGTAAAAAATACTCGTAAAATTACTTCCGCTATGGAAATGGTAGCCGCCAGTAAAATGCGAAAAGCTCAGAACCGGATGGAATTAACAAAACCTTATGCAGAAAAAATCCTGCAGGTCATGGGGCATTTAGCAAAATCTGAACCGGAATATCGCCATGCTTTTATGGAACAACGGGAAATTAAGCGAGCAGGTTTTATTATTGTCTCAACAGATAGAGGTCTTTGCGGTGGCTTAAATGGCAATATGTTCCGCAAAGTGTCTGACAAAATAAAAACACTGATGGATGAAAATATTGAAATAGATCTGTGCGTAATTGGTAATAAAGGCATCAATTTTTTCAAACGCTATGGCGGCAATCTGGTGGGTGAAGCCAGTCATCTGGGAGATGAGCCCACTGTGGATGATTTAATCGGTATTGTCAAAGTGATGTTGGATGCCTACGAAAATAAGCGCATTGATAGTCTTTATCTGGTTTCAAATGAATTCATCAATACAATGGCACAAAAACCGCACACGCTGCAGTTATTGCCATTAATTGCCAGTGAGGATGAAAAGCTGGATTATCATTGGGATTATTTATACGAGCCGGATGCGAAAGAATTAATTCCAATGTTGTTACAACGATATATTGAGTCTGAAGTGTTTCAGGCTGTGGTTGAGAATTTTGCCTGTGAACAGGCTTCGCGCATGGTAGCTATGAAAAGTGCTACAGATAATGCAGGCAAAATTATTGATGATTTACAATTGATTTACAACAAAGCTCGTCAGGCTGCCATTACCCAGGAAATTGCAGAAATTGTGGGTGGTGCAGCGGCCATTGAGTAAATATATTAAAGATTGGGCATGGCCCAAAACGGGGAAGAATCTATGAGTTTAGGTCAAGTGGTTGAAATTATTGGTGCGGTTGTGGATGTGGAGTTTCCACGGGGACATGTACCCAATGTGCATGATGCCTTAATGGTCAGCAAAAAAGATTTAACGCTGGAAGTTCAGCAGCAGTTGGGAGATGGTATCGTTCGAACCATTGCCATGGGAACCACCGATGGTTTACAACGGGGACTAGAAGTAGAAAATACCGGTAAGCCCATCAGCGTCCCTGTGGGTAAGAAAACCTTAGGACGCATCATGGATGTTCTAGGTCGCCCCATTGATGAGAAAGGTGAAATTGGTGCAGAAGTACACATGCCTATTCACCGCAAGGCACCTGCTTTTGATGAACAAACCCCAACCACAGAACTGTTAGAAACGGGTATTAAAGCCATTGACCTTGTGATTCCCTTTGCTAAAGGCGGCAAAGTAGGGCTCTTTGGTGGCGCCGGTGTCGGTAAAACCGTTAACATGATGGAGCTTATCCGTAACATCGCTGCCGAGCACAGCGGTTACTCAGTATTTGCCGGGGTGGGTGAAAGAACCCGTGAAGGTAATGATTTCTATCATGAAATGAAAGACTCTAACGTATTAGACAAAGTATCTTTAGTGTATGGCCAAATGAATGAGCCACCCGGTAACCGTCTGCGTGTAGGATTAACCGGCTTAACCATGGCCGAAAACTTTCGGGATGAAGGTCGAGATGTCCTTTTATTTATCGATAATATTTATCGCTATACACTGGCGGGGACAGAAGTTTCCGCATTGTTAGGCCGTATGCCTTCAGCGGTAGGTTATCAGCCAACCCTTGCCGAAGAAATGGGCGTTTTACAGGAGCGTATTACATCTACTAAAACAGGTTCTATTACTTCAGTACAGGCGGTTTATGTACCTGCGGATGACTTAACTGATCCGTCACCTGCCACCACCTTTTCTCACCTGGATGCCACCGTGGTATTGTCGCGACAAATTGCAGAAAAAGGGATTTACCCTGCCATTGACCCACTGGACTCAACCAGTCGTCAGCTTGATCCTTTAGTCGTGGGACAGGAACATTATGATGTTGCACGTGCCGTCCAACAAACCCTGCAACGTTACAAAGATTTAAAAGATATCATCGCAATTTTGGGTATGGATGAATTATCCGAAGATGATAAATTAACCGTAGCTCGCGCCCGTAAGATTGAGCGATTCTTATCTCAACCTTTCTTCGTGGCTGAAGTTTTTACTGGTGCGCCTGGTAAATATGTTCCATTAAAAGAAACCATCCGTGGATTTAAAGCCATCATTGACGGTGAATTTGATCATCTACCTGAACAGGCTTTTTACATGGTCGGTACGATTGATGAAGCCATTGCTAAGGCAAAAAATCTCTAAAATGAATAAGAGGTGAAGTATGGGGATGACTATGCATGTAGACATTGTAAGCCTTGAGTCAAAAATTTTTTCCGGTCGAGCCGAAGCATTGTTCGTAACTGGTAAAATGGGCGAATTGGGGATTTATCCCGGCCACACACAGTTGCTGAGTTCCTTAAAACCTGGACAGATTCGGGTGCAAATTGACAAAAATAAAGAAGAAATTTTTTTCGTCAAAGGGGGCATGTTGGAAGTGCAACCTACCATCATCACCATTTTGGCAGACACGGTGGTTCGCGCTGAAGATTTAGACGAAGCAGCAGCAAAAGAAGCCAAAGAAAAAGCTGAAAAAACTTTGGCAGGCAAAAAATCTGACTTTGAATATTCCCGTGCTACAGCTGAATTAGCAGAAGCCATGGCACAGCTAAGAGCCATCCAAAAATTACGTAAAAAGTAAATTTTTGACCTTATTCTAATGTAGGTTGGGCTGACGCAGGAAGCCCAACAAAGTATTCATTTAATTACAGACTTATTTAATTGCTACGGCCTGTTGGGCTTCCTGCGTCAGCCCAACCTACATTGAATGAGGTATCCATGAAACTAAGCATCATCATTCTAGCCGCCGGAAAAGGCTCCCGAATGAAATCAAAACAATCCAAAGTTTTACACAAACTTGGTGGCAAAACTTTGCTTGAGCGGGTAACCGATACTGCAAAACAACTAAATGGCGATGTTTATGTAATTTATGGTTTTGGAGGCGAAGAAGTTAAAGAATCCAGCAAAGCCTTACCGGTTACCTGGGTGAAGCAGGAAAAACTTTTGGGTACAGGCCATGCGGTGATGCAGGCTTTGCCTCACATTCCAGAGGATCATCAGGTTTTAGTGTTGGTGGGTGATAGCCCTTTAGTGAAATTGTCTACGCTACAGCGACTTTTAAATGTCACTAAACCCGATGGCGTAGGGCTTGTAACAACAGAAGTAGATGATCCCACAGGATTTGGACGCATTTTGCATGATCAAACCGGCAAAGTACTGGGCATTGTGGAAGAGCGTGATGCCAATTCGGAACAACGTAAAATTAAAGAAATTAACTCTGGCATTATAGTTGCGCCTGCTGCGTTCTTAAAACAATGGTTGCCCGTATTAAAAAATAATAACGCCCAGGGCGAATATTATTTAACGGATATTATTGGCCTGGCTGCAAAACAGGATATTCCGGTAAAGGCTGAGCTGTCCAGCTCTCCAGAAGAAGTTTTAGGAATTAATGATCGTATTCAACAGGCAAAGCTTGAGCGTATTTATCAAAAACTCTCAGCAGAAGCTTTAATGTTAAAAGGCGTGACTTTGCTGGATCCTGCCCGGTTTGATGTGCGTGGAGAAGTTGAAGTTGAAAAAGATGTAATAATTGACGCCAATGTAGTTTTAGAAGGTGAGATCCATCTGGGTGAAAATACCATCATTGGTCCTAACTGTTATTTAAAAGATGTATATTTAGGCAAAAATGTAGAAATCAAAGCCAATAGTGTCATTGAAGGCGCGCATATTGAGAATAATGCGGTTATTGGTCCTTTCGCCAGAGTGCGGCCAGAAACCCACCTGGCAAGTCATACCAAAGTGGGGAATTTTGTGGAGATTAAAAAATCCACTGTAGATAAAGGCAGTAAAATCAGCCACTTAAGTTACATTGGAGATGCCAGCATCGGTAAAAATGTGAATATTGGCGCCGGAACCATTACCTGTAATTATGATGGCATCGCCAAACACAAAACCATCATCGAAGATGGGGCTTTCATTGGTTCCAACAGTCAATTGGTAGCACCGGTCACCATTGAGAAAGGCGCTTACATTGGTTCAGGTTCCACCATTTCCAAAACAGCACCTGCAAATCAATTAACCTTGGCCAGAGCCAGACAGGTAACCATAAAAGGCTGGTGTAAACCCGGTACCCCACAGGAGGAAAAGTAATGTGGTTTAAAAATATTAAAGTGTTTCAGTTAAACCAAGAATTTAAACTGGAAGAAGATACTGTTTTAGAAGAAAAACTACAACAATTGCAATTCAAACCCTGTGGCTCTGCAACGCCACAAAGTGTGGGATTTGCGCCTGTGATAGACAAAGACAATGCCCCTTTGTTACACAGTGCCATGGGGTTTAAAATGATTTGCCTTAAAATCGAAGAAAAAGTGTTACCAGCCGCGGTGGTAAAAGAGCACACTGATGACAGGGTTAAAGAATTAGAAGCCATGGAAGATAGAAATTTAAGCAAACGAGAGAAAGCTTCTATCAAAGATCAAATGTATTTCACGCTCATCCAGCAGGCTTTTTGTCGATCAGTAAAAATTTACGCTTATTTTGATACTTTCAAAAATCAGCTTATTGTTAATTGCACCAATGAAAAGAAACTGGAAATTTTTACCACAAACTTAAAAAAACTGTTACCTAATCTGGAAATGTACAGCCCCGAAACCCGTAATATCCCAAAACTTATGACAAAATGGCTCATAAGCCAGCAATATCCAGATAGTTTTATGGTGGAAAAATGCGCGGTGCTGGAAGATTTAAATGATGTAAAACGGGTAATTCGCGTGAAAAACCAGGATTTATTTGATGACGCCCTGCAAAATCTTATCAAAGATGGTTGTCTGCCAAAACAAATACAACTCACCTGGTTTGATAGAATCACATTTAACCTTAATTACGATATGACCCTCACCAGCCTCAAATATGATGATACAGTGATTGAAGAAGGCAATGATGGGGGCGAAATTGACAGTAAAGAAGCACGCTTTGATGCGGATTTTTTAATAATGACGCAAGCTTTACAGCAGCTAATCAGTGAAGTTCTGGAGCAGGTTAAACCAGATGAAGCTCAAAAGGCTGCCTAAAAAAATCTTCTGAAGTTTTAATAGAATTTAAAATAAATGTAGGTTGGGCTGACAAAGGAAGCCCAACAGCCGTGGCAATTAAACAAAGGCCGTAATTAAATGAAAAAAACCTGTTGGGCTTCCTTTGTCAGCCCAACCTACATTGATTTTGCTTGTAAATCGAAGTTTTTGTCCTATTTAATTAAGCAACCTTGGAAGCTTTAGGTAACTTACTCACGGACTTTCCAAGAGAAGCAGCTGCTTCCAGAGCATTTCGTACTTTACCACCCGAGCGAGTGTGATCAATAAATGCAGTAGCTTTACCGGTAGTAATTTTAGAATAAATAAGTTTGCCAATCAAAGTGATACCGGCAGTAATAACTGCGGTAAATCCTACGCACAGGGCTGTTAAAGCTCTTGCAGTTCTAGAGGTACGATGTTCATCAAGCGCCTCAATGGATAACTTGGTTTTGCTTTGAATTTCTGAAGTTAATTGATTAGCCTTATCTTGGAGTGTGTTGATTTGACTTGGATCCTTATAATTCCAGTACAGTGATTCCAGATAATCATTCATGTTATTAGAAGCGGTAGAAGCAAACTGACGAATATGATTTCGTTTTGGATTGGTTGCACTATAAGTGTTGGCTTGCTCTTTTACCCTATCAAGGTTTTTTTTAAATTTTATGTGACTATTTATAACAGGCTTGAGTTCTTTTGTTTCTTCAAGAATGCCTTGGAGTGCAGCCCAGCCAGTAAATTGGTTATTGAAAGGGATTCTTGCTTCACGAGGTTTATCATTAAATTCTTTAGAAGTAATTGTTTTCATCATTGAATTTAAAATTGAATGCTCATCATCCAAAATTTTGGCAACTAACCTTTTTGTGTTTTTATCACTTATTATTAAGTCGTTACCGAGAGTATCGATAAGCATGAATTTAAGCAAAGGTTTGTAATCATCACTACCTATTTCAATCACATCATCTTCCACATCAGGATCATGCTCTCCTGTTTCAACTTCGTAATCGAGATCCTTTAAACTCATCTTCTTGCGCAGTTTTTTTTCATATATACTTTGATAAACATTTTGTGTTAATAACCCCAGTTCTAAAGACAGTGCTTTAATATATTCATCATTATCAGGGTCACTACAAAAGTTAGAAAAGGTAGTTTGCAAGCTCATAATTATCTCCCTGCTGTTGTTTTTAATTTTTGAAATAAACACAGCAATTGCTTTCCACGATTATATCATACAGATTGCATAAACCAGAAAAGCTCAAAGGCAACTATAAAAAAATGGGTGTACTTATTCAAAAATTTCTATCTTTTCTCATCTGTGCCAACACTTCCTTCGTTTTTGGAAGCACCTTACGCCAAACTTCAAATGCCAATGCCGCCTGTTCCACCAACATACCCAGACCATCTGCGCTCAAGCCGGCTTTGTGTTCGTAAGCCCACTCAAGAAAAGCACTGGGTTTACCGTACATCATGTCGTAACAAAGTGTGTTACCAGTGAGGATGGCAGGATTTAAAAAAAATGCCTGTCGAGCTTGCAACCCCATAGAGGTTGCATTAATGATGATATCGTAAGGTTCATTAAGCTTTGTAGAAGCGATCACTTGAAATTTATTTTTAAAATTTTGTTGCAACTCATATGCTTTTTCAATAGTACGATTCGTTAAAGTAAGAGACTTTGGATGAGCATGTAACAACGGCAGAATAACACCTCTGGCAGCGCCGCCTGCACCAACCAAAAGAATGTTTTTGTGCTGTAAACTAAAGCCAAGATTAGTTTTAATATCTTTTACCAACCCTGCGCCATCAGTGTTATCACCAACAATCTGATTGTTATCAATAAAACTTAAAGTATTCACAGCGCCCGCAGCTTTAGCAGCTTCACTTAAATCTGTTGCCACAGTAAAAGCATCCTGTTTAAATGGCACCGTCACATTTACTCCTTTGACGCCTGTTTTTATCAATGCATGAATAGCGGCTTTAAAATTTCCTGGAGCAATCAATTGTTTTTCATAAACTATATCCTGATGAGTGGCTTTTGCAAATAAATGGTGAATCTGTGGTGACAAACTGTGTTCGATAGGGTTACCCACCACGGCGTATTTATCAGTCATAAATGTTTACTCTGAACGTAAGGTTTGAATGGGATCTAATCTTGAAGCTTGAAAAGCAGGATAAAAACCAAAGAAAACCCCAATTAAAACGGAAACCGAAAATCCAATTAGTGGCGGTAGTAAAAATACCGTAAAATGCCAGTTAGCATAATCGGCAATGACAAAAGAAGTGCCAATACCAATGATCACACCCAAAGTCCCACCCAGTAAGGATAAAATAATAGCTTCTAACAAAAACATTAACTGAATATCTCTTTTTCGCGCGCCTATGGCTCTGCGAATACCAATTTCCCTGCGTCTTTCCACTACAGACACCAGCATAATATTCATTACGCCTATGCCACCCACAATCAAAGAAATACTACCGATAAGACCCAGAAACAAAGTAAGAATTTGTTTTTGTTTTTTCATACTGTTGATGAGTTGTTTGGCACTGCGGAAAAACATTTTATACGCTGGGTTTGCTTGAGTAATAGAGGTTCGAATGGATTTTTCCACGGCATCAATATCGGCATTTTTTTTTAAGGTCATAATAATACTGTTTATTTCAGCATATTTACTCAATTGTTGAGTTGCCATAATCGGTACTAAAATGACGTTATTTACATCCTGATTAAAAAAGCTGTTTTGTGGCCAGGGCTTTAAAACTCCAATAATAGTAAAATAAGTATTGCCCAGTAAAATTTGCTGTCCAATCACAGAGCCAATGACTCTGGGACGAATTTCCTGATAAATCTGCTGACCAATCACACAAAAAGAAGAGTCATCATCAAAAGGGGAAATAAAACGCCCTTTTTGAGTTTGCATATTCACAACCTTTGCCAGCGCCGGGGTAACGCCCACAGTACTAGCGTTTATGGATTTGCCTAAAAAGACAATATTGGAATAAACGCTGATATAGGGGGCTACATAATCAATATCCTTATTGACCTGTTTCAAGCGTTCAGCATTTTTGACGCTCAGTGAGCGACTGGCGCCGCCACTGGAACTACCTTGTTTATAAAGATTCACCGCCATTAAATTTGTCCCCAAATTCTTAAATTGCTGCAAAGCCTGTTGGGTTGCTAACTGACCGCTGGAGACCATAGCAACTACGGACGCCGTACCCACTAAAATACCCAGCATGGCTAAAATTGTCCGCAACTTTGAATTAGCAAGATTTTGTAAAGCCACCTTAGTGGTCATGGGAATATTCATTCATCCATCTCCGCGGCTTCGTGTATCAGGCCGTCTTTGACATGAATGGTTCGTCGACACTGTTTAGCAACGCCAGGGTCATGAGTGACAATAATAGTGGTAACTTTTTCTTCGGCATTTAATGCCTTAAACAGATTCATCACATCCTGACCAATTTTTGAATCCAAAGCACCGGTAGGTTCATCCGCCAAAATGACTGAAGGTTCAGCCGTTAACGCTCTGGCAATGGCCACCCGTTGCATCTGACCCCCGGAAAGCTCCATAGGTTTTCGATGCATGAATTCTGCCATACCTACTTTTTCCAGCGCCTTTTGTGCGCGTATTTTTCTATCTTTTGGTTTAACACCCCGATACATTAAAGGCAGTTCAGCATTCATCAAAGCGCTTAAGCGCGGTAATAAAAAGAAGCTTTGGAACACAAACCCAATTTTTAAATTGCGAATTTTTGAGCGTTCATCATCACTAAGTTTGGATACATCTTTGTCATCCAGTAAATATAAGCCGCTGGATGCGTTGTCCAGTAAACCGATAATATTCATTAAGGTAGATTTGCCGGCACCAGAGCTACCCATAATGGCGATAAGTTCGCCTTCTTCTACTTTAAAGTTAATGCCTTTTAGCGCGTGATAAACATTGTCACCTAAATGATAATCTTTTTTTATGGCTTCAAGTTTAATGACTGTAGACAATTTTATCTCCAGGTTTTAAACCTTCAATAATATTAACGCCATCCACAGTGGCGGCACCGGTTTTAACCGGTTGTTGTTTTTCCTTACCGGTTTTAGGATCAATCACTAATACATAGGGCATGTTGTTTTTGATTTTTACAGCATTTATAGGAACTGTAATGGCTTTTGGCGCTGCCACTAGTATTTCTACTTTTGCGCTCATGCCCACATGAACAAGATTTTGTGCTTCTGGAGAAATACTTTTTACTGAAACACTCACAGGAAAAGTGGGTAAACCGCCGCCTTCATTGGCGTTTGCCTGTCGGCCTACCTGTGTGACTTTACCTGTTAAGCTGACACCAGGAAAAGCTGCGCTGGTTACTTTCGCACTATCACCAACATTAATTTGGTTAATGTTAATCTCACCCACATTCACTTTAATTTTAATACCAGTCATTTCCCCAATAGCTACTAAAAACTGCCCGGATTTAACCTGGCTGCCTTCGTGCAAAGCTTTATCGCTATTAGAGCCAGAACCAGAAGACTGCTCACCAGAAGCTGCCCCCGTGGGGAGCAAAGCAACGCCAGATGCATTCGCATGAATAATCAAATTTTTTAAAGGGGATTCAAGGGTTTTTCTAACTGCAGCTTCGTCGCCGATTTTTAAAAGTTCAATACTTTTTCTTGGAATATTTGCTTTTTGCAAAATTTTTATTAAGGTTTGTTGTGCCTGTATGAACGAAAGATAAGAGTCATCCAGCGTGCTGACAGCAGACTGATAAGTTTGAGTGGAGGTAATCCCTGCATCATACAAATTCTTAGCGCCAACGATATTATTTTTGTTAGTGTTATACTTTTCTTTCGCTGTCAAATAACCACTAATGGCAGTCTGATAATTTTTTTCCATGGTACTTGAGCGAATATCAATCATTTTTTGCTCTTTACGAACTTTCTGACCATAAGCGAAGTAAAGTTTTACAACGGTACCATCAACAGGCGTGGTTACTACGTCTGTTTTAATCGGAGAAATAACACCATTAAAAAAAAGTGAACTTTCTTGGGCGTTTTCTTTAACAGTCATAGTTTGTGGCTTTGCTGCTTTTGTTTGGGGATTTTGCTCGGTTTTATTGCAACCACCGACAAAGGCACAAAATAATGTGATGGAGGTAAGCGTAAGGATTATTCTTTTCATAATTAAAATTTTAGTCTGATATTCCAATGATGCAAGGTTTGTTGCAGCAGTTGTCTAAAGCTTGTGACATCGTTCAAATATTGTATTTTACTGGAAAGTACCGCCTGTTCCTGTTGAGTTAAAGTATCTTGCTGCTGGGACACAGATAAACTGTCAATTTTACCTGCTTTAAATTGTTTATAAGCATTTTCAAGGTTAATTTGCTGTAACCTTTCTGCTTCAATGGCGCTTTGCAGTGAAAGCCAGTCAATTTTCAGACTCCTTAAAGCATTTAAGACATTGCTTTTAATTGTGGCTTTTTCCAAATCACGACTGATTTGTTGCTGACGTATGGATACCCGTGCGCCGGCGATATCTGCCTGATTTTGTACATCATTGATAGGTACGGTAAGACTCAAAGATGCATTTTGTGATTGATTTTGGCCATTCACAATACTTCTAAAGTTATTATTCGGTGGGCCACCGGAACCATTACCCCAGGTAGCGCCAACGGTAGCATTGAGTTGCCAGCGGGCATTATCAAGGGCTACCAGCAGGTTACGTCTGGCAATGCGCAGATTAATCAAATCTTCTTGATAAGTAGGTGAGTTCATCAAGGCAATTTTTATCGATTTTTTAACACTGGGAGGGATATATCGTTTTACCTTAACTTGGGTATCGATTTTTATGAGGGTATCAGGATTCATACCCAAATCCAGCAAAAGGGTTTGACGAGCCTGTGCCAGTGTATTTTCATCACTATAAATCGTGATCTGATTTTGAGTGACCGTTAATTTAGCCTGGGCTAAATCCATTCTGGCTTTTTGACCTGCCTCAATGAATTTTCTAGTATTTTCCAGATTAATTTTCGCTCTTTTTAAGGAGTTTTTATCGATTTTTAATGCCTGTTCTGCACTTATCACCGAGCGATAATCAGTAATCACCTGAACAATCGTATCAATAATCCCCGATCTCAATTGTACCCGATTGAGTAACTCGGTGTCATACGCATTATGCAAAGGTGCAAGCACAACCGCAGGGTTGGATCCACGCAGTAAAGGTTGCGTTAAAGAAACCGTCGCACCTGGATTATAATATTCACCGTCACTGCTATTTTGCATAGAAGCATTAAAGGTGGTGCCTGTTTGTGTTTTTAAACTGACTGCCGGGGTCAGGCTGTAACTTTGAGCGACCGTGGCCGGAGGCCCACCGGATTTTGTTCGGGTAAAATTTGAGCTGCCCGTTAAGGCATATTGCAATTCAAAAGCATTTTCAGCCACTTTAAGATTAAATTTTTGCACAATTCGCTCAAGTTCCGCATTTTGTATACTGGGGTTGTAGCGTAATGCAAGAAAAACTGCATCCTTTAACGTTAATGTTTGATGTATGATATACGGTTTATGATTTGGAATAGTCAAATAAGGATCATGAAGCGTACAAAAAGCCACCATAGGTAGCAAAACCGTTGCGGTTAAGATTTTTTTTATTGTAAAGTTAAAACGGAACATCATCCCTGGCTTTGGATTTTACCCTTAAGATATCTATTTTTTAGTAGATACTACCTGATTATTCGTGATTAATAAATGTCTAATAAAAAGTAAAAATGTAGGTTGGCGCTGACAAAGGAAGCCCAACAGGATATTCATTTAATTACAGCCTTATTTAATTGCCACGGCCTGTTGGGCTTCCTTTGTCAGCGCCAACCTACATTTTCAATAAACCTATTATACTCCGAAGGTTTTCTGCAAAATTGCGTCTTTGCGAAACTATACTATACTCAATTTTCCTGATCTTAATATTTCCTTAAGCTTATTGGTGTATGATAGTAAGCATGAGGGTTAAATGAGCTAGAAAATATGTCGTTTTTTTCAAGAAAGCAAAAATCGGTTGATAGCCAAAATCTGTCAGGTATTCTGACCATTGCTACTGGCGCAGAGTCAATGGTAGAGGCTGATACATTAAAAAGTTTGAGATTGCCCAATTCAGAGGTTTATAGTCAGCTTCGTCCTGAACAGGTAACTCAGTTAGGACAAAAACTACATCAAAGTTCCCAAAGTGCTTTAGAAAAGGGAGATAACCAACTGGCAACCAGCTTATTTATCACCGCACAGGCAGTGCTGAAAAAAGCCTGTGAGCAAGATCCCATAAAAGGTAACGAGGCTTTAAAACAACTTCAGGCGCCTTATTTATCTGATAATGCGCGTAATGGCGTTGATGCAAGTGCCTTTACCATATCGGAACTTACCTACAACCGCATTAATACAATGGTTAATCCTTCCCATTCACAGCAATTGGGTACTCCGGTTTTGAGAAAAATGCCTACGCTACAACCGGGTAGTTAAGGTTTATAATTCTATTATCTCAACTTCATCATTTGCCTGCCCTAGCAGCAGTATATCGGCAGATCGTCTCGCAAAAAGGCCATTAGTGACCACGCCCGGGATTTGATTTAAGGTTTCTTCCAGATGCACAGGCTCCATAATATCCAGATGATGCACATCCAAAATTACATTGCCATAATCGGTAACCACCCCTTCGCGATAGACAGGATCACCGCCCATTTTGACCAAGGTTCTGGCAACTAAGCTTCTTGCCATGGGAATCACCTCAACAGGTAAAGGATATGCGCCTAACTGTTTAACAAACTTTGAGCTGTCGGCGATGCAGATAAATTTTTTCGCAGCTTCCGCCAGGATTTTTTCTCCCGTAAGTGCCGCCCCACCGCCTTTTATGCAATGCAGATGACGGGTAATTTCATCGGCACCATCAATGTATACATCCAGTGTACTGACACTGTTTAAGTCATATACTGGAATATGCAAAGATTTGAGTTTTTCTAAGGTTTGTTTTGAGCTGGCAACCGCACACTCAATTTTACCTTTAACTTCAGCCAAAGCTTCAATGAAAAAACTCACCGTAGAGCCGGTGCCAACACCCACCACGGCATCGTTTTTGATGTACTCTAAAGCTTTTTTCGCGACAGTTTGTTTTTGTTCATTTTGATTCATAATTATTCAAGCACTAGGTTAAAAATGTAGGTTGGGCTGACGAAGGAAGCCCAACAGGCCATGGCAATTAAATAAGGCCATAATTACATGAATACCCTGTTGGGCTTCCTTCGTCAGCCCAACCTACATTAACGTCATAATTTAGTATATACTGCAGAATTACCTCGTCAATGTCCAATTTTTTATGAGTATTAAATGGCAAAAATTTTAAACATTGCCGTATTGTGTCCCTTAGCCCGAACTTTTCATTATCTGGCACCCGAACATTTGAACCTTAAAATCTTAAAACCTGGCATACGGGTGCGAGTGCCTTTTGGAAGTCGCAAGGTGGTGGGTATATTTTTGAATATCGCTGAAAATAGCCTTGTGCCAGAAGCTAAATTAAAACCCATTGATAACATTGTTGATGCAGAACCTCTATTCTCCACTGGCCTATTGAACTTTTTAAAGTGGATAAGCGAATATTATCATTATCCTTTAGGAGAGGTTTTTGCAACCGCTTTGCCAAATTCCCTGAAAAAAGGCGAGAAAGCTCAACTATTAACGGATTTGGAATGGAGGCTCACTCAAAAAGGGAGCATACTTGAGTTAGCCGAACTTCAAAACGCTCCCAAACAGCGCAAAATTATTGAAGTATTTAAAAACCGAAAAAAAATCCAAGCCTTTGAATTAAAAAAATTGAATATCACCAGAGAAAGCTTAAATATTCTGACCAAAAAAGCCCTGATTGAACCCATAGACTCTATAAAACTACCAGAACTGCCAGCAGCAGATGCACAACCACTATCCTTAAATGCCAGCCAGGCGGCGGTAGCGCAAAAAATTATTAGCGGTTTACAGGCTTTTGAAGTATTTTTATTACAGGGCATCACAGGCAGTGGAAAAACCGAAGTATATTTTCATGTGATTGAAAAAGTGTTGGCGGAGCAAAAACAAGTATTGGTGTTAATTCCTGAAATTGGCTTAACGCCTCAAACCTTGAATCGTTTCCGTCAGCGTTTTGCCGTCCCCATTGGGGTTTTGCATTCCGGCATCGCAGAAAAACAGCGTACTCATGAATGGCTTTTGTGCGGAAAAAACCAGCTTAAAATCCTCATCGGTACGCGCTCTGCTTTATTTGCCCCTTTAAATCATTTGGGGTTAATCATCATTGATGAAGCCCATGATACCAGCTTTAAACAGCAAGAAGGATTACGTTATTCTGCCAGAGATTGCGCCGTTTTTTATGCAAAACAATTGAATATTCCCGTGGTACTCGGATCAGCAACACCGTCACTTGAATCTTATTATAATGCTCAAACACATAAATACACTTTATTAAAATTAAATGAGCGAGCCGGCGCAGCGACTTTACCGAAAGTAAAACTACTGGATCTGCGTCGACAAACTTTACACGAAGGGTTTGCAAAAGAGACTTTAACTTTGATGAGTAGGCATTTGCAACAGGGGGGACAAATACTGGTATTCATAAACCGTCGTGGTTTTGCGCCCAGTCTTATTTGCCATCAGTGTGGTTTTGTGTTTGAGTGTCATCGCTGTGATGTGAAACTCACTTATTATCAGCATCTTAATAGCTTGCGCTGTCATCACTGCGATGCGCAGCGCAAAAAACCTGTTCAGTGTGAAAGTTGTGGCGCCAAGGAATTGGTGGCGCTTGGATTTGGCACGGAACGGTTGGAATCCATGCTCAGCAAAACCTTTCCCAATCATACCATTATGCGAATTGACCGGGATAATACCCGCAAAAAAAATAGCTTTAATACCATGCTTGCCAAAATTCATGCAGGCGATGTAGATATTTTAGTAGGAACTCAGATGCTTGCCAAAGGTCATCACTTTCCCAATGTAACTCTGGCAGTGATTGTCAATGCAGACAGTGGTTTTTTAAGCGCTGACTTAAAAGCTTCCGAACGAATGGGACAATTGATCACGCAAGTAGCCGGTCGCGCGGGTCGTGCCACGAAAAAGGGTGAAGTAATTATCCAAACCCGTCAACCTGAAAATCCTTTGTTTCAGCCACTTATCAGACATGATTATGAAACTTTTACAAAGATATTGCTGGAGCAGCGGCGTTTGACTTTAATGCCACCGTATTCTCATATCGCCTTATTTCGGGCAGAAGCCCGTGATTATAAAGTTACCTATGATTTTTTAAATCAAATCAAACAATTGTTGGAAAACTCTGCCAAAAAACTTCAGCTGTATGGTCCCGTAAGCGCACCCATTCAAAGAAAAGCAGGCTTGCAGCGGATTCAATTGTTGGTTCAGGCAGACAAAAGACATGCTTTGCAAACTGCACTGGCAGAGGTGATGCCGAAGTTCAGTTCTTTATCCCACGTGAATAAAGTGAAGTGGTCATTAGATGTAGATTCGCAGGATTTTGCGTAAGTTAAAATAAATGTAGGTTGGGCTGACGAAGGAAGCCCAACAGTCTTATTCATTTAATTTCAGCTTAATTTAATGCCACGGCCTGTTGGGCTTCCTTCGTCAGCCCAACCTACATTTAAATTTTAATTTTTTAAAACGCATCTACATACTTTTTCATTTTACCGGTTAAATAAAGTACTAACTCATCTTTTCGTACTTTAACACCAAGCTTTTTACGAATATTATAAAGGTGATTTTCCACGGTTCGGCTGGATAAAAACATTTTTTCAGAAATCTGCTTGGAAGTCATTCCCATAGCCGTATAATTAATAATACTACGCTCTTTTTTAGTCAGCTTGAATAATAAAGGTGACACAAAGTCGCCATTACTTTTGGGCTTGCTTAAAGGTTTGGGTTCATTTTCGAGATCCAAAGGACGATGCATAGGGTTGTCAAACACGCTGTTGGCAGGAAACTCATTTAAAGACAAATGATTATCCCTGGCAAACCCCACAAAGCTGTTAAACGCATAATCACAAAATTGATCTAATTCATGCATTTGGTTCACATAATAATGATTAGCCGCATTATCCTGCTTATCCGCAGCAAAGTTAAACACAACGAAACTGTCATTATGGGTTTTGTAATTTTTATATAAACGGTAATAATGGGCATATTCATCCCGAAGACACATAGTATGTAAACTATCCTGACATAAATCCACAATCACTTTATGATTTTGGTATTCAGAAGTATCTAAAGCAGAAATACGTTTGGCGTATTTATAACAGCGGGTATCATAAAAAGAGCTTTCAAATTTATTTTTATCCAGAGACAGTAAGGTAAACTGTTGATTATACATAATTAGCATACTGAAATAGCTGATAGGGCTGTTATGAATCAATGGCTGTGATAAATCATTGAGTTTTTTACTTTGCTGTAACATGGTTTGAAACATGTATTTACCTCGCTTAATGGCTAATTAATTTAAATAAAGTATAAAGCTTTATCTTTCTAAACATTATACAACGCTTTAGTGTTTTGTCATTATTCATTGTCTTTATAGGGTGTATAGGAATTTTGTATAGCTATTACCCCTTCTTTCCTAAATTAGACGTTTGTGGTTGTTCATCTGTTTCTTGTTTTAAATTAGACGTACTGGGTTTTAGTAATCCACTATGTCTTTGACCACCTATAAAAAAGGTACTTGTCGAAGAAAATGTCCTGTTTAAGTTGGATGCATTACTATTCATTAAAGGGTTTTCTTCTTTTTCCATCTTTATGGATCTTGGACGTCCTTCTTTAAAAGATTTGTCAGCAAGAGTGTGCTGGAGAGATGAGATTTGCTGAGGTGATTCTGCTAAGCTGTGCTTATTCTCAGGCTCAATTGGTTGTTCGTTTTTAAACCAAGTCATTTCATCTTTTGAGATCTTTCTGGATCTTGGACGATTTGGCTCTTTAACCAGTTGTTGAGAGGCAGTTTTTTCAAGTCTATTGATTGATTTAGGATGTTCAGCCACATGGATTTTTAAATCCCCTTTCATGTAACGCGCCTGTGGGAGTTTGCCGAGTTGTCCATCCAAATTGATGTAGTTTTCTGCATTAAAATCTTCATGGTGCCCATTGATCAGTTTAAAAGAAAACTTGACATCTTTTGATTCGGCAGCTTTGGGTGTTCTGCCCCATATCATCTTTGTTAATGCATTACATTTATCATCATGTTGGCCATAGCCCTTACCGATTTCTTCTTCTGAATGAAAATCTAAAATAGACCCATCTTTAACTTTTTCAGCAAAGACATGATTCATGCCCGTGATCAAATCAATAAATGTTTCGATATTTTGCCCAGCTTTATTTTCATCAAATTTTATGCCCAGCTCCTTTGCAACATCAAAGATAATGGTAAAGTTCACAGGCGCGTGTGTGTAGATTTCAAGACATTGATTTGGTTTATCGCCTTTTATACTAAAAGAAATTAATTTCAAATTTGGCAGATAAGCCTCTTGATACCAATCACTCACAGCAGTTAAATAATCCTTATCCTCTTTTACTAAGTTTGAAAGTTGTTTTAAGGATTTTGCATGGCCGCCTATGATTAATTGTGATTTGGCATCTTGCAGATTGTTGCGATTACGATAAAATTCTTTATCATGATTTGAGTCTAAAATTTCAAAATTAACCCCTGCCTTTTTTAGCAAATGCAAAATATACAAAGTATAACCATCACAGGAACCTCGGTCTGCCAAGATATCTCCTATGAATCGAATGAGTCCCACACTATGCTTATTAAACTTTGCAAATTTTAATATCCCTTGAAATTGACTTGCGGTTTTTAGGGTGGGTGGTGTGGTTTTATAAATCTCAAACAGCCTTTTATAATCCTCATCACCGTTTGGCAAGCTCATAACACCTATACTTATCAAAAAATAACTTAAATACAGGGAATTGCCATGTAAGTCGCCAATGGTTATTTCTTTTTGGGAATAGTTAGTTTTCCTAATGCTTGGATATTTTCTTAAATCCACATCACTGACTTGTTGAGCTCCTAATTTGATAGAGGCAGCATCCTCAACGACTTCCTGTAAAAACTTAAAGATCTTATTAGCTTCTTCTAATTTATTAAACGGAATCCCCTTAACAGTAGTTCCTTTTTCTTGAGAATTAATGCCACTCACCGAATTTAAACGATTTCGTTCAAGCAGCTGCAGGTTCATTTCTTCCATGATTTTTTCAAGTACTGTATGCAATAATAAAATATTATCGTGAGTTAAATATGTTTCGGGAAGTTGTTGAATAAAATTTAAATAGAATTTTAACCAAAAATGTAGTTTCTGAGAAAATAAATCAATCGTAACATATGGATCTTTACTGAGAGAGTTGAATAAAAGCACAGCAGTATTTTTTAAGGTTTTTTTACCCATACAATATTCCTGCGCATCTTTATCAATTAGAGAAAATAAGGATTCATAACCTACTTCTAATTCCTTTAAAGTTTCCTGCAATACTTTCTTTGCTTCTATATCTTGCTGATGCTCAGCAGAATTTTTAGGTAGCGGATTTTTTTGAAGCCATTTGATTACCGCAAACATTGCACTCATAGTGGTTTTGGAAGTACCGTAATCTGCATTTACCTCAACGGCATTTAGAAAAGGAATCAGTTTATTGGTGTTAGTATTAGCGTTATTGTTATTTTCAGACACTTCGCCCAGGATCAAAGGTGTTCGCGCCTCAGGCGCCAAAGCTTCCATGTCTTTTAAAACTACCCTAACCACTGCTTTATTATAATTCTTAACCAAATGAAACAATAAATTTTCATCGTCTGGCCTTAAAATTTTAAGATCAATAAACTGTCCTTTAATTAAAAATTTAAAAAAATTTTCAAACAGCTCAAAGTTTTTATTGTCTTTAGCATCACTTGCATGCTTGAGTTTTTCAAAAATAAGCTTTATGCCATGATCTTGCACAAAAAAATCCTTAACTTCGACTGATTTTTTCTTCATAAAATCTAAAGTTTTTTCTACATCTTTCCTGTTATTAGCAGAGAATATATCCATAAGCTTATAAAAAACAGATTGTTTGGAGGAGTTTTTTTGATCTAAAGGCACACCCGCTTCAATTAAAGCGATAACAAGTTCGAACTGACCTGCTTCAATCGCCTTAAAAATGGGCGTTTCAAATTCATCTTCCTCACATTGTAAATTTAAATCATCTTTATGATTGTGATCCTTAACAAATTTGATAGCTTCTTTATATTTTTTATTTGTAATTAAATTATTTAACATCACTACTCCAAGGTACATCATGAATTGTTATAACATAGCACCGAAGAAAAACTTCGATTTACAATCAATATCAATGTAGGTTGGGCTGACAAAGGAAGCCCAACAGGGTATTCATTTAATTAAGGCCTTATTGAGTTGCCACGGCCTGTTGGGCTTCCTTTGTCAGCCCAACCTACATTTTTAATTTCGATTTGAATACTAAGTTTTTTGTCCTATCATAATAACAGCGGAAGCTTAAGGAATTATTAAGTACTTTGAGTGCAAATTACTTAAAAAACAGGGTTTTTTTCATTTTTTTTACTCAAATACATCAGCAAATTATGAGGTGTTTTTTTTAAATGTTATAACTGTGATTAAGACAGCTGGTTATGATCTTAAGAGAGGTTTATGATGTTTAATATTGCTTCCCAGACAAATCCCAATCTTCTTAGCGTTTCTGAAATTGCCACTATTGCACAATACCCCAAGAATTTTAAAAAGCAGTCTTTTAACACTGAAGGGTTTAACCATGAGGGTTGGCGAAAAATTGCCATTGAAGATAGCACGAAAAAAAATGGCTTTCGCGCGGGTGCCTATGAAAAAAACGGCATGCTTGTGATTGCCTTTAAGGGCAGTGATTTTAAGTTTCGAGATGTGGGAACCTTGTTTGACCTTGAAAATGATCTGCAGATTGTTTTAAAAAGAGCCCCTGAACAAATGATAAGCGCAAAAAAATTTGTGGCAGCACAAATGGCTTATGCTCAACAAAATGGACTGCAGGTTGTGTTAACCGGTCATTCCTTAGGCGGTTTTATTGCCCAGGCTGCCAGCACCTTAACGATAGAGGATAAGCAATACAGCCTGCCTTTTGTGACCTTCAATGCACCGGGTGCAAAAGGAAATCCAAAGGTTGTGCATCCAGATTTGGCCACCGGCATTAATTTTAGTCTGGAAAATGATTTTGTAGGCCATGTTCACAAAACTTTAGGGGATCGTATAACCATTGCTAAAGACAATCCTTCTGATAACAGTCATATTCTTTCTTCGGTACAGGCTGCCCTTAAAAAATCTGACTTTGGAAAGCAATCAGCCATACAATTGGGGTTTAAATCAACCTTAAAAATTGAAGGCGGTTTGAAACCCAATCAAGCTCAATTAAATCTGTGGCAAAAAAAATTAGAACGCCTGGTCAGCGCTTTGATGGATACCAAACAATTTAATCTCCAACACAGTCGAAAACTTTTATATCTGGCTTTGAAAAATCTTTTTGTGAGTGAAGGCATGGGTACCGCAGAAGAGTATAATGCATTAGATATACAGTTTTCGGCATATTACAAAGATCATCTTGGTGTACTCAGAGAAATACAATTTGAGAAATGGTCTTATGAAGAAGAACTCTCTTTAAAGCTTTCAGCCAATGGTGATTTTCTTGATACATTTAACCCACCATTGATGCACGATTTTAGTCAGCAACCCAAACATCGCTTAAGCCCGCATTTTGCCAGTGCTAAAGTCCAGCTTTTAAAGGCGGAAGTAGCACTGGCAGATGCCTTAAATCCACATCAAAATACCGACAGTTTAAAACCTTATCTAAACAGTCTTGTTGATTTGGAACAACATGTACTTAAAAAAAATGTTGATTCAAAAAAAGCCTTAGCGCTGGCTGGGCAGGCAGACAGGCTGCGCCAAGTAATACATTCTTTAAACGTAGACAATAACGAAGCAGCCGGAATTTTAGCGCTGGATGCTTTGAAAAAAACAACCAGTGTACATAAAGTAAATCTTGGGGAGCGGATTATTTACAATGCCCATCGATTTATCCATCAAATGGCTAAGCCCATTGCCAACGCCATAAAAACCTCTGGTGTGCAGCGACTGGATGCTATCGCGGTTGAAAGGCTAAACTTTTTGATGAAAACCAGTTTGATGGTACAAGAAAAACTAGCGCCTGCCAAACGGGTGATAGATATTCATCAACGCTTATTTGCCGATAAACCAGGCATTTTTCAAAGATTGCGTAATTCTCTTGGGCTCCAACCAAACATCAATTTCACTCAGGAAAGTTACTTAAGACATATTACTTTTGAACAGTTAAAAGATTGGCGCAATGCTTTAGAAGATGAACTAAAGTTTAACCCAGAAAACAATCATGCAGGCGCTTTGGCTTTAGAGTATTTAAATGACGTTGAAGCGCTGCATCAACGTTACATTCACAGCCAAAAATTCATCGACTATGTTCACGAAAGACTCTATGACATTAAAAAACCCTGGTCAGCCATTGTTGATGCAGAAAAAGAGTTTTCATTGAATGATATGCAAAATCCAGCCATAGAAAAGCCGGTTTTGCTAAAAAATATAAAAGATTTAAAAAAAATGCACGAGGAGTTAACACAATTAATTAAGCTGTTTCCTGATAAAGCTGATGGTTCAGACCGACTAAATCAATTACACCAGAGTATCAAAATTCTACAATCTTCCGTTGGTTTTTCCCTGCAAAATCATCAGGACTACATAAAGCTTTCAAACAAAACAGGTTTTAAATCAGAAGTTTTGAAAGCTACCGATAAAAAAATCCTTGTGGCAGCAAGGCCAAGGGCTGGAACACAACAATTTTTTAGAGAGAAACCACCTTTGTCTGAAGCTGAACCTAAACCTAAGGCAGATATTGAACCGTCACGCCATTATTCTTTGCCTGTCTTAAGAATGCATTAATTGAATTAGAACAAAAACTTCAATTTACAGACAAAATCAATGTAGATACCGTCTTACCAGTCAAGCGAAAATTGATAAATTTTCTTGAATTCATCAAAAGTGGCATAGACAGCAGACTTGAAGGTTATTTCATTTATCCTCCTCATTGAGCGTTGTGATGAGTTGACTATTATCTTGAACGAATTTTTTGAGTCTTAAAAGGCTGCTGGGAGGTTAAGACGCCGTAAATGATATGAACCAGTTTACGCATTACAGCACAAATGGCGACTTTTTTGGCTTTACCTTTACTTAACAGTCTTTCGTAGAAAGCTTTTATATTTGGGTCATGTTTTATGGCTACTAAGGCAGGCATATAAAACATCTGACGTAATTTCCCATTACCTGTCTTGGAGATACGAGAATAATTTAAAGAGGTGCCTGACTGAGATTGTTGCGGATTCAACCCCACATAAGCCGCCAGCTGCCTTGCGCTATCGAATGTATCTACATGACTTAGAAAGGCTAATATTTTATGAGTGGTTTTTTCACCGATGCCTGTGATGCTTTTTAAGAGCTTGGCATTAGTCTTTAAAGATTCATGAGCGCTGATGTGTTCATTGATTTGGTTTTCAATGTCTTTTATCTGCTTTTTGAGATAAATTATGTGATTATCAATAAAGTCTTTAATACTCTCATCCACATTTTCCAGGCGATTTTGCTCTTGTAAAACAGTGTTATTGAGGGTTTCAAGTCTTGTTACTAAGGACTTTAGGTTGCGAACTTCTTTTGCTAAAGGTTTCCAAAGCGAAGGTTTTGATAACTCGCAATATTGGCAGATATACTTTGCATCCACTGAATCTGTTTTATTTCTTGCCAGTTGGCTTTTCATAAAATATTTGATATTTGCTGGGTTGACGACACTGACAAGACAGCCATTATCATGCAAAAATAAAGCGAGCTTATCCCCATATTTACCGGTGGACTCCATGCAAACGTGAGGTTGTTGCGTTGAGAATTTTTCTAGCCATTGAATGAATAGCTTAAATCCTTTGGCACCATTTCCAAACGATTTAGAGCGATACTTATGATTGACTTTAACTGCGGCCACAAAAGTTAATTTAGCGACATCGATACCCACGTAGAAGTTTTCCATTGATAAATCTCACATATTGGTTAAAATTAGACAGGTGTACTTAGGAATGATTTATTCGGATCAACCTTGTAAATGCAGGCTCTTTAGGCCTAAGATACCGTTCGATCTTTATGAATAAATGTGGGTGGAAGAGAGCAAATTCTACAATCCAGAGTCGAGCTCTTAGGTTGGGCGCGGCTTCATCTTCCACCATCCTAGGTGCCCCTAGAATTGTAACAATATCTTGGATATCATCACACAAAGATAAGATACAAGGTTGGGCTGACGCTTCGAAGCCCAACAGAGTATTCATTTAATTACGGCCTCATTTAGTTGCCACGGCTACATTGATATTTTTCATTGTTGGTGTTTCGCGTAAATCCTAATATAGCCAGCTTATCTTTTCACAAAAAAAAACTCCACAGAAATCTGTGGAGTCAGGCATCTAATTCGTTAGAATTAAGTTTTAAATAAAACTAAACAGTTTTATTCACTTAACTCTACATCAACAGCATTCAAGCCCTTTGGTGCATTTTCAGTTTTGTAAGTAACTTTATCACCTTCGTTTAAAGAACCTTTGCGAATTGAGTTTTTGTGGACAAAAACATCTTTACCACCATTATCTGGGGTGATGAAGCCAAAGCCTTTTTCGTAATTAAAAAATTTAACGGTACCGGTATCTATAGACATTAATATATTCTCATTTAAAATTAAAAAAATTGGACGGGCAAAAGTCATTTCAACCCATCACGCTCAAATTATACCACACTTTTGTGTGCCTGTGGCTTTTTTATAACATTTCGCAGCTCAAAAGGCATTCCAGCCGATTTCCAAAGCATTGATTATCCATATGATGCTCAATATGGCACCATTTTACCCAAGGTGCGTTGATGGCTGTCAAGGTGAATCCATAGATATTACCTTGATTATCCGTACTTTGGTATTCACAGCTAAAAACGCTGTTTCCCTGCTCATTTTGGCGAACAAACTGATCCCGTACGAAACGGTTTTGGGCGGTTGACGCAGTAGTAGTTTCCCCAGTTAAGGGAAAAATGGGAATGGTACCCGAAATTAATTCGCTTACACCTCGAACTTCATAATGATCCTTTGAAATAGGTGTAAATTTTAAATCCTTAACCGCGGGACAGGCAACCACCGATAGTTGGGCGTGAGCCGTGGTGCTTATTAAAAAAGGCACTAAAATGACCTGCAAAAATTTCATATTTTCCTCTTATGTTCCTATATAAACCAAAAAGATAACATAGCATTACCAATAAGTAAATAATTATTTAATGAACAAAAATTGACAATCACAGCCTGAAAAAAATAAAATGGCGCGAAAACATCATTTTGGAGCAACCATGGCAAAAGCATCTGCCGTTGAAAAAAAATTACTGCATTACTGCGGCAAGGCCATTCATGACTTTAACATGATAGAAACCGGTGACAATGTGCTGGTTTGTCTGTCGGGTGGTAAAGACTCTTACACCATGGTGAATTTGTTGAGAATTTTGCGAATGCGCTCGAACAACAAATTTAACATAATGGCCTTCACTTTAGATCAAAAGCAGCCCGGTTTTGAAGATAAAGCGTTGCGTGCCTGGCTGGAAGAAAAGGCTGTACCTTATGAAGTGTTCGGCGAAGATACCTATTCTATTGTCAAAGAAAAAGTCCCAGCACACAAAACTTACTGTTCCTTATGCTCACGACTGCGGCGCGGAATCATTTATCGTTATGCTGAAGAAAATGGTTTTAACAAAATTGCTTTAGGACATCATCGCGATGATTTGATCACAACTTTATTAATGTCAGTATTTTACAACGGCGAAATCAAATCTATGCCACCCAAACTTTTATCCGATAATCAAAAACACATAGTCATCCGACCGCTGGCTTATTGTCAGGAAGCAGATATCATTGAATACGCCAAAGAACAGGCCTTTCCCATCATTCCCTGTAATTTATGTGGTACGCAGGAAAATCTGCAAAGACAATACATCAGTAATATGATTAAAGAATTAGCGAAAAAAAATCCTAAAATCCCCAGCAACATGTTGCACGCTTTGCAATCAGTCAAACCCAGTCAACTCATGGATAAGTCACTGTGGGATTTTAAAGGGCTGAAAACCGATGTTAGTGAATGCGCCAGTGACTAATGTAGGTTGGCGCTGACGAAGGAAGCCCAACAGCCGTGGCAACTAAATTAGGCCGTAATTAAATGCATACCCTGTTGGGCTTCCTTACGTCAGCGCCAACCTACATTGGAACCGATAATCAAAATAAATGTAGGTTGGGCTGATTAAGCCCAACAGCCGTGGCAACTGAATTAGGCTGTAATTAAATGAATCCCCTGTTGGGCTTAATCAGCCCAACCTACATTGGAAGCGATAATCAAAATAAATGTAGGTTGGGCTGATTAAGCCCAACAGCCGTGGCAATTAAATTAGGCCGTAATTAAATGCATATCCTGTTGGGCTTCCTTACGTCAGCGCCAACCTACATTGGAAGCGATAATCAAAGACATATTTCAAGAATAAATTGTTTAACAAAGGTGTCCTAAAAGCGTAAAGATAGTAGAATAAATCTTCCACCTACCACAAAAGAGGGAACCATGGCGCAACTGAATCAAAAACAAATGGATCTATGTAGTCAAACTCAATGGGACTTTTCAGATTTAAAAGCCTTATTTTTAAACTGTACCTTAAAAAAATCTCCTGAGCTTTCACACACGCAAGGGTTAATTGATATTTCCAAAGCGATTATGGAAAAAAATGGCGTAAGTGTCGAGGTACTTCGACCTGTGGATTACGATATTGCTTTTGGCGTATGGCCGGATATGACAGAGCATGGTTATGACAAAGATGCATGGCCGGATATTTATCGCAAAGTAGAAGCCGCTGACATTCTGGTACTGACATCCGCCATTTGGCTGGGGGAAAAAACCTCTGTGTGTACCCAAGTGATAGAGCGACTGTACGCCAATTCACACCTGTTAAACGAAGCCGGTCAATATGCTTACTATGGCAAAGTGGGCGGATGCCTTATCACAGGCAATGAAGATGGTGCTAAACACTGCTCAATGAACATGCTTTATTCCTTGCAGCATTTAGGCTATGTGATTCCACCTCAGGCAGATGCCGCCTGGTTGGGAGAAGCAGGTCCAGGACCTTCTTATCTGGATGAAAACTCCGGCGGTCCAGATAATGACTTTACCAATCGCAATACTACCTTCATGACCTGGAATTTAATGCACCTTGCCAGAATGCTCAAAGACAAAGGCGGTATTCCTGCCCATGGCAACCAACGATCCAGTTGGGATGCCGGTTGTCGATTTGATTACACCAATCCAGATTATCGCTAGTCCTTATGCAAAAAGAAACCAAAGGCCTGTCTTTATTATTTTTTACCGAGCTTATGGACAGGCTGGGTTATTATGGTATTCAATCCATTTTAGTCTTATTTCTCATTCATAAATTAGCCTTTAATGATGACAGAGCCTTTACCTACTTTGGTATTTTTTCAACCCTTGCTTTTACGCTGACCATCATTGGTGGTTATGCAGCGGATCGCGCTTTAGGCTATTTGCGCGCCATTTATGTGGGAATTTTATTAATCATTTGCGGCAATTTAATATTATTTTTTGATACTTTTTTGTTGTTGCACTTAAATTACCTCATTTTTATGGGGTTTTCAGCGGTGATTTTAGGTATTGGTTTATTCAAATCCAGTAATGTCAGTTTACTGGGCACTTTGTATCCCAAAGATGAAGTGAAAAAAGACTTTAGCTTTACAATGTTTTATATGGGCATGAACTCCGGCGCTGTTTTGGGGCCCATTGTCTTTGGGCTTTTGGCCTTACATTTTGGTTACTGGCTGGGGTTTTTAGTGAGTGCCATTGGGTTTACCATAAGCTTTTTGCTTTATTGCACTTTTAGAAAAAAGCTCTTTGTTCACGCCACCGTCTCACCCATGCCTTTTAAGCAATCATTGTATATAAGCCTTGGGATTTTGCTGAGCTTTGTGATTGTCTTAGCTTTATTTTACTACCCGGAACTGTTTAATTTAGCCTTGATTGTATTTTTAATCGGCCTTGCCATTTTCATCACCCGTCTTTATATTCAGCAGGAAAAAGTATATCAAAAACATATCATTTATATTTTAATTCTATATGCTTTTGCCACCTTATATTTTGCTTCCAGCATGCAAATTGGCAGCTCTTTAATTTTGTTCATTCACCGTTGTATCGACACAAACATCTTTGGCTATCAAATCCCTGCCGAAGCCTTTGCTTCGCTTGATCCTGTGTTTATCATTTTACTGGCGCCAGTATTTGCATTTTTACTGAGCCTTTTAGAAAAGCACTTTAAAACTGTGCCTTCCTTGGTCACCCGAACCATCATTGGCTTGTTAGCAGCAAGCTTAGCATTTTTGATTTTTGCAGTAGCGACTTTTTCTTTTAAAACTTTTAATCCTTTATGGTTTATTATCCTTGCAAATATGGTGCTGGCTTTTGGTGAGCTGATTATTGGTCCTGCCATGATGGCCGCACCCAATAAACTGTTACCACAAAATATTCAAGCGACCTTTGTGAGCTTTTACTTTCTTTCAAATGCTTTTGCAGCTTATTTGGCAGGGAATCTGGCAAAACTCACCATTGCAACCCCTGCGCAAAAGGCACTTCATCATGGTGTCGTGGCTTATCGCCATGCTTACTACGAAATTGCTTTGGTGGTGTTGGTTGCTGCCGTTGTGTTATTGAGCTTGGCTAAAGTGATAAATAAACTGGCCTTAAAAAAATATACCAGCAGGCTAATCCCTTAACCCACTGGTTACCTTTCCGTCGTTTTCTCGTTGTTTTCCCTTTCAACACTATTATTATAGTTGCTGGACACATTTACCGATATACGTTTTTTACTCAAATTACTGTGCGAAATTGACCTTTTGTGAACTCATGAAAAATCTCACAAGCCAGTGTCAGCCATTGAGGACAGTGACTTAAATCCGGTGGCATTTCAAGCCAGTCAAAGTTACAGCCTTTCACCACATGATCATATCTTGCCATGCGTTCAATAAACTCAACAAAAGTGGCTTCACTCCAGCGGTTTTTTTCCAAAAATTTTAAAAAAGCCTCCTCAGAGTCAATTTCATAAGTTTGTATAAACGCCTGAAAATACTGCTCAATGGTGCCTTGTTGCGTGATAAAGTTTTTTTCAGTTAAATACGTATCCAGTTGCTGCCAGGCTTTAGCAATCAGCAAAATAAAGTGGTAACGGGGTAAATCTTCTTTGGGATCAGTATCCAACGTATTGGTTAATTTTAAATAGTCTTCAATAAAAGGTGTTAAGCTTTCAAGATCTGTGGATTTTGAAAAAGACAAATTTTTAAATGCATTAATATCCATAATGACACTCAAAGCAGGTAAAAAACCTGCAAAAAAAACTGCGCAATTATAATATTGATTCGCGTCTTTTAAACGAAGCAATGCTTTTTCATGCTCAGGTAAAGCAACGTGGTCAGTATAAAAAGCCTGTGTTTGCATTTCATGATAAAGGGAGTGAAAAAAACTGGTGGGGCGAAAAAGGGGCTTAAGATTTGCAGGTTCTAACTTGGCTTGTTTGGCCTTTTGTAAGGCTTTTAAAGCATCGGCCTGCTTAATATCAGTTTTATGGGTTTGATACCAGTTAAAAAAGTTATCTAACTGTGTTTTATCAATAGTTTCACATAATTGGCAGTGATGTTTTAGTTTGTCTAAGGTTCGGTGTTGATAAAAAATCTTTTGCGCAACTTCGGCAATGGTATTTGCGCTCTTAGATGCAATCACACCAGCCGCACAGGCGTTTTTAAGATTAAAGCGCAAACTCACCATGGCCTCAGTAACGGGTTGATAATTTATCGTATCATTCAAATGCAATACGGCGACTTCCGCATCATCGCTAAGTTCAGCAGATTTAAAATATTCAAACACATCCCCCACACCTTTCATACCAAAACACTCAAGCTCAGCGGCACGCATAGCACCCATACTGGCTGCACCATACACCTGTATGCCCAAGCTCAAAGCATACAGAATTTCTTTATGCCACACAGACGCTTGAGTTTCATAAAAGCCATCGATAATGATGATAACTTTCGGCTGTAAGCGCGTGGCCTGTATGATTTGACCACAGGCCACCGGCGGCAGATACAGCGCCTCTGGCAAAATTTTTTGTGCCTCGGTGCGATTGAGGCTTGGCCCTGCAAAAACAATGATATCGGTGGGGTTTGTCATAGCATATGCCTTTTATAAAATAGGACTTACGATAAACTGCGATTTACGTTCAAAATCCATGTAGGTTGGGCTGACAAAGGAAGCCCAACAGGGTATTCATTTAATTACGGCCTTATTTAGTTGCCACGGCTTGTTGGGCTTCCGACCTCAGCCCAACCTACATTGATTAATTTCGATTTTAATACGAAGTTTATCGTAAGTCCTATAAAATTCTACCGGAAGCAAAATCAAAGCCGGGAATGATCATTTGTATCACCGGAAACTTCAGCGCTTTGTCACTGTGATCGATAATAAAAATCTGCTCAATACCCAGCGCTTTCAAACTTTGTTTTAAAAAAACCAAAGCTTCGTCATAGGTTGTAATCCCCTGTTTTTCCTGAATATTTGCATAATCAAGCATACCATTTTTTTTACGAGCCTTGATGGTGGTTAAATCATCTTTTTGAATCTGAGCATAAAATTCTGGAAAAATATCATCTCGCATACCCGAAATCAGCGCTAATCTCGACTGCACTGCTTCGCAAATAGCACCAGTGAGCGCCTGTGCTTTGTCAATATGAGCGGCTGTACCTGTGGCAATACCAAGGCTGCGGATGACGTTTTTATCTTCCATAGCCACGTGAAAGGCAGGAATGGGTAATTGGTCTTCTAGTTGAATATCCCAGATTTTGAGATTTAAATCCGCCTTGAGGATTTTTTGGATCAGGTTTTGGTTGGCATCTTGAATGTTGGCAAGATTCAGCAAATGTTCTGTATCCGTATCCGCTTTTTGTCGCCAGTTGGCAAAGGCGTGACGCTCTATCACCTCTAAAAGGCAATGACAAATGGCTTCACAGGGCGTGTTTCCGGCTGCCAGCCCATTACTGCTCACTTGGAAATAAGCATAAGCTTCGTCATTGCGCGTGCTGTCAATACAGGTTAAACAGTGGGGAATATGGCAAACTTCGCCGGTGAACCATTCTTTGGCTTTCACCCAGTCTAAAGAGAACTGTTGTAGTTGCGGTTTACTGAATTGTCCGGTATTAAACATTTCAGGGTTTATCACAGCCTCAGTTGGCTGTAATGCCAAAAAACTGCCAGTGAAAGACACCGGCAAAGGTTTTTCAATAGCGTAGCCTTCCAGCGCTTCCATTAAGGCCGAAACCTGTGCTTGCTCAAGGCTGGCACCTTTTCCCATGGCAACGCTTATGTGTCTGGAAGCTGGGCGAATAGCGCTTACAATGGGGATTTGCAGGCAATCTAAGCCTGTAATGTCCGCCACACGGGTAATGCCAAGGGTGGATTTAAGCGCATTTAAATCGCTTAAAGTATTTTCAAGAGATTGTGCACGTCTCATAAGCCTGCCTGTAAAAAGCCATTAATACCGCCTTTAAGATGTTTTAACTGGCTAAAACCCTTTTGCAATAACAACTGCAGCGCTTTTTCACTTCTTGCGCCTGCCTGACAGTATAAAAGCAATGGTTTTTCTTTGGGTAAGGTGTGATAACTTTCTTCAAGCTCATTCAAAGGCATATGTAAACCTCCAAGATGAAAAACCGCCCGTTCTGCTTGAGTTCTCACATCCACCAGAGTGTATTTAACTTTGTGTTGAGTTAAAAGTTCTGGGCTTAAGGCATAAGCATCTTCAGTGGTTTTACAGGTGGGCGCCTCATAACAAATGGCATGAAGCAGTGTTTTTTTAGCGCAAATTAAGCATTGTGAATTTTTTTGAGTCTTGAACTGTTCAAACTTCAAAGTCAGCACATCGACACACAATAATTTATGATATAAGTTATCTTCGGTGGCTAAAATCTGCCGAATCACTTCGTTGGCTTGAATGAGTCCTAACAGGCCAGCGGTTGTGCCTAAAACACCACCTTCGGCACAATTTTTTACTAACCCCTGTGGGGGTGGTTCGGGAAACAGGCAGCGATAACAGGGAGTCTCAGGTGCTTTAAAGCTGGCACACAATCCCTGAAATTCACCAATACTGGCAAAAATAAGCGGCTTGCCGGCATAGGCACAAATATCGTTGATTAAGTACTTGGCTTTGGCATTATCGGTACAATCCAAAATGTAATCATAAGATTTCACCATAGCTTGCCCATTGTCCAGTTCAAAAGCCATGGGATAAGTATTGATGTTAATGTAAGGATTGCGAGCCTTTAAAAAAGCACCGGCAACCTGTGCTTTATTGTTACCCACATCTTCATGAGTGAAAATCACCTGGCGCTGTAAATTAGTCACATCCACCGCGTCATGATCCACAATGCCAATCTCACCCACTCCAGCGGCAGCCAGATACATCAAAACAGGCGACCCCAAACCACCAGCACCTATCACCAGTACCCGGGCAGCTTT
This sequence comes from uncultured Gammaproteobacteria bacterium, assembly GCA_963695245.1. GTDB lineage: Bacteria > Pseudomonadota > Gammaproteobacteria > JBGSLN01 > JBGSLN01 > JBGSLN01. Next base: position 754,085 of record OY968770.1, on the reverse strand, counting down.
CAAAGTCTTCTGCCCCACAAGCCCTACCTGCGCTAAGGGCAAATGCCTCAAATACTGGCGCAGCTCCTGCGCCTCAAATTCAGTTTGCATAATTTACCCTCCCACAATAGCCAGAATCAATTTTACCTCATCTTGATCCTTTAAGGGCAAATTAAAGTCCTGCACCTGCTGCCCATTTACAAAACAGCATAAATGGGGCAAAGCCGTGCCTTCTTCAGAAAACACAGCCGACGCCATGGCTGGCGACTGGTTTACCAGTTGCTGTAAGGCATTTTGGATGCTGCTGGCTTCCATGGCGAGTGGCGTGCTTGCTTCTGGGAGGAATTGGTTTAGGTTTTTTGGGAGGGTTAGGGTTATTTTTGGCATTTTATTTTTGGGTTTGGGTAGTTGGTTTTTTGAGGGAGGGGTTTTGAAAAAAAGTTTCATATTGATCTCCGTAGCGTATAGTTAATAAATTTTCTTCAATGTAGGTTGGCGCTGACGCAGGAAGCCCAACGGCCGTGGCAATTAAAAAAGCCGTAATTAAATGAATGGCCCTGTTGGGCTTCCTGCGTCAGCACCAACCTACATTGAACGTATTCATTTGAGTGTTTCACATAAAATTCAAATTATAAAAACAGCCCCATTTCAATGGGTTAATACTATATGATGTTTCCTGAAGAATGCCAGTTACACAGAGAATGTGAAGCCTTTAAAGATACTGGATGTGAGAAATGGAGCTTGTTTTTTGCTTTATTTTGATTGCGTGATTAAATCACAACTTTGTAAAAAATTCTAAACACCATTTTAGTTTTTCCAAAGTACAAATAGAAATTATATTCTTCATTAATTTTTCTCTAATACTATGCAAGTAGTATAAAATATTACTGCAATTTCTAAATTATTAGAAATTGCAGTTTTTAATGTTTTAAATGCCTGAGGTTTATCTCTTTCTAATTGAATTAAGAATGTAAATTTCCTGATAAAATCAGTTTCACAAAAAAATGCGGAGCCTTTTAACTGAAGAAAATATTATGCGAAGAGATGCCTTTAGAAATCTTATTTAGGTTTATTAATAGTTGAGTTTCTTTCAGTATAATGAAAGAATGCGCCTGCTAAACCTTTTGAAAGATTTTTATTAAACTTAACAAACAAAGTTTGATTAGAGGTTGGTTTAAGATTCATTTTTCTCTCCAAAGTGTACAACAAGTGTGATTTTAATCATGAAAAAATTTTATTGCAATACTCATTTTTCTTTTATTGTTATACATCCCCTTAAAAATGGGCTTGTGTGACAAAACTCTTTTTTACTATTTTTAGTTAGCTCATTTATGCTTTTATCTAAATTTTCTAGCCCCTTACTGCAATTTAAGTCATGTAAAACATCCTCATCACTGTGAAAAAAGTCATAACTAACCTGACTTGCAAGATCATGTATAGGCTTAATTTTAATTTCGTCACAATTTTCAAGGATATATTTTGAGATTACTTTCATGATATCTTTTATTTCTCTTACATCTTTCATTTTATTAGAAGCATTGCGAGATTTAGGGGAGAAAGTCATAAGAGAAGGGGTTTCTAATGAATAATACAGAGCATTTGTTTTTTCGATATCGCTTAAGTAACCAGCGTGTATAAATGAGGGATCAAATTTAAGTTGATAAACTGTGGAGAAGACCTCTCTTAAAAAGCTAATTGGCGCGGAGTTGTTATTATTAGCAATCTTAAAACCTGTTGATGTTCCTCTACCCACTGTAAAAATATGTTTGGCGGTATCCGTTAAATATGGATTAGGTTTCAAATTTCTTTCAGTTAAAGCTCTTGAAACAACAAAATTAAATACTACTTCATCTCTCATGAATGAAGTTTCACTCCAGACAGAGCGCATAAAGTAATATTCAAGTTGCTTGAGTTTTTTACTATGAACAGCATTGTACCATTTTCTTGAAAAATAAATTACTTCGACATACCATGGCTCAGCCTCAATGTTTTTACGAAAAATTTCGTACAGTAAAGGCCATTAATCGTGCAAGCCAGTAGGCCTAGGTGCTGTAAGATTAAACTCTTTTTTTAATCTTTTAAAACCTGAGGCATCAGATATTTTAGGTAATAACATTAATGAGCGGACTCCGGCGGTTATATTCCACATCATTCCATCATGCGCTGACTCACCTGGCTTAAGTAAAGAGGCATACAATGAAAAAATTCTTCCTGGGCGCATAAGATTATATGTAATAATATTGTTATCAAGTTTCCAATACAATTCAATCGTCCGGTTCAATACAACTCCAATAGGCATATTTGGAGTATAGATTAAATCACTCTGAATTTGCTTACTGATTGAATCATCTAAAGCATTTACAACCTTACCTTTGTCATTTACAAGTTGTAACATACCGGTTTTTAAAATGTATGAACCAAACGGATATCGCACCTTATAAATCCTAAAACTCTTAGAAGGATTAATCTCATCCACATATTCCACCAATCCCGGATTAACTTTCAAAACATCTTCACGAACATCTTGCCAGGTGAGAACCTGCATTGGCCTCATTTCGCTCATAATGGCTCCTATCGTGTGCGTCTGTACAAAATTATAGCATTTTTTAACAAAAAAAGTGAACGTTTTTAATGAGCTTTTTTGTTGAACTTAAAAAATTAAGTAATTTAGCGTGGTTAATCTTTAAACACACTGGCACAATAGCATCATAGGTTAAGGGATGTACAAAATTTAGCCTAATTGAATTTGATACGGTAAAAGGGAGCTATTTATGCACACAACTGTTAATCATACTGCAAATAAACATTTTGTACCACACAGGAATTATAACCACACGGAGAGAAAAGCCATGAAGAGCTTGGATACTAACGATTTTGATCATTGTCTTTGCGCCATCGAATCTTCAGTCAACCGGCTTGCGGACTCTAAAGAACACATTCACCGCATTCAGGCTTCCTTTCGCAAGATTACCAGCAGATTGAAATCACTTTTGATCATCCTTCCAAATCGGAACCTATTTGTCTAAACAAAGTAAATTACCTCTCCATTTTGACTCTGGAACAGTTGGGTATTAATGACCCTTCGCAGGAACAGATTGATGTGATGGAAGCGGTTATTTTACTGTGCTTAAGTCCTCAGCATTTAACCGATGAAAAAACACAGTTGTGTTTTGGTGAAAACAACATCGCCAAACGGGTGTTTTTGCATCAGTTAAAAAAGATTTTAGGTGAAAAATAAATTTCACCGCTTCGGTTTTGCCTGCTAATTTTTTATTTACGTGATCTGTCATACCTTCGTATCAGAAGTATTAGCAGGCATCCCTATAAGGAATGTGAAACTAGGAAAGCTTCAAGGCTTGAATAAAAAACCCTTTCTTGAAAACATAAGGAGTAAGTGGTATCCATGTCTCTTCAAGAAATCTGGAAAAGGAATTCATGCCTAAATGGCATGAAACATAAGTTAAAATATAGTTATCAATGTAGGTTGGCGCTGACGCAGGAAGCCCAACAGCCGTGGCAATTAAAAAAGGCCGTAGTTAAATGAATGTCCTGTTGGGCTTCCTGCGTCAGCGCCAACCTACATTTAAATTTTAAAAGGTATTTTTATGGAGTATAGAAGAGTTCTGATACCAGGCTGTTGATATTTTTTTACTGTCAATATATTAGATAGAAAAAGTCATTTACTTGTCAACAATACCCACATTTTAAGACAGGTCTTCAAAAAAGTTAAAGCTGCTCACCCATTTCAAATAGATGCGATTGTTGTTTTGCCGGATCATCTACATGCATTAATAACATTGCCTGTAGAAGATGCAGATTACTCAAAAAGATGGCAGTTGATCAAAGCAAAATTTTCTGCCTCTATCCCAAAACATGAGTTTATATCCAATGCTCGGCAGCAAAAACGTGAGCGAGGTTTATGGCAAAGAAGGTTCTGGGAGCATTTGATAAGAAACGATAAAGATTATGAGCAGCATATCGATTACATACATTACAATCCAGTGAAACATGGATACGTGAATAGACCTGTGGATTGGGCTTACTCAAGTATTCATCGTTATATTAAAAAAGGCATTTTATCTGCTGATTGGGGCAGTGATATGCAAGATACATTACAGGGAGATTTTGGAGAAAGAGATTAAGCCGGAAATACTCTATATATTTTAAATTTAAATGTAGGTTGGCGCTGACGAAAGGAAGCCCAACAGGATATTCATTTAACTACGGCCTTTTTTAATTGCCACGGCTGTTGGGCTTCCTTTCGTCAGCGCCAACCTACATTGGTATTGGTTCTGAAATTTTATGTTACAAACATTGTAATCAGCCATAATTTACGTAATACTAACCATCCACAAAACTTGAATTTTAACCAGTTTTAATCAGAGGCTTATATGAATAATATTCTTCATGCCGTTAGTATTTCCCTAATTCCATTTTTTATCGTTTTAATCGCCGTATCCTCATCCTTTGTTCGGTTTTCAAAGTCCGTGGCGTCTGGTATTCAAGCAGTAGCTGCTGGGTTTATTATTGGTAGTTTAATGGTGGACTTAATGCCTAGAGTTATGCAGGGAGGCTATCATTTCAGCTACATTATAAGCTTTGTGATTGGCTTTGTGTTTATGCTGAGTCTGCAAAAAGGCGGTGGAGAGTGCTGTGGTTCTGCCAAGCTGGATAAGCCACTGCGACCTTTTTTAACGCCTTTTGCCATTGAGTTTTTTGTGACAGGTATTTTAATCGGGATAGCTGCGGTTACCAGCACTGTGTTGGTGATTCTCATCGCGCTTTCTTTTAGTTTGTGTAACTTGATTTGTAGCTTGTCTATTGCGGCGCGTTTTTCTCAATCTGCCTTAAGTTCTATAAAACGCTATGGTTACGCCTTGGGATTGGCATTGCTTTTACCCATTGGTGCCGCTATCAGTTCAAGCTTTACCCACAGTATTCCACTACAGTGGCTGAATGATTTGCTAAGCTTTGCCATCGCCTGTTTGCTCTCACTGGTATTGGTAGAACTTTATCCTGAAGCCATCAGTGTGCATAAGTTAAGAGGCGTAACCATTGTGTTTTGTGCCATTACTTTTGTGTTTTTGATGTACTATCTATTATAAGGTTGAGGAAATTTTTCTTTGTTATAAGAGTCTGCTGCACTTTGTCGTTTACTAAAATCCGTTTTTTTATAACGCCGATGGGAGATGGTCTTAGGTTCTTCGGTAAAAAATAATGTTACTTTAACTTTACTCTTATGTGAAGGATTTGAGTTATGCACTGGATATTCCTTAAGCTCAAAACCACTGGGACTTGTGTTGGGTAACAGTTTAGGTATGCTGTTAAAAAATTGATGACGAGCTTCTGGGGTATTTAAGATGACATGAGGATTTTTACTCGGATTAACAATGCCTTCATCTAAAATTCTGTTTGCATCCCATATCTGGTAAGCATCTGCTATTTCTTCTAAAAAATTTATATTATTACGTAAAATTCTGCGAAAGCCTTTTTTCCCTTTTAAAAATTTTAGCATAGGCGTTACATCATTTTCTCCCAGACTTTCTAAAGCTTGCTGAAATTTAGAATAATATTGATTTATTTTTGTTTCTTTTTTTGAAAGAAAATAAAGAGTGATATCAATACTGAGATTTTGAATCTTATCTGCATCTTCTGGTACTTGTTCTAATAACCATTGCGAGAATTTTTCTGGATCTTTGAATGAATCTATTAAAAAACCATTTATAAAGAATAGTTTTTCGCATAATGCTTCTATCGTGAGTTTTGATGGAGTTTGTAGAGCAGTCTCAAACTCTAATGCTTCTTCAGAAATAGTAGGGAGTTTATACATCGACACAACCTTAAAAACAACTTAAGGGTTTGCATTGTGTCGTAACTGAGCATATTTAGCAAATAATAGTGAGTATTGATAAAATTGATAGGTTTTATTAGTATTTTGGTAATTTTAGAATAGAAATCTGCCTATTCTGCATACGCAATATTGGCTAAATAGGAAAAATATCCCTGCTTGTACCCGTATTTTATACGGTATTTTTTTTGCTTGCTTTATGGTGATAATGAAGATTGAATTAAAGTTTTTATGAAGTACTATCATGTCCTTACCTCTTTTTGAAGCACCTGAAACAGTTAAAGACCTGTTCAAGCCTTTAGTAGATTTAAAAATCAAAGATAAACAAGAGCTGCCCCTTGATAAATTAAATTTATTTCTCAATGAGAAGTTTGAAATTATTCAATATTTAGACTCAGATGATGATGCGTTATATGTTCATTTGGCTGAAATTTACTACGAATTGTGCCAACGACTTAAAAATAAAACCAATTATCAAAAAGATATGGGCTTCAACTCTCATGCCAACAGTGAATTAGTAAAAGCTGTAAAAGGTGTGATTAAGAATTTTGATACCACACTTAATATTTCAGGCTCAAAAAAACATAGTGAAACTTTAGATAAAAAAGGAAAAGGATCCGCATTAGGTTCACCTTTAGACTCAGAAAAATTTTTAAATGCCTACAAGAATCTTCCGGTCAATAACGTCGCGCAGTTAGTTTTAAATTATCATAAAAAATTTGAAAGGTACCTTAAAGATACAAATGTGGCAGCTAAAATAGAAAACATTCAACAAAATGAACTTTCGACACAACAAAAAGTCATACAACTTTATATTTTATATTATCAACTTGAAAACGTTTTTTTTAAACAATTACATAAAGAACTTACTGATAATGCTGAAGGTGCTGAGAAAAACCCACGTAGAGTTCAAAGTGACTTTAAAGAGGAAGCAAGGCGTAAATGCCGCAAGTTTTTTGAAGAATCATCCAGCGGCAAATCTCAAAAAGTTGATAAAACAATCAAAGTTCAATTTGATTTAGTGGATATGATGTTGCAAAGACAAACACAAATGCAAACATATTTACTTGAAGGTGAAACACATCATGAAACCCGTCGCGCCCAGGCACTTAAATTTTTTCAAGATACAGGTGACAAAGAATCTGTATGTGAAATACAACAATTCGTAAAAGATGCTTTAATCAGTATTTATGATATTAAAAAAGAAATGAAAGAAGAAGACAGGCGCAATGAAACTTTTTCAAAAGCAGTATCCAGTCGACTGAGCAAACAGGTTTCTGGAACTGAAAAATCTATCTTGCAACAAGTGAAAACAGGTTTTTCCAATGAAGATGCTGCAGGTATTTTGACAGATGAAGCATTACTCCAGGCCAGAGAGGAAGCCAGAAGATCAAAATTAGATTTTATTTTAACCTTTATTGACAGGCTAAAAGTAATAAAAAATGCTGTTGTTCAGGGTATTTCTGTAGCTCTTACTGCTTAGTCCCAGTTAACAAATTTCGCTTGTAGGCAATAGCCCAGGAAACAATCTTGGCAGCCTGCCAGCTAAAAGTTCCAAAAATTTTTAACGTTGTAACCTGAGGTGTATTAAATGTTGTTATCAAGTGACTCAGAAAGGGAAGATAAAGGTAAGGAGGTTATTTCACTAATTGCTCATAAAGAAATGAGTCTGCTGACTCAGTTAATTAAAGAAGCAATTTATCATTCTCCGCCCATCAGTTTGCCTCGAAGCGTTTTAAAAAAAATTGAAAAAGTAGTCAATGTTTGTTTTGTTGACTTAGTTATTGCTACCACAGCGGCAATGATGTACGCACCAGCCGGTGAAAGGCTGGCGCCGAACATGGCGTTAAAAATTTTGTATGTCTATGGTGGTTTTGGTGGTAATTTTTTGCCTTACACTATGTTTGCAGATGAAATTTATAATTACATTAAAGGACAGTTTTTCCCACCCAATGCTTTAAAGCGTCTTAGCATCAGTGACAGAACTCGTTTAGGGAAACTTGGGTTGGCACTGGCAATTATTATTCCCGGCCTTGGCGCGGCAATTCCATTTTATTATGTCGCAAGTCAGGAAGGCTCACCTTTATGGGAAGATGTGTTTTCCTTAGTGGATAACGCAGTTATGCTGACCTATTCTTTTTTAATGGAAATTCCAAACCCATGGCTTTTGAGTTACAGCATACAGTTGGTGAAAGAAGCAACCTTTGGGTCTTTAGCTAAATTAAATCGACGCTATGCTGAAGACCGTGCTTATAAAAAGGAACGGGCTAGATTGGCTGAGAATATTACGCAATGTATCTTAGATAAACTTGAGTCAGGAAATCAGCGGCTATTTGTACTTTTGCATCATAATCGGGTTTTATTGCAACATATTGCAGCGGAGCAATCCCATAGCCAAGATTTGGTTTTTAAAAATGCTAGCTTTAATTTGGCAATACCAAATCATTTGACAGATTTATTGGTGAAGCTCATTCATCAAGAAAATCCAGAAAATTTTTCAGATGATGATACCAAAAAACTTTTATTAACATTAAGTTATCTAGCTAATGAAAAAAAACAACCACGTTGGCACACAAACATTAACATAGGGTTAGCAGTCATAGGTGTTATTATTTCAACGCTTGGGTCTATCGGAATATTATTATCCCCTATTGATGATATTGGTATTGTATTATCAGCCTTATCGGGTATTGCCCTTTGCTATTTATTTGCTAAAGGCTCTGCCAGTACCGCCACAGGCTTTTTTGATACAACAGTTGCATTAATACGTTCTAAAACTTATGGTTTGCATCCAACTTTTGTTAATAACTTACCTATTGCTTTACTGATTCTAACCGCAGGCATCATTGCAGGTGGATTTTCATGGCCTACAAGTGTTGCGATTCAAGAGCAAATGTTGCGTGATCCTGAAACTAGAATTATTGATTGCCCTAAATTAATTTATGATTATTTGTTAAAACCTGCGGCCTATGCAGCACCGCCAATTTTTAATACTTTTTTGATGGGAGCATTTGCCCGATGGTTTATTACTTTAATCAAACCATTAATTTTCTGGCAACACAAATCAGATAAGAATTTAGAAATATTTACCAATCGCATAAGTCAGCAGTTCATCGAACCTCTTCGTCGAATTCCACCACAACTGTTACTAAATTTAATTTTAGATCTCAGTGGGGATGAAAAAGACTTTGATATCATTCAAGCATTCACTCAAGGACGCTATGATGCCCATGATGCTGCTAAAGCCTTGGATTCACTTACCAACACATTAGTAGATGACGAGGAAGCATGTCATGGTGCTATCAATGAAGACTCCTCCGCAGGTGTAGTTGCAAGCCATGGAATTTTTAAAGAGACTTATCGTAGTTTAAAAACCGTAATGCCAAAAGAAGAAAGAAGTTTTAGCTGTGCATCGAGCTGTACTTTATTTTAGAAAGTTGCTAATACCCGTTTTGCAGGCAAAATAAATGTAGGTTGGCGCTGACGAAGGAAGCCCAACAGGGTATTCATTTAATTACGGCCTAATTTAATTGCCACGGCCTGTTGGGCTTCCGACCTCAGCGCCAACCTACATTGATTGTTGATGATATTACAAGGTTGGCTGGGCAACCATAAAATAATACACAGCAATTAGACTCACAAAGGCTGGCCAACCTAAAATGAACCAGTTCCGGTAATAGCGATAATATTGTTGGGGAAGAGGTTGTTTTTGTATCAGGCACTGTCTGGCAATTTTGTGCATTTGTATTTGCAGATAAACCACAGGTAACCAGCATACTCCGGCAATCAGATACCCTGCGATGGCGCCGGCGAGCCACAGTGAGGCAAAAGAGTAGCCTTTTAAAAATGCCATGGCGAATCCTGTAACTGCCTGCACAATGCCAGAGGTGGTGGTAAAAAGCCAGTCTGCTTTAACCACCTGACGGGTGGCTTTGACAATGATATTCAAATTGTGAGTTTGATTGGCAAAGAGCATATAGGCTGCAGTACCAAGGCCTGTGCCAAATAAAATACAGGCACTGACCACATGAATGATTTTTAAGGCAGTATAAGGGTTCATCAACGCATATCACTCATCATCATCAATATCAAAGTACTGATTATAATCACCAGATTTTTCATCAACGTACCAAAAGGATTCAGCCAAATATGTGGTAAAAAGCAACTGATAATGGCGGTATAACCAATAATCAGAGCAATTTGAATGAGGCTTGTGGTTTTAATTTTGTAGCCCAACCAAGTGGCGATACCTAAGAGGATATCTAAAGCACTTGCACCGACAAGTAAAGGCACGTGCAAATAAGATGCAACGGGTAAGGCTTTTAAGAAATTTAAACTGACCGGAAAGTTAACCAGACTTACAACACCCGAGCCTACCCATAAAAACCCAATAAAAAATTTTAAGGCAGGCTTTAAAAAATATAATTTTGCGTGGAGCCTGTCCTGTACGTAACTGGGTAAAGTATTTAAGTGGGTTGAAAAACTTTTTGGGGTTATCCTGCAGGTTTGGCAAAACTGTTGGTATTGTGCTTCATTCACAATATTATCTTCACTTAACATGGCAAAAGCTGTGTGATTGATAACAGGGCTTTTAAAAAAAGATCCCAGCTGACACACAATTTTCATTAGAGTTTTAGGGATTTTTAGAGTAAAGGCTTTGGGCAGGCCAAGCCAGCGTCGTAAAGTTTTTAGTAAGCTTTTAAAGTTCACCACCTCAGAGCCAACCGCTGTTAGTATCATAGGTTCGGCAGGTGGCGAGTTCACCAGTTGGGCAACAGCTTCAGTTAAATCTTCCATAAAAATCGGCTGAAACTTTTGAGTACCTTTACCAATCACAGGGATAAAAAAGGGTAAAGCACACAAAGCCCGAAACAATGAAGTGCCGCCATAACTGCCTGTGGCGTAAACCAAAGAAGGTCTTAAAACAACTGCCGGCATATTTAAGGATAATAAATAATCATCAGCGGCTTTTTTAGTCTGAGCGTAGAGTAGGTTCAGCCTGCTCAATCCCCAGCGCTGAAATTTGCAGACAAAATTTAACCGTGCTTTTTTGAGCAGCATTATATAAAGCTTTGGGTAATTCATAATGCAACAACTGTTGTTTTTTCTTATCAAAAATCCCCAGACAATTGATAATGACATCTATTTTTTGCAGTTGTCGCAGCCAGTAATCTTCTGAGGTCACTAAGGATTCATCCAGATTCAAAACCATGGCAGACTCAAACAGGGTGCTGGCATAGGATACATTTCGAACGGGCAGCACAAGTGTGTGGCCCTGTGTCATCAGTTTTTTTGTGATGGCACAGCCAATAAAGCCTGTGCTTCCCAGTACTAAAATTTTCATAAAAGATAAGTTTTTTGTAATACCGCATCATGAATAATCATGAGGTAGGTGATTAACATTAAGCCATAAAGGCAGTGGATGACGAAAGTTTTTTTTAAATAATGTTTAAGGCCGGTCACTGCTGCCTGTAATAATAAAACCACGGTTAATAAAATAAAAGCCGCTTCAAGCCAGGGGGTTTGAAAGCTCAGTCCAAACCGTATAATCAGTATTGTACCCGAAATAAAACTTAAAATAAGTAAAGGAAAAATGATTAAATAATCCGCCTGCAGACTGAGCTTTTTGACAAAAACTCGCATCTCATTTTTTGAAAGATTTATCGTATAATAAAAATAATTGGCAAGGGTAAAACCAATGAGCGTTGTGGTAATGAGTAAGTGCAGCGTTTTAAGCAGCATGTTCATTTTTTAAAGCCACATAGTGATCTGCGCTATATATAAAATGCTCTAATTCAGCATCACTTAGCTTACGGATTTTTTTAGCTGGTGCGCCAAGATAGAGATAACCGGATTCTAAGGTTTTATTGGGTGGCACAAGAGAACCTGCGCCTACCACAACTTCTTTTTGGATAACGGCTTTATCCATAATGATAGCACCAATACCAATCAAAACCCGATCTGCTATTGTGCAGCCATGGATAGTGGCCTGATGTCCCACGGTGACTGCTTCGCCGATGATCACAGGATCACCGGCAGGATTGTTTTCATGTTGATGATTCACATGAATGACCGTACCATCTTGAATATTACTTTTGGCACCAATTTCAATATAATTGACATCCCCACGCAAAACACACATGGGCCAGATGGAGACAGCTTCAGCCAGGGTCACTTGACCGATAACTAAAGCCATCTCATCCACAAAACTGGTTTTGGCACACTTTGGGGTAAAATTTTTAAAAGTGCGGATGGTCATGAAGTTTATTCCTCATCCTGATCTAATTTTAATTTTGCCATGACTTTAGCAAAAAAAGTATTCATCACATCAATATCTTTTACTGTGGCGGTGGGACTTAAGGCCAGTAAAAAGTTTACAGTTTCAACAATATCATCCACATGAATTTTTTCTTTATCAGGAAATCCTGTAAAACCTGCAGTCATATCTGTATCAATGACACTTGGGCAGATGCAGGTGACTTTTACATTGAAGTCCAGCATTTCGTTAAAGAGCGATTCGCTTAAGCCTACCATTGCAAATTTACTGGCAGCATAACCACCAGAACCTGCCAGAGCTACTTTACCGGCGCGTGAAGCAAGATTCATAATATAACCGGAACGCTTTTCTTTCATGTGGGGCGCTACCGCGTGAATAAAATGAAAAGATCCCAACACATTCACCTGATACATGTGATCAAAATCTTCTGGAGACAATTCTGAAGTGCCAGGATGCATCACACCAGCATTGTTAAACAATACATCAATGCGACCATGGGCTTCCAATACTTGCTGTACCATGACATCAACGGCTTTTTTGTCGGTAACATCTATAGCAAATACGCCAGTGTTCACATCATATTGCTCTTTAATACTGTGACTGACATCAGTTAATAAGGCTTCATTGGTGGCAACTAATGCACAGTCATAGCCCTGCTTGGCAAAGTTTAAAGCCACAGCTTTTCCAATACCTCGACTGGCGCCTGTGATGATAGCAACGGGTTTATTTTGCATGAAGGTATCTCCTCAGTTAAATTAAAAATGAATGACAATCAATGTAGGTTGGGCTGACGAAGGAAGCCCAACGGTCGTGGCAATTAAAAAAGCCGTAATTAAATGAATGCCTTGTTGGGCTTCCTTCGTCAGCCCAACCTACATTATATTAACGTCACCAGCTCTTCCGAACTGGTGGGGTGAATCGCAACGGTATTATCAAAATCTTTTTTGGTGGCGCCCATTTTGATGGCAACCGCAAAGCCCTGCAGCATTTCATCGACATTTTGCCCCAGCATATGACAGCCAACAACTTTTTCATCTTCACCTGCGGTGACAAGCTTCATGGTTGTGGGAAGCTTCAAAGCGTCTTCGTGAAATGCGTAATACATAGGGTTAAATTTTGTCTGGTAAACTTTAATTGAAGCTTCGCCGTATTTGGCTTTGGCATCCTGGACACTTAAACCAATAGAAGCTACCGGCGGATGGGTAAAAATCACCGTAGGAACCAAATCATAATCCAATTTGTTGTCAGGCTCACTGTTAAAAAGCCGATGAGCCAGTCGTCTTCCTGCGCTGATGGCTACCGGTGTCAGTTGCACGCCACCGCTTACATCGCCTAAAGCGTAAATATTATCAATGTTGGTGTTTTGATAGGCATCGGTTATCACATAACCTTGATTATTTTGTCGAATCCCCACTTCAGCCAGATTTAAACCTTCTGTATTTGGACTTCGTCCAATGGCCCAGATGACTTTGTCCACGCAAACAATGGGTGAATCATTAACACAGTGGATTTCCAGTTTCTCACCCTGTTTAATAATGGCAGAACCTGTGTGGTGACAATGAATTTGAATGCCTTGTTTTCGCATCAGATCCATTAATTCATATCCCAAACATTCATCAAAATGACGCAGCACTCGCTCACCTCGAACCACCAGCTCTACTTTAACGCCATAGCCATTTAATAAACAGGCAAGCTCCACGCCAATATAGCCACTACCAATCACAGCGACATGTTTGGGTAATGTTGTCAGATTAAAAAAACCATCAGAGCTGATGCCAAGTTCTGCCCCCTCAACCTCTGGAAACAAAGGTCTGCCGCCAGTAGCGATGACAATATGTTTAGCTTTAAAGGTTTGATTGTCTACCCGAATGGTGTTTTTATCCACAAAAGCCCCATGGCCTTCGATTCTATCAACCGCATTACTTTTTAGTTTGTTGGCATAAATATCATTGAGTTTACTGATGTAAGCTTCACGCTTTTGCACCAGTTTTTTCCAGTTGGCTTGAATATCATGGGCGCTGATAGCGTAAGCTGGTAAGTCATGTTTGGCGCGATGCAGTAAGTCGGCGCCAGCCCACATGATTTTCTTAGGAACACACCCTAAGTTAACACAAGTGCCCCCCAGTTTGCGTTCTTCAATCACAAGTACTTTGGCACCAAAGCTGGCAGCACGATTAGCACAGGCAATTCCTCCACTGCCTCCACCTAAACAGATTAAGTCGTATTCCATGGAACATTGCCCTTACACAAAAGATGCTGAAATATTAGCACAGTCTGGTAAAATTGTCAGTAAACCCTAAAACCATCATTAGATATGCAAAGTTTACCGCAATTTTCAAACATTAACCCCAAACACATTTATAGTGAACTGGAAACCATTTTATCTCATAACCGCGAAGCCATTGACGGGCTTTTGCAGCAATCCAATTATACCTGGGATAATTTTATTCAGCCTTTAGAAGCTTTGGATATTACTTTAAGTAATTTTTGGTCAAGGATCTCACACCTACACAGTGTTGTGAATAGTGAGGAACTAAGAGAAGCTTATAACCTGTGTTTACCTGCTTTAACGCAGTATGCAACGGAACTGGGTTTGAATCGGGATCTCTTTAAAGCCTATGAAGCGATTCAACAATCAGATGCCTTCAAAAATTTTTCAGCCGCACAAAAAAAAGTAATTGAAAATAACATAAGAGATTTTAAGCTTGCAGGAGTGGCTCTTGAAGGTAAAGATAAAGAACACTATCAAGCCATCGCCCTTAAGCTCTCTGAATTGCAAAATAAATTTGAACAAAATTTAATGGACGCAACCGACAGTTATGAAAAACTGATTGAAGATGAAAATCTGTTAGCCGGAATTCCAGATTCAGCCAAAGCAGGCTTTCGCCAAAATGCGGAAAAAAAACAACGGAAAGGCTGGCTGATAAAGCTGGATTTTCCAAGTTTTTATGCAGTGATTACCTATGCTGATCATGAACCTTTAAGACGGGAAATTTACGAAGCTTATGTGACTCGGGCATCGGATGTTGGTCCCCATGATAAACAGTATGATAACACTCAAGTCATGTTTGAAACTTTAAAACTAAGGGATGAAAAGGCAAAACTTTTAGGGTTTGACAGTTATGCTCACTATTCTTTAGCCCCAAAAATGGCGAAAAACCCTGATGCCGTGATGGATTTTCTCCATGAGTTAGCTGAAAAAACTAAACCTTTGGCCTTGCAAGAATGGCAAAGTTTACAAAGTTTCGCCAAAGAAAACCTTAAGCTTGAAACCCTAAACGCCTGGGATGTAGCATATGCCAGTGAAAAACTAAAACTGCAAAAGCATGACTTATCCGATGAAATGCTGCGACCTTATTTTGAAGTACATAATGTGATTAATGGGTTGTTTCAAGTGGTGCAAAAACTTTATCAAATTACTATTTGTGAAAAAACCTCAGGTGTAGACACTTGGCACGAGGATGTCACTTTTTATGAAATTTATGATAATAATAAAAATTTAATCGCAGCTTTTTATCTGGATCTTTATGCCCGTGATAAAAAACGTGGGGGTGCCTGGATGGACGAATGCCGCACCCGCTGGAAAAGTGCCGATGCCAAACTCCAATTACCCATTGCCTTTTTAACCTGCAACTTTACCCAACCTTTGAAAGACAAATCTGCTTTACTGACTCACAATGAAGTCGTTACTTTGTTTCATGAATTTGGCCATGGTTTACATCACATGCTCACCAAAATTGATATTGCTGAGGTAGCTGGGATTAACGGAGTTGCCTGGGATGCAGTGGAATTTCCCAGTCAGTTTATGGAAAACTGGTGTTGGTATCCTGAATCTTTAAATTTATTTGCCTGCCATTATGAAACAAAAGCACCGATGCCAAAAGCCTTGTATGAAAAATTGATTGCCAGTAAAAACTTTCAGGCAGGCATGCAAATGTTGCGACAGTTGGAGTTTTCCTTATTTGATTTTCGCATTCATCAGGAGTTTGTGGGTGATGATAATATTCAGGCAACGCTAAATGACGTTCGTCGAAAAATCGCTGTGGTACCGGCGCCGGAATTTAACCGATTTCAACATAGTTTTTCACATATTTTTGCTGGGGGTTATGCCGCAGGATATTACAGTTATAAATGGGCTGAAGTTTTAGCCAGTGATGCCTTTGCTAAATTTAAGAGAACCTCCGTGTTTGATCCGGTGCTTGGGGAAAAATTTAAAACCTGCATTTTAGAAAAAGGCGGTTCTGCGGATCCGTTAGAGTTATTTGTAGCATTTCAGGGGCGAGAACCCAAAGTTGAAGCATTGCTCGAAGAATTAGATATTATTTAATGATGGATATAGCGGTTGTTATTCCTGCTTATAATCGCGCCTATGCTTTGAAAGATACGTTGCTTTGCGTTTTGGCACAAACTTATCAACCTGCGGAAGTATGGGTTGTGGATGACGGATCCACCGATGACACCGCAGATTGCGTCCAAAATCTTTCGCAGAAGTTTGCAGCCAAACATATTGCACTAAAATATCACTATCAGAAAAATCAAGGTGTCAGCGCCGCCAGAAATGTGGCAATACAAAACTGCAAAAGCCCGTGGATAGCGTTTTTAGATTCAGATGATAAATGGCTTGAAACCAAACTGCAAAAGCAAGTACAGGCGCTCAAAAATCATCCTCATATCCAGTTTTGTCATACGCAAGAAATTTGGTATCGAAATGGCGTACGAGTAAATCCAATGAAAAAACACGCTAAAAGTGGCGGATGGATTTATCCAGAATGTCTGGCACTTTGCGCCATTTCTCCTTCCAGCGTATTGATGCATAAAGCAGTTTTTACCAAAGTAGGGCTGTTTGATGAAACTTTGCCTGCCTGTGAAGATTATGACTTATGGTTACGTATTACCCATCAGTTTGAAGTATTATTTTTATCAACGCCTTTATTGAAAAAATTTGGCGGGCATGAGGATCAACTTTCCAAAAAGTACTGGGGAATGGATCGCTTTAGAGTGTATGCCTTAAAAAAAATGTTGCAGGCTAATGTGTTGAGCGATGAATATCAGCAACTGACCAAAGCAATGTTTGATAAAAAATGTCAAATTCTTTTAAAAGGTGCAAAAAAGCACGACAATCATGCTTTGATTGAAACGCTCAAGGATTTAATCCATACTTGAGCTGTGGTAAAATATCACCCAAAAGAATTTATAATGTAGGTTGGGCTGACGAAGGAAGCCCAACAGGCCGTGGCAATTAAATAAGGCCTTCATTAAATGAATATCCTGTTGGGCTTCCTTCGTCAGCCCAACCTACATTTATTATTTGACTATGGCTGTTTTAAATATCATTTGCGCTTTACCTGCGGAAGCTAAAGGTTTAATTCGAGCGTTAAATTTAAAGAAGGATTTGCAGCAAAAGAATTTTCAGGTTTATCATGATCAAAAGCTCACAATTTTTCTAATTATATCCGGAGTAGGAAAAATCAATGCAGCCATTGCAACAGCCGTTTTAGCTCAGTTAAACCCTCATCGCTTAAAAGGTTTTTGTAACATTGGTATTGCAGGAGGCGTCCAAACTACGATTGGTGATCTTTTTATAGTTAGTAAAGTCACAGATGCGGCTACTCAAAAAAATTATTTTCCTAAAATTCAGTTTCTAAAAAAAATGCCTGCAAAAAACCTCTTGAGCGTTGATAAACCTGCAAAAGTGTTACCGGAAAATACTTTAGTGGACATGGAAGCTTATGGATTTTATCAGGCTGCGGTGAAATTTACCCAGCAGGAATTTATTCATATTTTAAAAATTGTCTCTGATAATGAAATACAAAGCTCTGAAAATATTCATATAAAAACTGTTGCCCAATGGATGCAGGATAACGAAGTAAAATTGCTTGAGTTGATTCAGCAACAACTTCAAAACTTGCGAACACAAATTCCAGTTGAAGCTCCGTTGATGAGTAAGGTGACAGAAAAATTTCATGTCACTTCTCATCAGCAGTTGCAAATACAACGCTTATTAGTTAGAGCTGATAATTTTTCTTTAGATACTAAAACTATGTTGCAGCAAGCGCAAAGTGCCAAAACCTTCATTGGTATTTTAACCACCAAACTCTCAGAGTGTTATTAATGAATATTATTTATGTAGAAAAAGCTGTAAAAAATCATCCAAGGACAAAAAAGATTTTACAACGTTTCTTGAATAAAACCATCATTGAATGTGAACACTACGGGGAAATTTTTAATATAAAAGCGCAGAATTTCAGATTACAGAAACAAAAACCTGCATTAATTCTGGCACAAAAAGAAAATAACAAAGTACTGCCAACCCCAGAGGGGTTTGGAATTGGCGGTGAGCAAAATTTTTATTTTTCCCATATGTTAAATTGCGTTTATGATTGTCGCTATTGTTTTTTACAGGGGATGTACCATAGCGCCAATTATGTTTTGTTCGTAAACTATGAAGACTTTCAATCCGCTATTTTACAAAAGCTGATGGACGTTGAAAGTAAAGCTTATTTTTTTTCAGGTTATGATTGCGATTCATTGGCTTATGAACCTGTCACTGGATTTGTAGAAAATTTTATTCCATTTTTTGCTGAGTATCCCAAAGCTATTTTAGAGTTACGCACCAAAAGCACCAACACCAAAAGCCTGTTGAAATTTACGCCGATTCCTAATTGTGTGGTGGCTTTTAGTTTCACGCCGGAGGATATTTCTCGCGAGGTAGAACACAAAGTTCCAGAAGTTGCAAAACGAATCAGCGCGATGCAAACCTTGGCACAAAAAGGCTGGCAAGTTGGGTTGCGACTGGACCCTCTGATTTACAAAAAAGACTTTGAAGCACAATATGAGCAGTTAATTGAAGCAGTTTTTGCAGACCTGCCAAAAGCATCTTTACATTCTGTCAGTGTAGGGCCTATGCGTTTTCCTGTGAAAATGTATCAAAAAGTAGTGAAGTTATATCCTGAAAGTCAATTGTTGTCACAACCTATGGAAAAAAGAGACAATACTATGAGTTATGATGCACAATTGGAACATAACATGAAAGCTTTCGTACTAAAAAAACTGGCTAAACACATGGATGAAGCCTTAATTTTTCAGTGTAATGCTCTATGAAAACAGCAATAGTCACTGGTGCTTCCAAAGGGATTGGAAAAAGTATTACTGAATATTTACTTAAAAATCACTATCAGGTGTATGGCTTATGTCGAAGCCCCTGTTTTGAATTGCAACAAAATTTTCACTTTATATCCGTAGATTTTACGGATGCAAGTGCGCTTGAAAAAACGGCTAAAAACCTTATAAAAAATTTAACGCAACTGGATGTTTTAATATTAGCCGCAGGTTATGGTGCTTTCAAAGAACTGGAGCAATTCAGTGTTTTGCAAATGCAACAGTTAATGAATGTTAATTTTTTGAATCAGGCAGTGCTGACAAAATACTGTTTACCTTTATTAAAACAAACGCCAGGCTCAAAACTCATCGCTATAGGCTCTGAAGCGGCACTTGCCGGCGCTAAAAAAGGGAGCATGTACTGCGCTTCTAAATTTGCCTTAAGAGGTTTTATGCAAAGTCTTAGAACTGAGTGTAACAGTGCCGATGTTGCTGTGACTTTGATAAATCCAGGATTTGTAGATACAGATTTTTTTAATCAATTAAATTTTAAGCCAGGTGCTGAAAAAAATCATAAAATTCAGCCTGAACAGATAGCCACAACACTTGCAATGGTTTTGAATATGGAAAATAATTGCGTATTGGAAGAAATCAATCTTCAACCCTTATCTAAGGTCATTGTTAAACAAAGTTGAATCACTATGAAAAAATTTTTATTGGGTCTTATGAGCATAACCTTTATTTTACCTGCTTTTGCCAATACCAATCCAACAAAGGCTACTGCGCAATACCTAAAGTCTATTGAAAATAATCCACCCAAACTGGAACAGTTTTTTTATGCAATGCCCAAAGGTGGCGATATTCATAATCATATTGATGGCGCTGTATATGCTGAAGATTTAATTCGCTTTGGATCCAATGAAAATTTTTGTATTAATCCTAAAACCATGACGGCTTATGTTAATCCAAACTGTGATAAGCAATACCAGTTTAAAAATTTGAGTCAAAATCCTACCTTGTACCGTCAGGTCATTGATGCCTGGTCTATGCGATATTTTCCCTTGAACTCAAAACCAGGATTACCGCATTTTTTTTCAACCTTCTTAAAAATGGAACCGGTTTTACTAAAAAATGTACCCAATGCCATTGCCAGTATCGCCAATCGTGCTGGCAGACAGAATGAAATTTATTTGGAACTCATGATTGGCAGTTCTGAATTAATGGTCAAAGATGCTAAAGGCCAGCTACCTGTTCAAGTAGGACAGGCTACTACACCAGACAAAAATTTGAATGTATGGCGTGAAGCTTTACTAAAAAATGGTTTGACTACGATTGTCAATAAAACCAAAATTAAAATTGAAAATATTCATAAACAGGTACAAAACTTAATGCACTGTGGGACTGACAAAGCGCTGCCCGGGTGTAAAGTCACCATTCGCTATCAGTATTTTACTCGCAGAATTTTGCCACCGAAAGAATATTATGCTCAAATTGTGACGGCTTTTGCAGTGGCAAATTCATCTCCTTTAATTGTTGCGGTGAATATTGTAATGCCTGAAAACTGGAAAGCCTCTTTAAAATATTACACAACCCAAATGGAAATGATTGGCTTTTTAAGAAAAGTTTATCCTAAAGCCCATGTAACTTTGCATGCTGGAGAGTTGGCATTTGGACAGGTGATGCCAAAATATCTCACTTATCATGTGAGTCAGGCCATCAATATTGCCCATGCCCAGCGCATTGGTCATGGCGTTGATATTCCTTTTGAAAAAAACTCACAAGCTTTATTGAATGAAATGGCAAAAAAACATATCGATATTGAAGTGAATCTCACCAGTAATCATGATGTGTTGGATGTTTATGGCAAAAATCATCCGCTACCGCTGTTTATTCAAAGTCATGTGCCAGTAACATTATCTACAGATGATGAAGGGATTGAGCGTACAGACTTAACGCAGCAGTATGTGATTGCAGAACACAGTTATCATATTCCGTACGAAACTTTAAAAAATATGGTGCGGAACAATTTAACCTATGGCTTTGTGCAAGGGAAGTCCTTATGGCAGGGGTACAATTATCAAAAACCAGTTTCGGCCTGCGCTGGCCAGAGTTTAGGAAATGCTAATCCTTCTGCGAGCTGCAAAGCCTTTTTAAAACAAAACCTAAAAGCAAAATTACAGTGGCAGCTTGAAAGTGAGTTCAATATTTTTGAGCAACAGTATAAATATTAACTGTAGGTTGGGCTGATTAAGCCCAACAGCCGTGGCAACTAAATCAGGCTGTAATTAAATGCATATCCTGTTGGGCTTCCTTCGTCAGCGCCAACCTACATTGAAACCGATAATCAAAATAAATGTAGGTTGGGCTGATTAAGCCCAACAGCCGTGGCAACTGAATTAGGCTGTAATTAAATGCATATCCTGTTGGGCTTCCTTCGTCAGCGCCAACCTACATTGAAACCGATAATCAAAATAAATGTAGGTTGGGCTGATTAAGCCCAACAGCCGTGGCAATTAAATTAGGCTGTAATTAAATGAATACCCTGTTGGGCTTCCTTCGTCAGCGCCAGCCTACATTGATTAATGCCGATTTTAATACGAGGTTTTTCGTCCTATGGTAATAATATTATTAAATCCTTTCAGGATGATGCCATAAAATAGTTAAAACTACGGAAGATAGAGCCAGCAGACTCATCAGCAAAAAACCTGCTTCAAAATGTCCGGTTAAAGTAATCAACCAGCCAGTTACAATGGGTGCCAGAATCCCTGACACAGCAAAACAGGCATCCATAATGCCAAGGGCAGTCCCGGCATGTTTGTGAGCTACCGTAATATTAATGGCAAAATAACAACCATTAGCAGCCATAATAAAACCAACGGCTAAAGAAATAAATATTAAGGATAAAAATAATCCTTTGACAATCACGATGGGTAAAATGCAAAGTCCGGCAATTAATTGAGAAATCCAAATAAAATGACTTCTAGATTTTCGCATATTGTGAGTTTTAGCAAATACTTTGTCTGAAAAGTACCCTCCCAGAGCCATTAAAATTAATGCAAACAGCCAGGGCAAAATATCAAAAAGTCCCACTTGAGTGAGATCCAAATGAAATTTCACTTTCATGTAAGTAGGTAACCAGCTCATGAAAAAAAATAAAAAATATCCAAAGACAAAAAAAGCCCAGTAGTTAGCCACTAGGGTTTTATTACTTAGTAAAAATTTAAAAGTACTTTTGTTCCCTTTATATTCAATGCGACTACTTTGGGTTGTTTGAATATGAGATAGCTCTTTAGAATTCACTCGCTTTGAGTCAGCGGGTTTGTTACGAAAATTCATCCACCAGATAGGTACCCAAATAAGACTTAGTACCGCTAAAATAAAAAACATATCACGCCAGGAAAACCCAGTAATTAAGCTTGTGACAATGGGACCACCAATCATAAGTGCAAAGGGCACAGCTAATAGTGAAAAAGACAGTGCTCTGGTTTCTTCACGCTCTGGTAGCCAGTCACCCACGCAGCGAGCCAAAGCAGGAAAAACAGGGCCTTCAGCCACACCCAGTAAAATTCTGGCTAAAAATGCAGATAAAAATCCAAGTGCAAACCCCATCCAGCCCATGGCAAGTGACCAGATAAGTACGGTTATACTTAATATAATTCTTGCACCATATCTATCCACTAACAGTCCGCCCACAATGGTTGAGACCACATAACCTATGCCAAAGGCACCTAAAATGTAGCCAACTTCTGAAGGTGATAAAGCAAATGCCTGTTTAATCGGATCAATGGCAAAGCTTATGGCAGCGCGATCAATGTAGTTAATAATGGTAATAAAGAATAATAAAAAAATAATAAACCAGCGAAAAGAAGAAGATTTAGAAATTTGCATGAGTAATTTTTATTTTCATTATAATAAGTAAGCTGATAATAGAAGTAATCGGTAAAATGATCAATGCGTGATGAAAATCCAGCAAAGTAAAATTACCTGGGCTGGTTTTTTGTAAAAATGTATCTAGAAGTCTTCCGATCAGAGGTTGATAAATTGCCCCTAACAGCATGATAATCATATTCGTAAATGCAATCACAAGAGCACTGTATTGGGGTAAATGACGTTCTTTGTTAATAGAAAAAGCAATCAACATGGAGCTGGTACTATAACCAAACATAAAAAGTACGAAAGCACCGGCAAAATAACTCATGGGAAGATAAATTAAAATAACAAGACACAGCAAAGCCACAAGATTGCCTGCGTACATTAACATTTTAGGGTTTTTAAATTTTCCTGAAAGCCAGCCATTTAAAGGACCACCAACTCCGATGCCTACAAAAATAGCTGTGTTAAGATCGGCGGCGATAATCGCATTCACATGAAAATCAGTTCGTAAAAAAGGTACGCCCCAAAGCTCTCCAAAAGCAATAATGGGTGCCACCATCAAACCTGCATAAAGTGCTGTGAGCCAGGTTTGTTTATTTAAGAAAATGGATTTGATAGACGTTGAAATTTTAAAATCTTGAGCCTTTACTCTTTTTATCGCTAAAGATTGTTCACAGTCTTTCTCAGGTTTGTCCTGAATAATCACCCAAAGTAAAAAACTGATAATGAACCCAAGAATTGAAATATAAATTAAACTTAAAGACCAACCCATATTATCAACCATACTGGCTAAGGGTTCTTGACCAAAAATGGCACCTAAAACTCCTAGAGTATTGGTCAGTCCCACCATCAATGGGAATTGCCGGGAAGAATACCAGTTACCAGCCAGTTTCAAAACACCTGTAAAAGCAAACGCTGAACCAAAACCAATTAACAGTCTGGCGATAGCCAAAAGCACCAGCAATTTTGCCAATGCAAAAATTAATGTACCCAGTGATATAATCAAGCAAGATAGCGTCAGCAGTATTCTGGCACCATATTTATCCAGCAAAATACCCACGGGAATTTGAGCGCAGGCATAGGCATAAAAATAAAAAGAAATAATAAAGCCCAAAGTTTCTGCATTAATATGAAAGGTAGCCATTAATGGCTCAGCCATCACAGAAGGGGAAACCCGCTGAAAATATTCAAGCCCGTAGAATAAGGACGCTACAAACCAGATGAGCCAGGCATAAGTGGCGCAACTGAGAATTTGTTTGATGGAAGTACGAATCACAGGCGATATTTGGATTTTGCTAAATGGTTATGATGAGTGAATTACCCGGATTTTGCAACCTTTGATTTGAAACTCTTTCTTATCAAAGTCTAGTTTAGAGTTGCCTATGTTTTGGCAACAGAATCAAATGCATCCACTTTAAGGTTGTTTATTTAAATTAAAAATAAATGTAGGTTGGGCTGACGCTTCGAAGCCCAACAAGCCGTGGCAACTAAATAAGGCCATAATTAAATGAATACCCTGTTGGGCTTCGAAGCGTCAGCCCAACCTACATTGATTCGTTTCGATTTTAATACGAAGTTTATCGTAAGTCCTATTAGTATACTTTCGCATCCAAGAAAATTTATTTAGGAGCTATAGATTGTTTAAGTTCCGGAATATGATTATTCCCTTTAGCTTTTATATCTCTCTTTTTGAAAAAACCTGGACTTCCGCTGATTTCCTGTTCTTTAACTAAATTAGAAGGAGTGGGTTTTTTATTGCGCTTACGACGCAAAGGTTTTTCATCCGTTGAACTGGAATTTTCCAAACTGGTAAGAGTTTCAACATTTTTTATTCCTGGCATATTTTTATTTTGCTCTTCAATATTCAAACTTGATGGTTTTCTCCATAAATTTCTAACAGATCTTCCTCTAGTATTGGAAGTAATCTTTTGATTTTCTTTTTCTTGCCCGATGCTTAAATTACTTGGTAGTGGCCTATGGATTTCAGACTTTAAAAAACCAATAGATAATTCTTTACGTAAATTAGTAAGTACTTTGTCATTTACCTGTATTACTGTTCTCGCATAATGGATTAAAACTTCTATATAAACTAATCTTATTTGTGTGTCATTAACAATTAAATCGTTTTTTTGACAATTAGTATCTAATAAGCGCATGAAAATTTCTGTGAAACTTTGTTCCTTTTCTGGTGTTAACGGATTGCCATTACACAGATCGTGCATAGTATTAAAAAAAAGTTGAAGATGAGAAAAAATATCTTGCCATTTCTTTAGAATTTCATTGTCAGCTTCATCTTTCTTTATATGGTCCAAATTGAAACCTAATAATTCAGCTAGCTTGTTAGCAATTAAAGAATATTTTGTATTTATATCAAAATTTGCTGAAGTTAAAGCATATACTAATTTACTATTCCAACCATATTGAGTTTCAATCTCATGAACAACATCAACAAGATTGAATCCAACTTGAATCATTTTGAACATGTCAACTTCATTAATTGCTGAGCTGGAAATTACAGGTATTTGGGATAAGTGATGAGAGTAGCTAGATAAAAATTTATTTAATATTTTTGTAATGGTATTTTTATGTTCACTGATATAGTTTTCTAGTGGTATTCCATTAACACAGAGTGCTTTATTTAAGTTTTCAGTAATTTTAATTTCTTTTCCAATTATATCACTCTGATATAAATACAATAAACAAGCTTTTATTTCATTGATATTTTTTGAATAATCAAACTGATTCGATTCGAATTTTCTTAAAATTTGTAAATTCTCAGAATAAAAATGAATTGTACTTAGAATTTTATTGGCATTATTTTCATGTTTAGTATATTTGTTATACTGAAAACTGATTAAATCTAACTTTTCAGTATAATCGAAAAGCCAAGGACATATATCTTTTCCATAGTCTTCTGCCAATTCTTCTTCTGATGATTTTTCATACAATTTTGGATCCAGATAGTTTATCGCTATTGTTTGATTGTTCGAACACGCCCAGTGCAATATACAATTAAAAGTAAATGCCACATGGCCTAAACGAATTCTAGCAACCTGATTATCATTAATTAAAAGATTTAAGGCTTTAATATAAGCATGCAACTTTACTAGTTTTAATTCAAAAATATTGAGTATGTCCTTTGAAACTGGAATATGTTCATCGAGAAATAATTGAATAATTTCAGCGAGTTGCTTTGTATAATCGAGGGCATGTTTAGCTATTTGTGCTGGTTTTGAGGTTTTTTCAGAAAAGTTATTATTGTTTATTCTGTTTTCTTTTTTTGCTTGCTCGAACTCTGCAGTGATTCTTTCTTCAGCTAAGGTACATGAAAAATTAAAAATTGATTTCGCTATGGTGTTAAATTTTTCATTTTTTGTAATTTCTTTATTGTTAGTAATTAAACGCTGAGACTCATCAAAGATTGTTTTATTTCCTAATAATTGGTCAATAAAATGCATTAATTGAATTTTAAAGAAAATTTTATCTGGAATAACTTCTGCTTTTTTCTTTTCTAGAAATTCATTTAGTTCTTGTACTCTAAGGAAAAACAACTCTAAATCCTTAGCTATGTCTTTTTTTATTTCTAATAAATACATGATATTGAAAAGAGAAGATAATAATTCACAAATTTTTTCACTATACTCTTCAAAATCTTTAGATGATAAAATTTCTTGCTTGCTAATAAATAAGTGAATGAACGTAACTTTAAGAAATGCTTGAAATTTTTCTTTCAAATTTATATCAAGATGTAAAAATGCTTTATCTTCAAGTGTTTGAATTGTTAAAGATTCTTGATTTTTATTAAATTTTTCAACGATAATAACAATTTCTTCCGTTAATGAACTATAAGTAAAACTCTTATCTCCAAAGCTTGTTGGCTTTGAACCACTTTTTCTTTCTTGAGGACTTTCAGATTTGACAAATTCGTTTGTAGATCGATTTTCATTACTGCCACTTTTTTTCTTAATGATTGCACCTACACTCCTGGTTTTTTGATTAAATATTTCACTGCGACCGTTTTGATGACATTCAAACTCACTTTTTAAAAATTGTGCAGCAATTTCAGCAACAACATCAGCTGTTTTAATACAATCCTGAACTCCAAGTAATGTTTTTAAAAACTCAAACTTTTTGTCAGTAATTAGAATTTTAAATAATTCATCAATTTCAGAACCCAACTCTACTCCAACAGGAACTATACTTCCTAATTTAATTGTCTCTGCATTCCGATCAACTGCGAGTGGAAACCCAGTCTTCCCATGCCTTATTTCTTCTACGCTTACCTCTGTTTGATCTGGCAATTTTGGCAGCTGTTCATCATTTATACTGTTATTAAAGCTTTTTAAATAGTAAAGACGCATAATATGATGGCTACTTAGACAATCAAGGACTTTCTTCTCCCAGTTTTCTTTTTTACCACGGTTGTTATGATTGATATTTTTATTTGACCATGGCTGAGTGAGATATATTGCATTGCCTAGTTCCATTGCCTCTAGATATGTGTTTATTACTTGTTGGTGTCGATAATTCTTCAGTTCAGGCGATAAGATACTACTATACTTATTTTCTTCTTTTCTATATTCTTCTTCTAAATCTTTAAGTTTATTTTCTAAACTTTGAAGACGTTTCCAAAGTTTTTTGGGTGTATTATCCTTTTGTTTTTTGGGGAGCTTTTTATATTTCTGTTTGTTTGCTAAGTTTTCTTCTTCTGATTCAGAATCAGATTCTATAAATTCATAGTCAGAGGCAACTTCCACATGAAGATACTCATCGGGCTGTTGGTAACGGACGTTGTTGTTCTGGGCGATATGATTATAAATTTCGATTAAGTTAACGTCTTTTTTTGGTAGCAAAACATTATAATGAGCCAAATAGTTTTGTAATGAATTATGACAAACAAAGATAGGCAAATGATCCTCATTGACCTTTTGGTGCCAGTTTTTAACAATTTCAGGTGGCCGATTATCGTATAAAATAACAATTGGACGTTTATATTTTTTAACAAATGCTTGAATTTCTATATTATCGACATAAATTTTATCCTGTTTAGCCACAGCAAGGTACCTTGAAATTTTATCATCCAAAGGATAGATTTTTATATCTAAATGGCTATAACTTTTCTTATTAAAATTCACTGACTCTTTATAAGTACCCTCGATAGCATAAAAAAATTTGCCTATGTGATTTTCTATTGTTTTTACGGTTTTTTTTCTTAGAATTTCATGTTCTATATTAAGATAACAACCAACTGCAGCATAAAAACAATTTCCATCTCCAGGAATTGGTTCAAATTCAAAGTTTTGTTTTATATAATCGTAATCAACTTGGATTGGTTGTTGTTGGTTTCGCGCTTGCTCATACTGAATTTCATCATCTTGTTTTTTATAATTTTTTTTTAATGAATCATATTCTTCCTGTTCAATTTCATCTAATTTTCTATTTTCACGCACTCGTTTAAAGTCATCCAACCGGTTACGTATTATCGTAATTTGGTTAGCCTTGCTCTGTTCATCTTTATCAGCTAATTGTTTTTTTTGGTCATTGGAAGATAACATAAATACCTCATGTTTTTAAAAAATTACTTATTTAAGAATTACGATAAAATGGTCATCGTAATTCCTATGTTATTCTCCCTGTCAAAGTTAAGACAAAATCACGTTTTCAAAGATTTAAACTTTCATTTTATATTAACTTATCCCTTAAGTTTTACTGATTTATATTCAATATGGTTTTGTTGTTCAGAAACTTGACTTGTATTCTTTTTACTTGATGAAAAAAAAGAAAATGATTTAAGATCGCCCGTATTTATTTTTCGACTTTGGTTTTCATCAAATGATGTATTAGGTGAATGAGAATTTTTACCATAATCAATACTACTGTTGTCGGTGGTATCCATAGAATCATTTAGAGTGTTTAAACTATCTTCCTCACTAAAGTTAATATTTTGTTGTTCATCAAGAATCATCAGATGAACTATCTTCATAACTTTTTTGAATATCTGTAACTACAGATTGATAAAGTGCTTCTACCTTATCGAGCCTTTCTTCAATTTTCTGCACTGATAAATGAACAGGCAAAGAAGTATTTTCATAATAATCAATAAAATAAGTTCGTAAACGCTGCAAAATCCTTTCAACATTGTCTATTAACCAATCACTAAAATCGTCATTACTATAACAGGCTACATATAATTCTTGTTTGCGATTTTTCAAATATTCATAAATTTTGTCTTGGTGTTTTTTGTTTTTCTCAAAACTCGTGATGCAATTTTTAATATCATCTAAAGGTGTGACAATAATTTTTAAAAATGAAAAAAACTGTTTGTCAAAATATTTTTCTGCCTTGCTTAAGCGTTTGGCCAAGGCCGGCGTTGTATCATGCCCACTATTAAAAGCGTTATCATAAGAAAATCCTCTTGTATTTAACCAACGAGGCGGATTTGCTATGGTTGGATTCACAAATCCATTGCCGATGTCCTTTGAGTCGATTTTCCACTCAGCAATAACATCTTTTTTAGAGTTTTTATCGATTCTCCAATTAAAAATTAGCGCTAAAACCTTATCAAAATCTATAGCACCAATTTTACCATTGTGGTATCCAACATTATCAAAGTGTGCATCTCGATTTGCTAAAAAATAATTGACCACATAAACATCAATCAATCCATCATTAACTAATTTTTGAGCCATTTCTTCAGGGTAATACCATTTTCTGCTAAAATCTCGTTGCTCATCAGAAAGATATGAGTATGTAGGAAACCATGGGTAGCCAGCGCTAATTTTTTTCTTTTTAATTTCGTTTTTAATATTTTCGTTTGCTTTTTCTTCAATAAATTTACTAAGTGGTTTCCAGTCAAGTAAAGCCTCAGAAATCGTTCCCTTACGAATACCTTGTTCATCATAAACTACACGAGTTACAGGCACTCTATCAGAGCCTAGAAATAGTTCGAAAAGTGCAGCAGAAACTGCTTGATATTCGTTTGAGTGGCCATCTACTAAATTTGGTTCATATTTAAAATAGGCATCGTATGATTTAAAGCCTAATTTTTTTGCTTCTTCTTTTGATAACTTTAATTTAAATACTTCGTTTATGGAACCAGAAACTGGTTCTGCTCTCTCCTTAAAATCCTCAGGAAAAATATAGCTTAAATCCCCTTGGGCTGATTTTTTCCGTCTAAGTTTAAGTAATTTTTTTTGAGATCTTTTAACAGATTTATAATATTTGTCTAATTTTAGATTTGATTGATATACTTCTGGATAGTCTTTTTTTAATGTATCCAAAATTTTTAAAATCGAAGTGCGATTTTTGAAAGTAAAGTAATAAATACCATTTTCTTTTTTTGTGGATTTAAAGCTGCCACTTTGAAACACATCATCAAAAAATTTTTTTTGTGTAAATCGTGCTTCAGCATTTTTTCTACTTTCTGGGTCAGATATTTCAATTATTAAATTTTTTTTTGAGATCCGAAGCTTAACCTCAAGTTTTGACTCGTAAATTTCAACATTTTTTGAACGCTTAGTTTTAAATTTTTTATTTTTTGCCATTTTTTGACTCAGATAATTGTACTAAAACAAGCGATAAGAAGTCTGTAGACACTTCTATCGATAATGTTCTACACTTTTTTATGCTTTATGTATTGAAGTGCAGTAAAATTATAAACCTTAATCCTAAGGTGAAAGTCAAATAAAATTTCAAATAATTCCATTATTTTTATTATTACTTTTAGCTCATAGATCTTGCTTAGTATTGCGCGTTTGTCTTCAAAACCGGTTATAACAAATGGGCGTTTAGTTCCATCTGTTTAAATGCATTACAGATAATTATAGAATAATAAAAATTTAATAATCAACTTGAAAATTTTAACCAAGACAGTCAAGATCAAAAAAATAATAGTTACAAAGTTTTTCATTTTGACTGTCTGAACTAATAATAGAATCATGTTTAGACTCTTCTGGCATTTTAATTTGAAATTGAAAAGCTAGTACTATTTCCATTAAATTTTGATTGATAGAATATTAATGAAGCTGCGGCAGATGTCAGAGTAGTTTTAGATAACTATAGAATGTAGGTTGGGCTAACGAAAGAAGCCCAACAGCTTATTCATTTAATTACGGCCTATTTTAGTTGCCACGACCTGTTGGGCTTCTTTCGTCAGCCCAACCTACATTGATTAATGATGCTGTTGGAGAGAAATTTCATAAAACTTATAGAAATGTAATCTGTCAAAATTAAATGGAAATGGCACTAGTTCCAATTGATCATTTTAGGTGTTTACACATTTTGAATGACACTCCCTTTAAATTATTGATTCCTGTAAGCGCTTCTATTGATATATTCAAATTATCTTTAGATAATTCGAGTTCAGTGTTTATATCTTTATAGAAAACATTTGATTTGATAATTATAAAACAGGAACGATTATTGATATCCCATTTTAACAAAAAATATTTAATAAAAAGTATCGAATATATTAAATTATTCCATATTTTTTGGATAATAAAAGTAAATTTGCCCTATAAAATGTGCAATTTGCAGTACTTTCTTCTTTCCATTTTGCTCTGGGATTAGATGCATTTTTCTCCAGTACAAAGATCACATTGCACAAATGAGGAGTATTTAAGGTTTCCTTAAGCTTTTTTTGTTAAAATGGCTTAAATTTAAACAATTCAAGTTGTTAAGTATTTTGTTGTTTTCAAAGAAATTAAAAATTTTTCAATGGGTTATGTTATTTTCGTTAAGCTTAACTCCAATTTATGGGATGGGTGCTACTAAGGATATTTGTCAGATCATCAAGCAACACCCCAGTTGGTACCAGGATGCTCAAAAGGTTTTTAAAAAAACGCAAGTTCCTGTGTATGTTCAGTTCGCCATCATTGAAAAAGAATCTCATTTCAAAAACAATGCTCACAATATCCGTAGTACTGCTTTTGGCTATGCTCAAGTCGTTGATGAAATTTGGGATAAATTCAAAACCGACACGCATTCCACAAAGGCCAGAAGAGATAATTTTGATGATGCGGTACGATTTATTGGCTGGTATGCCACCCAAATGCAGCAACAGCTACATATCTCACCCAAAAATGCCTATGCTTTGTATCTGGCATACCATGATGGTGCCGATGGCTACTTAAAGGTTCAACATAAAAAAAGTGCCAGCAGCAAAGCTTTAGCATTAAATGTCGCAAAAATTGCCAGAAGCTATCAAAATCAATTAAAATCCTGCTAAAGCATAAAAAAAACCCTAATGGCACAACGCAAGATTACCCAAAACCAGCGCAGACGTATTGCAAAAAGCAAAGCGCAAAAATTTGATACATTAAATGAAGCTGATACGCCAACTTTTTTAGGTCAGGTGATTGCAAACTTTGGCAAATATGCCGAAGTTCAATGTAAAGATAAAGCTTATCATTGCAAAATCAGACAAAACCTTGGTGCCCTGGTGGTGGGCGATGAAGTGATTATCAGTGTCACTCAGGATAATGACGCAGTGATCACTGCCATCAAACCCAGAAACAGCCGTTTTTATCGGGTGGATGAAAAAGGGCGGGAAAAATTGATCTGCGCTAATGTTACTCAGGTCTTTGTGGTGATGGCATTGGAACCTGAACCTTCCTGGTTATTACTGGACAGCTATCTTGCTGCCATTGAAATTCTAAAATTGCCGGTGTGCATCCTGTTTAATAAAGTTGATATAAAAGCCAATACTTTTAAAGATAAAATTTTGCTATACCAAGATTTAAATTATCCAGTTTTAAGAACTAGCGTAAAGCAGGTAACAGGTCTTGATGACTTGACGCGGAAAATGCGTGGGGAATGCTCAATATTTGTGGGACAATCTGGTGTTGGTAAATCCTCTTTGATACAGGCAGTTTTACCTAAAGCATCTTTAACCATTGGGGATTTGCATGATAAAACCCGTCTTGGCACCCATACAACCTCCACAGCCAGGCTGTACTTTAGCCAAAATCAGGGAAAAATCATTGATTCCCCTGGCATTCGGGATTTTAATTTATGGCAAATGTCCGCGCAGGCATTATCTCAGGCATTTAGAGAATTTATACCCTATTTAAAACAATGCAAATTTCGAGATTGTACCCATTTACATGAACCACAATGCGCTGTACGCAAGGCACAAGATGAGGGAATAATTGCACCTTCAAGATTAACCCATTATCATACCATCTTACAAAGATTTACCGTGGCAAAATGACTGCTATATTACAAAGAATACTGCCCCGATATGCCATCACTCGTTTTTTTGGTATATTGGGCGATACAAAAATCAAACCAGTTAAAAATATTTTAATTAATCTGTACATAAAGCTGTACCGCATTGATTTATCACAGGCAGTTGGCAAAAGTGCCAAAGATTTTGAAAGCTTTAACGATTTTTTTTCAAGAAAACTCAAATTCCATGCTCGCAGCATAACCACTGAAGATAAAGCCATAGCAAGCCCCGTGGATGGCACCATTTATGCCTTTGGTACTATCGGAGCTGAAGAGATGTTCACTGCCAAAGGGTTTCAATACAGCTTAAAGCAGTTGAGTGTGAGAAAAGATTTCACTGATCCTTTTAAAGGCGGCGAATTTTTATGTATGTATTTGTCTCCCAAAGATTATCATCGAGTTCACATGCCTGTTAAGGGCACTTTAAAGTCCATGCTTTATGTGCCGGGGGATTATTTTTCTGTGAACCCTAAAGTCATTAAAGCATTGCCAGGGGTATTTACCAAAAATGAGCGACTTATCTGTTATTTTGAGACTGCTTTGGGGCCACTATTGTATATCATGATAGGTGCAATGAATGTTTCCAGTCTAAATACCGCGTGGGTAGATCGTGTGAATGCCTGTCGTAAGGGTGAGTTGATTTATACGGATTATGAAAGGGCTGAGATAGTGTTAGAAAAAGGCGATGAAGTAGGATATTTTGCCATGGGATCCACTGTGATTATTTTATTCCCCCCAAAGCGTATACGCTTTGATGATACTTTAAAAAGCCATCAGCACTGCCTGTATGGTGAAAAAATTGGTATGATAAACCTTTAACGTAAGTCCTATTAAATATGAATAAAAAACCCACCCAAAAAGTTTTAAGTGTTTTTTCTCTGGTGATGATTAACATCATTGCGGTGGACAGTTTACGCAGTTTACCTATGGCTGCTGAGTACGGCTTTTCTTTAGTATTTTATTATTTACTGGCAGCGTTGGTATTTTTTATTCCTATTGCTTTAGTAGCAGCAGAGCTTGCCACCGGTTGGCCGGAAAAAGGTGGGGTTTATGTCTGGATACGAGAAGCCTTTGGTGCCAAATGGGCTTTTTTTATTATTTGGATTCAGTGGATTTATAATGTGGTCTGGTTTCCAACCATTATGGCATTTCTAGGTGGGATGATAGCATATTTATTCGCACCGAAATTAGCCGCGAATCCCTATTTTATGTTGTGCGTGATTTTAGTTTTATTTTGGCTGGCAACGCTTATTAATAGCTTTGGGATGAAAGCCTCTAGTTTCATGAGTACTTTAGGGGCGCTCATTGGTACCATTTTCCCGATGGTTTTTATCAGCGTATTAGGGGTTATCTGGTTAACCCAGGGGCATCACAGTGAAATTAAATTTACTACCCAGACTTTTTTTCCAGACTTATCCAGTATTCGGAATTTTGCGTTTTTAGTGGGCGTTGTGTTTGGATTAATTGGGATAGAAATGTCCGCCGTACATGCTGAAGAGGTTAAAAATCCCCAAAGAGATTATCCAAAAGCATTGTTTTGGTCTACGATTATCATTCTCATGAGCTTTATTTTTTCTGCGCTTGCCATAGCGGATGTTGTGCCTCATGGGAAAATTAATTTGGTTACGGGCGTGATGCAGGCTTTTAGTGTGTTTTTTTCAAACCTGCACATGCCTTTTTTGATGCCAGTTTTAGCCATCTTAATTTTTATCGGAGGGCTAAGCGGGGTTTCAGCCTGGATCATTGGACCCACCAAAGGGTTGTTGGTGGCCAGTGAAGATGGCAGTATTCCACCGATTTTCAAAAAGGTTAATCGTTACGGCGTTCCCATCGTGTTGTTAATCACTCAGGCGGTGATTGTCACCATTCTTTCAGCAGTTTTTTTATTTATGCCTTCGGTAAATGCTTCTTATTGGATTTTATCCGCTTTAACGGCGCAGTTAGCACTGATCTTTTATTTAGGATTGTTTGCCGCGGTAGTGAAACTAAGATATTCTAAACCGCATAAGCATAGAACTTATAAAATTCCTGGTGGAAAACTGGTTTTATGGCTGGTGGCTGGTATTGGCTCAGTTACCTGTATAGCGGTTATTTTATTTGGCTTTTTGCCCCCCGCCAATTTGCAGATTGGTTCTATCTTAGGTTATGAAAGTTTCTTAGTTATAGGTTGCCTGTTATTTTGTCTGATTCCTTTTGTTATTTATCGGTTTAAAAAAGACAGTTGGAATTAGGGCTTTCTAATGGGGCATTTTGCCAGAAAGCCGTGGTTCAATAGACTTTTATAAATAGTTACTTATAAAAGTCAAAAAAATATTTTCGTTGTTAATTGTTCTTTGTTTCTTTTTTCTAAATCAAGCAGCATTTCTTCTGATAATTCCACAAACATATTACATGTGGTTTCAAGTTTGGGGTTTTCCTTCAGAATCCCTCTTTGTCGCACAAATGCAACTTGGGCAATATTACTCCTATTGATTGGTAATTCTCCTGAAAGTAAATATAATGCCCGATTAACAATAGCTTCTATGTTAGATTTTTCATCTTTAATTAACTCGATCTCCAAAAGTGGTAGTGTTTTTGATTCTTTAAAATGTCCAACCAGTTCATCTTCATTGAATAAGGTTACATCAAGTTTAATATATTTTGAAAGTTGGTGACAGATTTCAGTTTTAAGTTTGCTATTGGTAGCCATTAATTTTAAAACAGAGTTTGCCACGGCCTCATAGGTATGTGCAAAAAAAATCTCTTTCACGCGCTTATCAAGAAGAAGTTTAAAATTTTTTTGCTCAAAGATACCTACCCCTTTTGCAAAGCCTAAATTTATTGGGCCAGCTGAATAAGTAACTTCAGCGATATTTTTAAATTTTGAGACTTTATTGACAGAATAAAAAACAAGCTTTTTAAATGAATCTAAGCTTATAAAAGTAAACGCATCTAAGCTCAATGCTTCATGGTTTTTTCTTTTGGGTTTAACAATAACTTCTTTTAAAGAACCGTTTTCTAAATCTGCAAGTTGCAACACTGTTTTGAAAAATAGTTGCCTTGAGTACTTGCTGGCGGCAAAGGATTTATTTTCACAAGCCAGATCGAAGTGAATGTTTTTCAACATAGGACAAGCTATATAAATTTTATATATGTGATACTTATCAAAATAGTTTCCATTCAAACTGAGGGTTGAAATTTCTTTGTTTTCATTGACAAATGCTATCAGCAATGGAATATGTTCACTTTCTAGAAATTGATTGTCTAAATCTAAAAAAGACTTGTCTTCCTTGCTTTCTAAGTATTTTGATTGGAAATATTCTTTGGCAGGAAAAATTTTAATGGCTTTTCTTGCGCCTTCTTCTGGGAAAGTAAAATAGATATACTGATCAAATAAATTTCTTAATAATATTTCATGTTCTAAAAAAGTGCATTCAGATGACTTAACAGTTGGCTTTTTATCTTTTCCAACAAGAGACTCATATTTAAGTAAATGGCTGTAACGCGAGAGCAACGCTTTATTGCTATATGACTTAAGTTCAGAAAATTTAATAGTGATAGCCTCTAACATTTGTTTCTCCGAATTGAAAAATATCCTTTTAATTAAATGTTCCAATGTCTACTACTCATTGTAATTGTTTCTTTACACTGCATGGTTAACTTATTATTTACTTTAGTTAACTATGATTTTAGATATGCATTGTTTTAATTTTTATGAAAATTATGATTGAGTAAGCTTGAAACCAATAAGGCAAGATAAAAAATGCCGGTAATACTTTCCAAAATCACTATGGTTTTTGCAGCCTGGCTTGCAGCAATAATATCGCCAAACCCTACAGTGGTTAAGGTGGTAAAGCTAAAGTAATATAAATCAGTATCAAGGATTTTGGCTTGGCTAAGGACACTATTATGAACGAATGCACCTGGAAAAAACATTTCTAAGATAATATAAATCATCGCATAACTTAATCCAATCATTAAATAAACACAGATTGATCCAAAAAGGATGTCTTTGGTTATTTGAGATTTAGTAAATATCTCTTTTGAGAAAATTAAAATAGCGAAAACCATGAAAAATAAAAAACTTAAACGATACAAAAATTCATAAATAAAGGCAGAGGAAAAATTATCCATTATACTAAATCCCATGCTGAAAATGGCGATCATGAGCATAAAGATAAAGCGAGCCTTTTTGTGCAAGGTCAATTTTAAAGCGGTAATAAATATGAGTAAAGTAAACAAACTTAATCCCCATGAGACCATAAGGATATCCTGGTGATAAGGTGCAATGATAATTAGTAAAATTAAACTCATCAGTAATAAGGTATACTTACTAATAAAAAATAGGTTATAAAAAGTTTTTATTGCTTGCATATCAACTCTCAACTTTAAAAAATATGGCATATAAAACCGGCACAATGACTAAGGTTAAGATAGTTGCAAAAGTCAAACCTGCCATAATGGTTATGGCCATGCCTGAAAAGAAAATATCAAATAATAGTGGAATTAACCCTAAAACCGTTGTGATTGCTGCCAACATGACTGGACGTAGACGACTCATACTCGAATCCAATATTGCCAAAAATGGTTTTTTGTTTTGTTTAATTTCAAGATCAATTTGATCAATCAAAACGATTGAGTTCTTGATTAGCATCCCGGTCAGACTTAGAAACCCTAACAATGCCATAAAACCAAAAGACTGGCCTGTAACAGCAAGACCCAGGGTAACACCAATCACGGCTAATGGAACCGTGAGTAAAATAATTAAAGGTTGTCGAATAGCATTAAATAGAGTAATTAAAATCAACACCACAAAAATTATCATCACAGGAATGTTACCAAATAAGGCTTTTTGAGCATCATGGGCACTTTCAAATTCTCCCCCCCATTCAAAGTGATAGCCAGTCGGTAGT
The DNA here is from genome assembly GCA_963695245.1 of uncultured Gammaproteobacteria bacterium. GTDB lineage: Bacteria > Pseudomonadota > Gammaproteobacteria > JBGSLN01 > JBGSLN01 > JBGSLN01. The sequence continues at coordinate 715,891 of OY968770.1, read as the reverse complement.
TGAATCTCTTCAATTGCTTTTTTGATTCTTCCAAGGGCAACACTTGAGTTTCCAGTGGCTTGGGTGCCTTGAGCAGTAATCGTAGGTTTGCGATCCCGTTTTTGAATATTGGTATCCTCATAGGAAATGTTAAAGCTTGAGATAATTTGCCTTAAAGGGATATTTTTTTGGGCTACTGGACTCCAGATAAGCATATCTTTTAAATTTTCTACATTGTATTCTTCAGAAGCCGGAGCTTTAGAAAGAATGGGTAATAACTTATCATATTCTCGATAAGTCCCAATATTTAAACCACCAAAGGTCATTTGTAATGTTTTATCTAAATCGAGTTTGGTGATACCGGTAGTTTTTGCCTGTAAGTCAGATAACACAGGCTGAATAATCTTTTCTCTTTCTCGCCAATCGGTTTTGATGCCCACAATACCGCCATCTGATCGCATAATGGCAATAGCTTTATCAGCAAGATGTCTTAAAACGGCTGGGTTTGGTCCACTAAAACGAGCCTCGATAGTATCTTCTTCACTGGGTCCTAACACAAACCGTCTTTGTTTGATAATGGCGTCTAAAAAGTTACTTCTAGAAAACTGTTGAATTTTTTTCATCAGTTCATCAATAATATGATAATTTTCAATATTAATTAGAATATAAGCGTAACTGGAATAATTTTTTTCAGGCGAATAAGTCAACAAAAACCTGGGAGCGCCAGCGCCTATAAAACTGGTGACACCTTTAACGCCTTTAAGTGAGTGAATATAGCTATCTAAACGTGCTACATCTGAAGTGGTTTTACGAATGTCAGAGCCTTGTGGCAGCCAAAAATGTACCATAAATTGCGGTCGGGTAGAATCTGGAAAAAAACTATTTTCTAATTTCCCAAAACCATACACAGAAAAACCAAGACAAATAATTAATATTGCTAATGTTAACCAACGAAACTTAAGGCAACTAATTAAAAAGCGTCGATAATAATTATAAAATCCATGGTGATAGTTTTCAGCTGCATTTGTGTTTTGTGATGTTTTTTTATGGTTTACTTTTAATAACATAACACCCAGAAGTGGTGTCACCGTTACTGCTATCAGCCAGCTTATGGAAAGAGACATCAAAATGACATAAAATAAAGAACGGGTATACTCTCCGGTAGAATCGTTGGATAAACCAATCGCCGCAAATGCAAGTATAGCGATGATTGTTGCGCCCAAAAGCGGAAAGGCGTTTTGTGCAACCACAGCTTTAGCTGCAGCAATGCTATCTTCATTTTTTTGTAGCCTAACTAAAATACCATCATTAATCACAATGGCATTATCGACCAACATCCCCAAAGCGATGATTAAAGCGCCTAAAGAAATACGCTCAAGATTAATCTGCCAAAACCACATCCCTATGAAAGTTGCTAAAATAGTCAGTAATAAAGTGACGCCAATAATGATACTGGAACGAAACCCCATGAAAATAAATAGAACAAAAAACACAATGGCTAATGCTTCAACAAGACTGATTATAAAGCCATCGATGGCCGTTTTGACTAAATCCGGTTGAAAGGTAATGACATCAATATGCATACCAAGCGGTGTTTGAGGTTTCAACCGATTAAGTTTTTGTTTAAGCGCATCTCCCAGTTTGATAATATCACCACCGGGGATGACAGAAGCCCCTAAAACATAGGCATTTTCACCATTATGACGAATCAAAAAAGTAGCCGGCGTTTGAATGGCACGTTTAATTGTTGCTACATCTTTTAAATAGATCAGTCGATTGTTTCCCAAATTTTTTATCAACAGATCGCCAATTTGTTTTACAGAAGTAAATTTACCTGTTGGATTAATTCGAATATATTGATTGTCCACTTTTACATTACCGGTTGGCAGGATAATATTTTGTTTTTCCAGTGTTTGATAAATACTGTTTAAACTAATTCCAAGGTTGGCAAGTTTTTGTCTGGAAATATGAATATGAACTTCCTGTGGTTGAATCCCCCATAGATTAATTTTGGCAACATCAGGTATCAATAATAATTCTCGCCGTAAAAAATCAGCATATTCCTCCATTTCTTTATAACTGTAACCATCCGAGGTAATCGCTAATAAAATGCCATATACATCGCCATAATCATCGTTTACGATGGAAGTTTGCGCCCCGGGAGGAAGTTGAGATTGAATGTCCGTTATTTTTCGGCGTAATTCATCCCAAATTTGTGGCAGTGAATTTTTATCATATTGATCTTTAATGGTGGCTGTAACAATGGAAATGCCTGTTTTTGATATAGAAGTAACCCGTTTGAGCTCTGGTAATTGTTGCACTGCAGTTTCAATTTTCTCAGTCACTTCTTCGGCTACCTCATTAGCGGATGCACCTGGGTAATAAGTGGTGATGATAGCATCTTTGATGGTATATTCAGGGTCTTCCAAACGACCTAAATTCTCATAAGCAATGATGCCACCAAAGATGGTTAGAAAAATAAAAAAAAATGTAACAATCCTTTTTTTTATGGCGAGCTCGGCGATATTCATTTAATGACCTATTCGACCTTTAATGACTTTAACTTGCTGATTTTTTTCTAACTGTGCAATGCCTGCAATGACAATTTCATCCCCTTTTTTAACACCTTCAATTATTTTAATTTTATTATAACTTAGACCACCAACCTGAATTTTCTGTCGGTATACTCGCTGTGTTTTAGGATTAATGATCCAAACATAATGTTTTCCCTGATTATCTACAGCTACTGCCTGTGGTGAGACTAAATAAAAAGGGGTTTTTGTAGAAAACTCAACTTTAACGGTAGCTGTCATACCGGGAAGAATTTTTTTATTTGAAGGCATTGGCGTTGTGAGTGTGATTTTGTATGTCTGACTTTGTTGATCTGCCTCAAATTGTGCTTCTTTAAAATAGGCTGGAAAAGATTTATCTTTTAGTGATGCAAACTCAATATTACCAACGCGTTCCTTACCAGTGGCGTCAATAAGCTTTTTGATATTTTCAGCTTTTGTTACATCTTCTTCTGGGATGTTAATAATCACTTCAAGAGAAGATAAATTTTGTAAGCTGATAATCTGCTGGCGAGCCATTACGTACTGATGATTATCCACATATTTGACGGCTACTACGCCGGTAAAAGGTGCAAATAAATAAGTGTCAGATAGTTTTTTTTTCGCCTCAGCTAAATTGGCTTTAGCTAAATGATACAAAGATTTTTTTTCATCATATTGTGCTTTTGAAATTGCATCGGTGGGAAGCAACTTTTTATATCGCTCAAAGGTAATTTTTGCTAAATCATATTTTGCTTTTTGTTGATCTACTTTAATTTGATAATCTTTAGGGTCAATTCTTGCCAATAATATTCCTTTTTTAACGGTATCCCCTTCAAATACTGGCAATTCAATAAGCCTACCAGACACTAAAAAAGACAGATTGACGCTGTCACTGGCAGCCACCACCCCAGGATAGCTTCGAATCGTTTGAGTGTCATCTGACCCAATAACTGTGGTTTTAACAAGCACAGTTGGTGCGCTTGTTGGAGTGGCAGACTTATCACTACAACCTGAAGCTAAAAAACAACAGCAAAGGTAGATTAAAAATGCTATGGTTTTCATAAAAAATATGTTTTATTTCAGTATAGACCATTTTAAGAGACGAAAATCAGGCATTTACGATGGAAAAACTTAAGACTTCTTCTATGCCATGGGCATTTAACATTATCATGAATAATCTGTCCAAACCCAAAGCAACGCCAGCACACTCTGGTAATCCCTGACTTACGGCATCGATTAAATGAGCTGGAAACACGATGGGTTTTAAACCCAAAGTTTGTCTTTTTTGTAAATCTTTTTGAAACCTGTCACATTGTTCTTTAGCGCAGGTTAACTCTTTAAAACCATTGGCAAGCTCCAGACCCTCAAAATATAATTCAAAGCGTTGCGCGACTCTGTCATCGCGGTCACAAATTTTTGCGAGTGATGCTTGGGAAACGGGGAAATTATATATGAAATAGGGTTGGTTTTTTTCACAAAGCTTTGGCTCAATGAAATGACTCATCAAACAGTTTAGCCAGCCATCTTTATCGTCATCTTTGAGTCCTACAACTTCTAATCCTAAAGTCCTTGCTTTTTTTTCTAAATCTTTTGCGTTGGCCTCCAAAGGATTAATATCGAGCATCTTTAAAAAAATTTCTTCATAGCTGAAAAAAACAGGGGCTTTTGTTTTCATCAGCCATTGCATGAGTTCGGACACTTCCTTCATTAAGTCTTGCAAACTAAAACCAATACGATACCACTCAAGCATGGTAAATTCAGGGTTATGATATTGTCCCACTTCATCATCTCGAAAAGCTTTAAAAATCTGATATATATCACCGCAACCACTGGCGAGCAGTCGCTTCATATGAAATTCAGGAGAAGTTTGCAAATAAAAAGTTTTATCAAATAGTTTGGTTTCAATGGATTCGATAAAAGGATCAGGAATACTGGTTTGTGATAAAATCGGGGTTTCAACTTCTAAAACTTTATGTTTGTTGAAAAAAGCTCTGATTTTTTGTAAGTATTCAGCTCGTTTTTGTAAAAAAAGCAATGAAGCGGTAGGTTTCCAGTCACTCATAATCCATCTCAATACAGTAACTTTCCTGCATAAATAGCACCAGCACAGCCGATATAAAAAATCCTGCGGTCAATATTGACAGGCTTAGACGATATATCAGTGTGGTTTCACTCAATAATCCGAAAAAACCTGTACTGATAAAATAACCAATCAAGGTCTGTAATAATGGCGCACTTAGCATAATTAACATGTTAACAGTGGCCAGTGCCGTTGAGCGAACATTGGATGGAATGGTTTCTTTTGATAAGGCAAAACTTAAGACATAGGTGGCACTGAAAAATCCGCAAAAAAACAACAGTATATAAATAGCAAAAGAAGGTAAATCGGTTGAGAAATTGATTATGCCAAATAAAATAGCTGTCACCAAAGGACCAAAAAACATAACAGGCTTTCTTCGACCAATTTTGAAAGATAGAAAACTCATTATAAGAGTACCAATAGATACCCCCAAAAAGATCATGGCGATCATGGTGGCAGACTGATGCAGATTATAACCATAAATGCGTCTTAAAAAGGGTATCCCCCAAAGAGCGGTGAATACAGTAATTAAAGAGAAATTAAAAAAACCATAAAGTCCCGTAAGCCAAACCTGCTTATTCAGACTCAATAGCTTCATGGTTTTTAAAATGGAAAGTTTTTTATAATTTTGTGCTAAGTTTTCAGTGATAGCTGCTGATTTGTCACGTACCAAAATCATAATAATCACTGTTAAAATAAAAGCTATCAAAGCTGCATAAAGCATACTCTGCCGCCATCCTAACGCACTCACAATGACGGCTAAAAGGATCTCTCCAAAAGCAATGGCTACCATGCCTATGGTTTCAGCTAATGATACCATCAAAGGAAAATTTTGAATGCTGAACCAGTTGGCACAAATATGTAGCATACCCACAAAACCAAATGCAGCACCAATCCCCATCACCATCCTGGCAAAAAAAGCTATGTAATAATTGTGTGTCAAAGCAAAAATCAGGCAGCCTGCAAATAAAGTAAAGCCTGCAAAAGTTAAGATCCATTTCAGCGGAAATCTGTCATAGATTAAACCCACAGGGATTTGCATAAACACATAAACATAGAAAAAAGCAGCAGACAAATTCGCCACCGACAATGCTGTCAGATTAAAATCTTTTTGCCACAGATGCGCCATGATCCCTGCACTGGTTTGCAGGTAAAACTGAAAGATTACAAAAAAAGTAGCAATGGCCCAGTTTGACCAGGCAAGAATGTTTTTATTCATGAATCTAAAAATTAAAAAATTTTAAACACTAATTGAGAAATCAGATCTAAAGCTTTTATGTTATTATCAATTTTTTTTTGTTGCAAATAAAGCTCTAAATTATAAAAAGCCTGCGCCTGCATTATTTGTTGCGTATTAGGTGTAAATTTTTCCAGGCTAGACTTGATGATATCATAAATTACGAGCTGCTGAATTTTTTCAGAAAAAATTTCTATGGTTAAAGCACACGGGTAAGTTTGAGTATGTTTGTGCTTAATCGCTTTTCGAAGTTTTCTCAAAGGCATACTCAGACTGCTGTTATACTTGTCCGCAGTAAGAATAATAGTATGTAATAAAGATTCTGAAATATAAGTGTCTGAAATTCTGGCATACCAAAGTAAGCTTAAAATAACGTTAATATTCAAACCAAAAGTGTCTTGCAACCTCAGCAATCGTATTTGATTTTCAGGTACTGCATAGTAATCCAGACTAAACTGCCATAAAGGATTATCGGCTAATAATACCATGTTTTGACTCCCAAGCAGTGGAACCATACTGGCCTGGTGAAGATGAAACTTTTACCTCAAGCCTGACAATTTTATTGCTTTCTAAATCTTCTTCATCTTCAATCATTGGCTGTAAAAACCATAAAGATAGTTCTTCTACTGTGGCATTACGAATGGGCAATACCGTGACATCTGTTTTTAAAAAAGAGATTTTTTTATTGTCAAAGATGGCAATGACATATTCGCCTTCGGTTTTAAGGGTTAGATAAGGGGAATATTTGGGTAAAATAAAGGTTTCATTTAATGATTTACAGCGAGCATAAAGCGTATCTTTGTAACGGCGATAATCAAAGGTTAAACCATAAGTTTCCTCAACTTCAGTGGTTAACAAAACATGTAGTTGATAGTTATGTCCATGTAAATGTTCGCGTTCAGTAGCTGAAAAAATCGTGAAGTGACCGGCCGAAAATCCCATTCTTTCACGAAATAATTCTAAAGTTGCAAGTCTTGCCATAAAAGTTTCCTAAAGTGTATGTAAGCGATTAAAGTTTTCAAAGCCTTTAAAATATGTAGTTAAATTGCGTGAAAGCGCCATGACTTTAAATAGTTCACCCATTTCATTGGGTAGGGTTAATGTTTTCATTTTTTGTACGGCATTGATGAAATCAACTTCATTATCAATGCAATGAACCGCTTTTTCAATGCCGAGGTTTAATAAATAAGCGCCTTGAGTTAAATAGCCTTCAATTTCCAGTTCACATTCAGAGGCAACTTGCGCTATGGCAGTAAAATTTACATGGGCGGTAATATCTTGGATGCCTGTGAGAATCAAAGGATTATTGTGCTGATGATGGCGAAAAAAGCATTTTAACGTGCCTTGATTTCGCTCCGGATGGTAATATTCGGCACTTGGATAGCCATAGTCAATGAGTAAAATTAATCCTTGTTTCAAGCAGTCATTTAAGGATCGGATAAACCCTGAGTGGTAAAAATTGATTTCAGAACTATAGTTTTCTCTGGCACAAATCTCTAAAGCTTCAATGGCCTTCTTAACATCTGTGTCTGCGTTTTGTAAACACCAAACAAACTCATTTTGAGTATCATCTATGCCCACGTAATATTCTTTAGCTTGCCCAGCTTGAATTTGAAAGCGTTTACAGGGCATGGCATCTAACACTTCATTGGCAACAATCAGTCCCTCAAAGACATCCGGCAGAGCTTTTATCCACTGAACAATAGATAATAACTCTGGACAAAGTGTTTCAATTAAAGATTTTTGTCTTTGCTTCAGCTCAGCACTCACTTCCAGGATAAGATAAGCTTTGGGTAAAGTCTTTTGTTTTGCCAGGGTCTGTAAAATATCTGTTGCAAGTTTACCGGTACCGGCACCCAGTTCTAGGATAGAAGCATTTGTGATTTCATCTTGAAGCTCAACAAATTGTTGTGCCAGGGTTTGACCAAACAAACTGGAAACCAATGGCGCGGTAATAAAATCGCCTGCTGCACCAAATTTGGTATTGCCGCTTACATAATAGCCAAGTCCTGGGGCATAAAGGGCTTCATGCATGAAGGCATCAAAGGGGATACACTTACGGGCAGCGCCTTTAATCTTTGCGCAGATATGATCAGCTACCTGTTTTGAATGTTCGTAAGAGGCATCATCCGGGCGCGGCAGGGCTGCAGTTTGTTTTTGCATGAGGTACACTGATTTAATTTTGGGATATTCTAGCGAAATTATGGCAGAAACTAAAGTCATGTTGATTACCGGCGCAGCCAGACGATTGGGTGCAGCGTTAGCAGAATTTTTTCATCACAAAGGTTATGAATTAATATTGCACTATCGTTCCTCTAAAAAAGATATTTGTCAACTTGCCGACAAATTGAATCAAAAACGTCCGCATTCAGTACAGATTACTCAAGCAGACTTTAATTCACTAGAAGATTTCGATGGGTGGCTAAAAAAAGCTGTGGGAAAGTACTCAGGGATTGACGTTCTTATCAATAATGCCTCTGAATTTTATCCTACCAAATTAGGAGAAATTCAGCCAAAACAATGGTATGATCTTTTCGCAAGCAACGCTAAAGCCCCGCTTTTTTTAAGTCAGGCTGCTTTGCCTTATTTGAAAAAACGCCGCGGTGTTATTGTGAATATTGCAGATATTCATGGTATCAGCCCATTAAAAGATTACACGGTATATTGCATGGCTAAGGCCAGCCTTATCATGCTAACCTTAAGTCTGGCAAAAGAATGTGCGCCCCTTGTACGCGTAAATGCCGTTGCCCCTGGCTCTATTATTTGGCCTGAGGGTGCTGCACAGTTGTCAGATGCAGTTGCCAGCCAATTGCTGCAAAAAATTCCTCTGCAAAAGCAGGGGGGAACTGACTGTATTGCTCAAGGGATCGAGTATTTAATTCAGGCTGAATATGCAACCGGTAAAATAATTCGCGTAGATGGTGGGCGTAGTTTGGATATAAAATAAATCTGGAAGCCTTATGAGTTTTACCGACCTGTTTATCAAAAGACCTGTTTTTGCCACTGTTCTTAGCCTTGTTATCGTACTTTTTGGCGCTATGTCTTATTTTAAGTTGCCCTTAAGACAATTCCCCAAAATTGATGCCACTACGGTGAATATTTCTACTTCCTTTGCTGGCGCCAGCCCGGAGTTAATGGAAAGTCAGGTAACAACGCCCATTGAAAATGCCATTGCCAGTGTTGATGGTTTAGATTACATCACTTCCAGCAGTACAGAAGGTTCCAGCAGTATCACGGCAAATTTCAAGCTGGGTTATAACATTAATGCGGCAGTGGCAGATGTTATGACCAAGGTGAATTCTGTGCGTTGGCAATTACCTAAGGATGTGAATGATCCGGTCATCAGTAAAGTTGATCCTAACTCCATGCCAATTTTATTTATTGCTTTTTCAAACCCTAATATGAAACCTGTGCAGATTAATGATTATTTAGTGCGAGTGATTCAACCTGTGCTTTCAACCTTGCCTGGTGTGGGTGAGGCTAAAATTTTTGGTAAACTCAATTACGCCATGCGCTTGTGGCTAAACCCTTATGCTATGGCTTCAAAGAGCATTACTTTAAGTGATGTCATGAATGCCATGCAAAATAACAACCTGCAGGCTGCAACCGGTAAAATTAAAAATGCGACTCAGGAATTTAATACCACCATCAAAAGCGACTTAGTGACCGCCAAAGAATTCAATAATTTGATCGTTAAAGAAAAGGATGGTGCGCTTTTGCGTCTAAGCAGTATCGGTCATGCGGATTTAGGTACTCCAGAACGAACCGCAATGGGCATTGTTAATGGCCAACAGGCCAATGTAATGGGGATTATTGCCAGAACCGATGCTAACCCGCTGGTAGTTGCAAAGGAAGTTAAAAAAGAGTTGCAGGTGATTCGCACTGAATTACCAAAAGGCATGACAGTAGAAATTGTTTGGGATAACGCAAACTTTATTGCGGACTCTATTTCAGAAGTGCAGCGCACTGTGATTGAAGCTGTGGTTTTTGTGATTTTAGTTATCTTCTTATTTTTAGGATCCTTAAGAACTGTCACCATTCCTCTTGTGACTATACCCCTGTCTTTAATCGGGGTTTGTGGCATTATGTTTTTAATGGGATATTCTTTAAATACCATGACTTTTTTAGCCTTTGTGCTGGCTATTGGTATGGTAGTGGATGATGCCATTGTGGTATCTGAGAATATTCATCGACATATTGAAGCAGGTACAAATCGTTTTGAAGCAGCAATTACTGGCGCAAGAGAGATTCGCTTTGCGGTAATTGCCATGACGCTAACTTTGGCAGCGGTTTATATGCCAATTATTTTCACTGAGGGGTTAACTGGCGCTTTATTCAAAGAATTTGCTTTTACGCTTGCGGCAACTGTGGTGATTTCGGGTTTTATTGCCTTAACTTTATCTCCCATGATGTGTTCCAAAGTATTGCCTGAGCAAGGTAAAGAAGCAAAGCTTGAGCACTGGATTAATGCTGTCACCGCAAAGCTTGCTCAAGGTTACGAAAAAGTTTTACGACTGGTATTAAAAGTACGGCCACTGGTGGCTATTTTGGTTGTGATTATTTTAGCAGGCTGTTATTTTCTTTATACTACTACGCCCGAAGAGTTGGCACCTAAAGAAGATGTCGGTGGGTTGCTGACTATCATGACCGCACCGGCCAGCGCAAATTTACAATACACTGAAAAGTACGCCATGGAAGTAGATAAAATCTATCAAACCATTCCTTCCGGGGTTTTTCGGTTGATGATTGTGGGGTTTCCCACAGGCGTTAATTCTGCTTTGGGATTTTTAACCTTGAAACCCTGGTCAAAACGGGATGTTAGTGTGGATCAAGTGATTGCTTCGTTGTTCCCAAAACTTGCCAAGGTCACAGGGGTGATGGCTTTTCCAATTAATCCCTTCAGTTTGCCTGGATCCTCTGGTTTTCAGGCTATCAACTTTGTGATTAAATCCACTGGCAGTTACAGTGAATTATATAAAGTTGCTCAAAAAATAAAACAAGCCGCTGAGAAAAATCCTGCCCTTGCGAATGTGAATATCGATTTAAAAATCGATAAACCGCAGTATAACATTCATATCAATCGCTCTTTGGCCGGTATTTTAGGGGTGAACATGCGAGACATCAGCACAACAGTGAATATGGCGCTGGGTCAGCCAGAATTCAACCGCTTTGTGATGAATGGACGCAGTTACTATGTGATTCCACAAATTGAGAAACAGTTTCGAGAAAAGCCAACGTCACTTTATAATTTATATGTGAAAACTATCACAGGGCAGCTTGTACCGCTTTCAAGCTTTGTGAAAATCAAAGCCTCCGTGGTTCCTCAAAGTTTAAACCATTTTCAACAAATGCGATCTGCCAGCATCAATGCGAATGCGGCGCCGGGTTACACCATGGGACAGGCGCTTTCGGCTTTGGAAAAAATTGCTGATAAAGCTATGAAACCTAACATGCAATATGATTTTGGCGGTCAATCCCGCCAGTTTGTGGAAGCCAGTGGTACGATGGTGGCTACTTTTGGTTTTGCTATTATTTTTATTTTCCTTATATTATCAGCTCAATTTGAGAGTTTTCGGGATCCTTTGATTGTGATGTTTACAGTACCTTTATCCACAGCAGGTGCTTTGATCTTTTTAAAACTCTCTGGCGGTACCATTAATATTTATACGCAAATTGGTTTGGTGACATTGGTGGGCCTTATTAGTAAACACGGCATTTTAATGGTGGAATTTGCTAATCAGTTAAGAGAACAACAATATGAATTAAAAGAGGCGATTATTCAAGCTGCCAAAATCAGGCTCAGACCCATCTTAATGACTACCGCTGCTATGATACTGGGTGCTTTACCTCTGGCAATCGCAAGCGGTGCTGGCGCGAACAGTCGTCATCAAATTGGGATGGTGATAATTGGGGGAATGCTGTTTGGTACATTGTTCACATTGTTTGTAGTCCCTACCGCTTATACTTATCTCACAAGAAAGGAGCTTCATTAGGAGTTAAGCAAAACTTCAAATTTGAAACATATCAAGGTTGGGCTGACGCGAGAAACCCAACAAGCCGTTGCAATTAAACTAGGCCGTAATTAAATGTAATCCTGTTGGGCTTCTCGCGTCAGCCCAACCTACATTGATTGCCATAGTGAATTTTTAAAATTGGAGTTTTGCGACAGCCTAATTGGGCTGATCCAGGCCTTGACACTATTAGTGATAACTGACAATGATTCTGCCCAGGTTTTTCATCATCGTTTTTCTTAAAGCCAATTCTTAACTGGATAGTTCAAGGGGCAGGCAGTCTTCTCGCTGGTAAAAAACCAGAGTTTTGCTATGATTAAGCTTAGTCACAATTATAACAATGGAGTTATCCATGGAAAAATTTCAATCTCATCATGATAAAGTTAAAGAAATCCAAGCCCCTTTCAAAGGTGCAAGGTTGTTGAAGGCACCGCTATTAAATAAAGATACGGCTTTTAGTGAACAGGAGCGCGCTGATTTAGACTTAGATGGTTTATTGCCACCTCATGTTGAAGACATAAAATCTCAACTGGCTCGTTGTTATGATGCTTATCAAAGAAAACAAGATGATCTTGAAAAACATATCTATTTACGCAGTTTGCAAGATAGGAATGAAACCCTCTTTTATAAACTTATCATTGAACATCTCACTGAAATGATGCCCATGATTTATACTCCAACCGTTGGCGCTGCCTGTCAGGAATTCAGTCATATTTATCGTCAGCCCAGAGGTCTATTTATTTCCTATTCTCATAATGACAAAATTAAAGAAATTTTAGACAATTCACCCGTAGAAGATGTCAAAGTCATCGTAGTAACCGATGGTGAGAGAATTCTTGGATTAGGCGATCAGGGTGCAGGCGGCATGGGCATTCCTATTGGTAAACTGTCACTTTATACTGCTTGCGGCGGTATCAATCCTGCTAATACCTTGCCAATTATTCTGGATGTGGGCACCAATAATCAGCAGTTGCGTGAAGATCCCAGTTACATTGGCTGGCGACATGAGCGAGTGAGCGGAGAGGATTATTACGAATTTGTAGATACCTTTATTCAAGCAGTTAAACAAAAATGGCCGGAGGTTTTATTTCAGTTTGAAGATTTTGCTCAGCAACACGCCAATCCACTTTTGAAAAAATATCGGGATGAACTGTGTACTTTTAATGATGATATTCAGGGTACGGCAGCAGTAGCTGTGAGTGCCATCATTGCCGCAGTTAAATCTGCCGGTTCTGATATGAAAGATCAAAAAGTGGCCGTATTTGGCGCAGGTTCAGCAGGTTGTGGTATCAGTGAACAACTGGTGCAGGCTTTTATGAAATATGGTTTGAGCGAAGAGGAGGCACGCAGTCGTTTTTATATGATTGACAGAGTAGGGCTTTTAGATGATTCCATGAAAGTTTTGGATTTTCAGCAAAAACTGACCCAATCTCATGCAGCGCTAAGTAGTTGGGATTGTGATAAAGAGGATTACATCGGGCTTATGGATGTGATGCGTAACGCAAACCCCACTATTTTATTAGGCGTTAGTGGTGTACCCAATGTTTTTACCAAAGAAGTGATTGAGGAAATGGCAAAACATGTGGAAAGACCCATTATTTTTCCTATGTCTAACCCTACCTCTCGTTGTGAAGCCCTCCCTGCGGATATTTTAAAATGGACAAAAGGCAAAGCTTTAATCGCTACCGGTAGTCCTTTCGCAGATGTGCAGTTGGAAGGTAAAAGCTATGCCATCGCCCAAAGTAATAACTGCTATATTTTCCCAGGCATGGGTTTAGGAATATTAGCAGCAGGTGCTAAAAGAGTCAGTGATGCCATGTTTATGGCTGCTTCTTTGACCCTCAGTGATTGTGCCCCTGCTCTACATACCCAAGGCGGCGCTTTGTTGCCTGATTTAGCGGATATTCGCGAAGTGAGCCGCAAAATTGCCAAAAGTGTCGCACTTCAGGCGATGCAAGAAGGTTTGGCAGAAACTTTATCCGAAGCTGAACTTGAAAAAGCCATTGATGACCATATGTGGAATCCTGCTTATCGTCCTGTAAAAGCTTAGATTTGATACAAAATCGAAATTATTCAATGTAGGTTGGGCTGACGAAGGAAGCCCAACAGCTTATTCATTTAATTACGGCCTTATTGAGTTGCCACAGCCTGTTGGGCTTCCTTCGTCAGCCCAACCTACATTCTATAGTTATCTAAAACTACTCTGACATCTGCCGCAGCTTGATTAATATTCAATCCATCAAAATTAAATGGAAACGGTATTAGATCAGTGATATTTATTCGTAACCCTCTAACATCTTCATAAAAGCAGAAGACTGTTTAACTGGATCAAAACTAACAATTGAAAAGTCAGTAATATCATTTAAGTAAAAAGGATCCTCCTTCATAATTTTTTCCAGCACATGGGGTTCACCTACGGCTAAAATAATGCCGCCCGTTCTGGGGTTTTTAGGACCTGAAGCTAAAAAAAGTCCTTTATCGTAATAAGTCTGTAAAAAATCTCGATGCGCCTGCAAATATTTATCTACCTGCTCAATATCTGCTTTATAGTGAATGCTGATAATTCTAATTAACATGCTAAGGCGCCTTATTTTAAGAGTAATGCTTTGCGGTAACAATCCAAAGCCATGGGAACTTCATTCAATTGTTCAAATAACTGTCCTAATTCAGTATAAGCTTCTGCATTGGGGCGTACATCAATGCTTGCCTCAAAGTAACTTCTGGCTTTACCCCACAACTGGTTAAGCTTGCTCAAACGACCTAAACAGATTAGTAAATCGGCATCATTGGGGTATTGCTTTAACCAGTTTTCAGCAATTTGTAATTGTTTACGATGGTCAACATCGGTAATGGTGCCATAGGTTTGCACCAGTTTGGCGTGCCAGCTTTTCTTCAGTGCATCACGAATTAAACGTTCTGCTTCTTCATTTTTATTCAAACTTAATAGGTGTTCACAATAGCGAACAATCAGTTCAGGTAAATGGCGGTAACGTTTTGGCATGTCCTCCCAGATAAGCTGGAAGCTTTCAGGACTTTTTTGATTGGCATCAATTAGCAGGTTTTCGTAAGCTATTATTTCGATATTGTCCAATTCGGCATCAGAATTTACTTTTAATCGACGCAATTCAGGGATTAAATCCGTTAGACTTTGCCAGTCTTTTAGCTCCAAATACACAGACAATAATAGCTTCAAAACGTGATTATGTTTGGGGGCCAACTCTCTTAAGTGACATAAAGTTGCCAACGCCTGTTCATATTGTTTATGATGAATCTGTAACTCAGCCTGGGTTAGTTCTACGGCAATTTTTGCATCTGGATTAACATGATGTGCCTTACGAAGGTGATTATCTCTGCGCTCATAAGCACCTTGTTCCTGAGCGGCTTTAGCGGCTGCCAGAAAATTAATTAAAGGTGCATCGCCATCATTACCTGCCTTGACCAGGTTTTTCTCGGCTCTGCGCCAGTTACCTTCTGATAAATCAATTAACCCCTGGCTTGTGCGATATTGGGCATTTCGTAAACGGCGTCGGTTGGACCAGTGTCGAACTTTACCAGAAACCGAACCGCTAAAATACATAAGACGGATAATGCCATGAATCAAAGCAAATAAAATAACAATTAAAATCACTGCCAGCCACAGAGGCATTTCAAGACTCCAGTGGTTTTGAGATATCAAAACATAACCAGGATCCGACTCAATATGAAGCCCCAGCCAGACGGCAAAAATTAGAACAATAACAAAACCTATAAACCGAATCATTGTTTATCTCCTTGTTTTGTTGATTGTGCCTGCAGCTGTTCATTGAGCTGCAACACTTTATCCAAACTGGGTAACTCAGGTTGCAGATTAACCTTTTGCTGGATTTGCGTTAAAGTATTTAAAACGCTTTGCGTGGCGCTGCTGTCGGCTACATAATATTCACTTATCCATTTGGCGGCACTTTTTAAGCTGCTTTGGAAAAGCGCCTGATCATTTTGTAAAAGTGCAAACCCAGCTTCAGAGAGTTTTAACTGAATATTTTCATTTAAAAAAGCCTGCTGTTTCGGTGAAATTAATGGTTCAACATTTTTATCGTGATGACGAATGACAACCAGTTTTTCTAAAGCACTCAAAGTCTTATGCCAGTAATTTTTCCAGGTGCTTGAGGGGGTGTTTTGAGCTGGACTATCTTGCTGGGAAAAATCTGTTGCAGTGGGGCTGATAAGCGGTAAAGCTTTCAATTCCTGAGAAATGGCATTTAATTTCATTAAAATATCTGCTTTATCAATGGTGGGTAAGGCCTGCAGCTCAGTTACGATGTTGGTAATGGCCTGACGTAGCTTAAGTGCTTGTGGCAAATTTAAGGTCGCTAAAGTGGTATTAGCTTTTTCTAAAATCACTAATGCAGTTTTGGGGTTTGGGGTTAAGTTAAGATAACTATGGGCGATTTTTAATAAATAGGTAACTTCGTGTAACTGCCAGGTGAGTTTAGCACTTTGCCCGGTATTATTTTTTAATTCATTAATGGTGCTGGCATTATTGCTAAATTGTGTATTCAGAGTTTGTACCTTATCGCTTAGCTCATTTAGCTGTTGATTTAAATTGCGCAACACTGTGTCATGGTTTTGCATTTGAGCATTTAAAGTGGTCAAAGTGGTTTCATCTTTTCTGTCTATATTGGCGATTTTGCTGGAAAGGTAGAAAGTTTCTATCAGACTTAAAATCGCGATAATGAGTGCCGCCAAACCCATGAGTATGGCAGGACGCAAGGGCAATAGTGATTTCTTTGCAGAAGCAGGCTTCGGTGGATTATTTTTTGGGCTCGATTTAGCTTTTGGCTGTGTTTTTTCAGAAGCTTTTGATGCGTCATTTTGGTTTTTATTATCGGTCATAATCCATCCCTTCAAGTTTTTTTAATGCCAGTACAATGGATTCATTGGACTGGCCTGTGGCAATCACAGGTATTTTTTTGAATCCATACGCTTTGGCAGGCTCCATTATTCGTTCACTAAAGCCAATCAATTGACTCCGGTCAAAATTGACTTCAGCACAACTTTTTATAATTTTACAAAAATTTTCCAGACACTGATTACTGGTACACACCAGATAGTCAATGGACTTGTGCATAATATCCATTATAGCGGAACTGGGATAATTAGGCATCTTTCTGACATAGCATTCATAATGATCACAGATACCGCCACGCTCATAGATGGCATCTGCAAGGTATCTACGTCCTTGGAAACCTGTGATAATCAAAAAGGTTTTGTTTCGACAGTTATCAAATATCGGCAGTTTTAACAGGGTTTCGCTGCTAAAATTTTGCGCTGTGGGTATCCTATCTATAGGCAGGTGATGCTTTTTTAAGGCTGCTTGGGTACCTTTACCGATAGCGAGAACCTGAGGTCTGGTTTTTCTTTGTTTTAAATAGCTTTGAAGACGTTTGTGTGCATAGTAAACAGCATTGATACTTGTGAAAATCATGTAATCATAAGTTGGCAGTGTATTAAAATCAAAATCGCTCTCATAGGCAGCAATTTCAATGGTGGGAAAAGAAACTGCCTGAAACCCTGTTTGATTCAGCAATTGTGTCAGTTCAAAATTTTGTGGCTCGGGGCGGGTAACAATCACCCGTTTTTTCAAAAAATTTTTAATCATGATATACCTAAAATAGTTCAAGTTGTAGGGTTTTTGACAATCAATGTAGGTTGGGCTGACGTAAGGAAGCCCAACAGGGTATTCATTTAATTACGGCCTTATTAAGTTGCCACGGCCTGTTGGGCTTCCTTACGTCAGCCCAACCTACATTGATATGTTTCAACTTTGAAGTTTTAATCATGATATATGGAAGCTAAAATTGATTCCGCTCCCTGGCTTTTTAAATCCATGGCAACGGTTTCCCCAAGCTCACAAGCATGGTTTTGATATGCAGAAGCTTTGGCGCGGATAATTGTTTTACCATCTGGGCTGCCAACCATTGCTTCTAAAGTCAATTGATTACCTTCTGACAGTGCATAAGCACCAATGGGGACTTGACAGCCGCCCTGGAGTGCTGCATTTAAGCTTCGTTCTGCCTGAGCCTGAAACGTCGAGGTCGGATCGGCTAAAGGCGCAATTAAATGCTTGGTTTTTATATCATCGCTTCGACATTCAATACACAAAATACCCTGAGTGGGCGCAGGGATAAATCGCTCTGGTGAAAAATACTCTGTAATGCGATGAGTTAAATTTTGCCGTTCGAGGCCAGAAGCAGCTAAAATAATCGCATCAAATTCGCCTTCATCCAGTTTGCGCAATCGAGTTTGCACATTACCTCTTAAAACTTTTATCTCAATGTCTGGCCTTAAGTTTTTTAATAAACACTGCCTTCTTAAACTTGAAGTGCCTACCACAGCGCCGGCTGGTAAGGTTTTCAAAGCATCATAAGTATTGGAGACAAATGCATCCCGTGGATCATGTCGTTTAAAATAAGTATGAATTTCAAGTCCTTGTGGTTGCACAATAGGCATATCTTTGGTGGAATGCACAGCAATATCCGCTTTTTTTTGTAATAAGGCTGTTTCAAGTTCTTTCACGAACAGTCCTTTACCGCCTTTATCCGCCAAAATGCCTTCGAGCTTTCGATCACCTTCTGTGGTCATGGATAAAATACTGATCTTAAGCTCAGGATATAACTGATTTAAAGCATCCTTGATGATATGACTTTGAACCATTGCCAGAGGGCTTTTACGACTTGCAATGATTAAAGTTGAGAGTGAGTTTTGCATTATTGAAAGTATAACTTAAAATACCATCTCAACATTATACCGTTACCCGATTAAAATGCGAATAAAGAAACCTACCGCTGCCAGATGGTTGTCAGCACTAGTACTCCTGTCACTCAGTGGGGAATTTGTGTACAGCTTAACAAAGTACATTTTCGTAATGCTTCCTAGAACAATCTTTAGAACACCTGAAAAATCCTGCATCTTAAGTGGTAAATATGCTAAAATTTTCAAAATTTTAGTATATCCACGTGGAGGATAAATGTCTTTAATCAAAATGACGGATATAGAGCTCAAGGATAAAAAAGTTTTAATTCGCGAAGATTTGAATGTCCCTATTAAAAATGGTGTGGTAGCCAGCGACGCCAGAATTAATGCGGCTCTTTACACGATAGAAACTGCTTTAAAAGCCGGGGCTAAAGTCTACTTAATGTCTCATCTGGGGCGACCAAAGCCAGGGCAGTTTGATAAGGCGTTTAGTTTGAAACCTGTTGCACAAAGGCTGGATCAATTATTATCTTATCCTGTGAAATTTATTGCTGACTGGGAGAATATTCCAGAGTTACAATCCGGCGAAGTGGCTTTGTTGGAAAATGTGCGCTTTTTGGATGGTGAACAGCAAAATGATGAAGCGCTTTCTCAAAAAATGGCAAATTTGTGTGATATTTTTGTGATGGATGCCTTTGGCACTGCTCATCGAAAACATTCATCTACCTATGGTGTGGCTGAATTTGCAAAGATTGCTGCAGCCGGTCCTTTGTTAACGGCAGAGCTTGAAGCACTTTCAAATGCCTTAGAAGAACCCAATCGACCTCTGGTTTCTATTGTGGGTGGCTCGAAAGTTTCAACTAAGCTTGGTGTTTTACAGTCTATTTTAAATATTTCCGATATTATTATTCCCGGCGGAGGCATTGCCAATACTTTACTGGCAGCTGCAGGTTTTAATGTCGCTAATTCTTTGTATGAACCAGAGTTACTCGATTGCGCCAAAGATCTGTTGCAAAAAGCTAAATCACTTAAAAAAGAAATCTTCTTACCGGTGGATGTGGTTTGTGCAAAAGCTTTTGACGAAAATGCCGCCAGTGAGATAAAAGAAGTTGCTAATCTCAGTGAAGGCGATATGATTTTGGATATTGGTCCAAAAAGCCAGCAAATGGTGAGTGAGTTGATTAGTACCGCCAGCACAATCATCTGGAATGGACCTTTAGGCGTATTTGAATTTCCTGCTTTTAGCGAAGGAACCCGTACATTAGCGCAAGCGATTGCCAAATCAAAAGCCTTTTCTATTGCCGGTGGCGGAGATACCCTGGCAGCCATTGATGAATTTATCGATCCAGATGCTGTGAGTTATATATCCACAGGTGGTGGTGCTTTTTTACAGTTTGTGGAAAAACATAAATTGCCGGCAGTATCAATTTTACAACAACGTAGCTTATTTAAATAATTAAAGGTGAGTTCATGCAGTTAAGAAGAACAAAAATAGTAGCAACCCTTGGTCCTGCCACCGATGATGCCGCGGTATTAAAGAAAACTCTGTCGGCCGGTGTGGATTTGGTACGTTTAAATTTTTCCCACGGAAAAGCCCAAGATCATAAAAATCGTGTGGAAGCTGTGCGCAAAACAGCCAAAGCACTGGGAAAAGAAATCGGTATCTTGGCAGATTTACAGGGACCTAAAATTCGTATTGCCTGTTTCAAAGATAAAAAGATAGAGCTTAATGAAGGCGATACTTTCATTTTGAACGCAGACTTAGCCTCCGATGCAGGCACTCAGACGCAGGTGGGTATTGATTATAAAGCACTGCCACAAGATGTTGCGCCTGAAGATACTTTATTGCTGGATGATGGTCGATTGGTCTTAAGGGTTTTAGAAGTTGCTGGTAACAAAGTCATCTGTGAAGTCAAAGTGGGTGGGACTTTATCCAACAATAAAGGGATTAATCGATTAGGGGGAGGGCTTTCTGCGAAAGCGCTAACGGATAAAGACAAGGCAGACTTGATAACCGCCGTTGAATTGGAGGTGGACTATATCGCCATTTCTTTTCCACGCTGCGCAGAAGATGTGAATGAAGCCAAGCAATTAATACAAGCCGCCTCCGGTACCCAAGGCGTGATAGCAAAAATTGAACGAAAAGAAGCCATTGAAAATATCGATGAAATTATTGAAGCTGCCAGCGGTGCCATGGTGGCGCGAGGTGATTTGGGGGTTGAAATCGGGGATGCAGAATTACCTCGGGTGCAAAAAGAAATTATTCAGCATTGTCGGGCTTTGGATAAGGTTGTCATTACCGCAACTCAAATGATGGAATCCATGATTGAAAATGCCATTCCCACTCGGGCAGAAGTATTTGATGTGGCAAATGCTGTGATCGATGGCACTGATGCTGTGATGCTTTCGGCTGAATCAGCCGCCGGTAAGCATCCGGATTTAGTGGTGGCAGCCATGGCAAGAATCTGCTTAGGTGCAGAAAAACAAAAAAGCACGCAAATTTCTGGCCATCGGGTAGAATGTCGTTTCAAACGGGCAGATGAAGCTATCGCTATGGCAACGATGTATACTGCTAATCACTTAAATATTGCTGGCATCGTAGCTTTAACAGAATCAGGTTCAACACCGCTTTGGATGTCTCGAATTCGATCGGGTATTCCTATTTTTGCTTTGTGTCGTAATGAAAAAGTCAGACGCAAAATGAAATTATTTCGCGGTGTGTATCCCATTGAGTTTGACGTAAAAGCTTACACTCGTGATACCGTCAATCAGGCAGTCTGTTTCAGAGATTGAAAAACGACATTTGGTGAATCACGGAGATTTAGTCATTTTAACCAAAGGTGATATCCTGGGTGTTGGAGGCGGTTCCAATGCAATGAAGATTCTTGAAGTGGGAAATGTTGCTTAGGTTATTATGTTTCAAATGTAGGCAGGGCTGACAAAGTAAGCCCTGCCGGTGTGGCAATTAATTGCCACACATTACAATCCATGAGATTTAAAAAAAGACTGTATATCCTTTAAGGAAAAAGCTGAAACCGCTTGGCCTTCATCCGCAAATAAACTATCCATCAAAAGTCTTTTACGCGCTTGCATCTTTTGAATAGCTTCTTCCACCGTACCAAGTCCAATCAGCTTATAAACAAACACTGAACTTTTTTGGCCAAGTCGATGTGCCCTGTCAGTGGCTTGATCTTCCACAGCAGGATTCCACCAGGGATCATAATGAATCACCGTATCTGCTTTGGTCAAGTTTAAGCCCGTACCGCCTGCTTTTAAACTGATTAAAAAAACAGATACCTCGCCTGACTGAAATTGTTCGATGGGTTGCTGGCGATTTTTAGTATTTCCGATTAATTTTACGTAGCTTATCTTAAGTTTTTTCAGCAAGGTTTCAATGATGACAAGCATAGAAGTAAACTGTGAAAAAATTAAAATTTTTCTGTCTTCAGCAACCAAAGTTGTGATGAGTTCTTTTAATAAATTTAATTTAGCAGACTCCATTTTTTGATAGGCTTTTGCATCAATCAATTTAGGATGACAACAAATTTGTCGAAGCTTCAATAAAGCAGCTAATATAGTGATATGACTTTTGGCAAGACCGTGGGTTTTGATGGCTTCGGTGACTTTGTCTTCCATAGATAATCGAACACCTTCATAAAGATCCCGTTGGGCACCATCCAGGGTATAGGTTTTAATTATTTCAATTTTTTCCGGTAACTCAGATAAGACTTCAGTTTTTTTTCTTCGTAACACAAAAGGTTTGATGCGCGAGCTTAAAATATCCTGGGCTGACTCAGCCGTTTTATTTTCGATAGGTGTTTGAAAACGCTTTTTGAAAGTAGTCTGATGCCCCAATAATCCTGG
Organism: uncultured Gammaproteobacteria bacterium; assembly: GCA_963695245.1. Taxonomy (GTDB): domain Bacteria; phylum Pseudomonadota; class Gammaproteobacteria; order JBGSLN01; family JBGSLN01; genus JBGSLN01. Next base: position 693,436 of record OY968770.1, on the reverse strand, counting down.
CATTAGAAAATTGAACAATGACCAAAGTTCACTTAAACGATTTTCTATTGGTGTGCCTGTCAGACATAGTTTGTGTTTGGATTGAATACTGCGAGCAGTTAAAGTAGTTTTTGCCCTTGGATTTTTAATGTATTGTGCCTCATCTAAAATTAAGTAATAAAAATCCTGTGATAGCCAGAGCACTTTTTCTCTTACTAATAAAGCATAAGTAGTCAATACAATGTTGTGTTTAAACAAAGTATCTTTAAGAGAGTGTCGCCTGTCACCATGATAAACTACAGTGGAAAGCTCAGGGCAAAATTTTAAGATTTCCTGTTGCCAGTTGCTCATCAAACTTGTGGGAGCAACGATGAGTGTGGGGATGGTTAACCGATAATAAATTTTTTCAATACTTAAATGAGCAATGATCTGAACGGTTTTTCCAAGCCCCATGTCATCGGCTAAAATGCCATTCAGACCATGTTCTCTCAAAAACTGTAACCAATTCAATCCCTGTTGTTGATAAGATCTTAATTTTGCCTTAAAAATATTAGGAGGTATGGCTGGTATTATGGTTTTAAAATTTGAAAGTCTTTGTTTGAGTTGTAAAAGTTTATGATCTCCAAACCAGCGTAACCTGTCTTGGCCAATGGCTCTTTGAATTTCCAGTAACAGGCTGGCTTGTGACACGGACATTTCCAAAGCATCTTTTAATTTTAACTTTTCATCATATAATTCAAATAGCATCAAAGCGATTGGTTTTATTCTACCAAATGACAGGGTAAGTTTTTTGTCATGGGTTAAAAAAAAGGTGAATTGTCTGTCTGAAGACAGGTTTTCAATATCAGTACGGGTATAATTTTTTAATAATCTGACAATCTCAGGTACAAGATTAATTTTTTCATCGTCAATGATAATACCAAGATTCACACGAAAAAAGTCATGTTCAGAGGACTGCTCCAACTGGGAATACCAATTAAGATCATCTTCTGCATAAGGTGGTAAAAAAGCATCATCATGGGTTTTGATTATCCAGCCATTCTCACTCAGTTTTGAAAAAGTTTGCGTAATTAGCTGTAAAAGCGCAGCTTCAGTGTTTAAATTTTGTAGTAAGACTTTATCTCCTGATTGAGTTGAAGATTCAATGACAGTCATTTGAAAAAAATGATTCAAATAGTTCAGTGCATGTTGTTCCATGTCTACGGATCTTTTTAAAATAAACGATTGATTATCACGAATGACGGTCATTTCTTTTGTAATATTTTTCAGTGAAAAAGGCACGGTATTGCCTTCGTAGTCAAACTCAATTCGAGCAATGACTTGTTGTTTATTCATATAAAGATGCAGCACAGGTGTAGGTTCCAGCTTGTCTAATACAGCAATGGTGTCTTTAGACAAAGTCTGAGTTTTTACAGACTTATTCCAAGTATAGTTGGTAGACATAAATTCCAATAAGCTGGCATATCCATGCTGACAGTTGAAACTGGCTGGACATGAGCAATAGCTGGTAATAGAGAAATGATCGTCATCTTTCGATACAGTAACGTTAACACTATAAAGATCAAAGGCCTGATTTGAAACTCTGGCGGAAATAATTATTTTACTACCATCATCATAAAGTGTCTCAAGAAACAACACACAATTGTTTTCATAGCACTCATAGCCTTTTCTTTGATTTTTTTTGCTAAAAATCAAAGACAGGGTTTCTTCTATTTCTATATTCTTGATGGACATAATAGATTGCAGACTCAGGATTTAGCCGTAGAACTCAAATAAATTGCTATTAAAGTAATCAAAGCACCGATAATTTCAACCATAGGCGGATATTCTCTGAAAATTGTGATGCCCCAAACAAAGGCCAATGCAGGTTGAAACAATAATAAAAACCCAGCAATTCCCAATTTAATGTTTGGCAGTCCCATGGAAATTAGCAACCATCCTAGTACCTGCCCAAAAACGCCATATAATAATAACCATAGCCAGTCTTGGGTGTTTTGTAAAACAAAGTGTTCACCCTGAAAAAAGGCAATCATACCAGCAAGTGCAGCGCCTGCCAAAGAGACTATCGCAAGATTCATAACAGGCTTATATTTGGTTTTCAAAGAACCCGTGCTTCGAATGGTAAAAATATAACTGGTATAAAAACAAGTCGCAATAAATGCAAGGCCTATCCCCAGATGAAAATCACCGCTATAGTGTTTCCATTCATAACCCACCATCAAGTACATGCCTAAAAATGCCAGAGGTAAAGCCACTAGAAATTTTTTTGTAAGCGTCTCTTTATAATAAAAATAACCTGCCAGTGTTAAAATAAAAACCTGCAGATTAATAATAATGGTAGCAAGCCCTGGCCCAATATATAAAATACTTTGATGCCAAAAAGTTAAATCCGCAGCAAATAAAAAACCAGCCGCTGAGGCTGTATAAAAAGCTCTTTTACTGGCTATAAGTGAGTCACGCCGGATTAAAGCTATGATTAAAAGTATCAATCCCCCCAACCCTAATCGATAAAAAGCATCAATGGTAGGCGCAGCTGAACTTAATTTTACAAATACAGCAGAAAAGCTCACCATGATGGCACCTACGGCCACCTGCAAATAATGTTTGTTATTTTTTAAAAAATTATTAATGTGCGTCATCCCAGTTTTTTCCAGAGCCTGCTTCAACAACTAAGGGAACTTTTAATTGAACGCAATTTTCCATGACAGTTTTTATGTCTTTTGTCATTTCATTTAAAGCTTTGCTTTTTACCTCAAATACCAGCTCATCATGCACTTGCATAATCATAAAAGCAGCATCTTTTTTTTCATCTAATAATTTATCTACTTCAATCATAGCAATTTTAATAATATCTGCAGCACTTCCCTGCATCGGAGCATTAATGGCGGCTCGCTCGGCAGCGCTTCTTCTTTGAAAGTTTTTTGAGGTAATTTCAGGCAGATAAAGTCTTCTGCCAAAAATGGTTTCAACATAGCCTTTTGTCGCTGCTGTTTCTTTAGTTTGGTTCATATAATATAATACGCCCGGGTATCTTTCAAAATATAAATCAATATATTGTTGTGCTGTTTTTGCATCAGTATTTAATTGTTTTGCCAAACCATAGTTAGACATACCATAGATGAGTCCAAAATTAATGGCTTTGGCTTTTCTTCGCTGCTCCTGTGTTACTTTTTCAAGATCTACATTAAAAACTTCACTGGCGGTGGCTTTATGAATATCTAATTCATCTGCAAAAGCTTTTAATAAAGTTTTATCATCGGATAAATGGGCCATGATTCGCAATTCAATTTGAGAATAATCAGCCGCCAGAATTTCATAACCCTCAGGTGCAACAAAAGCCTGACGTACCTTTCTGCCTTGAGCACTTTTAATTGGGATATTCTGAAGATTTGGATCCGTTGAAGATAAACGTCCGGTAGCCGTGACTGCCTGATTATAAGAAGTATGAACGCGATTGGTATTTGGGTTGATCTGATGCGGTAAGGCATCGGTATAAGTAGATTTTAATTTACTTAAACTTCGGTATTGTAAAATAAGATTAGGTAAAGGAAAGTCCAGTGCAAGTTCCTGCAATACTGGTTCAGCAGTGGAAGGCTGGCCTTTAGGGGTTTTTTTCAAAATTGGCAGATTTAACTTCTCAAATAAAATAACTTGCAACTGTTTAGGTGAATTCATGTTGAAAGATTCACCTGCCAGATCAAACACTTCACTGGACAGTTCATCAAGATTTTTTGCCAGCGCTTTACTTTGGTTTTTTAACAAAGACGCATTAATTAAAACCCCTCGACGCTCTATTTTGGCTAAAATCGGCAGTAAAGGCATTTCAATGTTTTCAAAGACTTTTTTTAGGCTCGCTTCTTTTGAAACCATTGGCCATAATTTATGATGCAGTTTTAAAGTAATATCTGCATCTTCAGTGCATATTTTGTGGCGCCATCAATTTCCACTTTATCAAAAGTTTTTTGTTTGGCGCCTTTACCGGCAACTTCTTCGAAACTGATTGTCTGCTCGCCCAGATATTTCAGCGACAAGGTATCCATGTCATGTCGGGAACTGGCACTGTTTAAAATATAAGATTCAAGCATGGTATCAAAAGCAATGGCTTTTAAAGCAATTCCATGGTTGGCTAAAACATTTTTATCATATTTTAAATTTTGACCTACAATAATTTTTTCACTGCTTTCAAGTAAGGGTTTTAATGCATTTAAAACTTCTTTAAGATCAAGTTGCTTGGGCGCATTGTCATAATCGTGTGCCAGAGGAATATAATAAGCTTCGTTTTTTTCCAATGAAAAAGATAAACCAACAATCTGTGCCTGCATGTAATTTAAAGAGGTGGTTTCTGTATCAAAAGCAAATAACATGGCTTTGTTAAGCTTTTTTAAAAGCGCATCAAAGGCTTTTTGCGTTAAAATGCAGTGATAATTTTTATCAATATTTTCTTTTGGTGTCTCATCTAATATGGCTGATAAAAAACTTTTAAACTCCAGTTCTGAGTATAAGTTTTTTAGTGTCTGCGTATCTTTTAGTTTTAAATTCAGGCTCTCTGGTTCAAAATCTAATGACACATCCATTTTCAAAGTGACCAGTTGCTTTGAAAGATCTAAAGCATTCATGTGAGTACGCAGATTTTCACCCACCTTGCCTTTTATGTTATCTGCATTTTCTATCACACCTTCAAGGCTTTCATATTCAGTCAACCATTTTACCGCTGTTTTAGGACCCACTTTTGGAATCCCGGGCACATTATCTACGCTGTCACCCACAAGACTCAGATAATCCACAATGCGCTCAGGCGCAATACCAAATTTATCGATAACACCCTGTCTGTCTAACGTCGTGCCGGACATGGTATTCACACAGGTAATATGTTCGTTGACAATTTGAGCCATGTCTTTATCACCGGTGGAAATCAAGGTATGAATCCCTTTTTTTTCTGCCTCTAAAGCCAGGGTTGCGATGACATCATCTGCTTCAACGCCTTCAATAATAATCAAAGGAAACCCTAAAGCCTGTACAATTTCCTGTAAGGGTTGAATCTGACTTTGCAAATCTTTAGGCATAGAAGGACGCTGGGCTTTATATTCTTTGAATAGCTCATCTCGAAAAGTTTTTCCTTTCGCATCAAATACCACGGCTACGTGTTCAGGTTCATAATCGGCCATCAGCCGATTAAGCATGTTGATCACGCCATAAATAGCGCCGGTTGCCTGACCTTTTGAGTTTGTTAAAGGCGGTAGCGCGTAAAAAGCACGATAAAGATAAGAGGATCCATCCACTAAAATCAGTTTTTTATGGGACATAACAAAGGCACGTTAAAAATTTGCATTATTTTCTCATACCTGCTTTTAAGCTGCGAGCTTTTTATGTTTTTTATTATCAAAAAGATAATTCAGCAATGTGATTTCAGCTAACAAAACACCTTGCAAATCTACAAAGCCTATGGCATTTTAGCACCACCAAAGGTAACGGGAATTTGGTTAAAAGCCAAAGCTGCCCCCGCAACGGTAATTGCTTATAAGTTGACACAAAAACCACTGGGAAACTGGGAAGGTGTGTTATTCATTGCATCAGCCCGGAGACCGACCTTACAAACTAATTTCAGATCTTAGGAAATTATCTGAACATTGAACTGCGGAGGGCGGTCTCAAGTGAGAACTGTTTTACTGATATTATTTTTGATAGTTTTATTCCCTGTCTACGGGGAAATTTTTGTTGTGCCAAAAGCCATTGTGACAGCCAGTGTTACTGCCAGCAAAACCCAAGTACCCACCAACGCTCATACCGAAGTCATTAGTGCCAAAGCCATAAAAAAAACTGCTGCTGTGAATTTAATTCAGGTATTGCAGGGAGTGGTGGGTATTAATCTGAATGATTTGACAGGCACAGATAACAAAGTATCACTAAGCATGCGTGGGTTTGGTGGGAATGCAGCTCAGAATTCTTTAGTGCTTTTAAATGGCATTCCACTCATCATGCCAGATCTGGCGTCTGTTAATTTGAGTTTAATTCCCCTAAATGTTATTAAAAAAATTGAAGTATTTAATGGTAGCCAAAGTGTTTTGTTTGGTTCGCAGGCTGTGGGGGGGGCTGTTAATATCGTCACTAAAAAACCGGAAAAAGACAGCCTTTATGGTGAAATGAGTGTCGGAAGTTTTAATAAAACGATTTATCAGGAAGGATTTAGTTTGATTGGCAAACACGGTATCTACACTGATATTAATTTAAGAAAACTAAAAACCAGTAATTATCGGGAACACAATGGAGATAATAATGTTCAGGCTTTTGGAAATATTGGGGAAAAAAGCCAAAAGAGTGGCTTCAACATTTTTTATAATCTGTATCAACAGTATTTGCAGTATGCAGGGGCTTTAACACAATCTCAGGTAGCGCAAAACAGGCGACAGGCTCAAAACAATCTTAATTTTGCCAATGATAATGCCCATTATATTCAATTGAAGCAGTATCATTTTTTAACCCCTAATTGGCAGGAGAATTTTAGTGCCTCTACCTATCAATTAAAAGGTACTGGCTTTTTATTCGATCCTTTTGCCTTGCAGCAAAACAGTAACTGGCTTCAGTTAGAAACCAAAGGCCTTATTAAAAGTACTTTGCTCACAAGTGGTGTGGTTTATAGTAATGGACGCTATGAATTACAAAATGGCAGTTATAAAATTTTTTCAAAAGAAAATCGCTTTGCACTGTTTAGTTTAAGTGATACCACTTTTGCAAAACACTATCATTTTTTTGCAGGATTACGAAGTGCCTGGCAGCACAGTGATGTGACGTCGGTCAGCCAAATTAGTGATAATCCATCGGCTTTTGTAACTGAACTGGGATTGACTTATCAACTTAACAAAAAATTGAACTTATTTATCCGCAGAGCTGGGAATTATCGTTTTCCTAAAGTAGATGAAAATGCCCAGACAACCACAGGCACGGGCGGATTAAAAACCCAAAAAGGGGTAGACTATTCTATTGGAACAAATTTTGATTGGTTGTCTGCTCAAGGCACCTTTAGTCTGTTTGATTTGGACTTACATAATGAAATTGCTTTTGATCCTACTTCAACGGCAGCAAATCCTTTTGGTACAAATCGAAATTTACCACCCACCAGAAGGTTAGGTTTACTGTTGAATATAAAACGCAACATCACTCATAACATTACCCTGGGTGGACAATACAGTTTTGTTAAACCTACTTTTTCCAAAGGTATTTATGCAGGTAACACCATTCCATTTGTTGCTGAAAATACCACAAGCGTATATATGAATGATAATTTTTACCAAAATTTCAATCTATATACACAACTAGTTTATACGGGTAGTCGATTTTATGAAGGAGATGATGCTAATGCTTTCTCCAAAGAACCGGCTTTTTTTATATTCAATACAGCTTTGAGTTATCAGGGAAAAATATTCTTTATGAATTTTAGAGTGAATAATATTTTTAACAAAGATTACAATGCTTTCGGCTCTGTTAATACTGTTAGTGTCATGCCATTAACCAAAGAAGCCTTTTTTTATCCAGCGCCTGGCAGAAATTATCTGTTTACTTTTGGATTTAGATTGTCATGAAAAATTTTGCATGGCTCTTATCAATACTGTTTCATGGATTATTATTGCTTGGATTTTGCAGTATACATTTTACGGTACAGGAAAAAACCGGCTTGCCAAAAGTGAATGTTGTGCAAAGTTATATTGTTACAGAAAGCCAAAAGAGGAAAATATCTCAAACACACCCAAAAATTGAGACTAAAAAAAATATTATTAAGCCTGAAAATAAACTAAAAAAAAGTCATAGAAAAAAAATGCCGGTTTTAAAGAAAAATTCACAAAAGCATTTATCAATAGGTAAATATAATAAATTATTATTGGCATTGCATTCAGCTATCCAGAGTAACCAGCAATATCCACAAAATGCACGGTTTTTACAACAGCGAGGTGTTGTTACAGTAGGGTTTAAATTGATGCCCTCTGGCAAAATTGTGGATGTAAAATTACTTTCAAAAAGTCAGTTTAATCTTTTAAACCAGGCAGCGCTTTGTGCAGTAAGGCACACTTCACCTTTCAAAACAATTTTGCCTGTGAAACCTTTGCAACTAAAAATAAAACTTATCTTTAAGTCTTAAAAAAATAAAAAATAAAATTTGTTACTCTTTTCTTGACTTTAACCCTAAGGTTAAAGGTATGCTGTCCACACTTTATCATCTTAACCTTAAGGTGAACTAAAATCCTATAAGAATTACATCGTTGGAGCTAGTATGTTCTTTGATAAAGTCACTGAATTTATTTTTAAGCAAACCCGTGTACTTGAGCAAACTTTAACAGCAGAAAAGTTAAACACAGGCCTGGAGATGCTACAGCAAGAGGAAAATAAACCTGAGCATCTTGCTGCGCTAAGAGCAACAATTTCTAAAGCAAGCCATATTAAGGAAAATCCTCATTTTAGTTTAGTGAGAATCTTAGTGGAGGAGGGTGTTTTTAATTTCACTAGCTTTCAAATATTTACTTTTAGAAGCTTTAGGGGTTATTCCTGAGGGTGCTAAAGATAATTTATCTGAAACAAACCTGCAAAATGCGTATCGGTTTATTCTAGGCCAGTTACTCAACGCAGAGATGATACGGATGCTTAGTGAAGCATTATTGAATGAATCTAAGGATGCATTTATAGACTTTTTAGATAGACTTAGTCAATACTGGGTTGAGTCGGTACAAAACACAGTCGATGAAGCAGATGCACAAGACTTATCACATCTGCAGTTTTGGCTTTCTTCAGAAGCAACGGATGAATTATGCTTTCAACTGGAAAAAGGGGATGATTTATCTATCTCAGCCAAGAGTAAACCCCAAACGTATTGGCCCATAAGAGCTTTTTTGCTCTGGGGTCAAAGATTAAAGCACGCAGACTGTAGAAAGCTGGGTTTACGTTACGCAAACCTTTGGGCGCTAACGGAATTTCAGTGGAAGGCTTTTTGCAAAGCCTTAAAATATAGTGGTATTACTTCGCTGGATTTAAGTTTTAATGACTTATTTGAGCTAAAAGAATCGTATTGGCAAATTCTTGGTGAGATATTGAATGCCAGTGAGATTAACTCGTTGGATTTAAGCCATAATTTTCTCTTTGAGTTTGAAGTATCTAAGCAGCACTGGCAGACATTTGGTGAAGCATTAAACAAAAGTGGAATTACTATGCTGGATTTAAGTGATAATAAGCTTTCATTTTCTCAATGGTGCTTGGTACTCAATTTTTTAGATACAGTCAGAGAAGAGCCACTGGCTTTAGTGGGTATAAATTTTAATAAACTCTCAAACGAGCAAGCCCAAAGCCTTTATCGTAAATTTGAAAGTCATTATCCCGCTTTCAAAATTTATCAGCCAGTCTCCAAAAGATTTAAAGACTTGTATGAAAGCCTGAATAACATAAAAAAAGCCATCACATCTCTTACAAACCCTAAAATTATAAGCTTAACAGAAGAAATCCAGCAGCTTATTCAATCATTGATTACAGAATTATATGCAAAGTACGATAGTATAAAAAACCTCAATAAGTTATATTATCCAGCGCTTTTTAATGAATACTATGCCACAGCTTTTTTGGTGGCAAAAACTGAGGGTAACCCACAATCAGCTTTAAAAGCATTGCAGTCAGTTAACCTCAGCCCAGTTGTCGACTATCCTGGAAAAGCGCAATTGAGTACAGAATTAACCCACGCAGCATTGAACTATGCCCTTATGTTAGACACACACAACCATGAAGTTGCCGAAACCATGTATCAGGCGGTTCGAAAATTACTTAAACAGTTGGGGCAGCGTGAGGATTATTATTTTGTGCATTTCACTCAGCAGTCATTGGATTTAGAGTAGGTAAATACACTGATGTCGAGAATAAAGGCAGGAAAAAAAAGTATAGAAGGATTGACTATATAGGACTTACCATAAACTTCGATTTACATTCAAAATCAATGTAGGTTGGGCTGACAAAGGAAGCCCAACGGCCGTGGCAACTAAATAAGGTCGTAATTAAATGAATATCCTGTTGGGCTTCCTACGTCAGCCCAACCTACATTGATTCATTTCGATTTTAATACGAAGTTTATCGTAAGTCCTATGTACAAGAAAATGAAGATAAGAATGAATACTTTTATAATGGTAAATCATATAAACCATTCTCTTTCCATGATTTTTTAAGATCTGGTATGAAATTCTATAGCAGCTGTTCCAGAGTCGACCAATTTTATAAATCAACTTTTTTTAAGCGAATATAAAATATATTGGTCGCTGTTATTTACCTTCAGACTTGTTTACGCTTGAAAACGTAAAAATGAATAACATGGCATTGCATTGCTCAATTACATTTCCTTGACCGAACAATCTCCCGGGCGTCATCCAAACTCCATATTTTCTAAAGCAGAAATTTTTCCTGCTTTTACTCAAAACGAGCCTGACATAATAAACAATATCAGTATGAAAAATATGATTTAATCAATTCTTCTTCCTGAGAATTTAATTCTCTTCAAAGCTTTATGAGCTTATTATTTCACTCAGAATCATAAAAAGAAATTATTTGGGCGCTTTCGTGCATAGGAACCGCATTTTGAAAGAGTTGATATACTGTATTAAGAGCCGCTGAGGCTTTAAGTGTAGTAGTTCAGATGAAGTCTGAGCTACTACACTTTGTTACTTCATAAATGAATTCACATAACTAAATTGTTATTAGAGACATGCGTTACCGGATACTCTTTTTTAAGATTACTCAGTTCTCTTGATAACTCAGACTCTGAATGAAAAGAGAATGCTCCTGATGCTTTTTTTCTATCTTTCGCAATCATTTGATTTTGAAGTTTAGCAATAAGTTCACAGCTATCCTGGTTGGAAAAGCCTAAATCTAAATAAACTTTTGTTTTTTCTAATAGGTTTAAATCCATTCTAAGCTGTACGAGTTTTTGGTGTCGATCAGGATCATCAAAACTAATTTTATTGTTCAATAAATCATAAGCTTTCGCGATTTCCAATGGGTTAGACATATTTTTTGCGATCTCTGCGCCAGAAGAAAAATCGGAATTTTCTATCTCGGTCAAATAAAGTGCATCAAATTTATCAATAATAGATTTCAATATGGGAGATTCCAATTTGTTATTTTCATCGCCATCAAATTTAACGCCTACTTGAGCTTTGATAATTTCATGTTCTTTTAAGGGTTCTAGTTGTTGAATTGAGAAATCCTTGGTATTATCTTCTATAAAGTTTTTTAATAAATCAATGATCTCTTTCCATGTATTGTCCAGCCTAATCTTTGCTGTCGTCTTAATTGTTGAACTAAAAAATGATGACGTACTATCTTCTTCATCAAACAGTAAAGAAGATTTCTTTGTAACTTCATGCATAGGAAACGCTTCTTGAAACTGTTTATATGTCTCATTAAGAGCTAATAAATTTTCATTAAACGTCATTGCTTCTGTTTGTTTTACCAAAGAGTAATAGTTTTTAAGATTTTTTATATTATTCGTTCTTGCTAATGAGTTTGAAGTGGTTTTCGCAAAATTTGGTTTTTCAGGCATTGGATTTTTTGGGAGATTAAAATTAACACTTTTTATTACCTTACTTTCATCCGTTGGTCTTTTTGGGAGTTTAGTATTAACATTTAAGTCTTCCTGATTTATATCCGATTCCTGAAAGCGTTTTTCCAGACCTTTTCTCCAAATAACATCAGCTTCTGATTCCGTATAAATGACTTTAACCATTTCTGAGTCTTGATCGTCATTTTGTTGTATAACAGATACTTTACCACTTAAAAAATGAGGTTCTTCCTTATATATTGTGGACATTTTTTCAAACCAACTGTTTAATTCTTCTGAAGAAAAATCTAGAGTATCGAAATAGTTTAATTCATCATCAAAATCGAGAGCAAAATTTATATCCATTTTAGATAAATAATCTTTTCCCCAAATTTTAATTAGGGAGTGTTCTTCGTAGGATGTAACTTCATAAGGCGTAATTACACAAACATCCTTCTCTTTATTTTCTTTTAACTTTGCCACTGCTTCGTGCGACAGTTCTTCTGGTTCGATGTCTCCATTTAAGACTTTAGCTTTTATTATTTTATATTTTGCTTCAGTATCTAAGACTGATTGTGTTATTGAATCTAATTTTAAGTCGATGTTTGCATTTTCCTGTAATGTTTTAACTATGATCTCATTATGATGCCAAAGTTCGTAGCTTGCAGTTCTCGGAAGCGCTTTTTTTAAATAATCATCAATGGCTTTTCTGCCTAAGCTGCTCATTGGATTTTCACCAGGTTTATTTGTGTACATATTTTTCACATCAAGATGTGGGATAAGTCTGCCACACCTTATCCAATTCCCACTCACTCCCTGAAGACTTTCAACTTCCTTTTTTGTACTGGTTTGTGTGGTATCAACATTTCTCATGTTTTGCATTTTACTACTCCAAAGCTGAATAAAAATTTAAATTTTTTGCTGAGGAACATTTTAAACCTTAATCTTTAGGTTAGAGTCAAGAATAAATTAACTTTATTGCCTTATTCTTGACTTTCACCCAAAGATTAAAGATATGCTATGCAAAATTTATCATTTTTACTTTTACTCTTAGGGTGATTATCAGAATTAAAGCTTTGGAGTCAATATGTTCTTGGAGACAGTTACAGAATTTATTTTCAAGCAACCCACTTTTAAATAATTTTAATAATTAAGATAGTGTCATTATTTATGAGTCAACGGATACCAAATAGTGTGATTCTTTATGAGGTAATGCGCTCATTTTATTAGCATCAATATTTACATTCTTCATTTCCAGAACTACGCAAAACTTCAAATTTGAAACATATCAATGTAGATACCGTCTTACCAGTCAAGCGAAAATTGATAAATTTTCTTGAATTCATCAAAAGTGGCATAGACAGCAGACTTGAAGGTTATTTCATTTATCCTCCTCATTGAGCGTTGTGATGAGTTGACTATTATCTTGAACGAATTTTTTGAGTCTTAAAAGGCTGCTGGGAGGTTAAGACGCCGTAAATGATATGAACCAGTTTACGCATTACAGCACAAATGGCGACTTTTTTGGCTTTACCTTTACTTAACAGTCTTTCGTAGAAAGCTTTTATATTTGGGTCATGTTTTATGGCTACTAAGGCAGGCATATAAAACATCTGACGTAATTTCCCATTACCTGTCTTGGAGATACGAGAATAATTTAAAGAGGTGCCTGACTGAGATTGTTGCGGATTCAACCCCACATAAGCCGCCAGCTGCCTTGCGCTATCGAATGTATCTACATGACTTAGAAAGGCTAATATTTTATGAGTGGTTTTTTCACCGATGCCTGTGATGCTTTTTAAGAGCTTGGCATTAGTCTTTAAAGATTCATGAGCGCTGATGTGTTCATTGATTTGGTTTTCAATGTCTTTTATCTGCTTTTTGAGATAAATTATGTGATTATCAATAAAGTCTTTAATACTCTCATCCACATTTTCCAGGCGATTTTGCTCTTGTAAAACAGTGTTATTGAGGGTTTCAAGTCTTGTTACTAAGGACTTTAGGTTGCGAACTTCTTTTGCTAAAGGTTTCCAAAGCGAAGGTTTTGATAACTCGCAATATTGGCAGATATACTTTGCATCCACTGAATCTGTTTTATTTCTTGCCAGTTGGCTTTTCATAAAATATTTGATATTTGCTGGGTTGACGACACTGACAAGACAGCCATTATCATGCAAAAATAAAGCGAGCTTATCCCCATATTTACCGGTGGACTCCATGCAAACGTGAGGTTGTTGCGTTGAGAATTTTTCTAGCCATTGAATGAATAGCTTAAATCCTTTGGCACCATTTCCAAACGATTTAGAGCGATACTTATGATTGACTTTAACTGCGGCCACAAAAGTTAATTTAGCGACATCGATACCCACGTAGAAGTTTTCCATTGATAAATCTCACATATTGGTTAAAATTAGACAGGTGTACTTAGGAATGATTTATTCGGATCAACCTTGTAAATGCAGGCTCTTTAGGCCTAAGATACCGTTCGATCTTTATGAATAAATGTGGGTGGAAGAGAGCAAATTCTACAATCCAGAGTCGAGCTCTTAGGTTGGGCGCGGCTTCATCTTCCACCATCCTAGGTGCCCCTAGAATTGTAACAATATCTTGGATATCATCACACAAAGATAAGATACAAGGTTGGGCTGACAAAGGAAGCCCAACAAGCCGTGGCAATTAAACTAGGCCATAATTAAATGTAACCCTGTTGGGCTTCCTTTGTCAGCCCAACCTACATTGATTCATTTCGATTTTAATACGAAGTTTATCGTAAGTCCTATGTACAAGAAAATGAAGATAAGAATGAATACTTTTATAATGGTAAATCATATAAACCATTCTCTTTCCATGATTTTTTAAGATCTGGTATGAAATTCTATAGCAGCTGTTCCAGAGTCGACCAATTTTATAAATCAACTTTTTTTAAGCGAATATAAAATATATTGGTCGCTGTTATTTACCTTCAGACTTGTTTACGCTTGAAAACGTAAAAATGAATAACATGGCATTGCATTGCTCAATTACATTTCCTTGACCGAACAATCTCCCGGGCGTCATCCAAACTCCATATTTTCTAAAGCAGAAATTTTTCCTGCTTTTACTCAAAACGAGCCTGACATAATAAACAATATCAGTATGAAAAATATGATTTAATCAATTCTTCTTCCTGAGAATTTAATTCTCTTCAAAGCTTTATGAGCTTATTATTTCACTCAGAATCATAAAAAGAAATTATTTGGGCGCTTTCGTGCATAGGAACCGCATTTTGAAAGAGTTGATATACTGTATTAAGAGCCGCTGAGGCTTTAAGTGTAGTAGTTCAGATGAAGTCTGAGCTACTACACTTTGTTACTTCATAAATGAATTCACATAACTAAATTGTTATTAGAGACATGCGTTACCGGATACTCTTTTTTAAGATTACTCAGTTCTCTTGATAACTCAGACTCTGAATGAAAAGAGAATGCTCCTGATGCTTTTTTTCTATCTTTCGCAATCATTTGACCTTGAAGTTTAGCAATAAGTTCACAGCTATCCTGGTTGGAAAAGCCTAAATCTAAATAAACTTTTGTTTTTTCTAATAGGTTTAAATCCATTCTAAGCTGTACGAGTTTTTGGTGTCGATCAGGATCATTAAAACTAATTTTATTTTTCAATAAATCATAAGCTTTCGCGATTTCCAATGGGTTAGACATATTTTTTGCGATCTCTGCGCCAGAAGAAAAATCGGAATTTTCTATCTCGGTCAAATAAAGTGCATCAAGTTTATCAATAATAGATTTCAATATGGGAGATTCCAATTTGTTATTTTCATCGCCATCAAATTTAACGCCTACTTGAGCTTTGATAATTTCATGTTCTTTTAAGGGTTCTAGTTGTTGAATTGAGAAATCCTGAAGATTAGCCTCTATAAAGGTTTTTAATAAATCAATAGTCTCTTCCCATGCATTGTCCAGCCTAATCTTTGCTGTCGTCTTAATTGTTGAACTAAAAAATGATGACGTACTGTCTTCTTCATCAAACAGTAAAGAAGATTTCTTTGTGACTTCATGCATAGGAACTGTTTTTTGAAATTGCTCATATGCCTCATTAAGATCTGATAACTTTTCATTAAACGTCCTTGCTTGTGTTTGTATTATCGAAGAATAATACTTGTTAAGATTTTTTATATTACTCGTTCTTGCTAATGGGTTTGAAGTGTTTTTCACAAATGTTGGTTTTTCATGAATTGGATTTTTTGGGAGATTAAAATTAACATTTTTTATTACCTCACTTTTACCCGCCATTTTTGAATTGGCTTCTGTGGTGTCATAATTACTAATGTCTTGCTGTTCTTTGTTTTCTTCTATAGATACTCGCTTTGGCATGTTTGTTTTAAGGACTTTAGATTCATCATAACTATTTGTTGTTTCAAAAGGTTTTTCAATAGTTTTTCTCCAACTACGATCACTTTCAGATTCTGTATAAGTCGCTTTAGCCTCTACCAATCTTACCTTACGACCCATAAGTTCACGAAGTGGTTTTATATCCAAGCTTAATTCACCATCCAAAAAATGAACGGGTTGACCATTATATGTATAGTTTTCATTGGGGTTAAGCTTAATTAGATTAGATTTTTCAAAGTTTCTATTTGATTTAATTGACATTCTAGGTTGTGCATTAATTACGTAGACAACGTTATCAGCATGATTTAAAGGATGTTCTTCAGTAGTATTGGAGGTAGTCATTGGGGTGCTTAAACTAGTACCCTTTTTATTTTCTTTCATTTCCTTCTCAACCTCATCGGGATACAATAAAAAATAGTTCTGTTCTGGAAAGACTTTTTCAAAGTAATTCTTGATTGCTTTGTCATATATTTCTTCCATTCGAAAATCGTCACGTGAACGCAGCTGAATAGTCATACTTTCTGGGTCATGTATTTCGTAGCCAGTTGTCCCTATAAGAAAATCTTCATTAGTATCTGTTTTTATTTTATCTGTTGCTGTTAAGTTTAAAGCGGCTGTATCAGATAATGGTTGTTCCTTTAATGATTCTTTTTGGGATATTAGAATTAAAACTTAGTTCTTCCTGCTTTTTATCCGATTCCTGAAAGCGTTTTTCCAGACCTTTTCTCCAAATAACATCATCTTCTGATTCCGTATAAATAACTTTAACCATTTCTGATTTTTCATCATCATCTTCTTGTATAACAGATAATTTACCACTTAAAAAATGAGGTCCTTCCTTATATATTGTGGACATTTTTTCAAACCAACTGCTTAATTCTTCTGAAGAAAATTTTAGAGTATCGAAATAGTTTAATTCATCATAAAAATCGAGAGCAAAATTTATAACCATTTCAGATAAATAATCTTTTCCCCAAGTTTTAATTAGGGAGTGTTCTTCGCAGGAAGTAACTTCATAAGGCGTAATTACACAAACATCCTTCTTTTTATTTTCTTTTAACTCTGCCACTGCTTCGTGCGACAGCTTTTCTGGTTTGATGTCTCCTGCTAAGACTTTATCTTTTATTATTTTATATTTTTGTTTAGTACTTAAGATTGATTTTATTATTGGATCTAATTCTAAGTCGATGTTTGCATTTTCCTGTAATGTTTTAACTATGATCTCATCATGATGCCAAAGTTCGTAGCTTGCAGTTCTCGGAAGCGCTTTTTCTAAATAATCATTAATTGCTTTTCTGCCTAAGCTGCTCATTGAATTTTCACCAAAATTATCTCCGTACCTTTTTTTCAGATCAAGCTGTGGGATAATAAGTCTGCCACACCTTATCCAATTCCCACTCACTCCCTGAAGACTTTCAACTTCCTTTTTTGTACTGGTTTGTGTGGTATCAACATTTCTCATGTTTTGCATTTTACTACTCCAAAGCTGAATAAAAATTTAAATTTTTTGCTGAGGAACATTTTAAACCTTAATCTTTAGGTTAGAGTCAAGAATAAATTAACTTTATTGCCTTATTCTTGACTTTCACCCAAAGATTAAAGATATGCTATGCAAAATTTATCATTTTTACTTTTACTCTTAGGGTGATCATCAGAATTAAAGCTTTGGAGTCAATATGTTCTTGGATACAGTTACAGAATTTATTTTCAAGCAACCCACTTTTAAATAATTTTAATAATTAAGATAGTGTCATTATTTATGAGTCAACGGATACCAAATAGTGTGATTCTTTATGAGGTAATGCGCTCATTTTATTAGCATCAATATTTACATTCTTCATTTCCAGAACTACGCAAAACTTCAAATTTAAAACATATCAATGTAGGTTGGGCTGACAAAGGAAGCCCAACAAGCCGTGACAATTAAACTAGGCCATAATTAAATGTAACCCTGTTGGGCTTCCTTTGTCAGCCCAACCTACATTGATTGTAATCGTGAATT
The DNA here is from genome assembly GCA_963695245.1 of uncultured Gammaproteobacteria bacterium. GTDB lineage: Bacteria > Pseudomonadota > Gammaproteobacteria > JBGSLN01 > JBGSLN01 > JBGSLN01. The sequence goes on along the minus strand of OY968770.1, from coordinate 675,513 downwards.
TTTAAAATTGGAGTTTTTCGTCCTGGTTACAAAATTTTTACTCATTGAACTTAATTTCTTAAATCGCTCAATAAGGATTGATGAATGTGAAATGTGATTCAATAACCTTTCAAATCTTACAAATTAAGACTATGTCAGTTCTAGGATACTCACTTGAGGTTAATGTATTTTTTCCTTAAGCAGTATTAAAGATGTTTCAATGGATTGAATATATTGTCTTTTTAAAGATTCACTCATAAAACTGGCTTTAAAGCTATTAATAGCAAATTGAGCCATTTGAGTTGCATCAAAATTGAATGCCTGCTGTACAGCCAGATAATTTTCGTTGATGTATCCACCAAAATAAGATGGATCATCACTGTGTAGTGAGACGTTAATGTTGTTTTCCATAAGCGTTTTCAAGGTATGTTGTTTCATATCTGGAAAAACACATAACTTAATATTTGATAAAGGGCAGACGGTTAAAGGTAATTGTGTTTGGGCAAGATAGTTCATCAATTTTTCATTCTCTACTGCACGAACGCCATGATCAATGCGAGTAACCTGCAAAAGTTCAATGGCTTGCCAGATATAATCAGCAGGGCCTTCTTCTCCGGCATGAGCCACAGTTAAAAAGCCTGCATCGCGAGCTTTTGCAAACACATTTTTAAATTTTTCTGGTGGATGACCTTTTTCTGATGACTCAAGTCCCACGGCAATGATTTTGTCTTTGAAAGGCAAAGCCTGTGATAAATCTGTGAATGCCTGGTCTTCATCTAAGTGACGGTTAAAACAAAGAATCAGCTGGGTACTCATGCCAAACGTTTTTTTGGCATCCTGCGTGGCTTCATATATACCATTAAAGAATGTTTCAAAGGCAATACCTCGTTCCGTATGGCATTGTGAAACAAAGAAAATTTCTGCATGTTTTACATTTTGGGCGTGAGCTTTTTTTAAATACGCGAAGGTGAGATCATAAAAATCTTCCTGTGTTTGTAAAACACCTAATCCCTGATGGTACAAGTCTAAAAAAGATTGTAGATTATGAAAGTTATAAGCTTTGCGAATTTCATCGGGAGAGGCGTAGGGTAGCTTTAAATGATTTCTTTTGGCTAACTCAAACATCAATTCCGGTTCTAATGAACCTTCAATGTGTAAATGCAATTCGGCTTTAGGAAGTGTTTCGATGAAGGTTTGCATAATCAGTCCCTTATTTTTTCCAAAAACTGGGGGTGAATAAAACCAGTAAGGTAAAAATTTCAAGCCGCCCAGCTAACATAGCAATAATTAAAACCCATTTAGAAAAATTATTCAATGGTTCAAAGTTTGAGGACACCTCTCCCAAAGCTGCACCCGCATTGGCAATACTGGCAATCACAGCGCTGTATGCTGTGCGAATATCAAAGCCTTGTGAAATCAAAAGTGCAGTAAAAACAACGGTTAAAACCATAAAAATTGTAATAAAAGCCCAAATAGCCTGACTCAATGTGTTAGGCAGGATTTTTTTATTCAGTTTTAAAGTTAAGACAGAATTCGGATGAATCAATCTTTTTACTTCCAAGAAGCTTTGTTTTAAAGCGATAACCACCCGAATCACTTTCATACCGCCGCTGGTAGAACCGCCGCAGCCACCAATTAAAGTGGCACTCATAATTAAAAATGGTACGAAAGTGGGCCATTGATTAAAGCTACCGGCTACAAAACCTGTGGTGGTAATTAAGGAGGTGACATCAAACAGGGATTTGATGATGGCGGTATTGGCATTTAAATAATGATCATAATAAATGAGCGTGGCTGCAGCGATAAAGCTTACCCCCAGTAGTAAATAAATATAAGCTTTAAATTCAGTATCTTTCCAATAAATATTTAAAGATTTATACCGCATGGCATAAAAATGTAAAGAAAAATTAGTACCCCCCAGAATCATAAAGATAACACATACAAGCTCAATAAAAGGGCTGTGATAATATAAAAAACTGTTATCATGCATACTGAATCCACCGGTGGAGACAGTTGCAAAACTCTCACCCAAAGCGTTAAAAAAATTCATGCCGGAAGCATAATAAGCAAGGGCGCACAGCACCGTTAAGCCCACATATAAATACCAAAGGGTTTTAGCGGTTTCAGTAATTCTTGGAGTAAGCTTGCTGTCTTTAACTGGACCTGGAACTTCAGCCTGATACAGTTGCATCCCACCAATACCCAGCATGGGTAATATGGCTACGGCCAAAACAATAATACCCATGCCACCTAAAAACTGTAACTGTTGTCGGTAAAATAAAATAGCATGAGGCATAAAATCAAGGCCCGATAAAACGCTGGAGCCTGTGGTGGTTAATCCTGAAACGGATTCAAACATAGCGTCGGTAAAATCAATGTGGGGATCTTTTGTGAGCATAAAAGGTAAAGCCGCAAAAGCGCAGAGTATGACCCAGACACTGACGGTTAATAAAAAACCATCACGAATTTTTAAATCTCGATTAGCGTTTTTGGTAAAATACCAAAAGGCAAGCCCAGTACCAAAAGTCAGTAAAAACGATTGCAGATAAGGCATCATTGTACTGTCATGATAGATTTCTATCACAATCACTGGCGTTAACATACTTAAGCTAAATAACATCAAAATGATGCCAAGCACTTTTAAAATGGTTTTATATTGCATGGGCTATTTAACTCCAAAATGTAGGTTGGGCTGACCAAGCCCAACAGACCATGACAATTAAATTAGGCAGTAATTAAATGAATTACCTGTTGGGCTTGGTCAGCCCAACCTACATTTTATTTTATCTGCAATTTCGAAATTGGTTATTTAAAGTATCCAATGCTGACCTGAAACAGTTTTTCTATTTCATGCACATGTTTTTTATCTGCTGCTAATATAATCACATGATCACCGGGTTCAAGATACAAATCCTCAAATTTGAAATGAATGGCTTCTTCACGAATCAAGGCTGCCAGTGTTGCACCTTTTGGCAGTTTTAATTCGCTGACCTTTTTACCTACCACTTTTGAAGTATTTTTATCGCCATGGGCAATAATTTCCATTGCTTCAGCAGCGCCTCTTCGTAAAGAGTAAACATCGACAATATCACCCTTTCGAAGGTGAGTTAAAATGCTGCCTATAGTGACTTGTTGAGGTGAGATGGCAATATCAATGGCGCCATCTTCAATTAATTCGATATACGCGGTGCGGGTTACCAGCGCCATAACCTGTTTGGCACCCATGCGTTTTGCTAACAGTGCTGACATAATATTGGCTTCATCATCATTGGTTAGCGCACAAAACACATCCATATGTTCGATATTCTCTGCATGTAATAAATCTTTATCAGAGGCATCGCCATGTAATATCGTGGTGGAATTTAATTTTTCGGAAATATAACTGGCTTGTTGTTGGTTTTTTTCAATAATTTTTACCTGATATTCCTGTTCCAAAGATGCCGCCAGGCGATAACCAATGTTGCCACCACCGACGATCATAATTCTTTTATTGAGGCGATCCAGTTTTCGCATAATCCCCATAACTGCAAGAATGTTATCTCGAGAAGCGATAAAAAATACTTCATCACCAATTTCAATTTTTGTATCGGCTGTAACTTCAATACATCGGGTGCCACGATATACAGTTAATAAACGGGCATTTAAGTTTGGGATGGCTTCATTGATTTCTCTTACGGTTTTGCCAACCATTTTGCCGCCAAAGTAGGGTTTAATGCCTACCAGCTGAACTTTGCCTTTGGCGAAATCCACAACCTGAATGGCGGCAGGATATTCAATTAATCGCTTGATTTGCAAAGTGATAAGTCTTTCCGGACTGATAAAAAAATCGATGGGAATGGCATTTTCCTGAAACAGAGCCTCATCTTTGGATAAATAATCGCTGGAACGAATACGCGCAAGTTTAGTGGGAATATTGTATAAAGAATAAGCCACCTGACAGGCAATCATATTAGTTTCATCATTTGAAGTCACCGCAATGAGCATATCTGCATCTTTTGCGCCGGCCTGTAACAGCACAGAAGGTCTGGAACCATGTCCCTGAATGCAGGCAATATCCAGTTTACTTTGCAGATGTTTTAATCTTTCTGCATCCAGATCAATAACGATAATGTCATTTTTTTCTGAAACCAGGTTTTCCGCTAAGGAGGCACCCACCTGACCTGCCCCCAAAATAATAATTTTCATACTTATATTTGGCACCCTTCGCACCAAAGGGTAATTCTTTGGCCGAGTCTTGAGGCTTTAATTTTTCTATCACAATTATAACAAGCCTGATATTCTCTGCCATAAACTTTGAGCTTTTGTTTAAAGTAACCGGGTTTTCCCTGTACATTTTGAAAGTCTTTCAAAGTGGTACCACCGGATTTAATGGCTTGTTTCAGCACACGTTTAATCGCTTGAGTTAGTTTGGTGGCCTCTTCAAAGCTTAAAGAGTCAGCACAACGATGAGGCAGGATGCCGGCAAAAAATAAGGCTTCATTGGCATAAATATTGCCCACGCCCACTACAATCTTTGCGTCCATTAGCAAAAGTTTTATAGGTCTTTTAGAGTTACGCGTGCTTTGATACAAATATTTAGCATTGAAGCTTTTTAATAAGGGTTCTGGTCCCAGTACTTTGATTAAAGGGTGATCTTGGAAATTATCTGCTACAAGTACACAGCCAAAGCGTCTTGTATCATTGAGCCTTAAACAAAAACCATTTTCTAATACTATCTCAAAATGATCATGTTTCTTCAAAGGGGTATTTTTGGGTAGAAGCTGTAAATAGCCTGACATTCCCAAATGAATCATCAGGTTTTTATCTTCGGTTTTGATAATCAGGTATTTACCCCGACGTAAAACTTGCTCGATACACTGATGTTTCAGAGTTTGGATGTTATCAGAAATCGGCCAGCGCAGTTTTGGCTGGTAGACGTTAATTTGAAAGATCCTTTGCTTCAGAATATGCGGTTCAATGCCCGCACGGGTGGTTTCTACTTCTGGTAATTCAGGCATTTATTACCTTATGAAGAAAAAAACCGCTGTAAAAGCGGTTTTATGAAATTATTTGATTTTACTTTCTTTAAATTCTACGTGTTTTCTTACAACAGGATCATATTTTTTAAATACAAGTTTATCTGTTGTGATTTTTTTATTTTTATCGGTCGTATAATAATAGCCAGTTCCTGCTGTGGAAACCAGTTTAATTTTATCTCTTTTAGAAGCCATGTTTATACCTCAGATATTACTTTGCAGTTTTCTTACGGGCTTTAATATCAGCCAGTACAGTTTCAATACCTTTCTTATCAATGATTCGAAGGCCATGAGCACTTACTTTTAAACGAACCCAGCGATTTTCACTGGGAATCCAAAAACGGCGTTCCTGCAAGTTCGGCAAAAAGCGTCGTCTGGTTTTATTATTGGCATGGGAAACGTTATTCCCGGTCATAGGACCTTTACCAGTTACTTCACATACATTAGACATAATCTAAATTCCAAATATAACGGATAATTCTTCAAGGGCGATATTTATATCAAAAATTATCCTCAATTGCAACGGATCATGGGTTTTTTCTTTTTCTAACCCTTGGATTCAAGAAAAACTTCGATTTACAGTCAAAATCAATGTAGGTTGGGCTGAGGTCGGAAGCCCAACAGGCCGTGGCAACTAAATAAGGCCGTAATTAAATGAAAATACCCTGTTGGGCTTCCTTTGTCAGCCCAACCTACATTTATTAATACTTATTTTAACAGGAGGTTTTTCAAAAGTAAGGGAAGCAATAGATCATTTTTTCAATCGGGTAATGAGTTCCAGTATCACAACCAGCAAGGTTGGTACAAAAACAATCACACCAAAGGTAATGACCACCCACCAGCCAATAGCACCACCCAGTAGTTTGAGGCTTAGCATTAAAGCGAAGAGAATAATAGCCAGAATTGGTAAAATAAGCATAATTAACTAAAAGTGTAACTCAATTAGGAGAATGTATATAATCATATAGGAATTATGCAAAAGATTGAATGGAAAAAACTATGACAGATTTTTTAATTGTTGGCGCCGGCATTGCAGGGCTTACTTTGGCGCAAACTTTTAAAAAGCAGGGAATCAGTTTTGATATTATTGAGAAAAAAGCTGAACTTACCGCTGATGGTGCAGGTATTGCCCTTCCGGCAAATGCAACTTTAGCTTTAAAGCAGCTTGAATTAGCTGAGCCGATTTTATCTGTGGCTCACAGGGTTACCCAAATTCGGTATACCAAAAATAATGGCAAGTTATTAAGTTCAGGCTCTTTAATGTCTGCACCTTTGAACAAAAGTGAATTTATTGCGCTTGAACGGGCAAAGCTTTTAAAAGTTCTGGCCAATGACATTGAGCCTCAAATACAATTCAATACAGAGCTCACAGCACTCAGCCAAAAGGAGACGGAAGTAGAAGTGGTTTTGAATAATGAACATCGTAAAAACTATCAGGCTGTTATTGGTGCGGATGGATTAAACTCTGTCACCAGAAAGTTTATTTTTCCTGAAGCCAGGACGGTGGATTTGAGGTTAACCAGTTGGCGTTGGCTGGTAGACTCTGATACAGATGGCTTAGAACCGACTTACATGTTTGGCAAAACAGATGTATTTATGGCCTACCCGATTGCTGCTGATAAAGTATACTGTTATGCACATGTGTATGATCCCAAGCAGCAATATTTTCACAAAAGTAAATCTTACAAATCTATAAAAACACTTTTTAAATATTATCAAAATCCTGCGAAAGATTTGATAAAACAGTTGCCGGACAATGACAGCATCATCGTTGGGCGTTCCCGATCCGTGGCAAAGCCTTATTATTCAAAAGCCTCAGTGGCGCTTATTGGCGATGCCTGTAGTGCCTGTTCACCCATATTGCAGCAAGGGGCAGCTTGTGCTTTTGAAGATGTTTTGGCTTTGTTAGACGCTTTGGCAAACCATGATATCCCGGATGCTTTGGTTGCCTATGAAAAAAAACGTAAACCTAGAGTAGACTGGATAGTAGAAGCCTCGGATAAACCTATGAGAACTATTTCTGCCATGAAATCGCCTTTGAAGGTTTTTCTTAGAAATGCTTTTATTCGTAAAAAAGGCCCCTTAAATATTCAGGGTTGGCGACAGTTGCTAAAGTAACCCACGCTCAGCCAAAGAAATAACCTCATTGCCAACCACCAAATGATCCAACAACTCTATTTCTACCAGGTTCAAGGCCGCTTTAATTAATTGCGTGGTTTGAATATCCTGTTGACTGGGTTCACTCAATCCAGAGGGATGATTATGCGCTAATATCACTTTGCTGGCATTATAATGCAAAGCCCGTTTCACTAAAACCCCCGTATGAATAGCAGTGGCAGATAGGTTACCGTAAAATAATTTTTCAAAGCGGATAATCTGGTTTTGGTAAGTTAAATAAATAGCAGCGAAGACTTCCTGCTCAAGGCCATATAGCTGTAGTTTTAAATATGATTTTGTATCTTGAGTATTATTCAAAGTGCCTTCTGCTAAAACCGTTTCTGAATAATAGCGTTTACCTAGTTCCAGCGCAGCCTGAAGCTGAGTGTATTTGGTGATCCCAATGCCTTTGGTATTTTTTAATTCATTAAAAGAAGCCTGCAACAGAGTTCGTAAAGATTTGTATTTGCCGAGTAACTGTTGCGCCAGTGATTCAACCGGACAATTGTAACAACCCGTTCGTAAGAAGATGGCAATGAGCTCCGCATCACTGAGTTGTTCAGCTCCTTGTTGCAGTAATTTTTCTCTTGGTCCTTTATAGCTCATCAACATGCCTTTAAATATTATCTTTTTTGTAATTATATACTGATAAAAGACTGACAGTAAACAATTGCATAAAATTGTGCTAATATGCCTGAAAAATGTTTGAACAAAATTTACAAATAATTGAGGCCTGATTTAATTGTCACGGCCTGTTGGGCTTGAGCAGCCCAACCTACACTGATTATTTTTCGTAAGTCCTAAAACTATAAAAATTAAATATGCTAAAAAAAATTCAAGTCAAAATTCTAAATGACAAAATTGGAGGGGAAATCCCATTTCCGCACTACGCAACGCCAGGCTCCGCAGGGCTTGATTTGCGAGCTTGTATTGATGACACTATTCAGCTTGCACCCGGTGAAACTCAACTTGTGCCTACCGGTTTGGCAGTGCATATTGCCTCTGATGCTTATGCCGGCATGATATTGCCTCGATCAGGGTTAGGACATAAACATGGCATTGTGTTGGGAAATCTTGTGGGGTTAATTGACTCAGATTATCAAGGAGAACTGTTAATCTCAGTTTGGAATCGAGGTAATGATCATTTCACCATCCATCCAGCAGAACGACTTGCGCAATTGGTGATTGTTCCAGTGGTTCAGGCAGAATTTGAAATAGTAACCGATTTTTTACCAAGCAGCCGCAATGCCGGTGGCTTTGGACATACAGGCACCCATTAAAATAACACCATGGAGTTAAATATGTTATCTTCTGAAAACCTTATTAAACTTGAGAGATCCAAAGAAGTTTTTAGAGCCTACGATATTCGAGGTATATACGGTCAGACATTGACAGCAGAGATTGTGGAAGAAGTGGGAAAAGCGCTGGGCAGTAAAGCGCTTGAGCTTGGATCACGTTCAATGATTATTGGTAGAGACGGGCGTTTGTCCAGTCCGGTTTTATTTGAAGCTTTATCTAATGGGGTTTTATCTACCGGTTGTAATGTTACCGATATTGGAGTGGTCGCCTCTCCCGTTTTGTATTATGCTACCAAAACGCTGGACAGTCAGTGCGGTGTCATGATTACCGGCTCTCATAATCCGGCAAACTATAATGGTCTAAAAATGGTAATGGGCGGCAGCGCCTTAACCTCTAAAGACATAGATGAATTATATACTCGTATCGAAGCTCAAAACTACCTTCAGGGCGAAGGGCAGTTAAGCGAAACCGATATTATTGATCGATATATTGAAGAAATTGCGGCTGGGATAACTGTCGCCAAACCCATGAAAGTCGTGGTAGATGCCGGAAACGGTGTCGCTGGTGCCATTGCTCCAAAGCTTTTACGGAAGCTTGGTTGTGAAGTGGTTGAACTTTTTTGTGAAGTGGATGGAAAATTTCCCAATCATCACCCTGATCCCAGTGTGCTAAAAAATCTGGAAGATTTAATTAAAACCGTCAAACTGCAACAGGCAGATATTGGTCTTGCCTTTGATGGTGATGCGGATCGCTTAGGGGTGATTACCAACAAACTCGAAAATATCTGGCCTGACCGCCAGCTGATGTTGTATGCAAAAGATGTGATTGAACAAAATCCTGGTGCTGAAATCATTTTTGACGTGAAATGTACTCGTTATTTACCACTAAAAATTAAAGAGTTTGGCGGTAAACCCACCATGTGGAAAACCGGTCATTCTCATATAAAAGCTAAATTAGCTGAAACCAAAGCGCCCTTGGCGGGTGAGATGAGTGGACATACATTTTTCAATGATCGTTGGTATGGATTTGATGATGGAATCTATACTGCTGCCAGGCTGCTTGAGATTGTTGCCAGAGATACTCGCAGCAGCAGTGAAATTTTTCAAAGTTTTCCTGACAGCGTGAATACGCCAGAATTAAAACTTCCCATCAGTGAAGAAAGAAAATTTGAATTCATGCAACGTTTTGTCAATGAAGCAGATTTTGGTGACGGTAATATTTCTACCATTGACGGTATTCGGGTGGATTATCCCAATAGCTGGGGACTGGTACGACCTTCTAACACTACACCTTATCTTATTTTAAGATTCGAGGCCGATGATGAAGCTTCGTTAAACGCAATTCAAGATAGCTTTCGTGAACAGTTATTGCGTTTAGATGCAGGTTTAAAAGTCCCTTTTTAATCAGGTGTTAACTCAACCCAAGCGCCAGCCCTGCTGGCCTTCTGGCATCTACTGCACCATAAAAAACACCAGCAGGGGATTTAAAAATCCCCACGCTGGCACCCCATTGTCGGGTATGATAAGGCGAACCCATTTGTAATTCGTGTCCCATATTCACTAACAGTTTTTGCGTATCTAAACTAAAAGCAAATGGCTCCATAAAAATTGTATCAGGCAGCCACTGCATGTGAAAACGGGGTGCATCAATGGCTTCTTGAATATTCATTTTGAAATCCAACACATTAATGATAGTGGTTAACACTTGGGTAATGATGGTTGAACCGCCTGCTGCGCCAGTGACTAACACCAGTTGACCATCTTTGGTGACGATAGTGGGTGTCATAGAGCTCAAAGGACGTTTTTGAGGCGCAATGGCATTGGCACGTCCCTGTATCAGTTGAAACATATTAGGCGTACCTGGATGTAAAGAAAAATCATCCATCTCGTTATTTAGGAAAAAACCAGTGCCTTTAGCAATCACACCCGCACCAAAATAGCCGTTGATGGTGTACGTTACCTCTACAGCATTTCCCTTAGCATCAGCAATTGCATAACTGGTTGTCTGCATTTTTTCGTTGGTATTTGTTTTTATAAAACCAAGAGTTTTGGATTGTGTGGCTTTGTTTGGCTGAATATTTGCACGAATTTTCTGAGCAAGATTTTTTGACAGCAGCTTTTTGGTAGGAATGTTGACGAAATCCGGATCACCTAAATATTCATTACGATAAGCATAAGCGTGACGCATGGCCTCTACCATATAATGCGTCGTTTCGGCAGAGTGAAATCCAAGATCCGCTAAAGGGTAGCCTTTTAAAATATTTAGCATTAAGCAAAGGGTGATCCCACCGGAACTTGGGGGTGGGGCGCTGATAATTTTATACCCGTGATATTCGCAAATTATGGGCTTTGAGTATTTCACCTGATAATCTTCAAAGTCTTTTAGGCTCAAAGCGCCGTGATGTTTTTTACTTGCTTTTACGATGGCTTTTGCAATCCAGCCTTCATAAAACCCTTGGGAACCTTGAGATTCAATGGTGGTAAGACTATGGGCAAGGTTTGTTTGTACGAGTCTTTCTCCTGGTTGGTAAGGTTGATTATGATTTAAAAAAATTTTAGCAACATTTGGTGCCTGTAAAAAACTTTTAGTTTTCTTATGCAAGATAGCACAGTCACCTGCATTTAGAATAAACCCTTTTTTTGCCAGTAAAATGGCAGGTTGAATCACTTTTTTTAAGGGTAGCTTCCCAAAATCTTTCAAAGCTGTGTTCAATCCCATGACCGTGCCAGGCACGCCCACTGCCAGATAGCCTTTGCGAATGGTAGCAACATTGAGCTTGCCAGTTTTTAAATAAGCCTGAATGTCTAAAGGTGCTGTTTCTCTGAAATTTAAAAAGATATTTCGATGATTTTTTAAGTGGATAAGCATAAAACCGCCGCCACCGAGGTTACCACAACAAGGCTCTACCACAGCCAGGGCATAGCCTATGGCAACTGCTGCATCTACCGCGTTACCGCCTTGTCTTAAAATATCTAAGCCAACTTTTGTGGCAATATGTTGGGTTGTGACCACCATGGCTTTTTTTGCCGTAGCAGGTGGTAAACTTACGCCAAAGGTAATGGCAGGCATGAGCAAAAGAACGCAGAGTCTTTTGAAAAAATGTTTAAACCCCATATTGCGCACGATAATCGGTCAGACTGGAAAAATGCTGCTGAAAATTTTCATGGAATTTAATATAACTCAAAATATCCGCAAGGGTCACCACACTGATAACCGGTATGTTATAAGTTTGTTGAATTTCTTCGATGGCAGAGATGGATTTTTGCCCTCTTTCTTGTCGATTGAGCGCCACCACAATGCCGGCAACTTGAGCGCCAGAGGCTTCAATCAGAGAATAAGCTTCGCGAAAGGCGGTACCTGCTGTGATAACATCATCCAAGATTAACACCCGACCAGACAGTGGCTGACCAACAATAATGCCGCCTTCGCCATGATCTTTGGCCTCTTTACGGTTAAACGCAAACCCCAGTTGAGGCATTTTATCTGCTAAGGCCATAGCAACACTTGAAACCAATGGAATACCTTTGTAAGCGGGGCCAAATAACATATCAAATTCAAGCGAACTATCAGTAATGGCCTGGGCATAGGCTTGCCCCAAGGCTTTTAGACTGGCACCGGTATTAAAGAGGCCGGCATTAAAAAAATAGGGACTGACCCGTCCGGACTTTAGGGTAAATTGACCAAACTTAAGGACCTTATGTTGAATACAAAGCTCAATGAATGTTTTTTGAAAAGTCTGCATATTTATTTTTCCCGGATGGGTTTTGTTATACCAGGGTTTACGAAAACACCAACTTTAAACATTCACCATAGCTATCAATGTAGGTTGGGCTGACAAAGGAAGCCCAACAGCCGTGGCAATTAAACCAGACCGTAATTAAATTAATAAACCTGTTGGGCTTCCTTTGTCAGCCCAACCTACATTAATAGGTTTTCAATTTTGAAGTTTTGCGTAAGTCCTATATACTAAAAAAATTAACGTAAAATGTATAGTGTCTATTTTGATAATAAAAATATGAAACAATTTCCAGAAATTTTGAGTACGCGGGTAGTGGCTGAGTCCAGGCTCTTTAAAATAGAGTCTGTACATCTACGCTTTCAAAATGGTAACGAGAGAAATTTTGAAAGAATGCGAAGCTCAGGGCGTGGCGCGGTGATGATAGTGCCGTTTATAGCAGATGACACTATAGTGCTTGTGCGTGAATATGCAGCCGGTACCGATCGTTACGAGCTGACTTTTCCCAAGGGGCTTGTGGATGCGGGTGAAACCTCAGAAGCTGCAGCTAATAGAGAGTTGCGTGAAGAAATCGGTTATGCCAGTAACAGCCTGACAAAACTTGGCACTATGACAGCGGCACCCTCTTACTGGGGTGGTAAAGCAGATATTTTTATGGCGAAGAATTTGTACGCTTCTGCCCTGAAAGGCGATGAACCAGAGCCTTTGGAAGTGGTACACTGGAAATTAAATGATTACCGCAGGCTTTTGCAGCAGGAAAATTTTTCTGAAGCCAGAAGCATCGCTGCACTTATGCTGACGCGAGATATTATCACATGCAAATGAATCAACTGTTAAATGAAATCATTGAACTTGCTAAGGAAGCTGGTAATGCAATTTTAACCTTTTACAAAAAAAAACTTGAGATTCAGGTTAAATCCGATAACACCCCAGTGACTGTGGCTGATTTGAAAGCACATACTGTCATTGTGGAAAAGTTGCAAACATTAACACCCAATATTCCCATTTTATCGGAAGAAGATGCGGATATTGACTACGAAGTACGAAGAGGCTGGCATCGATACTGGCTCATTGATCCTTTAGACGGCACAAAAGAATTTATTCATGAAACCGATGAGTTTACTGTCAATATTGCCTTAATAGATAATGGCAAAGCAGTTTTAGGGGTAATTTACGCACCGGTGCTTCAAAGTCTGTATTTTGCCAGCAAAGGCTTTGGCGCTTATAAGCTTACAAAAGAGCAAGCTTTTATGCCCATTAAAACTCAAAAAATTAAGGATACTCCCATTAAAGTTGCCATTAGTCGAAGACATGTCACAAAGTCAGCCAGGGCTTTTTTAAATCAAATACCTGATATCGTAAAAATGCCCAAAGGCAGCTCCCTTAAAACCTGTTTAGTCGCAGAAGGGTTGGCAGATGTTTATCCTTGCCTTGGAAAAACCTCAGAGTGGGATATGGGCGCTGCGCAATGTATTATTGAAGAAGCAGGAGGTATGATGGTTGATTTGAATTTTCATCCCATTCGATTCAACCAAAAAGCTTCATTATTGAATCCGCCATTGCTTGTGGCGGGGGATAAAGACTACAATTGGAAACAATTTATTAATCATTAAATCATAAAAAGGGGAAAAGTTATGGCGAAAAAACGCGTTAAAGTTGCAATTACCGGAGCTGCCGGTCAAATTGGTTATGCATTGCTTTTTAGAATCGCATCAGGACAGATGTTTGGCGCGGATACAGAAGTACAATTGCAGCTATTAGAGCTTGAACCTGCTTTACCTGCTTTAAATGGCGTGGCTATGGAATTGGATGACTGTGCTTTTCCACTTTTAAAAAACATTGTGACCACCTCAGACTTAAATGTTGCTATGAAAGATGTGAACTGGGCCGTGCTTGTAGGTGCTGTACCTCGAAAAGCAGGTATGGAGCGTAATGATTTACTTTCCTTAAATGGCAAAATTTTTACAAGTCAGGGTAAAGCCATTAACGATAATGCCGCCTCCGATGCACGGGTTTTTGTGGTAGGAAATCCCTGTAATACGAATTGTCTCATTGCCATGAATAATGCACCAGATGTTCCAAATGACCGGTTTTTTGCTATGACTGCATTAGATGAAAATCGTGCCAGAACCCAACTTGCCAAAAAAGCAGGTGTGGATATTACTGAAGTATCACAAATGACTATCTGGGGAAATCACTCCTCCACCCAATATCCAGATTTTTACAATGCCCAAATTAATGGTAAATCCGCTGCTGAAGTTATTAATGATGAGAACTGGTTAAAAAATGACTTTATTGAAACCGTACAAAAACGGGGCGCAGCTATTATTCAAGCCAGAGGCGCATCCTCTGCGGCTTCTGCTGCCAACGCTGCGGTTCAGGGGGTGCACGCTTTGACTCATGATACCAAAGACAACGAAACTTTTTCCATGTGTCTTGCCTCTTCCGGTCAGTACGGTGTGGATGAAGGTTTAATTTTTTCATACCCCTGTCGAGTTGAAAATGGTCAGTTAAAAGTCATTGAAAATATTGAACACAATGATTTTGGTCAAGATAAACTAAAAGTAACCTTAGATGAGCTGCGAATGGAAAGAAAAGCCGTAAAAGAGCTAGGCTTAATCGAATAAAGTTTGATATAATGATTTGGTGGCTGATTGAGGGATTACAGTATCAGCCATCATAAATTTTTAATTTGGGTTTATACACTAACAAGTGATTCAAAAAACTTGTGTATGATACCTGAACCCATTCGAAACTGTTTCTTGGTTAGCTTGTTGTGTGATTGGAATAATCTTGGGGGCATGGGAGGCTTATGAATTACAATTACTTTATCGGTATGGTGAAGCATCACGAAACTCGCCGCATTCGTGCATTCAGAGGTGAGCAGCAGGGTAGTCCTGAACACATACCTTCAGCATTTGCACTATTGATGCCTGAAGTCATTTCAGCATTAAACGATAATCTTGAGGATATCTGTACTCAAGATGAGGCCCTGGTTATCTTTGGCTTGCAGCCTGCCAGTGCTATGATTGCCTCTAACTTGCCTTTAGAAAAAAATCGTTCCATTGATGGGCTTCAGCCAGATTACCATTTTTGCTGTACCTTAGACTTTTTCAAAGTGTCCCTTGAAGAATGTAACAATATCGAAAGTTGGACTTCTACAGACTCTGTAATCGTAGATTTTTCAGCTGGTGAAGTTATGGACTCTGATAGATTTCTGGCAAAATTACATGGTCTGCCTCAGGCGGGCACAATTTATGGTAATATCAGTGCTGAAGCATTGGAAATCGCCTGGAAAATTGTGCGCATTAAACAAGCGAAAAATAAAAGTAATCACTTTTTGTTTAATAACTTTATTATGGAAAAGCCTTTGGCAGAAGTGGCTTAACTTTCAAGGTTATTCTCCCATATCATCTACACACTCAATGTAGGTTGGGCTGACGAAGGAAGCCCAACAGGGTATTTCATTTAATTACGGCTTTATTTAGTTGCCACGACCTGTTGGGCTTCCTTCGTCAGCCCAACCTACATTAATATTGTCTCAAAGCATAAGTTTTAAAACATTAATCAAAACTTTTACACTTGCCCTGTGACGTTGTTTTGTGGAACAATAACATAAAAATGTGACTGAGGTTTAGTTGTGATAGATGCTGACGGTTATCGGGCAAATGTCGGCATAATTCTCGTAAATCAACAGGGCCGTTTGTTCTGGGCAAAACGGGTTGGACAAAAAAATGCCTGGCAATTTCCCCAAGGTGGTGTAGATTTAAATGAATCTACAGAGAATGCCATGTTTCGAGAACTTGCCGAGGAAATTGGATTAAAACGGGATGATGTCGAGGTTGTCGCTGCCACTGAAGGTTGGTTAAGATATTCTTTACCGAAAAAATATATTCGTTATCACTCCAAGCCCCTTTGTATTGGACAAAAACAAAAGTGGTATCTGTTAAAACTTATAACAGATGAAAAAAATTTGCGGTTGGATAAGTCTCCCAAGCCTGAATTCGACTGCTATCGCTGGGTGAATTACTGGTATCCTTTAAAAGATGTGGTGCCTTTTAAGCGTCGTGTTTATCGACTGGCTTTAAAAGAATTTGCCGGTTTTGTAGAAACCACTAAAAATCGTCACAGATAACATGCCACCCCCACTATGGTAATTTATGCTTAATATTCTGAATCGAATCGTACAAGATATTAATAACGCTGCGAATTTTGCCGAATCTATGCAGATTATGGTAAAAAAAGTGCGTGAAGCCATAGAAACTCAGGCTTGTACCTTATTTATTGTCGACAAACGCCGAAAACAATTTGTACTGTTAGCAACAGATGGTTTAAATCCAGATACCGTAGGCAAATTTCGTATTGGCTTAAACGAAGGTTTAGTTGGATATGTTGGTAAAAGAGAAGAACCCATTAATATCGAAAATGCGCCTGCCCATCCAAACTATTCCCACCAGGCTCAAGTGGGTGAAGAAAAATTTAAAGCCTTCTTAGGAGTGCCTGTATTTCATCATCGAAAATTATTAGGCGTTATAGTCTTACAGCAGGAAGAAGAACGAAAATATGATGAGTCTGAATCTGCTTTTTTAGTAACACTGGCTGCCCATATCGCTGGAACCATTGCCCACGCAGAAGTCTCAGGCGCTATTGCTTTACTTTTGTCAGGTTCTGGCAAAAATAAATTACCTCAAGAAGCCTGCTTTGAAGGTATTGCCAGTTCTTCGGGTGTGGCTATTGGTCAGGCTGTTATTGTCTATACACCTGCTGATTTAGATGCAATCCCTGATAAACCTTTGGAAACGGCTGAACAAATTCAGGCAGAAATTGAAACCTTTACTCAAGCACTGAATGCTGCCCGTGAAGAAATCCGAAAACTGGGTGAACGCATTGCCAAGAATCTGCCAGAAGAAGAAAAAGCACTATTTGAAGTATATGAAAAAATTCTGGATAAAAGTGGTATTGGCGAAGAGGTGATTGAAGCCATTAAAACCGGAAATTGGGCTGAAGGTGCTTTAAGAACGGTTATCAAAGATCATATTCGCCAATTTAACGCTATGGATGATGCTTATTTACGGGAACGGGCAGAAGATATTAAAGATCTGGGCTTGAAGGTATTAGCTCATTTGCAAAAAAAACCGCTTATCGCGAAAGATTATCCTGAAAATTGTATTTTAGTGGGAGACGAAGTCACTGCCAGTTCTCTTGCAGATGTACCAGAAGGACAGCTGGCCGGCGTGGTTTCCAGTGGGGGCTCAGCCAACTCTCATGTTGCAATATTAGCCAGAGCTTTGGGTGTGCCTGCAGTGATGGGTGTGTCTGGATTGTCAGTATCCAATCGAGCGGTTGATGAGCAGGCAAATATTATTGTCGATGGCTACTATGGCCAGGTTTATGTGGCACCATCTGATTTATTATTGAAACAGTTTAAGGTGTTGGCAAAAGAAGAGCAGGAATTAGATTTAAGTCTGGAAGATTTACACGGTTTGCCTGCGGTAACCCCAGATGGCTATCATATTGCGCTATTTGTGAATACGGGTCTGGCAGCCGATGCCAGTCGTTCTTTAACTGTGGGTGCAGAAGGCGTTGGGTTGTTTCGCAGTGAAGTGCCTTTTATGGTGAAAGATCGCTTTCCTTCCGAGCAGGAACAAAAACTCATTTATCGACAATTGCTAAATGCGTTTTCGCCTCGTCCTGTAATTATGCGAACGCTGGATGTGGGCGGCGATAAACCACTGCCTTATTTTCCTGTGGTGGAAGATAACCCATTTTTGGGGTGGCGTGGTATTCGTTTAACACTGGATCAACCCGACATATTTTTAGTGCAGCTAAGAGCCATGCTCAAAGCCAGTGAAGGTTTTGATAACTTGCATATTATGTTGCCCATGGTTTCCTGCCTGACAGAACTGGATGA
Organism: uncultured Gammaproteobacteria bacterium; assembly: GCA_963695245.1. Classification (GTDB taxonomy): domain Bacteria; phylum Pseudomonadota; class Gammaproteobacteria; order JBGSLN01; family JBGSLN01; genus JBGSLN01. Next base: position 657,416 of record OY968770.1, on the reverse strand, counting down.
TGCTCTGGCATTGATTCAACAAGCCTATGAAGAGGTTAAAGAAGAGGGCATTGACATTGTGCGCCCACCCATTGGCGCTATGATTGAAGTGCCGTCAGCGGTTTATCTTGCTAAAAGCTTTGCAAGAAGATTAGATTTTCTATCAGTGGGCAGTAATGATTTGGTTCAGTATCTGTTAGCCGTAGATAGAAATAATTCCAGAGTAGCGAATTTATATGATCCCTTAAATCCTGCTGTCTTGATGGCTTTAAAACACATTGTGGACAGTGCACACAGCGAAGGCAAACAGGTGAGCTTGTGTGGTGAGATGGCCAGCGATCCAGTTGCAGTGATTTTACTCATCGCTATGGGATTTGATGCCTTATCCATGAGCTCAGTGATATTACCTCGTATTAAATGGGTAATTCGAAGTCTCTCAATGAAACAGGCCAAAGACATATTTGAAAAAGTATTACTTTTAGAAAACCCTGCCAAAACCCGATTTTATTTAGAGCAGTTATTAGAAGAGGTCGGCCTGGGTGGATTAATCAGAGCAGGAAAATGATAAACGCTTATGTGTGCTGCCTCTGCTGATCCCCAAAGAAAGTATTATGTGTTCCTGATTTTTTGTCTGCTGTTAGCATTTATGAGCGTTTGCATCGGGCTTTTATATGGTTCGGTAGCGTTTAACTCTGTAAGTCTGTGGGACTTCATGACAGACAATCTTAACCCAAGTTATCATATTATTTTAACGCAGGTGCGAATGCCACTGATGGTGAATGCCTTTTTGGTAGGAGGCTTACTGGCTTTAGCTGGCGTGCTGATGCAGGTGCTACTTCGAAACCCTTTGGCGGATCCTTATATTTTAGGTGTGTCTGGTGGGGCAGCCTGCGTAACTTTATTGGGTATGCTTTTTGGCGTATCTTTTTTTTGGTTACATATATTGTCGTATCTGGGGGCATTGATAGCCATGGTGTTAGTGTTTGCCATTGCCCGAACCCCAAAGTACTGGTCTTCTTTACGTTTACTGTTAACGGGGGTGGTCATCGCCGCTGGTTGGGGTGCGCTTATCAGTTTCATTTTGAGCTTAAGTCCTGACAGCGATTTACACGGATTACTGTTTTGGCTGATTGGCAACATTAGTACCCTACAGATAAGTTATACAGGGCTGATAGTATTGCTGGCAGGTTGTTTACTCAGCTTATATTTTGCCAAACCCATGGATTTGGTTTTGCAGGGAGAAACCTTTGCTAAAATGTTGGGCGTGAATGTGAAAGCTTTATATCTTTTTTTATTTTGTGTCAGTGCTGTTTTAACAGCAACCGCAGTAAGTATTGCCGGCACCATCGGTTTTATCGGACTTGTGATTCCGCATGTGGTACGGCTTTGTGTGGGTTCCCGTCATAAATTTTTAATTCCCGCCAGTATTTTGCTTGGAGGCAGTCTTTTGATTTTGGCAGATACTTTAGCCAGAAGTTTATTCAGCCCTTTAGAATTGCCAGTTGGTATTTTCACAGTGTTTATAGGCGTACCTGTTTTTCTGGTATTGCTGATAAAAAGTAAAAGTCTTTAAAATGCAACTATCATTACACAACGTATCTTTAACTCGACATCAGCAGACTATCTGTAAAAATTTTTCTGAAAAATTTCAACCCGGTGAATTTTGGGTCATTCTCGGCAAAAACGGCGTTGGTAAAACCTGCTTTATTCATAGCCTTTGTCAGTTGGCAAGCTTTGATTCAGGCGATGTGTATTTAGAGGATCAATCTATTGAAAAAATACCTGCGAAACACAGAGCAAAAATGCTTGGACTTATCGAACAAACCCGCCCTTTTGTTTTTCCTGCCACTGTTTATGAAACCATTGCCAGTGGTCGTTACCCATATTCTGCTACAAATCAAAACAAACCATTGATGGATAACATTGTTGAAACACTTACTTTGCAGGATTTAAAAAACAGAAATGTTTTGGACTTATCTGGCGGTGAACAACAAAGAGTAGCGCTGGCAACATTACTGGCACAGGATCCGGCGTGTTTTATTTTGGATGAGCCTTGCAATCACCTGGATATTCACTATCAGATTACACTAATGCAACATTTGCAATCTCTCACTCAAACTCAGCAAAAAACCGTTATTATGGTGCAACACGACATTAACCTGGTGGCTCGATATTGCACTCATGCACTGCTATTTTTTGGAGATGCAAAAGTGCTAAGTGGCCCTAAAGCAGATTTGCTCAATCAAAAAAATCTTTCAATGCTGTATCAGCAACCTGTCAGAGAAATTCAAAACGGTCATGATAAGTTTTTTGTGTATTAGTCGGCATCTACAGAGGGTTTATACGAATGTACTAAAATTCTAATCCCTATCCAATTTAAAGCGAGGTGAAAATAAAGGCTCTCCGCGCCTTTGCGTTGATCGCTAATATTTATTACAATGCAGGTAATCATAAAAAAATAAAAAAGAGCCTGCTATTATGTCCAGTTCTACACATGAAAACTTACAAATCTCACCCGAATTATTAGGGTTATCAGATATAAAAATTCTAGAAGTTGCACCAAGATTATCTGAGCAAGAAATTATTATTCGTGTTGAAAGCACATGTGAGCGAGTGAAGTGCCGGCATTGTGGTAAACCCACGGTTAAATATGGACACGGACGATTATTAAAATTAAGACACTTGCCTGTCTTTGGCCGAAAAACCATTATCGAAATTTTGCCACGACGTGGTCGTTGTGAGCATTGTGATGGTAACCCTACCACAACAGAGACTTTAGACTGGTATGAAATCAACAGCAAAATGACAAAGCCTTACGAGCAGCATCTTTTATTTGAGCTTGTGAACTCTACAGTAGCTGATGTAAGTCGTAAGGAAGAAGTCGATTACCATACCGTTGAGAGTTTGATTGACCGTTATATTGAAACGGAAATTAATTTTCAACGATTGTAGCGTTAGGCGTATTAGGCTTTGATGAAATCAGTTTGAAAAAAGGCTATCGAGATTTTGTCACCTTGGTGACTTACAGAATTGATGATAAGGTTCGAATTCTTGGTGTAATTAAAGGCCGAGAGAAGGCAGAGGTAGTCCGGTTTTTAAAGGGTATTCCGAAGCGTTTATGCAAGACGGTAGATGTTGCATATTGTGATTTATACGAAGGCTATATGAACGCAGTAAAGGAAGTATTCAAAGGCAAGGTACCCATTTTTGCTGACCGTTTTCATGTGCGTAAGCTTTATTGAAAAAGCTTAGTGGCTCTTAGGAAATCTGAGATTGCTAAACTTAAAAAATCATTGTCAGCTAAGCACTATGAAAAGCTCAAGCCTGCCATCGCATTGTTACGTAAGCACAGAGATTACTTTAGTGAAGATGAAAAAACAATTCTCCAGCCACTATTTGAATTATCACCGAAGTTGAAGCAAGGCTATCAATTCAGCAGAGAGCTTAGTGGTTTATTTAATAGTGATGTTACACCTGAGATTGCTAAAGCTAAATTGGCAGATTGGATAGCCAGCGTTAATGACTCTGAGTTAACCTGCTTTAATACATTTATAAAAAGCTTAACGAAGTTTGAAGAGTCAATTTGCAATTACTTTATCAACCGCAACAGTAGTGGCTTTGTGGAAGGCTTTAATAATAAAGTGAAAGTTTTGAAACGCCGCTGCTATGGTTTATCTAATGTCGCTCGCTTATTTCAGCGCTTGATTATTGATACTTTAGGTATGGAAAGGTTCAATCCTGCTGTAGCAGCTTTCTAAGCGATCAACGCAAAGGCGCCTAGAGCCTATTTTTTGACGAATTCTAGCAGAAATCTCTGAAAGCTGCGACAAAACCCAAATGAGGGGATCTGTGAGGCCTAATTTAGGTAAATTTACTTAAGCACTGTTAATATTCCCTTAAGGTTCAAATGTTATACTTTACTTCATTAATACTGTACTAAAGAGAAAATAACATGCTTACTGTTCCAAAAAATTTGCTTGCTACTCTTCTTGAACCTATGATGGCCCGAAATTTCTGTGGATTATTTGCTTGCTAATAGCTGAATAATTACTGATAATGAATGGTATCAAAAATAGCACAAGAACCACCTTGATCTTGAAGCATAATCCCCTATTTCCAACTTTCACCTATTATATATTTACTAAGGAGTCCATATATGGATTTACCAGACCACGGCCGAGATGCTCCAACGGCACAAAAAATATCGCAGTATACTTTAGCTGCATTGAGTTTTATGCTTGCTCTATATTTCACGAAAGCTTCTTTTTCAGAGTCTAGAGTTAAGCCTTGGCTTGAAGATGACCCAAAGCCTCCTTTTGAGACTATGGAAGATATGCCTCTTGAGTTAGGAGCTGCAGCCAGTATGTTTCTTAATGTCTTTGTACATTATCACGCCGCAGAATTTAGAGACATAGACACAGATCCTGCAGAAGCTTTTACGATGAAGCTTGCAATGACAAGTTTGAGTGCGGGGTTTATTGCTGCAATAGCGGGACGACCAGAAATAATATTTGGTTTTATACTTGCAAATCTACTGAATGCAGTACAGATGGTTCGCGTTGTAAACCAAGGGGATTCAAATAGAAGACAGAATGATGCAAGGTACTTTCTACAAGACCGAGTAGCCAAGTTTTTACCCTATAATCAACCTACCCATAAAGCCGTTCAATATTCTTTTTCAGCATATAATGGTGTACTTGCCATGATCTTGGCTGTAAAAGCTGTTCGTTCGGGCAGTACTTTTTGTCTTTTATCAGCTTTAAATCAACTTTTTAATGCTGGTTCTCATTATAAAGCCGCACACTATGTTGATAAAGGGCCTTCTGAAAAAACATCAGTTTATTTGGGGTATCTGACTTCCCTTTTGGGGTTGCCTGGAGGGGTTGCTGCATTACAGAAGAGCCCAGCTTTCTTCCCTTTAATTATTCTTAGCATGATGCTATTTCAATCATTCTTAAATGCATTACCGCATAAAAAAATGATCATAAATGACCCTTCCTTTACCGGCGATCTAGATTTGATTGGCTCAGACCGTGAACTAACAAATTATAGGAAAAATTTGTGGTGTCCTGTTCGAAATGGTATTTAAGCTGCTACTGGTAGTTGAAATAAATTACGCGCAAATGATTTCCATCGATAATCGTCTACAGAAATGACTTGCGTTGTTTTTTCATTGGCTTTCTTTGCTGGTGTGCTTCTTTCTATAGAGCTGTGTGCTCGTTCACTATTATAATAATATTTGAATTATGCAAGCTTTCTTTCCAAGTCAAATTTATTCCAAAAAAATAACTTATCCAAGTACTCTCGCCTAGCACTGCCGATCAACCTTTCAATGTAAGGGTGTGATTCAGGAGTATAAGGTACGGATTTTATTTCTTCAATATCCATAATGCGCAGATTAGCGCGCCAGCGATGAAACTTAAAAAGAGGATCGTGATCATTACTTAGATATTTTGGAAGATTTTTCCCGGACTTTATTTTATTAAACGTGCAGCAGATAGAAGGGCCATTTAAATCACCCGCATGAACTGAAAACCCTATAATTACCCTGGTAAACTGATCCATAACAACCATCACCCAATGCGACTTTAGAGTAATAGATTCTACTCTAAAAAAGTCTACTGACCACAAACTATCCTTCATATGACCAATGAAATTCAACCAAGATGGGCCACTGTCAGGAGGGTTTATTGGCTTGTAATTTTTATCAAGAACTCGTTTCACAACACCTTTATCAATGTTAATTCCAAAAGAAACTTGGATTTGCATGGCAATACGAAGATAACCATAGCTTGGATTTCGAGTTTTCATTTCAATTATTAACTTAACTAATTCATCTGATGGGCCTTTTCGACCTGGTTTTTTAGGTGTTTTATTAGAAAACAATAAATGGTATTTTCGTTTTACTAAGGCTTTATGAAATTTAAGAATGGTTGCAGGCCTAAGCACAATTGCAATTTTAGATAAGCGCTTAGGTTTAATCCAGCTGGCAAGCAAACCAAACAAAAAGCGATCGGATGTTTTTCACTTAGGTGAGCGTTTATTCTGACGAGATAAGGTGATGAGCTGCTGTCGTAACGCTATATTTTCTGCCGCTACAGCTTTAGCACCGCCCGGCCTTAATAATTTAATCATTACGCGGATCCATGCGTAAATAAATCGTATCGTGTTATTCATGGGAACTATTTTAACATAATTTTTCGGTTTTTTTTCAAATTCTGTAACGCTTTGATTTTTATGTGGGTTTAGGACAGCGAACAGGACACGCCTAGAGCCGTTGATTTTGCTCCTAAAATCAAGCGCATTGATGAAGAAAAATCGCTCAGTATGCTATTATGGGATATTGCAGGAGGCGCAAAATTCGGTCATCTGCGTAGAGAATATTTGAAAGAAGCAGTTTCCTGCGTTTTTGTGGTTGATGCCACTCGCTTCGAAACTATTGAAGGAATGCAGCAATGGTATAAAACATTAAAAGAAACTAATCCTCATATTGAATCAACTAATTTCCCTGCAATGATTATTGTTAACAAAATGGATTTAATTAAAGACAATGATATAGCGCCTCTGAAACAAAAGGTTGAAGAAGCAGCTAACAAAATGCAATTTAAACAAGGAACACCTGAAATTCATTATTTTTCTACTAAAGAAAATCATACTTTTGATGTCACAAATGATAAAAAAGAAAATAATCATCCTAAATCTGCCGGAGAACTTTTAGATCAATTGGGTGAAAACATTTACAACACAGTACTCAATGAAGAAAGAGTACAAAAAAATACTTTAGACACGCCCCCGTTAACTTCAACATTTAGCATATTCGGTAGAAGCTCTACAGAAAAAGAACAATTACAAAAAGTAGATCAATCTAAAGACAACATTATTAGTAAATGTAGGTTGGGCTGACGCTTCGAAGCCCAACAGACCGTGGCAACAAAATAAGGCCGTAATTAAATGAATTAGACTGTTGGGCTTCGAAGCGTCAGCCCAACCTACATTTATTATTCTCGATTTTAATCCGATGTGTTTTATTTTTGATGAGCCTTGCAATCACCTGGATATTCATTATCAGATTACACTCTGTCAGAGAAATTCAAAATGGTCATGATAAGTTTTTTGTGTATTAGTCGGCATCTACAGAGGGTTTATACGAATGTACTAAAATTCTAATCCCTATCCAATTTAAAGCAAGGTGAAAATAAAAGCATAATAGCTCTAAAATCGAGTATTTCATACTTACTGTGCTTAATATTCTCTTAAGTATTGCTTGCTATACTCGCTATCAGAATCATTTCAAAGAGAGATATATGCCAGAAATAACAGAAGAGCAAGTTGCAAAAGTAGTAATTTTAGGTGATGCAAAAACAGGGAAAAGTGCATTCATAATTCGAGCTGTAGATGATCAATTTTTTGGTGATGAATATTCACAAACAATAGGTGTTGATTTTGCTCTCAAGTCTATAAAAATTGATGAAGAAAACCTATTCAGGATGCACTTTTGGGATGTTGGAGGAGAATATAGCCTTAGGCACACAACTTTTGGATATATCAAAGGAGCAGTTGCTTGCGTTTTTGTGGTTGATGCCACTCGCTTCGAAACTATTGAAGGAATGCAGCAATGGTATAAAACATTAAAAGAAACTAATCCTCATATTAAATCAACTATTTTCCCTACAATGATTATTGTTAACAAAATGGATTTAATTAAAGACAATGATATAGCGCCTCTGAAACAAAAGGTTGAAGCAGCAGCTAAAAAAATGCAATTTAACCAAGGAACACCTGAAATTCATTATTTTTCTACTAAAGAAAATTATACTTTTGATATCACAAACAATGCGAAAGAAGAGGATAATTCTAAATCAGCCGGAGAACTTTTAGAACAACTTGGTGAAAGTATTTATAAATCTGAATTTAATAAAGAAATAAAAGAAAAGTATGAAGAAAAATCTATTTCCGTTGCCTCATTTAAAGAAATTTTAAACAAATACCAATCAACCTCAATATTTAGAATATTCGGCAGCCGCTCTGCAGAAATAAATCAATTACAAAAATTAGTTCAAGCTAAAGAAGAAGATGATAACATTAGCAAAGTAGAAGTAATAAAAGCCATAAACTCAGCTAAAGGCTGGTTTAACACCAGTAAACCTTATCGGAAAACTTTATTTGAACAAGGCGCCGAATTAGCATGTCAAAATGGATATGATATGAATAAAAAATTTGGTGCAGATGAAGTATTAGTCCAATTACATGGTCAGTTTAAGTAAATGTAGGTTAGGCTGACGTAAGGAAGCCCAACAAGCCGTGGCAACTCAATAAGGCCGTAATTAAATGAATATCCTGTTGGGCTTCCTTCGTCAGCCCAACCTACATTTATAATATCAAAATAAATGGAAAGTTTTTGTTCATTGTGATATCATATCGCGTTTATCCGGCCATTGTCGGTTTCTTTTTTATCTTGCGAGTATCCAACGTGCTGTCATTTGAAAACCTTGAACTATCCTCAGAAATTTTACGTACCTTAAGCGAACTGGGGTATGAAGTTCCTTCCGCGATTCAAAAAGAAAGTATTCCTGTTCTTATGAAAAACAAAGATTTAATCGCGCAGGCACAAACAGGTACAGGTAAGACAGCCGGGTTTGCATTACCAATTTTACAAAACTTGAATTTGAAAGTAGAGTCACCGCAGGCGCTTATTTTAACCCCTACGCGAGAGTTGGCAATACAGGTGGCTGAAGCTTTTAATCGGTATGGTAAATATTTGCCAGGCTTTAAAGTGATGCCCATTTATGGCGGGCAAAGTTTTTCTTTGCAGCTTAAGCAACTAAAAAGAGGGATGCACATTGTTGTGGGTACGCCAGGCAGATTAATGGATCATCTTCGTCGTGGCACTTTAAATACTGCTGATGTAAAAACTCTGGTACTGGACGAAGCCGATGAAATGTTGAATATGGGATTTATCGAAGATGTAAAATGGATAATGGAACAAATCTCTGATAAATGCCAAAAAGCGCTTTTTTCCGCCACTATGCCCGAAGCTATCAAAGCCGTGGCGCAAAAGTTTATGCATAAACCTGTCCATATTCAGATCAAAGCTGAAAAAAAACAAACAGAAAACATTGAGCAAAGTTATGTGGTGGTAAATCGCGAACATAAGCTCGAAGGCATTACCCGTTATCTGGAAGTTGAAGAGTTCGATGCATTATTGATTTTCACCCGAACCCGTTCAGCCTCAGTGGAGCTGGCAGACCGACTGTCTGCCAGAGGGTTTCGAACCGCAGCTTTAAATGGTGATATGAAACAAAGCGTACGGGAACAAATAATCACTAAATTAAAAAAAAATCAGTTAGATATCGTGGTTGCAACCGATGTGGCCGCCCGGGGGATTGACGTTGCCAGAATCTCTCATGTTATCAACTATGATATTCCCTTTGATTCAGAAACCTATGTCCATCGAATCGGCAGAACCGGTCGAGCCGGTAGAACTGGCAAAAGCCTGTTATTTATTACGCCAAGAGAACGTGGCGCTTTACGACAGTTAAAAAAAGCTTTACCACAAAATACATTTTTGGAAGCCTCGATTCCAGATGCTACGGACATTAAACATGCAAGGGAAGAAAAATTTCAGTCACTTGTTCATAAGATGCTGCAAAAAAACTCATTACCCCATTATCGTAAAATATTTGCCAATTTGATGCTTAAAAATGAAGTTGATGAACTGGATGTAGGAGCCGCACTCATAGCCCTTTGGGATAAAAGTCGCAGTCTTTTGTCTGAGACAAAGCTCTCAGATATTAATGTAAAAGATAAAGATAAAAATCAAAACCCAAACTCATCAAAAAAAGTTAAACGGTTTAAAAAGAGCAGACGCAAAAAAAATCCTGAAGCTTGATTAATATTCAATCGATAAAAATTAAACGGAAATGATTGAAGACGTAAAATTCTTTTGCGAAAGTTTAATAGACAAAAAATATGTAGTACGGACTTATCGAAACAATATATCAAAAAAACGCATTGAAAAATGAATTGTAAATATAGCTTAGTTTTAAAAACCTAAATTGCTTCGTGTCCAGTGAAATCCTTTCAAACCATTTTTGTAATAAAAAATATCAAAACTTGGCTGGGAATGAAAACCTTCACACGTGAAAATCGCACTGGGCTGACCAAATTGCCGTTCAGTGTTAGCCGCAGTAATAGGTGCCTGCTCAGGTGTTTTGATTAATACAAAATTAAACTTTTTATTGATGTAAGCGCTTGCAGTGTCTGTCCAAAGATAAGGAACATAGTTATTGTGATTGATGGCTAAAGCCGCAACGTTGACATTTTGTTTAGAAAGTGTAGAAATAAATTTAGCATTCCAGTATCCAGAAATACCATTTTTTAAATGATATTCTTGGGCATAATGATCAATACACTGCACAGGCTTAGGATAAAAGACATAAAGGTTTTTTAAATCATTTTTCGGTGAAAAGAAGATAAAACAAATTAAAAAACTTAAAAGAATGCTTCGGTAATATTTTTGGATCAAAATATCAACATTGGTAAATTTCACCAGATACAATGGTATCCCTAAAAAAATGGGTAAAATAATATTTGGCTGAATATGACGTAATGACAAGGAACCCATCAGATCATTATCTAAAAAAACCATCATTAAATAGCCCACAATAATTGTGAAAAAGAGCATTAAGATAGTAAATATGAAACATTGATTATGAAAATCTATTTTTTGTCCAACCAATCGGTATCTTATTTTTTTTATCAGATAGACGAAACTGCTGCAGAAAAAAACTACAAAGAGAATCGCTGCCATTGGTGTCTGTTTGTAAAAACTTTGGAAATACTTTAGCATTCTTTCAGAGGCAAGCATCAGTTCATGTAAATGATATCTTTTGAAAATCGTTAACTCATAACTGACATGAATGCCAATACGTATCAGTAAATACTTATAAATTGCATAACCAATAAAAGCACTGAAGCCTGTCACTAAAATCCACAAAATCCCTTTGCGAATCGATAAATAACCTAATAAAGTTATAAATACCAAAGCACCTAAAACTGGGACAACAAATTGTGTCAAAAAAAGCACGTCAGACATTGTGGTAAGTATAATAATGAGACTAAACAAACCATAAACCCACCAGCAATTTTTTTGGAAGTTATAGAGTATTAAGCCTAGACATAAAAGATACATCAAAAAAGCACTAAAATGTCCACCCAGGGTCTGTACAAAAAATACATTTTCACTTAACTGGTCACTGGCAAACAGCAAAAAGATAGCTAATATACTAAAAATAAAAATACTGTAGCGCTTTTCTGAGATTTTTAAATTCATTTTAGCCACCCAAATGAGCAATCCTGCAAAACTCACGGCTTGAAGTACAATCATAATGCCATAGGCAATCTGAATATTTCTCACAATCAGTGCGATGATGCTATAAAATAAAATATCAGGAAAAAAATAAGGCGTTGGGGGAAAGGACCATAAAAAAACACTGTTATGATGAACAAATACATCCTTATAAAAATAAGGGATCGTAATCATGTCCGAGCTGTATATCATCATTGGGGAGTTTGATACGTAGCTTAACATCCCCCAAATAAAAAGGGCAAAAATTAAAAGAGTCGCAATAGTATTGAAGGATATTTTAGTTGATTTGAAAGACATATTAACCCATTAATTATTATCAGTTGTAAATTAATTTATTGTTTCATTGCTTTAATTCGCCTAATAATTAGACGCATACATGTATGCCCAGACAAGTACATCTAAATTTGCTACATAAGCACATTCAAATAATATAGAATGAGATTCAAATATACAAATATTATTACGATATAAACTTAAGTTTATTTTAGGTATAATTCATTCTATTCATTCAGCAATAAAACTGTAAAAATAAGATGCTAGTAGATTTAATACTTTTTGCCATAACAGGTTCGGTGGCCGGTACTTTAGCCGGATTGCTTGGCATCGGCGGTGGCATGATCGTCGTGCCTTGCTTAGTATATATTTTTACTTACATTGGTATGCCGGAGGCAAGCATGATGCATGCAGCCAGTGCCACGTCTTTATCTGCCATGATTTTTACCTCCAGCGTCTCAGCTTACTCTCATTATAAACGTGAGGCAGTATTGTGGCCGGTGGTGAAAAAGCTATTGCCGGGTATTGTTACAGGAACCATCCTTGGCATGCTGTTGGCATCGTTATTAAGCACCGCTGTTCTTAAAATTATTTTTGGAATTTTTTTGCTGTTTATTGCTTTTCGAATGTTTGTTTCCTTTAAGCCCAAACCCAGTCGTGAATTGCCAGGACCCTTGGGGAGCTTTGGCGTAGCGTCCTTAATTGGCGGTAAATCTGGACTGTTAGGTGTCGGCGGTGGTGCTTTAATGGTGCCATTTTTTACTTATTGCAATATCTCCATTCGCGAGGCCGCTGGTACTTCTGCCGCCTGTGGTTTCCCCATTGCATTGGTGGGTACCTTAAGCGCCATTGCCACAGGGTGGCATCATGATCCCGGTGATTTTTATACCTTTGGTTATGTCTATTGGCCAGCAACCCTTGCGGTGGCACTTTTTTCCATGGTATTTGTATTTTTGGGGGCAAAATTATCTAAAATTATGCCTGTGACAATCATTCGAAAAATCTTTGCCTGCGTGTTAGTATTGGCAGCACTGGATTTACTGATTTAGAGGATATAAGTTGATTCCTTATCCGCAAATTGATCCCATTGCCTTTTCCATTGGACCGGTCAAAGTTCACTGGTACGGCATCATGTATGTGATTGGCTTTCTGGCAGCCTATGGACTTGGGACTTATCGGGCTAAAAAACCTGGCAGTCCTTTTACGCCAGAACAGGTCAGTGATCTGTTATTTTATGGTGCCTTGGGTGTCATTATTGGTGGTCGGCTCGGTTATATGCTGTTTTACGATTTGCCCAGTTTTTTAAATAATCCGCTGGTATTTTTTAGAGTCTGGGATGGTGGGATGTCTTTTCATGGTGGTTTGCTGGGCGTTATTATTGCGCTGGCGCTTTACATGCGAAAACTGAAAATGCCCATTTTTGTCGCTACGGATTTTATTGCACCTTTTGTACCCATTGGCTTGGGCGCTGGGCGTATTGGTAATTTTATTAATGGCGAACTTTGGGGACGTGTCACGAACGTACCCTGGGCAATGGTCTTTCCCAAAGCAGGTCCTTTGCCTCGACATCCTTCCCAGCTTTATGAGTTTTTTTTGGAAGGCGTGGTGCTGTTTCTGATTTTGTGGTTCTTTTCTAAAAAACCGCGGCCTTTGATGGCGGTTTCTGCCATGTTTTTACTGTTTTATGGTTGTTTTCGTTTTTTTGTAGAATTTTTTCGGCAGCCGGACCCACAAATGGGGTTTGTAGCTTTTGGCTGGATGACAGAAGGACAGTTATTGAGCTTACCGATGATCCTCATTGGCTTGATGATGCTTTGGCTTGCCTATTATAAAAAAATTATTTATAAACCAAAAACTGATTAGGGTATCCATGCGACAGTATTTACACACACTCAATGATATTTTAACCACTGGCACTCAAAAATCCGATAGAACCGGCACAGGCACTATCAGTAAATTTGGCTGCCAGATGCAGTTTGATTTAACAAAAGGCTTTCCTCTAGTCACCACCAAAAAATTGCACTTAAAAAGCATCATTTATGAATTATTGTGGTTCTTACGAGGGGATACCAATATTGCTTATCTTAAAGATCACAATGTAAGGATTTGGAATGAGTGGGCGGATGAAAACGGGAATTTGGGACCTGTGTATGGCAAACAGTGGCGTAGCTGGGAAACCATTGAAGGTAAAACCATCGATCAAATCAGTTGGGTAATTAATGAAATTAAAGCAAATCCAGATTCAAGAAGATTAATCGTCAGCGCTTGGAATGTAGGGGAGCTGGAAAAAATGCATTTGATGCCTTGTCATTTGTTATTTCAGTTTTATGTGTCTAACAATCAATTATCATTAAAATTAACCCAGCGTTCCGCTGATTTTTTTCTGGGGGTTCCTTTTAACATTGCTTCTTATTCCCTCTTGTTGCATATGGCGGCACAACAATGTGAGTTAGAGGTTGGGGAATTTATCTGGAGTGGGGGTGACTGTCACATCTACACCAATCATATTGAGCAAGTGCAAGAACAGTTAAAGCGCGAACCTTTTGCTTTGCCCAAACTTAACATTAAGCGCAAACCAGACTCAATTTTTGATTATCAGTATGATGATTTTGAGTTTTTAAACTACCAGTGTCACCCGGCTATTAAAGCAAAAGTGGCCGTTTAACCTTGTATGAATGTTACACTTTTTTTACCTCAGGCATACAAAATTTTTAAAAGCGCGAAATTATAAAATGTAGGTTGGCGCTGACGTAAGGAAGCCCAACAGGACGTCAGCCCAACCGACATTGATTGTTTAGTTCATCAAACTTCTGCAAAGCTTTATCATAATATTGCATATGCAAAGACTTACCATATAAATGTAAATGTTTGGCATATCGTCCAGCGGCTTTTAAAAGTCGCTGTTGAGCAGTGACTAATATATCTTTTTCGAAAACATAATATGGTATTTTTTTGCGAAAGTTCATTTGCCAACTAAGTTTGATTAAAAGTATTTGCAAGTTTAAAGGTAAATCAAGATAAGGATCAAAAATAATCGAAGCGTAATCATAAGTGTAGGCGCCCATACATAAATCCTGATAATCAATCACCCAAAGTTTATGCTTTTCCACCAGAATATTTTTTGATTGGAAATCACGATGAATCAGTGTTTTGGGTTGTGCGTAAATTTGTTGACACAAAACCTCATATTCACAAATAATTTCCAGATTATCTTTAGCAGATAAAATACAGGCTTCATGAATTTTTTTGCCGTATTTTAAATATTCTTTTAACTCTGCTAACAGAGCCTGAGTTTCAAAAGTGCGTTTTAAAGCAAAAAAATCTTTGGGTAATTGTGTTTCCAAAGCCTGAAATGCCTGCAAGTGATGAAAAATCTCAGCGAAGCTTCGAAGAATTTTTTTTTGTGATTGATTTTTAAGATGATCTTCCAAAAGCAAATCACCATGATCATCTAACAGAATTAAACCAGCGGTTTTATCTACGCCATGAACAACCGAAACATAATCCAAATGATAAGATAAATTTTCAGTACTCTGGTAGAAAGCTTCCATAGGACACAGCTGAAGTTGGTGTGCTGCATTAAATATTTCAATGGATGCCGCACCTTTGGTTGGAATTATTATCAGAATAAAGTTTTGCTCAAAGGTTTTGACCCGATAAAATTGTTTATAGGACATATCCCCACATAAATGTTCAAATGTCAGTGGGGTATCTGTGTTGGTTTGATGAATTTTATCAGTCAGAATCCTGGTTTGATTCGCTTTAAAATAATCCAATATCCATTGATAACCCGCTTTAGAATTCACAATCATTAAAGTCCATCAAAGTGTGACTACCTGCTTTGATAGACTGTGTTAGTGTATCCATTTCAGGTAATAGTTTGGCGAAAAAAAATCGTGCAGTTTTAATTTTACTGATAAAAAAAGTATCTTCTTTATCGAGGGACGCGGTGACCATTTTTGCCCACATGAATGCTAAAATAATTAAAGCCACCATTTTAAGATAATCATGGGAGGCAGCACCTGGTAGATTCGCATCTCTTTGAGACTGATTCATTAGCCATTCACTGCAATCTACCATAGCGGTTAATTTTTCTTCCAGTGGCTCAATGAATTCATGCATTTGTGCGTTACTTTTATGATGGGTAATGAATTTTGAGATGGTTTCAGTCAGATGATTAATCTTTCGACCGTTATCCATAATGAGTTTTCGTTTCACTAAATCTAATGACTGAATACCGTTAGCACCTTCATAAATCTGAGCGATCCTGGCATCACGCACGAACTGCTCCATCCCCCATTCTTTAATGTAACCATGTCCACCAAGTACCTGTAGGCCTAAATTACAGGCTTCAAAACCATAATCAGTGAAAAAAGCTTTAATAATGGGGGTGGTGAGCGCAACCATTCCGGCTGCCCGTTCTTTAATGTCTTCTTTTGGGTGATGAAAAGAAATATCAATTTGTTTGGCAGTCCAAAGTGCGAAGGCTCTGGCACCTTCATTTAAAGCTTTCATGGTCAACAGCATTCTTCTTACATCTGGGTGTACTAAAATGGGATCGGCAGGTCCATCAGGATTCACGACACCGGTAGGTGCGCGACTTTGCAGCCGTGCTTTAGCGTAATTTAAAGCATTTTGGTAAGACACTTCAGCCAGTCCTAATCCTTCCAGACCGATATTTAAGCGTTCAAGATTCATCATGGAAAACATAGCTTGCATGCCTTTATTAGGCTCGCCAATGAGATAACCTTCAGAATCATCAAAATTTAATACACAGGTACTTGATGCTTTAATACCCATTTTTTCTTCTAAAGCACCACAGCTAACATGATTTGCTTTACCCAGAGTGCCATCTTCATTGACTAAAAATTTAGGTACTAAAAATAAGCTGATGCCTTTAGTACCTTCAGGCGCATCAGGCAACCTTGCCAATACTGTATGGACAATGTTATCGGTTAAATCATGATCGCCTGAGGTAATAAAAATTTTGGTGCCGGATATTTTGTATTTACCATCGCCTATTGGGGTTGCTTTGGTTCTTAACATGCCTAAGTCAGTGCCACAGTGCGACTCAGTTAAACACATGGTACCACCCCATTCACCAGAAATAAGTTTGGGTAAAAAAGTCTGTTTTAATTGCTCAGAAGCATGGGCGGCCAGTGCGTGCGCTGCGCCTTGAGTTAAAACTGTGTAAAGGCTGAAAGAAACATTGGCGGAACAAAGCATTTCATCTAAACAGATTTGCAGCGTTTTAGGTAATCCCTGTCCGCCGTAATTAGGGTCTGAATTTAAAGACATCCAACCCCCTTCTACAAATTTTTGATAGGCAGCTTTAAAGCCTTCTGGTGTTATTACTTTACCATTTTCAAGGCGAACGCCCTGTTTGTCCCCAGTCTGATTCAAAGGCGCAATTTCCTTTTCACAGATTTTGGCAGCTTCTTCCAAAATGGGTTCAATCATTTCCACATCCACATCCTGAAAATAATCCATTTCACGAATATAGTCAGAAAAGTAAAATACATCCTTCAGTAAAAACTGCATATCTTCCACAGGTGCTTGGTAACTAGGCATAAGTTCTCTTTAAATTCTTATTTAATAATTAAATTATAGCGAAAGGCGTTTTAAGAAAAAACTACAATTTGCACCCAAAGGGTTTTTGGGTGCAAATTTTTAATGAATCTAACCTGCAGGAGTTAGACTGGTTCTGTAAGGCGTTAGACGTCCGTAGTCATCGTTTCGTTGTTCTTTTTCTAAATCCTCAGCTTTTGCAGCATTCTGGCCGGTAACGCCGTAAGGCCCATCAATGCGACCGGCACGGGCGACTGTACCAAGAGAGCCAAATAAAGGACCACCCTGGTAGGAAGGGCCAGAACCCATAGCGGCTTTGGCAGCGGACACAGCAGGATTCACGCTGTCGTTGGGAGCTGTTAAAGCAGTATCTCCAGCCTGAACGGTTACGCCTGCATTATCAGGTGTCATGGATAAATAAGTTGTATCAACGAATGAACCTTCAGGGCTCAATTGACCAGGCTGTTTAGGCGCGCCAAATATGGCTGTAGTAGGTTTTACTGGTTGATTTCTAAGTTGTTGAGAAATTTGAGCATAACTTGAAACATTATTATAATCAGGTTTTGCCATGATTTAAGTCTCCCATTTAGCTCGATTAGATATATCATAACATATTTAGGGCTTACGCAAAACTCCATTAGCTTGATTTAAGTGATTTATAAATGTAGGTTGGTGCTGACGAAGGAAGCCCAACAGGGTATTCATTTAATAACGGCCTTATTTTGTTGCCACGGCCTGTTGGGCTTCCTTCGTCAGCACCAACCTTCTATGAAGAATTCTGTCAACAATTAAGTTTACAATTTATTTAAATCATTTCATCTATTCTAACCCTTTGCCTATCTTCGAAAATTAACAATCGTTTGTACTAATGGCCTAAACTAAACATGCTGTTTTTAAATAACAACTTACCTTCTATCCGTACATCACCATAACGGTGAGTAACCTAATACTACATGCATCATCATTTAGTTTATAAAAAAGCGCCCCATCTACGGTTACGGACTGATTCAGCCCGGGTTGGTGCACGAGCGCTTTAAACCTTATACAAACTTTATGCTTTCTCTTTGATAGCTCCATTCTTATTTTTTTACTATGATAACCTTTTTATTAATCTAAACTCAGCTATGCGTTTAGACACTTGCCTTTAACTCAATATCTGAGGGCAATATACCTTTGCTTAAATATCGCCAAAAAGTAATTAACAATTTTCTGGCTAATCCCACTATGCCTATGCGCTTGACTCGTTTGCCTTGTGAAAACCTTTCATGAAACCATCGACTGAGTTTGCTATTGGTTTGATATCTCAGCCATATCCAGGCAAGCTCCACAATTAAACGGCGTATTCGCTTATTACCTGCCTTACTTATCCCTTGCTCTCGATTCAGTGTGCCGCTGGCATGGGGAACACCCGTTAAGCCTGCCGCACTCCCTACTTCTTTGCGATTGTTAAATTCTCGCCAACCAAACCATTCTGTGACCAGTTTAAAAGCCCCCCAAAAACCAACGCCTTTCAAACGAGTTAAGCGTGACACATACTCACTCACTCGCGTATTCGGATGCGATTTCACATAAGCCTGTGCTTCTTTCATCACGTCTCGTAATTGGGCGTGAGTCAGCTCATAGCGCTCATACTCTCGTTCCAACTCCTTTTGTAAATACTCCCCTAATGCCTCCTGTGTACTCGTTCTAAAGGTCTTGTTCTTTAAACGACTCTTAAAATCTTTGCGTCTGATTGCACCTCCCGTTAATTTAATACCTTGGGTGGCTAATAAACCCATCAGGCGATTCACATGCTGCGTTTGCTCTTTTTGCAAACGTTCATATTCTCGATGGATTCTGCGAATATCCTCTTCTGCTTCACTGGGGACACGTATGGCCTTCAAGCAACCTCTTTCTCCATGATTAAATCGATACAATAACTGCGCTAGTTTTTTCACATCGATGCCATCGGTTTTCGCTTTGCGCTTACGACGATTTAACTCCAAGCTCGCTGAATCTACTATGAGCGCCTCTAAACCATTGGCTATCAGCATTCGATACACTGAAAAACCATCTAAGCCTGCCTCCATACATACTTTAATTGTACAATCTGACTGTAGATTAAACTGGGTTTTGAAAACTTTGAGCGCTTCAAAAAACGCGCTCAGGTTCCAGCTGTCAATCTGTTTTATTTTGATATGGGTTAAATCTACTCCCCCTCCAAGTAGCCATTTGTGTTTGCTAAGCTCCAAGCCTATATACAATGTTTTGGTATTTAGCGTATAATCATTTACTTGAGTCATTGTCATAAGTTTACCTCCGATGTTTCGAAAAAATTTGATTGTAAACTTAATTAACGGCAATGGCTCTTTCTTTTTCTTACATAGTATCTACATTTTATTTAAAATTATTCATAACCTTACGCTTCACTGGTAAAACATTGTGTCCTCACTTATAATTATTATCAGTCAGGTAAAAATGAAACACAGATATGGCAAAGTTTTCTTCCACCACCCACTGGCGTGATACTGCCAGACCCATCCGGTTTTTTTTCGTGGATTACCGCGCAGCTTTCCCTTTGTTATTGTTTTTACTACATATTAAAATCTGGACTTTTATAGTTGCTGTGATTTTTATGATTTTTTTATCTATTTTAGAGCGTTTTGGATTTACTGTGACCGTATTTCGACGTTGGTTTCGCTCAACTTTAGCTGGCCCCAGAAAAAATTCTCGTCCCTGGTGGAAAAACTAATGTTAAACATTCAAGCCCAATTAATTCTCATTGCCAAGAAAATGAAGGCCAATTTTACCTTAAATGACCGTCCTATTTCTTACGATGAAGTTTTTAAAGACACAGGGCTTTTACCAGCCATTGCCAGACGTGCAGATCAGCTCTGCTCTTTATGTCTTGGCTATGGCATCGGTATTTCTTTTGATGAGGCTGAAAAATCACTGTTGGGTGTAAAAGTAGTTTTTGATGAAGTAACCCCCAATGTTTTGCGGTATATGTGTATTACCGATGTACTGTTTGAACTGATTAATTCCTCACCCAACAAAGATGTTACCGCTTTGGATGAGTTGATGTATGATTGAAAAATAAGGTTTTTTTTCTAAAATTGTATTTTTATGAAAAAAACTTTGAAATTCTTATTGTTTTTAAGGTTTTCTTAAGGTTAATCAGGTACAATGGGTATATTAAGAAAAAAAGAAACTTTACGGAAAAGTTTTATATTTATGCAGCTCTGCTTTTCAACGGATTGAATAGTAGATATTTGAAGAGTGTGAGCAATGGCAAGCCCTAATTTTTTTGATAGAAGTAACAGGTATGAAGAAATGAAAGCTTCATCCGCTTCCTATGGTCCCGTTGGAAAAGCAAATCCCGCGGATGTTAATGATCATACGAAAAAAGAAGTACATTCAGCCAAAGCTACTGTTGACAGGCTTTTATCTAGCAAGTTTCCTGATGGTAACCTTCCTGATCCAGAGCAACAAGCTGTTATTTGTTTACAGGCAGTTGAAGAAACCCTGAAAGGCAACACCTGTGATAATTCTTTTGCTATGGCAGCAGCGAAATTTGGAATAAATGCACCTGCAGCAGTTGAACGTGAAAATGCGTCTACTCAGCCACAGAATACCATGAATCCCGATCAGGCACCTATACAGCCATTTCGCCCCCGTTAATAAACATATTCTCGGCAAAGCCGACATTCTGTCGGCTCCATCACCTATTAATCTAAATGAACTAATGTATAATTAGAATAAGAGCCAATTTATAAATGCGATAATTTCAGAAGCCATTTTATGCCTGATTTAGATGATGAAACCAAACAAAATCTGGAAGTGATCAAAGCCTTCAATCGAGCTATTGAGGAAGGCCCATGGGATCACAGCAGCTTTTTTCGAGCTATTGGTAATAAGCTCATTGAAATCCGTGATCAGTATAAAAAAGATTTGAACCTCGAAACCACTGATGAGGGGGTTCCTTTATCCATCGCCAATCGAATTGCCCAAAGACACGGTTTATCTGAAGTCTTTGTAATTCTTTATAATGCAGAAGGTTCAAATCTTGGTAAATGGGAAAGCATGTTACAAAATGTAAAGTCTTACTCAGTCAACCGGCCTGTATACCCTGACGAAGCCTTCGCCAAAGCAGCCTTAAGAGGCGCAATGAATAAACAAAATGAAGCGTATATAGCAGTTTACGTCCCAAAAAATGAAATTCTGGATCTACCTGAAGAAAAAATCCCTTATGATCGTTGGGGTAATAAACTGTTATCTTTAAATGACAATGCCATAAAATTAAGCAACGTTACCCGACTCATTCATATATCTGGTAAATACGAAGTAGAAAACGGCAAAATGATGCATCAAGGCGTAGTGGATTTTCTTTAAAGTAGCTACTTTAGGACTCACGATAAGCTTCGTATTAAAATCGAAACGAATCAATGTAAATCGAAGTTTATCGTGAGTCCTATACTTGCACATCATTCCAATTCTAATAAAACTCGCTGCGACTATCAAGGTCGGACTGGCGCAGGAAGCTCAACCTTTATTTTCATATATAGATTTTGGCTACACATATGAAAAAACTGAAATTCTAATGGGTTTGGTCTATAATACAATCAATAAGAAGTTTACAACTACGGTACTATGCCAGCATCCGGCCAACAGCAAGAACCTGACAATTCTCTCACAGCTCTGTGGATAACCCTGGGGCTATTCGTTGCTTTTGGTGTTATCTGGTTTTATTTCCATGATCAAATAGTTGCTTTTATATTTAGAGTTCGTTTGTGGGAAGCGGATTTTATCAGCATTTTTGTTCCCAGCATGTGGGCACATCATTTAGATGCCGCAAAACAATACATACTAACAGCTCAGCAGGCTAATTTTAATGGTGTTTCTATGACAGAGGTGGTGGAAATCAGCAATGTCATTGGAGATTATTTAAAATATCCAGTATTGATTGTGCTTGCAGGCTTTGCCATCATCACTTTTGTTCGAAACCCAGTTTCAAGGTTCAAAAAAATTTACAGTATGAAAACCCTGTTGGATCATGAAAAAGCCATTTGGCCACATATTGTGCCAGTGGCAAAATTAAATCTAATTGATCAGGATATTCACAAAGGTCCCTGGTCCATGGCGTTAACGCCCATGCAGTTTGCCGAAAAAAATAAATTACTGAAGTTTGAAAAGAACAAATCTTCTCTAGCTCGATTTGAATCAAAAGCGCCTGATGTGGCCGATGTGTTAAGAGATGAAGCTCGAAAAAACTTTGCCTTGCAACTAGGTCGCTACTGGTCAGGCCCTGAAGCCATGCCCATTCACATGCAGGCGCTATATGCAATTTTTTGCGCCAGAGTAAATGGTGATAGAGATGGGGCTGCCAAATTACAAGAACAGATTTCCCGTTCAGCAGGTGGTTCAAAATTGAATTTTTCCGGTACCCATGAGTTATTAAAGAAACACAAAGACAACAAACACATTGTTAAATTATGCGCACGCCATGCCTTTGAATACTCAGTTATGGCATCCATGCTGGATTTTGCCAGACAAGATGGTGTATTACCTTCTGCTGAATTTTTATGGCTTAAACCAACAGACAGAAAACTCTGGTTTGTCTTAAACTGCGTGGGACGGCAAACCCCTTTTGCAGAAGTGGCAGGGATTTATGCGCACTGGAAGGCAGAAAAAGATTTTGGCAAACCTCTGAATGTTCCCATGGTGGAAGAGGCGGTTAATGGGCTGGAAGGTGCCATTAAAGAAATTATTTATCAACCTAAAGACGAAGACTAAATATGCCGGTGTTAAGAGGCTTATCGAAACAAAACGAACAAGATCCGCAAAAGCTGATAAGAGACACGCGCACCCTGGGTCAGCGGGTTGTGGACTTTTTCAAAAACCCTGTGAATGTATCCGTTACACTCGCATCTATGGGGTTTGCTATTTTATTTTTCCCTTTTTTTGCAGATTTAATCTTTTTTGCAGGTATCGGCATTTTCATTTACACCAACACTCGTAAACAAACCTTGCCTTTTCGGATGCCTCAATCTTCCATGATGCTGGATAATAATGATCCTTTACCAGGCTCCATCAAACCCCGCAAAGCCCGCGGCATCACTCATTTTGGCAATGATAAACTGACGAATGAGGAATTGTGGTTCAATAATGACGACATGCGAACCCACGCCTTAATTTTTGGCTCTACCGGTTCTGGTAAAACCGAAGCACTGATTTCAATCGCTTATAATTCTCTGCTGCAAAGTAGTGGCTTTATTTATGTGGATGGAAAAGGGGATAACAGCCTTTTTGCCAAAGTGTTTTCTATGGCCAGAAGCATGGGGCGCGAAGATGATGTGTTATTGGTAAACTTTATGACTGGCGCCAAAGATATCATTGGTGCGCAGGAAAGAAAACTATCGAATACCATGAACCCATTTGCAAATGGTTCTTCCAGCATGTTATCGCAGTTGGTGGTGAGCCTTATGGATTCCAGCTCTCAGTCCAGTGACGGAGATATGTGGAAAGGTCGTGCCATTTCTTTTGTTGAAGCGTTGATGAAAGTGCTGGTGTTCATGCGTGATGAAGGCCATATTTTATTAGATGCTAACACTGTCCGTAACTATTTTGAGTTACCACAAATAGAAGCTATTGCTATTGATAAACAATTCATCCGCGAAGGGCAGGAACCTGTGAGCCTTGAAGATGTGCCTGATTTAATCATGGATCCTATCAAAAACTATTTAAAAACTTTGCCAGGTTTTGATCGCAATAAAAAAGGTAAGCAGGCACAGCAGACCTTAGAGCAGCACGGTTTCATCACCATGCAGTTAACCCG
Organism: uncultured Gammaproteobacteria bacterium; assembly: GCA_963695245.1. Taxonomy (GTDB): domain Bacteria; phylum Pseudomonadota; class Gammaproteobacteria; order JBGSLN01; family JBGSLN01; genus JBGSLN01. The sequence goes on along the minus strand of OY968770.1, from coordinate 633,414 downwards.
GGTTTTTAGCTCCCTGGCGGATACATACAGCCATATTATTCGAACTAACCTTGCTGAAGTGGATTTAAAAGATGTGGTTTTAAATCGTCGTATATTAGTGGTGTTATTACCCGCTTTAGAAAAATCGCCAGATGAGTTGGCAAATTTAGGTAAAATCATCATTGCCACGTTAAAAGCCATGATGGCCGCCGGTTTAGGTGAGCAGGTGGAAGGTACATACCGTGACATGATCCAAAGAAAACCCACCAATGCACCGACACCTTATGTATGTATTTTGGATGAGTATGGTTATTACGCCGTACCAGGGTTTGCAGTTGTGCCTGCGCAGGCGCGTTCTTTAGGGTTTTCCACTATTTTTGCTGGACAGGATTTACCAGCCTTTCAAAAAGCTTCTAAAGAGGAAGCCGCTTCCATTGGTGCGAATACCAACATCAAAATCTGTATGAAACTTGAAGATCCGGTAGAAACCTGGGATTTCTTCGCGAAAACTGCTGGCGAAGCTTATGTGACAAAAGTAGATGCGTTCCAGACCCGTGCCAACAGTGTATTGAATAACTATCTGGATACTCGCAGTGCTTCCTCTGAAAAACGTGCCAGAATTGATTTGTTGGATTTAAAAGAGCAGCGCGAAGGGGAAGCCCACATCTTCTTTAAATCTACCATCATTCGCGCCAAAATGTTTTTTGCTAATCCAAAAAATGCTAAAGAGATGCAGCTGAATCAATTTTTGAAAGTTGAGCCACCACCAACTCGATTGTTGATTGATTTAGAAAAACGTTTGATTCGGTTTCAAGAAGCGATTCAAAATAAAAACTATTTTGCTGATGATGAAAAGTACGTCAGTGAAGAAATTACCATCATTGCTCAGTCTTTGGATGAAAATGACTTTTTGGATCCTATAGAACGGGGCGTTTCTGCACTGCTTGCCTTTCATAATTATCGAGAACCAGAAATTATTGAAACCATTGAAGAAGAAACACCCACCACAGAATTAAATATCTTTGTGAAGATTCGTATCAGTGATACTTTAAGATCACTTTTGCTTGTGGATGATATCGAAGCCTTTGGCGAACCAATTTTAACCAAAGGCGACACTCGCACAGCCATTGAAACTGTGGAACGAGCTTCAGGAAAAATGGATAAACAGGCATCCAACATCGCCAATGAAATCGTCAGCGACATGCAATTGGCAACCTTTTATCCACCTTCCATCGTGGAAACTCCAACCGTACCTGAAATCGTGGAAAAACTTGATAACTTAATCGCCAAAATTCAAGAAGAAAGAATGCAAGCGGATTTAAACTCAAATGACTGATTCATAGAATCAATTTTGGGTTTAACAGCTCAACCTTTGATTACAAATTATCCATGATTTTTGGTTCAATTTAAGGTATATTGCCCACAAACTGACAACAAGCTATTCCATGAAAAAAGACACGAATTTGATATGGCTGGATTTGGAAATGACAGGCCTTGATCCCATTAATGACAGAATTATTGAAATCGCAACGGTAGTTACCGACGCACACTTAAATGTATTAGCAGAAGGTCCGGTATTTGCGGTAAAACAATCGGATGAGATGCTTGAAGGTATGGACAAATGGAATACCAAACAACATACTAAGTCAGGCTTAGTAGAACGGGTCAAAAATGATTCTGTCTCTGAAGATGAAGCCATGAAAGCGACACTGGATTTTTTAAAAAAGCATGTACCTGCGGGTAAATCTCCCATGTGTGGCAACAGTATCTGTCAGGATCGGCGGTTTTTATTTCGTTATATGCCAGAGCTGGAACGTTTTTTTCATTATCGTAATCTGGATGTGAGTACTCTAAAAGAATTGGCGAAACGCTGGCAACCGGAAATTCTTAAAGGATTTAAGAAAAAAAGCAAACATTTAGCCCTAAGTGATATCCTCGATTCAATTGATGAGATGAAGTATTATCGGGAAAACTTCATTAAACTTTAATGTGGATACTGCAAATAATACTAGCTATTAAATCGAAATTAATAAATGTAGGTTGGGCTGACAAAGGAAGCCCAACAGTCGTGGCAACTAAATAAAGCCGTAATTAAATGAATACCCTGTTGGGCTTCCTTCGTCAGCCCAACCTACTTTGATAGCCATTGCATAGAGTCTGTTAAAAGGTTTTTGATATAAATTCATTTCCATGATCCATAGCGTCCAACCCAAAATACGTGGCAAGGCTCTGACCAATATCTGCGAAGGTATCCCGTCGACCCAAAAAACCAGCTTTCACTTTAGGACCAAACACAATTAAAGGAATATGTTCGCGCGTATGATCAGAACCGGGTTGAGTCGGATCGCAGCCATGATCTGCGGTGATGATCACCATATCATCCGCTTTTAAAGCATCAATAAGTGCTGGCATGCGGGCATCAAAGGCTTCCAAAGCCTCAGCATAGCCAGCCACATCTCGACGATGGCCATATTTACTGTCAAAATCAACAAAATTGGAAAAAATAAGCGACTGATCCCCTGCATTTTCCATGGCGTTTAAGGTTTTATCAAATAAATCCATGTTGCCATCGCCTTTGATGGTTTGGCTAATACCCTGATGGGCAAAAATATCAGCCGTTTTGCCAATAGCAATCACCTCACCACCGGCAGTTTTAAGTTTATCTAAAACCGTTTTGGCAGGTGGTAATACAGATAAATCCCGACGATTTGCGGTACGGTAAAATTCACCAGAGGCTTCCCCTAAAAAGGGGCGGGCAATAACGCGACCAATGTTATATTTATCGGTAAGCTTTCGCGCAATGTCGCAAAGCGTGTATAATTTTTCAAGCCCAAAATGCGTTTCATGTGCAGCAATCTGAAATACACTGTCTGCAGAGGTATAAACAATAGGCTTACCTGTTTCAATATGTGCTTGCCCGAGCTCATTGATGATCGTGGTGCCTGAAGCATGTTTATTACCCAAAATACCTGGCAAATTACCGGCTTTAATAAATTGATGGATTAAATCCTCTGGAAAACTCGGATAATCAGGGGGGAAATAACCCCAGTCAAAATGCACGGGTACCCCGGCAATTTCCCAATGACCACTGGGGGTGTCTTTGCCAAAACTGGTTTCAACAGCATAACCAAAACCGGCTTGTGGCGTAAAATCATAATCAAAGCCTGGCAGACGCTTGGCGGTACTGCTTAAGGCAAGATGTCCCAGACCAAGTTTCAGTAAATTAGGTATTTTTAAAGGCCCTTGGCGTTTGGCATTATCTGCTTGTCCATTAGCTGCGGCTATCACAATATTGCCAAAAGTATCAGCAGTATTATCGTTATATTTAGCGGCATCTAAACTTGCGCCCACACCAAAGGAATCCATTAATAAAATGATGGCTCGTTTCATATATTAACCATTGATATTTTTACAGTAAGTTTCTTTTAACATCAATGCTGCCACAAAGGCAATTAGAAAGCCAATGGGCAAAATTAACAATGCTGTTTTGAAATTGATGGCAGAATAAATAGCATGACCACCTTGCATAAGACCATTCCAGTGCCAATCCATTAAAGAGCCAAATAGTGGCTGTGACCAGGCATAACCACTGATGGTAGTAAAGGAAACCACGCTCACAGAAGTGGCCGTTAAAGCATGAGAGTTACTTTCAGCAATGGTTGGATAGCTGATAACCTGGGTGGAAGTCGTTAGTCCCAGCAAAAAAAACAGTGTCAGTAAAGTCACAAAAGAATGCATTGGCACCTGAATAATCAGCATTACTAAAATAAAAGAGACAACGGTGCCTAAAAGCATTGGCAATTTACGCCGGCTCAGTTTATCCGAAATTAACCCTGCTAAAGGCGCGCCAATAATCGTGCCTACAAATAGCATCGAGGTAATCCAGGCAGCACTGGCATCGGGCAAATGATGAATTTGTTCTAAATACAAAATACCCCATAAAGCACCTAACACCGCCATGGGTAAATTCATCATGCAAGTGTAAATACCCCCCAGCCAGTTTTGCATTTTTAAATAAGATTGAGACATGCTTTGCCAGAAGCTTTTTAGGGTCAGTGGCGAATGGGTTTTCAAAGGATAATGTTCCGGATAATCTTTCACCACGGCAAAGATAATGGCTAAAATCACCACGCCAAAACCTGCATCGACCAATAAGGCATGGCGCCAGCCAAGCACATTCACTAACACTGTCAAAGGTCCCTGCGCTACCATGCCACCTGTCATAGCCATAGTGACAATCAGCCCTGATACCAAAGCCATTTTATTGCTGGGAAACCAGCGAGTCGCCAGTCGAATACAGCTTAAAAAACAAAAAGCACTGCCAATACCAGTAAAAAAACGAAAAATAGCAGCCAGATAATAATGGGTAGAGAGCGCAAAAAAGAAAGTCCCCAAAACACAGATAGATAAGGATACTAAAATCACTTTACGGGTAGACACTCTATCAAGAATTAAACCTGCCGGTAATAAAAATAATAAATTAGAATAAAAATAATTCGCAGATAAAAAGCCAAGTTGCGTGGCGCTTAAGGAAAAATCCTGCATCAAAGCAGCACTGATGGCATTAAACAAATTCATTTGAATGAATTCATAAAAAAAGAATAAAGCCGCGGAAAAACACACTATCCACGGGGTTAGAAAATGATGAGTGGGTTTTGACATAGTTTCAGAAAAATTAAGAGTTTCAGTGGTATTCATATTTCATTAAAACTGGTTTTGACAGTGGGTTTCTTTAGCAAACAGCACCGCAATGATCCCCAAGACAAAAGCAATGGGCAACATGAGTAAAGCTATGTGAAAACCATGATGGGTGAAAACCACCTGATTAAATCGGTTGAGGTTTGATGCCTTATCTAAAATATATCCAAATAACAGCTGGTGCCAGCGCAGCACCGCCCATAATTAAGATAGAGGCAATACCCATGGCGGTGCCGGTAATTTGTTTAGGGTTATTCTCAGCAATGGCCGGATAACTGATAACCTGTGCACTGGTAAATAATCCTAATAGAAAAAATAAAACTCTTAAAATATTAAAGCTCAAAGGCGCAGCAAAAATAATTACCAAAACCACAAGCAGGGACAAAGCACCAAAAATCAGCATGGGAAGTTTGCGATAGCCCATTTTATCGGAAATAAAGCCCACTAAAGGACCACCCACAATGGTGCCTACAAAAATCATGGTGGTCACATCCGCCGCCTGATCGTTGGTCAATCCATGAAGATGGGTCAGAGTTAACACACCCCAAAGTGCACCCAATACCATGATGGGTAAATTTAATAAGCTTGTGTACAGCCCATACAACCAGGTATGTATATTTTTGGCTGCCATCAAAATGCTTTTAAAAAAGGGTACACTATCCCTCTTGCTTGAGGTTGCCTGATAGTTTTTAGGTGTATTTTGTATAAAAGCCCAGTTAACCACTAAAATTCCCAAGCCTAAAAAGCCATTTAATAACACCGAATGGCGCCAGCCAATGGCCTGTACCAGATGGGTTAAAGGGGTTTGTGCTACCATACCACCTGCCATGGCGAAGGTTACGATTAACCCGGTAACAAATGCCAAGCGTCGGGCATCAAACCAGCGAGAGGCCAGCATAATACAGCTTAAAAAACTAAAAGCATTGCCAATACCGGCAATAAAATGACAAAAGGCAGCAAACCCAAAACTTTGCGCCTGAGAAAATAAAATCGTGCCACCGACACACAGGCTCATGGCAGTTAAAATCACGGTACGAGTTGAAAATCTATCCAGAATAATGCCGGCAGGCAGTAAAAATAATACATCTGCATATAAATAAGTGGCCGATAAATTGCTTAACTGAATCCCGCTGATATGAAAACTGTGAATTAACTCCGAACTGATGGAGTTAAACATATTCATCTGGATAAATTCATAGAAAAAGAATAAAGCTGCAGATAAACAAACCACCCAGGGTTGATAAACCCGTTCATACCGCGAAATTTCAAAAGCGTTAGCAGAATTCGTAAAAGCCATAGAATTCAAAATGTTACCCAGACCCAGTATCAGTTTGGCGCGATTATACCATAGATTTACAAAATTGAGAGAAACTAAATGTTCTTGATTGTGCTAAAGACAAATTTAATATGGATATTATTGGAATTGATAAGCGGTATAAGAGATAACAATTTTTAAAGGATTAAAGGTTACAGTATACTTCAGTCTAGAGTAATCAAAGTTGTTAATTAAGGAGTTTGTATGTATAAATCAAAATGGGTAGATTACGCACCTGCTTTTGCTGTAACTTCCACAAAACAAATCATTGAAGAGGCAGCTACGCCTTTTATTACTCGATTTTTACCAACGCAGTACATTTTTCCAGCAAACCTATTGTTAAATGTGGTTTCGCCTTTTTTAACGGCACCAGTACTATACTCAGCTTTGAAATTAAAATCTTATGTACATCACACAGAAGGCGAAAGGAATTTATTATTGGATAAGCCTGACGTATCTGTAAAAGAAGAATTTTCCAATGCCTTTAGAGTCATCACGGTAGCTATGATTTCTACACCTGAATTGAGATTGGTTGCTGCTGAATTTATTAAAAATGTCAGTGGATTTGAGCAATATTTACTGACAGGCGCTTCCGGGGTTTGCGGTGCTGCGATTACCTCGGCTTTTATTATCGTAGGTAATCTCATTGCCAAAACTCCTGAAAAAAATAAACCTCAGCTCAAAAATTTTCTCAGCCGATTTTCCACAACTATGGCTGCTATTGGTTTTTATCGTACTGCGGTTCCTGCTAACACCGAATTAGATACTTTAACTATCTTACAAAACATGGCCTATGATGTGGCGGTGTGTTTTGGCTCTCAATGTCTAGTGGCATTTATCAGCAAAGTAATTCATTGGCTCGATGCCAGACATGATTCTGAAACGACTTTACCTGTCATTGAAAATGAAAGCAGAAATAATGACAATCAATGTAGGTTGGTGTTGACGTAAGGAAGCCCAACAGCCATGGCAATTAAATTAGGCCGTAATTAAATGAATACCCTGTTGGGCTTCCTTACGTCAGCGCCAACCTACATTGATATGTTTCAATTTTGAAGTTTTATATAAGTCTATTCAATGACTTCTGCCTGCAATTTAGGCGCAGATTTGGCAACACCCGCAGCAAAATGTCTGCGACAGGTGGCGATGTATCGGTCATTGCCACCAATTTCAACTTGAGAGCCTTCGGTGACTTTTTGGAAATGTTCATCGATTCGCATATTCATAGTGGCTTTGGCACCACAGTGACAGATGGTTTTTAACTCCATAATTTCATCCGCCCAGGCCAAAAGATATAAAGAACCTTCAAAAGGCTCAGCTCGAAAATCGGTGCGAATCCCATAAGCTAAAACCGGCACTTTCAATTCATCGGGGATACGAGCCAGTTGCGCCACTTGAGCTTTTGAAAGAAACTGGGCTTCGTCCACTAATACACATTTAATATTGTGTTGAGGTGCTGCAAGTGATTGCCGGCAATGGGAAAAAATATCAAAAGTGCTGCCAATTTCAATCGCTGGCATCTCAAGGCCAATACGGGAGCTGATTTTACCTTTGCCAAAACGATTATCAACTGCAGGTGTATACAGCAAGGTATCCATTCCCCGTTCGTGATAGTTATGGCTCGATTGCAGTAAAGTAGTACTTTTACCTGCATTCATAGCGGAGTAATAAAAATAGAGCTTTGCCATAAAACACCCTTTTTAAATTAAGCTTCAGCCACAGGGTTGGCGGCACTGATAGAAATAAACCCTAAGAGTAATTGTCGAACCTTATCAGCAGCCAATTTGGCGCCCTGTAAAGTCACTTCATGGCTTAACTGTACCGCATTCATCCCAGCCGCCAGATTGGTCACAGCACCCAGTACAGCAACTTTCATACCTGCATGATGTGCCACAATCGCTTCTGGAATGGTGGACATGCCAATAATATCACCACCTAATAAACGATAAGCACGAATTTCCGCCGGGGTTTCAAATACCGGCCCAAGCACACCAAAATAAACACCCGTATGTAAAGTCAGTTGCTCAGCTTCGGCAATCTGCTGAAAACGATTGCGTAATTCAGGATGATAAAGATTCTCAAGACTGATGAAGCGAGGGCCAAAAGTATCATCATTTTCACCAATCAAAGGATTTTGCTGGTGAAAATTAATATGATCCTCCACCAAAACCACTTCTCCAGGAATAACAGAATCTCGCAAAGAACCCACAGCACTTACTGAAATAAAATTCTCTGCCCCCAAAAGCTTAATAGTTCGAATCAGGCCTAAAAATGCTTCTGCTGCAACCCCTTCATAATAGTGAGGTCTGCCGGCCAGGCAAACAATAGGCTCATCTTGAATATACCCAAAAATCAACGCACTTTGATGGCCAGCCACTTTGGTATGATGAAAGCCCGGGATATCACTATAGGCAATACGAGTAACGCCCGTCATTTGCGCTTCGAAGGCTCCCAGACCTGAACCCAGTAAAATTGCGTGCTTTGGAGTAAAGTCAGGCAGTTGTTTTTGAATAAAATCAAAGGCTTTTTTAGCAGTTTGGCTCATGGGATTCTCGCAAAGTTAGTCATTTAAAAATTCTGGACCAAAAGATTCAGGTAATAAAGTGGCTAATGTCATGGTTTTAATAATTTTTTGGCTGTCACAAAAATGAATTTGGGTATCAGCCTGACCAAATTCCCGTACTTTCTGGCGACAGGCGCCACAAGGCGTCAAGTAGGTTTTTGTCTCACCCACAACTAACACGTCAGTGATGTTTTGAACTTTATCCAACACCATATTACAAATAGCAGTACCTTCGGCACATTGGGTTAAGCCGTAGGCCGCATTTTCCACATTACAGCCAGCATAATAATTATCAAAATCTGTTTTAATACAAGCACCTACCTTAAATTGAGAGTAAGGCGCGTAAGCTTTTTCCCGTGCAGCAAGCGCATGTTTTAAGAGAATATCGAACGGTTTCATCTACCAGATATTGTGGTTTTATGGATTTTTGTCAATATAGCAAGTAAGTTTACCTGTGTACAGAAAAAGCTTGGCGCAGAAAAGCCAATGTTGGGTTGTTATACTCAAAATACTTTACAGGGTTGGTTTTTTTATATTGTCTAAAATTTTGTCTGGCGCTTTTCGTCCCTGTTAAGGTTTCCTTAATAAAAATGTTGTATACTGTAGTCAATAGCTTTATGTGTAAAGAGGTATTTGTAATGCTTTCATTTCAAGGTGGATCTGCTTTTTCTGATGAGTCAGAATTTTTAACGCTTAGTGCAGAGCGGAAAATGCCCTGGCGTTCCGGGGACGAGGTAACACAAAAGCGTTGGGCTGCTGGTCTGTTTAAAGAATCTCCCGCGTTAAAGCGAGAACTGGAAGCCAGAGCTTACCTTTTGACGGAACTTCGTTCGAAGAATGACGAGTTGCGAGATGAAAGATTGATTAGAAGTCTGTTTGAAAGCGTTGCAGGGGGTTTCGATATCCCTGAAATAGAAGTAGCGGATAGAACTAAAAGAGATGCTTATCAAAAATCATTTACCGACCTCTTTCAAAACGTGGACAAAACCTTAAGAATTCATAAAGACAGCAAAGTAGGTTACCCCGATGTTTTGTGGGAAGTGATGGGAGAAAGAAACCTCTTGGTTGAAAAAGGCGATGCGCGTACTGAGTCAGATAATGAACGCTTGTTAGCTATAGATAAATATTTTCAAAATATTATTGGTGATGTGCCTAGTGTAGGTATGGATCCTTTTGCTTCATTAAGGGAAACATTAGGGAAAAATCCAAAGGAAAAGTTTGAGAGTGAAGCTTTTGTTAAAAATGAGCTGACGATTAAACTTCTCGAAAAAGAGCTTAGAGCGCTTGTCGCAAAATATAAGCAGTTACTTACAGATCCAAAACAAAATAAATCGGACTTTACAAGTTTAAAAGATAGAATTATACATTTTTGTTATAATGAACTGCATACTGGTTATAACAAAACCACACAGAGCCGAGTCTCTTACCTTAATACAATTGGTAAAAAAATAGGAAAGAATGAAGATATTGGCAACGCACTTCTTAATTATGCTGTAGATCAAATTAAACAATCTGATCCTTCCGTAATCCACATCACCTCAAAAAACATATTTGACGAAGAAGGCAATCATAATCAATTGCTTCACATAAAAAGCACGCAATTGTTGCAAGAAGATCTAACCCAAAAATTTTACGATGTGATAATAGAGAAATTTACCAAGGCTCAGACTGAAACATTTAATGAGTTTAAGAATCTCCTCAATGATAAAATAGATGCTCGATCTAACTTCGAACGCGTACATACCAGGCTTGATCTTATAATGGCTATGGCTGAGCAATACTTAAGTGGTGCGCCATTAAATCATGGAGATAATATTCCTGAGTTAGGAAATAAACCCCAAAAAGATTTCTTTGATGAAATTATGCAAGCATATGTTACAGCATTTAAACCTTCAGAGGATTCTCACTATGATTACCAAGATTCTGCAAATCGAGGCCCAAGGCATACAGAAGCTTTCCAAAGAGCACTGTCGTATCATCTCCAACAATACAAAAGTAAAGAAATAAATGACGTTGAAAAGATAGATATTTCAAAATTCCCTAACCTGCTACCCGTAAAACAAACGCTACAAGCTGCGGTTACTGAGATCTTCGATACTTGTGACGATATTCTCTGGAAAAGAGAAAGGTTTGTGCGTGGCGCTAATGATTTATCAGAAAAACGGCCGTTGAATATTACAGATGCCAAAGGTGAGCTTGACAGATGTCGTAAAAAGTATGCTGGTGAAAATATCGATGAAGGTATTTTTTTAGAAGTAAAAACTGAAAGTAATGCAACTTATAAAAAAGCTCAGGAAAAACAAAAAGAAGCATTTTTAAATCAGCTCAAAGACAAAAAAACACAAACGACCGAATTTTTGAGTCGTGAGGACTGGGATAAAGTTAACTCTGATGAAAAACAAAGAGATCAATTAATCGAAACATTTCACCAGCACATTTTAAACCCTGCGCTTTATGAAAGTAATGAAAAACTAAAGGAACATGTTAAAGAACGTTACACAAAGGCAAGAGATACCCTGCGCCAAAACGAGAAAGAAGCCTTTAACGCTACCAGCGAAGCCATGAAAAATATGGAAAGGAAACATCAAACTCATCTTAAATCAGGCGATCCTGTTGCATTGCTTGCAGTAGTCAGTGAAGATGATAAATTATCTAAATATAGTGATGGCAAAGATGCTGCTGGATATGATTTGGATGAACATACACTTTACGCGTTAACAAACGATCCAAAGTATGTTGAGGATTCAACGGTGATTTCCTTACGTCAGCAATTAGGATTAACGGCAGTAGAAGATAGCTTTATACGAGAAGCGCTTATCCATCATATGAAAAATCAGGGTTCTCCTGGGTTTTTGGCAAGATTGCAAATATCCCTTGGACAAAGAGAAACTCAGCTTGAGAAAGCGGTAGAGTCTCAAAAAGAAATACTTACCAAAAAACCTGAACAGCATATCAAAGATGTTAAAACGCAGTTAGAAAGTTCAAAGCGCCAATCACGTCAGCACCTTAAGGCACTGGAAACAAAGCTTGAGCTTTATGGCGGAAAAAAAGAAGAGGATTTAGAAACTTTTACACGCAATTATAAACAAAGAAATCAAGAAAAAAAATCTCAATCAGTTGAACAAATCTCAGAATTTGCCGAATATAGGCATATAAATGTTATCAAAGTTTATTATCAAAAAGCCTATTATGCTTATATTAGAGCGCTTGAAATTAATGACAGTTTGAAAGGAATTGCTAAAAAAGAATTTCCAACATTTGAGGAATGGTGCAAACACCCTAAAGATGAAGCAAAAAATTTACATGACTTCAAAAATGTTTTTAATGATGCGCCAGAATCACTTTTTGCTGATGAAATACCGATAGATGAGGATTTAGAAAAATACCAACAGCGTGATGAATGGCTTAAAATTGCAAGGAAATACCAGAGAATGATTTTTTGGAGTTACTTTCAAGAAGAAGCCAAGACACTAAAAGAACTTGACGCCACCAATAACCTTCAAATAATTACACAAGCATACGCGGAGAAACTAAGTTTATACGAGAAACAAAGGAACCAATGCCGCAACTTAATTGAAGTTCTAATGAAAAAAATGAAATATGATTCCCCTTATGTTTTTCTTGATTTGAAAGAATACGAAGACGCAATGATTTTTGAAGGTCAATTAGGTTCAAGAGTTCCTGCAAATGAAATTTATCGAACGAGTCCAGCAGCAGAAGAGTTAACCGCATTGGCAAAAAAAGATCCAGAACTCCAAGCTTTACTTGATGCAGAGGAATATTCTGAAATTGATTACCGACATAAAATCGAAGAACTTTTATTGTTTAATCATGCATTGGATAAGCTAACCATGGACTACCGCCGATGTAAAGAAACAACTTCAAAATTGCTAGTTGAAAAACAATCAATCGATGACACTTTGTCCCATGAAGATGACAACATTGAAGAGGTTAAAAGTGCCTTTGAAAACAAAGCACGTTCAGAAAAAGCATATGAAAAAGCTATTATTGAGGATGAAAAAGTTCGTGATGCTCAGGAAAAATATACTAAGTTTTCCCCACAACTTACTAAGGCCCAAACCCAAATACAACATTGCCAATCTCTTCCAAGCCAACAACGCCAAAGCGTATCCAATACTGTAGATGCCTTTATCCACCAACGAAGCGAACAGGTAAAAAGCCTTATGTGTGATGGGAAACCCAAACGCGCACTGGCGAATGCCTATTATCAAAGTAAAAAAGCAACCAGTGGGATTGAGGGAAGTTTTGGTTTAAGCGAGACAGAAAAAAGTGTTCCTGGTTACCGACCAAATCTCAGTGAAGATGATGCGGTTAAAAATAACATTCCAAAAGTTATCAGCAGCAATCGCAGAGGCAATGCAGTTTTTGCAGGCCCTGAGGCTGAACGGGTTACCTGGACAGATAAAAAAATGAAAGCACCTTCTATTTTTATCGAAAAAGGTTCCCGCAAGGCTTTAATGATTCCTATTGTTTCCAAAGAATCTCCCGATTCTATTACAAATCGGGTTAGCCGTAATGTTGATCTTTTTATACAACGCGGCGGTTTAAAAGAAAATAAGCTGGATGTATCAGGCATTTTAAATGGATCTGCAGAAGGTATTCGTTTGGCTATGCATATTTATTTATACACAAAAGCCCATTACGGACGTGAATATTCTGTGACAGGTTTTAAAAAAGGCATACTTCACAGTATTCCAGATCCAAAAATACGAGCCAGTCTTTTACGCGAGTACGATGAAGCTGATGTTAAGTATCAAGCAACAGCAAACGAAGCACTTCAAGAAAAAAGTACAGAAGTATATGATTCGATGGCAAGTGGGCAGCATACCGTCGATGAAGCCAGAATGTTGGAAGAAGAGTATTTAAGTCAATTTAGATTTGGTGCCACAAGCGCCGCTTAAAGGAGAAAGTTATTATGCAAAACCAGCAACCCTATTCAGCAATGATTACCAAAAAATTGCGCAGACCTTTACCGCCTGAAGAGGAACTAACGGCCGAGCAGTTATTTAAAAGAGAGCAGCAATTGCGTGCAGATACTTTGGTGGAAGTGCGACACTTAAGAAAAGGTGCTGCAAAAGCGCATTTAGCACAGCAAAATGAGTTTGAGGCTATTACCAAAAATTCTGATAACTTGCGTGAGAGGATGTCGCTTTGGGGACACTTGGCTGGAAAATCTAAAGTCACTGAGGTAACTTCTGAATTAGATGAACAGTTTCGCAAGGTATTAGGCAGTATTCCTATGGTGCCTAAGCAAGAAGTTTTTCAAAAGCTTCAAACTTATGCATCTCATGAATTTCAAAGACTGACAGAAGGTTACAAAGAGACTGTACAGAACCAGCATCTTGCACTTAGGCAACAATATTTTAAAGACATCGCAGCCGTCAAAGATGATCCTGAAAAGCTTCGAAGGTTAGCTGAAAAATTACAATCAGATATGTTGCTTGCTCAAAGAGATGCTAAAGCTAATTTTCGTCTGGGCTTAGTGCAGCTTAGAAATAGAATTGAGTTTGGTGGTATTCCAGGCGATACATTAAGTTTGGAAGAAATGTCTCAAGGCGCGGGTTATGATGCCATGCGTGAAGTCATTGACTATGTTAATGAAGAGCTTGATAAAGCTGAAGATGAGGTGTTTCAAACCACAGAAGATGTCGTGAGACAGCAATGTTTATTTAACGGTCATGCTCAAAACTATTTTCAGGATTTGATATTAGCTTTTAATAAACAGGATGAAGCGGCTAAGCAGTTGGCCTTAAGAAAATTAAGAGAGTTTCCTTATAAGGACAAAATTGTCAATTTTGAAGCACAACTTCAGGCAATATCTAATAGTAAAAGCCAAGAAGTGCTACTGCAGCATATCAATGTTTTGATGCAAACCATGCAAGCACAAGCTCAGCAAGCAACTGTAGCGGTTGCCAGTGATGATATGTTAACACAATCACAAAAACGCTTAAATGAAGCACTAAATCAAGTTTTTTCGAAATTTGACTTGAATGTGTCAGCGATTGAGCAAAGTGCTTCCAAAGATATGCAACCGCTGGTAGAAGCTTTCAACCAAAAACTCAAAGAAAAAGAAACTTTAATTGAGCGTTTATTGGAAGACAAGCCCGAAGATTTACCTTCAAGATTGGAAAAAATCTATCTTGAATGCGCTGAATCTGCTTTCAAAGTAGCCGGCATTCAACGCGACAAACATTGGCGACAAATTGAAACTGAAGCAAAAGATTTTGCAGACCAAAAAATTGAAAGCCTTAAAGAAGACAGTAGAAAAGCCTTGGCCAACCGTGTTCAGCATCGAAGACGAAAAAGTCAATATGTGCAATTAGCTGAAGGCGAGAGCGCTTTGACTCAAAATTTAAATAAGTTGAAAAACGATGGTGATACTTATAAATCCCCCACCTCAGGCATTACCTATGAAAGAAAAGGCGAACATTTAGAGGCTTCTATTCCATTTGAACCAACTCGAGAATTTGACTGGGTGACAAATAGTTTATTTGGACAGATTTTCAACCCATTTGTTTGGCTAAAGCAACTTATTATTACGGGAAAAAATATCAGCGCAGAAGCCACCAATGCTAATCGAGCAGGCAGATTTGCCACGCCAACAGAAATGGCGCAGCTTGGTGAAGCACTAGAGGGTTCACCGGTAGTTATTAGCTGTGCTAATCCAAAATTGGAGCAGCGATTAGTTGAATATTACCAAAAACATGGACAGGAGTACGGTATTCAAGTATTAGGTGGATTTGACTCTTCCAAAGATATGTTTGCAGAAGCCTCAAAAGCTTCAGACAGAGAAAGACGACAGGCTAAAGCAGATACGACGCCAAGCTTAAATAATAGTAAGCGCGCTAGAGATTCTGGCGATAATTACACAAAAGCTAGAAGTAAGGTTTTGAAACGAGAGGATGCCAGCCCACCAGCACCCATTGATGAGTCCAGTTTAACTATCAAACGTAGTCCTTAACTATCATACGTGCATCCAGTAAGCATTTCCGATAGAATTCTAAATAACCTGTTTATTTAACTTGAGTTTTTAATGGTCAATGCTAACTCTCCGGAGATTGTTGGGGCTTCTAACGATCTGCCTCTGCGCTTTGTCACCGCTGCCAGCCTGTTTGATGGTCATGATGCTGCCATTAATATCATGCGACGGATTTTACAATCCCAAGGAGCAGAGGTTATCCATCTGGCACATAATCGAGCCGTTGAAGAAGTTGTCAATGCCGCCGTGCAAGAAGATGCTCACGCCATTGCCATCAGCTCTTATCAAGGTGGACATGTTGAATATTTCAAATATGTTATAGAAAGACTCAGAAGCAAAAACGCAAGCCACATCAAAGTCTTTGGTGGCGGTGGCGGTGTTATTACGCCTGAAGAAATTAAAATCATTGAAGCTTTTGGGGTAGAAAGAATTTACGCACCAGAAGATGGTCAGGGGCTTGGTTTAAAAGGCATGATTTTGGATATGATGCAAAGAACCCAGGCTGGAATAAGCAATTCATTACCTGAAAATCTGTCAGGCTTAAAGCAAGGTGACGTACAAGATCTCACGCGCATTATCTCAGCCTTACAGACACAAAGCTTACCTGATCACTTAATGGACGCGCTGAAGCAGGCAGATCCTACGCTTACAGGTATTCCAGTTTTAGGCATTACCGGCACAGGAGGTGCTGGCAAGTCTTCTTTAACGGATGAGATTATTCAAAGATTTCGTCTGGATGATCCAGATATTGCCATCGCCATATTAGCTCTTGATCCTTCCAAACGAAAAACCGGTGGCGCTTTGCTGGGGGATCGCATTCGCATGAATGCTATTACTAACTCGAATATCTTTATGCGTTCCATCGCCACCCGTGAATCTGAAACCGAAATTGTGCCAGCTTTGGATTTGATGATTAAAGCCTGTCAGCTTGCAGGTTATCGAGCGATATTTGTAGAAACGCCAGGCATCGGTCAGGGTAATGCCAGCATTGTTCCTTTGGTAGATTTTTCACTCTATGTAATGACTCCCGACTTCGGTGCTGCCAGTCAGCTTGAAAAAATTGATATGCTGGATTTTGCCGATTTGGTTGCCATTAATAAGTTTGACCGTAAAGGCGCTGAAGATGCTTTGCGAGATGTCCAAAAACAGTTACAGCGAAATTTTGAAGCCTTTGATAAAAGTCCTAAAGCCATGCCTGTGTTTGGAACTATGGCATCTCATTTTAACGATAAAGGAGTGACAGCGCTTTATCAGGCTTTGCTTGCTCTGTTCAACCAACATCAAAAAGGTCAATGGCAAACTCGTTTTGAGCCTATCAAAGATAAAGTGACCGATACGGATAATTTCATTATTCCACCCGAGCGAGTGCGATATCTTGCAGAAATTGTAGAGTGTGTTCGTAATTATAAAACCAAAGCCTGCCAGCAGGCTAAGATCGCCCGACGGATTCAGCAGTTAGAAGCCGCCAAAACCTTATTACCGGAAGCTTTAGATAAAATTGATACGGTAATAAAGCAACACTCAGCGCAGTTGGATAAGCCCAACCAAACAGCGCTGGATGACTTTTTGGAACTTAAAAAGGCTTACAGTGAAGATTTTTATAGTTTTAAAGTTCGTGACAAAACCCTCAAAATTGCATTAAAACGCGAAAGTCTGTCTGGTTTAAAAATTCCGAAAGTGGCTTTACCCAGTTATCATGATGCCGGTGACATTCTCAAATGGCTGTTGCTTGAAAATGTCCCTGGACATTTTCCCTTTACCGCCGGCGTATTTAATTTCAAACGAGAAGGCGAAGATCCTGGCCGCATGTTTGCAGGTGAGGGCGATGCCTTTCGGACGAATCGGCGTTTCAAACTTTTATCCGAGCATTCAGAGGCTAAACGATTATCAACAGCTTTTGATTCAGTGACGCTTTACGGTTTTGATCCAGATATAAGGCCAGATATTTACGGCAAAATTGGCAATTCCGGAGTGTCCATAGCCACTTTAGAAGATATGAAAGTGTTGTATGATGGCTTTGATTTAACTTCGCCTAACACATCTGTTTCCATGACAATTAATGGGCCGGCACCTACAATTTTAGCCATGTTTTTAAATACCGCCATTGAACAGAAGTTAGCTGAGTTTCAAGCGATGCAAGGGCGTAAGCCTTCAGAATCAGAAACAAAAGATATTAAAGCCCAAACACTGAAAAATGTCAGAGGCACTGTGCAGGCGGATATTTTAAAAGAAGATCAGGGACAAAATACCTGCATTTTTTCCACAGAATTCAGTTTGAAAATGATGGCAGATATCCAGGCGTATTTTGTAGAGCATCAGATTCGAAATTTTTATTCTGTGTCTATTTCCGGTTACCATATTGCCGAAGCCGGTGCCAATCCAATTTCGCAATTGGCTTTTACCCTCGCCAATGGTTTTACCTATGTGGAAGCTTACCTTGCCAGAGGTATGAAAGTGGATGATTTTGCTCATAACCTTTCCTTTTTCTTTTCAAACGGAATGGATCCAGAATACTCTGTGATGGGCAGAGTGGCCAGAAGAATTTGGGCCATTACTTTACGGGATAAATATGGCGCCAATGAACGCTCACAAAAATTAAAATATCATATTCAAACCTCCGGTCGTTCACTGCACGCTCAGGAAATGGCATTTAATGATATTCGCACCACCTTAGAAGCTTTAATAGCAACCTATGATAACTGTAACAGTTTGCATACCAATGCATATGATGAAGCCATCACCACTCCCACAGAGGAGTCAGTTCGAAGAGCGATGGCGATACAGCTTATTATTAACAAAGAATGGGGCTTGAGTAAAAATGAAAATCCTAATCAGGGGGCTTTTATTATTGAGGAATTAACAGAGCTTGTGGAAGAAGCAGTTTTGAAAGAACTTGAAAATATCAGTACCCGCGGTGGCGTGCTAGGTGCCATGGAAACAGGATATCAACGTAGTCGTATTCAAGAAGAATCATTGCTGTATGAACATAAAAAACATGATGGTTCATTACCACTGATTGGCGTGAATACATTCATTGATCCGAATCAGAGTGAAACTCGCCCAACCGTAGAGCTGGCTCGCTCAACAGAAGTAGAAAAAAATTCGCAACTGGAACGACTGCAAAATTTTCATCATAAGCATCGAGATGCCAAAAAAGCCATGGAACAAAAATTAAAAGATACGGCCAAAGCCAATGAAAATGTTTTTGCTGTGTTGATGGATGCGGTGAAGGTATTATCTTTAGGAGAAATTACCCAGACACTGTTTGAAGTGGGCGGACAGTATCGTCGCAATATGTAATTTAAATGTAGGTTGGGCTGAGGTCGGAAGCCCAACGGCTGTGGCAATTAAAAAAGCCTTAATTAAATGAATACCTGTTGGGCTTCCGACCTCAGCGCCAACCTACATTAATTTTAATTCATCAATTTGTTTGATAAAATCTTTGAGCTACCGCCATGCCTTTTAGAACATTTAATGCTTCATAAAGTGGATAATCTTCATAAACTAAAGCATCTTTTTTGCTGTCTTTGCCATCCGCACTGGCTTTGGTTTCATCTTTATTGAGAATATGCCCTAAAAGATTTGCTTCTTTTAAGCGCTTGATGGTAGAAATTTCAGGTTTAGTCAGTTGTACTTCATCAATGATAATATCAGGTTTAATCCCTTTGGCCTGAATAGAGCGGCCTAAAGGGGTAAAATATAAGGCTGTGGTGAGTTTAATGCCAGTGTTATTATCCAGGGGTAAGACCGTTTGAACTGAGCCTTTACCAAAACTGGTTTGTCCCATGAGTAATGCACGCTTGTGATCCTGCAAAGCACCTGCCACAATCTCAGCGGCTGAAGCCGAACCCTGGTTGATTAAAATCACCATGGGAATGCCTTTTAATAAATCCCCAGGATTTGCATTCGCTGAAAAATGAGCGCCAGGCACCCGACCTTCAGTATAAACAATGAGTTTATTAACACCCAATTTGTTGCTGTCTAAAAATAAATCGGAAACTTCAATAGCAGCATCCAAAAGCCCACCGGGATTATTGCGTAAATCTAAAATAACCCCTTTTAAATTATTATTGGTTTGAGTTTGTATCAGACGAATAGCTTTGGCGAGATTGTCGGCAGAAGGCACCTGAAAGTGACTTAGACGCAAATAGCCATAATCTTCTTCTAAAACTTTATGTTTAACACTTTTAACCTGAATCACATCTCGAACGATGTTAAAGGTTAAGGGCTTATTCTCACCTTCACGGATCACTGTAAGGTTCACGATAGAGCCTTTTTTACCTCGCATTTTTCCAATAGCATCTTTTAAAGACATGCCCTGAATAGGGGTACTGTCTAGCCGAACAATTAAATCTCCGGCTTTGATTCCAGCGTGATAAGCTGGCGTATCATCAATAGGCGTAATCACTTTAATTAAGCCTTCTTCCATGGTTACCTCAATTCCAAGTCCCCCGAACTCACCGCTGGTGGCAGAAGTTAACTGTTTGAAGTCTGATTCATCCAGATAAGCTGAGTGGGGGTCAAGATTCGATAACATGCCGCGAATAGCATTTTCAAAGATTTGACTGTCGGATACGGGTTCCACATAAAAACTTTTAATTTGGCTAATGGCATTGGTAAAACGCTGCACATCTTCCACGGAGAGGGTTTTTTGATCAGATTGCTGATAAATATAAGATGCCTGAGGCTGCTTTAAAGGATTTTCATTATCAGCAATACTGTAGCTTGCCAGAGCAATTAAAAGTCCGGCCACAATGCCGATTATCATAGAATGCAGTGAATAACGCCGAACGTTCATATATAAACTCCAGT
Source organism: uncultured Gammaproteobacteria bacterium (assembly GCA_963695245.1). Taxonomy (GTDB): domain Bacteria; phylum Pseudomonadota; class Gammaproteobacteria; order JBGSLN01; family JBGSLN01; genus JBGSLN01. Next base: position 613,047 of record OY968770.1, on the reverse strand, counting down.
GCGGGCTTTATTATGGCAAAATTCCGGTGGCTTATGGTTATTATAAATTGCCACCGGAAGCTGCTTTATTATTGGTGCCCGCGGTTTCCCCTCAGTAAAAAAAAGAAATGTAAACCCATACACTATAAAGTTTTTTACCACTCAATAACTTTAAATACCTTTTCAATCTAGGTTGGGCTGAGGTCGGAAGCCCAACAGGGTATTCATTTAATTACGGCTTTTTTTTAATTGCCGCGGCCGTTGGGCTTCCGACCTCAGCCCAACCTACATTGAAGAACGTTTTGCATGAGTTCAATATCTATCTAATCTAAGTATAGACGGTGATTTTGGGGGTGCAAATGCAGGATGATTATTTATGAGCACCATTTATGAGGATTCAGTGGACGGCCATCGTCGCGGATTTGAAAAAATAGTCCGGTTTTTTCATAACCTCCCGATTTGCCTACCGTTGCGATTTGTTGACCCTGTTTGACCCATTGGCCGGTTTTTACAAGCAATGCATGATCATGACCGTACAGGCTCATAAAGTGCTTACCATGCTGAATAATCACTAAAAGCCCTACACCCCGTAACCAGTCAGCAAATACAACTTTACCGGGATAAATGGCATACACAGGCTGACCTGCGGGTGCAGAGAGAAAAACGCCATTAAAAGTGGTTCCACTGGCATCGATTTCATAACCAAAATCTTTAGTGATGACCCCTTTAGTAGGCCAATGGAGCTTGCCTTTGACATGATCAAAGCTGATTTTTGGGTAACTTTTTGAAATTTCTGCGGTTTTCTTAAGTTTTAAAATCAGATTTTGCAGTTTTTCACGGTTGGTTTTTAAAGTGGTCAGTTTATCTGTACGGGTTTTAATGGTTTGGTTAAGTTTTGTTAAAATCTCTTTTCTTTGCTGGTTCTTTTGTTCAAGCATAAGATTTTGATGTTGTTCTTTTTCAAATAAACTGGCGTATTGATTAGTCTGCCTGTGAATATCTTTTGCATTGGCAGCCATGGATGTGATGGTATTATTTAAATTTTTAATGACTTTAATCCTTAAGGCATTAATATAATGGTAATACATAATCAGACGACTCAAAGCATTGGGATCTTGTTGATTTAAAAGTAATTTTAAGTATTGATGACTGCCCAGCATATAGGCTGCGCGCACTTCTTCTGCCAGTAATGCGGTCTGTTTTTCAAGTTGTCTTTGATAATGAATCTGTTTTTGATTGAGTTCATCCAGCAGATATTTTTCAAAAGACAGATTTTTATGGGTACGGCGAATGTCATTGGCAAGATTACCAATATTGATTTCGGTATCTTTTAAAGCCCGAATCAAAGTTTGTTTTTTATTTTCAGCATGTGCAAGTTTTTTCTGTAATCCTGAAATATTCACATCCACTTTATGCAATTCACGGCTTTTTTGCTTTAAAGCAGAATCCGCGAAGCCAAAACACACTAAAGTGATACCAATCAGACAGTAACAGGCAAGTTTTCCCATTAATCAATCTCAAGTAAAAGCTTATGACTCATTTGTGGGGGAATGGGCAAATCCATTAAGCTTAATATTGTCGGTGCAATGTCACAAAGCGCCCCGTTTTCGGCTGTGATTCTAGCAGGTTTACCCACATAAACCAACGGTACTGGCAGGTTGGTATGGGCAGTATGTGGCTGTTTATTTTGCGGATTATACATATACTCGGCATTGCCATGATCTGCGGTCAGGATCATTTCACCGCCTGTTTTAATAATTGTTCTGGTGATGCGTTCCAGGCAGCTATCGATACATTCAATGGCTTTTACCGTAGCCTCAAAATTACCCGTATGACCTACCATGTCTGGATTGGCGTAGTTACACACAATCAGCCGATATTGTTGACTTTCAATGGCTTCAACCAGATTATCCGTAAGTTCAGGTGCACTCATTTGTGGTTTTAAATCATAGGTGGCGACATCGGGAGAGGCAATGAGTTTGCGTACTTCGCCGGCAAAAGTGTTTTCGCGGCCACCATTGAAGAAAAAAGTTACATGGGCATATTTCTCAGTTTCCGCTAGCCGTAGCTGTTTAAAGCCTGCATCAGCAATACATTCTCCCAAAGTATTTTGTGGCGAGTTTGGCGCAAAGGCAATGTGGGTTTTTAAATCATCGGCATATTTTGTTAAGGATACAAATTCTGCAATAAATCCTGAGTCTTGGGTAGCGCGATGGGTTTTAAACTGTGAAAAATGTTCATCCACAAAAGTACGGGTTAATTGTCGTGCCCTGTCTGCCCGATAATTCATGAAGATGATCACATCATTTTTTTCAATGTGATGGGCGCAACCTGATTCATCTAAAATCACGCTGGCTTGTACAAATTCGTCAGTTTCCCCACGTTTGTAAGCTGCATCCAGGGCATCAGTTGCACTTTCATAACGATATTTTGCTTTAGCCTGAGTGAGCAAGTCATAAGCTTTTTCAATTCTATCCCAACGGTTATCTCTATCCATGGCATAGTAGCGTCCAATCATAGAAACAATCTGACCATGCCCCATTTTTGCGAACTGAGCATTGACGCGATCAATAGAAGCTTTAGCCGCTTTGGGCGCTGTATCTCTGCCATCTAAAAAAGCATGTAAACAGATTTTTTTAAGACCTCTTTTTGCGGCAAGCTCTAAACAGGCCAAAATATGATTCTCATGACTGTGTACACCGCCTGCTGAAAGTAAGCCCATCACATGTAACGTACTGTCAGATGCCAAAACTCTGCTAATTGCCTGATTTAAAACTGTATTTTCAAAAAAGCTTTGATCTGCAATGCTTTCTGAAATTCGAGTAAAATCCTGTGCCACGACGCGGCCTGCCCCAAGATTTAAATGGCCTACTTCTGAGTTCCCCATTTGACCCGCCGGCAGACCGACAGATCCTCCTGAACCTTCAATCAAGGTGTGAGGATAATTCTGCCAGAGTTTATCAAAATAAGGGGTGTGCGCCTGAGCAATGGCATTATGGTCACTTTGTTCCCGATAGCCAAAGCCATCGAGAATTAACAGGACAAAAGGTTTGACAGGTTGCATAGAGTTTTATGTGGTTAAAAAAGTGGTTGCTGAGAATTCTACCGAATATTGCCTGATATTTGAATTAGGATTTGTGCAAAACTTCAATAACGAAGCACAATCAATTTAGGTTGGTGCTGACGAAGGAAGCCCAACAGGCTGTGGCAATTAAATTAGGCCGCAATTAAATCAATAACCCTGTTGGGCTTCCTTCGTCAGCCCAACCTACATTGATGTCTTAAATATTTCAGGGTGCCGGGTTTTTATTTCGCTTCATATAAAAGCACTTCTTTGTTAGAATGACCCAATTCGAAAATATCGTTTTAGTTTTAATTAATATGTTACAAGATTTTTTGCAGTTTATACTTCAGTTTTGGTATTTATGGGCTTTACTTTTCGCTTTATTGGCGTTGATTATCTGGTTTGAAACGCGAACCGTGGTGGGGGGCGTTATCCGTTTAGGTGCACAGGAACTGGTCACATTGATTAACCGGGAAAATCCTACCGTAATTGATGTGCGTTCAGCAGATACTTTTAAAAATGGTCATGTTGTTGGCGCTGTCAATGTTCCAGAGGGTGAATTAGTAAATAAGCAAAAAAAGCTGCAGAAATTTAAAGCTAAGCCTGTTGTACTGATTTGTGGCAACGGACAGGTGTCTGGTAAAGTTGCGCAAACCCTGCAAAAAGAAGGCTTTGAAAAACTTTACATATTACGCGGTGGCATGCCCAGCTGGAAAAATGCGAACCTGCCACTGGAGAAATAATTTCATTTTATCATCGAAGAGGAACTTGCCATGGCTCAAGACAATCAATCGGCTCAACCTGAGTTTAATATCCAGAAAATTTATACCAAAGATTTATCTTTTGAATCACCTAATACACCTGAAATTTTTAAAACGGAAACTCAGCTTTCTTTAGATTTAAATCTAGATACACGGGCAACTAAACTTGAAGAAGATATTTTTGAAATTGTACTAACCGTGACTGTGACTGCAAAATCAGAAACCAGCACAGCTTATCTTTGCGAAGTGAAACAGGCAGGTATTTTTACTCTGAAAGGTTTTGACAGTGAGCAAATGAACCATTTGCAAGGCAGTGTTTGTCCCAATATTTTATACCCATATGCTCGCGAAGTGGTTTCTGATCTTGTGGTACGTGGCAGTTTTCATCCAGTATTTTTAGCGCCGATTAATTTTGATGCCCTATACGCTCAGGAATTAGAGCGACAAAAAGCTGAGTCTGAAGGCAGTATTCAATAACTCTGATGACAAAGATAGCCGTACTGGGTGCCGGATCTTGGGGAAGTGCCATTGCTATCCATCTGGCAGCCAATGGCCACTCGATTATTTTATGGGAACATCAGCAAAGTCGTTGTGAAAGCCTGCAAGCCAATCGCACCCACCCAGTATTTTTAAAAGAACAAAAGTTTCCGAAAACCGTACATTTTAGCCATAGACTTGATGATTGCCTTAGAGATATTGATGCGGTTTTTATCGCAGTACCCAGCAGTCATATTACCGAAACCCTCAAGCAGTTAAAACAAAAATTAACCTGTGAAATTCCTATTTGTTTTGGTACCAAGGGATTGATTGAGGGGCAATTTATTCACGAAGTGGCACAGCAGATTTTGGGTGCCTTAATACCTTTGGCAGTTTTGTCAGGCCCAAGTTTTGCCAAAGAAGTAGCAGCAGGCCTACCCACCGCTGTGACCATTGCTTCTGAAGATACATCCACCGCCAATTTTTTTGCAACTTTATTTCATTCAAAAACCTTTCGCCCTTACATCAGCCAGGATATATCAGGTGTGGAAGTTGGTGGAGTAGTCAAAAATATATTAGCCATTGCCGTGGGTATTTCAGATGGTATGGGTTTTGGTGCGAACGCAAGAGCGGCATTAATCACTCGCGGTTTGTCTGAAATGAAATTACTCGGACAAAAGTTTAATGTCCATGAGAATACTTTATCAGGTCTTGCTGGCATGGGAGATTTAATCCTTACGGCAACGGATGACAAATCTCGTAATCGTCGGTTTGGCTTAGCTTTGGGAGAAGGTCTTTGTGTTGCTAAGGCAAAACAGCGCATCGGTGAAACTGTGGAAGGCGCTAACGCTGCGGAGCAAGTGTATCACCTTGCAAAAAAATTTGTACTTGAATTACCTATCTGCCATAAAGTATATCAAATCATCTATCAGGGTTTAGATCCAAAAATAGCCTTACAGCAATTATTACAAAGAGACATCAAAGCGGAAATTTAGCTGCTGCCAGGCACTGTATAAAATAATTGCTGCTGCATTTGAAAGATTTAGGCTGCGACTTTTGGGTGCCATGGGAATAGTAATTACTTGATCTTGAGGTTGTGTTTGTGTTTGTAAAATATCACTTGGTAAACCTCGGGTTTCAGGGCCAAATAACAATACATCAGAGGGTTGATAAGTCACATCACAGTATCGGGTTTTCCCTTTGGTAGAGCAGGCAAACACTCTGGCGTTACCGATACACTCAAGAAAAGCCTGATAACTTTTATGAATTTTAACCTCGGCAAATTCACGGTAATCTAATCCAGCGCGGCGCATTTTTTTATCATCCAAAGCAAAGCCCAAAGGTTCTATTAAATGTAACTGTGTATTCGTGTTGGCACAAAGACGGATGATATTGCCTGTGTTTGGCGGTATTTCAGGTTCGTATAATGCAAGCTGGAGCATGGTGTAAATATGATTTTCATAAAAGATTCAAGTACAATAGTACCACCTCTGATAACTGGCAACAAAGAATAATTGAATGTCAAAGTTAAACTTTGAAAATTTTAACCTGCCTAAATATTTGTTTGTGAAAATGTTGGGTGGTTTGATATTAGGCGTTGTGCTTGGGCTTACTTTCAAAAGTCAGATGAATATTTTCAAGCCAGTGCTACAGATATACTATATGCTGTTGCAAATGGTAGTGTATCCTTTTTTAGTGAGTGCGCTTATTTATGAGCTTGGCACCTGCCCACGCAGTATCTTACGAACACTTTTTAAAAAAGGTATCATTTTTTATCTGTTGATTATCATTTTAAGTATCGCAATTATTTGGGTTGCAGCTTCAGTCATTCCGAGAGCCAGCGAATTTATCAGTTTAAATCCAGTTCAACCCACAAACCTTCCCAATTTAATCAACTTGTTTATACCAGATAATTTTGTGAGTGCTTTGGCAGATAATCATTTACCTGCGGTAATTATTTTCTCGATTATTTTTGGGCTTGCGCTCAGATATCAAAAGAAAAAAAATCATTTTTTAGAAGCGATGGGTACCATTGCCGACACAACCTTAAGAATTTGGGTGTTTGTATTAAAACTCTCTCCTTACTTTGCCATTATGATCTTTGCCTATCTTATTGGTACTGTAAAACCTATTGATCTTCCCTTAATTGAAATTTATCTTGGCTTGTACCTTGTGGCTGCAGCCTTTATGGTTTTAATCTTTTATCCTCTATTTCTCAAAAGTTTTTTCGATATTTCATTTAAACAAATTATGTTGGACTTTTTGGTTTTTTTTGTACTGACACTCGTAACAGGCATGAGTTTAGCTATCATTCCTTTAGTGATTATGCGGTTGCGTCAGATTCATCATAATAAAATATTGGCAAATCGCTCTCCCTCAATTGTGACTTTAGCTTATCCTTTTACGCAGATAGGCAATCAGTTTTTAGTTTTATTTATATTTTTTGCAGCTTTTTATTATAACTTTCATCTCAATTTTTATAGTCCCTACACATTTAATTTTCTCACCTTTTTCAGTTCCATGGGACCCACCAGTACTTCTGTGAATACCCTGGTATTGATAGATAAACTTTTTAATCTACCAGAAGTTGTTAAAAATCTGTATTTAGAATTTCATGTGATGACGCGCTTTATCGACATCATGGTTTCTGTGTGCTGCCTTTACACAGTGTCCTTACTCATCACTGCCAGTCATTTAAAAAAGCTGCGTTTCAATGTTAAATTTTTAATCCTGTTAGTATTGGGTTTATTGATTTTTTATTGCGGATTGAATGCTTTGCAACCCAAACTTCAGGCTGATATTAAAGCTGGTCGAGTTAATTTAACTCAATTGCAGTTGAGCGAAGGATTGACTGGTACTGTGTCCGCCATTACCTACAAAGTTATGCCAAAAAATTTAGAGGAATATCCAGCAACTTACGATAATATTAAAAAATATCACAGATTGAGAGTGGGTTATAATCCAGATATGATTCCTTTTAGTTATTTCAACGATGAAGGACAGTTGGTGGGTTTTGATGTGGCATTGGTGTATCGACTGGCAAAGTCTTTGAATGTTAACCTTATGTTCATCCCATTTAAATGGTCTGAGTTGGAGCAGGACTTATTGGAGAATAAATTTGATGTTGCCATTGGTTCAGTATATGTGACGGCAGACAGGTTGGATAAAACTGCTTTTTCTACAAGCTATTTGGTAACAAAGCCTGCGTTATTGGTTAGAAAAAACAAAGAAAAACAATTTAGCAAAGCTGACTTAAGCAGCATCAATCATTTGAGCGTAGCCACCTTAAAAGATCCAATCCTAGCCCCAATGTTATTTAAAATTTTTCCTAAAGCAAAAGGGACATTGCTGTATAAACCACAAAGTTTTCTTTCAGAACATTATGATGCACTGCTTTGGACCACTTATCATGTGAATGCCTTAAGCAGTTTAATGCCGGATTATATGCCATTACATCTTCCGCAAAAAGATGCAGAGCCAATTTTGATAGCTTTTATGATGAATCGTCAGTCTGTTGAGTTAAAAAGTTACATTAATAATTGGTTTGAATTAATCGAATATACTGACTTTTTGCCAATGCAAAAAGCTAAATGGTTAAAAGGAGCCAATCATTGAGTTATCAGAACTTCCAAAAAACACCTTTATTGGTTTTTGCAGGATTAATGATTGGTACTGGCCTTGGTTTATGGTTTGGTCCTGAGGTTGGGTTTTTAACTGATATTGGAAACATATACATCCGATTACTGGAAGCAGACATTTATCCATATCTCATTTGCTCAATCATATTCAGTCTTGGGCATATGCATCACACCAAAGCTAAAAAACTATTTTTAGCGGGATTTCCATATTATGTTATTTTAGTAGCGATTTTACTTTTATATTTGTGGTTCTTTCAGCAGTTTTTTCCTGTAAAAGATTTTTTGGTGGATTATGTTTTAACGGATAACGGTTTTTCTTTTTCTACAGCATTAAACACCATCATTCCTGCCAATATTTATGCTGCGGTACTGAACAATTATATTCCAGCAGTGGTTATATTTTCTATTCTTTTTGGTATTAGTCTACAAAAAAGCCCTCGCAAGAAAGCTTTTTTAATATATCTTGGCAGTGTTAAAGATATTGCCTTAAAAATTTTACATTGGTTAATTTTATTTACCCCTTTGGCGGTATGTTTTTTAGTGGCTGGTAGTATTGGCACGTTTAATGCAAAGGAGTTTCACTTTATTGGATTTTATTTGTGTTTTCTTTATTTATTAAGTTTCTTAATGTTACTGGTGATTTTTCCTTTATTTTATACTATTTTTCTGCCTAAAAAGTATCGAGCCTTTTTTCGAGAGTTTAAAATGGCATTGTTAGTGGCTTTATCAACCACTTTATCTGTTACAGCCATCCCTTTTATCATTAACGCTATTCAAAAATCTTTAGAACAATATGACTTAAAAGATGACGATACAAATGATGTTGTGTCAGCCACTTCCACCATTTGTTACCCAATAACACAGTTTGGTAATGCAACCATATATCTGTTTATAGCTTTTATTATCATTTTATTTGGCAGGCATATAAATATTGATAAATTTTCCTGGACACTGGTGTTTAGTTTTTTGGCCTCGATTGGCTCACCTTCCTCAGTCATTCCAGTGATGAAATTTCTGACTCAGTGGTTGAATTTGCCAGCCAGTAGTGTTCAGTATTTTTTTGAGCTCTTGCCAATAACGCGCTATGCGCAATTACTTGTGACTGTGAGCGCTATGGCGGTTGTGAGTTATCTGACAATTTACAGTTATTATGGTTTAATTCGGATTAGTGTAAAAAAAAGTATTGTTTTTGCTGTTTTTATTATTTGTAGTTTTGTTTTGATTTTTTTCAGTGCGCAAAGTGTGACAAAGAAATTTTCATCTTCTGCTTTTACTTATAAAACTTTGAACTTACCGAAAGAGGCTAATCAGGGTGTCACTGTCAACTGGATGAGCTTGGATGCATTTCGGGAGGCTAAGCAGTTCAATATATATATTACGCACACCTTAAAGGTAGGCGTTTTAATGAACCAGCCACCTTATGTATTTCTCACCAGTGATAATCAATTAAGTGGTTTTGATGTGGCGCTTTTGTATAAATTCGCACAGGATGAAAATATCAAGCAGATTACCTTTGTTCCTGTAATGAATGAAAATTTAGATCAACCTACCCAATTAAAATCTTTAGATTTATTGATTGGTGGATTCTCACCACAGGATAATTTGTTGGCAAATTTTGTTGTCTCGGCGCCATACCACTTCAGTCAGTATGCTTTTTTAGTGAAAAAAAATGTTAAAACAAAAAATATTTGTGTTTTAAAAAATTCCGTTTATTACATACAGGCAGTCACAGCGCTTAAGAAAAAAAATATTCTTCAGGTGAACAATTTTTCTCAATTTTTAAGTTCGGACTGCAGCAGATTATTATGGTCTTTAGAGAAAGTTAACGCTTTTAACTTAATTTACAAAAAACAGTTCCGTATTGAAACCTCTGAGGAGTTATTATCGCTGAACAAAATCCCAAACATTTTTTTTATTAATAAAAATGCCTTTCAACTTAAATCTACCTTCGATTACTGGTTGAGTTTACCCCAGACGGTTTCCTTTTTAAGTGATGAACAAAGCTACTTTCATATGTTTTAAGATAAGCCTCGACAAATCCCACCTAACATCTAACTTTTTATCATTATTTTATTATGTTTTGATATGGAACAATAATAATGAAATCAAATGCTAAAAACTCTTCACAAGTTTCAGCCGTGGCAATTAAATAAAGCCGTAATTAAATGAATAACACTGTTGGGCTTCCTGCGTCAGCCCAACCTACATTGATTAATTTCGATTTTAATACGAAGTTTTGCATCCTATAAAGACAACTAACATTTTAATCTTAATCCATATAACAACTTTCAAGGATGAGGTACAATTTAGGGCAGATTTTTTTATTATTTCAACGCGGTACATAAATTTGCCCTTAGTTTTAAAAATAATTTAAAGGCTTAAGCACTTTCACGACCTGCTCTTTTACGCTCATGTTCTAATAAATATTTTTTTCTTAAGCGAATATTCTGTGGTGTGATTTCAACCAATTCATCATCATCAATAAACCCCAAGGCCTGTTCCAGGCTGTGACGAATAGGCGGTACTAAAATAATATTTTCATCAGAACCTGAAGCTCGAATGTTGGTTAATTGTTTTTCTTTAACGACATTGACCACTAAATCATTATCTCTTGAATGAATACCCACAATCATACCTTCATATACTTCTGTTTGTGGATTGATAAATAGCTTACCGCGTTCTTGGATTTTCCAAAGAGAATAGGCTGTGGCTTTACCTTTGGTGTTAGAAATTAACACACCATTGATGCGACTTTGAATGCCGCCTTTTTTGCAGGGACCAAAGTGGTCAAACGAGTGATAAATCAAACCTGTACCCGAAGTCATGGTTAAAAAGTCAGTATGAAAACCAATTAATCCGCGAGACGGCATCATATAATCCAAGCGAATTCGACCTTTACCATCGGCTTGCATATTTTTTAATTCACCTTTGCGACTGGCTAAGGTTTCCATAATTGAGCCTTGATGCTGCTCTTCCACATCCACGGTTACAGTTTCAAAAGGCTCGCATAATTGTCCATCAATTTCTTTAACAATAACCTGTGGTCGGGATACAGCCAATTCATAGCCTTCACGACGCATGGTTTCAATTAAAATGGATAAGTGTAATTCACCCCGGCCAGACACTTTAAATTTATCAGGCACAGCAGTATCTTCTACTTTCAATGCCACATTGTGAATCAGCTCTCTATCTAAACGTTCACGGATCTGACGGCTGGTAAGATATTTACCTTCTTTACCGGCAAAAGGAGCATCATTCACTTGAAAAGTCATGGTAACGGTAGGCTCATCCACACTTAAGGCAGGCAGCGCTTCCACATATTTAGGATCGCACAGGGTGTCCGAAATATTAAGACTTTCTATGCCTGTGATGGCAATGATATCACCGGCACTGGCAGTTTCAGTTTCTACTCGTTCAAGCCCATGATAGCCAAGAATCTGTAATATTTTCCCATTACGGATTTTGCCTTTAGCATCTATTATGGTGACAGGCATATTGCGTTTAATATCTCCTCGGGTAATTCTGCCAACGCCAATGACCCCTACATAGCTTGAGTAATCCAATGAGCTTATTTGCATTTGCAGAGCACCATTTTCATGCACTTGTGGCGGTGCAACCCAGTCAATTATGGCATCCAGTAAAGCGGTAATATCTGTGCTGGGCTCTGCTAAGTCTAAGGTTGCAGTACCTTGTAGTGCAGAGGTGTAAATGACAGGAAAGTCCAGTTGCTCATCATTGGCGCCTAAATTATCAAATAATTCAAAAACCTGATCCACCACCCAGTCTGGTCTGGCGCCCGGTCTGTCAATTTTGTTAATGACAACAATCGGCTTTAAATTCTGAGCAAAAGCTTTTTGAGTAACAAAGCGGGTTTGTGGCATGGGGCCATCCACAGCATCAACCAGCAATAATACCGAATCGACCATCGATAAAATCCGCTCGACTTCGCCGCCAAAATCGGCGTGGCCAGGGGTATCCACAATATTAATGCGATGATCTTTCCAGGTAAGGGCAGTATTTTTAGCCAAAATGGTGATGCCGCGCTCTTTTTCCAGTTCGTTACTGTCCATGACACGCTCGCCATGTTTTTTGCGGTCATTTAAGGTGCCAGACTGCTGTAGCAGTTTATCCACCAACGTGGTTTTTCCGTGGTCAACGTGGGCAATAATGGCGATATTGCGAATATGTGCGGTCATTGTCTAATCCGAGAGCAAAAATGGTCACGAATTGTACCATACATTCATTTTAAACTGAAACAGAATCAGATAACTTAATGAATTTTAACAAAAAAATAGCTCAAATACTCGAAAACTCTGTATTTTAGGCTAAACTTAAGGCTAGAGGGAGTCCATTTGGAGTTGACATGCAAAAATTATACTTACAACCAACCCCACTTGCACAGTGGTATGCACTCGTAAATGATGCGCAATGTGGATTAGAGGTGCGTTTGGAAGAAAATATAGAAAGTTACCTTGTGTACATGTTGATGCGTTTTATCGATAAACCCGACATTAGCGGCAGTATTGTGGCTATGGAGTTTTTGGAAAGTCTGCAGCAACCAGGTCGTTACCGTAGTAGCAGTTTGCAGGAAGTAGGGGATAAATGTTTGATTCTTTCGGGGTTTTACCCTGATCAGGTGAAAAAAAGAAACTTAAAAGAAAGTTACTATATTGATTTAGGGCAAAATGCCTATTATGCTTTAGCAGGGTTGAGTGAATTGACAGTCGCCGGACTGTATAATGATTTAAGCGAAAGTTTTGTGGTACTAAAAGATGTGATGCAGGCTATGTGTCAGGATCACGCAATAAAAACCAAAACATCCTATGGAAAATTTTTAAGAAAATTACAATAATAGGACGAAAACTTCGATTTACAGACAAAATCAATGTAGGTTGGGCTGACGCAGGAAGCCCAACAGGAATTCATTTAATTTTGGCCTTAAATAAGTTGTCACGGCCTGTTGGGCTTCCTGCGTCAGCCCAACCTACATTGATTTCGATTTTAATACGAAGGTTTTCATAAGTACTAAATAAATGATATTACATACTTCAATTCCAGCTAAAAACCCAGAACAGGTTGCCAAAGTGCTTGCCGAGCTTTGCCAGGGAGTGGTGAAGCCTTTTGCCCCTTTAAAAAACGCTTTTATGGTTTACGCCAACGATGGGCAAGGCAGTGGTTTTGAGGTGTATCCAGAAAATATTATACTGACGCCTGGCGAAAGAGCAGAAGAGCCTTCCAGATTCGTAAACCTGGACAGCGTTCAAAAATATAGTGCATCGCACGTTGCAATCGTATCCACTTTAACCAAAGATCAGATTATGGCGCTTGCCTCTAAAGAACAGTGGCGATGCCTTTATACCACGCGACAAAACAGTTTAAATGTTTTTGAGTTATGGCTTGAAAATCGTTTTTTGGTGGAAATTATTTTGCCAGAAGACTTGGAGCAGGCAAAATCTTTTTTAACTTATATGTAGGTTGGGCTGAGGTCGGAAGCCCAACGGTGTTATTCATTTAATTACGGCCTTATTTAGTTGTCACAGCCTGTTGGGCTTCCGACCTCAGCCCAACCTACATTGATTTTACCAATAATATTATTTCGAAGAAAATAATAGCCCTTTAAAAAATCCTACAGTCGCAACAGCATACACTATAAAACAACAGGCAATAAGGCCGAACATTAATATGGATAAAAGATTAATCCCATTGAACATATATAGTAACAATAAAAGGCTCACAAGGCGTAAGTAGCCCGTCAGCATTTTTACAGGATAATGTTTTTGCAGATGCGCATTTTCAGGATAAAAATATTGCAGCATCAGTGCGTCAAAGCTGCGGTTGCGAATAAACCCTATGGCAATCAACAGCAGCATCAGAATATTTAAAATAAGACTAATCGAGGTGGCATCTAAAATACTCATGATGGCCACAAGGTGTAACTGAAATTTGGATGACAGCAGCAACAAAGTAAAAATTACAGGCCAGAATAAGCCCAACAAAATCATAATTTTCAGATTTTTTCCTTTTGCAATATGAGCAATCAAAGGTGCCAGAAAAATCACACTGGATAGCCAAAAAGATCCATTGAATAAAGTCCAGGCATAGCTTAAATCCAAATGTGGTCTTGGAAATACTATAGTTTTGTGTAAATCAAGCTGTACCAGTTGACCAAAAATATGAATGCAGGGGGTTAAAAGTAAAATTAAAATAATAGCTACTCCTGCCTGTAACAACATTAGCTGTAAGGTGCTGTAATTGTTTAACCAAAGTTTCCTTAACACCCGAGTCCAAAAGCGACTGCTGAAGATCACAAATACCAATAGATAGATAAAAACCGTATAGCCATTGGGCTCAAAAGAAAAAGTGGGTGCGCCCATTGCCGCGGCATAAAAATACAGACTAAAACCAAAAGCAATGGTTAAGATACCGGCACTGATAATTAAACTTTGTCTTATAAATAACTCGGCACCAATATTAATAATACGACTTCTTTTAACCCCTACAACCGGTGCAATCAGATTCATAAAAGTAGGTGAAGGATTTTTTTGCGTTTGGCGTGTGGCAAGGATAAATCCCATTAAAAGGATTAAGGCCCAGGGGAAATAGCCCCAGTAAAAAAAATGCTGGATATCCAGTGGTAACAAAGCGTTAAATTTATGTTGCTGAGTGGCTGGCAGTAGCTTGGTAAAAATAAGATTAATATTAACATCGATAAAAATTAATACTAATTGCATTAAAGACAGCTTACCAAAAGCCATGAGATAACTAAAAAAACCATAATGCTCAGATGCTTGGCTTGTAATGGTCTTTTGGTATCTTTTTGTGGGTAACAATAAAATCAGCAACAGGGCAATTAAAAAAATTCCGTTAAAAAAAAATAAATTCTTCACAATAGTGGGTATTAAAACCGCAGCGACACATAAGATTGTTAAAATGGGCAGGTAAATATAGCGCAGAGCCCTTGGATATTTCGTGAAAGTTTTCATGAGACTTCTGCGTCGCGGTCAGAACGTTTTGATAGTGCCATTAAGACTTTATATTCTCTTTCGCCTATAATGCCATTTTCATATTTTAATGTGGCATCTTTATGCATCGGTTGTCCTCTTTCTTTCACAAGCTTTCGGGTTATCGCGGTGACTTTTTCTAAAGGGGAGTCCAGCAAAATATCACGGACTTCTTCATCAAAAATCAAAAACTCCCGTAAAGCAACCCGTTTGCCATCTAAAGAAGGCACCAGTTTTTGCCATAAAATCAGTCGCATGGTTTCAATAATATCGATAGTACGGCCTTCGCGCTCGCCAGCAGGAAATGTGGTGACTAATCTTCGAATGGTTTCAGCCACACCGTTGGTATGCAAGGTGGTGTAAACCGGGTGTCCTGTGAGAGCAGCTTCCACAACCGCACTGATGGTTTCTGGATCTCGAGCCTCACCCACTTGAATTAACATGGGTTTTCGCCGCAATGCATTACGAACGCCCGCAGCAAAAGAAGGCAAGTGACGGGGGATTTCTGTTTGACTGACAATAGAGGTGGGTTTGTCAATTTCATCATAGACAAACTCGATGGGCGCTTCATAAGTTAAAGCTTTGCGGTTGCCATCAGAGCTTTCCACCAAATGCCGAATAATTGAGGCCAGCAAAGTACTTTTACCAGAACCTGTAGCACCTGTAACGTAAACACAGCCGTCTCTTGGCGCAATTGCGTCTTTTAAAGCGTCTTCTAAGTTTAAACTAGCCAGCTTAGGTGGAGTACTCGGAATAGAGCGCAGAGTAATTTGTAATCCATCATGCCCTTCCACCTGACAGCCGGTGCCATTGACCCGATAGCGAAACCTTTCGGTTCTGTTAGGACGAAACTCATAATGGGTATCCACATCTGTACCACTTAAAATCTGGGCGGTACCGTTAGGACCATAAATGCCATTAATCAGCTCACCCACTTCTGTATTAGACAGTCTTCGGTGGGTCACTTTATGTAAACGACCATAACACTCAGCATAAACCGGCTCATTGGTCTGAATGGTGATATCAGATGCGTGTAAGGATTCACAAAAATAGAGTAATGCGTCTAAATTTTCTGCCCCAAAACGCGTGGGTTCATGAGGCAGTATATAGTCTTTTTCGGACATAAGTCTTCATTTCACAAATTGTGCTGCAGCCTTTTGGTGACTACCCATTTTGGGCGCTATCTGTTTTAACAGATCAAGTTTGTATTTTGCCAATGGATCAGGCACCAAAATGGGCTTCCAGGTGTTGCCATTAAGATTCAATTGAGGCAGAGCAGTAATTCTTAAAACTCTGTCATCAATACTCATATGGTTGCCATTACCGGTAATACCTAAATCAGTTTTAGCCACGTAAGGTTTACTCACCATATTTTCCTGATAAAGTCTTAAGTATAGCACCATTCCTTCATAGTCTTGATTTAAGCGCGCTAAGTTTGAGGCAAAAATGTTGTTTGCCTGATTAATCCCGTTTTTCCAGCCAACGGCCGCATAATGATTCCAGATATCCTGTTCACTGGCATTTTCGGGCAACAGACTGTTATCTGGTCGGGAAGGTTTTGGATAATCCATCCAAATGTAATCTCGCCAGGTAGGCGGTGCTGTGACAAAGCGTGCCTGACTTTTAATGCGATAGATTTGTGAAGATAAACGAATGGTATTCGGGCTGGCAAGATTCAAAGTGTTTCTTGCTTCCAGCAATACTGGCGGCAAAATATTATCCGGCAGCATTAGGCCATAGAAATTATAAGCTTTATCTAAAACGGTTTCATCCTGAGATAAAATGGCATCAATTTGATCTGAACGCCAGGCAAGAGCTGCTCTTGCACCAAGGCTCATAGCCGTTTCTTTTAAAGCAGTGTAGCGAATATCGGTGACATCATCTTCATCATAACGTTTGCCGTGAGGCCCAATATTTCGTGGGGGTGCAGAAATCTGCTGCAGACCATTTAAACTGTCTACATTACCACTGGGACCTTTGTTCATGGAGGTGCAGCCTGCCAGAATGACTGGAAAACTGACAATAACAAGTAATCGTTTTAACATAAACCCTTAACCACGAGCATAACGAAGCTGGATTAAACCCGCTTTACCGTTAACATAAATGTACGCCTTACGACCGGCCTGATAATCAATGTTCTGTAAAATTTCACCTAAAGACTGATTTTGTGCATGAATCGTCACCAAAACAGGAATGGCAGGCTGTGTACCCAGAACCTGTAACCGATAACTGGCGGCTTTGGCAATTTTCTTAACAATAGGGTCAATTGGGCCAGTCCAGTCAATGGAAGCCAGTTGAGTCATGCCAAAACTGTTGGCATTGGGTAGCTTCTTTTGATACTGAGGATTTTCCGCTTTACGAATGCCTTCTAAGGTTACCAGTGAATCTGTGGATGCGCTGGCAGCCTGTGCCAGTTTGATTTTGGCGGGATCATTGGTTCGAGGCGCAGGTGGAACATAATTGGACACACACCCACCCAGTAACATACCAGCAGTAAGAATCCATAAAAGATGTTTTTTCACAGCAGCCTAACTCCGACAAAATTTTTGTATAATATAACAGGACTTAGGAAAAACTTCATCTAATTTCCACTGGTCACTTCGGATGTTTGCTGTTATCATTTTGGTAATATTTTATTGCTGCTCCACCCCCATGCGCGATCCAACCGAAGAAAACAAATTAAAAACTTTTTTAGAGATTTTTATTCAAGGTTATGTGTCTAAAGTTCATTTGATAAAAATCCAAGGTTTTGAGGCACTATCAGCGCCTTTTGAACTGATTTTAGAGGTTTGGCCAGAAGACATAGCAGAATTTAATGCTTTGATAACGGGTAAGGCGATTACAGTTTGCTTAAATCATGAAACAGTTTCTCAATATTATCACGGCATTATTCAAAGCATCCATTATGTGGGAATTGAAAGTGGTGAATGGTCAGCAGGCAAACTGACGGTTATGCCAAAACTTTCATTGCTTTCAAAAGCTTTAGTGTGTCGACAGTTTGTTAACAAAACAGTACCGCAAATCCTGGTAGCACTGTTGAGGCATCATGGTATTGAAGATTATGATGTCAAAGAAATTGGTCAAACTTCTACTAAGCTGCCTTACTGCGTACAGTATCAGGAATCTGATTTTAGTTTTATGCAGCGATTATTAGCCAATTGCGGTATTTACTATTTTTTTAAGCATACAGTAACAGGCAGTACTTTAGTGTTTTCAACTGAGTTTGTGCCGGATCTACGCTATGGAACCGTGACTTTACAAAAGTCTCAGCCTGAGCTTTAATACTCCCTTCGTGACTAAAATTACTCGTAGTAATAAGAGCATTTTAACAAACCATCAGTGGGTTTTTTGTCGAAGTCATTCCAGAAACAGTGGCTATACCACTTTATCAGACACGCAAACTCAGAATTTTCCATTACATGTGCTTCAAGATAATTATCACGAGGCGGTGGAAAGTTTTGCGGATACAACCGAGTCTCATCAACAACTGTTGCAAAAAAATGTGATTCATAAAAATATGCGTAAAGAGACCTTCTATGCCAGTGGCCATTGTCCCGGACTAAATGCTGGAATGCGGTTGAACCTTCAACCTAAATTCAAAGAGAAGTTCTATGTAGCATCATTGAGCTTTCGAGCTACTGCGGTAATTACTGAAAAAAAGTTCACAAAGCTATGTCAAAAACAGCAATATTTGCACCAAAAGCAAAAGTTCAGTCAGCGTATTCACTTAAATAAAACTGCAACAGGCTTTGCCCTTGGATTAATAAAATCCAAACCGGTATCAGGCTACCAGTTTGCTGAAACAGTGGGATCGGAAACTTCCCAACCAGCAGATACCCTATGCAACAATGCAGAGGGAAAAATTAAAGTAAAACCGGATTTTGTCAAAGCCTCAAAACCACTATTGGATCCTTACTGCTCGGGCTATTTTGCCACGACGACAAAAACCCAGTGGATAAGTGTGCTGTCATCATTTGCAGGCTGTAAAAGTGGTTGGCAGTGGATACCCCGAGCCAGGCAAAAAGTAATTTTACTTTATCAGCATGGCATCAGTCACAGACCTCTGGTGGTGGGAACTGTGCCGGAAGATGACACGTTTCAGACTGATCATTTGCAAAGATTTGGTTTCAAAACTGGGAATCCCTCGAACCTTAAGCCAAATCATCCTTCAGAAAATGCGCTATATCTCAATGAATCACCCAACAATAAAACTTTGCAGTTTTTAACCACCGGAGATTTATCGCTCAAGGTAAAAGGCAGACGAAAATCTGTGGTGCAAAAAAATAGAGATATTAAAGTAATTCATGGAAATTATCTGAATGAAGTACAAGGGAATTTTCAATTAAAAGCGAATAAGAAAATTATTTTAAAAGTTCATGACGCTCAGTTGATCATTTCACAAAAAGATATAATTATTAGTGCCGATAAAATTGAATTTATTTAGGACCTACATACCCTTTTCGTCCTGGCTTTTTGATATCTTTTTTAAAATAACTTTTGCGATTATCCAGCTTTTGATTTCGAAGTTTCTGCCTGGGATTAGCAAAACGGTTGCTGACAGCATTTATATTGCGTGAATGAGCATTATGGTCTTTAGAAACAGAAACAGGTGTATGATGTGAGGTTGTAATGCTTTGATGGTTGGCATAGGCAGAGGTAAAAAAGATGAGGCCAGCTAAGGTTAATGAGGACATACATTTATACATTGTGAAAAGCGTTTAAAGACATATATTCTATTTTAGCTTATTTATTTAACTATTCTTAGAGTTACAAGAATTCATACAAAAACACCCTATTATTTTTGACAAAATTTGTTTATAATTACCTATAATTATTGACAGTATTATTATGAAACGTAGTTTATTTAAAGAGTTAACTAATTGGAAAAATCGTACTAATCGTTTACCATTGATTATTCGAGGTGCTAGACAGGTTGGTAAATCATATCTTATTGACCAATTTGGTAAAAAATGCTTTGAGTCCTATCTTTTTATTAATCTAGAACGTAATCCAGCTTTAAAATCATGTTTTAATGATTTAGATCCGCGAGCAATTCTAAATAGAATTTATATTACCACAGGCAAAGAAATTATCCCTGGCAAGCATTTGTTGGTTATCGATGAAATTCAAGAGTCTCCAAAAGCACTACAGGCTTTAAGATATTTTAAAGAAGAATTGCCAGATTTACATATCATCGCAGCGGGTTCTTTATTAGAGTTTGCTTTGAAAGAGACTGAATTAAGTTTACCTGTGGGCAGAGTAGAATTTCTATATTTAAAACCCTTGTCTTTCAAAGAATTTTTACAATCGAAAAACCAAAATGGGTTACTGGAATACCTTAGACAGTATTCACTTAAGGATCAGTTTGATATTGTTATTCATCAACAGGCATTAAAACTATTACGTGAGTACAGCATCATCGGCGGAATGCCCGCTGTGGTTGAAGAGTATAATACTTCAGGAAATTTAGCAGAAGTACAGAGAAAACAAGTGGCTTTGATGCAGTTGTATCGACAGGATTTTGGAAAGTATGCAAAAATCACCCGTCATCACCATATGCAGCGTATTCTAGAGCAAATGCCAACAATGATAGGACAAAACTTTAAATACAGTAAGGTTAATCCAGACGTAAATTCTCGAGAAATCAAAGAAGCTGCAAACTATTTGAATCAGGCGGGATTGTTGCATAAAGTTTTCTTATGTAGTGCCGCAGGCTTACCCCTTACGGGGTCGCTAAATCCTAGGATATATAAAGTGTTGATGCATGATGTGGGGCTTTGTTATTCCATGAGCTATATAGACCCAGAAGTATTATTAGAGAAGGATATAGATTTAATTAACAAAGGTATGCTGGCGGAGCAATTAGTAGGACAAGAACTTATTGCTAATCAATTGCCTTTTATAGAGCCTCAGTTGTTATATTGGGAACGGAAAAAGACAGGCAGTACAGCAGAGGTTGATTATGTGATTAATATTGATGAAAAAATAATTCCCATTGAAGTAAAAGCCGGTGCTAGTGGACGGTTGAAATCAATTTATCAGTTTTTAAAAGAAAAACCAGCAGAGTTTGGTATTCAGCTATCCACAGCGCCCTTATCAAATGAAAAATCCATTTTAAAAATACCTTTGTACATGATTCATGAGTTGAAGCGGTTGGTATTTGAACTTGGGTAATCATGGTTTGAAAAAAGATAACTTTTAAAAGGGAAAATAAGTAGACATTGCCATAAAACAAAGTGTATGTTCTATAAAAAACAAAATTTAGTGTCACTATGTTCTATGAAACCGAAAAAAATAATCATGGTTTACCACATAACCCTTTCAAATCCTGTGTCGTGCCAAGACCTATTGGTTGGATCACAAGCTTAACTGAAACAGGAGTGCCCAATCTCGCGCCCTTTAGTTTTTTTAATGCAGTAAGTGATATTCCGCCTATGGTAATGTATGCCATTAGTAACAAGCACGAAGGCGTGCGCCTAAAAGATAGTTTAGTAAACGTAGAAAAGACTAAAGAGTTTGTAGTAAACATTGCTACCTGGGATTTAAAAGAGCAGGTTAATCAATCTTCAGGTGATTACGCCGCTCAAGTGAACGAAATTGAAATCACGGGCTTAGAGACGGAGCCTTCCACTTTAGTAAAGCCACCTAGAATAAAAGCATCACCTATTCATTTGGAATGTGAATATTATGAGAGTGTGCAATTACCTGTACAAGACGACAGGCACTCTAACAGAATCGTTATTGGCAAGGTGGTAGGTGTACACATTAAAGATGAATACCTGGTTGATGGCAAAGTGGATGTCACCCTTTTCAAACCTATTGCCAGGTTGGGTTACATGGAATACGCTGTGATTGAGAAAGTTTTCACAATGCCCAGACCCTAAATTTTAACTTGCAGAAGTTGCGCAAATCCGCTGTATTGGCCACATGAAGTTTGGACGAGAATGAGGATTGTAACCGGTGTTTTCCATCATACAATTGCAGATTTGATCATCTTTTCCATCGGATGAGAACTTGTATTTTGGCATAACCATTTGTGGCTTTATAACAGGCTGTGGCCAACTCAATAAGGCCGTAATTAAATGAATAAGCTGTTGGGCTTCCTCCGTCAGCCCAACCTACATTGATTAATTTAGATTTTAATACGAAGTTTTTCGTTAGTCCTATATAGAAAAGAATTCCAACTAAATTTGGTAAAAAACGTACAATGGCAGATCTCGCACAAGCCAAAGTGCTGATCGCTGATTGTGTGTCTTGTTATCTTTTTTTATAATATGACTATGTTGACAGGGAAAGCAATATTTAAACTGGCCAGGGAGGCCAAAATTAACATGACAACTCCTGCTTAACCCGGATTACGGATAGTCCGGGTTTTTTTATTGCAAGTTGAAGTTGCTTAAGTATACAATGACAAAAATTTTATGGTTCTATATTGTTATGCTAAAAAAAACATCTTTAACAGCTTTAGTTTTCATATCTGCTTTGATGCTATCTGCCTGTAGTTCAACTACAGCGCCTGTTAAAGCGCCCCCACCACCAGGCGCAGCTCATGATGAAACCACTGGAGTACATCGTGCTTTATCACCGGTTTTTCAAAATCATCTACAGAATCCACCGCCTTATATTGATCGTTCTAAGCATGGACATTGATTGAATTAGATGAACCGAATATAAGTAATGGAGATTATTGCATAATCTAGTAAACGCATGGGAAATCTGGTTCTGTCAAAAAATTAGGCCACAGCACAATAGAAAATGAATTACAAGTAGCATTATAGAAACTTTTCAATTTTCGAGATATGATGAAGAGTTAGCTAATTTGCTTTATTTATGCAATATTATAACATTTTTGATGTGAAACTTATAAATCTTCAGCAGTCTGAAATTGACAAAAGATACGGTTTTATAAGGGGGGTTGATTTTACGTCCAGGCACTAGATAGAATTTTCCTACCTTGCTAAAACCACAGGCTAATCGGATATTGCACTTGAGCGCATCCCAACGTGAATACTTATTGCTTGCAGTTTGTGAACTGAGCTGTCAACCCTTTTCACGGCACCTTTTACGAAGGTAGTTTTTGAGCAAAAACTTGACAACCTGCAAGGTCCGGGCTATGGTACGGACTTTGTATCTAAGTTGGGTCTATTTATGTTGTCTACTACATCTTCATCTTCATCTTCATCTGCATCTGCAGATAAAGCCATTGATTTAGCTAAGGTTTTAAACGCTACATATGCTGAGCTATCACAAACAGAAAATACTGTTACGCTGGTTGCTTTTATAAACGCGGTTCAACTTAAATACCCTTTCAATACTTCTTTTTATGAATACGACAGCGCTAGCACTAAATCAGAGATTCCTGAGAAGGGTGAATTAACAGCCTCCATTGTATTTAAATATATTCTATTAACATCCGATATCAAAATTGATACTGATGCAGCTGAGCTGGCTGGACAAATTAAAGAGCTAACAACTACTGAAGAACGTGAGCTTTATTTATTTTTAATGGCCGAGTTACTAGAAGCTGAGCGCGAAGCGTTTTTGGACGGGCTAAGCTTTAACTTAAAAATTCAGTTTAGCAATGCTATTCCGAAGCCAACTAATGAAGATGTTTATCAACGATGCAAAGAAATCAGCTTATGTCTAAAGAATAATCAAATAGATGCTGCGATGGATGCCCTACGCAAGCTCGCCGATTGGCTATCCAACGATGTTTCCCTAAAATTGAATGTTAGTAATCAGGGTGATGACGAAGGCAAATCCGGCTGGTGGTTTCTGTGCGCTGCGATCCATTGGGCTGCATCTAAAAATAATACGAAGGCAGTAGAAAGCCTAACAACTTTCCTTACGACTCAGTTACATAAGCTTTCAGCAGAAGATTGTTTTGCTGGTTTGGCGCAAATTTGCGAGGCTGGTGATGATGAAGGCAAATCCGGCTGGTTGTTTCTGTGCGGTGCAATCAACCGGGCTGCATCTGAAAATAATACGAAGGCAGTAGAAAGCCTAACAACTTTCCTTACGACTCAGTTAGAGAAGCTTTCAGAAAAAGATTGTTTTGCTGCTTTGGCGCAAATTTGCGCGGCTGGTGATGATAAAGGCATATCCGGCTGGTGGTTTCTGTGCTATGCAATCCGTTGGGCTGCATCTAAAAATAATACGAAGGCAGTAGAAAGCCTAACAACTTTCCTTACGACTCAGTTAGAGAAGCTTTCAGAAAAAGATTGTTTTGCTGGTTTGGCGCAAATTTGCGAGGCTGATAATGATAAAGGCAAATCCGGCTGGTGGCTTTTGTGCGCTGCACTCAGTTGGGCTGCATCTAAAAATAATACGAAGGCAGTAGAAAGCCTAACAACTTTCCTTACGACTCAGTTACATAAGCTTTCAGAAAAAGATTGTTTTGCTGCTTTGGCGCAAATTCGCGAGGCTGGTAATGGTAAAGGCATATCCGGCTGGTTGTTTCTGTGCGGTGCAATCAACCGGGCTGCATCTGAAAATAATACGAAGGTAGTAGAAAGCCTAACAACTTTCCTTACGACTCAGTTACATAAGCTTTCAGCAGAAGAGCGTTCTGCTGCTTTGGCGAAAATTTGCGAGGCTGGTGATAATAAAGGCAAATCCGGCTGGTGGCTTTTGTGCTCTGCAATCCATTGGGCTGCATCTGAAAATAATACGAAGGCAGTAGAAAGCCTAACAACTTTCCTTACGACTCAGTTAGAGAAGCTTTCAGAAAAAGATTGTTTTGCTGGTTTGGCGCAAATTTGCGCGGCTGGTGATGATAAAGGCATATCCGGCTGGTGGTTTCTGCATAAAACTTTAACCAAGCATTCTTTTAGAAGTAGCAAACTTGCTGATGTAATCATAGTCCTTGTCGCTAATGGTATCTTATTTGAAGAATATAAAGCTGATTCAGGTAACTTAAAAACAGCTCTACAATCTGCTCATAAAGCACAATTGTTTGGGAAGTTTGCACAGCGTATATTTGATAAAAAAAATCAACATCCAGCAGCTATCATTCAGGCACTTAACACCAATGCCTTTCAATTGGTTTTTGATGATGCGCCACTTTTGGAATTAATCAAGGATGTTCGTACAATGCAGCGTTTGTTGAGTTTGCTGGCCTGCACTGATGAAGAAGACTCAGATAAGGATGAAATTAAAGCAGACCCTCATACAATAAAAACCCTTAAAACTGCATTGAAGTATTTAGTTTTTCATAAAATACACGCAAGCTTAGAGGAAGATAACCTTCCTACACAGGATAAGATAGTCGCTGGATTTAAATTACTTAAGAATTGTCTTGATAATAAGAAGCCCTTGGGTAAGTTTCTACGGAAACAGCAAAGTTCAATATCGGCATTTTGGAGCGTTGCAACAACAGATACAATCCAATGGCTTATCAAACATGCGCTTAAACCTTTTTTTGATGCACATAGACAAAGTTTTCCAGAGGAAAACTCACAAGCTATGGAAGCTGTCAAAGAATTATTACATCAAATTACTTTTAGTGATACAGATGCAAATAGACTCTGTCAAGCGTTAGGAACGTTAGTAGTTGAACTTGAAACTTCAACTCCTTCTGCAGGGGTTAGCGCTGCAGGAGTAGTTGGTGGTGGCAAGGATGAGGAGGATGATGATGCGACTGAGATGTCAACTGTTGTGCGCCCGAAATCATCGTCATGACTGATATAGGTTGTAATATGAAGCTCACCTAATGAGGCTAGCTCTGCTGGTGATAATGCGGTTGATTCAACATCGGCAGAAGATGACAAAGGTCAAGATAATAGTAGTGCTGATAGTGAGGAAGAAAATGAGAACAGAGCTGGCCGCAACCCTCATACGGTGTATGAGGGTGCTGCTGTGCAGTGGCATATATGTGAAGGCATTCAATCGGGTTCACCATGTCCTCTAAATTTTTGCAGGAGGGTGTAAAATCTTGTGTGTAAATGCCAAAAGTCAGTAAACTACCAACATTAAACTTGGAGAGCTGAAATGGCAAAACAAACGAACTTTATTGATCCACAAGTAGTAGAACAGTTATTAGAGAACACTAAAAACCCAGAAGACTTATTTGGTGATAATGGTATCTTGCAGCAATTAAAAGCAGCGTTATGCCAGCGAATTTTGGACGGTGAGTTAACCACTCACTTAGGTTATGATAAACATGAATTATCCGGCAATAACAGTGGTAATTCTCGTAATGGGTATAGAGATAAAAAGTTAAAAATCAAACAAGGTGAACTGACCATCAAGATGCCTAGAGACCGCTCTGGTGATTTTGAGCCTCAGTTTATTAACAAAGAGCAAACTCGCTTTGATGACTTAGATAATAAGATTATAAGTCTTTACAGTCGCGGCATGACGACACGGGATATGCAGGCAGAACTACAGGAGCTTTATGGTGTTGATATCAGTGCTACTTTAATATCCAATGTAACAAATGAAGTCATGGATGAGGTAAAAAGTTGGCAATCAAGGCCTTTAGATAAGCTTTATCCAATAGTATATTTAGATGCCTTAGTAATAAAAGTTAGAGAAGATAAACGAGTTGTGAATAAAGCTTTTTATTTAGCGCTAGGCGTTAATTTAGAAGGTCAGAAAGAGTTATTGGGTATATGGATAAGTCAAAACGAAGGTGCTAAATTTTGGTTAACTGTCTTAACTGAATTAAAGAATCGCGGATTAGAAGATATTTTTATAGCCTGTGTGGATGGATTAACAGGCTTTCCAGATGCTATAGCAACGGTATACCCCAATGCTCAAGTTCAGCTTTGTATAGTGCATATGGTGAGAAACTCTTTAAGGTTTGTGAGTTGGAAAAATCGCAAGGCAGTTGTAGCTGATTTGAAACGAATTTATGGGGCAACAACATTAGAAGCAGCAGAATTAGCGCTAAGTGAGTTTTCGGATAATTGGGATAAACAATACCCATCGATTAGCAAAAGCTGGTTTAATCACTGGGAAAATATTATTCCATTTTTTTCATATCCTGAAGAAATTCGCAAGGCGATTTATACAACGAATGCAATTGAGTCTTTGAATTCAAGTTTGCGAAAGCTGATTAAAAATAAGCGTATTTTTCCTTCTGATGATGCCGCCCTTAAACAGCTATATTTAGGTTTAAAAAACATTTCGAAAAAATGGACTATGCCAATTAAAAATTGGAAAAATGCCATGAACTGTTTTGTGATCCTTTTTGAGGAGCGTTTAAACGGGATTATTTAATTTGAAAATTTTATTTTGACTGATGGAGTTTACACACGGATATTGACAGTCCCGGGGTGATTTTACGTCCAGGCACTAGATAGAATTTTCCTACCTTGCTAAAACCACAGGCTAATCGGATATTGCACTTGAGCGCATCCCAACGTGAATACTTATTGCTTGCAGTTTGTGAACTGAGCTGTCAACCCTTTTCACGGCACCTTTTACGAAGGTAGTTTTTGAGCAAAAACTTGACAATCTGCAAGGTCCGGGCTATGGTACGGACTTTGTATCTAAGTTGGGTCTATTTATGTTGTCTACTACATCTGCATCTTCATCTTCATCTTCATCTTCATCTTCATCTGCATCTGCAGATAAAGCCATTGATTTAGCTAAGGTTTTAAACGCTACATATGCTGAGCTATCACAAACAGAAAATACTGTTACGCTGGTTGCTTTTATAAACGCGGTTCAACTTAAATACCCTTTCAATACTTCTTTTTATGAATACGACAGCGCTAGCACTAAATCAGAGATTCCTGAGAAGGGTGAATTAACAGCCTCCATTGTATTTAAATATATTCTATTAACATCCGATATCAAAATTGATACTGATGCAGCTGAGCTGGCTGGACAAATTAAAGAGCTAACAACTACTGAAGAACATGAGCTTTATTTATTTTTAATGGCCGAGTTACTAGAAGCTGAGCGCGAAGCGTTTTTGGACGGGCTAAGCTTTAACTTAAAAATTCAGTTTAGCAATGCTATTCCGAAGCCAACTAATGAAGATGTTTATCAACGATGCAAAGAAATCAGCTTATGTCTAAAGAATAATCAAATAGATGCTGCGATGGATGCCCTACGCAAGCTCGCCGATTGGCTATCCAACGATGTTCCCCTAAAATTGAATGTTAGTAATCAGGATGATGACGAAGGCAAATCCGGCTGGTGGCTTTTGTGCTCTGCACTCAGTTGGGCTGCATCTGAAAATAATACGAAGGCAGTAGAAAGCCTAACAACTTTCCTTACGACTCAGTTAGAGAAGCTTTCAGAAAAAGATTGTTTTGCTGGTTTGGCGCAAATTTGCGCGGCTGGTGATGATAAAGGCATATCCGGCTGGTGGCTTTTGTGCGCTGCAATCCATTGGGCTGCATCTGAAAATAATACGAAGGCAGTAGAAAGCCTAACAACTTTCCTTACGACTCAGTTAGAGAAGCTTTCAGAAAAAGATTGTTTTGCTGCTTTGGCGCAAATTCGCGAGGCTGGTAATGGTAAAGGCAAATCCGGCTGGTGGCTTTTGTGCTCTGCAATCCATTGGGCTGCATCTAAAAATAATACGAAGGCAGTAGAAAGCCTAACAACTTTCCTTACGACTCAGTTAGAGAAGCTTTCAGAAAAAGATTGTTTTGCTGGTTTGGCGCAAATTTGCGCGGCTGGTGATGATAAAGGCATATCCGGCTGGTGGATTTTGTGCTCTGCGATCCGTTGGGCTGTATCTAAAAATAATACGAAGGCAGTAGAAAGCCTAACAACTTTCCTTACGACTCAGTTAGAGAAGCTTTCAGAAAAAGATTGTTTTGCTGGTTTGGCGCAAATTTGCGCGGCTGGTGATGATAAAGGCATATCCGGCTGGTGGCTTTTGTGCTCTGCACTCAGTTGGGCTGCATCTGAAAATAATACGAAGGCAGTAGAAAGCCTAACAACTTTCCTTACGACTCAGTTACATAAGCTTTCAGCAGAAGAGCGTTCTGCTGCTTTGGCGAAAATTTGCGAGGCTGGTGATGATAAAGGCATATCCGGCTGGTGGCTTTTGTGCTCTGCAATCCATTGGGCTGCATCTAAAAATAATACGAAGGCAGTAGAAAGCCTAACAACTTTCCTTACGACTCAGTTAGAGAAGCTTTCAGAAAAAGATTGTTTTGCTGCTTTGGCGCAAATTTGCGAGGCTGGTAATGGTAAAGGCAAATCCGGCTGGTGGCTTTTGTGCTCTGCAATCCATTGGGCTGCATCTAAAAATAATACGAAGGCAGTAGAAAGCCTAACAACTTTCCTTACGACTCAGTTAGAGAAGCTTTCAGAAAAAGATTGTTTTGCTGGTTTGGCGCAAATTTGCGCGGCTGGTGATGATAAAGGCATATCCGGCTGGTGGTTTCTGCATAAAACTTTAACCAAGCATTCTTTTAGAAGTAGCAAACTTGCTGATGTAATCATAGTCCTTGTCGCTAATGGTATCTTATTTGAAGAATATAAAGCTGATTCAGGTAACTTAAAAACAGCTCTACAATCTGCTCATAAAGCACAATTGTTTGGGAAGTTTGCACAGCGTATATTTGATAAAAAAAATCAACATCCAGCAGCTATCATTCAGGCACTTAACACCAATGCCTTTCAATTGGTTTTTGATGATGCGCCACTTTTGGAATTAATCAAGGATGTTCGTACAATGCAGCGTTTGTTGAGTTTGCTGGCCTGCACTGATGAAGAAGACTCAGATAAGGATGAAATTAAAGCAGACCCTCATACAATAAAAACCCTTAAAACTGCATTGAAGTATTTAGTTTTTCATAAAATACACGCAAGCTTAGAGGAAGATAACCTTCCTACACAGGATAAGATAGTCGCTGGATTTAAATTACTTAAGAATTGTCTTGATAATAAGAAGCCCTTGGGTAAGTTTCTACGGAAACAGCAAAGTTCAATATCGGCATTTTGGAGCGTTGCAACAACAGATACAATCCAATGGCTTATCAAACATGCGCTTAAACCTTTTTTTGATGCACATAGACAAAGTTTTCCAGAGGAAAACTCACAAGCTATGGAAGCTGTCAAAGAATTATTACATCAAATTACTTTTAGTGATACAGATGCAAATAGACTCTGTCAAGCGTTAGGAACGTTAGTATTTGAACTTGAAACTTCAACTCCTTCTGCAGGGGTTAGCGCTGCAGGAGTAGTTGAACTTGAAACTTCAACTCCTTCTGCAGCGCTAACCCCTGCAGGAGTAGTTGGTGGTGGCAAGGATGAGGAGGATGATGATGCGACTGAGATGTCAACTGTTGTGCGCCCGAAATCATCGTCATGACTGATATAGGTTGTAATATGAAGCTCACCTAATGAGGCTAGCTCTGCTGGTGATAATGCGGTTGATTCAACATCGGCAGAAGATGACAAAGGTCAAGATAATAGTAGTGCTGATAGTGAGGAAGAAAATGAGAACAGAGCTGGCCGCAACCCTCATACGGTGTATGAGGGTGCTGCTGTGCAGTGGCATATATGTGAAGGCATTCAATCGGGTTCACCATGTCCTCTAAATTTTTGCAGGGGAAAAGCTTGCCACATCACTTATGAATGTTTCCCTTTGAACGGTTTTTCAGCACTTTTGAATTTCTAACCAGTCATAAAAACCTCTGTGATTAAATAAAATATTGGTTTTTAATGTTAACTGTTTTTTTGTAACAGCGCCAAAAAATTTATTCAGGATTTAGTCCGGCAAGTTGTTTGGTTTTTTTGGTTTTTTTGGTTTTTGGTTTTACTGAAATTATTTTTAACTGTCTCAATAAAATCATTAGCTTATGCCCATCAAAATAATTTTCTTGCGTTTTATAAAGTGATTTTTGCAGGTTTTTAATCTCAGTTTTAATCTCTTCGGTTAGTGATGATTTCGGCAGCACTTTACATACATCACCCAGGCTGTTAACGGCATTTGAGTCAAATAGCTTTTTAACATAGCCAATCAATGCAGACTCAATATGCTTGCCATTTTTTTGCTTGCAGGCTTTGATAAGATTTTTGCGAAGCATACTTAAAGTTATGGTGTTTTCAGAACTTATTTGTCTTTTAAACTTTGCTCTAAATGAATATAGAAGTACTAAACAAGCAAGCAAGACAATGAGTAAAATCAAATAAGTATTGTCCAAAAAGTTTTTTGAAGTATTGTGTTCTAGTTTAGAGGAGAGGTTTTTTTTTGCAGACACAAATGTTTTATCCACAGGTTTTGTTTGGGTAACAAGCAATGGTGCCTGAGAATTTATGAATGTTAATTTTGTTGAGGGTAAAACAGAATTTGTCAGGGTATTGGTATTGATATCCCACCATTTAATATCAATAGCAGGCAAACTGACTTCACCGGGGTTAGTTGGAAGATAAACAACTTTAAAAATTTTTTTTCCTTCAAGGTGCCCATTGAAATATCGGTTTTCTAATTTTGGTTGAGCGGGATAGACATTATAATATTTTGAGTTATTAATATGAATATCTGGCAATTGCTCAGCTAACAGTCCCTGAGCTTTGAGTGTAATGATTCGAGTCAGCGGTGTTCCAACGGTGAGTTTATTCAGATCTTCATTAAAATCTTGTGTTATAGAAAACTTGTTTGTAGGTAGCCATAAGTGTCCGAGGGCAATTTTTGGAATAGGTTTTATGGTAACTTGTTTTTCAGGTGCAATCATTTGCACAGGTTTTGCGTTTAGACCGTAATAGGCAGCAAAAGAATTGTTGTGAGCTGGTGGAATAATCAACCCACGGAAAATCACTGGGCTGATAGTTAAAATGCCAGGTTTTTGAGGAAAAATGGCAAAACGTCTTTCAAACACCTGATATGTATGGTTTTTAATATGTGCCTCATAACTTTTATCCTGTCCCAACTGTCGAATGATTGCATTATTGGCTTTGGGAGGGGTTATTAAAGCTTTGGCAAAATTGACTCGATAAAAAATTTTCACTTGATAAAGTAATTCGCTATTGACAAAGGGTTCTTTAGGGGTAATGGATGTTTTAATAAAAAACGTATCTTTTGGCAGACCTTTGGGTGAGAGTGAATTTTTTACGTTAATGGACAAAGCACGGGTTTTGTCATTTCCTACTTTAAGGGAAGGGATTTTTAGAATGCCGCTTTTTTTAGGGATCAAACTGATGCGCCATTCATCCTCCCGTGTCACCTTGTTATTAATAATTGTTAAAGATTGGCTGCGTCCTACTTCTAATACGGAAAAATTTCGTTTCAATGGATCCGTGTCAGGATCGTTTAAATTCGATTGTGTGCCCCGATAGTAGATAATAAGTCTGAAAGGCTGACCCTCGGCAATGTTTTTGGTGCTGAGTTTGGTGACTAGCTGATCGGCAAAGGCGTAAGGGCTTAAAATCAAGCAGGAGACTATGAAAAGATTTAACCAAAATTTCTTCATAAAGACTCCTTTTGCGATTCAATACGCAAATGGTCTCTTAAAAATTTTTGCTTCAGTAAACCACCTGGGTCATCAGGAATCTGTTGAAACCACTGTTTCAATGCCTGCTCTTCAGAGGGTTCAAGTGGCTTTGAAGTAGTTTTTGCAGTTGCTTTTTCAGAACGCTCTGACTTATCCTTTGGTTGCGGTTGCGGTTGCGGTTGCGGTTGCGGTTGCGGTTGCGGTTGCGGTTGCGGTTGCGGTTGCGGTTGCGGTTGCGGTTGCGGTTGCGGTTGCGGTTGCGGTTGCTTGTTACTTTTGTTTTGTTGTTTTTTGGATTGAGGCTGATTTTTTTTAGAGGATTTTTGCTGAGTATTTTGTTGCTGTAATAATTTTTCCACTAACTTTTTATTATAGTGAGCATCTGCAAAATCAGGGTTATGGGTTAAAGCTTTATCATAAGCTGCAATGGCTTTTTGATACTGTCCAAGTTGTGCCAGCGTATTTCCAAGATTATAGTTAGACATGGCGGTATTTGCTTTGGAAAAATATTGCAAAGCCTTTTGATAATCACGAGCTTTATAATAAGCATATCCTTTCCAACTATCATTTTCAAAAGTGCTGGCTGCTTTTTCGTAGTGCTTTACTTTTAATAATTTAATGGCTTGTTGATCAGGTGTTAGAAAAACTTGGTTAAAATTAAAAGCCATCGTTATACATGGAATCAGTAAAAACAGTATTGCAATCATAGATTTCATGAGAAAGTCCTTTCTAAATAATGTTTTCTAAATAAAATCAACATAAAAGGCAAGACTAATAAAATAAACCAGCGTCCTGAATCATTCCAACGATGGGTATTCAACTTTGTTTTCAATGCTTGGACAGGACTATGGCTAAAATCATGAGCCAGAAGCCCATTGATATCAGAATCATTATTAGTAAATAAACTGAATTTGCCGCCACCGTTATGTGCAAGTGTTTGTAAATTAACAATGTCCAATTTTCTAAGTGCTGCGGTTTTGTTAAAGTCAGTACTACTGTCTTTCATTGGAATACTTGCGTTTGCGCTCGTGCCTACAGCAAGCACGCTGATAGGATAGTTTTTTTGAGAGATATTTCGGGCAATGCTCAAAGCCTGTCTCGATGGGTTACTGTCTGTAATTAAAATAATATTACCAGTTTTAGCATCGCCTTGAATCAGCAATTGCTCTGCTTTCATAAGTCCAGCAGCAATATTGTGACCTTGTACTGGCATAATATCAGGATTCAAATCAGGCACCATTAGCGCGATGGTATGAGTATCAAAAGTTAAGGGAGAAACAGTATAAGCTTCTTTAGCAAATACTACCAAGCCTGTTCGTCCTTGTGCATAGTTATTTAGAATATCTAAAACTTTATATTTTGCCCGAGTGAGCCTGTCAGGTGGAATATCATTTGCCAGCATAGAACGGGAAAGATCAAGGACAATGACCTTGGCATGGGTACTTTCATAAACAGGTTGTGGTTTCTGACTAAAAGCAGGACCTGCAAGTGCAAAAACCGTAATAAACCAACCTAACAGTATGTACCAAAAAAATTTATTAGAATGTACCGCTAATTTTTCAGGCAAAACATGGGACAAAAGTTCAGGATCAATCACCTGACGCCAGGCAGATTTTTGACGATAGTTTTTATAACAATAAAAAACAAATATACTCAAGGGAATCAAAGCAAAAAACCACAAAGGCCGAATAAAATGTAGGGTCATGAATATTCTCTCCTATGAGTGAACACAGAAGCACAAAAAAATCGATAAAACAATCCCAGACTTAACAGCAATGCTAACCCCAAAGGCCATGGATAAAGTGGTTTTACTGGTCGAAAGCGATTTGTTTTTGAGGCAACAGGTACCAGTTGATTAATACTTTGATAAATTTTCTGTAATTCATCACCACTGTTTGCCCGAAAGAAAATGCCACCGGTCAGGTGCGCAATTTGTTTTAGTGTGTCTTCATCTAAAGCATTGGTGGGATGAATTACTTCAGGTCCAAATAAACCCTGTACTACAAGTTTTTTTGCACCTATACCGATGGTAAAAATTTTAATTCCCAGTTTCTTAGCCATCTTTGCTGCATCTAAAGGAGAGACAACACCGGCGTTATTACCGCCATCGGTTAATAAAATCATGACTTTACTTTTTCCGGGCGCTTTTTGTAATTGCTTTAAAGCAAGACCAATAGCGTCCCCAATAGCGGTTTGCGGACCTGCAAGACCAATGGTGGCATCATTTAACATTTGTAAAACTGTTTTTCTATCAAAGGTTAAAGGGGTTTGCAAATAGGCTCGTGTACCAAATAATATTAGGCCAACTCTATCACCTACACGTGCTTTAATAAATTTTCTGGCGGCAATTTTAACCACCGCCAACCGATCAAAGTATTGACCATTTAATTCCATATCGGGCGTTTGCATACTGCCAGATAAATCCAGTGCCAGCATAATATCTCTGCCTTTTTGTGGAATTATCACAGGCTTACCCAGCCATTGAGGACCACTTAAGGCAAAGCACAGCAACGCATAAATAATAAAAGGTAAAATAAATTGGCTGACAGGATTTTTGGAAAATTTAAAAGATTTATTTTGATTGAGCCTTTGAATACGATTAAAAAAAGGGACTTTCAATGACTGAGCCGCTTTGGTTTTAGCAGCAGGAAAAAAATAGTAAACCACAAAGGGCAACACGATTAATGCAAGCATCCAAGGGGTCTGTAATTGAAACATCACAATACTCTTTTGATTAAACGGGTGATTAACTTTTCCAGTTTTTCAATCGGTACCTGACTATCTTTGCGGTATGGCGCATCTATTAGTAATTTTCCCACACCATTGGAAAATTCATTGCAGCCAGAGATTTCATCTAAAAATCTCAACCAGCTTTCTCCATGTAAGCTTGCAGTATCTTTTCTGGCATAACGGGTAAAGGTAATGCGACGTAATAATTTTGAAATCTGCTGTAAAGCCAGCGATTGATTTTGTGGATATAAACCACAGGCAGCGCGTAAAAGTTTTAAGGCAGGCTTTTGTTTTTGTTTGCGCAAAAAGAAGTTGATTAACCGATAAAGACAAAAAAGCATTATGACAACAGCCATCACCAACAACACATACCAAGCCAGGGTATCCGGCCACATGGAAATGGCTTTAGGTTGGTGAATATCTTTTAATTGGGATAAGATGGCTTGGGCGCTGGCCGTCATGTTAAAAAAAACCTCTTTTTAAAGTATGTAAAATATCCGTGGATGTCATAACATTATGCAAGGCCATACCCTGTTGATGGCAAAAGTGTTTGAGTGTCTCTACATGGTCTTCAAAATATTTTTGGTACAGTGACACTATTTTCTTATTAGTGCTGTCAAAACTTAATGCCTCTTTAGTAGATTCATCCATGGCTTTAATTGAGTAGACATTTGGTTTAGGCAAGTTGGCCTCTAAGGTATCAAAAATATGCATTAAATGAATTTGATTTCCCATGCCGACGCTTTGTAAAACTGATTTTATAGCGCTTTGTTGAAAATCATAAAAATCACTAAACACATAAATAAGATTGCCGGCTTTAATATTACCAAATTGTTTTAAACTGATATTTAAAGACTGGCAAAGATTAGTGTCTTCTGATTTTTTTTCGTATAGGTTTAACATAATTTTTAAAGCACGTATCAACGCTTGCTTTCCTATCTTTGCCGGCAGAAAAACGCTTGTATCATTTTGCAAAAGCAACAGGCCAAAAGGATAGTGTTTTAAATTAGCTGCAAAGGCTAAAATGGTTGCGATGCGCATGGCAAGGGTTGCTTTAAAAGTTACTTGCGAGCCAAAATACATGGTATCACTCAAATCAATAACACAAAAAACAGATTTATCTTTTTCCTCTGTAAACAATTTAGTATGCACCTTACCGGTACGTGCTGTGACACGCCAATCCACATTGCGAATTTCGTCGCCGGCCTGATAATTTCTAACTTCGGCAAAATCCATCCCTTTACCTTTGATATGAGATGCATGGATGCCAGCTTGCTGATTGCCGGTGAAACGTGTTTCACGAAATTGAATCAGGTTAGCAAAGGTTTCAAGTTTTATGAGATCTGACAGACTCAGTTGCACACCAGAAAATAAAGATGCCGTATTCATTTTAGGGAATAGCCACAAGTTCAATGATTTTATCAATGATGGCATGAGCCGTGATGTTATCTGCCTGTGCTTCAAAATTTAATAAAATCCGATGATTGAGTACATCATGCACCACTGCCTGAATATCTTCAGGTAAAACATAATCTCTTTGATTTAACCATGCGTGAGCTCTGGCGACTCTTTCAAGGGCAATGGTACCTCTTGGGCTGGCACCATAGCGAATCCATCTGGCTAAGTCATCGTGGTAGCGTACAGGTTCCCTTGTCGCCTGAATAATTTCAATTAAATAATTTTCCATGGCAGTACTTAAGTGTACCGATGAAAAGATTTCTTTTTGCACCGTAAAGATGAGTGCTTGAGGAATTTTCTCAAAAGTGTTTGTGCCACGTGAGTCTGGATTTAATATTTCTTCTCGCGCCAATTTTAAAATAGACTGTTCTTTTTCCGGTGCCGGATAGTTAATCTCTACATACATTAAAAAACGATCCAACTGCGCTTCCGGCAGAGGATAAGTACCTTCCTGCTCAATGGGATTTTGAGTGGCCATCACAATAAATAACTGAGGCAGTGCGTGGGTGTTACCACCGATGGTGACCTGACGTTCCGCCATGGCTTCCAATAAAGCAGACTGAACTTTGGCAGGGGCGCGATTAATTTCATCGGCCAGTAACAGGTTATGAAACACAGGGCCTTTTTGAAAGACAAACTTGGCTTCTTTGGCAAGGTAAATATCTGTACCGGTTAAATCTGCTGGTAATAAATCTGGGGTAAACTGAATACGATGATAATCAGCTTCAATACACTCACTTAACGCTTTCACCGCTTTGGTTTTGGCAAGGCCAGGGGCGCCTTCCACCAGTAAATGACCGTCACATAAAAGTGCCAGAATTAATCGTTCTATTAACCGTGGTTGTCCCACGATGCGTTCGTTTAAGTGGTCGGATAACCCGGTTATAATTTGATGATTAGTAAGCGCCATATCTTCACCTATCTATGATCTAAAGCGTTGACTTTTCTTAAATGAGATAGAAAAGCCTGAGGTCCCATTTCTCCCACGATACGGGCAGATGAAATCTCCCGACCCTGTTTATCAAAAAATATGATGGTAGGTGGCGCAATCACGCCAAATTTTTTCTCAAGGGCTTTATCCTCTGCATCATTGGCTGTAACGTCCGCCTGTAACAGGACAAACTGTTTCATGTAGTCTGCCACTTGCGGATTTTGAAAGGTATTTTTTTCCATTTCTTTACAGGCCACACACCAATCCGCATAAAAGTCCAAAATAACTGGTTGCCCTTGATGTTGAGCTAATTGAGTTTCAACATCTTTAATGGTTTTAACGGGCGTAAATTTTGAATGAGCAGATAAGGTTTGCTGAGATTGAAGCGGATAAGATACTTTAAGCGGTTGTAACAAATCCTGATTGCCCATAGCAGCGCCTGCCAGCAGCAAAATGCCGTATATTAATAGCGCTAATCCCAGCCCTTTGAAAAGCTTCATAAAACCATTATCCTGTACGGGACTCAAAGCACCCATGTATATAGCGCTGGTGATGGCCAGTAAAGCCCAGAGTATCATATAAATTTCAGCCGGGATCACCCGTCCCAACATCCAAATAGCCACACCGAGCATTAAAACACCGAATAAATTTTTCACGGCATTCATCCAGTGTCCGGTTTTTGGAAGTAATTTACCAAAAGAGGTTCCAATAATCAGTAGTGGCAGCCCCATGCCTAATCCCATGAACAATAGAGCAAAAAAACCAAATAAAGCATTGCCAGTTTGGCCAATGTAAGCCAAAGCGCCTACCAAGGGCGCACTGACACAAGGAGATACAATTAAAGTAGACAAAGCCCCCATAACGGCCACACCCACATAGCTACCTTTTTTTTGTTCCTGACTTAAATCATTGATTCTTTGTTGAAATCTTTGCGGCAGTCTGAGGTCAAAAAAGCCAAAGAGTGATAAAGCCAGTAAAACAAAAATGAAGGTAAACAACCCCAATATCCAGGGGGATTGCAATGCCGCCTGAATGTTACTGCCAAGATACCCCACCACGAGACCTGCCAGCGCAAAAGCAAACGCCATGCCAAGCACGTAAGATAGAGACAGGCCGAAGGCGTGACGGGTGTGTAATTTTTTTCCCTGTCCAACGATAATACCGGAAAGAATTGGTATCATAGGTAAGACACAAGGTGTAAAAGCCAACAGCAAGCCAAAGCCAAAAAAGAGAGTCAATGCCATTAGAGTGCTTTGGCGAGCCAGGATGTTTTGGGCGTGAGATTGCTCTGAGTGAAACTGCACTTTTTCAGGTTGCGCTGTTTGGGCTGCATCCTTACTCACAACATGCCAGAGGGCATCGGCATTGGTAATTTTCACATTAGCGGGAGTTGGCTCAATATTGGTGGGAAAAGTGATATTTTTTGCAATAGGTGGGTAGCAAAATCCCCATTCAGCGCATCCTTGATAAGAGACTTGAACTTCAAGAAGTTTTTGAGTTGGGTTATTAAAAGGCAGCTTCAGGGAAAGTTGTTTTTCATAAACGAAGTGTTTGCCTAAAATATCATCCATTTTTTCAATGCCTTT
Organism: uncultured Gammaproteobacteria bacterium; assembly: GCA_963695245.1. Taxonomy (GTDB): domain Bacteria; phylum Pseudomonadota; class Gammaproteobacteria; order JBGSLN01; family JBGSLN01; genus JBGSLN01. The sequence continues at coordinate 574,017 of OY968770.1, read as the reverse complement.
TGGCATTTCAACGGCTCCAAGGGTTGCTTCGGCAGGAGATAACACTTTGAATGAAAAGCGACTTTTGTAAAGATAATAGCCAGGCTCAATTTTCCATTTAAGCGTTAAATATGCTGGGTTTCTGGCATCTACAGAAAATTGGAAGGCTTTATCTGCAGCAATAGGCGATTTAGCAGCAGCGATAGCAGCGGTAAAAAAAAGGCAAAAGATGAGTAAATATTTAAGTAGACGTCTCAAGGGGTTTCCCTGCATAATATTTAAAGATGAAGTTTTTGAAATCATACTACATACCCAAAATAGTTCAAGCAGCAGGATTTAAATGTAGGTTGGGCTGAGGTCGGAAGCCCAACGGGTATTCAATTAATTACGGCTTTATTTAGTTGCCACGGCTGTTGGGTTTCCTTTGTCAGCCCCACCTACGTCTAAGGCCCTTGGCTTTTGAAGTTTTGGATACCAAAAAAAAATTTCAATTCACGCTTGAAACTCTTTTTTAAGTCCCCATATAGTGAACATTGGCACAGGTTGTCAATTCAACTTTTATTAACTTTTGGAGATAAGTCTTATGAAAATTCGTCCATTGCATGATCGCGTTTTAATTTTACGCTCAGAAGAAGAAACCAAGTCTTCTGGAGGTATTGTAATTCCTGATTCTGCAACTGAAAAACCATCAAGAGGTGAGGTAGTTGCTGTTGGTAAAGGAAAAATTCTGGATAATGGCGATAGTCGTCCCCTGGATGTTAAAGTGGGTGATATAGTCTTATTCGGTAAATATTCTGGTACAGAAGTTAAAGTTGACGGTAAAGAATATCTGGTAATGCGTGAAGAAGACATCATGGGTGTGATTGCATAACTTTCCACCTGATTTAACGTATTGATTTAATAACTTTTTGGAGGAAAATTTAAATGTCAGCAAAAGAATTAAAGTTTGGTGATGATGCACGTAGTCGAATGATTGCTGGTGTTAACACTTTGGCTAATGCGGTGAAAGTAACCCTGGGACCTAAAGGTCGTAACGTGGTTTTAGACAAATCTTTTGGTGCACCAACCATTACTAAAGATGGTGTATCTGTTGCAAAAGAAATTGAACTTTGAAAAGTTTGAAAACATGGGCGCTCAGATGGTTAAAGAAGTGGCTTCTCAAACATCTGATGAAGCCGGTGACGGTACCACTACCGCTACTGTTCTGGCTCAGTGATATCTACGTGAAGGTATGAAAGCCGTTGCTGCTGGTATGAATCCAATGGATCTTAAGCGTGGCATTGATAAAGCGGTTATCAAAGCGGTTGACTCTTAAAAAACTTTCAAAGCCCTGTAAAGATGGAAAAGCAATTGCTCAAGTTGGAACTATCTCTGCTAACTCTGATAACGCAATTGGTGACATCATTGCTGAAGCAATGGAAAAAGTTGGTAAAGAAGGCGTAATTACTGTTGAAGAAGGTAACAGCCTTGAAAATGATCTGGACGTTGTTGAAGGTATGCAATTTGACCGTGGTTATATTTCCCCTTACTTCGTAAACAATCAACAAAATATGGCCGCTGAATTAGAGAATCCATACTTATTGTTAGTTGATAAGAAAATCTCTAACATTCGTGATTTGCTGCCAACTTTAGAAGCCGTTGCAAAAGCTGGTCGTCCGCTATTAATTATCGCTGAAGATGTTGAAGGCGAAGCCTTAGCAACCTTAGTTGTTAATAACATGCGCGGTATTGTTAAAGTATCTGCGGTTAAAGCACCTGGCTTTGGTGATCGTCGTAAAGCTATGTTACAAGATATCGCAATTTTAACTGATGCGAATGTTATTTCTGAAGAAGTTGGTATGAGCCTTGAAAAGGCTACTGTGGATGATTTGGGTTCTGCTAAACGAGTTCAAGTTACTAAAGAAACACCACAATTATTGATGGTGCAGGTAATTCTACAGAAATTAAAGAGCGAGTTACTCAAATCCGTGCTCAAATTGAAGAAACTTCTTCTGATTATGATCGAGAAAAACTTCAAGAGCGTGTTGCTAAACTTGCTGGCGGTGTTGCAGTTATCAAAGTTGGTGCTGCTACTGAAGTTGAAATGAAAGAGAAAAAAGCTCGCGTTGAAGATGCTCTACACGCTACTCGTGCTGCTGTTGAAGAAGGTATCGTCCCTGGTGGGGGTGTTGCTTTAATTCGAGCCATTAAATCGCTTAAAGAGTTAACCACTGACAATCCTGACCAAGATGCAGGTGTTAACATTTTACGTCGTGCTTTAGAATCACCTCTACGTCAAATTGTAAGCAATGCAGGTGATGAAGCTTCCGTAGTACTTGAAATAAAGTTGCTGGCGGTAATGGTGCCTATGGTTATAACGCTGCTACTGGTGCATACGGTGATATGGTTGAAATGGGTATTTTAGATCCAACTAAAGTAACCCGGAGTGCCCTTCAAAACGCAGCTTCTGTTGCTGGTCTGATGATTACAACTGAGTGTATGGTTGCTGAACTTCCAAAAAACGATATCTGCTGGTTCCGGTGACAGGGTGGCATGGGCGGAATGGGTGGTATGGGCGGCATGCCTGGCATGTAAGCCTTTTTTAGTCCATAAAGCTTTTAAAGCCCCGTTTTTAACGGGGCTTTTTTTTTACCCTTATTTCAAAGTATAACATTCCCTTAGTCTATGCCATAATTAGGAACTTATTACAAACCAACATCAACGACACTATGAAAATTGGCATAATGGCTGCCATGCCTGAAGAAATTCATACCATTCATGATGATATCCATTTTTCTGATTCTGCTACCCATGCCAAGCGCTGTTATCATTTTGGCCATTATGCACGTCATGATTTAATACTCTCCGAGTCTCGCATTGGCAAAGTTGCCGCAGCTATGACGGCCACTACGCTAATTGAGCGATTTGAAGTGGATTTAATCATTTTTACTGGGGTTGCAGGGGCTGTGGCTACAGAATTGAATATTGGTGATATCGTTCTGGCTGACAGTTTATATCAGCATGATTTTGATGGCAGACCCATTTTTCCACAATTTGAAATTCCATTAACAGGTTGCAGTTTTTTTTCGCAAAACAAAACGTTTTTAAAAATTGCTGAAACTGGCATTGAAAAATTTTTAAGGAATTTAGAAAAATATGTGCAATTAGCGGATCTAAAAGCTCTGCAGGTTGCTAAACCTGGCATTGTTAAAGGTCTGATTGCTACAGGAGATCAATTCATCCAAAATGCCCTTACACATGACAATTTAAAGTTAACCCATAAAAAGGTGTTAGCTGTGGAAATGGAAGGCGCAGCAGTTGCGCAGGTTTGTGCTGAGTCTGAAATACCCTGTATTATTTTAAGAACCATTTCTGATAAAGCAAATCATGAGGCAACGGTCAATTTTCAAAGTTTTATTGCCAAAGTTGCCAGCCACTACTCCAGTGGGCTTGTGCAGGAAATACTGGATGTACTTGAGTAAGAAGCGTTCATATTCCTAATCCACCATAGCAGATTTGAGCTTTCTACAGAAAATATATTTATAAATTACGGCAGTATTAATATTTCCTTAAGCTTACTAAGTTATAATGGGAACATTCATAAATGCTCAAGGCTAAATTTAGGGATAAATGAACATGTCAAAGCCTTCTACGAAATTAAATCACTCTGGTGTTGGTATGACCACAATCGCGCTTACAGACTTTGTTAGCTGTGAAATACATAGTGTTGCCTCTTGTCGTGTACTGAAGGTGTATTGTTTTGCCAGAAAAAAACTGGCAAGGTTGAACTTATTAAAAAATACTTACGGATTAATTCTAGATTATTGTCGTAACCTTGAAAAAAACATTAACACGGACATGCCGGTATTTTTAGAGAAACATTCAGCATTTAAATACGGAAATTCTTTAGAAGGTGATTATGCTATTGTTAAACTATTTGTTGCTGATAAAGCCATTTTCAGTAAAAATTTAAGTTTGCACATCGAAAGTACCAGTATTAATAACAAACTTTTGCATGGTTGTTATCCTTCTTGTTCAGATGAAAGAGTTTATATCAAAAATCCAAACTTCGAAAAAGTACCCAAAGAAATCATAGCAACTTGCTAATTGATTCAGGATTTACGAAAAAACTCCTGTCAAAATCAAAATTAATAAATGTAGGTTGGGCTGACAAAGGAAGCCCAACAGCCGTGGCAACTCAATAAGGCCGTAATTAAATGAATACCCTGTTGGGCTTCCTTTGTCAGCCCAACCTACATTGGTAAGTGAAGTTTTTTCTAACTCATCTACCGCAACCTTGATTGGCAGGTACGGCGATATTTATCAGTTTTGGTTCTGGCAGGTTTAACTGATGCATAAGCTTTACAAACTCAGTTTTACTTTTATTGGCCAGGCGTGGATTAAAGCATTTTTCTTCACCAATGGTAGTTTGCATAAATCCATTGTAATCATGGGCAGGAAACACCTGTGTTGCATCAGCCAGCGTAAACAGTTTTTGTATAATACTCTCATACAGAGCGTTTGCACTGCCACCTTGAAAGTCAGTTCTGCCACAGCCACCAATGAGCAACGTATCACCACTAAAAAGATATTGATCGTTAACAAAATAACACACCGAGCAGGCGGTGTGTCCAGGGGTTGCAATAACTTTCACTTTAATTGAATTCAGACGGATAACTTCCCCATCTTGTAGCATTAAATCTGCACATTTGGCCGCAGCTTTTTTACCAAAAGCAATTTTACAGTGCATTTTTTCTCTGAAAAGGTGCGCTGCGGTGATGTGATCAGCGTGTATATGGGTTTCAAGAACAAATTTTAACTGGATATTGAGTCTTTGTATCAAAGCACGATCTCTTTCAAAGCAGTGTTTCACCGGATCAATGATTAAACCTTGAGAAGTTTTAGGATCTGCCAATAAATAAGTATAAGTTGAGCTATCTTTATCAAAAAGCTGCCGGAAAATCATGTCTTACCTTTGATATATAATAATATTAGTTATAAAATAATTATCTCATCAAGAATCACGCAGGTACATCAATGAGTCAAAGCATTTTAGCGCATTTATCAGAAGAAATTGAGTCGCTCAAGCACAATGGTTTATACAAAGCAGAAAGAACCCTTGTTTCTCCGCAAAGCTCTGCTATCCAAGTAGAGCAGGGGCAAGAAGTCCTTAATTTTTGTGCCAATAATTATCTTGGATTGGCAGATAATGCTGAACTCATTGAAGTGGGACAAAAAGCGCTGAAAACCTATGGTTTTGGTATGGCTTCCGTGCGTTTTATCTGTGGTACCAATCAGATTCATAAAACTTTGGAAAATAAGATTAGCAGCTTTTTGGGCAAAGAAGATACTATTTTATATTCTTCTTGCTTCGATGCGAATGCTGGGTTATTTGAAACCCTTTTAACCGCAGAAGATGCCATTATCAGTGATGAATTAAATCATGCTTCTATCATTGATGGTGTGAGACTTTGTAAAGCTAAGCGATTTCGCTACAAAAACAATGACATGACTTCTTTAGAAGAACAATTACAGGCAGCAAAAGCTGCAAATGCGCGATTTAAACTCATTGCCACCGATGGGGTATTTTCCATGGATGGCATCATTGCTAATTTGAAGGGTATTTGCGATTTGGCAGATAAATATGATGCTTTGGTGATGGTGGATGATTCTCATGCCGTAGGATTTATGGGTAAAACAGGTGCAGGGACACCCGAACACTGTGGTGTTGCTGACAGAGTGGACATCATTACTGGAACCTTGGGCAAGGCCTTAGGAGGGGCTTCCGGCGGTTATACCAGTGGGCGCAAAGAAATTATTGAGTGGCTTAGAAACCGCTCAAGACCTTATTTATTCTCAAATTCATTAGCACCGGTAGTGGCTGCTGTATCTGTTAAAGTGATTGAAATGCTCGAGCGTTCCGGTGGATTAAGAGAAAAGCTTCATGAAAACAGTCAGTATTTTCGACACCACATGACGGAACTGGGCTTTGAGTTGGTTCCTGGAGAACACGCCATAATCCCAGTGATGTTAGGCGATGCCAAACTTGCGTCCAAGATGGCGGATGAATTATTAAAACATAATATTTATGTGATTGGTTTTTCATACCCTGTGGTACCCCAGGGAAAAGCCAGAATCCGAACACAAATGTCGGCAGCACACACTAAAGAACAATTAGACAAAGCGATTGAAGCCTTTGCGAAGGTTGGCAAAAGTTTAGGTATTATTGCTTAATAAAAGAGGGATTACATCATGTTTAAGTTGCCGAAAAAACCTTTAAATGTATTTCAGATACTTAAAGCTGGCTTGAGCTTTTGGCAGCAAAATCTTATGGCATTGTGCGGTCTGACACTTACGGCCATGATTCTAAGTGCAATACCAGCTTTTTTATTTCCACCCTTAAATAGTTTTAATCCGGATGTATTGACAAAATTTGTTGATGAACGTATTGAACTTGTGTTGCTATTTTCGGTGATTATGTTTTTAGTTTTTGCCTTTATCATTCATCGCGTTCACGCCATGATGTTTCAACTCAAAACCACCTGGGTCAATTCCGTTAAAGTTGCAGTATTCAAACTGCCAGCACTGATAGTGGCTTTAGTGATTTTTTATGTTTTGGTCATGATAGGCTTTATGCTATTTATTATTCCAGGTATCGGCCTGAGTATTTTATTATCGCTTTATTTTCTTTTAATTGTGGTGGAAAATTTAGGGCCAATTCAAGCCTTTAAAAAAAGTTGGGCTTTAGTGAGTGATCATTGGTTTCATACTTTTTTTGTGATTGTGATTATGTCCACAGTGATTGCAACTTTAAGCTTTTTAATTAAAACCGGCTCACAAGATTTGTGGGTAATTGCGCATCCCTTTGGCGAAGGGGTTTTTCATTTGGGTAATCGGATTATCCGCATCGTTTCTGGTACTTTATTTTATGGCGTATTTTGCTCTATTTTACTAATGCTCTATCATGATTTAACCTTACGCTTCGTCCTTAAACAGAAAAGCGATGAATCAGACGCTTAACTTCTGCCATTAAAAATTCCAGTGAAGGAATGATATAAAGCTTATTTTGCATGATGGTGGAGTCATATTCTGATTGAATCACTTCATCTAAATCAAAAGGACGTCTTTGTACTGCGTCAGAAAAGCAATAGGCCATTTCTCCATAAGAAGATAACAAGCCTGCACCATAAACTTTTAATTTATCAGCTTCTTCAATCAAACCAAACTCAATGGTAAACCAGTAAATCCGTTGCCATGCCTGCAACTGCTGAGTATCAGCAGCTTGAACACCCTCACCAATAAGCTGTACAAGATCCGTATAGGCTTTATTCATTAAAGGTGGAATATGGCCAATCACATCATGTACGGCATCAGGCTCTGGCGTATATTCCGGTTTTCTTCCATGGCGAAGAAATTGAGTGCATGGCATTCTACGGTTTGACAAGTAGTGAAAAAAATTTTTTACATCAATCAAACCTTCTGCCGGTACCAGCCCCATGTTATGTTGACGCATCAAATTTTCATGCACTTGCGTCAATTGAGGAATGTGGCAAGTTGCAAAGCCTAAGGATTTTTTACCTTCCAGATAAAATTGACAGGCATGATTTTCATGGGCTTGAATCAGCTTATTGGAAATTGTGCGCCAAATGGTGTGTTCTTCATCCAGATATTCAACCGCGGGCAGACCTTTTTCATTCAATCGATAATATCTGGCGGTATCGAAGAAAAATTTTCGACGTTGAATGTAAGCTTCATCATGAATACCGGGATGATTGGGATCAAGTATTAAGCTATTTTGTTCTTCGTGGTTATAAAAAGTTTCTTTGGCGATATCGGGTGAAGTAGTCATGACAATGTTCCTATATAACAGCTTTGGGGTATGAGCCAAGAATTTTAGCTTGCATGGCAGGGTTATTTTCTATCTGCTGCATGGCTTCATTAAATTTCGCATGGGTATGATAACAGTCTAAATCCAGAAAAAAATAGTAAGCGCTTAAATTCTCCAGGGCAGGTTTAGAGCGGATCATGGTAATGTTAATACCATTATTCGCAAAAGGATTAATTAACTTTTCTAAGGCGCCTGGTGCATCATGTACTTTAACTAAAATCGTTGTGCGGTCATCTCCATTACTTTGTGGCGGTTGATGTCCCACAACCAAAAAGCGGGTTTGGTTATTTTTATGATCTGCAATGTTCTGCGCTAAAAGTTTTAAATTATATAGTTTTGCGCACTGGGTACCTGCAATAGCGGCACAGTTTTCTTCCGCGGCTGCGCGTTTTGCTGCTGCTGCATTACTGGATAAGGCAATGCGTTCAACGTCAGGGTAGTGTTTATTCAACCATTCGCGGCATTGTAATAAAGATTGCTGGTGAGAATAAATTTTTTGAATCGGCGCATCAGAATCTTTTGCAAGCAATGCCTGTTCAATCTTTAAAGTCACCTCTGCGCAGATTGTCAGATCAGAATCTATAAACTCATTTAACGCCGCATCCACCAGTCCGCCAATGCTATTTTCAATGGGAACCACGCCATAGCTTGCCGTTCCTTTAGAAACATTAGAAAAAATCTCAAAAATAGAATTACAGTAAATCTCATCGATAGCACTGCCAAATTGCTTTTGAGTTGCAACTTCAGAGAAAGTGCCTTTGGGACCTAAAAATGCTACTTTTAAAGGATGTTGATAAGCAAGGCACACGGACATGATTTCACGAAAGATTTTCGCCATGGACTTTGGTTCAAGTTCACCACAATTTCGCTGCATGACTTTTTTTAAAACATTTGCCTCTCGCTCGGGACGATAAAATACAGCATTTTTTTCAGTTCGTTTTATTCGGCCGACATCTTTTACAATTTCAGCACGTCTGACCACTAAGTCCTGAATGGCACAGTCAATGTCATCAATTTTTTGTCTGACATCATCCAAACTCTGATGTTCTTGGCTCATACTTATCTCCCTTTGCGTTTAGCGTTGGCTTTGGCCAGTTGCTCAAGTAAGGCTTCGGTTTGCGAAAAGTCAATGCAGGCATCGGTAATACTCTGCCCATAAGTTAAACCTTCTTTATGAGTGAGTTTTTGATTACCAGCTTTTAAATGACTTTCCAGCATCAGTCCAAAAATCGCTTTTTCACCTTGAGCAATTTGCTCACATAAACTTTCAACTACAATTTGTTGACGGGTATGATCTTTTTGACTGTTTCCATGACTGCAGTCTACCATGACTTTATCAGGCAGTCCGGCCTTATGAAGCTTTTCTTTGGTGGCTTTAATGGCAGTCGCATCATAATTAGGACCCTCAGCACCACCGCGTAAAATAACATGACAAAACTCATTACCTCGCGTGCTGACAATGGCAGCAATCCCATGTTTGGTTACGGATAAAAAGTGATGCGGATTTTTTGAGGCACCAATGGCATCTACGGCAATTTGTATGGAACCGTTGGTACCATTTTTAAACCCAATGGGCATGGATAAACCCGAGGCCAGCTCACGGTGTACCTGACTTTCTGTGGTTCTGGCACCAATGGCGCCCCATGCAACTAAATCACTGATGTATTGAGGAACAATGGTATCCAAAAACTCTGTACCACAGGCCATTCCAAGATGATTAATATCGGATAACACTTTTCTGGCCATGCGAAGGCCACGGTTAATATCAAAACTGCCATCCAAATGAGGGTCGTTGATTAAGCCTTTCCAACCCACCGTGGTTCGGGGTTTTTCAAAATAAACTCGCATGATGATTATTAAATCATCTGCCAGTCGGTTACTTAAAGCTTTCAGTTTTTCAGCGTATTCCAAGGCGCTTTCAGGACAATGGATTGAACAGGGTCCTACCACGGCTACCAGACGATGATCCAATTCACCGATGCATTGTTCAATGGCTTTGCGATTTTCCACCACAACTTCAGAAATTGTATTGGTGTGAGGTAACTCCTCCATTAAAAGGGCAGGGGAAATTAATGGGCGTAAATTATCAATTCTAATATCATCAGTTATACTGAGCATGTCAGGTTCCTCGATTGAATTTGGTTCAGAGAAATAACAGTAGGGTTTAGCAATAGTTGCTATAAAAGGAGGTGCTATAAAAATAGAAAGAGAGGCTTTTGTAGTTGGCAGGATTGATAATTTGACTGGGGATGTCATCTTTGAGCAAAGACACATGGTCATTTTGGCGAGTATTCATTGATGGACTCTCATTTTCATAAATAGTATTTATTTTGTACCAGACTCAAGATTTTTTGTCAAGATGGTTTCTTTAATGTAAGGTAAATGTAATAAATGTAGGTTGGGCTGACGCAAGGAAGCCCAACAGAGTATTCAGTTAATTACGGCTTTATTGAGTTGCAACAACCTGTTGGGCTTGAGCAGCCCAACCTACATTTATCTGTAATTCAGTGGCAGTCCATAAGCTTCAAAATCCACAGGCTTAAACTCAGTAGCCCAGCGAATTTTTTCCAGCCAGCTATTTAAGTCTTGTTCATTCATGGGATAAAATTTTTGTATGGCAGTTTTTGCAAGTTCGGAATTTTCATTAAACTTTTGATTTACTTCAAGCAAGCGGTGACAAATGATTTTGAGCTCAGGTTTTTCCTGCCAAAGTGAGTTTAATGTGATAATTTGAAAGCATGGCCAGGGTGTTTCTAAAATACCGATACTTTTAAGCTGATTCGGCTCTAAAAAAGGTTTGGTGGTGAATTGTTCCCATAAGAACACATCGGCTTTTTGATCTTTGAGTGCTTGAACTAAGGCATCAATCCCTCCAGCTTCATAAAAATGAACACTGGAAAAATCAAAATGATATTGCTGTGCCAAAAGCTTAACCATCAGATGCGAGCCACTGCCTTCTCGACTGATAGCAAAAGTTTTATCCGCTAAATCAGAAATAGACTCGTAGTTTGAATTTTCTCGAACGTGAATGCCCCAGCGTAAAGATGTTGTGACAAAATTTGAAAGAACTTTAATTTGCGGATGTTCTTTTTGAAATCTGGCGGCACCTTCTGTCAGTACCACTGCTAAATCCACCTTTTTTTCCAAAAGTTTTCGACACATACTGCCAGTACCTCTGGGATCTTCAATAAAATTAACCGGGCAAGGTAACAGATGTTCTTGCAAAGCATATTGAAATGGCGCATTGAAGTGTTCAGGGACAAAGGTAATGGATATGCTCATAAGGATGCCTTTATAAATTATTTGATTTTAACTGATGGCGGATGAATGGCCCAATACTGAGTCCTTGTACCAGTAGTGAAAATACTACGACAAAATAAGTGACCGTTATCATCTCATCTCTCACCGGACTGGATTGCAAAGACAAAGCCAGCGCAATAGAAACACCACCGCGCAATCCGCCCCAGGTCATAATTCTTATGGTATTTGGAGTAAAGCTTCTAAAGGGTTTAAACAGTAAAATGGGGAAAGCGACACTCACAAATCTTGAAACCAGTACAATAGGAATAGCAAGCAAAGCCGTCATGAAGGCCACATTGTTAAAAGGGAGTTTTAAAAATTCAAGACCAATTAAAACAAATAAAATTGCATTTAAGGCTTCATCTACTAAAGTCCAAAAGCTGTTTAATTGGCGAATAACGCCTTCTGACATAATTCCTTGTCTGAGTTTTCCCCCAACCACAAGTCCTGCCATCACAACAGAGATGGGGCCTGAAACATTCAGTTTTACTGCCAAAAGATAGCCACCACTGACCATGGCAAGGGTGATTAAAGCACTTACGTGAAAATCATTGATTTTTTTCAATAAGAAACTGGTAATAAATCCCAGTAGCAGACCAAATAACAATCCGCCTAACAACTGCTGTACAAACATAAGTGCAATGTTAAATCCTTCAGGCTTTTGCTCTCCAGTTAAAAGTGATAATAAAATTACGAAAACGACAATGCCAGTACCATCGTTAAACAGCGATTCGCCAGCGATTTTCGCTTCCAAAGTTTTCGGTGCAGAGATTTTTTTCAAAATGCCCATGACGGCGATGGGATCGGTTGGAGAAATTAAGGCGCCAAAAATAAGACAGTCCAGTAAGTTAAAATCAATTCCCACAACATGAGTCAACCCCCAGGTTAAAAAGCCAATGAGCGCGGTGGAAATCAGCACGCCAAAAGTTGCCAGAATAAAAATCATGGTTTTTTCTTTGGCAAGCTCAAGGGAGTTAAGCTGCAAGGCGCCGGCGAAGAGTAAAAAGCTTATCATGCCGCCCATGAAAGTAGCATTAAAATCCAGTGAGTATGCCAGGGCATAAACAAAATGCAGATGAAAAAAATTAAAACGAGTGAAGAGAAAAATCACACTGGAAAAAACCAAAGCCAGCATGGTAACCCCAATAGAAGGAGATAAATGTATATAACGATAATTGATATAGCTGCACACAGCCGTAAAAGTGAGCAAAATAGCAATGATAGATTGAATGCTCATGGCTTAAGTAAATTTTGCAAAGCGTCCCAGATTTTTTTGGGTGGAGACAGGTCAAAACAAGGTGGCGCGTAGCTTTTTGTATCGGGTAACTGGCACTGACGCTTCATACAGGGCGCACAATCCATACTATTTTCTAAAGACAATTGATTGGCTCCAATTACGCCAGACAGTTTTGGATTGGTTGGGCCAAAAATAGCAACGTTGGGTACGCCTATAGCAGCCGCAATATGAGCCAGTCCCGTATCTATGGCGATCACGCCTTTAGCTTTTGACAATATCAGCGCCAAATCATTCAAAGACATTCTCTCCAGAACATGGGCATTGACATGTCCCTTGGCCAGTCGCTGGGCTCTTTGCTGTTCGTGAGGTGCACCCCAGGGAATTTGTACCTGATAGTTCATCTCATCTGCAAGTTGAATCAATTCATGCCAATATTTTTCGGGATAATGTTTAGTGTCCCAAGTGGTATTAGGTAAGAAAACCAGATAGTCACCATTGTTTTCATGCCTGTGTGAAATATGATAATCAAGTTTGGTTGAAGGCTTAGGATAACCCAGTGACTGTGCAAATAAGGCGCGCGTGCGTTCAATGGCATGTTCTTTTTTGGGAACCGAACATTTTTGCTGGTAAATAAAACTCAAAGCACCTTCACGGGCAGAATGTTTATCGTAACCTGCGCGTTTGCCTTTTGCCAGCAGGCATAAAATTTTACTTTTAATTAGACCCTGAGCATCAATGACCATATCATATTGTTCATTTCTAATATGTTTGATGGCCTGGGTAATAGCGCCGGATTTTAAGGCTTCTAAAGGTGCTTTTTTCCATTTTCGGGTGGAGATTGGGATGACCTTATCCACAAGTGGATGCCATGAGGGAATTTCCATAAAGGCTTTATCTACTACCCAATCAAAGCGAATATCTTTAATGGCTTTACCTGCATCCGTTAAAGCCGGAAAGCTGTGAATGATATCTCCAAGGGAGGTCATTTTAATGATCAGTATTTTCATATCAGCCAAGCCTTGTAATTGCATCCAAAACTAATTTAGGTTGAAGGTCATTTAGACAGTTTAAATGATCGAAACGGCACTGCCTGTCAAAACAGGGGCTACAGCTTAAGTTTAATTGTAGAATTTCTTTTTTTTCATTTAAAGGTGGTGTGAATTTTGGGCTGGTAGAACCATAAACCACCACTAAGTTGCGATTTAAAGCAGCGGCAATGTGCATGAGACCAGAATCATTACTCACCACCATATTGGCCAAAGACAGTAAATCAATGGCTTCGGCAAGACTTGTGTTTCCAGTTAAATCATGGCACTGATTATTCGTTGCCTGATTGATGGCATCGGATACAGATTTGTCTTTTGGGGAGCCAAATAGCCATACCTGCCAACCCTCTTTTTGTTTTTGTTGGGCCACTTCGGCGTAATGTGCATCTGGCCAACGTTTTGCTGGACCAAACTCTGCCCCGGGACAAAGTGCAAGGATTGGACCTGAGTTTTTATCCAAATTAAATTTGCTTAAGGCTTTTGATACTTCTGTTTCATCTACAACAAGTTTTGGATGAATATGTTCATGGTTACGTAAAGGTTCCTTATTCTCTAAGGCAAGGGCCATGAAGCGTTCAATCATCAGTGGATATTTTTGTTTATCCAGTTTGCGGATATCATTGAGCAATCCGTACCGATACTCACCCATCCAGCCGGTACGCACAGCAATTTTTGCCCAAAAGGGTAACAGTGCGGACTTAAATGAGTTAGGACATAAAATAGCCTGATCATAACGCTGCGTCCGAAGGGATTTTGCTGCATGATATCTTTCTTTCAGCATTAACTTGCCATGGCCGATACCTAAAGCAAAAGCATTTCTTACCTCTGGCATACGGTCTAACAAAGGCTCAGACCATTTGGGGGCAATGACATCAATTTCACAATCCTGTAAGGATTTTAAATAAATAAACAGTGTTTGCGCCATCACCATGTCACCGACCCAGGCAGGTCCTACAATTAAAATTTTCTTAGTCATAAAATTTGATTAACTGATTATTTTTTGAAATCTTTTAAAATATAAACGGCTCCGCAATAAGGACAAACCTCTCGCCCTGTTTCGGCAATCGGTAAATAAACTCGGGGGTGAGAGTCCCAAAGGCGCATATCTGGCATGGGGCAACAAAGGGGTACATCCTTTGCGGTTATTTCATAAACTTTTTCAGTACTGGCTACGGTTTTTTGATTTTCACTCATGTTTATTGCTTAATGACGAACATCTGGGCATATATTACCATGGCAAAAGCTTTTGGAATAGCTCCAGCTGAATATTCCCGTGCTACACTGTCATTTTTGTAAGTACGCAATCATGTTAAAATCACAGTCTAATCATTCAATTTGACTGTAAACGGCCCCTAATGAAAACCTTAAAAATTTTAGGTATCTTCTTCCTGGTAGTTTTGCTTTATCTGCTTTTATGGCCTGTCGCTATTCATCCAAAAAAGTACAGTGTCAGCAATATTAAACCTTATCCCTTAAAAAATCCTCAGATTGTATCTGTTCAACAGCATGTTTTAAAATTACCTGGCAAAGGCCCGGAGGATATGGTTGTTGATAAAAAAGGTAATATTTATGCAGGGCTTGAAAATGGCAATATCGTTAAAATTAATTTAAAACACAAAACAGTCAATGCTCTGGTGAAAGTTCCTGGCAGACCTTTGGGGTTGGCTTTTTTAAATGCTAACAACCTGCTCATTGCAGTGGTTAATAAAGGTGTCTTTGAACTTAATTTGGCTTCTGCACACTTAAGAAAAATCTCTAAAAATTTTTTTGGATTTGAAGAAGCCATTGCCGTTAAAGCTAATAAAATTTATGTGACTGATGGGGGAAAATTCAATATTTTACAACCCAAACAACAGTTTTATTCTGCCTTGGAGCGTGATGATGATGGCAGATTATTGCAGCTTTTAAAAAATGGCCATACAAAAACTTTATTGAGGGATCTTCATTTTGCCAACGGATTGGTTTCTTTACCTGATACGCAAAGGGTTTTATTGAGCGATATGTATAATTTTCGCCTGGTGAGTTTTGACATAAATAC
Organism: uncultured Gammaproteobacteria bacterium; assembly: GCA_963695245.1. Taxonomy (GTDB): domain Bacteria; phylum Pseudomonadota; class Gammaproteobacteria; order JBGSLN01; family JBGSLN01; genus JBGSLN01. The sequence continues at coordinate 558,550 of OY968770.1, read as the reverse complement.
ACAAAAAAAGCAGGTGTTTATAGCTCATCTGCCCGGCTACCCCGATAACTTGTCGGTTTCACCACATAAAACAATCTGGGTAGCTATTTATGCACCAGAAGTAAAAGGCATTAGAAAACTGGCTCGCTATCCTATTTTACGAGCACTTGTGTCAAAACTGCCTAGATCCTTATTGCCCGGTATTGAACCAAGAAGTTTTGCCCTTGAATATAATTTAAAGGGAAAATTATTAAAAGCTTATGAATTTAAGCTGCTGAATATTACCACTGCGGTTGAGTATGGTGGATATTTGTATTTGGGGAATTTGACTTCCAACAAGTTACTTCGAATTAAACTTTGAGTTTCAGAGATCTCGCACAACAAAAGCAGATACTTGCTGAGTGCAAATTTAAAGCAATCCCCGTATCATATCAATTGAGGGATTTATATCTTAACTAACTATTAAGATATAGAAAGTCATCAATGGCCATGGAGGCCAACGGAGATGGATATGTCAAAAAAGACCACAAAAATTTTGTTAACTTTTAGAAGTGAATCTGGCTGCAGTGAGGCCATCTACAAAAAAGTTATACGGCTGCGTGAGTTACAGCAAAGATTAGCTGAAAAGCAGATTGCTTTTCCAGAGTATTATTTATTATGTGTTTGTCCCAGGGTACCCAGTTATGCCTTACAGACACCTGAAATGATTGATTATGCCAATGATACCGTTGAGCAGGGGGATGTGGTTTTAAAAAATATTGGAAGAATGCTGGATATACCTGCAAACCGTCGCTTCTTGGCTGCCGGTCAGGCAGATTTACAAGCATATCATATTGCCAAAATTTTAAAAATTGATAAAGTTATCGGTTATTCAAAACCTTTTTTGCAAATTTTAAAGATGGCACGTTCTGTGCGTAATTACTTTAGGCATGTACAAGGGACACTAAAAACCCGTTATCCTAAGTTTTTGAGTTATCCTCATTGATTTAATTTAACAACAGCTCTGAAAGCCAATGTAGATTGGTGCTGACGTAAGGAAGCCCAACAGGATATTCATTAAATTACAGCCTGATTTAATTGCCACGGCTGTTGGGCTTACTCAGCCCAACCTACATTTATTTTGATTTTCGGTTTCAATGTAGGTTGGTGCTGACGTAAGGAAGCCCAACAGGATTATGCATTTAATTACAGCCTGATTTAACAGCCACGGCTGTTGGGCTTACTCAGCCCAACTTACATTGACTCTAAAAAAACTTTTTTCCATAAGCCTCTTACAGATTTTACAGTATCTGGAACCAAGGTTTCTTCCACAATAGAAGTTTTATTATGTAAAAACTGTCTGTGGATAATGTGCCTGAAATCACAATAAGCATCGCTGAGCATTTTGGCAGATGCTAAATCCAAAATTTTATGTTCCAGCAAAGCTTCAATAATGCGAATGTTGTCAGAGTATTCGATGATATCCGGGTATTGGTGAGCGTAGTTTAGGGCTAAATACTGCACGATAAATTCAATATCTTTAATGCCGCCTTTACCATTATTAATGTCATAATATGCTTTGGGGAGTAAAGGTTGTTGCGCTAACATTTTGGTTCGCATATTGGCAATCTCAGTTTTAAGCTGATTTGTGTCTCTTTTTTGGGTTAAAATTTCTATTCGGAGCTTCATAAAATTCCGATTCAGACTTTCATTACCCGTTATCATACGTGTTCTAAGTAGAGCCTGATGTTCCCAGGTCCAGGCCTTTGTTTTTTGATAATGGGTAAAAGATTTGAAGCTACTGACCAGTAATCCAGACTGACCTGAAGGCCTCAAGCGGGTATCAATTTCATATAAAGACCCCATACCAGTGCCAACACTTAAAATATGTGTGATTCTTTGCGCTAATCGTAAAAAGAATTGCATGGCAGAAATCGATTTATCTCCATCTGTCATATCATTAGTATTTAGGTCTGGATGAATAAATACCAAATCTAAATCCGAGCCATAGCTTAATTCGAGGCCACCGAGCTTTCCGTAGGCAATAATGGCGAAATCATCAGTTGATAAGGTGTTTTTGTTACAAACTGGTTTACCATATTTTTCTGTCAGGTTACGCCATGCAATTCTTTGGGCGTAATTTACAATTACTGTTGCCGTAAAGGTTAGATGATCACTAATTTTCATCAAAGGTAGCGTTTGTGTGATATCACTGACTGCAACTCTTAGCATTTGGATTTGTTTGAAGCGTCTTAGGCAATCCATTTGTTGCTCTAAATCATTATAGGGAATGCTGAGCATATATTGGCGTAAGTGATCCAGCAGCTTACTGGTGGAATAAGGTTGATACAGGGTTTTTTGGTCAATCAACTCATCCAGTAAAAAAGGATGCTCTACCAGCAAGTTAGCTATCCAGGCGCTTAACCGGCAGACTTTAATCAATTGAACCATAGCATTTGGATTTTCAATTAATAGATCAAGATAAATGCTACGCCTGAGAATCTGCTCCAAAATATCACAAACTCTTTCAAGTGTTTGAGCTATGTTTTCTTCTTTAAAGAGCAAAGGTAGAATTTCTTGTAAAATAATAGCAAGTTTAGGTTTGGCAGATTCAGCCATTTCATGAAAAGCAAAACGATTCATAAATTTTTGTAGGATTTCATGACATGCTTTTGAAGCGGTACAACCTAAGTTTTGATAAAATTCCAGTAGCTCTTTTTCATTAAAACCATGATTTAGCAGTTTTAAAAAAGTGGGCTTTAATACCAGTGCTTCGTTTTGATGATCCTTGGGTGGCGCAATCATATTATGAAAATGTATTAAAGTATTTTCCTGATGTTTTTTTACCTCTCGCAAAAAGATGTCATAGTTTGGGTAATCCAAAGCATAACTTAATTGAAGCATTTCAAATTCTGAGTGAGGCAGGCTTTGAGTTTGTTGATCATTCATCTGCTGTAAGCGGTGCTCAACGATTCGGAAAAAAATATAGGCATCCAACAGTTGTTGCACAGCTTTAGCTGGTAGACATTGATATTGACCAATTTTTTCAAGGGTTTTAAAAATACTGACATTTTGAAACCATGGCTCATGTCCCCCCCGAATTAATTGAAATACCTGTACAATAAATTCAATTTCACGAATACCGCCAGGACCCCGTTTGATATTTGTATCAAGTCCATGACTGTCTCTTCGCATCCGACCTTTAATATCTCTTAGCGCATCAATAATGCCAAAATCCGTATGACGGCGGTAAACAAAATTTTTAATGACACTCATAAGTCTGTCACCTGGAAAACTTCGATTGATGAGTCTTGCTTTAGCCAATGCAAAACGCTCCCATTCGCGTCCCTGACTCTGATAATATGCCTGCATGGTTTTATGTTTACAAATTAAAGCACCTCCACTGCCATAGGGACGAAGACGCATATCAACCCGAAATACAAAGCCATCCTCGGTGATTTTGCTTAAAGTCTGTATGAGTTTTTGACCCAGCCTGGTAAAATAAGGCTCATATTTAGGGGCACAATCTTCCAGGCAAAAAATCAAATCTACGTCGGAGGAAAAGTTTAATTCAAAGGATCCTAGCTTACCCAGTGCAATAATACTGAATTCAGGTAAATTTTTTTTTAAAGTATCATCAAAAAATTTTTCTTGCAGCCAGGTTTCTAATACGGCTAAAGTTTTTGTAATAATAACATCCGCTAAAGAAGACAGCTCATAAATCGTTTGTTTTAAAGTTGCCAGGTTATTCAAATCTCGCCAGGCAATCCTTAACATATGCTTATTGCGATAATCTCGTAAGATTTTAGTGAGCTTAATTTCAGAATCACAATTTTTTAGTAGCTGAGTCAGCTCGGTAACATATTCATTGGTTGAAAGGGGCTGATTAAATTGATTAGAGCGATGAAATTCCGTTAAAATTTGAGGTTGCTTGAGCAAAACACGATAACAAAATTCACTCGTAGCGAGGCATTTTAACAGTTGTCCTATAAAAGCCGTATCCATTTGCATTTGCAAAAGCGGTTGAGAAAATATTTCAGCCAGTTTTTCAAACTTAATGCGAGTGTTTTTTTTTAAATCCTTTGGTATTTGTTCGAGCAGATTTTCAATCACAAGAGTGGCCGCAATTTTCTGCCCTGTGTGCTTTTTCAACCTGTAAGGTTGAATGATGAATATTAAATTGATGAGATAAATCTTCTTGAATTTGATGTATCATTGCATCATCAATGGTTTTTTCAGGAACCACAAGATGGCAGGTCAGGGCGCTTTCTTTGGTACTTAATCCCCAGATGTGTAAATCGTGAATGGCTTGTACCCCTTCGATATTGTTTAAATAGTCGGTGACTTTGCCTTTATCAATATTATGAGGAACGGCATCTAAAATTAAATTGGTGGAATCACGCAATAAGCCCCAGGTTCCCCAAAGAATGAGCACGACAATCATAAGGCCTACTACGGGATCCAGCCACATCCATCCTGTGAATAAGATGACAGCACCTGCTACTACAACACCAAAAGAGATAAGTGCATCATAAGCCAGATGTAAAAAGGCGCCTTTAATATTTAAGTCTTCTTTTCGGCCCCGCATAAAAAGCAGTGCTGTACCGCCATTAATCATAATCCCAATAAAGGCTACTATTATGACAATCCATTCATTCACTGATACTGGATAGATTAATTTCACTATGGATTCATAAGCAATGATGGCAGAGGTTGCGACTAAAATCAGAGAGTTGAGTAAAGCTGCCAGAATTGTGGTACGTTTATAACCATAACTGAATTTCTCAGTAACGCCTTTAGTAACCAGATAGCTTGCTCCCCAGGCGAAGACTAAGCCTAATACATCTCCCAGATTATGTCCGGCATCAGCCAAGAGACTCATGGAGTTCGCCATAATGGCGTAAATAGCTTCTATTAGGGTGAATAACAGGTTTAATCCCACAGATAAAGCAAAGGCAAGATTAAAAGAGTCTGGTTCATGACTATGCCCATGGTCATGATTGTGATGATGTGCCATAATATTACCCATTGATTTTTACTGATCTTAAGAGATCTCCTCGGTAAACTCAAGTTGAACTCAAAGGTTCTACTGTTATAAAATTTACGAAAACTTCGATTTACAATTTAATGTAGGTTGGGCTGACAAAGGAAGCCCAACAGGGTATTTTCATTTAATTACGGCCTTTTTTTATTGCCACGGCTGTTGGGCTTCCTTTGTCAGCCCAACCTACATTGAATTGTAATACGAAGTTTTTCATAACTCCTATATTTTAGTAACAAGCAGGTATACAAAGTGAACAAGACGAAGTGGATTGCATCTGGCATTTTATTATTTGTAAGCATCATGAATTTAAGTTACGCAGTGGCATCTGAAGATAAAGCACCACCTGTTTATGTGAATGTTATTAAGGCTGGTACTAAAACATGGCAGGAAGACATTAATGCTACCGGAACTTTGATTGCTGATCAGGGTGTGGTCATAAGTGCAGATGTTTCCGGCAGGGTAACACAGATTTATTTTAAATCCGGCAATTATGTTAAGGCAGGCACACCCCTAATTCAATTATTTCCAGATATTTTAAAAGCCCAGCTAAGGCAATATCAGGCAACTTTGAATCTGGCTAAATTAAATTTTGATCGTTTTCAAAGTCTGTACAAGAAAAATGCCACTTCTCAATCAGAACTGGATACAGCCAGAGCTAAATATAATGAAGCAGAAGCCGATGTTATCAAAACTCAAGCACAATTGGCGCAAACTACAATTAAAGCACCCTTTAGCGGGTATTTGGGGATTCGCAAAATAAATGTTGGCGCTTATCTTTCGGCAGGAGATGCCATTGTGAATCTGGAAGATACGGATCCTATGTTTGTAGACTTTTCAATTCCAGAAGTATTTGTCAAAAAAATTGCAAAAGGACAGTCCATTGAAATTTATTCTCCTACTTATGGCAAACGTAAGTTCAAAGGCAAAATTGTTGCTTTGGAATCTTTAATTAATCCAGATACCCGTATGTTGGAAGTGCGAGCCGCTATACCAAATAAAGATAACATCTTAACCCCTGGCAGTTTTGTTGTGGTGGATGTCTATGTGGGACAGCCAAAAAATTTAGTATTCATTCCTCAAACTGCAATACAATACTCCGAAGAAGGCGATTATGTTTATGTGGTAAAAAATAATAAAGCGGTAAAAACCTCTGTCAAACTCGGTAGGCGTGAAGATAAAAATATTTATATTGTTTCTGGTTTAAAAGCCGGAGAACAAGTGGTCACCGCCGGTGCTCAGCGATTATATGATGGGGCGCAAGTTGTGATAGAAAAAGCCAATGCCAAAAAATAGTAAGTTTCTAAACTTCCCGCTCAATTTCAACGGCAACAGCGGTCAGATTTTTTAAGACTCTGGGTTTTGTGACTTTGATTTTTGCCCTGCTAATTTCAAAATGGGTAAAAAGATAATTCAATGTGTGCTCAGCTACGGCCTCAATTAATTTAAAATCACTATCAGCCAAAAAGTCTGTTACTTTTTGGCTGATAGTGGCGTAATCAAGGGTCAGGCAGAGATCATCTTGTTGGCCGGCTGCTTGAATATCATAAAAAAGCTCAAAATCTAAAAGCAAGTTTTGTCGAGTCTCTCTTTCCCAGGCATAGCAGCCAATGGTGGTTTCTACTTTTAAGCCATGAATGTGGATTTTATCCATGCTTTTGACCTGAGAGATGGCACATGACATCTGAAAGCTCTTTTGGGATTGGGAAAATAATTGTGCTGCCTTTATTGGATTGAGAAACATTAGTTAAGGTTTGAAAGTAACGCAGCTGCATGGCTTCAGGTTGGGCAGCCAGTACCTGAGCAGCCTGCAGCAATTTTTTTGAAGCCTGTAATTCACCTTCAGCATAAATTACTTTGGCACGTCTTTCGCGTTCTGCTTCAGCCTGTTTGGCAATGGCACGAATCATGCTTTCATCTATATCCACATGTTTAATTTCAACATTGGCCACTTTAATTCCCCAGGCATCGGTTTGATCATCCAAAATTGCCTGAATATCCTTGTTGAGTTTGTCACGCTCAGATAACATATCATCCAAATCATGTTGACCCAATACAGATCTTAAAGTGGTTTGAGCCAGTTGGCTGGTGGCTTCATAAAAATTTTCTACTTGAATAATCGCTTTTTCAGGTTCCATCACTCGAAAATAAAGTACGGCATTGACCCGAACGGAAACATTATCTTTAGAAATTACATCCTGGCTGGGAACATCCATCACAATGGTTCGTAACTCAACTTTTACTGCCTGTTGAAAAAAAGGAATGAGGATAATTAAGCCAGGTCCTTTGGTCTTCCAGTAACGACCTAAAGTAAAGATCACCGCTCTTTCATATTCGCGTAAAATTTTGATGGCTGAAAATAAAAATACTAAAATAACAGCCAGAATGATAATAGGAATTAAATTCATTATGTTTCTCTCTTTTTAACGGTTAACTCTAAGCCATGTACTTCAACAACTTCGATGGTATCATTTTTTTGTAAATTTTGTTGGGTTTTGGCCTTCCATCGTTCACCATTTACCCAGACCCAGCCTGTGTTTGCCTCAGGGATATTTTCCAGAGCATGGCCTTCAAGGCCCCGTAAATGCTCTTTACCGCTGACAATTTTGCGTTTACTGGATCGGATTGCCATACCGATGATGCCAAAAAAGAAAAGCGCATTCATCACACCCATAGTGATAATCAAACCCCAGGGGATTTGAAAGGCTTTAAGCGAAGTATCCATTAAAAAAATCGAGCCAATGATAAAGGCAATCATACCGCCTAATCCAAGGGCACCAAAACTTGGTACAAACGCTTCAGCAATAATAAAAATTATGCCAATAATCATTAAACTGATGCCAGCAAAACTAACCGGAAGCAAGTGAAAAGCATATAGAGCCAAAACCAGGGCAATGGCACCGGCCACACCTGGAACGATAAATCCTGGATTGGCAAATTCAAAAAACAAGCCATAAATGCCAATCAATAACAAAATATAAGCAAAGGAAGGATTTGTAATGATGGCAAGAAATTTTGTTTTAAAATTGGGCTTTATATATTTGACAGGTACATTTGTAGTGTTTAAAGTGACGACTTCGTTGGCAAGAGATACTTTTTGGCCATTAACCTTTTGCAGTAAATCTGATAGATTATTCGCCATTAAATTGATTACATTCATTTTGAGTGCTTTACTGGCAGGGATACTGGCTGCTTCTGTAATGGCTTTTACTGCAAAGTCTGTATTTCTGTCTCGAAGTCTTGCCAGAGATTCAATATAGGCAATGGCATCATTTTGCATTTTTTTATCGCTGGCACTTTGTGACTTTTCATTTTTATCTTTATTTTGACCACTTTGCAGCATATTAACAGGGGTTGCTGCGCCAAGATTTGTCCCCGGAGCCATGGCGGCGATATGGCTGGCATATAAAATATAAGTACCAGCACTGGCGGCTCTGGCACCTGAAGGCGATACATAGGAAATTACAGGTACGGAAGACGCTAAAATAGATTTGATAATACTTCGCATGGATTTATCCAGTCCACCCGGCGTATCCATTTCAATTACAACGCACGAAGCGTTCTCATTTTTTGCAGTTTTAATACCAGCAGCAATATATTCAGCAGTGGCGGGTCCAATAGCACCGTTGACCGTTAAAACGATGGCAGGTTGATTTTCAGCAGCAAAAGCCTGAGAGCAGGTTATGAGTAACCAGAAAAAAAAACTTAATTTTATAAATTTACTGATGGTTTTTAGGATCATCAATAAAGAGAATTTTATTGTCTGCTTCTGCAAGATTTTTCCACTCATTAGTTTCAAACTCAATACCAACCATACCACAGGTGACAAGGTTGTTAATGTGTTCATTTGTTAGAAAATTAGCCAGAAGAGTAAGACCTGGGTTGTGTCCCACAAGAAGAATGGTTTCGTACTTTTTGTCAAATAATTGGATTTCGTTAAGAATATCTTCTACCCCAGCTTCGTAAAGATTTTCATTAATGAGGATGTTATTTTCATCCAGTTTTAATTTTTCCGAGATTAATTTTGCGGTTTCCAAAGCACGTTTGGCATGACTTGAAACAATCAAATCTGCTTTAAATTGATGTTGATTCAGTAACACATCAGCCATCATTGGCGCATTGATTGACCCCACGTCATGCAATGGCCTATCTAAATCGTCAGTCCCCAAACTGCCGTAGGTTGATTTGGCGTGTCTAAATAAACAAAGCTTTTTCATAACAACATAATCTCTTCAAATTTACGCGATGCTCTGGGTCGCAGTATGCAGGATTTCCTGCTGATCTAGAACTGACAGATGTGGCCAGGCAGCCTCTACTGCTTTTGCAAGCTGTCGCTGCTGCATTACCTGTTGATGAGATTCCCAGGGCCACTCATCGTTCATATACAGTCCACTTACCATCGTAACCACCAGTGTCATAGAAAAAACCAGCGCCACGTTCCGCCAGTGAAACCATCGGATGATTTCAGTGGCTTTACGCACAGATTTCTCACAGGCGTTACGAACCATATCAACTGAGTTTGTGGTAACGTTTTGAAAGTCATCCATTCTAAAAGAATGAATCGCTTTTGAAAGCCCCTTAACGGTGTAGTCCGTGGCTTTATTAAGCTTTTGATAACTTTCATCCGTGCACCGAATAAACTCATCGGTAGCATAGCGAATATTTCGCAGATATTCTTCATTTTTTTGCATGGATTGCTCGGCAGCGATTCGCCACCTGGCAGCGCCTGCCTCTGTCATAATATCTTGAAAGTCCGCTAGTGCTGATTTTATTTTTATAAGCTGCTCATCAACATGACGCTCACTTGACTTTAATCGCTCATTAAAAGCATTTTCTCTTTGGGTCAGCTTTTCTTCTGCAGACTCAAATAATGCTACGAAATCAGCGATCTTGTGCAGGGTGTTACGCATGCTGAGTAATTCATCTTGTGAAATTTCAGCACTCATCAATAAAAATCCTCCCTGTTAGCATTAGATACAACTTTTAATAACTGGCAAAGGGATAAAAAGATGCATGGGTCATCCCTTAACCATTTTGTTAGACAAAGCTTCGATGTACTTACTTTTTTTAAAATTTAAAAACTTAAGTAAAAAGTAACTATGCCTATATTTTTAATAGCCTTCTTAGGCCTTAAAAAAGCTAAATTACTCTTTTCCACAAGGCTTGTAAACAGGAAATGTCAAAAATTTTAATGACTTAAGGGCGAATAGTTTGTTGAAATATTTGAATACACTAGATGATGTGTACATAAGAAAACTGTGGATTCAAAACTCTTTTGTTAACTCAAGGTATTGAGTTTTCTGAAAATTTAATCAGGTTGTACACTACTATAAAATTAACTCTGATAATTAATGTAGGTTGGCGCTGACGCAGGAAGCCCAACAGGATATTCATTTAATTACGATCTAATTTAATTGCCACGGTCTGTTGGGCTTCCTGCGTCAGCGCCAACCTACATTGAATATCTTTGGATTTTTGAAATTTTATGTCCTTAGGAAAAAAGCAATCAACTCACAAAACTGATATACTCCACCACATATAAAAAAGCAAACTGAATCAATGGATATCTCTCATATTTTAAATCAGCTCAATGAAGCCCAAAGAGCAGCAGTGTGTGCGCCACTATCCAACTTACTGGTTCTTGCAGGCGCTGGCAGTGGTAAAACACGAGTACTGGTTCATCGAATTGCCTGGCTGATTCAGGCTGAAAATCTCTATCCATCCAGTATTTTAGCGGTAACCTTTACAAATAAAGCTGCTCAGGAAATGCGCGGAAGAATTGAGACACTCCTTGGTATTTCTACCCGTGGCATGTGGGTTGGTACTTTCCACGGTCTTGCGCATAAATTGCTAAGAATGCATTGGCAGGACGCGGGGCTTACCGAAAATTTTCAGGTGTTGGACTCAGATGATCAGTATCGATTGATTCGCAGGATCATGAAAGAAATGAACCTGGATGAAAACCAATGGGCGCCGCGCCAAACGCAATGGTTTATTAATGGTGAAAAAGACTTGGGACATCGAGCTAAAACCATCAAAGCGGGCGCTGATTTATATCTTAAAACCATGAAAAGTATTTACGAGCGCTATGAATCTGCCTGTGAACAAGGTGGTTTGGTGGACTTTGCTGAATTGCTTTTGCGAGCTTTTGAGTTATTCAAAGAAAATAAAACCCTTTTAAGCCATTATCAGGAGCGTTTTAAAGCTATCTTAGTGGATGAGTTTCAAGATACCAACGGCATTCAATACCAGTGGTTAAAGTTACTAAAATCAGATCAAAACTATTTCATGGCTGTAGGAGATGATGATCAGTCCATTTATGGCTGGCGTGGCGCTAAAATTGAAAATTTGAACGCGCTATTCAAAGATATGCCTGATATACAAACTATTCGACTGGAACAAAACTATCGCTCCACCGGCAATATTCTTAGGGCAGCCAATGCTTTAATTACCCACAATACAAACCGAATGGGCAAAAATCTTTGGACGGAAGATGGTGAGGGTGATCCCATCATGGTCTATCAGGGCTTTAATGAGTTGGATGAAGCCAGATATATTGTCAGTGTCTGTAAACAATGGATTGAATCTGGAAATCATCGACGGGAAATTGCAGTTTTATATCGCTCCAATGCGCAATCTCGAGTACTGGAAGAGGCATTTATTCAGGCAGGGATTCCCTATCGGGTTTATGGTGGTTTACGCTTTTTTGAACGGGCAGAAATCAAAGACGCGCTGGCTTATTTAAGATTGATTCATCATCACAGCGATGATGCGGCCTTTGAAAGAATTGTCAATACGCCAACCCGAGGGATTGGTAATGCTACCTTAGAGCAGTTAAGGCTTTGCGCCAGAGAAAATCAGTTTTCTTTATGGCAGGCCAGTTTGAAAGTTATTGAGGAAAAAAGCCTCTCTACGCGCGCCACCAATGCTTTGCAAAACTTTATTGATCTAATTTCACAGTTGGGTGAAGCTATTTTAGATTTTGATCTGGGGCTTGCCACAGAGCATGTGATAGAAGTTTCAGGTCTGATTCACCATTTTCGCAAAGAAAAAGGCGAAAAAGGTCGGGCGCGTATTGAAAATTTACAAGAATTGGTCACGGCAGCGAAGCAGTTTAGTCATGAAGATGAGTCCATGTCAGATATGCAGGCTTTTTTGAGTCACGCAGCCTTAGAAGCTGGTGAAAGTCAGGGCGGTAAATTTGAAGATTGTGTGCAGATGATGACCTTGCACTCAGCCAAAGGCCTGGAATTTCCTTTAGTATTTATTGCGGGATTAGAAGAGGGATTATTTCCTCATCAAATGTCTCTGGAGGAAGCAGGAAGGCTGCAAGAAGAAAGACGTTTATGTTATGTTGGTATTACTCGTGCCATGCAAAAATTGTATTTAACCTTTGCGGATTCACGACGTTTGTATGGTCGGGAAGTGTATCATAAAGCTTCACGCTTTATTCGGGAAATCCCTTCAGAATATTTAACAGAAGTCAGGTTAAAGGCCGAAATATCCCGTCCAGTGATTATCCGAGGCTTTAGTACCAATGAAACCAACTTTACCAATGATTCAGGTTTTAAAGTAGGCGATAATGTGCAGCACAAAAAATTTGGCGAAGGCACCGTGCTGGCCTGTGAAGGTAGTGGTACCAATGCCAGAATTCATGTGAATTTCAAGGATGTGGGTACTAAGTGGCTGATTGCCGGATTTTTAACAGTTTGAAATTTATCCAGACAGCGCGCCTGTCTTGGTAGTATGACTTTCAAGTAATGCTTCAATGTTCCTAATTCTTGCCGCAATAATTTCCTGAAAGCAGGCATTGATATCATCCCAGGCAGTTTTCTTTTGTGCTGAATCCAAATCTTCTTTGGGAGGGCTGGCTAAAAATACTGCAAATGCTTTACCAAGAACTGCCAGATCACCGTCTGTAGCTTGATACTCTGCAACCTTTTTTAGATGAGCGCCTTTGTGATAATCCTCAGCATCCAAGGGATCTTCCGTCTTAAAATAACAAAAAAGCTGTAGGGTAAAAGTACAATAGTAGAGCTTACTAAAACCTTCGATTTACAGTGAAAATAAATGTAGGTTGGGCTGACGAAGGAAGCCCAACAGGGTATTTTCATTTAATTACGGCCTTTTTTGCTTCCACGGCCTGTTGGGCTTCCTTCGTCAGCCCAACCTACATTTATATTTGCGAAATTTTTGAAAGCTACTAAATCCTACAACCAACATCAGTCCATATAACCGGGCACTGTGAAACGTATTAAAAGCAGGGTTCACAAGTCCTTCTACAGCAATGATAAATAATGTTAGTCTAATCAATAGCTTGTCATCTAATGCACAATAGCCCGCAGCAACCCATTGCCAGATAAAAACCCCGGCAAGGCTTAAAAGTCCCACCAGGCCAAAGTGCAAAAGAAAATTAAAATAGAGGCTTTCAATCTGATAGGCAAGACCGGTTTCAGATTCCATAGCATGGGGCAAAGTAGCATAGGCAGCTTTAATTGAGCCAGTACCAAATCCTATCCAAGGGTTTTGTTTAAAAAGAACCAGGCTGTTTTGATACATGCCAAGGCGAAACCCTACAGAAGTATGGGTTTCACCCTGATGAAAGCCCTGAATATGTTGCCAGGTGGTGATGATGGTTTGATGAATCGTGTCTGATAAAAAAAATGCAGCCAGCAGCAACAAAATTCCAACCAAGGCACCGAGCAGTAGTCCTTTTGCTTTAAATTTTATGGTAAAAAAATACATTAAAACTGCTAAAGTAAGCAAATAGCCGGTTCTGCCATTATTAAAACACAGTAGATAAATGACAATCAAAACAGCAAAACCAAGATACAACCACTGATATCTGCGTTGATTCAAAAAATAATACAGGCAAAGCCCCAACGCCAGTGCCAGATACAAAGATTCCAGAATGTGGTTTGTAAAAACCGAGGTATCCAGGCTATTATCGGAATAAAACTGTAACTTGACCCACTTTAGATACGAAAGAAAAAGCACCAAAGCACAGCTGGCAAGATAGCTTTTTATAATAATATTTCTTTGTTTGAGAGTGAGGTTCAATGTTAAAAATAAAGGGATATAAAACAGCCATGAGTATTTTTTTATCTCATGAGCTTGCGAATGAAGGTTTCCCTTACCATACAAGCATCCGAACAAAAATAAAGCCAGTAAGAACCAAAAACTTAAGGTCAGAGGATTTTTTATCCACTTAAAAGTATCCATAAAATTTTGACTGAGTAATACAAATCCCAACCCAGTGAGGCTAAAAATGGCAATAAATGAAGTGGAAATGGGTAGAAAAAAGATACTGAAAGCCAGGCAAAGAAATCCTGCCGCTAAAAAATTTTGATTCCAGGCTTTTTTATTCCACTGCTTGTCCATTTACTGATAAAATATCGTTTTTTGAAATTGAGACAATTTTAGCAAGACTGGCTGAAAACCCCAATCATTAGTTACTAAATAAATGAAACAGTTACACATCATTGAGCCCACCTTATCAAATCAAGCAGGTCACTGCCATGGATATATCCATAGTTTGCTAAAGGCGAATAAAGAAAAAAAACGATTTAAGTTTAAAATCTGGCATAACCATCAAGGCAGAAAGCTGTTTGAAAATGATTGTCAAAGCGTTGCTTTTTTTAATCGTAGCATCCGAAAAGTCCAGCTATTTTTTTGTGGATTATATCTTATGCTGGGTAAAGGAATTATTTTTATTCCTACTTCTGGACGCGTTGAAATTATCGTTTTACATATTTTGAGTAAACTAATACATTATAAGCGGCCAATTTTTTTACATTTTCATCAGGTACATTTTTCAAATGCTAAAAAAAGATGTTTAAAAACAATTGCAAAGAAAGCGGATAATTTACAAATTATAAGCACCACTTTGGCATTAAAACAGGAGTTTATGGAGCTAGGATTTAAAAACTGCTATCAAGTTAACTGTCCAAGTTATTTACCTAATCATCAAGAAAATGTAGTTAATTTTTCTCATGTTCTCTACGCTGGTGCAATGCGAATGGATAAAGGATTTCCTCTGGCGGTGGATCTGGTAGCACACATGCATGGTTCTCAGGTACCTTTTCATTTACAGTGCTCTGCATCACCCATGGGAAAAATTGATGCCGCCTGCCAAAAGGCCTTGATAAAACTAAATGCTTTTGAAGATAAATACCTGAAAAAAACCTTCAATACTCTGGATAATCAACAGTACTTGCAGGAGTTTTCTGGTGCCATCACACTATTACTTTATGATACTAAAGAATACGCCAATAAATTCAGTGGGGTTTCTTTAGATTCCATCTGTCATGGTGCTCCGGTAATTACTTTTAAAGGCACTTCTATTAGTCAAACCATTGAACATTATCAGGCCGGCATCGTGTTGGAGAAGCGTGATCTTAAAAGTATTGAAACTGCAATCCTAAGGATAAAAGATAATTATGAAGAGTTTCAAAAAGCCTGTTTTAAAGCTGCCAAAGAACTGAAAATCTTACATCATCCAGCAAGAACTCTTGAGCTGATTGATGCATTATCTTCTTAAGTTTTAGAGTAGATTAAGACTTACGAAAAACTTTATAATGTAGGTTGGGCTGACGAAGGAAGCCCAACAGGCAGTGGCAACTCAAATAAGGCCGTAATTAAATGAATACCCTGTTGGGCTTCCTTCGTCAGCCCAACCTACATTTATTTTAATACTAAGTTTTGTCTTATAGATACTAAAACTTAATACGATTTAATGTATCAGCATTAATATCTTTTAATCTTGGGTATTGACTATCTTTTTCCGACAGTTTCGGGTTGTCTAAAGGCCATTGAATCGCTAAATCGGGATCATTGTAAATAATGCCCACTTCATCTTCAGGGTGATAAAGATCTGTACATTTATAGGTAAAATCTGCCACCTCTGACATAACACAAAAGCCATGGGCAAAACCTGGTGGGATGTAAAGCTGACGGTGATTTTCATCATCCAGTATCACAGCTTCCTGTTGTCCAAAAGTAGGAGAGTCTTTACGAATATCCACAGCCACATCAAAAACTCTGCCACGACTTACATAAACCAGCTTTCCTTGAGCGTATTCCATTTGGCTGTGCAAACCTCTGAGTACGCCGTACTCTGAATGGGAGTGATTATCCTGCACAAAAGGTTTTTCAATGCCATGATTAACAAACCTTTGTTGATTATAGGTTTCCAGAAAAAAGCCTCGATGATCCCCAAAAACTTTCGGTTCAATAATAAGTAAACCTGGCAATTTAGTTTCTATGATATTCATATTCAACCTTCCAAATAGATTAAAGCACAAAAGGTAAATTAAAAAGATGCAAAATAATTGCAAGACAGGCAATAATTGCAGGTCCCAAGACTTTGGCCAATAGTCCGGTTGCTAAAAGTGCTACCAGAATAATAAAACCATAGGGTTCTAATTTGCTGTAATAAAAATCCCATTTGTTGGGAATAAAGCTGCTGACAATACGACTGCCATCCAAAGGTGGTACAGGGATAATATTTAAAATCATTAGAACCAAATTGATGATAATACCGGCCTGTCCCATGTAAATCATTGCCCAATCAAGTCCTGCAGTGGGATTACCATCACTGATTAAAAGTCCGACTTTTGCTACCAAAGCCCAGAAAATGGCCATTAGAAGGTTAGCCGCAGGGCCTGCAACCGCCACAAAGGCCATATCCCGTTTAGGATTTTTAAGATTCTGTCGGGTTACGGGAACGGGTTTGGCCCAACCAAAAATAAATCCACCTAAAAAAAATAAAATGGTAGGCACGATGACGGTGCCGATAGGATCTATGTGTTTAATCGGATTGACCGTTAATCGCCCCATCATCAAAGCGGTTTTATCCCCGAATTGTTTGGCAACCCAGCCGTGGGCTACTTCATGTAAAGTAATAGCGAATAATACGGGAATCACCCAGATAATAAATTTTTGAATGGTTAGCAGATCCATAAATGCTTAAAAATAACGAAATTTATCAAATGCTACCTGCCATGGCGCAAAAATACCAGTTTAAATTTTTTCACCTTACTCTCTTGTTTTAGATAGGTACAAAATTTGCACGTATTCTCTGACAAATAAAGCGATTCATGCTATTATGCCACCAAAAATATTAATCCCTTAAAGAGCAAATCTAAGATGAAATTTAACTTACCTTCTTTCGAAAATGCGCGTCTGGTGGTTGTAGGCGATGTTATGCTGGATAGATACTGGTATGGAAATACCGACAGAATTTCACCAGAAGCACCAGTGCCTGTGGTTCATGTTAAAAGACGGGATGAACGGCCAGGAGGCGCTGGCAATGTGGCTTTAAATATCTCTGCTTTGGGTGCTAAAGTTCACTTAATTGGCGCTGTTGGCAAAGATGATGCGGCACGCATATTGGAACAAAAGCTGGAAAATTTTAAAGTCACCTGCTCTTTTCATCAGGATGCACAAAAGCCCACCATCACTAAATTGCGCGTATTGAGCCATAATCAGCAGTTAATCCGCATGGATTTTGAAGAGCATACTGCTCAAAATTCGGAAAATTGTTTTCTACTGGAAAAATGCAATGAGTATTTTGGACAGGCAGACGTTGTGATTATGTCAGATTACGGCAAAGGTTCTATGGGACAGCAGCAGCAGATTATTGCCAAAGCCAGGCAAATGAATATCCCCATTTTAGTGGATCCCAAAGGTTCTGATTTTTCAATTTACACAGGTGCTACTTTGCTCACCCCCAATTTTAAAGAATTTGAGGCTGTGGCAGGTAAATGTGACACTGAGGCTCAAATTGTTCAAAAAGGGCTTGAATTAATTCAAAAATACCATTTACAGGCTTTACTTGTGACCCGTGGTGCCAAAGGCATGACCTTGATAGAGCCAGGAAAACCTGAACTGCATTTACCTGCAAAAACTCAGGAAGTATTCGATGTTACCGGAGCTGGTGATACAGTGATTGCCATGCTTGCAAGCGCCCTGGCTGCAGGGACAGATTTAACAATGGCAGTTGCCCTTGCCAATCGAGCTGCCAGTATTTCTGTGAGTAAACTGGGGGCAGCCACAGTGAGTGTGCCGGAATTGCGTCGTTCCATTTTAAATGATGGTGAAGCCAGTACTGGTTTCATGACTCAAGAACAGCTATTGATTGCGGTAGAAGATGCTAAAGCCCATGGTGAAACCGTGGTCATGACCAATGGCTGTTTTGATATTTTGCATGCAGGGCACGTAAGTTACCTTGAAAAAGCAAAAAAGCTCGGACACCGGTTGATTGTTGCTGTCAATTCAGATGATAGCGTAGCCAGAATTAAAGGAAAAAATCGCCCGGTCAATACCCTTGAAAAACGCATGGCGGTATTATGTGCTTTATCAGCCGTTGACTGGGTGGTGCCCTTTACACAAGACACGCCTGAACAATTGATTGGACTCGTTTTACCTGATATCTTAGTCAAAGGTGGAGACTACGAACCACAGCAGATAGTAGGCTATGATTTTGTCACGGAAAATGGGGGTGAAGTCAAAGTTTTGGACTATGAAGCCGGGTGCTCTACTTCAGGGATTATTAATAAAATAACACAAGAGGTATCAGCATGATCATTGTGACAGGGGGGGCAGGTTTTATCGGATCTAACATTGTTAAAGCATTAAATGATCGAGGGGAAACTAATATTCTGGTGGTGGATGACTTAAAAGAAGGCGTAAAATTTAAAAATGTTGCCGACCTTATCATTGCAGATTATCTGGACAAAGATGATTTTTTAGCACAAATCCAAAATAACCCCAATGCTTTTACTAAGGTTAAAGCTATAATTCATGAAGGCGCCTGTTCTTCCACTACGGAATGGGATGGAAAGTTCATGATGCAAAATAATTATGAGTATTCTAAAGTCTTACTGCATCACAGTCTTCGTTATAACATAGCATTTATTTATGCCTCTAGCGCAGCAGTTTATGGGGGGGGGACCGTTTTTCGTGAAGCTTTAGAGTACGAAAAACCTCTGAATGTTTATGGTTATTCTAAATTTTTATTTGATCAGTACGTGCGAAAGTTACTGCCTGACATTGATTCGCAGGTGGTTGGCACTCGTTACTTTAACGTTTATGGACCAAGAGAATTCCATAAAGGCTCCATGGCGAGTGTCGCATTTCACAATCACAATCAGATTGGACAGGAAGGTTTTGTAAAGCTGTTTGAAGGTTATGATGGTTATGGAGATGGTGAACAAAGTCGAGACTTTGTTTATGTAACAGATGTGGCTGAGGTTAACCTTTGGTTTATGGATAATCCCGCCATAAAAGGAATTTTTAATGTGGGAACCGGTCGGGCTCAAAGCTTTAAGGAAGTCAGTCATTCTGTGATTGACTGGCATCAAAAAGGCCGTATTGAGTTTATTCCGTTCCCAGAACATCTTAAAGGACGTTATCAAAGTTATACTCAGGCAGATATTTCAAAATTACGCGAGGCAGGCTTTGATAAAGACTTCAAAACGGTTCAGCAGGGAGTTAAAGCCTATTTGGACTGGCTCTCAGATTAAAATCGAAACGAATCAATGTAGGTTGGGCTGACGAAGGAAGCCCAACAGGGAATTCATTTAATTACGGCCTTATTGAGTTGCCACAGCTGTTGGGCTTCCTTCGTCAGCCCAACCTACATTGATATTGAAATTTTTTTAGCTCTAATCATGAAAAACTTATGACGATGAATCAGAGCTAGTATCCGTACTGGTGCTGCCAGTAATAGAACTGGTTGAAGTTGTAGTTGAAGCTGCCGGACATGCACTAGAATTTTGAAACAGTTTGGTATTACAAATAGAACTTTGTAATTGAGACAATTCAAAGTTCATAGCGGATGAACTTTGCAGTTGTTGTACGGATAAAGTTGCAAGGATTCGTTCGTTAATCATCCGTTGTTTAAAAAGTTGCTGTTGAATTTCAGCCAGTAAATATACCATTTCACGCTGCAAAGTTGCGGGAGTCGCATTTTCAATAGACTGAACCCAAGGCGTGACACTACTGTCAGAACCATTACTGCCTGAGCTTTCGGAGCTTAATCTGTGAGTGGCGATCCACTTTTGCAAAGCTAACGGACTTGCATATTTTTGCAAATTAGATGGCAGGTTTTTTAAATCTTCATCGGGAATATTTTTTAAAAGGTCTTTAGTTTTTTGAGGAACCCGTTCGCTGTATAAATAATAAAGATTACTGATGCCAACCGAGCTTACTGCTTCTAACCTACGAATTTTATAAAGGTATTCCAGTACGTTTGACTGTTGAAAAGCCTGATTCAACTGACTGTTTTTTCCACCAGAAGTGGTTAAGGCGCTAAAATCAATTTTTGGGGTGGGACTATAGTAATTTGTTACATATTTTAAATAATCTAAAGGTGGGTTGTTTGAATTACTGGATTTAAAATAAGACTCATTGTATTGAGTCGGTTGCAACATGGTATCAAAACTTAAGGCAGCTACATTGCTTTGGTCTTGATTTCCTACTTCAAATAGATTTCCACCAGAAGCTTTTGCATTGAAGCTGTATGTATTTTTAGAGTCACTACTGAAGGGAAAATATTGCGCCATGGCCTGTTCAAACAAGCTCTGATTAGAAGTTGCACTGGCCGTCAATGAATTCATCACTGTGGTAGCGGTGTTGACGCTGCCCAGATTTTTGGCTGGATCAGAAATTATCACATTGTATTGATTATAAAAACTTTTCACAATAGCCGTATCATCAAAAGAAGGACTGGGAGTAATCAAGTAATAATTGGCGTGTTTACTATCGCTCGAAGCCGTCCAGTATTTTGAACTGTAACCACCAATGATTTGCACTTTGCCAAGCCCGCCATTACCGCCAGAGCCATTGGAAGGAATGAGATCTTGCATATCAGCAAAGCATAATGAACTGGTGATAAGCAGCGAGCCTGCCACTAAGCCATGAGAAATCAATTTACGTGTGTTAAATTGCACAGTCTTTCTCCTCAATTAGAGTTATTTAAAAATATTAATGGGACCCTGATTAGAATTTTGTTTGGGTTTAACATAGATGCCATCTCCAGTGGCATTGGTTTCATTGGGGCCATACTGTTGGCCTGCGTAGGGGTTTTCCTGAGATTTTTTATATTGATACTGTTTTAACCAAGGGTTATTAGAGCCTTTAGCTTTTCTTGGTTGTGGGGAAAATTCGGGCGTGTCATTTTCAGTGGTTGCGTCGGTATTTTGGTTTTTCAGCATAGCGTCTTGTTGCTGAACCAAAGTTTGCAGTGTCTGCTCGACACTTTGCTGTTGTTTGGCATTTAACTCAGCACTTTGTTCTCGTGCTTGACTGATTTGGGCCTGCAATGACTGTAAATCACTGCGAGTTGTGGCGGTGGCATTTAACCAGCTTGAGGTGGCCTGAGGCTGCTGGGCATAGCTGACGCTCACAAAACAAACCGCGCTTAAGGCAAAAACCAAAGGTTTTACTTTACACATGCTCATCTCCTTCAATAGCGGACAACACTAACTTAATTCTCTGATTTGAAAACACTCGACCTAACAGACGTAATCGTTCAAAAACAATGTTACGCCTCAAAAATAATCCGGCAGGATCATCCGGACTGTTACTGATTTCTTCTGCATGAATTAATAGTTTTGAAGCAGAGCCTGGGTGTACGGTATCAATGGCCTGTAACAGCCTTAAAGCCCGTGCTGAGCTTACCGCATTACAGATGTCGATAAAAGTGGACTCATGACCGAGTTTATTCATGTCAACTTTACTGATGTTATCCAATTCTTCTCCAAACTGGGTCATTTTAGCTTCTAAAGTTGGGTCACCATCTAAAATCCAGTCTTCAACCCCTTCAAGAAAGGAGACAACACGATAAATCATATCGTCTTGATACTGTTTCCAAAACTGATGGGTGGCTTGGGGGCTTAAATCGGGCATATGAACTTACTTTGAACAAATGTGTTAACATTATAGCACTAAAATTAAGAAGTGCCATTTGTCTACCAAAATGCTTTTATAAAAAAAGATCAAAAAAAAATTTTAACCTATGTTGATGATTTTGTTAAAATTTAGATCATTTTTTATTTAAATCTCCTGACTTTTTAGCAAAAAAAATAAACTGTGCTATAATTTTCAACACTGTTTCGTTTCAACTTTTTGAGGTACTTTTCATGGGCTTTTTTCGCGGCTTGGGAAGAATGGTGAAACCTCTGGTGAATGTGCCTAAGTGGATGGATGCACAGCAAATCGCAACGGATGCAAATTATATCAAAGATATTGCCAAAGATGTTTTTACACCACAACCCTCCACTCGGACGGAAACTTTTGAACAGGCCTTAAAAAGGCTTAATTTAACCAAATCGGACATTGATGCACGATACCGGGAATTTCGCAGGTTGGCATTGACGTTTGGTTTGTTATTTATTGCAGTACTTGCTTACATTGGTTATTTACTTTCAGGACTCGATCCTGCTGTGACCTGGAAAGCAGTTGCGCTAAGTGTGGCTGTGAGCCTGATTGCCCTGGTACAGTTTTTTCGTTTTCACTTCTGGATGTTTCAAATACGACGGAAGAAATTAGGCTGCTCATTTAAAGATTATTTTTTCAAAGGTTTTTTCAGGTAAAATTTATGAAACGTTTACTTTTTCCTGTCGTTTTTTTGTGTCTGTTGTTTTCGGGTGTGACTTACGCTGATTCACTGGCCTCACAGCTTAATATTTTCACGCCTTCTGCCATTCAAAATGGAACAGATTTATCCATTCAGTATTTAGGCGATATGTACGGCGTAGTTGATGGTGTGCTGCACGGCAACGGCAGTCAGGTAATGGGGCAAATGTTTGAAGTATTTAACGCCGGTGCCTTATTGTTAGGCTCCATCATTGTTATTTACACATTACTTATTTCACTGCTTAACACAGCTCATGAAGGTGAAATGCTGGGTAAAAAATGGAATTCTATTTGGATACCTCTACGAACTGTATTGGGTATCGCATTACTAATTCCAAAAGCTACCGGCTATTGTGCTATCCAGATTTTCATGATGTGGGTCATTGTACAGGGGGTAGGCCTTGCTGATACTGTTTGGAATCAAGTAACAAACTATCTGGCTGCCGGTGGCGTAATAGTGCAAAATCAACTGGCAACACAAGGCAGTATCGGAGATGCAGCTCAAGACATGCTTCGTCAGACAGTATGTCTGGCAGGGCTGCAGAAGCTTTATAACGATGCTTACACGGCTAACATCAAAAGTAGTCCACCGGCAATACCTGATTTTATGGCTGTGTTAAGTTCTTTACCCACCAGTAGCAGTTATTGTAAAAGCGGCACTTGTACGATTCCTCTACCTAATTTTTCTTCTAATCAGAATACCAGTGCAGCAACGTGGACTAACTTAAACGGTGTGTGCGGTAATATTTCCTGGAAACAAAACAGCAACAATGCTTCTGGCAGCAGTACGCTTGAGCAAGCATATGAAGAAGCTGTCAGGGTTGGTACGCAACAAATTTTAA
This sequence comes from uncultured Gammaproteobacteria bacterium, assembly GCA_963695245.1. Taxonomy (GTDB): domain Bacteria; phylum Pseudomonadota; class Gammaproteobacteria; order JBGSLN01; family JBGSLN01; genus JBGSLN01. Next base: position 535,069 of record OY968770.1, on the reverse strand, counting down.
CGGATTTATCTGGGCCTTCACAAACCATTGTTTACAATTTGATTTATACTCCTAAGAATGTGGCAATCAATTTTGATTTATCCTCTTATGTAGACAAGAGGATTTTAGTGAACGCTGCCTCTGACTATGAAGGTATTGTATATCCCGCTCAAAGAGGGTTGCAAGCTGGTTATCAAAATGCAATTACCCAAAGTTGGATAAAAGATGCGGCTAAAAATGGTTGGATCGATGCAGGGGCTTATTATGTATCCTTGTCTTCTCAAGATGCTACAGCAGGCTCAGCAACATTTACTGCGCCCTCTGGTCAGGGTATTAGCTCATTACTGACTACCTCGGACATTTCAAAAATTGGCAGTGTAAATCCAACACTGAATCCTTATGCTTCCCAACATATTAAAAAGCTCTCGCATCAGATTACAGACAGCTCCAGTACATTAAATAGTTTTATATCCAAACTTCAAACAAGTGAGTCATCTTCCAGCAGTTCAGCAGCTCAAGGTATATCTGGTGCTCTAAATGTGGGTGGGTTGATTGCCAAAGCTTTAAATCCTCTTTTAAATCCTTTGGTCAATATTATTACAAGCTTTGTTAATCTGGCAACTTCACAATCAACAAATGTGAATCCCGTTACATCGATTGCTGTGATGGGGGCAGGACTCATTGGTCTGGTGGTTGAAGTATGGCTAATTGGTGCTGCCACCTTTGCAGGTGCCACGGCAGTATTGGGGGTTATCCCTTCTGTTACAGAATCAACCACCATGGGTGTTTTATCGGACTGGATTGTGCCATTTTTATGGGGAATTTGTGGTCTATTGTTTATAGAAGGCGCGGTGATGGCTTATTACGTTCCTATGATTCCTTTCATATTATTTTTATTTGGAGCCATAGGCTGGCTCATGGCAACATTGGAAGCCATGGTTGCAGCACCCATTGTAGCTTTAGGGGTAACCCACCCTGAAGGTCAGGAAGTGCTGGGTAAAGCAGATCCTGCCGTGCTGCTTTTGGTCAATGTCTTCTTAAGGCCCAGTATGATGATAATTGGCTTCATTGGTGGGGTTATCTTATCCTATATCTCGGTTTGGTTGTTAAACAAAGGTTTTTTTACTGCATTCCTAGCGGGTCTTGGAAAAACAACCTTGGGCTCTTTAAGTCCTGTAACCGCACTTTTTGGTTTCCCGGCTATGCTTGTGGTCTACGTAGGTCTTGTTATTGCCTTACTAAACTACTGTTTTGCATTGATTAATGTTGTACCCGATAAAGTGATGCGTTGGATCGGTGGTCAGGTCGAAGGTGTAGCTGGCGAAGCTGGTAAAATGGCAGGTGAAGTTAAAGGTGGCCTTGAAAAAGCTGCGCAGACCGGTGGTGATTCTGCTAAAAGTATGGCTGAAAAAGCGGGTCAACGAGCTGATAAAGGGGATGATGCAGCTGGTAAATTGGAGTCAAGTGGCGATTCTTCTGGTAAAGGTAAAGGCGGTAATGGTAATGGCAATGGCAAAGGTAGCGGAGGCTCTGATAATAAAGGTAAATCGAAAGATAGCTCTGTCAACGTCGGTGCTGACTCTAAAGCAAAAAAGAAGTAAGTAAATAAGTCACAACAATTCAGGACAAATTATCTAATTTGTCTTGAATTTTAAATAATCTCTTTACTCTTGCAATGTCTGCGGTATCATTTGCATCATTGCAAATATCAATTATTCCGGAAATCACTTTATGCGTTATAACTGTTTTTTTACAGTGATATTCAGTTTATGTATTTTACTCAATGGCTGTGCCACTGGGTCAGGCTACTCAACTTATAATCCCAATGATAAACCTTCGAATACTTATGCTTTGCCTACAGGAACTAATAATGTAGTTGGAAGGATTAAAACCGTTCAGGTGCCGGAAAAACTAAATTTCAGTGAGCTGGCCAGACATTATGATGTAGGTGCGCAAGAGCTCATTGATGCTAATCCAGGGATTCGCCAGACTTATTTGCATCCAGGGACAAAAGTTACGATTCCCACTGAGTATATTTTGCCACCCAAAGCAATGCAAAAAGGAATCGTCATTAATATCGCAGAAAAAAGACTGTATTACTTTGATACCCAAAATCATACGGTTTTAACCTTTCCTGTGGCTGTGGGTCGACAAGGATGGCAAACACCCTTAGGCAGTACTTATGTTTATCGTAAAGAGGAAGCTCCCACCTGGCATGTGCCAAAAAGTATCCGCGATGCTTACACGCTTAGAACTGGAGAAGAACATCCACGCACAGTTGGGCCGGGTCCTGATAATCCCTTAGGCGACTACGCTATTTATTTGCATCTGGATGGTTACTTAATTCATGGTACTAACAATCCTGCCAGTATTGGCCGTAGTGTCAGCTCAGGGTGTATTCGAATGTTTAATCCCGACGCAGCGCAGTTATACCAATATGTAAAACGTGGTACACCAGTGAAAATTATCTATTATCCCAATAAAGTCGGCTGGCAAGGTAATCAACTGTTACTGGAAGCCCATACACCAGGGCATTATACTCAGCAAAGTAAAGCTGAATATATTAATGTAGATTCAGCCATAGAAGCTGCCATTGCAGAAAAACACGAACCTGTAGCTGTGCAATGGAATGAGGTTAAAAAAGTTATCCATAAACATGATGGAATCCCTTCTGTCATAGGAGTTGCTAATGGTTAATACCGTGATTTATCCAGGCACTTTTGATCCCATTACCAATGGACACCAGGATCTAATTGAAAGAGCCAGCAAAATTTTTGATAAAGTGATCGTTGCCATAGCCCATAATCCCAAAAAACAACCTGCCTTTAGCCTGTCAGATAGAATTGCCCTGGCACAGCAGGTGTTAAAACCTTTAAAAGAAAAAGTGAGTGTGAAAGGATTCGACAATCTTTTAACAGACTTTGCCAGAAGCCAACAGGCGAATTTAATTTTACGGGGTTTGCGGGCTTTATCAGATTTTGAATTTGAGTTTCAGCTGGCAGGCATGAATCGTAAATTAGCACCCGATCTTGAAACCATTTTTTTAACGACTTGTGAGCAGCATAGTTTTATCTCTTCCACCTTGGTACGAGAGATTGCGTCCTTAAAAGGCGATGTCAGCCAATTTGTTCATCCACAGGTTGCCAAAGCGCTGGCCTTAAAATACGGCAATTAATTCATCGGTGGGTTTACGCAAGCTTGTTTTACTGCTGATGGTGCGCTTTACTGGCAGGCTGATAATATCTGCACCGTCATAAAGCTCCCGGGCAACTGGGGTGTCATGATTGGAAATAACAACTCTAATCCCTTTTTTAGCCGAGGCTTTTGCCATGTGTGCCAGTTGAGCCTGCTTTTCTAAAGTAAAAACCTGTTTGGAATAAGCCGTAAAGTTTGCGGTTTTTGATAAAGGTAAATAAGGTGGATCACAATAAATCACATCACCAGTACGAGCTTTTTTAAAAGTTTCTTCAAAATCCTGATGTATAAAAGTCGCTTTTTTAGCTTTTTTAATAAAATGCAGCATTTTGTCAACAGGCAATACAGGGCCTTTATATTTCCCGAAGGGCACGTTAAATCCACCGGAATGATTATATCGGCACAGGCCATTAAAACAATGATGATTCAGATAAATGAATAATGCAGATTTTAATCTGCATTCGTGGGTTTTATTAAAACAGGCTCGTAACTCATAATATTTTTCTTTTTGATTATTTTCCGGAATAAAGAATTGCTGGCAGTAATCAATAAATGCCTCTCCTTCTTTTTTAAGTAGTTTAAAAAGCTGAATCAAATCTGGATTATTATCAGCAATATAATATTTAGGATAATCAAGGTTTAAAAATATTGATCCGGCTCCGGCAAAAGGTTCAATCAAACGATTACCTTTTGGCAGAATGTTTGCCAAATGCTGTAAAAGCAGGTATTTGCCGCCAGCCCATTTTAAAAAAGGTCTTATCATAATAAATGCAATATTATTAATATTCGGTAAGTAATGATTAAAATAGAAATCAGCACAAGTATGGATAATAGAAATTTGCCACCGGTTACCTGATAATCTGACTTTAACCCCATTTGATAGCGACCTTTCCAGGCCATAAGCGCAGGCAAAAGTGCCAGTAAAATGACACAAAAAACCCCCGCGTAACTTAATCCAGCTAAAAACAGCCCGGGATCTATCACTACAAGTAAAAATGGAGGGACAAAAGTCAGTAAATAAAGCCCTGCCTTTGAGACACCGGTTTTCTTAAGGTTGAAACCATCTGCAAGAAAGTCAGACAGACAAAGTGCTACACCTAAAAAAGATGTAATGACACAAATAGAGGTGAAAGTGCTGGCCAGATCACTTACCCTGGAGTTTTTTAAAAAGATGATTAAAGATTGAGTCAGCATAGCCGTGGTATGTTGAGAGTTAATTATCGCAAGCAAACCATAGGCCCCCTTCACAGGAATTTCTCCCATAATGGCGCCTACCCAGGCAATATAACAAAGCAGAGGTACCATACTGCCATAAATGACGATGCGACGTAGAATTTTGATGTCGCTATCAAAATAGCTTCGAAGGCTTGGTACAATAGTTGCAAACCCAAAAGAAGTGATGACAACAGTAATTGCCCCTACTAAATAGGCAGAATGAATAGTTGCTAAAGTGACCACGTGAGTGTGGGGAATAATAAAAGCCAGTAATCCAAACAACGAAGTCATTTTAACAAACATTAAAATTCGGTTTACTATGTCGATGGTTTTAATCCCACAAGAAACGATGGCTCCCCAGAAAACTGCGAAAATAAAAGCAGTTACCCAGTCAGGCAGATTAAAATTAAGTTTATAAAAAAACAGACTAAAAATATCAGAACCACCTGCAATGTAGGCTGCCAAAAGTGAATAAAGTAACAATAGATAACAAACCCAGGCAATTATTTCTGCGGGACGGCCTAAGGTATGACGCACCATGGAAACCAGATTACTGTCTTCTGGAAACCACAGATTAACTTCCAGAATCAACAAAGCGCCTAAGGTCATAAACAGCCAGGCGCCTAAAATTAATACTAATGCACCTATAAAACCCGCCTGAGCTGTGGCAATCGGTAATGCCAGCATCCCACCACCGATGGAAGTACCAACAATTAATAAAATGCCGCCAATGATTTTAGAATTCATAAGCGTTCGCGAGGATCCTGAGCGTTATTTTCAATCACAGGTTTATCAGGTATGGGGGTTTCTGCCATTGCAGGCATATTTACCTGCATTAATTCAGCACTTTCCTGCACTTTGCGCCGAAAGGTTAAGGGGTTGTTAATGGTGGGGAATGCATCTTTGCCACCACCGGTACTTTGTATAATTAAAGTACCGTAACCAAGCACACGTCCTAAAATACTTTGCGATACTTCAAGGCTGGCGATTTTGGGTAGCAATGTTTCCCAGGTTTGCCGCTGGATAAACCCTATTTTAATTAAAACCCGTTTATTGGTGACACCGTATTCAGAGGTAATATAAGTGGTGATGGTGCTTATCCAAAAATAAAGAGCGATGAACAAAAACAGATATCCCAGTAAAACGAGTAAGTCCTGTTGCAGCCACAATACAAAACCGATAAGGGTAAAAATTACTGGCATGAGAAAAATCACCCAGTGTTTTTTGGTGAAAAAACGAATACTTTCATCGGTCAGTAAATTTTTTTCTATATAACTCATCAGCAAAACCCATCCACTTTTTGAAACCCTCGAGGTAGTTTTTTACCGCGTTGTCCTCGCTCCCCCTGAAAACTCGCTAAATCTTTAGGTTTTAAGGTTAAAGTACGTTTGCCAGAACAAAGTGTAAGACTATCTTTTTCATGAACTACAGCAACATCCACCACCCATTCTTCAGCATTTTTAAATTTTGCCGGTGGCACATTGATAATTTTATTGCCTTTACCTTTGGAAAGCACAGGTAAATCTGCAATGGGAAATAAAAGTAAATGCCCCGTATTTGTTACCGCAGCGATATAGTCAGATTCTATATCATTGAGTAATCGTAGACTCAAGGCTTTACCCTCTTTAGGCACGGATAAGCTGGCTTTGCCTTTTTTATTTTTGGTGAGCAAATCTTCCACTTTAGCAACAAAACCATAGCCTGCGTTTGAAGCAATTAACACTTGTTTTTGAGGCTCTTCTAAAATCACGCTTTCAAAGGTTGCGCCAGGCGCCGGTGTAACACGGCCAGTAATGGGGTCACCCTGACCTCTGGCTGAGGGCAACGAATGAGCTGCAATGGCATAGGTTCGACCTGTGGAATCTAAAAAAACTGCCGGTAAATTACTTTTACCCTGAGCCGCAGCTTTAAAGGCATCTGAGGCGCGGTAGTTTAGACTGACTGGGTCCACTTCATGTCCTTTGGCAGCCCGAATCCAGCCTTTTTCTGATAAAATAACAGTGATAGCTTCTGCTGGCACCATATCAGAGGCTTTAATGGCTTGAGCTTCGCGACGTTCTATCAGCGGTGATTTGCGGGTATCCCCATATTTTTGGGCATCTGCTTCGATTTCTTTGCGGATGAGGGTGTTGAGTCGTGCTTTTGAATTTAAAATTTTCTCAAGCTCATCCCGTTCTTTGGCCAACTCATCCTGTTCACCTTTGATTTTCATTTCTTCTAATTTAGCCAGGTGACGCAGTTTTAATTCTAAAATGGCTTCTGCCTGAGTATCAGTTAAATTAAATCGCTGCATCAACACAGGTTTTGGCTTATCTTCTGTCCGGATGATATGAATCACTTCATCAATATTCAAAAAAGCAATGAGCAGACCTTCTAAAATATGCAGGCGTGCCAGAACTTTTTCCAGCCGAAAATTCAACCGTCTGGTAACGGTATGCCGTCTGAAATCCAGCCATTCTGTCAGAATTTCAACCAGTCCTTTCACTTTGGGGCGACCGTTAATGCCAATCATATTCATATTGACCCGATAGCTTTTTTCAAGATCTGTGGTGGCAAACAAATGACTCATCAGCTCATCTGCGTTGACCCGGTTAGACCGCGGTACAATCACTAAACGGGTTGGATTTTCATGATCCGATTCATCGCGCAAATCTGCAACCATAGGTAGTTTCTTTTGCTGCATTTGCTGAGCAATTTGCTCTAAAATTTTAGAGCCTGAAACCTGATGGGGCAGGGCATGTACCACAATATCGCCGGTTTCTTTTTCTTTAACAAAGCATGCTCGCATGCGAACGGAACCATTACCAGTTTCATAAATTTTTTCAAGATCGGCTCTGGGGGTGATAATTTCAGCTTTGGTGGGAAAATCCGGTCCCTTCACATGTGCCATAAGATCTGCAAGGGTTGCCCTTGGTGCTTCGATTAAATGAATACAGGCACTGGCTACTTCCTTTAAGTTATGAGGTGGAATATCAGTGGCCATACCTACAGCAATACCAGTGGTGCCATTGAGAAGCAAATTCGGCAATCTTGCCGGCAACATGACGGGTTCTTCCAAGGTTCCATCAAAGTTTGCGGTCCAATCCACAGTGCCTTGGTTGACTTCCTGCAATAGCACATTTGCATAAGGGGTCAGTCTGGATTCAGTATACCGCATAGCAGCAAAAGATTTGGGATCATCGGTTGAACCCCAGTTACCCTGGCCATCCACAATCGGGTAACGATAAGAAAAGTCCTGCGCCATCAGTACCATGGCTTCATAACAGGCGCTGTCACCATGAGGATGATATTTACCTAATACATCCCCCACAGTCCTGGCGGATTTTTTATGCTTTGCTGTAGCATTTAGCCCAAGCTCAGACATCGCATAGATAATACGCCGTTGTACTGGTTTTAAACCATCGCCCAAGTGTGGCAAAGCCCGATCCAAAATGACATACATTGAGTAGTCGAGGTAAGCTTTCTCGGTAAAATTACGTATCGGAGCCGTCTCAAAATAACTGCTGGCACTGGCATCGCTCATGTAAATCTCTGATATAATTTGAATATTGAAAAATTCTTTGCATTATAAACACATACGCACAATTAAGAAAGTCTCTGGTTTTTTTCTATATAAAAGTGTAATTTAAAATGTAGGTTGGGCTGACGAAGGAAGCCCAACAGTCGTGGCAATAAAAAAAGGCCGTAATTAAATGAATGGCCCTGTTGGGCTTCCTTCGTCAGCCCAACCTTCTATGAAGAATTCTGTCAACAATTAAGTTTACAATTTATTTAAATCATTTCATCTATTCTAACCCTTTGCCTATCTTCGAAAATTAACAATCGTTTGTACTAATGGCCTAAACTAAACATGCTGTTTTTAAATAACAACTTACCTTCTATCCGTACATCACCATAACGGTGAGTAACCTAATACTACATGCATCATCATTTAGTTTATAAAAAAGCGCCCCATCTACGGTTACGGACTGATTCAGCCCGGGTTGGTGCACGAGCGCTTTAAACCTTATACAAACTTTATGCTTTCTCTTTGATAGCTCCATTCTTATTTTTTTACTATGATAACCTTTTTATTAATCTAAACTCAGCTATGCGTTTAGACACTTGCCTTTAACTCAATATCTGAGGGCAATATACCTTTGCTTAAATATCGCCAAAAAGTAATTAACAATTTTCTGGCTAATCCCACTATGCCTATGCGCTTGACTCGTTTGCCTTGTGAAAACCTTTCATGAAACCATCGACTGAGTTTGCTATTGGTTTGATATCTCAGCCATATCCAGGCAAGCTCCACAATTAAACGGCGTATTCGCTTATTACCTGCCTTACTTATCCCTTGCTCTCGATTCAGTGTGCCGCTGGCATGGGGAACACCCGTTAAGCCTGCCGCACTCCCTACTTCTTTGCGATTGTTAAATTCTCGCCAACCAAACCATTCTGTGACCAGTTTAAAAGCCCCCCAAAAACCAACGCCTTTCAAACGAGTTAAGCGTGACACATACTCACTCACTCGCGTATTCGGATGCGATTTCACATAAGCCTGTGCTTCTTTCATCACGTCTCGTAATTGGGCGTGAGTCAGCTCATAGCGCTCATACTCTCGTTCCAACTCCTTTTGTAAATACTCCCCTAATGCCTCCTGTGTACTCGTTCTAAAGGTCTTGTTCTTTAAACGACTCTTAAAATCTTTGCGTCTGATTGCACCTCCCGTTAATTTAATACCTTGGGTGGCTAATAAACCCATCAGGCGATTCACATGCTGCGTTTGCTCTTTTTGCAAACGTTCATATTCTCGATGGATTCTGCGAATATCCTCTTCTGCTTCACTGGGGACACGTATGGCCTTCAAGCAACCTCTTTCTCCATGATTAAATCGATACAATAACTGCGCTAGTTTTTTCACATCGATGCCATCGGTTTTCGCTTTGCGCTTACGACGATTTAACTCCAAGCTCGCTGAATCTACTATGAGCGCCTCTAAACCATTGGCTATCAGCATTCGATACACTGAAAAACCATCTAAGCCTGCCTCCATACATACTTTAATTGTACAATCTGACTGTAGATTAAACTGGGTTTTGAAAACTTTGAGCGCTTCAAAAAACGCGCTCAGGTTCCAGCTGTCAATCTGTTTTATTTTGATATGGGTTAAATCTACTCCCCCTCCAAGTAGCCATTTGTGTTTGCTAAGCTCCAAGCCTATATACAATGTTTTGGTATTTAGCGTATAATCATTTACTTGAGTCATTGTCATAAGTTTACCTCCGATGTTTCGAAAAAATTTGATTGTAAACTTAATTAACGGCAATGGCTCTTTCTTTTTCTTACATAGTATCTACATTTAAAGTAAGAAATCTCTGGGGCTTGTCCCAGATACAAGCAGCGATGGGGTTTCCCACTTAGGCGATAAATTAGGAAACAATCCGGTCGTTTACGACCGAGATTGTTTAATTCAGCAACCATTTTAAAATAGCCTGGCGCATAAAAACCCCATTTTTTACTTGAGATAAAATTAAAGAGCGTTTTGAATCAGCAACCTCCGAGGTGATTTCCACTTCACGATTCATAGGCCCTGGGTGCATCACACAGGCCTTGGGGCAGCATTGTTGCAATACTGCCTGCGTCAAACCAAAACTTTGAGTATAGTCGGTGAGACAAGGTAAGTCGCTGCTTTGTATGCGTTCTTTTTGAATACGGAGCATCATCACCACATCCACCTCATGAAGACCATTTTGTAGGTGTTCATAAGTTTCGCATCCAAGGTTTACATCTGGTAAAAATGCCTTTGGGCCAACCAGACGGATATCTTTAACCCCTAAGGTCTTGAGTGTATGAATATTAGAATGTGCAACGCGCGAGTGGCGAATATCTCCGACAATGGCAATCTTTAACTTGGAAAAATCCTCAAAATACTCACTCATGGTGAATGCATCTAAGAGCGCCTGAGAGGGATGCGTTAAAGTACCATTCCCCGCGTTAATGACGGCTGCCTTAGTTTTTAAGTGTTTAGCAATGTATTGGCAGGTGGCTTCCTCAGCATGACGGATTACAAAGGCATCTACATCCATGGCTTCCAAAGTCCAAAGCGTATCGAGCAGGCTTTCTCCTTTTTTGGTGGCAGAGGCAGCTACATCAAGATTCAGTACGGTGGCTCCCAACCGTTTTGCGGCAAGCTCAAAACTTGAACGAGTACGGGTGCTGCTTTCAAAAAAGAGTGTGGCGATGGTTTTTTGCTTTAACAAATCGGTTTGCCAGGGATTTTCTTTAAAAGTTTTACAAAGCCTGAGTAACTCTACAGTGGTTTCTTTACTCAAATTCTGGGTGTCGATTAAATGTTTCGTCTGCATAATCACCCTTTATTTTGCTTGCATCATAACTTTGGCAGTATCCAGCATACGGCAGGAAAAACCCCATTCATTATCATACCATGCACTGACTTTTACAAGGTTACCTAATATTTTAGTCTGAGTGGCATCGTAAATGGAAGAAGCACTGTGATGGTTAAAGTCAATGGATACCAAAGGTTCATCACAGTAGCACAGAATATCTGTCAGTTCATTTTTAGAAGCCTCAAGAATGATAGCGTTGATTTCATCCAATTGAGTCTTACGCTTTGGAATGAATGTTAAGTCAATCACGGAAACATTTAAAGTGGGTACTCTTAAAGCTGAGCCATCCAGTTTACCGGCAAGTTCGGGTAATACCAATCCCACCGCTTTGGCTGCGCCAGTTTTTGTGGGAATAATCGACTGGGTAGCAGAGCGCGCCCGGCGCAAATCTTTATGCTTGGAATCTATCAATACTTGATCATTGGTGTAGGCATGAGTGGTTACCACAAGTCCGGATTCAATACCAATGGCATCCTGCAATGGTTTAACTAACGGTGCCAAACAGTTGGTAGTACACGATGCATTAGACACCACTTGATGTTCAGCAGTAATTTTATCGTGATTCACCCCGTAAACTACGGTGATATCAGCGTTTTCCCCTGGCGCAGAAATTAACACTTTCTTTGCGCCAGCAGTTAAATGCTGAGCAGCTTTATCCCGTCGATTAAAAACACCGGTACATTCCATCATCACATCAATATCTAATTCTTTCCAGGGACAGTCTTTTGGGTTTCGAACGTTGAGTATTTTTATTTTGTCGCCATTAACCACCAGATGTTCATCTTCTACATAGACATCTCCCATAAACCTGCCATGAGTTGAGTCATACCGAGTCAAATGTAAAGTTGTATCCAGACAGTCCAGTGCATTGATAGCAACGATTTTAAACTCATCTGTGCGGTTGAATTCATATAAAGCCCGTAAAACATTGCGGCCAATACGACCGTAACCATTAATTGCTACTCGAATTGTCATATCATAAATCTCTTAATTTAAAATTGGCCGTATCATAACGGATTTTTGGAAAATGTTTCAAGCTTTGCCACAATGGCTTCCAAAGTAAAACCAAAGTGGGCAAATACATCCTCAGCAGGGGCTGATTCACCAAACTGGTTGATACCAATAACTTTGCCGTCCAGACCAACATACTTGTACCACAAATCAGAACTGCCAGCTTCGATGGCAACGCGTTTTGTGACAGTTTTTGGTAATACGCTGTCTTGGTACGCTTCATCTTGAGCATCAAAAGTGGTGGTGGAAGGCATAGAAACCACGCGAATATTTTGGTAAAGGGCATCCGCACAGGCCATAGCAAGGCTGACTTCAGATCCGGTGGCGATAATAATCATCTCAGGCTGACCATCTGCGTCTTTCAAGATATAGCCACCTTTTTGGATGAGTTGCAGTTGTTTTTCATCCCGTGGCTGACAGATCAGGTTTTGACGTGACAATAACAAGGCAGTAGGTTTGCTATTATTGGTTAAAGCCTGTTGCCAGGCAACGGCAGTTTCCACACTGTCACAGGGACGCCAAACATTCAAATTAGGCGTTAATCGGAGCATACTGGCATGTTCAATGGGCTGGTGAGTGGGACCATCTTCCCCAAGGCCAATAGAATCGTGGGTCAACACATAAATCACTCGTTGTTGCATCAATGCGGACAATCGAATGGCATTGCGAGCATAATCGGCAAATACTAAAAAAGTACCGCCATAAGGAATAAAGCCACCATAAAGTGCCAGGCCATTCATAATGGCTGCCATGGCAAACTCCCTTACTCCATAATAAATATAATTACCGTCAAAAACTTCGTTGGTAATGGTTTTACTACCTGACCAATTGGTATTATTAGACCCCGTTAAATCTGCCGAGCCACCACAGAGCTCTGGTAACATGGAACCATAGGCATTTAAAGCCGCCTGAGAGGCTTTACGGCTAGCCATTGCTTCTGATTTTTGTTGCTGGGACTGAATAAAAGTCTGAGCTGTGGCAGAAAAATCATGGGGAAGCTCCCCTAAAATGCGTCTTTTTAAAGTTTGCGCAAGTTCCGGATAAGCTTTTGCATAAGCATCAAAGGTTGTCTGCCAGTTTGCTTCTTGTGCCTGACCTTTTTCAGTAGCATCCCAGGCTGCCTGTATATCCATGGGGATTTCAAAAGGCTGATGTTCCCAGCCAAGAGATTGCCGGGTAAGCGCTACTTCATCTGCACCTAACGCTGCGCCATGGGATTTTTCACTGCCAGCGCGATTGGGAGAGCCGTAGCCAATGGTGGTTTTACAACAAATTAAAGTGGGTTTTTGCGTATTTGAACGGGCTTTTTCAATTGCGGTTTTAATGCTGTCCGCATCATGTCCATCCACATCTTGAATCACATGCCAACCATAGGCTTCAAAACGTTTTGGTGTGTCGTCCGTAAACCAGCCGGCTGTTTCACCATCAATGGAAATACCATTGTCATCCCAAAAAGCAATTAATTTTCCCAGTTGCATGTGACCGGCAAAAGAGCAGGCTTCGTGGGAAATCCCTTCCATTAAGCAACCATCTCCTAGAAATACATAAGTAAAATGGTCAATAACGGTGTGTTCAGGGCGATTAAATTGTGCGCCTAAAGTGCGTTCAGCCAATGCCATCCCCACAGCATTGGCAATGCCCTGTCCTAAAGGTCCTGTGGTGGTTTCGATACCTTGCGCCATAATAGATTCCGGATGTCCGGCGGTTTTACTATTGAGTTGACGAAAATTTTTGATTTCATCCAAAGTGATATCCGCATAGCCTGACAGATGCAGCAAAGCGTATAGCAACATGGAGCCATGCCCATTAGACAGCACAAAACGATCCCGGTTAAGCCAGGCAGGGTTGGCAGGATTATGGCTTAAAAAATCATTCCATAAAACTTCAGCAATATCGGCCATGCCCATGGGCATACCTGGGTGGCCTGAGTTAGCCTGTTGCACAGCATCAATACTTAAAAATCGAATAGCGTTGGCAAGATCACGACGAGAAGGCATTTAAACTCCAGTAAAAACTTTGAGGAGCCATTTTACCGTAATTTGACAAGGGAATGAAGTTGTGGCATTTTTTTCGTTTGCCGGCTAGGCTCAATTTGTAAGAGACCAACATCATGACACATCAACCCTTAAAAGATCAGGTGGCTTTTATCACTGGCGGTGCCAGAGGTATTGGTCGAGCGATTGCCCGAAAGCTGGCCACTGCCGGTACCCATGTGGCCATTAACTACTACAATAGTGTAGATGAAGCCGAAAGCCTGTGTGAAGAATTAAAAGCCAGTGGCGTCAAAGCCATCAGCATTCATGGCAGTGTAGCGGATTTAAGCTCCATTAAAGAGATGGTACAGACCATTGAAACGGAGTTTGGACAATTGGATATTCTGGTGAGCAATGCTGCCAGCGGCGTATTAAAACCTATGATGCAGATGGGGCCCAAACACTGGCGCTGGTGTATGGAAACCAACGCCTTGGCTTTACCCATGTTGGTCAAAGAAGCCCGCCGTTTGATGAAACCCGGTGCGCGGGTATTTGCATTGACCAGTTTAGGATCTGAAAGAGCCATTCCTGATTATGGTTTCATCGGCGCATCCAAAGCGGCCTTAGAATCTTTAGTCCGCTCCTTAAGCGTTGAGCTGGCACCGGAGGGTATTGCTTTAAATACCATCTCCGCTGGTGCTGTGGATACCGATGCTTTAAAATATTTTCCAGAACATGACAGATTAATTGAAGAAGCCAAAAGCCGATCATTGGCAGGGCGCATTGTAGAACCGGAAGATGTTGCGAATGTTTTGTATTTACTGTCTTTACCGGAAGCCAGTATGATTCGGGGTCAGACCATTTATGTAGATGCCGGTTATAATATCATTGGCTAAGATAGGGAATTTAAAATGTTTAACGATAAGGTACTGGAAAATAAAGTGGCCATTGTCACCGGCGGTGGTCGGGGCATTGGTAAAGCTATTGTTACGCAAATGGCAAAAGCGGGCGCAAAAGTCATCTTTTTTTATCATTCAAGTGAAGATTCAGCACAAGCACTGGTGGATAGCCTGAACAATGAAAATTTAAGCGTTCAAGCAAAAAAAGTAGATGTACGAAACCTTGAGGAAGTCACAGAAAATATCGATGCCATTGCCGAAGCTCATGACGGACAAATCGATATTTTGGTAAATAATAGTGGCATTATCCGCGATGGTTTATTGATGGGTCTAAGTGCCGAAGACATTCGAGCTGTGTTTGATACCAATATTATTGGTACCATGAATGTGACTCAGGCCGTAGTGCCTTACATGATGAGAAAAAGACGTGGAAAAGTCATTAATATGAGTTCAGTAGGTGGACATGCGCCTGGCCGTGGGCAATCCAATTATGCAGCCACGAAAGGTGCAGTGAATGCTTTTACCAAAGCTATGGCGGTGGAGTTAGCCCCCAGAAAAATTCAGGTGAATGCCATTGCGCCTGGTGTGATTGAAACAGATATCAGTCAAGAGGTCAGGGATATGGCAGCGGATAAAATCCTTGATGAAATATTATTAAAACGCTTTGGTCAGCCAGAAGAAGTGGCTTATCTTGCCACCTTTCTAGCCTCTTCTTATGCCGATTACATTAATGGGCAAATCATCAGCATCGATGGTGGGTTTAAGATGTAAAATCCCCTGGTGGTTTTACGGTAGAAGTCAAAATCTGGCAATACTATCGTAAAACCTTCAATTGAAGTTAGTTGTTAATTACCTTTAAGATATATTTTTCAAAAAAAACAGTCACTTACGTTTTACTTAAGCATTTCTTAAGCACCACCGTGTTACCCTCTCCACACTTTTGCACAGGATTAAAATCTTTGTGCTGACCTTTATGTGGGTCAAGACTTTTAAAATGTAGGTTGGTGCTGACGTAAGGAAGCCCAACAGTGTATTCATTTTATAGCGGCCTTTTTTAGTTGTCACGACCTGTTGGGCTTCCTTTGTCAGCACCGACCTACATCTAATATTTAGTTTGAGAGGAAATTTGATGTTTAAGCAAATACTGGAAAGCGTCAATATCAAAAAAGCTCTGACCGATCAAGCAGACAAAACCAGCCGTATGGGTGAAGCTTTAAATAATACAGGTTTTGTTGCTATTCTAACTAACGACTTTACTGATATCAAAAATTTAGATGAGTTCAAAAAGGCTTTAAAATTGCTTCGTCAAACCGATGACTTACAAAACCTTGCCTTTAGAAACCTATGGCAAATGGTGCTATTTTTACAAAAATCTATTGTAGGTATTAACACTGAAGCGGCTCACCGCTTATTAGTCATCTCATACGAATATTTAAAAGACTTGAACTCATGCAGGGAAATAATTTGGCTTTTATGCGTAAAGATCGCGCCATCTGGGATAAAGTTAGCCATATGGATGACAGTTATATAATGGAAACGCAAATTCCCAGTTAGAAAGTTTACTATGCAGTAAAACAGGAATTAGAGGCACGGGTTAGTGCTCTGGAAATGGAGCGTGAATTTTTTATGCTCAATGCAAAACTAATAAAAAAGAGGCAATGGTTGCAGCGAGTTTATTACTTGAAAAAATGTTTCCCGAAGAAGATGCTGACACAACCTTAGAAAACCTAAAAACCCTAATGGCTTTGGAAGGGGAATATACTCAAATGGTCAGCAAAAGGTTAATTGACAGGGTTTTTAAACTGAATGCGTTCGTTAAAGATTTTGAATTTTTTCATGAGGTACTCCAGTTTTTTGCCAGACATAGTCTGCAAGCACTGATGCAAAGCCAACTGTGGGATAATGATGCGCTAATGAATAACCCTGTTGGGCTTAACAGCCCAACCTACATTATATATTTAATCAGCAGCGTCCAAAAACATTGCCACAACATCGTCTAAAAACCTTCGTCCCAATTCGGTGAGGTTAAAGTTTGTCGCAGTTAAATTCACCAACCCTTTTTGCCCTGCCTGCTGTAAAATTGGCAACAGTGCCTGTCTTTGCATACCCGTGGTTTTTTCAAATAAAGCATAAGACACAGGTTGCTGTAACCTTAAGACATTTAGCATAAACTCAAAAGGTAATTCTTTTTGCAAGATTGAGGTTTTCTCAGCTAAGGCATCAGGTTTTTCCAGATAAAGTCGCGGTAATTTATATTTGTGGGTACGAAAAACCTCTAAAGTTTTTAAATCAGTAATTTTGCCATGAGCGCCTGCGCCAATGCCGATATAATCGCCAAAATGCCAGTAATTCAAATTATGCTTACAAAAATTTTTATTTTTCGCAAAAGCAGACACTTCATAATGGTGGTACCCCTTTTGCGCTAACATCGCCCAGCCTGAGGTTAACATGGCAACGACACTGTCTTCTTCCGGCAATTTCGGTGGATATTTATGAAACACAGTGTTGGGTTCTAAAGTCAGTTGATACCAGGACAGATGGGTTGGGTTTAAATCCAGAGCAATTTGTAGATCGGCCAGAGCTTCAGCAGGTGTTTGTTCCGGTAAGGCAAACATCAAATCCAGATTAAAATTTTCAAAACCGGCTTTTTCAGCCATTGCCACGGCTCGGATAGCTTCATCTGCATCATGAATGCGTCCTAAAGCTTTGAGTTTTGCAGAGTCAAAACTCTGAGCGCCAATGGACAGGCGGTTAATGCCAGCTTTACGATAATCACAAAAGCGCTGTTGCTCAAAAGTACCGGGATTAGCTTCCAGAGTGATTTCACAGTGTTCATCAATGCCCAGTTGTTTATCGATGGCATTAAACAGCCGTTCATACCCTTGTGCTGAGAGTAAACTTGGAGTGCCGCCACCGATAAAAATGCTTTTTAAAGTGCGATTTTGGGCATATCTTGCATCACAGGTTAAATCTTCAATCAGTCTGTCAATATAAGCCGTTTCAGGTAAGTTGTCTTTCAGTTTATGAGAGTTAAAATCGCAATAGGGACATTTTTTAATGCACCAGGGTACATGAATGTAAAGGCTTAGGCTGTGTTGAATTTCATCCGGGGACATAATTTGGACTATACTTTAGTAAAAAGAAAAAGGTGAGTGCAGATGTGCTATTGTACTAAATTTTTCCTGATAATCCTATTATGTGGCTCCACAGCCTTCGGCAGTTTATTAAAAGATAAAAATCTAGTGGTGAGCAATGCGATTGTTCCCATGAATTCACAGTTTGCTCATCAGTTGAACGCGACCATTGCTTTTTCTACGGATTCTGGCAGCGTTACCAGTGGCCAAAGCGATACCTTGCAGGTGGATGATAATTCTATTGGCATCATTATCATATCCGCGCCTTTTTGTGGTGAGTATTTAGGTTATGTTTGCTCTTTAGCTGTACCACAACACTGTATTGCCCGTATTCATAAATCTGGTCAAATGCTCATCAGTGGTGTGATGTCACAATATGGATTGGATCTCATGAGTCTTCGCTGTTCCTTCATGGAAGAAGCGATTTAAGCAGATTACAGACACACCAATGTAGGTTGGGCTGACGGAGGAAGCCCAACAGGGTATTTTCATTTAATTACGGCCTTATTAAGTTACCTCAGCCTGTTGGGCTTCCATCGTCATCCCAACCTACATTTATAACAGGAAGTTTTTCGTAAGTCCCACAGATTTAAATCTCATAAATAATTTAAGGCTTTTTTATTTTAATAGGCGTATATACTATGATACAATAAGTCTAATTTGGTCCTTAAAGGTAATGTTAATCTCTTTAGTTATGATGTAAAACATGAGCAAAGTCCCTAATATCTTCTTAATTGGCCCCATGGGCTCTGGTAAAAGCACCATAGGTCGCCATCTCGCGCGCGAACTGCAAATGGACTTTTATGATTCGGATAAAGAAATTGAAGATAGAACCGGTGTCACCATTGGCTGGATCTTCGATGTTGAAGGTGAAGCAGGGTTCCGAAATCGTGAAGCAAAAATCATTGAAGAGTTAACCAATTTACAAGGTGTTATTGTGGCCACGGGCGGGGGTGCTGTGATTGCTCCGGAAAACCGCAACGTTTTGGCCGCCAGAGGCATTGTGGTTTATTTAAAAGTTTCCTTAAAAGAGCAAATCAGCCGCACTGAAAAAAGTCAGAATCGACCCCTGTTAGAAAAACAAAATATCAAAGAGTCTCTTGAAACTTTAAATGCAGATAGAGAAGAATATTACAGCGAAATCGCTGATTTTATTTTTGATACCGATGAGCGTTCTGCTCAGTCCGTAGTGAAAGAAATTATCACCCAAATTCATTCAGGCCGGTACGGTAATGCCGACAACTACTCGTGATACATTTAAAATTCTTCAAGTTGCTTTAGGGGAACGCAGTTATCCTATTGTGATTGGTGAGGGAATCGTTAACAATCCAAAATTATTGCAGCAATATATTACCAGCTCACAACTGGCTTTTATTTCCAATGAAACCGTAGCGCCACTTTATTTATCCCATTTATCAACCGCTTGCTTAGCTAAAACCCAGATAAACCATGTGGTTGCTGATGGTGAGCAGTTTAAAACTCTTGAAACCTTAAGTCATATTTTTGACACCTTACTAAAACATCGTTTGGATAGGACAGCCACCTTAGTGGCTTTAGGCGGTGGTGTAGTGTGTGATATGACAGGGTTTGCAGCCGCTTGTTATCGAAGAGGCATTGATTTTATTCAAATGCCCACCACGTTACTGGCTCAGGTAGATGCAGCCGTTGGCGGTAAAACTGCGGTGAATCATCCTTTGGGTAAAAACATGATTGGTGCTTTTTATCAACCAAAAGCCGTGCTGATTGATGTGGATACACTAAAGAGCTTACCGGAGCGCGAATTTAAAGCAGGTTTGGCAGAAGTTTTAAAATACGCGTTTATTCAGGACACAGAATTTTTAGACTGGCTATTAGCCAATAAAGCTTTAATTTTGACTAAAGATCCCAAAACTCTGATTCATATGATTCATCATTGTTGTGCTATCAAAGCAGATATTGTGGCACAAGATGAAACAGAGCAAAGCATACGCGCCTTATTAAATTTCGGACACACTTTCGGCCACGCCTTGGAAAGCGCTACACAATATAAAACCTGGCTTCATGGCGAGGCAGTCGCCATCGGTATGGCAGCGGCAACTTATATGAGCTGTGAACTTGGGCTTATCAGTATAAAAGATTGTGAAAAAGTCATTCAAAGCCTGGAAACATTTGCACTTCCCATTTCCCAATATCAGCACATCCCTACTAAAGTGCTGAAGCAATATCTGCTGCAGGATAAAAAAGTTCTACAGGGGCAGTTACGTTTAATTTTATTAAAATCTATAGGACACGCTACCATAAGCACGGATTTCAATGAATCGCATTTGGAAAAAGCGTTAAATAAAATGTGATCTAAACTTCTTTTTAAAGCCAAAAAAATGAATTGTAAACAGACCTTATTCTAATTTCGGACTCAACATGAAATATAGGATTTACGCAAAATTTCAAAATTGAAACATATCAATGAAGGTTGGGCTGACGAAGGAAGTCCAACAAGCTGTGGCAATTAAACCAGGCCGTAATTAAATGTAACCCTGTTGGGCTTCCTTCGTCAGCCCAATCTACATTGATTGCCATAGCAAATTTTTAGAATTGGAGTTTTGCGTAAATTCTGAAATATCTCAATTACCGCTTTCAAGGATGAATTATTTCAGCAAAAAAATCCGCAGATATTTAATGAAATTTGGCGTTGTTATTATCGCTACTACCACTGACTGTAGGAGGATTAGCTGTACTTCCTCTAGGTCTGGTTCTTATGCCAAATATACTTTGGTTACTTTCAAGAGTCAGCTGAAATGCCTTTTGCTCAGAGCTTTCATAAACACGGGAGACTCCTTGAAATAGTTCTTCATCTTTGCCCAGATTCGTATCAAGACAATGATAGTAATTAAAGTTTTCGGGCTGAGCAATGATAGCTAAATGTTTTTCCAAAGAACACATCTCATTTGCCGCTATCTTTACTTCATTTTTATAAATCTTTTTAGCCTGTTCCAAAAACTGATTGGCTTTAAGTGGATCGCATTCCATCGCATACAATGTAATAAATACTTTGATTAAATTGTTTAAAGACGTGTTTTCTTTAAATTTTTCCATCAGGGCTTCATAGTGACTAAATTTAATCATAAGTGGTGGAAGAAACAAGAGAATCATCCTCCTCATGTCGTACTTGAGTACCTTTTGAGATGTTCATGGACAATTGAAAAGATTCTAACAAAGTTTTTCTATCAATCATCATTTGCCATAGCGTTATTTTATTTTCAGCAATGACCCTACAATCATTGTTAAGAAAGCCTTTAAAATTTTCAATTTTTCCCTTTTTCATATTTAAAATCTGATTTTGGAAAAGATTCATTTTTAAAGCACATACCTGCAAATTCGCCAGACAATTCATTTTTATTTTTTCATCAGTAGTTTTTTTATAAAGATCAACTAAATCTGTAATTTGCGCTTGAAGAAAAGTATTTACATCATTAATGGTTTGCTCTTTTTGTCCGTAAGCAACATGGCGTATTTCGCAATAATATGTTTTAGAATCTTCTTCAAATGCAATTTTCTTTTCACCATAAACTTTTTTAACCCAGTTATAATGGCTTTCGTAAATTTTAATTTTTTCGTATTTAATTTCACTCAGAATTTTACAGGGAATTTCTAGAATGGCTTTTTCAGAAAACTCAATAAATTCAAGCATATTAGAGGATGATTGTATTTTTAAATGATGCATTGATGCTATATCAGAAAAAAATTCATACAACGGGGGCATCTGCTGACAGTTCGTGACTTTCTGTTTAAAATCACAGAGCATTTCTATAGTGATATAATCTTGCTGACATTCATTGAATATTTGATAAATGACTGGCAAAACCTGATGGTTTATATGGGTTTTTTTCACCAGCTCTAATTGATATAAAAATTTTTGAACATAGAGTTGATAATTCTGAGTATATTCATGTTCATCATTTTTAATGGGTTTATCATGAGCGTATTGCTCCAGTGCAGCAATAGTGGTTAATAAAGCCTTAACAAGGTTTTGAATAATGACATTGTCAAAAGTATTTTTGCTAAGCAATTCTTTATTTCTGTTAACGTTTTCAGAAACCTTACCCACTTTATTTTCAAATTCTTTCAAAAGAAGCAAAACGTTTTTTATTTCCAATTGATATCTTTGCTCAAGCTTCATTAAGCTATTGGCAGATAAGATTGTTTTGGAGTGTGGTAAATATTTGGCAATCAGACGTAAACTATTAAGGGTATCAATACAAATGTCTAAAGACTGAAGCAGGCCTTCATGCCCAAAAACATAGTTAACAGGCACGTCAGCAATGGTTCTGGGCGCATAGGTTACCCCTGGTGCAACTTCTTTTTCATCAGCAGGGATTGAAAAAAGAGCTTTAGACAGTTCATTGTAAAGCTCACGATCATCAACCACCAGACATCTTCGACAGCGATTAAAAGTAATTCTGGTAAAGGGATGTTCGATGGGAACCACCTTTGATGAAGGTACATCTTCCATTGCCAAAGCTTCTTTTTTTGAAGTAATATTTAACAGCCTGCCTCTAAAGGCACTATTGATTTGTTCAAAAGAAGCCATAAGCTCTTTGGGTGTGCCACACTTGAAGTGTACCGACAGTTCCTTCGCCAGGGCTTCATAGGTCTCCAGGAAAGCCGGAGCATGATGGTAAATCGTGAGGCATTCATTAAAAGAAATATCCAGTAATTGCAGATGATTCATCACATAGTTTTTATAAAGTTTTGCATATTCTTCTTTTGAAACAATCCCACATCTTATCGCTATTTCAAGACTATAAAGAGAACGGGCATAGCTGGAGCCTAAACGTGTTTCTGAAAAAACGGGTGCATTTGAAGCATTAGGATCGCCCATATACATCAAGGCTGGTGCCTCGGCACACTGTACTGCACCATGGTTGGAAAATAGAACAATGACTTTTATTCCTTTTTCATACAGTAATGAGATAAGTTTCAACATCTCAGAATCTTCCCACGGTGCTCGATCGCCTGTCTCATCTCCTATGAGTCGTAAAATGAAATATTTTCCTGTCATTTCAAGGATATTAATTAAAGCTAAAAAGTTTTGACGGCCTGCCAACAGTGATTTTATTAACTTCTGCCGTGAATGCTCAATAACCTCGGTTTTTTCGACATTTTTGTGATATTCAAAAAAAGCTTTTAGCTGTGATTTTAAGCCAGACTCTAAAAAAGGTATCAGTGATTTTTGTAAGGGAAAAAGAAAAGGCCACTCACTTTGCATCAAAGTCATGAATTTAATGAGAGGATAATCTGGACGTGTGGGTGAGTTTTTTTCAATTGCACTTAGCAGATCACCCCAATCTTGCATAAGTCTCTCATAAACCGAAATCCCTTTTGGCGTCAGCTGCCCCTGTTCATTTATACAATCGGGTGTTTGGAAAAAATCCAGTAGTAATAATTTAAATGAGCGAGTGTAGTAGTCTTCAATAAATTGCTGATAGCGTTCTTGATATTCGCGCTCAAAATCTTTTTTTGGCTTTAATGCACCATAAGTGATGGCCTCATTCAGTACTCTTAGAATGCTGCCGTGGGAATCCCCGAGTGTTAAAGCTTTTTGAGTTGATGCTTGTACATTAGAAAATGTTAAAGTACCCTCGCTAGAATTTTTTTTCAAAAAAATGATTTCTTTAGTTTCAGGGACTGGTACTTGAGTGAGATCATGAGATAAAGAATACATAATGGAAACACCTTAACAGAAATACAACTCATCTAAGCTTTAACTGATCAATTTTTAAAATTCAAACAAAAAATCAAAAATTATAAAGAAACAGCTTAAAAATGGTGAAAATTATGTGGTAAGTACTTAGCTTTTGCGACAAAACCAAGACATCATTTATATGTGATTTCGCTTGCAAAAACCCCCCAAATTGTTATCCTAAGGGTTATTTTTTGTATAAAATTTAAACCTAAATTAAGTGCTTAATTTAGGTTAAGTTGTAAGCACTGGATAGTGGAGAATCTTGATGTCAGATCAATATGGAATCGATCTTAATCACCCTGAAAAGGCGGATCAAAAAGAATTATCGTTTTACTGGCAGCACTTTGCGCTGTCAGAAGATCCCTTTGGTGCTTTACCTGACAAAAAATATTATTATCCAGTACCTGCCTGGGAACATCAGGTGGATTTGCTACAGCATCTCATAAAAAAAGAAAATGTGCTTTTAGCCATTATTGGTGAAGAGGGTGCAGGTAAAACCACCCTTGCCGCACAGGTTAACCAGCAGTTTGAAGACAGTTACTTAATTCATCATTTTAAAGCCGACAGTTTATTCAGTACCCGTAAACTGGTGCGTGAATTAAATCAGGGATTTGATTTAAATGTACCGGAAAATGAAGCGCCAGAAGAGCAATTAGATGCTCAAATCACCCAGGTTCAACATAAAGAAAAAACCTGCCTGCTGGTGATTGATGATGCGCACTTTTTACCGCTGGAAACTTTAAATTCATTGCTGTTTTTATTAAAACAGCAGTCAAAGCATCAAATGCGTCTACATATTCTGTTACTTGGGGACAAAAATCTTGAAACGAAGCTTTTGAATCTGGAAAAGCAGGAAATGGGCCAGCAATATATACATATCAGTCATATCGCGCCTTTGACTCTGGAAGAGACTCAGCAATATTTAACCTATCGATTGGAAAATGCGGGATTAAAAGGTGCTTCGCCTTTTAATCAAATGCAATTAGAAAAAATTTATGCGAACTCTCAAGGTTTACCAGATAGAGTGAATCAACTGGCACAGCAGTATTTATTGGATCAAATTAGTCGTACTCATACTCAGGCAGGTAATTCAAAGTTGAAAAAACATCAGACTAAAATCATCGGTGGCTGTTTATTAGTTGTCGCTTTGATGGCAGCCTCTTATGTATTGGATAAACAGGGCGAGTATTCAAAACCTCAAAGCATAGCATTAAAAGCGCCTGCCATTAGCTTTGTGGATGGAGATAGTACGCAGCAGGCCTCAGAGAGCCAAAACCCAACGACCAAAATGGTAAATCATTCAGCGCAACCTACACCGGTGCAACAAAGTTCTAAACCTACGGCACCTGCGGTGAATATTAAAGTAAATAAGGCGACTCAACCAACAAAAGCAACCCCTAAAGTTTATGTTTCCCAATTACCGCAATTTGCCAAAGAAGCCAAAGCTTTGGCGCGCCTGGATAAAAAAGCGATTAAAAAAACGCATACCCATAAACTTGTGCAATTAAGTCAACTTGAAAATATACCTCAGGATCAAAATGGACAGTCCTATCATGTGGATATTATTAAAAATCCTCAGTTAAAGGCTACCTATGAGCGAAAAGTCATTGGTATGACCGCAAAAGCTCAAAAGAAAAAAGCTTCTCAGGCTCACAAAACTCATAAAAATGATATGCAACTGGCAGGAAAACTGCGTAACCATGGTCTGAAGCTCACCAAAGGGGAAGATTTACTGCTAAAAGAAAATGCCCGAGATTATACGCTTCAGGTGATTGGCTTAAGTTATGAGAAATCTATGCTAAAATTTATCAAAGAAAACCATCTCAAAGGTGATGTTCACTATGTGAAAACCACCTTACATGGTAAGCCGTGGTTTATTTTGGTTTACGGGGTTTATCAAACCCGTCAACAGGCTTCTAACGCCATCAAAACCCTGCCAAAGGTTTTACAAAAATTCAAACCATGGCCCAGACAGTTAAAGTATGTAAAAGAAGATATTGACAGGGGGTAGTTTATGTCACCACAGGCAAAACTCAGATTAACAATTTTTATTATGATAAGTGCTATTGTTGCCGTGATTATTTTTTTTGAACCCAATTTAAATATCGGTGCACCAAAGCCAATCTCGATTTTTCAAGCCTTAAAACAGGGGCAACCAGCGTTGCCACTGTTAATGAAGTGGATTGTGACCGTTGGGGCAATTTTTGGTGCGATGTTTTTTTTAATTGGACTTGAGCCGAAGCCCAAAAAAAAGCAAGAAAAGTCTAAGAAAAAAGCAAAAAATATTTCTGAGTAAATGTAGGTTGGGCTGACGAAGGAAGCCCAACAGGTATTCATTTAATTTTGGCTCTATTTAATTGCCACGACGGTTGGGCTTCCTTCGTCAGCCCAACCTACATTGGTATTTAAGGCTATCTGGTTTATCTGCTACAGGTGCCATCTTTGGAAAAAAATCGCTTAAGTATTCAATCATTCGTCCTTCCAGCCAATATTCTGCTGAACCTGGGACATTACCTGTAATAAAACCCACATGACCGCCAGTTTCACTTAACTCAAGTATTGTATTGCTCGATAACTCTTTCACATCCGGAATCACTTCTGGTGACATAAATGGATCATCACAGGCATGCAAAATAAACGCAGGTTTTGTCACGGCTTTTAAAATCGCACGACAACTGGCTTTTTCATAGTAATCTTTTGCATCCCGAAACCCATGTAAGGGCGCAGTTACAAAAGTATCAAATTCCCAAAAAGTCTGTAGCTCATCCATACGGCTTAAGTCAATAGGGCCTTCACGACTTTCAAACTTGTGGGCGATGTGATGGCGCAGATTCTTTAAAATATGCCATTGATATAATCTGGAAAAACCATTGAGCATACGGTTAGCGGCTTTTTGCAGCTCAAAAGGAACTGATACTGCAATGCCTGTAGTTAAAGGATTGTTTTGTCCGGTTTTACCCAGCCAGTTTAATAAAATACTACCACCGAGTGAGTAGCCAATAGCGGCAATAGGGTTATTTTGGAAGCGCTCGCGAATCACAGAAACCACATAAGCTACGTCATCGGTAAAGCCTGAGTGATAGCTCACTAAAGCATGGTTAGGTGAACCACTACAGCCCCGGTAATGCATAAAAACGGCCATCCAACCCTGTAATTGAATGCTGCGTAAAATAGCTTTGGCATAATGGGAGTCAATATTGCCGCCCAAACCATGCAATATCAACACAATAGGGCGTTTAGGATTGTTATCCATGGGTTCAAGCCAATCCAAATCCAGAAAGTCATCGTCTGGTAAATGCAAACGCTCACGTCGAGTTTCCACCTCAATGGGAAGACGCAATAGACTCCCCCAAATGGTTTGCAAGTGGGCATTTCGAAGCCACCAGGCGGGTGTGAATGTGCTTGTTTTAATCATGGTAATGTTTAACGTAATCTACCAGTGTTTTAACATTGTCAGGGCTGATATCTGGGTGAATACCATGCCCCAAATTAAATATATGACCTTCATCCAATTTGAAATTGCTTAAAATTTTCTTAGCTTCCTCTTTAATGGTAGCACCATCTGCATATAAAATCGAAGGATCAAGATTGCCCTGCAAAGCAACTTGCTGGCCGACGCGCTTTTTGGCATCTCTGATATCAATGGTCCAGTCAAGTCCAAGGGCATTAGCACCACAGGTCGCTATTTTTTCAAGCCATAGACCTCCGCCTTTGGTGAAGACTATATTAGGGACAATGCCTTCATGATTTTCTTTTTTGATTTCACTGATAATTTTTTCCATATACTGCAAAGAAAACTGCTCATAAGCGGTGGGTGTCAACACGCCCCCCCAACTGTCAAAGAGCATGACACAGTTTGCACCACATTCAATTTGAGCATTCAGATAGTCGATCACTGAATCGGTTAAAACAGATAAAATCTGATGTAACAGGTCGGGTCTTTGATAAAGCATCCTCTTAATTTTACTAAAATTTTTACTGGGACCGCCTTCTACCATGTATGTTGCTAAAGTCCAGGGACTGCCACTAAAACCAATTAAAGGTAATGAGTCTTTCAAAGCTTTTTTAATGTGGCAGACAGCATCCGTTACATAGCTTAATTCGCTATCTGCGCTGACTTTTTTCAATGCTTTCACATCAGCCGCATCTTTGATGGGGTTATGAAACTTTGGGCCTTCACCTGCTACAAAATGTAAACCAAGTCCCATGGCATCAGGGATGGTTAAGATATCTGAAAATAAGATGGCAGCATCTAAATCGAATCTGCGTAAGGGTTGCATGGTAACCTCACAGGCAAGTTCCGGATTCTGGCAAAGATCCATAAAGCCTGATACAGACTGACGGATTTCTCGATATTCAGGCAGATAACGGCCCGCCTGACGCATTATCCAAATAGGGGTTTTATCAACGGGTTGCTTGAGCAGGGCACGAATTAAGCGATCATTTTTCATAAGTATGAGCGGTAATTAAAGAACTTTAATTTTAGCAAAGAGGAACAATGAAAGCGATAGCTTGGTGTTTATAGCAACTCCTGATAAAATATGTATAGGACTTATGCAAAGCTTTTAAATCAAAATATCAATGTAGGTTGGGCTGACGGAAGCCCAACAGCCGCGGCAGATAAATCAGGCCATAATTAAATGAATGATACCTTGTTGGGCTTCCTTCGTCAGCCCAACCTACATTAGTGGTGTCGAACTCAAAGCTTTGCATAAGTCCTAATTTAAAGAATAAACTGGAGATGGAATAATGGAAGTTACACTTGAACAAGAAACGGGTCAGAAGTTACATAAGATGCTCTCAGAGCTTGCTAACTTCATGGCATTGTATGAGCAGTCAGAAGATCGTTTTACCCAACAAAAAAAAGATATTGAAAACCAGGTAAACACCGTAAAAAAAGACCTGGAAGAAGAATTAGAAAAAATCAAAAAAGCCACTAATGATATTCGTGAAGTGATGGATGCAGCAGGTGCAGCCAGATGGCGAGTTTCGGCAGAAAAAGCTTTAAAAAGTGGTGAAGAGCATTTGCGTTCTATTAAAGAAGCCACCAATGTTTATAAAAAGCTGGCTGAAGACAGTATCAATCGTCTTGAGCATGTCTCCATTGCCACTGAAAAACGGGTGAATAATGCTTTAAGTCAGTTAAGAGAAGATAACACCGAAGTATTAGATGAGTTTCGAAGACATGCTGAAGAGGTTTATATATCTTTGCAAAATGCTTCTACTAATTCTATTAATTATCTCAAAAAACTCATTAAGTGGCTCCGTTTTGATAGAATCGGCATTGCAGTGATTGCAGGGTTACTGTCTGCATTTTTGACTTCTGCTTATGTGAATGCAGAATGGCCTTGGGAATCCCATGCCCAGACCACTCAGCAACGGATGGTGGGTAAAACATTAATGACGGTATGGCCCACGCTATCTAAACAAAAACAAGCGGAAATTAATCAAATTCTGGGTAGAACCAGTTAATGGGCTTTGCAGAAATTTTATTAATCTTTGTCGTAGCACTGCTTGTGATCCGTCCAAAGCAGTGGCTCACACTCTTAAAACAGGGCGCTCAACTTTTCAGGCAGTTTAATGAAGTTAAAACTCAGGCAAAAGATAAACTCGAAGATGTCTTAAAAGAAGCCACTTTGTTAGACAATGAAAAAAAAGCGCAGCAGGCAGACAAAGCTTACGAAGATAAATCCCATGATGCATAATTGGCTTTCCTACTTAACTGAATTAAAAACAAGAATACTTTGGTGTCTGGGTGGATTTTTATTTTTGTTTGTCCTTTGCTTTTTTTTTCATAAAACTTTATTTACCTTCATTGCGCTACCTTTACTACAGCATTTACCTGTAGAAGGCAAAATGATTGCCACAACCCTAACCGCGCCTTTTACGGTTCCTTTGCAGGTGAGCTTTTTTGCAGCGTTGATGCTGGGATTACCGTTTTATCTTTATCATCTGTGGGCTTTTATTGCGCCAGCTTTGTATCAGGGTGAAAAAAAACTGTTATTTCCTTTGGTCGCTTTAAGTCTTTTCTTGTTTGTTGTGGGCATTGTGTTTGCCTACATGGTTTTTTTACCCTTAGCGTTTAAATTTTTACTGACTTTGGTGCCAGGCTCTGTGACTGTGATGACAGACATGGGGGCTTATCTGGATTTTGTGCTAAAATTTTTCTTAGCTTTTGGTGTCAGTTTCCAGGTACCCGTGGTGGTTGTGCTGGTATTAAAAAGTGGCGTCATTTCTCGCAAAACCTTAACCCAAAAGCGGCCATATGTGATTGTTGCTGCTTTCACCCTGGGTATGCTGTTAACACCGCCTGATGTGCTTTCGCAGATTTTGCTGGCCATACCTTTATGGGGATTGTTTGAGCTGGGACTTTTATTAAGCAAACTGAAATTTTTTGGAGTAACAAATGAGCGGTATGAAAATGACTTTCATGGATGAGATTATTCATCAATTTGATATGGGATTAAAAGCCATCACTGGCACTTTAAATACCAGTTCTCGCTACTCGCCTGCCAAAGAAATGGAAGACAAAATTTTGTCGCAAGAAGACCGACAAAAATCCTGTGGCTTAATGCGCGTCAATCATACGGGGGAGGTTTGCGCTCAAGCACTTTATTTGGGGCAATCTTTGGTGGCCAGACAGCAGAGTGTTAAAGCAGAGCTTATGCATTCGGCCTTAGAGGAGCTGGATCATTTACACTGGTGTGAAAAAAGGGTACAGGAGTTGGGTAGTCATGTAAGCTACTTAAATCCCGTGTGGTTTGCCGGTTCCTTTATGTTAGGATTGGGTGCTGGGCTTGCTGGAGATAAGTGGAGTTTAGGGTTTTTGGCGGCCACGGAATACCAGGTGGAAGCCCATTTAAGTTACCATCTGCAAAAGTTGCCAGAACAGGATCTTAAAAGTCGCAAAATTGTCGAAGTCATGCGCGAAGATGAACTAAAACATGCAAAAATAGCAGAAAAAAATGGTGCAGAGGATTTACCAAAACCGATTAAATGTGCAATGAAACTGGTTTCAAAAGTAATGACATCCACAGCATATTATATTTAAGAAAATCTAATGTAGGTTGGGCTGACAAAGGAAGCCCAACAGGGTTATTCATTGAATTACGGCCTTTTTTTATTGCCACGGCCTGTTGGGCTTCCTTTGTCAGCCCAACCTACATTTTATTTATCTCTGGGAATATTTCTGCCGTAAAAAATATCCAGCATTTCAGCCTGAATTTTATCAGTAGCTCTTGCCATTTGAGCTTCAGAAATATCGTTGATGCCAGCGCCAAATAAATAATCATTTAATTCAAACTGTTTAAGCATCATTTTGGTATGAAAAATATTTTCCTGATAAACATTTACATCAAACATTTGGTAGGCTGCCAGCGTGTCTTCAGATAAAAAGTTTTGAATGGAATTAATTTCATGATCAATAAACAGCTTGTGACCACTGACATCGCGGGTAAACCCTCTGACTCGATAGTCGATGGTGACAATGTCTGACTCAAAACTATGAATCAAATAATTTAGGGCGCGCAGTGGTGAAATCACCCCACAGGTGGACACATCGATATCGGCTCGAAAAGTGCTCACATCATTTTCCGGATGGCTTTCAGGATAAGTGTGTACGGTAATATGACTTTTATCCAAATGCGCTAAAATCGTGTCCGGTAAAGGTCCAGGCGCTTCTTCCGTAGGGATATCCTCAGGCTGCACAGGCTCTTCGGCAATCAGCATGGTGACACTTGCGCCCTGTGGATCGTAATCCTGCCTTGCAATATTCAAAATTGAGGCGCCAATAATATCGGTAACATCAGTTAATATTTTCGTCAGTCGCTCTGCATTATAAGCTTCATCAATATATTCAATATATTCTTTTTTATGCGCTTCAGTTTTTGCATAGCAAATATCGTATATATTAAAACTTAAGGATTTGGTGAGATTATTAAATCCGTGCAACTGTAACTTGTCTTTTGCCATCAAGGTTTACCGATTAAAAAGTGGGCAAGTATTATAAAATATTTCCTTTCCCCTTGTAAATTAAAACATGCCTGGCATTCCGCCGGGCATCCCACCCGCTGTTCCAAAAGGAGAAGGGGTTTTTGATGATTGTGCAGCACTTGCAGAGGGTGCATCAAAATTATAAGAGATTCCTAAAGTGTCGCGATAATGGTTTAAATAAGGTAAAAATAAACCAGGATGATTAGTTTCAATGGTGATATGTGTGCTGCCATGGGCAATTAATGCCATGACCATGGCTCTGGCACTGTTGGCATCTGGCAAGCCTTTGATTTTTCCATTAACTTCGTGATTTTTGGGATCATCGCTGATTTCAACAATGATGGGATTATGAAGCCCTGCTTCTTGTTTAATATTGCCTTTATTATCAAAGCTCATCTTATTGGCTTTCATGAACGCTCTTAGTTCGTGTTGAACCGCAGGTCTTTGCTTTAAAGGAAGTTTTTGATTTTTTACATCATCTGCTTTGGGTTTTTTACCTTTTGCTTCATCCGGCGTATCATTTTTTGGTTTTGGCGGTAATCCTGCCCCGTAATTTTGGGCGAATCTTCGGCGTAATTCATATTCTCGTTTTAAGATTTTTGCATTATAGTCTTTTTTTGCTTGTTCATCCCAATGTTCTGCTTCATCCCATTTTGTAATATCTTTATCACTCTTTGGGGTATAAAATTCATTTTTGCCTTTTAAAAAAGTAGCAGCGTAAAAAGCAGCAAAAACATTATTACCTGTACCTGGGGATTTATCATCTTTACTGTGTTGCAATAAAGGCAGTTCTCTTTTAAATTCGGCTTTGTCTACAGAGTCAGCCATGAAAAGTTTGTCTAAAACTTCCGGTTTAATTTCAGTAGTGTGATTTTTTGAAGTAGATTCAACTAACCGAAAAGATGCTTTGCCAGATGCCTCTGTGATTAAGCCCTGTAAATCAGAAGCTAAAATGGAATCTTTTTTAATGAGAGTATCCAGAATATTTGGATCTAAACCATTTAATGAAATACATAAAGGCACAGTATGTGTGCCTACATTCACAGGCACAACATAACGAATATCTTTAGGCAAAGCATCTTTAGGACAACCTTTGAGTTTTTGCAACGCTTCAGTCATCACTTTTTGGTGAAAAGCAGGATCCTTGGCTTGGTCTATGGAAGCTTCGCTGGTGAAAAAACTTAAAGCCTCATTGGGAAACAGGGTTACCTTATCTTTTTTCTTAAAATCAAATTCAAAGTTTGACTCATAACCTTTCTCAGTAACATTAACCTGTTTGAATTGCGTACTTAAGGCTTCAGTAATTTCTTTATTGGTCCAAGGCGTTTTGAAATAATTACCGGCATCACGACGGTTAAATTTTGGAAGTAGTTCTTTATTTTTGTCTTCCAAATCGTCAAAACCATTTAGTAATATTTGTCCGGAAAGGGTTGGATCTGAGGGTTTGGATTCTTTGCCTTTGAAAACGATATGATCTTTTTCATCTATACCATCAACAGGTGGTAAGTGAGCATTGCAGCCCATAAGCATATTATTTATTTTAGCTAATTCATCAAAGGCTCCCTTTACTTCCCCAGCATTTTTGCCATTAATATTAGCAACCAGCAAACGATTGTCCTCATGTTCTTCTTGATCTTTTATAATGAATTCACATATATGATAATCTGTTAAAATTTCTGTAATATCTCCATGATGATCTTTGTCATATTTGTGTTGGAGGCTGGGAACAAAATATTTTGAATTATACAAAGTCCAGCAGCCCTTAGCTTCATCCTTACTGATTTTCCAGAGCGTATCTTGCAATGCTTTTTCCAGCGCTTGCGTAAAAACTTTTTTAGCGGGATCGGTTTTAGGCGCATGTTGAAGCATAAAAAAATCAGTTACTTCACCTTCCAGTAACATTTGCTTTATATTGTTAACAGCAAGGCGCATGCGTTCCTGATAAGCCTCATCGGATTCTTTTGCATCTTTATCCTGCAAGTCCCAGCTAGCAAAATTAACAGATTCTCCAGAGTCAGCCATGTCAGTACTGCCAACCAAAGGCGCACTGGAAGAAACATTTTGAGAAGGATCTTTTAAGCCTTCCGCTTCAGGAATAACATCATTTGGTAAAGGCACATTACCTCCAAGGGATACAAATTTTGACCATTATACCAATTATCACAAAAAAAATCTCATTGCGCTTTAATCCTTAACCCTCTATGATGATTTGCATAGTTAGATGTAGGTTGGCGCTGACGTAAGGAAGCCCAACAAAGTATTCATTTAATTACGGCTTTTTTAATTGCCACGGCCTGTTGGGCTTCCTTACGTCAGCGCCAACCTACATTGAACATCCTACAAAATCCGGAGTATTCAACATGAGTCAACGTACCCCTTTATATGAAGCACATTTACAGGCACAGGCAAAAATGGTGGATTTTGGCGGTTGGGATATGCCTATTCACTACGGTTCTCAACTGGAAGAACATAAAGCAGTTCGAGAAGATGCTGGTATGTTTGATGTCTCCCATATGACTGTGGTGGAAGTTAAAGGCCGTCAGGCAAAAGACTACTTACGTTACTTACTTGCCAATGATGTGGCAAAACTCAAAACCGAAGGCAAAGCGCTCTACAGTTGTATGCTCAATGAAAAAGGCGGTGTGGTAGATGATTTAATCGTCTATTTTTTCAATGATGAAGCCTATCGACTGGTGGTGAATGCAGCTACCCGTGAAAAAGATTTGCAGTGGTTGCGTCAACACGCATCTGATTTTGACGTTGAAATCATCGAACGCAAGGATACTGCCATGATAGCCATTCAAGGGCCCCATGCTCGAGAAAAAACGCATTTGGCTTTAAACGATGACTTAACGCAGGAGTTAAGTGATTTGAAACCTTTTTCATCCTACCACAAAGATAACTGGCTGATTGCCAGAACCGGCTATACCGGCGAAGATGGCTATGAGATTACCTTGCCAGCACACAAAGCCACCGATTTTTGGGCGCGGTTACTAAAAGCCGGTGTGCGTCCCTGTGGTTTGGGTGCCAGAGATACACTGCGATTGGAAGCCGGCTTGAATTTATATGGCTCTGATATGGATGAAAATGTCTCGCCCTTAGCTGCAAATCTTGCCTGGACGGTGGCTTTTGAGCCAGAGGATAGAAATTTTATGGGTAAGTCCGCGCTGATTTCTCAAAAAAAAGCAGGGGTTACCCAAAAACTGGTTGGTCTTGTTTTAAAGGATAAAGGCATGTTGCGCGATCATTTACCGGTTTTCATCAATGAAGAGCAGGTGGGAGAAATTACCAGTGGCAGCTTCTCGCCTACCCTGGGTAAAGCCATTGCGTTGGCTCGTATTTTAGAGACCGATGCAAAAACCTGCGTGGTGAAAGTGCGAAATAAAGAATTACATGCTAACATTGTCAAACCTTGTTTTGTCAGAAACGGCCAGGTAAAAATTGCTTTATAAAAAAATTTAAGAGGTGAAAATGAGTAATATTCCTTCTGATTTGCATTACGCAAAAACGCATGAATGGGTTGAATTAAACGATGATGATATCATCACAGTGGGTATTAGCGATCATGCCCAGGCACTGTTAGGTGACTTGGTGTATGTTGAACTGCCTGAAGTAGGGGCTGAAGCCAAAAGTGGTGAAGAAATTGGCGTGGTAGAATCCGTCAAAGCGGCTTCTGATATTTATAGCCCAGTGAATGGCGAAGTTGTTGAAATCAATGAAGAGGTCAGTGAAAATCCAGAGCTTGTGAACCAGGATCCTTATGGTTCAGGCTGGCTTTTTAAAATCCGAGCAGAAGATTCCGAAGAGTTAAGAGATTTGCTGGATGCAGATGCTTATGAAACCCTGGTTGAAGCTGAAGTACATTAAAATATACGAAGAACGCTAAAGTCAAAGCAAACTCAATGTAGGTTGGGCTTCCTTTGTCAGCCCAACCTATATTGATTGTCTTAAACAGGGTCTTTGTATTCAGTGCTAATGATTGAAAAAATCAGTAAAATAGTCTAAACTTTCGCCATTGATTATGTACCTTTTCAAGAGATTTCAATGGCGTTTATTCCCCACAGTTCCCAAGATATTCAAGACATGCTCGATACCATCGGTGCCGATAGCGTTGAAGCTTTGTTTGATGAAATACCCGCCAATTTAAGGGCTAAGGCTTTAGATGAACACAAAGTGCCTGCAGGCATTTCAGAGATGCAGGCAAAACGTGAATTCAAAGCCATTGCCCAAAAAGATAGCGTAGCTTTAAACTTCATCGGTGCTGGTGCTTATGAGCATCACATCCCAGCCGCGGTATGGGAAATCACAGGTCGTGGTGAGTTTATGACTGCTTATACGCCGTATCAGGCGGAAGCAAGTCAAGGAACCCTGCAAACGATTTATGAGTATCAAACGATGATGGCAAGTTTGATGGGCTTAGATGTATCTAACGCTTCTATGTACGAAGGCGCCACAGCCCTGAGTGAATCGGTGCTGATGGCCTTGCGATTAAACCGAAAATCAAAATCCCGTAAAGTATTAGTCCCACATAATTTACAGCCAAGTTTTCGCAGAACCTTAAAAACAGTTTTAACCAATCAAAATATCGAGTTAATTGAGTTACCTTATGAGGCTCATACCGGTAAAACTGCTCTTGAATACTTAAAATCCCTTGAGGATATTGATATCACTGCAATGATCATTGTGCAGCCAAACTTCTTTGGAACTTTAGAAGCGGTTGACGAACTTACAGATTGGGGCCATGCAAAAAATGCCATTGTCATTGCCTGCGTAAATCCCCTTGCCATGACCTTATTCAAAGAGCCGGGTGCCTGGGGACAAAAAGGCGCGGATATTGCCTGTGGTTCCGGTCAGCCTTTTGGGGTGCCTTTAGCTTCCGGTGGCCCTTATTTTGGTTTCATGTGTTGCCGTAAAGAACATGTCAGACAAATGCCTGGCCGAATTGTAGGGCGTACCGTTGATTCTGAAGGTAAACAGGGTTTTACTTTAACCCTACAGGCGCGTGAGCAACACATTCGCCGTTCAAAGGCTACATCCAACATTTGTACTAATCAGGGACTGTTAATGACAGCCGCCACTATCCACATGAGCCTTTTGGGGCCAGAAGGATTAAAGCAGGTGGCAATGACGTCTTATGAGCGTACCAGAACCTTAAGAGATCTACTGTTACAGATTGAACAGGTGGAATTGGTATTTGCTAAGCCGCACTTTCATGAGATTGTGATTAAATTGCCTGTGAGTGCAGACAAAGTGTTAGATACATTGGCTGAGAAAGGGATTCAAGGTGGTTTTGAGTTATCCCATAATTATCCGGAACTTAAAAATTGCCTGTTGATTTGTGCGACAGAAACAAAAACGCCAGCTGATTTAAAGACATATGCTGATGCTTTGGCCACATGTTTGCAAAGCCTTAAAAAGTCACACAGTGAGCAAGGCATGTCAACTCAAACCTTGAACTGAGCGAGGCGTTTTCCATGGCAGATTTAAGTACTATTGCCTTAGAAAGCCCAGAGTATCACAAACTGGATCTTAATGATCGCATTCGGGTTTTTAATCGTGAAGTTCATGCTTTTGAAGATAAACAGGCAGATCACATCTGTGATCTGTGGAACCATATCCAAAAAGAATTTATTCAAACAAATCGCTTAACCAACGATAAAGTGTATGCTATCAGACTGAGTTTTGCGCAGGCACTGTCCAATCTTTCTGCTATGCAAAAGTCTCAAAGTTATTATGAGGCATCCTTATATCACAAGAGTTTTCATGAAGCTTTGGAGCGTATTAAAATTCCCAGCCGGCGGCACCGGTTTATTATGTTGCAGTCAGAATCTATCGTATTAGCCCATGATGCCCATGATGTGAAAGAGCGATTAGTTTTTATCAAAAAAGAACTCAATGAAATCAAGAAGCTCTACGATAAAACTCACCAACCTATCTTTGATCGCGCTTTACGGGTGCTGACAGAATTATCACAGATCAAAGATCCTACTCACTTCAATGAGAAACGAAAACTGTTTTTAAATATTTTGGCAGATATCCATGAACAGGCAAATACCTTTACAGAATCTGAAAAAGACTGTGATGAATTGGTAGAAGAAGCTTCAAAACGCGGTCAGGCAATTTTTGAAGCTAAAAGTGCATACCTTGAAGATAAAAACAGTTGGATGGCGCGGGCTTCTGACATCGCTGAAAAAAGCTGGGTAGGGATTGGTACTGGACTGGCTGTGGTGCCCATTGCTTTGGGCATTGCAATTCCTGCTATTATCGGAGGTGTTATCTTGGCACCTGTGGCTGGTTTGGCCATAGGACTTGCTGGTGCAGCTTACGGTGTGGTAGATTTTGCCAGAACCACTGCCAGTACTATCACCAATTCCAGTACCGTGAAGTTAGGCGCTCGTCCTGTTGCAAAACCTGAAAAAACCTTTGCCCAAAAGGCAAAATCTTTTTTAAAAAAAGCCGCGCCAGTAGCATTATGTTTTGCGGCACTTGCCATTGGAGTAGCTGCTGTTGTGTTCACCGGTGGTATTGCTGCCATTGGCCTTGGGGTTGCTGGGGCTGTAGTGGGTGCAGCAGGTGTTGGCTGGATGGCTAAACAAAAGTATGATGAAAAAAAAGAAGTTGATGAAATCAAAGCCCAACATAAAGCTTTGAATGAAACTTTTAATGTGGAAGCTGAGCAACTGCAGAAAAAATCAAGTGCGGATCTTAAAGAACAATTTAAAGACTCCAAAGAAGAAGGTCTCGCCATTTTACAGGGGCATGCTTTAACAGATGCTCAAAAAGCAACACTGAAAAACCGACAGCCAGTCATGGTTGCCAATGAGAATTTGGCGCAGGCAAATATCAGCACTGAATCTGATTCAGCCGGCCCTTCAGATACTCCCGAGGCTGCAGTGACCGAGATGGAAGTTTTAAAGCAAAATCATCAACCTGAAAACAATCCACCGTCAGAAAATCCCGATGATGACTCAGAAGATGATTTTGAAGGTGACTCTGAAACCGAAGGAGATTCTGGAGCTTCCGACAGTGAGGCTCCACAACCCCCTATTCCCAGACTTTAAAGTAAAGAGAGCGTAATTATGATTATTTTCGAAGAATCGAAATCTGGCAGAAGTGCCCAAAACCAATGGGAAAAAGAAACCGTGAGCCTTGACGAGTTTTCTGATGCGATGCTGAGAAAATCTAAACCCTTATTACCCGAGGTTTCAGAGTTACAGGTTGTTAGACATTACACCAAACTTTCGCAGAAAAACTTTAGCATCGATACGCAGTTTTATCCATTGGGTTCGTGTACCATGAAATATAATCCTCGTGGCGTACATCGTCTTGCTATGATGGAAGATTTTTTAAATCGCCATCCTTACGCATTACCTCAAAATAGTCAGGGTTTTTTACACTGTGCTTTTGGATTGCAGGAAATTTTAAAAGAAGTCACAGGCATGAAAGCTGTGTCATTAACCCCCATGGCAGGCGCGCAAGGTGAATTGGCTGGAGTAGCAATGATAAAAGCTTATCATCGCGACCGACAAGATTTTGACAGGGATGAAATCATTGTACCGGATGCAGCTCACGGTACGAATCCTGCATCTGCAGTAAAATGTGGGTTTAAAGTCAAAGAAGTACCAACCCTAAAAGATGGGGATGTGGATGTTGAAGCCCTTAAAAAAATTGTAGGTTCTAAAACTGCTGGCATTATGCTTACCAACCCTTCTACCTTAGGCGTGTTTGAAAGACGCATTAAAGAAATTTCTGCAATTGTTCATGAAGCCGGTGGCTTATTATATTACGATGGCGCCAACTTAAATGCTATTTTGGGCAAAGTACGTCCCGGTGATATGGGATTTGATGTGATGCACATGAATCTTCACAAAACCTTTGCCACACCTCATGGTGGTGGTGGTCCAGGTGCTGGTCCTGTGGCAGTTGGAGAACGATTAGTGCCTTATTTACCTGTTCCCATGGCTGGAAAAAATGAGCAAGGTTATCACTGGGTTACGCAAGACCAACATCCTAAATCCATTGGGCAAATGTCTGCCTTTATGGGAAATGCAGGTATTTTATTAAGAGCCTATATTTATGCCCGTCTGTTAGGTAACAAAGGACTTAAACAAGTGGCAGAAATGGCGACACTAAACGCAAATTATTTAATGAGTCGATTAGAAGCTGCCGGATTTACTCTAGCTTTTCCAAAAAGACGCGCGAGCCATGAATTTATTGTCACCTTAAAAAAAGAAGCGAAAGCCTTCAATATTACTGCAACGGATTTTGCCAAACGCTTATTAGACTTTGATTTTCATGCGCCGACCATGTACTTTCCACTTTTGGTTCCTGAATGCTTATTGATAGAGCCTACTGAGACAGAAAGTAAGGCAGAGCTTGATAAATTTGTGGATGCCATGACAGCAATTTTGGCTGAAGCCAAAAGTAATGCCGATTTGTTAAAAACCGCACCGCACACAAGACCACTAAAACGCTTGGATGATGTTAAGGCTGCGCGGGATTTAGATTTGGTGTGGGAGCAGGTATAATCCTATTCAAAATTACAGGCAGTTTTTAAGGTTACCACTATGTCATTTTATTCTATCAAAAAAATTTTTTCAGGTGAGGTGCCTGTTGATTCTACAGTGAGTGTCAAAGGCTGGGTGCGAACCCGTCGAGACTCTAAAGCAGGGATTTCTTTTTTACAGGTTCATGATGGTTCCTGCTTTAATCCCATTCAAGGCGTGATACCTCAAACCCTTGAGAACTATGAAGATGAGATTTTAAAACTCACCGCTGGTTGTTCCGTACAAATGCGAGGTAAGCTGGTAGCATCTCAAGGCAAAGGGCAATCCTATGAAATACAAGTGGATGATTTAAAAGTCATTGGCTGGGTAGAAAATCCTGACACTTACCCAATTTCACCTAAAAGACACACTTTAGAATATTTACGGGAAGTTGCCCATCTGCGTCCCAGAACCAATACCATTGGCGCGGTGGCAAGAGTGCGAGCTACAGCAGCTAACGCGATTCATCAGTTTTTTTATGAAAATGATTTTGCCTGGCTACCCACACCTTTGATTACTGCCAGTGACTGCGAAGGTGCAGGCGAATTGTTTCGAGTCAGTACACTGGATTTTAACCGAATTCCTAAAACTTCAGACGGCAAAGTGGATTTTAGTGAGGACTTTTTTGGCAAAGAAGCCTATCTGACAGTGTCAGGCCAGTTAAATGCCGAAGCTTATGCGCTGGCACTGTCACGGGTTTATACTTTTGGGCCAACCTTTCGCGCCGAAAACTCTAACACTTCCCGACATTTGGCCGAGTTTTGGATGATTGAGCCTGAAGTTGCTTTTGCCGATTTAACAGATTGCCATAAATTAGCAGAGCATTTATTAAAATATGTATTTAAACGGGTACTCAAAGAACGTGCCGATGATATGGATTTTTTCCAGCAACGTATTGATAATACCTGTATTGACAGATTAAACCACATCCTCACCTCAGAATTTTGTGTCATGGATTATACTGATGCAATTTCTGAACTTCAAAAAGCCAAAAAACAGT
The DNA here is from genome assembly GCA_963695245.1 of uncultured Gammaproteobacteria bacterium. Lineage (GTDB taxonomy): Bacteria > Pseudomonadota > Gammaproteobacteria > JBGSLN01 > JBGSLN01 > JBGSLN01. Next base: position 494,014 of record OY968770.1, on the reverse strand, counting down.
TTGAGTATCCGGTGGAATGGGGCATGGATTTACAATCGGAACACGAACGTTTTTTAGCAGAAGAGTTGGTAGGGCAACCCATTGCACTTTGTAATTATCCCAAAGATGTAAAAGCTTTTTATATGCGGTTAAATGAGGATGAAAAAACCGTTGCTGCCGTTGATATTTTGGCCCCGGGCATAGGAGAAATTATCGGAGGCAGTCAAAGGGAAGAACGGCTGGATGTTTTGGATAAAAGATTACAGGCTTTTAATTTAAACCCTGCAGACTTTAGCTGGTACCGGGATCTTCGCAAATATGGCACTGTGCCTCATGCAGGTTTTGGGTTGGGGTTTGAAAGATTATTAAATTACATTACGGGTCTTGGTAACATAAGAGACGTGATTCCGTTTCCACGGACACCTGGAAATGCTGAATTTTAATAAAAACATATGATTGATGTTTATAAATGTAGGTTGGGCTGACGAAGGAAGCCCAACAGGTATTCATTTAATTACGGCCTTATTGAGTTGCCACGGCCTGTTGGGCTTCCTTCGTCAGCCCAACCTACATTAGAATTTAATCCTTAAATAAAATATTCTCTAAGCCGTAAACCAATCGACTTAATTTAGGTACTTCTTTGCAGGCCATGATAATCCCTGGCATAAAACTCTTACGATGAAAACTATCATGTTTTAATGTCAAAGTTTCATGATATCCCCCAAATATGACCATCTGATGCGCTACCATGCCGGGTAACCGTACTGAGTGAATTGGTACATCTTTATAATGAGCACCTAAAGCACCGGAATGACTTTCTTTACAATCTATGGCCATGGTAGCCTGACGACGGTTATTGGCAATTAATTCAGCGGTTTTAAGGGCTGTACCTGAAGGGGCGTCTAATTTATTTTCGTGATGCATTTCAATGATTTGGGCATCGGGGAAAAATTCAGCTGCTTGCCTGGCAAAATGCATCATCATAACTGCACCCAAAGAAAAATTAGGTGCCACTAAGCCACCTAAGGATTTTTCTTCGCATAAATGGGATAGAGATTGAATCTGCTCAGGCGTAAGTCCTGTTGTTCCAATTACTGGACAGGCATCAAAATCTATGATGAGTTTTGTGTTTTCATAAACACTTTGCGGCGTGGTTAAATCCACAACACAGTCTGGTTGGCAGGTACTTAAAGCCTCTTTCAAATCATCTTTTCGTCCCAAACTGGCAGCCAACGCCAAAGCAGGATCTTGCTGAATGGCTACTACAGCTTCAGATCCCATTTTACCGTAGGCGCCATTTACGATAACTTTGATAAGTGGCTGTTCAGACATTATCTTTTGTATTTTGATGAGGCTGTACTACCATAGGGACTTTAGGCAGATAACTTATTTTTTTGGGCATTTTAGAATCGGCCAGAAGTTGTTTGAAAGCAAAAGTACCGATCAATAATAAAAGCGCCATAGTGCCAAAAAGAATCCAGATAGAATACCCTGTTTTGTTTGAGTCTGAATCACAATAGTCCATAGTTTACTCCCTGTAAAACTGTTTTAGACATACAAAAACCTTCAATAGTAGCTTATCATCTCATATCCAATGATTCCAGTAGGTTTTTCGACAAAGCCTTGAGTTAAAACATGATTTAAAAAAGTTCTGATAATTCAGTTATAGACTTTTTGCAATATTGGTCTTTGCAACGGTAAACAGTGACCTCGGCTCCGGACGTTTTAAATGATTTAAAACACGGATGAGATGCCTGTTCAGCTTCAGAGATAAAAATAGATAGCCTGTGGGTATTATAATGTTGGACAAAAGCCCGTCTCCAGGGCAAAAGATCGGCCTCATCTTTATAAAAGATCATTGCAATTTCAGGTGGGTTCAATAATTCTTCCAAAGCATTCAGTAGACTGTTGTGAGCAAGCGGTTGCGCTTCAATATGTTGCCAGGCAGATTGCAATGTTTTTTCTGCAGCTTCCAAATACTGCATATTTCGACAAAGGTGTCCCAGTCGGTTCAGGCAAAAAGCCATAATACCATTACCAGAAGGTAACGCTTCATCGGAATAAATTTTCTGTCTGGTAATAATGGCAGGATGGTCTTCACTGGTAAAATAAAAGCCACCATTTTTACTGTCATAAAATTTTTCCAGACATTCATCAGCCAAAGTGATGGCAAAGTTAAATAAATCTTCGTTATACTTTGCCTGCAATTGAAATAAAATAGCATCTATCACGAAAGCATAATCATCCAGATAAGCAGCATTGTAAGCTTTATTATCTTTATAGCAGGCATGTAAGGTTTGATTTACATAAAGATTATCTTTAATAAATAAAAGTGCACGTTCAGCCGCTTCAGTGTACGTTGTTTCATGTAATAAAAAACCTGCAAGCGCCAGACCTCTACTCATTAACCCATTCCAACCGGTGAGAATTTTTTCATCTTTGTGCGGTGCAATGCGCTCTCGACGAGTTTGCAGTAAAAGCCTTTTGGCTTCTGTTAAACAGCTTTTATCAACTTCATCTAATTGTGCAATGGGCATGACTTGGTGTAAATGCCAAAGTCCTTTAAAGTTTTGCGGTTCATGAAAATTAAAAACATGGGTCAGCAGTTCATAGGCTTCAGGTTCCAAAAGCGCTTTGACTTCTTGAATATCCCAAAGATAAAATTTACCCTCAATGCCAAGTGAGTCTGCATCTAAGCTTGTGTAAAAGCCCCCTTTGGGATGACGCATTTTTTTTAAAGCCCAGTTAGCACTTTCTTTAGCGACAGTGCCATAGTGAGGGGCTTTTAATAACACTCGCGCTTGAGCATATAAAGCAATTAAAGGACCATTGTCATAGAGCATTTTTTCAAAATGAGGGATTTCAAAGCGTGCATCCACACTATAACGAAAAAAGCCTCCGCCAATTTGATCATAAATACCGCCCATGGCCATGGCATCCAGGGTTTTTCTCAGCATCAATTGCGCGGTTTTATCCCTTGGCGTACCATTATAACGTCGCAACAATCGCTGCAAGTTTGTTGGTAGAGGAAATTTAGGCGCTTTACCAAAACCGCCATTGACCGGATCAAAATCTTCTTCTAATTGATCCAATGCCAGCTCAACAGGTTCTTCCGAAAGCAAACCTTCAGATTCCACCTTGGGATTGGCAACTTTGGATAAAAGCTGTTTAAGCTCGAGATTTTGATGCTTGATAGCTTCTGGTTGGTTTTGAAATAAGTCTGATAAAGTGTTGAGCACCGTGGAAAAAGCGGGTAATCCATGTTTTGCAGCTTTAGGAAAATAGGTGCCTGAAAAAAAAGGTAAAAGTGTATCCGGATCTAAAAATACAGTCAGTGGCCAGCCACCGCTTTGCTGATTTAGTATCTGGTGACAGGTTTGAAAAATCCTGTCGATATCCGGACGTTCTTCTTTATCAACTTTAATATTGACAAACAGTTGGTTCATCAGTGCTGCGGTTTGCTCATCTTCAAAAGACTCGTGCGCCATTACATGACACCAGTGGCAGGCAGAATAGCCAATAGACAGCAAAATAGGTTTTTGCCGCTCGCGAGCTTTTTCAAGGGCATTTTCATCAAATGGCAGCCAGTGTACAGGATTGGTTGCATGCTGTTGCAAATAAGGGCTTTCACAGTGATTGAGTTCGTTTTTATCCATAGTTTGAGTTTCCCTTATATCTAGATAGTTATCATTGTCCTTCAAAAATACCCCTTTGGGCAAGATTTTAAGGTATAATGTGCAAAATTTGTTTAAATGAAAATATTATGACACAAAAAAAGGCTGTTGTGCTTCTTTCTGGTGGGTTGGATTCAATGTTAGCTGCAAAACTTATGCTGGATCAAGGGATTCATGTAGAAGGCATTAATTTTTTTACGGGTTTTTGTGTGGAAGGGCATACCCATGCCATCCGGAAACAGGATAAAGAAAAAGTTAAAAGAAATAATGCACTGTGGGTGGCGGAGACGTTGGGTATCAAATTACATATCATTGATGTGATTGAGCCATACAAAGATGTGGTGATTAATCCAAAACATGGTTATGGTGCGAATTTAAACCCTTGTCTTGACTGCAAAATTTTTATGGTAAGAGAAGCTAAAAAGTGGATGGAAGCCAATGACTTTGATTTTATTGTGACAGGCGAGGTTATCGGCCAAAGACCCATGTCCCAACGCAAAGAAACCATGCCCAAAGTGCAGTGCCAATCGGGCATTTATGACTTATTAGTAAGACCCTTATGCGCCAAAAATTTGCCTGAAACAAAACCTGAACGGGAAAACTGGATTGATAGGGACAAACTTTTGGATATCACTGGCCGAGGCCGTAAAAAGCAAATCGCTTTAGCTAAAGCCCTTGGTATTGATGATTTTGCCCAACCTGCAGGTGGCTGCTGTTTTTTAACCGATAAAAGTTATTCCAATAAGTTGGCGGATCTTTGGCAACATCGAGGTGAAAAGCGTTATGAGTTAGATGATATTATGTTGTTGAAAGTAGGCCGACATTTGCGACCAAAGGATAGTTTCAAGATGATCATCAGCCGAGAAGAGGGAGAAAATAATTTTCTCGAAGGGTATAAAAAACAATTTAGTCATTTCAGACCCGTCAGTCACGGTGGACCGCTGGTATTAATTGATGGGGAATTAACCCAAGAAGATGTGACCTTAGCTGCCCGTATTGTGGCCAGATTCAGTCAGGGTAAAAGTGCTGATAAAGTTCAGGTACAATATCAAAACGTCGATGGGGAAGGAAAACTGCTGGAAGTCATTCCCATGAAACATGAAGATATCCCTGCCAACTGGTATTTAAAATAGAACTTACGAAAAAATTCGTAATAAAATCGAAATCAATGTAGGTTGGGCTGACGTAAGGAAGCCCAACAGGGAAATTCATTTAATTACTGCTTTATTTAATTGTCGCTGCCTGTTGGGCTTCCTTACGTCAGCCCAACCTACATTGATTGCCTGTAAATCCAAGTTTTTTTTAAGTCCAATAAAATAAAAACATAACATTGATATTAAAAGTCTGGAACTATAAAATGGATAAAAATCCATGCCTAAGCGCCTATGAGTCAGCACGAATTAGACGTCAAAAAATTATTATGTCCGTTACCAGTGATTCGAACCCAAAGTAAAGTCAAAACTTTAACCACTGGTGATATGCTAACCATTTATGCCACCGATCCGGGGGTAAAACAGGATATCCCTGCGTGGTGTCGTATCCACGGGCATGAACTTGTGAAGATAGAAGAGCAAGATCATATCATCACTTTAACCTTAAAGGTTTGTTGATGACACAGCAAACCTTCAATCGCGCAGCGGTTGCTAAAAAAGTAACTTTAGTGGGCGCAGGTTTTAATCTGTTTTTAGCAATCATTAAAGTATTATTTGGTTGGCTGGGGCGCTCCCATGCGTTAATTGCCGATGGCATTCATTCTTTGTCGGATTTATTAACGGATGCTTTGGTATTATTGGCTTCTCATTTTGGCAGTCGTAAAGCAGATATTGATCACCCTTATGGCCATCAGCGTATTGAGACGGCCGCTACTTTGTTTTTAGCACTTTTGTTAATTTTAGCCGGTCTTGGGATTGCCTTTGATGCCGCTGTGCATTTGTTCGAGCATGCTAAGCAGATGCCAAAATTTTATGTTTTAATCATTGCCGTCATTTCTATTTTAGCCAATGAAGGCTTGTATCACTACACCTTAAGCGCTGGTAAAAAAATCCAGTCTAACTTGTTAATTGCTAATGCCTGGCATCATAGAAGCGATGCTTTATCCTCAATTGTGGTTCTCATTGGTATCATCGGTGCCTTGGTTGGTTATTATTATCTGGATAGCGTAGCTGCTATCATCGTAGGATTTATGATTGTCAAAATGGGCGGAAGCCTTGGCTGGTCCAGTGTGCGTGAGCTTGTGGATACCGGTGTACCCGTGGAAACTTTAAATGAGATCCGAGCCTGTATTTTATCGGTGCCTGGCGTAGTAATGGTGCATGAGCTTCGAACCCGATGTATGGCAGAAGAAATTCTGGTGGATGCCCATATTCTGGTAAAGCCCAGATTATCCGTATCAGAAGGGCATTATATTTCCTCAAAAGTACATGAAAAACTCATTAAGACGTTTACCAAATTAGTGGATGTCACCATTCATGTGGATCCAGAAAATGATGAAGTTGCACCCTTGAGTCGAAACTTACCACCACGATCGGAAATTACCGCAATCATTCGCTCTCATCTGCTAAACTATGCTTATGTAGATGCCATTGCAGATGTGCGCTTGCATTATTTGGAAGGGAAAATTTTTGTCGAAATTATTTTTCCACTCATGGTACTTTCAGAATATGCAATCACCAGTGAAACCTTATTGCAACAAAGCCGTGAAGCATTAGAGAAGATTGAGTGTGTTGGGCATGTACAGGTACTTTATGTCTGATTAAAGGGAAACTATTATGGCATTGGATAGAAGAACATTTGCGCTGGGATTGGGTTCAGTACTAGGTGCGACGGTTTTTAGTGCAGTCAGTAATGCTGTTTTAACAATTTTAGGGGAGCCTCAAATAGCTGCGCCTTTATGGGCCGCCTTAGGTGTTGTCAGTGGCGCCATTGTTGGTGGTATTGCAGGGGTTGGTCTTGGACAATTTCTTGATAAGAAGGAAATTCAGGCACTCAAAAACAAAGAACAGGAAGCAGCGCTCATAGAAGAAGCCAGCACGATTATCGAAGATGAATATGCCAGATTAGAATATCTTGCCCGCAACTTAATTGAAAAAAAAATTGAAACCTATCAGCAAACCTCTGAAAATTTTTTAAAGAACCTCAAAAATTGGCTTACCTCTTTTACTGAGATTTTAAATGACAGCCAGTTACAGTTATTTGAAATGATTGTAATTAGATATCTATACCGAGAGTATGGACATTATCATCATAATAATGCTTTGCGACTCAATCACGCTGTTTTAAAGCATTACCGCCAGCGGTTAGTAGAAATCAAACAGACCTTACAAAAAGCTGATGCTAAGGAACATTCTTTAATAGAAGATCTAAAATTTCATCCATCCAAAGACATGAAACCTGCCATCAATGCTCGTGAAGATTCACATTTTGTGTACCAAATCATGAAATTAAGTAAACATGCTTTCAAAAAACTGCAGTGAAGAATTTAAGCAAAATCTCCAAATCAACAATTTTCAATGTAGGTTGGCGCTGAGGAACGAAGCCCAACAGGGCATGAAAAATAAATTTAGGCCATAATTAAATGAATACCCTGTTGGGCTTCGTTCCTCAGCGCCAACCTACATTTTAAATCTTGATACCTAGCTTTGTCATACTGTCTTGCAATGATTTTTGTTCTTTGCGTGCATATAGATTAAATCCATCAATCACAGCAGTCCCTAAATCAGACTCAAAAGCAGCTTGATTGGCATCAGCTTTAATGGTTTGAATAGCATCATCGCCGAGGTTTGAGGTGAAAATACCCGCAGCACTTACAGGCAAAAAATCTTCATAAATAATGGTGTTGTAATTAACATAATCGTGTTTAATTAACTCATCCAAAGATAAATTGTGAAGTTGGTTTTTATGGTTTAATCCTTTTTGCGTAGGATGGTACTCACAGTAAATTAATTCATCCAAGCGTAAAGTGGCTAAATCATCAGGAAATGCTTTAAAAATATCATTTAAAATATCATAATATTGCTGAGCATTACTCCCATCTAATGTCGGTGTAATCATCTCACGTACTTGACTTAACAAAGACTCATAAAGATTTTTTCCTTTAGGTGTCAAAGCTGCGCCTCTTTGTTCAATTTCTCCAAATCTTGCCTGATGGGTACCTGGATGATATTCATTTGTGGATTTTGGAAATAAAATATCTTCCTGTAATGCTTTGAAAGAAGTTTGTTGCAATAAAATGGGAATGTTGCGAGTAGGCGGACCTTCAATGACTGCTTTTGGATTCAGTCCAAACTCTGGCATTTGTTTTTGTACGGATACAATATCTAAAGTGCGAGGAGTCAAATGATTAATATGTGGACCTGCAAAGCACACGACGTCGGCCGCCAGTGGATGAATTTTTTTAAGTGACTGATAGGTTTCAAGATCTACAGTTGCTTTTTTTTGCCAACGAAAGGTTTGAATAGCTTGAGCGACAAATTCTTTTGCCTGCGTTTGAGTTAATCCACCTTGCGCTTCACTCAAGTGAATGAGTGAGAGTGTTTCAGGCGTAAAAATATCTCTTTTTGCTAGAATGGCTTTTGCTAAATGTCTTACGCCAGCATCTTCAATCAAGTCAATTCTCAAAAGTGAAGTGAAAACTCTGAATGGATTGTTTTGTAAATCTACATCTTCGATGGGTCGAAAGGCAGTAGAATGAACGGGGATACCTGCTACGGTTAAGTCATAATAATTTACAGGGTACATACCCATAACGGCAAACAGTTGTCTGATGGTTCTAAGTTCTTGCGGTGTACCCAGCCGAATGGCACCATGGCGCTCTTCATTGATGCGGTTTAAGGCATTGATCTCTTTAAGCTGTTGTTTTAATTGAGGGTTTTTTTGTAATACACTATCATTGACCTTAGATACGATATCCATTAAAGTCTTATATTGTGGAACTTCCCGTTGGTACATGTTTGACATGGCTCGAGAAAACAAGGTTCTGATGGTATTTTTTGTAACGAAAATCATAATTTTTTGATATTATTTCTTTTCAGATTAGACTATTTTTATTGCAGATGCAAAGTTCGTGAGTTGAGGATAATTTTTATGCAGGCGATTTGGAATGCACTGGTTCATACACCTTGGTGGGTATATGTGCTTTTAATATATTTAATTAAGGTTGGCATAAGGGCTTCCAAAACTAACGTGGTTTCTATTATCAAATTATCCATTATCCCTATTATTTTCACAGTCATGTCTGTGCATACCCTGGTGAGTGCTTTTCCAATCTCAATATTTACGGTGTCGGTATGGGCTGCAACCCTTTTATTGGGGTGCATACTTGGTTTCTGGCAAATTTTTCGGCTTAATATTCAAGTGGACAAACAACATTATCTCATTCGAGTACCTGGCACCTGGACCACATTGGTAATTATTCTGATTATTTTTGCCAGTAAATACTATTTTGGTTATGAGCTTGCGGTGGATCCAAACCTTGCCACACAGAATTGGTTTGAAATCAGCTTGCTGTTGGTTTCTGGCGTCTGTACAGGACTGTTTATCGGAAGGTTAATCTGTTATGTCTATCAGATGTTTACTCAGATTTCTATACCATTAGAAGAAAAGCAAAACTAAGTTATTTAAATACTAACGTTTCATTTTTGGCCAGAAAAAAATCAATAAACGAACGTAATCTGGGCTGTGTATATCGATGTCGTTTGTAATAAAGATAAATGGGGATATCATCTTCTGAAATTTCAGGTAATACCTCTTTAAGTCTTTTATCTTTAAAATAATGCTGTGCAGCATAATATTGTATTTTGCTGAAGCCCACATGGTTTAGCGCCGCTTCAATGAGTTCTCGCGTATTGGTGACTTCAATGTAATGTTTAAAAAGCGGTTTGAGATCTCGAGTCACATTGGTTCGTGCTCTTAAATAATGATCTACATAAATATGCGCTTTGAGATCGTCTGTTTTTTGGGGTGTACCATTTTTTTTTAGATAAGTTGGGCTTGCACACAGCACATATTTGGTTTGACCAATTTTTCGTTGAGTAATTTCTTCGTCTTCAGGAAGTACTGAGTATCCGCAGACAATGTCAATGTTATCATTATAAAAATCAAATAATTCTTCCCGACTGTCTATGATAATATTCAATTTTGGGAAAGCCTGCTTGAAGGCGCTAATATGTGGATAAAGATAATAAGCTGCAAAATAGCTGGGTACGGCAACGCGAATCACACCTTCGGGTTGTTTATGAAAATTATCTAAAAATGAACGGGCGTCCACCAGCTCCTTTTGAACCCGTTTGCAGTGCAGATAAAACAGCTCGCCAACGGAAGTTAGCTTGAGTTCCCGGTGACTTCTATCAAAAAAATCAATACGGGCGTGTTGTTCTAAATTACGAATGGTTTTGCTGATGGCAGCTTTGGTCAGCAACAGTTTTTCTGCAGCCTGAGTGATGCTGCCTTGTTCCACGACAATTATGAAAACTTCAAAGGGAGTAAGTTTGCTCATTTTTTTTAGCTTTTTTATAAGTTAGGACTCACGATAAACTTCGTATTAAAATCGAAATTAATCAATGTAGGTTGGGCTGACGCAAGGAAGCCCAACAGGATATTCATTTAATTACGACCTTATTTAGTTGCCACGGCTTGTTAGGCTTCCTGCGTCAGCCCAACCTACATTGATTTTGAAGGTAAATCAAAGTTTATCGTAATTTCTATAAGTATAGATGAAAACTTTCGTTTTTGAACATGCGAGAAAAATATTTTTTGGATGCTTAATTAAGGCGTTATGCCAGTGATAACCTTAGAGACATCAAGAGATTCTTGAAAGTCTGTCACTACCGTTAATGTTTTTGAAGAAGATTTAAAAAGTTTACCAATGCCTCTTTTTTGGGATAAAACTTCTATGGTATCGTGTTGACTTAATAGGTTTTGGGTTTTGTCAGTTAAATCATTTATGTCTGTAGCATTTTCTATCATAAGTTTTAATTTCTCAAGTATGCCTATTTTGGCCTGATAACAGGCTTTATCAATAAAAACAGTTTTATTGATAAGTTTATCTAATTGACTTAACATTCTTTGTTTAAGTTGATTAAAAAAGTTGTCTATAGAAGTAATTGTATTATTACCAGACTTCATATTGTCTTTAGTAACCTCGGATGAAAGTTTACGAAAAACTTTGTTATAAGTCTGTTTGTTTTTTTCTGGTGGTTGAGATTCCTGTTTATCAGGTTTTATTTGGTCTTCATATAACCAGCCTTCAATATATTCTTCTAAGGAAATGTCTAATTTATTTCCAAGACTTTCTTTGAGTTCACGAACATAAAATTTAGAAGACTCTCTTTTATCACTATTACTAATAGTTTGGCACATCAAACAACGTAGACTGAGGTCGGTGATGGTTATTGATATCATCGTTTTTAATGGTTTATTTTTCTCTCCTTCCAGAATAGCATTATAAATTGTATCATTTTCTAATTGATTACTAAATTGATATAATTTATAAAAAAGTTTCACATTAAAAACAGGATTTTCATTTATACCTAACTGGGCAAAAATATACGCGAGTGCAAAAGCTTTTTCAGAATCATAACCTTCAGATAGAAATCTAATGGCGTAGTCAACGGCTATCCGTTTCTTTTTTGAGTCATCTGATAAAGCACCTAACTTTATAAAATATTCTGAATTAAGCCCCTCTTCTTGTTTAGAGAATCGACCTAATAGTCTATCAATGCAAGGATGCTTGTCATCTATCACAAACTTTCTACTTTTATTATCGAAAAGCTTACTTTTATATTTATTCAAAATCAAAATAATCAAATTATTAAGGTCTTCAGACATTTCAGGCGCAGGGTAGTTTTTTTCTTGATTATGCCAAATTAACGTCAAGTCTCTGCTATTATTCAAGACATGATATGGATCCTCATCCTCAATAAATAACTTAGCATAAAATTTTGGCTCATTATTTTGTTTTTTTATTTGAAATATCGCTTGAATAGATTTAATGCAAGTATAAAAAATTTGATTGAAATTTTTTAAAAGAACTTCATTTTTCAGTAAATACTTTTGATTATCAATCTCCAATAGTATTTCTCTGATAGTATTTTCTTCTATATTTTCATTGTTATAGAGCGAAATAAAAACCTGTTTAAATTTTTCTTCAATGAGTCCATATGCATTTATCAAATGATTCCTAATAAAAAGTTGTTTAAGAGATAAATATAAATCAATCAGGGATTTATATTTTTCTAAGAAAGGTGATAGCTTTTTTGTCTCATGTTTCTCACCAAAAATTTTTCGTAACTCAGCCAGGTAAATATTAGTTTTAATTGTCTCTAGATAACCCTTAACATCTCCAGAAATATTATCTTGGCTCAAGGGGGCTGTATCTTGAGTATTCGGAGATTTTACTTTTTTCAAAAATTCTTCTTTTGAAAAATGATTCATTAATAAACTTGCAAGTATCGGTGTTGATACTAAAGTTTTTAGCAATTCAAATTGTTTTAGCTCTGGATTAAAATGATAAATATAGAGCATGACACCAGTAATAGGATGTGGCAGTTCAGATGAAGTTGTGCTTTTTAAAGAAAAGCCACTCATGAACTGAAACATCAATATATCTTTGGTTTTTGAAAGTGCCAGACCACGATAATTAGACTCAAAATTTCCTATAATATAATCTGTATCGCTACATAAAAACTGTAGAGGTTGTCTCATTAAATAAAAAAGTTTTTGAGAATGAGCTCGCGCTAAGCTCTCTTTTAAAATAGATTTTTCAGAGTCTTTAAGCAGTTGTTCCAAATTGGCTTCAATAGCTTCTTCAGTACTGCAAGCATGGCCATGTATGCAAGTATCATTTTCAAGATAGTCTCGCATAAAACCTTGCAGTGGCGCAGAAGCAGTTTGTTGGATGTTACCCACATAAACTCTGTGAGATGGATTGTCATCAAAATATGGGTTTTTTGATTCCTTTAAATTAATTTCAGTTCAATGTGTTTCGAGAAACATTTTAACAATCCAAAGATAGTTCATTTACTGACTTATTATATTATTTTCAACGCTATCCCTACAAGATACGCAAACGTTAGAAATAATTGACGCTGAGATTAAAACTACAGTAACTTCTTGAAAATAATTGATTTGTATATTATTTTCATCAAAATAGTTTATCGAAAAAAGAGTAATTAACACTCAATGAAATTTAAACAAAACTAATTTTCACTGCAAAATCCGCAGACAGGGCAGATAACCATCATAAACAATCCCATGAATTTCAATATGCTTTTGACTCATTAAAAGCCCCGTTAAATATTTTAAAATGTCTTCATTAATTTCCTGACCGGGTACTAACACAGGTATGCCGGGGGGATAAGGTGTGATTTGATCGGCACATATTTTTCCAATAATATTGGCATTCACTTTATCATTTTCATCAATTAAAGCCATGAGTGTGCCTTCAGAATAATAAGCATCTCGAGGCAAACAGGCAAGGCGAGAAAATTTTGGCAGTTGGCTGGTTCGATACAATCTTTTTTGTTGCTTTGATTGTTTAGCAAGCCTTGTCAGTGCATTGTAGAGTCTTGAGATTTTGCCTTTGGTAGTACCGATGGTAATGAGCAGGCTTAAGGTATTAAAGGTAGTTTTCTCCACCTGAATATCATGATCTTTTAATAGCAGGCTTTGTAATTCATCGGTTGTATAGCCACTGGAGCTAATATCAATGGTTATTTTTGTTGGATCCAGTTTAATATTTTCATCAGCGCACTCTTTGGGTAAAAGCTCATCTAATTTCAATACTCTAAAGCCTGGTATGGCATTAATGAGTTGTGTGATTTCTTTAGCATATTTTAAAGTGGTAGATAAAAGTTTAAAGCCTTCCATCACCATTTGTTTTCTAGCCACATCTAAACTTGCCAGCATGCTGTATTGTGGGCTGGTGGAAGTGTGCATATTCAAGTTTTCTCTAAAAATATGTGCGTTAAAATCAGGATCATTCACATGAATCATACTGGCTTGAGAAAAAGCTGACATAACTTTATGAGTGCTGTGTCCTACATAATCCGCGCCACACTCAAGCGCAGTAGGGCGTAATTCTGGATGAAATTTTGCGTGGCCATACCAGGCTTCATCAATAATCACTTTTAAGCCTTTTTCGTGACACATATCGATAATAGGTTTTAAATCATAGCGAAATCCATCATAGGTGCAGGAAGTCAGAAGTAAAACCTTGGCATCGGGGTTGGCTTCAATGGCTTGCTTAATCGTACTTTTTAAAACAGGACCGAAAATGCCGAACTGAGTATTCACCGTTGAATCCAGATAATAGGGATCTGCACCAGAGAGAATCACTGCATGATGTACTGACTTATGAGAGTTTCTATCTAAAAGGATCTTATCACCCGGTGCCAACAGGGTTTGCAATATTACTTTATTAGCTGTGGAGGTACCATTTGTTACAAAAAAAGACCAGCGAGCACCAAAGGCTTTAGCGGCCATTTGCTGAGCTTTGGCAATAATACTGCGCGGTTCCATCAGTGAGTCCAGCATTTCTACTGAGACTGACAAATCAGAATAAAAATAATTTTCCCCAAAGAAATCATAAAAATCATGAATCCAGGGACTCACTCGTAAAGAGTTACCAGAAGAATGTCCAGGGGTATGCCATGAATCAGTTGCCAGATGCACATAGTTTTTCAGGCTGTCATAAAAAGGTGTTTGACTTTTTTCCTGCAACTGAGCATTGATAATGTTAAACCAGCCACGATAGTCGGGTTCATTTTCATAAAAATAGCCATCCACCCAGTCATCACTGAGATCACGCACCACATCGGCTTCTTCATTATCCTGTAATAAAATATAAATGTTCAATTCTGGCCGAAACTGGTTAATAAACTTCACCAGATTTAATCCAAAATGGGCTTCTATAATAATCGCCTGCACATCACCATCCTCTGCCAGTGCTGTTTTAAGCGTTTGTGCTTCTGAGATGCCTTCAAAACTCAATCCCAGAGGGTTACTGTATTGACGGGTAACCTGTTTTAAAGATTTTAATTTCGTGAGCAAATTTTTTTTGTCACTGACAAATAGCAGTGTTTTGCAGTTAAGTTTTGGGATCATGACCATCAGCAATTCAATCGGAAAAACTGATTATCTCACGGAGGCTTTAACAGGATCAAATAAGATCCCGCGGATTAAGAATATATAAAAAATCTATACCTTGTATCAAGATACACAATTATCAAGAGCTTAATCCATTGTGTAAACTATAGGTATTATATTAAGTCGGGAGTAAATGACTATGGTAAATATGAATCAAAATTTTATAAATATACTTAAAGGGCTAAAAGCAAAAATGGATACATATCAAATTCATATGGCTTTTAATATGCGTACAGTTCCTGTAGCGAGTGAAATGTTGCAAAATCAAGAGGTTGACGCACAAACACTGGCTGCAAGTGCTTATTTGATGCGTGATTTTATTTTGACAGCGAAAGAAAAACTTTCCACGCCAGACTTTATACCACGAGGTGGTGCGACTCTGCCATTTATTTCAGCCGTTGGCATTACTGATTTAGAGGAGCAATTTACACAGCAGGCCGCCAAAGCCATTGTCAGTGCGCTAGGGGATATTTATAGTGAAATTACTGAAAATCAGAAAAGGGGTAAACCAGTAGATATTACAGAACCAGCCCAAATAGTTTTATCTTTATTAGAATCAAAGCTAGTGTCTAAATACTCCTTAAAAGAATGTCATTTCTATCTTTCGAAAATGTCAGAATTTGCAGAGCAACATCAAATCACCGATGAAAATCTTCATGAATTTCTTAACGCAGCTTTACCCATCCAAGATCCAACTATTCCGGTAAAGCCTGCAAATCAGAGTTATTTTGATGCGCAAAGCCGCATAAATGGCCCTATTGCTGAAAGGCTTGGTCATTATTTACCATGGAAAGAGGCGAATGCCTTACGAAGTACCAGTAAAGCGAATGAAGCGCGTTTTGAGGATGATAATATGTCGCGTCCCATTGCCAAGATGAGTTGATCCGTCAACACTTTTCCGGACAAATTGGTGTCCGTGGAGTCAGGGGAAGATTATTTTCCCAATATGAGTTAGCATAGCCTTCAAGATTTTTGAGTCCTGATTTTTTAATAATTTTGTCTAGTGTAGTTACTTCATCTAAATTGATATTATCAAATTTACTATCTAACTCTTTCTTTAGTTTATTCAAAATTAATAATTCTCTAAAATAATAATTAAGAAATGATTTTTTAAATAGGGAGAGTCATTAGTGCGAAGATTAGGCTTGACTGAATTAAAATTTTCTTTCCGTGTTTTAGCTTGTCTGAAAACATGCATATGTCGTCTTGGTGAAATTCCAACAAATGAATCTATTAGTAGTTTGTTAGGTTGATTTTTATTGGTTGTAATGGCATTTTGAAAATGTAATTCTGTTTTATACAATTTTTTGATACTTGTAATATTAAAAAATAATTTTCGTTAAGTCACAGAAAATTCTATACTTTTATCCAAGCTACATATTATCAAGTCGTGAAATAGGTATATGCTTGACTACTTAGAACACCAAGAATTCTCACACGAACTGTCAATTGATACATTTTTAGACGAAAACATTGGTATAGAACATATTTTTAAGTTTTTTGAGGGGCAGGACTTAGCTCAATTAATACAAGTGAGTAAAGGCTTTTATCAATATATCCTTACAAATTTTAATGAAAATTTAGATAATTACACCATCAAATGTATAGATAACTTCCTCTCTAAACAGGCAGCACAGATTCATATTGACATGGATGATTTTTTTAAAATAAATTATGGTTTTTTTATCAAGCAAAATGTATTAAATGTGCTTAAAAATTTGAATGAAAATGAGGATGGAAACCATCTTACAATCAATACTAATTTTAATGTTATTATCGGCGCACTTAAAGAGGTATTAACTGAAACTATAACCTTCACATCAACATCAAACAATCCTGATATTTACCATTTCAAATTAGTGTTGCATGAAAAATTGAATATTAGCCTAGAAGGTTTTTATGATACACAGCAACAATTGATGAAGATAAACAATCTCAATAATACCATAAGCAAATGCTACGATTTAACATCTCAAAACCCTCAAGCTGAAGCTATTAAAAATATTTTGTCATTTATTTGTAGAAGTATGCTTTTAAAAGCTAAGGCTGAACATAGAGAAAAAATTGCACTCAAAATAAAGCATAATCCTGAAATTATTAAACAACAGAAGAGATATCAAAAGAATCTTGATTTTAAAAATACGAGCATGTCCCGTCTATTAAGCTTTAATGCATTCGCTATTCTTTGGTCGTCTATAACTGCATTCGTTGGAATTATGTGTTCTTTAGATTTGAAGACCATAATGCTTCTGTGTCTTGCACCTTTAATGGTTTTTCCAATTTACATGTCGTTGGTTAAGTATATAGAATTTAAATATAAACCATTAAGTGCAGAAGATTATATTGATCAAAATAACTCTGCTGCGGCTTTTACTGAAGCAACAACTATCCATAATAATCAACATGGTTTTTTTGCATCGTCCACTGCAGATATTGAAGATCAAAATTTTGATGAATTACAAGAGGAATCAAGTGATGACGAGACAACGTTTTTGTTAATGGAGGGTTTTGATAAACCTGCTTATGGTGTTTAATTGATATTTAGCTCTATAATATTTTTTTTCAGCTATGGGTCTTTAAATATAACTATATTATGAAAGCATTATGTAGTTCAATAATCAATTCTCCCCAGCGGCACCAAGGTAACACCAAAATTTTGAGCAAATTAAAAAACCACGTAAGTGAATAAATTAATTGGTGGGCCCACTAGGACTCGAACCTAGGACCAAGGGATTATGAGTCCCCTGCTCTAACCAACTGAGCTATGAGCCCGAAAAAGGGTAGGGTTTGGATTTCGAAGGCCAAACCCGAACATGCATTATATACTAAGTTAATCCGTATCTTCAAGAAAACTGCGCAGCTGTTCTGAACGGCTGGGGTGTCGTAGTTTTCTTAAGGCTTTGGCTTCGATTTGACGGATACGTTCACGGGTAACGTCAAACTGTTTACCGACTTCCTCTAAAGTATGATCGGTATTCATTTCAATACCAAAGCGCATGCGTAAAACTTTCGCTTCACGGGGCGTCAGGGTTTCTAAAATGACACCGGTAGCTTCGCTCAACCCTTCTTTTGTGGCATTATCTACCGGAGAAAGCATATTGACATCTTCAATAAAATCTCCTAAATGCGAATCTTCGTCATCACCAATGGGGGTTTCCATGGAAATAGGTTCTTTGGCGATTTTTAAGACTTTACGGATTTTATCTTCCGGCAGCTCCATATGTTTTGCCAACTCTTCGGGCGTTGGTTCCTGCCCTGTATCTTGCAGAATTTGACGGGAAATTCGATTGAGTTTGTTAATGGTTTCAATCATATGCACAGGAATACGAATAGTACGTGCCTGATCAGCAATAGAGCGAGTAATGGCCTGACGAATCCACCAGGTTGCATAGGTTGAAAATTTATAGCCTCTGCGATATTCAAATTTATCTACCGCTTTCATCAATCCAATATTACCTTCTTGAATCAAATCCAAAAACTGTAAACCGCGATTGGTATATTTTTTTGCGATGGAAATCACCAAACGCAAGTTAGCTTCCACCATTTCTTTTTTGGCTCTTCGGGCTTTAGCTTCACCAATAGACATGTGGCGATTGATTTCTCGAATTTCACCAATGGTCAAATGAGCTTCTTCTTCAATATGCATGAGTTTGCGCTGAAAACGATTAATATCTTTTTCAAAATAAGCGATGATTTCAGAATAGTCTTTCTTATCACTAGCCAGTTTATTAGGCCAGTCAAGGTTGGTTTCATTGGCGGAAAATTCTTTAATAAAGGTTTTGCGAGGCATTTTGGCTTTTTTAACACAAATAGCCATAATACCGCGTTCATTATCTCGTACCTCTGCCAGCATGTTTCGCATTTTTTTATTCAGTGTATCGTATTGACGTTTTGCCAGCTTAAAATGCATAAAATGCTCAGACAACTCGATGCGTGCTTTTAGAGTACTTTTGTGATCTTTACCGTGTTTACTCTCTGTTTTTATTAATTTGTCATAAAGTTTTTTCAGTTGAGTAAACTTTTCTTTTGCAAGCTCTGGGTCAGGACCGCCTTCACTATCATCGTCACTGGAGCCTGAGTCGCCATCTTCATCATCAACTACTTCTTCATCATTACTATCATTGGCAATATTACTACTATTATCTTCGGCCTCATCCATATCAGTAAAGCCGGTAATGATGTCATTTAAGCGAATTTCTTCTGCCAGATAAGCTTCATATTCAGCCAAGATAGTTTCAATATTTTTAGGATAAGAAGCTAATGCAGACATGGTCATACGAATACCATCTTCAATACGTTTAGCAATGGCAATTTCGCCCTGACGGGTTAATAGTTCCACAGTTCCCATTTCTCGCATGTACATGCGTACCGGATCGGTAGTTCGGCCAAGTTCTGGTTTTGTAGCAGTGGCCACCAATGCTTCGGCAGCTTCTTCTGCGGAGTCCTCTTCTAAAGCTGCCTGGGTTTCTGACATGAGAATTTCATCTTCCTCGATATTTGATTCTCGGATCTGAATACCCATGGTATTAAACATGTCGATAATATCTTCAATTTGTTCAGAATCTACGATGTCTTCAGGTAAATAATCCTGAATTTCTTGAGGGGTGATAAACCCTTTTCTTTGCCCTAATTTGATTAAGGTTTTTACTCTGGACCGTTGTCGTTCCCGTGGTTCGCTCATAAATGCCTCTAAGTTTTGCTGTTTGCTATCAAATTTTGTAATTTAAGCCGTTCTTCCTCTGAAAGCCCTGAAATATTTGCTTTTGTCAGCAATTGGTTAATCTCATATTCTAGCCGTGATTCAGAAAATCGGCTCAGAATATCAACAAATTCCTGTATATGACCATTTTCCACCTGAAAAAGTTCCCTCAAAGCTAATTTTTTTAAAGCTTCTTTTTGTGGATGGTCTGAAAAGGTTTGTAAAAGTGCTGCTGTATGAATATTGGGATGAAGCTGGATAGTTTCAATCAGTGCTGTGAGTAAATCCATGCCTGGCATTTTGATGGCTTTTAAAACCGTTAAATTATCAACCTTGCTTGCTAATTCAGGGTGCTGCAGTAACAAGCTGATGGCCGTTCGCATGGGAGACATCGAGGTAAGTTGAATTTCAGCCATAGGATTTGTTGGTTTGGAAACCCTTTTTTCTTCATTTAATCCTTGAGTCGTCATGAAAGTTCGTGCATCAATATTTAAAATTTTGGCCAGTTTTTTCGCCATCAGATCTCGAAACAGGCCTGCCGGTAATTTTGTCAATAAAGGTTTGGCACTTTGACTTAAACGGTTTTTACCTTCAATGGTACTCAAGTCACAATTTTGGCTTAAATATTGAATAAAATAATCAGACAGATTTAAAGCTTTACTCAAAAACTGCAAAAAGTGGGGTTTGCCGTGAGTCTGTAAAAAGGAATCAGGATCTTCACCCTCTGGTAAAAAGGCAAATTTAATGTCAATGGCATCATTGGCAAAGGGCAGAGCATTTTCCAAAGCCCGCCAGGCAGCTCGTTTTCCGGCTGTATCACCATCAAAACAAAAAATCAGGGTTTTGGCATGGCGGATTAAAAGCTTAATATGTTCAGAAGTTGCTGCTGTGCCAAGGGTTGCCACACCCGTAAGAATATCATGCTCTGCTAAGGCTAAAACATCTGCATAGCCTTCCACAATGATCATCTGGGCGCTGTCTCGAATGGCTTTTTGAGCTTCGAATAAGCCGTAAAGTTCAGAGCCTTTGTGAAACAAATAGGTCTCAGGGGAATTTAAGTATTTGGGCGTTTGATCATCAATACTGCGACCACCAAAACCGATTACCTGACCACTGCGATTACGAATGGGAAACATGATGCGGTTTCGAAAGCGATCATAAGGGTACCCCCCGCTTTTTTCAATGAGCATACCTGCTTCTATCAGCAAGGCGCGATTTTGTGGCTGATTTCCCAGTGCTGCTTCGGCATGCTGCCAGCCTTCTGGTACAAACCCAATGTCATACCGTTCTAAAGTATTTTTTGAAAATCCCCGGCTAGCAAGATATTTTTGAGCTTTTTGATGATTGTGTAACTGATGCTTATAAAAAGTTGCCAGTTTATCCAGAAGTTCAGTGGCACCTTTTTTTTGCACCAGGGGTTGAGGTTTTTGTCCACCTTCATAAGGAACCGTCAAACCTAAGGTTTTCGCTAATTGTTCCACGGCTTCCACAAAGCTAAGGCGATCAAATTCCTGTAAAAACTTAATTGCATCACCACTGACGCCACAGCCAAAGCAATGGTAGAACTGTTTAGAATGACTTACCGAAAAAGAAGGGGATTTTTCATTATGAAAAGGACAGCAGCACATGTAATTGCTGCCTTTCTTTTTTAATTCTACCCGGGTGTTAATAACATCTACAATATCGAGACGTTCCAATAGGTTTGAAATAAAAGTTTTAGGGATATGTCCCGCCATGGAAATTTAACTGGCCAAACGGGATTTGATGATTTCACTCACTTTACGCATATCAGCCTGTCCCTGCAATTTTGGCTTGATAAGTCCCATGACTTTACCCATATCCTTAGGACCTTCGGCATTGGCTTGTGCAATTGTGTCTGTGACAATGGCTTCGATTTCGGCATCTCCCAATTGTTTAGGCAGATATTCTTCAACCACAGTAATTTCAAAATGTTCCTGCTCAGCAAGTTCAGGTCGATTTGCAGTTTCGTATTGTGCTTTGGCATCACGGCGTTGTTTAATCATTTTACCTAAAATGCCAGTAATATCCGCATCACTGAGCTCGCGACGTTCATCCACTTCCACCTGTTTGATGGCAGACAAAATCAGACGAATGATTCCCAGACGCTTTTGATCTTTGGCCCGCATGGCTGATTTCATGTGTTCTTGAATCACAGATTTAAGGTTAGCATCACTCATAGCGAAATCCGAAATAGAAAAGTAGAGATAACATTTTCAGGGCTGAAGTCCCGCCCCTTTAAGCAGCCCTAAAGCTAATTAAAGGGATGAAATATAAGACAAATGACCCGTTACTTACGTCTACGTTTTCTTGTGGGTAGCATTTCTTTTGAGAGTTTTTTTAGTAAACGTTTTCTAGCAGCAGCGCGCTTACGTTTACGTTCCCAAGTGGGTTTTTCATAGAATTCACGACGGCGTAACTCTGATAATACCCCAGCTTTTTCACAGGTGCGCTTAAATCGGCGCAGAGCCACTTCAGGCGGCTCATTGTCTTTTACCCGAACGACAGGCATGTAAATCACCTCGATTTAATAAAGTTATGGTTTTTTGCAAAACCAGGAAAAAAGAGAGGTGATCTTACAGACTGTATTGTAGAATGTAAAGCCATAACCGACTAAAAGTGGCAACTCAGATGCGAGTATTGGGTATAGAAACATCCTGTGATGACACAGGAATCGCAATTTATGATGAAAATCAAGGGGTTATTGCAAATACCCTCCATTCCCAAATTAAAATGCATACTCAATATGGTGGTGTGGTGCCGGAGCTGGCATCCAGAGATCATATCAGAAGAATGATTCCTTTATTGAAGGTTGCACTGACTGAGGCGAACTGTAGTAGCCTGAGCGACATAGATGCACTCGCATACACTCAAGGCCCTGGGTTAATGGGATCTTTAATGGTGGGCGCAGCTTTTGCTAAAAGCCTGGCATTGGCTAAAGACTTAAAAGTGGTGGGGGTGCATCATTTGGAAGCACATTTACTGGCGCCCATGCTGGAGGTGCCAGCGCCTGATTTTCCTTTTATTGCGCTTTTGGTCTCAGGTGGGCATAGTCTTTTGGTGAAAGTGGCAAGCTTTGGCAACTATGAAATTTTGGGGGAATCCATTGATGATGCCGCAGGAGAGGCTTTTGATAAAACCGCAAAAATCATGGGACTTGAATATCCAGGTGGTCCTGTGATTGCCAAACTGGCAGAGGCAGGAGATAACACCCGTTTTCGTTTTCCAAGACCGATGACGGACAGACCAGGACTTGATTTTAGTTTTAGTGGTTTAAAAACTTTCGCTTTGAACACTTATCAGAAGTATGCAGAAGAGCCCAATATTAAAGCCAACATTGCCTGCGCTTTTCAGCAAGCGGTGGTAGATACGCTGTATATAAAATGTAAACGTGCCATTGAGCAAACTGGCTTAAAACAATTGGTAGTGGCAGGTGGCGTCAGTGCCAATCTTGCTTTGCGAGCCAAGCTGAATGGACTAAGCCAATCCCACGCTACCCAAACCTTTTATCCTCGTCATGAATTTTGCACCGATAATGGGGCCATGGTAGCCTATGCAGGGTTCAGACGGCTGCAAGCAGGGTTTAGTGATGCTAATCTACAGATTGAAACTAAAGCACGTTGGTCTTTGGATGAGTTTTCAAAAGAGTAAAAGCTAATGAGTAAAAAAATTTTGGCGAATGTATTAATCCTGGCGCCTTTTGTTATCACCTTTGCTTTTGCCTTAGATATTTACCTGCCGAGTATTCCAAATATTAAAATTTATTATGATGCTTCTGCATTTACCGTTCAGTTAACCGTAAGCTTTTTCATTCTCATGACCGGCTTGGGTCAGCTCATTATCGGTCCAATTTCAGACAGTATTGGCAGGCGCAAAGTTGTTTTGGGGGGAACTTTAGTTTTTTTTGCAGGTAGTTTAATGGCTGCCTTTGCACCCAATATTGTTTTGTTGATCTTTGCGCGAGCGATTCAAGGTGCTGGTGCCTGTAGTATGATGGTAGCAACTTTTGCTGTGGTACGGGATTTATATTCCGGTGACGATTGTGCAAGGATATACAGCTTATTAAATTCTACTATTTCTTTATCACCTTTATTGGCACCGGTGATTGGTGGCTATCTGGCATTGTGGTTTGGCTGGCAGGCTGGTTTCTATTTTTTGGCGCTTGTTGCCTTGCTGATTTTCTCCGGTGGCAATTTTAAACTAAAAGAATCTTTAGCTCTTGATAAACGACAAAAATTGTCAAAGCATATTTTTTCAAACTATTTAATAGTGATCAAAGACAGAAAATTTCAAATGTATACTTTCTGTTCTGCTGCTGGATTGGCCTGTTTTTTAACTTTTTTTTCAGTATCCTCATATATTTTGATAAATTTGTTGGGAGTGAAAGAGCAGCATTTCGGCTTTTATTTTGCTGTTATTGGAGTAGTCTTCTTTTTTAGTTCCTTACTAAGTGCCCGTTGTGCTAAGGCATTGGGGACTTATCAAACGGTTCTCTTGGGAACTTTACTGGTTTTTATTGCTGGGATTATAATGTTTGCATGGTATGAAATGCTGGGTTTGAGCATTGCAGGTTTTTTAGTCCCAATGTCAATGGCAAATTTAGGTGGCGCTTTTTTATTAGGCGGTGGTGCAGGCGGTGCCATTGAACCGTTTCCCGAGATGGCAGGGGCGGCATCCGCCGTGTTTGGGGCTTCTGAATTTTTGTTCGCGTTTGTAGTGTCTACTTTCGTACTGAAATGGCAAGTGAAATCTACTTTACCTTTATCATTTACTTTAATTACACTGGGTATACTTATGGTAATATTTTGCCTTAGTTTTGCAAACCAGTTTTTACGGTTACCTCAACAAGAATGATTTTTTGTTGCGGTATATACCAGTCGGACTTCAAGATGCGAAGTTTGGTGCATCAATGACTTGAAAGTTATCAGTCAGTCTTGTGCGCAATAATTTTTTCTTCTTTCCAATTAGTCATACCGCTAATAGTATAAATGACCTTGAAATTTCTGAATAGGAATAACCATTATCATAAGCTAATACAGCTTTAATGCGATCACGAACCTTACTGTTTTTCTCTTTCTTGTATTTAGCTGTGAGATAAGCTCGCTCATCAGCACTAAGTTTTTGTTTCATAGTGCTATTTTATCAAGCATAAACTTTATGTTACTAGCATTTTTATATAAAGATACTAAATTTATCAAACCCATAAATATTCTGCTGTACGTTTAGATCACGCTTTTGGTATTTTTATTAATATTAGGACTTACGATAAACTTCGCATTAAAATCGAAATTAATCCATGTAGGTTGGGCTGAGGTCGGAAGCCCAACAGGGTATTCATTTAATTACGGCCTTATTGAGTTGCCACGGCTTGTTGGGCTTCCGACCTCAGCCCAACCTACATTTATTTTGAAAGTAAATCGAAGTTTATCGTAAGTCCTGAATATGATATTACTGGGCGGTTGCGTAATCTTTGTATTGTTGTATCATCAGTATATTTGGATTTGGAGCTCAGGTATTTTAATTTGTTCTCTAATGAGGCTGACGATGAAAGTCAAGGGAAAATACTGCCAAAACTCAGGTAACTTAATGACTAATAATACTTACAAAAAATTATTTATTAGCAGAAGTAAAAAGCGCAAGAAAAAACCTGCCTTTTGAACTGTTTTAGGCCTGATTATATTTAAGCACTTTGTTATTTCAAGATTGGGAAGCACACGAATGAAATCAATAATTGTTTTTGCATTGAGTAATTTTACTTTAACTTTCCTTATTTTAGGAACACTCACTTCATTGATGGTGCTGGCGTTTAAATCCAAACCTTTAGATCGTGCAACGGTGGTAGAAGTGTTTTTTTCATGGTTTTTACTTTTTAGTATTGGTCTGAGTTATTTTTATAATTTTGTGATGCATGTTTTTTTTGGGTACATGGCTGCTGCCTTCATCGGCTGGGCTCAAAGTCCATTTCAGGCGGAGGTGGGTTTTGCAAGTTTAGGGTTTTCAGTTGTGGGTATTGTGTCTTTTCGAAGCGGATTTGGCTTTAGAGCTGCCACTGTGATAGCACCGGCTTTTTTTCTATGGGGTGCGGCAGGTGGTCATGTTTATCAAATGATTACGGCAGGGAATTTTACGCCTGGAAACGCTGGCGTAATTTTTTGGACAGATATCCTTATCCCGATCATCAGCTTTATTCTACTGTTTTTGCAGTATAAAACCTCTAACCATGTTTGTAATGCAGAGTGATTATAATGACAATTAGTATGAAAACAGACAAAACTTGTACAGATTTGCCTGTTACACCTTAAATTTTTTCCCTGTTATAAGCAGCGGAAGTTATTTCCTCCAACTTTTTTTCAGCTTTTTTTACACTACGAGTTTTGGCAATTTGGAAGGGTCTATAACGGCTGCGTTGAGTGTTTAGTAATTTTGAGTCAGTGGCAGCGCTTAAAATAATTATAGGATTTACGAAAAACTTCGATTTACAGACAAAACCAATGTAGGTTGGGCTGACAAAGGAAGCCCAACAGGGTATTCATTTAATTACGGCCTAATTTAGTTGTCACGGCCTGTTGGGTTCCCTTTGTCAGCCCAACCTACATTGATTAATTTAGATTTTAATACGAGAACTTTTTCGTAAGTCCTATTTTTCTTCTTCATCTAATGATTTTTTCCATTGAAAATTAAATTTGATTTGTTAATACTCCAAAACAATGTTATTAGAACTCCTATTAATTATTGAAAAACCTAAGATCGAAAACTCACTTTATTTTCCACCCCATCTCGAAGCCTGTGAATATTTTCTTTGTGGCGCAGTGCAACTAAAATCGCAATCACCATTAGTGGAATAAAATAGGAAGGCACCACAAAAAGTGTTACCAAAGGCATGGTGAAAATAGCGCAGATAGATCCCAAAGATATATAACGGGTTAAAGCAACAATCACAAAAAAGACTAACAGCAATACAATACCCAACCCTAAAGATAAACTGAAAATCACGCCCAAAGTGGTGGCCACGCCTTTGCCGCCTTTAAATTTGAAAAATATCGGAAACATATGTCCTAAGATGGCTGCTAAGCCAATCAATGCCAACCAACTGCCACTGATGCCTAAATGTGCTGCCAAAAGCACGGAGATTACCCCTTTTAAAACATCACCAACCAGCACCAGTACGGCCACTATCTTACTACCGCCTCTTAGGATATTGGTTGCACCTGGGTTGCCGGAACCTTTGGTTCTGGGATCCTGAAGCCCCATACATTTGCTTAAAATAATGGCAAAATTTACACAGCCTAATAAATAGGCGCCCACAAGCATCAAAAAGAAAATTAAAAACATGAGATAACATTAGAAAAATAAGGCAGATTTTTTTAAGTTTACTCAGGGCGTAAGAACTTGTAAAGTTATCTGTTTGAAACGAACACTTTATAAAACTAACATCATGCAGAAACTTCCAGCAATCAATTATCCTGACTTAAAGCGCAAATGGCTGGCACCCCGTACAAAAAACTGTCATAAAGGGGATTTTGGACATGTTGCTGTCATTGGTGGAGATGTGGGGATGAGTGGCGCTGTGATGATGGCAGCGAGATCGGCCTATCGTACCGGAGCTGGGTTAGTGAGTATCATTACCCATTCACAACATGCCGCTTTTGTAAATTTGACTCAACCTGAGATAATGGTGCAGGCTTATGAGCATTCACTGGCCTTTGAAAACCATAGAGCGACCGTTTTGGCAGTGGGTTGTGGTATGGGGCGAAATATCTTTGGTGCAGACTGTTTTGAAAAAGCACGCAAGAGTACAAAACTAAAAATAGTCGATGCCGATGGTTTATGGTTTCTGGCACAGCAGCCTCAGCATGATCCACACTGGATTTTAACACCACATCCTAAAGAAGCAGCTACACTTCTGGGCATTGATAACCAAACAGTACAAAAAGACAGGGTAGCTGCGCTGAAAGCTTTACAAAAAAAATATGGCGGTGTGATTGTACTCAAAGGGGCAGGCACTTTAGTGGGATTCAAAGACACAATACACTACTGCCAGGCTGGTAATCCAGGTATGGCCAGCGGCGGTATGGGGGATGTGTTGACAGGTATTATTGCTGGATTATTAGCCCAAGGCATTCCTGCTTATGAAAGTGCCTGCCTTGGAGTTGCCATTCATGCCAATGCCGCAGATACGATAAAACAGCAACAGGGTGAACGAGGCATGGTGGCAACCGATCTTTTAATGCAACTACCCAATTGGGTGAATTAATGTTGGAAATAACCGTAACAACACAAACGCAAACAGAAAAACTGGCAAAAGCTTTGGCAAAGATAATTCAATTGCCTTTTTTTATCACACTTTCCGGTACACTTGGGGCAGGTAAAACCACCTTTAGTCGTTCACTGATTCAAACTTTGGGACATGAAGGAAATGTAAAAAGTCCTACCTTCACCATTGTTGAAAGTTATGAACTGCAAGATGCCTTAATTTATCATTTTGATTTATACCGAATTGCTGATGTTGAAGAATTAGAACTTATGGGAATTCGCGATTATTTTGAGAAAAAAGCACTCGTACTATTGGAATGGCCAGAACATGGCGAAAGCGTATTGCCAGAAGCAGATATCCATTGTAAGATTCTTTTACAAAATTCTCAGCGCACTTTCAGGTTAACCGCACAGACAGCCAAAGGGCGTAAAATACTACAAGCATTAGAATGAACTTGTCACAAAAACTGCTGATTTTTATCTTAACCGTAATAACGCTTTTGAGTGCTGCGTTAAACACTGCCAACGCTGAGCCTGAGCGAGGATTGGTAGGTGCAAGGCTTTGGCAGGATAAACACAATACAAAAGTAGTTTTTGAGTTTGAAACCTATTTTCATTATAAAATTTATCAGTTGCATAAACCCGACAGGATTGTAATTGATTTGCCCTACACGCGTCTAAAAACGACTTTATCAGATTTACCATTGCGCGAAAGCATCATTAAAAAAGTTCGCAGCAGACCCTACGATGATCACAATTTACGCATCGTCTTAGATTTAAAATCAAAAGTTGCCAAGCTTAAAAGTTACGCTTTAAATCCTAAAGGCAATTTCAGCTATCGTTTGATTGTGGATATCCAGGGTGCTTATCATGCGCCTAAAAAAGTC
Source organism: uncultured Gammaproteobacteria bacterium (assembly GCA_963695245.1). Taxonomy (GTDB): domain Bacteria; phylum Pseudomonadota; class Gammaproteobacteria; order JBGSLN01; family JBGSLN01; genus JBGSLN01. Next base: position 465,362 of record OY968770.1, on the reverse strand, counting down.
AGCCTGCCGGTCTATGAAACCCAGGATGATTATCATGGTAAACCTATTGAAGGCAGAGATATTATTGTGGTGGTCGACCCAGGCCATGGCGGTAAAGATCCGGGGGCCACAGGACCTAAAGGTATTCACGAAAAAAATGTAGTATTGGCGATTTCAAAAGATATTCAAAGAGATATTAATGCCATTCCCGGTATGACGACTCGATTAACCCGAAGCGGTGATTATTACATCACTTTGAGAGACAGATTGCGTATCGCCCGAAAGGATAATGCAGATTTTTTTGTTGCGATTCATGCGGATGCTTTTCATACCAGGAATGCTTATGGTGCTTCCGTATTCGCATTGTCGCAGCGAGGGGCAACCAGCGAAGCTGCCCGCTGGCTGGCGGAAAAAGAAAACTATTCGGAATTAGGGGGTGTCTATCTTGCCAATAAAAGTCGGGTATTGCGGTCGGTATTAATTGATTTATCTCAGACAGCCACCATCCGTCAAAGTTTGAGCGTGGGGGGAACCATTGTGCATCAATTAGAAAGTATTACACCTATGCACAGCACGAAAGTAGAGCAAGCGAGGTTCGTGGTATTAAAATCTCCTGATATTCCATCCTTACTCATCGAAACAGGGTTTATCTCCAACCCTAAAGAAGAACGATTGTTAAGCAGTAGCTGGTATCAGCAGAAGCTGGCGAAAGCAATTACTAAAGGGATTAAAAACTATTTTTGGTTACATCCACCCCCTGCTACTTTGTTTGCCTTGAAAAAACATGCTAAAACTTTTCATGTTAAACCAGGTGATAATCTGGCAGAAATTGCCCACCATTACGGCACCACAGTGGCAATATTAAAACGCATGAACCAATTAAAATCCAATTTAATTGCAAAAGGACAAAAACTATTAGTACCCGCTAAACCCACCTTGGGAAAATAACATGAAAATAAAAGTACTTGATCCTTTAGTTGCAAATCAAATTGCAGCCGGCGAGGTGATTGAACGGCCTGCCTCTATTGTAAAAGAATGTCTGGAAAATGCATTAGACGCAGGTGCCGCAGATCTTAAGATTCAAGTGGAAAAAGGCGGTATGCAAAGTATTCGCATCACTGATAATGGCCATGGGATTGCAAAAGAAGATTTACCCAATGCCGTGCAGCGTCATGGTACTTCTAAAATTGAGAAACTTGAAGATTTATCAGCCATTGCCTCATTAGGCTTTCGAGGTGAAGCGCTTGCGAGTATCTGCGCCGTAGCAAAAGTTGAAATTATTTCGGCCACAGCCGAGCAAAGTCACGGCTGGCAGCTTAAAGCTGCCGGTATTCAGACACAATTGCAGCCAGAACCACAGGCACACCCCAAAGGCACCACCTTTATTGCCAGAGATTTATTTTTTAATATTCCAGCGCGAAGAAGATTCTTAAGAACGGAAAAAACAGAGTTTTTAAAAATTGACGAAGTGGTACGCCACATTGCTTTAAGTCGGTTTAACGTAAGCCTTAGTTTTTCTCATAACCAAAAAAAAATATACCAGTTACCCAAAGTCACCAGTAAAGCTTTAGAAACCCGACGGCTTAAACAAATTTTAGGGCAGGAATTTGTAGACCACGCACTCAAAATTGACATGGAAGCCACGGGGTTGAAACTGTGGGGTTGGATTTGTGATAAAAATTTTTCAAGAGCCAGCACAGATATGCAATACATGTATATCAATGGGCGCATGGTGCGTGACAAACTGTTGAACCATGCCATTAAGCAGGTGTATAGCAAAATCTTGAATGATAATCAATTTGCAGCCTATGTATTATTTTTAGAATTAAATCCTGAAACTGTGGATGTGAATGTGCATCCAACCAAGCATGAGGTTCGATTTCACGAAAGCCGTCTGATTCATGATTTTGTGGTGAATGTATTAACCAAAGCTCTGGGTGAAACTCAACAACAATCACAATTAGTAAACAATGTTGTGGAACATGTAGCAGAAAACTACCGCCGTGAACCTTTACCAGCCACCGCGCAGGTTGCTGAAACGAGTACCATTTATGGGAAATTACAGGCGCCCACCGACACACCAAGCGATACTCTGATGCATCATTTTGGCGAACCGATGGCGAATATGTCAAATCTTTATTTAATCACGCAAACTTCAGATGTCCTTGGAATAGTAAACATTAAAAAAGTCAGAGCCATCGCCTTTCACAAAGCTTTGAAGCAGGCAATTATTAAAACTAAACCCCTGTTATTTCCGTTGACTTTAAAATTGAATGAGCCAGGTGCCAGAAATTTACTGGGCGCACAGGAAAATTTGAAAGTTTTGGGATTTAATCTGGATGCTTTAGGCCATAATCAGTTTATCGTACGGGCGGTACCTGAGTTTTTGGAATGTGTGAATCTGGAAGATTGTCTTTATGAATTATCAACCAAAGAAGTACTGGACGTGAATAAATCGCTGGTTGAAGCTGCGGTTACCAACCTAAGACCTTTTGAAAACACCTTAGCACAGAATAAACTGTTAAAGTGGATGGCAAACCATCTGTCAGATAAAGAAAAAGCCCTTTGTTTTCGTAAGCTCACAGTATCTGAATTAAATGGCTTTTTTTCATGAAGCTGCCAATCATTACCCTCATGGGACCTACGGCCAGTGGTAAAACGCGCTTAGCCATTGAACTTGTGCAAAAATATCCACTGGAAATTGTAAGTGTTGATTCCGCTATGATTTACGAAACCATGGATATTGGCACTGGCAAACCTTCTAAAACAGAGCTTGAGAAGGCACCTCATCAGTTAATTGATTTTTTAGATCCTGCTAAAAGCTACAGTGCCTTTGATTTTTGTCAGGATGCCCTAAAGTGTGTGGAAAAAATTCATCAAAATCATAAAATTCCATTACTGGCAGGCGGCACCATGATGTATTTTGACGCGTTGATTCATGGGATTGCGCCACTGCCTGCAGCGAATGCAAATATTCGCAAAAGCCTGAATGAGGAGGCTCATACACACGGCTTGAATAAGTTGCATCAAAGATTAAAAAAGGTAGATGCCAAAAGTGCCGAGCTGATTCATCCTAATGATCCTGCCAGAATTATACGTGCGCTGGAAGTTTATGAAATTACCGGACAGCCTTTATCTTATCTAAAAACCCGTAGAACTCCTTTGAGCCATCATTATGAGGTGATTCAACTGGCTATTTTTCCTGAAGATAGAAAAAATCTGCACCAGGATATTGAAACCAGATTTTTACAAATGCTGAAACAGGGACTTGTGGATGAAGTTAAAACTCTAAAGGCCCGCGAAGATTTATCAGAAAATATGCCTTCCATGCGATCTGTTGGATATCGACAGGTGTGGCAATATCTCGAGGGTGCCTTTGATGAAACTACCATGGTTGATAAAGCCGTGGCAGCCACAAGGCAACTGGCAAAACGACAAATGACCTGGCTACGCAGTTGGCCTGAAGTACAATGCTTTTCAAAAGCCGCACATCTGAATGCCAAAGCGGAAGATTTCATACCTAAATCCTGCTAGACTATCGCTTTTATTATCCTAAGTTTCTCCCATGAGTAAAGCGCTGTTAAAGTCCACTGGCCTTGTTTCCATGATGACCATGGTGTCGAGAGTGCTGGGCTTTTTGCGTGATATGATTGCCGCGCAGATTTTTGGTGTTGGTCCTGCCGTGGATGCCTTTTATGTGGCTTTTAAAATTCCGAATTTTATGCGCAGCATTTTTGCTGAAGGGTCTTTTTCACAGGCATTTGTTCCCGTTCTATCAGAATATCGACAAACCCGTACGCCCCATGAAGTACAAAGGTTCATTGCCCATGTGGCTGGTGGACTTGGGTTTACTTTATTGATTATCACTTTGCTGGGTGAACTGATTACGCCCTTAATTATTCTTATTTCAGCACCAGGGCTTGATCCTTTGCGATTTCATCTGGCGACCCAGATGCTTAGAATCACTTTTCCATACATGATGCTAATTTCTTTAACGGCTTTTTCCGGCGCAATTTTGAACAGTTATGGTACATTTAGTATTCCATCGATAACCCCGGCTTTACTAAATATTTGTCTGATTACCTCTGCTTTGGCTTTTGCCCACTATTTTCAAGTGCCGGTGGAAGTGCAGGCCTGGGGCGTTTTGATAGCAGGGTTTGTCCAGCTTTTATTCCAACTGCCTTTTTTGTATCGCAAAGGTTTTTTACTCTTACCAAAAATCAATTTCAAAGATCCTGGTGTTCGCAAGGTTTTAAAGCTCATGGTGCCTGCTTTATTTGGGGCATCCGTTGTACAGATAAGTCTTTTATTAAACACAATTTTTGCCTCTTTTTTAAAAGTGGGAAGTGTCACCTGGCTATATTATTCGGATAGATTGGCTTATTTTCCTTTAGGCGTTTTTGGGGTTGCCATTGCCACCGTGGTGCTGCCACATTTATCCCGTAAACATGCGGATAAAAACCCTGAAATGTTTCGGGCTTCTTTGGACTGGGGGGTGCGGATTAATTTGTTGTTGGGGCTGCCTGCCGCTTTATTTCTGGCAATATTTTCAGGGCCTGTGATCACCACTTTATTTCAATACGGAAAATTTAATGCATATGACGTCTACATGACGCGAGAATCTGTGATTGCTTATTCAGTGGGACTGCAGGCTTTTATGTTAGTAAAACTTTTATCTTCTGGTTTTTATGCCAGGCAAGATATTAAAACCCCCGTGCGCTATACAATTTTTACTCTTATCATTAACATGATTCTAAATGCTGCTTTAATTGTGCCATTGGCTCATGCAGGCTTGGCCTTAGCCACTTCTTTAGCCTCCTGGAGCAATGTGATTTTATTATTTGTAGGCTTATATCGCCGTGGGATCTACCATTTTAGTCGGCGTTGGTATGGTTTTTTAAAACAAATGATTCCAGCAAATCTGGCTTTAAGTGGCTTTTTAATCTGGCAGCATGGCACTTTGAATCAGTGGTTTCACTGGTCAGGGTCGCAGCGACTGATTCATTTGCTGATCATCATGCTGCTTGCAGGTATAATATATGTCTGTGTTTTAATGGTTCTTGGCTTCAGACCCAAAGATTTGCTGGAGCAAGGACAGTTAAGTTAATTAAGTTGAGTTATGAAAATCATTCGAGGACTACATAATCTGAAACCGGAAGCTGAAAAAAATGTGCTGACCATCGGTAACTTTGATGGAGTACACTTGGGGCATCAGGCGGTTATCAGTGCTTTAAAAACCGAGGCAAAAGCGCTTGGGTTGCCGGCGATGTTGATGACCTTTGAGCCGCACCCAAAAGAATACTTTAGTCCTGACACTGCGCCCAGTCGGCTCACGTCTTTTGCAGAAAAAATGATTCAGATACAAAAGCTGGCACTTGATAAAGTATTGACAGTAAAGTTTAATCAAGCCATAGCCAGTATGTCACCGGAGGCATTTGTAGTCGAACTTTTGGTGCGAAAGTTGAATGTAGCTCATTTATTAGTGGGAGAAGACTTTCAGTTTGGCCGTAATCGAGAAGGCAATTTTGCTTTACTTAAAGAAATGGCAGAGGTTCAGGGTTTTAAGGTTGAAACGATTGATACCCTCAATCATGATGGGCAGCGAGTAAGCAGTACACTGGTTCGAGAATTATTGTCTCAGGGAAACTTTGAAAAAGCCAAAGCATTACTGGGGCGCCCATATTTCATGGCCGGTAAAGTACAATACGGTGCTCAAAAGGGGCGAACCATCGGTTTTCCTACTGCTAACCTTGCGTTAAAACGTGTACACCCACCTATAAAAGGCGTGTTTCAGGTAGAAGTTGAAGGTTTAGCCACAGAGTCTGTGCCAGGGGTTGCCAATCTTGGTACAAGACCTACGGTGGATGGTTTAAAAACTTTGCTTGAGGTACATTTATTTGACTTTAGTGAGACAATTTATGGAAAATCTATTAAAGTGATTTTTAAGCACAAAATTCGAGATGAGAAAAAATTCGACTCATTTGACGCGTTAAAACAACAGATTCAACAAGATGTTCGAACTGCTAAAGCTTTAGCAGATGACAAGACTGAAAATTAAAGGTATACCCATGAGTGATTATAAAGAAACCATTAATTTGCCCAAAACAAAATTCTCCATGAAAGCCAATCTGGCTCAGCGAGAACCCAACTGGCTTAAAGGTTGGAATGAAATGGATTTATATCAGGCCATTCGAGTTGCCCGTGCTGGAAGAGAAAAATTTATTCTGCACGATGGCCCACCTTATGCCAATGGTAAAATCCATTTGGGGCATGCTGTGAATAAAGTTTTAAAAGACATAATTGTAAAATCACAAACTCTAAATGGCTTTGATGTGCCCTATGTTCCTGGTTGGGACTGCCATGGTTTGCCTATTGAACATATTGTAGAAAAGAAAAAAGGTAAAGCCGGAGAAAAATTATCTCACAAAGCCTTTCGCGAAGCCTGTCGGCATTATGCACTCACGCAAGTTAAGCAGCAAAAAGAAGATTTTAAACGATTGGGAATTTTAGGAGACTGGGAGAATCCCTATCTCACCATGGATCCGATTTATGAAGCAAACATCATGCGTGCTTTTGCGAAAGTGGTGGCAAACGGTCATCTGATAAAAGGCCACAAGCCCGTGCACTGGTGTGTAGATTGTGGCTCAGCCCTGGCGGAAGCAGAAGTTGAATATAAAGATAAAAACTCTCCAGCTATTGATGTGCGCTTTGAAGTTTTGGACGAAAATGCCTTAATTGAACGCATGCACCATAATCCGGATCATCAGGGTTTGGGTGAAGGCAGTATCAGTGTACCCATTTGGACCACCACGCCCTGGACTTTGCCTGCAAATCAGGCGGTTTGTTTAAATCCTGAATTGGATTATGCTTTAGTGCAGGTTGGCGAAGCAGGACATAAAGAAAGATTTTTAGTGGCCGATGCGCTGGCCAAAGATGTGATGGGACGTTTTGGTTATGATGACTATCATGTAGTGGCTTATGCACCTGGCAAAAGTTTAGAAGAAATAAAACTGCAACATCCTTTATATGACAAGCAAGTCCCTTTAATTTTAGGCAACCATGTTACCGTGGATGCAGGTACAGGCGCAGTTCACACTGCACCAGGACACGGTCCTGATGATTATGCGGTTTGTCAAAAGTATGATATTGCTATTTTAAATCCAGTGAACGATAAGGGTGTATTTACAAAAGAAACAGAGTTGGTTGCAGGTGAGCATATTTATAAAGCCAATGATAAAATTCTGGAAATTTTAAAAGCCAAAAATAATCTGCTACACAACGCCCATTTGAATCACAGTTATCCTCATTGCTGGCGCCATAAAACTCCGCTGCTGTTTAGAGCCACACCTCAATGGTTTATCAGTTTGGATAAAGAACATCTGCGCTCTAAAACCATCGAAGAAATTCAAAAGGTCAAATGGATCCCCGAAACAGGTTACAGCCGTATTTCTGCCATGATTGAAAATCATCCAGACTGGTGTATTTCAAGACAACGCAGTTGGGGGGTGCCATTGCCTTTATTTGTGCATAAAGAAACACAAAGCTTGCATCCTGATACGCTAAGTTTAATTGAAAAAGTTGCTACGCGCGTTGAAAAAGCTGGCATTGAAGCCTGGTTTGAATTGGATGAAACAGAGTTTTTGGGATATGAAGCTAAAGATTATCAAAAAAATACGGATATTTTGGATGTATGGTTTGATGCCGGTGTTTCTCATGAATGCGTTTTAAAACGGCGTGAGGCATTGAGCTATCCGGCGGATGTTTACCTGGAAGGATCAGATCAACACCGCGGTTGGTTTCGCTCTTCTTTGTTAACAGCCGTTGCTATGGGACAGTCAACACCTTATAAAACAGTTTTAACCCATGGATTTACCGTAGATGCGAAAGGTTACAAAATGTCAAAATCTTTAGGGAATACGGTAACGCCTGAAGATATCATTAAAAAATCCGGAGCAGATATTTTAAGGCTTTGGATAGCATCAACAGATTATCGCAATGAAATGACCGTTTCTGATGAAGTATTTAGTCGCAATGCAGATACTTATCGAAGACTACGTAATACGTCACGTTATTTATTGGCAAATCTTGCGGATTTTGATCCTGAAGTCGATACAGTTGCTTCTGAAAAACTTTTGGCACTGGATGCCTATGCCATTGTGCGAACCAGACAATTACAAAAAGAAGTTATCGAAGCCTACAATAATTTTGAATTTCATTTAATTTATCAAAAAGTTCATCATTTTTGCTCGATTGAATTAGGTTCTTTTTATCTGGATGTGATAAAAGATCGTCAATACACAACTCAAAAAGACAGTATCGCCAGACGCTCTGGACAAACAGCTATGATGATTATTTTAGAAGCATTGGTTCGCTGGCTGGCACCTATTTTGAGTTTTACCGCAGAGGAAATCTGGCTGATGATGCCAGGCAAACGGGACAAATCGGTATTTTTAACCGAATGGTTTGAGGATTTCCCCGCTATTACATTAGCCGATCATTTAAACCATAATTTTTGGCAAAAACTGATGCAGGTTCGGGATGAAGTCAATAAAGCTTTGGAGCAGGCCAGAAATAAAGGAGAAATCGGTGCGCCTTTAGAAGCCAAAGTCACCCTTTATGCAGAAGCAAACCTACTTAAACAACTTGAGGTATTAACCGATGAGTTACGTTTTGCTTTGATTACATCCGAAGCGCATTTACAACTTTTAGAAAAAGCGCCTGAGGATAGTATGACAACAGCCATGGAAACTTTAAAAGTCGGTGTCAGTGCCTTAAATTATCCAAAGTGTATTCGCTGCTGGCACCGTTTAGAAGAAATCGGCTCAAACCCAGAACACCCGGAAATCTGTCAACGCTGCGTCAGCAATGTTGCCGGCACGGGCGAAAACAGACAGTATGTCTAAGGGAGTTTTTATGCAATTACAAAAAAGAAATTTTGCCTGGCTTTTGATCACAATTTTAGTGATTGTGTTAGACCAGCTCACCAAGCGATTAATCATATCCCATTTAACCTATGGACAACCCTGGCAAATCACTTCTTTTTTTAATTTAACCTTAACTCATAATCCCGGCGCGGCATTCAGCCTGTTAAGTGAGGCTGGCGGTTGGCAAAAGTGGTTCTTTGCTATCATCGCCACCGTGGTTTCCATTTACATTGTCTACTGGATTTTGTGGTCCGATAATGATAGTAAAGTCACCAAATGTGGATTAGCTTTCATTTTGGGGGGCGCCATTGGGAATTTGTATGATAGATTACATTATGGTTATGTCATAGACTTTCTGCAATTTCACATCCATAACTGGTATTACCCTGATTTTAATCTGGCAGATTCTGCCATTACTTTAGGTGCTGTGATGATTGTGCTGGGGCTGTTTTTCGGGAAAAAATCCTAATATTGGACTTTTACTTAACCTGAAGCAAAACCTCATGCAGCGTCTGAAGTAAAAGCGTATTATCATCCCCAGGCATATTTTCTTCCTCTGCTCGGTTTAATTCTTCAATATCATAAATCCAAGACTCAAGGATGGTAATTTTTTCATCTTTGGAGAGTTTGTCATCATTAAGAACATCTTTTGGGGTTTCAAAATGGGTACCAGGATCTGCTAAAATTTCTTTAATATTCATAAAAGTCTCTTTAATTTTTAGTAAAAGTATAGCATAAGACGAAATTTTCTTTCTAGGGCATTCTACGTTATTATCATATGACTTACGAAAAACTTAGAAAGGCAAAATCAATGTAGGTTGGGCTGACGGAGGAAGCCCAACAGCATCTTCATTGAATTACGGCCTTTATTAAATTGCCACGGCCTGTTGGACTTCCTCCGTCAGCCCAACCTACATTGATGAATACCAATTTAATATGAAGTTTTTTTGTAAGTCCTATATCAAAATAATCATGTATAAATGGAAAATAGTATGAGTCGTTACCTTTTTGAAAATGCAACCATTGTCGATGTAAATCATCGGGCGAAATCAGGTTTTTCGGTTTTGGTGGATGGCGGCACTATAATTGCTGTTGAAAATCATAAAGTTGAAGCTAAGGCAGATGAGGTTTTTGATCTTTCAGGCTGTTACCTTATGCCAGGTTTAATTGATGCCCATATCCATTTAGGGCTTGTAAGTACCCGTTTGCCAGAGTTAAATCTTTATCCTTTATCCTATCGAAGTATTCATGCAGCCACCCAGGCCAAACAACTGCTCATGTCAGGGTTTACCTCAGTCAGAGATGCAGCTGGTATCGATATTGGGGTTGCCAGTGCCATTGAAGATGAAATGATGGCAGGTCCCAGAATTTTTTTCGCAGGCAATATTATTTGTAAAACCGGTGGCCATGGGGATACCCGTCAGCCCCATGCCGACATGGAGCCTTGTGCCTGTCATTTGCTGCCTCACCATACCACTTTGGTGGCCGATGGTATTGATGCCTGTCGCAAAGCGGCTCGGGAAACTTTACGTGCAGGCGCAACGCAAATCAAAGTGGCGGCTTCTGGCGGTGTGTTAACTGAAAGAAACTCTATTCATGCCCCTCAATTTTCTTTGGGCGAGTTGAGGGCTATTGTAGAAGAAGCTGAAGATAATGAAACCTATGTGATGGCCCATGCCCATGGTCACCATGGCATTGCTCGAGCAGTGAAAGCGGGTGTACGCTCTATTGAGCATTGCAGTTTTTTAAATGATGAATTGGCTGAACTGATGTTGACTCATCACGCTTACATGGTGCCGACTTTAGTGGTAGCCGATGTCATTTTAAATACTCAAGGGATTTCTCACAAAATTTTCACCAAAGTCAGTGAAGCCAAAGCTGCTTCTCATGAAGCGATTAAAACTGCTTTAAAACACGGGGTTAAACTTGGTTTGGGATCTGATACTTTAGGCGGACGTATTGAAGATCAACCCCATGAATTAACCTTAAGATCTGAATTTCAAAGTCCTTACGATGTTCTCATAAGTGCTACAGCCATTAATGCAGAAATCATGCAGCAACAAAATAAATTAGGGGTTATCAAAAAAAATGCACTGGCTGATTTGATTATCACAGATTTTGATCCCACAAAGACTTTGGAGCCATTTTGTAAAACTGCAGGAGAGGATTCATTAGAAACAAAATTAAAGTTTGTAATGAAAGGTGGAAAGATTTATAAAAATTTGTTTTGAAAAGATTTTTTGTGTTAAATTGTAAACTTGCTCAGAAAATCAATGTAGGTTGGGCTGACAAAGGAAGCCCAACAGGCTGAGGGATTGTCACTTTTTTATTCATAGCTAAGCTCCCATGCTTCCGCAGGAATAGCGCTTAAATTTATTGGGAATTTTATTTTTTTTCTAAGTACCTGACACCCTAAAAAAAAGAAAGAGAGTACCCGTCTATGCTTATAGGTATTAGCCTGGAATTTTAAATGCAAGCCTAATTGTTCAGCTCTATATCCTACAACCCAAGCAATCAAACTAGCTAAGGCACTTAGCATCAACCAAACAATGTAACGTTTAACCTTTATCGTTCGGTTCTCTCTCAAACTAAAACCATACTTCTCACTTTTCGTATCTCGAAAGCTTTCTTCAATGGTCATTCTAATTTTGTAAATCTTAACAATTTTTTTTGCAGCGACTTTTGAACGCTTCAAAGATGAAACCAAAATCCATGGCTCTTTGTATCCTCGCGCTCGTTTTAATGAATCTTTATCTTTGGCAGTTTTTCCATCTCTTTGATATTTATGTCGACCTTTTAATTCATGTTTATAAAGATAACAGTGTGTTTTATAGCCCTTTGCTTTTGTCAGGCTTATTTCACCCAAAGGTTTAGGGGATGAGGTTGCTCTTGGATACAAGGCTTTAAGCTTATTATAGCCTTCTCCTTCATCGTAGCATATTTCCCCACGGGTTCGTCCAATGTAATCCCAACCTAGTGCTTCAACGGACTTAAACCAAGGAACTTTAAATCCTGCATCTGTTACAATCACTGGTTTACATCCTTTGGGTAACATTTTAGCTAACTGCGCCAGAAACGTTTTATGAACTTTTGGGCAACCCTCTTTTTTCTTTGAATGAACTTCTTCGTACAATGTAATACTTCGTCCTGTGGCTGCCAACGCGGCTCTTAAACAACATTGCTCTCCTTCTTCTGACATATGTAAACTATTGGGTAAACTACTCCAATCCACAAGAATGACAGGGCATGTTTTTGTACCTATCGCAAAGCGGGTAATTTGTTCATAAATAAGTCCACTTTTTTCCTGGTAATATTTATTTGCTAAAAGTCTATCTACTCTTCGAATACCAGCCCGCTCTTCAACACCCGTATCAAGAGCCCGACCCAACTGCGTCAAATTTAACTGCTTGGAATTGACGATTGCTTCGATGATGGGGTTCAAAGATTTAATGCGTGATTTATGGATTGCTGAATCGAGTATTTTATGTAAAGATGGTTTGACGTGCATAGTGTTTCCATTTAATTGTTCTTTGAAAAAACTAATTAGATCACGTTACGCTATGCATGTCACTAGTTTTTTTATTGTTTTTATTTCTAACCCCTTATTTTTTAATAAAAATTTTTTCGAAAAACTGACGATACCTCAGCCCAACAGGCTATGGCAATTTAATAAGGCCGTAATTAAATGAATGGCTTGTTGGGCTTCCTTTGTCAGCCCAACCTACATTTATTACTTCATCTTAGTACACTATGCAAAAAAATCACCATGTAAACCAAAAGGCATAAACGTTGGCAAATATGCCTGTGCCATCACTTCAAAATCTTCAGCATTTAACACAGTTACAAAAGATTGATGGCTTGAAGCATCATAACCCAGACTTAATATAACACCATCATCTTCTTGGGACGCATTAGGATTGGAAACAAAAACAGGTTCACCGAAATAACAATTTGGTTTTTCAAAAATGTTGGTTTTTTTAGTTTTCATATCCGCTTTTAATAAACCATCGATAAAATTTCCCTCAGTGCTTAAGCGACAACTGTAGAGATATTGATACGGTTTACCGGCAAAACCTTTTTCATTCACCTTAGGAAAATCACAGCTAAAATCATGGATTTTATTTTTGATAATGGTTTGATTTTCCACATTGATTTCAAACCGGTTTAAATATGTTGGGGCTTCTTTAGCTTTTTGCATGAGCTTATCAAAATAAAGGATGTCATAAGCTTCTTTAGCCTGGTAACAGCATAAATCAAGGGTTAACGTATTTTCAACATCATAAGCATTAGCTTGATGAAAGCAAACAAATGCATCTGTAGGAATGTGTGTCACCTTTTTGGAATCACGATGGATGACTATAAACTGACTGGGTGCATGATCGTGATATTTTAACATCTCTTCAAAAGCAACATCGGGATTTGAAAAATCCAAAATGAGTGGTGATTGTAATAACACAAAATAGTTTTCAGTCACACAAAAAGAATGCATGTAAAAAGGAATCTCAGAATGATACTCTGCCAGTAAGACTTTTTGACGATTTTGCGTATCAAAACGATAAATTCGATAAACTGTGGTTTTACCATATTCAATGGCAACATTAATACGATTGTGTGTTAAAGGATCAATACAAGGGTGTGCCAGTTCTGAATGAGACATAAAGTTGGCACTATAATTCAAATGACCTTTTGTATGTAGCGTTTCTTTATCAAAAGTGACTTTGGGAACTACCTCAGTCATGGCAATGGCTTCATCACCTAACTGTGCTACACTGACATTACCATTATCAAATTCCACTTGCTCTTTTTCTATGGCTTTTAATCTTTGTTGAATATAGTCAGACTGTGGATGATCGAAGTTTCTAGTTTTAGTTAGAAATTCATTTTTTAGATAAACATCAGAAAGTAGATGCCGATTTTTGAAACTCACCTTACTATCTTCAAAATAAAACCCTTTCAAAATAGCATAACCATCAAACCAGTGGTTGGCATGTTGGCCTTTGATCTCATAATCTCCAGGACCTGTACTGATAAAAGCACCTTTTAACCAGGTAGGAATCTGACCATTGATTTCTAGATGATTCAAAGTAAGTTCCTGTTTTTGAGTCTTAAAAGCATCACGCCAATCATGATAAGTTTGCATTGCCAAAATCTCCAAAAATGTTTACAATGTTAACATTGTAGATTACAAAGTTAACGGCGTCAACATAAGAATGAAAAAAACTTACCATCACGGCGATCTTGAGTCAGCGATTATTCAGGCGGCACTCGCGCAGATTGAGTCAAAAGGTGTGAATAGCCTGAGTTTACGCCATGTGGCTAAAGGTTGTGGAGTCTCTGCTACAGCGATTTATCGACATTTTCATAATAAAGAAGCCTTACTCGCAAAAATAGGTAGTATTGGTTTTAATGCGCTTACAGCTTATGGTGAAAAAATGAAGCCTTCAAAAGTTATTGGAGTGGGGTATGTGGAATTCGCTTTAGAAAACCCGGGTTATTTTGAAATAATGTTTGGTGCTCATATACAGGATTTCAGGGAATATCCTGAGTTGGAAGCGGCGTCAAATAATAGTTATGAGCATTTAACCATGCATGTGAAACAATCATTACAAAACGCTTTTGATGAGAAACTTGTTAATCGATTGGTTGAAAAAAAATGGGCCACGATTCATGGCTTAGCAGTTTTAATGCAAAAAAACTATATTGAATATACCTCTAAGAACCGCCGAAAAGTAATTGAAGCTATATTATCAGCACAGATACAGGAGCATTCATGAGCTTTTGGGCAAGTTTACTTAAAAAGTACAAACTCAAACGACAAAAAAAACAGTTTGATGAATTGTACCAAAATGTTAATGGTACCTATTTATCCAAACTGGATAGAAAAAAACGTCCAGAGGCTTTAAACCTTTTGTATGGTGAAGTGACTTTTGAAGGTTTTTATCAATTGTTACAACTTGTCAAACCAAAATCAAAAGAAGTCTTTTACGATTTGGGTTCAGGGACGGGTAAAGCATTAATCATTGCAGCAATGACGCAAAATTTTTCAAAACTCATTGGTATAGAAACTTTGCCGTCTTTGTATCAGGCATGTGAAGCTGTAGTAAATAAATACTCTGAGCTGAATCCTGTGAACATTCAGGTTCATCTGGCAGATCTTTTAAACTATGATTTTCAGGAGGCCGATGTGGTTTTCATCAATGCTACCGGATTTTTTGGTGATGCTTTTTTGCAATTGGTAGAGCGCTTAAAACAATTAAAATCTGGTTCAAGGATCATTATCACTTCAAAGAGACTGCCCGAGGATGACTTTAACTGTTTAGAAGAGAACCTCTATCCAATGAGTTGGGGATTAGCGCATGTATTCGTATATCTAAAATAATGATTTACTCATAAAGACATTCACAATGGGTCTCTTTAATAAAAAAGGTTACGACAAAAGCTAATAAAAGTACCAATGGTAAACCAAAAAATGCTAACTGATAATTACCAGCATGGTTTTGTAGTGCAAATCCAGAAGAAGCATGATTCAATAAAGCACCAATTAAAGGCTCCAGCAAAGGCGCCCCAATCACGATGGTCATCATATTGGTAAACCCCAAAGCTGTAGCGCGAACACTTGGTTTGGTTATTTCCCTGGCAATTGCAAAGGGCAGAACATAGATGCCACACAAAGCACCTAAACAAAATAACAGCACAGTCATCCAATCAAAAGAGGTTGGTGGTATGTATGCGATACCGAGCATTAAAACAAATCCTGCAATGCTACAAAGAAACATCAAAGGCTTTCTGCGTTTTATTTTATCTGAACAATAACTCAAAAGCGGCGCAAATAAAGCGGTCCCCAGAAAAATCATGGAACTTGCAAAAGCAGCTTTATCTAAGGTTACTTTATAAACCTGCTCCAAAAAAGGCACAGCCCAAAGTGAAGCAAAAGCCTGAATGATAGCAAACACAAAACCTGCAAAAAGGCCAATTAACCAAAGTTGTGGATGTCGGACCAAGGCGATTAGATCCTGTTTAACGTGGGAATTTTTATTGGTTTTAGAAATGGTTTTTTTCTTAGGAAAATCTTTCACAAAAACTATGGTCAAAACCAATAATAGTGCGCCAATACCTGCAGATAAGTACATTGTGCCACGCCAACCAAGCCCTTCAACACAATGAGCTAAAAATGCTTCTCCTAAAGCACCTCCGAGCATACCCAACATTTCAGTTAAGCCAGCAGCCAGAGCAAATTTTTCACAGGGCAACCAGTGACTGGCAAGATACATGGCGCATACTACAGAAGGCGCAGAAGCCAACCCCATCAAAAGTCTTGAGTATTCTGCGACACTCAAAGTCTTCGCCATGCCAAATACCAATGCAGCCAGGGAGCATAATAAAATACTGCCAATTAATAATTTTTTGGCGCCAATTTTATCAATCAAAATGCCAGAAGGGATTTGTAATATAATATAGGTATAAAAAAAACTGGCAGATAAAAAACCTACAGCTTCGGTATCAATATGGAAGGCCTGCATCAAGCAGGGGATCATGACGCTTGTGGAAGCCTGCAATAGAAATTGGTATAGAACGAATAGAGCCGCGATGGACCAAATCAGCCAGGCAAGAAAGTGAGACCTTTGTTGCATATTTACCTATATTAAATTTTTTTCCTTAGTATATCGTAATTTTGCGTTGGATAAAGGGTAGAAATACGCTAAAGGTTTTCTTATTCAATTTTGAGTCTTGACTTAGCTCTTTTCTGACAGTGACGCTGAATTATCTAGCCACAATTTTTAATTTCTTTATCTCACTGAATACAGCAACGAAACTTAGTAAACCGGACATTACTACTTTGCAGTCTCATAGATCTCCGTATTTAAATGTAATGTAGCGACAGATTTGCCAATTTTGCTGGTAACATCTATTTTTAAGCATATTTGCTATCTTAAGATGACAAAGTCGCTCGGTAATTAAACCGACAGTTTCCCTTGGTAATGACACTTATTCACACTATTAGGACTTACGATAAACTTCGATTTACATTCAAAATAAATGTAGGTTGGGCTGAGGTCGGAAGCCCAACAAGCCGTGGCAACTCAATAAGGCCGTAATTAAATGAATTCCCTGTTGGGCTTCCTGTGTCAGCCCAACCTACATCGATTCATTTCGATTTTAATACGAAGTTTATCGTAAGTCCTAACTATTATAGTTTATCACGCGGCGTCAAGAAGATTCTCTATGCCACCCAATTGCTTCTTAATTACAGCTTTTCTTTCTTCTAAATCATAATCGTTTTGTAGGCCTAACCAAAACCCTTCTGAGGTACCTAATGCACGTGACAAACGCAAATCTGTATCCGCTGTTATCGATCGTTTACCATGCACTATTTCGTTAATGCGACGTGGTGGCACCTGAAGATCTCGAGCCAATGCATTTTGGCTAATTTCCAGTGGCAACAAAAATTCTTCTAATAAAACCTCGCCTGGATGAATATTTTTTAATTTACTCATAACAACCTCTCTTAATGGTAATCAACAATCTCAATATTTGTAATACTATTACAAGCACTCCAGCAAAAACAAATACGCCATTGTTTATTAATTCGGATGCTGTATTGACCCTTTCGATTACCTTTCAACAATTCCAAATGGTTACTCGGTGGTAACCGTAAGTCATTCAAACATTTAACATTATTCATAATACGCAATTTTCGGCGCCCTAATTGCTGAATATCCCTAGGAAGTTTTTTAGAAACAGTTCCTTACCAGATTTTTACTGTTTCTTTACATTTAAATGACTCTATCATTATTCAACTGTAACATATAACGTTATATAACGCAATGCGTCATACTAAAATTGTCGAGTTTATTTTGCGTGCAGTGTATGCCCTATCGTATTTCTTACTCAGATATTCAAACTAATCCCTTCATGCTTAGCTGGGTTCGATCAAAACTGAATCCGCAATCGCCTAAATTTGTAGTTTAACTTGTTTACTTATCCAAGCTGATCAGCTAACTTCATGAAGCCATTAAATTTAGACACAACTATCCCACGATGCTTTGTTAGCGATTGAGTTTTTCTTCAAAAAAAATCTTGGAATTCTCCAAGTACGTGACAAAAAATCATTGCAGTCTAAGTGTTCTTTGATCCTTTCATGGCACATAGTCGCGACTTTGTCCCTCGATGGTTTTGTTCCATAAAATTATTTTTATACTTAACATCGCGCTGTTCTATTGTCCTCTAATATGAGGTTTATCGTAAGTCCTGTGAGTGTTTAATGGTTTTAATAGCCTTTGAATTTTGAACGTTTTTTTTATGCAACTCAAAAAAAGGTTTAAAAGCATGGTTGATAAGCCATTGGGTTGAATTTGTTGCTGCAAAACCAAAAAATGCCGATACGGGAACTTTGTGTTGGCGTAGCAGTTGCCCCATAGGGTGTTTGGGGTCAAGTAAATTTTTAAGTAATTCAAAGCCAGCAGTTATATCATCAGCTATTCCAATTTCAGGCAGCGCTATTAAAAATTTCTCTAAATCCTTCATTAAGAAATTGCCTTTTTCTGGGCTTTTATTATCCGTATCTAAGCTTTGGCAAAAGGCTATTCGAATAAATTAACCTGGTATTATCACAGAGTCAGATAATGGTTGTGCAGGCTGAGCATACTCTATTGCTTTTAATTCTTTGAGAATGGTTGCTCTGAGAAATCCTCGCTTTTGCAGTAAAATTTTAGCAGGATTTTCTTCTTTTTTATCATCATATGGTATATCTTTTATATTACCATCAATTAAATTTTTGGTGAACTCTACAAGTTGTTCCTGATTTTCAACATTTGCTTTTATATACTCAATAATTTTTGCGATAGCTTGAATTTTTTTCTCACTTATGTTGCGTTTATTCGCTTTAGTTAAATCCATGAACGTAGGAGAGACGCCATTTTTTTTATCAAGATAATCAATGGTTCTTTGACTTCTTTCACGGGCAGAATTTAGTACTTTCAATAGTTTGGATGCATTAGATAAGAATGAACTATTGGCAAAATCTTCTTCATCGTCCATAGAAAAATCATCTTCGCTTGATAAAGGTACATCAATACTGGCAATCTCTTGAGGAAATGCCACTTTAAAATTAGCAGACATCTCATCAAACAATCCTTCATCAATGCTTGGTTCTTGCTCATCAATTTGGAAAACTAACCGTTTAACGGCTGCAAATACATAATATCCGCACTCCCAGTCACCTTCTTGCCAATTCCTGTAAATAGTTTTGCTTTGATTAAATAATTTCTTAACTTCCCCTAAAGGATAAATTTTTGACACATTACTCTTTGAGTCCTCAATGACAGCTTCTGCACCATTTTTCCAACCAAGGATAAAGTGCTTTTTACCAAGATTAGACAGTGCCGCTGGATATAAATACAATGAAGTTGACTGACCATCTTCACGGAAGCGCACAATTTCTTCTTTAGAAGCAGCATCAATTTGTCTTAATGTAGGTGTAGGATTTTTTTGATCATTTTTACTTTTATCAATGCCAGGATAATGAATATAAACATAGCGTTTTATTTGCTTGTCAAAATAAACTCTGCCCAATTCTGGTAGCTGTGAAGTTTTTTCTTTCACTAAATGTACAAGGTCAAATCGGTTAGAATACCTTTCAAACATACCAACCATTGCACCATAAAGTTTCTTAGGGGAAAGTTTTTTTTCTACGCCAAACATAATAATCTCCTGAACAAATTTTCTACAAAAGCTAATGATCACTTTAGCAGTTTTGTCTTAAGGAAATATTAAAGGATCCAATAATTTATTTTATCACGAGATTTTCTGGTAAAAATTACCAGGTTTTTTTTGATTCTAATGTTAGTAGGAATGCATTTTTCCGATAAAACCGAGTAAATGTTACTTACATAATTTAATAAAGCCTTAAGCATCATGTTTTATAATTACTTTTGCAATAATTTTAAGTTAGTCTAAATTAAAGGTGAATTATATGAAAAGTCGTATCATAAGTTTTATAGTAGGTTCCCTGGCTTTATGTTCCTTAAGTTTTGCCTCACCGCCTGTTCAGGCACCTAAGCAAATAAAAGTTAATATTTTTATACCAACGGTTCCACAGCCACCTAATAGATATTGCCAAGAGCAAGGTGGATCTAAAGGCGAAGTAATTTCTGGCTGCACAGTTAACGCAGCGGATAATTCTAAATTTGATACTCAAAAGATGTTTCTTATTCATACGCCACCGAACATGTCGATTCTGAAAATTGGTGCTTACATTCCAATTTATAATGACCTTTCAAGGGGAGAACAAAATTTTAAACTAAGTGGTTGTAGTGATGATACGTGTTTTTATGAGGCAGGTGAGTCACATTTTCAAGCTAGAATTATACAATAATTCTTATCTTTCCTAATGGGCTCTGCGCTAAATGATTGCTGTAGAGTCCTTCTATTTTTTTAAACAGTCTCACAAATTAGTGGTATTATTTTTTTATTAGATATGTCTTTGAAGACAGTAATTACTGAGAACAAGTATTTGTTACTTAGTCGACTTAATAAAACCTTAAGCTTCCTGAAGTTATAATGAATTCTGAATTTAAAAACTCTGGAGGCAAGCATGCCACACTCAAATAGAATTCAATCTTCAGATAATGAATCTGAAACACAAGAGAATGAAACTCAATCACAAGTAGAGCAAGAGACAACTACTACCATGATGCAGTTATCTAATTTTTTTGGTTGTATGACAAAAGGATTTGTTTATAACGCTCTTCTCTTAGTAACGTATAATTTATACAAATTCAATAGCTGTGCAAACTCACCGGAAAGTTGCGCAACGCTTTTGGATGACATGAAATATGTGCACGACATTAGTTTAGTAACAAGTGTTGGTACTGGATTAAGTCTATATTTTCTTTCAAAATATGGAGAGTCTATTTCAGAAAGATTTTCGCCAGTTTTTAATAATCAAGAAGAGCCGCAACAACCAGTTCGTAATAATACATTCCATTAAAATGAAATGTTAATTGAAAGTATTCAGACATATAGGAAAATCAAGTATAGATTAATCAGGGGACTTAATAAAATCTTAAGCCTCTAAAAGCAATAATAATAGGACGAAAAACTTCGTATTAAAGTCGAAATTAATAAATGTAGGTTGGGCTGACGTAAGGAAGCCCAACAGAGTATTCATTTAATTACAGCCTTATTTAGTTGCCACAGTCTGTTGGGCTTCCTTACGTCAGCCCAACCTACATTGATTTTGCCTGTAAATCGAAGTTTTCGTAAGTCCGAAATAACTTCTAAACTAAATAATTAATTGGAGGCTATTATGCCTATTATCAATAATAAATTGTTAACTGACTACAAAGAGTTGATCGATGAAAAAATTCATGGATTAGCAGGTCAGCAAAGTGGTATTCCTGCAAACAGTAAACAAATTTATCATGGATTATTGAACATCGTCCAAAACCAACTGGCTGATCCCGAGGTTTTAAAAACCATACCTGAACAGGCAACCCCTTTTTTTGATGAGCTAAAAGAATTATTAACAGATGATGGTGCAGCCTTATATGCAAAAACGAAAGAAGAGCAGACTGTATTCAAGTGCATTGTGCTGGAACGAATGACACTTGCCATGACTCACTATGCTAATTTGATTATCTCAGAATCCCAAGAATGGGAAAAAAAGCGTCAAGCAACTCAAAGTCAACGCAATGAAAGACAGGCGCTTTTAAGCGTACGAAGGGTGAATACCAGCCAATTTTCAAGGCAAACACAAGTACAGGGCTTGAGTGTTTTTCAACATACAACAAGTTTTTTTAACTGTATGAAAAATGCCTTCTATTTTACGGTGGTACCTGGCATAGCTTATAATCTGTACTCAAGCTTAGGTCCAAGCAAAAATTATTCAACGCTTGCGGGTGGTGAAGCAGAGTTTGTTTTCCAAGCAAGCTTGGGAGCAGGTGTAGCCGGAGGTTTGGGGCTATACTTTTTGTCAATCTACGGTGAATCTATAGCAAATAGTTTAATATCAAAAATTGAATCGTGGTTAAACCAACAGGAAAATACATCAGTGGAACTTAACAATAACAATGCTGCCAGACAAGGCTAGTTCACAAGCAAAAGCAACAAAAAAGTGGTGGCCAGACCCAGGTTCGAACTGGGGACACAAGGATTTTCAGTCCTTTGCTCTACCGACTGAGCTATCTAGCCACCAAGGAGCTATATTAAAACTGGAAATGCGGTAAAAATCAACCATTTTTGCGAATAACTCAGCAAAAAAAGCACGGCAGGCAGATGCAATTTGTTGTCATTTAAGCTAAAATCCACCATATCTAGCGTTTTTTACAGACAGGTGACTCATGTACACACCAGATATGCGAATTGATGATTTTGACCCCGAATTGGCTGAGGCGATTCATGGCGAAGAACAGCGACAGGAGTTGCATATTGAGCTGATAGCCTCTGAAAATTATGCAAGTCCCAGAGTGCTGGAGGCGCAAGGATCCGTTTTGACCAATAAGTATGCTGAAGGGTATCCAAATAAACGCTATTATGGTGGCTGTGAGTTTGTGGATAAGGCAGAAGAACTTGCTATTGCACGGGCAAAAACCCTATTTAATGCTGACTATGCTAATGTGCAGCCTCATTCTGGCTCTCAGGCTAACACCGCGGTTTATCATGCCTTATTAAAACCAGGGGATACCTATTTGGGTTTAAACCTTTCTGAAGGGGGACATTTAACCCATGGTTCTAAAGTTAATTTTTCCGGAAAACTTTACAACGCTGTGATGTATGGTGTGGATCATGACTCTGGTGAAATTGATTATGACAAAGTTGCTGAGCTTGCCATAGAGCACCAACCTAAAATGATTATGACTGGATTCTCGGCTTATTCTTTAGTGATTGACTGGCAGCGCTTTCGCGACATTGCTGACAGTGTGGGTGCATATTTAGTTGCAGATATTGCACATGTTTCAGGTCTTATCGCGGCAGGACTATATCCTTCTCCTGTTCAAATTGCGGATGTGTGTACGTCCACTACCCACAAAACCCTTCGAGGACCAAGAAGCGGAATTATCCTGGCAAAACATAACCCTGAAATTGAAAAAAAATTAAACTCTGCGGTATTTCCCGGCAATCAGGGAGGGCCCTTGATGCATGTGATTGCTGCTAAAGCCGTAGCTTTTAAAGAAGCCTTATTGCCAGAATTTAAAACCTACCAGCAAAAAGTCATTCAAAATGCCAAAGCTATGGTAAAGGTCATAATGCAAAGAGATTATAAGATTGTCAGTAACGGTACTGAGAACCACCTATTCTTAATCGATTTAATCGCCAAAGACATTACCGGTAAAGATGCTGAAGCAGCTTTAGGTCTGGCGAATATTACCGTAAATAAAAATACGGTTCCCGGTGAACCGCGCTCGCCTTTTGTCACCAGCGGTTTAAGACTGGGAACGCCGGCAGTTACAACTCGAGGGTTTACTCAGGAAGATTGTGAGATGTTGGCCCATTGGATTTGTGATATTTTAGATGATATACACAATCAAACAACCATTGAGACAATCAAAGCCAAAGCTAAAGATCTCTGCAAAAAATATCCCGTTTATCAAAAATAATTAATCATTAGAGGAACCCAAATGCATTGTCCATTTTGCTCAGCCCAGGATACTAAAGTCATTGACTCACGACTTGTTGGTAATGGAGCACAAGTCAGACGCAGGCGCGAGTGTGTATCTTGCCACGAACGATATACCACTTACGAAGCGGCAGAATTAGTGATGCCAAGAATTGTTAAATCTGACGGCAGACGAGTTCCTTTTGATGAAGCCAAGTTGACTCAAGGAATTCATAGAGCTTTAGAAAAACGTCCTGTGAGTACCGAAGTATTTGACAATATTATTAATCATCTGAAACAAAAACTCAGAGCCAGCGGTGAGCGTGAAATCTTTGCCAAACAAATTGGTGAATGGGTGATGGATGAATTAATTCAAGTTGATGATGTTGCTTACGTTCGCTTTGCTTCTGTGTATCGCAGCTTTCAGGATGTGAATGCGTTTCGAGAAGAAATCAAACGTATGGAAAAAGACAAAGCGCAACATGAGGATACAGGTGCAGTAGTATCATGACCGAAAAAAAATTTAATCCCCACGACAGAAAACGTGCCAGACGCTACGCCTTACAGGCCTTATATCAATGGCAATTTACCCAGGATGATATGCTGGATATTCAACGCTATTTTTTAAACAACTACGATATGAAAAAAGTAGAAGTTGAATATTTAACAGAGCTGATGAGAGAAATTTCTGAAAATATTGCTGAAATTGATAATACCTTTCTACCTTATTTGGATAGACCTTTAAAAGATCTCAATGCAATCGAGTTAAGTTGCCTTCGTATCGGGGTTTATGAATTACTAAAACGTTTGGATGTGCCTTACAAAGTTGCCATCAATGAAGCGGTGGAGTTAACCAAAAAATTTGGTACGGTAGAAGGCTATAAATACGTGAATGCTATTTTAGATAAACTGGCGCCTATTTTAAGACCTCATGGATGAATTTGAATTAATTGAAAAATTTTTTTCAGTTAACTCTGTTGCCAATGATGTTATTATGGGCATTGGTGATGACGCTGCCATCTTACAAGTCCCCCCCAATCATCAATTAGTCAGTTGCGTAGACACCTTGACTGAATCGGTACACTTTTTAAAAGGGACGGATCCCAAATCCATTGCCTATAAAGCCATAAGTGTTAATTTAAGCGATTTAGCTGCCATGGGCGCTAAAGCTCGCTGGCTTACCCTTGCGATTACTTTACCAAAACTTGAGCAAAGTTGGTTGCAAGCTTTTCAGCAAGGCCTGCAACAGGCTTTAAAAGAATATGATGTGGCATTAGTAGGTGGTGATACCACCAAAGGCGCTTTGAGTGTGACAGTACAGGCAATGGGGTTGGTGAAACAGCAGCAATTTTTATCTCGAGCAGGCGCTAAGGCAGAGCATCGAATCTTTGTATCCAAACCTCTAGGCGAAGCGGCATTGGGACTTAAGGTATTAAAACAGGAACTCGGTTTTAAAACCGCACAACATTGTATAGAGGCACTTAATTATCCACGGGCTGAACTTGATTTGGGTCTTATTTTAAAGGACTATGCCAGTGCCTGTATTGATATCTCAGATGGGTTGCTGGCAGATTTAAATCATATTTTGAAAGCCAGTCAAGTTGGCGCATTAATTGATTTGGCGCAAATCCCTCTGCCAAGCGCAGATCTTAATGATACTATAAAACTGCAGGCAGCTTTAACAGGTGGAGATGATTATGCCTTATGCTTTTGTGTCCCAGAGCATTTAATTGCACCTTTAAATAAAATGCTTCAGGCAAAAAACATCACTATCTATGAAATTGGAAAAATAATTGCAGACAAAACCCTTATGTTCAAAAATATGAATGGCTTAGATCTCAATCTCGCAGCAACGGGGTTTAAACATTTTGAATAAGCCCGATCATTTAGACATTCAATATTTTTCTGAGTGGCTTGAACACTCACGTGCCTCGGCTTTATTTGAACAGTTAGAGCAAAAAATTGCCTGGGAAGAAGAGCATATTAAATTGTTTGGTAAACGGGTGAAAGTTCCCAGAAAAGTGGCATGGTACGGCGATCCTGATGCTGTTTACAGTTATAGCCAAGTCATTCACAAACCTTTACCATGGTTTAAGCCACTGGATAAATTGCGCCAGAGTTTACAGAAACAGTTTTCTTTGAATTTTAATAGAGTATTGGCAAACTATTATGAGAATGGCAGTGTATTAATCATGGGAGAGTCCGTGCAAAGCGACTGGCAGCATAGTTTACCAAAGCAGACAAAAGTTTTGGATTCCAGAATTAATTTAACTTTTCGTGAAGTTAAGTGAAGCGGGGATAGAATTATTCAAGATAGTTTAAATGTGTAATAAGTTTCTGCAGTTCACAGACGAGTTATTGAACTTGAACTATAATTATAAAATTAGGACTTACAAAAAGCATTGTATTTAGAACGAAATTATCCAATGTAGGTTGGGCTGAGGTCGGAAGCCCAACAGGGTATTCATTTAATTACGGCCTTATTGAGTTGCCACGGCCTGTTGGGCTTCCGACCTCAGCCCAACCTACATTGATAATCGATGTTTTTCGTGAGTCCTAAGAATTAAACTAACAATGGAGAGGGTATGAAGCGATTTAAAAAACTGGGCATCGTCCTTGATCTTGAAAAAAACAATTTTTTATCCATTGAACATGCTCTAGATACCGCTCGTCAAAACGAAGCTGAAATTTTTGTGCTTTGTTTATCTTCTGTTAATGTCCCCAAAAGTAAATTAAAAGCATTTTTAGATGAAAAAATTTCTCTTCCTTATGAATTTGTTTTGTTAACGGGTAAGCCGGTATTGGAAATTACTCAATATGCCTCTAAACAAAACATAGACTTATTAATATTGGAACCCACTGTACCTCATGGACTCGAAAAAATATTTTTTGGTTCTTTAGCGCTATCCTTAGTGCGAAAAGCCCATTGTCCAGTATGGCTCATTAAAAAGCCCCTTAAAAAAGCTTATGATAGAATTCTAATCACTGTGGATGTCAATACCCATGTGGAAAATCATGACAGCCACTTGAATGATAAGCTTGTGGAAATCGGTACTTGTTTTGCCACACGCATGAATTCTGAGTGCCACCTTTTAACGGCTTGGCATTTAGCTGGTGAGAAAACACTGTCAGGACCCTTTATTCACACCGGACCAGACAAAATTGAAGAACTTAAAATATCAGAAAAGATGAAAATAGCTAAAGGCTTTGAAGACTTACAGCAAAGACATAAAGATAAATTAAAAGATGTCCAAAAGCACTTAATCGAAGGTGAACCTGCCATCGCGATATCAGAGTTTGTTAAAAAGCATCGCATTGACATGATTATTATGGGTACTATTGCCCGTACAGGTATTCAGGGATTTGTGATTGGTAATACCGCTGAAACCGTAATGAATCAAAATGACTGTTCCTTTATGGCTATCAAACCTGACGATTTTGTTTCACCCTTGCTTGCTGAGCATAAATAAACTTAGCCAATAAATGTGCACTGATGGGGATTGTCAGTGAAATAAAAAAAATCAGAAAAATAATTTCCGTCAGATTACGACTGTTATCCATATGAAAAGCTGTGCCTGCCAGAATTAAGCCACAACCTAAGGTACTGGTTTTTGTAGCTGCGTGCATTTTTTCATAAATATTTTCAAACCGAATCGTGCCCAACACAGATATTAAGGAAAATATACTGCCCAGTAAAATTAAACAATTCCCAAAAAACTCAGCCATCGTGATACTCGCTTGAAGTTAAGTATTGAACAAAAGCAATGGTGCTTATGAACATCACAAGCGCCAATGCCAGACAAATATCCAGATAAATATAATGATGAGTTACAATGGCAAACAAACAGATTCCAGCCAATAATAAATTTGCAATCACTTCAAGCATCACAAGTTTCGTCACAAACAATATGCTTTTAACAAGTTGGTAAAGAGCAACTAGCATAGAGATAGCAAGTATAATCATTGCAGTAAAAATCATGGCATGATTTATCATATTCATTTATCAAAAACTCCACTGATTTTCGGCTCCAGTCTTTCTTTAATGAAAGTGATAACTTTTTGAGGATTTTCTTCCAGCATGGAATGAATCATCAAACGATTCTCCTCATGATCAAACTGGATAAATAAGGTCCCGGGTGTTAATGAAATAATACTTGCCAGAATCGTTTTGGTGAGATTGCTTGTATCAGTCACATCAATTTCTATAAATTTAGATGCAGTTTTAGCCTGTCTGGATAAAATAATTCTGCTCAGTAACAGGCTTGATACCAACAACTCAAAAATAACAAAAACAATGAGTTGTAATAAGGGCAAGATTCGCAGCGTGTAACCTTGCAGCTTTTTTTTCGGTAAAAAAATATAGTTAATAATGCTTGCTACAATAATTGCTAACAATATATTTATCACAGAAATACGGTTACTGAAACCCAGCCAGATAATACTTAAAAGGATAATACAGTAAATTCGAATCATATCATTTCGCGCTTAATAAGAGATCAATTAACAATTGAGGAAAAAAACTGATAACCAGCATTATAATCAGTAATAGTATTAAAGGTAAATATTCCATCATATAAATGGTTTTAACCTCGTCAATAGCGATTTCATCAATATTTTTTTGAGAAAACCCAAGACGCCAAATTTTTAGCATCGAGTACAAAGTATAAAGACTGACAGTAATAGCCACTGTAACACTTAAGTAATAATGGGCTGTTATGCCTGCTTTGATTAATAGATATTTAGCCCAAAAGCCAGAAAAAGGTGGTAATCCAGCCAAAGATAAAGCAAAAATTATAAAGACAATACTTAAAGCTGGATAACTTTTTCTAAGAACACCAATTTTTTTCAAATTAACATGTCCTATTTTTCTTTCGACGGTGCCTGAGACCATAAAAAGCCCTGTTTTTACAATGACGTTATGAATTAGAAAATAAATCATTGCCACAAAACTAAAAGTGGCAGGGATCACTGCAGCCATCAGTAAATATCCTACCTGACTGACAATATGAAATGATAGAATTTTTTTCATATTAAATTGCGTGGCGGCGCCCAAAACTCCAAGCACCATAGTGAGCATCGCTAAAATCAGCATCACGTCCATGAAAATTTTCTGAGAATATAGATTCCAGATAATAAAAAAGTTAAGCAAAGTAAAAAGCATGGCTTTTGTCACAAGGCTTGCTAACAGACTAACTGAGCTGTAGCTGGTAGCCGGGTAAGCACGAGGCAGCCAAAAATATAACGGGAAAATCCCGGCTTTTAATAAAATCGCAAATAAAAAAACAAACAGGCTTAAATACAAATGGGGATCTGAATGCTTTTGAATAAAAACGGCAATACTTCCATAACTCAAACTGCCAGTGATTTGATAGATGGCAGCAATGCCAAGTAACATTAAAAGAGTACCGATGATATTGAAAACCGCATAATGAGATAATGCCAACAGATTACTTTTGGGATGACAGTTTAATATGACAAAACAACTGACCAAAATCACCTCTGACCATACGTAAAAATTAAAAATATCCTGGGTGGCTAAAAGATTAGTAATGCCGAACAGTAGCAACCAGTAGCCGATATAAAATCCTTTAGAAAAACGCTTTAGTTGAGTGTCTTGAAAACTGTAGAGTGTCACGCAGAGCGCAACCGTGTAAAACACAAAAAGCACCAGCAAATTCAAGGAATAAAATTTGAAACTGATACCAAAAGGCGCTAACCAACCACCAAAATCAATGGTTGAACTGTAGTGTGAGGTAAGCGCGCTCAAGGTAACGATGCAAAGGATTGAATTTAACAGAATCTGAATATATTGGTACAGTTCAGAGCGATTTATAATAAGTCTAGCTAAAAGTCCTACAAGCGGAGACAATAACATTAGATAAAATAACCAAACCTTCATATTCATTTAACCTTACCCTGATGCTTTTTTGTCACCATTTTCAGTAACGTAGTCAAAAATGCCAACAAAGAAAACCCAATAACAATAGCGGTTAAGATCAAAGCCTGAGCCAGAGGATTACCAAACAACAGAGTATTTGCATGAGTGCTTAAAAACACAGGCTGGCTTCCCAAGGGTTTACCAGCTAAAAAAATGATTAAATTAATAGCACTGCCTAAAAGCACAATACCGAAGAATTTTTTGATAAAGTAGGTATCTAAAATTAAATAAATACTCACTGCAATTAAAATACACGCTGTCAATAACATCGTTATCAATCCTCAAGGTCAATTAACAAACGGGTTACACTCCCCATAACAATACAATAAATCCCAAAATCAAAGATTAATGGAGAGCCTGCTTTAATCTTTAAAAACAGTATCGTGTTAATGAACCAAAGACCTTGAAGTGGTGCTAACCCCATTAAAGGTCCTGCCAACAAACTGCATAATAACAATATTAGGCCAACCATATTGAATAATTTAGGTACACGATAAAGCCAAAAATTTCTTTCAGTGGTCGCCAGAATATATAATGCATTAGCACCTGATGCAATTAAACCTCCAATAAAACCACCACCAGGGTAATTATGTCCACGGATCACCAGTAAAAATCCCAATACCAGCATGATTTGGATGATTAAAATACTATAAGTCTGAAGAAGCTTTGACATGATGATGCTCATATTTAACATGAATGTATCGAATGCAAGCGGCAATACACAATACCACTAAAATTTCTCCCAAAGTATCAATGGCTCTAAAGTCTACTAAAATTACATTCACGACATTTTTCCCATGGGCTAAAGTATAGCTGTTGGCCATATAGTAGTGAGTGATAAGACTGTGAGAAGAAAAACGACTCGAGCCAGAAAACAGCCAAAAGCAGAGTATTCCAACACCCGCAGCAATTAATCCATTGATTGTCTTAATAGCTGTTGGCATAGAAACATAATGTATATTTGAATTTCTAAGAGCGATGAGTAAAATAATCACCGCCAGAATATCCACCAGCAATTGAGTCATAGCCACATCCACGGCGCCTTTAAAAATGAAATAGGCACTCATGGCAAGGCCAATCACTGATAGAGAGACCGTTAGCCGTAATAGTTCATGCAGTTTAATTAAGAAAGCTGACGCAGTCAGTAACACAACACAAATCAGAAAAAAGGGAATACTGGGTAATTGAACATTGTCTATCGGTATTATAACCGATGATTTGAGGCTTAATAGGACAAAAATTAATATTAAAGCAGCAAATATAATACGCAGTTGAGTCTCCATATTTTGATGTTGCGTGATACGAGTCAAATATTTCCCAAAGCTAAGTGTTTTATTGAGTAACATAAAAAATATATCATTGGCACTGATAGATATTTTTGCAACATTTGTGATGAAGGGATATCGAACTAAAACACCTGCGCAGACAGCACCCATTGAAACAGTAATAATACTAATAATAATACTCCCAGGCGTATTTGGGGAGACATATACCATGCCAGATAAACCTTGTAAGGCAACAATTGCGTTAGAAAAATAAGGTCCCAGCCACTGTGCTGAAATACTCACCGCAATAATCACCATGCAAAAACTTAAAGGGTATATCAAATGTTTGATTTTGATTGAATGAGAAATTACATATCTGGGTTGTAATAATACAAATATACAGCGTAAGGCGCATCCGGCAACAAAAATACTGCTTAGGGTACTAATAGAAAAAGTGATAATTGAGAAGCTTCCAGGTGCAAGCTTGGCTTCAATCATCATTTCTTTAACCGCAAAACCAAACAAAGGTGGCAAGCCGGCCATGGCACCAAAAAGTATAATTATGATAGAAGCGGCTAAAGGCTTTTTATAAGCGATACCTTTAAGCTCTGGTAAATTCCGTGTGTGAAACTGCTTATCAATGACACCTGCAAGCATAAAGCAACCTGCTTTATATATCGCATGAAAAAAAACTAAAATCACAAAGGCTTGCGTGGCAAGCCAGGCAGGACTTGCCAAAAGATAAATCATGGTACCCAAAGTGAATGTGGTAGTATAGGCTAAAATAGCTTTTAAATCCTGTTTGCGTAAGCAAAGTACTGCGCTTAAAAGCATAGTAGCAAGCCCTGCAATTGCTAATAATGGATACCATAAAGGTAGAACATGCAAAGCAGGATAAAACCTTGCCAGCAGATAAACTCCAGCATTAACCATGGTAGCAGAATGTAAATAAGCACTTACTGGAGTAGGTGCTTTCATGGCATTTGGCAACCAAAAATGAAAGGGAAATTGAGCAGATTTGGTTAGAGCACCGATTAAAATCAGGATAAAACTGGCATTGAGTAACTCAGTTTGATTGGAACTGATATTCAAAAGTTTAGGCAGCATTTGAGATATTTGATAAGTATCCGCTAAATTTTGTAAGATGATAAAGCCGGCAAGCATGGTTAAAGCACCTGCAACAGAAATAAACATAGCACTAAAAGCAGCAAGATTTGATGTTTCGCTTTCATAATCGAATTGCACCAGTAAATATGAGGTAATAGATGTGAACTCCCAAAAGAGAAACAAAACCAGCAAATTATCGGTTAAAACCAACCCGAGCATGCTCACAGCAAAAAGTTGCAGCATGGATAAAAGCCTTTTTTGTTTTTGTATATTCTCATTAAAATACCACCTGGCATAAAAAAATACGGCAACACCGATACCACTGATAAGCAGCATGAATAAAGTGGCCAAACCATCCATGTGATATGTAAAATTAACCTCTAAAGATTTTATCCAGATAATTTTTTCAAAAGAAAAATATAGCTGTGGACCTGTCAAAGCTGCGATAAGTAACATTGACCAATAAGCAATTAGAAGCCAAAAGGCAATTTTATAAAAGCGCGTGAAAAACGGCAGAGAAAGCAAAAAGCCAGCAAGTAGATAGTAGGTAAAATTAAAAATTATCATACAGTTTTACTCAAAATTCTTTTTAACAAAGCCATAAAAGGCTTTGGTTAAAACAGAAGGATCTTTTTGCCGATTTCTTACAATAAACCATGGATGTTTCACAGGCAACTCAGTAACTTGAATTTGTGTGATTAATTCATCTGCCAATTCAATAGCGACACTTTTTCTTGACACAATAGAAATCCCCATATCTGCAAGTACAGCTTGCTTAATTGCCTCACAGTCTCCTAACTCCATTTCGATTTTTGGATAAAGTTTGAAGCGCTTAAAAATTTTTTCAGTGGCATGACGGGTGCCCGAACCTTCTTCGCGAATAAGCCAGGGATAATCTTGCAGATCTTTTAAATGTTTAGATTTCACAATAGATTGACTCATTTTTTTTCCGCCAATCAAAACGAGTTCATCCAGATAAAATTTCTGCGCATTAATTGGTACAGACTGCTGGTGGATGACTCATGATGATGAAATCATCGAAATTTTGCTGTAATCGGTGCAAAATTTCGCCTCGATTACACACACTTAATTTAATATGGATATTGGTATGCGACTGTTTAAAAGCACCCAAAAGTCTTGGCATAAAATATTTAGCCGTAGATACAATGGCTACTTTAAGCGTACCTGCCAGCCCGCCATTGAGCTTTTCCAAAGCTGCTTTGGTATTATCCAGAATATCTTCAATTTGCAGGCATCCTTTTAACAGAGCTTCACCAAACTCAGTAATATACAACTTTCGACCCACCGTGTTGATTAAATGACACTCATAATAATCCTGTAATTGTCTCAACACATTGGATACAGCAGGCTGAGTCATATGTAAATGTCGCGCAGCAATAGTGACACTTTGAAATTTTGCAACGGTTTGGAATACATGTAATTGATGCAAAGTGAGTCTCATGTGATTTAACTGCATGATAATTAACGTAATTATCCTTATAACATGATTTTAGGCTACAAAGCAAGCATCATAAAATAATGATGTAAAATATAAGAAATAAGAATTTGAAATTATGTCAAAAACCTTTAAGCTTAAGCACAGTCTGATACGAAGAGTGTCCCAATGATTTTAATAAGCCTGTTGCTTTGTGTATTACTGATTTTAAGTGCTGTTAATAATATTAAAGGTTTGAGAGAGAAGCCGTATTTATATCATGTTAATCATAGTGTGCTGATTGTATTTTTCATCATAGCACTTACCACAGGATTTTTTATTACGGCAAAAAGTTTTGTACAGGTTGAGCTTTTTCACGTGGGATCAATTCAAGGTCAGATAAGTTTAATGTTTGATAAACTTACCTGGGTAATGTTGGTTTTGGTGAGCTTTGTCAGCCTGATGATATTTAAATTTTCCGATAGATATTTATTATCTGATGCCAACCAATCAAGATTTAATGGTCAACTTTTTTTACTGACCTTTTCTGTAAGTTTTTTGGTCGCCAGCGGTAATTTACTGACAGCTTTTTGTGCCTGGCAGTTCATTGGATTATCTTTATATTTATTATTGAATCACTTTCATTATGATACCCGTGCCAATCGTGCAGCCAAGAAAAAATTTATGCTCAATAGGATTGGGGATCTTTGTTTTATTATGGCATTGATTTTGACTTTGCATGAATATGGTACCTCTTCTTTTGACATTATTTTTCATTCTGTTAATCCTGTGAACCCATTGATTTTACTTTGTCTCACTGTGGCCGTGATGACAAAATCCGCACAATTTCCTTTTCATATCTGGCTGATTGATACCATGGAAGCACCAACCCCCATCTCTGCACTCATGCATGCGGGAGTTATCAATTCAGGTGGATTTTTGTTAGCAAGACTCAGCCCATGGTTTATTCAAAATCCAATAATAATGGTATTGATTGCTTTAATTGGATTTATTACCGCTTTGTTAGGTCAGCAATTTTTAAATTATCAGGTGGATACCAAAAAGCGACTTGCTTATTCAACCATGGGACAAATGGGGTTTATGGTACTGCAGTGTGGAACCGGTGCATTTATTTCGGCTGTGTTTCATTTGTTCACGCATGGTTTTTATAAAGCGTATTTATTTTTAAGTTCGGGTGAAACGCTCTTGCCTGCGTCAAAAAATA
Organism: uncultured Gammaproteobacteria bacterium; assembly: GCA_963695245.1. GTDB lineage: Bacteria > Pseudomonadota > Gammaproteobacteria > JBGSLN01 > JBGSLN01 > JBGSLN01. The sequence continues at coordinate 430,893 of OY968770.1, read as the reverse complement.
CACAAACCCAAAATATTGTTTTAGGACGACTGATAGGGGGTATTATCACGGTTGCTTTTTTGCTGGCAGGTATTTATCTACAGAACCAGATATTTAGTTTGAATCCAGTGATTTGGTTTTTTTTAGCCATTACGCTTTATTCTTTTACCTTCAAAATAGTTAGTGATAGCTCTAATTTAAAAATGAAAGCGATTCAGCTTTTAGCTTTAATGGTTGTGTATTGTGTATATTTGCTTTTGCTTAAACAATTCTATTTGACCCTGGGAGCAACAATAAAAGATGTGACTGTTTTCACCATGCCAGGTTATATCATTTTATTACTTATTTTTATAAGTGCTTACTGGTTTATCAAAAACCCAACGAATGAACTAAAAAAAGCTCTATATCATAAAATGGCAGTAGAAAGTTTTTTCAGGCACTATATTTTAAATCCTGTAAGAAATTTGGGCGATAAATTAATTTATCTTGAGCATTTAATCTCTAAAAAAACCAGAACGTCTACCACAATTATTGGTATTGCCATTTTTTTTATCTATCTAATTCTGGCTTTGTTCAATCATAAACCTTCTAGTGCCGATTCAGTTTTAATCAGTACTTTTGCTTTAGCATTGTTGATTATTTTTGCCATTCGAGCGAATCGAACTTATCCTTTACCGGATTTATTAAAACAGGTATTTTTTATCATTATTTTAATTGCATTAGTGGCGTTGTCTTTAGGGCGCCGCATTGATGTGTTATTAAGCTTTTATCAGCTTGTTAATGGGGCCGTGGTTGTTATTGCTTTGTATGTTCTGTTACAACAGGTAAAATATCAACCCCAGTTAAAAAATGGTGGGTTTACCAAAAATCGCTTACCCCTTTGTCATTTATATTTTTGTATTTTGTTTTGTCTTTTAATTGGCATACCTGGTACTTCCACCTTTATCACCGAGCTATACCTTTTTAACGCTTTGATTATGAAAAGCTTTATCATGACAGGGTTATTTGCAGTGTCTATGCTATTGATTGCGTTATTTGTATTACACACTTTGCAGTTACATTTTTTTAATCCTGAAACTTATGAGAAAAGCTCGGTAGAACTTACACCATTTGCCCATGTTTTGGTAATCAGTGTAATAGGTTTTAATATCCTTACAGGCATTTTTCCGCAGCTTTTGATTAATAGTTTTAATTACTTTATTGGAGGCATCGCATGATAGAAACACACTTACAGGCAGCCTTAAAAAAAATTCCATTACAGTGGCCTCTCATTCAGTCGGTGGCATTGAATCCTTTGGAAGATTTAACGCAGTTGAGTATTCAAGATGCCACAAGGCAGATTACCCGTAACACCGGTATACTTTTTAATGAAGCCTTTGAGCAGTTTCAAAAAAGACTCAAAGAAGGCACGATTGAAAAAGCACATTTGTGTCAGGCTATTGAAAATAGTGAATTGTTAAAGCATACCAAAAATGCCGAATTGGAAAGCAGCAAAAATCTGTTGCTCAAGTTTCTTTTAGATGCTGAACTACAAAATAAAATAATTCAAACACAGACAGCATTTAAGGCTCACAAAATTAAGTTTAGCCAAAGTTTAATTTCACAACAGATCGCTGAAAAATTTCATGATAATCCTCATGAGGCCATTCTTACAGCCATGTTGGATGCATTGATGCATTACTATCATAAGGGTGCGACTTTACTTCTATCAGAATCGATGAGTTTTTTTGAGTTTGGAAAAGATTATTTAAATCCTGATGTTAAAATGTGGATGAGCCTTTTTACGGATGCCAATAACAAACTGGATGCATTTATTGAAGAAAAAATTCGTTATCTTGGTATTGAAGAAGAATATATGACAGAGTATTTTTTCGCGATATTATGGCAACTCAGAGGTTGGATAGGAATTATGAAATGGCAGAGTAAATATGATAATCCACCCTGGCTGAAACAAAAGGTGACTCCAAAAGCAATTATTGCACTTTGGTTGACCTACGAACAATATTATTTAGAAAAATTTTCTAATATTATTGGAGACTTTAAATATCAGCCTGTTGAAGCGGTTCAAATGAATGAAGTTGAGATTTATTGGCAGCAGTTTGTAAACAAAACTGATATTCTAAGTTTAACTAAAATTCAATTAAATTATGAAAAAGTTATTTGGCTATGGCAATATGCTTATGAATTAGGTTCGCAGCAATATTTGCAAAAACAGATAACTTCAAAAACAAAAAGCCCTGAAACAAAAGCACTGGAAGCACAATGGGTTTTTTGTATTGATGTGCGCTCTGAGGCGTTACGACGTCACTTAGAAAGCAAGTCAAGTCACCAGACCTACGGTTTTGCAGGGTTTTTTGGCTTTGGTTTTAATCTGCAGGATCCACAAAAAACCATAAGCACCTCACAATGTCCTGCCTTGTTACAACCGGAAGTACTCCTTGAGATTCAAAATTTACAGTTAAACCTCTTACAAAATGCCATGAGTCTTTTTAATCAATATTTGCATAACATAAAAAAAGAACGGGCTTCAGCATTTATGTTATTTGAATTGGTAGGCATTTGGTTTAGTCTTGCGCTTTTTGCCAGAAATTATTTACCCCATCGCATTAATTTTCAAAATGCGCAGGTTAATACTGGGAATTTTTCTTCTGAGAAAGTTATTGAAAGTATTGGCTTTGATGCCGCAGTTGCAAATGCCAGCTTTGTGCTAAAAAGTATTGGCCTAACAGAAAATTTCGCGCCTTTTGTAGTGTTATGTGGTCATAGTGCAACCATAACCAATAACCCATTTGCCGCAATTTTAGATTGTGGTGCTTGTGGCGGTAACTCAGGGGTTTATAATGCGATGGTAGCTGCCATTGTATTGAATGATGAAAAAGTAAGAAGCGCCTTAAAAGATTTTTCCATTCATATTCCTGCAGACACAATGTTTGTGCCTGCCTGCCATGATACCACAACACAAACCATTACTTGGCATTATCATCGTAAATCACTCAATACCAACCAAAAACAGCTATTAAAATCAATTCAGGTTCATGGACAATCTGTACATACCGCATTGACTTTAGAACGTAAATTGACTGCGCAAGATGGTAGAGATGTACAGCAAAGAGCTTTAAATTGGGCTGAATTGAACCCAGAATGGGGGCTCATTAACAACTGCGCTATGGTGATTGGACCCAGAAGTTTGACTCAGCATTTTGATATGAAACAAAAGGCATTTTTACATTCTTATGATCCCAGTCTGGATAGCGATGGCGCGATACTTGCTGGTATCATGAATGCACCGATGGTAGTGGCGCTTTGGATTAATCTGCAATATTATTTTTCTGCCGTCAACCCAGAAGCGTATGGCAGTGGTAATAAAGCCATTCATAATGTCATTCCCACTTTGGGTGTAATGGAAGGGAACCAAAGTGACTTAAAATTTGGTTTACCAATGCAAAGTCTGACTTATCAGGATGAAAATTTACATGCCTGCAAACGTCTGAGTGTTTTTATATATGCCAATAAAAAAACCGTTGAAACTATTATTGAAGAAAATCCATATTTAAAAAATCTGGTGCAAGGCAACTGGTGTCATTTAAATGTTATTGAACCAACAGATTAAATTATTTCTCAAGGGCTTTTGATAACACATCAATCACTTTAGGTCTTGGAAAACTAGAGCGCCAGGCCATAGCAATAGTACGTTTTGGTACGGGATTTGCAAAAGGTCTGACTTCCAGCAGTTGACGGTTGATAAGTTTACTGCTGGCAGCGCGTTCTGGCAAAATAGTAATCCCAAGACCTGAGGCTACCATCATGCGGATGGTTTCCAAAGAGCTGCCTTCCACCGTATCTGGTTTAATTCCTAAAGAAGTAGTTGTTTTTTCAATACATTGGGGGCAGTAAGCCACTACCTGATCACGAAAACAATGTCCTTCACCCAATAACAGAATATTTTCCTCTGCAATCATCTCCGGTTTAATTGCTTTATATCCGCATAAAGCATGCTGCTTCGGCAATAACACAACAAAGGGTTCTTCATAAATTGGTTTGGTAACAATATTTGCTTCTTTAAAAGGTAAAGAGATAATGATGACATCCAAAGCACCACTGGCCAGTTTTTCTCTTAACCTGGCGGTGTAATCTTCCTCCACAATCAAAGGCATATCACGGACAATTTTTTTTAACTTTGGCACAAGGTTGGGTAGCAGATAAGGACCTATAGTATAAATGACACCAAGTTTTAAAGGTTCTTTAAGCTGATTTTCACCAGCTTTGGCTAAATCTTTCACTTTTTCAGCTTCTTCCAAAACTTTTTGCGCCTGTTCTACAATCGCCATTGCTTTAGCAGTGATACGGACTTCATTTTTATTTCGCTCAAACAAAGTCAGCTTTAGTTCTTCTTCAAGTTTCTTAATGCCTACACTTAAAGTAGGTTGGCTGACAAAGCAGCTTTTGGCTGCTTGGCCGAAATGTTTTTTTTGTGCCAGCATCACCAGATACTTTAATTCAGTTAAAGTCATAAATCAGCCTATTTTGATGATACCAATGAAACTTAAAAACAGTATAACAATAATTAAAGGGGTTAAATAACGAAGAGAGCTTTGCCAGAGCCAAATTAACACTTTGCGATTTTGCCCAAGTTCCGAGTTGATAATTTTTTTGCTGACAAACCAGGCTGCAAAAATAGCGATAAAGAAACCACCCACTGGCAACATAAAATTTGCAGTGAGATAATCAAACATCTCAAACATATTCAAGCCAAATAATTTAATGTTTGCACCAATGTTGAATGAAAAAACGGTACCCAAACCCAATAACCAAATAACAAACCCTGCAATACAAACAGCTTTTGCGCGACTTAGCTTAAAAAATTCCATAATCCAGGAAACACTGGGTTCCAACAGCGAAATAGCAGAAGTAAAAGCCGCAAAAAACAACATGATAAAAAAGAGTGTTGCAAAAAAGGTGCCGTAGGGCATATGGCTAAAAGCAATGGGTAAAGTTTGAAAAATTAAACCGGGACCGGCGCTTGGGGTCAGATTATTGGCGAAAACAATGGGGAAAATAACCAGACCAGAAATTAAAGCAATGCCAGTATCTGCAATCATAATTGCAACCGCAGAGCCGGTAATAGAAATTTTTTTGGGTAAATATGCGCCGTACATCATAATACTGCCAGTGGCGAGGCTTAAGGTAAAAAAAGCATGACCTAAAGCATTTAAAGCCGAACCCGTATGTAGCTTAGAAAAGTCAGGATAAAATAAAAACTTTAAGCCCTGCAAAAACGCGCCTGAGCTCATAGAATAGCCCAGCATAATTAGCATTAAGGCAAGCATGGCTGGAAACATAAAAACCACAGCTTTTTCCAAGCCTTTTTCTACACCACGAATAACAACTAACACAATTAATACCATGACTAAGGAATGCCAAAAAATCAACTTACCGGGATTAGCCACCAGGTTTTTAAACAGCATGTCAATATGTTGAACGGTTTGCAGATGAAAATCACCAGCACCAGCCTGAAAAATATAATCGATTGTCCAACCGGAAATGACGCTGTAATAAGAAAGAATCAAAATACTCGATAATATTCCCAAAAAACCCACGAGTCCCCACAAGCGACTGCGGTGACATTTAACTGCCAAAGAACTCATGGCATGAGCCGGATTTTTTTGGCCCTGTCGACCAATAAAAATCTCTGCCATTAACAGTGGTACACCAACGATTAAGACACAGATTAAATACACTAATACAAAGGCACCACCGCCATTTTCACCGGTTATATAAGGAAATTTCCAAATATTACCCAAGCCTACAGCAGCACCCGTGGCAGCCAGGATAAAAGTCCACTTAGAAGACCATTGGCCTTGATTTGATTGATTTTCAGACATAAACATTAGACATTTAAACAGAACCCAATGTTATGCTTATCTTTTTAAAAGATCAAACCTATCGATACAGTTTGCATCTTAAATTAGTTAACACTTATTAAAATCATAATAAACGTAGGTTAGGCTGACAAAGGAAGCCCAACAGGCTGTGGCAACTAAATAAGGCTGTAATTAAATGAATATCCTGTTGGGCTTCCTTTGTCAGCCCAACCTACATTACTTTTTATTTTCTTGTGACTTTTAATGTCCCCCCATTCTATGGTAATTTTGTTTTGCAAAATCTACAACTTGAGAATGAAATATGCCGTCAATTGCCACCTGGAATGTAAACTCACTTAAAGTTCGTCTCCCACATGTCTTAGACTGGCTGGCACAGCATAATCCTGATTTACTGGCATTACAGGAAACTAAAACACTGGATGAAAATTTTCCTATCGAAGCTATTGAGCAAGCTGGATATCAGATGGTATTCAGCGGACAGAAAACTTACAATGGTGTGGCGATTTTAAGTAAAACCAAGGCGCAAGATGTGTTGACCGATATTCCTTTACTGGAGGATCCTCAGCGAAGAATTCTTGTGGCCACTTATGGTGATATCCGGCTGGTCAATTTATATATACCTAATGGCGAATCGGTAGAATCACAAAAGTATCAATACAAACTAGATTGGCTTGCCAAAATGACTGCATTTTTGCAAACATCGCTTACTCAATATAAAAAGCTTGTGGTGGTGGGGGATTTCAATATCGCGCCCACCGATGCTGATGTTAAGGAACCAGAAAAATGGCAGGGTAAAGTACTTTGCACTGATAAAGAGCGAGCTGTGTTTCAAAATTGGCTGGATTTGGGGTTTAAAGACACTTTCCGATTATTTGAACAACCTGAAAAATCCTTCAGTTGGTGGGATTATCGCATGATGGCTTTTCGACGAAATCGAGGCTTAAGAATTGATCATATCCTTTGCAGCGAAGCGCTTGCCAGTCACTGCCAGAATTGCACTATCGATAAAGAACCGAGAAAACTCGAAAGACCATCCGATCATGCACCGGTGTTAACCAGTTTTAAATGAATCGCGATTTACCCAAAGCAACATATAGCCCCTGCACATTCAATGTAGGATTACAGGGCTTTATGACCAATATCTTTGCGATAGAAACACTGATTCCAGTGAATGGTTTTTACCCGTTCATAAGCCTTTTTTTGTGCTTCTTTTAGCGTATCAGCAAGCGCAGTCACACAGAGTACTCGCCCACCAGCATTAAATACTTTGCCTTCATGTTGAGCTGTGCCTGCATGAAATACTTTGGTTTGCGGTTGATTCAAGTTAAGCCCTTCAATTTTGTAACCTTTTACATAATCATAGGGATATCCGCCAGAGGCCATTACCACACCAAGAGCAACTTTCGATGTCCATTTTATTTCATAATCTTTTAAAGATTTTGTCACGGTTTTTTCACACAGTTCCACTAAATCTGATTCCAGTCGTGCAAGTAAAACCTGTGCTTCAGGATCACCTAAGCGACAGTTGAACTCTAACACTTTTGGTTGACCGTTGGCATCAATCATAAGTCCTGCATATAAAAAGCCCCGAAAGGCCATGCCTTCTTGTTTCATACCACAAATGGTGGGTTTAATAATCGTTTCAAGCACAATGTCTTCAACTTTTTTGGTCACCACAGGAGCAGGCGAATAGGCGCCCATGCCTCCTGTATTAGGACCTTTATCACCATCATCACGCGCTTTGTGATCCTGAGAGCTCACAAGTGGTACAATGTGTTCGCCATCGCTGACCACGATAAAGCTGGCTTCTTCGCCTTGCAAAAATTCTTCGATAACAATAACATGCCCAGCTTCTCCAAACTGGTTACCACAAAGCATATCATCAATGGTTTTGATTGCCGTTGTTTTATCTTCTGCAATAATCACGCCTTTTCCTGCAGCCAAACCATCAGCTTTAATTACAATAGGATACGTTTTATCTGCCAGGTAGCCTTTGGCTTGGTTAGCGTCGGTAAAACTTTGATACCTTGCTGTTGGAATATTATGGCGCTTCATAAAATCTTTGGCAAATTCTTTGGAAGACTCAAGCTGTGCTGCTTTTTTTGAAGGGCCAAAGCAGGGCAGGTTTGCTTTTTCAAAAGCATCTACAATGCCCAGCGCTAGAGGTGCTTCAGGGCCAACCAGGGTTAAGGCTATGTTTTGAGTTTTAGCAAAGTTTACCAGTCGGCTCACTTGAGTGGCACTGATAGCAATATTCTCCACTTTTGTCTCAGCGTTAGTACCTGCGTTGCCAGGAGCTACAAACACTTTTTCAATTTTAGGAGATTGAGCTGCTTTAAAAGCCAAGGCGTGTTCTCGACCGCCATTGCCAATAATTAAAATATTCATATGCGATTGTTATTTTTATTGTATTAATGTCTAAAATGCCGAATGCCAGTAAAAACCATGGCAATATTATGCTCATCCGCTGCCTGAATCACTTCTTCATCCCGTATAGAGCCGCCTGGTTGGATGATAGCACTGATACCGGCACTGGCCGCCGCATCAATGCTATCTCTGAAAGGAAAAAATGCATCGGAAGCCATTACTGAGCCTTGAATTTCAAGGTTTTCATCTTTTGCTTTAATTTGTGCAATCCTGGCGCTGTAAACGCGACTCATCTGACCTGCACCAACGCCAATGGTGGCATGATTGCGGGCATAAACAATGGCATTGGATTTCACAAATTTTGCGACTTTCCAGGCAAAACATAAATCCAGAAATTCAGAGTCAGAGGGTTGTTTTTGGGTCTTGACTTGTAAATCTTCTGGGGTTATCAGTGTTGTGTCTTTACTTTGCACTAAAAGCCCTTGCGGAATACGTTTGAAATCCCAGGCAGTCTTTGAGTTTGAAAGATAACCTGTGGCAAGCAGACGCACATTTTTCTTTTTGGCAAATACTTCTAAGGCTTGTTCAGCAAACTCTGGTGCAATCACAACTTCAACAAACTGCTGAGAGATAATTTTTTCAGCAGTCTTTTGTGAGACTATTTTATTAAAAGCGATGATACCGCCAAAAGCAGAAGTAGGATCGGTTTTGAATGCCTGCTCATACGCCTCTAACAGGGTGTTGCCAATGGCAACTCCGCAGGGGTTCGCATGTTTTACAATAACACAAGCAGTTTCATCAAAGCTGTTCACACATTCCAAAGCAGTATCAGCATCTACGATGTTATTAAAAGATAATGCTTTGCCCTGTAGCTGCTTTGCATGAGCAACACTTATGTGGTTGCCAGCAGGTTCGACATATAATGCTGCCTGTTGATGAGGGTTTTCCCCGTAACGCAGATCCTGTTTTTTCTCAAAATTCAAAATTAAATTCTCAGGAAAAACCTGTGTGGTTTCGGTTTGACTAAAATATCGTGCAATCGCTGAGTCATACTGCGCCGTATGGGCAAATGCCTTTTGCATTAACTTAAAGCGAGTGGCAGCTTGAATGGTGCCTGTTGACTCAAACTCCTCCAGAAAAAAATCATAATCGCTGGGATCTACCAAAACACTCACATGCTGATAATTTTTAGCTGCAGCACGAATCATATTGGGGCCACCAATATCAATATTTTCCACAGCATCGCTTAGTTGATGCTCAGGATTCTCAATGGTTTTTTGAAAAGGGTAGAGATTAACTACCACAAGATCGATGGGTTTGATGTCATGCTGTGCCATAACTTCAGCATCTTCATTGCGGCGTCCCAAAATACCACCGGCAATTTTAGGGTGCAGGGTTTTCACCCGACCAGCCATGATTTCTGGAAAATCGGTAAATTCGGAAACTTCGGTAACGTTGATGTTATTTTCGCGGAGTAATTTTGCAGTACCACCGGTAGAAAGAAGTTCTACCCCATGGTTCTGCAAAGCTTTGGCCAATGAAACAATATGGGTTTTATCAGAAACACTTAATAGTGCCCGTTGTACCGAAACTGCTTGCTCACTGGCCATCATAGGAATTAATCTAAGTTATAGATTTTTAATTTTTTACGTAAAGTACCACGGCTGATACCAAGGTAAATTGCTGCTTTGCTTTGGTTGCCTTTTGTATAAGCCATCATTGCTTCCAGCAATGGTCGCTCTACTTCACCCAAAACCATGTCATACAATTCATGGGGTTTTTCAGTACCCAATTGAGAAAAGTAATTTGCTAAAGAACGTTCAACACATTCATTCATTGAACAGTTGGGTGTTTGGGTTGCTGGCGTTACAGTGGGTTCTGCAACATTAGTTTCATACATATTTGCCATCGGTCGTTTCCCCCCTTCCATTAGGCAAGAACTAAAAAATTTTTAGTAAAATGTGGTCAAGTGAGTCAAATTTGTACTGTACATCATTTGACACAGGTCAATTATAGCACTGAGTCATTTAAGTACAAGTATTATTTAGCATTAAAATTCCCCAATTTTTTAGATGGTTAGTGTAATTCAATTTTGAAAATCAATGTAGGTTGAGCTGACGAAGGAAGCCCAACAGGTAATGGCAATTAAATGAGGCCGGCATTAAATGAATACCCTGTTGGGCTTCCTTCGTCAGCTCAACCTACATTGATTTTGGTTGTAACTTTTGTCCGGACAGCAGCACCCAGCTTTCCTGAACTTGAGGTAATGCAAGATCAAAATAGGCATTATACACATGCTGTACTGTTTGCACTTGCTCACACAAAATGCCCGATAAGGCAATATGGCCGTGGGGTTTTACTAAATCTTTGAGCTTTGGAGCCAGCTGTATAAGCGGATTAGAAAGAATATTGGCAACTAGAATATCCGCCTGAAGTTTGTGCGTACGTTCCGGTGGCAAAGTGATCAAGCGATCTGGATGAATATGATTGCGTTTGGCATTTTCAATAGTAGCTTGCAAAGCCTGAGGATCATTATCAATGCAAATGGCAGTTTTGGCGCCAAGTTTTAAAGCGGAAATGGCTAAAATGCCAGAACCACAACCATAATCTACAATGGTCTGTTCAGGTTGAACCATGGCATCTAAAAAGCTTAAACAAAGTGCCGTGGTGGGGTGAGTGCCGGTGCCAAAAGCAAGTCCGGGATCTAAAATGACTTTCACTGCATTATCAGCGGTTATTTCCTGTTGACGGCTTTCGGGCGTAACCCATAATCGTTTACCAAAGCGCATGGGATGAAAGTGTTCGAGCCATGCTCGAGTCCAATTTTTATCTAAAAGGGATGTGACTTTATAATCAATATTTTCAACGTCTAAAATGATTTTTAAATGCCCGATAAAATCTTCCACACTTGCATGTAAATCCAATAAACCTGAAACCCAGACTTCATCCCATATGGGGGTTTCGCCAGGGCCAGGTTCCAGTAATGGTTGATCTTGGGCATCCAATAAAGTAACTGCCTTTGCTCCAAGTCCTAAAAGCAGATCACATAAGGTTTCTGCTTCTTTTGCGTTGGATTTTATTTGCAGAGTTTTCCAGCTCAAATTTACAGCCCCAACAGTTTTTCCAAATAATGAATATTTTGTCCACCATCACAAAAACCCCGATCCCGCATAATGCGATCCTGTAGAGGAATGTTGGTACGAATACCCTCTACAATCATTTCACCTAAAGCGTTACGCATCCGTAAAATAGCTGTGTCTCTATCTTCACCAAAAGCAATCACTTTTGACAACAACGAGTCGTAATAAGGTGGAACCCGATAACTGCTGTAAATGTGAGTATCCACGCGGACACCTGGGCCACCTGGCGCATGATACAGAGTAATTTCTCCTGGGCTTGGAACAAAGGTTTGTGGGTCTTCAGCATTAATTCGGCATTCAATGGCATGACCATGGAAGGTAATATCTTCTTGCTTCACACTTAAAGGTAAACCGCTGGCAATACGCAGTTGTTCTTTTACAATATCAATGCCTGTGATAATTTCTGTAACTGGGTGTTCCACCTGTACTCGCGTATTCATTTCGATGAAATAAAATTCACCATTTTCATATAAAAATTCAAAAGTGCCTGCGCCTCGATATTTTAATTGCTGACTCACTTTTACACAAAGATCACCAATGTGGGCGCGTTTTTCCGGGGTGATACCTGGCGCTGGTGCTTCTTCTACTACTTTTTGGTGTCGACGCTGCATGGAGCAGTCCCGCTCACCTAAGTGAATGGCATTACCTTCGCCATCACCAATGACTTGCACTTCAACATGGCGAGGATTTTCCAAAAACTTTTCCATATAAACCATGTCATTACCAAAGTTAGTTTTGGCTTCGCTTTTGGCAAGAGAAATAGAATTTAATAAATTAGATTCTGAACGCACCACACGCATCCCTTTACCGCCACCGCCACCGGAGGCTTTTACAATGACGGGATAACCAATTTCTTTGGCAAGCGCAACATTGCGTTTGGCATCATCGGTCAGCGGACCATTGGAGCCTGGCACGCAGGGAAGGCCAGCTTTTTGCATGGCTTCAATGGCAGAGACTTTGTCGCCCATCAATCGAATGGTAGAAGCTTTTGGACCAATGAATGTAAAACCACTTTCTTCAACCCGTTCAGCAAAATCAGCATTTTCTGCTAAAAAACCATAGCCTGGATGTATGGCTGTGGCATCGGTAATTTCAGCTACGCTAATTAATGCGGGAATATTTAAATAACTTTCTGTGGCTCTGGCAGGGCCAATACAAACGGCTTCATCCGCCAGACGCACGTGAATTAAATCTCTGTCAGCAGCGGAATAAGCTGCTACGGTTTTTATGCCAAGCTCTTTACAGGCTCGCAAAATTCGTAGAGCAATTTCACCGCGATTTGCAATAACAACTTTATTGATCATCGAAACCTCCGGCTTTATTCAATGATGAAAATAGGCTGATCAAACTCAACAGGCTGGCCATTTTCAACCAGCCTGGCTTTGATAATACCGGATTTATCCGTTTCAATTTGATTGAACATTTTCATTGCTTCGATAATGCATAGAACATCGCCTGCTTTCACTTCCTGACCAATGCTGGCAAAATCATCTGCACCCGGTGAAGGTGCCAAATACATGGTGCCAACCATTGGTGATTTCACAACATATCCTTTGAGTTGATCCGCCTCATCATTTTTGCTTTGGGCAACCGGTGGCGCTGCAGCTGGTGCTTCCGGTAAATAAACCTGCTGTTGTGGCATGGCAATTGGTGCATGTGATGAGGTTCGGCTGATGCGAACGGCTTCTTCGCCTTCTTTTATTTCAATTTCGGCGACACCAGTTTCATTAATTAATTCAATAAGCTTTTTGATTTTACGAATATCCATTGGACTCTCCAATTAATGCTGAGTTAAATATTGATGGGCAGCCAAAAGTGCAAGCTCATAACCTTGTACACCAAGGCCAGAAATGACACCTGTGGCAATGTCTGATAAATAAGAATGTTGTCGAAAAGTTTCACGGGCAAAAACATTGCTAATGTGAACTTCAATAAAAGGAATTTTTACGGCCAACAAGGCATCCCGTAAAGCCACACTTGTATGAGTGAAGGCTCCGGGGTTGAAAATGATGAACTGGGTTTCATCGGTCAGCATCTCATGAATGGCTGTAATTAACTCATGTTCAGCATTTGACTGAAAACTCCGCAATTCGTGACCATTGGATTGGGCCAATTGAGTGAGTTTATAAACAACATCTGCAAGGGTATCCGAACCATAAAGATGAGGCTCTCGCTTACCTAATAAATTTAGATTGGGACCGTTTAAAATTTTTATTTTTGCCATTTAAGATAATTTGTGGCTAACTTGCTGGGAAATCTAACCTAATTTCGTCTAAATGTCCACCTTATTTTAGATTTATGAACCTTGCGACGTCTGGCTATGTTGTAAAATTGCCCATTGTATATGTTCGCGTACCAAAGCAGAATCTGTGTAGGTAAGTTTATGCTTTAGTGCAGCCACAACCGCTTGGGAGTCAGGACAGTTACCCAAGGCTACGGCAATATTTCTTTGCCATCTTTCAAACCCAATTCGCCGAATTGGAAATCCTTCCAGTCGTCGATAAAACTCCGGTTCTGTCCATGCAAATAAATCCAAGAGTGTAGCGTCATCCAGGTTCTGACGGCTTAAGAAGGCTGGTTCTGTGGTGGGGGTAGAAAATTTATTCCATGGGCAAATAATTTGGCAGTCATCACAACCATAAATTCTATTACCCATTAAAGGGCGTAAGGTCTCAGGAATGGCGCCTTTTAACTCAATGGTTAAATAAGAAATGCAACGTCTTGCATCCAATTGGAAGGGAGCCACGATGGCTTTTGTGGGACATATATCTAGACAAGCCTGGCAAGAACCGCAATGTGCTGTAGCAGGTGTATCCACTGGCAGCGGTAAGTTTGTATAAATTGTACCAAGAAAAAACCAAGAGCCTGCCTTAGTATTAATCAGATTTGTGCTTTTGCCAATCCAGCCAAGACCAGCTTTTTGAGCCAGTGGTTTTTCCATCACTGGTGCACTGTCGCAAAATACTCGGTATTGGGTTTCGGCAATTTCTGCCTCAACCGCTTGCATAAGTGCCTTGAGCCGTTTGCGAATCAGTTTATGATAATCTTTACCCAAAGCGTAACGTGAGATAAAGGCTAAAAAGGGATTTTTCAAAACTTTAGCAAATTTGGTATCGGGGGTGAGGTAGTTCATTCGGCAGCTAATCACTCTTAAAGTGCCTGGCACTAACTCATCTGGATGGGTTCTTTTACTACCGTGACGCTGCATATATGCCATTTCACCATGAAAGGCTTTGGCCAGCCAATTTTGCAGTTTTTCATGGGCTTCGGACAAATCTACATCTGTAATACCCACTTGTTGAAATCCCAAAGCTTTAGCTTTTGTGATGATCATGGCGCGGATGTGGTTTAATTGAGTTGTATTCATTATTCCAAGTTTATGCTAAATATCTGAATCAAAGTTGGTTAGTACTGGTTACGAAGCTCAACAGGCCGTGGCAACTAAATAATGCCATAATTAAATGAATACCCTGTTGGGCTTCCTTCGTCAGCGCCAACCTACATTGAGTTTGCCTGTGAATCCAAGTTTTTTGTAGTTCTATAAATTATACCTTAAAATTGCTTGTCTTTCTTAACTTGTGTAGAATTCAAAAGTCCTATTAGAGTATTCAAAGAATTACTGGAGAGCGTTATGGCCTGGAATGAACCGGGAGACAACCAAGAAGATAAAAAGAAAGATCCCTGGGGTGAGTCCAGCAAAAAAAATTCCAAACCCAAAGATTTGGATGATGCCCTGAATCAGCTACAGAAAAAGTTTTCTGGCATGATGAGAAAGAAATCTTCCCAAGAAGGTGGCAGTAACTTTTTTGGCGGTTTTATTGGTATTGGGATTATCATCATCGCTTTGCTCATCATCTGGTTTGTGACTGGTTTTTTTGTAACACAGCCTCCGGAAAAGGCCGTTGTATTGCGCTTTGGTAAATATACTGAAACCTTAGGGCCTGGTTTACATTGGATTCCAAGGTTTATCGATTCTGAACAGCGCGTGAATGTACAAAAAATTTCTCACTATACTTATCCTGCCAGTGATAACGCTTTGATGTTGACTAAAGATCAGAACATCGTCGCTATTTCTATCAATGTGCAATATAAAATTCAGAACCCAAGAAACTTTTTATTCAATGTTGTAAACCCAATTGACTCTATGCAACAGGCTACCGCCGGTGCATTACGTCAAGTTGTAGGCAACATGAATTTGTCTGAGATTTTAACCACTGGGCGGGAAGCTTTGCGCCAAAGAGTGCAGACCGTGTTAAAGCAAACACTTCAAAAATATAACTCTGGTATTGAAGTGGTGAATGTTCTGTTACAGGCAGCTCAACCGCCAGAAGCGGTTAAAGCGGCTTTTGATGACGCGGTCAAAGCACAGGAAGATGAAAAGCGTTATATTAATCAGGCACAGGCTTATGTTATGAAAGTAGTACCGATTGCCAAAGGCCAGGCCAAAAGGATTATAGAAGTAGCTAAGGCTTATCAAAAACAAATAGTCTTTGCAGCTCAAGCCAATGTTTCGCCTTTTCTGGCAATTTTACCGGAATATCAAAAAGCACCTGAAGTAACCCGGGAAAGAATGTATTTGGATATGATGCAAAATGTGCTGAATAAAAGCAGTAAAATTTTGGTCGATAGCGCAGGAGGTACCAACAATCTTTTATATTTACCATTGGAAAAACTATTGAGTCAAAACACTAAATCCAGCACAGCAGCGGGTTCCGATGAAAAAGTTGAGAATCATCAAAGTATGATCCCCCAAGCCCCGTTGAATGACTCTCAATCCTCAGTGATTTCAAGGCCCAGTCGGGATGGCGCCAATTTTGGCTATGGTAACTTAGGAGGGCAGCAATAATGAACGCGTTAAAAACCCTTGGAGGCATTGTTTTCGTAGTTATCATCATTTTGTTTTTTTCTAGTTATTATACCGTTTTTGAAGGTCAAGATGCTTTAGTATTGCGCCTAGGTAAGCTTGAGAAAAATCCAACAACTGGCAAAGTCGAAGTGATGCAGCCAGGACTTCATTTTAAAGTACCTTTTATCGAGCATGTGCGAAACTTCGACACGCGACTGCAAACCTTAGATATCACCTCTTCGCGAATTGTAACCGAAGAGAAAAAGTATGTAATCGTAGATTATTATGCTAAATGGCGTATCAATAATTTACCCGAATTTTTTGTGGCCACAGGCGGTGATTATGCTCAGGCAGGGAAGTTATTACAGCAACAGTTAAACACGATTTTAAGAGAACAGTTTGGTCAGCGTACCATTTCTGAAGTGGTCTCTCAGGATCGGGTTAACATCATGGCCAACATCTTAAATCAGGCCAACGTCACTGCTGAAAATTTAGGTATTCAAGTTGTGGATGTAAGAATCAAGCAAATTGATTTACCAGAAACTGTGACCAACACGGTTTATCAACAAATGCGGGCGGAAAGACAGCGTATTGCTACAGAGCATCGTTCTGAAGGTAAAGCGGCTGCCAACGCCATTCGAGCCAAAGCTGATGCAGATGTGACGGTGGCCATTGCCGATGCCAAAGCAAAAGCTGCACAATTTAGAGCAGAAGGTGATGCAAAAGCCGCTGCAATTTATGCAAAAGCTTACTCAAAAGACGCAACATTCTACGCTTTTTATCGCAGTCTATTGGCTTATGAAACTGCCTTTAGCTCCAAAAGAGATATTTTAGTATTGAAGCCTGACAGTCAGTTTTTCAAATACTTTAACCATTCCAAGTCAACCCGTTCTCAAGAAGATGTAAAAAAATGATGTGGACTCTGTTTATTTCTGCCATTGCCCTTGTATTTGTATTCGAGGGCATCATGCCTTTTCTTTGTCCTGATATTTGGCGCAAACTTTTAAAAAAAGTTATCAGTCAGAATAATACGACTTTAAGGTTGATGGGGTTTTTTAGCATGTTGTTTGGTGTGGTGGTGTTATTTATTATTCATCATCATCTTTTGTAATTCACAGGTATTATTATGGCACAGACAGTCATCGTTCTTGGCTCTCAATGGGGAGACGAAGGTAAAGGTAAAATTGTAGATTTACTCACAGAGGGCGTAACCGCTGTGGTCAGATTTCAAGGGGGTCACAATGCTGGACATACCTTGGTTATCGATGGTGAAAAAACCGTTTTAAGGTTGATTCCTTCTGGTATTTTAAGAGAAAAAGTGACCTGTTTCATCGGCAACGGAGTGGTTGTGTCGCCCGAGGCTTTGTTTGAAGAAATCCAAAGTCTCGAAGCCCGCAATATTCCGGTGCGCGAACGCTTGAAAATAAGTGGTGCCTGCAGTGTTATTTTACCTTCTCATATTGCATTAGATAAAGCCCGTGAAGTTTCCCGAGGTGCAAAAGCTATTGGTACAACCGGCCGAGGCATTGGCCCTGCTTACGAAGATAAAATTGCTCGAAGAGGCATTCGTATTCAAGATTTAATGTATCCGGATGTTTTAAAAGAAAAACTGCAAAGCGTGCTTGAATATCACAATTTTTTATTAGAATCTCTTTATCACACTGAAACACAGGATTTCACCCAAACCTATGAAGCTTTACTTGAATTTGCTAAAGCCATTAATCCCATGCTTGAAGATGTCCCGGCACGATTATTTGAATTAAAATCTCAAGGTAAAAAAATTCTGTTTGAAGGTGCGCAGGGAACTTTGTTAGATATTGATCATGGTACTTACCCATACGTGACTTCATCCAATACAACTTCAGGAGGCGCTGTCACAGGTTCTGGTTTTGGATTGCTAAACTTTGATGAAGTGCTTGGGATCACAAAAGCTTATACCACGCGAGTGGGCGGAGGTCCTTTTCCAACAGAGCTCTTTGATGAAACTGGCAAACATTTGGCAGAAAAAGGTCACGAATTTGGTTCAAACACAGGTCGCCCCAGACGCTGTGGCTGGTTTGATGCCGTTGCGATGAAACGAGCCACGCAGATTAATTCTTTTTCATCGCTTTGTATTACTAAGCTTGATGTTTTAGATGGTCTTGAAACCATTAAAATCTGTGTAAAATATAAAACCGATACCAAAACTTATACACAAATGCCAGCCAACGCTGAAGTTATCCAAAACTGTCAACCAATTTATGAAGAATTACCTGGCTGGCAGAGTTCCACCTTCGGTATTCAATCATATGATGCCTTGCCACAAAACGCTAAAAATTATTTAAAACGTATTGAGCAGTTGTTGGGTGTAGAAATCTCTTCAATTTCTACAGGACCCGATCGTAAAGAAACCATTGTTTTGCGAGATTTGTTATAAAATATGTAGTGAGTTTGGAAAGTAAATAATTTATTTTTATATTGAATTGATTTACCTTCATCAATCCTGCCAATCAATGTAGGTTGGCGCTGACGACAGGAAGCCCAACAGGGTATTCATTTAATTACGGCTTGGCTTAATTGCCAAGGCTTGTTGGGCTTCCTACGTCAGCGCCAACCTACATCTATAGGTTTTAATTTTGAAGTTTTCCGTAAGTCCTAAAGGTATCTAATGATGATATTGAAGATACTTTGTACTTAAAAGCCTATTTACAGGCTGATAAAGAATTGGATGCTTTTGTTTTCATGCAAAATAATGTTGTCACAGGTATTAGCATCGGTTGCCCGTTAATTTCTACAATCCCTATCTGTGAAGGCTTGGAACAATTTGCTGCTGAGTACGAAAGGCCTTACTATTTTGGAGATATCATCATTCTTAAGAAGACCTTGGGGCATGGCATAGCTGATAAATTATATCAGGCTCATATTAATCATGCCAAAAATCTATGGACAAAACATGGCTTTTTAGCAACCGATAATACACTAGAATTTAAATGGAACACTTGTAGTACCATTTCCATTTAATTTTGACAGATTACATTTCTATAAGTTTTATGAAATTTCTCTCCAACAGCATCATTAATCAATGTAGGTTGGGCTGAGGTCGGAAGCCCAACAGGTCGTGGCAACTAAAATAGGCCGTAATTAAATGAATAAGCTGTTGGGCTTCCGACCTCAGCCCAACCTACATTCTATAGTTATCTAAAATTACTCTGACATCTGCCGCAGCTTCATTAATATTCTATCAATCAAAATTAAATGGGAATAGTAGTAGTATCATACAGTCCAACACTTATAAATCCCGTAAATAAATCGGCTTTAGAGCATCACAACTGTGGTTGATTTTACCTGGGTTTGCCATCCGCTTTAGTTGTTTACTCCAAAATGTACGAATGCCTGACAAATATTGTCGCTTACCAGAGCGGGATCTTTGGCATAAAATATTGACATATTTTTGTCCTCCGAAAGCATTGACTAAATCTGAATAGGTGACAGTACTCCCGAGATTTTCTTTAAGTAACTTGGGGGTTGGTAAGGATTTGGCAACTTTTGTTATGGCCTTGAAGTACGCATCTGGCGTTAAATCACTACAGGAACCATGTTTTTTCCATTCGTGGTTCATTAACCAAATACGATTAACCGTGATGTATAATGCCAGTTGCGTTGTGAGTTTATCATTCAACGCACCATAGCGTAGTGCGCAGGCAGTCAAAGTGTCGCAGCCGGGACTTTCTTTACAGTATGCAGGATAGGCGGTTTGATTATCGTAAGCTTTGAAGTTAGGCCACAAACCATGCACCTGCAGTAATTGACTGTGAGAGTTCAAATTTTGACAATCTTTTAATCTTTGCCTGTTACCTGTTTGACAAAATTGTGGCATCCAGGTTTGTGCAAAAACATAGTAATCAAAACAACCTGAAGGTACACCTGCGCTCATACCAGCTTTTGTTGGGGTGGGGCAGTGTTCAACAGCAGATTGAATATCACTGTAGGCAGGTAGCGCATACAATAACATCAGCCCCAGAATAAATTTAAGCACCATCTTCGTATCTTGGTTAACCAGAGAGTGCTATAATACAAAAAAAACAGCAGGTTAACATCCATTTGTCAAAATTTAAATCTGATCCTTACGCCAAACGCGAGGCAAAAAAATACGATAATCCCATTCCCAGTCGTGAATATATACTGGAATTTCTAAATGAACGAGGCAAACCTGCCACTCGCAATATCATTGCATCTGCTTTAAATATCGAAACAGATGAGCAGTACGAAGCTTTAAGACGCAGATTAAGGGCTATGGAACGTGATGGACAGTTACTGTTTACTCGTCGTGGCGGTTATGGCCTGATTGAGAAAATGGGGCTGGTATCTGGCCGAATCATTGGCCATAAAGATGGTTTCGGGTTTGTAGTCACTGAAGATGATTCAGGAGATGTGTTTTTATCTGCCCGACAAATGTTGTCACTGTTTCATGGCGACAAAGTGCTGATTCGCATAGCTCATGTTGATAAAAAAGGTCGACGAGAAGGGGATTTGGTTGAAGTTTTGGAGCGAGCCAATACGCATTTTGTAGGTAAATTCAACATTGAAAACAATATGGGCATTGTAAGCTCAGAAAATAAACGCATCGCTCAGAGTCTCTTAATTCCAGATTTTGAAAAAATTAATGTTCAGCCAAATGATATGGTCGTGGCTGAAATTATCAAGCAACCCACTCGCAAAACTTATGCCATTGGTAAAATTACCGAAGTATTGGGCCGACACATGGCGCCTGGTATGGAGGTAGATGTGGCTTTAAAAACTTATCATATTCCTTCTGAATGGCCCGAAGCTGTGATTGAGCAGGCCAATGAGTTTGGTAAAACTGTCAAAGACAGTGACTTAAAAGGTCGCAAAGATTTGCGAGATAAACCCTTTGTCACCATCGATGGTGAAGATGCTGAAGATTTTGATGATGCAGTATTATGCGAACCCAGCAAAAAAGGTGGTTGGACATTGTATGTGGCCATTGCCGATGTGAGTCATTATGTTCAGCCAGATTCTGAATTGGATAAAGAAGCTTTAAATCGAGCCACTTCTGTATATTTTCCAGGCCATGTGATTCCGATGCTGCCCACGCAATTATCCAATGAGTTGTGTTCTTTACGTCCCAATCGAGACAGGTTGGTGATGGTATGTGAAATGTCAGTGAGCGCAAAAGGGCGGGTTACCCGAGCTGTTTTTTATGAAGGTATCATTCACTCCAAAGCCAGAATGACTTATACCAATGTGCATAAAATTTTAATCTCTAAAGATAAAAAACTGCGTAAACAATACGAAACTTTGTTACCTCAATTTGAAGCATTATATGAGATGTACGAGGTGCTACACAGTCAACGACAGGCGCGGGGCGCCTTGGAATTTGAAACTACGGAAACTCAAATTATTTTCAGCGCCAAGCGAAAAATTCAAAACATTGTACCAAGACAAAGAAATGTTGCACATCGAATCATTGAAGAATGCATGCTATGCGCCAATGTCAGTGCCTCAAAATTTCTGGCAAAACATGAAATCCCAATTTTGTATCGGGTGCATGAAGGGCCTAAAGAACAAAAACTTGAAGACGTACGTGGGTTTTTGGCTGAACTTGGCCTAAAACTGATGGGCAAAGATAAGCCAAAGCCCAAAGATTACGCCAAAGTGTTAGAAGAAATCAGTGAGCGAGAAGATGCGGTACTGATTCAAACCGTACTGCTTCGCTCTCTTTCTCAAGCAGTATATACCCCTGAAAATAAAGGTCACTTTGGTTTAGCCTACGATCATTATGCGCATTTTACTTCACCTATCCGCCGCTATCCGGACTTACTGGTACATCGCGCCATCCGGTTTTTAATTCAACATCATGATGTCAAAGAGTTTAATTACAGCTTCAGTGATATGAAGCGTTTGGGAGAGCATTGTTCTTTAAACGAAAGACGCGCAGATGATGCTACCCGCGATGTGACAGACTGGTTGAAGTGTGAGTACATGTTGGATAAAGTGGGGGAAACTTATTCGGGTGTGGTGACCGGTGTTACCAGTTTTGGTTTATTTGTCCAGCTTGAAGAAATTTTTGTAGAAGGCTTAGTCCACATTAGTGAATTACCGGAAGATTATTATCAATTTGATGCTAAAAGACATCGTTTATTGGGTGAGCGCACTCATAAAACTTTTAAACTCACAGATAAACTGACAGTAAAAGTGGCAAAGGTGAATTTGGATGACAGGCAGATTGATTTTGTGTTGAGCCGGTTATGAGTTATATTTTTGGCCTACATGCGGTTAAAACTATCTTGCAACAGGAGTCCACACGCATTCAAACCATAACTTTTGCTGAGCATCGAAGTGATGAGAAACTGCGTGAATTAATTGAACTCGCTGAACAACACTCAATACAAATCATTTTTACGGCCAAAGCCAAACTGGATGAAAAAGCCGAAGGTAAAAATCATCAGGGTGTGATGGCAAAATGTCAGGCAAAAGAAAAAAAACCAGAGTCCTTTTTAAAAGATTTAATACAGGCAAAAAAAGACAGACTGCTGTTTTTAATTTTGGACAGCGTACAAGACCCTCACAATCTTGGTGCCTGCCTGCGAAGTGCTGATGCTACAGCAGTCGATGCCATCATCGTGCCAAAAGACAACAGTGCCCCCATTTCTGCGGTCACTGAAAAAGTTGCCAGCGGCGCGGCTCAAACCATCCCTGTTATCCAAGTAGTCAATTTAGCCAGAACCCTTAATTATCTTAAAACTCAGGGTGTTTGGTGTTATGGTTTTTCTGATAAAGCTTCAAAAGCATTTTTTGAGGCGGATTTTACTGGCAACACAGCTTTAGTATTAGGTGCAGAAGGCAAAGGGGTGCGTACCAATATACTTAAACATTGTGATGACATTTATGCGATTCCCATGCAAGGCTGTGTTTCAAGCTTAAATGTTTCTGTCGCTGCCGGTGTTTGTTTGTATGAGGCATTGCGTCAGCGATTAAAATAGACAAAGTTCATCCTGGCCCTGATTCGCCAGGCTTTCTTGCTGCACCCATAATAGATCTCAATGGTCGCTTGACAGGTCGCCTTAAAGGCTTAACATCGTGCGCTTTAAAAAAACTTGTCGTGTGAGGTGGCACAGTAGGTTTTTCATTGCTCATTGGACTTTTTTCAGCAATTGTTGAAAAGAGGGTGTGATTAAAAGAGGTAAGCCTATCGGCAATATTCAGTGCCTGCTTTAGCGCATTTACCTGTTCAGGTGAAAAGCCTTTAATAACTGCCAGCATCACTAAAAGCTGAGGAAGCAAAGCCGCTAATTGAGCTTTTGATTGCACACAATAACGCACTTTGCGCATGGCGGATAATTCTCGCCAGATAGTCTTTTTAATAACAGCAATACCTTCGCTTTCAAGTTGTTTATTTTCCAAAAACTGACCCATCATCTGACTAAAATTACTTTGAGTGTCTAAGAGATGCTGAGTTAAGCGAATCAAAAGAATAAAACTACCCGTACGCCCTACCCCTGACTCACAGTTGCATACCCAAGCCTTACCTTCGCCTTGTGCTTTTTCTATGATACTTAACAGTAGTTGCATATCTTCGTAAGCAAAATTAAAAGCCGACTCATCTTTAATTGCAATATGAAAAAATTGAATCTTACAAGGTTCACCACCATCAGGTATGACGGTGATAATATTGTCGTTACAGGAGTTTTGAAAACCTTCCACCTTTAATTTTCTTACATCTAAAAATTTTTTACCCACGTTGCCCAAAGCAAAAATATATCCGGCCTTTTCTGCTACCAACATTTTAAAATAAGCGGCAGCTAAACTGTTTTTTGGACAAACTGCGTTTGTAGCTTTAATTTTAGGGTGACCTGACAATGGTATAGGTATACCGGCAGCAGCGATAATTTTTAATGGTGCCTCAGGAGGTGTCATCACATGGGCAGAGTAATTGAAGCGAGTAGGACTGTGATGGAACTTGTAATCGCCTAAAACATAGCAAGCCTTGCCAAAAGTGTTAGGAAACATTTCTCTAATTTTTGGTTCGGCGGCAACTTGAAGCCAGAAATCTCTTAAATGAGGCGTTGTATGAGCACAAACTTCAGGGTTATTTTTAAATGAGGCAAACTTTGGTGTAAGAAGGGCTTTTGTTAATAATTTTTTAATCAAATAAGTTTGAAAATCATCACAGTTCGGATTCTTTAGATCTCGTAATGGTTCATCAGTTGAATCCGAAGTATGATATACAATTTGATTAAGAATAAAATATTCTACACCAATGGGTACAAGTTTATTGAGGTCTCGCTGAGTTTTTTCCAGATTTGAAATCAAAATTGCTTTTATAAAAGGTGCTTGAGTTGCCAGGGTGTCCACGCCCAAAAAGCCCACTTGTGCAGCTAAATTATTATAAGTTTTTAAAATAGGCTGCAAACTGTCTTTGTGAAAACTTGAGTGTGAAAAATGCTTCGCCAGAAAATTTGGTAGCTGATAATCTATCAGGCGTTTTAAAAAAACCAGCAAGCCTTCATAGGGTAAACCTTCTCTCATAGCCAATAGACATATCAGCAAGTGTTTAATGAAATTCATTTGTTGAAATGAAAATTTTCTATCTTCTTGAGATAAAATAGATGTAAGCATTGAATGCATTAATGTTTGACAAGCTGAAAAATTTTCTTCAGGTGGAATAAAATCTATATTGTCCTTATAAATTATGTGAGAAGATAAAATTTTTTCTATAGGGATGATTTTTTTGTGTGACTGAGTGTTTAAATGGCGTAAACATTTATTAATAATTAACTGTCTAAGCTTGGGCTCTAAAGGCATTTTTAAAGAGTCAAATAGGAAGTAAATGTAGAGGCGTGGAAAAACGCTATTTTTTTCTGCTAATAGTTCTTTAATATCTGACAGTAGCGCAGGAATTCTGTCTTTACTGTAGTAATTGTTTAAACTGCTTCTTATACTACTTACAAATTCATCATGATCCGCTCTTGCTGAAAAAAGCTCTGTTTGTTTAAATGTTATTGATTGAAAGTTATCAATAATGTGGTTACATTGCTTAATTAAAAATGAATGAACAGGCTTGTTATATTTTCTAATCTTTCTTTGCAGATATTGCCGTAAATCAACAAAGGCTGCAATTATTTCATTACAGCTTCTTCCCTGATTAACCAATTTTTCCAATGCATTTAATTTATCGCTTAAGGTAGTCTGAGTTTTCGAATGACCACCCATCGCATTCATCATCTGTGTCATGGCACTGATTGCCTGAATACGAAATCTTAAAGTAGTTTTAGTACTGGGTACTTCGTAGGGTAATGGGAGACTTTGCATAACAACTCAGATGTACAACTTGAACAGTTATCTTACTTGCATTGATGCAGAAGATGGAGCATATGCCCAAATATTTTACGAAAATTAGTATTTTTTACCAGGGTATGGTTTATAATAATTAATGTGTCCTCAAATTGTGGTTGAATATGAGATACTCAAAAATTCTGTTACCCTTCTTACTGCTGTGGAGTAGCGTATACGCCAGTAATACAATTGCTACGGTTCCTCTGATTAGCCTTGTTTCGCAGGCTAAGTTCCAATTTATTACCGGTGATCCTGAAAACTATTCAGACTATCGCGCAGCCATTTCCCCAAATGGTAAAGACATTGTGGTAGAACGCACTTTGTTATCCGGTAATAATATGGGGAAGACCCAACTTTATATCATGAATATTAATGGGAAAAATGCCAGACCCCTGTTTTCAGACAGTTTTGATTGTGGTGGTGGACAAACCAGACCCAGTTGGTCTGCTGCAAGTGCAGATTTTCCCTTGGGGCGTATTGCTTTTTCCTGTGCCTTGACTTCAGAAGGGCTAAATGATGCGACTTTATGGGTATATAATCCTGCTAAAAGTAAGCAAGACCCAATGCAAGTCAGCGACCCACAGTTCAGTAGTCAAATCATGTATCCTTATTGGCTTGGAAATACTAACTCCCTGGTAGTCACAGATTATGCAAATAATGTTTTATGGTTTGTAAAGCTCAATCATAAAAATAAAGTGAAACAAATACAGATGATCACCCAAACCAGTGTGCTTTCCGCCGGTATGGCGAGCATTTCTCCCAACATTCAGTCTGACAACGCCAATATTGCAGTGGCTGCTCAGCCGCCTTCTGGTAATTATCAACAAGATAATAACAAAATCTGGACTTTCTCCATCGATCCCTCCAACCCAAATGCAGAGAACTTTCAGCCTATAGATTTTTCCAATGTTGAGGGTCGCACCCCTGCCTGGTCACCCAAGGGCAAATGGGTGATTTTTGAGTCTGGATATCAATGGAATCCTTATTACTATGCAATTTATGCAAAAGCTTATCCTGACGGAGATACCCTTTATCAACTAACACCGTCAAATTTAAATGCGAATCACCCTGTGTTTACCCCAGATGGCAAGTATATTATTTTGACTGCGGAAATTCCCGCATACCCTAAAACACCTTCAGACCCAGATCCTAAAGAACCCTGGGGATTGGTGAAAGTTAAACTGCCTGAGATGTTAGTTGATAATTGATTGGGCGCACCAGCATCATTATAATTAGGTTGTGTTTACAATCTTTTCAAAGTATAATTGCCAGTCCAAAATAAACTCCTTGTTTTGCCTTAATTATAAACAGTTAGCAGGCAAAGCTTGATAACCGTGGGGAGCATTCAATGCGTCATTACGAAATTATTTTTCTTGTTCATCCTGATCAAAGTGATCAGGTGCCAGCCATGATTGATCGATATAAAAATACCATTACCGAAGGCGGTGGACAAATCCATCGTCTGGAAGATTGGGGGCGTCGTCAACTGGCTTATCCTATTAATAAAATTCACAAAGCTCATTATGTTTTAATGAATATTGAATGTAATAATGAAGTTTTGGCTGAATTAAATCATAACTTTCGTTTTAACGATGCGGTTGTCCGCAACATGGTATTGGCTCAAAAAGAAGCTGTTACTGTAGCATCACCTATGATGCAGGAGCGAGAAGAAACAACTGAAGTGAAAAAGTCTGCTTCAGCTAAAAGCAAAGCTGTAACTGCTGAAGAAGCGTCTGAATAATACTAAGTGAGGTGAATGATGGTTGGATACCGTAAACGTAAAGGCAATAAATTTTCTGAAGCGTCTGATATTGACTACAAAAATATTGCCCTGTTAAAGAATTACATAACAGAAACCGGTAAAATTGTGCCAAGCAGAATTACTGGCACCGATGCCAAGCACCAGCGAAAACTGGCAAATGCTATCAAGCTTGCTCGATTTTTGGCGCTAATTCCTTATTGCGATAGCCATTAATCAATGTGGTTTACCCGGTTTGGTGAATATGTCAATCAAGGTTGGCGACAGGCTTCCCTGATTGCGTTAATTTTTTCATTCATTCCTTTTTTTGGATGGGTGGGAACGGTGATTATGGCGTTGATCACCATGCGTAAAGGTGCAAAACCTGGGGCAATTGTCCTATTGGCTACCTTAATTCCCAGTTTAGTATTACTAATCGTAGGGGTTAATATACCCTGGGTGATTGTATCTTTACTTGGCAGCTTGTTAACCTTTGGTCTGGCTTTGATATTAAGAGCGCAAGCATCCTGGGGTTCTGTGTTATCTGCCTGTATTATCGCCACCATCGTGTTGGCATTTGCATTGAGTCTGATTTTTCCAGATCTGCAAAACTACTGGTATATGACTTTAAGCAAGATTTATAGCCAAACAGATAAAGATGTTGCGTTTTTGATTCAGCAGCCCCCAGCGGATATGAATCTGCAGACATACCTTAAAAATGTGGCCAAAATTGTGACGCCATTAATGATTTGGCTGCAGGTAATGGCTGCCATTGTTAATTTAGGGCTTGCCAGATGGTGGCAGGGCAGTTTATTTAACCCTGGGGGGTTTACAGCAGAGATTCTTTCAGCTCGATTGAATTATGTTGCTGCAGTATTGACCGTGCTGACCATGGGCGCCATATACCTGGGGGCAAGAGCTGGTTGGGATGTGTTACCCACCATTTTGACAGTGTTTTTTGCAGTGGGCATTATTGTGTTTCACTCAATCATAAAACAGCAAAAGTCTAAAACGCTTTGGTTATGGTTGTTTTATGGCTTAACAGTATTATTGTTTCCTTACAGCATGATTGTGATTGCTGGGCTTGGAATCACTGATACATTTGTAGATTTTCGTGCAAGATATGCATCTTAATTAAGAACGGGGAATTGTAATGGAAGTAATATTATTAGAAAAAGTTAAAAACCTGGGTGCGCTGGGTGAAACAGTCAATGTGAAACCAGGTTTTGGTCGTAACTTTTTAGTGCCGTATGGTAAAGCGGTTATTGCTACTGAAGCTAATTTAAAAGAGTTTGAATCACGACGTGCAGAGCTTGAAAAACGTGCTCAAGAGCAACTAAGCGCTGCTGAAAAACGTGCTAAAAGCCTTGAAGACGTAAGTATTGAAATCAAAGCGCAAGCCAGTGAAGAAGGCAAACTTTACGGTTCTATTGGTACCCGTGAAATCGCCAACAGTATCACCAGTGCTGGTGTAGAAGTCAATAAAAGCGAAGTGAGAATGCCAGAAGGCGTTATTCGTTTTGTGGGTGAATATGACATCCAGCTTCAATTGCACTCTGATGTTACTGCTGAAATCAAAGTTAACGTGATTGCGAGTTAATGCAGCTTACTGTATTAGCATATAAAATGTAGGTTGGGCTGACAAAGGAAGCCCAACAGAGTACTCATTTAATTACGGCCTTATTTAGTTGCCACGGCCTGTTGGGCTTCCTTTGTCAGCCCAACCTACATTGATTAAATTATATTTTAAATTTATTGAGGTTTTTCTTCTTCAATCTTGTAAGATGCACTTGCCCACTCACCTAAATCAATCAGTCGACACCGCTCAGAGCAAAAAGGCCTAAAAAGGTTTTTAGTACTGTATTCCGTCGTTTGTTTGCAGGTGGGGCATTTTATTTGTTGGTTCGAGTTGGGTAAATTCATAATACGCAAAGTGTCAGTTTAAAGTTAACGGCATCTTCCACCGCAAGATTCTTTCCCTCAAAACAGGGCTGTAAAAAGCGAATGCAGACGCGATGACGACCAGAGCTGATCTCAGGGTAAATTTTTAAATCGGATTTAAGTTCAATTCGCAGTAATTGTAAAGACTGCTTAGGGTTTAATGCCATTTCAAAAAAGCCATCTAATGCTTCTTTAGAGGAGGCAGTGCTACTGGTTCTAATGAGTTGCAACAAAGTGCCTACAATACGTTGAATCGGTTTTAAAGTAGTAAACCATTGCTCCAATAAGTTCAGGCGAGTAGACTCATGCTGGTGTAGCCAATAATGAAGTAAAGGCGTATTAATATTACAGGCACCCCCAATATTGGTTAGCTGCAGCCGAATGGCATTTAAGAATTCATTTTGCCGCAAAGCACCTGCGAGCTTTCCCTGGCTTTCATTTAAGCTTGAAATAATATCCTGTAGCTCAGTCAGGACTTTGGATAATCGTTGAGAATCAACACCATGCATCTGGTTTAGCCCATGCAGATAATTATAATGTCGGCTCAATTCCTTATGCAAATGTGTCTTCAGCTCAGGTCTGTCCGCAATTGACACCACTTCCAAAATACTTTGTAGGCATTCACGAGCATCCCAGGCGCTGCTTGCCTGCAGATAATGCCGCACTTTCTCAAACAAATGCTCAAGTCTCAAGCAGACTCGCATGAGTTCATTTAAAGGCTGTTCGTAAATAATAGATTCTGGATGATTCACTGGCATATTTTTGAAACTATTTAACGGGATAATAACACAGTTGAGGTACTTTAAATACAATCAAACCCTAACGAAAAAAGCCGACGAAACGTCGGCTTTTTAAAAAAAATAGCATAAAAACTTAAGCCATTTGTTTAATTTGCTGGCTCAAACGTTTTTTATGGCGAGCGGCCTTATTTTTGTGAATCAGACCCTTGTTACTCAAGCCATCGATAACTTTTTGAGCGTTTTGATAAGCCGTTTTTGCTTCCTCTTTATTACCAGAGGCGATCACAGCTACAGCTTTTTTCAAAAAAGTACGAAATTTGGTACGTAAAGCCATGTTATGTTCATGACGCTTATCATTTTGTCTGGCTCGTTTACGAGCTTGGGGTGAGTTTGCCACAAATAACTCCTCAAAAAACGTATTAATATAGAATTTAATCAGGTCGCATATTATGTCTTAGGGAGCAGGCTTTGTCAATGGTAAATGTGATTTAAACTTTTTTGGTCTGTTTATGCGCATAATGATGAAATAAATTACGGATTTTTGTAAGAAAATTTCTATTTCTTAAGGTTTCCTTAAGGTATTGCGGGTTTAGCTGTGGTATTTTTACTAATACAACATCAAAATTGCTAGTTCGAAAGGGAATTTAGACGGCATTGATTTTTAGAGGTAAGTCTTATGTTGACGCTTGAAAGATTACGTACGCTCCCAACTGAAACACAAAAAGTTCTAGTAAATGGCCAGCAAATAGAAGTTCCTGCAGATTTGGTGCCTTACGTAGAGGATAAGTTTGGGGATTTTTTTCGTTGGAATAAAAGAGAACGAAAAAAATGGGTGCCACTTTTGGTAACAGGCTATAAAGCTTTCAATGAATTGGTAAATTTTGACCTCTCTGAGAAAGACTATAAGAGTCGTCTCAGTTCGATTACAGAATTGCATAATAAAATAGCAGCCCGTCTGCGGTACTTAAACGCAAGAGTCGACCAAATAACTGGTAAGGAAAATGAAGTTGGAGAAGCTAGTGTATCTCTTGAGGGTTTGAAGGGATTAGTACGTAATGAATTGGCCGAATGGAACTATTTACAAAGTATTTACCGGACTATCAAAAGAGACTATGACTACTTATTGAAAAATCAAAAACTGGTTGAAAAGCAATTGAAAAAAAATGGTGCAGTTGCTCGCCAAGATGATGTATATCAAGATCCTTTTATCCATGACTATACTGTGGCCCCTGCTTCCCGACATCCGTTCACTTTTCAGTTTATTGACGTAAGTAATCCAACATTATTATTCGCTATACAAAATATTTATAGTTCGTCTGAAGAAGGTAATGGGTTGGGTTTAGAAAGTAACCTTGAGAGAATGGAAGAGTTACACCAACATCAGTGGTATACCTTTTCCACTCCCTCAACCAAAGAGTTTATTCAAGCACAAAATCAGCGAATACAAGTTAAACGTTTAGAGGTAAGGCAGTGTAAACAGGCACTTGCACAGACAGCTTATGATAGAGTTACACGTGATTTATATGATATAGCTGACTTAAGAGCGCAAGAAGTTGAGAGCTTGACAGCTTTTATTGACAAACATGGACAGTTTACAACATTTGTTATGCCTCGCGCTGATCTAAATCATGCACTAGAGTTTGCCAAAAAAGAGTTATCCAACCTAAACAAACCCTGGTTTATGTTTTTTAGAGCAGATGCAGCCAAAAAATATCATGTTGAAAAAACATTTTTAGAGACAACGGTTAATGGGCTGGAAGCCAGGCTTTATGATACTAGAGGGCTTATTGAACTGGCGAAAGCTGATGAAGGCTCTACATTTAATCAATTAGTTAAAGACTATAATGCTCAGTCTAAGGTCGTTAATAATGAATTAAGCTTAGATAATTTACTTGCTAATGAAACAACGCCAACACAAGGAATGGATAACCTCAAAAATTTTAAAGCATTTTTAGGCACTAAAAAACTAGAGAATGAAAGAGAAAATAAAAATACTAAATGGTACCAAAAACTCCCTTTCACGCAGTCTAGAAAAGCTTATCAAGATCGTAAAAAGGAGAATGCATTTATTACTCAGCTTCAAGTTGCCAGTCAAAAATCAATTGAAGAAAGAGATTCTTTAGAAACAACAAAAACCGTCAAGTTAGTTGTAGATGACCAACTATCTCAAGCTTTTATAAAACAGTACAATGAGTCAAGAGTTAAGAATGGTAAACCAAGGTTATATACAGGAACCGCTATTCAGCTTATTGATTTTAGGCAGTTTTTTCATAGTGAACGACAGCTTCGTGACGAGCTAGACACATTTGTCCGACATGATAGATTTGAAGTTTTAGTGAAAGACTACAATGAATTTAGAGCGAACAAAGATAAGACACATCGCACTAAAATCCCTTTGCCTGAAGCCGCAGATGATGAAGTCAAAAAAAAGATATTAGAGAAAATTCGAAAACATTCTGATTTCAGTGAGTTTGTACAATGGCAAAAGGATAAAAATGTACAATTCTATAAACATAATGAGCACAACGATTTAGAAAGCATTAAACTTCAAGACCAACAAAAAATGGAGTTTTATAGTGAAGTGCAGATTCACATGAATTGTATTCAGGATCGGTTTCTTAAATTATTAAACCTTTACAATGCGTTTAGGACAAGTAAAGAGGCTGAGAAAATTGAATTAAAAGATATTTTTACGTTCCCTGTGACAAAAGATCAAGAGGGGAAAGACAGATTAGCAAGGCAGATAGCTTACGATAAATTAATGAGCAATCGTGATTTTAAACCCTTTATGGAATGGTATGAAAAACAACTGCCTAAAGAATTTAAAGATATTAGTGATACAACACGCCATTTTGGTCACTATCTTCAGGCGATGAAAAGGGAGTTGGATGATCCTGGTCGTTTTTTATCGACTCGATTAAATGAAAGAGTGCAAGATGCCTATGACAGATTTTCTGATTTAGTGGTTTACCATGGGGTAAATACAGCGAATATAAAACAGGCAGAAAGATATATCAATTTAATTAAATATAGCATCAAGAGATGGGCAGATTCTGGTTGTGACCCACAGAAGCTCCCAGTTAAAATTGACAAGATAGATTTAACTGACGAACACCAAAGAAAAAATTTTCTTGAAGGCTTAGATTTTGCCAAAAAAATTATTGTTGGCGAAAAATTAGATGAATACATACAAAACGGTGTAATTCAAGGAACTTTCAAAGAAAATTTAAAATATGTTATTCCAGAGAGTAAACTGGATGATACAGGCTTCTCCGCTGTCGAAAGGTTATTAGTAACCCGTTATTCGAGATATCATTTAGCACAACGCTTTTCAAAATCTGTATCTAGCCAAGTAGAAATTGATGAAGGGCGCTTAGAAAAAGCTAGTATTGATACACTGATAAGTGTGATAACTCAACAAACTGTTTTAAATGTGGAAAGACAATACGCTTTGATAGCGAGTGATGCTTATCAGTATTTTCATAAATTATTTTTTAAAGACGCAAATCTTAGTAATACTACAAAGCCAAGAATTGATTTCAAAGATGTAATTACAGTGAGCTCAGAAGCATTGGAGCTTGATATTGAATCATACGGTAAGTACTTTCTTATGAATGAAGGGCACAAAATTGACCGTATTAACAAAGAAGCGTTGCAGGCCAACTTAAGAATTAAGCAAAATCCTAAAAAAGGGTCAGAAGCCTGTGTTCTGGACGATATCTCTTATGATTGGGATATCAAAACAGTCAAAAACTTACTGGCACGTATCCAAATGAGTCCAAAGCTTAAAAGTGACTTCAGGGAAAAATTAATAAAACCTTTTTTAGAGGCTTTGGAAAAAAATAAGGATTTGAAATTAGAAACTTTGGGTAAGTTCGCTGAGGTTTTTACTATACTTTTCAATAAAGATGAGCTTCAAGTCGCTGCAAAACTTATGCTTAAACAGGTATTTAATCCTGCAACGGAAGGAAACTTGTCTATCCCAACTGAAATTGAAAAATTTCTTATGCATAACAAGCCATATATTCAAGCAGAAATTGATTTTGCTATTCAAGCATATATTGAAAAAAATAATGAACAATTTTCCGAGCACAATGCCAAAGTTATCTTTAAGTATGCCTCTCAGCCAAATCGAGAGTTATATTGTCACAAAAAGATAGAAGAAATTCTTAACGAAGCTTCTCTTAATACTAGAGGATATCCAGATGAGCATGCTAATAGAAAAGTATTGCGCTTTTTAAAGTTTATTAGGGAAATTGAATCAGATACAGATGATTTTAAGGAGATTTCTAAGTTTGCATTTACAGATCAAGATGCTTTATTGAAACTTTTTAAACCTTACGACTCTGAAAAAGGTAAAGTGATAGAACAACACTTTTGGCGCCAATCTATTGACAGGCTAGCCTGCGAATATTTAATTTCCTCCGAGGGTATTATCTACATAAAAGATATTCGAAAAGCACAGTTAAAGTTTTTTCTTGCAAAGAATGAAACAAATCTTATTTTTGCAAGTCAAGTTAAACAGTTTTTTGAGTACACACAAAAATTTCCTGAGGAGATAAAATTTGAGCAAGAGTTTATTGATACAATATTCACACAATTTTTTGAAGATCACTACAACGCTTTAGAACATCCAGCTGATAAGCTTGAAGTATTACAGATTGCAGAACAGGTAGCTGTTTATTTTGACGACTCAAAAAAATGGTTAGATAACACTCGTTTCAAGATGATTGAAGGGATTATTAGCGGTACATTTGCTAAGTTTACTGCTGATAATATGATAGATGATATAAAACGTAGTAAAGAGAAAAAATATCCAATTACCGAAAATGGGAAGGAGTCTTTATTACAATTAATGAAAGAAACTCTAATAAAGCCCGACTCTAAAGATAAAAAAGTGGCTGAACAATATAATTATCCTAATAATTTTGAGGAAATTTTCAAGCTTGGTAAGGCTTTTGATTTCAATGGTGAAATCAGTGATTTAGTATCTTTTGTTGCATTAATGAATGCGTACAATGTTTCTGATTTGCGGTTGGCAAAAGTTTGGATAAACGACTTTGACAATTTTCCAATCACAATAACTATTAAAGAACAATTAGAGCGATTCTTTAAAGAAAGTATATCTACTGATATCCAAAATAAAGACGTATTAAAAAAATTCTCATATCACCCTGTAGCAGAAATTATAGCTTTGAACTTCGATGAAAGTCGACTGCATTTAGATCACGCCAGAATGGCTAAGCTAATTGAGCTGATGAGAGATGGAGCACTCAACAGTGCTCAAGCCTATGCTAGGAAACTTATTCATGAAAATGAAATATTTAACATTCAGTTCCCAGCGAAGCCAAGTTCTGAACATGAATTAGAAAATATATTCTTAAGATTTATCTACCCTAATGGTGTAGATCACGAGGATATTTCGACAAAATATAATTTCAATCCTGCCATAGAAGAGTTAGTTAATCAATTTGGAAGCGAAAATGTTCAAAATAAATGTAAAATTGCAAGAGTTGCAGGAATTTTTAGTCAACTAACAAGCAATAAAAGCCTTGCGATAGATGCTTTTGTAGAAAATGCTAAAAGCTTGAAGTTAGATGATTTTGCTAAACATGCTAAGGATAATGATAAAAATGAACTAGTTAAATTGATTAAATTTTATGTGGAAAGTGATGCGGATTGGGATCCACGCATTCAAAAATTAATTGAAATATTCGAACCTAATGACAACAAAAAGCAATTATTGCATAAATATCGTTTGAAACGTCTTAAAGAAATTTTTTCAGAAACTGGCTTGAAATTTACAGAGGATGAATACTTATATTACCAAAACACAATGTTAGGCCAGGATTGGCAAGCAACAAAGACAAACATTAAGAGAAAATTTGGAGATACAGAAGAAACCTTTTCTACCATCCAGTCATTATATATTCCTTATATTAATAATTTGCTTGGATTTTATGCTAGAGGGCTACTGGATGAAGCAGTACTAGAGGAATCAGACGTATTTCAACTTTCTAAGATGCTTATCGGAGAGCTTGGTTTAGGGGAAAGCGTAATACCAGACACAGAACCTTTTTGTTCAATAACCTTAGAGGAAAAGAGGATTGTTGGTAAAACATACACTGACGTTTGGACTATGCTATTACGAACCATTGGTGAAATGAAGGAGGTAAAAAAAGGTATCAATGAAGTTGAGGAATTATTAAAATCAAGAGATTTCTCTAATGCTGTCCAAAAAGTTAATGCTGTTTCTAACAGAATTTATACCAACGGCTACAAATCTGATAAGTTAATGTTAGCAGGGATAGGCGAGGTCACTGCAGAACTGGTGAAAACTCAAATTGCTTATGAAAAAACTTTGAGTCAATTGGAAAGGGAAATTAAACCAATAGCAATTAGAATTTTAGAAGATAAAAATATTGTATCTATAAGAAAAGATGTTTCTGAATTACTGAAATTCTTTGAAATTACACCAGATATTGCATCCTCAAAATTACGAGATGCATTATTCAGTCTTAAGGTTCGAGAAGAAGATTTAATTCAAAATATAATTAGAGCGAGAGGATCCTCCAGGGTGGAAGATGTAAAAGAGTTTACTGAATTGTTGAGACTTCTTCCTAAAGACCATCAGCAACGTAGTAAAATTATTGTAGAAATTCAGAGTTACTATAAGCTTTTGAATGGTGCGGAAACTGATTTGCAAAAACTAAAAGACAAAGCAATTTTATTAAGTAAATATTTGCTTATGCTAAAAAAACAAAGTAACTATAGTCGATTACAGAGTCGCTTGAAGGAAAACTTTAGGCTAATTGATAGAAAAAGCATTCTGGTTGATTCTTCAATTGTGGATAACATTATAGATACCTTTAAAGACGGTTTTTATGGAAAAATCGAAACGCTTGGAAAAAATGCATACATAGGTATTTCAAGTAAGCTTATTCAAAAAATTCAATTTCTATTGCCTTTTAAGACCCCAGAAATTATAGCATTTCTGTTAAGGGAAAAGGGAAACGATCTAAAGTTTCAAGAGGAATTTATTAGTATAGTTCTTAAATCTCATAAAAATCCTAAAGAGCTAGATAGAGACAAAACGGCTGAAATGGTGAAAGAACTCATCGGATTTTTAGATGAAAAGTTATTTAAATTTAGAATTTCTAAAATTCAATCTATAATCAATAATTGTACACCACAGTGGCTTGAAGAAAGCACTCTCTCTACTGTTAAAAAAGAAGCTATTAAGCTGATTGAGGCTTTAAAGCCTTTGGCTGACTTTTCAGAGGATGATATTGAAAACTTTAAAATAGCTATAAATGCCTTTGCTTCTAAAGATGGTACTAATCTAAGTGGCGCTCTGTTAAACTTGTATAACTCAAGAGACTCTAATGAAGCATTATTGCAGAATGCTGACAAGTTCATAGAATTAGTGAATGACAATCATATCAATGTTCTTCAAAATGAGATTTCTAAAAATATTTTAAAAGCTAAAGAGAAAGAAGGTATTGCTGAAAAGCTAAAAGTACTCAATGAAAATTTTGAAAGCAAAGATATTAAAAGGATCGTTGCGCCACTTTGCGATCTGGATGAAAAACACCATTTACTAAGCCATGTGGAAGATGTACAAAGCAATTTTTTAAGTAAGGTTAAAGATAAAATTAATGAAGAATGTATTGAACAAGTTGATTATGTAAATAAGAATGCAGAATCGATTAATGCAGCATATTATACTTTTAAAGCTATTTTTTCCTCACCCAGTAAATTTACACGTAATGATGATCTTGTTAAGTTTACTACCGAACAGCTAACGCATCTTTTAAAAGGTTTGGATCTTAATAGAAAAGAAGAAATTATTAAGTTAGTAAGAGATGCTTATAAGCAACAACTAAATAAAGAAACGCCTTACTCTCATTATCTTCACAATGTTTTAGAATTTTTAAATGGTAAACAACCAAGAGCCCTACCAGAAAGTTTGAAAGAATTCTCTGAGTATAATGATAAAGTTCATGCTTTTCAAAGTCAGCTTGATTTTATTATTAGTGGAGACTATCTAAAAATTGACCTTGAACAGATAAAAGAGTTATTTTTAGACATTAAAGATAAATTGTCTTTACATGATGCTGATATTTTATTAGACAAAATTAAACAAAATAAAATTGATGCTAATAATGATTTTCTTGAAATTCTTTCCAATCAGCTGGAAACTTCGAAACAGACTGTCGCCCAGCAAGCTATTAACATTCGTTTCAATCGGTTTACAGCTTTTGTTAATTTAGTACAGGGGATCCAGCCCAATGTGAAGAAAGATTTATACAAACGTGATGTCTATGAGTACAACATTTTGGAAGAAGCAGTGATACTTGAATGTTTGAAAAAAACTGCTCTAATGGAAAATAGTGCTTCTACTGACAATATGAGAGAAATTATTAAACAGGCTTTAGAAAAAATTATCGATGAAAATAAAGGTGACTATTCCTTTAAACTTCAGTCTGTAATTACCCGTTTTTGTTCAGAAGATCATCAAAATATAATGTGGTATCAGCAATTTTTACGGTTGCATCAAACAATTGTCAATGTAAAAAATGAACATGTTTCGAAAGACTGTCGAGATTCCTTCATTAACCAAGAAGCACTTCAGTCATTTCTATTGATTTTAAAAAATTACTCAGGAACAGAAAAGTTATCTGACGAACTTCATGACGTGATTGATAAAATTTTTGATGAGTTTGCTAAAAGCAAAAACGGTGTTCATATTATAGTTGATTATGCAGCTGATCTTATTGAAAACTTTGGTTCTGCAGTTCAAAAAGAAAAATTTGAAGCTCTGAAGTTTTTCTCAGATTATTTACATGCAGTCTTTGATAATACAAGGTGTTCCAATGTAAAAAACTTAGATGAAAATTTGCGAATGGTATGGGTATGTATAAACGTTGATAATTCTTTATATGAACAGGCAATAGAGCATGTAGTTCAAGAGCGTAAAAATACAGAAGCTATTTTGGAATCTGTTCGATATGTAGCAGATGTTATCAATTATTCTCATCTAATATCTGAAGGCAATTTAATAAGTACAGCCATACCAAACTTACTTGTGCAACTTTTTGAGCTTAATTCAAAACCGTTAGGTACTATATTTAGAGAGCGAAAAGATATGGATATTTTAGTTGAACATATTGCTAAAATTTATGTGCAAAATCAGTTGAATCCTTTTTCCGTTCATGGAGGTTCTCGTGTCAAGCCTTCTGAAATTAAAGATAAGTTTGATAAATTTGTTCAAACTTATATTCAACTTCGAAATGATCATGATAATATTTGGGATCAAAGTATTCCATGCAGTTCTAAATTTGCTGAAAATTTAATACTGAGACTTGGTACTTATAAACAAGTGGAAGCGATGAAAAATGCTAAAAAAGGAGCTGATAGTGCCTTTCAAAAAGAGCAGGAAGCATTTAAGTTCGCAAGCCAACTTGTACATTACATTATTGACCTTCGACGTTCAAGTAGTCAATCAATAATATCTAATGCAAAAAATGTAATAGATGGCTTTCCAAGTTCTCTTAGTGATAATCTTAAACATGGGGAAAAAAGCGTTGCTTTATTTATAAAACATTTTAATGATATAGTGTCTAATGCACCTCAATTAAAGCTGGCTATAATAAAGGACTGGGAAAAATCTCGTCCATTAGGCTTATCTGATTTGCAAGATATAATGACAAAGTATATTCATAAAATTGCAGGTGATCAGTTTGCTCTTTTAAATAAAACATGTAGCCAAGAGTATACTAAATCATCAGAATATACTGCTACTTATGGGGTAAATAAACATAACCACTAATAATAATCTAACTTTATTAAGTGATTATTAAAGGAAAATATGATAATTTAAAAATCTGAATATATAAATATTAGATTATTATATGAAAGATTGTACTCCAATGTCAGTATGGACAAACCCATGGCATTTCATCACTTTCGGCTTCGGAAGCGGTGCAATGCCATTTGCCCCAGGCACATTCGGCACACTGGCTTGCATTCCATTTTACCTGTTAGCGCAAAATCTATCCTGGTGGGGATATGGAATTCTCACACTATTATTAATCGCAGCAGCAACCTATCTATGCGGCAGAGTTTGCGAGGAAATTAATGTTCACGATCACCCAGGTACAGTGTTAGATGAATTCGCAGGATTTTTTGTCACAATGTGGTTTGCACCCCATGGTTGGGCTTGGATTGTGGTTGGATTTGTATTATTTCGCTTCTTTGATATCCTTAAACCCTATCCCATTAAATGGATTGACGAAAATGTTTCCGGGGGATTTGGTGTGGTGTTTGATGATGTATTAGCCGGAGTTTATTCTTTAATATTACTACAAATCATAGCAATACCCTTTAGATAAAAATAAATGTAGGTTGGGCTGACAAAGGAAGCCCAACAGCCGTGGCAATTAAACTAGGCCGTAATTAAATGAATAACTCTGTTGGGCTTCCTGCGTCAGCCCAACCTACATTGAATAGATTTTACGCAGATGAGATTTATTGCTCTTTAACCAATTCCAACGCCTGCTTTTGCAAATGCACAAGCTTAGTAATACCTTTTCTGGCATACTCTAGCATTTGGTTCAATTCTTCCATATTGAAAGCTTGAGCTTCTGCGGTACCTTGTACCTCAATAAAATCTCCAGCATCATTCATCACAACATTCATATCCGTTTGCGCATTACAGTCCTCTTGGTAGTCCAAGTCCAAAACTGCATGACCTTCAAAAATACCTACAGACACTGATGCTACCAGTTGTTTCATTGGGTTTGCTGAGAGTAAATCTTTGTTATAAAGAAAACGAATGGCATCTGCCATGGCAACACAGGCGCCTGTGATAGATGCGGTGCGAGTACCGCCATCTGCTTGAATCACATCGCAATCTACAGTAATTGAGCGCTCACCCAAAGCTTTTAAATCCACCGCAGCTCTTAAAGAACGGGCGATTAAGCGTTGGATTTCCTGAGTTCGACCACTTTGTTTGCCTTTGGCGGCCTCTCTATCCATACGAGTATTGGTGGAACGGGGCAGCATCCCATATTCCGCGGTTACCCAGCCCTGGTTTTTGCCTTTTAAAAAGCGAGGAATTTGATCGCTTATCGTTGCATTACATAAAACTTTGGTATTTCCAAACTCTACCAAAACAGAGCCTTCGGCATGTCGGGTATAATGGCGGGTAAATTTAATGGCTCGTAATTCATCATG
Organism: uncultured Gammaproteobacteria bacterium; assembly: GCA_963695245.1. Taxonomy (GTDB): domain Bacteria; phylum Pseudomonadota; class Gammaproteobacteria; order JBGSLN01; family JBGSLN01; genus JBGSLN01. The sequence goes on along the minus strand of OY968770.1, from coordinate 389,686 downwards.
TTGTCTGCCACTGGGTCGCATGGATACACCTCGTTTTAAAATCGTAAAAACCGATTATACCCTATGGATTTCATGATAAGCAATGCAACCCCAAAATTTCAAGATGGTTTCTTAATCTATTGCCTACGCGGTAAACTCGCGCTTTACGGTGACCAAATCCCATTGCTTTTGCCTCTGGTGCAAGCCACAGAGATTTATTTCCTTAAACACGAAGCTTGCATTTTAACCCAGTTTCAGTAAGCTTAAGCTTTTACCTCATAAAACTAATATATGAATAAAATCAGTAGCATGACCGCCTTCGTGCGTTCTGAGTCACGCAATGAATCCGGTAGTTTTGTTTTGGAAATAAGAGCGGTTAATCAACGTTTTTTAGACCTTAATTTTCGACTCCCAGATATTTTTCGACAATTTGAAACGACTTTGCGAACTTTAATTTCCAAATATTTACATCGAGGCAAAGTAGATGTTTTTTTGTTTTATAGATCAGACAAAGCATCAAAACCTGTGCAAATCAACGAAGGCATATTAAATCAACTCTCAGAAGCCATACAAATCGTGAAAACTAAAATACCCACAGTCAAAGACACTGATGCGCTGGAAATTTTAAAATGGCCAGGGATTTTAGAAGCGCCTGAAATCGATATTGAGCAATTACAATCTATACTTTTGAGTTTATTTGAAAGTACTTTAAAGGAATTTCAAAATCAGAGGTTACGTGAGGGCGCTGCTTTAAAAGCAATTTTATTAGAAAATTTAAAAGCCCAAGAAAAACAAATTGAATTTGTTGAAATCCAAGCAAAAGATATCCAAAGTCATTTAAACTTGCGATTACTTGAAAAAATAAAGGCTTTGGATACAATTATTGATTCAGATCGTTTCGAGCAGGAAATCGTCATGTTATGTCAGAAGGCGGATATTACCGAAGAAATTGACCGAATTAAAACCCACTTAAGTGAAGTAAAAAATATACTGCAAACAGGTGGTGTTGTGGGTAGACGCCTTGATTTTCTCATGCAAGAATTAAATCGCGAAGCAAATACCCTGGGCTCTAAAGCTGCCAGTGTTAATATCACCAATGTTTCGGTAGAATTAAAAGTCTTAATTGAACAAATGCGTGAGCAGATTCAAAACATTGAGTAGTTTGTTATGAAAAAAACGGGTATCCCTATTATTATCTCTGCGCCTTCCGGTGCTGGAAAAACCTCTTTAGTAGCAAAATTAACCCAGGAATCAAAGGATTTAGTGGTTTCTGTTTCTCACACCACTCGCGCCCAGCGTCCGGGTGAAGTGGATGGGGTGAATTATTTTTTTGTGGATACTGAGACTTTTGAAGAAAAAATCAGGCAAAATGATTTTATTGAGTATGCTAAAGTGTTTAATCACTACTATGGCACCTCAAAATCCATGGTACGAGAAGCTTTGGCAAAGGGAAAGAATGTGATTTTAGAAATTGACTGGCAAGGGGCAAGACAAGTGCGCAATATCTTTCCTGAAGCAATTTCCATATTTATTTTCCCTCCTTCTTTAGAAGTGCTGGAGCAAAGACTCATCGCAAGAGGGCAAGATGATCCCATTACCATTCAAGCTAGAATGGATGAGGCTCACTCAGAACTCTCTCACCATCAGGAATTTGAACACCAGATTGTTAATGATAATTTTGAACAGGCTCTGGCAGAGCTTAAAGCGATTATCAAAGAAAAAAACTGAAATCTAATGTAGGTTGGGCTGACGCAGGAAGCCCAACAGGTATTCATTTAATTATGGCCTGCAATAATTGCCACGGCTGTTGGGCTTCCTGCGTCAGCCCAACCTACATTGATTGTCTGAGTCAGTTGTTCCAATTTAAACACCTATAAATATCTCAAACTAACGATAATCACCTTTCATAGTACGGGCTTTTTCTCTTTGCCAATCCGCTTCTTTTTGACTGGCGCGCTTATCGAATTCTTTTTTACCTTTTGCCAAGGCAATGTCCGCTTTAATTCGATTTTGCTTAAAGTACAAGCTCACCGGCACAATCGCGTAACCTTTTTGCTCAACACTGCCAATGAGCTTACTGACTTCTTTACGATGCAATAATAGCTTTCGATTACGGGTTGGGTTGGTTTTAATATGGGTGGAAGCAGATTCTAAAGGGGTAATATGGCAGCCAAATAAAAAAACTTCGCCTTTTTGAATGATCACATAACTTTCTTGCAAAGACACGCGACCTGCTCGCAGACTTTTAACTTCCCAGCCTTCCAGCGCAATACCTGCTTCAAAATGCTGTTCTAAATAATAATTGTGTTTGGCTTTGCGATTATGAATAATGGTATTATCGCCTGTTTTTTTCGCCTTTTTTTTCTTACCCATTGGTCTATTAATCCAAGAATATTGTCGTGAATTATAACACACAACGGCAGAAAAACTTCTCATAGGGATAAAATTTCGCTAATATGCCTGAAACATTGATTGAATAAAACGAAGTTATGGCGAATATTAATCGAACCGCGATTGTGGCTCACAGTGCTGCAAAAATGTATGCACTGGTAAATGATATAAAATCTTACCCTGAATTTTTACCTTACTGTAGTAGTTCTGAATTAATCAGTGTGAATGAAGATGAAATTAAAGCCAGCTTAACTTTAGAGTGGAATGGCATTAAAAAATCTTTTAGCACCAGCAATCGATTGCAAAAAAACAAAATGATTGAAGTGCAGTTACACGAAGGACCCTTTAAACACTTACAGGGCTACTGGCGTTTTGATCCGCTGTCCAGTGAAGCCTGCAAAATTACCTTTGATCTTGAATTTGAAATTGCCGGCGCTTTACTGAGTGCTATGTTTGGTCCTGTATTTCAACAGATTATGTCAAAGCTTGTGGATGCGTTTGTGCAAAGAGCCAATGATATCTATGGTGAAAACCATGTGGATTGAAGTAGTTTACGGTGATGCCCATGAGCAAACTTTGTTAAAGTGTGAAGTTGAGCCAGGCGCAAATGCAAAAGAAGCTATCCAGCAAAGTGGTATTTTAACTCAATATCCTAAATTAAACATAGATAGCTTAAATATAGGTATTTTCAGTGAAAAAGTGCCATTAACATCAGTTTTGCAGGAAGGGGATCGGGTAGAAATTTATCGCCCGTTAATTATCGATCCCAAAGAGGCGCGCCGTCAGCGCGCTAAAAAAAGATAGGTTGAGCAGAGTATATTCAATGTAGGTTGGCGCTGACGAAGGAAGCCCAACAAGGTATTCATTTAATTACGGCTTTATTTAATTGCCACTGCCTGTTGGGCTTCCTTCGTCAGCGCCAACCTACATTTGATGCTTCATTAAAAGCCTAGGAAGTGAGATGATTGTTTGGGTGCAGGTGGCAAATCTTTTTTAATGGATGTCACCGCATCATTTCTGAAGCTGATAATGGCTTTACGGGTAAAAGTGTCTTGCCCCTGTTTTTTCAGAGTATAGATGTAAACCCAGCGAGTTCCGAAGGTATTGACATAAACCGGCGATCCCAATAACCTTAAAACAGTAGATTTGCTGCTGCCCACGCGAATCTGATTGACCTTTTGATTGGAAATAATATTTCCCTGCTGAACGGTAGGAACGTAGCCGTGGAATAGTACGCAGCCACTTAAAAGGGTCGTAAGCGCTAAGGCCATTAAGATTCGTGCTGGATTTTTCATCAATGGTTTTGCTATCATTATTTTGAGGCAATTATATACCTCCTACGATCCAAGATGCAATAGATGGGAAATGCATTTCTTATGAGCAATGAACAATTAAAACAGGCAGGTTTAAAAGTCACCTTGCCCCGCGTCAAAATTCTACAGATTCTGGAAACTGCGCCCACTCGCCATTTAAGTGCAGAGGATATTTCCAAAGCTCTTACTGAAGCTGGTGATGAAGTTGCTTTAGGAACGGTGTATCGAGTTTTGACACAGTTTGAAGCCGCGGGCCTTGTCATTCGACATCATTTTGAAGGAGATTACTCGGTCTTTGAGTTAAATGAAGGAGAACACCATGATCATCTGGTATGCGTCAAATGCGGACAGGTGAAAGAATTTCTGGATAAGACCATTGAAGTACGTCAACAGCGTATTGCTGAAGAAGCAGGCTTTGAAATGACTGATCATGCGTTAAATATTTATGGCATTTGTCCAAAGTGCCGAAAAAAATAATATAAATGTAGGTTGGGCTGACAAAGGAAGCCCAACAGCCGTGGCAATTAAATAAGGCCGTAATTAAATGAATACCCTGTTGGGCTTCCTGCGTCAGCCCAACCTACATTGATTAATTTCGATTTTAATGCGAAGTTTATCGTAAGTCCTAATAGTGTAACGTGATCTAATTAGTTTTTTCAAAGAACAATTAAATGGAAACATGATTTGGGTATTACGCCTTCATTTAGTCGGCCATCTGTCAGTGATGATAACCCTTATTCCGAAGCGCTATTCAAAACCATTAAGTATTGTCATTTTTATCCTAACAAGCCTTTCGACGCGTTAGAAGGAGCCAGAAATTGGATATGCAATTTTGTGAACTGGTATAACAATGAGCATTTACACAGTGGCATAAAATTTATAACTCCAAATGATAGACACCAGGGCCTAGATATAAGCATATCAAAAAACAGAAGTGATGTTTATTTAAAAGCAAAACCTAAAAATCCAAATCGATGGACTGGAAATATTCGTAATTGGTCTATTCCGAAGAAGGTTCATTTAAACCCATCTTTACAGATACGAAACCAATGAAATATCAACGGTACGGCCTTAAGCATTAATAAAAAAATTATTTCTAAAATAATTTAAATTGACAGAGAAACAAAATAATAGTCTAATGATAGCTTCTAAAGGCGACATCTTTCCTGAAATCGACCACCGTCACAAGCTGATTTACAAAATTATTTTCAAGTGACACCACCATCTGTACATCAATGATCTTGCAACTTGAGAAAAATAATTTAATAAAAAGAAAAAACAAAACGGCTCGGTCACTCAAGGTTTTGTTGCCACGGGAGGACTTACCTTGGCTTAACTAAAATTCAATCGATCAAAATTAAATGGAAACGGTACTAGTTCTGGACTCAATTTTGACAAAGCCGATTACCTAAATGCAAAACTTCGCCTAATATCTGGTGGGGTACCCACTGGAAATGGAAGAGAGGCTGAAGGACTTTTTTTGAAAAAGGCTGAGGGCGTATCCATGAGTCCAGAGGCAGTAATACAGCCACCTAAATAAAAATTGCACACTGCAAAAAAGCGGCCCACAGGACTTTCAGGGGCATTTGTTATACATTGGTCATACAACATTCTCAGGCTCTCTTTTTGTAAAGAGGGTGGCAACCGCTTATAAGCCTTGGTTAAAGATTCCATACCCATAATGGCTAAGTTGTCCAATTGAGCGGAGTCTTTAGCCTCCCATCTCTCACCAAAGCTACAGCTATGCTCATCGATTTTGTAATCTGGAGCATCTTTCCATAACTCCTTTAAACAGAGTTTACCGATAATGTAGAGGGCTATGGGTGAATTTTGGGCTTCCAGTGTGTGAACCACTTTAGCAACATCCTTGCGAGAAAAAGAGGCAGGTATGGCGTGTAAGCAGTAAATTTCAGGAGATTGGCTCTGGCTCGATGTTGAGGTTTCAAGCAAAGCCATGTTTAGTTTTGCATAACAAAGGTGTGCATAAGTTTCTGGAGAGGTGGAGCTCACAACTTCCAGAAAAGGAGCCCCTTGCCGCAATTGAGGTAATAGCTTTGGGTCTTGCTGTAATAATAAAGGGATGAGCAGTGATAGTCTTTGAGCTGAAGTGGCAAAGGCAAAAAAGTCTGGGTTAAGAGTGTTGTTTGTTCTATCAATAAAAAGCAACCGAGCCACTTGCCGTGTGGGTCGTGCTTGGAGAATTATTGCAAGCTGGTCTCCATCCTGTATGAGGTCGCGCAGCCTCGTTTCAGCTAATAAAGTGTCGGCTTGTGCGGGGCAGGTTCGGAGAATGGCTGCAAGTTCGTCTCTATTCTGTATGAGGCCGCGCAGCCTCGTTTCAGCTAATAAAGTGTCGGCTTGTTCGGGGCAGGCTTGGAGAATGCCTGCAAGCTGATGCCAATACTGTATGAGACTGCGCAACCTCGCGTCAGCTAATAAAGTGTCGGCTTGTGTGGGGCAGGCTTGGAGAATGTCTGCAAGCTCGCGCCCATCCTGTATGAGGCCGCGCAATCCTGTGTCTGCAGCTAATAAAGTGTCGGCTTGTGTGGGACAGACTTTGAGAATGGCTGCAAGCTTGCGCCCAACCTGTATGAGACTGTGCAACCTCGCGTCAGCTAATAAAGTGTCGGCTTGTGTGGGACAGACTTTGAGAATGGCTGCAAGCTTGCGCCCAACCTGTATGAGACTGTGCAACCTCGCGTCAGCTAATAAAGTGTCGGCTTGTGTGGGGCAGGCTTTGAGAATGGCTGCAAGCTCGCCTCCATTCTGTATGAGGCCGCGCAACCTCGCGTCAGCTAATAAAGTGTCGGCTTGTGTGGGGCAGGCTTTGAGAATGGCTGCAAGCTCGCCTCCATTCTGTATGAGGCCGCGCAACCTCGCGTCAGCTAATAAAGTGTCGGCTTGTGTGGGGCAGGCTCGGAGAATGACTGCAAGCGGGTACCAATACTGTATGAGACTGCGCAACCTCGCGTCAGCTAATAAAGTGTCGGCTTGTGTGGGGCAGGCTTTGAGAATGGCTGCAAGCTCGCCTCCATTCTGTATGAGGCCGCGCAGCCTCGTGTCAGCTAATAAAGTGTCGGCTTGTGCGGGGCAGGCTTGGAGAATTCGTGCAAGCTGGTACACACACTTTATGAGGTCGCAAAACTCTGTATCTGCAGCTAATAAAGTGTCGGCTTGTTCGGGGCAGGCTTTGAGAATGGTTGCAAGCTGGTACCCATCCTGTATGAGGTCACGCAGCTTCGTGTCAGCTAATAAAGTGTCGGCTTGTGTGGGGCAGGCTTTGAGAATGCCTGCAAGCTGGTACCCATTCGTGATGAGGCCGCAAAACCCTGTATCTGCAGCTAATAAAGTGTCGGCTTGTTCGGGGCAGGCTCGGAGAATGGCTGCAAGCTGGTACTCATCCTGTATGAGGCCGCGCAGCCCTGTATCTGCAGCTAATAAAGTGTCGGCTTGTGTGGGGCAGGCTTTGAGAATGGCTGCAAGCTCGTACCCATCCTGTATGAGGCCGCGCAATCCTGTGTCTGCAGCTAATAAATTGTCGGCTTGTTCGGGGCAGGCTTGGAGAATGTCTTCAAGCTGGTAACAATACTGTATGAAGTCACGTAGCTTCGTGTCAGCTAATAAATTGTCGGCTTGTTCGGGGCAGGCTTGGAGAATATTTGTAAGCACGACTCCATCCTGTATGAGGCCGCGCAGCCCTGTATCTGCAGCTAATAAAGTGTCGGCTTGTGTGGGGCAGGCTTTGAGAATGGCTGCAAGCTCGTACTCACCCTGTATGAGTTTTCGGAGTGTTTTGGATGCTAACAGTGTACTCGCAATATTAGGGTAGGCCGTTAACCCGTCTACTAATGCTTTGAAATTAACCTTCGTTTTTAATGCTCCCAAGGCTTGCTCTAAGTCACACAAAGGCATTTCCCTTCCATCATACTGTGCAAGTAGGTGAGCCAGATTCCAAAAGGTTTGAGCTAAGGGAGAAGCAGCTGAGGCAGCAGAAGCAGAAGCAGAAGCAGAAGAGTCGAACATAATTAATACCAAGAAAGTTTGTTTGTGAGCATATATTATACTAAAGACTTTTTGCTGTCAAAACTTTAATCACACTAAAGGGTTCTGTAAAGACTCAGTCCAAAATTTTCCAAAAACTCGCTGAAAACATTATAATCTAGTACCGTTTCCATTTAATTTTGATCGATTGAATTTTAGTTAAGCCAAGGTAAGTCCTCCCGTGGCAACAAAACCTTGAGTGACCGAGCCGTTTTGTTTTCTCTTTTTATTAAATTTTTAACACGCGACAACTTTCCAGACCGTCAGGGTGAGGAGGATAAATGAAATAACCTTCAAGTCTGCTGTCTATACCACTTTTGATGAATTCAAGAAAATTTATCAATTTTCGCTTGACTGGTAAGACGGTATCTACATTGAATTATTATTAATAAATCCCGAAATGAAGTTACAAAAGACTTTTGGCATGCTCAAGACTGGCTTTTGTTAATTTAATCCCACCAATCATTCTGGCGATTTCTTCAATGGTTTCATCTTTGGATAAAGCGTTTACTTGGGTGTAGGTCTGTTGCCCATCACTTTGTTTGCTCACTCTAAAGTGATGATTAGCTTTTGACGCTACCTGAGCTAAGTGGGTAATACAAAAAACCTGGGTATCTTTAGCCAGTTTTTGCAGCAACAATCCCACAATTTCTGCGGTTGCACCGCCAATGCCTGTGTCCACTTCATCAAAAATCAAAACAGGCGTTTGCATTTTTTGAGCGAGATTCACTTGAATAGCTAAAGAGATGCGCGAGAGCTCACCTCCAGAAGCCACTTTAGATAGTGGTTGTAAGGATTGTCCCAAATTGGCAGCCACCTGAAACTCCAGACGTTCCTGGCCATGAAGATTAGGGATAGATTGCTCAAGGGGTTGTATCTTGATATGAAACTGACCATCTTTCATATTGAGGCTTTGAATATCTTTGGTAATTAAGTCACTCAGTTTTTTAGCCGTTTTTTTGCGGGCAGCAGAAAGTTTGATGCTGGCTTCCAGATATTGTGCTTCTGAAACTTTTAACGCTTGGGTTAATTTATCCAAAGTAGCCTCACTGTTATCCAAAGCATCATAGCTTTCTTGGAGGTTTTGCTGATGATCCAGCAAGTCTTTGGCGGATACGTGGTGTTTGCGTGCCAAGTCATGAATTTTTGACAACCGATTTTCGATAAACGCCAATCGCTCTGGGTTGGCTTGTACGCTGTCCAGTTGTCTGCGAATGTCTTGAGACACTTCTTCAACTTGAATCAAAATGCTATTTAACTGTTCTAAGGCATTTGAAAGCTCAGAGTTGAGATTCGCAATCGGTTCAAGTTTTGAAATGCTGTAATTGAGTTGTTGACTGACACAGGTATCTTCTTCAGTTAATAAACAATGAACTTGATTGACAGCCTCAATGATATCTTCACAATGGGTTAGTTGCCGGTGTTCATCGTCCAGCAACGAAACTTCATTTTCCTCTAAAGACAGTTTTTCAAACTCCGCCAGTTGAAACTGCAAAAACTCTTTTTGCTGGTTTTGAGTGCTGGAGGTTTTAAGTAACCCATCATAAGTTTTTTTTAGGTTGTGCCACTGTCTGGCAACTTGATAAACCGTTGCAACTTGTTTTTCATGATCACCAAAGCGATCCAGCATTTGCAATTGTTTTTCTTTTTGAATCAGACTTTGATGCTGATGTTGTCCATGGATATTCAGTAGCATTTCACCCAGCTCACTTAAGGTTTGTAAGGTAACAGGATGTTCGTTAATAAAAGCCTTTGAACGGCCTTCTTTGTTAATCGTACGTCTTAAAATACAGTCGTCTTCTGCTAAAAAATCTTTATCAGACAACCATTGTCTGGCAGGTTGGTTTTTGGAAATATCAAAATGCAGGCTGATAATACTTTTTTGTGTCCCTTCACGTACGACTTTGCTTTCAAGTCTTGCACCTAAGGCTAATTGAATGGCGTCGATGATAATGGATTTGCCAGCGCCAGTCTCACCGGTCAGCACGCTCATACCTTTATCAAATTCCAGATGCAGCTCTGAAATAATTGTGAAATTCACCAAGTGCAGTGAAAGGATCATACCAGTTTTTTCTCCCAGTGAAGTTTTTTGCGTAAGGTTGCATAATAGTTATAATTGGATGGATGCAGTAAATTTAAACATTCTTTTTTCTTAAAGACGTGCAAAGTATCCCCAGAAGCTATGGATACTCGGTCTTGCCCATCGCAGCTTACTTTGGCAGAGGTTTCAAACCTTGGCACAATTTTAAATTTAATCTGACTGTTACCATCCACAACGATAGGTCGAGAACTTAAGGTGTGCGGAAACATTGGGACCAACACAATGGCATCTAAAGCCGGATGTAAAATAGGGCCGCCTCCGGACAATGCGTATGCTGTCGAACCTGTTGGGGTTGCCACAATTTGGCCATCAGCACTTTGGCTACAGACAAATTGCTGGTTGATGTAAGTTTCAAACTCAATCATGTGAGTATATTCACTGGGCAAAAGCACTACATCATTTAAAGCATCATGACTGTAAATGATTTCATCTTTATGGTGAATTTCAGCGGTGAGTAAAAACCGTTTTTCTGTCACATACTCACCCTGCAATACTTTTTCCAGAGCACTAATCATATTACGCGGATGAATATCCGTTAAAAAACCAAGCCGGCCGCGATTCACGCCGATCACTGGCGTACCTTGTTGCACCACAAATTGTGCAGCTTTGAGCAGGCTGCCATCACCGCCCACAACAATCACCAAATCTACCTGTTTGGCAAACGCTTGCTGGCTTGCAATAGAATAAAAATTTTCATACAAAAATGTAGCGGTATCTTCTTCGATAATAATTGAAAACTTCTGCGATGACAGATAATCACAAAGGATCTGCAGACATTCGATACTCTCCGGACTGCGCTGACGCCCCATAAGTCCAATGGTTTTGAAAGGTGATTGCATAATCCGGGTAGACCTCAAACTGTACCTGTAAATTGAAACAGGGTTTATGATAAATCCAAAAACCCTATTGAAAAATTATAAAGGATCCCCATATATAGCTCAATCAATAAGTATCCAAAATAAATAAGGTGAAACAGTTATGAGCAAAAACTGGGAAGATGTAAGTAATCGTGATGATGATGAAGACATACAAAATTCTGCCGAAACCGATAATCCACCAGAAGCCTTGAATGTGTCTGCCGGTGATGTGGATGAGCTGTCTGAAGAGCTGGAAGTGGCTCAGACTGAAGCCAAAAAAAATTATGAGCTGTTTTTAAGAACACAGGCGGAAATGGAAAACCTTAAACGCAGATCAGAAAAAGATCTGCAGGATGCCCGTAAATTCGGAATTAAAAAGTTAGCCGAAGATTTAGTCCCAGTGTTAGACGGTATGGAGCAGGGATTACAGACTCAGTTGGATGAAAATAATGCGACTTTCAAACATATGTATGAGGGTCTGCAACTTACCTACAATTTACTACTGGATACTGCCAATAAATACGGCGTAGAACAGATAAACCCTTTAAACGAACCTTTTGATCCAGAAAAACATGAGGCCATGTCTATGGTTGACAGTGAAGAGGTGCCTGCTAATACCGTTATCACGGTATTTCAAAAAGGTTACCTGTTGAATGGTCGATTGATTCGTCCGGCACGTGTTATTGTCGCAAAATAGTCTCATGGGGCTTGAAAAATTTTGATACAACCCCATATTAATTTTTAACAAATATATAAGACCTGCGTGTCTTGTTTTAGTCAAAACTTTGGAGAAATCGTAATGAGTAAAATTATTGGTATTGACCTGGGAACCACTAATTCCTGTGTAGCTATCATGGAAGGTGGCAAGCCACGGGTAATTGAAAACAACGAAGGTCACCGTACCACTCCCTCGATTATTGCTTATACAAAAGATGGTGAAACCCTTGTGGGTCAAACTGCTAAGCGTCAGGCTGTGACTAATCCTGAAAATACGCTTTATGCTATCAAACGACTCATTGGGCGCAAATTTGATGACGATATTGTTCAAAAAGATATCAATATGGTGCCTTACAAAATTGTTAAAGCTGACAATGGCGATGCCTGGGTACAGGTGGGTGACAACAAGCTGGCTGCACCACAGATTTCTGCTCAGGTATTGAGTAAAATGAAAAAGACCGCTGAAGATTATTTGGGCGAAAAAGTAACAGAAGCTGTGATCACAGTGCCTGCTTATTTCAACGACTCTCAACGTCAGGCGACTAAAGATGCCGGTAAAATTGCAGGATTAGAAGTAAAAAGAATCATCAATGAGCCAACAGCCGCAGCTTTGGCCTATGGACTTGATAAAAACAAAGGTGACTCTGTGGTTGCGGTTTATGACCTTGGTGGGGGTACCTTTGATGTATCCATCATTGAAATTGCTGAAGTTGATGGTGAACATCAGTTTGAAGTTCTGGCCACCAACGGAGATACTTTCCTTGGGGGTGAGGATTTTGACTTACGTTTGATTGATTATCTTGCCGATGAATTCAAAAAAGAAACAGGTATGGATTTACATAATGATCCTTTAGCCTTACAAAGGTTAAAAGAAGCTGCTGAAAAAGCGAAAATCGAATTATCTTCTGCTCAACAAACTGACATTAATCTTCCATATATTACTGCAGATGCCAGTGGTCCAAAACATTTACACGTGAAAGTAACCCGTGCCAAATTTGAATCTTTAGTTGAAGATTTAATCACTCGCACTATCGAACCTTGTAAAGTAGCCTTAAATGATGCTGGCCTTAAAGCCTCTGAAATTACTGATGTTATTTTGGTGGGTGGACAAACTCGCATGCCCAAAGTGCAAGACGAAGTTAAAAGCTTTTTCAGCAAAGAGCCAAGAAAAGATGTAAACCCAGATGAAGCTGTGGCCATCGGTGCTGCGATTCAGGGCGCTGTTTTAGCAGGTGATGTAAAAGATGTTTTATTATTGGATGTGACCCCACTATCTTTAGGGATTGAAACCATGGGTGAAGTCATGACCAAATTGATTGACAAAAACACCACAATTCCCACGAAAGCTTCACAGGTTTTCTCAACCGCAGCAGACAACCAGCCAGCAGTAACCATTCATGTGTTACAGGGTGAGCGTGAACGTGCCAGTGCTAATAAATCTTTGGGACGGTTTGATTTAGCCGACATTCCGCCAGCACCAAGAGGTACGCCACAAATTGAAGTGACCTTTGATATTGATGCTAACGGTATTTTAAATGTCAGCGCTAAAGATAAAGCAACCGGTAAAGAGCAATCCATTGTGATTCGTGCGTCCAGTGGTTTAAATGATGATGAAATCGAAAAAATGGTCAGTGATGCTGCAGCCCATGCCGATGATGATAAAAAATTCAAAGAATTAGTAGAGATTCGCAATCAGGCGGATGGATTAATCCACTCTACTGAAAAAACTTTGAAAGAAGCAAAAGATGCAGAAGTCTCAGCGGAAGAAAAACAAAAAATCGAAGCGGCTGTGAGCGAGTTAAAAGAAGCTTTGAAAGGCAGTGATAAAGAACAGATTGAAGCGAAAATCAAAACCCTGACAGAAGCCTCTCACAGTATGGCTGAAAAAATGTATGCTAAGGCCAGCGCGGATGGTGCTAAGGCCGATACCGCAGACAATGCTTCTGCAAATACCAGCAAAGAAGAAGCTAAAGCCGATGATGTGGTTGATGCTGAATTTGAAGAAGTGGATGAAGAGAAAAAATCTTCTTAAACAGACTTAAATTCATTATCAATCAGACTCCTCGCCTGTGTGCGAGGAGTTTTGTTTATTAGAAGTCCTTAAGATAACTCAGTTTTATGCCTGGAGAATGACTCGATGTCCCAACGCGATTATTATGAAATTTTGGGTGTTAACAAAAATGCCAGCGATGCCGAACTTAAAAAAGCCTATCGTCGTTTGGCAATGAAATATCACCCTGATCGCAATCCCGGGGATGCTCAGGCAGAGGCGAGCTTTAAAGAAGCCAAAGCAGCTTACGAAATTCTATCCAACCCACAAAAAAGAGCCGCCTATGATCAGTTTGGTCATGCAGGTGTTGACCCATCCATGGGACAAAGTGCCGGTGGTTTTGGTGGTGGCCAGGATTTTGGGGATATTTTTGGTGACATTTTTGGCGATATTTTTGGCGGCGGTGGCCGAGGTCGTGGCAGAAGTGGTGATTTTGGGGAACGGGGCGCTGATTTGCGCTATAACCTTGAGATCACTTTGGAAGAAGCCGTTTTCGGTACTAAAATCGATATTGACATTCCAACCTATGTCAAATGTGATACTTGCGAAGGCTCTGGTGCAAAAAAAGGTTCAAAGCCGGTAAAATGCGAAACCTGCGAAGGCCACGGACAAGTTCGAATCCAACAGGGCTTTTTTTCCATTCAACAAACCTGTCCCACTTGTCGTGGTCAGGGTCAAATGATAGGCGATCCCTGTCAAAGCTGCCATGGGCAAGGTCGAAAACAAGATACCAAATCATTAACTGTTAACATCCCTGCTGGCGTGGATGAAGGCGATCGGATTCGCCTAAATGATGAAGGGGAGATGGGCACCCATGGTGGTGGTCCAGGTGATCTTTATGTACAGGTTTCTGTGAAAAAACATGATATTTTTACCCGGGATGGTAATAATTTGCACTGTGAAGTCCCCATTAGCATCATTGTAGCTGCGTTAGGAGGGGAGGTTTCGATCCCTACTTTGGAAGGCCAGGTAAAAATTAAGATACAAGCTGGCACCCAAAGTGGTAAAATTTATCGCTTACGAGGCAAAGGTGTGAAACCTGTTCGTGGCGGCAGTGCAGGAGATTTGATGTGTGCTGTAACCGTTGAGACCCCGGTTAATCTCAATAAGCAGCAAAAAGAATTATTAAAACAGTTTGAAGCTTCATTATCAGAAGATAATGTCAACCATAGCCCAAAAGAAAGCACCTGGTTTGATTCTGTAAAGCGTTTTTTTGGGGATATTAAATCCTGATAGCCTTCCATGGCGCATAATGTCGGTAGACAATATTGACAGGTTTGCAAGGAGCCGTTACAAACTGTTACATATAGGACATACTGAAGTAACACTTGTTTGATAGTATGGAATTATATCATGGAAATCATTGGGATATGTTATGTTAAAGCAAGTTGAGCAAGTCAATTTTTTACCAGAATTGGGTGTTTCTGAAAAAAAACTATATAATTTAGTAGCGCAAGCACTTAGAGATTCTCGCCTTTATCAGCCTTCTCAACCGACTGAAGATGAAATCACAGACTTTTGCACTGAATTCAAATCACTATTCCAAAGAGCGAAGACCAGTTTACCTCTAAATTTTATTGAGGCGGTAAATTTTGATGAGAATACCATTTGTGAAATTCTTGCTGATACCATGGAACGTATTAAACTTTTAGAATTATCAGCGCCTTTTGCTCAATCTGATAAAAAAAGTTATGCCAATACTCTGTATACATTCATCATGGATAAATTGGCTGAAAATGCCGATCATCAAAAAATTCAATTTGAGCGGGCTGTTTTCAATAAACTTACCAGATTATCAGAAGCTAAGCCCAGTATGGAACCATCCTGGAATTTTGCAGCAGGCGTTGCATCTTTGATTGAGCAAACAGCAAAAGGTCACTGTAAAAGAAATGGCTTAGTTTATAAAAGTGAACACTTTAATGAACTGCTGAATAAATACGTCGAAAATAAAATACAGCAAGTTCCTTTAAAAGCATTTGATTTATTAAAACCTGCTGCCGAACAGTCTTTGATTGATAAGGCATGTGAAGCTTTTTATGAACCAAAGTTACGATACAAACAAAAAAACAATTTAGAGAATTTTTTCATAAATCAATTTGAAGCTTTAGATGAATGCTTCTATATACTGCCTGATACTCAAACAAAACAATGGTTAAAAGCGCAGAACTTAGCACAAACCACCCGAATCGCTAAAAGGTTATCGCCAGAAGTTAAAGCCAATCTTGAATTGAAACAAAGGGCTATGAGTTTTATACATGCTGTATTTATCATGGCAAAGGGTATGGATAACAATTATCACAAAGAGGATATTTGTGATGATACGTTAAAGAAATTTCAAAACTTGCAGAAACGTTTAATAAGAATATATCAAAACTTCCAATTGTCAGTAGACAAAGCAGGGGAAAGCTTGACCAATAAAGGTTATTATGAGCATTTTTTGAAAACAGAACTTTCAGAAACTTTTATCAATCAACTAAAAGATTTAATGGTTTCTGACTTTGGCATGGACTTTGGGCATGCGGGAAAAGTGCTACATCAATTTGAATGTATTGCTAACTGGGAACGACAGGCTGATACTCAGGTTGGCCAACAAGGCTTTGCCACGGTAACAAAAGCAGCTAAGGGGCATCAGATCATTAATATTTCTCAGACAGTAAATTGTGCGCTTACCAATGAACAAAAAGAAGAAATCAAAAGAATAAATTCTGATAATAAACCAGCTTGGTTTACCGAACTACCTGTAGAGACACAAAGTTGGCTTCAACTTAAAGCAGAAAAAATAATCTCTGGAGAATTGCCCAGTCCACCTTCAGTTTTGAGATTTATACCTACACTTGCCAACGTTCGAAACGATATCACTCTCATGGCTGATGACCATGGTAAAGTGTATTTTCGTACAGAAGCTACCCGAGGTGCCGTGCCATCAGCTGTAGGTGTTAAAAATGCTACTGAGCGCGCAAGGCTTACAAGACAGAATACGAAACAACTTAAGCAATTATTCTCAAACTACAAAGATGACTTCAACATTTATTGGGGTGATGACAATCAAAAGTGTTTGAATGATTTTCAGCCTTTTGTATTGGGTGTAAGATATCTTTCTCCTGGCTGGTATGATCGATCACGCTTCACAAGATCTTTTATGGGTTCTGACAATAATCATTTAATGCTGGAAGAATACCGTAAAGTCAACGGTTCTCACTTTATCGATACTTTTATCCCTGTAAATGCTGTAAGAAAACAGGCAGATAATTTATTTAAAGATGAGAGTAACAAAGAAGCCAGAAGAAGATTTCATTTAATTGCTAAAGTTCTTTTGGAGAAAGTTACGAGCCCAAGTTTAAATGTACTAAAAAGCAATTATGATTCTAAGGCAGGATTTTCTGCCGATAATTTGGCAACAATCAATCAAACAATTACTGGAAAAGAATGGTTTTCAGATAATGTGAAAGCTAACAAAGTCAAAGTTGCTTTCAGAGCATTACAGGTTTATCAGCAAATTTGGGAAGATTACGCTAATAAATCCAGCATTGATAACCCAAATGGCTTAAACATCGAGTTGATACTGGCTGCCTGTCAGGCGTTGGTTGCAGAAGGCTTTGGATTAAAAGTATTTCATGGCTGCAAAAGTGCTAAAGACAGACTGGCAGCACTTGAAATGCAAAAAACTGCAATGGCAAGATTTTTGTTGAGTGAGGGCGTAACAACTTTTAATTACACAGATTCAAAACATGTACAGACACTATCTGATTACTTTGCTGACGCTTTTTTATCCGGTTATCATCAGCACGTAGTTTCCACTTACAGCAGCTATGGCAGTCATGCTATTCAAGATGGCAAAGGCTTTACGCCAAATTCTTATGCACAAATGGTGCCAAAATCTTATCAGATTGCTATTGGTAAAAAACTATTAGAAGATAAAGATGGTGATAAAAAAGATGAGAGATATTTGCAAGCTGGCAAAGACTATATAGCTAATGAAAACGCCATGGGTAAAACAGCAAGTCTTGGTAAATCAAAAAGTGGCTTTAAAAAATTCTTGAGTTGGTTAACCAATATTTTTAGTAGTAAACCAAAGCATTTTGATAATGTAGGTGTATCACGATTAAACGTTGGTTTACTCGAGGGAGATGGTAGCGATTTAACCATACCTTCAAAGTCAGAGTTGCGGGATTCATCCTCTGAAGTGACAGTTCAGTTTCATGCGGAAGATAATAGCCGTAAGTCGCAAAGTGATGTTTCTGAACCTATTCCGGTTAAACCACCAAAAAATCAAATTAGTATGGGAGAGCCTTTAAGAAGCCCCACAGTTTTTCATCAATGTGGCTATGGAGTGTCCAAAGAGTTTAAAGAACGAGAGACTAATCCTCTTGTTACTCACGGACTTGCTTAAAGTGAACATTAACAAAAAAGTAAATGTAGGTTGGGCTGACAAAGGAAGCCCAACGGTGTTATTCATTTAATTACTGCCTTATTTAGTTGCCATGGCTGTTGGGCTTAATCAGCCCAACCTACATTAATTTTCTAAATTGATTTCAGCGGGAAAAATGTTCCGCAATCACCTGACTCACGCAAGCTGTCACTCGCTTAGCCATGTTCAAATGCAAAAATTCATTTGGACCATGAGCATTTGAATGAGGACCTAAAACACCGGTAATTAAAAACTGAGCTTCCGGAAATTTTTCTCCGAGCATACCCATAAAAGGAATAGAGCCACCTTCACCCATATAAGCGCAAGGTTGCTTAAAAAAATTATTAGATGCTTTATCACAGGCTTGAGCTAACCAGGGACTCACTTCGGGGGCGTTCCAACCGGGGCCTGCATCTTCACTGTGATAATGCACTTTAGCACCATAAGGTGGATTTTCTTCCAGAGTTTTTTTGATAGCTGCATTGGCTTTTTTAGGATCAACCATGGGTGCAATGCGAAAAGAAAGTTTTAAAGCTGTTCGAGGACGTAACACATTACCTGCATTTGCAATGCTGGGTATGCCATCAGCACCTGTGATAGAGAGGGTGGGGCGCCAGCTCCGATTTAACAATAGCTCATACACATCTTCGGTAACAGGTTTTGCATCTGAAACAAATGGCACTTCTGTAAAAACTGTATTACCTAAAATCTCCGCTGCCTGACGGGTTTGTTTTAATCGTTGCGAGGGAATGTCACAATGTAGCTCTTTGAGAAGCACTTGTCCGGTTTCTTTATCTTCCACTCTGTCCAGTAATTGCCGCATGATTCGAAAAGAAGAAGCAGCAATACCACTAAAAGCACCGGAATGTAAGCCTTCTGTTAAAATCTCAACACTCAAAGTACCGCCAATCACCCCTCGTAAAGAAGTTGTGCTCCAAAGCTGATCATAGTTCCCACAACCAGAATCCAAACACACCACCAGAGAAGGTGTGCCAATATCTTCTTTTAATAAATTGATATAATAAGGTAAGTCTTGGCTGCCACTTTCTTCACTACCTTCAATAATCACCACACAACGGGCGTGGGAAATGCCTTGTTTTTGCAGGGCATTAATCGCAGTTAAAGCCGCAAAAGCTGCATAGCCATCATCTGCACCGCCACGGCCATAGAGTTTTTCGCCTTTTTGTACGGCTTTCCAGGGGCCTAAATCTGCAGCCCAGCCCTCCATTTCTGGCTGTTTATCCAAGTGGCCGTATAATAAAACCGTATCTGATTTATCACCAGGAATATCCATAAAAATCAATGGGGTTCGACCTTCTTGTTCTAAAACTTTCAAAGTCATTCCCTTAGGCGCATTTTGTTCACACCAGTGTTTAATTAAGGCAACCGCTTTGTCCATGTGACCATTTGCTTTCCAGTTGGCATCAAAAAGGGGTGATTTATTCGGAATTTCAATAAACTCTTTCAAGGTAGGGGTAATAGAGTTATCCCAAGTGGAATTTACAAATGATGCGACTTCAGCAGTATTCATAGTTTGGCCTTTAATTTATAAATGATGCTTTACTATAGCAAATTTTTGGTGAGATGCCTAAATTCGAGTATTACCAGGACTCTTCCATTTAATTTTGATTGATAGAATATTAATGAAGCTGCAGCAGATGTCAGAGTAGTTTTAGATAACTATAGAATGTAGGTTGGGCTGAGGTCGGAAGCCCAACAGCTTATTCATTTAATTACGGCCTATTTTAGTTGCCACGACCTGTTGGGCTTCCGACCTCAGCCCAACCTACATTGATATGGTTCAATTGTAATAAAATCATGGCGGTTATTTTGACATTAGCCTTTGAAACTTTTACTTGTCTTTGCAAATTAATTTCGCTAAAATTCGCAATTCCACAATGCTGGCGTAGCTCAGTTGGCAGAGCAACGGATTTGTAATCCGTAGGTCGTGAGTTCGAATCCCACCGCCAGCACCAATTAAATCAATGGATTACGCTCTTTTCTTTTTAAGCTCAAAAACGTTTTGGGAACTATCTGGGAACACTTCTTGGGAGTTAATTCTTTCGGCAGCTTGTTTTAGCTGACCGTTTGATAAGTGAGCATAACGCATGACCATTTTAATAAGCCTACATTAGAAGCTCTAAGACCAGTTGCTAAAGTAAATCGTGCCATCACAGCTAAATGAGGAGGCAAGTGGATAATGAGGTTTGCAGCTTCAGTTTTAGTTAGCCATCGAGTTCTTTTGTTTTGAACAGGCATTTTTTGAATATGGGGAAGGCCTTCTATCCACCCTAGAGTTTTAAAAATAAGCCTAAAACTAATCTGACTCTAAAGCAACTTCCCTTTGAATATGAATATGTTGTAAAAAATCCTTGTCGTGACAAATTGCTAAAACAGCGCCTGAATATTCAGCTATGGCTTGTTCGATAACCTCAATGGTTGTTAAGTCTAAATGATTAGTAGGTTCATCTAAGATAATGAGTTCGGGTAGTTTATCTCCCAGTAGAGTCATTGCAAGACCTGCGCGCATTTTTTCACCTTCACTTAAATGCATAATTTTTTTCTCAGCAGCTTTGTTACGAAAATTAAAAGCTGCTAAAGCTTTATAAGCTGCAAATTGTTTTGTACCAGGGTGCAACTTAATAAAATTATCCAATAGACTCAAACTTGCATCTAAAAAACTCACAGATTGATCAAAGTAAGCAATGTTATCAGTATTCAGGTTTACCTTTCCATTTTGAGCTGTCAGCATGCCACAAATAAGTTTAACCAAGGTGGATTTTCCACTGCCGTTTGAGCCAGTTAAAGCAACTCTTTCAGAGCCTCTAACAGTTATAGAAAAATTTTGAATTAAGGGTTTGTTTTTTTCATAACAAAAACAAACCTCGTGTAGTTCAAGAATTTTTTTCTGCGCCACAAAACTATCCTTTGGTAATACAACATTTAATTTTTTTTGCATTTCGATTGTTTTTTTTGCGGTATCAAGCTGTTCATTGACCGAGGTTAATTTGCGATTCGCCTGGTTTCTTAAGCGACGATTAGTTTGTTCACTTTGTCCTTTTTTAGATTTTAGTTCGATTTTATTATAGCTGCCAATACCCTTGATTTGTCTGGCTTTTTCTTTATTACCACGAGCAGCATTTTTTTCATGTCGTTCCATCGTTTTTTGAATGGATACTTTCGATTTAGAGAGTTGACTTATTTTTGTCTGGAATGCTTGCTCTAAGGCCTGTTCTTTTAAGTGTTTTTGAGCTTTATAAAAATCATAGTTACCACCATATAAGTGTATGCCAGTTTGAGTGATTTCTATAATTTTATTGCAGTGATTTAACAAACTGCAATCGTGACTGACTACTATAATATTTTTAGGTTGAGTTTCAATAAAGTCATAAAAAATTTTTCGCGTTTCAGCATCCAGATTATTGGTTGGCTCATCAAAAATCATGAAATCAGACTTAAAAATAAGGACTTTTGCTAAGAGTAATTTGGTTTTTTGGCCACCACTTAACTCATCAAAGCTTCGGTTAAGTGAGAGAGGCCAAAGATTAAAAGCCTTTAAAGCCGTTTTAATTTTTAATTCTATACGCCATTGATCATTGACAGTTTCAAAATCTTTTTCATTAATTTCACCTTCATGAATACGCAAAAGTGCCTGCAAAATATTATCAACCCCTAAAACTTTTGCAATGGAAGTATTAGAATATTGTAAGTAATCGTTTTGTACAAACTCTGCTATCACAGCTTCGCGTAAAATATTACCGGATATGGCAGGCAATGAGCCTGTAATAAGTTTTAAGAAAGTTGTTTTCCCAATACCATTTTTTCCAACAACTCCATACTTGCCGGATTCAAAAGTTAAATTAATATCTTTAAAATTAACGGATGCCTGGGGGTGAGTAAAAGACAGATTGTTTAAAATAATTCGAGGGGATGCGCTCATAGAATATCTCTTTTCAAAATTAAAGCCAGACTTTGCAGCCGTGATTGAAAAAAAGATTAAATGCGCACTGAACCGATACCTCGATATAAAAAAATTAAGAATTATTCTAACTCTAAACTATGCTTAATGCAATAAATGAAAGTCACACAAAAAGTCTAAATTTGATTCGCAAAATTTAATTTCAATGCTATTATTTCAAACGAGGGTTCACCTCTATATCACATTAATTTCATTTTGGAGAAAAAAATGAATAAAACCATTATCTTAACAGGCGCTGCAGCTATACTTGCTTCTTCCGTGGCTATGGCAAATATTGCACCTGTAACAAAGGTAAACTCTAATGAAGTAAAGCTTAGTACAGCAGTAGCAAACCCAACTTTAGTGGCTGACAGTTCTAGTGGTTGCTGCGCCAGTGGTTGTTGTGCCAGTGGCTGTTGCGGCAGTGGTTGTTGCGGTGCTTGTAGTGGTGGTTGCAACGGCTGCGGAGGCGATGAGTAATTCAGCTCAGCGCTTTAAATTTTAAAACCGGGGCTTTGCTTCGGTTTTTATATTTTAAGAAAAATGAAATCCTTGAACCCAATTGAAAATGAAATTATTTCTATCTACCAAAGTTTAAAAAATAAAAACTCAAATTTGGTTTTGGAATTAATGCCAAGAAATGATGTGATTTATGAATGGCAGCATTACCCCAAAGGTGATGTAAAAGATCATAAACACTTTAGTCAATATTATTATCACGCTCACCCCTCAAAAGACAGTGATAGAGTTAAAGAGCACGGACACTTTCACATTTTCTATCGCGCTGACAGATTTAGTCAAAAAGACTCAATTATCACTACCTCCGAAAAATACAAAAGCAGCAATGGAAAATCAGATAATCTTACCCATTTACTTGCTATTGCCATGAATGAGTCGGGATATCCAACCGCACTTTTTACGGTGAATTACTGGGTAGTAACGGGCGTTTGGTATCCGGCACAGACGCTTATTAAATATTTGGACGATTTTATCGTTGACATTGAAAACAGTGAATATTCTCTTACCAATGCATGGATAAGTAATATGGTTAAATTATTTAAACCACAGATAATTGAATTGTTAACTCTGCGTGATAAGGTTATTGAGAATTTCCAGCAAAATAACCCTGATAAAAACGTTTTTTATACAAAAGATTTGGAAATCACTTCTGTACTATCCTTTTGTAATCAATAACATAGGTTTTTGTACTTCTTTAGGACTTACGAAAAACTTTGATTTACAGTCAAAATCAACCTACATTGATTAATTTGGATTTTAAGTTTTGAGATTAAAAAAATTTTTATATTATTGAACACATTTAAATTTAATGGTCTACACTTAAATGGTTGTAAAAACTTTAAGTTGTATAGATGTTTTCCCAAGCTGTATCTTTTCCCGCTACAAAACCACGAATATTGGGCTTATTTGAATCTTTAAAGTTAAACAAAGACATTACAGATACCCTGATCATGCTGTTGATAACTTTAGGCGGCTATAGTTTTAAGTTGTTTTTAAACCTTTTTTTGGCAAAAACCTTCTCACCAGTTTTTTACGGTAATATTAATATTGTGCTTAAAGTTTTGAATGCACTATCCAGTTTAAGTCTTTTAGGCACCACTGTCAGCGCTAAACGTTTTTTATCTCAGTATATCCATCACAATGATGAATCAAGTATCTTAGGCTTTATAGGTTGGAATATCAGAGTGATTTTGCTGATGTTTTTGGTTGTTTTTACTTTGACTGTGTTGTTTGAAGCAGGGGTTTATTTCTTGCATGATTTGGGTTATCAGGTTTCAACCATGACTCAACTGGTAGCCATGGCTTTATTCATCATTCCACTGTATGCAACTTGCATGTTAATTAGCAGCTATTTAGCTTGTAGTAAAAAGCCCATAGCAGGCTACGCTTTAGTTAACCTTGTGAAATACGCAATGCTTTTTGGCTTTCTATTACTTGTAAGCTTATGTGAAACAAAAGTCGCTTTATGGCAAATTCCCGTGATTTTATCCATTACTTTTATCTCGCTGACTATTATCGGCGGATATTTGTTACGAAAAACCTTGCCAGTTATCACCAAAATTTCTTTTAAAAAATTACTTTCTAAAGAGTATGAAGTTCAAAAACAGTGGGGTAAAGTTTCTGCTAAAGTTTTATTTAACACGTCGTCATTTTTATTGCTTTGTGTTTTAGATTTATTAATGGTCAGATTTTTTTCCGATAAGGCTCATGATGTAGGGTATTATTCAGCTGCCATGGCTGTCTCCAGTGTTTTTTGGGTGTTGGCTCGAGGGCTATTTCAATTTTTGAAAATTAATGTCAGTACTTTAATTAAAACTCACTGTGGCAAAATAAAATTACAAAAGCACCTAAAGATATTGAATATTACGCTCATTCTAACCTGTGGAGTTTTAGTTTTTTTCATATATCTGTTTGCAAATCCAATTCTACTAGGTTTTGGTAAAGATTATCTTGCAGCAAAGCAAACGCTATTTCTAGTGATTCTGGCCGCAGTTATTGGTGTGTTTGGGCAATCGGGTTTGAATGTTTTGTTATATAGTGGTTTTGAGCAGTTGGTACTAAAGCTTTGTGTCTTAGAACTGATAATTTTAGTGAGTCTTGGGGTTCCATTAACCCTTGCTTTTGGAATTAATGGAACCGCCATCAGTTTAATTTTAAGTGTCCTCTTTAAAACTTTATGTTTAATCTATTTTGCCAAGGCAAAAACTAAAATTGCTTCGCTGGTATTTATCTAAAAATAAAAGTTAACCGCTAAAACACCCGCGGTAAATCTGTCTGCATTTTTGCCCGTCACAGAAAACCAGGCACCACCTATCACACCAATACGTGGCGAAAAATTATATTCTAATGCTGGAGCAACAGATAACTCATCCTGACTGGGGCCACCGTTGGTGGCAGGCAAACCATTGGCTGTAACCCCCGGCGTGCCTTGAAAGCTACTGTTACCTGTGGTGGTGTAAACAAAATCAATGGCTGGTACCCAGTTTTGCGTCAAAGTATACTCAAGTCCTAAATCAGCGGTAAATACATTTGCCGGATCCACGGTACCATTGGTGCCAAAACCACCGCCATAGCTGTTAAACCCTTGTACAGTTACGTTGGATGGAATTGTGTAGGTGAAAGTCAGACGAGTGCTTAAAAATTTACCGTTACGTAAATGGCTGACTTCCTGAAAATTAGCGCCAAGACTGGTTTGATAAGAACCGGCGCCAATAGCATCTGTTCCAAGGCGAGTTGGGCTAAGATTTCGATAATTTCCATCAGGAAATAACTCTCCCACGGTTAGTCTTAAATTGGGTATCCAGGAATCAGGTTCTTGGCGTAAAACTTGAAATCCTAAAACAACACTGGAATCCCCTATCCCTGATGAGTTTTGACTTTCTTCTTCTTTGTAAGTATAAGGTACGGTTAAAGCGATATCCATCCAGTTGGTCAAACCGTAAGAAGCTATCATTGTTGGCGAAATATTCGTAAGGGAAGGAAAAGGTGTGACCGCAGCCCGTCGATTGTATATACCATTATCATCGGTAATGAAAAGGTACGGTTCTAAATTTAAATGCCCCTTAGGAATGGTTCTACCCGAAGGGGCTAAAAGCGGACCTGTCATCCAGGGGTGCTCAAGCCCACCTGTTTCAGTTGCGGCAAAAACACAATTGACAAAAGTCAAAATAGAAATGCTTAAAGCAAAAAATTTCTTTAATTGCATGATGTTACGACTCACGTTAATGCTGGATAAAGGCTTATGTTGACAGTGCTTGATGCGTTTGTAAAGAAAATACTTCGAGGCTTGCCTATCAAGGTTACTCGTACCTTGCAAAACATTTTCAAGGCTTTACGATAAGCACAAATATCCTGCTAAATCGTACATTTATGGTTGACATGCCTGAATGAATGAAGGACAATACACCGCTTAATAAAAAGTGTGGGAGGGGTTCCCGAGTGGCCAAAGGGATCAGACTGTAAATCTGACGGCTCCGCCTTCGTAGGTTCGAATCCTACCCCCTCCACCATTTACTTAACAGCAGCAGGTCATTTGACGCAGCAAGTTTTCTGTTGTAGCGGGTGTAGCTCAATGGTAGAGCCTCAGCCTTCCAAGCTGATAATGTGGGTTCGATTCCCATCACCCGCTCCAATGTCAGAGGACAGAAGAGGACGCTTTTTGTCGTTTTTCCTCTGATTAAAGCTCACATAGCTCAGGTGGTAGAGCACTTCCTTGGTAAGGAAGAGGTCACTGGTTCGAGTCCAGTTGTGAGCACCATGATTTGTAGTTCGGCGCTGTAATTTATAACAACCATAACCTTTGGTGTAAGTAAAGAGGCACTATCCATGTCTAAGGAAAAATTTGAACGTATCAAGCCCCACGTCAACGTGGGCACCATCGGTCACGTTGACCATGGTAAAACAACTTTAACAGCGGCATTGACTCGCGTATGTTCAGAGGTTTGGGGCGGAGCGGCCGTAGCATTTGATAATATCGACGCAGCGCCGGAAGAAAGAGCACGTGGTATCACCATCTCCACAGCCCACGTTGAGTACGAAAGCCAATCCGACATTACGCGCACGTAGATTGCCCAGGTCACGCCGACTACGTTAAGAACATGATTACCGGTGCTGCGCAGATGGATGGCGCAATCCTGGTATGTTCAGCTGCCGATGGCCCAATGCCGCAAACTCGAGAGCACATATTGTTGTCCGTCAAGTAGGTGTACCGTTCATCTTGTGTTCCTGAACAAAGCCGACATGGTCGACGATAAAGAGCTACTGGAGCTGGTTGAAATGGAAGTGCGTGACTTATTGACAACTACGACTTCCCAGGCGACGATACCCCAATCATCATCGGTTCTGCCTTGATGGCTTTGGACGGTAGATGAAAGTGAAATCGGTAAACCGCCGATAGAGAAACTTGTAGAGCGATGGATGAATACATTCCAGAGCCTGAGCGAGATATCGATAAGCCATTCCTGATACCGATTGAAGACGTATTTTCAATCTCTGGTCGAGGCACCGTAGTAACAGGCCGTGTAGAGCGTGGCATTGTCAAAGTCGGTGAAGAGATTGAAATCGTCGGCATCACGAGCACCACCAAGACCACTTGTACCGGTGTAGAAATGTTCCGTAAGTTGCTTGACGAAGGTCGTGCAGGTGATAACGTGGGTGTGTTATTGCGAGGTACTAAGCGAGATGACGTCGAACGTGGTCAGGTATTGGCTCAGTGGGAAGCATAAAACCTCACACAACATTTGATGCAGAAGTGTATATTTTATCGAAAGATGAAGGAGGTCGTCATACGCCATTTTTCAAAGGTTATCGACCACAGTTTTATTTTAGAACAACGGATGTGACTGGTGCGGTAGAATTACCAGAAGGTACAGAAATGGTGATGCCAGGTGACAACATAGCAATGAAAGTGACCCTGATTGCACCGATTGCAATGGAAGAAGGTTTACGGTTTGCTATCCGAGAAGGTGGACGAACAGTAGGCGCCGGTGTTGTTGCTAAAGTTATTGAATAATCTGTAACTTAGAATAATTTAGAAGCTGGAGTAATAACTGCAAAATGCCTTGCCGTTATTCTCTGGCTTTAATGCTGTTTGCAATAAACTATTTAAAATTTATCAAAAATTTATGGTCATCTAATCAAAAAACCGGTAAATTTTTGCTAAGTTTTGAAAGAAACGTAAATATTAGGTCAGTAGCTCAATTGGCAGAGCAGCGGTCTCCAAAACCGCAGGTTGGGGGTTCGATTCCCTCCTGGCCTGCCACTATTTTAGATATAGTGATGCAGTATTAGGGTTTTTGCGTAAACCCTAATTAAATTTGAATTTTAGAGCAGGTATATGAACTCAAAGACTCAACAAAAGTCACGTTCTACATTAGATATTCTCATTTGGCTTGTGATAGCAGTATTAATTGGGGCTGGTGTGGTTGCGAACTTTTATTTTTCCAGCATTAGCTTACCCATTCGCATGATCGGCTGGATAGTCGTGGCTGCCGTGATATTGGGGTTTGCATTGCAGACCCATTTTGGAAAAATTTCCTGGAGCTTTATTAAAGATGCACGCATGGAAATGCGTAAAGTAACCTGGCCAACTCGACAGGAAACCGTTCAAACTACTATGGTGGTGATTGTAATGGTGGTCGTGGTGGCGCTGTTACTATGGGGCATTGATACCTTCTTATTATGGGGTATTGGAACATTAACGGGACATACAGGTTAGATTATGACTGAAGAGCAAACAACCCCTAAAAAACGCTGGTATGTAGTTCATGCCTACTCTGGCTTTGAAAAATTTGTCATGAAAGCTTTGAAAGAGCGTATTCAGCAGGAAAAGATTGAAGATAAATTTGATGATATTATTGTTCCTACCGAAGAAGTTGTAGAGATGAAAGGTGGGCAGAGACGCAAAAGTGAAAGAAAATTTTTTCCAGGTTATGTGCTGGTCAAAATGGTTATGGATGACTCCACCTGGCACCTGGTTCGTAGAATTCCCAAAGTACTGGGGTTTATCGGGGGAACCAGTGACCATCCTGCCGCAATTTCAGAAAAAGAAGCTAATGCGATTATGCAACGGGTTGAAGAAAGTGTCGATCAACCCAGACACAAAGTGGTTTTTGAGGTGGGCGAAGTGGTTCGTGTCACTGCAGGGCCTTTCATGGATTTCAACGGTGTAGTTGAAGAAGTGAATTATGAGAAAAACCGCTTAAGAGTGGCAGTTTTAATTTTTGGACGCTCTACACCTGTAGAATTAGAATTTACACAGGTTGAAAAGGGCTAACATTCACGGGGAGCTGACAGTTTTTGATTTTCAGCGTTAGTACCCATTAAGAGGAGTCATTATGGCTAAAAAAATACAGGCTTATATTAAGCTGCAAATTCCTGCCGCTAAGGCAAATCCAAGCCCTCCTGTGGGACCTGCGTTAGGTCAACATGGGGTTAATATCATGGAATTTTGTAAAGCATTTAATGCAGAAACTCAGGGTATGGAAGCCGGATTACCTGTGCCAGTTGTCATTACCGTTTACAATGACAGAAGTTTTACGTTCATCAAGAAAACTCCACCTGCCGCGGTCTTAATTTTGAAAGCGTTAAAACTTAAAAGTGGCAGTGGTACGCCAAATACCAAAAAAATTGGTACTATCAACCGAGCTCAATTAGAAGAAATTGCTGCCATGAAGATGCCTGATCTGACCGCTGCTGATATGGAGGCCGCTGTGAAAACCATTGCAGGAACTGCGCGCAGCATGGGTGTTGATGTTGAGGGGGTTGAATAATGACTAAATTAACCAAACGAATCAAAACAATTAAAGAGAAAGTTGTGCCTGGTCAAGTCCATGCTTTTGATGATGCTATCGGCCTTTTAAAAGAACTGTCTAAAGTGAAATTCACTGAAACTGTAGAAATCTGTGTAAATCTTGGTGTAGATCCCCGTAAATCTGATCAGGTTGTACGAGGCGCTACCAATTTACCGCATGGAACCGGCAAGAGCGTCAAAGTTGCTGTTTTTACGCAAGGCGCTAACGCCGATGCTGCTAAAGAAGCGGGTGCTGAAGTAGTAGGTATGGATGATTTAGCTGCAGATATGAAAGCAGGTAACTTAGATTATGATGTTATCATCGCCAGCCCAGATGCTATGCGAGTTGTGGGTCAGCTGGGTCAATTGCTGGGTCCAAAAGGTTTAATGCCAAATCCAAAAGTCGGTACAGTTACCCCAGATGTGGTCACTGCTGTTAAAAATGCTAAATCTGGTCAGGCGCGATTTCGAACTGATAAAAATGGGATTATCCACTGTGCGGTTGGAAAGCTTGATTTTGATGCCGTTAAATTAAAAGAAAACATTGAGGCTGTGTTAGCTGATTTGAAAAAAGCCAAGCCAAGCTCTGCTAAAGGTATTTATCTTAAGAAAATTACCTTGTCTAGCACGATGGGACCTGGTTTAACTTTAGATCAAGCGAGCATTTCAGTTTAATTTCTGTTATACTATGCGCCCTTGTGAAGTAGCATGCATTTTTTTGCTGCGTAAATATTTCACAAGCACTGTATTTTAACTGTTTTTTTTCTTTAAGATTTAAAAACAGTACAAATTTAGCGGGAGATGTTGAAAGACATCAATCGTTGAAGACCGCAGGCAGCAGCAATGCTTTATAAGTAAATTTTTACAGCCTGCGCAGACGGTGTTTCCGCCTCCAGTTTCTGGAACGGTCTGCACCAGTAAGGGAGAAGTGAGTATTCACTTCTTTAATTCTTTAGTCAATGAGGAGGTAGAGCGTGGCTCTTGCATTAAATGACAAAAAAGCAATTGTTGCTGACGTCGCAAAAGAAGCCCAACAATCTATTTCAGGTTTAGTTGCCGATTATCGAGGCTTAACAGTTGAGCAAATTACTAAAATTCGCTCCGAAGCTCGAGAAAAGGGCGTATACCTGAAGGTTGTTCGAAATACTTTAGCAAAACGAGCATTATCTGGTACAGAATTTGCCTGTTTTGAAGAAGTATTGACCGGTCCTACCATGCTGGCATTATCCAAAGAAGAACCTAGTGCACCTGCCAGGCTCTTCAAAGACTATGCCAAACAACATGATGCTCTTAGTGTCAAAGCACTTGCCATAAGCGGTCGCTTAATGAGTGCTGATGAACTTGATTATGTTGCCAAATTACCAACCCGTGATGAAGCGATTGCGACATTAATGCAGGTAATGAAAGCACCAATTACTAAGTTCGTACGTACATTAAATGAGCCTCACAGTAAGTTGGTTCGTACCGTGGCTGCTATTCGTGATAAAAAGCAAGCTGAATCTTAAACTATTTTTTTGGAGTAAATTATAATGGCCGTTTCAAAAGAAGATATTTTACAAGCTGTATCTGATATGAGCGTAATGGATATTGTTGATTTAATCAGCGATATGGAAGAAAAATTTGGCGTTTCTGCTGCTGCTGCGGTTGCAGTTGCTGCACCTGCTGCGGGTGGCGAAGCTGCTGCTGCAGAAGAGAAAACCGAATTTGATGTTATCTTAAAAAGCTTTGGCGCTAATAAGATTAATGTTATTAAGGCAATTCGTAGCATCACAGGTCTTGGGCTTAAAGAAGCTAAAGAAATGGTTGAAGGTGCGCCTTCTACTGTTAAAGAAGCTGTTGCTAAAGAAGCTGCAGAAGACTTCAAAAAGCAGCTTGAAGAAGCTGGCGCTGAAGTTGAAGTTAAATAAGTTAATTTTTAACAAAAAAATAATGGCTGATGGACAATTATGTCTTTCAGCCATTCGCTGTTTCTAAAATACCCATAGAAAACAGCAAATTGGTTTTTCCATTATCATTTTGCTTGAGGAATCCAAATGCTTACAACCCTTGCTCCTGAAAACAACTATTCTTACACAGAAAAGAAAAGAATTCGAAAAAATTTTGGAAAACTGCCCGAAAAAATGGCAATTCCTTATTTACTATCCATCCAGTTAGATTCCTACGAAAAATTTTTACAAAAGCATGTTCCTATTGCAGAGCGAACAGATTATGGTTTGGAAAGTGCTTTCAAATCCGTTTTCCCAATTATAGGGTATTCAGGCAATGTGTACTTAGAGTATGTGAGTTACAGCCTTGGTGAACCGATATTTGATGTGCAAGAGTGTAAGCTCCGCGGACAAACCTACGGTGCTTCATTACGGGTAAAAGTGCGTCTGGTAATTTTAGATAAAGATAGCACCGCTGAAAAAAAACCAGTTAAAGATATTAAAGAGCAAGAAGTTTACATGGGCGAAATCCCATTAATGACTCGAAATGGTACCTTTGTTGTCAATGGTACCGAACGGGTGGTTGTATCTCAATTGCACCGTTCGCCTAGTGTGTTTTTTGAACATGACAAAGGTAAAACCCATTCATCTGGAAAGCTTCTTTTCTCTGCCCGCGTGATTCCTTATCGTGGATCCTGGCTTGATTTTGAATTCGATCCTAAAGATGCACTGTTTGCGAGAATCGATCGACGACGTAAACTACCGGTAACCATTTTGTTACGTGCATTGGGCATGGAAGTCGATGAAATCATGAGTACTTTTTATGAGTTTAATCAATACAAAATTATTGATAACCCTGAAAAGTCTAAATCTCAAGAAAAAGCTTTCTTATTAAAACTAAAACCAGAACACCTAAGAGGCGAAATCGCCTCCTTTGATATTAAAGATCAAAAATCAGAAGTGATTGTTGAAATGGGTAGACGCATTTCTGCTCGTCATATCCGTCATATGGAAAAAATTGATCTTAATAACATTGTTGTACCACAAGATTACGTTGTTGGAAAAACACTGGCTAAAGAAATCATCAATGAAGAAACCGGTGAAGTAATTGCGCCTGCCAATGCTGAAATTACAGCCGAACTCTTAGAGGCGTTGATCGAAGCAAATATTACCGACTTTGAAACCATTTATACTAATGATTTAGATTTGGGCTCATATATCTCTGACACTTTAAGAATTGATCCAACATCAAATCAACTAGAAGCGTTGGTAGAAATTTATCGAATGATGCGACCTGGTGAGCCACCTACAAAAGATTCGGCTGAAGCGCTATTTAAAAACTTATTTTTCTCAGAAGATCGATATGACTTATCTGCTGTGGGAAGAATGAAATTTAACCGCAGAGTAGGTCGTAAAGAATTTGTAGGTTCAGGAACGCTTGATAAAGAAGACATTTTAGACGTTATCAAAACACTGATAGACATAAGAAATGGTAACGGTGAAGTTGATGATATCGACCATCTGGGTAACCGTCGAGTGAGAAGCGTCGGTGAAATGGCAGAAAATCAATTCAGAGTTGGATTGGTAAGAGTAGAGCGTGCTGTAAAAGAAAGATTAAGTCTGGCTGAATCTGAAGGGCTTATGCCGCAGGATTTAATTAATGCCAAACCTGTCTCTGCTGCCATTAAAGAATTTTTTGGTTCCAGCCAGTTATCACAGTTTATGGATCAGGTAAATCCGCTATCAGAAGTTACCCATAAACGCCGTATTTCTGCCTTAGGCCCAGGCGGTTTGACCCGTGAGCGTGCTGGATTTGAAGTTCGTGACGTACATCCTACTCACTATGGTCGCGTTTGTCCGATTGAGACACCAGAGGGGCCAAATATTGGTTTGATTAACTCCTTGGCTGTTTATGCTAAAACCAACCATTATGGCTTTTTGGAAAGTCCCTATCGTAAAGTAGAAGATGGACACGTAACTGATGAGATTTATTACTTATCTGCAATTGACGAAATGGAGCATATGATTGCCCAGGCCAATGCAAAATTGGATGACAAAGGCAATCTGGTTAGCGATTTGGTACCTTGCCGTTTTAAAGGTGAGTTTACCTTTACCACAGCCGATAAAATTGAATATATGGACGTTTCACCTAAGCAGGTAGTCTCGGTTGCGGCATCATTGATTCCTTTCTTAGAACACGATGATGCGAACCGTGCTTTGATGGGATCAAACATGCAACGTCAGGGGGTTCCAACTTTAATTGCTGAAAAACCCCTCGTTGGTACAGGCGTTGAGCGTGTAGTTGCACAAGATTCAGGTGTAACCATTGTTGCCGATCGTGGTGGTGTGGTTGACTCTGTAGATGCTTCTCGCATCGTGATTCGTGTAAACGCCAATGAATCCAAAGATAACAGTTCCAATGTAGATATTTATAATTTAATTAAATATACCCGTTCCAATCAAAATACTTGTATCAATCAACGTTCATTAGTGAAAAAAGGTGATGTGATTGAAAAAGGTGATGTATTGGCCGATGGTCCTTCCACTGACTTAGGTGAATTAGCATTAGGTCAGAACATGTTAGTAGCCTTTATGCCTTGGAATGGCTATAACTTTGAGGATTCAATTTTGGTTTCTGAGCGAGTGGTTCAAGAAGACCGCTTTACTTCTATTCATATCGAAGAACTAACCTGTATTGCGCGGGATACCAAATTAGGCTCTGAAGAAATCACACCTGATATCCCAAATGTGGGCGAAGCTGCTTTATCAAAACTGGATGAGTCAGGGATTGTTCATATTGGTGCGGAAGTTAAATCTGGCGATATTTTGGTTGGTAAAGTTACTCCAAAAGGTGAAACCCAGTTAACACCAGAAGAAAAACTGCTAAGAGCTATTTTTGGTGAAAAAGCTTCCGATGTGAAAGACACTTCATTGAAAGTTTCTCCTGGCATGTCTGGTACTGTGATCGATGTTCAGGTATTTACGCGTGATGGCGTGGAAAAAGATGAAAGAGCCATTGCCATTGAAAAAGCAGCGCTTGATAAATATCGTAAAGATATCAAAGATGAGTTACGTATCCGTCAGGAAGCGATTTTTCAAGAACTTGAACAGTTACTTGTAGGGCAGGTTGTCGCTCGAGGTCCAGCTGCATTTAAAGCTGGCAGTAAAATTACTAAAAATAATTTAAAAGAGTTGGCACATGATCGCTGGTTTGAAATTAGCTTAAAAGATGACAGTGTAAATCAACAATTGGAAGTGGCTGCTCAAAAAATTGAAACCCTTAAAAAAGAGCACGATAAGAAGTTTGAAGCTCAACGTCAAAAAATTGTCCAGGGTGATGATTTAGCACCTGGTGTTTTAAAAATTGTTAAAGTGTACTTAGCGGTAAAAAGACGTATTCAACCCGGTGATAAAATGGCTGGCCGTCACGGAAACAAAGGGGTTATCTCCACCATTGTTCCTGTGGAAGATATGCCGTATCTTGAAGATGGCACACCGGTTGATATTGTTTTGAATCCACTGGGTGTACCTTCGCGGATGAACATAGGACAAATCCTTGAAACTCACCTTGGCTGGGCAGCCAAAGGTATGGGACTTAAGATTGGACGCATGTTAAGAACCAAAGAGTCCGTTGATTCCATTCGTGAATTCCTCAATCAAGTTTACTCCGCCGGCAAAGGTCAGCAACATGATTTGAGCCAGCTAAATGATGCTGAAATTATGCAGCTAGCCCGAAATTTAAAGGGCGGTGTGCCTCTGGCTACGCCAGTTTTCGATGGTGCATTAGAATCTGAACTCAAAGAGTTGCTTGAACTGGCAGGTTTACCCAGAAGTGGACAGGCCACATTGTATGATGGTCGAACTGGTGAAGCCTTTCATCGACCCGTGACCGTGGGTTACATGTACATGCTGAAACTGAATCACCTTGTGGATGATAAGATGCATGCGCGTTCAACCGGTTCTTACAGTCTGGTGACTCAACAGCCACTCGGCGGTAAAGCACAATTTGGTGGACAACGTTTTGGTGAGATGGAGGTCTGGGCGCTGGAAGCTTACGGTGCTGCCTATACTTTGCAAGAAATGTTAACAGTTAAGTCTGATGACGTGAATGGCCGAACCAAAATGTACAAAAACATTGTGGATGGGAATCATCAAATGGATCCGGGTATGCCTGAATCCTTTAATGTATTGGTGAAAGAAATTCGTTCTCTGGCTTTAGATATCGAGCTGGAAAATAAATAGTCCGTGTGAACCTTAATAACAAAGAGAGTGTTATGAGAGACTTATTAAACATCATTAAACAACAAAATCAATTTGAAGATTTTGATGCCATTCGCATCGCCCTGGCTTCACCGGATAAAATCAGATCCTGGTCTTTCGGTGAGGTTAAAAAACCCGAAACTATCAACTATCGTACCTTCAAACCTGAGAGAGATGGTTTGTTCTGTGCGAAAATTTTTGGCCCTATCAAAGACTATGAATGTCTTTGTGGTAAATACAAGCGACTTAAACACCGTGGTGTGGTTTGTGAAAAATGTGGCGTGGAAGTGGCACTGGCAAAAGTCAGACGTGATAGAATGGGGCATATTGAACTTGCGTGTCCTGTGGCGCATATTTGGTTTTTGAAATCTTTACCCTCCCGTATTGGTTTACTCTTAGACATGACTCTAAGAGATATTGAAAGAATCTTATATTTTGAAGCCTTCGTGGTAATTGATCCTGGTATGACTTCTTTGGAGAAAGGTCAATTACTCTCTGATGATGCTTATCTGGATGCCATTGAAGAGTATGGCGATGAGTTTGAAGCAATTATGGGTGCTGAAGCTATCCAGAAACTGCTGATGGCTTTGCATCTTGAAGAAGAAATTGAAACCATCCGTCAGGATATGGAAAAAACCAATTCTGAAGCAAAACTTAAAAAATATACCAAACGGCTTAAACTTTTGGAAGCATTTGCGGAATCGGGTAACAAGCCAGAATGGGTTGTGATGACCGTATTGCCAATTTTACCACCAGATTTAAGACCTTTGGTACCTCTGGATGGTGGCCGTTTTGCCACATCTGATTTGAATGATCTTTATCGACGGGTGATTAACCGTAATAACCGTTTGAAACGACTGCTTGATCTGAGCGCACCCGATATTATCGTTCGCAACGAAAAACGTATGTTGCAAGAATCTGTGGATGCCTTATTAGACAATGGCCGTCGTGGGCGTGCGATTACGGGTAGCAATAAGCGACCATTAAAATCTCTGGCAGACATGATCAAAGGTAAACAGGGTCGATTCAGACAAAACCTATTGGGTAAACGGGTAGACTATTCTGGTCGTTCCGTTATCGTAGTAGGGCCTACCTTGCGATTGCATCAGTGTGGTTTACCAAAAAAAATGGCACTGGAGCTTTTTAAACCTTTTATCTACAGCAAACTAGAAAAACGTGAAATGGCTTCTACCATTAAGGCCGCTAAGAAACTGGTAGAAAAAGAAGCCCCAGAAGTGTGGGACATTCTTGAGGAAGTGATTCGCGAACACCCTGTATTACTCAACCGGGCGCCAACACTTCACAGATTAGGTATTCAAGCTTTTGAACCTGTATTGATTGAAGGTAAAGCTATTCAACTGCATCCATTAGTCTGTGTGGCGTACAATGCTGACTTTGATGGTGACCAAATGGCGGTACACGTACCTTTAACCATTGAAGCGCAACTTGAATCCCGTGCGTTGATGATGTCAACCAATAATATTTTATCTCCAGCAAACGGTGAACCTATTATTGTACCAACACAAGATGTGGTCTTGGGACTTTACTTTATTACCCGTGAAGATATTAACGTTAAGGGTGAAGGTAAAATTTTTAGTGATATTGATGAAGTGCAACGACTTTATGCCAACGATGCCTTGGATATTCACGCTAAAATCCGAGTGCGGATTAATGAAGTGGTTATTGATGAAAAAGGCCAGCGCCGTAGAGAAAACAAATTGGTAGATACCACAGTTGGACGAGCTTTGGTTTGGGAAATTGTACCTGAAGGGATGCCTTTCGAGCTGATTAATCAGACTCTAACCAAAAAAGCGATTTCCCACTTAGTGAACGAAAGTTATCGTCGCCTGGGAGTTAAAGATACGGTTATCTTTGCCGACCAATTAATGTATTTAGGTTTTCGCTATGCCACTCTCTCTGGTGTGTCTATCGGTATTGACGACTTAGTCATTCCTGAGAAAAAATACGATATCATTGCTAAAGCCGAATCTGAAGTTAAAGAAATCGAGGAACAATACGCTGCCGGTCTGGTAACCGATGGTGAGCGCTACAATAAAGTTGTGGATATCTGGTCACACACGAATGATCAAGTGGCAAAAGCCATGATGGAAAAACTGGCCACCGATGAAGTTGTAGATGCTGAAGGTAAAAAAGTAGAAAGAACCTCTTTTAACTCAGTTTACATGATGGCAGATTCCGGTGCGCGGGGTTCAGCAGCACAGATTAGACAGCTCTCTGGTATGCGTGGATTAATGGCAAAGCCTGATGGAACCATTATTGAAACCCCAATTACTGCTAACTTCCGTGAAGGGTTGAACGTATTACAATATTTTATTTCAACTCACGGTGCTCGTAAAGGTCTGGCGGATACCGCTTTGAAAACTGCGAACTCTGGTTATTTAACCCGGAGATTGGTGGATGTCGCTCAAGATGTTGTGGTCAGTGAAAACGACTGTCATACAGAAGGTGGCTTATATCTTGCGCCACATATTGAAGGCGGCGATGTGGTTGAGCCCTTAAGTGAACGTATTTTAGGCCGTGTGGTTGCGGAAGATATTTTAGTGCCTGGCTCTGATGATATTTTAATTCCACGTAATACGCTGTTGGATGAAAAACGTGTTATAGAAGTTGAAGGACACGCTATTGATAGAGTCAAAGTTCGATCCTCAATTACCTGTGATGCAGACTTTGGCGTTTGTGCCATGTGTTACGGTCGTGATTTGGCAAGAGGTCACTTAGTAAATATGGGTGAAGCTGTAGGCGTTATTGCTGCACAGTCTATCGGTGAGCCAGGTACTCAGTTAACCATGCGGACCTTCCACATTGGTGGGGCAGCTTCCAGAGCTACAGCAATCGATAATATCCAAGTGAAATCTGATGGTAAGACTAAACTTGTGAACGTTAAAACTGTGGAAAATGCCAGTGGTAATCTTGTGACAGTTTCTCGTTCTGGTGAACTGGCTGTTCTGGATGATTTTGGTTCTGAGCGCGAACGTTATAAATTACCCTATGGCGCCAGCCTGTCTATCAAAGATGGTAATGTTGTAAAAGGTGGGCAAGTAGTCGCCACCTGGGATCCACATACGCATCCAATTGTAACTGAGGTGGCCGGACGCATTAAATTTATTGATATGATAGACGGGATAACCGTTAAGCGTCAAACCGATGAGTTAACCGGCCTGACCAATATTGTTGTGACCGATCCAAAACAACGGGGTATGGGTGGTAAAGAGTTACGTCCAATGGTGAAACTTGTAGATGATAAAGGCGAAGATATTATTTTGCCTGGCACCAATGTGGCTGCTCAATACTTTCTTTCAACCGATGCGATTGTGAATCTTAACGATGGTTCAAAGGTAGGCATTGGTGATATTATTGCCCGTATTCCTCAAGAATCTTCTAAGACAAAAGATATTACCGGGGGGTTACCACGGGTAGCCGATCTGTTTGAAGCCAGAAAACCAAAAGAGCCTTCCATTTTGGCAGAGCATTCAGGTGTCGTGAGCTTTGGTAAAGAAACCAAAGGTAAACGACGACTTGTGATTCACACCAAAGATGGTGAAACCTATGAAGAGCTTATTCCGAAATGGCGACACATCAATGTGTTTGAAGGCGAACATGTTGAAAGAGGTGAAGTGATTGTGGATGGTACTTCTAATCCTCATGATACTCTAAGATTATTGGGCGTTGGCGCGTTGACAAATTACATTGTGAACGAAGTACAGGAAGTTTACCGACTACAGGGGGTTAAGCTTAACGATAAACACATTGAAATTATCGTAAGACAAATGCTTAGAAAAGCGCTCATCACCAACACTGGCGAGTCAAAATTCCTGGTGGGCGAACAACTGGAAGTATCTGCCGTTCGAGCCGAGAATCAGAGCCTCACAAGTGAAGACAAATTACCAGCTCAATATGAGCGGGTTTTACTTGGGATCACGAAAGCCTCTTTGGCGACAGAATCCTTCATTTCTGCGGCGTCTTTCCAGGAAACCACTCGAGTGCTGACAGAAGCTGCCATCAGTGGTAAGTCTGATATGCTAAGAGGGTTGAAAGAAAACGTGACTGTGGGTCGATTAATTCCTGCAGGTACTGGACTTTCCTATCACAAAAAACGTCAGAATGGCGAAAGCTTTGCCCAGGAAGAATATGTTGAAGAAATGGACGATGGCGTGCCATTGACCGCTCAGGAACTGGAAGTTGCGCTTAGCGAAGCTTTGCAGGCTGAAGGGCATCAACCCTCCAGTTCGAAAGGTGAGAAACAGGAGTAAATATTGATCCTTGACAATAAGGCATCAACTACTATAAAATTTCGCCTCCGTAAAGTTTATACTGAAAACTTTTACGCGAGGCAATTATTATTAAATCAAATGATAAGTTTGAGGATTTGGAGTTAATCAATTATGGCCACAACTAACCAACTAGTGCGCAAACCTCGTCGAACAAAACGAGGAAAAAGTAATGTACCTGCCCTAAGGCAGTGTCCACAAAGACGTGGGGTCTGTACCCGTGTTTATACCACAACCCCTAAGAAACCAAACTCTGCACTGCGTAAAGTGGCTCGTGTAAAAGTAACCAGTGGTGATGAAGTAACCGCGTACATTGGGGGTGAAGGCCATAACTTACAGGAACACTCCGTAGTACTTATCCGTGGTGGAAGGGTAAAAGATTTACCCGGTGTGCGTTATCACGTGGTGCGTGGTAGCTTAGATACCTCTGGCGTAGAAAGCCGTCGACGCGGTCGCTCCAAATATGGTGCTAAAAAGCCTAAAGATAAGTAGACTTTAGCCAATATGATTTTTATTAACATTAAACTAAATCCCTAAACATAGGATACTTTAAATTATGTCTAGAAGAAGAGTCGCAGCAAAAAGAGAAATTTTGCCTGATCCAAAATATCACAGTGAGATGCTGGCCAAGTTCATCAATCATTTAATGCTAGATGGTAAAAAGTCAGTCGCCGAGAAAGTTGTTTATGGTGCCTTAGATATTGTTTCTACCAAAAGTAAGCCCACTGATAATGAAGAAGATGAGTCTGGTGAAAGCTCTGGCACGGGCGGCTTGCAAAAGCGCTCTATTGGGTTACTTGAACAGGCGTTAGATAACATCAAGCCTAACGTTGAAGTGCGTTCTCGCCGAGTTGGTGGTGCCACCTATCAGGTTCCTATGGAAGTTCGAGAAGAGCGAAAAAATGCATTGGGCATGAGATGGTTGATTCAATCAGCTCGTGACCGAGGTGAAAAAGGCATGGTGAATCGTCTGGCTAATGAAATTTTAGATGCCATTGCCAGTCGTGGTAACGCCGTCAAAAAGCGTGAAGACATGCATCGCATGGCTAAAGCTAACCAAGCTTTTGCACATTTTCGCTGGTAAACCGAGAAACTGTTGTGGCCCGTACAACACCTATACATCAATATCGTAATATCGGCATCATGGCGCACATTGATGCTGGTAAAACTACTACTACAGAACGAATTCTTTTCTATACGGGCATTTCTCATAAAATTGGTGAAGTGCATGAAGGTGCAGCCATTATGGATTGGATGGCTCAGGAACAAGAAAGAGGTATCACTATTACTTCTGCAGCTACTACCTGTTTTTGGCAGGGCATGCTGAAACAATACCCTCAACACCGCATTAACATCATTGACACCCCTGGACACGTAGATTTCACCATTGAGGTTGAACGCTCGCTTCGCGTGCTCGATGGCGCTATTGGTGTATTTTGTTCAGTGGGTGGCGTTGAGCCCCAGTCTGAAACCGTTTGGCGACAGGCAAACAAATATCACGTGCCTAGAATGGCCTTTGTCAATAAAATGGATAGAGCTGGCGCAGATTTTTTGCGGGTAGTAAAGCAGATTAAAACAAGATTAAACGCAAATCCCATTGCTGTTCAATTACCCATTGGCGCAGAAGATACCTTTCAAGGCGTGATCGACTTAGTGGAAATGAAAGCCATTTATTGGGAAGAAGAAAACCAGGGCATGCAATTTGAATATAAAGAAATTCCAGCTGAGCATCAAGAACAAGCGCAACAATGGCGCGAACATTTATTAGAAGCTGCTGCCGAAGCAGATGAAACCCTGATGGATGAATATATTGAAAAAGGCGATTTAAGTGCTGAAGCACTTAAAAAAGGCATCCGTAGCCGAGTTTTGAAAAACGAAGTAATTCCTGTTTTTTGTGGTTCTGCTTTCAAGAATAAAGGTGTGCAGGCTTTACTGGACGGTGTCATCGATTATTTACCGGCTCCGGATGAAGTACCTGCTATTAAAGGCGAAAAAACGGATGGTTCTGAGGCTGAGCGTCACTCAAGTGATGAAGAACCTTTTGCTGCTTTAGCTTTTAAAATTGCCACAGATCCTTTTGTGGGTACCTTAACTTATTTTCGAGTGTACTCTGGCGTATTAAAAACCGGAGACTTTGTTTATAATCCTGTAAAAGGCAAAAAAGAAAGAGCTGGGCGAATTCTACAAATGCATTCAAATGCTCGTGAAGAAATTAAAGAAGTACTTGCAGGAGATATTGCTGCCACAGTAGGTTTAAAACATACTACCACTGGCGATACTTTATGCGATGAAAAACACGCCATTACTCTTGAAAGAATGGAGTTTCCTGAACCAGTAATCAATGTTGCTGTTGAACCAAAAACCAAAATTGATCAGGAAAAAATGAGCATTGCCCTTGGAAAATTAGCTCAGGAAGATCCTTCATTTCGAGTGTCAACAGATAAAGAATCAGGTCAGACTATCATCGCAGGTATGGGTGAGCTGCACCTTGAAATCATTGTTGATCGAATGAAACGTGAATTCGGTGTGACAGCAAATGTGGGTAAACCTAGAGTAGCTTATCGCGAAACTATCAAGAAAACCCTGGAAAAAGAGGGTAAATTTATCCGTCAATCAGGTGGACGGGGTCAATATGGCCACGTATTTTTAAAAATTGAACCTAAAGAAAGAGGCACCGGATACGAGTTTGTGAATAAAGTCGTAGGCGGTGTTATTCCTAAAGAGTACATTCCTGCTGTAGATAAAGGCGTTCAGGATCAGATGCAAAATGGCGTGATTGCTGGCTACCCTGTGGTTGATGTGAAAGTAACCTTGTTCGATGGTTCCTTTCATGATGTGGATTCCAGCGAAATGGCCTTCAAAATTGCCGGCTCCATGTGTTTTCGTGAAGGCGCTAAAGAAGCAATGCCAATTTTACTTGAGCCTATGATGAAAGTTGAAGTAGTAACACCGGAAGAATATATGGGAGATGTAATGGGCGACTTAAATCGACGTCGTGGTATATTGCAGGGGATGGATGACATTCCTTCCGGTAAACAAATACATGCAGAAGTCCCTCTGGCCGAAATGTTTGGTTATGCCACTGACTTAAGATCAATGAGTCAAGGTAGAGCTACATACAGTATGGAGTTTGCAAACTACGCCGAAGCCCCTGCGAATGTGGCTCAGGCAGTGATAGAACATTACTGATTTATCTTTTTTTGAAAACCAGCTTGTTTGTGAACAACAGACAAATTTATTAAATAATTATTTTTTTGGGAACAATTATGTCTAAAGAAAAATTTGAACGAAATAAACCTCATGTGAACGTGGGCACGATTGGTCACGTAGACCATGGAAAAACCACCCTAACAGCGGCGTTAACAAAAGTTTTTGGTAAACACTTTGTAGATTACGAAAACATCGATAAAACACCAGAAGAAAGAGCGCGTGGGATCACCATTGCAACAGCGCACGTGGAATACGAATCAGCCAACCGTCACTACGCACACGTAGATTGCCCAGGTCACGCGGACTATGTGAAAAACATGATTACAGGTGCAGCGCAGATGGATGGCGCAATTTTAGTATGTTCAGCAGCAGATGGCCCAATGCCACAAACCCGAGAACACATATTGCTTGCCCGTCAGGTAGGTGTTCCTACAATTTTGGTATTTTTGAACAAAGCGGACATGGTTGACGATAAAGAGTTACTTGAACTTGTAGAAATGGAAGTAAGAGACTTATTGAGCAGCTATGAATTCCCAGGAGATGATACGCCAGTGATTATCGGCTCTGCCTTGAAAGCTTTGGAAGGTGATGAAAGTGAAATCGGTAAACAGGCGATAGAGAGACTTGTAGCAGCGATGGATGAATACATTCCAGAGCCAGAGCGAGATATCGACAAGCCATTTTTGTTACCGATCGAAGATGTATTTTCAATTTCAGGTCGAGGAACGGTAGTAACAGGCCGAGTAGAGCGAGGGATCATCAAAGTAGGTGAAGAGGTAGAAATCGTAGGAATACGAGCTACGACGAAAACCATTTGTACTGGAGTAGAAATGTTCCGTAAGTTGCTTGATGAAGGTCGGGCAGGTGATAACGTGGGTGTGTTATTGCGAGGAACGAAGCGAGAAGATGTGGAAAGAGGTCAGGTATTGGCTCATGTGGGAAGCATAAAACCTCATACAACATTTGATGCAGAAGTGTATATTTTATCGAAAGATGAAGGAGGTCGTCATACGCCATTTTTCAAAGGTTATCGACCACAGTTTTATTTTAGAACAACGGATGTGACAG
This sequence comes from uncultured Gammaproteobacteria bacterium, assembly GCA_963695245.1. Lineage (GTDB taxonomy): Bacteria > Pseudomonadota > Gammaproteobacteria > JBGSLN01 > JBGSLN01 > JBGSLN01. The sequence goes on along the minus strand of OY968770.1, from coordinate 345,810 downwards.
GCGCGGTAGAATTACCAGAAGGCACAGAAATGGTGATGCCAGGTGATAACATAGCAATGAAAGTGACCCTGATTGCACCGATTGCAATGGAAGAAGGTTTACGGTTTGCGATCCGAGAAGGTGGACGAACAGTAGGCGCCGGTGTTGTTGCTAAAGTTATTGAATAAAATGATTGAAAAAGGTAGGCTAATGATTTATTATTAGCCCCCTTTGCACGTACAAGTAGTATAAAATTTGCGAGTTTAAAAAATTATGAACGCAGCCACAAAAAATCAAAAGATTCGAATTCGCTTAAAAGCATTTGATCACAAGCTTATTGACGAATCCACCAGAGAAATTGTTGACACTGCAAAGAGAACCGGTGCCCAGGTACGTGGCCCTATTCCTTTGCCGGCAAAAATTGAGCGTTTTACAGTACTGATTTCGCCTCACGTCAATAAAGACGCACGGGATCAGTATGAGATAAGAACTCACAAAAGACTGGTAGATATTGTTGACCCTACAGATAAAACCGTTGATGCGTTAATGAAGCTGGATTTAGCTGCAGGTGTCGAAGTTCAAATTAGCTTAGAAGATTAAAGAAGGTGTTACTATGTCATTAGGTCTTGTTGGAAGAAAATGCGGAATGACTCGTGTCTTCACTGAAGATGGTCAGTCAATACCTGTTTCTGTGATTGAAATCGAAGCTAATCGAATTACTCAGGTTAAAACCCCTGAAGGAAAAGACGGTTATGGTGCTGTTCAGTTAACTACTGGACAAAAAAAAGCAAAGCATCTTAATAAACCAGAGGCAAATCATTTTGCTAAAGCAAAAGTAGAAGCCGGCGTTGGTTTATGGGAATTCAGAATCGATGACAGCAGTCTTTTAGATGAAAGCTCTGAAAATTCCTTAAAAGTAGGTACAGAAATTAAAGTTGATAAATTTAATGATGGTGAATTTGTTGATGTAACCGGTACTTCTAAAGGTAAAGGTTTTGCTGGAGTTGTGAAAAGACACAACTTTGCAACTCAAGATGCCACACACGGTAACTCACTTTCTCACCGGGCCCCCGGGTCTATTGGCCAGAACCAGTCTCCAGGACGCGTGTTCAAAGGCAAAAAAATGGCGGGGCAAATGGGTAATAAGCAGTGTACCGTACAGAATTTGCAGATTGTTAAAGTGGATGTGGAAAAAAATCTTCTTTTAGTCAAGGGAGCGGTTCCTGGTGCGCCAGGAGGACACGTAATTGTTAAGCCTGCAGTTAAAAAACAAGACACTAAAGATTAATTTGGGAGTATCGAAATGCAATTGAACTTGGTAGATACCAAGCAGTCACTGGAAGTTTCTGATGAAACCTTTGGAAGCAATTTCAATGAGTCATTAGTCCATCAGGTTGTGACTGCCTATTTAGCAGGTGGCCGAGCTGGAACTCACGCACAAAAAACCCGCTCAGAAGTCAGTGGTGGGGGTAAAAAACCCTGGAGACAAAAAGGTACAGGCCGTGCGCGAGCTGGAACCATCAGAAGTCCAATATGGCGTAGCGGTGGTGTAGCGTTTGCTGCGAAACCAAGAGATTATTCTCAAAAGGTTAACAAAAAAATGTACCGGGCTGCTGTCAAATCCATCCTTTCTGAATTGGTACGGTTGGAAAGATTAACCGTGGTTGAAAAGATTAGTATTGAAAATGCAAAAACTAAAGAGATGAAAAGCTTTCTTAACAACTTGTCCATGGTGGAACATACATTAATTGTTATGGATGAGATTGATGAGCGCGTTTATCTGTCTGCTAGAAACTTGAGAAATGTTGACGTCATTGATGTTCAATCTCTTGATCCGGTTTCTTTAGTGAAATATGAAAATGTATTAATGTCTGCTCAGGCAGTTAAAAAACTTGAGGAGCAATTCGCATGAGTGATAAGCAAGTTGCTAACGAACAACGACTGTTAAAAGTCATTTTAGGTCCGCTGGTTACTGAAAAAACAGCCAATCAAACAGAGAAAAGTAATCAATATGCTTTTAAAGTTTTGAATGATGCGACCAAATATGAAGTAAAAAAAGCAGTTGAACTTTTATTTAACGTAACTGTGGAAGCAGTTTCGGTAATTAACGTAAAAGGTAAGCAAAAGCGTTTCGGCCAAATGATGGGGCGACGCAGCGACTCCAAAAAAGCATATGTTCGTTTACAAAACGGGCAGTCAATTGACTTCATGGGTCAGGAATTAGGGGCATAAACCATGGCTAAACCAATTCAAAAGAAACCGACCTCGCCAGGACGAAGACATGTGGTAAGCGTGAGCCGCGATGGGCTTTACAAAGGTAAGCCACTTGCAGCACTGGTTGAGAAAAAAACTAAATCTGGCGGTAGAAATAACACCGGTCGTATCACGGTTAGACATCGTGGAGGCGGTCATAAGCAAAAATATCGTAAAGTTGATTTTAAACGAACTAAAGATTCAATTTGGTCAACCGTTGAAAGAATTGAGCATGATCCAAATCGTACAGCACACATTGCTTTGGTTGTGTACTCTGATGGGGAAAGATCTTATATTTTGGCCCCCAAAGGTTTGAGTGCCGGCGATAAAGTAATCTCTGGTTCAGATGCTCCCATCAAAACAGGTAACTGTTTGCCATTGCAAAATATACCTGTGGGTAGTGTGGTTCACGCTGTTGAATTAAAACCAGGCAAAGGCGCTCAATTAGCTCGAAGTGCTGGTTGCTCTGTTCAGTTGATTGCACGTGAAGGTACACATGCTTTATTGAGAATGCGCTCTGGAGAAATTCGTAAAGTATCCATTAACTGTCGTGCAACTATTGGTGAAGTCAGCAACATTGAACACAGCCTAAGGTCCTTAGGTAAAGCGGGTGCAAAACGCTGGAGAGGTATTCGTCCTACCGTACGCGGGGTTGCGATGAACCCAGTGGATCACCCACATGGTGGTGGTGAAGGTAGAACTTCAGGTGGTCGTCATCCTGTGTCGCCATGGGGTATGCCGACAAAAGGTTTTAAAACTCGTAAAAATAAACGAACAAACAAAGATATTGTTCGTCGTCGAGACAAGAAATAATTGAAGGGGAATTAAAGTGCCACGTTCAGTAAAAAAAGGTCCATTTATTGATACGCATCTGCAGAAAAAAGTAGATGCTGCATTGGAATCTGGTAATAAAAAGCCAATTAAAACCTGGTCCAGACGTTCAATGATTTCTCCAGAAATGGTTGGTTTGACGATAGCTGTTCACAATGGTCGTCAGTTTGTTCCGGTACTTATCTCTGAAAACATGGTGGGTTGTAAACTGGGTGAATTTGCGCCTACAAGAACCTTTCGTGGTCACTCTGGTGATAAGAAAACTAAATAAGGTGTATCTCAATGGAAACTAAAGCTATTTTAATGCATGCCAGAATTTCTCCTTATAAGGCACGTTTGGTTGCTAACCAAATTAGAGGCATGCATGTTGATGCAGCGCTGGAAACTTTAACTTTCAGCAGCAAAAAAGCAGCTAAAATGATGAAGAAAATTTTGGAATCAGCAATTGCGAATGCTGAAAATAATGATGGCGCTGACATCGATGAACTGATGGTATCTTCAGTTTATGTGGATGAAGGACCCACATTTAAACGGCTACGACCCAGAGCTCGTGGTCGAGCAGATAGAATTTTGAAACGCACAAGCCACATCACTGTAAAAGTGGCTGCAAACGAGGGGATTTAACAGTATGGGTCAAAAAGTTCATCCTATTGGTATCCGATTAGGAATCATTAAAGATTGGAAATCTAAATGGTATGCTGATTCTAAATCCTACGCCAAAAAATTATGGTCTGATATTCAAGTTCGTGAATTTCTGGAAAAAGAACTTCAACAAGCGCAGGTAAGCAGAATTGTGATTGAAAGACCTGCACAGAATGCCGTAATCACAGCTTATGTTGCACGTCCAGGTATCGTTATTGGTAAAAAAGGTGGCGATGTAGAAAGACTTCGCAAAAAATTGACTCACATGATGGATGTACCAGTACATTTAAACATCGAAGAAGTTAAAAAACCCGAGTTGGATGCAAAACTCGTAGCGATTAATGTGGCTCAACAGCTTGAAAGAAGAATTATGTTCCGTCGTGCTATGAAACGTGCAGTAACTAATGCACAGCGCGCTGGTGCAAAAGGGGTTAAAATCTGTGTCAGTGGCCGTTTAGGTGGTGCTGAAATTGCACGAAGCGAATGGTATCGTGAAGGTCGAGTGCCGCTTCATACTTTTCGGGCAGATATAGATTATGCTTTAGCAGAAGCTGAAACAACTTATGGTATTATTGGTGTCAAGGTTTGGATCTTCAAAGGCGAAGTTTTTGAGTCCAAAAGTAACCAAGACGAACAGCAATAATGCTTGTCATATGATGTAGAGGACACTAAAAATGTTACTACCTAAAAGAACGAAATATCGTAAACAACAAAAGGGCCGTAATAGAGGTTTGGCAACTCGAGGAAACAAAGTGAGTTTCGGTGAGTTTGGCCTCAAATCAACCACGCGCGGTCGTATTACCTCTCGTCAAATCGAGGCTGCTCGTCGAGCTATGACTCGTCATATCAAACGGGGTGGTAAAATTTGGATTAGAATTTTTCCTGATAAACCGATTACCAAAAAACCTCTTGAAGTACGTCAAGGTAAAGGTAAAGGTAGTGTGGATCACTGGGTGGCTGAAATTAAACCAGGAACCATGTTGTTTGAAATGGAAGGGGTTTCTAAAGAACTGGCTTATGAAGCTTTTGCTCTAGCGGCTGCAAAATTACCGGTTCAAACCACAAATGAAGAGCGGACGGTGTTGTAATGAAACTAAGTGAGTTAAGAAATAAATCTATCGATGAGCTTAAAAATGAACATTTACAGCTCCTTCGTGAACAATTTAATTTAAGAATGCAAAAAGCTTCAGGGCAATTGGCAAAAAATCATGAAATTCAACGAGTACGTCGGGATATTGCCAGAGTACTAACCTTGATAACTGAGAAATCAGGAGCAACAAATGACTGAACAAAATAAGCAATCCTCTGCAGCACGTAGTATCACAGGACAGGTTGTCAGTGACAAAATGGATAAAACCATTGTTGTACTTGTTGAACGCAAGGTAAAACATCCTTTATATAAAAAATATATACGACGCAGCACAAAACTTTTTGTGCATGATGAGAGTAATCAATGTAGTGAAGGGGATGTGGTGCTTATCAAACAAGGCTCTCCTCAATCTAAGAAAAAATCATGGATGTTAGTAGAAGTAGTTGAGAAAGCGAGAGGAATTTAATAATTTTAAGACAATTTAAGTAATCGGGGATTACAGCTAACATATATTTTAGCCTAAAATTTATTTATCATTTTTTGATAAGTTCAAAAATCAGTACCCATTTTCTTAATATATTGTTATAATGGCCGACCGCAAAATTGATGCGGTTTTTTGTTGGTACTTGCTATCGGAGATAGCTGATGATTCAGATGCAAACAGTTTTAGACGTTGCTGATAACAGTGGCGCAAGAAAAGTTATGTGTATCAAGGTGTTAGGAGGCTCCAAGCGCCGATATGCAGGAGTAGGTGACGTAATTAAAGTCAGTGTGAAAGAGGCGATCCCACGTGGTCGTGTGAAAAAAGGGGATGTCCACTTTGCGGTTATTGTCCGTACAAAAAAAGGTGTGCGTCGTCAGGATGGTTCTCTTATTCGTTTTGACAGTAACGCTGTCGTTTTGCTGAATACACAACAACAACCTGTTGGAACGCGTATTTTCGGGCCCGTAACCCGTGAACTTCGTAATGAAAAATTTATGCGTATCATTTCTTTAGCACCTGAAGTGTTATAAACCTGGAGTTTTAAGAAGATGCAACCAATTAAGATAAATGACGAAGTAATCATTATTGCTGGCAAAGATAAAGGTTCTCAGGGCAAAGTGATTAAAGTAATCAAAGACAAAACTAAAAAACTTCACAAAGTTGTAGTTGAAGGCTGCAATTTAGTAAAAAAACACGTAAAACCTAATCCCAACTTAAATCAAGAAGGTGGTATAGTTGAGCGTGAAGCTGCGATTCATATATCTAACGTGGCAATATTCAATCAGGCTTCCGGAAAAAAAGACAAAGTAGGTATTAAAGCTTTGGAAGATGGAAAAAAAGTCCGTTATTTTAAATCTAACGGTGAATTGGTAGACATTTAATTTGGTGATTAACATGACGAATTTGCGCGAACATTATCAAAAAACAGTTATCGAGCAATTAAAAAAAGAGTTTGGTTATAAAAATATTATGGAAGTTCCTAAAATATCCAAAATTACTCTAAACATGGGTGTTGGAGAGGCTGTAGGTGACAAGAAAGTCATGGAATTTGCGCTTGCGGATATGGCTAAAATTGTGGGTCAAAAGCCAATTATTACCTATGCAAAAAATTCAATTGCGGGTTTTAAAATACGAGAAGGTTGGCCTATTGGTTGTGAAGTAACCTTACGTCGTGACAAAATGTATGAATTTCTTGAAAGACTAATTAAAATTGCTATTCCACGTATTCGTGACTTTCGTGCGATTGAATCCCAAGTCTTTTGATGGTTTTGGTAATTATACTTTTGGTATTAAAGAGCAAATCGTTTTTCCTGAAATTGACTATGACAAAATCGACAAATTACGGGGTATGGATATAACCATTACTACCAGTGCAAAAACGAATGAAGAAGGTCGTGCTTTATTAAAAGCATTTAACTTTCCGTTTAAAGAAATGAAAGAAACTAAAGCTGCATAGCTTTTTACTTAATAGAGGTGATATCAGTGGCTAGAAAAGCTAAAGTCCAAAGTGAGTTAAAAAAAATTAAAGCTTACAATAAGCATAAAGAAAAGCGTCAGGTGCTTAAAGAAGATATTAGAAAATTACTAATTGACCCTGAAGCAAATTTTGAAGCCATTGAAGCAGCTTACGCGGAGTTACGTTCTTTCCCACGTAATGCCAACCCTGTTCGTTTAAGTAGAAGGTGTCGAATAACTGGACGATCCCGTGGAAATTACCGCAGAGTTGGTTTGTCTAAAGGCATGTTCCGTTTACATGCAATGAATGGTAATATTCCCGGCCTTGTTAAAGCAAGCTGGTAACATTGAGGAGATTTAATTCATGAGTATGCAAGATCCCATCGCAGACATGTTGACAAGGATTCGGAATGGCCAAAGCGCATCTAAAGCTAAGGTATCCATACCTCACTCTAATTTAAAAGTAGCTATTGCAAAATTGCTCAAAGAAGAAGGTTACATTAAGGATTATCAGGTAGAAGGTGAAGGTTCTATACGACAGTTGTTAGTAGAATTAAAATATCATCTTGGAAATCCTGTCATTGATACCATTAAAAGAGTCAGTCGACCTGGTTTAAGGGTTTATAAATCTTGCCAAGACCTTCCAAAGGTATTAGATGGTTTCGGTATTTGTATGGTTTCAACCTCTCAAGGTGTCATGAGTGATGCTAAAGCCCGTAGACAAGGGTTAGGTGGTGAAATTCTTGGTTTTATTTCTTAGGAGTAAGTCATGTCACGTGTTGCAAAACAGCCTATTAATATTCCTTCTTCCGTTGAAGTTAAAATCAATGGTGACGAAGTAGTGGCAAAAGGTCCTAAAGGCCAAGACTCAGTAAAAATTCATCAATTAGTTTCTGTCAGAAAGGAAGATGCTGAGCTATTATTTTCTGCTAATGATGAAACCAAAGAAGCCAAAGCACTATCTGGTACTATGCGTGCATTGGTTGCTAATCTCGTAAAAGGGGTTGAAGTTGGTTTTGAAATTAAATTAGTACTTGTTGGTGTTGGTTACAGAGCGCAGATTCAGGGGAAAACCTTAAATCTTTCTCTGGGACTTTCTCATCCAGTAAACTATGCCATTCCTGAAGGTGTCACTATTGAAGCGCCTTCTGCCACTGAAATTACAATTAAAGGAATTTCAAAGCATCAGGTTGGCCAGGTAGCCGCAAATATTCGCCAGTACCGTCGCCCAGAGCCATATAAAGGTAAGGGGATTCGATACGCAGATGAACAAATTAGTTTGAAAGAAACTAAGAAAAAATAAAAGTCATTAATTTTAAGGTTAGAGTAGGTTATGAATTCAAAGAAATCAGTTCGCATAAGACGCGCAGCCAAAGGTCGTCGCAAAATACGTGAGTTAAAAATGCCACGTTTGTGTGTTCATAGAAGCCCTAAACATATCTATGTACAATTAATTGACGGGCAGACAGCAAATGTATTGGCTCAGGCTTCTACGCTAGATAAAGAAGTTACAGGTTCTATTAAAGCAACCGGTAATATCGAAGCAGCTAAGGTTGTTGGTGGCATGATTGCCAAAAGAAGTATTGAAGCAGGTGTAAAAACCGTGGCCTTTGACAGGTCTGGTTTTAAATATCATGGTCGTGTTAAAGCGTTAGCAGATGCTGCACGTGAAGCTGGTTTAGAATTTTAGGAATTGTCAATTATGATGAGTTACGAACAATCAAGTAAAAGTGGTGACGGTTTAAAAGAAAAGTTGGTTGCTGTTGATAGAAACGCCAAAGTAGTAAAAGGTGGACGTGTGTTTAGTTTTGCTGCTACCACAGTTGTAGGTGATGGTAAAGGTAAAATTGGGATTGGCCGCGGTAAAGCAAAAGAAGTTCCGGTCGCTATTCAAAAAGCTATGGAAGCTGCTCGTCGCAACACCATTCAATTAGATCTCAATGGTCACACCTTATGGCATGAAGTTGTGGGTGAGCATGCTGGTACAAAAGTTTTCATGAAGCCTGCCTCAGAAGGTACTGGTGTGATTGCTGGCGGTGCTGTTAGAGCAGCGCTCGAGGTACTTGGCGTACAAAATGTACTGTCAAAAACTTTTGGTTCTACAAACCCTGGTAATGTGTTACTTGCAACCATTGACGGTTTAAAGAAAATGATTTCTCCTGAAATGATTGCGGAGAAACGTGGTAAGTCTGTTAAACAAATTCTGGAAGATGCTAATGAGTAAGAAAGGTAAGCAGCTTAAATTAACTTTGAAAAAAAGCAAATCTGGGCGAATCAAAAAACATCAGGATACCATCCAGTGTTTAGGGTTACGTAAACTGAATCAGTCAGTAATCGTCAATGATTCACCTGCTTTCAGAGGCATGATTAATCAAGTGTCTTACATGATTGAAGTTGAGGAAGTTTAAAATGCAGTTAAATACAATCAAGCCCGCAAAAGGGGCAAAGTCAGCTAAAAAAAGACTGGGTCGTGGTACCGGTTCTGAACTTGGTAAAACTTCTGGTAAAGGTCATAAGGGTCAAAAAGCCAGATCTGGCGGTTACCATAAAGTTGGTTTTGAAGGCGGTCAAATGCCAATTCAAAGACGATTACCAAAATTTGGTTTCAGCTCTTTAATTGGCCGTGTTACTGCCAGTGTGCGTCTATCTGAATTAAACAAAATTACTGATGAGACTGTCACCTTACAAACCCTTAAAGATTTTGGTATTATTCGTAAGAATATGAAAAGAGCTAAAGTATTTTTATCTGGTGAAATTACAGCTAAATTGTATTTATCTGGTATAGCCGTAACCAAAGGTGCAAAAGAAGCCATTGAAGCTGCAGGAGGCAAAGTAGAATCCTGATGGCTAAAGCTTCTTCTTATAACAAAAATGCTCAAGGTGGTCTGTCTGAGCTAAAAAAACGGTTATTGTTTGTTCTCATAGCAATAATCGTTTTTCGTATTGGCGCACATATTCCTGTACCAGGCCTTAATCCTGTCCGTTTAGCAGATTTATTTCAGCAGCAAAAAGACGGTATTTTAGGTCTGTTTAATATGTTTTCTGGAGGTGCTCTGTCTCGGCTGACACTTTTCGCTTTGGGGGTTATGCCATACATTTCTGCTTCTATTATTATGCAGCTTTTCCAAGCAGTGTCGCCTAAACTTGAGCAGCTAAAAAAAGAAGGGGAAGCAGGTAAACGGAAACTTAACCAGTATACCCGTTATGGAACATTAGTATTAGCTGTTTTTCAGTCTTTGGGGGTCACTAAAGCACTTGCCGCCTCTGGTATTGCGATTGATCCAAACTTCAATTTTTATTTTGTATCTACCATTACACTCACTACAGGTACTATGTTTCTTATGTGGTTGGGTGAACAAATGACTGAAAAAGGAATTGGTAACGGTATCTCATTAATTATTTTCAGTGGCATTGTGTCTGGTTTGCCAGCAGCGATTGCCAGAGTGTTTGAGCAAGTAAAACAAGGACAGATGCAAGTAATTACCCTGGTTGTTATCGCGGGTGTTGTAATTGCGGTGACTGCATTCGTTGTTTTTATGGAAAGGGCACAGCGTAGAATCAAAGTACAGTACGCTCAGAGACAGCAGGGTCGCAAAACTTATGCCGCTCAACAAAGTCACTTACCGCTTAAAATCAATATGGCAGGGGTAATTCCGCCTATTTTTGCCACCAGTATCATTTTATTTCCAGCTTCTTTGGCACAATGGTTTGGTAGAGCACCGGGTATGCAATGGCTTAATGACATTGGCTTGGCTCTGTCTCAAGGGCAACCCTTGTACATTATTATTTTTACCTCTGCGATTATTTTCTTTAGCTTCTTTTACACAGCTTTAGTCTTTAATCCTAAAGAAACCGCTGATAATTTGAAGAAATCTGGTGCTTTTATACCTGGCATACGCCCTGGCGAGCAGACTTCTAATTATATTGATAAAGTGATGACACGTTTAACCATGGTTGGCGCTATTTATGTCACTTTGGTTTGTTTGCTGCCTCAAATTATGAATTTATATTGGCATGTACCCTTTTATTTTGGTGGTACATCTTTATTAATTATTGTGGTGGTCATTATGGATTTTATGTCGCAGGTTCAGGCACATTTAATGTCTCATCAGTATGACTCACTAATGAAAAAGGCGAACTTAAAAGGCACTAAAATGCCGGGTGTTCGTCCTGTACGCTAAACAATAAGGTGGTATTATGAAAGTTAGAGCTTCAGTAAAAAAAATCTGTCGTAACTGTAAGGTTATCCGACGTAATGGCAGTGTGCGCATTATCTGTAAGGATAAACGCCACAAACAAAGACAGGGTTAACTAAATTTAACGTGAAGGCAGGCGATACATTTGCTTTTTTCGCAAAAAAAGTGTATGCTAGCGTGCTTTTTGATATTTTCAATAAATAATATAGGTATTTAAGAATGGAATTTCGTATTGCAGGTATTAATTTACCGGTAAACAAACATGCTGAGGTTGCACTCACTGCAATCTATGGTATTGGTCGTTCTACAGCTCGAAAAATTTGCGATTCAAGCTCAGTTCCTTATCATAAAAAAATTGTTGAATTAAGTGATGAAGAAGTAGATGCCATTCGTGAACAAATTGGTCGGCTTCAGACTGAAGGTGAGTTGCGTCGTGAAGTCGCTATGAACATCAAACGGAAGATGGACATTGGTTGTTATGCTGGGATTCGTCATCGCAGAGGCTTACCACTTAAAGCCCGAACGAAAACGAATGCTAAAACCCGTAAAAAACGTGGTCGTAAGAAGGCATAAGCTAACTGTTTTTAATCATTAAAGTATAGAGTAAGGTAAATTATGGCTGAGTCAGCAGTTAAAAACAAATCAAAAAATGTTCGTTCTAAAACGAAAAAAGTTAAACGCGCACAGGTTGCCCAAGGCAAAGTTTATGTTTTAGCCACTTTCAATAATACCATTGTGCTGATAACCGATAGTAAAGGTAATAAGCTAACCCAGTCTAGTGCTGGTGCTTGTGGTTTTCGTGGCTCCCGTAAAAGCACGCCTTTCGCAGCTCAGGTTGCTGCTGAAACTGCTGGAACTACTGCCAAAGATCAGTATGGCATGAGAACGGTTAGTGTGATTGTCAAAGGTCCTGGTCCTGGACGGGAATCATCCATTCGTGCCTTAATTAGTTTAGGGTTCAAAATTACCGACATTGAAGACGCTACACCCATTCCTCATAATGGCTGTCGTCCTAAGAAAAAACGTCGTGTATAAGCAGGGTTGGAGAGTAATTTATTATGGCTAGATATTTAGGTCCTACATGCAAGCTTTCTCGTAGAGAAGGTACCGATTTACAACTTAAAAGCGGAATTCGCGCTTTAGATTCCAAGTGTAAAGTTGATTTACCACCTGGCCAACATGGTGCCAGAAAAGGTCGTTTAACTGAATATGGTATTCAGTTGCGTGAAAAACAAAAAGTGCGTCGTCTTTATGGCGTTCTTGAAAAACAGTTTCGTCGCTATTATAAAGAAGCCGCTCGCCGTAAAGGTAATACGGGTGAAAACTTGTTGCAACTATTAGAATCTCGATTAGATAATGTAGTTTACAGAATGGGGTTTGCCAGCACCCGTGCAGAAGCTCGTCAAATGGTTTCTCATAAATCTATTTTGGTGAACGAGCAAATGGTCAACATTCCTTCTTTTCAGGTTAAACCTGGCGACAAAGTTGAAGTGCGTGAAAAGTCTCGCAGTCAAATTAGAATTGGCGCAGCCATTGAACTTGCACAACAACGGGGTGCGGTTGAATGGGTTGATGTTAACGAAAAACAATTTAGCGGTGTTTTTAAGGCTTATCCTGAACGGTCTGAATTGCCATCTGAGTTTAATGAACAGTTAATTGTGGAATTATACTCTAAATAATCATTTTTACGTCACTTTTTGACGAGGGAGACTAGTATACAATGTCTACGGCGATTAATGTAGAAAGATTTTTGACTCCAAAAAACATTCAAATTGAAAAAGAAGATCACTATACCGCTAAAGTGGTGCTTGAGCCTCTTGAAAGAGGCTTTGGATACACGCTTGGTAATGCACTTAGAAGAATTTTATTATCTTCTATGCCCGGTGCTGCTGTGGTTGAAGTTGAAATTGATGGCGTTTTACATGAGTACAGTACAATTGAAGGTGTCAGTGAAGATGTCATCTCAATACTTCTTAATTTAAAAGGTTTGTCCTTTCGATTGCATGATCGTAACGAAGTTGTGTTGACGCTTAATAAGCAAGAACCAGGTCAGGTACTTGCCAGTGATATTAAACTTGAGCATGACGTAGAGTTAGCCAACCCTGATCACTTTATTGCAAATCTTGAGGATGGCGGTCATTTAAGCATGCGTATTAAGATACGCCGCGGTCGTGGTTATTTACCTGCAAATCAGTTATCTGAAGAAGAAAAGTCAGATGCTATTGGACGTTTATATTTGGATGCTACTTTCAGCCCTGTAAGACGTGTATCTTACACCGTTGATAGTGCTCGGGTGGAGCAAAGGACTGACTTGGATAAATTGGTATTAACTTTGGAAACAAATGGTACTTTAGAGCCTGAAGAAGCGATTCGCAGATCTGCTACCATCTTACAGCAACAGTTAATTGCATTTGTTGATTTGAAAGATCATTCAGAACTTGAAGAAAAAGAACAGGAACCAGAAGTGGATCCAATTCTATTAAGACCTGTAGATGATTTAGAGTTGACAGTTCGTTCTGCTAACTGTCTAAAAGCAGAAAATATTTATTACATTGGTGATCTGGTTCAACGTAGCGAAGTTGAACTTCTAAAAACACCCAACCTTGGTAAAAAATCTTTAACAGAAATTAAAAGTGTATTAGCATCTCATAATCTTGCCTTAGGCATGAGAATTGATAACTGGCCACCATCTGTTAATAAAGACTAAGAAGTAGAGGACAATCTCATGAGACATCGTCAATCAGGTAGAAAATTAAATAGAAATGCAAGTCATCGTAAAGCTATGTTCCAAAACATGGCTGCGTCACTCTTTCAGCATGAAATTATCAAAACCACTTTACCTAAAGCAAAAGAATTACGCCGAGTGGTTGAGCCATTAATCACCATTGCTAAAGACGACAGCGTTGCTAATCGACGCTTAGCTTTTAATCGTCTACGTGATATTCAAATGGTCAAAAAATTGTTTGAAGAAATTGGTCCAAGGTTCAAATCTCGACCTGGTGGTTATACGCGTGTATTAAAAAATGGTTTCAGAAAAGGTGACAATGCACCTATGGCTGTTATTGAGTTAGTTGAAAGAAACTCTGAAGAACAGGCTGCGTAAATAAGTCACAGTGCAATCATTCATTGAAAAGGCCCTTAAAGAAGGGCCTTTTTAGTTTTTACCTATCTTTTTTTCAAAGGCACACTAATGTTGCTTGGATATCCATAAGCAGCTCCATCAACCGCGTCAACTCCTGCACCCACGAATCCACCCACAATCACATTGCCGGCAATTTCTGGTTTCAAGTGAGAGTTCACGTAAAGGGTTTTTGCCTTATAACCTGCTTTATTACATTCAACCCGTAATGCAGAACTAGAGCGATGGACGCTAACAGCACCAGGGGTGTTACGTAATTTCCAATGACCTTTACTATTGCTTAAGGTGCAATAGGCATGGCTGGTTGGTGGGGTTTTAATGTGAACTGTTTGATGGGTGCCATCGATAATTGTGGCGCAACCGGTTAATTGAACTGAGATACCTATCAATAAAATAAGATGTTTTGTACGCATATTTTGCTCCTATGCTAATGCTAATAAAACCTTAAAATTGTTGTCCTATTACAACGCAAAACATTATAAAGTAACTTTTAGTTTTGCGCAAAGCTTCAAGTTCAAAGTCCAAAAGTAATTTTCAGAGCAACTAAACAACAAAGCTAAACACTATTAGCACGAAAAAATTCATATTAAAATCGAAATTAATAAATGTAGGTTGGGCTGACGTAAGGAAACCCAACAGGGAATTCATTTAATTACGGCCTTATTTAGCTGCCACGGCCTGTTGGACTTCCTTACGTCAGCCCAACCTATTTTGATTTTCCTGTGAATCGAAGTTTTTCGTAAGTCTTAACTATAAAAGCTTAATTGTAGCGTCCAGGCTGAAATTTTAGTAAACTTAGGCACAAAATATGCATATTTAAGAGGCCCTATGTTAGGTAGCAGTATTGTAAAAAAACTTTTCGGTAGTCGTAATGAACGGGTTATCAAGCAATTACAAAAAGAAATTAATAAAATCAATGAATTAGAGAAGGAAATCCAAAGTTTAAGCGATGAAGCACTAAAAGGTAAAACCGCTGAATTTAAAGAAAGATATCAAAAAGGCGAGCGTCTCGATTCGCTATTGCCTGAAGCCTTTGCTGTCGTTCGCGAAGCCAGTATCCGAACGCTTGGCATGCGACACTTTGATGTACAGCTCATTGGTGGAATGGTGCTGCATCAGGGCAAAATTGCCGAGATGTGTACCGGTGAAGGTAAAACTTTAAGCGCAACTTTACCCTGTTATTTAAATGCTTTGACAGGAAAAGGGGTACACGTGATTACGGTAAATGACTATCTGGCTCAAAGGGATGCTAAGTGGATGGAACCTGTTTACAGTTTTCTTGGCATGAGCGTCGGTATCAATTTAAGCAATATGCCTCACGATCAAAAACAAGAGGCTTACAAGGCAGATATCACCTACGGTACCAATAACGAATATGGTTTTGATTATCTGCGCGATAACATGGCATTTAGTTTATCAGATAAGGTTCAGCGAGACTTACACTTTGCCGTGGTGGATGAAGTAGATTCTATTTTAATTGATGAGGCCAGAACACCTTTAATTATCTCGGGGCCTGCGGAAGACAGTGCCGATATTTATCTTAAAATCAACAAGATTATTCCAGCCTTAGTTAAACAGGAAGAAGAAGAAGGCCCTGGCGATTTTAGTTTGGATGAAAAAACTAAACAGGCGCATCTTACTGAATCTGGCCATGAACATGTAGAAGCTTTATTTGTAGAAGCCGGTATTCTCACTGAAAATGACAGTTTATACAGTCCAAATAACATCTCACTCATGCACCACTTAAGTGCCTGTTTACGAGCCCATACCTTATTTCATAAAGACGTTGACTATATCGTGCGCAATGATGAAGTCATCATTGTGGATGAACATACTGGCCGAACCATGGAAGGCAGACGTTGGTCCGATGGCCTGCATCAGGCCATGGAAGCAAAAGAAGGCGTCACCATTCAAAATGAAAATCAGACCCTGGCGTCGATTACTTTCCAAAACTATTTTCGCTTATATGAAAAATTATCTGGTATGACAGGTACCGCGGATACAGAAGCCTACGAATTACAACAGATTTATAATCTTGAAGTGGTGGTGATTCCTACCAACAGGCCCATTGCCCGAAAAGACATGGCGGATCAGATATATTTGACCTCTAAAGAACGTTATGATGCTGTCATCGAAGATATTATCGATTGTCAAAAACGCAAGCAGCCAGTATTGGTGGGAACCGCATCTATTGAGGCCTCTGAATATCTCCACATGCTGTTAAAAAAAGCAAAAATCCCTCACCAAGTATTAAATGCAAAATTTCACCAAAAAGAAGCAGGCATTATTGCTGAAGCAGGTCGTCCTGGCGGCGTAACCATTGCCACCAACATGGCAGGTCGTGGTACGGATATCGTGTTAGGCGGTAATTTACAAATGGAAATAGAAGCCCTGCCCAATAAAAATGAAGCAAGTATAGAAAATTTAAAACAAGACTGGAAACAACGCCATGAGCAAGTCATCAAAGCAGGTGGCTTACACGTAATTGGCAGTGAGCGTCATGAAGCCCGCAGAATTGACAACCAGTTAAGAGGCCGTTCTGGCCGTCAGGGTGATCCTGGCAGCACTCGTTTTTATCTTTCATTAGAAGATAATTTAATGCGAATTTTTGCATCGGATCGGGTGGCTGCCATCATGCAGAAACTGGGCATGAAAGAAGGTGAACCCATCGAGCATCCCTGGGTCAATAAAGCCATTGAGAACGCCCAGCGTAAAGTGGAAGGCCATAACTTTGATATTCGTAAACAGTTGCTTGAGTTTGATGATGTTGCCAATGAGCAACGAATTAAAATCTATGAACAAAGAGCAGAGCTCATGGCGGCCGATGCTGTGAATGAAACCATTGAAGCGATTCGCGAAGATGTCATCAATCGCGCTATCGATAGCTGTCTGCCTCCTGAAAGTCTGGAAGAACAATGGGATATCCCTGCCCTTGAAAAAGTGCTTGAAAGTGATTTCAACTTAAAACTGGAACTGCAAAAATGGCTTGAAGAAGATGAGTCTATCCATGAGGAACACATCCGCCAACGCATTTTATCTGAGGTGAATCAGCTCAATCAGCAAAAAATAGAGCAAATTGGTATAGAAGCTATGCAACAGTTTGAAAAAAATCTTATGCTGCAGATTTTAGATTCTCACTGGAAAGATCATCTGGCCGCCATGGATCATTTACGCCAGGGTATTCACTTAAGAGGGTATGCTCAAAAAAATCCTAAACAGGAATACAAACGCGAAGCCT
Source organism: uncultured Gammaproteobacteria bacterium (assembly GCA_963695245.1). Lineage (GTDB taxonomy): Bacteria > Pseudomonadota > Gammaproteobacteria > JBGSLN01 > JBGSLN01 > JBGSLN01. The sequence goes on along the minus strand of OY968770.1, from coordinate 328,503 downwards.
ATGAATTATTTTCTGATATGTTGGATGAATTTCAATATGAAGTTATCAGTATGTTATGCAAAGTTGAAATTCAAGAGCCCTCAGAAATAGAAGCTATGGAGGCTCAAAGAAGGCAGGCTAATAACTTTGCCATGCAATTTCAACATGAAAACGCCAATGCCATGGATGATTTCGAAGTGGGTTTGAAAGAATTACCCGAAGAGATACAAAAAGAATTGGAACATCCTGGTACCTTCAAACGGGAACAGCCAAAAACAGGCAGAAATGAACCTTGTCCCTGTGGCTCCGGCAAAAAATACAAACACTGTCACGGAAAACTAAACTAATGGTACTGGTTGTCGTAGGGGTCGTTATCAACCAAGCAGGCAAAGTCTTAATCGCAAAACGTCCCGAAGAAAAACATTTGGGGGGTTACTGGGAGTTCCCTGGCGGCAAAGTAGAGATGGATGAATCGATTTTTGCTGCCCTTAAAAGAGAATTTAAAGAAGAGGTTAATATTGAAATTTTAAAAGGAGAACCCCTGGTAAAAATTTCTCAGAATTATGACAATCAACCTTTTTTACTGGATGTCTGGAAAGTATCTGATTTTACTGGCGAAGCAAAAGGCATGGAAGGACAACCCATCCGCTGGGTTAATACAAACCAATTACAACAATACGCATTTCCAGAAGTAAACCAAAAAATTTTTGAATATATAATGTAGGTTGGGCTGACGAAGGAAGCCCAACAGGCCGAGGCAATTAAATTAGGCCGTCATTAAAAGAATGCTTTGTTGGGCTTCCTTCGTCAGCCCAACCTACATTGATATAAGTAGATATAATTTATGACTGATTACAAGAACACGTATTCAAAGCAAAATAAAAGCATCTCTGAACTTAAAATTCCGCCTCATTCCATTGAGGCGGAACAATCCGTTTTAGGTGGCTTGATGCTTGATAATCAGGCTTGGGATAGAATCAGCGAAATTATCACCCAGGCTGATTTTTATCGAACCGATCACCGAAATATTTTTCAGATAATTGCGCTTCTTGCTAACGAAGGCAAACCCATGGATGTGATAACCGTCCTGGAAGGGTTAAAATCTCGAGATTTACTCAATCAGGCGGGTGGAGAAGTTTATTTATTTGAACTTGCTAAAAACACCCCAAGTGCGGCTAATATCAGTGCCTACGCCAATATTGTCAGAGAACGTTCTGTGTTGCGACAATTAATTGGTGCAGCCGGACAGATTGCAGACAGTGCCTTTAACCCGGAAGGGCGAGAGGTGATCGAGCTTTTAGATGAAGCTGAAAAAAAAGTGTTTGCAATCGCAGAGCAAGGTTCGCAAGGATCAGGGCCTAACGATATTAAATCTTTATTAAACAAAGCCGTTGAAAAAATCGATACCTTGTATCAGTCTGACTCAGCCATCACCGGTATCCCTACTTGTTTTACCGATTTTGATGATATGACCTCAGGTCTGCAAAAATCGGATTTAATTATTATTGCAGCCAGACCATCTATGGGTAAAACCACTTTTGCCATGAATATCGCAGAAAATGCAGCCCTTAAAACTAAAAAACCTGTACTGATTTTTTCTTTAGAAATGCCAGGTGAATCATTGGCAATGCGGATGATGTCTTCACTGGGTAGAATTGATCAACACCGCTTAAGAACGGGTAAACTCGATGATGAAGATTGGCCTCGGGTAACTTCAGCTGTGAGTATGCTCTCAGAACTCAAAATGTTCATTGATGATACCCCAGGTTTAAGTCCTGCAGAAATGCGATCACGAGCCCGAAGAGTGGCCAGAGAACAAGGCGAATTAGGGCTGGTTGTGGTGGATTATTTACAGTTAATGCAAATCCCAGGGATGAAAGAAAACCGCACGGCAGAAATCTCAGAAATCTCCCGTTCATTAAAATCTTTAGCAAGAGAATTAAATGTGCCCTTAATCGCTTTGTCTCAGCTTAATCGAAGTTTAGAACAAAGAGCCGACAGGCGACCTGTCATGTCTGATTTACGTGAATCGGGCGCCATTGAACAGGATGCGGATTTAATTGCATTTATTTATCGGGATGAAGTTTACAACGAAGATACACCTGATAAAGGCGTTGCCGAAATCATCATCGGTAAACAGCGTAACGGTCCTATTGGAAAAGTCCGTTTAACCTTTTTAGGAAAATACACTAAATTCGAAAACCATGTTTCAAATAATTATGGTTATGAGGAATATGAATGAGTCGTCCTGCTCAGTTAACCATCGACACAAAGGCTTTTTTGCATAATTTTAAAATCGCTCAGCGCTGTGCTAAAGGTGCACAGGTTATGCCAGTGGTAAAAGCCAATGCCTATGGACATGGCATTGAGAATCTTATAAATGCTTTACAGCTCACTGAAGCATTGGCTGTAAGTTGTGTTGAAGAAGCAGAACAATTAAGAGCGTTAGGGTTTGATAAAGCCATCCATCTTTTGGAAGGTTTTTTTGAACCTGCTGAATTAAAGCACATTCAACAATTAAATCTCACCCCAGTGATTCATCAACCCTGGCAACTAACAGCACTGAAAAATTTTACTTTTCAAACCCCACAACGTTTTTGGTTAAAAGTGAATACCGGCATGAATCGATTGGGATTTTCATTCGAAAAAGCCCCTGACATTTTAAAGCAAATGAGGGCAATCACTGGGATTCACCCAGATATCCATTTAATGACGCATTTTTCAGATGCGGATAACCATCACAGTTTAAAAACAACGAAACAGCTGAGCTTGTTCGAAAGTTTAAAAAATCAAACGCGAGGTTATCTAAGCGCTGCCAATTCAGCTGCACTGCTAAATTATCCAAAAAGTCATTTTCACTGGGTTAGACCCGGCATTATGTTGTATGGCATTTCACCTTTTACGCATATTAGTGCTAAAGATTTAGATTTAAAACCTGTGATGACACTGTCTTCAAAGCTCATTGCCATCAATGACTGTAGAAAAGGCGATGCCGTTGGTTACTGTAGCCAATGGATAGCCTCCAAAGACAGTAAAATAGGTTGTGTTGCCATGGGCTATGCCGATGGTTATCCAAGACATGTGAAAAATGGCACGCCCGTTTTGATTCAGGGAAAAATGGTGCCTATTGTGGGGCGTATTTCTATGGATATGCTTTGTGTAGATTTAACTGGACATCCCTCAAAAATTGGCGATGTCGTTACTTTGTGGGGCGATGGATTACCCATAGAAACAATTGCCAGGTGGGCAGATACCATTGCCTATGAATTAGCAGCAAATATCAAGCCAGAAAGCCCAAGATTAATTAACAAAGTCATTTAAAATTTTTAATATATTCAGAACGTAATATGCCGTAAAATTCGGTATTCAGATATTCACCCCACTTGAGTATATGCTCGCGCATACTACCTTCATGAAGCATTCCCAGTTTTTTAAGCACATTGCCTGAAGCAGGATTTTGGCTTAAATGAAATGCATGGATGCGATGCAGTTTCAAATCCATAAAACCATGATGGACAATGCGTTTAGTGGCTTCTGTTGCATAGCCCATGCCCCAAAAAGGTTTGCCTAACCAGTAACCCAACTCAGCATGATGATAGGATTTAGTAAATTCAAGGCCGATGGCACCAATAACCGTGCCTTTTTTTGCAAGGGTAATGGCTTGCGTCAGCATTTGATCATCATCATACATATATTGATGTGCTCTAATCCAATCTATGGCATGATGTTCGTAATAGGGAAAGGGTAAGTTTTCTGTATTAGTGGCAATGTCTTTATCATTGGCAAGTTCTGCAATGGCTGCAGCATCACTCATCTTAAAGGGCCGTAAAATTAATCGCTGTGATTTTAGAGTAGGAATTTTGGGCATACTAATAAACACTCTCTGGAGGATGTTTTTGATAAAACTGCTCTAATAATACCGGGTTTTTAGGTAGTTGTTCAATGTCAAAATCAGCTAGCTGATAAAAATAATCATTAGAACATTCTGGCATTTTTTCAAAACCAGGAGTAGGGGTGTTTTCAATATTAATGCTTAACCATTTACCGGATTTTGAAAGCAGTAAATAACTCCCCTTCGAATCTTTAAGATAATATTCCTTAATCAGGTATTTTTCCATGGTATCTTTTAATAAACTAACATAGCTTGGTTCTGTAAAAACTGTTTCACATTGAGATAGCCGAGTCAGAATCGTATTAAAAATTGGTTTTGAAAATGTCATAAAATATTTTAACGTCAGTTCCTGCAGACTCTCATTGATTTCGGATTTGAAATTATCGCTGTTGAAGTGCACATATTTTTCAATGAGTCCACGGTTAAAAGCATCGGTTATTAAGCGTGCATCCATTTTTTCAGTTATAAAAATGCGGTTAATATATCGATTAAGAATATCGTTAAAAAAATCAAAACAATGCATTCCTTTTAAATGATAATCTGCAACGGTGCAGGTCAATTGAGAAAAGCGCGAGGACTCAAATAATTCTTCATGCACTTTACTAAAATCAAAACCCATGGTTTTTTTTAAAGTAACTTTTTCTTCTAGTGTATGGGTGCAGCGATTATCAAAAGAGGCAAAACGCATGGTGTTCAAATACTGTAAAGCCTGTACAGGATCGCTAAAAAGTTTGACAATAAATTTTTCTTTATCAATCGCTTCGCATAATTTGTGCAACATGGGTTTTTGAGTACACACAACCACAATTGTGGTTGGATGATAACAAAAAGGATAAGTTAGCTGGCTCATAGGCTCAAAATTTTTTTTTCCATACTGTCTCATAGTATAACGCATATTTTAAAGCCTGTTGACAAAAGCAGCCAAAGTGAATATTATCAAAACGATAATAAAAAAGGCAGGTTATGATAAAAGGATTCACATTATTGGAAATGATGTTAGTGATTGCTTTACTTGGGTTTATGCTGTTCATGTCATTAACACCTTGGCAACCCTTTGCAGAAAAAAAACAAATTCAACAGCAGCTAAAAAAATTACACAATACGCTTGAATTTGCTCGCCATTTTGCGCTATTACAACATGCTACTGTTTTTGTTTGCCCTCTAAACTCAAATTTTTGTGGTAAAGACTGGGCCAGCGGTTATGGCGTATTTAATCTGACCAAAGCCGGAGCTATTCTTATTCACAGATTTACTGGTAACCCAAAGGTAAAAATCTTTTGGAATCGTACCAGTAATAAAATTACCTTTAACTCAAAAGGCACATTGACAGGGCAAAACGGACACTTTAGTTTTGGCACACTTAAGCTCAAACATTGGCCTAAAAAAATTTATTTAAGCCGGACGGGACGCATTCGAGTGGCTGATGGCTAAATGCCATTTGGTCAAACGCTTGGTTAAATTATCAAAATCCGGATTGAATGTCAGACGGGTCATCAAATGCTTTTTCAAATTGGCATGGGTAACCGCGCCATAAAAAGGTTTTTCGCTCACCACTTTGAGGCCAGTTTTAGGATCTTCTTCATGATGTATCAGACCATGATAATCCCCGTTTAAACCATAGTGAGGGTGACAAGGTGCAATCGGCAGACACATGTGAGAAAAATTAAGAATGCGATAACGGGGATAACTTGCTGCAAGCGTGGTAATTTTTTTATTGGCATAAGTTTTAGCCCGATTACCATAAATATACATCTGACTTTGTAAAAATCGATTTTGGTTACAAAATTCAATCATAGCATCTAATGACAAAACTTCATCGTCCTGGGTGGCCACCTGAAAAATTGGGCAGTCCAGGGTATGTGTCTTGAGTTTTTTCAAAATGACATGTGACAGTTGATTGACTTCATTGGCAGAGTCCAAAGTAAATGCACCGTATTTCGCGTAATCATCGTTGGCGGTTTTGGTAAACCATTTGATACCGCCAATTGTGGTTGACCGCAATAATCGGTCAATATTAGAAATAATGGCAATCGGTCTGAGTAGTTTTAAAGCCGGGGCAAATAAAATTAATCCTTTAAGGTTTTGAATCTTATTAAACAGTGCTGCGTGAATTACAAGGGCACCCCCAGTGGAAAAGCCAGCCAGGTAAAGCTCTTCTACTTCAGTTTCAAAACTGTCTACCGCATACTTAACCGCTTTGACCCATTGCTCATAACTTACACCTACTAAATCCCCTGGTCTTGTGCCATGACCCGGTAAAAGTATGGTACGAACCAGAAAGTTTTGCTCATGATAATATTGAGCAAGGCTTAACAGTGTATAAGGTGAGTCGTACAAACCATGTACCAGTAAAATGCCTTTTTTATATTTTTTCAAGGGAAAGGCTTTTGGTGGAACGGATTTAGGCAGCCATTCATAGGGGCTGTTGGCATCAATAATATGCTCACGATTATCATCGGTCAAATCCAGCCTTGCCTGCTCAATCATGGCTCTGGTAGATTCTACATAAGTATTAAAGCACATGTTTTCAGCGTTGAAAGTATCATTCAAACCGGATTTTTCTAAGATTTTTTTATTATCCGTCATAGTTCAACCATTTCTGCCAAAAGCCTGCAACCTATGTTATTCTTTATACCCAATCATACATAGTTTATAAAAGCAATATAATGAAAATTCTACTATCAAATGATGATGGCGTATATGCCAAAGGCTTACAAATTTTGCATGGTGTTGTCAGTGAGTTTGGCGAAACGCTCGTTATGGCCCCTGATAGAAACCGAAGTGGTGCGAGTAACTCTTTAACGCTCTCAAATCCGCTTAGAGTGAAAAAAATAGAAAACGGCTTTCACAGTGTGGAAGGCACCCCAACGGACTGTGTGCATTTAGCCTTAACCGGTTATTTTAATCAGCTACCGGATATTGTGATTTCTGGGATCAACGATGGTTCCAATTTAGGAGATGACATCCTTTATTCAGGTACGGTGGCCGCTGCCATGGAAGGGCGCAATCTGGGTTTGCCCTCTATCGCTATTTCATTAAGCGGTAATACTTATTATGAAACCGCTGGGGTAGTTATCCGAAAACTACTCAAGGAATTGATTAATAAACCTTTATTAAAAAATACAGTATTAAATGTCAATGTACCGGATATTCCAGTGATGGACTTACAAGGTATTGAAGTGACTCGATTAGGTCGTCGGCATATCGCAGAGCCTGTGGTAAAAGATTTTGACCCCAGAGGACATGAAATTTACTGGGTGGGACCTGCCGGTCAAGAGTCAGACGCAGGAGAGGGAACCGATTTTTATGCCATCAGCAGACAATTTGCCTCTGTTACTCCGCTAACTTTTGATTTAACGGATTACAAATTATTTGATGACTTGGCAAGCTGGAATAAAAACATTCGATTTCATGAATAAATTTTTCAGTGGTATTTTTTTATGTGTATTTATATGCCTCATCAGTGGCTGTGGCAGTAGTTTAACTTATGCGCCAGTGATAAAACCCCTGGTGCCGGTCAGTAAACCAGGTTACTACTATGTACGCCCAGGAGATACTTTATACTCTATCGCCTGGGCTTTTGGGCTGGATTATAAAACTCTTGCCAAAATCAATGGCATTAAAGATGATCAACAGATTCAGCCTAATCAATATTTAATCATTAACCCAAACATTAAACCTGCAAAAAAATTACATAAAGGCTTCCACAAATCTCCACCTGTAAAAGTTATCAAAACTAAAACCTCGGTAAAAATTCACAGAGCCCGCTTAAGACCTGTGAAACAATGGCACTGGCCTGTGCATGGTAAAGTCTTAAATATTTATAACCCTGCCAAAGGAGAAAAAGGCATTAATATCAGGGGGCATTATGGCAGCAAAATCAAAGCTGCTGCTGCCGGTATTGTGGTGTACGCAGGCAACGGTCTTAGAGCTTATGGTCAGCTTATCATATTGAAAAACAGTAGAAATTACTTAAGTGCCTATGCTTATAATGCCAGAATTTTGGTAAAAGAAGGCCAATATGTTAAACAAAATCAGGTGATAGCCCTGATGGGACGTTCCCCTTTTGGCAAAGTGATGTTGCATTTTGAAATTCGCCGAAATGGAAAACCGGTGAATCCATTGGCCTTACTACAGTAATGAAAATTGGGAACATTTGGCCAAGATATTGATTTTTAAGTATAACTTGAAATTTTAAGCTTCACAGACTTAAAAAAACAAGTTAAAATGTAGATATATAATTTTGAACCTCAGGTTCAAACTTCGGAGTTCCTATGGGAAATGATGAGTTAACGGAATATTTTGACGAAGATTCAGTATCAGATGACGATGTTTTTGATGATAACGATAGTGAGGATGATGTAGATTCTGAAACTGAAGATACTCGCGCGGCAGGGATTGATTTAGCAAAAAAGCGCCGTAAACATCCCCTTGGCAGCACCGCTACTGATCCTACCCAAATTTATCTAAGTGAGATTGGCTACACCCCGTTGCTGAATGCAGAAGAAGAAGTTCACTTTGCGCGTTTAGCTTTAAAAGGGGATGAACCTGCCCGTAAAAGAATGATTGAAAGCAACCTTAGGCTGGTAGTAAAAATTGCGCGAAGATATTGCAATCGTGGTTTAGCTTTGTTGGATTTAATCGAAGAGGGTAACCTTGGTTTGATGCGAGCGGTTGAAAAGTTTGATCCTGAAAGAGGCTTTAGATTCTCAACCTACGCTACCTGGTGGATTCGACAGACGATTGAGCGAGCCATCATGAATCAAACCCGTACCATCCGATTGCCCATTCATGTGGTAAAAGAGCTAAATGTTTATTTAAGAGCCGCACGAGAACTCACCCAGGCACTGGATCACGAACCTACGGCAGAAGAAATCGCAGAACTCGTTGATAAACCTATTGAAGATGTGAAAAAAATGTTGGGGTTAAATGAGCGAGTAGCTTCTGTGGATTCTCCTGTCGGTGGACATGATTCTTCCAAGCCGCTTTTAGATACCATAGCCGATACTGCCATGCCCGATCCTGCTGAAGCATTGGTGGATAGTGATTTAAGTGAACATTTGGACAAATGGCTGGATGAACTTACAGAAAATCAACAGCAGGTACTATCAAGACGTTTTGGTTTAAGAGGCTACGACAGAGCCACTTTGGAAGAAGTGGGCAAAGCCGTTGGGCTTACCAGAGAGCGTGTGCGTCAAATTCAGGTAGAAGCATTAAAAATCCTTAGAGGCATTTTAGAAGAGCATGGCTTATCCAGTGAAAGCCTTTTTAATGATGAATAACCCTGTGAAATTAAATGTAGGTTGGGCTGACAAAGGAAGCCCAACAGGGTATTCATTTAATTACGGCCTTATTTAGTTGCCACGGCCTGTTGGGCTTCCGACCTCAGCCCAACCTACATTGATGTAGTCTTTCCTGGCAGCATTCTTACTAAAATATTATCTTTCTTAACAAAATGATGACGAAGCGCTGCTGCTACGTGAATCACAATCATTGCAATAATAACGTAAGCCAAAATTTCATGAATTGTACTCATTTGATGAGCTAAGGCTTTATTTTTCCCCATAGGTAAAGCCAATGAATAACCCCAAAGATGAGGCGCTTTTTGAGCCGCAGAAGACATGACCCAGCCTACAACGGGCATCGCTAACAATACAACATAAAACCCAAAGTGCATAAGCCTTTCAGCGGCAATTTGCCATAGTGGGGCGCCACTGGGTAACCTGGGTTTTGGATTTTTTAAAGCCCATAAAGTTCTCAAAATCATAAGAGTGAGAATCGTTAAACCAGTAAGCTTATGGATATTATAGCCTAAACCTTTATATTCTTTAGGCAAATATCCCATCAAGAAGCCATAAATTAGCATGCCAAAAACCAGTAATACAATGATCCAGTGAAAAAATTTAGAAACACTGCCGTAACTTTGATAAGTATTTTTAATTGCCATAAGAATGTCTGATTCGTAAGTTTAATTAATTATCTAAGTCATGCTGCAATTCTGCCAGCGAATGGGCTTCAGATACGTCATAAGTCAGATCTTTGCCGACTCTGCGACTTAAATCCCAAAGTGAAAAAATGCCCCTGACGCGTTGTTTATTATCATCGCCGGATTCTACCACTAAAGCGTAATGTTGTTTGAACTCATGGAGTGTTTCCACAATATTGCCAACTTTGGCATGACGCAAATCATTATAATTAAACGTCACAATATGTTCGCTTTTAACCATAATCATACGAACCAACACTTCTGAGCGCTTAATTTGCCGAGACATGGCAATAGTTAAAGGTTTTTCCCCCAGTAAATCTTCGGTAGTTATCATGCCAATGATTTTCTTTTGTTTGTTGGTGACAAGCAACATATGTACATTACAGGCTTTCATCTCTAAAGCCGCTTCATTCAAAGGCGCGGCTGGCTGAATAGTCACTGGACGACAATTGGTGAAATCAGTCATCACCGAGTCCGCACTATCCTCTAAATGTGCAATTTCAGGAAGGCTGGGTGGGTGGCTGAAACTGATTTCATCCGCCAAAGGCATAGTGGGCAAAGAGGTATAACTTTTACTCATGGAATGTAACTTAAAATTTCTTAAATCTGTGATAAATATAGGTGTTTTAGGCTGAAAATACAATACTTTAGATAAATTAAACACCTGCGCTCTTGAAATTTCACAATCCACCCTAATATAAACAACCATAACTTATGAAAACACAATTATAAATGTAGGTTGGGCTTCCTACGTCAGCCCAACCTACATTGATTTAGAATTTTGAATATGTCCTAAACCTCTAAACTAACCAGGAGATCTTAAAACATGAGCGTTACTGCCCAAAAAGAAACCTTAGGGTTTGAAACTGAAGTAAATCAGATTTTAAAAATCGTTATTCATTCTCTTTATAGTAATAAAGAGATTTTTTTAAGGGAATTGATTTCCAACAGCTCAGATGCAGCGGATAAATTAAGATTCGAAGCTTTATCCAACAATGACTTATACGAAGGTGACAGTGATTTGAAAGTCACCATAGAAGTCAATAAAGACAAAAATGAGCTTATCATTAGCGATAATGGTATCGGTATGAGTCGTCAGGAAGTCATGGAAAATTTAGGCACCATTGCTAAATCCGGCACTAAAGCGTTTTTAGATCAATTAACCGGTGACAAAAAGAAAGACTCAAAACTGATTGGTCAGTTTGGAGTTGGTTTTTATTCCGGTTTTATCGTTGCAGAAAAAATGGTGGTAGAAACTCGCAGAGCTGGTTTATCCAAAGAAGAAGGGGTGCGCTGGAGCTCGAAAGGTGAAGGCAATTATGAAATTGAAACCATTGAAAAAGCTCACCGTGGAACGAGAATTATTTTAACCTTAAAAGAAGATGAAAAAGAATTCTTAGAGCCCTGGCGCCTGCAAAGCATCATCACCAAATATTCTGATCATATTCCTCTACCCGTCATGATGAAAAAAATCTTGTCTGAAGAAGAGGAAAAAGAAGGTAAAAAAGCCGAATTTGAAGCGGTGAACAAAGCTACTGCTCTTTGGACATTGCCAAAAAGCGAAATCAAAGATGAAGAATATAAAGAGCTATACAAACATATCTCTCACGCCTTTGATGAACCTTTGACCTGGAGTCACAATAAGGTAGAAGGCAAACTTGAATATACCACTTTATTATTCATTCCAGGCTCTGCACCCTTTGATTTGTGGAATCGCGATAAACCCCATGGTTTAAAACTGTATGTCCAACGGGTTTTTATCATGGATAATGCCGAAGTATTTTTACCAGCATACTTACGCTTTGTGAAAGGTATTGTGGACTCAAATGATTTACCTTTGAATATTTCAAGAGAAGTATTACAAAGCAACCGCACAGTAGAGAGTATTAAGTCCGCCGTGGTTAAAAGAGTCTTAGGTATGCTTAAAAAACTTTCTGAAGAGAAAGAAAAGTACAGCAAATTTTGGAGTGCCTTTGGTGCAGTCTTAAAAGAAGGTCCTGCAGAAGACTTCAACAACAAAGAAGACATCGCAAAATTAATGCGCTTTGCCACCACCCTGGACAACAGTGAAAAACAAACCGTTAGCCTGGAAGACTATATCAGCAGAATGAAAGAAGGGCAGGATAAAATTTATTATATAACAGCCGATAATTTCAATGCTGCCAGACACAGCCCTCATTTGGAAATTTTCCGCAAAAAAGGCATCGAAGTGCTATTATTGTCCGAGCGGATTGACGAATGGTTAGTGGCACATCTAAACGAGTTCGATGGTAAAAAACTTCAGTCTGTAGCTAAAGGTGACTTAGATTTAGGTGAAGTGGAAGATGAAAAACAAAAAGAAGCGCAAAAGCAAAAAGAAAAAGACTTTTCTGATCTTGTGAAACACGTAAAAGAAACCTTGGGCGACAAAGTCAATGATGTGCAAATCACCCATCGCCTCACTGATTCACCGGCTTGCATCATTGTTTCAGAAGATGAGCTGGGCGGTCACATGCAAAGAATGCTCAAAGCTGCCGGCCAGGAAGTCCCTCAAGTAAAACCTGTGCTTGAGTTAAATCCAGAGCATCCTATTGTGGTCTCTTTAAAAGATGAAGCAGACACCGAGCGTTTTTCTGAAATCAGCCACATGTTGCTTGAGCAATCCATTCTGGCTGAAGGTGGACACTTAGATGATCCTGCTCAATTTATTCGCCGAGTGAATAAATTAATGTTGGAATTAACCGCTTAATGCTGAGTGATATTTTTAATATCATTGGACTAATAGGCGTTGGGCTTGTGCTTAGCGCCTATTTTTTATTGCAGTTCAATAAAATCAATGCCAAAGGTATTCTTTTTTCTTTAATCAATCTCATAGGTGCGGTTTTAATACTGTTATCCTTGCTGATCCATTGGAATCTGGCTTCTGTGGTGATTGAAGTTTTTTGGATTATGATTAGTTTTTATGGTTTGGTTCGGGCTGTGATGCGGGTTTATTAACAATGTTGAATGCATATTCGAGCTCCTGTAATTGTTTGTTGGATTGATACAAAAAGACCAACTACCAATGTAGGTTGGGCTGACGAAGGAAGCCCAACAGAGTATTCATTTAATTACGGCCTTATTTAGCTGCCACGGCCTGTTGGGCTTCCTTCGTCAGCCCAACCTTTTTATTTTGACTGTAATATGTCTCGACTTTAAACATATATCAATAATTTATTTGAAGACAGTTGGCGCATTACCTTGATCTTGATTACTGACATCTAATATATTCTCTTTACTCTCTTTGTTTTCTTTTTTAAAAAGTGATCTCACCAAATTATCCTTATCAAAAAGACTAATTTTCGAACGGTCTTGTTTGCTTACTTTATTTGGTGTTTCGGGTAGTTCAGGATTTACTTGTGATGCTACAATTGGTGGTGTATCAGGTAGGTATATCTGAGCTGTTTGCGTTAGTTTTTTTGGTGTGTCCGGTAGAGTAGGGGCATTAGCTAATAGCTGTACTATTTTTTGTGGTGTATCAGGAGCTTTCTGTTCTTCTTTACCTTTACATGCTGATATTTTTGTTTCTGATTCTTGTTCAGAAGTATTACCAGACTGGTCTGAATTATCAGGTGTTGGTATCTTGCCTTGAGATCCTATAAGATCTTGCAAGTTATGATCACTCTTAATTAATTGACTTTTTTTTGGAGTATCTAGTAAAGATTCAATTTTTACTAAAAAATCGTTACTTGCTTCATATAAACCTTTTGGACCCATGTTCCAAAGTTTAGGAAAAAAAGCTTTTCTAAAATTGAGTTCAAACCACAATAAAAATTTTTCAGTCAGGGTGCTTTTAATTTTTTTATTGTCTGATCCAGATTTTTCTTTAGATGAAGATTTGAAGATATACTTAAACTGGATTGCTTCACGTTGAACTTGGACTTTATTTCTAAAAAGTTTAAGACCTTCTGAGTTTAATCCATCCGGTAAGTAAAAATCTGGTTTTTTTGCCTTAGTTGAGTCCTTATGCTTTGCATTTTCTTTGTGAAGATTTTTCTCAGAAACCGCTTGAAGACTTTGAGCAACCATTTCAGGGCTATTTGCTAAAGCATAAACGATGAATTTATATTTTCCAGTTTTGTTTTCGGGCATATTACCTTGAAGATAGTTATTTATATCTTTAAGATTGTTCTGCACAAGTAGTTTATACCCTATTGGGTTACTTGGTAGATAATTTTCCAAAAAAGATTTGCTTGTTTCTTCATCAAATGATTCGCAAATCGTCTCATATAGCGCTTGTAATTTTTTAGAATAGTAATAGTTAATTGCAGAACGAGAAATATCTATTTTTAAATCATCTTTATTAAACTTTTCCAATTCTTCGGATAATTTATCATTAGTTTTAGGATCAAGGTTTTTTATGTTTTCAAATAATGTTGAAATTATGTTGCCAGTTTTACTTCTATTATTATTTTTGAAAGACGGGGGCATTATCAACTCCAGTTGTTAGGTTTTGTTGTTCTTGTTGAAATTTTATGTAGATCTTACTTAACTCAGAATTAAAGTCTAAATTTTTTGGCAACCAGTTACCTTCACCTATAATTTTCATAAACAAGGCACAGCGATCTATTTTAGAAATTGAAATAGTTCTTTGTGAGTTATCGAAATTTGTTGAAATAAATTCAGGTTGTTCCAAACCAAATTTTGAACCAATGGCTTTTAATTCTTTGTATTCGCTATCACTGAAGACAGAACCTTGATTCAAATTAAAGGAATCAATCATTTCATTCCAACTCGTAGATGAGGTAGGTAAGTTGTTTTCATTGATACTTTTCAGAATTAATTGGCTGATTGCATTATTAAGCACTTTACATATTTCTGATGATTGACTGTCTACAAAAAAACTAGATGAATTATTATTATTCTGATTAAGCTTGAGTTTGTCATATTTCTCTGCAAGTTGATTGAGCAACATAAAAATAGCGGGACTTATGACGTAGTGAGTTTTACTTTGATCATAAATACGCCTATTAATAGGTGAGTCTTGTAACCACTTCTTCTTTTTTTCATCATCGGCAGGAATATTTTTAAAATTTTGATAGATTTCTGGTGAAATACCATTTTGCTTTTCAGAAGCAGTTAATAACTTAGGTGCGTGTAATCCTGTTTGACTGCAATACTGCGTCGCACCTTGTGATAACATTTTCTGATCTGGCTCTGGAAGATAATGCAAATGTAATTTTTCTAGAATCTGTATTAAACTTGCGCCAGCATCCCTGATTTTTCGGTTGTCTTCGCTAATCCTTTTTACTTCTTGTTCCGTTCGTTCTTGAGAAACGCGTACTCTTTTTAACTCACTGGCCAACTCACTAAACTGATCATTTTGTTTTTGACTATTAGCCATTTGTTCTTTGTTAATTTGTTCATTATGCTTTTCATCTTCTCGTTTTTTCTCTTCTCGTTCTTTTTCAATATAACTTTCCTTTAGCTTTTTCAAAGAATCTAATAGACCGTCTCTACAACTAATAGATTTTAGAGAAAGGTTGGTAGGCGATTTTGACATATATAGGAACCCAGATGGCTCTTCTACAGAATTGCTAACCAATCTAATAGAATTAACCAGAGTGTCAAAGTCATTCAAGTTAGGGTTAGTTACATTTTTTGAACGTAGAACCGCATCTTTAATGCCATTAATAAGTTTAATTTCTTGTGCTGTTGGTTTTGCAACACTTTGATAAGTTGTATAGCTATTCTCAATATACTTGTAAGCACTATTGAATATTTCCTGAATGTTAAACATTACTACTCCAAAATTAACATAAAAAAGGAAGGGGATATGAATAGATTTATATCACAGAATTTTATTCATAGGTATGAGTGCAGCCTACTTGAAATATTCAGAATAGGGATATTCAAGCAATAATGCTTTTGCGAAATAGTGTTTTCTATAGCTGTTTTAATCTAGAAAATTTGTGAGGACTTTATTTTTGAAAATAGAACTTAGGAAAAATTTTGTATTACAATCGAAATGTATCAATGTAGGTTGGGCTGACGTAGGAAGCCCAACAGAGTATTCATTTAATTACGGCCTTATTTAGTTGCCACGGGTGTTGGGCTTCCTACGTCAGCCCAACCTACATTAGATAAAATTTAAAATAGAATTGTATGACCAAAAAGTCTACTTTTCTCATTAAGATTTTTTGTCACCTTCGGTAACTTTCTGATCGGGCATGGCAATAAACTGGTTGATACCAATGCCGGCAGGGTTTTCATTTGTACTGACTGTGCCAATGATCATTTTAACCACTAAGTCTTGAGTGATTTTTTGTTTTTTATCATTTTGATAAGTGACGACCAAAGGTACTTCTACTTGCCATTGTTGTCCGGTGGCGGTTTGTTGGTTTTGAGTGACTTTGGCATCACCATTAACTTTAGCACTGACGGTGAGCTTTTCTTTTTGCACAACATTTAAGTTATTAGAGGCTTTTAAAGCTTTGCTGAAAGAATCCCAACCTTCTTTAGAGAAATATTTTTTCATGGCATCCATGTCACTTTGATAATTTTGATAATTATAAGTGAAACTGGCTAAAGCCGCATTTTTAGAAAATTCTTTTAATTTTTCAGGTGTAATAACAGCGTTGCTGGCTTGAGCGTTTTGAGCCTTGGCATCGGTATTGTCAGTAGCTGGTGTAGTACTTGCATCAGATTGCGTACCTGTAGAAGCTGCCGGTGCAGGCTGAGCCTCGGTTTTACTGGCATCAGCAGGGGCTGCTGTGTTATTGGCAGGCTGCTGAGCAGTTGCACTATTATTTCCAGCAGGCGCTGGTGTTGTAGCCGTCGTGGTTGCATTATCAGTTGTTGTGGGTGCCGTGGCATCAGCAGCAAAAGCTGAAGCAATCGATAACACTGCTGTGAAGGATACTGCGGTTGCTAATTTGGTTAACTTAGAGGTCATGAAGTATCTCCGTAAAATCCATTGTTTTTGTTAATATTAGGTTATACGAGGATAGCGTAAATTTGCCGATTTATCCAATCGAACTTACCATAATATTTTGCCGGATTCATTTAGAAGGTCAAAGAGAAACTGACTTATTTTTTGTCATCTTCAGGATTATCTTCACCACAAATGCGAAGATGATTTTTTTGGGCGAAATCTAAAATAGACTGATATAACTCAGGATTACTGTCTTTTAAATCGGGTATTCAAAGCAACACAGTTATAGCCGTCTTTATAAACTGGCTGCAGCATAGGAGAATAAACAATTCGACGGTTTTTGAAGGTTGATAAGGAACCACTCATGCGCTCAGCCCAATTGCTGGGACGAAAGGTCTCCCCAGTATCGGTAACGCCTTCAATGATGATTTTCTTATCTTTTGAATCGCTCATAAACTACAAAACTCTTAAAAAGGTGCTTGATTATACTCTCATTTTCTATCAATGATAAGTGGATTTCGTTATAATTCCCTTAAGTTTGATAGTTTAGCACATCTAAAAGGGTTACATGGTTGACGATACCAAAGAGATTGTAAAAAAAAGAGGTATTTACTTACTACCGAATCTTTTAACCACTGCCGGCTTGTTTGCTGGGTTTTACGCCATCGTGTCTGCCATGAAAGGGCATTTTGACACGGCAGCCGTTGCCATGTTTATTGCCATGCTGGCAGATGCGCTGGATGGCCGTGTGGCAAGACTCATGCACGCCAGTACAGACTTTGGTGTTCAATATGATAGCTTAGCGGATATGGTTTCTTTTGGTTTAGCGCCAGCTTTAGTGGTTTACAGTTGGGCTCTAAAAGATTTAGGCAAAGTCGGCTGGCTTATTGCCTTTTTATTTGCTGCCTGTACCGCTTTGAGATTAGCTCGATTCAATATTCAATCAGAGCAGGCAGATAAGAAATTTTTCATTGGATTACCTTCTCCAGCTGCCGCAGCGGTGATAGCTTCTATGTTGTGGTGTTTAAATGACAATGCCAGTCTTAATTTTAGTCTGACCATTGTCGTGGCTTTGATAACCTTATGCCTTGCTCTGTTAATGATCAGTAATATACTTTTTAAAAGCTTTAAAGAAATTGACTTCAAAAATAAAACTTCGTTCATTAGCCTGTTCATCGTTGTGCTGATTTTTATCGGTATTTCTTTAGATTCACCCATTATGCTCTTCAGCGTATTTGGTTTATATGCCCTCTCGGGACCGGGTTTGACGTTTTGGCGAAAAATTTTAAAAAATAGACGAAAAGGGTTACAAGATGGTAAGCATTGAGCCAATTATTCAACTGGCTTTAAAAGAAGATATTGGTTCAGGGGATGTTACCGCTAATTTAATTGCATCCGATACAAAAGCCCAAGCCAATTTGCTCACCCGTGAGCCGATGGTTTTATGTGGTACCGAGTATTTCGTGGAAGTTTTTCGGCAAATTGATGCAAGGGTAAAAATTCACTGGTATTTTGAGGATAAAACCTGTGTTGACGTAAACGAAATGCTTTGCACGATTGAAGGTTCTGCTCGCAGTATCTTAACCGCTGAAAGAACCGCTTTAAATTTTTTACAAACTTTATCGGGTACTGCAACTACAACAGCTCAATTGGTTAAAAAAATTGCCCATACTAAAGCCAGACTCTTAGATACTCGAAAAACTCTGCCAGGATTACGCCAGGCACAAAAATATGCAGTGATTTGTGGGGGTGGGGTGAATCATCGTATGGGACTTTATGATGCTTTTTTAATTAAAGAAAACCACATACAAGCAGCAGGCTCTATCACTGAAGCAGTAAAACAAGCCAGAAGTTTTGCAAAGCAGCTGCTGTTAGAAGTGGAAGTTGAAAATTTAGAAGGCTTGCAAGAAGCATTAAACTGCGATGTGCCAAGAATCATGCTGGATAATTTTTCCCTTGATAAGATGCAAAAAGCCGTAAATCTCAACAAGGGAAAAGCAGAACTGGAAGCTTCCGGTAACGTCAATGAAACCACCATTGCGGCCATTGCGGAAACGGGTGTAGATTTCATTTCTGTAGGCAAAATTACCAAAGATATTAAGGCAATTGATTTATCCTTGAGGTTTGTTAATCTCTAAACAGACCTTAACACTCTGGCACATTCACCGCCAAACCACCTTGAGATGTTTCTTTGTAAATCGTCATCATATCCCGACCTGTTTCAAACATGGTTTTAATGACTTTATCTAGACTCACTTTATGCTCGCCATCTCCAAGCAAGGCAAGTCTTGCTGCATTCACGGCTTTCAAAGCGCCCATGGCATTACGCTCAATACAGGGAATTTGCACAAGTCCTTCCACAGGATCACAAGTCATGCCCAAATGATGTTCCATAGCAATCTCAGCGGCATTTTCCACTTGGGATACAGTGCCACCTAAAACCGCAGCCAATGCACCGGCTGCCATGGAGGACGCAGTACCCACTTCCCCCTGACAACCAACTTCTGCGCCTGAAATTGAAGCGTTTTGTTTATATAAAACGGCAATGGCCCCTGCGGTTAATAAAAATCGGATAATGCCTGCTTCATTCGCGCCTTCCACAAAGTGTTTATAATATTGCAATACAGCAGGGATAATACCTGCTGCACCATTGGTGGGGGCAGTAACCACTCGACCGCCAGCGGCATTTTCTTCGTTGACTGCCATGGCGTAAACATTCAGCCAGTTCATAATATCCGCATGTTGTCCCGGCTCTGGTTTGCCGGTTTTTAATAGTTTTTCATATAATTCAGGCGCGCGTCTTTTAACATTTAATCCACCGGGCAAAATGCCTTTATTGTGCATACCTGCCTGAATACATTCATCCATGATCATAGCAATCTGCAAAATATCTTTTTTAACGGTTGCTTCATCACGCCAGACCGTTTCATTGGCCAACATCAGTTCAGCGATGGTTAATTCATGTTGCGCGCACATATCCATTAAAATCCTTGCAGAAGTAAAAGGATAAGGAACTTCCTGAGACAGGGTTTCAATACCATAATTTGCTTGCGTAACAATAAATCCACCACCAACGGAATAATAAATTTCTTCTCGTAATAATTTGTTTTGCTTATCCACCGCACTGAATTTTATCCCGTTCGTATGACAGGGCAGTAATTCTTTTTGGTGCAGCAGCAAATCTTCTTCAGGAATAAAATCAATCCACTTTTGCCCATTTAGATTAATTTTTTTATCGTTGAGAATTTTTTGCATCAGCGGTATCACTTTATCGGGATCAATGTACTCTGGCTCATGACCCGATAAACCATTTAAAATCGCGCGATCAGTGCCATGGCCTTTACCGGTTAGAGCCAGCGAACCATAGACATCAGTACGCACACGATTTACCTGCTCAAATAAATTTTCCGTTTGCAGCAATTGGACAAAGGCTTTCCCAGCGCGCATGGGACCTACGGTGTGTGAACTGGATGGGCCAATGCCAATGGAAAACAATTCAAATAAACTGATACTCATTATGAACCTCGCAAGAAATACTGCTTTATTGTTTAGTTTACCTAAAACTTTAAAATAAACATAATAATTTTAAGTATAAACTCTGGAATTTCAGGCGTAAACTTGGCAGAATACACTGATAGGACTTAAGCAAAACCCAAGTTTAAAACAAATCTAATGTAGGTTGGGCTGACGTAAGGAAGCCCAACAGCCGTGGCAAGTAGATTAAGCTTTAATTAAATGCATATTTGTTGGGCTTCCTTACGTCAGCCCAACCTATATTGGGTGCTTTTTGATTTGAAGTTTTGCTTAAGTCCTATCCACTAATTAATCAAGAAACGAGGGGATTATCGTGTCTAAAAAAATCTTAGCCGTAACGGTTATGGTAAGCGCAGGTTTATTGGCTCAACAGGCTTCAGCAGCTGATGCAATGAATAATACGCAAAAACTCAGTTATACCATTGGGTATGAGATGGGTCAGAACTTCAAAAAACAAAATGTTTCTGTGAATACACAAATGCTTACTAAAGGTTTGCAAGACGGCTTGCAGGGGCGTGAAGCGTCTTTAAGCAAGGCACAACGTCAGGCTACCATTGCTGCTTTTCAAAAAACCATGATAGCAAAGCAAGAAAACCAAATGAAAGCTGTTTCTAAGAAAAACCTACAGGAAGGGCAAAAATTCCTGCAGGAAAATGCCCAAAAACCAGGGGTTAAAACGCTAAAAGATGGCTTGCAATATAAAGTCTTAGTAAAAGGCACAGGCCCAAAACCTACTCTAAATGATACAGTTACTGTGAATTATTCTGGACAGTTTTTGAATGGCAAAGTATTCGATAGCTCTTATCAACGAGGCAAACCTACAACCTTTTCTTTAAATCAAGTAATTAAAGGCTGGCAGGAAGCATTAACCCACATGCCTACGGGTTCTACCTGGGAAGTTTACGTGCCTGCGAAGTTGGCTTATGGTGAGCAGGGTATGGGGCCTGTGATTGGTCCTAACAAGACGCTTAAATTCAAAATTGAATTAATTTCCATAAAAGGCAAATCATAAACGTTGATTTTTTTGCACCTCACTTTTAAAAAAGTGAGGTGCTATCTGATTTTTCATGAACATCTCTAAGTATTTTTCTCACGCTTTCTTCAATACCCGTCTTTTTTTTGTACTCTTACTTGGTTTTTCTTCTGGGTTGCCTTTGGCATTAGTCACCTCCACCCTACAGGCATGGTATACCACTGCGGGCGTGAAGATTTTAACCATTGGATTTTTAGGTTTTGTGGGACAACCTTACGTCTACAAATTTTTGTGGGCACCGATAATGGACAGATATGAAATTGCTTTTTTAGGTAGAAGACGGGGGTGGATGCTCATTACGCAGATATTACTGCTTTTATCCATTTGCGCTATGGCTTTGGTAAATCCGAAGCTGCATCCTGTTGCTTTAGGTGGGATGGCTTTATGGGTAGCATTTTTATCTGCTTCACAGGACATTAATATCGACGCTTATCGCACCGATCTTTTAAAGCCGGAAGAACGGGGTATGGGATCTGCTTATGCAGTCACTGGCTATCGCGTTGCTATGCTGGTGTCTGGTGGACTTGCCCTGATTTTGGCAGGCAAAACAAACTGGCAGGTGACTTATCTTGTGATGGGGATGCTCATGTTCGTTGGTATTGTGACCACGTGGTTCTCACCTGCGCCCACTTATCAATCAACTCCGCCAGAGTCTCTATCAAAAGCAACCTTTGAACCTTTAAAAGAGTTAATCTTCCGTCAGCGTGGACTATTAATTCTACTGTTCATCGTTTTGTATAAACTGTCTTATGAATTTATTTTGGCCATGACCCCAACTTTTTTATTAAGAGATCTTGGTTTTAGTCTGGTTACGGTGGGCAGCATCAATAAGGGTATTGGTTTTTTTGCGCTGCTCATAGGTATTTTCATGGGCGGTATTGCGTTGATACGCATGCGTATTACCTCGGCATTACTGCTTTTTGGGACTTTGCAGGCTTTGGGATGTTTGGGATACCTTGTTATGGCATTACAGGGTAAAAATTTAATTTTGCTTGTGACAACCATCAGTTTAGAGAATTTATTTGCTGGAATGGAAGCTGCAGCTTTTGTGGCTTTTTTAATGAGTCTTTGCAATCATCGTTATACCGCGATGCAGTTCGCCTTATTATCTGCACTGGCAATGGCTGGCAGATTGATAGCAGGCCCACTAGGGGCTTTGATAGTAATGCAACATGGTTGGGCGGAACTTTATTTTTATAGCTTCATCATTGCCATGCCTGCGATTATTTTATTGTACTGTTACCGAAATCAATTTCAGTCGCTATTGCAATTTAAAACATAAAAGGCTACCATGCGAGCGTTTACCTGAAGTTTGGAGAGCGAGTTTTGTCAGCATCCGTACCAGCCCTGTTAGCATTAGCAGAGGGCACAGTTTTTGAGGGTAGGAGCGTCGGAGTATGTGGTAACACAGTTGGCGAAATTATTTTTAATACTTCAATGACAGGTTATCAGGAAATTATTTCTGATCCTTCCTACGCCAGTCAAATCATCACCTTTACTTACCCACACATTGGCAATGTTGGCACGAATGTTATGGATATGGAAGCCCGACAAATTTTTTCCGCTGGAGTGGTTATCAACGAACTGTCGCCTGTGACCAGTAACTGGCGCAGTGAGCAAAGCTTATCTGAATTTTTTGTCGACAATAATATCGTTGCTATAGAAGGCGTAGATACTCGCGCCTTAACCCATATACTAAGAGAAAATGGCGCACAAGGTGCCTGCATCATGGCAGGAAATGATATAAACACAACACAGGCTATAAAGCTCGCACGCGAATTCAAAGGGCTGCAAAACTGTGATTTAGCCAAAGCGGTGTCCATCGAAGCATCTTATGAATGGCAGGAACCCGTTAATTACCCACAGGCAAAAATCCCTGAATTAAAATACCATGTGGTGGTATATGACTTTGGGGTTAAACAAAATATTTTGCGATTACTGGTAAATGAAGGTTGTCGCTTAACCGTGGTGCCTGCGCATACCGATTATAAAGAGGTACTGGACTTAAAACCAGATGGGGTGTTTTTATCGAATGGTCCCGGAGATCCTGCTGCCTGTGACTATGCTATTGGTAATATTAAAGCCTTATTGGAACAGGATGTGCCTTTGTTTGGTATTTGCCTTGGCTTTCAATTGCTTGCATTGGCTGCAGGCGCAAAAACCCAGAAAATGAAATTCGGCCACCATGGTGCCAATCATCCCGTGCAATCTATGGCGGATAAAAAAGTTTATATCACTTCACAAAATCATGGTTTTTGTGTAGAGGAGCAGACATTGCCAGAAACCTTACGCATCACCCATCGCTCATTGTTTGATGGTACTTTGCAAGGTATAGAACATATCAGTAAACCGGCTTTTGGATTTCAGGGACACCCTGAAGCTAGCCCGGGACCCCACGATATTCAAGGTTTATTTTCCCGATTCATTCATAAATTCAGTTGAGACAGTTATGCCAAAACGTCCAGATATCAACCGTGTACTGCTTTTAGGTGCAGGCCCCATCGTTATCGGCCAGGCCTGTGAGTTCGATTATTCCGGTGTACAGGCCTGTAAAGCTTTAAAAGAAGAAGGATGCGAAATCATCCTGGTGAACTCCAATCCAGCCACTATCATGACTGATCCGGAAATGGCAGATGCAACTTATGTTGAGCCGATTACCTGGCAAGTGGTCGAAAAAATTATTGAACGGGAAAAGCCAGATGCATTGTTACCTACCATGGGCGGACAAACCGCTTTAAACTGTGCTTTGGATTTGGTAAAACATGGTGTACTGGAAAAACACGGGGTTGAATTAATCGGCGCCAGTAAATCTGCCATCGATAAAGCAGAAGATAGAGATTTGTTTCGACAGGCCATGGAGAAAATTGGCCTCGATATGCCTCGTTCAGCCATTGCTAAAAATATGGCAGAAGCACTGGAGGCACAAAAATCACTGGGATTTCCCACCATTATCCGTCCTTCTTTTACCATGGGGGGCAGCGGAGGTGGAATTGCCTATAACAAAGAAGAATTTATTGAAATTTGTGAAAGAGGTTTACAACTATCTCCTACCTGCGAGCTATTGATTGATGAATCAGTACTAGGTTGGAAAGAGTTTGAGCTGGAGGTTATCCGCGATAAAAACGACAACTGCATCATCGTGTGTTCTATCGAAAATCTTGACCCAATGGGCGTCCACACCGGAGATTCCATCACTGTTGCGCCAGCGCAAACCTTAACTGATAAAGAGTATCAACAATTAAGAAATGCGGCGCTTGCCGTGTTGCGGGAAATTGGTGTTGAGACCGGCGGTTCTAATGTTCAGTTTGGCATTAATCCTGAAGATGGCCGCATTGTAGTAATTGAAATGAATCCCCGAGTTTCCCGATCTTCTGCGCTTGCCTCTAAAGCTACGGGTTTTCCCATTGCCAAGGTGGCCGCAAAACTTGCGCTTGGTTATACCCTGGATGAATTAAAAAACGAAATTACTGATGGCGCAGTGCCTGCGTCCTTTGAACCCACTATTGATTACGTCGTTACTAAAATCCCCCGATTCAGTTTTGAAAAATTTCCCCAAACAGAAGCGAGATTAACCACCCAAATGAAATCTGTGGGAGAAGTGATGGCCATTGGCCGAACCTTTCAGGAATCCTTACAAAAAGCCATTCGCGGATTAGAAACCGGTGTTTGCGGTTTAGATGAAAAGATTAATTATGTCACCCATGAAACCATCAACTACCTTCATGGAGAATTGCATACTCCAGGACCCGAGAGACTCTGGTATATTGCTGATGCTTTTCGACAGGGTATGGATATTGCCACTGTGCAACGGGTTTCTAAAATTGATCCGTGGTTTTTAGTGCAAATTGAAGAATTGGTGCAACTGGAAAATGAACTTAAATCACTGAGCCTAAGTGATTTAGCAAAAGATAAATTATTTAAGCTGAAGCGTAAGGGATTTTCTGACAAACGCATTGCTCATTTGCTTAAAGTGTCTGAACACAAAGTGCATGAATTACGAGAGCAATTGGAAATTTTCCCAGTCTACAAACGCATCGATACTTGTGCGGCAGAGTTTGCAGTCAGTACCGCGTACCTTTACTCCACCTATGGTCAATATTGTGAATCTAACCCCAGCGCCAGAAAAAAAATCATGATCTTAGGCGGAGGGCCAAACCGTATTGGTCAGGGGATTGAATTTGATTATTGTTGTGTTCATGCGGTGCTGGCGCTAAAAGCACTGGAATTTGAAACCATCATGGTGAACTGTAATCCTGAAACCGTTTCAACAGATTATGACACGGCTAATCGCTTGTATTTTGAATCACTGACTTTAGAGGATGTATTAGAAGTGGTGCGTTTGGAAAAACCTGATGGCGTGATTGTACAATATGGCGGACAAACGCCCTTGAAACTCGCCAGTGCCTTAGAAAAAGCAGGGGTGCCTATTATCGGTACTTCACAAGATGCTATCGATGCAGCAGAAGACAGGGAGCGATTTCAAAAATTATTGCGAAGCTTAAATATTCAGCAACCGGACAATGCCACCGCGCGCAGCGAAGAACAGGCAATAAAAGCTGCCGAAACTATCGGTTATCCCTTAGTAGTTCGCCCATCCTATGTATTGGGAGGAAGAGCTATGGAAGTGGTTTATAACACTAAAGAATTAAAGCGATACATGAAAGAAGCGGTTCAAGTTTCCAATGAAGCGCCAGTGCTTTTAGATAGCTTTTTAGAAGATGCCATTGAAGTGGACGTGGACGCCGTATGTGATGGTGAAGATGTGCTAATTGGCGGTATCATGGAACACATTGAGCAGGCGGGTGTACATTCCGGTGATTCTGCCTGTGTTTTACCGCCTTACAGCTTAAGCAGTGTAGTACAGGCTCAGTTAGTGGATGAAATGACAAAAATGGCAAAGGCTTTGAAAGTCGTTGGTCTTGTCAATGCCCAGTTTGCAGTGAAAGGCGATGAAATTTTTGTATTGGAAGTGAACCCCAGAGCCTCCAGAACTATTCCCTTTATTTCCAAAGCCACAGGTTTGCCCCTTGCGAAGATTGCTGCAAAATGTATGGTAGGCATCACCCTTAAAGATCAGGGATTGTCCCAAATGCCCAAACCGGACTTTTATGCGATTAAACAGGTGGTGTTTCCTTTCAATAAATTTCCTGGGGTGGATACCATTTTAGGACCAGAAATGAAATCCACAGGTGAAGTCATGGGCATTGCTCGGCGTTTTGGAGAAGCCTTTGCCAAAGGTCAGTTAGGTATCGGTGTTGAGATAAAATCCAAAGGTAAAGCCTTCATCAGTGTGCATGATATGGATAAACCAAAAGTTGCAGAAATAGCCCAAAGCTTTAAGGCTCTTGGCTTTGAATTGCTGGCCACGGGTGGTACGGCAGAAGTATTAAAAGCCGCAGGCATTGAATGCAAGCGAGTCAATAAAGTGATTGAAGGGCGACCGCATATTTTAGATATGGTCAAGAATGATGAAATTGACTTTATCGTCAATACTTCCAAAGGTAAAAAGTCCGTCAAAGACAGTTCATCTTTGCGACGAAACGCTCTATTGCATAAAGTCAGTTATACTACCACACTAGCAGGCGCAAAAGCTGTAAGTCTTGCTTTGAAAAACGGTAATCAAATGAATGTGGTAAAACTACAAGAACTGTAATCAGTAATCTATGCAAGTTTAACTATTTTAGGTATGTCTTTTTTTGCATGACCAAACTCGGTATAATTGGATAATTTCGCATTTGGAAACATTATGGATAAAGAACCGATGACCGTTGCAGGCGCCGAAGCGCTCAGACATGAGGTCCAAAAACTGAAAACCGAAGACAGAAGGCGTATTACTCAGTCAATTGCTGAGGCCAGAGCCCATGGGGATTTAAAAGAGAACGCCGAATATCATGCTGCTAAAGAACAACAGGGCTTTTTAGAAGCCAGAATTCGCGACATCGAGTCCAAGTTGTCTCACGCCAACATCATTGATGTGGCTAAAATGGAAAACACTGGTAAAGTGATTTTTGGGGCTACTGTTAAACTTGTCAACGTGAATAACGATGATGAAATTACCTATACCATTGTAGGCATGGATGAAGCCGATTTAAAAAATCACAAAATATCCTATAAATCGCCTATTGCCCGGGCTTTGATCGGGAAAGTTGAAGGCGACACCGTAACGGTTCGAGCACCTTCCGGTGATATTGAATATGAAATTTTAGAAGTAGAATATATTTAACTTTAAGGAGTTAACCATGGAAACCATTACTCGCAGTTCCACCCAAACCAGAACCAATGTCTCCGCTTTTATGAATAAAGTGTATACCTGGATGGCAATGGGCTTAGTCTTGTCCGCACTCAGTGCCTATTACATGGTGTCAAATCAGAGCCTGATGATGGGTTTATTGGAGCATAAATTTGTCTTTTATGGCCTGCTATTTGCTCAGGTAGGAATTGTGTTGTGGTTAAGCTTTAAAGCTCAATCTTTATCAGTCACTGCAACCCGTGGGTTATTTTTATTTTACACCTTACTTACCGGCATCACTTTTAGTGTAATTTTAATCGCTTTTACCGCGCAAAGCGTAGTTAACACTTTTGTGGTTACTGCTGCCAGTTTTGCCGGCTTAAGCTTTTTTGGTTATGTCACTAAAAAAGATCTGGGTCCCATTGGTACCTTTTGTACAATGGGGTTATGGGGATTTTTAATTCTGATGCTGGCAGCGATGTTTATTCCCAGCTTACGATCAGACACTATGCAGTTATTCATGGGCGCTATTGGTGTGATTATTTTTTCTGGCTTAACTGCTTACGATACGCAAAAAATCAAAGCTATTTATTTGCAAAATCAAGGTGTAGAAGCCAATAAGCAGGCGGTTTTCGGTGCTTTAACCCTTTATTTGGATTTTATTAATTTATTCTTAAGTTTATTAAGATTAATGGGCGATAGAAGATAACAAATTCAGCAAAAAACCTGTTAGATTTATTTATAGACTAACAGGTTTAGTCATTTGTTGAATCAGTTTTGTGTTACTGATGTGAGTGTTTAATCCGCAGGTTTTTCCCGAAACAGAATCAAAACACGGCCAATATGTTGTACCAATTCGCACTCTAATTTATCAACAATTTCATCTGCTATCACAGTGCGTTGTGTTTTATCCGCACCATTAATTTTGACTTTCATCAATTCATGATGACTAAGCGCTATGTCAATTTCAGCGAATACATTTTCAGTTAACCCTTTATCACCAATAATCACCACTGGATTCAAATGATGGGCTTTTGCTTTTAAAGCCTGTTGCTGTTTGGGGGTGAGGCTCATGTGATTGTCCAAATAATAAAATTGTACGCATTATAGCAAAATTAGCACTTGGGCAAAACTTTGTTTTTGCAAGTTCATATTAATTAAACTTTGACGTTTTGCGTAAGTCTTAAAAATGATAAACTTCATACTAAAATCGAAATTACTAAATGTAGGTTGGGCTGACGAAAAAAGCCCAACAGGCTGTGGCAATTAAATAAGGCCGTAATAAAATGAATACCCTGTTGGGCTTTTTTCGTCAGCCCAACCTACATTGATTTTGTTTGACACTCGAAGTACTTTGTAAAACTTAATAAGATATTTTTTTCATATTAATGGTAAGTAATGGCTCGCTCAAAAAGTTCCAGAAATTGGCTGGATGAACATTTTAAAGATGAATTTGTCCAGCGCTCTAAACAGCAAGGGTATCGTTCCCGGGCATCTTACAAATTAATTGAATTACAAAAAAAAGATAAACTTATTAAACCAGGCATGAAAGTTGTGGATCTTGGTGCTGCACCCGGTGGCTGGAGTCAACTGCTGGTGGAGTGGGTGGGTGATAAAGGGCAAGTGTTTGCTTTAGATATTTTGCCCATGGATGCTGTGCCACAGGTGACATTTATTCAAGGTGATTTTACCCAAACTGAGGTTTTAAATACTTTGCTGGAAGCTTTGGGAGAAGAAAAAGCTGATTTTGTATTTTCAGATATGGCGCCCAACATGAGTGGTATAAAAACTTCCGATCAAGCCAAAAGCATATACCTGGCCGAATTAGCCCTCGATTTAGCGCTTCAAAGCTTAAAACCCTCAGGTGGATTTGTAGCAAAAGTTTTTCAGGGGGCAGGTTTTGATGAATTTATCCAAACTGTTAAAACCTATTTCAAAATTATTAAAATCCGCAAACCCGAAGCTTCCCGTTCCCGTTCTACAGAAGTGTATCTTGTGGCACTGAATTTAAAAAACTAATATTGACCATCAAAAAGTCATATGAGAATGAAATACTTATATTAAATTTTTTGATATGAGATATAGGATCTTTAAATTTTTTTGATAAATGACAATGACTTATAATCTTTTCATAAGTAGTAGTATTAAGAGGTATTAGTATGTTACCACTGGATAGAGTAAAAAAAATTTATCAAGATCATAAAAGTAAATGTAAACAAAGTAATGGCCCAATTACTTTCTTTGGTTCGAAAATATTTGGGGCAGATAATTTTGAGAAATTTAAACAAACTTTTAAGTTAACTAAGGAAGCCGCTTTTGGAAAATTTGAACAAGATTTGGGAGAACCTGACAATGTCGAGGCATTTATTAAAAGCACACAAAAACACTTGGAACATCCTCAAGTAGCTAAGTCTTTGAAAAAAATGGTTATATTTGCCGTTGGATTTCAACAGACAGAGATTGATGAAATTGCTCAACATGAAACTTTTTATCAACCTGGCACTTTTATGCCTTTGCCTTATAATGATTCTAGTGTGCAAAACACAATCGTAAATAAATGTTATGAGGCAATTTGCGACCTTAGAGATAAGGAAAAATTATCCGGCTTTTTAACTACAAAATCACTTGCTGATTTGTATGCCTATGATAAAAACATAAAAGAAGAAACACAAACGCTGTAGTCAAAATAAGAATTTATGCAGCTCAAGGATAGGAGCAGGCGACTTAACAGAATATTATTTATAGGACTTACGATAAACTTCGCATTAAAATCAAAATTACTCAATGTAGGTTGGGCTGACGAAGGAAGCCCAACAGGGTATTCATTTAATATTACGGCCATATTGAGTTTGAGTTGCCACGGCTTGTTGGGCTTCCTTCGTCAGCCCAACCTACATTTAACTGTGTTCTTTGTGCATGAGAAATGGGTTAAATTATCATGTTAGGTTGAAGCATTGAGACCAACAGGCTCTAGCAATTTAAATTCTGCAGTAGTTATGGTTAGTTAGGATGGCCTAAAGCAAATATTCTCCTCTGTGTGATAGCATTCTTTCAGAAAATAGCTGAAATTTCTCTCATTTGCTGTAAAATAGTCTATTTTAAAAGAGGCGTTATATCTGACTTTGCCAATGTCAAAGTCTGGTATGCCTGTTTTTCATTAGACCAGACTATACTTTAAGAAGTAAGAGGCAAATAAATTGAACGATATGATGAAAAATTTGTTGTTATGGCTTGTAATTGCGGTGGTACTCATCTCAGTTCTCAGTAACTTTGCACCTCAAAAGCCTGCAACCCAAACCATTAGTTATTCTCAATTTCTAAAAGATGTTCAATCTGGTAATATCAGCAGTGTCACCATTGAAAATCAAGATATTTATGGTAAGACTCAAAATGAGCAGAATTTTAAAACTTATATGCCTATGACAGATCAATATTTACTGCCCGATCTGTTAAAAAACAATGTCAGTATCACAGGAAAACCACCGGCTAAACCTAGCCTGTTAATGCATATTTTCATAAATTGGTTCCCGATGCTTTTATTAATCGGTGTGTGGATTTTCCTCATGCGTCAGATGCAAGGCGGTATGGGAGGCCGTGGCGGCGCCATGTCCTTTGGGCGCAGTAAAGCCAAATTACTGGGTGAAGATCAGGTTAAAATTACCTTTGCCGATGTGGCCGGTGTGGATGAAGCTAAAGATGAAGTCAAAGAATTGGTAGATTTTTTAAGAGATCCCGGTAAGTTTCAAAAGGTGGGCGGTAAAATTCCGAGAGGGGTTTTGCTGGTAGGCCCACCGGGTACTGGTAAGACCTTGTTGGCTAAAGCGGTAGCTGGTGAAGCAAAAGTGCCTTTTTTCACAATTTCAGGTTCTGATTTTGTAGAAATGTTTGTGGGGGTAGGGGCTTCACGGGTTCGCGATATGTTTGAACAGGCTAAAAAACAGGCGCCCTGTATTATTTTCATCGATGAAATTGATGCCGTGGGTCGCCACCGTGGTGCTGGCCTTGGTGGTGGTCATGATGAAAGAGAACAAACCTTGAACCAATTGCTGGTTGAAATGGATGGTTTCGAAGGTAAAGAAGGCGTGATTGTAGTGGCTGCCACTAACCGTCCTGACGTACTGGATCCAGCATTGTTACGTCCAGGACGTTTTGACAGACAAGTGGTTGTGCCATTACCTGATATTAAAGGTCGTGAACACATCTTAAAAGTTCATATGAAAAAAGTACCCCTGGATTCCGATGTAAATCCTGTGATGATTGCCAGAGGTACGCCAGGATTTTCAGGGGCTGATTTAGAAAATCTGGTGAATGAAGCCGCATTATTTGCAGCTCGTGAAGATAAAAAACTTATCGGTATGCAGGAGCTGGAAAAAGCCAAAGATAAAATCATGATGGGAGCAGAGCGCCGTTCAATGGTGATGAAAGAAGATGAGAAAAAGCTCACAGCTTATCACGAAGCCGGTCACGCCATTGTGGGTTTAACCGTGCCTGATCATGATCCAGTTTATAAAGTTACCATCATTCCTCGCGGTCGTGCCTTAGGGGTGACGATGTTTTTACCTGAGGAAGACCGATACAGTCATTCAAGGCAACGATTAGAAAGCCAGCTTTCATCTTTGTATGGCGGTCGCCTGGCAGAAGAAATTATCTTTGGTTATGAGCATGTGACCACCGGTGCTTCCAACGACATTGAACGGGCTACAGAAATTGCTCGCAATATGGTTACTAAATGGGGATTATCGGACAAAATGGGACCTTTAAGTTATGGGGAAGATGACGGTGAAGTGTTTCTTGGACGTTCCATGCAAAAATCCAAAGAGGTGTCAGATCATATTGCTCAGCAAATTGATGAAGAGGTGCGTCGAGTGATTGATAAAAATTATCAGCGTGCTAAGGAAATTTTACAATCCCATATGAAAGAACTGCATTGCATGGCCAAAGCGCTTATCAAGTACGAAACTATTGATACTGGGCAGATTAAAGAAATCATGGCGGGTAACGAACCCAGTCCGCCTAAAGGTTGGAATGACCAACAGCCAAATTCTGGTTCTTCTGATAGTGGCGAGAAAGCCTCTAAGCCTGCAAAAAAATCCGGTAATGATCCTGTGGTTGGTGATCCTGCCAGCGATTCACAATAAAGTAGCTGAAAGACTTTGAGGCGCAGGCCGATGAGATCACTCAATTTTCGCTCCCCTAAAATTATGGGTGTCATCAACATGACACCTGATTCTTTTTCAACTAACGGTCGTTTTCAAAATATTGATAAAGCTCTAAAACACGCTCAACAAATGATAACAGATGGTGTCGATATCATTGATGTTGGCGCAGAACCTACCAATCCGAGTTTGCATCCCTGCGTCAGTTTGCAGGAAGAAACAGACAGGTTAATGCCATTTTTAGCCAAACTTTGTCAAAATTTCGATGTTCCTGTATCCGTGGACACAAGTAAACCGGAAATTATGATAGAAGCCATTAAGCAGGGTGTCAGTATTATTAATGATGTTAGAGCATTTCAGCGCGAAGGGGCGATTGCTGCAGTGGCTGATAAGAACGTAATGTTGTGTTTGATGCACATGTCTTATCCCGAAGGTAAGCCTGAAGGCATTGACTGCGAAAACTTTAATTCTGATGTGACAACTAAGGTCAAAGATTTTTTAGCACAACGGATTGAGATACTGGAAGCTGCTAACATTCGCCGTGCTCGCCTGATTTTAGATCCCGGCATAGGTTTTGGAAACTTTGGAAAATCCACTCGGGATAACTTGAAACTATTAAACAGCATTAATGTCTTCAAAGATTTTGATTTGCCAGTGTTAATAGGGGTTTCCAGGAAAACATTCATTGGGGATATTTTACAAAATGCGCCAGAGGATCGTCTGGCAGGTTCTATCGCTGCCACAGCCATTGCGGTTTATAATGGTGCAAATATTATCAGAACTCATGATGTGAAACTAACATCTGAAGCCGTAATCATAGCGGAGGCATTACGAAATGAGCGAAATTAAACAGTTTTTTGGAACCGATGGTATTCGAGGTCGAGTAGGAGTTCATCCTATTAATGCGGAATTTGTTTTAAAGCTTGGCTGGGCAGTGGGAAAATATTTTTCAAACAAAGGCCCTGCAAAAATTTTAATTGGCAAAGATACCCGCGTGTCTGGTTACATGTTTGAATCCGCCTTAGAAGCTGGACTGACAGCAGCCGGCGCTAATACTAAACTTTTAGGCCCCATGCCAACCCCCGCCATTGCCTATTTAACTCGAACTTTACGAGCGCAGGCAGGTATTGTGATAAGTGCTTCTCATAACGGCTATGAAGACAACGGCATAAAGTTTTTTTGCGAAGATGGGTTTAAGCTACCAGACGAAGTAGAAATGGCCATCGAAGCTGAAATTGCTAAATCCATGGAAACTGTAGCCTCAAAACATTTAGGCAAGGCCACACGCATTCAAGATGCGCCAGGACGATATATCGAATTTTGTAAAAGTACCATTGGTACGAAATTTCGTTTAAGCGGTTTAAAAGTCGTGATTGACTGCGCCCATGGTGCGACTTATCACATTGCTCCAGCCGTATTCACAGAGTTGGGCGCGCAGGTGACGGTAATAGGCGCTTCCCCCGATGGCTTTAATATCAATGATGGTTATGGCTCCATGCACATTGAAAAGTTACAGGCGAAAGTTTTGGAATTAAATGCTGACATCGGCATTGCCTTTGATGGCGATGGTGACAGAGTGTTAATGGTTACCAATGAAGGTCAGTGTATTGATGGCGACGATATTCTTTACATCATTGCCAAAGAACGCTTAGCCAGAAACAATTTAAGCGCAGGGGTTGTGGGTACTGTGATGACAAACCTTGGCCTTGAAATCGCCTTTAAAGAACTGGGATTAAAATTTATCCGTACTGCTGTGGGGGATAGATATGTTTTAGCCGAGCTATTAAAACAGAGTTGGGAACTTGGCGGTGAAGCCTCAGGGCATATTATTAATTTAGACTTAAATACCACAGGAGATGGCATTATCTCTGCACTACAGGTTTTAAAAGCTTTAAGTTTAACGGATAAATCTTTAGCTGATTTGTGTCACGATTATGAAAAATTTCCTCAAAAACTTATCAATATAAAGTTCAGTGGGCAAAAAAATCCCTTAGACAATGATAACGTTAAAGCCATTATAAAAGACGCTGAAAGTCAGCTGGGAAATAAAGGCAGAGTATTGGTAAGATTATCTGGCACAGAACCTTTAGTTCGAGTAATGGTTGAAGGAGAAGCGTCTCACCAAGTGGATAAAGTTGCCAATCAAATTGCACAAGTGATTCAAGGGCAAATTAAATAGCTTGAATACATAACTCATGCTTGACCCGAGCTTATACTCTGGTTAAGCTATAAATAGAGTAACTGCTACGGAGTGTGGTAGCAATGGGACAAGAGATCCATAAAGTCGATTTTGAAAACAGGGATTTTACGCGTTTTAAAAAACGACTCGCTGATGAAACCAGGATATTGGGTGAATGGTTTAAAAACAAAGTTTTCGAGCAGGATTACAGTTGTTGTGGTTTTGAGTTGGAAGCCTGGCTGGTAGACAAAAACCGTAACCCTTCCCCAAGCTGCGTGCCTTTTTTAGCAAATATACCGGATCCTAATATCGTTCCTGAACTTTCTTTGTATAATTTTGAATTCAACAGTAACCCTCATGGTATTAATCCAGGATTATTGGCGCAGTTGCACAGTGATTTAAACCGATTTTGGCATACTGCTTATGAAGCATCCAAAAAAGTGAATGCAGAGCCGGTAAGTATCGGTATTTTACCCACCTTAAAACAGTCGCAATTAAATATTAAAAATTTACATCCCAACAAACGGTATCATGCCTTAGATAAGCAGTTAAGACAAATGCGGCAAGGAGAAGATTTACATTTAAACGTTGAAGGGGTGGAAACTTTAAGTGTAAGACACGAAAATTTGTTAATTGAAACCGTCTCCACATCACTGCAAATCCATTTACAGTTAAATGCCAAAAAAGCCGTGCGTTATTACAATACAGGTTTTATTATCGCGGCACCTATGGTAGCTGTAGCTGCCAATTCTCCATATTTATTCGGTAAATCCTTGTGGGATGAAACCAGAATTCCTGTATTTGAGCAGTCTGTAGAAATCCATAAAGACAATAACCCATACAAAAGAAATTTATCCAGAGTCACCTTTGGCAGTGGTTATGTAAAAGAATCAATTTTAGAATTATTTATAGAAAATCTAAAGTATGCTGTATTATTACCAGAACTTTTAGAAACCAACCCAAATGAGCTGGCACATCTTAAAATTCATAACGGCACCATCTGGCGTTGGAATCGACCGATTATTGATACGAATCCAGCAGGCATGCCGCATATTCGTTTAGAGCATCGTGTTGCGGCAGCTGGAACCAGCTCAGTGGATGTTATCGCGAACATTGCTTTTTTTCTTGGGCTCATGCGCTATTACGCTTACTGCCAAATGCCTCCTGAAGTTATCATGCCTTTCAAAGATGCTCGTAATAATTTTTATAAAGCTTCTCAATATGGCTTACATGCTCAGGTGAACTGGAAAAATAAACAGGTAGATATCAAAGCATTAATCTTGAATGAATTAATTCCTAATGCTAAGCTTGGACTTGCCCGTTTGGGCATTGCAAAACAAGATATTGATTTTTTTCTTCTGGATGTAATCGCACAAAGAGTACAAAGCGGTGCCACAGGTTCCGTCTGGCAACGAAATTATATCAATAAGCATCACAAAACCGACCGAGATCGCTTTAAAAGTCTGCTGAATACTTATATGGCAAATCAAAAACTTGATTTGCCTGTGCACCAATGGTCGGTCTAAAACCATTCAGGTTAATCAATGTAGGTTGGGCTGACGAAGGAAGCCCAACAGGGCACACATTTAATTACGGCCTTATTTTATTGCCACGGCTTGTTGGGCTTCCTTCGTCAGCCCAACCTACATTTATATAGTTTCCAGATACGTTGTTATGATGAAAAAGATAAATTATTTAACCGGTTTACCCGCTGATTTTTTAAATTATGATCCCAGAGATTTTTATAAAGTTTTTTCTGAACCTACAGTCATAGAGATTGAAGGCATACAAAAGCAACCGATATTTATTTCAACTTTATTACACGGGAATGAATATAGTGGTGTCTATGCCCTGCAAAACTTATTTAAAACCTACGCTGTAGCCAACACAAATTTACCGCGATCGGTCATTCTTTTTATAGGCAATGTCGAGGCTGCTAGAGAAAACTTACGCCACCTGGATGGACAGATGGATTTTAACCGCATTTGGGGGGAAGGCGATACGACTTTTCATCATATAGCAAAAGAAGTGAAACAATTTGTTGCCAGCAAAAATCCATTCGCCTGCATTGATATCCATAATAACACAGGCTGGAATCCCCATTATGCCTGTGTTAACCAGTTAGAGAACCATTTTTTAAATCTGGCAAAAATTTTCAGCAGAAGAATTGTCTACTTTGTGAAACCCAAAGAAGTGTTAACCATTGCTTTCAATGCTTTTACCACAGCTGTTACTTTAGAATGTGGGCAGTCTGGCGATTTATCCGGCATCCAGCGCTGTGTAGATTTTTTAGAACAGGTATTAGCGCTAGATACACTGGATGATAGCCCGGTATCTAATGATGATGTCACGGTTTACCACAGTGTTGTAACTTTAAAAATCCCAGAAACTTCAAGTATTGGTTTCGGACGCGATACTCAAAAAGACATTGTATTTGTGCCAAACTTCGAATGCTTAAATTTCATGGAGTTACAGGAACATGCTTTACTGGGTTGGCGCAAAAATGCTAACCATGAGTTACTGGTTTTCGATGAGAATGGCAACAACGTGGCTTCTGAATTCATCACCTATGAAAACAATGAGATTCGCACAAAAAGACCCACTGTGCCCTCAATGTTCAACGAGAATGAGACGATTATTCGTCAAGATTGCTTGGGCTATTTTATGCAGCGTTATCAGCTTTAAAAGATTTAGGACTTACGAAAAACCTCGTATTAAAATCCACATGAATCAATGTAGGTTGGGCTGACGAAGGAAGCCCAACAGGCTGAGGTATCGTCAGTTTTTCGAAAAAATTTTTATTAAAAAATAAGGGGTTAGAAATAAAAACAATAAAAAAACTAGTGACATGCATAGCGTAACGTGATCTAATTAGTTTTTACGAAGAACAATTAAATGGAAACACTATGCACGTCAAACCATCTTTACATAAAATACTCGATTCAGCAATCCATAAATCACGCATTAAATCTTTGAACCCCATCATCGAAGCAATCGTCAATTCCAAGCAGTTAAATTTGACGCAGTTGGGTCGGGCTCTTGATACGGGTGTTGAAGAGCGGGCTGGTATTCGAAGAGTAGATAGACTTTTAGCAAATAAATATTACCAGGAAAAAAGTGGACTTATTTATGAACAAATTACCCGCTTTGCGATAGGTACAAAAACATGCCCTGTCATTCTTGTGGATTGGAGTAGTTTACCCAATAGTTTACATATGTCAGAAGAAGGAGAGCAATGTTGTTTAAGAGCCGCGTTGGCAGCCACAGGACGAAGTATTACATTGTACGAAGAAGTTCATTCAAAGAAAAAAGAGGGTTGCCCAAAAGTTCATAAAACGTTTCTGGCTCAGTTAGCTAAAATGTTACCCAAAGGATGTAAACCAGTGATTGTAACAGATGCAGGATTTAAAGTTCCTTGGTTTAAGTCCGTTGAAGCACTAGGTTGGGATTACATTGGACGAACCCGTGGGGAAATATGCTACGATGAAGGAGAAGGCTATAATAAGCTTAAAGCCTTGTATCCAAGAGCAACCTCATCCCCTAAACCTTTGGGTGAAATAAGCCTGACAAAAGCAAAGGGCTATAAAACAAACTGTTATCTTTATAAACATGAATTAAAAGGTCGACATAAATATCAAAGAGATGGAAAAACTGCCAAAGATAAAGATTCATTAAAACGAGCGCGAGGATACAAAGAGCCATGGATTTTGGTTTCATCTTTGAAGCGTTCAAAAGTCGCTGCAAAAAAAATTGTTAAGATTTACAAAATTAGAATGACCATTGAAGAAAGCTTTCGAGATACGAAAAGTGAGAAGTATGGTTTTAGTTTGAGAGAGAACCGAACGATAAAGGTTAAACGTTACATTGTTTGGTTGATGCTAAGTGCCTTAGCTAGTTTGATTGCTTGGGTTGTAGGATATAGAGCTGAACAATTAGGCTTGCATTTAAAATTCCAGGCTAATACCTATAAGCATAGACGGGTACTCTCTTTCTTTTTTTTAGGGTGTCAGGTACTTAGAAAAAAAATAAAATTCCCAATAAATTTAAGCGCTATTCCTGCGGAAGCATGGGAGCTTAGCTATGAATAAAAAAGTGACGATCCCTCAGCCCAACAGGCCGTGGCAACTCAATAAGGCCGTAATTAAATGAATAAGCTGTTGGGCTTCCTTCGTCAACCCAACCTACATTGCATATGAAAAGTTAAGCTATTATCATACACCGCATAAATAATATCTTATTAAAAAATGATTAGATGAAGTTAGATTATGAAATACCTTGTCCGAAATGAAATTAAGGACTCTTTCTAGCGCTAAATGGGGTTGACTCATCGGTAAATTCCCCCCAATTTCTAATGAAGGGAATTTCACGCAGTTGTGGATTTTCCATAATTCGATCATATTTTTCTTTATCAACAGGTTGAGCATTTTTTATTGCAATTAAAACATCCAGCATAGTTTGAAAAAAATTTTTTTGAAGATGAAAAAAATGTGTTACTAGATTTGCTTCATGAATTTTAAGACCGGTAATGAAAAATAATTGCCTTGACTTTATAATTTCGGGTGCAATAAATTTTAGGTCAAGATTGTTCTTTTTAAAGCTTTCATCAAATTTACTAGGGTTACCGCTCATAAAATCAATGGAATGAATACAGTTATTTATCATAACATCTAATGTTTCAGGGTACGTAGCCTGGTTGCTAAGAAAAGAGGATGGATTATTGCCTAACATATGTCTACCTTCATAAAGCTAAAGCTTTTATCTTACTTTAAAGAATGTATTAGATCATATTTTCTTTAACCTGTAAATGTTTCTTAGAAATTATCACTGGACTGGAAAAAACATCCAATTTCTTCCAGCTCTTCGCGCTGCGATTAGAACTCAGCATATATGCTACTTGAGACTTTTGTTTCAAAGCGTTATGCGCGGCTTGCATACGCCTTGATTCTTAACTGTAAATTTAGTACGCTCATTCCATCAAGCAGATGGGGAAAAGCTAATATGCGAGCCAAAATAGTGGCAGGTAATTGGAAAATGCACGGCAGCAAAGCCATGATCAATGAGTTTGCGGAGTATCTTCTGGCTAACAAAAAAGCTTTGCCACAAACAACAGAGATCATATTCTTTCCACCAGCAATTTACTTAGCTCATTGTGAGTTGCTTTTTGCCGAAACAAAGTTACAGTATGGCGCACAAAATGTCTATTTTGAAGAGGATGGGGCGTATACAGGTGAACTGTCCGCTGTTATGTTGGCTGAATTTGGCTGTAGCTATACTTTAGTTGGGCATTCGGAAAGAAGGGTTTATTTTCATGAAACCAATGAAATGATTGCTAAAAAAGCAGCCATTTTATGGGCGCACCATATTAAGCCTGTGATTTGCATCGGTGAAACTTTAGCCCAGTTTGATGCGAATCAAACCTTTAATGTGTTAAATGATCAAATAAAACCACTATTTAGACTGGAAAATTGGCGCGATTTGTTGCAAAATGCAACCCTGGCGTACGAGCCAGTCTGGGCTATTGGGACGGGTAAAACTGCAACACCGGAACAGGCACAGGCAGCTCACGGTTTTATTCGAGGATTGATTCAGGCAGAAGATGCAGATTTGGCAGCAAAACTGCCCATATTATATGGTGGCAGCGTTAAACCTAATAATGCAAAAGGGTTGTTTGCCATGCCTGATATCGATGGTGCTTTAGTGGGGGGAGCTTCACTGAAAGCACAGGATTTTTTGGAAATTATTCAATGCAATTCATAGTATTACTTTTACATGTGCTGATATGCGTAAGTCTGATTGCCCTGGTTTTGGTACAAAACGGCAAAGGCGCGGATATTGGTGCTGCATTTGGTGCAGGGGCTTCTCAAACTGTGTTTGGAAGTTCAGGTGCCAGCTCTTTTTTGATTAAACTCACGGGTGGCTTGGCTGCAGTTTTCTTTATCACCAGTGTTTTGCTTGGACATTTCGACTCTGAAACCATGCAAAAGCCAGGCATTCAATTGCCAGCCAGTCATACCCAATCTATTGTTATTCCAGGTGAAAAGAATAAGACTACATCGTCAGAATCCAGCGGCTCAGTTAAACAGCCGGTGAGAAATGCTAACGGTCAGTCATCGAAAAACTAGCCGAAGTGGTGGAATTGGTAGACACGCTATCTTGAGGGGGTAGTGACCTAACAGTCGTGCCGGTTCGAGTCCGGCCTTCGGCACCAAATATGTTATAATAATATAAGGGTTTTGAGTAAAAATTGTCACTCATTTTTTCTCAGTGTCCTGCAAAAAAGAGGTTATGAATGCTTGAAAATTACCTTCCTATTCTTATCTTCCTTGGGGTAGGTCTTGCGCTTGGTGGTATTATTATCCTCCTTGGCTCACTCATGTCTGTTCGAAGACCCGATAAAGAAAAGCTTTCAACTTACGAATGTGGTTTTGAGGCTTTTGAAAGCTCCAGAATTCCCTTTGATATTCGCTACTATCTAGTGGCTATCTTATTTATTTTGTTTGATTTAGAAACCGCTTTTTTCTTTCCC
Source organism: uncultured Gammaproteobacteria bacterium (assembly GCA_963695245.1). Classification (GTDB taxonomy): domain Bacteria; phylum Pseudomonadota; class Gammaproteobacteria; order JBGSLN01; family JBGSLN01; genus JBGSLN01. The sequence continues at coordinate 287,097 of OY968770.1, read as the reverse complement.
TGGGCGGTAACCTTAAGAGATTTAGGTATTTTTGGTCTTGTATCCATGGCTATTTTTCTGGGGCTTTTAGTGATTGGCTTTATTTTTGAATGGAAGAAAGGGGCATTAGAATGGGAGTAGCACAAAAGGCTGATACCGCCAAATCCAACAAAGGGTTTATCACTACAACCTTAGAAGAAGTGGTTGGCTGGGCCAGGGGTGGTTCTATGTGGCCCATGAGCTTTGGACTTGCCTGTTGCGCTGTGGAAATGATGCACTGTGCAGCCGCACGATATGATTTGGATCGTTTTGGGATTATTTATCGTCCCAGTCCCAGACAATCCGACGTCATGATTGTCGCAGGAACCCTCTGCAACAAAATGGCGCCGGCTTTACGTAAAGTTTATGATCAAATGTCGGAGCCCCGTTGGGTGATTTCAATGGGATCTTGCGCCAATGGCGGTGGATATTATCATTATTCTTATTCAGTAACACGGGGTTGCGATCGCATTGTGCCAGTGGATGTTTATGTGCCGGGTTGTCCACCCACAGCCGAAGCACTTTTGTATGGTATCTTACAGCTACAAAATAAAATTAAAAAAACTCAAAGCATTTCAAGAGATTAGATAATGGCAAGTGTAGAAAACTTAAATGAGTTAGTCACAAAAGAATTACTCCAATATGAAATTATAAGCCATATTGCACTGGGTGAGCTTACGCTGGATGTTCCCAAAGCTCATATTGTGAAAGTTTGTGAGACTCTACGGGATCATGCAGAATTTCATTTTGAACAGCTTAGTGATCTGTGTGGCGTAGATTATTCAACTTACGGCGAAGCAGAATGGTCTACAGAAGAAAATACTTATTCAGGCTTTAGTCGAGCCAAAGAGAAAAAACCAAATCAATTCACTCATTGGGATAAACCTCGCTTTGGTGTGATTTACCATTTGTTATCCGTCAAACATAATCATAGAATTCGCCTGCGAACTTTTGTGGATGAAAGTGATTTGTTTGTAGATTCTGTGATTGATATTTGGAATGTGGCAAACTTCTTTGAGCGAGAAGCCTTTGATTTATATGGTATTTTATTTAAAAACCACCCTGATTTACGCAGAGTATTAACAGATTATGGCTTTATTGGGCATCCTTTTCGAAAAGATTTCCCCTTATCAGGTCATGTTGAGCCTCGCTATGATGCAGCCTTAGCCCGTGTGGTTTATGAACCCGTGGATATTAAACCGCGAACCCTGGTGCCTCGAGTGATTCGAGATGATAACCGTTACTTACACAAGCAAAAACCTGAGCCTACGGAATAACTATGAGTGAAATTCGCAATTACACCTTAAATTTTGGTCCACAGCATCCGGCCGCTCACGGGGTTTTACGACTAGTGCTGGAAATGGATGGAGAAGTCATTGAAAGGGCGGATCCACATATTGGTTTATTACATAGAGCCACTGAAAAACTGGCAGAATCAAAACCCTATAATCAAACCATCGGCTACATGGACAGAATGGATTACTGTTCTATGATGTGTAATGAACATGCTTATGTGCGTGCCATTGAAAAATTATTACAGATTGAGGCACCTATTCGTGCTCAATATATTCGTACCATGTTCGATGAAATCACCCGTATTTTAAATCATCTACTCTGGTTAGGCGCCCACTCGCTGGATATTGGCGCTATGACCGTATTTTTATATGCATTTCGCGACAGAGAAGAGCTCATTGACTGCTATGAAGCGGTTTCAGGCTCCAGAATGCACGCTACATATTATCGACCTGGCGGTGTTTATCGTGATTTACCCAATGAGATGCCAAAATATAAAGCTTCAAAATGGCATTCGCAAAAAGCGGTTGATAAATTAAATGCAGACCGTGAGGGTTCTTTACTGGATTTTATCGATGCTTTTTTACAAAAGTTTCCCGGAAGACTGGATGAATACGAAGGCTTACTCACTGACAACCGTATCTGGAAACAGCGCACGGTAGGTATTGGCGCAGTTTCACCCGAGCGAGCCTTACAAATTGGATTTACTGGCCCATTATTGCGTGGCTCAGGCATTGCCTGGGATCTTCGTAAAAAACAGCCTTATGCTGCTTACGATCAAGTGGAATTTGATATTCCCGTGGGCAAAAACGGTGACTGTTACGATCGCTATTTAGTGAGAGTTGAAGAAATGCGTCAATCCCACCGAATCATCCAACAATGTGTGGAATGGCTCAGAAAAAATCCAGGTTCTGTGATGTTAGAAGATCACAAAATTACGCCCCCTACTCGTGAAGAGATGAAAAATGACATGGAATCACTCATTCATCACTTTAAACTCTTTACAGAAGCATATTGTGTTCCAGAAGGTCAGGCTTATGCTGCGGTAGAAGCACCTAAAGGGGAACTTGGGGTTTATTTGATTTCCGATGGTGCTAATAAACCTTATAGGATGAAGGTTAGACCGCCAAGTTTTGTAAGTATTGCTGCCATGGATGAGTTATGTAAAGGCCATATGCTTGGAGATGTGGTGGCAATTTTATCCAGTGTGGATGTGGTTTTCGGTGAAGTAGACCGATAAATTTTATTTAACAACTGCAAGTTGAAATTATGACAAATTCTGAAGTAAAAATTGAATTATCTGCCGATATAAAACAAAAAATTGATAAATGGCTAACTAAATTTCCTGATGATCAACGTCAGTCAGCCGTAATTTATTCTTTAAGAATCGTGCAGGAAGACAATGGAGGCTGGCTGTCTGAACCTTTAATGATTGCTGTGGCCGATTATTTACAGATGCCCAAAATTGCAGTGTTTGAAGTGGCAACTTTTTATCATATGTTTAATTTAGATCCCGTTGGGAAACATGAAATTTGGGTGTGTAACAGCATTTCCTGTCATCTTTGTGACAGCAAAAAAATCATTGACCATATCAGCAATCGTCTGAAAATTGGTGTGGGTGAAACCACTGAGGATCAAAAGTTTACTTTAAAAGCTGCTGAGTGTCTGGGTGCCTGTCGCAACGCGCCAGTGATGCAGATTAATACTGATTATTACGAGAATTTAACCGAAGATAAAGTGGATAAAATTCTTGAGAAACTGCAATAGTTGAGGTGTACAATGGAACTTAATCAAGTTTGTTACAGAACGTTGCATCTGGATAACCCCGCCAGCCTGGAAACCTACAAAAGCATTGGTGGCTATCAGGCTATCGAAAAAATTCTTCGTGAAAAAACCGATCCTGCTACTATCATTGACGAAGTAAAATTATCTTCTCTAAGAGGACGCGGCGGTGCAGGCTTTCCCACCGGTTTGAAGTGGAGTTTTATTCAACGCAACAAACCCGGACAAAAATATGTCGTGTGTAACTCAGATGAAAGTGAGCCTGGCACCTGTAAAGATCGAGATATTATGCGTTACAACCCTCACCAAATTATTGAGGGGCTTATCATTGCAGCTTATGCCATGGGCGCAACCGTTGGTTATAACTATATTCGAGGTGAGTTTTGGGAACCCTTTTTGTGCATGGATAAAGCAGTGGAAGAGGCGCGCGCAGCTGGCTATTTAGGTGAGAATCTGTTTGGTTCTGGCTTTGATTTCCAATTACACAATGTTATCGGCGCTGGGGCTTATATCTGCGGTGAAGAAACAGCACTTATGAACTCTATCGAAGGTAAAAAAGGTCAGCCAAGATTTAAACCACCATTTCCAGCAAACTATGGGGTTTATGGGCAACCTACAACGATTAATAATACTGAGACTTATGCTTCTGTGCCAGTGATTTTAGAAAAAGGTGGACAATGGTTTTTAGATATTGGCAAACCCAATAATGGCGGGACTAAAATTTTCAGTGTCAGTGGTCATGTTAACAAACCAGGCAACTATGAAATTCCACTGGGCACACCTTTCAAAGACTTGCTCGCTTTGGCTGGTGGAGTAAGAAATGGCAAGAAATTAAAAGCGGTAGTACCCGGCGGCTCTTCTATGCCTATTTTACCTGCACAAACCATGATGGCCACTGATATGGATTTTGATTCTATTCGCGCGCAAGGTTCTGGGCTTGGTTCCGGTGGGGTCATTGTGATGGATGAAGATACCTGTATGGTGAAAGCACTGTCTAATATGATTCACTTTTATAAAGAAGAATCCTGCGGACAATGTACCCCTTGTCGCGAAGGTACAAACTGGGTGGCTAATTTGCTGCATCGCATTGAAATGGGACAAGGGCGAATGGAACATTTAGAAACTTTAGAGCGAGCTGCTAAAGGGATTGAAGGCCGTACCATTTGTGCTTTTGGTGAAGCGGTGGCGTGGCCCATTGGTGGTGTTCTGAAACACTTTAAAGATGAATTTGTCTATTATATTGAACACGGCAAATCCATTGTAGATAAATAATTGAAACAAAAGCTGACAACTATGATTGAAATTGAAATAGACGGAAAAATGGTGGAAGCAAAACCTGGCTCAATGATTATTGAGGCGGCGGATGATGCCAGCATTTATATTCCCAGATTCTGTTACCATAAAAAACTCTCCATTGCTGCCAACTGTCGAATGTGTCTGGTGGAAGTTGAAAAAGCGCCCAAACCATTACCTGCCTGCGCAACCCCAGTTGCAGATGGCATGAAAGTCATGACCAAGTCAGCAAAAGCTTTGGAAGCACAAAAATATGTAATGGAATTTTTGCTGATAAACCATCCCTTAGACTGTCCTATTTGCGATCAAGGTGGTGAATGTGAGCTGCAGGACATCTCCATGGGCTTTGGTGCTGATAATTCAGATTATACTGAGGCGAAAAAAAGTGTGGCTGACGAAGATTTAGGCTCACTCATCGCCACAGATATGACACGGTGTATTTATTGTACCCGTTGTGTGCGCTTTACTACAGAAATTGCCGGTTGTCGCGAACTTGGCATGTTAAATCGCGGTGCAGAACAGGAAATCTCTACCTATGTGAAAGAAGCTTTGAAATCCGAATTATCGGGTAACATTATTGATTTATGTCCTGTAGGCGCCTTAACCTCAAAACCTTATCGATTCACAGCCCGTCCCTGGGAACTTACGCAGCATAAATCCATTGCTCCCCATGACTGTGTGGGCAGTAATTTTTACATTCACACCCGTCGGGAAAAAGTGATGCGTGTGGTGCCAAAAGATAATGAAGCATTAAACGAAACCTGGTTAACAGATAGAGATCGCTTCAGTTATGTTGGATTACATCATGCTGACAGAATTGCCAAGCCCATGATTAAACATCAGGGGCAGTGGCAGGAAGTGGAATGGACTAAAGCTTTTGAATATGCCGCCAAAGGCTTAAAAGCCATTATTAAAGATTCTGGTGCTGAGCAAGTGGGCGCTTTAGCGTCACCTTCTACCACCTTAGAGGAAGGATATTTACTGAAAAAATTAATGGATGATTTAGAGATTAAAAATCTGGATTATCGAGTGCAGCAGCAGGATTTCTCCGATGATAATCATCATTCACGGTTGGCTGAAGTATCAGTTGCTGAATTTGTGCAACAAGACTGTATTTTCCTGATTGGTTCAAATATTCGTAGAGAACAACCCATACTGTCTCACAGAGTACGTACCGCAACCATTGAAAATGATGCGAAAGTTGTCAGTTTAAATATGTATAAAGCGGATTACAATTTTGACATACAAGTCAATGCAGCGGTTGCACCTGATGAATTTGTGTATCATTTAGCAGCCGTGGCTAAAGCTTTAAATGTAGAAACTTTAGCCCAGACACCTAAAAATCTTAAAGCTGCCATTACGAAAATGCCTGTATCAGAAGAGGCTAAAGCAATAGCCCAGGTGCTACAAAACAGTAAGAAAAAGCTGCTGCTAACCGGTGCTTTGACTTGCAATCATCCAGAAGCTGCTAAAATCCGCTCTTTAGTTCGATTAATTGCTAAAGCCACTGGCGCAAACATTGTTGAATTAACCACGGGTGCAAATGCCAGAGGTTTAAATGCCGTAGGGGTTAAACCTCAAGGCTTAAACAGTTGGGATATGATTCAGGAAAAATTAAAAGCTTATATTCTTTATAACCTTGAGCCAGAAATGGATTGTGCTAATCCAGACTGCCGTTAAAGCAGCGCTAGAAAACGCAGGCTTTGTGATTGCCTTTAGCGCCTTTACTTCTGAACTCATACAAGACACTGCAGATATTATTCTTCCTATTGTGCCATTTTCTGAAACTGATGGTACCTTTGTGAATTTACAGGGCGATAAACAAAGCTTTAAAGCGGCTGCACCTTGTTACGGTGAAGCGCGCCCTGGCTGGAAAGTATTACGGGTATTTGGCAACATGTTGGAATTAGAGGGTTACGAATATGTGTCCCAGCAGGAGATTTTTGCTGAATTGAATCAGTATTATGAAGATACCCAAAGTGACGAGATTTTTGATGTCAGTTTTGATGTGCCGGACAAACGTACTCAATTATTAAGAATTGCCCAGTGGCCACTGTATCGAAGTGATGCCATCGTGAGACGCTCCGGACCTTTACAAAAATCTGCAGGACATGAGGCATTTGCTGCACAAATGAATAAACGTACAGCAGAAAAACATGAAGTTTTTGGGTTAAGTAAAATTAAAGTGACACAAAATCAAAACACAGTAGAAGCACCGTTGGTGATCTCAGAAAATGTGCCGAATGATTGCATTTATCTAGCAAGTGCTTATACTGAGACAAAAAATCTGGGCGAAGCCTTTGGTACCATAGAAGTTGAGAAATGATGATACAAGATCTGATTACACTGATTTGGATATTAATTAAGATACTGGTAATTACCATTCCATTGATTATTGCCGTAGCATATCTCACCTATGCTGAACGTAAAGTGATAAGCTTCATGCAACTTCGTATCGGTCCCAATCGGGTAGGATTTATGGGGTTGCTGCAACCCTTTGCAGATGTGATAAAGCTGCTATACAAAGAAATTATTATTCCCACCAACGCCAGTAAATTTTTATTCGTGCTTGCACCAGTCTTGTCATTTGCACCTGCGCTGGCTGCCTGGGCGGTGATTCCATTTAGCCCGGGTTTGGTTTTATCGAATATTAATGCAGGAGTGCTGTATGTGTTTGCACTGTCTTCTTTAAGTGTTTATGGCATCATCATTGCCGGTTGGGCTTCAAACTCTAAATATGCCATGCTCGGTGCTTTGCGATCCGCGGCACAAACCATTTCCTATGAAATTGCCATGGGTTTTTGTTTTGTAGGTGTACTTATCGCCGCAGGTTCCATGAACCTTGAAAAAATTGTGCTGGCACAAGGTGGCGGGTTGTGGCACTGGTACTGGTTACCTTTGCTGCCTTTATTTGTCACTTTCTGGATTTGTGGTGTTGCTGAAACTAACCGTGCGCCTTTTGACATGGCAGAAGGTGAAGCTGAAATTGTGGCGGGATTTCACGTGGAGTACTCAGGGCCTATCTTTTCCGTATTTTTTCTGGCGGAATATGCCGCTATGATTATGATTTCCGCCATGGCTGCTATTTTATTTTTGGGCGGTTGGTTATCCCCTTTTCAGGGAATTCCAGGCCTTGAAACCTTATTTGCCTGGGTTCCTGGATTGGTTTGGTTTTTATTGAAAACTGCGGGCTTTTTATTTTTGTATATCTGGCTGCGCGCCACATTTCCTCGATATCGTTACGATCAAATTATGCGGCTGGGATGGAAAATCTTAATTCCGGTCACCATTGTGTGGATTGTGGTTGAAGGGCTGGCAATTGGTTTTCACGTAGGTCCGTGGTTCAGTTAACAGGGTTTTTAAATGCAACGAGTTAAACATTTTTTTAAAACATTTTTACTTTGGGAACTGCTCAAAGGTTTAAAAATTACCGGAAAGCGATTTTTTTCCAAAAAAATTACGGTGCAGTATCCTGAAGAAGAAACACCGATTTCACCAAGATTTCGTGGTATGTTGGCTTTAAGACGTTATCCCAATGGGGAAGAGCGTTGTATCGCTTGCAAATTATGTGAGGCGGTTTGTCCAGCGCTTGCAATTACCATTGAATCTGAACCTAGAGAAGACGGACAAAGACGCACCACCCGTTATGAAATCGATGCCTTTAAATGTATTTACTGCGGATTTTGTGAAGAGTCCTGTCCCGTTGATTCTATTGTGTTAACCCCTGAGATGCATTACCACTTTGAAGAACGTGGGCAAAACATTTTAACTAAAGAAAAACTGCTTGCTATCGGTGATAAATACGAAGAAGAATTAAGAAAAACCAAAGCGCAAGATGCACCTTTTAAATAATAAAATTAGAGAATAAATTTCCATGCTTATTGAAACCGTTATTTTTTATATCTTTGCCATATTTTTTGTGGGAACGGCTGTGATGGTAGTTACTCGACAAAATACGGTTCATTCCGCTTTATTTTTGGTATTAACTTTTTTCAGTGCTGCGGCACTTTGGATCATGCTGGAAGCAGAGTTTTTGGCATTAATTCTGGTTTTGGTTTATGTGGGCGCTGTAATGACTCTGTTTTTGTTTGTCATTATGATGCTGCATTTGGAAAAACTGCCCACCAAACAACAAATCATGCGCTATTTACCCTTTGGTATTTTAATCATTGCTCTGATGCTTGTCGGACTGATTACTGCCATTGGGCCGCATCATTTTGCAGGCAATACGCTTTCAATGCCCGTGGGACAGGGTGCTAATTACAGCAATGTCAAAGAGCTGGGCATGGTGCTTTACACCCAATACGCTTATGCCTTTGAAATTGCTGCGGTGCTGCTGTTAGTTGCCATTGTTGCAGCCATTAGTTTAAGTCTGCGCCATCCTCGTCGCAAAAGTCAGGATATCGCTCAACAAATAAAAGTAAAACGTAACGACAGAGTTTCTTTGGTGAAAATGCCAGCTGAAAAACGTCAATAGAGGGAAAAGCATGCTTTCTTTGTATCATTACTTAATTGTAAGTGGAATTGTCTTTGCCATCAGTTTGGCAGGGATTGTACTGAATCGTAAAAATCTGATTGTACTGTTAATGTGTATCGAATTAATGTTACTGGCAGTTAACACCAACTTTCTGGCCTTTTCCCATTATCTGGGTAATAACCTTGGGGAAGTGTTCGTCTTTTTTATTCTGACAGTGGCGGCAGCCGAAGCTGCCATTGGATTAGCCATTCTGGTAGTTTTATATCGCAGTCGTAACACCATTGATGTAGAACAGTTAGATTCATTAAAAGGGTAAAATCGTGCAACAGCATTTAGCAAATTTAGGGCTTTTGATTGTCCTGGCACCGCTTGCAGGTTCTTTGATCGCAGGCTTTTTTGGGAAACAAATTGGTCGCGCTGCCGCGCACTGGGTAACCATTATTGGTGTAGGTACCGCCTTTGTGGGTGCTTTGATTGTATTTAACCTTGTGTATTTCCATAATGCCCAGCCTTTTGATGGCACAATTTACACATGGGGTATTTCTGGCGGTATCCACTTTAATATTGGGTTTTTAATCGATAAGCTCTCTGCAGTTATGATGCTGGTAGTGACTTTTGTCTCCTTGATGGTTCATATTTATACCGTAGGTTACATGGCCGATGATCCCGGCTATCAGCGGTTTTTCTGTTACGTCTCTTTGTTTACTTTCATGATGTTGATGCTGGTATTGGCCAACAATTTCTTACAGCTTTTCTTTGGCTGGGAAGGAGTAGGACTTGTCTCTTATTTGCTGATTGGTTTTTGGTTCAAAAAAGATACAGCTAATTTTGGTAGTCTGAAGGCTTTTATTATTAACCGTGTAGGGGACTTGGGTTTTATTTTGGGGATTGCTGCAATTATGGATTCAGTGGGATCTTTGCAATATTCCAAAGCTTTTGCGGCCGCACCAGCGTTGGCTCAACAAACTTTAGAGATTTTGCCAGGACATCACTGGTCACTGGTGACAGTGATTTGTATTTGCTTATTTATTGGTGCCATGGGTAAATCTGCTCAAGTACCCTTACATGTGTGGTTGCCTGAGTCTATGGAAGGTCCAACCCCTATTTCTGCTTTAATTCACGCAGCCACTATGGTAACTGCAGGGGTATTTATGGTAACCCGCATGTCACCTTTGTTTGATTACTCTACGACGACTTTAAGTATTGTTATGATTTTGGGTGCTACGGGTGCATTATTTACCGGTCTTGTGGGGGTGGTGCAGCATGATATCAAGCGCGTGGTCGCTTACTCAACTTTATCTCAGTTGGGATATATGATGGCTGCGGTGGGAGCCGCTGCCTATTCCGCTGGCATGTTCCAGTTAATTACCCATGCCTGTTTTAAAGCGTTATTGTTCTTAGCCAGTGGTTCGGTGATTATCGGCATGCATCACGAACAGGATATGCGTAAAATGGGTGGCTTGAGAAAATACATGCCCGTTACCTATATTACTTTTTTAATCGGCGCTTTATCTTTAAGTGCGATACCACCTTTTGCCGGCTTTTTCTCAAAAGACTCCATTATCAGCGCCGTTGGATTATCTGATTTACCCGGTGCCACCTATGCTTACTGGTGTGTCTTGTTAGGTGCTTTTGTGACAGCACTTTATATTTTTCGCGCATTCTTTTTTACATTTCACGGAAAAGAGCGTCTGGATGATAAAACTCGCGCTCATATGAAAGAGTCCCCAGCGGTGGTTTGGGTACCCCTTGTGTTATTGGCCATACCTGCCACAGTATTGGGTGCGCTGATGATTTATCCTATTTTATTTGCCAAAGGTTCCCAGAGTTTACTGGGCGCATCGGTGGTTCCTTTAGCTGCTCATGATCCTTTAATCACCCTAAAACAAAGTTTCCATGGGGTTTGGAATATGTCTTTACACGCCCTAGCTACGGCACCTTTCTGGCTGGCAATTCTGGGTATTTTCACCGCCTGGTTCTGCTATGTGTTAAAGCCTCAAACACCAAAAATATTAGTCAAAACCTTTAAATGGCCTTACGAAGTTTTAGTGAATAAATATGGTTTGGACGATTTCAATCAGATTGTATTTGTAAAAGGCACCCGTAGTTTGGCAAATTTTCTTTACACTGTCAGTGATTTAAAACTGATTGATGGTTGGATGGTCAATGGTTCTGGCCGACTGATAGGCATCACTTCTGCCATTGTCAGAAAACTACAAACAGGTTACCTGTATCACTATGCGCTGGCTATGGTCATTGGGCTGTTTGTTTTTATGATGTGGCTTTTATTTTAGATTAAACCAATATAGCGTACTTGAATACTCAATAATAAAGTTTGGGGATAAAATGTTGAATCATGTGCTTTTAAGCTTACTTATCTGGCTACCTGTGGTAGGTGGTATCATTGTCCTGTTTACCGGTAGTGATAAAAATGCCAATGTTGCTCGTTCTATCGCTTTGGCGGTTTCAATTATAACGTTGCTACTTTGTGTGCCTTTATATTTAAATTTCGATACCAACACGTATCACATGCAGTTTGTGGAAAATATCAGTTGGATAAGCGCATATAAAATTCGTTATCACATCGGTGTTGACGGCATTTCCATGCCCATGGTCATTTTAACAACCTTTACTTCTGTAATTGTGGTAATGGCCAGTTGGAACGCCATTAAAACCAAAGTTTCTCAATTCATGGCTGCTTTTTTAATCATGCAGGGCATGATGGTAGGGATGTTTTGTGCTTTAGATGCGATTTTATTTTATGTGTTCTGGGAAGCCATGTTGATTCCGATTTATATCAGTATCGGGGTTTGGGGTTCCAGCAACCGATCTTATGCTGCGGTTAAATTCTTTTTATATACCTTTGTGGGCTCCGCCTTAATGCTGGTGGCGTTGTTATTTTTGTATTTCAAATCTGGCAGTTTTTCAATTTTAGGATTTTATCCCTTAAAACTCACCATGCATGAACAGATGTGGATTTTCCTGGCATTTTTAATTGCCTTTGCTGTGAAAGTTCCCATGTGGCCTGTGCATACCTGGTTGCCCGATGCTCATACTGAAGCTCCAGCAGGTGGTTCTGTAGTGCTGGCTGCGTTGATGTTAAAAATGGGGGTTTATGGCTTTTTAAGATTCAGTCTGCCGATTGCGCCAGATGCATCTATGCACTTATTCTGGTTGTTGGTGGTGCTATCTTTAATTGCTGTGGTCTACATTGGTATTGTTGCCATCGTGCAGTCAGATATGAAAAAACTGATTGCTTACTCTTCTGTAGCGCATATGGGGTTCGCAACCTTGGGAACTTTTGTGATTTATGAAATTATCGCGAACACTAAAACTTATGTGGATGCCTTTATGAGTTTAGAAGGTGCCATGGTGCAGATGATTTCCCATGCTTTCAGTACTGGTGCGCTGTTTATTGGTATTGGTATTTTATATGATCGTATTGCTTCCAGACAGGTGAAAGATTTTGGGGGTATTGCCAGTAAAATGCCGGTTTTTGCCACATTATTTATGCTGTTTGCAATGTCCAATGTCGGTTTACCTGGAACCTCAGGCTTTGTGGGTGAATTTATGATTATCCTTAGTATGTTTAAAGCAAATTTCTGGGTAGCGCTTCTGGCGGCCTCTACTTTGGTATTGGCACCTGCTTATACCCTTTGGATGTATAAACGCGTGTTCTTTGGTGAAGTTGTCCATGAGAAAGTGAATCAACTCACTGACGTTCGAGGGTTTAACTTGGCGGCATTGTCATTGTTGGCCATTGTGGTGCTGTTTATCGGTATTTATCCTGAACCTGTATTAAATATTTTTCATGCATCTGTAGGCCATTTATTACAGTTAAGCACAACCTCAAAACTATAACTGATTATTAACCTGGGATTTAAATGATGACTTTAAATTTGAACATCGCTTTACCGGAAATCGTATTGCTTGCGATGACAGTGATCACTTTGTTAATAGATATATTTGTAAAGCAAAAACAAAAGCATTTAACTTTTGCTTTTGCGCTTTTAAGTATTGTCTTGGCCTTTGGCTGCACGATATATCTATACCCCGTGCCTAAAACTTTTGCTTTAAACGGTCTATACGTACATAGTCATTTGAGTAGTGTGTTAAAACTGTTTATTTATATCACCACCTTTTTTGCGTTTATATATGCTCGTGAATATATTAACGATCGTAAAATTCATCAGGGTGAATACTACATTTTGGGATTGTTTTCCTTACTGGGCATGCTGGTGTTAGTGTCTGCCAATAGTCTCTTAATACTGTATTTGGGACTTGAATTGTTAACTTTACCCATCTATGCCATGGTAGCTATGCAGCGCGACTCAGGACGTTGTGCAGAGGCTGCTGTGAAATATTTTGTGATTGGGGGTGTGGCTTCAGGGCTTCTATTGTATGGTATTTCTATTATGTACGGTGCTACTGGCACTTTATCAATTCCCGAAATTGCAGGGTTAATTGGTACAACACCGCTCTCTCAACAGTTGATGCTCGTATTTGGGCTGGTATTTTTGATAGTAGGTATTTTCTTTAAACTCGGTGGTGCGCCATTTCATATGTGGGTACCGGATGTTTATGAAGGGGCGCCAACCAGTGTGACGTTATTTTTAAGCAGCGCACCTAAAATTGCCGCCTTTGCGCTTGCCATTCGATTATTGGTAGAAGCTCTGCCTGGACTCAGCAGCCAATGGCAACAGATTTTGGTGGTAATAGCGTTGATTTCTATGGCCTGGGGAAATATCGTAGCGATTGTGCAGTCTAACTTAAAGCGTATGCTGGCTTATTCTTCTGTTGCTCACATGGGATATATGTCTTTGGGGCTCATTGCTGTATCTGACTCTGGTTACAGTGCTGCGATGTTTTATATGATAATTTATGCCATCATGTCTTTGGGGGCTTTTGCTATCTTAACTGTACTGAGTAAAGGCGGATTGGAAGTTGAAAAAATTTCTGATTTAAAAGGCCTTAACTCTCGCAATCCCTGGTTAGCACTCATGATGTTATTGGTCATGTTCTCTATGGCGGGTATTCCACCAACAGCCGGTTTTTTTGCTAAACTAGGGGTTTTAGAAGCGCTGGTCATGTCTCACTGGGTGTGGCTGGCAGCAGTGGCCTTGGTTTTTGCAGTGATTGGTTGTTATTATTATTTAGCGGTGGTGAAAGTTATGTACTTTGAAGAACCGGAAGAGCATAAACCCTTTACTATTAGTAAAAATTTAAATATTGCAGTAACAGTCAATTGCGTTGCCATTTTGGTTATTGGTATTTTTCCAACCGCTATGATTGATCTGTGCCGACAGGCTTTTGGTATGTAATGTAGGTTGGCTGACGCAGGAAGCCCAACAGGTCGTGGCAACTAAAATAGGCCGTAATTAAATGAATAAGCTGTTGGGCTTCCTGCGTCAGCCCAACCTACATTCTATAGTTATCTAAAACTACTCTGACATCTGTTGAAATAGTACTACATCAATCAAGAACGAGTACTTTTAGTGGCACACTCAGCACTTGTAGGGGAGTGATTTCTCAGCAAATTGAGTCGCATTTACCGAAAATCCCCACATAAAGCATGCCAAAATTAAAGTTATTTAAAGCGCATGAGATAAACTTATTAAGATTTAACTTGCAAAATTTTAATACTTAAGTATAATTACGGTACTTTTTTGTATTTAAACGGATTTCTAGCTGTATATTGTGAAGGATCGCAGGAGTTTGTTGTATGTTTTCTCGTGCTTTACCTAATGTTTTAAGACCAAACCCTTTTATTAAACCTGACTCAGAATCTAAGGGTTCTCGAAATACTAACAATGGTTTGAATAATTCAAGTACGCATTATCACAAATATCCTAGAGTTGTGAAGGATAAACCTGAATATAAATTCTTAATTAGAGAATATCTTGCTATGGAAGTAGCGCGAGTCGTCAGTGAGCACAATAAATTCAATGTAACAATCCCTGAAGTTGAAGTTATGGAAGGAGAAAGTCTTTATCTTAAAAAAGCTAAGATAGATTCTTCTAAATCTCTTTCTACCAATGAGGAAGAAGCCAAAGATCTGTGGCTAATACAGGCGCTGATTATAGATTTAATAACTTTAAATATTGATGGACATAAAAAAAATATTATATTAAATCCAGACGCATCTGGAGTAACGCTTTTTGATTTTGATTTGACAAATCATCCTGATCTTAAAAACAAATCCTTAGATGAAATGCTTAACACTATCGGAAATGCCGGTGGTCGTGGTTATTCTTACAGGAAAATTTTTCCTGTACAAACAGCTCATATTAATCGGTTATTGAAATTAATATCCCAGAATGGAACTTTTGAGGCTTTAGAAAAAGTTTTCACTAATGTAAAAAAAATTGTTAGTGCTACTTTTCCAGATAGGACAGAATTGCTGGAAGATCTTTCAAATTTTATCGGGAATGTTAAAATGATGCAGCCAAAATTTGAAGTGGGTTTTAATTTGCAACAGAGTGTTCAAATAGTACCATCAACACCTGTTAAAAAGCGTACACCTTCTACTCCAAGAAGTGTACCGAGAGGCAATCCCTTTTCTTTTGATTTTTCTGGCGAGAGTCCTACTAAAAGAGCAGTGAGCAGCGCGTCAAGCATAAGACATTCTAAAAAAACTTCTCCTTGTAAAAAAGCTCGCTTAGAAGATGATGGCACAAAAGGTCAAAATCTCTCAGTTTGCCCAACTAAACTTTTTTAATGGGAATCAGAAGCTCTATATTTTACCCGATAAACCACACCGGCATCATCATCAGAAATCAACAAACTGCCATCGGGTAAAGTCACAAAATCAACGGGGCGACCCCAATAGGTTTGTCTTTGTAGCCAGCCAGTAATAAAAGGAGAAACCTCAGTGACTTTGCCGTTTTTGACGGTGACAGCTATTACTTTATAACCTACTTTGGAACTTCGGTTCCAAGAGCCGTGCTCTGCAATAAATATTTGATTCTGATATTTTTTGGGAAACATAGTGCCTTGATAAAACTCAAGTCCAAGGGGCGCCACATGCGCCTGTAGATTATGAGCAGGTATACTCATGCCTTGATTTGATATCCCTTTGTAACCCGGAGCAGGTACATTATCACCATAGAAAAAAGGAAAACCAAAGTCCATACCTTTTTCAGGTGCGCGATTAATTTCATCGGGAGGTGTGTTATCTCCCAGCATATCTTGGCCATTGTCTGTAAACCATAAAACCTTTGTGATGGGATTCCAATCAAAACCCACGCTGTTGCGGATGCCTTTAGCAAAAATCTCTAAGTGTTTACCATCGGTGTCCATCCGCATAATCGTGCCAAACATGGGTTGGCTTTTGCGATAATTACAGGTATTACAAGGCATACCCACTGCGATATAGAGTTTTTTATCAGGGCCAAATTTAATATACTTATAACCATGCCAGCGACGGTTTGGAAAGCGATTATTTATCACTTCGGCTTTTTCTGGCTTATTTAAATGTGCCATGATATTAGGATATTTTATAACTTTATGAATTTCTGCCACATATAAATCACCCTGGAAAAAAGCAACGCCATTAGGTTCATTCAAATTAGCAGCAAGGGTTAAAACCGCTTTAGCTTTATGAAAGTTTTTAGAAGGTATTAGTGCATATACTTTGCCTTCGCCTCGCGTGCCTACAAATACTACACCATCCTGACCTAAAGCCAGCTCTCTGGCACCAGGCACTTTTGCATAAATAGAGATACTGAAACCTTCAGGCAATTTCAATTTATTCAAAGGCAAACTGGCAAAAGCACTTTGAAAAGATAAAAAAAAGAAAAATAAATAAATAATTGTTTTCATAAGTCCCTCTATAAATGTAGGTTGGCGCTGAGGTCGGAAGCCCAACAGCCGTGGCAATTAAATAAGGCCGTCATTAAATGAATAACCCTGTTGGGCTTCCTGCGTCAGCCCAACCTACATTTTATACAAATTTACCCATGCATCTTACGAATAATCGGGCAATGCAGATAAGCAGAATGATGTAACCAGCGAGCGCTTGGATAATAAGCAAATATCAGTGAGCCACCTTTTAAAGTATTAATAACATCTTGATCCAAAGTCACAGGTACTGCGAAACAGCCATGGCTCATACCGATCATGCCGTATTCTTCAATACTTTTTTTGCTCACATACCTACCGCCATGCATGACAATATCGCGCACAAACGCATTATTATTAAAGCCTCTTTCCAGCCCATGCACTCGCATGGCATATCCCCATTCACCAAAATAACTGATCCCGGTTTCATACAAACCAATACTTGAATCATAGCTGTTAACCCGATTTGAAAAGGTTGTTGCATCAATTTTGCCGGAGCCTGCACCGTGTGCTACCCATGTGTGGTAAAGAATTTTTTGGTTATTTAAATCCAGAACCCAAAGACGCTTTCGATAAGAGGGCAGCTGATAATCCACGATGGTCAAAATCCCAGGGTTTCCATCATGGCCGTAATAAACACCACAGTCATAGGATTCAAGTGCCAGCTTTAGCATACGAGGGTTAAAACGGAAGTATTTTTCAAAGGCATGATAAGAATCTTTAATATTGACCAAACCATTGGATTCAGCCAGTCCAGTTATGGGAAACATAATAAGAAGAATCAATAATAAAACGCCTTTAGAACAAATTTTAACCATAATTTTATCGTTATGCTCCCTAAATTGGCAGTTATTATTCGATAAAGTAAATTAAATTGCAAGGCTAAAACAAGATTGAGTAGAAATCAGTAGAGGTACTTTAAAAAAACTTTTGCTTAAAAGTAAAGATGGTACAATGGTTTAATATTTATAAGGTTTGTGCAAAACTTCCAAGTCAAAGCATATTCAATGTAGGTTGGCGCTGAGGTCGGAAGCCCAACAGGTGTTCATTTAATGACGGCCTAGTTTTAATGCCACGGCTGTTGGGCTTCCGACCTCAGCGCCAACCTACATTAGAGTCAAGACAAATTTCTAAAAATGAAGTTTTGCCTAAATTCTAATCTATATAAAGGTCAAATTTTATGCAATATATCAGCAAAGGTCAGATTAAAATTCAACGTACACAGACATCTATTGCTTATGAGTCTGGTATTCAGTTTCTGCCTGAGCTGTTAAATACCACCCATGGCGCGGTATTTTCGTCAAGCTTTGAATATCCCGGACGTTATACGCGCTGGGACATAGGCTTTGCAGCGCCACCTTTGATGGTTGAAGCTAAAAAACTCGAAATTGTAGTCACAGCTTTGAATCAAAGAGGAGAGGTCATTTTGCCCTGGATACTCGCTGCAGTAAAGGGTTTAGCTGGCTTAAAGCACCAATCAGATTCCAAGACAAAACTAAAATTTGCCGTGGAACCTTCAAATCAGACAGTACCAGAAGAAGCTCGCAGTCAACAACCAACGGTATTTACCTTTATTCGTGCTTTCATTGATTTACTTTATTCCAATGAAGAGCCATATCTTGGGTTATACGGTGCTTTTGGTTATGATCTCGTATTCCAGTTTGAAAGACTGAATCAAAAACTTACCCGTGCTGAAGATCAGCGAGATATGGTGCTGTATTTGCCCGATGAAATATATGTTATGGATCATCGAAAAAAAACCCTTGAACGTTACACTTATGAGTTTAGTGATGCAGGGCAAACTACCAAGGGGCTTTCCAGAAAATCCATATTATCTGAATATCAATATCTTAAAACAACTGATAAAAAAGGCGATCACGTGGAAGGAGAATATGCCAAGATTGTTGAAGTGGCCAAAGAAAAATTCAAAAAAGGGGATTTATTCGAAGTAGTGCCTGGCCAGACTTTTTTGGAAACCTACCATAAACAACCTGCTGCTTTATTTGAAACCTTAAAAGCTAAAAACCCAGCACCTTATGGTTTCATGATTAACCTTGGACAGGGGGAATTTTTAGTGGGGGCTTCCCCGGAAATGTATGTCAGTGTCAAAAATGGCAGGGTTGAAACCTGTCCCATTTCCGGCACAATTAAGCGGGGCACAAATCCCATTGAAGATGCTAAAAACATTCAGACACTGTTAAATTCCACTAAAGAAGCTTCTGAATTAACTATGTGTACCGATGTAGATAGAAATGATAAGTCCAGAGTGTGTGAAGCAGGTTCCGTTAAGGTTATTGGTCGAAGACAGATTGAAATGTATTCGCGCCTGATTCATACCGTTGATCATGTGGAAGGATATCTACGGCCAGAGTATGATGCCCTCGATGCTTTTTTATCCCATATGTGGGTAGTCACTGTTACTGGTGCGCCTAAAATATGGGCGATGCAATTTATAGAAAATCATGAAAAATCCCCTAGACGCTGGTATGCAGGGGCGGTAGGCTGGCTGAACTTTAATGGTAATATCAATACGGGTTTAACACTGCGAACCGTTCGGCTTAAAGACGGTATTGCCGAAATTCGTGCTGGCGCTACTTTGCTCTATGATTCGGATCCACAGGCTGAAGAAGCTGAAACACAGTTAAAAGCATCTGCCTTTCTAAATGTGCTGCGTGAGAATGAAGTCCAACCCGACATCCCTGACGCTAAGCAAAAGTTGGGTGAAAATTTGCGTATATTATTAGTGGATCATCAGGATTCTTTCGTACATACCTTAGCTAATTACTTTCGTCAAACTGGCGCCGCAGTTATGACCTTAAGAGCCGGTTTCTGTGAAGATGAATTTATAGCTTTTAATCCTGACTTAGTGGTACTTTCACCTGGTCCAGGCAGTCCGCAGGACTTTAACACTAAAGCCACTTTGGAACTGTGTCTGGAACAGCAAAAACCTGTATTTGGTGTCTGTTTGGGGCTACAGGCCATTGTAGAATATTTTGAAGGCGAACTTCAGGTGCTTGATTACCCCATGCACGGCAAACCCGATGAGATTCATTTTCAAAGTGAAGGTATGTTTGCAAATATTCAATCACCAGCAACCATTGCCCGATATCATTCATTATATATTCATCAATCCGAGCTGCCGGAAACACTCGTTTGTGACGCTCAAACAGAAGATAACATTGTGATGGCACTCAGTCATAAGTCTCTGCCATTAAAAGCAGTACAGTTTCATCCAGAATCTATTTTGTCTATGGAAAACGAAGCAGGTATTAAGATAATTGAAAATGTAGTTAAGTGGGCAGTTCAAAAGCGATAAAACGTAGGTTGGGCTGATTAAGCCCAACAGGCCGTGGCAACTTAATAAGGCCATAATTAAATGAATATCCTGTTGGGCTTCCTTCGTCAGCGCCAACCTACATTGATAAAGTATTTAAATCAAGCTATCGGAGTTTTTCGTAAGTAAACGATGGTATGTATCTCAACAAAGCTTAAGTTCAACCGAGATATATATATCCTTAGAATGGAATATCATCGTTAAAGTCATCCATCATTTCAGGTGCTTCTGGGGTAGCAGGTGACTGGTTTTGCTGGTTAGCACCACTGCTGTGATTTGACATACCACCGCTGGTGCCTTTAGCGTCCAGCATTTGCATTTCCCGGCCAACGATTTCAGTAGTGTAGCGGTCTTGACCAGTTTGATCTTGCCATTTACGGGTTTTGATAGAACCTTCCACATAAATTTTAGAGCCTTTTTTCAAGTACTCACCAGCAATTTCACCTAAGCGGTTGAAAAACACAACTCGATGCCATTCGGTTTGTTCTTGCATGGCGCCGGTTTCTTTATCTTTCCAGGTTTCACTGGTAGCTACTCGAAGGTTTGCTACTGCGCCGCCGCTAGGCATATAACGCACCTCTGGATCCGCGCCTAAATTTCCCACTAAAATAACCTTATTTATACCTCTTGCCATAATAATCCCCGTTAGTTAATGTTATCAAATACAATACCACAGCGGTAAAGAATTTCAATAATAATCTGCACAAAAAATATCACAAACTGAATTTCGCCAGCGCTTCTTTATCCAATATTTTGCTGTCAACTTTTAAGTGAGCAATGCCTTCTTCAGCTAGAATTAATACTTCTGCAACGCCTGGAACTGCTCTTAGTTGATTGGTAAGCATCGTTAATTCTGTGTGGTTGACTGTCCCCACTTCAATACTTTTTGTGGCAAGGTAGGCAGGCTCTTGCATGCTATAGGCCATGACGAACCATAAAGCAGCCAAAAGGGCGCAGCCTAAAAAGACAGCACTTAAATCAAAATGAGCAAAAATCCAGCCACCGGCAATACCACCGATAAAAATCCCCAGAAACTGTGAGCTGGAATAAACGCCCATCGCTGTGCCTTTGGAACCTGCGGGGGCTCTTTTGGAAATTAAGGAAGGGAGGCTTGCTTCCAGAAAAGTAAAAGCAGTAAAAAAAACAAATAATAAAAGTCCCATTACGAAGCGTTGTTGATGAAACAGCCACAAGCCAAGTTGTGACAAAGCAATTAAAGCAATACCCAGTAAAAACATAGAGCGCATTTTACGCATTTTTTCAGCCACAATGATCATCGGGAGCATGGCAATAAAGGCTAAGACTAGCACTGGTAAATAAAGCACCCACTGATGTGTAATGTTAATCTGAAGATATCGCTCTAATACCAGTGGCACCACAATAAAACTGGCAGTTAAAATTGCATGCAGGCTAAGAATACCAAAATCAAGTCGTAATAACTCTTTATCCTTTAAAATTTTTCCAAACAGTGTCGGTATTGCTTGTGCGTCCAGATGAACCGTTGAATGATGAGGTGCCGGCACCATAAAATAAAGCACAACAATACCTAACAGTGCCAGCGCCGCTGTGAGCCAGAACAGTCCCGTCACATGAATGAGCGCACTTAAAGCCGGCCCAAGAATCATGGCAAGGGTAAAAGCAAAACCGATGGTTAAACCAATCATTGCCATAGCTTTGGTGCGGTTTTCTTCTGTGGTTAAATCCGCCAGTAAAGCAATAATCACACTACCCACAGCCCCAGCGCCCTGAATGGCTCGCCCCACAATCACACCATGAATGGTACTGGCATAAGCTGCCACCACTGAACCCAGTGCGAATAAAATTAATCCGCATAAAATCATGGGCTTACGACCAAATTTATCTGATAGCAACCCAAAGGGAATCTGCAGCAAAGCCTGTGTTAAACCATAAATACCTAATGCCAGCCCGATTAAAGTGGGCGTAGAAAATTTAAGCTGTTCCCCATAACTGGTAAACACGGGCAATATCATAAACAAGCCCAGCATTCTAAAGGAAAAAATCAAAGATAAAGCGTAGGTACTGCGTTTTTCAGAACTATTCATAAGGAAATCTTAAGCGGATGTGTTTGATGAGAATTATACCTTTTAAAATTGTGATTTCAATACAATCGGGCTTATGAAAAGTATTCAAAAAGCAGTATCTGAAGTGATGGAACTATTTTAAATTTCGCAAATCTTTTTAAGCATTTTCAAAAATGGTATAATTCGGTAAAAATTGCCTTCAAGCTAACTTAATGAAAAATATAGAAATACGTGGTGCCAGAACCCATAATCTGAAAAATATTAACACAGTCATTCCAAGGGATAAACTCGTAGTGATAACGGGACTGTCTGGCTCTGGCAAGTCTTCTTTAGCCTTTGATACCCTTTATGCAGAAGGGCAGCGTCGTTATGTTGAATCTTTATCCGCTTATGCCCGACAGTTTTTATCGATGATGGAAAAACCCGATGTGGATCATATTGAAGGTTTATCACCTGCTATTTCCATTGAACAAAAATCAACTTCACATAATCCTCGTTCAACGGTTGGTACTGTCACAGAAATTTATGATTATCTGCGATTGTTATATGCCCGTGTAGGCGAACCCTTGTGTCCCATACATAACCTGACCTTAGAAGCTCAAAGTGTTTCACAAATGGTAGACACGGTATTGGCTTTACCTGAGGGTACAAAAGTCATGTTGCTGGCGCCAGTGGTGCAGGAAAGAAAGGGGGAGCATATTCAGTTGCTTGAAGGGTTAAAAGCTGATGGATATATTCGAGCCAGAATTGATGGTGAAGTCTATGAGTTAGATGATCCACCTAAATTGGATTTACGCAAAAAACATACCATTGAAGTGGTTGTCGATCGTTTAAAAGTTAGATCCAATCAACAACAGCGGCTGACAGAATCTTTTGAAACCATTTTAGCTTTGACAGATCACATTGCCATTGCAGTTACTATTGAAGAAGGTAACCGCAAAAAACCAAAGGAATTGGTCTTTTCTTCTAAATTTGCCTGTAGTGAGTGTGGCTACAGTCTGCCTGAGTTGGAACCAAGATTATTTTCCTTTAATAATCCCGTGGGTGCCTGTCCAAGCTGTGATGGTTTGGGTAATGAGCAGTTTTTTGATCCGCAGATTATTTTACAGGATGACTCATTAAGTATTGCAGCGGGCGCCATTCGCGGATGGGATAGACGCTCTGTTTATTATTTTAGTTTATTAAACTCCCTTGCCAAACACTATAAATTCAGTGTTGAAAAACCATTTAAAACATTAAGTAAAACCATTCAAAATATTATTTTTTATGGCAGTGACGATGATATTAAATTTGTTTATATCAACGACAGAGGCCGAAAATATCAAAGAACGGAACCCTTTGAAGGTATTATTCCAAATATGCAGCGACGCTTTCGAGATACCGAATCTTTTTCCGTCAGAGATGATTTGTCAAAATATATGACGGTAAGAAGTTGTGATGCCTGTAAGGGCAGTCGTCTTAGAGAAGAAGCAAGACATGTATTTATAGAAAAATTAAGCTTACCAGAACTTTGTAATCTTTCTGTGGCAAAAGCCCATGAGTTTATTGATAAATTAAATCTGCAAGGCAAACGCGGTAAAATTGCCGCAAAAATTAAAAAGGAACTCACTGACAGGTTAGGATTTTTAGTGAATGTGGGGCTAAATTATTTAAATCTGTCCAGAAGTGCGGAAACGCTGTCTGGAGGCGAAGCACAGCGGATCCGACTGGCCAGCCAAATAGGTTCAGGATTGGTGGGCGTTATGTATATTTTGGATGAGCCTTCCATTGGATTGCATCAGCGAGATAATCAAAGGCTGTTAGATACCTTATTTCATTTAAGAGATTTAGGTAACACTATTATTGTTGTGGAACATGATGAAGATGCAATAAGACAATCAGACTGGGTGATTGATATTGGTCCTGGTGCCGGAGTGCATGGTGGAAAAATAATTGCTGAGGGTAAACCCAAAGCTATTGAAAAAGTTTCTGACTCCATCACAGGCCAGTATCTTGCAAAAAAACAGACGATTCCAGTTCCGAGTCAGCGAGTGGTGTATAATCCAGAAAAACTCATTGAGTTAACGGATGCCACTGGAAACAATTTAAAAAATGTCAGCGTTGAAATTCCTTTGGGGCTTATGACCTGTATTACCGGCGTTTCTGGTTCTGGTAAATCCACTTTAATTAATGATACGCTTTATCCTGTGGCTGCAACTCAATTAAACCGTGCGTCGACATTAAGAGCGCAGCCTCACGGCACCTTAAAAGGTCTTGAGCATTTAGACAAAGTGATTGATATTGATCAAAGCCCTATCGGTCGCACGCCTCGCTCTAATCCCGCTACTTATACTGGTATTTTTACCCCTATCCGCGAGTTGTTTGCAGCAACACAAGAAGCCAGAACACGGGGATATAAACCTGGGCGTTTTAGTTTCAACGTCAAAGGTGGCCGCTGCGAGTCCTGTCAGGGGGACGGGCTAATTAAAGTTGAAATGCACTTTTTACCGGATATTTATGTAGTATGTGACACCTGTAAAGGTAAACGCTATAATCGCGAAACTTTGGAAATTCATTATAAAGGCAAAACGATTCAGGAAGTCTTAGAAATGACAGTGGAGGATGCGCGAAAATTTTTTGATGCTGTCCCTGTGATTGCCAGACGTTTACAGACTTTGATCGACGTTGGACTTTCTTATATCTGTCTTGGACAAAGTGCCACAACTTTATCCGGTGGTGAAGCACAACGGGTTAAACTTTCAAAAGAGCTATCAAAAAGAGATACAGGGCAGACCTTATATATTTTGGATGAACCCACTACGGGGTTACATTTTCATGATATTAAACAGTTGCTACAGGTACTAACGCGTCTGCGTGATCATGGTAATACCCTTGTAATCATCGAACATAATTTGGATGTCATTAAAACCGCTGATTGGATCATTGATCTTGGACCTGAAGGCGGTGACGGCGGTGGCACAATTGTAGCCTGTGGTACGCCTGAACAGGTGGCAAAACATAAAACTTCTCATACGGGTAAATTTTTGCAACCTATGCTTAAATCCTGAAATATTTTAGGTACGCTATTTTAAATAAAATAGGACTTACGATAAACTTCGATTTACATTCAAAATAAATGTAGGTTGGGCTGACGTAGGAAGCCCAACAAGCCGTGGCAACTCAATAAGGTCGTAATTAAATGAATACCCTGTTGGGCTTCCTACGTCAGCCCAACCTACATTTATTAATTTCGATTGCCTCACAGCCAAATAGTCGAAGCTCATAAGAGACTTTAAAATAAGAAGCTCACACCAACACTGTATAAATTTGTGTCCGTTGCTAAATTGTCGGACTCTAATATTCTTTTTAAGCTACTATAATAGTGAGTATTTTGATATTGAAAATACAAAGCCACTTGTGGATCAATACGGTAATAGGGGCGTACAGTAAATTCTGTAGAGTTTAGTCCGTTGCCAATTTCATCCTGACGTACAGTTTTTGTTGCAAAAATGCCTCGGATACCTAAGGAGACAAAGAAATTATTTGTAATTTGTGTTGCACGATTTAATTCTATATCAAGTTTTGCACTATCGTCATGATAATAAGCTCTTACGTTAGTATCAATAAAAAATGGTGCGAGTCCTTCTATGCCAATCCCTGGTTGCACATAAGGTGTTTCTGCTGGACGATATGTATAATTTAAGCCGCCTTTTAAGGCCCAAAATTGACTAATGGGACGATAGTAGAAAAAGTCCACATCGGCACTATCAATGGTGCCATCATTGATTTCCATTTGATTCATAAAGATTTGAAATTTATTAAAATCGGTTCCCATTAACGAATTTATGGTTAATTGATAGACATGATTGGCAAAATCCCCGTTAAAATCAGCTCTTGTGGAATAAAACCAGCCAGGTTTATTGTCGCCAGGTAAAAAATCAGGGGTTTTCTTACCTTTTGGGGTTTTATATCTTAAAATAGTCGCCATGCCAGCTTTCATATGATAAAGATTATGACAGTGAAAATACCATTGCCCCTTTTCATTGGCATCAAAATCAGCAACGACTGTTGAACCTGCAGGTACGTTAATGGTATGTAATAAAGGATCATAAGCGCCATGTCCATTTCTCAGAATAAACCAATGTCCGTGAATGTGCATAGGATGTGACATTACAGTATTGTTTAGAAAAATAATTCGATAACGCTGTCCATGTTGAATCATAATGGGTTTAGCTTTATATTCAGGCTTACCATTAATAAACCATATGTATCTACCCATATAGCCGGTTAAATTCATTTTAATGATATGCACAGGCACATTAGGATTATTGGTTTTAATTATAGATTCCATAGGATCATATTGCGTTGGCGTGGAACGACTGGGATTAACCCCTGGTTTTGAGCCATAAGCCATTTTCATCATCTTAGGAGCAGGTTCTGGAAAGGGTTTTACATTTTTAAAATCAACTTTTTGATGTTTTTTGTTGATTAATGCACCCAAAGCTGCGCCAACCTGGCCTGAGGATTCTGCATATATAATATAAGGTGTTTTCTTCGTTATCTTAACAAGTACATCGTAGGTTTCACCCGGTGCAATGAAGAAACTTTTAACATAATAAGGCTTTATATCATTGCCATCTACCTGCACCATTTTCATTTTAACGCCAGGGATTTTGACATGAAAAATGGTACTGGCACCCGCGCCAATAAATCGAAGCCTGATGGTTTCACCTGTTTTCACATGACCAAACCAGGGGCGAGTGGGGGGATGTCCATTCATTAAGAATGTGTCATAGGCAATATCACTGATATCGTAAGTGCCCATTCGCGTTTGTTGCATAGACCAGTAGACTTTAAGTAATCTTTTTCGTTGTGAAGCAGAAGCATTTTTATAAGTTTTTAAAAAATGCATTAAAGAAGGCTGGAGAGGGAATTTTGGAGAATAATAGTCACCGTCTTTTTTCAGATTATCAAATACCTGTGAGCCTGGTACATTACTCCAGTCTGATAATAAAACTACAAAAGCTTTATTATATTTTAAACGCTGATGGGGAGGGGCAACAATGAATGCACCATAAACCCCATCTTGTTCCTGCAATAAATAATGTGAATGGTACCAATAAGTACCTGCCTGTTTTAAAGTAAATTTGTAATGAAAAACACCACCAGGCGGAATAGGTTTTTGACTAACATCAGCAACACCATCCATTCTCCAGGGTACAATTAAACCATGCCAGTGAATTGTAGCGCCAGAATCAGTATGATTATAAACGTTTATGGTAACATGATCGCCTTCTTTAAAGTGCAGGGTTGGACCTGGTATTGTGTTATTGATGGCGGTACCCCGCACCCATTTCCCAGTAAAATTTACCCATTTATAAGCAATGGTTAAATTAACCACTCGATTTTCAGCGTTACCAATACCAGGTAAAAAAACAAAACAATTAAGTGCTATTAAAATTAAAAAATTTAATTTGAAAAAAGGTTTTTGCATAGTTGGCTCTTATAGTTATATTTTTTAAAAATTCTAAATAGGACTTACAAAAAATCTCGAATTAAAATCAGCAGTAATCAATGTAGGTTGGGCTGACGAAGAAAGCCCAACCTACATTGATTTTGCCTGTTGGGAAGCTAGTCAACAGGCGCTTTTGCAGTTTTCTCGATTATGGTGCCAATTTTTTAGGTGATGCTTGATTCTTCTGTCCTAAATATATATTTTTTTCTTCTAATGTTTTATCCACTTGATGCAATGATTGAACAGTCGGTTTCATTGATAATGCTGAAACATGGGTTCTTGCATCCATTAATTTTTTCTCAAGTACGCCAATTTTTTCCTTTTGATCTTTTAAATTTTCTTTCAATTTTCGATTACCAGCACAACCTGACATTTCTTTAACATTAGTTTGCTTCATAGTGTCTACATGCTTATCTAAAACTTCCATGGTTTTTTGAATAGAATAAATACTTTGATCATATTGTTGATGATCCTGCATTATAATTTCCTGTTGTTGAGCCAGCTTTTCTAAGTTTACAAATTTTGTATTAAGATTATCAACTATCTTATTAAGCCTTGCAATAATTTCCTGCTGATCTTTTAACATGTGTTGCTGTTGGGTTAGTGTTTTTTTAAGTTCATCAATTTCCATGGCCAGCTTATCCACAGATGGCAATGGCCCATTAACTTGCGCATTTTCATTTTTAGAGTGTGTTTTCATTTCAATATCTCCATAGCCTTCAATGATACGCTGCTTTTGTGCTAACTGTTTTAATTGGTTCTTACGGGCAAAATGTCCTGAAATGCCACCAACCAGGGCGCCCAGACCTGCTCCTGCTGCACCACCAATACCAGCACCAACTGCAGCACCTACAGGCCCCGCAAGAAAAAAGCCAGACACAGCCCCAATTGCTGCACCAATATAGCTTCCAGTTTTTGCTCCCAATACAGAACTGGCTGCAGCTACCGTTTTTGAGGTTGCTCCTATACCTGGTTTTTTTTGTTGGCTGGCAATGCCGTAAGCTGTCCCAAAACCAATTAAGGCACCTGCGGTACTGCCAATTGCCATGCCAGCAACAGTTCCTAATCCTGGGAAAACAAGCGTCCCGATAAGACCTCCTACTGCCATTAATGAAATGCTACTTGAAACAGAACCCATTAGACCTGTTTTAAAATTTATGTCATTTATTTTGCGTTGTTGTAAATGTTTTGTACCCTGGTAAATCCCACTGGCTACACTGACACTACCAATAATACCCCCTAAGGCAGCACCCACTACTGTACCCACCCCAGGAAAAACTAAAGAACCAATTAGTCCACCGATAGAAGCACCTGTAATGGTACCAAGTGCTGAGCCAACAGAAGTACCAATCTTTGCAGCAGATTTAGAACCGCTGAGTTCTGAACTTACAAAATCTCTGTCAATTTTTTTATTTACAACTTCCATTACCTTTTTTCCCACGTAGGCAAAGGAAACTGCAGCCACGGTTCCTGCAAAACCACCAACCACAGTACCTGCAATCGTACCTAATCCTGGAAAAAGAAGCGTTCCTAAAGTAGCTCCAATTGCTGCTCCGACCAGTGTGCCATTGAGTGCTCCTGCAGCCATAGCGGGTGATTGCGCGATTTTACCAAAATCTAAACCAGGTTTTTTCCCGCGTAAATTTCGATGTCCCCAAATGCCGTATACTAATCCACCAAAACCTGCACCTATTGCTGCTCCAATTACCGTACCAATCCCGGGAAAAATAATTGTCCCAATTGCAGCGCCTGTACCACTGCCCATTAACATACCTGTCAATGCACTGATTGGGCCAGTAATCGCATGGCTGGTATCATATTTTTTTTGAGAAATTTGAACTTCTTTTAGAAACAACTGAGTTGCTTGATCAAGTTTTACTTTATCTAAATCACTGATTGTCCGTGAACTGATATTCAGTTTCTTTTTTACTTCTTCATCAAGCCAGGGAATAACTGGTGGCAGAGGCAATGTTGAATTTTGCATAACGTAATTAATAATTTCAGCGGACAAATGAATATTTCTGGATTCGCTTTGTTCATAGGTATTTATTTCTTCTGACAGTTTAGCCTCTGTAATTTGCGTCAGTTCAGCATAATTATCATGGTTATTAACATGGTCTGCATTTATATTAGCCAATGGTATTACCTGTGGTTCTTGCCCCTGGCTTTCGTACCGATTTATAGTCCATTTAGGTTCGGCATTTGCATTAAATACCAGTAAATAAACGGGCTGGTTATTTTTGAATGCCCCTAAAGCCTCTTTCGAAAAGTTGACGGTATCTTTTCCAGTCATATTGATTTTGCCAAAATGAGCATTGACTTTTGGCCACTGTTTATTCTTGAATAGATTTTCTGGCAGAGTAATTATTTTCTTTATTTTTGCATTATAAAAGATCTCCAGTTTAATATCGTTATCCGCTTTCCATAAATAAAAACCTGCCTTTGATGCTTTGAATGAAGAACCCTCATAAAGTAATTTTGACGTATGACTAAAAGATTGAATCACTTCCTCAGGTTTTTTAAAAAGAAATAATTTTGAAACAGTAGTTGCGTAGGGAGAATTTTCAGATAATATATTTTTTAAAATATCTAATCTTTGATTTTTAATCAGTAGATGTAAAATATTTCCATATTGGTTGCCATCAGTATCAACTATACCTTCTAAAGCACCCCATAAATCAAAACGATGAATCAAAGCCAAAAGGTAATCAGTGTGTTCTCTGTTATTATGTTTGAGGGCTGATTTAATGGCTTCCCAAATAAAGGAATCACCCAGCTCTCCTGCTTCACCCATTAAAACCCTTTTAATTTGATCAAAAGTTTCATTGTTTATCACTGTGGAAATTTCAGAATTCCTTTTAATATTACTGAGGAGTTTATCTTGATCTATTTTATTTAAGTCATCAAAATTTGTTTTATCATAATTACTTTTTGACCATTTATTTTTTATTTGGGTTGTTATAATTGTTTTTTCTGCCTGTGCTTTAGCCTCTTGAAAAATTTTATCAATTTGAATTTTTAGTAAATCTAAAAATTCTTCTGGGTTTTTTTTCATCACATTTAATCCACGAATTTGTACAAAACTCTATATGTTCACTGAAACAATTATAAACTTTAATCTATAGATTAAAGTCAAATTTTTTCTGGAACTTGAAACTTTTAGCGGTTTTTACATTCGTAGGCTCATCTTCCACTTGAATTTTTGGCTAAATGATTTCGAAGTTAGACATTATTTTGTGAATAAGCGATAAAAATATTCGAATATAGCGTAAAACTCCCTTTGCCGATTGTTAGCAAAAGTACAAATTATGTTCTATAGTAAAAAGTAAGCATAAAATGAGAGGGGGATCTCATGATTACTCAAATCATATCAGGGGCAACACTCATGACTGTTGCAACATTGGGGTTAGCAACTGAATTAAAACCACAAAATTGCCAAAGTAATAGTTGCCTTTCTAATATATCCGTATCAAAAAACTTACCGCAAAATGCCATAAAACTGGCCTGGCGACCGGGTTATAACAATGGCAGCAGACCTTCTTCCAGTTCCAGCAGCAGTTGGGGAAGTGGTTGGTTTGCTGACGTTCCCAGAAAAGGCCCTGCCAATAAATATGGCACTATAGTATTTAATCCCAGAGAGTCTACTTTTGCAGCCTATAACAGTAATGGTGATTTAGTGAAGTCTGGCAGAGCCAGTGGAGGTATGAGTTGGTGTGATGATGTTGCAAGGTCCTGCCGTACACCAGTGGGGACTTTTAGAATTTATCGAAAAGGAAGCGAAGCGTGTATTTCCAGTAAATATCCTTTAGATGAAGGCGGTGGCGCACCTATGCCTTGGTGTATGCATTTTCGAGGTGGTTACGCTATTCATGGTTCTGATTATGTACCTAACCGGCCTGCCAGTCATGGTTGCATACGGGTAACACCCTCTAATGCATCGTGGTTGCATCAAAATTTTGTCCGCATTGGTACGGTTGTGAAAGTTAAATCCTATTAGTGCTATAATGAGATTATCCTAATGACTGGAGAGTTTTCATGACCTTGTTACTGATTATTATTGTGCTGATTGTAATATTTTTCATATGGGCCATTGGCATTTATAATAAATTAATCCATATGATTGAAGCGGTGAATAACAATGAAAAGCAAATTGATATTCAACTGGATCGACGATATAAAGTTTTTGAATCTTTGATTAATGTGGTTCGAAAATACATGGATTACGAAAAAACCGTGTTAAAAGACGTGGTAAAACTGCGTTCTCAGGCTAAAGATGCTGAAGCTAAAGGAGATAAAGAAAGCAAAATCGCGGCTGAAAACGCCATTTCAAAAATTGCTTCTGGCATTAATTTAGTATTTGAAAATTATCCGGACTTAAAAGCCAACCAAAATGCTTTGCAGTTACAAGAAGAAATTGTCAACACGGAAAATAAACTGGCTTATGCGAAACAAGCCTATAATGACAGTATTGAACGATATAATGCCACCAAAAAATCTTTTTTCGAATCCATGGTAGTTAGTCTGTTTCATTCTAAACTTGATAAAGAATTTATTTATTGGAATTTACCGGAAGATACCATTAAAAAAAGGGAAGAATATACCGTTCAATTATAATAATAAGTTGTTCCCATGAGTGACTTAAATCAATATCAAATCAACTCTGCCGATTGGCGTGAGCAGCTTAGGCGCAATGAAAGACGCTCTAAGTTTGTAATTGGAATTTTTTTGTTGATATATCTGCTTGTAGGATTCTTAATTGACTTGTTTATTTATGATACTTGGTATTATCAATTATCCTTTCAACAAGTCAGTGAGCTTATCTTAACATTTAATCTAATTCCTTACGCAACTATCACTATGGTGGGGGTCGCTTTAATTTCACTTTTTATCACTTATCGCATGTATGACAAAGTCATGTTGCTGGGTACGCGCTATAAAGAAATTCAACCAGAGGGTGACAATACCTTAGAAGAACAGCAATTATTGAATGTGGTTGAAGAGATGAAAGTAGCTGCAGGTTTAAACTACATGCCAAAAATATTCATTATTGAAGCCAATTATATGAATGCGTTTGCCAGTGGCTACAGTGAGAAATCAGCGATGGTGTCCATTACCCGTGGACTTTTAAATAAATTGGACAGGCCAGAGCTACAGGCGGTGATGGCACATGAATTAAGCCATATTCGTCACCATGATATTAAATTAACTTTAATGACATCGGTATTAAGTAACATTATGCTGATAGCAGTAGATATTTTATTTTACAATGTATTATTCGGTAATCGTCGTCGAATGGATGGAAGAATGTTAATTTTTGTATTGATCCTGCGTTATATTTTACCGCTTATCACGGTGCTTTTGACCTTATATTTAAGCAGAACACGTGAATATATGGCGGATGCAGGTTGTGTCGAACTGATGCGGGATAATCAGCCACTGGCACGGGCTTTGTTAAAAATGCATGAAGATCATCAGGAAAATAAGCTTTCTTATCGAGAAGAATACGGTAATACAGCCCATGAAGATGTGCGTCGGGCTTCTTACATGTATGATCCGGTGAAAGCAGGTGTTGAGCCTGTGCGTTCTTTTGCCAGTATTTTATCTACTCATCCTACCTTAAAAAAACGTTTAGCAGCCATAGGCATCAAGTCTAAATAATGTCTGGTGTTTATCACAGGTTAGTTTTTTGTGATTTTTCTTTAGAATCTACTTCAGAATAGGGAATATTCTGTTGGGAAAACAGGAAGCTAAAATAATCACAAATGGTTTTTATCAATATGTCTAGAGAAGAATTAAAACAACAAGTATTTCTTAATTTTAAGCCAAAAGCTTATTCTATTGTATATAGCAAGGTTGAAAAATTTTTGAAGGATCATGGGTTCAATCAAAGTGAAATACAAGACTTTCTTAATTTGATAAAATCTGAACGTTTTGAAGAAAAACAAAATTTTAACAAGGCTATTATTATATTGAAAATATTTTCTATGCTAGTAAGAGCCAGTCAGGAATCATTTAAAATTTACTTTGATGCAGTCAAATTACTATTTTCAGTTAAAAATAAGAAATTTAAATTTAATAGGCTCAGTGAATTATTAGCAGATAAAAATTTTTATAATGTGATAGCTGCAGAATTTGATGATGATCAAAAAGAATCAGTTATTTTATTATATCTGCAAGTTAAGAATTTATGCTGCTAAAAGAAATACCAAAGATCCATTTGAAAAAATTCTCTTAAATAATTTACTTGCTTCATGTGATAATATTGAAATTCCAGAAAATTCCAGAAATGAGTTTTATAGAAGCAAGAAACTGATAAAAAGATTAAATACATTACCAATAATAAATAAAAATGGACAGTTGTGGAATTTAAGAAATAAGCTGACTTACCTTTGTAAAGAAAAGCTTATAAAATCACAAATCAATGATGAACATAATGAACTTTCAGTAAATAATGAACAAACCATATTTCTACAAGAATACTGGAAAACTGTACCAGAACTGATTGCTTATCGACTTAAAAAATCTGGTATATCAAAAGTACTTGTTTTGCTGCAAAATGTTTTTTTTCAGGATGATAAGTTAAAATTTAATCAAATGTGCGAAAACATTAAAATTGCTGAGGGTAAAGTCAGTTTTTCTGAACGTGATTTTTCCGATTTTAATAATACTCATACATTAATTCAAACATTATCTGAAAAGTTAAAAGGTTTTAGTCGTACCACATTAATATTTAGTAATATAAAAAAAACTGTTTACCTAATGATTGATGATTTGGTTAAACCTTTTTTATCCATTGAGCGACTTTCAAATAGCAATCAGGAAATTTTAGTAAAAATCTTTGAGGCAATACCAGTAAATCATTTTGCATTTCATACAGTATTAAGAAAGCTTGAGGAGAACATTAACAGTTTAGAGGATGCTGACTGCACCACTATTTTAAAAATACTAATCGATAGAGAATTGATGCTCAATATTACTGATAGCAGAGTTGTTGGTTTTTTACAGCAAGTTTCAATGTATAAAAAACAATTTTTGAGTACTGAAAATGTGAAAGTATTAATAGAAAAACATAATCAACATATTCATAAATATTTTAAATGGCGATTTACAAAATACAATAAAGCAAACTATTTATATAATTTTCTAAGCCTGACTGATGGCAAATCACCGGGTAATATAAAACTAGATAACTTAAATAGATCTGAGCTTGGCGATGATTTGCAAACAAAGTCAGTGGTTCGTTTAAAACATAATAATGATTCATTATTAGAATTAATACCAGGCTTGAGAGTGGAGGAAAGTCAAGACTCAAGCTTGACCCAAAGGGTTGATAAAGCTTTACAGGCATTACCTGAGTGTTCTGATAAAGCAGTTAAATTAAATGATTGGAACAAAAGAAATGCTTTACTTCAAAAAAATATAGGAGATCTAAAACAAGTCAATAGTAATGCTGCACTTAAAAAATTTTATAATCAACTGTTACGACATTTAAGTACTATGCTGCATGCAGCAAGAGTCATCCAAACTAATAAAATTCAAATCTATGATGCTAAAACCTATTATACTGGCACAGGATTTCAATTTTTAGGCGAATTATTTAATATGCCAATTCTTTCTGGATTAGTTAAAGCTTTTGGTCAAGGTATTAAATTTTATGGTGAGATGGATATTTTTTGCAATAGTCAATATTTAGCGGCACTTACTTTAACCGGTTATGAAGCGGATTTGTTTGCACAACAGTTGACATTAAAATTAACACTTTGGCTTTCGGATGATTTGATTGCCTATGATGATGAAAGTCTCACTCAAATAGCTTTATATGTTAAACAAAAATTTGAAGGTATTGTGAGTGAGCATGCTTCTGAATCAGATGCAGATAATCTTGATGAAACTATTATTAAATATTTAGAATTACTCACTTTGAGGGCCTCAGAAACCATTGCAGATAAAATCCCCCAAAGCTTTCAAAGAAATCTTCAATCCAAAAGCAGGCATCCAGCACCTTATGTAAACGCTGAAGCGTTGATCTGTGCAAAAAAGTATGAGAAGAGATTCACACCAATAATGAAAGTTGCAGATGCTCCGGATCATACAGAAACTGAATTCATAAGAGCTTTCCGGGTTTTAGAAAATAAAGTGGATACCCTGTTGAACCAAAAATATGATAAAAAGGAAGATACATTATTTTCCCCCTCCTCAGTAAAAAAGCTACGCGAAAACCAAGCTGCTGATTCCAGAGTTGAAGATGGTAGCGAAAAAAATGAAACCAATAATAATAGAAAATACTCCAATACACAGACATCAAGTCATACAGGGGTTTTGAGATTTAGTCAAAGTTTGAGAGTAGAATCTTTAAAAAGTACTTATGCGAGTTCAAATAAAATACAACCCGTTGTAGTAGACGATATGTATAAATATTCTATAGAAACAACAGGGTTGGCAAAACGTTTTTCGGCAAGTATTGCAAAAGATCAAAAACATTTTGAGAAAACCAGAGAACTATTAAATGACGGGGTTAATGAAAAAAATACAAAACCAGATGAAAAAGGCTCAGATGGACAAAAGAGTATTTATTTTACCTTAAGTCGTTTAATCAAAGAGTTTTTAGATACAGAAAAAACCTTTGTAGAAGGATTAGAAGTACTTGCAAGAATCATTTTAAACAATAAAAAAGAGGTGGAAAAAATTTTACATAAGGAAAAATTTAGTAAAGCTCAGCAAGATGACTTTTTTACGCAAATAGATCGTATTAGAGACATATCATTTAATCCTTTTGAGGTAATAAATACTTTGCTAAACAAACAGTCCTCTTTTCCTTTTGCAAAAGAAAAGCTAATAGATATTTCTGAAATGATTCATGGAATATTTACGTCAAAAGGATTTAAGAAAAGGGTTAGCGAAATGGCAGTAATCATCATAATACACCAATATTTTTCACAGTTTGCAGATGCAAACTTTAAATGTTTTTTTAAAAAAAATGGTCATCAATTATTTTCATTCTATTCGATTACAATATTACAAAGAATTACACGTTATGAAATTTTAATGAAACAATTTATGAATGTAAATCCAATCGATTCTTTAAATGAAGTCTACAATCAAATGTATTTGCAGGCAAAGATTTACTGCGGAGAGTGTAATAGAAAACTGGGAAAATTTGAAGGTGAGGTAAAACTTGTTTCTGATAAAACGAAAAACCGATTAGTCGCTGGCACAAAAAGATTTTTACATTTTGAAACAGAAGCTTCACAAAATTCACATCTTGATGTAACGCCAAAGACGCTTCCTCAATCTCCTGCATCACATTAACAGTCGGCTAGATCAAGCTAAGTAATGCGGATATGATATATAAATCAATGATTTAGTTGTGTGATATTTCATGTTTATGTAGGCCGTATTTAGTATTAATCGTCCTGTATATTATATTATTTCCAGACAAAGACTCATTGAGACGTTCAATGCGTCCGATATTTCATTGAGTTTTTTTATAAGCATAAGCGCTTTTTTAGCTATATCAA
The DNA here is from genome assembly GCA_963695245.1 of uncultured Gammaproteobacteria bacterium. Classification (GTDB taxonomy): domain Bacteria; phylum Pseudomonadota; class Gammaproteobacteria; order JBGSLN01; family JBGSLN01; genus JBGSLN01. Next base: position 250,007 of record OY968770.1, on the reverse strand, counting down.
GACGTAGTTTATCTGTATTAACTTTATCTAAAGCAACTTCTAAATTTTTTTCAAATTGAATTTTATTGAGTTCATAACTTTCTTCAGTTATTTCTTTTTGTGTCTGAAGACTTTGCTTATCGGGCTCCATAATATTCAATGTAGTCGTTTTGGTTACTTCAGGTTTAAAATCATTTTTTGTGTTTAACATACACAATGTTCTTCATGAGATAAAATCAAACGAATTTATAAGTATATGTTTATTTTATTAAAGGCACTTAAATACATCATTCCAAAAAGCCACTATTCTATGGTGATGTTTTGGGTTAGTTTTTGGTATTCTTGCGAATTCAATACAACAGGCGCGACACAATATGTACTGGAATTTTTTATTGTCAGTTAAAAATTTTTCACCGCGCAAATATGCAATACATTCATTTTTGCATCTAGTACATTGATCATGTGCAGTACATTCAGAGATATTGCGCATTGAATTCAATAAGTTATTAAAAATAGTAACTTGGTAGACACTTGAGATCTTAGCTGTTTCAAAAAATACCTCTTCTGTTGTTTGTTAAATAGTTATTCATAACTATGAATATTACCTAAAATTAATGTGTCATTGGTAAATTTCAATTTGTGGCATTAATATTTTCCAAGTGATAAATTGATTAAGAACAATTGCTTACGATAAATTCTGAATAATGCGGTGACTTGCAGGTATTAGTAGAAAAACTTTGGCAAAGTAATTTTTATTCATAAAATTTAGTATAACACTAATTATTCATGTTTGGTAATTTAATTCTTGTTAATTATTTATTAGTCATAAATATAATGAATGTTATTGTGCAATAAAGGTGTTTTACACAACCGTTTGCCTATAAATTTTTAGGGAAATCATACTAATGTAGAATATTATACTACAGAAAACACCCTAATGATTACAACTCAGTTTTAGCGTTTCATCTTTTATGTCTAACATCTCATCTTATCTAAAATATTTATTTTTTTAATGCATTTCAGATTGTTTTTTTAACAGTAATTTTAAAAAAGTTAGGATTCAAAAATTAAGAATATTGAGTATGGCATGAAATTATGCTAACTATTTCAAATAAAACAGGCTTTAAATATTTATATATGGTATTATATTATTGATTTTGAAATTTAAATTACTGGCATCCTATTTCTATACGTGAACCAAATTAATTATTCATTTTTATTATGGATAGAAATTAACTTCGGTTCATATCAAAATATTTATCAAAGTAGTGAATACTCTTAATGCTTTTGTACTAACTTTTATAGAAAAAATACAATTTAAGCCCAGATAATCAAAGGTTGGTATTAAACGAATTAGAAATAATTAAAAACGTCAAAAAATGCATCTTTTCAAAACGAATGATGTTGTTAAGCAATAAACAACCAGACTTGTTGAGTCAGTTATCAATTTTCATTTTAAGAAAGCTATTTAATCGAGAAAAAATTGTGATAAAAACCAAATCAAATATAGAGGTTAGTAAAAAAACATTACAGGTGGATCATGTTGGTGATTTTGACAACATAAATAATCAATGGCAAAAGCTTCGACAGCTTAGTTCCTCAGAGGCTCGAAAGGTAATCCCCAAAAGTTGCTATGCTAAATCAACATTCCGAAATTTTTTTTGGTGCTTATTCGATTTATCAATTTTTTTTACAGGAATGTGTATTATTTTTGTTTCACATGACATAACTCTTAAACTCTTGGGAGGGGTTATTGCTGGCATTGCTTCAGCGATGATGTTCATTTGGGCTCATGATGCGGCTCATGGCGCACTGTTTAAAAACACTAAAACTGCTGAAATACTGGGAACATTACTGATGTTACCATCCTTAAGCGTATATCGTATGTGGTCCTACGGTCACAATAAAGTGCATCATGGATTTGTATCTTTAACAACAATTGATGCTGTTTGGTCGCCACTCTCTCCAGATGAATATAGCAGTCTTTCTGTATTCGAACGCATACTTTACAGACTCGAGAGAAATTTTTTTACTTGCGCGCTTTATTATCTTCGACAGATTTGGTGGAAATCTACATGGCGCTTTAATCCAGGTAAAAATACAAAACAACGCTTATACTACCGTAAGGGTAAAGTGCTTTTAGCATTTTATATGATAGTAATTTGTGCTTTAGCATATTACTTTGCAGGTGGCTTTATCGGTGTGATTTCCGTTTGTATATTGCCATTAATAATTTTTAACTATGGTATTTCTTTTTTAATTTATCTGCATCATACTCATCCGGATATTGCTTATTTTAAACAAAGAAGTGAATGGTCCCATACCATTGGAGCCTTATATTGTTGTACTGTTTTACGTTCTTCAAAGTATTTTAAGATACTAACACACAATATTATGATACATATCCCCCATCACTTAGATTTTCGTATTCCTTTTTATCACCTTCCTCAAGCATACCAGGCTCTTAAAAATGAATACGGAATTCATTTTCATGAATATAAATTATCATGGCGTTATGTATTTAATGTTTTCAAAAAATGTAAGCTGTATGATTATGAAAATAAAATGTGGTTAACATTTAAAGAAGTACTATAAAGTCAAAAAGCTTCACTACTTGCTTATAAGTTTAAAATCCTAAATTATTCATGCCTTTATTTGCATTATAGGATTTATGTTCTTTTTAAGAGGCAGTTGCAGGACGTTAGTATAGACACTTTGCGGCGCGTCGTACTCATCAAAGTCGTATCACCTTCATTATCAGTTTCATTTGCATCCACGCTGCTTTCAAGGAGTATCGGTATCCAACTACAGTATAGTCTTAAGAAAACCTTAACTTTTGAATGCTAGTATAAACTCAATATTAACCATTGAGGACTTGATCATGCATTATCTCCTAACAGTAAAAAAACTATTGAAACTGCTTATTATTACCATAAGGGTTTTGAGTGTTTTTAGGATGAAAAGGTGAATGATTATAAGTATCGGGAATAGATTCAGAGTTATAAGATTTGGAATGATTATAACCTAAAATATTTCCTTTACTGTCTCGTAGCTCAAGACCATACTTGTTATCATTGCGAAAACTTTTTGCATTATAAGGGTTTTGTACTTTACTGTAGGGATTATTCCACTTCTGAGCGCGGTAAGGGTTACTGGGATGTTGATAGTTGTAGACATTACCTTTGTTGCCATAAGGATTGGTAATGCTGCCCTTAGAGTTATTTAAAACACTAATATAACCTTGTTTCACGCCATCATAAGTCTGAACTTTTTCAGCATATTTTTGCGGATTATTGCGAACAGACTTTGAGTTATAAACACTTTGAAAGGTACTGTATGCATTCAAGTTATCCTTAGTACTGTATAAATTTTTATTCTGATAAATATTCCCTTTTTCTAAAATATCTGAAGGGGCTTTACCTTTTTGAAAATAAGTAAAAGCAAAGCTGGCTGGTGGTATTACCAAAAGGCTGATTAAACAAAGCGCTTTAAAAACTTTCATAATATAAAATTTTGCAATCACAATTATAACTATTATAGCATTAATTCTTAATGCCTACCCCCCGTCTTAATAACTGAACATTTAAAATAAATAAACCTGCGATGCAAAGACAAATAATCACAAGGGAAGTTACCACAGGCACATCACTGATGCCTAAAATCCCGTCTCTGAAAGCATTGACCATATACAAAATCGGATTAAACATGGAAATATCCCGCCAAAATGCAGGTAATTGAGAGATAGAATAAAATACACCGCCCAAATAGGTTAAGGGCGTTAAGACAAATGTCGGTACAATGGAAACATCATCGAATTTGCGGGCAAAAATGCCGTTTAAAAATCCAGCTAAGGAAAACAGCAAAGCGGTTAAGAAGACTGATAATACGGTCAGTCCTAAATGTTTGATACGTAAGTGGGTAAAAAATAAGGAAACCAGCATGACAATCAGCCCAACCAAGAGGCCTCTTAAAACACCACCAAAGGTATACCCCAATAAAATAACCCAGTTTGGCACGGGTGCCACCAACAGTTCATCAATACATTTTATAAAGCGGATACTATAAAATGAAGCCACAACATTACTGTAGGCATTATTAATAACTGACATCATCACAAGGCCCGGCATAATAAAGCTCATATATGGCACACCTTCAGTAGTTCCAATTTTAGAACCTACAAAACTTCCAAAAATTAAAAAATACAATGACATAGTAATGGCAGAAGGTAATAAAGATTGTGGCCAGATCCGCATAAAACGAATCACTTCATTTCTAACGAGTGTCACAAAAGCAGTCCACTGGACTTTTCGAATATTCATTTAATCCTCCATATGACCTTTTTTGGATGTCATCGTTAAAAACATTTCTTCTAAACGGTTTGCTTTATTTTTCATGGATAATACCTGGATACCCTGTTTAGACAATGACTCAAAAGCTTTATTCAAAGATTGATCCTCTTTAATATCGATTTCTATGGAATAATCGGATTTTAATCGAGTAGCAAAGCTATCAACAACTGGCGCATGGGTTAAACGCGTATCTAAATCCAAGATAAAAGTTTGTCGTTTCAAGCGACTGAGTAAGGCATTCATGGAGCCGTATTCAATTAACTTACCTTCATCAATGATCGCAATATTTTTACACAGACTTTCTGCTTCTTCCAGGTAGTGAGTGGTCAAAATAATGGTAGTGCCGTTTTGATTAAGCTGCTCCATAAATTCCCACATCAGGCGCCGCAGTTCAATATCAACTCCAGCCGTGGGTTCATCCAGAATTAATAATTCAGGTTCATGCACCAGCGCTCTTGCTATCATCAGTCGACGTTTTTGTCCGCCAGATAAAAATCTTGCACGTTGATCTCGTTTTCCCCAAAGCCCCAGCGCCTTTAAATGCTTTTCAATCCGTGGTAGCGCTTTTTGATGGGTAATGCCATAAAAGCCCGCTTGTTTTACCAGAATTTGGGTAACCTTTTCAAACACATTAAAGTTAAACTCTTGTGGTACAAGGCCTATCTTGCTTTTCGCCAGATAGAGGTGAGTATCTAAATCGTATCCAAAAACTTTTATATTGCCGGAGGTTTTGTTAACTAAGGATGTAACGATGCCAATGGTAGTAGATTTTCCAGCACCATTGGGTCCCAAAAGGGCAAAAAAGTCCCCTTTATCAATGGTAAAACTGATATCCCTAACCGCCTTCACCCCATTATGATAGGTTTTAGTTAAGTGATTGATTTCCAATGCTTTCATATGAGCCATACATTTTCAATTATTTTAGGTATAATACGCGCAAACTTTACATGATTAAACCGTTATGACGAACGACCCCTTAAATTTCCCTGAAAAACTGGAGCATTTTTTTCTCACCGGTGAAGCTGGAAAACTTGAAGTCAAAGCCCAGGGAGCCCAAAATGCCTCTGTGACCGTACTGATTTGTCATCCACATCCCTTGTATGGTGGTACAATGGAAAATAAAGTGGTCACAACTTTATTTCGCGCTTTTGCTGGCTTAAATACCAATGTAGTACGCTTCAATTATCGAGGGGTTGGGAAAAGTGAAGGCAGCTATGGCGAAGCTTTGGGAGAAACTGAGGATTTATTAACGGTTTTTAATTGGGTAAAGTCTGTTGAACCTGAAACAGACATTTGGCTGGCAGGATTTTCTTTTGGTTCCTATGTCGCCACTCGGGCTGCGCAATCTGTGCAGGCAAAACAATTATTAACCGTAGCACCTGCAGTGGAGCATTTTGATTTTGATAGCATTACTTATCCGGAATGTCCCTGGCTTGTGATACAGGGAACAGAAGATGAAGTGGTGCCACCTGATTTGGTCTATCAATGGATTGACAAACAAAGTAACCCACCTGCATTAGTAAAAGTATCAGATACAGGACATTTCTTTCATAAAAAACTGATTCAATTAAAAGAAATTGTGATGCAGCATTATAGTGAGCTGTTAATGTGATTACACCAAAGGAACTATACTTTGCTCGCATTGAATCGGGTGAATATAAAGAAGATAAACATCAGCAGGAAGTGATTTTTTTGCTAAATGAAATCTACTTAAAATTGTTACCCAGACTGAGAAAAAGCATATTCAGGGGATGGTTTACAAAACATCAAACACCAGTTAAGGGATTATATCTTTGGGGTGGTGTTGGCATTGGTAAAACCTGGTTGATGGATTTATTTTGTCATTGTTTGCCAAAAGAAAAAACTTTAAGAATGCATTTTCATCAGTTTATGTCTGAAACTCATCAACAGTTAAAATTATTTTCCGATAAAAAAAATCCATTAGAATTAATCGCAAAAAAAATTGCCCAACAATATCAGGTCATTTGTTTTGATGAGTTTTTTGTCTCTGATATTACCGATGCCATGTTACTGGCAGGTTTATTTAAAGCACTGTTCGCTAATGGGCTTACCCTTGTGACAACCTCTAATGTTGCTCCAGATGACTTATACAAAGGTGGTATTTCCAGAGATCGATTTTTACCTGCAATTGATTTGATTAAACACAATACCCATGTGAGACATATTAGCAGTACCAATGATTACCGAATGCAAACACTGGCAACTTCAGGCGTATATCTGACTCCATTGGGTGAAGCGACTCGCGCAAAAATGCGGCGTATTTTTGAAACTGTTGCCGGTGATAATTTTACTGAAAATGAACTTATCACCATTCATGGTCGCGCCATTCAGACTTTAAGAAGAAGTCAAAATGTTATCTGGTTTCTTTTCGAGGATATATGCAGTATTCCAAGAAGTCAGGAGGATTATCTGGAGCTAGCAAAATCTTATCATACTATTATCGTGAGTAATATTCCCAAGCTTGAATCTTGGCAAATTAACGAAGTGATTTATCTGATTAATCTTGTGGATGTTTTATATGATGCTAACATTCGACTGTTCGTATCCTGTGAATGTGCCATCGATGATATTTATCGTTCCGGCCAAAAGATTTTCGAGTTCGAAAGAACCAAATCTCGTTTATATGAAATGCAGTCCTTAGAATATTTGCAAAGGCATCATAAGTATTAAACACTGTATTTAATATATTAACTATGCCTTGAATTTGGACTTTTTGTCAAATTGACGTTATTAACGTACAAATTGCTTTTTAAGTTCCCTCAACAAGCCATGAAAATAATTCATGCCTCCAATCAATACTATGAGTTTCATAGTTATTCATTTAACGTGTATTGTTATATTAACTCTTAAATAAACAGCACAAAAAAATGATATATAAATCATTAACACAAGATAATTCAGTAAACAAAAAATCATCTCGAAATATCAGAGTAAAGATAATTGAAAACATAGTCGATCCAGATTTAGACGTTTTATATGGGATTGGAGATTATGATGTCATGTTGTTCGTGAGCCTCCGGTAAATCTGCATAGATAGAATTTCCTCCAATATGTCTATAAATCAACCAAAATCCTTGACTCTTATCCTAAGGTTAAGCTTATAATTTGCTCAACTTATTATTTGTATGTTTCTTCTGTAAATAAAGATACCTTCATCAGAAGTAACTCTTGGGAGTTAATATGTCCTTGAAATCCGTTATTGAATCTATGCCCAATGAAATCCCTTCGTTTGTGAAAGCTTTGACATCAGATAAGCTAATTGACGCTTTGAAAACTGCCCAAAAAAAATATGGTAAACCTGTAACAGGGTTTTTTACAGGGAAGTTGTTATTTAAACGCATTCCTGAACCAGACTTCATTAAAGAGCATGCTCAACTCAGTTTAGCAATAATCTTACTGGGTGAAGGTAGCTTTAATCTCACAAGCTTTAAATATTTAGTCTTAGAAGCCTTAGAATTTATTCCTGATAATGCCAGAGCTGAGTTAGCTAAGCTAGACAAAAAATTATTGGAAACTTACCTGCAAAATATCTATCAATTAATTCTGAGTCAGTTAATCAGTGCTGAGGTGATAAAGGGTTATAGTGAAGCATTGAATAATAAACCGGGAGAAGCATTTGTAGATTTTTTAGACAGGCTCAGTCAATACTGGGTTGAGTCGATACATAGCTCAGCCGATGCAGCGGCTGGGGAAGGTTTATCACCTTTGCAGTTTAAGCTTTCTCCAGAGGCCATGGATGAATTATGCAGTCAACTGGAAAAAATGGATGATTTATCTATAACAACTAAGAGTGAACCCCGAGCAGACTGGCCCACCAGAGCTTTTTTGCTTTGGGGGCAAAAATTAAAGGCTGCAAGTTTTGAGTGCCTGGATTTGCGTCGGAAACTCTATTTACTAGACGAATTTAAGTGGCAGGCCTTTGGCAAGGCCTTGAAAGACAGTGGCATTACTTCGCTGGATTTAAGTGAGAATAATGACCTCCATAAGCTCGACAAAGACCAGTGGCAGGCCTTTTGCGAAGCCTTGAAAGGCAGTGGCATTACTTCGCTGGATTTAAGTCGGAATAACTTCTTTGTGCTCAACAAAGACCAGTGGCAGGCCTTTGGCGAAGCCTTGAAAGACAGTGGCATTACTTCGCTGATTTTAAGTGATCATGACCTGAATGAGCTCAACGAATCCAAGTGGCAGGCCTTTTGCGAAGCCTTGAAAGACAGTGGCATTACTTCGCTGGTTTTATGGAGTGACCTCCATAAGCTCGAGGAATCCAAGTGGCAGGCCTTTGGCGAAGCCTTGAAAGGCAGTGGCATTACTTCGCTGGATTTAAATGCGAATGGTCTCCATAAGCTCGACAAAGACCAGTGGCAGGCCTTTTGCAGGTCCTTGCAAGGCAGTGGCATTACTTCGCTGGATTTAAGTTGGAGTGACCTGAGTGAGCTCGACGAATCCAAGTGGCAGGCTTTTGGCGAAGCCTTGAAAGGCAGTGGCATTACTTCGCTGGTTTTAAGTCGGAATGACCTCTATAAGCTCGACGAATCCAAGTGGCAGGCCTTTTGCGAAGCCTTGAAAGGCAGTGGCATTACTTCGCTGGTTTTATGTTTGAATGGTCTCCATAAGCTCAACGAATTCAAGTGGCAGGCTTTTGGCGAAGCCTTGAAAGGCAGTGGCATTACTTCGCTGGTTTTAAGTCGGAATGACCTGAGTGAGCTCGACGAATCCAAGTGGCAGACCTTTTGCGAAGCCTTGAAAGGCAGTGGCATTACTTCGCTGGATTTAAGTTGGAATGACCTCTATAAGCTCGACGAATCCAAGTGGCAGGCCTTTTGCGAAGCCTTGAAAGGCAGTGGCATTACTTCGCTGGATTTAAGTGAGAATGGCCTCGATAAGCTCGACAAAGACCAGTGGCAGACCTTTGGCGAAGCCTTGAAAGGCAGTGGCATTACTTCGCTGGATTTAAGTCGGAATGGCCTCTATAAGCTCGACGAATCCAAGTGGCAGGCCTTTTGCGAAGCCTTGAAAGGCAGTGGCATTACTTCGCTGGTTTTATGTTTGAATGGTCTCCATAAGCTCAACGAATCCAAGTGGCAGGCTTTTGGCGAAGCCTTGAAAGGCAGTGACATTACTTCGCTGGATTTAAATAAAAATAACCGTTCATTGTCTCACTGGAAAATGCTACTCAAAGCCTTAAGCACAGACAGAAAGACCCCACTGATTTTAAAAGAGATAAATTTTAGTAAATTCTCAGAGAAAGAAGCCCATGCCTTCTTTCAGTTGCTAAAAAGGCATTATCCTGCTTTCAAAATATATCAGCCAGTTCCTGAAGGATTTGAAGGTTTATATAAAAGCTTAAGTAACCTTAAAAAGGAGATTACATTACTGACAAGCCCTGCAAGCAACCCCGAAGAAGAGGAAAATTCAAACGCATTGATTTCTAAATTAGACGCAGAGTATGATAAAATCAAATACCTCAACGAGCTGGATTATCTGGCACTTTTCAATGAATACTATTTTGCAGCTTTTTTACTGGCAAAAGTCGGTCATCAACCACAGGTAGCTTTAGAAGCATTAGAATCAATCAATCTCACTCCAGTCATCGATTATCCGGATAAAGAGCAATTGAATGCTGAATTACTCCATGCGGTATTGGACTATGCCCTCATGCTAGACACCCTAATGGATGAATTTGCCGACGCCATGCATCAGGCGACCCAAAAATTATTCAAACAGGCGGGGCAGGGTGAAGATTATTATAGAGCGATTTTTAATCAAAGGACACTGGATTTAGATAAGGTAAACACATTGCTGTCAGAAATTAAAACCATGCAGAAAAAAGTATCGGCTTATTTAGACTCAAAAGTAAATGCAGAGGCAAACTTTTTTGGAAAAGCTCCAAAGAGCATACAAAAATTTAATCAACACCTTAACCAATTTCTAGCAACCCTTGAAGAAAAAGCCCAGGATGAGAAAGGTGTTTTATTATATGAGCTGGCTGATTTTTTAGATGACTTAACTTCCGCAGCACTTAAAGAAGGCCATGAAGTGCTTTTTAAGGAATTAACCGAACTCACCGAGGCAATCCGGGAGGCCTATCTACCACAAAGAAATGAAAATAGTGAGCAACTCAGTATCCATTAGAATTATAAGCGGTAGCTAGAGAGAAAGTAGCTAAATTAGCTCCAGTTGGTAAAACACAGCGCTAAGAAGTAGCGTTCGACTAGATGATTTTCACGATATACTTGGTAATTTACTCCATGTAAAGGTACATGCTGCCAATATCCATGATACAAAAGCAGCGGGTGATATTTTTAATGCTGTCAGTAAGAAATATCATTCGTGAGTTTCGTGAGGTTCCGACAAACATGAATAAATAGACGTTAATGCGAATTATATAATGATCACCAAATGATGTTTGAAAATAATCTTAAGGTCATCAGGCCGGTGTATTTCCACTGAAGGTAAAAAACACTCCGAAGTTTGAGCCGTTGATGTAGAAACTGGCGCTATTGATGGCGAAGGTGATGATGGCTGTTGTTGTAGTGATGAAGAACTAGAAGCCAGAGTACAAGAAATGAGTCCTCTTTTACTTCAGCTCTACCCATTATACTCCCAAAAACACCATTAATTGCAACCGTACCCAAGCATTTGGGGCAATTCTTTCAGAAAAAATTTCCATCATTAAATTTATGGAATGTCCACTGAACATTGAAACAAACTCAATTTATCAGATATGGCATAAAAGTAATATTTTCAATCCTGCCAATATATGGCTTCGAGAGTTTTTAAACTCATCTGCTAACCTTTTTAAAGGTTATTAGGAACTGATTTGAATGCGCGAGTTTTACATATATTGAAATAGATAAAACTTTTTCAGTCGTAATGACTAACCAGATTCTTTTTGTAAAAAATAATATCCGGCAAATAAAACAAAGGCCAAAATCACACAGGTACTGCTGAAAAATATAAAGGCATGCATAAAAGCCTGATCGCTTAGAAAAATATTTTTGCTGCCTTGGGTACTTAAGTTAGCAAAATAATAGGATAAAGCACCACCGATACCACTGGACATTTGCCATATGCCCATCATTCTGCCTTCAATATTTCTGGAAACAACTTTTGCTACGATGGCATATCCTACAGGTCCAATACAAAGCTCACCCAAGGCCTGAAAAAAATAGCTTAAGAATAGCCAGTGCATGGGAATCAGACCAGTGCTGGCAGGGGTTTTAAGTCCTATGACCAGTAAGAGAAAACCTGTTGCAGCCAGTAAAAAACCTACGGCAAATTTAATTAAACTAAAATTAACTTTCGTCATGATAGTTTTTTTATTCCATAAGTAACTGACCAGCATACCAAAGGTAATGATAAACAAGGGATTTAGACCACTAAAATCTGCAGTGGGTACAACATGGCCCATGAAATTTCTGGCAACATTATATTTTGCAAATACTGTGAGTGCTGAATAACTCAATGCGCTCAATGCCCAAAAAAAGGAAGAGGTTAAAAAAAGCAAAGTAAATACGATGAGGTTTTTTTTCGAAAAGTGATCGTGGGTTTTGAAAATCAACCAAATGAGATAAATCAGGCAGTAAATACCAAAAGTCAGTAAAATCAAATTACAGTACTTTGAAAATATGACGCTGACTAAAGTAACAAGGAATGTTAAAAAGAGTAAGAAAATGCCTATAATTTTTTTTGAGATTGAGAAATTTTCTCTGGGCAATTGTTTAAAAAGATAAGGCAGAAATAGAACTATCAAAACAGTGACTAAAGTTGCCAGAACGAATACGTAACTGTAGCCAAAAAGCCTGGTTAAATTTCCAGAAATAATACCAGCGACGAATCCACCGATATTCATACCAATATAAGATAAAGTAAAAGCGCTTTCTCTTTGAGGATGTCTTGCATCGAATATCTGACCCAGCATGACATATAAACAGGGCACAAAAATGCCATTTCCGAGTAAAAATAATGTCAATCCCACATACAACATGGCATGGGTACTGACTGCCATGCAAAGGGTTCCCAAAGCTGCTAATAAAATAGAAATCACAAAGGCATTTTTATAACCTAAATAATTTTCAGCGATGTAACCGCCAGGTACTGAGGTTGCAAATACTAAACCATAAAAAGCTGCAGTAACTGCAAAAGCGGAATTTTGAGAGAAACCAAGTTTCTCAGTGGTATATAGAGTAAGCAGTGCTGCAACGATGGTATAGGCAAACATACCTAAAATTTGCAGGTTAAAAACCGTAAGCACCCCAGCGGGAAATTTTTTTGAATTGAACATGTTAATCTCTTGGTAAAAATAAGGGAAGTAAAGCTTTAAAAGATTAACGCCGATGCAGTACGCAGGCAGAAGCCTGAGTATGATTGAAAATAAAAGATGGTTTGTCAGTGAGTAAATTTTTCATAACCATTTCATGTTACCTGAGAAAATTTTATGACACAAGAAATTTTGTTTGAAAAATATAATGTAGGTTGGGCTGACAAAGGAAGCCCAACAGGGCATTCATTTAATTATGGCTTTTTTATTGCCACTGCCTGTTGGGCTTCCTTTGTCAGCCCAACCTACATTTAATTAGCCTTGGCTTTAAAGTTTGATTGCTGTAAAAAAATTCCCAATAATTTAACAAAAAGCGGATCTGCATTTAAACAGGGAATTAGCTTGAAATCTTTGCCACCTAACGCTTTCCATTGCGCTTTTGCCTGCAGACCAATTTCTTCCAAAGTTTCCAAACAGTCTGCTGTGAAGGAAGGACAGACAATGGCAATATTTTTTTTACCGGATTTTGCAAGTTCCGTGAGATACTCATCGGTATAAGGCTTGATCCAGGGCGTGCGTCCCAGGCGAGACTGAAAAGTTGTAGAGTAGTTTTTTTTATCTAAGCTAAGTTTTTTAGCCAGCGCTTTGGTGGTAGCAAAGCATTGAGCGCGATAGCAAAAGGCATTTTTTTCAGAAATTGTTGGGCAAACAGCCTGCATATCGCAGGTAGAGGGATCACAATGGGATTTTCGAATCTGTCGTTCCGGTAAGCCGTGGTAGCTGAAAATAAGATGATCGTAATGAAAATCAGTCAGTTGCTCAAATATTTTTTTAAATGAGGGTTCAATAAAAAAATCTGCCTGATGAAATTCATGAATGATGTCTATGCTTGGAATATTCGTTTTTTGCTCATAAATTTCTAAAGTTTTTGCAATGGCTGATCCGGTAGATGCACTGGCATACTGTGGAAATAAAGGTAAAACAATCACTTTCATGCACTTTTGTTTTTCGAGAGTCTCGATGGCAGACTCAATAGATGGACTGCCATAGCGCATACCCAGTGCCACAAAAAACTCATCACCTAAATGTTGTTGCAAGCTCAGCTTCAGATTTTGTGAGTGAAGTAATAATGGCGAGCCTTCTTGTTGCCAGATTTTTTGATAAGCATGGGCAGATTGTTTTGGCCGAAAGGGGAGTATAAAGGCATTTACTAACAGCCATCGGGCAGCCGCAGGAATATCAATGACCCGTTCATCGGATAAAAACTCTTTAAGATATTGTCGAACCGCTTTTGTATTTGGGGCAGCAGGTGTCCCAAGATTAATCAGTAAAATACCCGTTTTCATTTTTATTATGGCCCTTAATTATTATTATCTTATCACAAACAAAGTCACAACTTTTTGCACCCCAGAGACTTTTCGAGCGACATTAGCTGCTAATTTTGCCTGAGATTTAGTAACTGTTCCCATAAGATAAACTACGCCATTTTCCGTGACAATTTTTATGTTACGGGATTTTAGCCCTTTGGTAAAAATCATATCCGTTTTAATTTTACTTGTGATATAGCTGTCACTGGAACGGGTTAAGGTGGATGTGGGGCCGGATACTTCAAGTTCATTAAAAATACGTTTTATGCCGGGTATACCCTGAATAATTTTTTCCACTTCAATTCTTTGATTCGGACGCATCACTTGACCGGCTAATAAAACTGTTCCCTGATAAACTGTTGGTACAATATGATTAGGATTATACAGCTCAGGTACCCGTTTTAAGCGAGTGATGATAGCAAATTTAATATTACTGTCAGAATAATAAGTAGGCAGTCCTGTTTTATTCAAAATTCCGGCACACCCTTGCAACAGTAAAAACAAAGGCAATATACATCCAAATGACCGCAGTGCTTTTGCCATAATTACAATTCTCCAAATAAGCTACAGTCGATATGATCGCACAGGCAGTGGATTACCAATAAATGAACTTCCTGAATGCGAGAAGTCTTAGTGGCCGGCACCCGAATTTCGATATCAGAAGATTCCAGCATCTGAGCCGCAGATCCTCCATCCTTTCCACTTAATAGAATCACGCCCATTTCTCGTATGTGAGCAGCTTTAATGGCTTCTACAATATTTTCTGAGTGACCACTGGTAGAAATGGCCAGCAAAATATCTTCTTTTTGTCCCAGTGCTTTAATTTGCTTGGAAAATACCTGATTAAACTCATAATCATTGCCGATGGATGTCAGCGTTGAGGTATCCGTGGTTAACGCCATGGCGGGCAGGCCAGGGCGATCCCGTTCAAAGCGGTTTAAAAGTTCAGCAGAGAAGTGTTGCGAATCTGCTGCAGAACCTCCATTACCACAACTTAAGACTTTTTTTTGATTCAATAAAGCATCCACCATCTTTTGACCGGCATTAAAAATAGGTTCTGCTAATACATCAATAGCATCGATTTTAGTTTGGATGCTGTGGTTAAAGTGTTGTCGGATACGTTCTATAGGATTCATACAAAATTCTCTAAAAATGCGTTTTGATACCAGTTTAATGCAAGATTACCTTGCGTGTTTTGTGCCGTGATAATGTCAAAGCGGCAGAAAACTTTATCGTATAATTTTTTCTTTAATAAATACCTTTTGGCAGTTTTAATAATGCGCTTTTGTTTTTCTAAGGAGATGCTGGCTAAAGCACCGCCATAAGCCATGGTTTTTCGAAAGCGAACTTCAACAAAAACAATCGTTTGTTGATCCTGCATGATTAAATCTATTTCACCTTCTTTATCAGCATAGTTATTATCAAGGGGCTTAAGACCTTGAGTTTTTAAATAATCTTCAGCCAGTTTTTCTATGGATTGTCCAAATTTCCTTTTATTCATCTGTAATACTCAATGGATTATGAAAGTGGTGTTGCCCGGCCATTTATAAATTTTACAAAAATAAATTTTTGCAAAATCTGATGTTGAGCCCCTAAATATAATTGTCCGGTATTAAAATTAAGCCCGCTATTTGGATTATCTGATAATTGCTTGATGGATTGAGTGAGTTTAAAAGTATCTAATCCAAGTGCATAAAGCCTTACATAACTCTTATAACCATCTGGCCAGAGCCGATAAAGATTCTGTTGCATTGAATTTTTAGCCGCAGCGCTATACAACCATGGAATGTCAGTAAAAGTGATGCCATCCATATCCTGATAATACTGCGGATCTTGAGTACCCTTATAAACCATCGAAATCGAATAAACCGGTATTTTGCCAGCGTAGTAAAAACGCAATAAAGGCATAATCTGTCTTGCAGAAGCCGGTGGCGCCACTAAGAAAATCATATCAAAATCTTTTCTGCGTTGAGGAACAAAAGTAACTTTTTCACCAAGAATATTTTCCAGCGTTTTACCGCGTTTATCACTTAAATTCACTTTTAAAAGTGCCTGCACTTTATAGCGTAAATTTTGTTTGGGTAAATAATAAAGGCTATCAACAATTTTACCGCCAGAGCTTTCAAAGACTTTGGTAAAGGCGTTGACGATTTGTTGTCCCCAGTTTGCCTGTGGTGCAATCACGATGGCTTTGGATAAACCTGCGTTGGCGGCGGCTGTGGCAACTTGAGTGGCCTGCACTTGAGGAGAAATCCCAAATTCGAACAGCTTTTTGGGAGGGGTTTTGTCTTGGACGTAATTTAAGGTGAGGGTTGGAACGCGAATACTGCCATTTTCAGCCAGTTCTCTGACTTTTGATTTGACCAGTGGGCCTATGACCAGTTGAGCGCCCTCAGCCACAGCTTTGGCGTAGAGTTTACGAATATCTTTGCTTTTGCTGGTATCATAGATTTTGATACGAATATCCGTATTACCCTGACGGTTTGCGGCGTAAAAACCAGCCAGAAAACCATTACGCACCGCTTTTCCTGGCCCTGCGTAAGGACCATTTAAGGGTATTAATAGGGCAATTTGCTGATAATTATCTGGCAGGTTGGCTAACTCCTGCACACCCGAACCGGTTGTGCTACAGCCATTAAGTAAAATTGCCAATAAAATCAGGCTAACAAATTGCCAAAAAATTCTGTAAGATTCCATATCCCCAATATTAAATAGAAACCCATAAATTGCAATGACTAATGATAAAAAAAACGTGGCTCCTGGTAAAATTTTCGTGGTGGCAACGCCCATTGGCCATTTGGGGGATTTTAGCCCCAGAGCTAAGGAAGTATTAACCCAGGTTGATTTGATTGCGGCAGAGGATACACGACATAGTGCCAAATTACTTAATCTGTTTCAAATCAATACGCCATTGACCGCCTATCATGAACACAATGAGCTGCAAAAAGCTCAAACCTTAATCAATTCTGTGTTAAGGGGTGATGATATTGCGCTTATCAGCGATGCAGGAACGCCACTTGTGAGTGATCCAGGGTATCGTTTAATTCACCTTGCCCGTAAAGCGAGTATTGAGATTCTGGCTGTACCTGGTCCGTGCGCTGCTATCGCAGCTTTATCGATTGCAGGCGTACCGTCGGATAAATTCTTTTTTGGTGGTTTTTTACCTGCCAAAAAATCTTCCCGACTCAAAGCTTTGTCAGCATTTTTGCATCACTCCCATACAGTAATTTTATATGAATCCAGCCATAGAATAGTAGCGTGCCTTGAAAATTTGTGCGAACTTAATCCCGAAAAATCTATCATTATTGCACGAGAACTTACCAAAACTTTTGAAACTGTGCTTGAGGGCAGCGCCAAACAAGTATTGGAGTTGCTTAAGCAGGATGTTAATCAGCAAAAAGGGGAGTTTGTGTTGATTTTTGCACCTGAAATAGCGGATGCACAGGATTCGGAAACCATTAAGATTGAAGTGAAAACACTTTTAAAAGCGTTACTTGGTGAAATGTCGGTCAAAAAGGCCGCGCTTTTGGCATCACAGATAACGGGTATGCGCAAAAATCTTTTATATGAGCAGGCTCTCAATTTGGTCGAAAAGTCGTAATACTTTGCCCTGGATTTAGAGCTTGTTTTTTAGCTTCAATGATATCATCGGAAATTCCAAGGCGAGCCTGCATTTCCCGTATCACATCTTCTTCTTGAAGCGCAATGGCGTGTTCTAATATTTCAGCATAGAAATAATTGTTGTATTCTTGTGGAATGTCAAATCGTTGAGTCAGCAGTTGGTAAGTGCTCATTTGAACCCGAATCCCTTCTATGCCAAGTAAGGGAGCTTTAATATCCAATATTTCAAGGGCTTGCTGGTAAGCCTGTTGATGTATAAGTTCATTAACTTCCATTTGCAATAAATGCGCTTTTGCCGGTTCAAAGTCAAAGTCTTCTGCCAGTTTTTTGGTTAACCTGTGTGCCGTTTTTTCATCGGGGCAGATTTCTGGTTTAAAGTTTACTTTGGTAGCACAAGTAAACAAATATTGCAGGAGTAATTCTAGGGTGTTTTGAATTTCGAACTTGAGATTTAAGGTTTGTGAGATATGCTTTAGCTGTTCACTATTATAAAATGCAAAGGTTTTTTGGTATTCCGGCTCTGATTTCAGTCTTGACCAAATTCTGTCAAAGTGTAAGTTTTTATCGCAACTCCCAGTGGGATATTGCAAAAATAACTTAATATCATCATTGGACAGATCTGCAGGGTTTTTAGGATCTTTTACTTGAACACGACTAAGTTTGGCACCGAATAGAGGTGTAATGGTTGTGTTTATAGAAGAGACCAGGCCAGGCATAAGAGCGTCCATTAATGCTGTCTACAAATCAATATAATACGAATCTTATAAAATTTCCAGTGGTAATACCTGAAACTAGGAAATTTTACTGATTTAAATTTCTAATGTTGTGATGTAGGTTGAGCTGACGCAGGAAGCCCAACAGGGTATATTCATTTAATGACGGCCTTATTGAGTTGCCACGGCCTGTTGGGCTTCCTGCGTCAGCCCAACCTACATAATATTTTTATCAAACCTGATTTTTCAAAAATTCCAAGCAGGCTTGCCA
This sequence comes from uncultured Gammaproteobacteria bacterium, assembly GCA_963695245.1. Taxonomy (GTDB): domain Bacteria; phylum Pseudomonadota; class Gammaproteobacteria; order JBGSLN01; family JBGSLN01; genus JBGSLN01. Next base: position 231,426 of record OY968770.1, on the reverse strand, counting down.
GGAGCGTTTATCAGCGCGTTCGCTGTATACGGCACCAAAGACAGGATCATTTGCTAATTTATTGGTAAAAGCATGTACAGTGTCGCTATAACTGACAAATTCCCAGTCTGCTTTTGCCTCGGTCATTTCTGCTTGAAATTCGTTAACATTTTTAGGGGGAATATGTGGATCATTATAACCATGTAACCCTAAAATTTTGGTCTTGATAGGGGTTTTTGTGGAGAAGTTGGCTGGCGCAAGGTTACCGTGAAAGCTCACAGCAGCCTTAAAGGCTAATCCTGCTCTGGCAGCATCAAGGGCAGCCATGCCGCCAAAGCAAAACCCTGTGATGAAAAGCTGGTTGGCATCCACTTTTTCATGGGTTTTCAAAAACTCCATGGCGGCTTTAATGCGGTCAATCACCAGATTTCTATCTGCAATAAAAGGCTCTATCAATTTAAGTTTTTCATCATTATTATTGCCGGTTTTACCTTCACCATACATATCAATGGCAAAACCTACAAACCCTGCTTCGGCCAGCCATTCGGCACGTTCTTTAGCGTGGTCGTTTAATCCAGTCCAATCATGAATGACAATGATACCTGGAAGTTTTGCGTCTGATTGTTTGAAGGCTAAATGTCCATGAAAATGGTTGGCTTTATCAGAGTATTGAATAGATTCTGTTTGCATTGGGCATCCGTTATAAAGTTGTTTAGAATAATTATAACGGCACCCAATGGCTGAGTATACCCTGCGACAGGTATTATTTACTTTTATCCGCTGCGTGAGTGATAGCTTTTCCACCCTGTGACATATCTTGTCCAAAACCTGCAACTGTGTTGCAACCGGTTAAAGCAAGCACACCAAGAAAAAAGATACTACCGTATACACATTTCATTATTGTTTTCATAGTATTCACTGTATTTTTGATTATAAAGTAATTATAGACAAGAATTTATGGTTTTAAAAAGTTCAAATTTAGATATGATAAAAATTTGTTTATGCTATTTAATAAGTCGGGCTGACACTATGTCAGCCCAATATTTATTGTGATTCGACTTTTAAATTTTGTGTTGTACAAAATTATTCTTTATCCAGCTGTCTGGCAACCCAGTAATCCACACTGAAATATTTACCCGCGCCGTAGAAGAATAAAACCAGTAACATGACAAAATAAGTGGACGCAAATTCGATACCATTTTGTAGCACAACCAGTTGCGCATTATCAGTTAGGTTATCATATTTACCGGGATTGGCTTCCTGTAACCAGGCTAAAAATTCATTAAGCTGTATGGTACCGGGGTGATTATTACCCGCAATCGCCATCCAGCCATTGTCCCAATGCACTGCAAAAATTGCCACCAGCATGGTAATGATTAAAGGGATGCTTATCCAACGGGTTAAAAAGCCAAATAATAAAAAGATAGCACCAATAACTTCCGTATAAGCTGCCAGATGGGCTAAAAGCCAGGGAAAAGGTAAGCCTAAACCCCATTCAGGATTGCCGAACCAGGCTACTGTGTCTGGCATATGCATGATTTTGTTAGTACCTGCCATCCAAAAAATGGGTACGAGGTAGAGCCTCAGCAGTAATAACGGTAAAAAATCAACGCAACGAGTCTTAGCCAAAATGGCTCTTAAAACGTTTAATGAGTGTTTCATGTGAGTCTCCTCGTCCCTAAAATGATGGACTGTTGTTGTAATGTTGTTAAATCATTTAAACCTGCCTGTATAAACCCATCGATATCCGGTGGCTTTATGGCTTCGGCCAACTGTATAAGTGCCTGATTGCCAGATAAATCTCCATGTTCTGATAACAAGTGAATTAGATGGGCTGTGAGTAAAGAGACTTTCATGAACGCCACTGTGTCATGATTGTTACGATAAATCACCAAAAAGGTAGGTTCAGCAGGGGGTTTTTCAGGTTGATAATTGATGCCGATTTTATGGACTTCAAACTGATACTGTAATAGCCAGGCATAAGATGAAATTACTGGAGATTCATGTACCAAATCGCCAGGAATATTCAAATCATTTTCTATCACATCTGAAATAAATATTTCTAATGCCAATTCTGCCCATTCGTAATGAGCCAACTCCTGCAGAAAAGGTGGATAATGTTTTGGTAAGTCTTGTTGATTCAAATATTCAATAAAGGCTTTGGGAATATCATGAAAATAAGGTGATTGTGTGCGGACATCTTTAAAAAAGCTACGCACCAGATAATTAAAATCTTGCTTAGATAAAATTTCTTTACAGACGGGCAGGGCGTTACCAATGGTCTCTAATAAATTATTAAAAAGTAACTCTTTGTAAATGTTAGCGCGTTCCGGATCAACATTTTGCGGCATTGGTTGATTATCAGGATCGCGAATGAAGGCGGTAAGTTGTTTTTGTAATTTTTGAAAAGGTAACAGTTCAGCCATCAAAATGCTCCTGAATGGATTTAATTTTCTCAATTTCTGTAAGCATAGTATTTAAAGCTGGTAAATTGTCATCTCTTTCTAAAATGGTGGGAACAACGCCAAAAGTTTCATAGGCCAGCTCAAGCAGTTCCCAGACAGGATCTACAATATCTTCTGCATGGGTATCGATGATTAAATCTTCTTTTGGACGATAGTGACCGGCAATATGAATATAGGCAATAGCGTTTGGGGTTAAGGCGCGTAAAAAAGCCTTCGCATCATAATTATGATTAATACTGTTTACATATATGTTATTCACATCCAGTAACAATCCGCAATTGGCTTCAGCCATAATCGCATTAATAAATTCAGCTTCAGACATTTCAGGGGCAGAACTTAAATAATAAGAAATGTTTTCTATGGCAAAGGGTTTTTCCACAATATCCTGCACCTGCTTGATACGATTTGCCACATAATGGACGGCATCTTCAGTAAATGGAATGGGCAGCAAGTCAAACATCTGAGCTTCATCGCTGCAATAACTTAAGTGTTCTGTGTAGCAGGGAATGTCAAAACGGTGCAAAAATTGTTTTACATCCTGTAAAAATTCAATATTTAAAGGGCTTATGCCACCAATGGACAAAGATAATCCATGGCAGACCAATGGATAATGGTTGGCAATAAATTCAATTTCATGTTGGCGTTGCCCCCCCATACCAATCCAATTTTCTGGTGCCAGTTCAAAAAATTCAATGCTTGTTGGTAAAGTATCTTTTATATCATTAAAATGGGGACGGCGAAAGCCCATGCCGATTTTGAATGGTTTATCTGTCTTCATGCCAAACTCAAGTGTGCTTATTATCAATTATAGGTGGTTTCTCAAAGAAAAGATCAACCGCACGGTGGGTGCCTGAATGATCAATCCAAATAAAACTACACCAAAAACAATACTTTGTATAGTTTCTGAATACTCAAAATTACTAGGTAATGCCAATGCTAATGCAATGGGTAAAGCAGCTCTTATACCGCACCAGACTAAGAGTGTCTGATCGCGAAAGCTGTAAGCTTTTGCAGGGCTGAAAAAATTATAAAAGCCTAAGCCGGCGTAGACACAAAAAACTCTGGCAAGTAACACGGCAATAATACCTGTCAATATAGCGGACCAGTGTAATGTAAAAAGATTCCAGCTTAAATAACTGCCTACCAGTAAAAAGATAGCACTGATAACAAATAAATACATGCTGTCAAAAAGCTTGCCAATAAAATGTTGATCACCATGAATTTTGTCTTTGGACAGTCGTCCCAACATGAGTCCTGCGGTCAATACGGCAAAGCCACCGGATACTGACCAGAGCTCAGCAAGCAAATAGGCTGAATAAATACCTGCGAAAATCAATATGGCTTCTGATTTAGATTCTTTTAACAGCTTTAATCCCAAAATAATTATATAACTCATCACAACCCCAATAAATATTCCGCCGATAATATCCATAAAAAAATTAAATAACCAGATGGATAGGGTGCTGTTAGATATATCCAGACTTAGGAAAAAATTATAAAAAGTCAAAGCTAAAATAGCAGTAAATAGGCTTTCAACCTGCAAAATGTGAATCAGTCTTGGAGAAACCTTCAAGTAATGCAAATAATCAGCAATTGCATGAGAACCCGCGGCCGCTAAAATCGCTGCAGTTAGCAAGGCTGCATTCCAGGACAATATGCTCATACTGAAATACAAAATAACAGCCACAATAAAAATGGTTATTAATGTAAGTGGAATGGCAAAAAGAAAATGTATGAGACCATTTTTTAAGATCATTTTAGGACTCAAATGATAAGCTGTGCTAAATAAAATAACGGGTATAAAAAGATATTGGCTTATAAGTGAAAGGTTATAATTTTGCACACCAGTATCAAAGCCAAGAAACCGGTAAGAAAAAGCAATGACAATACCTGTTAATATTAGAAATATGGGAAAAGGCAGGTGAGATTTAGTTTGTAAAGGCCGACAAAACATAGCCATCAAAAAACTGATGGATATATAAAGAAAGAGAGCGAGCGTGTTCATTGAAAATACTCGAGAGGCTTTAAAAGCCTCTCGATCCCATTAAAATGTTGGCAAAATATTATCCGCCACATTTACCGTGACCACATTTACCCCCACCATTTTTATCATGTCCATTTTTGTCATGTCCATTTTTTTTGTCGTGGCCACATTTACCGTGACCGCATTTATGACCATCGGCTTTGTCACCCCCATGATTACCAGCAATATTATATCCACTAGATAGTTTATCTGTGCTAAAGTTGCTGGAAGCTGCCTGCACGGAGGTTATACTGGCAAGGCTTAAAGCCATACCTGCCCCAACTGCTACCAGCATGGGTTTTATTTTGGACTGAATTTTTTTCATAATCATTCTCCGAAAGTAGGTACATTTAAGTTTAGAAGAGATTATGAAATTTTGCTAAGTTGCGAGAATAGATTTTTGATTTTATGTTGGTTGGGCTTTTTCTTGTCCGCCCAACCAATATGGTATGCTCTAAGTTACTCAACTTTATAATTAAGAGAGCGTATAACACCTAAAATTTTATGATGTTCAGACATTTCCTTTCCATCATAGCGAGGATTCAGGGGGTTTAAAAATTTTCGATGACCTTCATAAATTAATTGTTTGAAGACAGGCTTAGCTTGATCCAGGGTATTGTATGCCAAAACAAAACTTGAATGCGTTGGGATATGTGAAGGATCAACGATAATAATTGTACCTTTAGGAAAGCTGATGCCAATGGGTGCATCCATTGTGTCATCTTCAATTTTTAATGCAAAAGCCTCGGGACTGACTTCATAACTGATAGGAACGAATTCTTCAGCATGATTAACAGCACTATCCACAATACGTCCACGGTCGAAGTCTTCCCATTTTAGTATAGGAGTCCAGTTAAGCAGACGGGGTGCGTCATTGGAAATAACATACGCGCCGGTATCTTCTGATACGCGAAAGTGTTCTTTATCGAGCCAGCCATGGGTTTTGTCAAAGGCTTTTTCAATTTCTGATGCCAGTCGATCACCAATATTTTTGATTGGGCGAGTGCCAATAAGATGGCTGATTTGGCTTTGGGATTTGCCAAGTTTTTTAGCAATGGCGGTAATTCCCCCGATACTGCGGGCAAGACTCCTTAGATTCTCACGGCGTATGTCTTTAACATTCATTTTTATTGACCATACAGATTTTCTATCTCCTAATGGTAATAAAAAGTAGCGAGAAGATCAAAGTGATTCTAATGTTTTTTACCAAAAGACTAACATCATTGGAAATGATCGAATACTCCATGATATATTGTAAGGGTTTGTTTTTTTGTTGATTTTCACATGAATACCGAAAATCCAGAAGATGGTTCACAGGGGCAAGTGATACATGATTAATATCCATAAATACTTTGGATTAGCTGGCGTTGATGCAAAAGAGCGCATGATTGCGCAAAAAACTGGTCTGCTATTTAACTACCTTACCATGCTGGTGATATATCTGATTGCCTGGCAGTGGGAAATGTTTCAAAAAGATATCATGAGTGGGCAGGTGAATTTCTACATGAATTGGCTTGTGTGGGGATTTTTTTGTATTCAGGCAGGCACCTGTGTATATCTTGTTCGAGATAAGTCCCTCTACTTAAGAGAAAATTGGATGGTGTTCATTATCCTGCTGGGGGGAATTGGTTTACTTTGGGATTATGGACCTTTAAATGAAATTCTACAGCTATTGAGACCTTTGCTGATTTTATACCTACTATTACCCTGGATTGGCGAGGCTTACAAAAGTTTTACTGATAATCGTCTGCTTACTACAGTCATTACTGCTATTTTAATCATGTTTTTAGCTGGCATCGTGATGGCTGGACTGAATCCAGCTGTTAAAACTCCTTGGGAAGGATTTTGGTGGGCCTGGGTGACTATGAGTACAGTTGGCTATGGCGATGTCGTTCCAGTTAGCGGCGTGGGTAAAGTTTTTGCTGCACTGCTGATTTTAATGGGGCTTGGATTGTTTTCAATAATTACAGCTAATTTTTCTGCAATTTTCATTCAAAGAGAAGTGAAACAGGAAATGGAAGGTGTAAAGCAGGAAAATGAAGAAATCAAAATAATTTTAAAAAATATTCAGGCTGTCAGACGAGAAGAAGAAACCATTGAACGAATACTATTGGATTTAAGAAATCGAATTGAGCATTTGGAAGATAAATTAAAAAAAGATTCTTGATCAGGACGAAAAACTTCGTATTAAAATCGAAACTAATCAATGTAGGTTGGGCTGACGAAGGAAGCCCAAAAGATCGTGGCAACTCAATAGCCTGTGTTGGGCTTATCAGCCCAACCTACATTATATTTTACTTCTAAATCGACGTTTTTGGTAAATCCTGTTGATTTTAAACACATCGATTACCAAAGACTATTCCTGCCATTAAAAAATCTAATCTTGAATCTATTGTGGTTGTGCTGATATTTGAGTAAAGTTAGCATATCTATTTAAAGTTAATTGAGGAGAATATGAATGAGTGTTTTAGTTGGTCGAAAAGCCCCTGATTTTACCGCAGCTTCTGTGAATGCTGAGGGTAAAATTGTAGAAAATTTTCAGTTATCAGAAGAACTTAAGGGGAAATATGGCCTTTTGGTATTTTATCCTTTGGATTTCACTTTTGTTTGTCCCTCTGAACTGATTGCCCTTGATAATCGTATTGAAGAATTTAAAGCACGAGAGGTGGAAGTAATTACCGTGTCTATCGATTCTCATTTTACCCATATGGCATGGAGAAATACTGCTATCTCCAATGGTGGTATTGGTCAGGTTAAATACAGTATGGTTGCTGATATTACCCATAACATTTGCCAATCTTATGGCGTTGAACATCCTGAAGCAGGTGTTGCATTCCGTGGTACATTTTTGGTGGACAAAGCCGGTGTGGTTAGAAGTGAAATCGTGAATGACTTGCCCTTAGGACGAAATATGGATGAGTTATTGCGTTTGGTAGATGCGCTTCAATTCCATGAGGCTCATGGTGAAGTATGCCCGGCTAACTGGCAAAAAGGTAAAACTGCCATTAAAGCAACCTCTGAAGGCATTGCTTCTTATCTTGCTAACAATGCTGAAGGGCTGTAAGCCTTCTTCCTATCTTTTTGGGTTGGGCTGAAAATTTAGCCCAACCTCATTTATTTAATTTTCCAAAATACCTTTGACTGACTTCTAAGTGGTTTTAAAACCGTATTACCAAAACTTAAATGCTCCTCTACATTCCAGATTTCTTTAACCAGCGTTAGCGAAGCGGTATTAACTGGCAGCCCATAAAACTTGGGACCATGAATACTGGCAAATGCTTCCAGTTTATCCAATTTTTTTGCTTCATCAAATACTTCAGCGTAAAGCTCTATAGCAGCATGTGCAGTATAGATGCCGGCACAGCCACAGGCATTTTCTTTTTGGTCAACTGCATGGGGAGCACTGTCGGTGCCAAGAAAAAATTTACGGTTTCCGCTGGTAGCCGCTTGAATTAGGGCCTCTTGATGTACGTTTCTTTTTAAAACCGGTAAACAATAATAATGTGGCTTGATGCCACCCACCAGCAGATGATTTCGGTTTAACAATAAATGATGAGCCGTAATGGTAGCTGCAAGATTGTCAGAAGCTTCTTTAATATATTCCACGGCATCCTTGGTAGTAATATGCTCTAAGACAATTTTCAAATTGGGAAAGCGCTCCACAATGGGCGCTAAGACACTTTCAATAAACACTTTTTCCCGATCAAACACATCCACATTGGTATGGGTAACTTCACCATGAATCAATAAAGGCACTTTTAGTGCTTCCATCTTTGCGAGAACATCGTAAAGCTTTTCAAGTTTTGTTACGCCAGAAGCTGAATTTGTAGTTGCTCCGGCTGGGTAGAGTTTGCAGGCGTACACATGGGAGTTTTTTTCAATGTCGCAGATAGTTTCCACACGGGTTTCATCTGTCAAATAAAGCGTCATAAGTGGCGTAAAGGATTTGCCAGTAGGAATATGCTGCAAAATACGTTCGCGATAAGAAAGTGCCATTGCCACTGTGATGACAGGCGGTACAAGATTTGGCATTACAATAGCCCTTTCGAAACGCTCAGCACTATCTGATACCGTTCGACTCAAAAAATCTCCATCACGTAAATGCAAATGCCAGTCATCGGGTTTTATGATAGTAAGGGTTTTACTCATGATTTAGTTACTTTCATTACTGCCATAAATCATCAATAATTTTTTTAGCACCTGAACGAGGGGTTGTGCCATCGGCATATTTTGCGTATCGCTGAATATAAAATTCAGGTGGATTGGCTGTGGGTTTTACCTGGGGTAACTGTCGCATGGTTTTTATCCAGTTACGTAAGTGTGTCAAGTTTTTCGGAATTTTGGCTCCTCGATAATATTCATTGGCTACAAAACGCTCGAAGAAAGGATAAAAAGTAATATCCACAAGAGAAATGGTATCGTCAAAAAAATAACAGCCTTCTTTTGAGTGCCTGGCAAAACCTGTTGTTTCCATATGATTTAAAACTTTTAAAAGGTTTTCTTTGAGGGTTTCATGTTGAGTTTCATCCTGGGATAAAAGCAGTTTGTAAAAAGCTGGAATCAGTTCACTGTTGCAATAGCCTATCCAAATCCGCATCAGTGCTTTGGTGTGGGGACAATCGGACAAAAGCCTGGGTGAGGGTAAAATTTCTTCCAGATATTCATTGATAACAGCGCTTTCGTACAAAACTTTATCTTTATGAATTAATAAAGGCACTTTACCGCTTGGAGAAAGTTTCAAAAAATCAGCAGGTTTGTTATCAAGATCAATTTCGATTACTTTGTAATCAACCTTTTTGAAATTCAACAAGATTAATGTTCTTTGTACAAACGGGCAGACTTTAGCACTGTATAGTACAAAATCAGGATTGGAATCTGACATGAAAGCCTTAAAGTTAGTTTCAATGTATTTATACTAGCAAAATTCATAAAAGCTGTCTATTAAGAACTCTGATGCCAGTTTTTTAGCGTAATTTTTGATCTTGTTTTATACCATCGAACAAGGTAGATTATTCATAGCTCCAACAAGTTTAAGACACATAACATTGGAATTACTGCTAACACCAGATTTGTGGCTGAGCCTCATCACTTTAACCTTTCTTGAAATTATTTTGGGAGTGGATAATTTAGTATTTATCTCGATTGTCAGTGCCGATGTGCCAAAGCATCAGCAAAAACTGGCAAGAAGAGCCGGGCTACTGGGTGCTTTAGTGATGAGACTTGCTTTGCTTGCTAGTGTGTTTTGGATCATTGGCTTATCAAAGCCTGTTATGACACTTTGGCAGCATAGTTTTTCCATCCGAGATTTTATTTTGATTGCCGGCGGTTTATTCCTTCTGATTAAAGCCACCTTAGAAATGCATCACAGCATTGAGCCTGATGTGCAGACAGATAAAGGTACCCAAAAAAAGAACCTTTTTTTTGCCATTGTGCAGATTATGTTATTTGATATTATTTTTTCATTAGATAGTATTCTAACGGCAGTAGGATTAACCCGACATTTTTGGGTGATGGCCGTCGCAATCTTAATTGCAATTGCGCTGATGCTTATGGCCAGTGAAATGCTACATAAATTTATTAGCACGCATCCTACTGTGAAAATGCTGGCGTTAAGTTTTCTATTGCTCATTGGCATGGTGCTTTTAGCTGATGGTTTTCAATTTCATATACCTCGAGCTTATATTTATTTTGCGATAGCATTTTCAATTTTTGTTGAGTTCATGAATAGTTTGGTTAGAAAGAAAAAAATACATTAGCGCAAAAATTCCTTGAAAAATAAATGCGCATCCGGTAGCTTCTAATGCTTGGGGAAATAAGAAAAAAACACCTGATTTTTGGGGGATTTTAATGAAGCGGTACCGATTAACCACCCTTGCTGCATCTATGTTTTGTATTACAGCATCCTTGCAAAGCGTAGGATTCGCACAAACCATGAGTGCTCAACAAATTCAAGCTCTGGTCGATAAACTTGTCAATCAAAAAACAGCGCACTTACAAAATGAAGTTAAAAATCTTCGGATGCAAGTGGTAAGCCTTCGTGCGCAATTAAAGCCAAATTCCACGAAATCAACTAAGCCAAGAGCAGCTATTCATGAGGTAGCAACCGTCAAGAATGTGCCTAAAACGGGTCGTTCCACCACATCAGAACAGTTTCGTATGAACCGTCGGCAAGATAGAGGCACAGCACATGCCATCGAAGTTAATAATACTTTGACTGGATTATATCTTGGAGGTTCACCCGTATTTACTTCGCCTTATATCGGGGAACACTCAGCTTTTGATGGTTCAAACTTAATTGTGAACCAGTCTACCGTTAACTTTGATGTGCAACTATTGAAGCAGGAACAGGCTTTAGAAGACTCATTAACCGAAAAAAAACTGCCTTTACCTAATCATCCTTTAGTAGAATTAAGTGGAGAAGTCGCAGGGCTTGCCAATAGTCGAGAAACCAATCCGGGTAATAATCAATCGGATATTAATCTGTCTGATGCTGAACTAGATGTCTATGCTCAGATGAATCCGTGGGTATTAGGTTTTGCTGAATTTTCCTGGGAAGATTCTATCGTTACACCTTATCGTGTTGCTCGATCTAACGCGTATATTGATAAAGCTTTTATTACGGTTGGTAACCTTAATAAAACACCTTTATACGGTAGTATTGGTCAGCTTTATGTTCCTTTCGGACAATATTCAACCTATATGATTTCTGATGAGTTACCTCGTCTGTTGGCAAGAACGCAAGCTAGAGCGGACTGTATTAGGCTATCGGCCGAAAGATGGCAATGGTGTTTTTGCAGCCGGATATGTTTTCAAAAGTGATACCAGGGAAAATGCCAAAAGTGCCGCAGGCGGCGTAAACTTAGGGTATGAATTTATTGGCCATAATGAAAGTGGTGATATTGCTGTAGGCGCTATCAATAACATTGCTGACTCTCAAGGTATGCAAATTAACAACGCGCCTGCCAATATTCCTTTTAGTGGTTTTAGTGGCTCGCCTGGTGCCGAAAACATTTTTAAAGCAGTACCTGCAATTGATGTTCACGGTAAACTCAATGTAGGTCCTATGACGTTTATCGGTGAATATGTGGACAGCACCACAGATTTTGATCCACGTGCTTTAACCTTTAATGATCGCGGTGCCAGAGTCAGTGCAGGTCATGTAGAAGCGGCTTATAATTTTAACTGGCACGCCCACCCAGGCAGTATTGCTGTGGGGTATGGTTTCAGTCAAGACGCTCTTGCATTATTATTGCCAAAAGATCGTTACCTGGTTACCTTGAACTATGCCTTCTGGCGAGACACCTTGGCCAGTCTTGAATTCAGGCATGATGTGGAATACCCAGGAACTGATGTTGCTTCTGGTGCCATGAGCAGCAATTTTTCTGCGCCTTTCAAATATGAAAACTTAGTAACCGCGCAGATGTCTGTATTTTTCTAATGAATGAAAGGATACTGGTAACGCTACCAGTATCCTTTTTTTATGGCTTTTTTAATTCTTTTTAAATAAACTTTTTCATCAAAAATCTTTTTTTCATGGAAAACTTCATGTAATGAAAGCGCTAACGCATTCATAAGACAATGCTCCGCCTCATGTAAATCACCAAAACGTCTAGCCGCATCTTGATAAAGTTGAGTAATACCATTGGGCTGATTCGTTTGAATTTGTTCAAGAATTGATAAATGTAACCCCAAATGCATAAAGGGATTGGTTTCACCCATTTGAGTTTGAAAATCTTTATGCAGATAATTATCTTTTTGACTAAAAAGCTTATGATATTCTGGATGTTTTTGCAGAATATGCAGGATTTTATCTTCCAGAGGGGTCAAAGGCTGTTTATTGTTAAATTTTCCCCAAACATCAAAGAGTGTTTGCCGTAAATCTTCTCGTTTATCACCGTACAACATAGCTCAATCCTGTAAATTCTTATCTTTAAAACCGCATAAATCCATCACGTTACACTGATTACAAAGAGGTTTTCTGGCTTTACAAATATACCGACCATGTAAAATCAGCCAGTGATGAGCATCTTGTAAATATTCTTTAGGAATATTTTTTAACAGATTTTTTTCAACCTCAAGCACAGTTTTACCAGGCGCAAGTCCCAGGCGATTGGATAATCTGAAAATATGGGTATCCACCGCCATCGTGGGCAATCCAAAAGCCGTGTTTAAAATCACATTGGCAGTTTTACGACCCACACCTGGCAGACTTTCTAAATCTTCGCGGTTACTGGGTACTTGGGAATTAAATTTGTTGATGAGAATTTCACAGGTTTTCAGGATATTTTTGCCTTTGGCGTTATGTAAGCCGATGGTTTTAATATATTCACGCAAACCTGCTTCACCTAAGGCCAGTACGGACTCAGGTGTATTGGCAACGGGGTATAATTTTGCTGTAGCTTTATTCACCCCCACATCTGTGGCCTGAGCGGATAAAATCACAGCGATCAGCAGTTCAAAGGTGGAATTGAACGCTAATTCAGTCGTAGGATTTGGATTAGCCTGTTTGAAACGCTCAAACAGATTTTTACGTTTTTTAAGTTGCATAATATTAATTATGCCATACCCTGCAACACTGCGCGAGCCTTGGGGTTGTCTGGTTTTCCTTTTATCTGTATGTTCTTGCCGTCACTTAGTCGTAACATATCATCTCATCTCCCAATCAAGTTGATAATATGATTTTACTAACGCAAGCTCAAGGCATTATTAAGCTACAGAGAAAAGGCTGCCGTAATTATATGTTTTCAATTTATTTTGGGTTGCAATACCATCGGACTTACAAAAAACCTCGATTTACAGGCAAAATAAATGTAGGTTGGGCTGAGGTCGGAAGCCCAACAGGGTATATTCATTTAATTACGGCCTTATTTAGTTGCCACAGCCTGTTGGGCTTCCGACCTCAGCCCAACCTACATTGATTAATTTTAATACGAAGTTTTTTCGTAAGCATCCGTATTAAAAATCAATAAAAATGCCAAAATGCTACTTTTTTCTGGCCAATGCGGCCTGAATGGCGGCTTTTTTAGCCTTTAGTTTTTCATCACGGGACAGCTCGGCTGCGTGGGTTTTCTTCAAGTGTTTTTCACGTTTTTTCTGTGCGAGATTTTCCAGCCTGCTATTTCTGGCTTCAAAACGCATTTTAGCATGCTCCGGTTCATAAACCTGATTTTCTGTGGGTAGCATATCAATACAATCCATAGGGCAGGGTTCGACACACAAAGCACAGCCTGTGCATTCTGCGGCGATAACGGTATGCATTTGTTTAGAAGCCCCAAAAATTGCGTCTACTGGACAGGCTTGAATACATTTGGTGCAGCCAATACATTCTGATTCGCGGATAAAAGCCAGACGTTTGGGTTTAGCTCTTTTTTGCATATCTTTTTCAAGGTGAGCTACGGGCTGATTTAATAATTCTCCAAGTTTTTGTAAAACTTCTACACCACCGGGTAAACATAAATCAATGTTTTCATGATTTTCAAGGATAGCAGTGGCATAAGGTTTGCAGCCGGAATAGCCACAGTCACCGCATTGAGTCTGTGGCAGTTGTGCGTTGATGGTTTCTATGTAGATTTCTAAAGGCTTCATGAGGCTTGCTGTGACGCGGTTGCTTCTTTTAAGGCTTCGATTTGTTCAGGTTGAATTCTTGCCATCAATGGTTGGAATCGGTTGATTTGATGATTCTTCAAAGGTTTATCAATATCATCCCAACAAAGTGGTTGTATCTGTAAAAAAGATTCTACTTTATGTGCCATTTGCGGAAGCACTGGCTTTAAATAGATCATTAAAATACGAAAAGCATTCAGTGCTAAAGAACAAACTTCATGCACTTTATCTTCGTTACCGGGTTCTTTAGCCAACACCCAGGGTTTTTCAGCATCAATGTATTGATTAACTTTATCTGCCAATTCCATAATCAGACGAGTGGCTTTACTGTATTGCAAATGTTCATAGCAATTAGCAATTTCATCAGCTTTAGATTGCATCGTTTGCAATAATTCAGGTGCAGCAATCACATTGGAGAGTAAACCATCAAATTTTTTATATATAAATCCAGCACTGCGACTGGCAATATTCACAACCTTGCCCACCAGATCAGCATTCACTCGCAGTTGAAAATCCTTTAAATTCAAGTCGATGTCTTCCACGCCATCAGAGAGTTTTGCGGCAAAATAATAGCGCAAATATTCAGGAACCAGGTGCTCAAGGTAAGTTCTGGCTTGAATAAAAGTGCCACGGGATTTTGACATTTTTTCGCCATCCACCGTTAAAAAACCATGAGCATGAATGGCAGTTGGGGTTCTGTGTTGAGAGCCAGCTAATATGGCTGGCCAGAATAGGCCATGAAAGTAAATAATATCTTTGCCTACAAAATGATGCAGCTCAGCTTCAGAATCTTTATCCCAGTAACTTGAAAAATCCAACTCTTTACGTTTATCGCACAAGTTTTTAAAAGAGGCCATATAGCCTATTGGCGCATCAAGCCATACATAAAAATATTTATCCTCAGTGCCTGGGATGGTAAAACCAAAGTATGGTTTATCTCTGGAAATATCCCAGTCATTTAAATCGCCATCAAGCCACTCATTAAGCTTATTAGCAACCGCCGGTTGCAGATTTGCTTTGGTCCACTGTCTTAACCCATCCGCGTAATGATTTAATTTGAAAAAATAATGTTCCGAGGATTTTAATATGGGAGTGGCTCCAGAGACGGTAGAAATGGGATTGATAAGTTCAGTAGGATCATAAGTTGCGCCACAGTTTTCACAATTATCGCCGTATTGATCTTTTGCATGACACTTTGGACATTCCCCCTTTACGAAACGATCTGGCAAGAACATGGACTTCTCAGGATCAAAAGCCTGTTCAATCGTGCGAGTCACAATATCCCCTTGAGATTTTAGTGTAGTAAAAATCTCCTCAGCAAGGACACGGTTTTCTTCGCTATGGGTGGTATAGTAATTATCCACATTAATTAAAAAATCCAAAAAATCACTCTGATGTAAGGCTTTGTAAGTCTCAATCATACTTTGAGGAGAAACTCCCTTTTTTTCAGCGTTCAGCATGATGGGGGTGCCGTGAGCATCATCGCCACAAACATAAACACAATGATGGCCTTTAAGCCTTTGAAATCGGCACCAGATGTCGGTTTGAATCGCTTCTACCATGTGTCCTAAATGTAATGGACCGTTGGCATACATCAGGGCACTGGTCACCAGAATTTTTCGTTGATTTTTAGGATTACTCATAAGGGGTAAATATTATTCTTTGTCAATTTTTAAAAAGTTCTTCAGCTCTTTGTCTGCTAACTCAATATCTTCATCAGTGGCTTCAGATAATAAGTGCTCCAGCATATTCATTTCTTCTGCAAACTCTTCATAGCATTCATACTCTTCGTGTGAAATAAGCACAGCTACAGGTTTACCATTTTTTTCAATGGTGATATCACTGTCTTGGCAGGCTTTTAGCGCACCTTCCAAGTCATCTTTGATTTCTTTTACGGTTAAAGTTTTCATCATTAGTCTCCCTGAAAATAATCCATCTATTTTGACGAATTATTGCACGCTATGCAAGGACAATAAAGCCATATACTCGCCATTGTAAAAACGTTATCATCACAGGCAAATTCAATTATCCATAATGTTCATGAAAATCTTTAAACCGAAGCTTAAAAAACAGTTAGAGCAATTGAATATTGCTGGTATAAATTTAACTTTGGGTGAATTAAACGCCATTGAATCTATCACCGCTGAAAAAATTGTGCTGAATTTTGGATTTCCTGTGTCTTTACTTGAACCTAAGTTAAAGGCACAAATTAAACCTATATTGGACAATGATAACCAACAAATTGTTATAAAAGAAAAAATTGCCTCTTATGCAGTTCAACAAGGATTGCGTGGGTTGGATAATGTGAAAAATATCATTGCGATTGCTTCAGGCAAAGGTGGCGTAGGCAAATCCACAGTTTGTGCCAATCTTGCATTGGCTTTGGCGCAATCCGGTGCATCAGTGGGTGTCTTAGATGCAGATATTTATGGCCCAAATCAGGCGCATATGCTGGGCGTTGAAGGTCAACCTGAGGTGGTGGATGAGAAAAAATTCATTCCTGTGAAAGCCCATGGCTTACAAGTAATGTCCATGGCGTTTTTGATAAATTCAGAGGATACACCCATGATTTGGCGCGGTCCTATGGTCAGCTCTGCCTTGCAGCAGCTTTTGCAAGAAACGCTTTGGGAAAATCTGGATTACCTATTGATTGATTTGCCACCAGGTACCGGGGATATCCAATTGACTTTATCACAAAAAATCCCTGTTTCAGGCGCCATTATTGTATCCACACCTCAAGATATCGCCTTGCTGGATGCAAAAAAAGCCATAAGGATGTTTAATAAAGTGAATATTAATGTATTAGGTGTGGTTGAAAACATGAGTTTGCATACCTGCACAAACTGCGGACATGAAGAAGCGATTTTTGGCGAGAAAGGCGCAGAAAAAATGGCCAGCACTTATGACACGAAGTTTTTAGGCGCTTTACCCCTGGCTTTAAAAATTCGAGAAGATGCTGATAATGGCCAACCCAGCGTCGTTGCCACACCAGAGGATGTTATCAGTGAAAAATATCGGAATATCGCTCTCAAAGCGGCGGCAATTTTATCGCTTTGCGGCACAGAATCCCATGCGAAAATTCCCGAAAATTGTGATAGAATCCTGACAGTTTTACAAATTTTGGGAAAAATTATGTCAATCAAGTCAGATAAATGGATCACTAAAATGTCACAAACTCATGGGATGATCGAGCCTTTTTGCGAGCAACAGGTGCGTCACTCCGAAAACGGCAAGGTGATTTCCTATGGTGTATCCAGCTATGGCTATGACGTACGGTGTGCCAATGAATTTAAAATTTTTACCAATATCAATTCCGCTATTGTGGACCCTAAAGACTTTTCCCAACACAGTTTTGTGGATGTAGAATCCGATGTCTGCATTATCCCACCTAATTCCTTTGCATTGGCAAGAACCGTAGAATATTTTCGAATACCCAGAAATGTCTTAACCATTTGTCTGGGTAAATCCACTTATGCGCGCTGTGGCATCATCGTGAATGTAACGCCTTTGGAACCGGAATGGGAAGGGCATGTGACTTTAGAATTCTCAAACACCACACCATTGCCTGCAAAAATCTACGCCAATGAAGGTGTTGCTCAAATGTTATTTCTTGAATCCGACAAAGATGATGTTTGTGAAGTGTCATACAAAGACCGCGGCGGTAAATATCAGGGACAAAAAGGGGTAACTTTGCCTGAAGCTTAGTTTTAAAAAAAACTTCAAAATTGACGCATCTTTAATGTAGGTTGGTGCTGAGGTCGGAAGCCCAACAAGCCGTGGCAACTAAATAAAGCCGTAATTAAATGAATACTTTGTTGGGCTTCCTTCCTCAGCCTAACCTACATTTAATCAAATATATACTTAACATTAAAAACAGCCTTTAATCCCGCTCTTCATCCTTAATCGGATTATTTTCAGCAGAATCATTAATCCTTTCACGCATTTCCTTTCCAGGCTTAAAGTGAGGACTGTATTTAGGTGCGGTGACCAAACGTTCGCCAGTTTTAGGGTTATGGGCATTGCGAGGGGCTCGGTAATGCAGGCTAAAACTGCCGAAACCTCGGATTTCGATTCTTTCGCCTCGACTTAAGGCATCGCTCATACTTTCAATGAGTAAATTCACCGCAAGAGACACATCTTTTTCGGGAACTTGCTTGAGTTTGCTACAGAGTAAGGCAATTAGTTCTGATTTTATCATTATTGTTACAGCAGAAGGCTGCCTCCAAAAACTCTCATACTTTCAATCTATTATGGTACGAGCTGTGAAATTTTGCAAGTTTCATCAAGTACTTATGAGTGTAAAGATGAACTATCTTTCCAATAAGGTTTGTATCACTTTTGGATATAGTCCATGTTCAAGCTGTTGAACACGCAGCTTTAAAGTGTCTTGAGTGTCTGAAGGTAGAATTTTACAGGCGCATTGGGCGATGATGGGACCACCGTCTAATTCGGGCGTTACAAAATGAATACTGACGCCATGGAGGTTGTCACCATTGGCAAGAGCTTTTGCATGGGTATGTAAACCTTTATATTTTGGAAGTAGGGACGGATGAATATTAATGAGTTTATCCTGGTAATGACAAACAAATTTATCCGACAATATTCGCATAAAACCTGCTAACACCACCAAATCTGGATTGACCTCGTCAATGGCCGCTATTAATGCTGTATCGAACTCAAGTTTAGAATCATAATTTTTAGGTAATATAATTTCGCAGGGAATATCAGTTTTTTTTGCGCGTTCTATTCCAAAAGCCTCTGCTTTGTTGGAGATTACAAGGGCTATCTCTGCCTGTAATGTATTATCATCAATCGCATCAATAATGGCTTGAAGGTTCGAGCCGTTACCAGAGATAAGTACAACGATTTTTTTAACCATGGACAAAATCTACAAAGGGCTGTGCATTTGGGTTTTTTTGAATATGCCCAAGTTGTACAAAAGGTTCGTTGAGTGTTTCAAGGGCATGAGCAAGTGTATTTAACTCAGCTTCAGCCACCACTAAAACCATACCGATGCCACAATTAAAAGTACGTAGCATTTCAGCATCCTCAATTTGGCCGTTTTTTTGCAGCCATTGGAAGATCGGTGGAAATTCAAAACTTTGGGTATTTATCGATGCGTAAGTATGTTCCGGTAGGACGCGAGGTACATTTTCAGTAAGACCACCCCCAGTTATGTGCGCCATGGCCTTAATATTAACAGTTTTTAACAGAGTTTGGATAATATTGACGTAGATTCGAGTGGGTTCCAGCAACTTTTCTCCCAAAGTTGCGAAATCAAAGGACATATTCAAATCTGCCTTTGCCTGCTCCACTACTTTTCGGATTAATGAATAGCCATTGGAGTGAGGGCCACTTGAGTGAAGACCGATGATTTTATCGCCTGGTTTGATATTTTTACCTTCAATTAAGGCTGTTTTTTCTACAACGCCTACACAAAAGCCAGCCAAATCATAGTCTTCATTTTGATACATTCCGGGCATTTCAGCGGTTTCACCACCAATAAGCGCAGCTTTTGCCTGACGGCAACCTTCTGCAATGCCTTTAACTACCTCATGGGCCTTTTCTGGCACCAATTTTCCAGTGGCAAAATAATCTAAAAAGAACAAGGGTTCTGCCCCTGTGACGATAATATCATTCACGCACATGGCAACCAGATCGATCCCAATAGTGTCATGCTTACCCAGTTGCTGAGCCAGCCGAAGTTTGGTGCCAACGCCATCGGTGCCACTTACCAACACGGGGTTTTTGTATTTTTTTTGACACAGGGAAAATAATCCACCAAAACCACCAATATCTGTCAAAACTTCTGGACGATGCGTGGATTTCGTTAAGTGTTTGATTTTATTTACAAATTCGTTACCAGCTTCAATATTCACACCGGCATCTTTGTAACTTAAAGGTTTTTGTGTATTTTCTTCGCTCACAGCCATATCCCGTATCGATCTCAAGTACTCAGAAGGGTATAATACAATTCCAAAATTCAAATTAACACAGGTTTTAAGAAAAAATGCTGTTTTGTCTCAAACCTTATTTACGGTTGCTAATGCTGATTTTATCCTTGCTTGGTATGAGTCAGGCTTTTGCAGTGCAAGTGAATCATTTATACCAGGCGCAAGTGCAAGTACCTTCAAATTCCGCATCCAATAGACAAGAGGCTTTGCAAAAGGTAATGGCGCAAGTATTTGTGAAGTTAAATGGTAACTCTCAAATAACCGATAATGCCAAACTTACTGCGCTCACCCAGAATCCCAATGATGCGCTTTTATCCTATAGCTATGACAATGAGCCGCTAATAGATGGCTCTGAAGGACTTTTTTTGCAAGCCAGCTTTGACGCCCAGTCTATGGATGCAGATTTAAAGCAGGCAGGATTGAGTATTTGGGGGCGCAATCGTCCTTTAGTGTTGATTTGGCTTGCCAGAAAAACACAAAATAGTTTTTCAATTTTATCTTCTCAAAATAATGGTAACCTTATTAATGTCATTAAAAGAGACAGCGTTAACCGCGGATTGCCGGTTTTATTCCCCATTATGGATTTGACTGATTTAAATGATATTTCTCCGCAGGCTATTTTAAACAATGATGTCAATACTATCTTAAGCGCTTCAAAGCGCTATGGTAGTGATGCAGTTTTAGCAGGAACTATTCAAGAAAATGCTCAGCAACAATGGCAAAGTCAGTGGCTTTTGTCAGTAGGTCAATCTGTGCAAAAATGGACTCAAAGCGCAGATACAAAAGATGCGCTGATTAAAGCCGGTATTAATAAAGCTACAGATTTATTGGCGCAGGCATACAGTGTTAATCCAAATGAAAATACAGCCAATACTGTGGAACTGACGGTGACCAATATTCAAAATATTAATGATTATGCTTTAGTCACACAGTATCTAAAAAGCTTAGTACCGGTCAAACAAGTGGAATTGCTTCAAGTAAATGCCGCTTCCTTGCAATATCGTCTCACCGTTCAAGGGGGCAATGCAGGGTTAGTGCGCGCCTTGAGCCTTGATCACAGACTCAAGCCTGTTGACAACACAGAAGATGAGACACAACAGCCTCAAGTTACAACTGGGTTAACTTATCAGTGGTTAGTATGAATCGAAAAAATATTCCAAATCTCATTACCATTTTTCGATTTATTTTGATCATTCCTATTATTGGCTGTCTTCTGTCAAAACAATATGAAGAAGCTTTTTATCTGTTTTTGCTGGCGGGTATTTCTGATGGGATGGATGGATTTTTAGCCAGAAAATTTAAATGGATGAGTCGCATGGGTGCGATTATGGATCCACTGGCAGATAAAGCTTTAATGGTGTTATCGTATCTTGCTTTGGGATATTCAGGCAACTTACCCTGGTGGCTCGTGGCGACGGTGATTGGACGGGATGCAATTATTATATTGGGCGCTGTAATTTATCGAAAAATTATTGAAGAACCTGAGTACTATTCAACCTTTATCAGTAAACTCAACACCCTGTTGCAGTTATCCTTAGTGGTATTTGTCTTATTCGATGAAGTTTATAAAGTGATTCCTCCACAATATTTAACTATCTTAATGTATGTCGTGGCTTCCACCACTGTATCCAGTTTATTAGATTATATTTGGTTATGGGGCAGAAGAGCGTACTCAATTAAGCGAGGCAAAATATGAATAACCGAACCTTCTGGACTTTTCTCGGTTGCGTTATTTTTGCAATACTACTTTACTATTTGTCTCCCGTACTGACGCCTTTTTTAATTGCATTTGTATTGGCGTATCTGGCTGATCCTCTGGTAAGAAGACTGCTTAAATTAAAAATTCCTCGAACTTTAGCAACGGTGATAGTTTTTTGTGTGTTGTTTGGTATCATCATTTTCTTACTAATTTTATTAATTCCTTTGTTAGAAAGACAGGTACTGATTTTAATTAATAAAATTCCAGAAATTTTAAGTTGGCTTCAAAGCAATGCTTTACCCTGGCTGGAAAAACATTTTGGTATTCAAGAAGCCTGGAATGTGACTGAGGTGCGTGATTTTCTTTCTAAACATTGGCAGGAAGCAACACAGGTGGCAGGCTCTGTTTGGCGCACAGCGTTTTATTCCGGTTATACCTTATTTATTCTCTTATTTAATCTGGTGATGATACCTGTGGTGACTTTTTATCTATTACGAGATTGGGATAAATTAATTACCGGAACCAAAGCCTTATTCCCAAGAAAATCCGAGGCTTTGATCAAAAAGTTAATGTCACAGTGTGATGAAGTATTAAGTGCGTTTTTTCGTGGTCAACTATTGGTGATGTTATCCTTGGGTATTTATTATATTTTTGCTCTGTGGCTCATGGGACTTGAGCTTGCATTACTCATTGGGGTTATCATAGGGTCAATCAGCCTTGTGCCTTATTTGGGTTTTATTGTAGGGATTTTACTGGCCATTGTTGCAACCCTGGTACAGTTTAATGATGGGATTCATGTGTTGTATGTTTTACTTATTTTTGGAATTGGTTCTATCCTTGAAAATATGGTTTTTGCACCATTGTTGGTAGGAGATAGAATTGGCCTGCATCCCGTGGCAGTTATTTTTGCCATTTTAGCTGGCGGACAATTGTTTGGATTTGCTGGGGTGTTACTGGCTTTACCGGTTGCTGCGGTTATCATGGTGCTGGTACGTTATGGTAAATCTTCTTATTTAAAAAGCCCTATGTATCATTCAAACAGCTAATGTCTATGTCACAACAGTTACCCTTAAATATTAATTTAATTCAAACCCATGATTTTGCCAGTTTTGTAACGGGAGATAATGCTGTCGTGACAGCATTTTTACAAAATGATTTCATGCAACGAAATGAATCTTTTGTATATTTATGGGGCCCGGAAGGTGCAGGGAAAACCCATCTTTGTGAAGCAGTTTGCCAGCTAAAACATGCGATAGGGCACTCATCTTTTTATTTAGATTTGAGTGATTATCAAAATTTATCTCATGAAGTTTTACAAGGGTTAGAAAAGTATCAGTTAGTTTGCCTTGACAATATTCAAACTGTCAAAGACTCAAATCGTTGGCAAGAAGCTTTATTTTATTTTTTCAACCGAGCTCGAGAACAAAGATGTTGCTTGTTGGTAACCGGTCTTTGCCCACCCAAAGTTTTACCTTTCAAATTACAGGATTTAAAATCCCGTTTGAGCTGGGGATTAATTTTACATTTAAATCCTCTGGAAGATGCAGATAAAATTTCTATGCTGCAAAAAAGAGCAGAAAATAAAGGGATAAAGCTAACACAGGAAGTATGTTTGTATATTTTAAACCATTTCTCCAGAAGCACTCATGAGTTGATACAATTGCTAGAGAGGCTAGACAAAGCCTCACTGATAGAAAAAAGAAAAGTAACCATTCCCTTTGTGAAAAAATTTCTGTGATACATTATTTTTAACTGGCAGACTGAAACCTTTCGCGCATTCTGTGGCAATATTGTTTTAAATTATCATATTTTTCTGCAGCTTCTTTAGGAGGATGATCGAAAGGCACACCATATAAATTTTCCAAAAAACCATATGCAGTACAATCGTAAGAAGTGGGTGTATCTGTGCCTAGTATAAACTCTTTACCCCCTAAAATAACTGATAAAGCCATCAAATCTTTTTCAATAAAACTTATGAGTTCAGCAAAGCTGTGTCTACCACTGCCTTGATTGTACATGGCTTTTACGAAAGATTTTTTGATTTTTCCTGCAATACAGCTTTGCAGCAGTTTTGGTACTTTCCCAAAAAAGGTTTTTTTAATTTCAGTCCATTCTGGCTCGTGGTTCCAGCGAAAGTTCACGACGCACCAATATAGATGTTCCCCTAAAAGTCTTTCAATTAAAATACCCTGAGCCACTTGTTCTTTAGATAAGTCCTTATCTAAAGTATCCCCAAACTCGGATTTTAAATAATCAATAATCAGTTCACTGTCCCCAAGCACTTTGTCACCTATTTGAATGCAGGGAAATTTCTTTTTAGGGTTGATTGTGGTGCGAATAGAATAATGATTTTTATATTCAATGCCGGAAAATTTCAGATAAGCTTCCACTTTAATACAAAAGGGGCTGGGGTTTGGCAAATTCCAGGCGGGAGGAAATTGATGTAATGTTATCATAATCTGCCTTCAAGGATTTTTAATAATATATTACTATGCTTGATAATAGATATTCAAGCAAGTTAAAATAATACCGTATGCAAAACGCCAATCGCTGTGGTTTAAAAGATTTTTAAATATCAATGTAGGCTGGGCGACGAAGGAAGCCCAACAGGCTGTGGCAATTAAATTAGGCCGTAATTAAATGAATATCCTGTTGGGCTTCCGACCTCAGCCCAACTTACATTTGATTGCGCTTTGGCTTTGAAGTTTTGTATAAGTCCCCTAAATAGTATTTTTTAAACATCAACTGGAGCTACTAATGCAAGAAACCCTGGACAAAATTAAACAACAGATTGAGGAAAATCCCATTCTTTTATACATGAAAGGATCTCCTGAAATGCCTCAGTGTGGTTTTTCAGCCAGAGCAACACAATGCCTGCAGGCCTGCGGTAAGCCTTTTGCTTTTGTAGATATTTTACAAAACCCAGAGATACGGCAAACTCTGCCAGTTTATGCGAACTGGCCAACTTTTCCCCAGCTTTACATCAAAGGCGAGTTAATCGGTGGTAGTGACATCATTTTAGAGCTATACGAATCAGGCGAGCTGCAAAGACTCTTGGATGAGGTCTGAAGCTTTTTGTTTCTCGATGGCTTCAAAGTGGCAGGCGACTTTTCTGAATTCCTCTGCCACTAAAGAGAGCTTTTTCTCGGCAGGATAAACCAAATTTACGCGATAAGGAATCGGAAAGCCTTCTACTTTTAATGGAATTAAAATGCCACAGGCAAGTTCAGTTTCAATGGCTACTCTGGGCAACAGACCAATGCCGATACCTGCCTGAATACAATGTTTCACCATTTCATTATTGCCCACTTCAATATGACCTTTATCATAATGATGTTCCGCCATGGTTCCGTCCATGGCAACCCGAGTACCAGAACCCTGTTCGCCATATAAAAAGCGCTCATCTTCAAGATCTTTTAAGTGAATAGCTTCACAATCCTTTAAAGGATGGGTAGGTGAACCAACAGGAATAATCTGTGTTTCCAAAATACGCTCGCTCACAACATTCAAATTTTGCGGCGCCTGGCCCATAATGGCGAGATCCACTGTATTTTGACCAAGTAATTCAATCTGCTGTTTACGATTACCTGCTTCTAAAGAAATATTAATCTCAGGATATATGCTTAAAAATTCAGAAATAATTCTGGACGCCAAAAAACTCAAAGAATTAGCCACAGCAATTCGTAAATGACCTTTTTTAATGCCTTTTAAATCATTAATGGCGTAATTTAACTCGCTCAATTCCGACAGAATATTTTTTGCATATCGTAAAGTTTCCTCTCCGGCTGAAGTTAAATACATCTTTTTTCCAATGTGCTCAAACAATGGTAAACCCAGCTCAGCTTCTAATTGCTTAATCTGCATAGAAATAGCCGGTTGCGTCACATGTAATTTTTTTGCTGCGTGGGTGAAGTTTAGATATTTAGCCAGAACCGCAAACATTTTTAATTGTCTGTGAGAAATATTCATGGTTTTCTCCAGTAGGATAGCCAAGCTTGCCGGTATGCTATAAGATGTGGCAAGAGTCAAATGGGGCTTTAAGTTTATAATAACGGATACGAAACGAAAAAAATTTTACCATAAGCTATAGAAATAGTAAATATGAAACCTATAAGAAAGAGTTATCAATATGTTATCGCAATATTGGCAGGTGCATTGGCAGTGCTGGCTTTTGCGCCCATTAATCAATTTTATTGCGCCATAGTCTCTACGCTTATTTTTTATCAACTGCTGGTAATGGCAAAGGATTCAAAAAGTGGTTTTAAATTAGGGTTTCTTTATGGTTTTGGCTTTTTTGGTGCTGGTGTGTCCTGGGTCTACGTCAGTATACATGTTTATGGGTTTACACCAGCTTGGCTGGCGGCACTTCTAACCACTTTATTTGTGAGTGTTTTAGCATTATTTCCTGCCTGTCAGGGATGGTTTTTAAAACGATTTTTTTCTTTAACTCACAAGCTCGTTTTGCTAATTGTCTATCCTGTCAGTTTTGCTTTAATTGAATGGATTCGCAGTTGGTTGTTCACAGGTTTTCCCTGGTTGCTCTTAGGGTATTCTCAGGTACATTCGCCTTTAAAAGGCTATATTCCAATTCTGGGGGCTTATGGAGTTACATTTTTAATCGTTGCCACAGGCTCCATGTTTTATTACCTGTATACTGTGCGAAATCATTGGCCTAAAGCTATCGCAGCTATTTGTACAATTATCGGTATTTGGCTTGGAGGATTTGGCTTGGCGCAAATTCATTGGACCCATAAAATCAGGCAGCCGGTAAGTGTCGCAATGGTGCAGGGTAATATATCCCAGAGCATCAAGTGGGATCCGCAAAGTTTTGCCAATACCTTAAAAATTTATTATGACGCAACGAAAGCGCACTGGCATTCAAACATCATCATTTGGCCAGAAGCTGCAGTGCCAATTCCCAAGCGTTATGCCCAGCCGTTTTTAGATAAACTCAGTGACGCGGCAAAAGCAAGAAATGTGAGTGTGTTTTTAGGTATTCCCGTGGGGGTGCCTGATACCTTCAGTTACTATAATGCTCTAATTGCCTTGGGGCAGGGGCAGGGGCATTATTATAAACGACACTTAGTGCCATTTGGAGAATACGTGCCTTTTGCTGGATTGTTGCGTGGTTTGATGGGATTTTTGAGTTTACCAATGTCTAATATGATTTCAGGGCCCGTGGATCAACCCGATTTAAAAGCAGGTGCAATTACCCTGGCACCTTTTATTTGTTATGAAATTGCTTATGCCAGTGCTTTACGGCATCAGGCCCCCAAGTCAGATGTTTTGGTGACGGTGAGTGATGATGCTTGGTTTGGTGATTCACTGGCGCCAGCGCAACATTTGGAAATTGGTCAGTTTAGAGCCATACAAAGTGGGCGAGATTTATTGTTTGCCGGTAATGATGGCATCACAGCTTTAGTCAATGCAAAAGGTGAAATTTACAAGGGTATTCCTCAGTTTGAAGAAGGCGTCTTAACAGGTTTTTTTCAACCTAGAACTGGTATGACGCCCTGGCTGTATTACGGTAATGCGCCCATAATAGTGATATTATGGTTATTGTTTGGCATCTTATTTTATCGAGAACGACGCGCTCAATGAAAACTCTGAAAGTGTTATCTTACAATCTGCACAAAGGTTTTTCCGCCAATAACCGTCATTTTTGTCTGCCTGAAATTCGTGCGGCAATTAATGCGATTGCACCAGATGTGTGTTTTTTACAGGAAGTGCAGGGTAAGTTAAGAAAACGTAAAGAAAAAAAACTGACTTTCCCTGAAATACCGCAAACTGAATATTTGGCAGAGCAACACTGGCAGGCAGGAATTTATGGCAAAAATGCAGTTTATGGTGATGCCCATCATGGCAATGGCATTTTAAGTCAATATCCTGTATTAAATTGGGATAATATCAACGTGGCTTTTTCCAAACGAGCCAGTCGCAGCCTGTTACATGCACTGCTTGAAGTCAATCAAACCACCGTACACGTTATTTGTGTACATTTAGGTTTATTTAAGGCAGAAAGAACACAGCAGCTCAATATGTTGTATCATCGAATTAATGATTTCGTACCAGACAATATGCCTTTGATTATTGCCGGAGACTTTAATGACTGGCACAAAAAAGCCAGCAGAACACTGGAAGAAAAATTGAACCTGCAGGAAGTGCATCAGGTTTTTCACGGAGATTACGCTAAGACCTTTCCTTCAAATAAAGCGCGCTTGACCGTAGATAGAATTTATTATCGTGGTTTTGGCTTAAGATGGGCAAAAGTGCTGAATGGCCAGCCTTGGGAAAAGTTGTCTGACCATTTACCTGTGTATGCCGAGTTAATGCTTCACTCCTGAGCAATCCAACCGGTTAACGCATCAATAATCTTTTGCGCTTGATCTTTTGAAGAAATATTAAATTTAGA
The DNA here is from genome assembly GCA_963695245.1 of uncultured Gammaproteobacteria bacterium. Lineage (GTDB taxonomy): Bacteria > Pseudomonadota > Gammaproteobacteria > JBGSLN01 > JBGSLN01 > JBGSLN01. The sequence continues at coordinate 203,291 of OY968770.1, read as the reverse complement.
TTTTTGCATATACTCACCATCGCGTTTTTGATAACGACGAATAGAGTATTTATCAGGTCCATAAGCTTCTTTTCTTCTATCCCAGTCCTGATAGCGATAAATCAGTGTCGCCCAGGCACCTTTTGTAAGCACAATTTTATCTAACTCTTTAACGGTTACTAAACCATCTTCCGTATATTCAATGGTTAAATCATCAACATGAGAAGCCATAACATTTACCCTTAATAATGAATTTTTTTGATTGTAGGGAAGTTTTTTAAGTGAGTCAACGGGGTTTATGTTTTGGCATAAGGTTGTATACAGTAAAAATAAATGTAGGTTGGGCTGAGGTCGGAAGCCCAACAGGGAATTCATTTAATTACGGCCATATTGAGTTGACACGGCCTGTTGGACTTCTTTCGTCAGCCCAACATTCTATTTTTTTCTCTTTTTAGCGAATATTGACTCAAATGATTTTAATGGTTCTATTAGTCTGTGCGTCCTCAGTACTGAAATTCTTATCAGTTGAACTTTTATTTGTTGTACCGTGCTGTGATGCAAACAACGCCTGTCTGCATTGATTTCCCACATTTGTGTTGCTCAAATCAAGAAATACGTCATTATCATCTATTTTTGTATGCACGTATGTCTGAGCGCGCATAGAGCTTTGTTTTTGGGAGTTTAATTTTTCGACTTTTACACCGCCTTCTAAAACTTCAATGTCTTGTTGTGGCAATTTCTCAGAATCATAAGTTTCTAAAGGTTGATGTCCTCGTTTATTAGGGGAAGGTAAAGTTGTCAATTTACCTGCTTTAGCGGTTCCTTTTTTAGGAGAGGTTTGAGGTTGAAACGTATGGTTTTTTTTAGGCGATAATTGAGGTTGAGGCTTCTTTTGTTTTGTAGGTGACGGTGCTGGTTGAAACTTTTCTTTTGTCTCAATGAATTTTTTTGAAATGTTTTTGTCTAGTGTGTTCAATTTTTTTAGTGTATCTTCAGTCACAAAGTCAGCTGACTTGCTTATCAACGCATCAAAAAGACGTTGCTTTTGTTTTTCAGCATTCGCCACTCGAACTTTTTCTTGTTGTTCCTGATGATATTGATGATATGATTTTATATTGCTTTGTCGATGGCTTTCTTCAATTGTTCTGTGATTCTTTACTAAAAAGTGAATGTATCTTGATGCCTTTTAGAAATGCTAAAGGACTAACTTTTTCCTTGTGAATAGGTTTTTTGACTGCAGCAGGCTGTGCGGCTTCAGGTTTAAGATCCTTTAAATAATCAATAAGTGGATTTGGTTCTTTTGGCTTAGTAAAAAATGATTTAATAAATTCAAAAAAGCTTCTTTTTTTAGGTTGCGTAAAAGCTTTAATACCTTCCTCACAAAGAGAATCATTTTCAATATTTGCTTTAATATTTTCTTTAAAGATTTCATCTTTAACGTCTTCTGACTCAAAAGAATTTAAAGCATGTTCTAAGAAAATAGCATTATTTTTAAGGGCATAAGAAAATGCGTTTTTGGAAAAGTCAGTATATGGACCTATTGGATTGGTTAAAATGGTTTGAACATCGGTTTTAACTGAATTTAAAGTTTGAGGGTGATTAAGCAAATAGGCCATTTCTTTAAATAAGCTCTTAGCATCTTTTGGGCAGTAGTTCAATAATATACCTAGAAGACGCCATCCGCTATGAGCCAAACGGCTATCAGAACTTTTCAAAGCGTTTCTTAAAAAATTTTTGATTGCATCCATACGATAGATAACCATAAAATTCAAGACAAATTTAAAATCTTTTCTTTTAGATTCTGGCAATGCATAAAGTGTATCAATGACAGAAATCATCCTGCCTTTAGTCAGCTTAGAATTCATTGAAAGCTCTTTAAGTATTGATAATTCAAACGCATTAAGTTGTTGATTTTTTAGATCTTGTTGATATTGTTTTTGTTTTTTTTGAGTCAACATGTTGTTTTGCCTCGCGTTTATGACAAAGAAAGTTTTGAAGTATTGAGTGATAACGGATTTGATTTATGCAGTAAATTTTCTAGAAATTCATGATTGTCTGTAATCCAATTACCAGATAGTACGGCGTTATAAACTGCTGTATATCTATCATCCAGGTGCTCGTAATCTAAATGGTTCATTTGATCTGAATATTTTTGATTGTCTGCAAGCTTTAAAAGTTTTTTAATGAGCATACTGTTTGAATTAAACAAAGTGCCTTCGCAGGCTTTATCTAATTTTTCTTCCCATGTCAATGTTTCGTAGTTGCTTTGTTCGTTTAATGCAATATACAGTAGTCGATATATGAGTTGATTACAGGCGGTTTTAAATTGTTCTGGTGTAGAAAAATGTTCTGAAGGTTGAAATGATTCTAATGAGGTATCCGCATAAGATTTTATTTTAATCAGTGAAACAAACATCTTTTGTGTTACAGAGCCTGCTATTCTATCCTTAGCATAGGCTAGCGCATTCGCTTTGTCTTGCATCCAGGCTGCTTTTTCTTCTTGGGATTGAAAATCAGGTACTGTAGGAATTTGATATTGTGGTTTAAGCATTCCAAATTTCATCAAATTTTCTATTTTTGGCTCAGTTGCTGGCAAGCTTTTAAGATCGATATTTAAGTCCTGCAATAATAATCTCGCATTTTCTTGACCACCTGCATATTTGATTAATTCTTGGAATGGAATACTCATAATCACGGGAGTGGTTCTTTCTACGGTAGTTTGTAAGTTTGAGATTCTTTTATTCATCTGTTGAATAGCTTGACTGCCTTCACGTCTTGATTTTTCCAGATCATCGGCCAGTTTTTTAATCTGTTTCTTAGTAGATAACTCAGATTCAGTATCCATTGATACAGGTATGGCTTTTAAAGTATCAATTAAACCAGGAATTGTAGACGTTACAAAAACAGGCGCAGCCTTAAAAACTACACCATCTTTTTCATCAATACTTTTAATAATATTTAAAATCGAGTTATATTTTGTCTCAGAAGCTTCAACATCTTTAATATTTTTTAAATCACGTTCAATCGTAGTCAATCTCTCAATTGCTCGGTGTTCTGCCGCTGTAGGTTTGTTATATTGTTTATAATCGGCAACCGTTTGTGCAATTGTGTCTGCAGCTTGGGTAAATACTTCTTTGTTGATTCTCATAATTGGTTTTCCACATCACTTAAAATTGAAACAATCCTTCCATTGAAATTAAATAGTACTTACGTAAAACTTCATATTAAAATCGAAATGAATCAATGTAGGTTGGGCTGACGAAGGAAGCCCAACAGGCTGTGGCAACTAAATAAGGCCGTAATTAAATGAATAAGCTGTTGGGCTTCGAAGCGTCAGCCCAACCTACATTTATTTTGCTTTTAAATCGAAGTTTTTTTATAAGCCTACTAAACATCCATGGGTTGAGTATGAGATACTTGGTGTATGGTAGTGAAATTCAAAATTTATATAGTCACTATAACTTTTATGTCTAACGAGAACCTTTGAATTCATTAGGCCTGTAAGTACTAAAGCCGCTAATATATTTCAGAAATCCAACTAATTTTGATATAATCACGCTAACTTTACCCGAACCTTAGTTCTTTAAAACTATCAATCAAAAATGGTGTAAAAATGTCCAGATTAGAGACAAACTATCAGCCCGAAACGGTGGAAACAGAGGCTCAGGCCTTTTGGCAGGAGCAAAAATCCTTTAACGTCACTGAAGACTTAAGTCGTGAAAAATATTATTGCCTTACCATGTTTCCTTATCCCAGTGGCCATTTACACATGGGACATATGCGGGTTTATACCATTGGGGATGTGCTGGCCAGATATCAAAAAATGCTGGGCAAAAATGTACTACAACCGATGGGTTGGGATGCTTTTGGTTTACCTGCTGAAAATGCAGCGATTAAAAATAATACGTTGCCAGCAAAATGGACTTATAAAAATATTGAGTATATGCGTGAGCAAATGCAACGAATGGGCTTTGGATATGACTGGAAACGCGAAATTATTACCTGCGCACCAGAATATTACCGCTGGGAGCAGTGGCTTTTTACCCGGTTATTTGAAAAAGGGCTGGCTTATCGTAAAAGCGCCATTGTGAACTGGGATCCGGTAGATAAAACCGTTTTAGCGAATGAGCAGGTAATTGATGGCCGAGGCTGGCGTTCTGGTGCTTTAGTTGAGCGTAAAGAAATTCCTCAATGGTTCATTAAAATTACGGCTTATTGTGACGAACTATTAGACGATATCGATAAACTGGAGAATTGGCCAGAACAGGTTAAAACCATGCAGCGTAACTGGATAGGGCGTTCAGAAGGGGTTACTGTCAACGTTTGCGTAAAAGACAGTACGCAGCAGTTGGATATTTTTACCACCCGTCTGGATACAATTTTTGGTGTCAGTTTCATCGCTGTGGCTGCAGAACATCCCTTAGTAAAAAATCTGATAGAGCAGGGTAATGATATGTTAGCGCAATTTGCTAAAGAATGTTCCCATATTAAAGTTGCCGAAGCCGCCATTGCGACTATGGAGAAAAAAGGTATTGATACTGGCTTAAAAGCATTGCATCCAGTGTCGGGGGAAGAAATATCAATTTGGGCAGCTAACTTTGTTTTGATGGATTATGGTTCAGGTGCCGTCATGGGTGTACCAGCACACGATCAGCGTGATCACGAGTTCGCAACTCAGTATGGTTTACCCATAAAACCGGTAATTGCAACTGAAGCATCCCATGATTACTCCAAAAGTGCTCTTGATAATAAGGGCAAACTGGTGAATTCTGATGAATACGATGGCTTGAGCTCTGAAGCTGCTATCGATGCCATCACCACGCATTTACAAGAACAACAAAAAGCTAAAAAGGAAGTTAATTACCGGTTAAGAGACTGGGGTATTTCCAGACAGCGTTATTGGGGGGCGCCTATTCCTATTATTTACTGTGATGATTGTGGTGCTGTGGCCGTACCAGAGGAAGATTTACCCGTGGTATTACCCGAAGAAGTTGAATTTGATGGCAGTGGTAGTCCTTTAAAAAATATGCCTGAATTTACCAATACCAACTGTCCTAAGTGTGGTCAAGCAGCGACCAGAGAAACCGATACCTTTGATACGTTTATGGAGTCTTCCTGGTATTATGCACGTTATGCTTGTGTTAATGCAGAGAAAAAAATGCTGGATGACAGGGCAAAATACTGGACACCCGTTGATCAATACATTGGCGGGATTGAGCATGCTATTTTGCATTTACTCTACACTCGCTTTTTTCATCGTATTCTTCGTGACGAAGGTTTATTAAATGGCGCAGAACCTTTTATGAGTTTGCTTACTCAAGGTATGGTATTAAAAGATGGTGCTAAAATGTCTAAATCGAAGGGCAATGTCGTGGCACCTGCTGAACTGGTTGAAAAATTCGGCGCAGATACCGTTCGATTATTCATGATTTTTGCAGCACCTGCTGATCAACACTTAGAATGGTCTGATGCTGGTGTAGAAGGTAGTTATCGATTTTTGAAGAAAATTTGGCAATTTACCCACCAACACCAAAAAGCCCTGCAACAGATGAATGAGCAATTGCAAAATGATTGCACCTTTAAAATCGATAGATCAGAGTTATCTGAGGCACTGTCAGATACTCGACGGGAAATTCATGAAGCCTTAAAACAAGTGAAGTATGATTTTGAAAGACATCAATTCAATACGGTTGTATCAGGCTCAATGAAAATTTTTAATGCTTTAAACTCAATTGAGACCATCGATGAATCTGCCATTCGTGTCATTCATGAAGGCTTGAGTTTACTTTTAAGAGTTCTCTCGCCTATTGTGCCACACATTACCCATCATATCTGGCGCACATTAGGGTTTGGTGAAGATATTCTTGAAGCAAAATGGCCAAAATTTAATCCTGATGCCTTAAAAACAGATTCAGTTAAGTTAATGTTACAGATTAATGGTAAGCTTAGAGGGCAGTTTAGTGTGCCGATAGATGCAGATAAAGCAAAAATTGAAGCAAAGGCTTTAGCACAGGAAGCGGTTATTCAACAACTTGAAAATAAAAAAAGTGTCCAAAAAGTGATTATTGTCCCTAAACGTCTCGTTAATATTGTGGTGGCCTAATGTTAAAATGTTTTCGTTTTTTTCTTATTGTACTTTTGTGCCTGGGTTTGACCGCCTGTGGTTTTCAGTTAAGAGGAGAAAAACCTTTACCGCCAGGTTTAAGAACTTTATATGTGGATGCATCACCCTACGCACCTTTTACTTTACAGCTTAAGCAGTCACTCAAATCTGCAGGTATTGATATTGTTAATTCCAGTAAGGCAAGCCCTGTTACCCTGCAAATTTTGAAAGAAGATTTTGACCAACACTCACAAAATATTAGTGCGAACACACTGGTGCAGACTTATGTATTAACTTACACCATTCATTTTCAACTGGTGACTAAAGATAAAAAAGTACTTTATGGTCCTACCACTGTCAGCACGCAATCCAATTATGTGGTTAGTGATAATCAGATTTTAGGCGATGACTCTCAACTGGGTGTTGAGAAAAATAATATGCGACGAGAGCTTGTGGGATTACTGTTTAACCGATTGGAATCTGGCAATGTACGTCAGGCACTGTCAAAAATTTAATTAGCAGGTATTAGTGTGAAGCTAACACAGGCACAACTGCAAAACCATTTAAATAGTCAGGCTACTTTTCCCTGCTATTGGTTAAGTGGTAATGAGCTGGTGCTGATGGGCGAAGCTGAAACATTATTAATGCAAGAATTTCATAAACGCGGTTTTACTGAAAAAAAAGCTTATGATCTATCCCAACCCATTGACTGGAACGATGTTCAGCGAGAGCTTGAGAATTTATCTTTATTTGCTACAAAAAGTGTTATTCAAATTCATCTGGGGGATAAAAAATTACCCGATGCAGGTAAAAAGCTTTTACAAACATTTGTGTCAAAACCAGTGGTACAAAAAGTTATTCTTATAAAAAGCGCTAAACTTGATGCTGCAACACTGAAAACGAAATGGTTTAAAAGCATTGAAGATCAAGCTGGCATTATCCAAATCTGGCCTATAGAGCATCAAAACCTGGCCGCTTTTGTCAACCGATACCTGCAACAGTATCAGCTAAGTGCAACCGCTGAGGCCATTAAACTGTTATGTGATTTTAGTGAGGGTAACCTGTTGGCGTTAGTACAGGAAATTCAAAAGTTGAGCCTGTTACATCCACAGGCAAACATTACTCGTGAGCAAGTCATTGAGGCTGTGTCCGACAGTGCCCGATATAATATTTTTGCCTTAGTAGACGCAGCATTACAAAAAAACAGTGCCAAAAGTCTTCGCATCTTTCAGAACCTCAAAGCTGAAGGTGAGGAGCCTTTATTGATACTGTGGGCTTTAGCCAGAGAGATTAAATTATTAAAAAAATTAGCAAAGCATGATAATCCAAAAACAATTCAATGGAAAACTTATGGTATCTGGCCGAAAAGGGTAGCCCTTTACCAAAAAGCACTGACCTCAGCCAGTACTCATGATTATGAAAATCTGTTAATCCAATGCAGCGAAGTAGATGCTGCGATAAAAGGCGCTGCTAATTTAAATCCATGGAATGCCCTGGAAGCGATGGTAGTGCAATTGGCAGGAACGCAACTATGGTGCAATTAATTGGCATCATGGGAGGAACCTTTGATCCTATTCACAAAGGGCATTTGTTTTTAATAGAAGCGTTATTAAAGAAATTTAAATTTGAATCGGTTCGATTAATTCCCTGCAAACTACCCGTTCATAAAAAACCGGCTCAAGCCACTGCCAAGCAAAGAGTTGCAATGTTGCAATTGGCTATAAAACATTTGAGTCGTGTTTATATTGATTTAAGAGAAATCCAGCGTCAAAGTCCTTCCTATATGATTGAAACTTTGCAAAGCTTGAGACAGGATTACCCAATGTCAGCATTGGCACTGATAATCGGCTCAGACAGCTTTAATCATTTATCCAGTTGGTATGATTATGAAAATTTACTGAATTTCGCTCATTTGATCGTAGTGACAAGGCCAGGGTACCCCATTATTTGGGAAGAAGCTTTGAAGAAAGTTTATGAAAATAATGTAAGCACGGAACTTTGTGCTTTAAGAAATAGCTTAAATGGCAAAATATGCTTTTGTGAAATTGATGCATTGAATATTTCTTCCACCCAGATAAAAACGGATGTTCAAGCTGGTTTATCCAGTTTGCCAGAAAGCATACGAAGTTACGTTATCAAAAATGCTATTTATCTTAATTATCAAAAATAACTTGCTTACAATAAGTTTCTTTAATAAAAGGTACAATCAAAAAAGCAATCAATAAAATAATTGGCAAGCTGATTAATGCAACATAATAGGCGTGCAAAGAAAAAATTCGAACATGTTGAAGCATGGCGCCTTGCCAGTATCTATCCAAAATCCAGCCAATTAAAGGCTGTAAAACAGCACCTCCCACCATATTCAGCATATTCATAAAGCCTAAGGCTGTAGCATTGGTTTTTGGTGGATTGATTTCTCGAATAATCGAGAATGCTGGTAAAAAGCCACCGGAAAAAAAGCCAAAACAAAATAGAAGTACATAAAGCATATTAACGGGTAATTTAAGGTAAATAATGCATAGCATGCAAATGAAAGTACAGCCCGAAGCAATATACATAGAAGGCTTTCTTCGAAACATGAAGTCTGCCAGCCAACCAAATAGTGGACCACCAAAAACCCAGCCGAAAAAAATCAGAGAAACCGCAGCAGCAGCATGAGGGCGGTCAAATCCATATTTCACCATTAAAAAAGAAACACCCCATAAAGCAGCAAAGGCAGAGGTGGGTGCAAACATGAGCCCGCCATAACAAGCTGTTAACCAGCTTTGTTTTTGTCGGAAAATAAATAGTAAGCTTTTGACAATCCCTAACTGTGACTCTTCTGAATTAACATTTTTATCTTTAAATAAATTAGGCGTATCCCGAATAATCAACCAGATAAGCAGACATATAAAAATACCAATTAAACCCAGCACCCACATACTGTGACGCCAGCCAATATGACCTACCAACAACGCGAGTGGTGCTCCTGCACTGATGGCACCGAGCATGCCTACGGTCACAGTTAAGCCTGTGATAAATGAAAAGCGATTAGGTGGGAACCAGTTACTGGCAAGTTTAAAAGTACCAATAGCTGCAAAAGCTGAACCAAAGCCAATGAGCAATCTGCCAATTTGTGCTTGCCATAAAAAATGAGCCGAACCAAAAATAATGGCGCCTAAAAGACACACAAAAGAAGCAGAAGTTAATAATTTACGAGGGCCTAATATATCTAAAAACACCCCAGCAGGGATTTGCATCGAAGCATAAGCGTAAAAATATAAAGCTACCAGATTGCCTAAAGTGCCTGCATCTACGTTAAAAGTATGCATCAAATCAGGTACCATCACAGAAGGAGATACCTGTAGAAAAAATTCATAGGCATAAAAAAGCGCCGCCAGCCCCCACATAACCCAAGGTAAGACTGGATGTATGGTTTTGTCTGTGGTTTTTGTTCCTGCAGATATTATTTGAGACATAACTACCTACTTTTAAAACGTTTTTACAGGATATGCAATCTTAGAACTAATATCAATGCTAAATTAATCATATTGGTGCAAAAATTAAAATGAAGCGGTTCCTATAGGTGTTTTTTTAGTAATTCATTCACCACAGCAGGGTTTGCTTTACCTTGTGTGGCTTTCATCACTTTTCCAACAAAAAAACCAAAAACCTTGATTTTACCATTTTGGTATTGGGATACTTGAGCTGGGTTTTCCTGAATGATGGACTGAATAATTGCTTCAATTTCATCAGCATTATTCACTTGTTTCAAGCCCTCTTGCTCAATAAGCTTATCAACCTCCAAAGTGTTATCTTCGAACAACAGCTTAAGCACAGATTTGCCAATATTGCTGGAAATAGTTTTATCTTCAATTCGATTCAATAAGGCGCCAAGCTGGCTGGGTTGTAATGTAACTTGAGACAAGTCTAATCCAAGCTTATTTAGGGTGCCAGAAATTTCACCCAGTAGCCAATTAGCCACTACTTTGGTATCCGCTTTGGAGTGAATTAAAGTAGCTTCAAAAAAATCCGCAAAACCAGTTTCCTGTACCAGGGTTTTGGCATCTTCAGGGGTTAGATGATAGTCTTTAATGAAACGCTCAACTTTTGCCTGAGGAAATTCTGGCATGGATTGTGCGATAGACTCAATAAGTTCTGCAGAAATTTCAACGGGTAATAAATCTGGATCTGGGAAATAACGATAGTCGTGGGCTTCTTCTTTAGTACGCATGGAACGGGTTTGGTTTTTCTCAGGATCATACAGTCGAGTTTCTTGAATAATTGGCTGCCCCGATTCAAACTGAATGATTTGTCTTTCAATTTCGTAATTAATGGCTTTTTCTACGAACTTAAAAGAGTTTACATTTTTTATTTCTGTACGCGTTCCCAATTCAAGTTGGCCCATTGGCCGAATAGAGACGTTAGCATCACATCGAAAAGATCCTTCTTGCAAGTTGCCATCACAAATATCAAGAGCCATAACTAAAGCGTGCAGGGTTTTTAAATAAGCCACAGCTTCAGAAGCACTTCGAATTTCAGGCTCTGAGACCACTTCCAATAAAGGTGTACCTGCTCGATTAAGATCAATTCCGGTTTCTAATAAAAACTGATTGTGAATGGATTTTCCTGCATCTTCTTCCAAATGCGCTCGGGTAATACGAACCTTTTTAGAATCACCTTCATGCTCAAAAGACAAAAAACCACCAGCAACCACTGGCTTTTCATACTGACTTATCTGATAGCCTTTAGGCAAGTCAGGATAAAAATAATTTTTACGGGCAAAAATAGATTGCTTGGCAATATCAGCATTAATTGCCAGCCCAAATTTTATCGCTTTAATCACAGCCTGTTCATTGAGTACGGGTAATACGCCGGGTAATCCAAGATCAATGGCCGAAGCCTGGGTATTAGCAGCACTGCCGTACTGGGTACTTGAGCCGGAAAAAATTTTACTTTTGGTATTGAGTTGCACATGCACCTCAAGCCCAATAACGCTTTCAAATTCCATATTTATGTAAAGTCTCTCTGGTAAATGTGTGCTGTATTTAAAAGTTTTGCTTCGGCAAAATAATTACCAATAATTTGTAAACCCACAGGTAATCCACCTACTTTGCCTACTGGCAAAGATAGCGCGGGTAAACCGGCAAGATTAACACTGATGGTGTAGATGTCTGATAAATACATGGATACGGGATCTTGTTTTTGATTTAAATCAAATGCCGTAGTAGGGGTTGTGGGTCCCATAATGACATCTACAGATTTTAACCGATCGCATAACTCATTTTTAATGATTCGGCGAACTTTTTGTGCCTGTAAATAATAAGCATCATAATAGCCAGAACAAAGGGCGTAGGTGCCTGTCATAATTCTTCGCATTACTTCGCTGCCAAAAGCTTCCGAACGCGAGCGCTCATACAAATCCTTTAGGCTGGCAGGATTTTCACATCGGTAACCATATCTTACGCCATCAAAGCGAGCAAGGTTGGATGAGCATTCCGCTGGTGCCAAAGCGTAATAGCAGGCAATGGCAAGTTTTGTGGACGGTAGTGAAATTTTAACCAGCTGAGCACCGGCTTTTTCATAATTTTTTAGGGCGTTTTCAATGATTTTCGCAACTTCGGTATCCAGATCTTCACTGAAAAATTCTTCTGGCACGCCGATCTTTAAACCTTGAATAGAATGGTTGAGGTGCTGGGTATATTCAGGAATTTCCACATCAACACAGGTAGAATCCTTTGGATCAAATCCAGCCATGGCTTTTAATAAATAAGCACAATCTTCAGCGCTTTTACCAAAAGCACCGGCTTGATCCAAACTGGATGCAAACGCAATCATACCAAAGCGAGAGACTAATCCATAAGTAGGTTTTATGCCTGTAATGCCGCAAAAAGCCGCAGGCTGTCGAATGGAACCCCCCGTATCTGTGCCGGTAGCTAATGGTGCAAAATTTGCAGCTACCGCAGCGGCCGAACCACCTGAGGATCCGCCGGCAACTTTATTTAGGTTCAAAGGATTTTTTACAGCGCCGTAAAAACTGGATTCATTGGAGGATCCCATGGCAAATTCATCCATATTGGTTTTACCAAGCAATACCATGCCCTGGGCGTTTAACTTTTCTGAGACAGTTGCGTTATAGGGCGCAATAAAGTTATCCAGCATTTTTGAACCACAGCTGGTTTTTAACCCTTCGGTACAAAAAATATCCTTATGAGCATAGGGGATACCTGTCAAAGGGCTTGCATCACCTTTTTGGCGCAGCTTATCTGCATTTTGAGCTTGCGTTAAAGCTTTATCGTAATTGAGCGTGATAAAGCTATTGATATGGGAGTCATTTGCTTTAATCTCTTTAAAATAAGCTTCTGTAAGTTCCACGCAAGATAGTTTTCCTGAAGCTAAAAGTGAAATGAGTTGCGTTACATTTTTTTGAATCATCACTTATTCACTCTCTATCACTTTTGGAACCAGATATAAACCATCACTGGTATATGAAGTCAGGCTTTGATAAACAGAACGTTTATCAGATTCAGTGACTTCATCAGGTCGTAAGCGCTGAGTTAAATCCAAAGGGTGTGCCAATGGTTCAACGCCTTTAGTATCCACTTGCTGTAGCTCATCTAAAAGTGCAAGAATTTTTTGTAAGTCCTCTGAGAAAGCAGTTTGTGCCTTCGGATCCAGGTTCAGGCGAGCCAGCGCAGCAATTTTGTTGATATCAATAGTTTTAGACATACATTCAATATTTTACCAATTTGAAAGGCATCATAACAAATTTGATAATTATTCACCATAGGGGTTGATTGTACTCGCATCGTACTCTAAAATGAGAAAAAAGGGAGAACAAAATGTTAACACTAGCACAACAAAGAACGCTGAAATTCATCCGACAGTTTTTCGCTCAGCACGGTTACGCGCCAACTGTTATGGAAGTGGCTGAAGGGATTGGCATTAAATCCAAAGGTGTTGCCCATCGATATATTCTGGCATTACAGGATGCGGGTAAACTTGAAATTCAACAGGGTCGACATCGTAATATTGCACTTTTAGAAGATGATGCAGACTCAGATGGTTCCGCTTCTCAAATTCCATTGTTGGGCAAAATTGCTGCTGGCCAACCCATTGAAGCGGTTGTTAACAATGAAATGCTGGATGTGAACGCACTTTTTGCCGGTGCAAATCGCTATGCTTTAAGAGTTCAGGGCGACTCTATGATTGATGAAGGTATCTTTGATGGTGACATTGTGATTTGTGAACACTGTAAAGCCGCCAACGATGGCGATATCGTTGTTGCTTTGGTGGACGAGGGTGAAGCCACTTTAAAAACCCTCAAAAATAATCGCAACGGCACCGTCAGCCTTATTCCAGCGAACCCGAATTTATCAACTATGATTTTTGAAGCTGGCAGAGTACAGATTCAAGGGCGCTTTATTGGTTTGTTGCGAGTTAATTAGTTAGGATTTACCCAGAACTTTAAAACTGAGTTAAAATCAATGCCAGTTTTTAACGCGATACCAAGCCAAAAGTTGATTATTTTTATTAAAATATTTATCACTTATATACCAATGGAACCCGGCAGAGTATTCATAAATATCGGTAAGATAAGGTTTTGGGTGAAGATTTGTTTTTTCCCATACTTCGATTTCGTAAATAGGATGAGGAATTTTTTTGTTTGAATAACTGAACTGATTAAATTGATTGATAACTTTATAAGTCATGGTACCAACAGAATTTTCTTCACTGACTTTGCCGTCTATTAAACGATAATGAGACCGTTTAAACTTGAATTTTAAAACATTACCTACATGCATGGGAAACAAATGTCCTGATAAAGGCTTGATGGCAGTAATGCGTATGCGATTGTCGTAAATTTTCTTATGATTTGAGCCATAAATAATCATTTGCTCTTTGGGCCAGAAAATACCGCCAAGACTCAGTCCTTTGCCGTGAACAGTAACCGGTTGATATTTTCCGATACCAGAACCAAAACCTGCGCCATTTGCCACTTGTTCGGTGGTTTTATATTTTGTAACGTGGCCATAAGTCTTTTGTGGCTCCATTGTATAAATAGAGTAATGGTTACCAGAATTCGCCTCGATACTATAAAGCTGGGTCTGTTTTACCGTGGGTCCTTTTGCTTTATCAAAAAGTTGGGTGCTTTTAACGAACTGGTTTAATGTCTTGATGTTAAGGGGATTTAATTGGTACCAGTGAGAACTGGCAGCAAGCGCACTGGAAAATATCATCCCTACGCCTGTTAGAGCCAGAAGAAACTTAAAAGTTTGTTTTATCATGGATTGAAACCTGAATTTAAAAGGAAATATTAGCAAAAGTTTTGATGTACCTCAAATAGTCTTGCAAGACATTAAAGATTTATGAATGATACTTTAAACATCCTTTTTTCAGGACGTAAAACTCTCCCTTTAAAAACCAGTCCAGGCAATCAATGTAGGTTGGCGCTGACGCAGGAAGCCCAACAAGTCGTGGCAGCTAAATAAGGCCGTAATTAAATGAATTCCCTGTTGGGCTTCCTGCGTCAGCGCCAACCTACATTGATTTAGGCTTGGGAGTTTTCCCTAAATCCTGTTTTAGAACAACCACTCAACAAAGAAAACCCCAAAGCCATGCAGGAAATTAAAGTTAACACAATAGCCATGTTGGTAGTAGTTACAACATGCATTGCAGGAATTAAAATCCCAATCATGGCAGCAATAAACATTCTCAAAGCTCCATACACTGCACCAATTAATCCCATACCTTTTTTAAACAGACTGAATACTAAAGCAGCATTGTTGGGTAATACAAAAATAATACCAATATTACTTAAGAATAAAAGAGCGATGATTAAGTCAGGCGTAATCGATTGCAAGAAGCTTAGTATTAATAATAAAAAGTTCATAGTAATAGAAATGGTGATGCCCACCAAAATTACTCGCTCCATGGAAAAAAAGCGACGCATCACCCGGTTCAAACCTACACCCAAGACCATGCCAAAGGCAATGAATAAAATTGTAAGACCGTATTGCGTTGGCGTATAGTGATAATGATCTTGAAAAATAAAAGGCGTTACCAAAGAATAACAAAGCACTAAAGAGAAAATAGCCCCATTAGTCAATACGCTAAAAATAAAGCGCTTTTGTTTAAACAATATCTTCATTTCCTGCATCAGATATTTGGGTTGGATTGCATTTGGAATAAGCTCTTTATGAGTTTCTGGTAAGCAGAATAAAACCATGGCAAAAATCAGTAAGCCATAAATCAGCATAAAATATAAGCTACCCATGAAGTTAAATTCCTGCTGCAAAAAACCACCTACAAAAGGCGCTACCGCAGGCACCAGTACCACAACCACAGCAACCCAGGAAAATAAAATGGAAAGCTTTTCACTTTTGAACTGATCTCTTAAGAGAATTCGACTGATAGTACTGGCTGCACCGATTCCCAAGCCTTGCAAAATCCGGCCGAAATATAAAAAATAAATAGAATTTACGTCAAGATTAATGACACTGCCTAGAATAAACAGGGCGATACCTGTTAGCAAGGCGGGTTTTCGACCAAATCGGTCAGAGGCGACGCCAAAAATATAAGATGAAACTGCAAAGGCCAGGGAAAACAGCGTTAAAGATAGTTGGATAGCTGAAGGCGTTACCTGAAAATGAGCCACCATACTTGGAAACGAAGGTAAATATATATCGGTTGATACAAAGGCAGAAATGGCCAGCGCAATCACCATCGACAACATAATTACAGTGTGAGAAAAATTTTTGGTGGGATTTAAATTTAATTGCATATCAACGGCTCCTGCAATATGTTCAAGGGTATGATACGCTTAATATTATTATTTGAAAAATTGATTTTTTCCATATAGACTATTGAAATTATGAATGATATAAAAATGAACTTAAATCATTTGAAGGCATTAGATGCTCTGTTAACAGAAGTCAGTGTCAGTAAAGCCGCATCCAGGCTACATTTGTCTCAATCTGCACTGAGTAATATTCTAACTCAGTTACGAGTACACTTTCAGGACGATTTGCTGGTTAGAGGCGGTAAAAGGATGATTTTGACCCCAAAAGCTGAAAGTTTAAAACCTGAACTACATCGTTTATTGCAAGAATTAAAGGCTTTAGTGACCACACAACCAGGGTTTGATCCTTTATCATCCAGAAGAATATTCAGAGTTGGAATGTCCGATGTGGCTGAAATGTTGTTATTGCCGGATATCTTAAAAATTCTTCAGAAACACGCTCCTCATATTCAAATCCATATCTTTCATGTCACTCACATTACCCAAGTTAAGCAGTTTAAAGAACAGGAATTAGATTTGGTGATGGGGTGTCTTGTGGATGATAATCCGCATATTTGCAAAGCGCCCTGCATTCAATTTGGTGGTATGGTAGTGGGGCGAAAAGATCATCCATTATTGCAACAGCCTTTGACATTGAAAAAATTTTTGAGCGCACCACAAATCCGTATTCAGTATCAAACTGGTCTTGGCGGAACTAATATTGACAAGGAACTCAAACAATTAAAAGTACACAGAAATGTAGTCGCCTCTGTGCCTCATGTAATTCCAGTACCCTTTATGTTACGTCGGTCTGACATGATAGCCTCAATCCCAAATATTTTTTCACAACAGTGGATAAAAAAGTTTAATCTAATCAGTCAGCCTCTGCCTTTTGACTTGCCAAAAAGATATACTTTTACCGCCTGGCTTAGAAAAGATGATAAAGATAAAGGTCTGATTTGGCTGCGGTCACTTATATCTCAAATAACAGCAGAGATTCAGCATAAGATCGATGCCAATTGAAGTTTATCAGGATCCCAAAACTCCAATTTTAAAAATTCACTATGGCAATCAATGTAGGTTGGGCTGAGGTCGGAAGCCCAACAGGTCGTGGCAACTAAAATAGGCCGTAATTAAATGAATAAGCTGTTGGGCTTCCGACCTCAGCCCAACCTACATTCTATAGTTATCTAAAACTACTCTGACATCTGCCGCAGCTTCATTAATATTCTATCAATCAAAATTAAATGGAAATAGTACTAGTTTGATTGCCACGGCTGTTGGGCTTATTCAGCCCAATCTTGATATGTTTCAGTTTTAAAGTTTTGCGTCCTATTTATGTATAACTTATTTGCGCACTTAATGCGGCTTTTGCTTCTTTTAAAAAAAGTTATTGCCCTGGAACAATTTTTCAATGGACTGAAAACTGGCATATAAAATGGTTTTTTGTTAAGGGTTTACTAATGACTTATATAGACTTGGATAAACCTTTGGTGTAGCAGCAATCACATTACCTGAGTACAGATACTTGTCTTCACCCGATTTATCGGTCACATAACCACCCGCTTCTCGAACTAATAGAGCGCCGGCAGCAATATCCCAGGGCTGCAGATTATTTTCCCAATAACCATCCAGTCGACCTGCAGCCACATAAGCCAAATCTAAAGCCGCGCTGCCTTGTCTGCGGATGTCACTCACACTTTTAGCAACGGTATTAAATCCATGCATATAGGATTCCAGCTGTTCCGGATGGCGAAAGGGCAGACCGGTTGCCAGTAAAGCCCGTTCAATTCTCTGGGTATTGCTTACGCGAATGCGACGATTGTTTAATTGAGCACCATGACCTCTGGCTGCGCTAAACATTTCATCGCGCACAGGATCAAAAACTAAACCAAGCTCAATTCTACCGTTGACTTCTAAAGCAATGGAAATACAAAAATGCGGTATACCCCGCATGAAATTAGCAGTACCATCAATGGGGTCGATAATCCACTGATATTGCTTATCTTTACCTTCAATCAGCCCCGATTCTTCCGCTAAAAAAGAATGGGTTGGAAAAGCTCTTTTTAGATGATACAGAATTTCTTTTTCAGACTGTTTATCTACTTCTGTTACAAAATCATTCCAGCTTTTTTCAATGACTTCAATATACTCAAGTCTGTCCTGAGCTTTGATCATTAAGTCGCCGGCTTTGATTGCGGCTTTTTGGGCGATATTTAGCATATTTTACCTGATTTTCATTGCGAGTAAGATTAGGGCTGATTATACTTGCAGCTATGTAGATTCGCAATCAAACAGACCCTTCTTTAACTTATGGTACACTTCAATCCCTTGGCAACTCGTATAGTATTAGTTCAGCCATCTCACCCTGGAAACATAGGCTCTGCTGCCAGAGCCATGAAAACTATGGGATTTCATGATTTAGCAATCGTTAATCCCAGACGCTATCCTGCGCCTGAAGCTAATATGATGGCAGCCGGAGCTGATGATATTTTGGCACAGGCAACCATTTATGAGTCCATTGACGCTGCCATTGCAGATAGAACATTAGTATTGGGTACCAGCGCACGAGACAGATCATTACCTTGGCCGTTGGTAAATCCTGACAGAGCTGCTGATTTAGTTCTGCAGGAAACTAATTTAGACAACACGGCAATTTTATTTGGGCGCGAAGATAAAGGTTTAAAAAACGAAGAATTACAAAAGTGTCACTATCATATTCAAATTCCTGCCAACCCTGAATATTCTTCTTTAAATTTGTCTCAGGCGGTGCAAGTGATTTGCTATCAGATTCGTATGAAATTATTTTTACATAAGGGCGATAGCTATGCCAGGTTTGAAGGTGGACACGACGATAAACTTGCAGATGCCAATATGCTGGAGCTATTTTTTCAGCATGTGGATAAGACCTTGCACGATATGGAATTTTTAAGCCAAGATAATCCTAATCGTGTTATGCCACGTGTGCGAAGATTATTTAATCGCGCAAGGCTGGATCAGACTGAACTAAATATTTTGCGAGGTATCTTAAGTAAGATGCAATGGCATCTACATAAAGAAACTGATTCTAAATAAGCGAGTATTGAATGATGAAAAAGCCTATTTATTTCGATTATGCAGCCACAACGCCCGTGGATCCACAGGTTGTGGAAAAAATGCAGCAATACCTCACAATGGACGGCTGTTTTGCCAATCCGGCTTCCAACACTCATCATTTTGGCCTCGAAGCTCAAGAAGCTGTTGAAACTGCTCGAGTCCAGGTGGCAGCTTTGGTGGGCGCACAACCAGAAGAAATTATTTGGACTTCTGGCGCTACCGAATCAGATAACCTGGCAATTAAAGGCATTTGCGAAGCTTACGCTCATAAAGGCAAACACATTATTACCTCAAAGACAGAGCATAAAGCAGTTTTAGATACATGTAAATATTTACAGACAAAAGGGTTTGAAGTAACGTTTATAAAACCTGAGCGCAATGGTTTGATAGAACCAAAAAACATTGCCAATGCTATCTGCCAAGAAACTATTTTAGTGTCCATTATGCAGGTTAATAATGAAACCGGCGTAATACAGGATATATCAACCATAGGCGATCTGTGTCGGCAAAACAAAGTGATTTTTCATGTGGATGCTGCTCAAAGCGTGGGAAAAATGTCCATAGATTTGCAAAAGTTGCCGGTGGATTTAATGTCTTTTTCAGGACATAAACTATATGCACCCAAAGGCGTTGGTGCTTTGTATGTGCGACACAAACCAAAGATAAAATTAATTCAGCAAATCCATGGCGGTGGACATGAATCGAATATGCGCTCCGGCACTTTAGCATTAAGTCAGATTGTGGCCATGGGCGAAGCTTTTAACATTGCCCAAAAAAACTTTGAGGAAGAATTTCAAAGGCTAAAAATTTTTAAGTCTTATTTGGTTGAGCAATTAAAAAGTCTCGAAGGTATTCACTTTAATGGCAATTTAGCACACTCAATTCCAGGTATTTTAAACATAAGTGTTGAAGGGGTAGAAGGAACAGCATTACTTTGGGCTTTAAATGGGATTGCAGTATCAACCGGATCGGCCTGCACTTCAAAAGATATTTCGCCTTCTTATGTGCTAAGTGCTTTAGGGGTTCCAGATAATCTTGCGCACAGTACCTTTCGCTTTAGTATGGGACGTTTTACTACGAAAGCTGACATTGAGTTTGCTGCACAGCATATTAAAAATGGTATTCAATGGTTACGGGCCATGGCACCTGCATAGGAAGTTTTTATTATGTTACACTGGTCAGATAAAATTAAAAAAGAATTCTATCATCCAAAAAATATTGGTGAATTGGATCTTAATGATCCTCAGGTTTACGTTGCATCCCACGAAACACCTGATGGATTTACCCGAATGCAGTTACATTTAAAAATTTCCAACAAAACCATTTTAGATGCAAAATATAAAGTACTAGGGTGTCCATGTTGCATCGCTTGTCTTTCTTTTTTAACCGCCAATATTATTGGTAAACACATCAATGAACTACAGAATTTTGATGCCAGATACTTAATCAAAGGTCTTGAATTACCTAAAGAACGTTACTCATCCGCTTTAATGGTAGAAATGCTATTAGAAGAAATTAAAAATAAATGTAGGTTGGGCTGAGGTCGGAAGCCCAACGGGTCATGGCAACTAAATAAGGCCGTAATTAAATGAATACACCGTTGGGCTTCCGACCTCAGCCCAACCTACATTTATTCTGGACGTTGTCGTAATTTTTTCACTCCAGCACGGTGGGCTTTATCTGCCAGAATTTTTGCTTTAGCCCGTTTGGATCTTTTTCGTTTTTGTCTTTTAAGTTTTTCTATGGCTTTTTGCTGAGTACTTTTTTGATTTAATACTAAAGTTTCATAACGATCGCATAATCTTCGCCGTGCTAAAAACCGATTGGATTCTCTATAACGACTGCTTTGACATTTGATAATAATACTTGAGGGTAAATGTTTTATCCAGACACAAGAAGCGGTTTTATTAATTTTTTGGCCACCACTGCCTGATCCTAAAATAAATTTTTCTTCAATGTCCTGCTCTTCAAGTTTTAATTGCGCCATGCGATGACGCAATTGCTGCCATTTTGCTTCCGTAATCATAATGCATCATTTTGGTTTACGAACATGTTGCCAAAGGGGTTCAGGACATTGATTATCATGATTAATACTGCGAGAAATCACAAACAGCAAATCAGACAGTCGGTTCAAATATCGAATAGAAAAAACTGTAACTTGTTCACCATGAGAGAGCTTAACTGTGCGTCGCTCAGCTCTGCGACAAATGGCTCTTGCCAAATGACAGTTGGCTGCTGCCGGATGACCGCCAGGTAGTACAAATTCTTTTAAAGGGTTTAAAGCAGAATTTAATGTGTCCAGATCGGCTTCCATATTATCAATATGAGTATCACTTAGAGCTTCGTAACCAGGGATACAAAGTTCGCTGCCTAAATCAAATAATTCATTTTGAATTCTGGTTAAACAGGTTTTAATTTTATCGCTAACGCCTTCATGAGATAAAATCATGCCAATGGCACTATTTAATTCGTCAACGGTGCCATAAGCTTCAACCCGTTCGCAATCTTTGTCCACTCGATTACAGTCACCAAGCCCTGTAGTACCATCATCACCAGTACGAGTATAAATTTTTGAAAGACGGTTTCCCATATTGTTCCCCATTAAATTATTTTAAGAATGATAGAACTTACGCAAGACGCCAATTTTGAAAATTGGTTATGATAACCAATGTAGGTTGGGCTGACGTTAGGAAGCCCAACAGGCTGTGGCAATTAAAAAAAGCCGTAATTAAATGAATACCCTGTTGGGCTTCCTAACGTCAGCCCAACCTACATTGGGTTTTTGTAAGTTTTATGGAGTGTAATCTTCTCATAAGTAGATACTAAGTAAAAGGCACTTGGCGAAAACCGTGCAAAAACTTAGGAAAATACTTACGCTTTAAAGAGCTTGAAACCCTTATAAAATTAGGTACAATATCAATTATCTTTCAGGTACAATTTTACAGTTATGGCCAAGCAAACCTTTAATTCATTTGATGCTTTAAAAAGCTTATTGCCAGAGGATGAGTCCAGAACGCAACAGGATCAAACCAAGCCTAAAAAAGTGGCTTCCGTGAAAGTAAAATTTCATAAAACAAAATCCTCAAAAGCAAAGCCAGGCAGTCAAAATCAGAAAAAATCTGCGAAACCAAAAGCACCTGTTGTACCAGAGGATCCAAAATTAAAAGCAATTTTCGATGCACTGGCCTGGTTAAATGAAACTTTTCCCAACACTTTCACCAAACCCGGTTTGCCTGCCAAACCTCTGAAAGTAGGGATTGGTCAGGATCTGAATGCTTACTTATCCGAGCTTGAAGACAAAGAAATTTCTTTAACCCTCATGCGAAAATCTTTGTCGGTTTATACCAAATCTTTTCGTTACTTATTAGCCTGCACCAAAGTTGGAAATGGGCGAGTGGATTTAAAAGGCGAAGTGACTGAAAAAATTACTGAAGAACAGGCAAAATATGCGGAACAAAAACTTAATGATTTAAAAGAGCGCCGTCAAAAACGCCATCAGGCTCAAAAAGATGAGCAAAATGCTGACCATTCAACCCAGTAAACCTTCAGAGTTAACAGAATTATACAAACTTGAAAGACTTTGCCATCAGCAACCATGGTCTTTAGCCATCTTAAAAGACTGTATGAAGGTGGGCTATTTGTGCCACAGCTTCAAAATTCCATGTCAATCTAATTGTGAAACCCTAAATTTAATAGGCTTTATGATAAATCATGTGATTTTAGACGAATGTCATCTTTTGAATATCTGTATCCATCCCCAACATCGTGGCCAAGGATATGCAAAGTCGGCATTGAACTGGCTGTTTGAGACATTAAAATTCAAAACTATCAAAAAACTTATTCTGGAGGTTAGAGTCTCCAATATGGCCGCCAGACAATTATATAAACACTTAGGTTTTGATATCATTGGTGAACGTAAAGGTTATTATCCTAAAGACACGGGGCGAGAAACTGCTATTGTGATGCAAAAGCTGTTATAATCGGCTCCAAATTTTGTAGAGTAATCCGTCAGTATGAGTTCTATTATCGCACAAATTAACAAACGCCGAACCTTCGCTATCATTTCTCACCCCGATGCGGGAAAAACCACAATTACAGAAAAGCTATTGTTATTTGGCGGAGCCATACAGCTTGCCGGCACCGTAAAGGGCAGAAAAGCCGCCAGACATGCCACCTCAGATTGGATGGAGTTGGAGAAACAGCGGGGAATTTCTGTTACCACATCGGTGATGCAATTTCCCTATCAGGACTGCATTTTCAACTTACTGGATACCCCAGGACATGCGGATTTTTCTGAAGATACCTATCGAACCTTAACCGCAGTGGATTCCGGTTTGATGGTGATTGATGCTGCTAAAGGGGTGGAGGCTCGCACCATTAAATTGTTAGAAGTCTGCCGACTGCGTAATACACCCATCTTAACTTTTATTAACAAACTGGATCGAGAGTGTCGTGAACCCATTGATTTATTGGATGAAATTGAAGATATTTTAAATATTAAGTGCGCTCCCGTTACTTGGCCCATCGGTCAAGGCAAGGCATTTAAAGGCATTTACCATCTGCAAAAAGATTTGATTATCCTTTACAAACCAGGCAAAGGTCATGAAATTCAAACCGGTGAGCTCATAGAAGGCTTAGATAATCCTCAGTTAGATGAACGACTGGGCTCATTAGCACAAATGCTTCGGCAAGAAGTGGAGCTGGTTAAAGGTGCCAGCCATGAATTTGATTTAGAAGCCTATCGCAAAGGCGAGCTAACCCCTGTGTTTTTTGGATCAGCCATTAATAATTTTGGTGTCAAAGAGTTATTAGATGCATTTGCAGGCTTTGCCCCCAAACCACAGCCGCGACAAACCCTTGAACGGGTGGTGGCACCAGATGAAGAAAACTTTACGGGCTTTGTTTTTAAAATTCAGGCGAATATGGATCCTTCACACCGTGACAGAATAGCCTTTATGCGAGTGTGTTCCGGTGAATATAAAAAAGGAATGAAGTTTCGGCAAGTAAGAATTAATCGGGATGTGCAGATTAATCATACCGTGACATTTATGGCCGGAGAAAGAGAACAGGCGCAAACTGCGTATCCTGGTGATATTATTGGATTATATAATCATGGCACTATTCAAATTGGCGATACATTCACTGAAGGTGAATACTTAAAATTCTCAGGGATTCCCAATTTTGCGCCTGAACTATTTCGTCTGGTGCGTCTGCAAGATCCCCTTAAATCAAAAGCATTGCTAAAAGGATTAATTCAGCTATCCGAAGAGGGGGCTACCCAACTTTTTCGACCACTGAATAACAATCAGTTAATTCTGGGTGCTGTGGGTATTTTGCAGTTTGATGTGGTGGCTTATCGATTAAAAGATGAATATAAAGTGGAATGCAGTTACGATAACACACCGATTCAAATGGCTCGTTGGATTGAGTGCGAAGATAAAAAAATACTGGCAGAATTCAAGAAAAAAGCTTTTGATAATTTAGCATTGGATGGGGGCGAAAATCTAACTTATCTTGCACCCAGTCAGGTGAATCTGGAATTGACCATGGAGCGTTGGCCAGATATCCAGTTTCATGCCACTCGAGAACACTAATTTAACTTAAGGCCAAAATTATGACAGACATTCATCAGCATAAAATGCTTATTTTGGATTTTGGTTCACAGTACACCCAGTTAATTGCCAGACGTATTCGGGAAGTGGGTGTATATTGTGAAATTTTTCCTTTTAATATGAGTTTGGATGATATCAAAGCCTTTGCTCCTAAAGGTATCATTTTATCAGGAGGACCTGAATCTGTAACTCTTGAAAGCACGCCTAGAGTGGTCGATGAGGTTTTTCATATGGATTTACCGGTTTTAGGCATTTGCTATGGTATGCAAACCATGGCACACCAGCTTGGTGGAAAAGTCGAAGCTTCCTCTCACAGTGAGTTTGGTTATGCCAAAGTCAGGTTGCATGGACATTCGGATTTATTTCATCAAATTGAAGATCATGCCAATGACAAAGCTCAAGCACTGCTGGATGTATGGATGAGTCATGGCGATAAAGTCACAGCTTTGCCAAAAGGATTTAAAGTGATTGCTGAAACCGATAATGCTCCCATTGCGGCTATGGGTAATGATAGGCAAAAATTTTATGGCGTTCAGTTTCATCCAGAAGTAACTCATACTCGACAGGGCATGCGAATATTATCGCGTTTTGTACTGGATATTTGTGGCTGTGAAGCAAATTGGACGACCGAGAATATTATTGAAGATGCCATTGCACGGGCAAAAGATTTTATTGGCAATAAATCTGTCATATTGGGACTTTCCGGTGGCGTAGACTCATCGGTAGTAGCTGCTTTATTGCATCAGGCTATTGGTGATAAGTTAACCTGTATTTTTGTGGATAATGGATTGCTAAGACATAATGAAGCCACACAGGTGATGAAAATGTTTTCTGAGCATATGGGTATTCGGGTTATTGAAGTCAAAGCAGAAGATCGATTTTTACAAAAATTAAAAAATTTGGATTGCCCCGAAGCAAAACGCAAAGCAATAGGGAACGAGTTCGTTGCAGTATTTGAAGAAGAGGCCGGCAAAATAACTGATGCTGATTTTTTGGCGCAGGGTACAATTTATCCAGATGTGATTGAGTCAGCCGCGAGCGCCACAGGTAAGGCGCATCTCATCAAAACACATCATAACGTAGGTGGTTTGCCAAAAGACATGCGGCTTAAGCTTGTGGAACCTTTACGGGAATTATTTAAAGACGAAGTTCGCAAATTGGGACTTGAGTTAGGTTTGCCTTATGATATGGTGTATCGCCATCCTTTTCCAGGCCCAGGTCTTGGTGTTAGAATTTTGGGCGAAGTGAAAAAAGAAGCTGCAGATCTATTAAGGCAGGCAGATCATATTTTTATAGAAGAATTATTGGCTCATGATTTATACCATAAAGTCAGTCAGGCTTTTGCCGTTTTTTTGCCTGTGAATTCTGTAGGTGTGGTGGGCGATGCCAGGCAATATGCACCAGTGATTGCACTTCGTGCTGTGGAAACCATTGATTTTATGACCGCCAGATGGGCTCATTTACCTTATGAATTTTTAAGTCATGTCTCAAATCGTATCATCAATGAAGTGAAAGGCATTTCCCGTGTAGTTTACGATATCTCTGGAAAACCACCCGCGACCATTGAATGGGAATAAATTGTGTTTGACCGGCATCAGTACTTCATGCAGCATGCTTTTGAATTGGCAGCAGCCAACATTGCTAAAGATGAAGTACCTGTGGGTGCTGTTGTGGTGTTTCAAGATACCATTATTGCACAAGCCAGTAATCAAACCATTTCAAGGCATGACCCAACCGCACATGCTGAAATATTAGCCTTACGACAAGCTGCCCGTCACTTAAAAAATCATCGCCTAAAAGATTGCACATTATATGTGACTTTAGAACCTTGTCCCATGTGTGCTGGCGCTATGATTCACTCTCGTCTTAAAGAATTAATTTTTGCAGCTTACGATGAAAAAATTGGCGCGGTTACCGGTGCTTTAGAGTTGTTTGATACACCTGCCATTAATCATCAGGTTAAATGGCGCGGGGGTGTGATGGCGGAAATTTGCGAAAAACTGATCACAGGTTTTTTTTCTGAAAAAAGATAATGGCATTTATTATAAGAAACCTCATTCTTCTTTAATAGGACTTACGATAAATTTCGATTTATATTCAAAATAAATGTAGGTTGGGCTGACGTAGGAAGCCCAACAAGCCGTGGCAACTCAATAAGGCCGTAATTAAATGAATACCCTGTTGGGCTTCCTACGTCAGCCCAACCTACATTGATTAATTTCGAATTTAATACGAAGTTTATTGTAATATATAAAAAAATTAAGAGCCATAAAATTGAGTAAACTGACAAAAAAATTTTTGCATCTCAATGAACTTGTAAATCTTTCACCATTTTCATTGCCTCGGCAATCTGCTCTTTGGTCATGGAAGCAGACAGGGTATTGAGTAATTTACTCGCAGCCACACTGCCATTTTGATAAGCTTTAAAATACCACGCATAAGCTTTTAAGTAGTTCTTAACAGTACCCTTACCATGTTCATACAAAATCCCCAGAAATTGCTGTGCCTGTGGATTATTTTGCAAAGCACTTTTTTGAAACCAATAAAAGGCTTTATCAAATTCCTTCTCCACACCGTGGCCGTAGTAATATAATTTTGCTAATTCAAATTCGCCTTGAGGGTTACCCAGTTTGGCAGATTTTTGAAACCAGTTAAAAGCGCTCTGCAGATTTTGCTTTCCAAAGTGCGGCGTTGAATAAATTTTACCTAACTGATTATCTGCAATGGCAAAATTTTGTTGAGAAGCTTGCCTTAACCATTTAATGGCGGTATCAATATTTTGGTTAACACCCTGGCCATATTGATATATCACGCCGAGATTATATTGGGCAGTAGCGTTACCTAAAGAGGCAGCTTTTTCATACCAGTTGATGGCTTTTTTTAAATTTTTATGAACATAAAGTCCTTTGTCGTAAAAGTATCCCATCAGAAGCTGTGCTTCAGGTAAGTTTTGTTGAGCAGCTTTTTGATAATAGCTGAAGGCATCTTTTAAACTTTTTTGTATACCTATGCCATGTTCATACATTCTGCCCACATCAAACTGAGCTTTTGACGAACCATAATTTGCGGCTTTTTTCAGATATTCAAAGGCTTTATTAAAACTCTTTTCAACGCCCAAACCATTATAATAGGATAAACCTAGTCGATATAACGCTTCAGTGTCACCGGCACTTGCGGCTTTTTCAAACCAATAGACAGCTTTTTTATGAGCACTTGGATTATTTTTTAAATCATAAAGAATGCCTAATAAAGTTTGAGCCGGAGCGCTGGCTTGGGAGGCTGCCTGTTTAAGCAAACCTTTTGCTTTATTAAAATCCTGTTTGACACCATGACCCTGTAAATATTTAATTGCTTCATTATATTTTTGCGCAGGTCCTGTATTGGCTTTTACCGGTTGTAAGGATTGAAAAGTTTTTGCCTGATTTTCAGGGATTTGCATATTTTCAGGGGCTGCTGCAAAGGCAAGACTGACAAAACAAAAAGTTATGATAATGCTCAGCAATTTATTCATGTGATAACTCCATCAGGCCATTATAGAATTGAGCTTATGGGCGATATATTCAATGGCATAATTTACAACTCGGCGATTACGATAAGCAATGGCCTTTTTATCATTCAGACTGCGGCCATTGTAGTCACCGTGTAGGTATAAATGAGTGAAAGCAGCGTCATTCTCAGCTAAATTTAATTCATCTAACCCGGTAATTTTAATTTGTGCATCTGTTTCATTTGTAAAAATCACCCGATCCATTCGCTCGCAGAGCCAAAGTTTATGTTGAAGCAGACCATTGGTGGCGACGTCATAAATTTTTAAAGGTGAAGATATTTGATTTAAACGATCCAACCAGATTTCAAAGGCAGTG
This sequence comes from uncultured Gammaproteobacteria bacterium, assembly GCA_963695245.1. Lineage (GTDB taxonomy): Bacteria > Pseudomonadota > Gammaproteobacteria > JBGSLN01 > JBGSLN01 > JBGSLN01. The sequence continues at coordinate 174,878 of OY968770.1, read as the reverse complement.
CTTTTATCATCGCAGATAATATGAGGTTGCAATCGACTTTCAAGCCGATTTTCTAATTCTGTCATAGTATCATTAGCATCATGTAACAGCTTAAATTCTAAATAAGGATAATCCCAGCGATAGCCCGTGGTGACTGCAAAACCTTCAGTGAGTTTATCCAGTTCAGCAGCAATTTCACCTTCTGAGACGCCAAACAGACGCCATTTTTTTTGAACCAGCTTAGTGGTTTGGTGATGGGTTTGCAAAAAGGGTAAAACTGCCTGAAAAAACATGGGTAAACATTCTTTAGGTGGCCCGGGCAGCATAAAAAATAAAGTCCCAGCATGTTCAAACTGACAGCCATTGGCTGTGCCATCAGGATTTGGTAAGATTTTTGCATCATTGGGAAAGTAAGCCTGCTGTTTGTTCGCTTCGTGTGGAATCAGGTTAAAACGTTTTAATCTGTTAACGATAGCCTGCCAGCTGGCGTCATCAAAAAGCAGTTTTTTATCACAGGCCTTCGCTAATGCAAAACGGGTTCTGTCATCAGAAGTAGGGCCAAGACCGCCGGTTGTGATGATTACTTCATGGTGTTTTTGCAAAAAACGAATGGCCTGACACATTTGAGATTCATCATCAGCCACTGCAAGATGCATCCCGAGCTTGAAACCTGCATCAAACAAACTCTGTGCGATGATTTGTCCGTTAGTATTTAAGATATCACCATTGGTGATCTCATCGCCTGTGGCTAAGAGGGCTATTTTCATGAGATAATGCTCATCAACTTACGCAACTGCTTTTATTATAACACTATGAAAGTTGAAACAAAATCAACTATCCTGTTAATTTGCGCTACTGCTATCTGGGGTTGGACATTCATTTTGGTGCAACAGGCAACTAAGTTTGTGTCTCCTGACAGCTTTGTCTTTATGCGTATGGTGTTGGCTGCAGTATTTTTTATCCCGCTTGTCGTTAAAAGACTTAAATTCACTACCTCAACTATTTTGATAGCAGGTATTTTACTGGCAAGCCTAAATGCCACCACTTATATTTTACAAACAGAAGGTTTACAGACAATCTCTGCTTCACGTTCAGCATTTATTACGGGATTTGGCGTCATTTTAGTGCCTTTACTATCTCCACTGTTCGGACTCGGGTTTCCAAAAAAAATAGAAATTTTATCGGCTTTTGCCTGTTTTGTAGGATTATATATTCTAACTGGCGCTAATATCACACACTTAAGTGTTGGAGATTTATGGTCACTGGGATGCGCAAGCACCTATGCTGTGATGGTTGTCTGTTTGCAGATTTTTTCTAAGCGCATTCATGACAGTTTATTATTGAGTTTTTATATGACTTTCTTTGGGTTTATAGTGCCTTCTTTGGGACTGCAACACTTTCACTTAGAAAGCTTTTTTCACTGGCAGGTAATCTATGCCTTAGTGTTTTGTGCGATTTTGGCAACAGCACTAGTAACATTTTTAATGGCTAAATATCAAAAAAATATCACTGTGGCCAAAGCTGCTGTTATCTATGCTTTGGAACCGGTGTTTGCCACCTTATTTGCTGTGGTGTTTTACCAGCAGGGTGTAAAAGCCAGTACCCTTACTGGAGGCGCCATTATGCTTGTTAGTATAATTTTACCGAACATCAAAGAAATGCGGTTTTACAATTTTAAAATTAAATCATATCGGAAGGCTTGATATTTTCTCAATGCTCACAAAGTCCGATTCAAGTTAAACAAAATAAATGTAGGTTGGGCTGACGAAGGAAGCCCAGCAGCCTGAGGTATCGTCAGTTTTTCGAAAAAATTTTTATTAAAAAATAAGGGGTTAGAAATAAAAACAATAAAAAAACTAGTGACATGCATAGCGTAACGTGATCTAATTAGTTTTTACGAAGAACAATTAAATGGAAACACTATGCACGTCAAACCATCTTTACATAAAATACTCGATTCAGCAATCCATAAATCACGCATTAAATCTTTGAACCCCATCATCGAAGCAATCGTCAATTCCAAGCAGTTAAATTTGACGCAGTTGGGTCGGGCTCTTGATACGGGTGTTGAAGAGCGGGCTGGTATTCGAAGAGTAGATAGACTTTTAGCAAATAAATATTACCAGGAAAAAAGTGGACTTATTTATGAACAAATTACCCGCTTTGCGATAGGTACAAAAACATGCCCTGTCATTCTTGTGGATTGGAGTAGTTTACCCAATAGTTTACATATGTCAGAAGAAGGAGAGCAATGTTGTTTAAGAGCCGCGTTGGCAGCCACAGGACGAAGTATTACATTGTACGAAGAAGTTCATTCAAAGAAAAAAGAGGGTTGCCCAAAAGTTCATAAAACGTTTCTGGCTCAGTTAGCTAAAATGTTACCCAAAGGATGTAAACCAGTGATTGTAACAGATGCAGGATTTAAAGTTCCTTGGTTTAAGTCCGTTGAAGCACTAGGTTGGGATTACATTGGACGAACCCGTGGGGAAATATGCTACGATGAAGGAGAAGGCTATAATAAGCTTAAAGCCTTGTATCCAAGAGCAACCTCATCCCCTAAACCTTTGGGTGAAATAAGCCTGACAAAAGCAAAGGGCTATAAAACAAACTGTTATCTTTATAAACATGAATTAAAAGGTCGACATAAATATCAAAGAGATGGAAAAACTGCCAAAGATAAAGATTCATTAAAACGAGCGCGAGGATACAAAGAGCCATGGATTTTGGTTTCATCTTTGAAGCGTTCAAAAGTCGCTGCAAAAAAAATTGTTAAGATTTACAAAATTAGAATGACCATTGAAGAAAGCTTTCGAGATACGAAAAGTGAGAAGTATGGTTTTAGTTTGAGAGAGAACCGAACGATAAAGGTTAAACGTTACATTGTTTGGTTGATGCTAAGTGCCTTAGCTAGTTTGATTGCTTGGGTTGTAGGATATAGAGCTGAACAATTAGGCTTGCATTTAAAATTCCAGGCTAATACCTATAAGCATAGACGGGTACTCTCTTTCTTTTTTTTAGGGTGTCAGGTACTTAGAAAAAAAATAAAATTCCCAATAAATTTAAGCGCTATTCCTGCGGAAGCATGGGAGCTTAGCTATGAATAAAAAAGTGACGATCCCTCAGCCCAGCAGCCGTGGCAACTCAATTAAGGCAGTAATTAAATGAATACTCTGTTGGGCTTCCTTCGTCAGCCCAACCTACATTGTAAACTTCCTCAAAGCTATGTAGATAATAAATTAAAGCATAAGCATGTGGATGTACTCTATCGCACAGAATTTGATAATAAACCGGGTTACTTTTACATTCTTTCAGAGCACCAAACCCAACCTGACAAAAAGATGCCCTTAAGAATAATGCAATATATCCTAAGAATTATTGAGCATCACCAAAAACAATTTCACACACACACAAATTTCCATTGGTGTATCCCATTACTTACTATGTGGCTAATAAACCTTATGCTTTTAGCACTAGTTTTTTAGAAGGTTTTGGTGAAAATGAAGCTTTAGCCAAAGAAGTACTAACGTCACCATTTACCGTCAGAAATATCTGCGGTGTTACCGAAGAAGAGCTTAAAGCTCATCCTTTGGCCGGAACCCTTGCAAGAGTTTACCAATTGGTTCAACATAGGGACGCACTTAAGTTATTACAATCTTTAAAAGATGAGCTTGTGTATATTGATTTACAAGTAAGCTCAGATTTTATTCTGGCCATGCTAGAATATATATTATACAAAGTCAGTGACCGGGTCGATGTAAGCGTTGACGATGTTTTGAAAAGTATTGGCAATATGGTTACCAATACAACGGAGAAAAAAGCCATAACTTCATAGCTTTTCGTAACTTATCACAAAACCCCCTAGTCAAAATACACAGTAAAATGGTAATATTGCCCCAAATTTTACCATTTTGAGTGTTATGGCAATTTCGGGATTAAATCAGGTGAAAACCCGACTGTTTGATTATCCAAAATATTGGGCGGAATGTTATGGTGTAGCCCCTTTTTTACCTACCAGTCGATCACAAATGGAGACGCTTGGATGGGACAGTTGCGATATTATTATCGTCACAGGGGATGCTTATGTTGATCATCCTTCTTTTGGCATGGCCATCATTGGTCGGCTGCTGGAGGCGCAGGGATTTCGGGTGGGAATTATTGCTCAACCCGACTGGCATTCTAAGGTAGCATTTGAGGCTCTTGGAAAACCTAATTTATTTTTTGGCGTGGCCGCTGGTAATATGGACTCAATGATCAACCGTTACACCGCAGATCGCAAAGCTCGCTCTGATGATGCCTACACACCGGGTGGAGAGGGAGGCAAGCGACCGGATCGTTGCTCATTAGTTTATTCCCAAAGGCTTAAAGAAGCTTACTGCGATGTGCCGGTAATTATGGGAGGCATTGAAGCTTCTTTGCGACGAATTGCTCATTATGATTATTGGCAAGATAAAGTGCGTCGTTCTATTTTAATGGATGCCACAGCGGATTTGTTGATTTACGGTAATGCTGAGCGAGCAATAGTAGAAGTAGCCCATCGATTGGCTCGTGGTGAAAAGGTTGAAGAGATCACCGATGTAAGGGGAACTGCTTTCATCCAGAAAAACACACCAGAAGGCTGGTATGAAATTGATTCCAGCCGGGTAGATCAACCTGGCAAAATTGATAAAATTATCAACCCCTATGTGAATACTCAGTCACTTACTGATTGTGATAAAGCCAAAAGAAACAACGACTGGTTGGGATTGGATGAGACAGGCGCAAAGCAAACGGAAATCACTATAAAGCCGATGATAAATTTGAACCGGCAAAAAACCGTAATCCGACTGCCATCTTTTGAAAAAGTCAGTAATGATAAAGTACTGTATGCTCATGCCAATCGCGTTTTACATCTTGAAACCAATCCCGGCAACGCCAGAGCTTTAGTGCAGGCTCATGAAGGCAAGGATATCTGGTTAAATCCACCGGCGATTCCTTTATCCACAGAAGAAATGGACTATATTTTCGGTATGCCTTTTCAGCGAATTCCGCATCCTGAGTACGGTGATAAAAAAATTCCCGCCTATGAGATGATTCGCTTTTCAGTGAATATTATGAGAGGTTGTTTTGGCGGTTGTACATTCTGTTCTATCACAGAACATGAAGGCCGTATTATTCAAAACCGTTCAAAAGAATCGATTTTAAAAGAAATTGAAGAAATTCGTGATAAAGTTCCCGGATTTACAGGGGTGATTTCTGATTTAGGTGGTCCTACTGCAAATATGTATCGTATTGCCTGTAAAAGTCGCAAAATCGAAGCCGCCTGTCGTAAACCCAGTTGTGTTTATCCTTCTATTTGCCCGAATTTACAAACCAGTCATGCCAGACTAATTGAATTATACCAAGAAGCAAGAAATCTGCCCGGTGTGAAAAAAATTCTAATCAGTTCAGGGCTGCGTTATGATTTAGCAGTTGAAGACCCTCAGTATGTTAAAGAGTTGGTAACACACCATGTGGGCGGATATTTAAAAATTGCACCGGAGCATACAGAAAATGCCCCTTTAAGTAAAATGATGAAACCAGGGATTGGCTCGTACGATAAATTTAAAGATTTATTCGAAAAATTCAGTAAAGAAGCTGGTAAAGAGCAATATTTGATCCCTTATTTTATTGCAGCGCATCCAGGTACCACCGATGAAGATATGCTCAATCTGGCTTTATGGCTTAAAAAATATGATTTCAGATGTGATCAGGTACAGGCATTTTACCCATCCACCATGTCCAGTGCCACGGCCATGTATTACACTGAAAAAAATCCTTTGCGTCGGGTACATTACAAAAGTGATGAAGTTAAAACCGTTAAAGATGTTAAAAACAGACAGTTGCATAAAGCATTTTTACGCTATCATGATCCCAGTAATTGGCCAATGTTGCGAGAGGCTTTGAAAAAAATGGGGCGGGCAGATTTAATTGGTTCGGGAAAAGATAAGTTGATTCCAGCTTCTCAGCCCAAAAATTCTAATAGCTATCATTCACCCAGACGTAAGAATTCTGAGAATGCTCATAAAAAACGTCAAAAGGCTTTCACACAGCATACGGGATTACCTTTGAATGGAAAACATGTAAAGCCGGGTAAATTCATTGAAAAACAATAGGGAAAATTATTATGGTAAAATGGCAATGGCATCTTAAGCTACTTTTAATCTTAAGTTTGTGCCTGTTACAGCCTGGCTGTTCTGACCCAAAAGTTGCACCTGAGCGAGCCATACCAAATGTTTCTATGAAACAATTAAAATCTTGGGTTAAGGGTTTTATTAATGATTTTGCAAATATAGACTCAGAAAATCAACAGGCATATGTAAAAAGTTTGAAAGGCTATTTTTCCAAAGAAGCCTGGGATAAGTTTTACCAGTCTTATCAAAAACATCATCTTTACCAGATTATCCAAAGACATGAACTTAAAGTTACCTCAGTGAATCAGGCACCAGAAATAGAAATTCTTCGTAATGGTGTACTAAGAGGCATTTATACCTGGAATGTAAAAACTTTTTTTGAAGTGAATTATGCGGGCAAAAACACTAATTTTCCAAGAGCTTTCTACATCGATTTGATTATCGAACATGCGCCTAAAGACCAGGGCAAAAATGGCTTGCAAATAACCGAGAGCTTTATCTCCTGATATGTTAGAATTCACCTATATTTAATATGAGGTGACAAATCAATGCAGGTGCTTTACGGTAAAGAAGTTTACTCAAAATTTCGTCAACAACAGATTCTGACAAAAATTCCTTTTAAAATAGAGCCAAGCCGTTTTCAGGTAAATTATATTTATTTGTTGCAAACTCAAACGCTGCTTAATCAAGCAGATTTAGCCAAAGCACAGGCTCTGCTCAATGCTTGTGAAGTTTTCACAGATTCGCAATCTTTTGATTTTATCATAACGCCTCGTTTGGGTACCATTTCACCCTGGTCCTCTAAAGCCACTGAAATTTTTAAACACTGCGATTTATCTAACATAACCCGGGTGGAGCGAGCCATGGCTTTTTGCTTTGATTCATCCTTTACTGAGGCTCAAAAACGTCAATGCGCAGAAGCAATCTTTGATCCTCTAACCCAAAGCTATGGATTGAACCATGCTTTTTTAGAAAAATTTTTTGAAAACACTCAGGCAGATACTTTCTCAACCATCTCACTGTTAGAAAAAGGCATAAAAGCCCTTAGAGAAGCTAATCAACAATTGGGACTTGCCTTAAGTGAAGATGAGATAGAATATTTAAAAACCTCTTATGAGGAACTACAACGTAACCCTACGGATGTAGAGTTAATGATGTTTGCCCAAGCTAACTCAGAACACTGTCGTCATAAAATTTTTAATGCAAAATTTATCATTGATGCAGAAGCCAAAGAGCATACTTTGTTTGAGATGATAAAGAACACTTACAAAAATTATTCTAAAGGAACCTTAACGGCTTACAATGATAACGGTGCAGTACTTGAAAATACCCAGGCGGCTTATTTTTATCCTGATACCAAAACGAAATCCTATGCGCCCAATCCAAGATCAGTTCATACAGTCATTAAAGTAGAAACCCACAATCACCCAACTGCCATAGCGCCTTTTCCAGGTGCCGCTACCGGCAGTGGTGGAGAGATTCGCGATGAAGCGGCAACAGGACGAGGCGCAAAAACCAAAGCCGGTCTTTGTGGTTTTAGTGTCTCTAACTTGCAAATCCCTGGGTTTAAGCAACCCTGGGAAATTGATTATGGCAAACCTGCGCATATTGCGAGTGCACTGGACATCATGATTGAAGGGCCGGTGGGCGCAGCGAGTTTTAATAATGAATTTGGTCGACCTAATTTATGCGGATATTTTCGAACATTTGAGCAAAATATTGAAGGTAAAGTTCGAGGTTATCATAAACCCATCATGATAGCCGGTGGCATGGGTAATATTCTTGCAGAGAATATCGGCAAAAAAACCATTATAGATAAAGCAAAAATTATTGTTTTAGGTGGTCCTTGTATGCAAATTGGTTTGGGAGGTGGCGCGGCCTCATCTATGGCTTCGGGAACCAGTTCACAGGCACTGGATTTTGCATCGGTTCAACGCGCCAATCCTGAAATGCAAAGAAGGGCGCAGGAAGTCATTAACCAATGCTGGGCATTGGGTGCTGAGAATCCTATTTTATCTATACATGATGTGGGTGCTGGGGGCTTGTCTAATGCCGTGCCAGAAATTATTCATGATGCGAATATGGGTGGTACTTTTGAGTTACGCAAAATTCACAATGCTGAACCGGGTATGAGTCCTCTGGCACTGTGGTGTAATGAAGCACAGGAACGTTATGTACTGGCTGTAGAAGCAAAAAACCTTAAAGTCATAGAACAATTGGCAGCCAGAGAAAGTTGTCCCGTTGCCGTGATTGGTGAGGCAACACAGGCAGCACAATTAACTTTAACGGATGCGCAATTTGACAATAATCCAATCGATTTACCCATGGAGGTAATTTTTGGGAATCCTCCTAAACTTGTCTGTGAAGATAAAATACATAAACCTGCAAAAGCTGCTCTGGACACCTCCAATATAGATGTGACCGAAGCTGCCTATCGTATTTTGCGATTACCCACGGTTGCCAGTAAACAGTTTTTAATTACCATTGGTGATAGAAGTGTTGGTGGCATGAGCGCACGGGATCAAATGGTAGGACCTTACCAAGTACCTGTCAGTGATGTTGCAGTAACCGCCCTTGATTTTGAAGGGTATCGCGGCGAAGCCATGGCTATGGGAGAACGTTCTCCCATAGCCTGCTATGATCCAGCAGCTTCTGCCAAAATGGCAGTGGGAGAGGCTATAACGAATATTGCTGCGGCGAGTATTGAGCAGTTATCAGATATTAAATTATCAGCCAACTGGATGGCTGCCACCAAAGCGCAAGGCGAAAAAGCAGCTTTATACCAGGCTGTAAAAGCCGTTGGTATGGATTTGTGTGAGGCATTAAATATCGCTATTCCCGTGGGCAAAGATTCATTGTCCATGCAAACAATCTGGCAGCAGGCAGAAGTCGAGAAAAAAATTACAGCACCGGTTTCTTTGGTGGTTTCTGCTTTTTCGAAAGTCAATGACATTCGAAAAAGCTTAACCCCTGCGCTTAAAACAGATTTAGGTGAAACAGATTTAATATTAATTGATCTGGGCAAAAAACAAAGTCGTATGGGTGGCAGTTGTCTAAGTCAGGTATATTTACAAAATGCAGATGTAGCACCAACAGTAGATCATCCTGCGGAATTAAGTCATTTTTTTGCAGCCATTCAGTCACTGCAAAAAGAAAATTTGATTTTGGCCTATCATGATCGCTCCGATGGTGGGTTGTTTACTACCATTGCAGAAATGGCTTTCGCTGGTCATTGTGGTTTGAATATTTTATTAAATGATTTGGGAGATGATCCTGTCCGAATTTTATTTAACGAAGAATTAGGCGCAGTGATTCAAGTGTTACATAAAAATGCCGAACAGGTGTTAAATTGCCTGCATCAATTTAATCTGTCCCATTGCACACATATTCTTGGTACGCGCAATCAAAGTGATATGTTAAATATTTATTATCATAATCAATTAATTTTCTCTGAAGATAGAGTCAACTTACAAAAAGCCTGGAGCGAAACCTCTTTTCAAATTCAATCCTTAAGAGATAATCCTGAAACCTGTGAAGAGGAATTTTCCTGCATAACCACAAATGAGCATAAACTTCATGAAAAACTAACTTTTGATATCCAGGATATTCAAAGCTGTGCTTATGCTCATGTTGATGCAAAGCCAAAAGTTGCGATCTTGCGAGAGCAAGGGGTGAATGGACAGGTTGAAATGGCCGCAGCCTTTCATTATGCTGGTTTTGAAACCGTTGATGTTCACATGTCTGATTTATTAAATCAACCTGAATTTTTAAATCAATTTTCAGGCATGGCTATTTGTGGTGGATTTTCTTACGGTGATGTGTTGGGAGCAGGGCAGGGCTTTGCAAAATCAATTTTGTATCATGAGAATTTACGCAAAGCTTTTGAGGCTTTTTTTGCAGATATTAACCGGTTCACTTTAGGCATCTGTAATGGTTGTCAGGTACTGTCACAATTAAAAAGCATTATCCCCGGCGCGGATGATTGGCCTGAGTTTAAAACAAATCGATCTGAACAGTTCGAAGCCCGGGTAAATATGGTTAAAATAACCGAAAGTCCCTCCATTTTTTTGAAAGATATGCAAGGTTGTGAGATACCTGTCGTGGTGTCCCACGGAGAAGGGCGCGCGGAGTTTGCTTCTAAGACTGCATTAACACATTGCCTTAATAACAATTTAGTCAGTATGCAGTATATCAACGCACACAGTGAAATCACGCAAAAATATCCAATGAACCCCAACGGCAGTCCACAGGGAATCACCGCACTGACAAATCCGACGGGCAACGTGTCCATTATGATGCCCCATCCGGAACGGATTTTTCGTACGGTACAAAACAGCTGGCATCCAGAGCATTGGCCTGAATACAGTCCCTGGATGAAAATGTTTAGATGCGCCCGAAAATTTATTGATTAAAGGCAGGTTGTTATGAAATTACCTCATATTAAAATCTTAGGCACGGGCGGAACCTTAGCTTCAGTGGCGGACTCTCCTTTAAGTGCACAGTATGATTCTGCTGCTATTAAAATTGAAGACTTATTAAAAGACTTGCCAGATATTCATCAATTAGCTCGACTTTCATCTGAACAGGTGATTCAGATAAACAGTGAAAATATGACAGAAGCTATCTGGTTAAAACTGGCTGCCCGAGCTCAATACTGGGCAAATGATAATAGCGTTGACGGCATTGTGGTAACCCATGGAACAGATACCATGGAGGAAACCGCATATTTTTTAAATCTTGTCATTAAAACCAAAAAGCCTATCATTTTAACTGGCGCCATGCGACCTGCCAATGCAGTCAGTGCCGATGGCTTGAAAAATCTTTACAACGCAGTGGTGTTGGCGCAATCTGAAAAATCTTATGCCAAAGGTGTTTTAGTGACTTTAAATGATGTCATTCACCACGCCCGTGAAGTAACCAAAACCAATGTCAGTACCATCCACGCTTTTGATTCACCTGAGCTAGGCATTTTAGGCTATATCCATGAACAAAGTATTCATTTTTACCGTCAGGCTAATCGCTTAAATACTTTTTGTTCCGAATTTTCGGTGGGAAATACTACTTTTTTGCCAAAAGTACATATTTTGTATGGTTATGTTGGCAATAGCCCAAAAATGGTAGAAGCCTGTGTAGAAGATGGAGCAAAAGGCATTATTTCAGCAGGGGTTGGCCGTGGTTATCAACCAGAACCTGTGTCAAAGGCTCTATCAATCGCCCGAAAAAAAGGTGTGATCATCGTCAGAAGTTCTCGAGTTAGAAATGGTATCATCCCTCGGGAAAAAGACATTGATGAAAAAAATGATTATGTGGTAAGCAGTATGTTGAGCCCACAAAAAGCAAGAATACTCTTGGCTTTAGCATTATTAAAAACTCAAAATACAAAAAAAATCCAAAAGTATTTTGATGCTTATTAATTAATGTAGGTTGGGCTGACGAAGGAAGCCCAACAAGCTGTGGCAATTAAATAAGGCCGTAATTAAATGAATACCCTGTTGGGCTTCGAAGCGTCAGCCCAACCTGCATCGACTATTTTTTTACCAGCATCAGCCGCCTTTGTAGCTTTACACCCGTATTCATTAAAGAAACCCTCAGAATTTCTTCCATATAAGAAATCTGAGTTTCGGTAGGTTCTAAAATCCCCAGCAGCTCTAACTGAGCGATGGCAGCATAATTCAAATTATCAAAGTGAAAATTGGGATGGGTATTGGATACAAGCTTCATACATACACCAAAATACAGCTAAAAAGGGCGGAATTAGAAATAAACCCTAAGGTTGGTTTCTTTTAATTCCCTAGAATATTATAATTAAATCACAAAAAACGCTAAAAAAAAATAAGAATAGTCTAATTTTTAAACATTTATTAAAAGCTACTATTAATCAATCTATTATGAACGAAACTTTATCTTCCCAAAAACATCGAGCTCAAAGAATTATTGCCTTAAGAAAAAGCCTCAAATTATCTCGTGGGGATTTTGCTATCAATCTGGGCATTGCCAAAGGCACTTTGCAACATTGGGAGAATATTAATGATAAAAGTGGTTTGACCCCCAAAGGGGCGGAACGCCTGAGAAATGCTTTAGACAATTATGGTGTGCAAGTTTCTTCTGCCTGGCTTTTATTTGGTGAAGGAGACAAACCCATGAGCCTCAACGGGGTTGCACTAAATCAATCTGCCAAACTTGAATTAATCGGTTGCATCAAAGAAAAAGAGTATATTGAGGCAGAGTTAAATTTATTTTTACAGCATTACAAACATTCGGTTAGTCTGCAGGTAAACGATGATAAAATGCAGCCTTTGTATGCAAAAGGGGATGTTTTAGCTGGGGTTAAGTTATTTGGTGAGGCTATTCGTAATACCGTTAACAAAGTTTGTATTGTCATGACGCAGGAGTCTAATTTACTGCTTAGAATTGTTAAAGAAAGTAATGTACCAGGGCAGTACAGTTTGACACACTTAAATCATAACCATCAGCCAGTGATTACTGCATTATCTTTTGCAGCCCCCATCGCATTTGTCAGAAAATGTGTGAAATTTAAAACTACATCCCTGAATAATTAGGTCCACCACCGCCTTCAGGTGGCACCCAGTTAATATTTTGAGTGGGATCCTTAATATCACAGCTTTTACAGTGTACACAGTTTTGTGCATTGATTTGGAATTTGGGTTTACCATTGTCTTCCACAATTTCATAGACACCAGCAGGACAATAACGGGTTTCTGGCGAAGCATAGATTTTATAGTTGATATCAATGGCAACAGAAGGATTTTTTAACTGCAAATGGCAGGGTTGGTTTTCGGCATGATTCGTATTTGAAATAAAAACACTGGAGAGACGATCAAAAGTAATTTTGCCATCTGGTTTTGGATAGGCGATAGGTTTGGCATTTTCAGCTTTCGTTAAGCACTCGTGATCCCAATGATTTTTTAAAGTCCAGGGCGAATGGCCTCGAAATACATAGGTTTCCAACGCCGCATTTATCAGTCCGGGCCACAGGCCATATTTAAATCCTGGGCGAATATTTCTCACAGCTTTTAGTTCTGACCATAACCAACTTTGTTTTAATTTTTCTGGATAATAAAAAACTTCTGAGAAATCATCCTCTTGAGCCATTGCCATCATAATACCATTGGCGGCCTCAATACCAGATTTAATCGCAGTATGAATTCCCTTAATTTTGGGTACATTTAAAAAGCCAGCAGCATCACCAACGATAAGCCCGCCAGCAAAAGTCAGTTTAGGCAATGATTGAAGACCCCCTTCATTTAAAGCACGTGAGCCGTATGAAAGTCGTTCAGCACCCTCAAAGATATTGCGAATATAAGGGTGTGTTTTAAAGCGTTGAAATTCTTCAAAGGGAGACAGATAAGGATTTTTATAATCCAGCCCAACCACAAATCCCACACTGATTAAGTTATCTTCCATGTGATAAATAAATGAGCCACCATAGGTATCATTCTCTAAAGGCCAACCAATAGAATGCATGATTCTACCGGCTTTATGATGTTCGGGTTTGATGCGCCAGATTTCTTTTAAGCCAATACCATAAGTCTGAGGGTCAGAATTCTCACGCAAATTAAATTTTTCAAAGGCAAGTTTGGTTAAAGAACCACGACAACCTTCTGCAAGGACAGTTTGTTTTGCATGTAGTTCCATGCCAGGCTCAAAATGTTCTGTTTGATTACCTTTTGCATCTACGCCCATGTTTCCGGTGGCTATCCCTTTGACTGCGCCATCTTCATGGTACAGAAGTTCACTGGCGGCAAAACCAGGATAAATTTCAATGTCCAAAGCTTCAGCTTCTTTTGCTAAAAACTGACAAAGTTCTCCCAGGCTAATAATATAGTTATGATGGTTACGCATGGGTTTTGGTACAGGCAGGGTTAAATGTTTGTCATGGGTTAAAAATACAAACTCATCTTCCACCATTTCAGTTTTAAGAGGGGCATTTTTTTCTTTCCAATCAGGAATCAGTTCAGCCAAACCTCTGGGATCGATGACAGCGCCAGATAAAATATGCGCGCCCACTTCTGCGCCTTTTTCCACCACACAAATACTTAAATCTTTATTCTGGTTTTGCGCCAGTTGTTTAAGACGAATAGCTGTGGCAAGTCCAGAAGGGCCAGCACCCACCACGACTACATCAAATTCCATTGATTCTCTTTGCAAAACAAAGCCTCTTTTTGATCCAAAACAAAATTAGGAGTATATTGACCCCAAGAATTCAGAAGGTCAAGATTTACAGCCAAAAGAAACGCTGAAACTGATTTAAATGTTTTAAAAATGCTCACTTTTATGAGTTTTATTGTGGGGAAAAGCCATGAAAATTTGTGTTCCTGTGAAACGGGTGATTGATTACAATGTGCGAGTCAGAGTCAAAGCTGATTTGAGCGGTGTTGAGAAGGATAACGTGAAAATGTCCATGAATCCTTTCGACGAAATAGCGGTTGAAGAAGCCATTCGGCTCAAAGAACAGGGCATTGCCACAGAAATCTTTGTAGTATCTATTGGCAGTCAGTCTTGTCAGGAAACTTTACGCACCGCCATGGCCTTGGGCGCTGACAGAGGGATTTTAGTTGAAACCCAAACAGAGGTTGAACCTTTGGGTGTGGCAAAAATCCTCAAAAAAATTGTAGAAAAGGAAACCCCTGATTTGATTATTATGGGCAAACAATCGATTGACGGAGATAATAACCAGACGCCACAGATGTTGGCTGCACTTTTACAGTGGCCTCAGGGAACATTCGCATCAAAAATTAACCTTCATGAAGGGGCGCTTGAAGTTACTCGGGAAATTGATGGTGGTCTTGAAACATTAAAGTTAGATTTGCCAGCCATTGTAAGTACCGATTTGCGACTGAATGAACCACGATATGCTTCTTTGCCCAACATCATGAAAGCAAAAAGAAAACCCTTACAAAGCTTTACTTTAGACGAATTAAATGTTGAGATACGTCCTCATGTTGAAATTCTGAAAGTTGAGAATCCACCCAAACGTAAAAGTGGCGTTAAAGTCGCTTCAGTACAGGAATTAGTGGATAAACTTAAAAACGAAGCGGGGGTGATTTAACATGAAAATTTTGGTGATTGCCGAGCATCAACATTCATCAATTGCCCAAACCACAGCTCGTTGTATTCAAGCCGCTTGTGAGCTGGGTGAAGTGGATGTACTGGTAGCAGGTTTTAACGCAAGCGATGCTGCAAATCAGGCAGCGAATCTTGATAAAGTCAGTAAAGTGATTTTAGCAGATGCAAAAGCTTATGAGCATTTACTGGCAGAGCCTGTGAGTGCTTTAATTCAACGTATTGCAGGTAACTATACCCACATTTTTGCACCAGCCAGCACATTTGGTAAAAATATTATGCCCCGGGTTGCAGCTTTGATGGATGTAGCGCAGATTTCAGATATCATCGAAGTTATCTCTGAAGATACATTTAAAAGACCCATTTACGCAGGCAACGCCATTGCTACGGTTAAAAGTCTGGACACACTTAAAATTGTTACTACCCGTACTTCAGTTTTTGCCAGTGTATCTAAAAAAGATACGGCGGCTCCAATTGAAACCTTAGATACAATGGAGCACAGTTATGGCAGCAGCTTTGTTAGCCAAACATTAAATGAGTCAGAACGCCCTCAATTAGGTGCTGCTAAAGTGGTTATCTCAGGTGGGCGAGGTATGCAAAATTCAGAAAACTTCCAGCTTTTGGAAAAATTGGCAGATAAATTAAACGCAGCCATTGGCGCTTCCAGAGCGGCTGTGGATGCAGGGTATGTGCCAAACGATTATCAGGTAGGTCAAACGGGTAAAATCGTTGCCCCTGAGCTTTATATTGCTGTGGGGATATCTGGGGCAATTCAACACCTTGCAGGGATGAAAGACAGTAAAATCATTGTCGCCATCAATAAAGATGAGGATGCGCCCATTTTTAGTGTGGCAGACTATGGTTTAGTCGGTGATTTATTTGAACTCATTCCTCAGTTAACTGAGGCATTATAAAGTTGTCATGATTGATGGCAGAGGAGAAACACATGTTAATTGGGGTACCAAAAGAGATTAAAAACAATGAATATCGAGTTGGTCTGGTACCAGCCAGTGTGATGGAGCTACTGGCTCACGGTCATAAAGTTATCGTTGAAACCAATGCTGGTAGTGGTATTGGTTTTTCTGATGAAGATTATAAGGCAGTTGGTGCGCAGATTTGTGATACAGCAGAAGAAGTTTTTCAAAAAGCTGACATGATTGTTAAAGTCAAAGAGCCTCAACCAAATGAATGTAAACTTTTGCGCGAAGGCCAGATTTTATTTACTTATTTACATTTGGCACCCGATCCTATTCAAACCAGACTACTGATGGAAAGCGGTTGTGTAGCCATTGCCTATGAAACTGTAACGGATCCAAGCGGTGCCTTACCCTTACTAACCCCCATGAGTCAGGTGGCAGGTCGTTTATCTGTGCAAGCTGGGGCCGCAACCCTTGAAAAAATCAATGGTGGTAGTGGTATTTTACTAGGTGGCGTGCCAGGTGTCGCACCAGCCAATGTGGTTGTAATTGGTGGTGGGGTTGTCGGTACCAATGCTGCCAGAATGGCTATGGGACTGGAAGCCAATGTAACAGTGTTAGATCGTTCTTTAATGCGGTTAAAAGAATTGGATTTTGAATTTGGTTCTAAATTAAATACCATCTATTCTACCAAAGCAGCATTGGATGAATATATTATCAATGCAGATTTGGTTATTGGTGCCGTATTAATTCCGGGTGCCGCTGCGCCAAAACTCGTCAGAAAAGAACACTTAAGCCAAATGCGTGAAGGTTCAGTGATCGTGGACGTTGCTATCGATCAAGGTGGCTGTTTTGAAACTTCCAGACCCACAACCCATGCAGATCCTACTTATGTGGTAGATGGTGTCGTGCACTATTGTGTTGCGAATATGCCGGCGGCTGTGCCTCGCACTGCGGCATTTGCCCTTAACAATGCGACTTTGCCTTTCACCATTGCGCTGGCCAATAAAGGCTACAAGCGTGCTTTATTGGAAGATCCTCATTTGATGGGTGGGTTAAACGTACATCACGGTAAATTGACTTACTTTGCAGTTGCCGAAGCCCAAGAACTTGAATACACGCCTGTAACAGAGGTACTTATCAGTGATTAATCAACAGACTTTACCCTGTTTTATTGCAAAAGCAAATATTAAAGCCAGCGATCGTGTGACGCTGGTTTTAATAACTGCCTCTGAGTATGAAAGTTGGCTCAGGCAGCAAAATGAATTTACTATTAATTGGTTGATGACCAATAATTTCAAAGTAGAAAACGAAAGCTTTTGTATGCTGCCTAATGAAACAGGCAAAGTCAGTAAAGTGCTTGTCAGTGTACCTGAACAGCTTGATCTTTACAGCATTGCGCACTTACAGCAAAAATTGCCGGTGGGATATTACCAACTGGATGAAGACTTTGAGAAATTCTGGCCAATTTTGAGTCTTGGTTTTGGATTGGCAGCTTATCGCTACACCGCGTTTAAAAAATTTGATAAACCCTCTGCAACACTGATTATTCCTGAGTCAGTGGATGCAGGTCAAGTTCAGTCACAATTGCAGGCTATTTATCTGGTTCGTGATTTAATCAATACTCCGGCAGAGCATATGGGACCAGAGGAATTGTCACTGGCCACCCAGACACTGGCTCAACATTATCAGGCCGAATTCTCAGAAATCCTGGGTGAAGATTTAATTAAAGAAAATTATCCTGCCATCTACATGGTGGGCAGAGGCAGCCCGAGAAAACCAAGGCTACTGGAGCTTTGCTATGGAGATAAATCACATCCAAAAGTCACCCTGGTGGGAAAAGGAGTATGTTTTGACACCGGTGGTTTGGACTTAAAATCCAGTGGTAATATGTTGCTGATGAAAAAAGATATGGGTGGGGCAGCTCATGTTTTAGGTCTGGCATCATTGATTATGGATTATCAGCTACCTGTAAGACTTCGGGTTTTAATACCAGCGGTAGAAAACGCTATTTCAGGCACCGCTTATCGACCCAGCGATGTGATCCAAACCCGTAAAGGGTTAACTGTTGAAGTGGGTAATACCGATGCAGAAGGTCGGTTAATTTTAGCAGATGCATTATGCGAAGCCTCCAGCGAATCGCCTGATTTATTGATTGATATTGCAACTTTAACAGGTGCAGCAAGAGTGGCTGTAGGCACTGAAATTGCAGCTATGTTTGGTAATCAGGATAGTATCCTCAACGAAATTTTAAAATTAAGCACGGAGCATCATGATCCCACCTGGCCATTACCTTTGTACCAACCTTACAAAGCTCAATTAGAAAGCCCCATTGCCGATTTGAATAATATCTCTAACACAGGTTATGCTGGTGCCACCATTGCCGCCTTATTTTTACAGTCATTTGTGGATGAAAGTACTAACTGGCTGCACTTTGATCTCATGGCTTACAACATCGAAGATAAACCCGGACGACCCAAAGGTGGAGAAGCCATGGGGATTAGGGCTTTGTTTGAATATTTGAAACAGCGGTATATGTCAAACTCCTAAAGTGCTAAGAATAGTAAAAACCTTTAAAACTATGACAAGCAATGTAAAATAAGGGTTCCGACGTAAATCCAATTTACATTTATCGCAACCCTTAACAATAATATATTACTATTCTACGGTATTACGTTATTGAACTGAAACTTTGCATATATTGTTAGCTAACTCATACTTCAATTGTGTATTTGAATTAATTGTTTTTGATCCTTGAATATCACAACCGACTTGTTTGCCTTCATAATCAATCCCGGCTGCTGTGATAACATGGCCTTTCTTAATTTTTCCGGTAAAACTTGAACCGTCTAAAGTTCCACAACTTGGACCGTTAGTCTTAAATCCGAATTTTGCATTGACAGGCTTATTATTAACAATAAGTCTGCCAGAGACTTCTACACAGTTTGGACCCATACAAACGCCAGTACAGGTGGCCATACTGACTTGAAATATTAATGTTGAACATAATGCAATTAAGGCAATAAAAATTGATTTCATGTTATTTCCTCATAAGTGAAAAATAAAACATCCCTATTAATAAGTCCCTGTTAAGATAGTCACTGATGTTATAAAGTAGAATGTAGAGCGCTAAAATTATGGCGTAATATAAGCTACAGCCAGAAGTGCAACTCTGGCACTGTCAAGCCCTATAGAACCACCACTTTTAACATATTGACTAACTTGATTAAACATTTTGTAATTAGGTTGGTTATTCACCATAGGTGACTGTTGTAAAATGGGTGACAAGCTTTGTAGATCAGGGGTTAGTTGACCAACACAAAATTTACCAGCGTGGTTACAAAAGTTTGACCAGTCAGTGATTAAACCAGCACCATCATGCAGATGTGTTAATACGCCACCAATAAGCCCGGAAAATGATTGAGGATCTTGTGCGACGGTTGGTCGTAACATCATTTTTAAATTCTCAGGCATATAGTTTACACCATAATTTGGAGAATTATATTTTTTAGATAATGCTGCTGGACTCGAAGAGTTTTGCGTTTGTATGTTAACTGGTGATGCAAAAGCTATTCCAAGAGAAAGTATAGAAGCGGTTGCAGTAATTTTTAAAGCATTGGATGTTGTAAATTTCATAATTACCTCACATTTTTGAAAATACATATTCACTATAGACAAGGAATAAAAAAGATTTGTCAAAACAAAGTTGACTTATGTTGACTCATTCAAATGCAAAAGATTTTTATAAATAGCTTTAAATTTAGGCGAATCAACGCTAGCTTTTCCTAATTTTTATCATAAGCATGCGTGCCTGAGCATTAGCATAAGGATTTTTACCACTAACTTTCGGAACACGTGTTAAAATAACCACTGCCGTTTGACACTTATGTAAATCAATTAATAATTTTGCAAAATTAATCAATGCGGTTTTATGATAACCCAAAACATTATCCGTTTTAGCCAGATAATATAAAATGCCAGGCTGGTTTGGATAATTAAAACTTAGGTTTTCAAAAAGACTTTTTGCTTGAAGATAGTAACCAGCATCATAGGCAAGGGTTGCTTTTATTAAATCATAATATTTAAGATTAGAGTGAATGTGTTTAAAGTATTTATAGGCTTTTTTAAAGTCTTTTTGCTTTGTAAAAATTTCACTTTGTAACAAATAAAAAAGATTTTGTTTTGGATATTTTAAAATTAGTGAATGAACCAGTTTGTTAGCCTGATAAAAAGCATTTTCTTTATAGGCAATTAAAGCAAGCCCATATTGACCAGCAACTTTATAAGAATGAGTGTTTGAATTTATTTCATTTTTAAAAAAAGCTTTCGCAATATCATCATAAGTAGACGTTTCTGCTCGAACCCTTGCCTGAATTAAAAAAAAGTATGGATTCTGTAAATAATGCTTATGTGGAAATTCATTTGCCCGTAGCAAAGCCATACTTAAGCGTTGAACGTCTGTGGGATGATTTCGTAAAAAATTCGGCGTTGCTGGATATAGCTCAGAATTTTGCAACAAATGTTGAAACAACTCAGACATGGCATAAGGATCAAAACCACTGTGATATAAAATGTTACCGCCAATTGCATCAGCCTCACTTTCATATGTGCGATCCTTATCTAAAATTTGCTGTTGATAGTCAGCACCGTCTGCGCTCAACATACTTAACCCAAGTGCCGGGTTAACTAAAGTCAGCGCTGCAGAGCCGGCCGCTGCCATAAGACTGAATGTATCCAGTTTATCTTCAAAGCCTATGGATCTTGGAATATGTTTTTGAATAACATGCCCACTTTCATGAGCCATCACTGCCGCAAGTTGCGCTTCATCCTGAACAAATAAAATAATACCCGTATTAATCCCTACATATCCACCAGGTGAGCTAAAGGCATTAGGATCTGAATTTTTTACCACATAAAAATGTAATGGTAAGTGTGGTGTAGTAACGCCAGAAAGTAATTTTTCCCCAAGCTTTTTAATATAATTTTGCGTTATCGGATCAAACAATATTTTACCAGAACTTTGAAGCTGGCTTTTTTGGCGATGTCCCAGATTTTGTGCCTGCCAGGGATTTAAATAAATGACACTGTTATCACCCACATTTTTGATATTTAGTCCATACGCTAAATTAATAACAATTGAAAAGAGGATAAGCCAGCGCAAGTGAGTTAAAAATTTGTTTAAAATATGTTCGAATCATAGCATTATTACAGTTAAATTGACAAATATATGCTTTATGATAATATTTGCTCATATAATAACTTAGATTCATCTATGCAAACTAAATTTTTACAATCTGCTTTACGCGAGGCTGCCCAGGCTCGAGGATTATGTGCGCCTAATCCTGCGGTAGGTGCCGTGATTGTGTATCAGGGCAAAGTAGTTGCCACAGGGTTTCATGCAGGGCCAGGCAAGCCTCATGCTGAAGTAGTCGCCATTAAAAATAGCCCAAAGCAAGATTTTTCCAATTGCGAGCTTTACGTGACCCTTGAGCCTTGTGCTCATTTTGGCAGAACGCCCCCTTGTGCGGATTTAATTATCCAAAAAGGGTTTAAAGCGGTTTATTATGGTTATAAAGATCCAAACCCTTTGGTAGCAGGTAAAGGCGCAGCTAAAATTCAGGCAGCAGGTATCCAATGTACTCATCAGTCTTTTTCTGAAATTAATGAATTTTATCAAAGTTACCAATGGTGGACTCATACAAAAAAAGCATTTATCACGGCAAAAATTGCCATTTCCCTGGATGGTAAAATTGCTGCAGAAGATTCAGTGCCTGTAAAACTCAGTGGCAAATCCGCCGATGAGTTTACCCATCAATGTCGATTAAAAACAGATGCCATTCTAAGCAGTATAAAAACCGTCAACCAGGATGATCCTGCTTTTAATGCCAGAGTGTCACCGAATCCTGTTAAAAAAAATCTATTTTTAATCGGTGCCAATACCCAGCTTAATTTAAACCGACAAATTTTTAAAACAGCCAACCAGATTACGCTTTTGGTACCAAAAAGTTATCCGTATGATCCGACAGAACTTTCGAATCTCAATAGGGAAGTGCTGTCAGGTACAGAAGATAAAATAGATTTAACTGCAATACCTGCCTATTTAGGACAGTTAGGATTACAGGATGTTTGGCTTGAGTGTGGTGCCACCTTATTGAATGAATTTATGCAGCTCAAGTTGCTGAATCGCCTTTATGTATATGTTAGTCCAAAGCTTTTAGGTTCAAGCGCCTGCGAAGGTTTTTTCAAAGTCCATGAATTACCAGAACCACGTTGGATGATAAAAGGCTCCGATGCTGTGGCACGATTTGATTTTGAGTGAATTAGGGCGTTATAAACAATGGAACAAGTTCGGATTTGGAGCAGGATGTGATAGAATATATTGTATCAAAAATCAACGCGCAGGCCTTATAGCATGTACACTGGCATTGTCGATCACCTTGGAATTTTAACTGCCATCACTGCCATTGAAAATGGTTTAAAATTTACTGTAACCACAAATTTTAATGACTTTCAAATGGGTGAGAGCATCGCCATAAATGGTGTTTGTGTCACGGTAACCCGTTTTGGTGAACATGACTTTGATTGTGAATTGTCGCCAGAAACTCTAAAGTTAACTAACCTTGGTACTTTGACGCAAGGGGCAAAGGTTAATTTGGAACGATCCCTGAAATTAAGCGATCGTTTAGGGGGACATTTTGTGATGGGACATGTGGACACCACTTTAAAAGTAAAACAAATTGAACCTGCAGCGGATTTTACTTGTATGAGTTTCTCAGGAATAACCGCTGAAAACCGAGCATTTTTTGTTAAAAAAGGCAGTGTATGTATCAATGGCGTAAGCTTAACGATTAATGAAATCTTTCCAGATGGCTTTTCTGTTATGTTGATTCCTCATACCAAAGCCCAAACTAACCTGCAGTTTTTAAACATTGGTGACTTTGTCAATATTGAATATGACACCATCGCTCGAGTGGTGGTTCATCAACTGCAACTTACCCAAACCGAGGTATAATTATGTCATCTCCCTTTGTAGATATACAAACCGCAGTAGAAGAGTTACGTCAAGGTCGCATGATCATTTTAGTAGATGATGAAGATCGTGAAAATGAAGGGGATCTTGTATTTCCCGCTGATTTGATTACGCCTGACATTGTGAATTTTATGGTGACTCACGCCAGAGGTCTGGTATGCCTGACTTTGGAAGAATCTATTTTAAATCGCCTCAAGCTGCCTATGATGACAGAGCATAATACTTCTCAGTATGAGACGGCTTTTACCATCTCTATTGAGGCTGCTAAAGGCGTGACTTCCGGAATTTCTGCGGCTGACAGGGCTAAAACGATTTTAACGGCGATTAATCCTGAGGCCGAACCTGCTGATTTAGTCATGCCTGGGCATATTTTTCCCATTCGCGCCAGAAAAGGTGGTGTACTGTTTCGTGCCGGTCACACAGAAGGCAGTGTAGACTTAGCAAAAATGGCTGGATTCCAGGGCGCGGGCGTCATCTGCGAAATTATGAATGAAGATGGCACTATGGCGCGTTTGCCGGATTTAAAATCTTTTGCAGTTAAACATAATATTAAGCTTGCTTCTTTGAATGACTTAATTGCTTATCGAATGAAGCGAGAGTCACTTGTGGAAGAGCTGGCAAGTGCTCACTTACCTGTGAATGTTTTGGGAGACTTCACTATTCGAGTTTTCACCAGTGAGCTGGATAATCTTGAACATGTGGTGTTACAAAAAGGGCCGATTGATCCTGAAAGTCCTACGCTTGTGCGAGTACATTCAGAATGTTTAACGGGCGATATTTTTGGCTCAGCCCGATGTGACTGTGGCTGGCAACTTCAGTCTGCTTTAAAGAGTATTGCTGAAAATGGCGGGGTGTTATTATACATGCGTCAGGAAGGTCGCGGTATTGGCCTTATCAATAAAATCAAAGCGTACCAGTTGCAGGACGCAGAAGGATTGGATACCGTAGAAGCGAATCATCGGCTGGGTTTTCGTGATGATCATCGGGATTATGGGATTGGTTCTCAAATTCTGCGATTTTTAGGGATTAAGAAAATGAGACTGTTAACCAATAATCCCCGAAAAATTCATGGCATTGATGGCTATGGACTGGAAGTAACAGAGCAGGTTCCTATCGAAATGCTACCCACTAAAGAGAACTTATTTTACCTGCAGACTAAAAAAGAAAAACTGGGACATATTTTAAACGTAGAAAATAAAAATAAAAAATAATTTGAGATCCTTATGAAAACAATTGAAGCAACAGAACTTAAAAATAACTTTAACATCGCTGTTATTACCAGCCGGTTTAATGAGCCTGTTACCACTCGTTTGACCCAAAGTGCAATCAAACGATTAAAAGATCTTAATTTCAGTGAGGATCAAATCACAACAATAGAAGTTCCAGGTGCCATAGAAATTCCTTTGATTGCAAAACAGCTTGCCAACACCCGAAGCTATGAAGCCATTATTTGCCTCGGTTGCGTGATTCGAGGTGAAACCTCTCATTACGATTATGTCTGCGAACAGGTGAGTCAGGGCTGCCAAAGAGTATCGCTGGATCATAATATCCCGGTAATTTTTGGTATTTTAACCACTGAAACCGGTGAACAGGCCTTGGATAGAGCTGGGGGCGAACATTCTGACAAAGGCATAGAGTCTGTGGATAGTGCTGTGGAGATGGTTGCTTTAATGCGTTATTTTAGATAGTTCTTTATCATGTTTATAAAAGGATTTACGCTAACAGAGGCTTTAGTGAGTTTATTAATTTTTTCACTGGTCGCTACAGCTTTGTTGCAGACTCAGTTAAAAGCACTCAATATGACGCACAGTGCTTTTGTTTTTTCAAAAGCACTCATACGCGCTCAGTCTTTAAAAAATATTGCAAATTTGCAGCCAGAAAATTTTTCCAGTTTGTATCAAAATTGGCAGAGCATCAACCAAGCTGAATTACCCGTTTCAGATAGTAGCATTTCCCAAAATCAATTAATTTTATCTTATCAAGATCCATGGCATAAACATCGTGAAATATTGGAAATCAAACTTTAACTCCTATCAAAGCATGTTTGTGCTGAGGAAAAAAACCAATAGTGCTACATTTAATTACAGTCTCGTTTAATTGCTACAGCTTTTTGGGCTTCCTTCGTCAACCGAACCTGCACTGATATGTTTCAATTTTAAAGTTTTGCGTAAGCCCCAATTCATTTAATGTTAACTTAAAATAATTGGAAAAAACTTTTAAAAAATGAGCATATCATACTCAGCTAAGTTAATAAAACCTTAAGCTTTCATGCTTATAATGAAGCGCAGTGTCAATATGATGGATTTAAATTTAAATCTTTTTGTAAGTAATTGCAGTTGACAGCTACTAAATTGAAAGCAAATTGGAGAAATGAAAGTGAGTAAGCTTCTAAAGTTACAACAGTATTTAATTAATGGCAATGAAAAACAGGATGAAGAAATAATTTCAAGATTTGAAAGCAATGTAGAAGAGGTTAAAAGTCTTAAAAATATCCTTAAAACAACTTTAAGTTTATTAAGGATAAGTAATACAAGACTTCAGCAATTAAAACAAAAAAAAGCTGATAAAAAAGAAATAGAATCCGTAGAAAAGACCTACAATCAAATTGAGCAGAAACTTAAAGTTTTTTGTGAAGCAAACATAGTTCTATTGTGGCATTTTTTCGGAAAGTCTATAGAAAATTCTTCAAGTCAAAATTCAAACAGTAAGACAGTATTAACTTCAAGTATTAATTCTATGGTTATTTTAGATAAAGATCAGATTGATTTTTTAAATAAATATTTCTCAGTAATGATACCTATAAAAAGGGCTTGTATCAAAATAACTTGAACAACTTATAGTTTTATGATTTACTGGAGGCATGAATAAAAATAATATTGACAAGAATTGGCTGAAAGTATTTTCAACCTTAAGTGAGCAACAGAAGCGTTGGTTAGCTGCAGTAAAAGCAAAAGAAATTGGGTATGGTGGAATTTCAAATGTTAGTAGAGAAACGGGTTTGTCAAGGACTACAATTACACTTGGGATAAAGGAAATCGAATCAAAAAAACAACTTTCCATAAGTGATGATAGAATTAGAAGTAAAGGTGGTGGAAGAAAAAGAACTGATGAATCAAAACCAGAATTAATTAAAGCTATCGAGATGATCATGGAAGAGTCGTCCGCTGGAGATCCGATGAGCCACTTAAAATGGTCTTGTAAATCTACACGAATGATTGCTGAGCAATTAAAAAAATCAGGTTTTGAGGTTTCACATTCATCTGTTATGAGAATACTTAAAAAACTGGATTATTCCTTAAAATCAAATAAGAAAATGTTGTCTGGCAAAAATCATCCTGATCGTGATGCACAATTCAAATATATCAACAGGCTTGTCAATGCTTTTTCTGGGCAAGAAAATCCGGTTGTATCAGTCGATACAAAAAAGAAAGAATTGGTGGGAAACTTTAAAAACTCGGGTAAAACATGGACAAAAGATGCTATTGAAGTGTTAGATCATGACTTTCCCTCTTTTGCTTTAGGCAAAGCAATTCCTTACGGTGCTTACGATATTAATCGAAATGAAGGTTTTGTTAATGTTGGTATGTCGTCAGACACATCTGAGTTTGCAGTTAATAGTTTGTGGCAATGGTGGAGACACTTTGGACGTAAACACTATCCAAATGCGACAGAAATTCTTGTTTGTGCTGATGGTGGAGGAAGCAATGGAAGTCGAACTAGAGCCTGGAAGTTTTACTTGCAAGAGTTATCAAACAAGTTGGGGATCCCAATAACTGTTGCACACTATCCGCCAGGAACAAGTAAGTGGAATAAGATTGAGCATCGAATGTTCTCATTTATAAGTATGAACTGGAAAGGTAAACCATTAGAAAATTTTGAAGCCGTGGTTAAACTTATCTCCTCTACAAAAACCAAAGAAGGTTTAAAAGTCAAGGCACGATTAGATAAGAAAAAATATAAAAAAGGGATGAAAATTTCAAGAGAAGACTTCGAAGATCTAAATCTAAAATTTTCAAAAAAATTCCCACAATGGAACTATACAGTTCATCCAATTTAATCAAACTTGTTCAAGTTATTTTGATACAAGCCCAAACCATTGACAAATATCAATTTCCATTTGATATCTCACAAGGATATTTTGCGCAAAAATTGAAAGTGGATCCAAGCAGTGATTTTAAGATAAATAATAGATTAGTTAAGAGTTTTCGTTGGTATGCTAAAAATGATGAGGACCTATCTCAGCATGTAGCCATTTGTGAAGTGCATTTTGAAGATGGAAAAAAAGTATTTTATGATATGCCAAAAATAAAGCAATGCGATCTAAATGAATCAGAGCTTTATTTTATTTTAAATAGTATTAAGAAAAAGTACCCTCAACTAGTACAAAAAAAAGAATCAAAAGCCTTCAACCTTTCTTAAAGAATATTTTGAAAAGCATGCTCAAAAAGACTATTTTGAATATGATTTTCTTATAAAGAACATGAAATTAGATACTGAAACTAAAAATGGAATAAAAAAGGGTTGTGAGATATTAAAAAAAACCATTGAAATTTTTAATAATCAATCCAAGACTTTTCCAATTGAAATAATCCAGGCTTTAGATGCTTTGCATCTTCAAAACATATTGCGAAATAAAGATGTGATACGATCAGGAAAACAAACTACTTTTGAGCATGTTTTTCAAAATGTAAAACAATCCCGAGTTATTGAGTGGAAAAAAAAATCGGCAATAGAGGTTTATAATGTTGGCACAGGAGAAAGCTCTTTTTATGCTAACTTAGCTCGACCAAACCTTGTAAAAATTGTATCAGAAGTCATGCCCCAACCGGGATTGCTGATATCTCTGGGAGGAGGCGATGGCAGCGAGCTAAAGCTTTTTTGCGAAAAAAACCCTAACCTCAAAGCCATTTTTATGGATATTAACCAGAATAATATTAGCTTAGCACAAAAGAACTTAAAAGCGTACGCCCAAAATATTACTTTTTTGCAGGGTGATATATCTACAGCAGATACAATCGAAAAAAAGATTTTTTCTCAAATGCAAACTTCTTTAGTAACACAAACCAATCGAGACACAGTAGTAACTTTTTGTGGCGTGCTTGCACGACAAGTGTTGAATGGTACATATACGGCAGTAAAAATTTTACAAAAAATGCAAGCCATGGTTGATTTGATTGCCGTGAATTCTTGGTCTGCGCCTCTATTTAATAACCGTATTTTGAAAGCATTAGGATATACAGTAATCAACAACAAAAAACAATTTACCACTAAAAATCATCAGCCTGTTTTGCTGTTAAGACAACAAACTTATGAAGAGCGATTAGAATTTTTGCTTAAACACTGTAATAAAAATCATCATGATAATAAAACAATAAATTTAAACATGAGCTCAACGCCTTTAGCAGATTTACTTATGCTTAAAATGCATTATCCTAAAATATATAAAAACCATGTAGTGTTAGATTTGAGTTGGGCAAACATTAAGGACTATGAAATTGAAAAGCTCGTAAAACAGCATTTTCCAGAAATGAAAAGTTTAAAACGTATTATTCTATCTGGTCATGAACCATGGTTCAATGCAGTAAAAAAAATAATGCCTAAAAATTTAGAGATTGTTTTAAGACATGATAATGCAGATATTTCAAGTGAGGTCAGTTTTTTTAGCACGAAGGTGTTGAAAGAACTTTCTGAAAATTCTCAAAGTCAAGAAGCTTCACAGATGCTTCGTTTAACGCCTTCTAAATAATTTATGAAAAGGCAAAGAAGATAAATAACTATTGTAGATTGGATGAACAAACCTTTTGTCCAATCTACCTCAATATTTCAATTATCAACAATTAAAATTCCCTGATACATGTTCATTTGACAGGCAAATTTATACTTTCCAGGTTTTAAATTTTTTAAATTAATTTTTTTAGCTTGATTAAGCGGCAATTGTTCATGTACATCCAAATTTTGAAACACAACAAACTCAGAACAGGGGGATGCATCTTTGCGGATAAATTCTAATGTAAGGTTTGCATGAGAAGTTTTAATGGTGCTGGGTGAATATATTCCATCTTTTACTTCAATTTTCACCAAGTTTTCTTTAAAGGACTTTACTTTTTCCTTATACAGCCAAAACCACCAGACAATAAAAAGAATAAGTAAAAAAGCAATTAAGTTAAATAATAGACTCATTTTGAAGCGCCTCGTAATAACTGGAATCTTAAGCGGTTAGCATTGGTCACAACTGTCAAAGAAGATGCAGCCATAGCGGCACTGGCAATGATAGGACTTAAAAGCACGCCTAAGAAAGGAAAAAGAATACCCGCAGCAATTGGAATACCAATCATGTTATATAAAAATGCACCTGCAAGATTTTGTTTGATATTAAGCAAGGTGGTTTTGGACAATTCGATGGTATTGATAACTGCCCCAATAGAACTGCCTATCAAAGTAACATCTGCACTTTCTATGGCAATATCTGTACCACTGCCAATGGCAAAGCCCACATTAGCTTTGGCAAGGGCAGGCGCATCGTTAATACCATCTCCTACCATGGCAACCGTTTTAAAGCGTGACTGTAGTTGTGATATTTTTTCAGATTTGTCCACTGGCAACACTTCAGAGATGATTTCATCCACACCAAGCTCAGTGCCAACAGCTTGTGCGGTTTTACGATTGTCTCCTGTTAACATAACAGTATACACGCCCATCTTTTTCAAATTGTTAATGGTTTGCAGTGAGTCGGTTTTAATGGGATCCGCAATGATGGCTAAGCCTGCAATTTTATTGTCCACCCCGATAAAGATAGGTGTTTTACCCTGAGAAGCCAAACGGTCGCTTTCAGATATAAGTGCATCTAGCGCAATGCGGTGTTTTTCCATTAAGCGCTGATTGCCAAGCAGGATAAGTTTATCTTCAATAGTGGCGGAAACACCCATGCCCGTATGACTTTCAAAGTTTTTAATGGGTAATAGGTCTAAATCTTGTTCACGAGATTTTTTCAAAATAGCTTTTGCAAGGGGGTGTTCTGATTGTGATTCCAGACTACTGATGTAGTGCAGTAACTGAGTTTTATTAAAACCTGAATCTGCAATTAATTCCACTAACTCCGGCTGTCCCATCGTCAGGGTTCCGGTTTTATCAAAGACAATCGCATCAATTTGACTGGCTTGCTGTAAAGCTTCACCATTTCGTATTAATATTCCATGCTCTGCCGCTTTTCCTACGCCGACCATCACTGAAATAGGTGCGGCTAAACCAAGAGCACAAGGGCAGGCAATAATCAAAACAGTCATACTCGCAACCAGAATAAATCCTGCAGAAAAATCAAAATTAAACCAAACTACTGCAGTAATAATTGCGATGATTAGCACCACCGGAACAAAGTAACCAGAGATGGTATCCGCTAATTTTGCGATGGGCGGTTTGGAGCTTTGTGCTGATTGTACAAGATTAATGATTTGTGCCAAGGCAGTTTGCGAGCCTACCGCGGTGGTTTGAAACAAAAAGCTACCAGTCTGATTCACCGTGCCCCCAAAAACTTCATCATCTTTTTCTTTTTTTACAGGCATGGCTTCACCAGTGAGCATTGACTCATCAATAGTTGAGGCACCTTCAATAATTTTTCCATCCACTGGCATTTTTTCACCAGGATAAACCCGGACAATGTCTCCCACTTGTAATTCTTTAATAGGAATATCATACTCGCGATTATCACGTAAAACCCGAGCTGTTTTTGGCTGCAAACCAATGAGATGTTTGATAGCCTGCGAGGTTTTACCTCGGGCTCGAGTTTCTAAAGCTGCGCCTAAGTTGATAAAAGCAATAATAATCAACGAGGCTTCAAAATATACATGCCTTGAAGCTTCAGGTACCAGCAGAGGAAATAAAATCACAATAACCGAATAAAGCCAGGCAGCACCCGTACCAATGGAAATGAGCGTATCCATGGTAGCCATGTGGTGTTTAAAGGCGTTCCATGCGTTTTTAAATAAATGGCCACCACAATAATACATTAAACCCAAGGTGAAAATTGCTAAAAAAACCCAAATAATTTTATCTGCCAATGTGTAAAAAGAAGGCTCTAATCCTAGCCAGCTTGTCAGCAAAAAACCAACGCCAAAAATACCCGCAATAACTGCTTTTATAAAAAGGGTTTTCATGTAAGCAAATTCGGGAGCTTCTTGTACTTCATCCTCGTTGATTGCATAAGCATTATAACCGGCACCGCCAAGCGTTTTAACTATATCGTTTTCTGAAAGTGTTCCCTTCGCCGTTACTATTCGGCTGGCGAAATTAACTTCAAAATTTTCAATGGCAGGATTGCTTTTCAAAGCTGCTTCAATGCTTTTGACACAGCTTGCACAACTTACATTGGTGAGTTTGACCTGTAAGGTGGTATGATTACTTTTCATGATGCGAGTTTCCAAGTTCATCAGGCATGTAATAAAGGTTTTCTAAAATAGGGCAGTCCTCCAAATCAACCAGACCATCACAAGCATCATCCCAAACATGCAGAGCCTCTTTCATTTTTATTAGTGTTTTAATTTTTATATCTATATTGTTAATTTTAGCCTGAACGGTGTCTTTGACCTGTTTACTACTGAGATTTTTTTCCTGGATTGACAATAAATATTTAATTTCACTTAACTCAAACCCAACAGATTTAGCATTTTTAATAAAATAAAAACGAGGGATCAATGACTTAGGGTATAAACGGTAGCCACTCGAGCTGCGTTCAAGTTTGGGCAGTAATCCTGATTTTTCATAAAAACGAATGGTGACAGTGGTAAGACCGGTTTCTTTGGCCATTTGGCCGATAGTTAGTGCTTTCATAGTTAGACTATTTTTTGTGATTTTAACTAAGTATAGGTCTAACCTTAAGGTTAATGTCAAACTTTGGAAAATTTTTTACTTGGTTTTGAAAGAAGCGCTAATAAGGCAACCAAACCATCACAACCGTCATCCCAAGCGTGCAGAGTCTTTTTCATTTTTTCCAGTGTTTTAATTTTTATTTCAATACTGCTAATTTTAGCTTGTACGGTGTCTTTGACCTGCTCATTACTGAGATCTTTTTCCTGGATTGACAATAAATATTTGATTTCACTTAACTCAAACCCAACAGATTTGGCATGTTTAATAAAATAAAAACGAGGAATCAATGACTTGGGGTATAAACGATAGCCACTTGAGCTTCGTTCAAGTTTGGGTAACAACCCAGATTTTTCATAAAAACGAATGGTGACAGTTGTAAGGCCGGTTTCTTTGGCCATTTGCCCAATGGTTAGCACGCTCATAGTTAAAGTGTATTGATGGACTTTAATGTAAGTATAGGTTTAACCTCAAGGTTAAAGTCAATCTTAATCTTAATGAAAATTATTACCTGGTTTTGAAAACAAACTAAAATCGAGATGCCCTGTTGCTAAGTGCGACAACTTGGAATTATCTTCAATGTCATGTATTGCTTAAATAGTTTTTGTCTTTCTTATTTTGACTATTTAAAAAAACTGATATAGAATTTTTTAATTGCCTAAAAATGTTTGAGATTCTCCATGAAGCCTTCCATCAATATGAAATATCCCACACTCATATTCATAATTTTACTGCTTGGAATGTTAGCCCCTGCTGCTATAGATGAATATGCGCCATCAATGCCTCATATGGCCAGATATTTTGCTACTTCCCTGGCAAATATCCAGTTTACGATTACCATCATGTTGTTGTTTCTTGGTATTGGACAGGTAATCATGGGACCGTTATCTGATCATTATGGACGCAAAAAAATAGTGATGGTTGGATTATTAATATTCTTAATCGGTACATTAATTTGTATTTTTGCACCAAATGTCGGCATACTTCTACTGGGGCGTGGAATACAGGGTTTCGGAGTCGCCAGTGCTGCCATGACTTGTAGTGCTTTAATAGGTGAGTGTTTTACTGAAGAAGAAATCCCGATTATTACAGGGTATTTTATTTTGACTTATGGCCTTGTGCCCATTATCGCCCCAATTGCTGGTGGTTATATACAAGAATACTTGGGTTGGCAGGCAAATTTCTGGTTGATGTTTATTCTTATTGCTGCTGCCTGGCTTATTGTGATTGCTTTTTTACAGGAAACAGTAAAAACTTTTAAAAAGCCGAATCTAAAAAGTTTATTTAAAGGTTATAAAGTTGTTTTAAGTAATAAACGCTATATGATGGCTGTGACTGGTGGATTTTTTTCATGGTCTATGATTATTACCTTTAGTATTGTGGCACCGTTTTTGATTCAAAATACTTTAAAATATTCAGCGACAGTCTATGGATATACGGCATTTGCTGTTGGGCTTGGTTTTTTTATTGGGACTATTCTAAATCCAAAATTATTAAAAAAATTCTCTGTTGATCAGTTAATTATTTTTGGTGGGTTGCTAGCTTTATTGCCCAGTATTATTTTATTAGCTCTAACTTTCTTGGGGATTTATAATATCTGGATTTTTATTATCCCGACTTTTATCGCTATGATTGGTATTGGTTTTACCTTTCCTAATTACTATGGGAAGGCTGTTGCTGTTTTTACTGAGGAACATACAGGTGTTGCTAATGCATTAATTGGTGCGCTGATATTATTTGGCACGGTCATCTATAGTATATTTCTGACACGGCTAAATCCTCATGAAGTTACCACTTTAGGGATTGTTTATACAATTTTAGTTATTGGTAATTTAGTAACTGCGCAATGTTGTAGGAAAAATGCGTCTTCAATTGTGAAGATGTCATAAAAGATAAGCAGTAACATAACATACATAGGACTTACGATAAACTTCGATTTACATTCAAAATAAATGTAGGTTGGGCTGACGCTTCGAAGCCCAACAGGGTATTCATTTAATTACGGCCTTATTTAGTTGCCACGGCTTGTTGGGCTTCCTACGTCAGCCCAACCTACATTGATTAATTTCGATTTTAATACGAAGTTTATCGTAAGTCCTAATACATTAAAACTTTTACATTAAAACTTTACAAATTATCATTTGGATAGTTGAACTTATGACGCGCCAGGTCAAACGTACAGCGAACCCTATAAAAGTACATAAAATAAACAAATCCCTTGACCTTAACCTTATCTATAACGTTTATACTACTAATACTTTATTTAATTAAATTGTGAGGTAGTATAAATGCAATTTATGACACAAGAGGATAAACGGATTGGATTATTGGATATTGATGAAACAGTTATTTCAAAGGATTATCCTGGGCAAGTAAATTATCATTTATTTCAAAAGCTCAGAGATAATGACATCAAAGACATTGCTATTTTTAGTAATTTTTCGCCACAAGTTGATGCAGTTTTAAAAAATGCCGATTCACAGCATTTAACCCGTCCTGAAATTATTACAATTCTTAGAGAATTAAATTTTAATGTGATATGCGTCATTACTAATTATGATAAATTCTATAAAGCTAAGAAGCCTGGTGGGTTTTTTGAGGATGGTAAAGTATTTTACGGAAACATTACTGAGGAAGATAAAGCCAAAGCCGAAGCCAAGGTGAGAAGCAATTTAAAAGATTTTCCTGAAGAATTTTTAAATGATAAATCAGATATGATGGACATAACTTTGCCAATGCTTGTAGATAGAGGTTACACAGAAATTTTTTTCTACGATGATATGGAAAAAAATCTAACTGCTACTGCGGAAGTCGTTGCAAAAAAAAATCAAGATTGTAAAACCACTATTAAATTTCATAAAGAGATAGTAAAAATCAGTGAAAATGACTTACGAAAACCAGCAAAACAAGTACTAAAAGATCTTAAAGATAAGATCATTACTGATCCTAAAAGTTGGAATGTAAAACATCCACTGGGTGGAGAACGTACGACACTTTTTGGATATTGTCCTGGTAATACAAAAGTGCCCAGGCATTTAAAACCAGTTGTCGACACTTTGAAAAAAATAGACTTTGAAAATAACACTGAATCAGATTATAACAGTAGTTTAATCAAGATCAGGGATTTATTAGTTAAGGCAACTAATAGTGGGTCGGAAAAGCTGGGTTTTTATAATGGTTTGTTAAAATTATGTCCTGATTCAGAACCATTCAATTCAGAAATGCACAATAATATCGGTGCATCCTTAAGATTGCATTAAAAATTGATTTTACAGGGATAAGTCGACAATAAATCATTGTCGGCAACACCTGTTTTTATGTTTTCCAAGAGGCGCTGGTTACAATTTGTTTTTGAAAGCGAAAACTGAATTTACACACCCCTTAATATACAAGCATCCATATTAAAAATCAAAATTAATCAATGTAGGTTGGGCTGACGCTTCGAAGCCCAACAGGGTATTCATTTAATTACGGCCTTATTTAGTTGCCACGGCTTGTTGGGCTTCCTACGTCAGCCCAACCTACATTTATTTTGAATGTAAATTGAAGTTTATCGTAAGTCCTATATAAAAAAGAACTTTCTGAGAATTTGAAAAAATTAAGCAGCATCGAATATGCTACGTTTAACTCTAAAGATAGCTTATGAAATGAAGTGAAGACAGGGTGTAAAGTATAGGTTTTATAATTGTTTGTGAGTAAATAAAGTTATTCAATCACTACCAGTGCATGTATTTAACCGTGGTGTGCCATTTTTGTGACCATCAGTATATACTTTAATTCCAATAGAATTCTCATAGTGCAGCTTGCACTCATCACCATCGGCAAGTCTATGCCAATCTCCATTGTCATCAATGTAATACACAGTAAAACTTACAGCAGGGTTGAATACAGAGCTGCCATCAGAACAAGAATCTGTCCAAGTCACATTAACGTAGCCCTGTGTAAATATTACATAACTAAATTCTGGATTACCTGTTCCATCAACATATGCAGGGTTACCATGTCGGTTAGTATGGGTTGAATCTTTGTCTACACAGTAGTTATCAATCTCTATTGACCCAAACCACCACTTTAGAATTTGAATAATTCTCAATGCCATAGGCTAAAGTATGGCCTGCATAGGCGGTGGATATTTTGGCTATTAAAAGTATTAAAAACAATCAGGAAATTTTACTATTCATTTTTTTTACGATAAAAGCAGCTTTGAAATAAAGTCCTTATTTTGAAATAGAGTAAATTTATTCATGAGCGCAACTTATAAAATAGTATTCCTGAAAGCTATTAGGAAGAATCATTGCAGCAACCCAGAAAAACTAACTTCTAAATAAATTTCAAGTTAGTTAATTTTTACTTAAGGTTTCTAAACTTTTTCTGATATATAATGAGACCATAACCTATAATAAAATCTAAATTTTACTTAAGTTGAAGGTTTAGATTGTCAATTTTGGTAAATTTTATGTTGTAGAGGGGAAGGTTATGTTTAGACGATTTAGAAAAAAGAAAAAAGAGCAGTTTAGTAATCCAGAGTTACAAAGTGTTTTAACTGATGAAAATTTTCATATGTTATCGAGAGAAATTTTCCAGGCGCTTAAAGATAATTCTCATGATAAGAGTATGGATAAGTTCGATCCAAAACAAATCATGAATCCTTTAGAAGATATATCCCTGGAAAATATTTCAACTGTTTGTTTTAGCTTACAGACTAAAATCAAAAATAAAAAACCCTTAGATATTAATCCCAAAATCAATCCGATTTTAGTAAAACTTGGATCTAGTTATCATTCATTACACTCTGAAGATGCTAAAAAAGTTTTTAGTGCTAAATTATCTATTAGTATTTCAGAAGCTCACAATGAATACTTAAGCACTAGAGAAAATCTTTATTCAAAAAAGATCTGTCAAAGTCGTAGTAATCTTTTCACCTTTTGTTCGAAATCATACAGCTCTATCTCTCATATAGACCCTAAAGGGCTGGAACAATCCATGGAGCAATTAGAAAAAAAGAAGAACCTTAGAATTCAGAGTTTCATTGAAAAAATTCAACAACGCATGCTTTGTATCATCAAATTAGGGGATTCTAATAAACAATTTATAGACTCCATTAATAAAGATATTTTAAGATTAGAAAAGGAAATTAAAGATTTGAAACAGCAACTTAGTATGGCCAAAAAAGAAAATGAAATGAGAATAGGCTGTTCAAGATTATCTGAAAAATATAAATGTCTGGCAGAATTTTATAGCGCAATAAGTGAACACTCAGAGCATTTTTCCAAAGACAAAATTGATGATGCACTCAAACAGTCTGCATCATATAAAGATGAATCAGAAGCAATTCATGCATATATTTCAAGAAATACTAAAGCACATCTTACACTGGGGGAACGAAAACTATTTAGTGACTTAAAAGCACACATTAACGCTGAAGGACATTTTAATGACTTGAACGAGGTTATTAATATTTTAAATGCCTTTAAAGCTGACTTAGCAAAAGTTGAATCAGATAGAGATTTGGCTTTAAGATATCAAGATGAAATCGCAAAGCTGCTT
The DNA here is from genome assembly GCA_963695245.1 of uncultured Gammaproteobacteria bacterium. Lineage (GTDB taxonomy): Bacteria > Pseudomonadota > Gammaproteobacteria > JBGSLN01 > JBGSLN01 > JBGSLN01. The sequence continues at coordinate 137,313 of OY968770.1, read as the reverse complement.
GTAAAACTATCTCCTAAAGAGCTGTTTGACTTGGATAGAGCTTTTATGTCACCGGAGATAGAAGATACCGTGAAAACTATGACATGGGTTTATGGTGAGGGTTCACGTGAAATAACAAGAGAATTTCCTGGGTTAGAACACTCCCAGTTAGCCTTTGCATCTGCTACCATTTCATCGCTTTTGAGGGAAACTTCTCAGTTGATTCGGGTTGAATATGCTAAAAGAATGGGATGGGTTGATTTTGACACGATTTCTAATCTTGAAACAGATTTACCCAGAATGAAAAGACAAAACAGTCTCAGGAAAATGACAAGTTCAATGCTGACACTTGGACATAATTACCAAAGTCCAAATATGGAAAGAACTGAACCTGAATTGGGAAAGTAGATCACAATCTAAGATAAATTATCCAGTTTTATATCCAAATATGCTACCATTTCTCCAAACAAAACCACGGGGAAATGGATATGTCAGACACAAAACTCGTCATTAAAAAAGCAGCGGTTTTAGGTGCCGGCGTCATGGGGGCTCAAATTGCTGCACTTTTGACCAATGCAGGCGTTAAAACGGTTTTATTTGATCTGCCAGCACAGCAGGAACCTAAAAATGCGACGGTACACACAGCATTACAGAGACTGAAAAAGCTCAAACCCAGTCCTCTAGCTATCCCTGAACAGGTTGCATTCATTGACGCTGCCAATTATGAAGATGATCTTGAGGTTTTATCCCAGTGCGATTTAATTATTGAAGCGATTGCAGAGCGTTTATCCTTAAAGCAGGACTTATATCATAAAATTCAAGACTACATTCGTGAGGATGCTATATTCGTCACCAATACTTCGGGATTAAGCATTGCTACGCTCTGTGAGAGTCTGCCTGAAGCATTAAGAACACAGTTTCTAGGCGCGCATTTTTTTAACCCACCCCGTTATATGCGTTTGGTGGAGATGATTCCCACACAGCAGACCTCTGACCAAATATTAACCCAGCTTGAAAGCTTTTTAGTCAGTACTTTAGGTAAGGGTGTGGTGTATGCAAAAGATACGCCTAATTTTATTGCTAATCGTATTGGCGTTTTTTCTATGCTTGCAATAATGCATCATGCAAAAAGGTTTGATATTCCCTTTGAAGTGGTGGATGGTTTAACCGGCCCATTGATTGGTCGACCTAAAAGTGCCACTTTTAGAACTGCGGATGTGGTGGGTTTGGATACGTTTGCCCATGTTGTGGCGACAATGGATGAATATTTGCCAGATGATCCCTGGCATTCTTATTACAAGATGCCTCAATGGTTCTTAGAGTTAATAAATCAGGGTGCCTTGGGACAAAAATCCGGTGCAGGTATTTATAAAAAACAGGGTAAAGACATTTTAGTATGGGATCTGACGCAACAAAACTACCGTGCACAAGCACATTCAGTAGCAGAGGAAGTAAACCAAATATTAAAGATTAAAAATCCGAAAGAAAAATTTGCAGCCTTACAACATTCAGAACACCCTCAGGCAAAATTTCTATGGGCCTGTTTTCAAGATGTATTTCACTATAGTGCTTATCATCTGCAAAGTATTGCAGATACGGTTAGAGATGCTGATTTGGCGCTTCGCTTAGGATTTGGTTGGAAGCAGGGGGTTTTTGAAACCTGGCAAAGTGCAGGTTGGCAGAGCATAAAAGCGCAATTAGATAAAGCCATTGATGCAAAGCTTACCCTGGCGGATGTCAGTTTGCCAAACTGGGTACATAATATTAAGAAAGTGTATCAACCTGAAGGTGCCTACGCGCCAGAGTCAAACAGTTACAAACAACGCTCTGATTTACCCGTATACAAAAGACAGTTATTTTTTGAGCCAATGTTAGAAGAACATTTCGATGAAGGGCAAACTATTTTTGAAAATGACAGTTTCAGATTCTGGCACCAGGGTGATGACATTGCCATTGCCAGCTTCAAAACCAAGGGCAATACCATTGATGATTTAGTCTTATCTGGCATCATGCAGGCTGTGGATTTGGTGGAAAAAAAATACAAAGGGATGATTATATGGCCACGCCATGGCAACGATTTTAGTTTTGGGGCTAACTTAAAAATGCTGGTAGAAGTGGTGCAGCAAAAAGGTCCACAGGCAGCAGCAAAGATAATTGAAAACTTCCAAAAAGCCTCTCTCAAATTGCGTTATTGCCAAAAACCTACTATAGCTGCCCTTAAAGGCCGTGTTCTTGGTGGTGGCTGTGAGTTGTCCATGCATTGCGATAAGATTGTGGCTGCTTTCGAAACTTATATGGGATTGGTAGAAATCGGGGTTGGATTATTGCCAGCAGGGGGTGGCACTAAAGAGTTTGCCTTGCGAGCCAGTGTTTGTCATCAAAAACAGCAAAACCTGACAAAAGTAACCGAAGGTTTTAAAACCATTGCCACAGCAGCGGTATCCTCAAGTGCTATGGATGCATTCGGCAAAGGCTTTTTAAAAAGCACTGATGTTACAGTTATGAACCCGGATGAAATTTTATATGTAGCAAAACAGCAGATTGTTGCAATGTATGAATCCGGTTACCGCGCACCGATTAAAACCACATTTGCAGTATCCGGTAAAGCAGGGTTGGGTGCCATTAAAGCTTTACTGGCAAACTATCAGGCTGGTCAGTTTATTTCAGAATATGATCAATACCTTTGTGAAAAAATTGCCGAAGTATTTTGTGGTGGCGAAGTAGATGAAGGCACACCCGTGGATGAAGAATATCTTTTGAAACTGGAACGAGACATATTTGTTGAGTTTTTGCTGCAACCCAACACTCAGCAAAGAATTGCGCATACATTAAAAACGGGTAAACCCCTTAGAAATTAGTCAACCATGCAAGCAACCTTTGTTCATTTACATCTGCATTCAGAATTTTCGTTAATTGATGGCTTGGTCAGAATCAAGCCATTGATGGCAAAATGTAAAAAAGCACACATGCAAAGTGTTGCACTTACAGATTACTGTAATTTTTTTGCAGCGATTAAATTTTATAAAGCGGCAACCGCCGCTGGAATAAAACCCATTTTTGGAGCAGAGCTAAATATTGGCAAAGAAGCTAAAAATACCTTTAAAGCAGTATTTTTATGTATGAATGATACAGGTTATGCAAATCTCACTCGATTAATTTCCAAAGCATATACTGATGGACAGAAAAGTGGCGTACCTTTGGTTGCCACCGAATGGCTCAATGACTTTTGTGATGGACTTATTATGCTAAGCGGTGGTATTGATGGAGATATTGGTCAGGCGCTTTTGAAAGGCAATATTAAAGCAGCAGAGTCTGCCTTGGAGCATTGGCAAAGTATTTTTAACGACCGATTTTATCTTGAAATCACCCGTACAGGACATTTCTTTGAAGCTGCTTATCTTGACAAAGTATTACCTCTGGCACACAAATTTCAGCAACCTGTAGTGGCTACCAATAATGTGCGTTTTTTAAAAAAGGGTGATTTTGCTGCCCATGAAGCCCGTGTTTGTATTCGTGAAGGTTACACCTTGGATAATCAGGATAGACCTAAAAACTATACGCCTGAACAGTATTTGAAAAGTGCTGAACAGATGCAAGAATTGTTTGCTGATATTCCCTCGGCTATTGAAAATACTGTGCAAATTGCTAAACGCTGTAATGTAAAACTAAAATTAGGTCAGGTATTTTTACCCGATTTTCCTACGCCTGATGGCGCATCCATTGAAGATTATCTGAAAACTGCCTCTAAAGCAGGACTTGAACAAAGGCTAAAACAGCTTTTTGATGTAACAGCCAATGACTTTCACACCTTACGTCAACCTTACGATGAACGTCTTGCAATTGAGTTAGATGTGATTAATTCCATGGGGTTTCCTGGCTACTTTTTAATTGTGGCAGATTTTATTCAGTGGGCAAAAAACCATGATATACCTGTGGGACCTGGGCGTGGTTCAGGCGCGGGCTCGCTGGTTGCCTATGCTTTAAACATTACGGATTTAGATCCTTTGGAGTATGACTTACTGTTTGAGCGCTTTTTAAATCCAGAAAGAATTTCCATGCCGGATTTTGATATTGACTTTTGTATGGAAGGCCGGGATCGGGTAATTGAATACGTTGCTAACACTTATGGCAGCAATGCCGTCTCCCAGATCATAACCTTTGGTACCATGGCCGCAAAAGCTGTGGTTCGTGATGTGGGACGAGTGATGGGATTTCCCTACGGCTTTGTGGATAAAATCGCCAAACTGATTCCTTTTGAAGTAGGTATGACTTTAGATAAAGCCATGAAACAGGAAGCCCAGCTTAGAACCCGATATGAAGAGGAAGAAGAAGTTCGGAATTTGCTGGATTTAGCCAAAAAACTCGAAGGCGTTGCAAGAAATGCCGGCAAGCATGCGGGCGGCGTTGTAATTTCACCTTCTGATCTAACGGATTTTGCTGCACTTTATTGTGAACCTGGCAGTACTCAAATCGTGACTCAATTTGATAAGGATGACGTGGAAGCCGCTGGACTGGTTAAATTTGACTTTTTAGGCTTAAGAACCCTAACGATTATTAACGGGGCTTTACATACTATTAATGCCATAAAAAATAAAAAGAATGAAACGCCCATTGATATCAATACCATTGGCGTAAATGATCCGCAAACCTTTGAACTGTTAAAATCCTATCAAACCACAGGCGTATTTCAGTTGGAATCAAGAGGTATGAAGGATTTAATTAAACGTCTGCAACCGGATTGTTTTGAAGATATTATCGCCCTGGTGGCCTTGTTTCGCCCAGGTCCTTTGCAGTCAGGGATGGTAGATGATTTTATCGACAGAAAACACGGCAGGGCAGAGATTGAATATCCTCATCCTGATTTAGAACCAGTGTTAAAACCTACTTATGGTGTGATTTTGTATCAGGAACAGGTGATGCAAATTGCGCAGGTTTTAGCAGGTTATACCCTGGGAGGCGCGGATATGCTGCGTCGTGCCATGGGTAAGAAAAAGCCTGAAGAAATGGCAAAGCAAAGAATTCTTTTTTTAGAAGGTTCTAAAAAAAGAGGTATTGACTCTGAAGTTGCTAACAGTATTTTTGACTTAATGGAAAAATTTGCCGGCTACGGTTTTAATAAATCTCATTCCGCAGCCTACGCTTTGGTTTCTTATCAGACTGCCTGGTTAAAACAGCATTATCCTGCGGCATTTATGGCTGCTGTGCTAACATCCGAGATGGATCACACTGATAAAATTGTTATTTTCATTGAAGAATGTTACCGCATGGGACTTACAATCAAAGCGCCTTGTGTTAATCAAAGTCAGTATGAATTTACCATCACTGATGAAAATACCATTATTTATGGTCTTGGTGCTATCAAAGGTGCCGGCGAAGCTGCCTTGGAAGTTATCATTCAAGAGCGAAATACGAAAGGAGCTTATAAAGATCTATTTGATCTTTGCGCCAGAGTAGATAATCGAAAACTAAACAGACGGGTTTTAGAAGCTTTGATTTCATCGGGCGCCATGGATGAGTTTAATATCGAACGCTCTTGGCTGTTTGCTTCTGTGGACAGTGCCTTAAAATATGCTTTGAAAAAATCCGAAGATAAACAAAGTGGTCAGGTGGATTTATTTGGCAATGTCAATGAAGCCCATCAGCCGAAACATGAATATCAAAAAGTACCTGCCTGGAGTGATGAAAGACGCTTGCAGGGAGAAAAAGAAAGTCTGGGGCTGTATTTTTCAGGTCATCCTTTAGATGTATTTCAGGAAGAAATCCAGCATTTTGTTTCAGGCAGTATTAACGAAATCAACTTTACTGAAGCCAGAACTGTTACCATTGCCGGACTTATCAGTGCTGTGCGAATTTTATTTACCAAACGCGGTGATCGCATGGCATTTTTAACGTTAAGTGATCGAGATGGACTGCTTGAAGCTGCGGTTTTCTCCGATGTATTGGAACCTGAGCGAGACCAGTTGGTAAAAGATAATATCATTATTATGGAAGCCGAAATCAGCTTTGATACCAAAAGCAATATGCATAAAGTCAGTGCTAAAAGAATATTAAGTATGGAGCAAGCCAGAGTAATTTATGCTAAAAGTATTTGCTTGAAGTTGGATAATCAAATCAATGCAAAATTAATCGAGCAAATTCAACAAGTGTTAGAGCCTCATGCCCATGGACAATGTCCCATCGCGATTGAATATCAAAACCAGCAGGCTAGAGCCAAAATGCACTTAAATCAAAAGTGGTGGGTTGAACCGACAGATTTATTATTAAAACAATTGCGAAAGCTTTTGGGTATCGATTGCGTCAGCGTTGAGTATTGATGTTTGAATAAGTGATGACAGTATTTGTTAAAACATCATAAAGAGCCTGTTTTTTTCGATTAAAAAAACAAAGTAGTAACCCTACAATTGAAAGTATTAAACCTAAGCAAAACCGTAACAGCACCTGCCGAAATTTTAAAGATTGGTTATCAGAGCCTACAAGCTTTATTTTCCAGGCCAACATACCCACAGTTTGCCCACGCCAAAACCAAAAGCCCCCAAAATACAAAAACATTATCAAAACTAAATATAACCGATAAAAATCATTGCCTGCTTTAATCGCGTGACCATGGGTGAAAGGCAGCAAAGCATAGGTTGCAATCATTAAAACCGCTAGAATAATAAAGCTATCATAAATGAAAGCCAGTATACGTCGAAATGGACTGGGATAAGTCATAAAAAACTTGTTAATAAAAAATATTATTATCATTCATAACCTCAGGTTTGTAAAGCTCAAAGCTTAAGAGGATTAATGATGCATCCTAATCATTATATAATGGATATAAGTTGTATAAGTTGTATAAGTTGTGAGGTTTTATATGTTAGCTAGTGATGTGTCTCTTACCCAAGAATTATTAAATTTGATTGACAGTTATAAGAAAAAACATAAAAAAGATATTCAGCAAAGCTTAAAAAAAACTGTTGAAACCTATATTAGAAATGGAGATTTTTTAAAGCCTGTAAAATTGGTGAATATGTTCTTTGCTTTAGATCTTCAGTTAAAAAGAAATGCTGTGCGTTCTGAAACAAGTAGTATTAGAGAGATTATCTATGGTGATAAAAAAGGCGTTTTCGGAGACATGCATAAAATTATTGAAGATATGCAAAGCAGGGTGATTGAGTTTCTAGTTGAGAATAATCAAGTTGAAGCCTTAAAAACTTTAAATAGTTATTTTAAAAAACCATCAGACTTTTATTCAGAAGCAATGAATAAAAATATGAATAACTTTAAATTTCAAATTGATAAACTTTCTCCTAATCAACCGGTTGAAGCTTATTATGATTATCTTGCTGCCAGAAGATGGAAAATATTAGTCCCAATTATGAATGAAAGCACTAATCCTGAAATTGCGAAAATGGCAGACGAAAGTGCAACTGATTATTTAGAAAAATTTCACTCTAAGCCTAGCCACTCTTTTTTCATAGGCGCGCCAGGTTTTAGCAGACGTAGACAAGGGTTGTTCAAAGTTATGAAAAAAATTGCAGATGCTTATATGGCTGATAGTACAGAAAGTATCTCGGAAGACTCACAAAAACTTAATGAAAGAATCAGCCAGTTTAACTGTGATTTATTAAATCATACTTCAAAAACTTCAAGAAAATTCTCATCATTAGATTGTATTAGCTATTTTGATATATCTAACTATAATCCCAGCAAATATGATGAACTTCGAGAATTGCTGGATAATATTGAAAATAATGAAAAACCAGATCTGGTTATTGCGTTAGGAAATAAAATTCGAACTGTTAGAGAACAACTTTTGAAGGAAATTAAAGATGGTTATTTACCCAGACATCCTGTTCATCGAGAATGTATTGATAAGATCAATGATCTAATTCGTCAATACAATAGTAAGATTAAAGACTTTGATTATGGTGAAACAAAATCAGCCAAAGGATTATTTTTTAAAACAGAATCAGTTCGTCTCATTAAACACCAATTGAATCCCAGTGAGTTAATCATGGATTCATCAAATTATTCTATGAGCATTTGAATAGACAACACAAGCTGTTTTAGGTATATTTTAGCAAAGCATTGATTCATAACTTCATGAAAATCATAAAAATTATTGCAGTTTTTTGTTGCCTGCTTATATTATATGCCTGCTCAGATTGGAAACGATATAATTATCATCTGCAACCACATGCTAATAATGAGATTAGAGTGATGACTTACAATGTTAATTGGGGGGAAGGTTATAAAACCATTCAGTTTCCTGAGAAAACACTTGAAGCCATTAAAAAAAGTTATGCTGATGTCATTTTATTACAGGAAACCACCTCTGATTGGGAAAAAAAGATACGAAGCAGTTTAGCAAAGCGTTATAAATATATCGTATTCAAACACTTTCCTCATGCTGGCGGATTGGCTGTTTTATCAAAAATACCCTTTAAAACTGTTTATTACGGTGAAACAGGGGTGGGGTGGCATCCTTTTTGGATTATTGCATTTAAGTTTCGAGGAAAACCTATTCAGATGGTTAATCTTCACCTAAGTCCATCATTGGTGGCAGAAGGAAACCCAGGGATTTTTGCTCATGCGCTATTTACCACTGGTGGCAAAAGAAGAAAGGAAATGCAAATTATTTTTAAGCATTTGAAATTAACTTTACCAACCATTATTGCTGGCGATTTCAATGAAGGTAAAACCGGGTATGCAATAAAATGGTTAAAAGCTCGGGGATTTAAAGATGCTATCGAAGTTAGTCAAAATCTTTTGCATACCTGGGAATGGGATATTGGCTTTTTAAATTTCCATGATCAATTTGATAGAATATTTTACAACAAAAAAATCCACCTAATCAATTTACAGATTGTACATTGGGGAGATTCGGACCATTTTCCTGTAATTGCTAATTTAAAATAAAAGGTTGGGAAAAAAGATCAAACCCAACCATACTCAATCAAAATTTAACACGATATTCCGCAGCTACTTCCAGCAAGTCATCTGCATGCTCTTCTTCCACAGCTAAGATGCTTTCTAATAAACTTCGAGTAGTGGGGTCTTGATTGCCGATATGCTCAACAATTTGTCTGTATGAGTCAATGGCGATGCGTTCTGCAACTAAATTTTCTTCGATCATTTTTTCAATCGTATCACAGTCAACATAATCAGCATGAGAACGCTCAGTTAAAGTAGCTGGGTTTAAATCAGGTTCTCCCCCTAGCTGTTGAATTCTTTTGGCTAAACTATCAGCGTGCCCGGCTTCTTGATTAGCATGCTCCAGAAACTCTGCAGCAGCAACGCTTGCGCCTAAATCAGAGGCTTTATAATAATGTTTTTTGTAACGCAAAAAACAAACAATTTCAGTAGCAAGCGCATTATTAAGTAAATCAGTAATTTCTTTTACATCTAAATGATAATTTTCTGTAAGTGCACCTTTGGCAAGATTTTTTCTGGCGCTGGCTTTGATTTCATCTATATTGTTTAAAATTGATTTTTTAGACATAGTAGTATGCTTTTTATTTAAGATTTTATAATTGTAACGGATTTTTATAAAACATTCAAAATTAGCAAACTATTTTGGTTGATAAAACTATATTGTTTAAGAATATATAGGACATACGCAAAACTTCAAAATTGAAACATATCAATGTAGGTTGGGCTGACGTAGGAAGCCCAACAGTTATTCATTTAATTACGGCCTTATTGAGTTATCACACCTGTTGGGCTTCCTACGGCAGCCCAACCTACATTGATTTTGCTTGTAAATCGAAGTTTTTCATAAGTCCTAATATATTAACTATTGAGTACAAATTTAATTTTTTATTTGCAAATTGTATTTTTAAGTACTATGTTACAATAAATAAGTTTACACAAAATTAATGGGTGTATTCCAAGTGAATAATAATAAACTTTAAAAGGGAGAAAGTAATGTTATTAAAATGGGCAATTTTATTTTTTATTATTGCAATCATCGCTGCTGTCTTTGGTTTCGGAGGTATTGCAGGCACAGCGGCTGGTATTGCAAAAATTCTATTCATTGGTTTTATAATTGTTTTTATCGTTCTACTTATCTTAAACTTTATACGGTGAAGCTTGTGAACTAAAAATTAAACTAAAATACTTTATAATATAAACATTTAAAAACTGGAGAAATCTATGCAGACTAATAACAAGAATAAAAATCAAATGAAAAAAGTGATATTACCAGCAGCAGCATTGATGGTGGCAAGTTTAAGTGTCAGTACCATCTTTGCAGAGTCAGGTAACGCAATGACTAAAAATGATTCAAATCCTATTAATACTGCCGTTCAAAAAGCTAAAAAAGTAGTCAGCGACACCATGATCACAGGCACAGTTAAAGCAAAATACGCCAAAAGTGATTTATTGAGTGCATTAAATATTGAGGTTAAAACTGTGGCCGGTACTGTGCAATTATCTGGAATGGTAGATACCGATATGCAATACGAACAGGCGGTTATGCTGGCAGATTCTGTTGAAGGTGTCAAAAACGTAGAAGCGGAAATGTTAAAAGTTAAAGACAGCCAGCAACCTATGAAAGATACCTATATTACAGCTAAAATCAAAGGCCAATTGTTAAAAGATAAAGTAATGGGTAAAAATGTACAGGTTTGGCCTGTGAGTGTTGAGACTAAAAATGGGGTAGTTTACCTCAAAGGCGATGTAGATAGTGATGCTCAAAAAGAAAATATATTAAAATCGGTTAAAGCAGTGGCGGGTGTAAAATCCGTTGAGTCCGATATTAAGGTATCTTCTGAAAAAGCCGATGCTAATCAGAGCCAGGATAATAATGCTGATCAGACCCAAAATAGCAGCGAACAATAAACCTTAACCTTTTTTAAAATCTAAAACTCCAAGCACAATATTGTTTGGAGTTTTTAAATTCTTCTGACTGGGAATGTTTTGAAAACAACTGAAGCAAAACGCTGGCTTTTATCAGCTCTATTAATTATTGGGCTTTTATATGTAATCTACCCTTTTATTTTTAGTATTATATGGGCGGTATTGTTTTCAACTTTACTTTTTCCTGCTTATCACTATATGAGCAAGAAAATCAATCATTCAAGTGCGGCACTATTGGTTGTATCCGGTTTTACTTTAATTATTTTAATTCCTCTTTTGATTTTTATTAGCTTTGGTTTAAATAACCTCTTAGAATTTTTTAATAATCAGCAGTCTTTAAACGAATTAATAAAAACCATACAACAGTTTTTGGATAAAATTCCAGTAGTGGGTTCTCACTTAAATCAGTCTTTTCAAAAATTAAATATTCAAAAAAACATTTCAAATATTTTAAATGTAGACACAGCCAAAAATGTGCTTCCAGCCATTCAAGCAACTGGGTTGACATTTATTAATTTTGTAATTAAGATTTTTGTAACTATCGTCTTAATGTTTCAAATGTTACTTCATGGCGACCAACTGCTGGAATATGCTCATCAGAAAATACTTAAAGATTTACCCAATAACAAAGATTTATCTGCGCATATTGCCAATAACATTCAGGCAATTTTCTTAAATATGTTACTAACCAGCGTTATCGCTTTTATCGCTATGGGCACAACATATTTTATTTTGGGATTTGAAAACTTTGTTTCTTTGGCGTTTATTACAGGACTATTGGCACTTATTCCTTTTTTATTACCTGTCTTTTACATTCTCTTTGCTTTAATTTTATTAATGAACCATTATTTAGCCAGCGCTATCGTTATTTTAATTGTGGGGTTCTTAATTAATTTTATAACAGATAATATCATTCAACCCAAATTATTATCTGAAAAAGCGCAATTAAATTTTGCGATTTCTTTGGTGGGTATTTTGGCAGGACTTGAGGTTTTTGGCATTATCGGATTATTTTTGGGGCCAATCTTTCTGAATGTGGTTTATTTATGTTTTGCTAAAAGTTAAACAGATATTGCCATATCAATACTTTTTAATTAACTTCATCTGTTACTGTCAGTATATCTGAAGATATGCTAATATTATTCAAAACACTAAGGGACAAAGTGAATATATGACGCATCCATCAAAAGGTTCCGCTTCTAAGCAGAGTAAAATTTTTTTTCTAATCATTTTGATTATATTCGTTGGTCTTGTGAGTTATTTTGTAGTTGACTATGTTAAACACTCCCCAGCTAAAGCACAACATCCTGTAGAATCTAACAACACAACGCACAGTAGTCCTTAATTTATATGAATTTCTTTTTATATAATGATTGCTTTACACATACTATTGAGAAAGAGCTTGTCAAGAAAAATTTTTAATCCTACCAGAAACTTATTAATGTTTCTATCTTGGGCTTTGATGGTTTTCTCATTTAACGCTTTTGCTAACTCAAATAGCGTGATTGCACAAATCCCCCTAACTGTTACTTTGTCCACCTCAGAATTAAAAAAATTTAATGAAAATAGTCCTGCAACAAAACGGCTTATAGAAAAAGCACTAAATCTTGCTAAGTTAAATCTGGTTTACCAATATGGTTCAGCCAATCCTGCGAAAGGAGGCATGGATTGTTCAGGTACCATCCAGTATCTTTTAAAGAGCCTTGGATTAAAGAAAGTACCCAGGCAAGCAAATACTTTATATCGTTGGGTTTGGTTAAAAGGACAGTTTTATGCAGTTAACAGCTTCAAGGCAAATTCTTTTGAATATAAATTTTTAAAACCTGGTGATTTATTATTTTGGAATGGTACATATTCTGTAAAAAGAGATCCACCTGTAACACATGTTATGCTTTATTTAGGTGAGACAAAAACTGGCCAAAAAGTGATGTTTGGTGCATCAAACGGCCGTAGCTATCATCACCGTCAAATTTATGGCGTTAGTGTTTTTGATTTTTATCTACCAAAACGCAACAGCAAAGCAAGATTTATAGGGTATAGTTGTATTCCGGATATAAATTGTGAATAAGTTCATATTTTAATTTTTTCCCATCACAAACTATACGGATATATAATTTAATTGATAGGGAAGTGGACTATGAAAGCAATTTATACCATATGTTTATTTCTTGTGTTCACAAGTATTAGCTATGGTGTTAATCAGCCATTTAACGTATATGTACAAGCTTCAAATGAAATTTTCATTCTTCCAAATCCCACCGAAATACTTGGCTGCACATTACATGGCCAAAAAATAACACTTCAAAGTGGCCAAGGCCTTGTGGCATAAAAGTATTAGTTAAGAATGTAAAATTACTTAAACAGGCCAAAGCCTTTTATTTTCTCCTGTGTTTCTTCAAGCTCATCTCTTTTTTGAGAAATAGAATGACTTTGATCTTCAATGGTTTTTTCAAGGGTACTTAAGGTTTTTTGTAAAACTTTAAGATCTTCTGATTTTTGTTCCCTGACTTTACCAGTTTCTTTAATAAATTCTTCTGAATGCGTCATGTGTTTTTCTGCTTCTTCAATATGCTGCGTTTGAGTTTTTGCGAGAATACCAAGATTTTTACTGAGCAGTTTCAGGCTTTTTTGCGAATCCAGTAAATTGCTTTGCATTCCTCGAATTTTAATGACTACATCATTTAATATATTAAAATTTTCATTGCGTTCGTGATGTAATTTACTGATGCTATCTTCCAGTTCTACTACACGATTCATTAAAGTTACGGCTTCTTTAGTTTCAACCAGTGTTTTATCCGGTTCAGGTTTATTTTGAATATATTCATTGGTAAGACGGGCGATATAATCAGGGGTTTTATATAAGGTTAATTCCTGAATCTGTTCAATGGGATCCAGTGCTACCAATTCAGATAAGGTATGCATACGCTTACCTGTCATAGATTCTTCTGCATTTAAGTAGTTGAGTGCCTTTTCATTCATAATATCACTTAAAAGAGTTTTAAAAGTCTCACTCAGTTTTAAGATCTGTAGACGCTCCCCTTTTTCTTTTGCATACATGGTTTTGAAAATTAAGTGCTGCAGTTTTTTTTCAGCGTCAGTCCAACCACTCATTTGCATAAATGTCTTTTCAGAAATAATCGATTCAGGTTCTATATCGGTCATATCATCAAAATCATTTTGTTGTTGAAAAATAAAAACAGCAGCCGCCTCTATGGCGCTGACATAAGTAGACACTTCATTTAAAAAGACGTCTAATTTTAAAGCCTGGGTTTCATCTTCCAGATCTTTGAGCGCCAGCTTTTTTTCTGCACGATTTTTAAACCAGCGATACAAAGCACCTGCACTGCCACCTGCAGCCAATCCAATACCTAATCCTGCCGCCATAGTGGCAGGGGTAATAAGTAAAGAAAAAGGGCCAACAAATGCAGTGGTTGAAAGACCAATGGCAGTCCCCGTGGCTAATCCCGCTGTGGCACCGCCGGTAGTTGCAATGGTTACAGGAACATCCAGTACGGGTGAACTCTTTGCTGCTGGTTTTTTTGAAGAAGGGGTTAGATTTGAACGATACATTTGAAATCTCTGCGGTTAATTTATTTTAAGTATAGTTAAAGAAAAGTTATTTTTCGAAAACTCAAAGTTTGTACAAATTATGATAAATTCAACTACTATTTAGTTATGTTGTATAGGTGTGATTATGTTGGAATCTGGTTCTATCCAAGAATATGGTCTTAGAAATCGTAAAAAAAGAGGTTGTTGTTTTTTTAAAGAGCAAAAAGGAGAAGCTCGGCCGTTATTAGATTCAAATCTTATGAAATTAGATACATTTAAAAACTTAGTACAGGACAATGCCAATACCTCAAAAGCCAAAACCATTCGTTCTTCAATTTACCTTGTGATGGGTGGATTTGCTACTTATTATAATTATGCTTTTGCCGGTGATTTTGCCAAAGAATTTGGTGAAGATATTTTTAAACTTAAACCTAAAGCTACTGAACAATTTAAAGAAGCAGCTGCCATTATTAATTATGTGGCAAATTTGGGGGTATCGCTTGAGTCTTTAACAAAGGTTGATACCATGTTTGAAGATTTTATTAAAGGCCGTAAAGAAGTTAAAAGAACCAAAGATCAAAAAAATCTATTTACACTGGTTGTAATTTTAAGTCTGGTAACCCCATTAACTGCCATTGATTTAACCCTGGATAGTACCAAAACCTGGTCAACCTGGCTTAGAGCGGTGACCCTGGCCACAGTTTTTGTAACTCAAACAGCTCAGGCTATGCGCGGTCTGACGAACCTTGTTAAAGTAGAAGCTAAAACAGAGACCTCAGCTCAGTTTGTGAGGCATGAATTATTAAAATATTTGAATGCAGTATTAGATGAAGATAAACAACTGAATGACGATGAGCTTAAGGCACTTTCTCAAGGACAAATGTACCTTCGAAAAAGACCTATTTTACAAAAAAGGCTTTGTTCTGGCATTGCCCATTTAGTGGTTTCACCTTATGTATGGTCTGCCTATGTGGCTGCTGATTCTGCAATACCAACCATCATCAGTATTTTTAAACATTTTGGTATTGATATTACCCTGGGTAAATATACAGCACTTTATGATGCTTTAGTCTCTTGTAGAGGTGCCACAGCGATTTTGGCATCGGTTTGTAAGCAGTTACTATTGGGTTCTGCTGTCAGCGGTGTATTGAGTAAAGTATGCGATGCAACCTTGAATACTCGGATTTTAGCGCCTAAAAAGGTTGATGGTAAAATTGTTCGTATCGATGGCAGTGCGTTACCTGCCTGGTATTCTTTCAGCACATTTATAATTTCTGTGTTGGCAAACTTATTATCCATCATGGGAGCGGCAGGGGTAGTTAAAGACAAACTTCAGCTTGGTAATTTAATTTCTTTGCTTATTGGTGCCTTGGGAGCTTATTGCATTAATGCCAGCGACACATTCAGTACCCTGATAAGCTGGAGTGAAACACTGGGAATTAAGTTACCTGCTAAATTTGGGGCAAAGTCTGGGCAGTTTGAGGCAACTTACGGCCTGAATATAGAGACATATATTGTGAAGCGAATGTTTGAGATTTCACAAATGTCTGCTGCAAATGCGATTTTAAGGTATACCATTCAGGGGCAAAGATCGATGCTTCTTGATGGAAAGGATTTAGAAGCACCACTACCCACTGATGCAGACAGGGTATTTAATTCTTTTTATCATGGTGGAAAACCAGAGGAATACTATATAGGTGGAACAAAATTTAGAGATTTTAAAAATAATTGTGACAAACTAGCAGAGCTAACTGAAAAAGATTTCAATGATTTTAAAAGCAGAGAAACGGGAAAGCCTGGAGGAACTGAGGAAGCAATCTATGCTTCTTATCCATCTCTAGATACATGATGCCAAAGCATATGATAAAACCCTAAAGTTTTCATTAAAGCAAGCATACTTTGATCTAATCAGGCATTTATGGTAATTTAAATTTCTCAAAGTATTTCCTAAGCGGTATTGTCATAAATGAAAAGAAAAAACATCAGACCCTCTGCATGGTTAATCTGGGGTCTTGGGGCTGCATTCTTTTTTGCTGAGTATTATGCCAGAGTGGCGCCCAGCGTAATGGCTAATGAGCTGATGCAGGCTTTTTCAGTGAATGCGTTTGCCCTTGGCGGACTTTCCGCTTTTTTCTATTACGCTTATATTTCAATGCAGTTGCCGGTGGGCATGATGATGGATAAATATGGTCCACATCGACTGTTGACCATTACCGCTTTAATTTGCGCCTTTGGAGCTTTTATTTTTGCTCATGCCCCCAATATTTATGTGGCTGATTTTGCTCGATTAATGATGGGGTTTGGTGCAGCTTTCGCATTTGTAGGGTCTTTGAAATTAGCTTCTATTTGGTTTCCTGCCCGTCGTTTTGGTCTAATGGCTGGACTCACTCAGGCTATTGGTATGTTAGGTGCGGCTACTGGAGAAGGCCCCATGGCAGTTTTGGTGACGCATCTGGGTTGGCAAGATACCATGATTTTAATCGGCGTAATTTTTATATTACTTGCTATAGCCATTGGTTTAATTGTTCGGGATGCACCGCCATCGGCCACCCATCCCCGAAGAATGGTGGGCAGTAAAAAGTTTAAGTTATCCGATACCTTAAAAATTGTCGTAAGAAATCCACAGAGCTGGATTAATGCACTTTACGCAGGGTTTGTTTATGCACCTACCGCGGCTTTTGCAGAGCTTTGGGGTGTTTCCTATTTAAAGAGTGCTTATGGAGTGGATGTCACCACAGCGGCTACAGCTATTAGTATGATTTTCATTGGTTGGGGTGCAGGAGGACCTGTAGCAGGGTATCTTTCAGATTTTTTTTCAAATCGAAAAAGTTTTATGTATCTTTCTGCCACGATGGGCGTTATTTTGCTGACGGTGATTATTTACACTAAAATCAGCTTTGTTTGGGTATATGTACTTTTATTTTTATACGGGTTTACCAATTCAGGCGTTAGCATTTCATATGCAGTGGCTTCAGAAATCAACCCACATCACACCGCAGGCACGTCCATGTCACTTGCCAATATGGCATCTGTCATTATCGGTGCCAGCTTTCAGCCGCTTATCGGTTGGTTATTAGTACACCATTGGGGAGGTACTATGTCCCAAGGTGTGCCACTATACTTAGCATCAGATTATCGCGCTGCTTTAATTGTATTACCTGTATGTTCTATTTTGGGATTTATCACAGCGTTTTTTGTTAAAGAAACTCACTGTGTTAAGTTTGCCGACAAGAAAGTCTAACAATCTTTTACTTCGAACATTTGGTAACACACATATAGATGCCCCAAATCCCTGCCAAACCAACAATGATATAAATAATATGCACTAGAATTGGAATGGTACCAAAAATTACGGCAACCAGATTAAAGTTAAACAAACCGATTAATCCCCAGTTAATTGAACCTATGATCATTAAAATCATGGCGATGCAATTTAAATATTTCATGGTTATCCTCCTTCTTATTGAAGCATTATTGAATAAGAATAATTTTCATTGCTACTTATAGTATAGCTTCTTTGTCAAAGAATATTACTTCAATAGCCAAGACAGTTGATTCGACTAATTTTCTGCACCAATCCAAATAAACGGCTAGAGTTATGTTTAGATTCAGTAAAGAAGTACCTTGAAATCAAACTATTAGGGCTTAAGAAAAATTTCGTATTAAAATCGAAGTTAATCAATGTAGGTTGGGCTGACGAAGGAAGCCCAACAGGGTATTCACTCAATTGCGGCCTTAATGAGTTGCCACGGCTGTTGGGCTTAATCAGCCCAACCTACATTGATTTTGGCTGTAAATCGAAGTTTTGCGTTAGTTCTGACTATGTTAAAATTTTATAAAAGAACATTAAAAAGAAAATCAGGCAATGAATTTACCAGATAAAATTTTAATAGGTGTGAGTGCCTGTTTATTAGGTGAAAAAGTGCGGTTTGATGGCGGACATAAAAAAGATAAGTTAATTACCGGCACTTTAGCAAAATATGTGGACTATTACCCAGTATGCCCAGAGGCAGAAGTGGGGTTAGGTATTCCCAGGCCACCCATTCGGCTTGTGGGAAATTCAGAGGATCCACAAGTAGTGGAAGTAAAAGATCCTACAAAAAATTACACAAAATTATTAAAGCAATACAGCAAAGACAAAGTCGAAACATTACCACCTGTAAGTGCCTTTATTTTAAAAAGTAAATCCCCCAGTTGTGGCATGGAACGGGTTAAAGTGTATCAAGCTGATGGCAAACCAAGTCAGCCAGGTCAGGGGGTTTTTGCAGCAGCTTTGTTGCAGCGATTTACTGCATTACCTACAGAAGAAGAAGGACGGTTAAACGATCCAAGATTAAGAGAAAATTTTATTGAGCGCCTGTTTATTTATAGAAGATGGCAGGAACTGGAAAATGCAGGTTTAACTAAAAAAAGTCTTGTGAGCTTTCATGCTAATATCAAATTAACTTTAATGTCTCACAATGTGGCAGCTTACAAGCGTCTGGGTCGTAAAATGGCCGATCTAAAAAATATTACCCTTAAATCATTTGCTAAAATTTATATAACCGAATTAATGGTAAGTTTAAAAAAAGTCGCCAGCACCAAAAACCATAGCAATGTCTTGTATCATACCTTGGGATATTTAAAAAAATCACTTTCAAAAGCAGAAAAACAAGCCCTGGTTGATGTGATTGAAGAGTATCGTTTGGAGCTGGTGCCATTGATTGTTCCCATGACTTTGTTGCGACATTATTTTGATAAGTATCCCAATGAATATCTGTTGAACCAAACTTACCTAAACCCTTATCCAAAAGAATTTATGTTGAGAAATGCAGTTTAAGTTCTATCTATTTTGAAAGTCTGTTAAAAAAGACATCAGTGATGGAACAACATATAAAATTAACAAAGTAGCATAAGCCAGCCCAAAACTGATGGAAGCTGCCATAGGAATTAAAAATTGAGCCTGTAATGATCGTTCAAATAACAAAGGTAGTAAACCTGCGATGGTGGTGACAGAAGTTAAAATAACCGCACGAAGTCGCATGGTGGTTGCAAGCACAATGGCCTTTTTGTCGTCCTTCACAGTGTGAGAGATTTTCTTATAAGTGTTTAACAAAATTATCGAATCATTCACCACAATTCCGGATAATCCAAAAAAACCAAACAAAGATAACAAAGTCAGATTTAATCCCATAATTAAATGCCCAAAAATAGCGCCAGTCAGTCCTAAAGGAATCGCCAGCATCACAACTACAGGCCACAAATAAGACTCAAAAAACCATGCAAGAATAATATAAATTAATACAAGGCCTAAAATTAGACCGGCGATCATATCGGTAAAGGTTTCATTTTGTTCTTCCTGCCGGCCTTCAAATTGATACCGCAAATGATATTTTTTTGAAAGTTCTGGTAAAAACTTTTCACTTAAATTCGTCAAAATTTTATTGGCATTATTGACAGAAGGGTTAACTTCTGCCGACACTTTTAATGTGGTTTGCGTAGCAGTATGGCGGATAATATCGAAACCTTTTTCATATTTGATATCAACCAGATTTCCAAGCGGTGTGATAACGCCATTTTCGGTAATGATAGGAAAATATTCCAAACTGGCAAAGCTGCTTTTTTCAGCTTTAGGTAAACTTAATCTGACTTCTACTTCATTATATTGAGTATTATGGATTTGAATTAACACGCCATTATAAGCTGCCCGCAGTTGCTGACTGATATTTTCAAGAGAAATGCCCAAGGCTACAGCTTCAGGCTTTAAAGTATATATCAGCTGGGTTTGCCCGTAGGGTACGTTATCTGTGAGGTTATAAACACCAGCGGTTGCATTAAGTTTTTCCATCAGTTTCAAGCCAGCAGCTTTGAGGTTGGCAATATTTCTTCCTTGCAACTGAATTTCAATATCTAATCCCGGAGGACCAGCTTTGGGGGTGGTAACTGAAAAATTTTCAATGCCTGGCACCATTTTGATATTCTTTTTCCAGGCATTAATAAATTCTGTATTGGATATTTCTCGTGCATCTGGTGAAGTTAATTCAAGTTCTAAAGCACCGAATTGATCACCATAATCAGCCTCTGTATTTCGAGCCGCAATTGTTCGGTTTTGATATCGTACCACAGAGGATAAAACAGACTGGTCTTTTGGGTTTAAGTCTTTGGCAGTATTAAATGCCGCGATACTTGCAGCTTTTAAAAAGCTTTCAACTTTTGCCGCCGGTGTGCCGGCATAAAATTGCACATTAGCATAAATTAAAGTGCCTTCCGGACTTGGAAAAAAATTAAAGTTTAACAGACCAAATTTAATGATGGCAATCGCAAGGATAAATAATCCAAATCCTAAGGTAACGGTAAAACCACGAAAGCGCAGGGCTAAAATTACCGAGCGTTTAAAGTAATTATTTTTAAAGCGATTAAAACCATTGTCAAACTTGAGTCTAAAATTAGAAGGTTTTTTATGTGTTATTTTCTTAAGGCTGTGATACAAATGGCCGGGCAATACTAAAAAGCATTCAATCAACGATGCAATAATCACACAAATAATAATGACAGGTATATCAAATAAAATCGTTCCAATAACTCCACCCACTAAAAGTAAGGGTAAAAAAGCACATAAAGTGGTGAGAGATGAGCTTAAAATTGGTGCCAGCATTTTTTTTGCGCCAGTATTTACTGCAGCGAGAATTTCTTTACCTTTATCGATTTGTGTTAAAGTTTCTTCACTGACAACGATAGTATCATCTACAATAATACCCAGTGCCATGATAAGCGCAAACAGGCTGACCATATTAATGCTGCCACCTAAAAAATATAAAACACCGAGGGCTGCCAGAAATGAAGTGGGTATTCCAACGATGACCCAAAAAGCGATGCGCAAATTTAAGAATAAAAATAAAATAGCAACAATTAAAAGCAGTCCGCCCAAGCCATTTTTTACTAACAAAGAAATCCGTTCTTTGATTAAGATCCAGCGAGCATCGTATACATGCACGGTTACTTGATTACCCAGCTTAGGCCTTTGGTTTTTGAGCCAGTTTTGTAAAATTTTGGCAGAATCCAACGCGCTAAAATTTTTGGTTCGCAAAAGAGTAAGAATAATCGCAGGTTTACCATCATAAAATGCAGTGACTTCGTTATCTTGATTTTCATAGTATACTTGGGCGATATCTCGAAGTAACACTTTTTGAGCGCGATCCGCACTCAATAAAGGCAAATTTAAAAATCCTTCCACAGTGGTTTTTTCTTCTAAAGTCTGTAATTGTTTACTCAGTTCAGCTTTGCCCACATTGCCAACGGGAATATCCTGACTTTGTTGTTGAATTTGGGCGCCTAATTGTGGCAGTGTCAAACCCAGTAACGTCAGATTTTTAGAAGGTATTTCAATACTAATTTGCTGTTCTGGCAAACCAGCAAATAAGACTTTGGCAACCCCGTCTGCTAATAATTCCTGTTCAACTCGATGCGCCAGCGGAATAAGGTTGTTAAGGTTCTTTCCCCCCGTAAGCGCAATTTTTGCAATGGGTTCAAATTGCTCTACACGGGTAATCACAGGTTGCTCTGATTCTTCTGGTAAATTTCGTACTTGACTGACAAGCTCGCGGACTTGATTCAAAGCTGTACCCATATCAGTTTGCTGTTCGAACTCTAAAGTGATAACGGATTGGTTTTGTCGAGAAGTAGAGGTGATTTTTTTTAAATAATCCACCCGTCTTAATTCTTGTTCTAAAGGCGTGGTAATGGCACTTTCAATGTTTTCAGAATTAGCACCAGGCCATACCACGGTGACTTGAATCAGCTTCAAATCAAAATTTGGCAAAAACTGTGTGTTTAAGTTGTATAAAGCAAATACCCCCAGCAAAATCATCACTAACATCAAAAGGTTGGCAGCAACGGGATGTTTGGCAAAGGTGTTAATGATCTTGGATGGATGTTCTGTCATGAAATTTTATTTTAGTGTAACTTTTAAACCATCTCTTGCGTTTAGCAGATGGGTTGTCAGTAATTTAGCATTATCTGGAATCTGTTGGGAGACAATGAGTCTAAAAGGGCGGTTATCTTTATCAAAAAACAAACCGGCAACTTTGACTTTTACGGATTTAAGGCGGTTACCTTGAATCAGATAAACAGTATCGCCTTCGTATAAAGCTGTTTCTGGTATCACAATACTATTTTGAAATTTGGGTAATTTAAGATATAAAGTAATAATCCGGTTTTGAGCAATGAATTTATTTTTTTCTTCTAATACAAAAATAGCATCCAAACCTGCCTGTCCTGCTGCGATATTAGCTGCAATTCTAGCCAGTGAGAAAGTATAGGTTTCATCATCTAAACGAGCCTTAGCCATTAAAGGAATTTTATTTTTAAGTGCCTGCTGGATAGCGCCTAAATGAATAGAAGGTATTTGGGCTCTGACTTCAATGTTTTCATTGGGAAACAGCTCAAGCAAAACTTCAGAAGGTTGCACACGATTACCTACCGCAATATTTAAACGGGTGACTCTGCCATCATAGGGCGCGTAAATACGAGTGCGTTCCAGATCCAGTTTTGCCGCATCGAGATTCGCATCAGCTCTTAGCAATTGAGAGCGTTTTTGTTGAATGACATTATCGTAATTTTCTACCTTTAATTTGTTTTCTGTAAGTCTTAGTTCCTGTTCATTCAACAAAGATCGTGCCTGGTCTAATAAAGATTCAGAACTGTGCTTTTGCCGAAACAGTTTATCCAGTCGGGCAACTTCTTTTTTTTGTAATGCCACTCGGGATTGTTGCTGCAACACAGACTGTTTATCAGCGCGGTATTTTATCTTTTCCTGTGCTATTTCTGCTTTTATTTGATCAATCTGTGCCTGATTTTCTTTCAATGTAATTTTGGCTTCGCGATCATCTAATTGAATTAACAACTGCCCAGTTTTAACCTCAGATCCTTCTTTTACCAGAACTTTGTTCACATCCGCAGTGATGGCAGCTTCAATTTTGGTGGCCTGAAAAGATTCCACTTTACCAAACAGCGTAACCACAGGTGAGTGAGCGCCTTTTTGAATAGCCTGATACGCCACCGGCCAGCTTTCTTCTGCGACAGTCGGTTGGGTTTTAAATAAATTATTGAGATAAAAACCTACAAGAATGAGTGCCACTATAAGCAATGTGACTAAGGGCAAAATGATTTTTAAAGCTGAATAAATCTGAAATTTGGAATGATGCATAATTACTGTGATTTAATTAAAAAAATGAGGCCATTCCAGCCATTATCCGCTAGAGTTGGCAGCTTTTTAATTTGAGTATAGTTTAAAGTCTTCCAGTTTTGGTGAGAAAAATGGTTTGTTAACATTGTTTTCAAAATATCCGCGGGATGAGGCAACTGTTTTTTACCTTTAGTATCAGAATGAAAAAAAGGCACTTTATGGGTGTGACGATAGGATATGGTACCCACAAGCAATCTTTTGGTCTTATCTCTTTTAATAATAACCGCATGGGCGTCCCAGAGCCTTAAAACCAGCAACTCATGTTTAGCAATGAGTTTTGTTAATACCAGCTTAGGTTTTTCGCCTTCGTATAATTCAGCGAATAATGGCAGTACTTTACTTCGATCTTTTTCACCAAAATAATGAATGGTATGTAACAGCACGGACTTTGATTTTGTTTTCCAGCCAAGTTGTGTCAGTTGATTCTCAATGGACTGAGGTGTTGCCAGCCATTCAATATTGAGAGTTTGAATATCTTTGCCTAATCTGTCTTTACGGTAAACGGGTTGAGCATGTAAGCCCTGTTGCCACCACTTTTCAAAGGGTAAGCTTTTTTGGGTGCGTTCAGGGGTAAAATTTTTAATGTCTTCATGAAAATAACGGTGATAAGTATGAAACCAAAGTAGTCCCATGGCAATTAAAAATACACTCAAAAAGCTTTTGAGGTTGGGTATTTGTTTATGTATACGGCCATAGGATAAAGCTACGGCAGAGCTTATGCAGGCACCTAAGAGTATCCCACCAATCACATCCGTGGGCCAGTGCGCGCCCAGGTATAACCTTGAGAAGCTGATTAGGATTATCAGAGTAATAGCAAAGCTATAGGCAAAGTACCCTACGTATTTTTCTCTATCTCTTGCGATAATAAAGGCAAAATAGGAAAAAAATGCTGTTGATAAAGTGGCATGACCACTGGGAAAAGAAAAACCGGAGGGTACTTTTTCAATGCCTTCAGGTCTGGGCGAATGAACCAGAAGCTTAAAAAACTCCACGGCACCAATGGCAAGTATTCCCAGTATGACAAGATGAATCGCTGCATACCAGTTTTTTCGAATACAAAAGTAACCTGTAAGTATTAACCATAACCCAATCAGAGAGTTAGGGTGCCCAATATAAGTTATCAGCAACATGAGTTTTTCTGCCCTCAGGCTATGAGCGCTCCAGAAAAAATGGTGTAACGGCGCATTGATACTATACAAACCACTATGGGTTAAAATATTGATAAGCACAATTAAAAAGCAAAAACCTGCGAAGAGTGTCAGTAAGGCTAAAGCCAGTTGTGAATGGTCATCTGGAATATGGGTATTTTTTATTAGATTATATAAAAAAGTGCAGCGAGGATGTTTTTTTAGAAATTGCCAAAAACGAAAAACACCATTATCAATTATTACAATCAGTTTGCCAATGGTCAGTTTAAATAACCAGTAAAGCAGGCAGATGATAAACAGTAAAATACCTAAATCAATGATAATCCGAGTCGATGCATCAGCAGGCAAGGCAAGGCTGGCAGCACCAATAATAAAGCCAGGCAGCATATAAGCCGGTGGCCAGAGTAAAGATGCCACACTGTCCACGGCCACAAACCGCACATGCGACATTTTTAAAGAGCCGGCAATTAAAGGAACTACCGGTCGCATAGGACCTACAAAGCGACCGATAAAAATACTTTTGCCGCCATGGCGAAAAAAAAACTGACTGCCTTTTGATAAAAGTTTTGGGTAATTTTTAAAAGGCCAAATATTTTTTAAATCCTTTTCAAAATAAAACCCTAAGCCATAGCTTAAATAATCACCCAAAAAAGCGCCGATGGCCGAGGCTAAAATCACATAAGAAACCGGTAATATGCCTGAACCGGCTAAAATACCCGCGGCTGTCATCACCAGTGTCCCTGGTATTAATAACCCAACCAGAGCCAAACCCTCCAAAAAGGAAAAAAAGAAAGCAAAAAAATATCCCCATTGGGGGTGCAAATGTAGAAAATCAATTAAAGGTTTGAAAAATGAGGTGTCCATATTTTTTTGAAAAGCTTACGTTGTATAAGCATCTGAATCATTACGAATAATGAGAACATTTTATACCTTGAGCATGACAAAATATACCAAAAATTCGGTATCGTGAGCTTTTCAGATGTTGATAAGTCAGTGTTTTGTAAGAACAACAGTCTTGGCAACTTATTATACCTGTGTCGATAAACTAAACCCTAAGTGCTGACAAAATTTATCTACAAAAATTTTCTGAACCAACAAAAGTTCTGCATCAGGCACATAATCATTGACGCACACCATTTGTAATCCTGCCATACCACAAGGATTGATATAGCTAAAGGGGGTTAAATCCATATTCACATTCAATGCAATACCATGATAACAACAGCCCCTGCGGACTCTCAGACCGATAGAGGCGATTTTTTTATTTTCTACATACACACCAGGAGCATCTTTTCTGCTGTTGGCGTTAATATTGAGGGTTTTTAAACTGTCAATGATAATATTTTCCATCAGGGTGACAAATTGTCGAACACCAAGATTGAGTTTTTTTAAGTTTAACAATGGATAGGCAACCAGTTGGCCTGGACCGTGGTAGGTCACATGTCCACCACGATCAGATTGAACCACCGGAATATCATGGGCATTCAGAATGTGGCCTCGCTCGCCCTGTTGTCCAAGGGTGAACACGGCAGGGTGTTCTGTTAGCCACAATTCATCGGTTCTATGTGGATCTTGGGTTTTAGTAAAGCTTTGCATGGCTGCAAAAACTTCACTATAAGTGCATAAGCCTAGTTTTTTGATAACCAGTGGGATCATAAAGCCATGATAACTAAGGGATGCGCGGATAGTTCCCGATAGATATTATCCAATTGATCCTGACTGACGGCTTCAATGGTCGCGGTGATGGCAGTATAGTTACCGGCTTTACTGTTGCGAATGACAAAGGCATTTTCTTTGATATCCGGCACATGTTTGTTAAAAATAGCCAATATTTCAACTTCAAACTGTTCATGTTTTCTACCCATTACTTTAATGGGAAATTCACAAGGAAACTCAAGTTGTGACTTTGTGTCATCCGTCATGCTACTGCCTTTTAATATTTACGCGTTTTGTTGTTTATTACTACTGCCAAACCAGTTATGTAAATGAAAAGCGATATAATCACTAAAACGAGTCCACAGACCGCCTTCAGCATCACTGTTTAGAGCGATTAGCGGACGTTGTGCTAATAATTTGCCCTTTAAGGATACACTTATAGTACCCAGGGTTTGGCCTTTTTGCACAGGCGCTTTTAATTTCTGGTTCAACTGTACATTAATTTTAAGGTTGTTATATTCACCTTTTGGTATTACAAGATATAGCTCATTGCTCAAGCCCAAAGCTACCTTGGCATTTGCACCACCCCACACTCTGGTTTGAGTAACGGTTTTATCTGCCTCATATATTTTATAAGAAGTGTAAAATCGATAGCCATAATTTAGCAGTCGTTCGCTGTCTGTTACTCGTCCAACTTCAGTAGGAGCGCCCATGACAACAGAAATCAGGCGCATATTATTACGTATCGCTGAAGAAATCAGGCAGTAACCGGCTTCTTCAGTATGCCCAGTTTTCAAACCATCTACTGTAGGATCTCTAAAAAGCAGCCAGTTACGGTTGTTTTGAGTAATATGATCCCAGCGGAAGGTTTTAATTTTGAAAAAATGATAGAGATTTGGAAAGTTATGAATAATAGCACGAGTTAGCAGAGCTAAATCGTAAGCGGTTGAGTAATGATCGGCTATGGGTAGGCCATCCACATCTGAATAATGGGTATTGGTCATGCCAAGGGCTTTAGCTTCCTGATTCATTAAAGGCACAAAAGCTTTGGTTGAGCCTGCAATGTATTGAGCCAGCGCAACGGTAGCATCATTACCTGAGTCTACGATTACACCCGTAATTAAGTCTTTAACCGGCACAAAAGAACCCGCATTAATAAACATGCGAGAACCGCCAGTTTTCCAGGCTTTTTTACTGATTTGAACTTTATCATTCAAAGAAATTTGTCCGGTATCAATGCCACTAAATACAATATAAAGCGTCATAAGCTTTGTTAAACTCGCTGGCGCTCGTTTAGCGTGCATATTCTTTTGAGAAAGAATTTGTCCTGTATTGTAGTCCATCAATACATAGCTTTTGGCGCTCATGGCAGGTGGCGGAGGAATAATCACTGTGTTTGCTGGTGGTGCAGCCAAAGGCGAATTCAAAGGCGTATTGTTTTGTGAAGGGTTAGTGGCCTGTACCGTATTGATTCCGTTAGCAGCAAAGGCAACAGAACCTGCAAAAAAGGTTGAAAATGTCAGGGTTAAAAGCCGTTTAAGCAGTTTAGAGTTCATGGTGGAAGCATTCCCATTGTGTTAATTTTCGACAAAGCTAATGTACCACAGGCACTTAAAAAATCAAGGATACATTTCACTCGATCAAAGCCATAGAATGTTTATAGCCTAACTGTAATAACCTTTTGGTAACAATGTCACTGATGGTGACATTTTTTAACGGTCCGATTTGAACGCGGTATAGAGTTTTGTGTTTAACATTCACCCTTTCAATTCGGCTTTTTTGTAAAACACTGCGATGCAGTTTTGTTAATTCGCGTTGAGCATTGGTTTTATCAGCAAATGCGCCTACCTGTATATACAGCATGGGATGACCCGGATTTCTTAAAATAGGTTTGCCCTGTAAAACTCGCTGTTCTTTGGCCTTTGTCCAGTGGTTTGGGTTTAAAACTTTTATTTCTACTAAAGCTGTGCCTTTTTTTAACATATCAAGTTTACCGGCAGCCACATAAGATAAATCAATAATACGATTATCCGCAAAAGGGCCGCGATCATTCACTTTCACAATAACGCGCCGATTATTTTTTAAATTTGTTACTTCAACAAAACAGGGAATCGGTACCGTGCGCATAGCTGCAGTCATTTTGAACATGTTGTAAGGTTCACGGGTTGAAGTAAGATGCCCATGAAACTTGGTGCCATACCACGAAGCGATGCCTCGCTCAGTAAAGCCAATGGCATTATTTTTAACATGGTAAGTAACGCCATTCACTTCATAGCTTTTGGGGTTACCATAGACGCTTTTGGGTAAAGGTTTAGGAGTGGCATTGGGCACTTTGGCAAAGTTTACTTTGGTGCTTGGGGCGCCATCGGGTACATTGAATACGCCACTGCAGGCAGTGACGCTCAATAGCAGCAAAATTGCGCTAAGATGCTTTAAGGACTGTGACATGGATATCATCAGCTATTTTGCTTCGCATTCCATGCATTTTTTAGCTTTAAGGAAAGCTGATAAACTGCCATAGCGTATAAGTCACTGGCATTGTAGGTGGTAATCACATAAAAATTATGAAATGCCAGCCAGTACTGAGGCCCATTTTTCCCCTGAAGTTTTATAAGATTGGCTTTTAAATGAGAATTGTAAAAACCATGAGACGGTTTTACCCCAAGGCGAGCCAGTTGTGCTAAAGACAACGTAGGTTTTTGTGGACGACGACTGTCATGTTTTAAAATTTTTCGATACTGGGTTCCAGTTAAACTCGCAGGAGTAGCAACAGGTTCATCCAACTCCCAGCCATTTTGTCGCAAATAATTACCTACACTGAAGATGACATCCGCTTTATCATTAAAAAGATTTGGAGAGCCTTTGCCATGAAAATCCACCCCGTAATGAAGATAACTAGAAGGCATAAATTGACATTGTCCCATGGCACCAGCATATGATCCACGAGTGGTATAAGGGCTGACTTTAAAGGTTTTACAAAGGGCAATATAAGCGCCTAACTGGTATTGAAAAAAACGCGCCCGCTCAGGGTAGCGAAATGCCAGGGTGCTTAAGGTATCTAACACATTAAAATGCCCCATCTGACGACCATATTTACTTTCTACCCCAATAATCGCAAGGATAATATTACCGGGCACCTGATATTCTTTTTCTTCCCAGGATACGAGTTTATTTGAGCGACTCCAATATTCAATCCCTTCATTAACTCTATTTTCTGTCACAAACAGTTTTTGATACTCATACCAGGGTTTAGCTTCGTATGGATGCTCCATTTTAGTTATCACATCTGAATTAAAATGGGCATTGTTCAAAATATTTCTAACATAGCTTTGTGAGTATCCATAGCGTTTTGAAACCCTTTGAATGAATTTTTGTACTTCGGGTTGTTTCGTCAGATTGTTAGCGTAACTTATTCCGGTGAGTGTTAAAACTAAAGCGATGATCAGTAGAAAAGTCGTTTTGACAGAGTATTTCATTGCAGTAAAATCCATAGGTGACAAAATTACCTGATTATCTCATATCTTCGGCTGAATACAAATGAGAGAGTTTAGCGCTGTACCAGGTTTCTATGTGAATGGATGGACATGATGACACCAAAAGACGCTAAGACTGTTACAATGGCGGTGCCACCGTAGCTAATCAAAGGTAGCGGTAATCCCACTACAGGTAAAATGCCGGTGACCATCCCAATATTGATAAATATCGAGAAAAAAAAGGTTAACCCCAAAGAGCCAGCCAAAAGTCGGGTGAAGGTATCCTGCGCCTGTTTAGCAATCATCAGACAGCGACCCACCATAAATAAATATAATCCCAGCAGTGCTACAGTACCCACAAGCCCAAACTCTTCGCTAAACACTGCAAAAATAAAATCAGTGGCGTGTTCTGGTAAAAACTGTAAATGAGATTGAGTTCCATGGAGCCAGCCTTCACCAAAGATACCGCCTGAGCCAATGGCAATTTTAGATTGAATAATATGATAACCGGCACCCAGTGGATCCCGTTGAGGGTTTAAAAAGGTTAACACCCGTTGTTTTTGGTATGCATGCATAAAATGCCAAAGCACTGGCATGGCGGCAAGCGCCATGGCAAACAAGCCGGCAATCATCCGCCAACTGATGCCGGCCAGTAAAATGACGCAACAGCCTGAAAGCAAAATTAAGATGGCGGTTCCCAAATCTGGCTGTTTAGCAATCAGCAATACAGGAATAAGCATCAAAATAGCCGCTATCGCCAGTACTCGGTAGGTAGGCGGTAAGGGCTTATCTGCAAAATACCAGGCTAACATCATGGGCATAGCAATTTTCATTAGCTCTGAAGGTTGAAATCTGAAAATTTCCAGGTTCAACCAGCGTCTGGCACCCATATCTACCTGCCCAGCTACCAACACAATTGCCAACAATACAACACTTAAACCAAAAAACCATGGCGCCCAAATACGATATTTATTTGGCGGAATTTGAGCCAGAATAAACATACCCAAAAAGGCTACTAAAAAACGCACCCCCTGTTTTTCTACCACATGCATGCTTTCATTACTGGCACTGTATAAGATTAAAAGTCCCACTACCATAAATGCGATGGTACCCAAAAATAAAATGGGATCCAGATGAAAACGATTCCAAATGGAATAACGATAGGAGGATTGTGGTTTATTCCAGGGTAATTTGGTCAGGTTAATTTGAAATTTCATGAGACAACACTACCAAGTTTGTGTTCTTTTTTTAATTTGGGTTCGTTTAACAGAAAATAATCCATCATTTTACGGGCAATCACAGGGGCATTTTCTGCATGTTCTACCACAATGGCCAGTGCAATTTTAGGATGTTTGATGGGGGCAAAGGCGATGAAAAGGGAATTATCCCTTAATTTTTTCGGTAGATTATTTTCATGATATTGGCCACCAGCATGCACCGTATAAACCTGAGCCGTACCGGTTTTAGCTGCAACGGTGTAAGGCGTATCGCGACCAAAACGCCAACCGGTACCATCTTTTGCCTGAATCACCTGTTGCATGGCATGAATGATAAAACGCCAATCTTTTTTAGGCATATAAACTGGCTTTAAGGGCGTGGGGGTTTGAGAAATATCCACATCGCCCGGGGCTTGCATCTTTAAAAGCAGATGTGGTTGAAAACGTTTGCCACGCTCAGACAAAGTTGCAACCGCTTCTCCCATTTGTAGAGGCGTGACTAATAAATACCCCTGACCAATCCCCATATTGATAGTATCACCAGTGTACCATTGCCGGCCCAAATGTTTTTTCTTCCATTTAGGGGTTGGTATCAGGCCTGGCAACTCTTCACCCATTTCGATATTGGTATTTTGGCCAAACCCAAAATCACTCAAAAGGGCATCCATGCGTTGAATTCCCATGTTGACCGCAAGATTATAAAAGTAGGTATCATCTGAAACGATAAGAGCCTTTTCAAGGTTAACCCAGCCGAAACCCGAATGTAGCCAGTTCCAGTAAATATGTCCACCATACTTAAAATAACCAGGGTCATAAATGGAATATTGAGGGGTAATAATGTGATTGGCTAATCCTTCAAGTCCATAAAAGGGTTTAATAGTAGAGCCGGGCGCATATAAACCCCGGATGGCACGGTTAAATAAAGGTCTTAAAGGTGCATTTTGCAATTTATCATATTTTTTTTCAGTGATACCATCGACAAATAAATTTGGGTTATAACTTGGGTTACTTACTAGAGCCAATACTTCTCCGGTAGCAGGTTGAATAGCAACGGCAGCACCAGACTGGCCTGCAAAGGCTTTTTCAGCGACTTTTTCAAGTCCGGCATCAATAGTAAGGTATAAGTTATCGCCAGAAACTGGCGGTACTTTTTTTATGATCCTGACAATACGGCCACTGGCGTCAATCTCAACCTGCTGATAACCAACCTTACCATGCAGAGTTTTTTCGTAATACTTTTCAATCCCTACCTTACCAATATAGTTTGTAGCACTGTAGTTGGCACAGTTGACTTCAGCGAGTTCTTGAGTTGTTATTCGACCCATATAACCTGTCACATGCGCCAAAGCTTTGCCCATGGGGTAATTGCGAATCAAACGGGCATTCACCTGCACTCCAGGAAATTCCCAACGATTGACAGAAAACTTTGCCACTTCCTCTGGTGTGAGCTTAACTTTTAAGGGCACCGGTTCAAAAGGGCGTTTTTGGTGTAGTTCACGATAAAAATCTTTAATGTCCTCCGGTGTAAGGCTGACATACTGCTGCAGGGCTTGAATGGTTTGTTTTAAATGTTTTACTTTGCTTGGAATCACATCGAGACTGAAAACAGGCACATTTTCGGCCAAAATTTGCCCATTACGGTCATAAATTAATCCACGCTTGGGGGCGATGGGAATCAGAGTAAATTGATTTTTCTTTGATAAAGTTGTGTATAAATTTCGCTCCACTACCTGAAGATAAATCAACCGTCCCACAAGGCATATGACCAAAATTGACAAAATAGCAACGACACTCAACATACGTTTGTGAAAAAAACGCAATTCCCGTTGATGATTTTTCAAAGTGAGCTTGGCCATGGAGGTGACAAATTCAGTTTTTTAAATAATTAGCTCGCATTATGCGATATTGTGCAAGGAAAATCCACTTTGAGAAATTATGGGAATGAAATAATCTTTTGCTACCGTATTTTTGGAAGAGTCTACTTCGGAATCCTTAAGGAAGTCTTAAGCTTGGCTATGTTATTTTCAGATTAAGACTAATTCTTTGGGGGCATTTTATGGGAAACAAGGTTGCTATTTCAAATCCGCAAGTGGTTTTAGGAGTAGAGGAAGAGGTTGATACAGCCAGATTGGCAGAGCTTTACTACTACAATCCCGAAGGTGACAATAAAGGTCTTAGTGGCGATCGCAAGGCACATGCAATTGCCATGAAAGCTGGTGTATCTGTTCTTAAGGAGGCGCACAAGCAGCTACATTTAATGACAGAAGCTTGCGACGATGAAGCGGCACGTGAAGTTTTAGAAAATGAGGAACGCCACGGTGCTCAAATCCGTGAACAAATACGGGACTCAGATGCTCGGTTGTCGGCGATAAAAACCGTTGTTCAAGAGGCGTTGCCAGAAAGTGTAAGAATATCAGGAAAAAAACAGGCACTTGCAAAAAGACGAGAAAGCATTTTGAAAGCTATTGAAGCAGGTGAGTATTATACACCCGAAATACAAAATACCAATGCTTTGCTCCAAACTGAAGATAGTCCTTACCATGATCCTTATGCTATACCTTACTATAAAGTAATCGGGCATCCCAATAACGTTTTTCAAAATGTCAGTAACGCAAGATTAAGCAAATTTGCTTTTATCGATTTGCCTAATATGGAAGCTGTATATGGATACCATGAGACTTTTGTCAAAAATCATGGACCTTCAGTATTATCTCGAGCTGCTGTGGGCTTTATACCGGCATTCGTTAATCGAATCTGGAGTTCTTCAAAAGCATTTAAAAAACAGGAAATGCCTAAAGTTGAGCGAAACAGCTTTGAATTAAAGCGAATGAAACAAGCCATTGCGGAGAGCATGTATCAAAGAATTATTAAATATACCCATAATGAAAAAGAGTTATCCGCACAAATGCTCGATGACTTTTATGCTTATATTCAAGAAAATGGTGATTTTCATGTTGCCACAACAGATGTAAATCATTACGGTAAATTACAGTATTTCATCACAACTGAACGTGAGCGTGCTCTTAAGGAAAAATCATGGTTTAGCAGAGTTGCCGGTAGAAAGAGCGCTTATGAAGCTTATCTTGATGAATTGGAGATGTCTTTGGAACATCAAAATATTCATCCATTGTTAGCCTTAGGCCAAAGTCATACGGATCTTTTGCAAGAGGTTCTTGATGGTGATGACTCACCGACCGCAGTAATTATTACAGAACTTTTGCAACTTAATAAAAATGCATTAAGGACAGAGATTAAAAATTCTGCAGTTTTTCAGGAGGCAAATTTCACGGTATTACAAAATAAGCTAACTAATGTTATTGAGATACTTAAATCAAAGAAAAATCGTTTTACTTTTAGTGATGAGGCTAAGGAAAAAAATGAAAAAATTGAAGGCTTGATTCAGCAACTACAAAGGCTTCAAAAAGCTTATACGCCGAATCCTGCTACGCGAATTTTGGCTGATACTGATTTTGTTGAGGAGTTGCTTAAAGCTTTCAGTAAACAGAATCTAAAATTTTCAATGGAAAATCATACTACACAAGAAATTGATTTAAACGAGATATTTAAGCAATGGTTTTCCGCAAGGCCATTAGATCCAAATGCCGAGGCTTTTTTAAATATTTATTTGAAAAAATTGCAGGCAAATATCCCAAGCAATTTTTTGGGATTTGGTCGCGCCAAAAAAAATCAGCATTTGCATAAAATAGAGTTAGTGCAGGCATTAATAGATTATCATGGGAAGCCTTCTGATAACGTAGAATCATTTAATTTTGTAGTAGATTCAAAAGAGGCTGAAACTTTTCAGCGCAATTTTAATATGGAATTTAAAGATGTTTTAGTCTCTAAAACTACCACTAATTTATATTCTGATGTGTTAGACAGATTATTGGATAATCGAGCTGCATTTGATGCATTTTTGGATTCCTATAGAGATTTTAGAGAAGCAAGGAATTTGCCAGAACTGGTATTTTCTGACAAGTATAGAGATCAAAATATCCTGACAATTAATGATCTAAATAAAATAAAGAAAGCTATTTTTGAAGAAAATGATAGGGATAACAATATTGAATTTTTAAAATCATATATTCAGCGAATAAAAAGAACTGATGATGTAGAGCCACCTATCATTCGGCTTTTTCAACAGTTACATAGTGACTTGGAAGCTAAGCCTAAAAGCCTTAAAACGCTTATTCAACACCGTTTTAACGCAGCACTTGGTCCTTATGGAGATTTTTGGACCACGGTATTCGTCAATGGTATGAATGATCATGATGATGCAAGTGTGATGAATAATTTAAAGCGGTATCTATCCATTGCTTATAAATATGAACTAGGGAAACTGAGCAGTGATAATGATATATATGATTCTTCAAGCTGGTTTCTAGATGGAGCCATAACTCAAGCAGGAAAGGTAATGGCTTGGGAGTTGTTGCGACAGATAATATATCGTGAAATAAAGGAACCATTAGATGAGCAACAAATAAAATTGATTGGTGCTATCGTACCTGCTGAAAGATTAGAAAAACATGCACCTGATGCACGAAATGCTGTTGAATTTTTGTTTACGAAATTTTATCGACAACACTTAAGAAGTTTAATTCTTAACCCTCAAGCACAACATGATGATATCAATGTTATTGAGAAAATAGAATTATATAGTGAATTAATAAGTGCTCACACGTCTTTAGAAAATCTTGTGGCCGACAGGGCGGTTAATGAATCCTACGATTTTGTAATTGATTATATCAATGAAATTTCCCAGTCTCCAAACCTTAGAGTCAGTGAGGATAATTTAAGACAATTGGATAGGCATAGAAGAATATTAGCTACACATTCACAGTTGATGTCAAATGTAAGAGAGAGAATTACAAATTTTATCAATGACTATAATGGCGAAAACCCTCATTATTACCAAATTATTTGCATGCTGGGAACCGAAGATCACGTTAAAGATTATTTGGTTAAACGTCTCGATAAACTTTTTCCTGTAGGTTCTGGGTATACTAATACAGGAAGGTTAATTGATGGTTTTATCCATAACACTGATCTTTTAAACTTTAATGATATTATATCAGAAACAGATAAAGCTTTTCTACGGGATGAAAGAGTCCAAACAAATCCTACTGCACAAATTAGTTTAAATGAAGCTTTAAGAAATTACATTGATATTGATACTCAGCCAGACACCATTAATTACGTCGCCTATAACTACGATATCAAAAATTTCTTAGATGAATTTACTAACGATGATACTAAAAATTTATATGCATTGAAAAGAATTCGAGAGTTTATGTTTGCAACTTTTGCACGTTATGACAATACTGAAAAATCAGTTACGGCCTTAAGAAATGCTTACGAATTTGATAACTTAACTTATACGGTTTTCCAGCAGGAGGTTTTAAGGATCAGTAGAGAAAACAATTTTCGAAATTCTAATTTACAAAACTTATTGACGAATATGTTTTCTGAATATTGTGATTTAGACGCCTGGTGTCGCTGGATGGATGAAGATACTCGAACACATAACGGATTAATCACTCATGGTCCGCAAGGCTTTCCATATCATCCACAAATCCAATACTTAGTTGATATATTTGCTTCTGAAGACATTAAGCAAAAATATGCCATAAGAAGAATCGCAGAATTACTTCATTTTGCTCGAAATCCAGCTACTAACCGGGATGATCTTGGAATTATAGTAATGCAATTTCTGGAACAATATGGACAGATGGATTTTTCTGATAAGAACCGTGCCAATCTAAAGTTAATTTTTGATAAGCTAACACCTGTTTGGAGTTTAGCGGCAGATAAATTAATGCAGTACTTTGCTGTACCTGCTCAATTAGATGATTTTCGTGTTAAGCGAGTAAGAGAGTTGTGTATTGGGGAATATACCACTGTAGAAGTTGGTGAATTGTTAACGCTTATTGTGCAAGAGCGTCATAACTCTCTGCCTACAATTGAAGCACATGATGATATTGATTGCAGAAAATTATTGCTTGCAACGCTAGAAAATCAAGATGAGTTAGAAGATAAAGTTTATGAAAAACTTGGCGCAAGCTTTGATAATGTTTTAGCAGACCAAAATTGGGATGAACGTTTCGAAGCCATTTTTGTTGCTTTTGCCAATGATTCGGAATTGGCAAAACTTCGATACAAGCGGGTTGAAGAATTACACGGTCTCAACCCAGCAGATGGCTATGAGCATCCTTCAGTTACTATGGCTAAAAATTATATTAATCTTGTCACCATAGATTATGTTCAAAGAAATACTTTTATCGAACATCCAATCACGCATACTTCACAAATGTATCAAAGGTTAAAAGTAGGTGCTGAAGGACAACCAAAATGGAGTCCTGCAACACAAATTTTATTATCTGTGTGGGCAGATGAAGAAGCTATGCAAGATTATTTATGCATCAAGCTTGAGCTATTATTATCCATTAGCAATGGTCCTGAAGTAAGTAATGATGAAAAAATTCAGGCAGTAGAAAAGTTTTTACAATTTATTAACGAGGAGTTTGAAATCGGCAATCGTCGCGGCAGTAGAAGCGTAAAAACATTTGTTACTTCAGACACTTTTAAACACAAAGTTATAACTTTATTTGCGACTCATCAACCACAAACGTTTAATCCTGCTTATCAATTATTGGTTAATAATGTTAAAATTGAAAAAATAGGTGATCAAAGTTTGGATGAAAGCTACAGGCACTCATATAATCTAACAAAATTGAAATATTATTTTTCTAAAAGTCCTCAAGATTTGATGGAAGTAGAAAGAGAAGACTTTGAACTTTTAAATAGTTTTCAAGCAGCACAAGCACCCAATCACGAAATCAAAGCGCTTTTTGGTAGTCAGCAAGAAAATATTGCTCAATTATTTAATATATTTAGCGATTATTTGAATGATATTGATATGGAGAAAGTTGATTTATTTTCCCTTGAGCATGATGAGCGATTTAAAGCCTGTACCAATATGCTACGCAGAGGACTGGTTGGCGATAGAGTTGAGTTTAACACAGCTTTCGAAAAACTTAATGCATTGGCCAGAGCGATTGCTGAAGCTAAAGAATTTAGACAAGAGCAAAATGACTTTGAAGATGCATTTAAAAGTGAGCATCGTAATGCCTATCAAATCTATCAGGAGCAAGATAATCTGGTTGTTAGATTTGATGATACAAATCATCCAAAAATCTTAGCGCTATATAAAACTTCATTAATAACATTAGCTAAACAACGCGCTAAATTAAGAAATCAAAGAGAAAAAGTTGAACTATTGACCGCGCTATTAGATCAAACTGATGTAAGTTTTTCTAGAAATCTTACTTCCAGCTTATCTTTGCTATCTACCAATTTTTTATCAGATAGGTTAGTAGATTTTGTGCGTGCACATTTAAACTCTGAGTCAGAGCAAATATTGGCACAAGCAATTGATGCAACCTCTCGTAACCTGGATTTTGAATTTAACCCTTGTTATTTTAATTGGGCTGAGGCTTCTGAAATTTCAAATTTCAAAGAGTTTCTGTCCGATTTAAAATATCTTGCAGGTTTAAGTGATGAAGATAGCTTAAGGTATGGTCATCTACTTGCCTTGTTGCAGCAGTATAATCGATATATGCGAGGCGATATTCAAGCAGCTAAACCAATCGATTTACTTTTAGATAAAACCCGTGAATTA
This sequence comes from uncultured Gammaproteobacteria bacterium, assembly GCA_963695245.1. Lineage (GTDB taxonomy): Bacteria > Pseudomonadota > Gammaproteobacteria > JBGSLN01 > JBGSLN01 > JBGSLN01. The sequence goes on along the minus strand of OY968770.1, from coordinate 98,548 downwards.
CTTAAGTTTATAGATGAGTATTTTGGGGAGCATTTTAAAGACTTTTTTGACGATAACTTAAAGCAAGCCAAACTTTCTAAAAAGCAAAAGAAAGACTTATTGAAAGCAAACAGAGAATTCATTCAGCAATTTTTTACAACTCATATTAATCCAAGACTTAATCAGTTACGAGAACAAAAACTCAAACAACAGTTAAGCACGTTTTTAGAGGATCAACCTCTGGCAGAGGAAGTCAATATTTTTAATCAAAGCTTTGCAAAATTTGGGATAACTACAGATATAATTGATGTTGATGAAGATACCGTTCTTGATGAAACAACAAAAACCACCGTTCAAAAAATTGTTGATAACTCACAACCATGGAATCATCGTTATGATCTTTTATGCGATTGGCTGCATGCAAGTTTACATCATGGAGCTAATTTTTGGGAGTTTATCAGCCAGATAGCCGGTGATTATAGAGAAAGTCTGAGTGAATATTTTCGTAAAATGGCATTTTTTCTTGATGATGAGAGAAAAAATGCATTACTGAATTTATTAGATAATCTTTATCATAAGATCACAGATGGTGAAGAATACGAACCAAATCATCCTTTATTTCACGTCATTAATGCTGTAACTCAGTTATTGGATAAAAACATTGAAACCCTTGAAGACGATGAATCTTTGGAGTTTCAACTCACTGAACTTAACGCAGCTTCCAGTGCTATTATCGCTGAAAACCTAGATGAGTGCATCGCAAATCCTGATTTGACACTTGAAAAAGTTAATGAATTGTATATTGCATTAACTGTATTAGCCAGTAAGCCTGCTTATAGAGATTTTCTTGATGCCTTAGACAGTACATTAGATCTTAATGCACTACCAGAATATGCCATACCTGCATTCACTATTTTCAAAAATATACTCAATCCAGCGGTTGAGGCGCCTGAAATGGATGAATTGGCAGCCAGAAAACTGGTTGTGGGAACACGCATAGCACTAACTCCCACTATACAAATGTTTTTAGATAGTAATTTAACTGTGGCTGAAGTTGCTAATCTTGAATTGAATGATTTTATTAAAAGCAAAGTCAATCAACTTGTAAGAACAGCAAATATTACCGAACTGGCAAATATCATACGTAATGGTGGGCATTTCCCAGAACTTCTTTTCAAATTTGCTGATAATTCTGAACATATGGTTGCTTTGTTTAATAAACTTGGCATGGATTGGGTAGAGCAGCATAAAGAAAATTTCCGAGGGTTAAAGCTTTTTAATAAACATCCTCATATTAGTTTATTAGAGATCTTTGATTTTGATAGACCTAACCTTAATCCTTTGTTGATGTTGGGTAGTATGACTCTGGCAAAAAATATTTTTGAAAAAATGAAACAATTTGCCATTCGACCTAATCCTGAAACTAGACAGTGTTTTGAAAATCAATATCGTAATTTTGTTGATAAATATATTAACGCTCATCAAAGTGATGCTCTTCCAGGATGTGGCCTGGCCTATGCTGAATTGATTTTGTGGTGCGGGCATAACCATCTATCTCAATATTCAGAGAATAAAAATTATCGATTAACTGAATTGACTCAAAGTATGTTTGAATCTATTTTAGAGGATGCTCATCACCCAAGAACTTCTGAGTTACCTGGACGACAAACAGCCATAACAAGAAATATGACGGTCTTTTTGGAGTATTTTTTATTGTTTAATAAATCGTTTGATTCGGGCTTTTGTGAGTCAATTAGTGGTAAGCTTAATTCTGCAATGGCTTTGAATATGGCAGAAGGTTTTCCAAGAAAAAATTTGCCCTCATTTTTTAATGATACTTTTGTAGAGTTGTTAAGAAAATACAAAGATAAAAGCAGTGGTTTTTCAAAGTCTAAAAAATGGATATTTAGAGGACGGACTGCTAAACAAATTTTTAATAAATTTTCTGAAATGGTTGCCCAACAAGATGATTTTACAGCTCAGTTGATGAAAGATGTAGGTGAACATATTGATAAGAAATTTCAACAAGTTCATTCTACAGAGGAAGACAAAATCAGCATCGAAGACTTTAATTTATATCTCGAGTCTCAGGTTATGTTATTAGGGGACCATTTCGAACTTCCGTACATTACGCGACTTATCTTTGCAACTTTGCCAATTCAACAGCCAGAAGATCATCAATTAGATAAAATGACAACTGCTGACTTTATCCAATACACTCAACAGCAAGTTAAAAAAAGGTAGCCCAAATGCGTTGCTCAGGTTACAGTGCTGGGGGACAATTTCGTATACATTATCACGAAAGCGCCTCGGCTGGTCCCTCAAGTGCTGCGAACATTGAAGATACCCAAGAGCATCAAGCGCGACCATAAGACAAAAATATTATCAGCGGTGATAAGGATGTCCCGCTAAAATACTAAAAGCTCGATAAAGCTGCTCAGCAACAATGATACGCACCATTGGGTGGGGCAAAGTAAGGCTGGATAACGAAACCTGCATATCTGAGCGGTTTTTAACATTTTCATGTATCCCTTCAGGACCGCCAATCAAAAAGCAGATGTCGAACCCCGTATGCTGCCATTGCAACAGTTGCTTTGATAATTTTTCAGTACTTAAATTTTTGCCAGTAACTTCCAAAGCTACCACAATGTCTTTTGGCTGAATGGCTGCCAGCACTAAAGCGGCTTCTTTTTGCATCAGCCGAGGAATATCTGCGTTTTTGGGACGCTTGCTTAAAGGAATTTCAACCAGTTGAAACTGGCAAAAGGCACTGAGGCGTTTGGTATATTCAAAAAATCCAGCCTGCACCCATTCTGGCATGTTTTTGCCAAGGGCAATGAGTTTAATCTTCAAGGTTTTGACGTAACGGTTTTACTTCCCAAAGTTCTTCTACTTTGTAAAAATCGCGAACTTCCTTTTGCATTACGTGAACCACAACATCTCCCAAGTCAATCAAAACCCAGTCACTGGTATCTTCGCCTTCCATACCCAAAGGTCTTTGGCCAGCTTTTTTGGCTTCTTCCACCACGTTTGAGGCCAGAGATTTTACGTGTCGGTTAGAAGTTCCCGTACAAAAAATCATAACGTCGGTAAAGTCACAGTAGTCTTTAACATCCATGGTTTGGATGTCCAATCCTTTTAAATCCTGCAGGGCATTGATGGCAAGGGTTTTTAACTGTTCGGTATTCATATGGTTTTTTCGTTTACAAATGGTCGAACATGATATCAAAATGATGCTGTCAATGCCATTGTTAGCTTTATATTTTAACTGCATTCAGGTAAAATCGTCTAAATTTTGTCAAAAAACAGATGTCTATGAAACTATACGTTAAAACCAATGGTTGCCAGATGAATGAGTACGATTCTCAAAAAATGGCGGATGTTTTAAATGAATCTCATCAGGTGGAGTTGACCAAATCCCCTGAAGAGGCGGATATTTTACTGTTAAATACCTGTTCTATTCGTGAAAAAGCGCAAGAAAAAGTTTTTTCTCAATTAGGCCAGTGGCGCCCTTTAAAAGAGGCAAACCCTAATCTTGTCATTGGTGTTGGTGGCTGTGTGGCAAGTCAAGAAGGTAAAGCCATTGTGTCGCGTGCGCCTTTTGTCGATATGGTGTTTGGACCACAGACTTTGCATCGTTTGCCTGCCATGTTAAAAGAGGTGTTAACAACTCGAAAACCTGCGGTGGATATCAGTTTTCCAGAGATTGAAAAATTTGATCACCTGCCTAAACCTAGAGCTGAAGGACCCACGGCCTTTGTGTCAATCATGGAAGGTTGCAGCAAATATTGCAGTTATTGCGTAGTGCCTTATACTCGTGGTGAAGAAATCAGTCGACCTTTTGATGATGTGATTGCTGAAGTGGTGGCTTTAAGTGAGCAGGGGGTGCGTGAGATTAATTTTCTTGGGCAGAATGTGAATGACTATCAGGGAAAAATGCACGATGGCGATGTGGCGGATTTAGCCTTATTGATTGACTACACCGCAGCCATTGACGGAATTGACCGAATTCGCTTTACCACCTCTCATCCTAACGCCTTTTCTGATAATTTAATCCAGGCTTATGCAGAAGTACCCGAGCTTGCCAATCATTTGCATTTACCCGTGCAAAGTGGCTCAGACAGAATTCTTGCCATGATGAAGCGTGGTTACACTGCTTTGGAATATAAAAGCCGTATTCGTAAATTACGTAAAGTGCGCCCTGACATAGCTTTATCTTCTGACTTTATCGTAGGATTTCCTGGTGAGACTGAAAAAGATTTTGAAGACACCATGAATTTGATACAGGAAATTGGTTTTGATATTTCTTTTAGCTTCATTTACTCAGCAAGACCTGGAACCCCTGCCGCGAATCTACCAGATGACACGCCCATGGAAGTTAAAAAGCAAAGACTGAGTATTTTACAGGCTAGAATTAACCAAAAAGCCAGAGAAATCAGTGAAGCCATGGTGGGTACCACTCAACGGTTATTGGTTGTGCATCCTTCTAAAAAGCATGCCAATCAATTGGCAGGGCGTACAGAAAATAATCGTGTGGTTAATTTTACAGCAGACAAAAGCCTGATTGGGAAATTTGTGGAAGTAAAAATCACTGAATCTTTACCGAACTCCTTAAGAGGGGATTTGATTACAGTTTGCTGAAAGTCTAAATGTAGGTTGGGCTGAGGTCGGAAGCCCAACAGGGTATTCATTTAATTACGGCCTGATTTAGTTGCCACGGCTGTTGGGCTTCCGACCTCAGCCCAACCTACATTTTATTTCTTATTAAGACTAGGATTTACATTGTAGTTTAGGGTGAGTTTTGAGAATTTCACCATACACTTTTTGCAATAATAACCCTGCTTTATCATTCTCGCCATTGGTGGCACTATTTAAAGTGACGGCAATGATGACTTTATTGCAGGGAACATACATGTAAATGGCTCTGAATCCCAAGGTTTCCCCCTGATAAAACCAGTAACGCCCAAGTTTGGGATTATAAGCTTGAATAATACCAAGCCCAAACCCTCGTGGGTTTTGCGCTGAAGTGGTTTTGATAGGCTTACCAGTCTCAGTAGAAACCATTTGCTGCATTTGTGTTTTTTGTTTTTCGCTTAGAAAGTCTTTATCCATAAAAATCTTCTGCACCCAATGAATAATATCAGCAGGTGTTGCCACTATAGCGCCTGCTGCACCTGCCCAGGTTAAATTGTTACTTTTAACATCTTGTCCCACAATTTCAGGGTTATCATACTGATTATAAGCATAACCACTGGCCAGACGTTTTAAAGTATCTTTAGAATAATAAGGAAGTGGGTAGAAAGTATTGCTTAATTGTAAGGGTTTTAAAATCTCTGATTCTAAGGTGGCTTTAAACGGTTTATGGGTAACTTTTTCAATCACCATGGCAGCAAGTAAATAGCCTGTGTTGGTGTATAAGTAACCGTCTAATAGCGGAGGATTCAAATTGCCTTTGGGGTAGACAATGTCAATGAGGGATTGATCACGCCACTTTGTTTTTAAATCTTTAGAATCAAGGTAATTAAAAGTCCCCGAATTAGAATAGTTGGGCAGACCGCTACTCATATCCAATAATTGAGTTAAGGTTAAACTACCCCATTTAGGATATTGAGGCAGGTATTTGATGAGCTTATCAGAAAGCTTTAATTTGCCCTGTGCTTCAAGTTGTAAAAGCCTCACTGCAGTAAAAGATTTGGTGATGCTGCCAATAGAAAATAACGTATCCGGACCAACTTTTTGACTGCCTTTGGCATGAGAGGTGTAGCCATGATAGAAATTTTCCACTGGCTGTTTTGGCAGTTTTACACTTAAAGCAACGCCACTGAAGTATGCTTTGGAGGCTCTTTGATTGTAAAAGTCTGCTAAGGAAGTCTGTATCTTTTGTGACAGTGTTTGTGTGGGCTGTGAAGATGTTTTTAAGCTGGCAAAGCCTAAGTGAGTTAACAAGAGAATTGAACAAGTGAAACTCATTAGTGTTTTCATAGTTATTATCATTTAAATGAGATTATTAAACATTGTGGCATCAAAAAAAATTAAAATCAAAAAGCCGGCCTACAAATCCTTTCTTTTTATTACATCACATAAAAAACTAAATGTAGCCTTACAAAATACTTGCTTTAATATTTTTGTACAATTAATATTATCCGCATGAATAAGTACCAGTTTTTTTCAATAATTTTCATTGGGTTAGCCTTAAGTGGATGTGCAACTTTACATAAGACAACATCCAAACCTGTTTCAGGTTGGAATGCTCAGACGGATATTCCAGTGATTCCTATCACATCAAATATTATTGCACAAAATAATAGTTATTATCAGCAAACTAAAGCAGTTACAAATAAAATCGCCCATAAACTGAACAAATAGTACGAGTATCGCATTGAAGCTGGCGACAAAGTTAACATCGTTATTTGGGGGCATCCTGACTTAAACAACCCTAACAATGCCGCCATTGCTAACGAGCCGGGCGCTGTGTTTACTGTGGATGATAATGGCGATATTTTTTACCCTTATGTAGGACGTGTACACTTAGCTGGAAGGACACTGTCAAATGCCCGTTATTATTTAAAAACACGAATAGCTAAATACATTAAACACCCATCTGTCAACATCAGTGTTGCTGAATTTGCCAATGCTCATGTGGATGTTTTGGGAGCAGTTAATAAACCCAGCCGTATTCCGCTGACTCAGGTACCCCTTAGTTTAAGCGATGCCATCAGTCAGGCAGAAGGGGAAAACGAATTTGGCAATTTAAGAAATGTCATTTTAAAGCGAGGTAACAAAACTTATCACATTAATTTACTGGCAAAGAATAATAGCACTTCCGACAAAATTATCCTGGAACCAGGGGATGTGGTTTTTGTTAATAAATTCTCAGAAACCCGCATTTATGTTTTAGGTGAAGTGTTTGAACCTACAGTGGTGTGGCTTGAAGATGACCATTTGAATCTGGCGGATGCGTTATCTTCTGCTAAAGGAACCATTATAGAACGTGCCAAAAAAGATGTATTTGTTATTCGATTGAATCAACAGCACCATCCTGTGGCTTACGAAGTGAATCTCTCAAAACCCGCAGGACTTTTACTTGCCAGTCGTTTTAAATTAAGACCCGATGATGTGATTTATGTGGGAACCCGCAATGTGACGGTTTGGAATGATATTATTCGTCAATTGTTGCCAACCGCTCAATTAGTCGAAAATGTAACACGTTCCGTATCTAATGTTACCAGGGCTATCTCAGACATTGATGATATTAATCGACGGGATGATTTTAATGACAACCCAAATATCTTTACAACTCAGGCTCAATAATGGGACGCAAACAGCAAAAAAAACTTGTTTTTAAGATTAATCATTTTAGCATACGAAATTATATGACTTATGCAAATTTTATTATCTTAGTGACAGCTTTGATCGCTGTGTTTGTAGGTTTAGTTTATGCGTTTTTATATACACCACAATTTCGTGCAGAGGGGTTACTGGAAAATCGTCCCTTTAGTGCCGTGAACCAGGTTGCCGTCAATTCTATTGATCAGACTCAGCAAAATCAGGCGAATATCGTTCAGGAAATGGATTTGATAAAAACTTATAATGTGTTGTCTCAGGTAGTTAAAAAAATTAACCTGAATATTGATGTAAAACCTGAATCCTGGCCCATTATTGGTGATCTTTATCATCGTATTAAAGAAGATATTAAATTAACACAATATACCGAAGGCACTTTGGAAAACTGGTTAAGTAATTCAGGTGAACCTGTGACTTTTAAAGCCTTTGAGATCCCACAGGCAATGTATGCAAAAACGTTTGTATTAACCTATAAGGGCGATAAACGCTTTAGTTTGACTTTACCGGATGGTACAGTGTTATCAGCGCAGTTGAATCAACCCTTAGTATTTGCCAACCATCAGGCAAAAATTATTATAAAGAGTATTTACGCAGGTATCGGTGAGCGTTTTGAAATCATACCAAGAAGCGTTTTAGCCACAACCCAAAAACTCAGCAACAAACTTGAAATGAATATTCCAAGTTACCTTAGCAAACAGGGGGAAGCTAAATCTTTGATTACACAAAACCTTATTGAAGTGAGCTATGTAGATAGAAATCCTTTTAAAGCCAGCACCATTGTTAATTCAGTATTACATGAAGCGGTGGAAAAATCTCGTATACGAAAAGAAATAGCTGCATCCGAAGCGCTGGTGCTTTTACAGGCACAACGAAAAATTGTCGCAAAAGCCATTCAGGCTCAAACGGATATGCTTGCGAGTATAAAATCTGATACTAGTCCACTGAGTATTAAAGATGAAGGTCCTTATTTGTTAAGGCAATTAGGAAATATCAAGGATGAGATTCGGTTGGCAGAACAAAGAAAAGTTGAACTGTTACAGACTTTGACCGAGGTTAACCCACAGGTTGTCACGATCAGTGAACAAATAATAGCTTTAAAACATAAACTCACAGAGTTAGAAACACAAATAAAACAAACGCCCTTGAGCGTAAAAACTTCAGCACAGTTAGAAACCCAACTGGCTGCTAATAATGAAGTGCTAACCAAATTAAGTTACCAAATCCAACAGTTAAAAGCTATGAAAAAAGCTGCTATCGGAGATTTAAGCATTGTGCAAAAAGCAGAAGTGCCAGTGGTGAATATTACCTATTCCAGATGGGTGATTGTTATGCTTGCGCTTGGCATAGGTTTAATTATTGGTTACGTTTTATCTTTGGCAATTGTCTAAAGCCTTACCATAACCCATGGGGGCTGGCTTATGTTAAACATTTTCAAAAAGAACAAAGGTATTCAAACTTTCTCTCATCCAGTGCGATATTTGTATCAAATCAACAAATTGATTGCCAATGCAAAATCTAAAGGTCTGTCCGCCTTATTTGAATTAACTCAGCAAGATGTGCCATTATTTAACTTCAGCTTTGATGCTGATAATCTTGCCAATGCAATTGCCGTTGATATTCGCAAGGAACGCTATCATTTAACGACACCCCGTCAGCGATTGATCGAAACGAAAAATAAAAAACGCATTATTTATGATTATCCACTCACCGATAAAATCGTTATTGGTGTGATTGCACAGGTGATGAATGAATTACTTGAGCAGGTGATGAGCGATAAATCCTATGCTTTTCGCGTAGGTTCCAGCCCTTTACATGTGGTTAAAGATTTTACTACCTATATAAAATCCAAACAAAAGCACTCTAACATCCGCGAGTTTTATATTTTTCGTACTGATTTTGTGGCCTACAGTGATGAAATTGATGTTCGGCAGAACTCTATTTTTTGGAAAAACCTGGATGAATTGTTTAACTTATTTGCTATACGGCCCAGTTTTTATCAGTTACAGTTAATTAAAGAGGTGATTCGCCCCGAATTTTATAATTTAGAAGGACATTTACAATCTAATTTATCCGGTGTGCCTACGGGTACCTCCATGATTACTTTTATTAATAATTTTTATGCCTATAAAATTGATAATGTCATCGGTGCCGATAATGAGATTTTTTATGCCCGCTATTGTGACGATATTTTAATTTGTCATACTGATAAAGACTACCTAAAAAATGTGGGTAAAAAACTGCTGGAAATGATTGATGCCATTTCCCTTAAAACCAACGCAAAAAAAGATTTTTGGGGATATTTTACTCCGGCAGGCAAAGCATCGGATGATCCTTTATTTGAAGGGACTAACATGTATGATTATCTGGGTTACCGAATTCATGCTCATGGAACTTTTTCTTTATCAACTGCAAGACAGAATAAATTTTTACAAATCATTCATCGGAGAATTAAAAACATCAGTCGATCAGCCCGATTCAAAACGCCTTTTCATAAAGGAAAAATTATTTGTAATTCTATCAATGACAGTCTGATTAAAACCTATGTTGGAGAGCAAAGTGCCTTATCTATGATTCGGGAAAGCTCTGATCATGGTCAACTAAAGCATCTGGATTATCAGATTGCCCTTCGAATTGCAGAGAATTTATCAGGTTTAAAAGGTCCCAAAGCTTTTCGTAAATATTCCTACGAGTATATTCGTAAAACTTTGGGACTTAGATCTTTAATCACCTTACGTAATGAGAGAACTGCATGAGTCGCCTGGCTAACTGGTTTTTAAGTCAGCAACGCCGAAATGCGCGTTTTGTCTCTATTCAGGATCTGTTTTTTGGGCAAAAGGCCTTTTCCTATATTATTTATCGATTGAAAATTTTTAATTTACAAGTTCTATTTCGATATATATTTTTCTGTTTTTTCTTTTTGGCCATTTACGGTAGTTTGGCAGCAAAAACTTTTAATATAGTTGCGGTTTTAATTTTGTCCAGAGCGGCTATTTCTGCTTTTTGGTGGGGTGGGCTGGAAGTAATGCGTTCACAAATACGTCATGATTATTTTGCCCATGATGAAAAAAATCTCGACAAAACCTTAGGTATTTATTTATATTTTGCCGGCACTGTATTTGTATTGGCTTTTTCGGCTATTTTATTTTTATGGTATCACTTTATTTTTGTGGGGGATTTACCTCAAGTGATGCAATGGTTTCTTTTGGTATACAGCTCAAAGATTGCGCTGGATATTTTAATTCGCACATATCACAGTGGTGCTTACGCAATCACCCGTATTATTAGAACGCCATTTTCAATTATTGCGCCTGATGTCATGGGACTTTTGACGCTTGCTATTTTTTATCCCTTATACCCTGAATATGCAGCTTTAATTTCATTAATAACCCGAAGCTTTATTAGCATGGCTTTGTTAATAAAGTTTGTTACCCGCATGTATCGGTTCTATGAATTAGAGCCGGTTTTTCCAAAACTTTTGCAATTTATCAAATGGCTCGAACAATTCCCCATCCGCGAATATGTATTGGCTGCCACATCATTTTTGTTGATTCAAGGCGATATTATTTTAGTAGCACTGGCAACTTACCTGATGGAAACCAGCTATATTTCTAATGAGTTATTTGCGGTATTGTTTCTAATTAGCCCTATGTTTTCAGCCACCACCGATTGGGCTTTTTTATTTTACTTTGACAGAAAACGGATGAGAAGCCGAGATTTTTCAAAGTTCATGGCTTTTTATAATGAGGTAGTAGGGCGCTCAGCGGTGATTTTCTCATTAATCTATTGGTTGATAGCGCTGTTTGCTGTGGCAATATTAATTTCTAAAGAAGCCTGCTGGTATCTGGTGATTCTATTACCAGTTTTTATTATTAAAGCAAAAATGGCTGACTTGCAGATTAAGCGCTTTTCTTACAATGGCTATATTGATGTTATTTTTTCCAGTTTTTTTATTATTTTAGCCTTAGTGTTTGCCTATCGTAATCCAGATCACTCCCTGATAAATTATTTACTGATTCTCATAAGCTTTGTAGCTGTGATTAAAACTCTGCAAAAAAAACGCTTTAAACCTATTCAAGACAGTAAATTGTATAAATTACCAGTCAGCTTATATAATTTCTTATATCGATTAACCAAGCATGCAAATCGGCAGCTCACAATTTATTATATAACCGCTGCAGATAATATTCATACTCATCAACAGTTTTACATATTGGATAATTTGTCCATGAAGTTTGTTCAAAAGAATGAGGAAATCTGTATTATTGATGATACCCATTATTTATTTTATACAACTAACCGTGAGCTTACCCGGTATGAGATTTTAGAAGCATGTTCTGGTCTGGTACACTCAGTTGAAAAACGCACAATTTTGTGTCCCAAGCATTTAGAATATCTGTTACACAATCGACATGACATTTTCAGTCACTTCCTACCCAAAACATTTTTAAGAACTCATACGAAACAGCACCATGAAAAGATATACAGTGAGTTTTTGCAAATTTTTCCAAAAGGTATTGCATTTTCACCAGAGCCCCAATTGGGTCAGGAGGCTAAGACTATGCCTTTAAATGATACGCGCAGTATGTATATTAAGACCATTCAATATTTGTTTCATACCCGTAATCAAAGCTATTCAGATTATGATGTGACAGTGTGTTATTCAAAAGGGCGAATAGAGTACGTATTTGCGGTGCCATTTCGAGCTTATCCGGTTGCTACCATTAAACGATGGCAGCATTTTATTCATGATCAAAACATAATTCATGCTACACTGGATGATGCCATCACAACTGGGATTTTTGAGCATGAACAAAAACACTAAATTATCTGTCAGCCTTTGGTGTTTTCATATTACGTTTTTTTTAGGGTATATATTTCGAATATTAACCTTTGGTTGGCTGATGTTTATCTTAATGATACCCGAATATTTTGTGCGGACATTTTATTATTTTGTGGGTATTTATATCATTAAGAAAGACGCTGACAGTGACCGCTATAAAAGAGGATGGATTTTGCAGGGGTTATATTTAGTTACCTCATTTTTTTCTTTTGATGGTGGTGATATGAATAGTTATACTTTCGCTCATCTTTGGATTAATCCGCCAGATTATATTCCTTATTTATGGATGTTATTTGCTTTGATTTTTATAGTGACTTTGATAGGGTATACACTCTCGATCCTTAGTCAAAAGCAAACAGAGAATCAGCACAAGCGCAGTAGCATAGTAAAAAGCTTGTTGTATTGTATTAATGGCATTGTACTCACCCCAGTTTTAGCCTTCATGGTTATGTTTTGGCTGAGCAAATATTTTCATTTTTAGCCTCAAAAATGGTAATCTATTTAAGTTAGGACTTACGATAAACTTCGTATTAAAATCGAAATTAATCAATGTAGGTTGGGCTGAGGTCGGAAGCCCAACCTACATTGATTAATTTCGATTTTAATACGAAGTTTATCGTAAGTCCTATAAGTTTTAGCTTTCAAGAGTAGTTAATGAGTAAGTATGCATTAAAACCATTCGCATGGATAGGTCTGATAAGCTGGTGTTTGGCCGCTGTATTTTTTCTCTATGAATTTTTCCTCCGGGTTTTTCCTGGCACCATCGCACAAGCATTAATTCAGCAGTTCCATTTAGGTTCTGCTGAACTTGCCTTATTAGGCTCAGCTTATTATGCAACTTATGCGATTTTACAAATACCAACCGGTTATTTGCTAGGCAAGTATGGTGTTAAAAAAGTCGTGATTGTAGCCCTTGGACTTTGTCTTTTGGGTAATTTAGCATTTGTTTTATCCAATGATTACTGGCTGCTGATGTTATCCAGAATATTAATGGGGTGTGGATCCGCTGCAGCGTTTCCCAGTCTCTTAATTATTGCAAGAGAGTGGTTTGACTTAAAATATTATGGGTTTTTGGCCGGCATGACCCAGATTTTGGGTGCACTAGGCCCAATTCTTGCTGGCGTGCCACTGGTTTTAGCAGCGCAGTATTTTCATGGCTGGCAACCCCCTTTATTTATTGTATTTGCGGTAGGGTGTGGGGTGCTTTTATTGTGTATATTATTTTTAAAAGATAAGACACAGTATGCAAAACCTTTAAAAATCTACAAAAATCTTTGGGAACAACTTAAGACTTTATTCAAAATAAAAGAAGTCAAATTCGTAGCGCTATACGCATTTTTAATCTACACAGCCATGCCTTTGTTTGGTGCCATTTGGGGGGTGCTGTTCATGCAAAGTATGGGGTTATCTCACACCAAAGCAGCAACAGTGATTTCAGCCATGTGGCTGGGACTGGCTTTTGGTAGTCCGGTAATTGGGTCTGTTTCCGATATGTTAAGAAAGCGAAAGGAAGTGCTGTGTGCTTGCTCAGTATTGGGCTTTTTTGCAAGCACAGTTGCTATTTATTTTACACATTCTTATATCTTATTTATGGTTTTTTTCTTTTTACTGGGTGTCGCAGGTGGTGGGCAAACGCTGTCTTTTGTGGTCATGGAAAAAATTGTACCTAAAAAACTCTATCCCTGCGCGGTAGGTGTTAACAATGCCGCCGTTATGTTTGGAGGTATGTTGTTCCCTGTTTTGGTTGGTTTTGGCTTTGATTTTATTAATATTATTTATAAAACCCAGACAACTTACATCCTGTGGCAGTATCGAGTACTGTTATCCGTCGCCCCAATAGTCTTTGTGCTAAGTTTCTTCATTGCGCTTTTTAAAATCCCCAGTTCCAATAATTTGAATATTTTAAAATCAAAATCTTGAGAGATTTGCCATACCCATTTTGCGAGATAGCTGATAGTCAACTTTTAAAAAAATGGTGATAATGTCTACAGGGTTTGAGGAAGTACACGGGAAGTACTTCAATTATTCTACAGGGGAAAGACATGAATATCCAACTGGCTATTGACACACTGAATCAATATCGCGTTTGTTCTAAAACGAGATTGCTGGAATCTTACTATCCATTTGAAACCAAACGACGGGAAGCTTATGTTGAAAATGTATTGCGTCAATTAGCGATTTATCGTCAAAAAGCTAATTTTGAAGGCATTCATTTAGTCGCTGATGACATTCGACACTGTATTTTGCATAAATACTATCCACTTTTACCGGAAGAACAAAACTCAGATAACTTTACTTTTAATACTACCTTAGAAGATGTAGCACAATTATTAGATGATGCGCCACATGTTTATCAGGCTGCTTAACTATGTCTCCACTGAAGTGGAGCAAGATCAAAATGAATGTAGGTTGGGCTGACGAAGGAAGCCCAACAGAGTATTCATTTAATTACGACCTTATTTAGTTGCCACAGCCTGTTGAGCTTCCTTCGTCAGCCCAGCCTACATTCATTAATTTCGATTTTAATATAAAGTTTTCATAAGTCCTAAATTAGATACTCTCACAAAGTGCATTATGATAAAATTTCTTCAAAATCTGACACTTCGGAGAGTATTGTGGCTTTAATAGAATGGTTTAAAGATTTAGGCATGAATGATGTTGAGCGCGTCGGCGGTAAAAATGCCTCTTTAGGGGAAATGATTAATCATATTTCCAGCCTGAATATTAATGTGCCCAATGGCTTTGCTACCACAGCAGAGGCTTTTCGTGATTTCCTTGAGGCTAATCAACTGGATACCCGTATTAACGAGAAGCTCGATAGCCTGGATGTTGAAGATGTGCAGGCTTTAGCTCGAGCTGGCCAAACAATCAGAAATTGGGTGATAGAGGGGGAGTTTTCAGCCGGGTTTATGGATGAAGTTGCCAGTGCCTATCAGCAGACTGGCTTCTGAAACCAAAGGTGATTTAACTGTTGCGGTTCGCTCCTCAGCCACTGCAGAAGACTTGCCAGAAGCCTCCTTTGCCGGCCAACAGGAAACCTATTTAAATATTTCTGGCATAGAAAATATATTGATTGCCATTAAAAAAGTTTTTGCCTCCCTTTACAATGACAGAGCCATTTCCTATCGGGTACACCATAAATTTGAGCACGCTCAAGTGGCTTTATCGGCAGGTATCCAGCGTATGGCGCGGTCTGACAAAGGCACAAGTGGTGTGATGTTCAGTGTGGATACAGAATCGGGTTACGAAGAAGTGATTTTAATCACAGCGTCCTATGGTTTAGGCGAAACAATTGTACAAGGTTCCGTTAATCCAGACGAGTATTATGTTTTTAAACCTGCATTAAAAGCTCAAAAGCCAGCGATCTTAAGAAGAAACCTTGGCAGTAAAGCGATTAAAATGATCTACAGTGAAAATGACGGTGAAGATACTGTTGTGATAAAACCCGTGTCTGAGGCTCAGCAAATGGTTTTTTGTCTTTCTGATAGCGATATACATGAATTGGCGCAATATGCGCTTAATATTGAAAATCATTATCAAAGACCCATGGATATTGAATGGGCAAAAGATGGGGTTGACGGTAAATTATATATTTTACAGGCAAGGCCTGAGACCGTACAAAGTCGGAATAATAAACAGGTTCAAGAGCGTTTTACCTTAAAAGAGCGCGCTGATGTGGTTGCTAAAGGTAGAAGTATTGGTCAAAAAATTGGCCAGGGTACTGCAAAGTTGCTTAAAAATATCGATCAGATGCATCATTTAAATGAAGGGGATGTATTGGTGACAGACATGACGGATCCTGATTGGGAACCCATTATGAAAAAGGCATCTGCCATTGTCACCAATCGAGGTGGTAGAACTTGTCATGCAGCCATTATAGCCAGAGAACTGGGTATCCCAGCGGTTGTGGGGTGTAAAGATGCCACAAAAACCATTAAAAATGGACAAAAAATCACAGTCAGTTGTGCTGAAGGGGAAACCGGTTATATTTACGATGGACTGATGGATTATGAAATTAAAAAAGTTGAGCTAAATGCATTACCGGAACTGGCTTTTAAAATCAGCATGAATGTGGGTAATCCTGATCGTGCTTTTGATTTTCAATTTTTACCCAATCACGGCGTTGGGCTGGCCAGACTTGAGTTCATCATTAATCACATGATTGGTATTCATCCCAAGGCGATTTTAAATTTTGATCAATTGAAAAAACAAGATTTAAAAAATACCATTCAAAGTTATACCCAGGCATACGGCTCTCCAAAGGAATACTATATTGAGCGTTTGAAAGAAGGCATTGCCATGATTGCTGCAGCTTTTCATAAAAAGCCGGTGATTGTTAGACTCTCAGACTTTAAGTCCAATGAATATGCCAACTTAATTGGTGGTGAATTGTATGAGCCTCATGAAGAAAACCCAATGATTGGTTTCAGAGGCGCCTCCCGTTATATTGATAAAAGCTTTCGAGACTGTTTTGAATTAGAATGCGAAGCTTTGAAGCGAGTGAGAGATGTAATGGGGCTAACCAATGTGCAAATCATGGTACCTTTTGTTCGCACTGTAGCAGAAGCAGAGCACGTGGTTCAAATCCTCAAAAATAATGGCCTTGAAAGAGGTAAAAATGGATTGAAGCTGATTATGATGTGTGAAATACCATCGAATGCGCTATTAGCAGAAGAGTTTTTACAATACTTTGATGGCTTTTCCATCGGATCAAACGACATGACCCAACTGAGTCTGGGGCTGGATCGTGACTCAGGCATTATTGCCCACCTCTTTGATGAGCGAAATCCAGCGGTAAAAAAATTACTGGCTATGGCCATTAAAGCCTGTCGCGCACAAAACAAATATGTGGGCATATGTGGCCAAGGGCCTTCAGATCACCCTGATTTAGCTCGATGGCTTATGGAGCAGGGTATTGAAAGCGTTTCACTAAATCCAGACAGCGTTATTGATACCTGGTTATTCTTGGCTAAATCAGCTAAAACTTAAGATCTGTAGGTCGTAAAATTACGATTTACAGGCAAAAATGTAGGTTGGGCTGACAAAGGAAGCCCATATTCATTTAATTACGGCCTTATTTAGTTGCCACAGCCTGTTGGGCTTCCTTTGTCAGCCCAACCTACATTGGTTAATGCCGATTTTAATACGAGGTTTTGCGTAAGCCCTAATCTGTTTATGTGATAATATTACGGCTTCTTTTGGGGGCAAAAGCGCTTTTTAGCAGTTCTTCGTCAAAAACATCTGGCTGAGCCTTTTCTACATAACTTAGGTAAAGGGCGCTGTTGACGATACCATTGAAGGCATTGCCCAAAGTAGCAGATAAAATAACGCTCAGTAAAAGCAAAAAGACACCCACTTCAATAATACGAAAGGTATCTTGAGGAAATAAATAAGCAACACCAAATAAAACGCCAAAAATCGCAGCAGTAAACAGATGAAAAATTAAGAAAATACTTAAAACCCGGCGCCAGCCCCGACCAAAGATCGAAAAGCCAGTTTTGATAGCTTTAAATGGACCAACATTTTGAAAAACCATAACCGGAATAACAAAATAAGTACTGATTCCCCAGGCAATACCAATCAAAGCGCCAATAATTTCTTCAATCAGACTGTGAGAGTTTTCCAAAATCCGGATGATGAGTCCAACTGTTGTACTTAATAAAGTCCACTTCAACAAAGACCACCAGTGAGTTGCTGCCAGTCCCAGGCCATCCCCAACGGAGGCGGGTTGATTTTGCAGTCTTAAAGTAGCGCAGGCAATTAAACTTGCATTGAAATAAACAATGACGAAGGCAAAGAAAAAATATAGCAGTACAAATATCAGCAAGCCGACGATAGGATAATTTTCAAAAGCATGAGAAATGGCAGCAAATTTTAGCAATCCTCCTGCAAACAAAATAAAAGCCAGCGCAAAGGTGCAAATGAGACTTACAACAGGAAAAAATAATAGATCCAGATTATGAGAAAAGAAACGTACACATTGAATCAAAAATTGCCAGCTGCGGATAAAGACTTGGATAAAATACATAAATTTAGGTGAGATTGCATCAAGTTATGAGAAAAATTATACCATAGATTTCGTTATTTGCTCTAAAGGTTGGTCAAGCACTTGGTATAGCTCATTAAATGATTGAATAATATAGTATTTTTTCTGTTTAATATCAATTCTAAAATCATTTGCTAAAGCGTCTTTAACCTCTAGTTTAACTCTTTTAGCTTTTGGACTTTCTAAAGAATAAACGGTTTCCTCTGGGGAAGACAGTATACCACCGCCATAAATTTTTAAACCTTCTTGGGTTTGAATTAAACCAAATTCAACGGTAAACCAATAGAGTCTGGCCAGCAAGTTTTGTTGTGGTTCACTGACTTTCTTTCCAAGTTCGCCGTATTTTTGCATAAAATCAGCAAAAGCTTGGCAGGTAATCATGGGACAGTGGCCAAAATACTCGTGAAAAATATCGGGTTCTGTGATGTAATCAAATTGAGATTTACGCCGAATAAAAGTAGCTGCAGGAAATTTCTTTTCCGACAGTAGTGTAAAAAATTTACTATGAGGAATTAAAGCGGGCACAGGCTCTACCTGCCAGCCTGTGATAGCCATTAATCGGTCATTCATTTCCTTGACTTGTGGAATTCTATCCTCAGGTAAGTTTAAAATTTTCAAACCCATGAGATATTCCTCACAGGCTCGTGATTCCACAATAGGAATCTGGCGAGCATATAATTTTGACCAGGTTTGATTCTCTTCATCAGAATAAGCCACATATCCCGACGCATCTGCTTGTTTGGCAACGTAATCTGAGTGGAACATGATTAGATTCAATAGCTTTATTTAATCTAATTATAGCTTATAGCCAATTCTTATATAGTCAATCGATTCTATCTTCGACTAATAACGCTCAGCTTCGTTATGAAAAAACTCATTTAGAATGACTAAACCACGTTTTTTCAACCTCGCTGAGCATTATTATTCTTTGATATAACCGATTGACTATATAAGAATTGGCTATAAGGATTCCAGTTCATTGATTAAGAGGTTCATTTCCTCAGTAGTACCAATACTTATCCGCAAATGTTCTAGCATCTGGTAATTGTTTAAAGGTCTCAAGATGATGCCTTTTTTGAGCAGGTTTTCAAAAATATCAGTAGTTTTATCACCAAAATTCACGGTTAAAAAATTCCCATAGTTGGAAATGCTGTTTAAACCAAGATTTGTTAATTTTTTTGAAAAGCAGGCTTTATTAGTCGCATTATCATGTATAACCTGCTGCAAAAAATCAACATCATCTAAGGCAGCACTGGCAGCCGCCAGTGCTGGAACACTGATCGTAAAAGGGGAACGGATACGATTTAGAAGCTCAATAATTTCAGGATGTGCAATGCCATAGCCCACTCGAAAACCTGCCAAACCGTAAGCTTTTGAAAAAGTTCTTAGAATAATTAAATTCTCATGGGCTTGTAAAAGGCTAAGATAGTCAAATTCATCATGCTTTTCCAAAAATTCTAAGTAAGCCTGATCAAGTATCACGAACACCTGTTTGGGTACTTGCTGTAGAAAATCCAAAAACGCAGTATGATTGAAAAAGGTTCCGGTAGGATTGTTGGGATTTGCCAGAAAAATAAGACGGGTTTTTTCATTGATGAGTTCAAGCATATTAGGCAAGTCATGGGCATAATCATGCGCCTTTGCAGCTTTAAAAACCCCTTCGTTGGCTTTGGTTGCGATCTCATAACTGGCAAAAGCATACTGTGAAGCAATCACTTCATTCCCTGGGCTTACAAATGTTTGACACAGGGCATGAATAATGGAATCTGCACCACTGCCGATAATGATTCGATTTTTATTAAATTCAAGTCGCTCAGATAATTTATCGCGCAAGTAGGTTGCATCACTGTCTGGATATAAGTGAGCGTTGCGGATGGCATCCACTGCAGCTTTTTGTGCCAGCGGTGAAGCACCTAAAGGGCATTCGTTACTGGCAAGTTTTATGACATGAGATAACCCTAATTTTTTTGCCAGCAATTCTGCCGGCAAACCCGGTACATAAGGGGTTATATTTTCATAACTTGTCTTGATTAACCCATTTTTTTTTAGCATTTTGACATCCTAAGGTTACAGGTTATTAGAATTCTGGTAAACTTACGCATTATTTAACAACTATTTTCAGGTATAGTTAATTATAGGTCATAAGTTTATATGAAAATCCTTATCAGTGGTACAGGTCTTTTTACGCCCAAAGAGCAGATCAGTAATGATGAGTTGGTCAAGTCCTACAATCAGTGGGTTAGTCACTATAACCAAAAATATGCATCTGAAATATCTGCAAATACTTTAGCAATGAAACCAGAATCAAGCTCAGAGTTCATTGAAAAGGCTTCGGGTATTCGCTCTCGTTTTGTAGTAGATAAATCGGGTATTTTAGATGAGGCTCGCATGGAGCCTAACATTCCTCAATATGGCGATAGTGGTTATTCTATTCAGTGTGAAATGGCTATAGAAGCTGCAAAAGAAGCGATGGAAAATGCCGGTAAAAGCTCTGATGATATTGATTTTGTCATAGTAGCTTCTTCAAATATGCAAAGAGGTTTTCCTGCCATTGCTATCGAACTACAAAGTGCATTAGGCATTGATGGCTATGGATTTGATATGAATGTTGCCTGCTCTTCAGCAAGTTTTGCCATTCAGGTAGCCATGAATGCTATTTTAGCCAAACAGGCAAAAACCATTTTAATGGTGAATCCAGAGGTGTGTACAGCGCAGGTGGATTTTCGTGACCGCAACAGCCATTTTATTTTTGGGGATGCCTGTACTGCGGCTATTATTGAGTCCAGTGAAACGGCAACATCTGCGTGTCAGTTTGAGATTAAAGACTGCTTTTTAACAACGGCTTACTCAAGGAATATCCGCAACGAATATGGTTTTTTAACTCAGTTAAAAAACTCCAGTGTATCTGAAAAATTCAATCAGCAAGGTCGAAAAGTTTTTAAAGAAGTCACGCCAATGGTGGCTAATATCATTTTGAGACAGTTAGAAAAAAATAAGCTTACAGCAGAAGACATCGCAAAAATCTGGTTACACCAGGCCAACAGTAATATGAACCGTCTGATAGGCACCAAAGTATTTGGCTATGAACCTGATGAAACCAAAGCGCCCATTGCTTTAGATGAATATGCAAACACAAGCTCCGCAGGTTCTATGATTGTATTTCATAAAACTTGTAATGATGTACCTCGAGGCGCATATGGTGTACTGTGTTCTTTTGGTGCCGGTTATTCAGTAGGCAGTTTGATCGTGCAAAGAGTGAAATAGAAACTTTTCTTTAATCTTAACCATGAAAAAAACCAAGTATCATTATCTAAAATCATGATTTTTTTAAAAGGTTATCAAGATTCACTTTTAGGAAATATCTAGGCAATGACTAATTTGTCACAACTTACGCAAAACTCCAATTTTAAAAATTCTCTATGACAATCAATGTAGGTTGGGCTGACGAAGGAAGCCCAACAAGCCGTGGCAATTAAAATAAGCTGTAATTAAATGTAAACCTGTCGGGCTTCCTTCGTCAGCTCAACCTACATTGATATGTTTCAACTTTAAAGATTTGCGTTTGTGTCATCTAACGATTTATAAACAGAAAAATTTATCATGATGAGTTAGTTAGAATTATGTGAAAATAGTGCAACCGTTACTTTCTAGTATCTCAAGCCAAGGTGGTAAAATTAGTGATTTGTTCAGTCGAACATCTAATTTTTCTAATTGTCTTAATTGAGTTAGTTCTTGAGGTAAAGTACTAAGCTGGTTATCTCTTAAGTCTAATAACCTGAGTGAACTTAACTCTCCAATTGATTTTGGTAACTGTTTTATTTTATTAAAACGTAAATCTAGATCGGTTAAGTTGGTTAGACAACCTATAGTTTCGGGTAAGTCTTCCAATTGATTTCCTTCCAGCATTAATTTTCGCAAAGATTTTAAATCTGTGATTGTGTCTGGTAAAGCATTTAATTGATTATTCATTAAGTGAAGCTCTTTCAGTTTGCACAACTTACCAATTGAATCGGGAAGTTTATTTATTTTATTATTATATAATCTTAATTCTGTTAAGCTATCTAACTGTCCAAGTTCAACAGGTAATACCTCAAAGCAATTATAGGTAAGATTCAAATAGCGTAGCTGCTTTAAATTTTCGATGCTCGAGGGTAATGTGCTTAGTTGATTTCCACCAAGATAAAGATATTCCAGTTTAACCAGTTTCCCTAGTGAATTTGGAATTTTATTAATATAATTGTGCTGACTATCCCATACAATTAAATTGGTTAGATTTTTGATTGCTTCTGGGATATAGGTTATTTTATTTTTACTGACATTGATCTTTTCCAAAGATGAAATCTTAAAAAGTACATCTGGCAGCATACATATTTCATTATGGTAAGCACTGAAGCGTTTTAAATTTACTAATTTAGAAAGTTGCTCCGGCAAATTCGGTAACTGATTTTGATCTAAATAAAGTGTTTCAAGCTCAGTACTCTTGAAAATTTTATTTGGAACTTGAGTTAAGGTTTTATTTGATAGGTTTAAGAATGTCATTTTACCATTTAAGTGATGTAAAAACGTTTTATATTCCTTTTGGTTTAATTCTAGTGTATCGCTTTGTTTTTTAGTTTTTAGGGAATTGTCTTTAGTCAATTTTTATTTTTTTTATCTCATCAATGTGAATTAACCCTTTGAATTGATTAAGCCACTGCTTTGCATAGGAATAGCGCGCGACATTATCGTGTTTTAAAAAAGTTTTAGGTAATTCATGCCAGGGTATATTCGGATAATGGTGATGGATACGATGGTAATTAAAATTCAATAATAACCACTGTAGTAATCGTGGAGCAACTAAGTTGTAGGCGAAACGTTTGTCATCGACAGGCGTATTATAGTGAGGTAAATTATCCGCCATGGAAATTAAAAAACCTCTAACCAATAAAAATAATACTAAAATAAACCAATAATGACCATATAAAAAGAAACTTATTGCGTAAGCAATTAAAACGCCAATCGTATCGATTCTAATCTGATTTAGAACCTTTGGTTTATTTAGCTGGTTGATAAAATATTCGATACTTTCAGGGTGTGCTTTATCATGAGAAAGGTTTTTTAGTTTTTTCATGATTAAAGATTTTGGTAAAAAGCTAATAAATGGTAAAAGTATTTCTGTTTGGTAAAGTCCATTCATTAAAAACCAGTAATAATAAAGTGTTTTAGGCAACCACTTTTGTTTGTCAGGCTCAAATACTTCCATGCGATCATGTTCAGAGCGATTCATTCTGTGATGAAGTAAATGCCCAGCTCTAACCACATTAAAAGCGCAACCAAAGAATATACCAAGGATTCTGGAAAGATAATCATTATGGTTTTTATTCAGAAATAAAGAGTAATGAATACCTTCATGCATTAAAGCCCAGTAAGTATTACTAAAAAGCAATGCAGGGATGAGTAATAAACACCACCACATGTTGTTATGAAGTAAAGTAGGCACTAAAAACAGGGCAAGGATATTGAGCAATATCAAAGCAAAAAATAAACTTAGATTTGTTTTGGTCGCAATACTTTTTTTCATGTCTTTAAAATTAAATTAAAAAAACCATCCAAGGTCAGGATTTATAAAAAACTATGATTTATATCCAAAATCCCTGTAGGTTGGACTGACGAAGGAAGCCCAACAGGCCGTTTTAACAAAGAAGGCCGTAATTAAATGAATGACCTGTTGGGCTTCCTTCGTCAGCCCAACCTACATAAATAAAACCTCAATACGAGATTTTTAATCAGTCCTAAATCTTATCACATTTATGAAGATTGATCCTGAACTTCCTTAGGACTCTTAAGTGAATCAATCACCTGTTCTAGCATTTCATCCATCAAAAAGCCGGTCATAACGTAGGTTTGATTGGCTTTCGTTTGCATAAAAATCACAGGTGTGCCGGAGAATTTATATTTTTGCATAAAATTCCAGTTATCTTCGAGTATTTTTTGGGTTTTACGGGTCACGTGAGCGGCAGGTTTTATACCACCTGTCTGGGAATCGTAATTATACTGCTTTTCATTATAAGTCAAGGCGTTAACCTGATTTTGAGCCTGTAAAATAGCCGCAGCCCGCTTATCACCAAAAGGTTTTAAATAGCTAACCAAAATCCAGCGGACAGCTAAATCGCCATTGTCCACATAGCTGATTAAATGTTGATATTCCAGTGGAAATAAAGGACTGTTAGGATCAATCAGTACAGTAATTAAGTGTTTGGCATTTTTTTTGCCCTGATAGATCCAATGGGTTTTATTCAGATTATCATAAGCTTTTTGTATCAGCTCATCGTGGATATATTTATGAGATTGTTTGATGGTAAGGTTTTCACCTTTTTTAGTAATAATATCCCCCATTAACAGATATCGACCTTGTTTATCAGCATAGATAATGGCTTGATTAGTGGGATTATTTTTAAAGTGCACTAAAAATCCTACCAGATTTCCTACTGCTTTAAATTGTTTTTCAACCACAGCCACGCCTTTAGTTTGCTTCAAAACCAAAGCCAATGCAGGCTCAGGCTCTACATTTTTTGGAGGGTTGACGTAAAACAGCTCCAGTAAGGTTGCAATGACTAAAGCAATCACAATAAAAGCTAGAATGATTTTTTTCATTTGTTTGTCTTTCTAAGATATAATCCACGCAAATACTATCATTAAATGGAGCCATAATGAATTCTCTTGAAAATATTGCAGTACTTGTCAGTGGTGGTGCCAGTGGGATGGGTGCAGCTACTGCTGAGCATCTGGCGCTAAAAGGGGCAAAGGTTACGCTTTTGGACATGAATATAGATAAAGCGAATGCTTTGGCCAACAAACTCAATGCTCAGGCATTTCAATGTGATGTACAAAATGCTGACAACGTTGAAGAGGTGGTGATTGCTGCTCAAAAAAA
The DNA here is from genome assembly GCA_963695245.1 of uncultured Gammaproteobacteria bacterium. Lineage (GTDB taxonomy): Bacteria > Pseudomonadota > Gammaproteobacteria > JBGSLN01 > JBGSLN01 > JBGSLN01. The sequence goes on along the minus strand of OY968770.1, from coordinate 73,426 downwards.
ACATGGCGTTGCCAGAGTCTTAGTGAATTGTGCAGGTGTTGCGCCAGGTAAAAGGATTGTGGGTAAAAGTGGCATGATGCCTTTAGAAGACTTTCAATCAGTAATTAATATCAATCTCATTGGCACTTTCAATATGATGCGCGTGATGGCCTATCATTTAAGTGAACACGAACCTGTTGGTGAAACACAGGAGCGGGGCGTCATTATTAATACTGCGTCTATAGCGGCTTTCGAAGGCCAGATTGGCCAGGCAGCTTATAGTGCTTCGAAAGGTGGTATTGTAGGCATGACCTTAGCTTGTGCCAGAGATTTGGCAAAATTTGGTATTCGTGTCATGACCATTGCCCCAGGTATCATGAAAACACCTATGATGGCAGCAATGCCAGAGAATGTGCAGCAAAGCCTGGCTGAACAAATGTCATTTCCGCAAAGGCTGGGCGAGGCAAATGAGTATGCGGCTTTAGTTGAGCATATAATCCATAATGAATATTTAAACGGAGAAACCATCCGTTTGGATGCAGCCATACGCATGCAAGCCAAATAATGTTTATTTATTTCCTGAGCTTTTTTGTAGGAATTATTGCAGGTTGCATTACAGGTTTTTTTGGTGGTGGCTCAGGGCTTATCATTATTCCTTCTTTGTTGTATATATTAACATTGGTGAATTTTGATCATGTTAATACCATGCAAGTTGCTTTAGGAACTGGTTTTGCGATTACTTCAACGATGGCAATTTTCAGTCTCTACGGGCATCTTCGTAATGGCAATGTTTATGTGCCTTTAGTAAAAAAACTCTGGTTGTCTTTGTTTATTTTTACTTTAGTAGGGGCTTTTATTGCAACTTCCATACCCGGCCAAATTTTAATAAAAATTTTTGGGATTTTGGTTCTATTATTGGTGTTTTGGCTGTTAGTTGCAAAAGAACCTGTACAGATTACTGCCCCTGGCTTTTTGTCTCGAACCGCAGTGTCAGCCTTTATTGGTGTCATGTGTGGTAGTCTTTGTATTAATCCTTTTACTTTGGCTTATTTGAGAAAAATTGGTCTAAGCATGCATAAAGCAATTGGCACCACGGTGGCGTTAGGAACTGCGCTCGCTTTGGGAGGCATTATTATGTTTGTAATAAAAGGTTGGAAAGTTGCAGGATTACCCCAATATCACTTAGGATTTGTGGATATACGGCTGTGGTTGCCTTTTACTATCTCAAGCTCTATAGCCGCGCCCATTGCTGCCAGAATGAATCGTTTAATACCTGCATATATTTTAAAATACAGCTATTGTCTTTTGCTTTTTATTATTGGGTTAAAAATGCTTTTTTAATGAGATTTTCTCAAATCTTCAATTATAGCCTGTAAAAATCGAGCCGCTTCCCCTCCAGTAATGGCTCGGTGATCTATCGTTAAAGATAAAGGCATGATTTTATGAATAGCGATGGCATGATTAACTGCCACGACTTCTTCTCGAATCTTGCCAGTACCGACAATCGCTACATTAGGTGGTACTACAATAGGATTTGCATAACGTCCAGCAAAGTTACCAAAATTGGATAGCTGAATCGTACTGCCAGTAATCTCAGTGGGCGAGATATTTCGGGCTTTTACTGCCTGTTTAAAGTGGGTCAATCTGTTTCTAAAGCTTGCCTGATCATGAGTTTGAGCCTGTTGCAATACGGGTACGAATAAACCTTCTCCCGAGTCCATAGCGATTCCAATATTGATATCCTTAATTAAATGCCGTTCCAACTTCTTCATATCAAAGTGTGCATTTAAGGCAGGCTCTTTTTGACAGGCAAAAATCATGGCTCTAATCACGCGCCAGGTAATATCTGTGCCTTCCAGCCAGCTATGAATATCTGCATCGTCCACTAAAGTCACTGGAACCACTTCAGCATGGGATTGAGTCATGGCATTTGCCATGGCTCGACGCACGCCTCTTAAGGGATCCCTTAGGACATTTTCACAAATCGAGCTCGCAGCATGAGCAACTGCATTTTTAACATCTTCCGAAGTAATGCGATTTTTAGGGCCTGTTGGGTTAATTTGATTAAGATCAACCTCTAGTTTTCGAGCCAAAGCTCTTACTGAAGGCATGGCCTTAACTCGCATATTAGGGACGGTATTTTGAAAGTGCGTGTTATTAGAATTGGGCTTGGGTATTGATGACTCTTTAAGAGGTTCAGTGACAGTCTTTGATTCAGAGGAGGTTGCATCCGTTTTCTCTTTATCAAATTCCAGTAAAGGATTTCCAGTATTGATAATATCACCCACTTTACCAAATAATGTTTTAATTTTTCCAGAATAAGGGGAGGGAACATCTACAATGGCTTTCGCAGTTTCCATGGAAACCAGTATGTCATCGGCACAAACTGTATCGCCGGTGTTCACATGCCATTTAACAATTTCAGCATCCGGTAATCCTTCACCCAAGTCAGGTAAATTAAAAATCGTCATGGTTTTATCCCTCTATGTTACATACGCCCGTTTCATCATTGAGTCTTTCTTCTGCCAGTTTATCTGCAATGATATGGGTGGCAACATTTTCAAGTTCAGATCGTTTAAAAATCGCAAGCGCTGTCTCATAAATGCCTTCAATCTGTTTTTGCACTTTTTCTTTATTGCTTTTATAAAATTGAGCGCAGGCATGCACAAGGCCACCGGCATTCACCACATAATCTGGTCCGTATAGAATCCCTTTTTCATGCAGTAAGTCACCATGGTGTGGTAAGGCTAATTGATTATTGGCAGAGCCTACCACAATGTGAGTTTTGAGCTGATTAATTGTGTCATCATTCAAAATAGCACCTAACGCACAAGGTGCAAATACATCACATTCAACACTAAAAATGGATTCCAGAGGAACCACTTTTGCCCCAAAACTTTGCTGGCATTGCTCCAGAGCAGCTGGGTTCATATCGGCAACAATCAACTTTGCTCCAGCATTATGCAAATGCTTTGCCAGCGCGAATCCCACATGTCCAACCCCTTGAATGGCGATGGTTAAATCTTTCAGGCTATTTTTGTGCAACTTATGAAATACAGCCGCCTTAAGCGCCAAAAAAACACCGTAGGCTGTGTGTGGCGAAGGATCTCCCCCTTCACTGGTGCTGGTAACAAAACGGGTATGTTTTGAAATAGCATCCATATCCTCAGGATTGGTACCGCTATCCATGGCAGTAATATACCGCCCGTTGAGATCATTGATGAATTTTCCAAAGATTTCAAAGTAAGCCTCACGATTATGAATTTTTTTGGGTTTATATAAAACCGACTTACCGCCTCCCAAAGGCAGGCCAGTAATCGCGGCTTTATAAGTCATACCTTGAGCCAGTCGAAGCGCGTCCGTAACAGCATCATGAATATTGTCATATTCACGACAGCGACAGCCGCCTAAAGCTGGACCTCTTTTGGTGGAATGAATAGCAACAATCGCAAAAAGCCCCGTGTCTTTATCCAGTTTGAAATGTAGCTCGCCATAATCAAGTTCTAAAGCATACTGAAAAATTGGTTCATTAATCTTAAGATTTTCGTTCATTTGAATAACCCTCGAAACACAATCCTCTCAACAAAAAGATGGATTTCCTCTAAAGATAGAGTAACATACGTTGAAAGTACTGCTGAACAATTTAACGGGAATTGATTTAGATGTAAAATCATTTTCGATTCTAGCGGATTAAATTATTTTAACTTATTGAAAATAATATAAATTTACTTAAATCCAGCCGGGGGTAAAGATGATGAAAAAATCTACAAAATACACAGTTTTTGGTCTAGGATTGTGCATGTGGGCATCCATGGCACAGGCGCAAAACATCCAAACTATGCAGCCAGGCAAAGTTAGTTTACAACTTTCAGCTGAAAAATGGGCCACTACCAAATCAGCTAAAGTTATTGTGGGTATCAATGCAACTTTAAATGACACACAGTTAACTTCTATCCATAGCGATATTTTACAAAAACTTAAAAAAATTGTTCCAAATGCTGACTGGCATATAACCGAGTTTAATCGCAACAAAAATCAATCCGGTTTGGAACAATTAATGGCTGCTGCCACAGCACGTGTGCCTGAAAACGAACTTTCAAATTTAAGAAAAAATGCTAAAGCCGTATCAAAACCTGGTGAGAGTTATACCATTCGCACTATCGAATACAGCCCAAGCCTCAAAGAAATTGAAACCGTTGAAGCAAACCTTCGAAATGAAATATACCAAGAAGCAAAGCAGGAACTTACAAGACTTAATAAGGTTTATCCAGAAGAGCATTTCTTTTTGCAGGATATTAATTTTAATGGCAATTTAATTGTTCCCAAACCTCAGCCGGCCTCTATGATGTTTGCCAAAGTTGCGACATCCGCGGCTATGAGTGTGAGTCAAAAAATTACACTAAATGCTGTAGTGACACTGGCAAGCACCGCCAATATGAAATAAATCTATTAATAATTTCAGGGATTGGAAATACTAATGATTAAGTCGCTTTCAATGAAACCTTTTTTAAGTGTGGTTGTTTTTTTAATATCTTTTAGTGTTTTCAACCCTGTATATGCTGTTAATACACAAAAGATCGTAGATAAAGTTAATCCGAATTTGAACTATGGTTTGAAAATTTATGATTTAACGGCGAATAAAACACTTTACAGTCATCATGCAGCTCATCTGTTCGTGCCTGCCAGTAATGATAAACTCTATACGGCTGCAGCAGCATTGGTTTTCTTAGGACATGATTTTCGTTTTAAAACTCGTGTGTTCACTAATGCAAACACAATTCAACAAGGGGTTTTAACCGGAAACTTATATATTCAATTTGAGGGTGATCCTTCATTGAATTCTCAGGATTTGGTTAAGCTTTTCCAAAAATTAAGAATGCTGGGAATTCAAAGGATTCAAGGCAAGATCATTTTGGACACGAATGCTTATAGCGCTGAACCTTATGGGCCCGGCTGGATGGTCGATGACGTATCTATGGGATATGGCGCTAAAGTCAGCGCACTCATCTTAAATGAAAATGCGATAAATGTATGGATTAACCCAAATTCTCAAATTGGTCAAAAAGCCTGGGTGCAACTGGGTAGCGCTGATACTCGCATTCAGTTAAACAATGAATTGATAACCGACAATCATATTCAATACTGTAAAACACAGTTTGCTATGAATCAGCAAAATCTATTGACAGTTAAGGGTTGTATAAAACCCATATCTTTGGGCTATGAACAGTCAGTGGCTATTACAAATCTCCAAAAATATGCGGTTACTCAGATTGAATATGCCTTGAAAGAGGCAAACATTGCTTATAAACCTGATTTTTTACAGGCAGGCGTTCCAAACCACGCTACGCTCTTAGCAACCCACTTGTCAAAACCATTGAGCTTTTTAATTCAGCATATGTTGAAAGTCTCAGATAATTTATACGCTGAGAGTATCTTTTTAAAGATCGGAGCTGTTTACTATAAAAAACCAGCTAACTGGCATTTGGCTCAAAAAGCAGTCAGACAAATTTTAAAACATCGTTTACATATTCACCTAAGCCGCACAAGCCTTAAAGATGGCTCAGGTTTATCCCGTTATAATCTGACAAGTCCAGATAAAATGCTGGCACTGTTAAAAGCTATGTACCATTATTATCCTGACAATTATGATTTTATGGCAAGCCTGCCTGAAAATGGGGTAGATGGCACCTTAGCAGATAGAATGTCGCGTAAAAATATGCTGGCAAGGGTGCGTGCAAAAACTGGCAGTATGACCGGTGTTTCAACGCTCAGCGGTTATTTAACAAAAGCCAATGGTCATGTAATTGCTTTTTCAATGATGATGAATAATTTTGACGGGTCGATTCAAACTTATCGAAATTTGCAGGATAAATTGTTAAATCATTTTTTTAAAGCTGGTGTAAGTCACATCAATGTTAGCATGCAGAACAATTTAAATGCTATGAAACATCAGAAAGCCCTAAATAAGTTTGAATTAGAGGTTCGCAAAATGATTTCTGGAAGTAGTTTGCAATTGATACAAAGAAACAGTCAACCTATGATTTGGTATGACCATATGAAAAAATCTGATGCCAAGCTACTGAAAAAAATCCAAAAAACCTTCGAAAAAAATCATATAGTTTTTTTGCAAAGTACAGCACAGCTATGAAAAACAATAGTAAATGCTTGAATCAAAAACATTTTAAAAAGATTGTAAAACTATGCAATTCTAAATACAATTCTGCGAGGAGTTTAAGTGAAAAGTTGTCATAAAAAATCCTCGCAATATAACTAGCGTTATTTTCTTTGTCTAATTTTTTTGATTGTTAAATCCTAGCGAAGCTATAAATAAAGACTCAGAGTCTAAAAAATCATCTTCTAAAAGCGCATTGCTTCCTAGTTTTAAAAGCTTGTTAAAAAAGTCATTGAAATCATTCAAAGACTTAAAGCTAATAGAGTTATCAAAATCAAAAGAACAAGTAATTTTGAATCCCTTAAATTGTGCCGCATGATTTTCAATAAACATTTTTAAACATCCGAATAGCACCCTATTTTTTAATTGGAGAGTATACAAACCATCCTTTTTAATAAATGATATTTGCTTTTCAATTTTATTTGGGTCTAGTTTAAAGCCTTCATCAGCAAATTTACTTAAATTTAAAGCTAAATAATACAAAAATGTTTTTTTATTTTTTTCAGAGATATCTTTAATGGAAACAACTTTTGATGAGCTTTGCTTTAACCCAAAGAAGCTAATACAGTTTTTACTTTCAGAGCATAATATTTGTATTGATGTATTCGAGTTCTCAATATCCTGTGAGCTTTCAGTATCGTTATTATTACAAATTGAGGCATGCTTAGATTTTCTAGGTTTTTTATGTTGATCAATAGACGTTGCAATTATCTTTTCAAGGCTTTCATAATTATTTTGCACAATAGCCTCTTCAAAGGAGGGCTTTACATATTTTGGTAAATGCCAATAAAATGGATCAATACATTCGGTAAAACCTGTTTCCTTTAATACCCAAAAAAAAGTTAATAGTTCTTTTTTATCATTAGGTGTCAACATTTTTATTGCATTAGAGCTGGTGGAGACATTTCCACATGGAGCCGCTTGACATATATTACTTTTTAAAATATCTAAGACTTGAACCCTTTCTTCATTATTAAGCTCTTTTAGATAATTTAAAAGTTGGATAATGATGTTATTTCCTTCTATATAAATTCGACCTATAGAACCTTGAAACTCTTTTAAGTTAAGATTGTCAATATTACTTTCTTTTAAAATTAGAAATAGTGGAAAAACTAAATCTCTAAATGTATTTCTTTTTTCATTTAGTCCCCACGCACTCTCATCGGATGAAAGTATAACTCTCCTACTATGACAAAAACCCATTCGTCTTAAAGCTCTTTGTAATACAGTACCTGATTCGTAACTGTTATAGTAATCTCGAGAGGGCAGCATATTTTCAATGTCTGCGCCAAAATCAATTAAAACATTGATTAATTTGAAATGTAAATTTTCACCGTATACATTTGTTACATTTTCCAAGAAATCGGTAATTATTTCACTAAAACGTTCGAAACCATTTAATCCCTCAAAATCTTTACATGAGATTCCTTTTGAAATTAAGTATTTAATTTCTTTAATAAAAACTTCAGCGCAATCATGAAAAATTTTTATTTTTTCTTCTGGAGTTTTTTGAAGATAATTTTGATGAAAATCTTTTCTTACAGGGATTGATTTTGATAATGCGTCTAAACTATTAGTCAAAGACTTCAAATATTTTTCAAGCTCTTCATTGTAGGATGTAAATTTTTGCATTTTGTACCTCGTATCTATACTTCTAAAACTAAGCTAAGGTGCTTATAAAAAAAATCGCAACGAACTTTGTTTTAAATTTTAAACAAGAATTAACATAAAATATTAAGGAAACCTTAAATTGAAACTTTTAAGTTAAAATAAAGGTAAGTATTTGAAAGAAACTGAGTAGAATTACCCAAATTGCCCCAGTAATTGAAGATTGTTGTTATATTTATTGAAAATTTAGCTTGAGCAACTTTGACTTCTGCAAATATTGATTTTGCTGCAGGATTGAAAAACGTTGGAGTAGCAAGTTTGCCTTAATGTATGAATTGTATGCACATAAAGTTAGCATGATTTTCGAAATAGTTAAAATCCAATTGTGATTAATCGGCTCTGCTATAACTAGTTAATAATGAGTATCCAAATATGGTCCTTTGAGTACACTGTTTTTTCAGTTAATTTTTATTCCAGCGTTTCAAGCTGCGAAAGCTTCAATGTCAACTTCTCAATCGCAGAATTTACCTCAAGCAACCTGCGCTTTTCTTCTGCAACTACCGATTCCGGCGCATGATTGACAAACTTTGGATTGGCAAGTTTGGCTTCATATCGACAGGCGTCTTTTGTGAGTTTCGCGATCTCTTTATTCAAGCGCGATTTTTCTTCAACAACATTCACAAGACCTTTTAAAGGAATGGCCATCTCCATATTGTCAACTAACACAGTAGCCTGAGCGGATTCAATAATGTCATTAATGAATACATTATCTACTTTAGCGAGTGCTTCTAAGTAAGCCGCATTTTCTTCAAAAAAAGCTAAATCTTGCTTAGAGGCTTTAACCACATATAGGGAGATTTTTTTAGCTGGGGAGATATTCATTTCTCCACGGGCATTACGGATCCCGATGATGACTTTTTTGAGCCATTCAATATTTTGTTCAATCTGGGGATCGATATATTGAGTATCCACTTCGGGGAAGCGTTCCAGCATGATGCTTTCTTTGCTATGGGATAAATAATCTCTCAACTGCTGCCAGATTTCTTCAGTGATAAAAGGCATCATGGGATGCAATAGCTTTAAAATACTATCGAGAACGTGAATAAGTGTTTGACCAGTAGCTATTTTTGTATCTTGACTTACTTCATCTGAAAATAAAGTGGGTTTAGACAGCTCTAAATACCAGTCACAAAACTCATGCCAGACAAACTCATAAAGTGTCTGTGAGGCCAAATCAAAGCGGTATTGATTTAGATATTTGTGAGTATCGAAAATGGTTTGCTGTAAGCGAGACAAAATCCAGTTATCTGCAGGAGATTTTTCTTTTATGCTCGCGGTTAAAACGGTTTTATCCACCTGCATGAAAACATAACGAGCGGCATTCCAAAGCTTATTGCAGAAATTACGATAACCTTCCAAACGATTAATATCAAAGCGAATATCCCGACCTGTAGAGGCGAGGGCGCAGAAGGTAAAGCGAAGGGCATCTGTGCCATAAGCTGCGATGCCTTCTGGAAATTCTTTTTTAGTATTTTTTTTGATTTTTTCAGCCATCCAGGGTTGCATTAACCCTTTGGTGCGTTTATCGATCAAGTTTTCTAAATCTACGCCGTCTATCAAATCAATGGGATCTAAAACATTGCCTTTAGTTTTCGACATTTTCTGACCTTCGGCATCTCGAATTAAACCGGTGAAGTAAACTTCTTTAAAAGGAATTTTACCGGTGAATTTAAGTCCCATCATGATCATTCTGGCAACCCAGAAGAAAATAATATCAAAGCCTGTGATTAAAACAGAAGTAGGGTAGTAGGTATGATAGTCTTCCGTATTTTCAGGCCAGCCCAAGGTTGAAAAAGGCCATAAGGCAGAAGAAAACCAGGTATCCAAGACATCTTCATCTTGCGTGAGTGAAGTTGTATCAGATAATTGATATTTTTTACGTACAGTTTGCTCATCCTCGCCTACATAAACCTTTTTGTTTTCATCATACCACGCTGGGATACGATGTCCCCACCAAAGTTGACGACTGATGCACCAGTCTTGAATATTATTCATCCACTGATAATAGGTATTTCGCCAGTTATCCGGTACAAATTTGATCTCACCTTTTTCCACCGCTTCAAGTGCAGGTTTAGCGAGTGCTTCTACTTTAACAAACCATTGGTCGGTTAAGTAAGGTTCTATCACTGTATTGCCTCTGTCTGCGCGGGGAACGCTGAGTTTATGAGGTACTACTTTAATTAATAAGCCTTCGGCTTCTAAATCAGAGACCACTTTTTTTCTGGCAGCAAAACGCTCCATGCCCCGATAAGCTTCTGGTGCCACTTCATTTAAGTGAGCATCTGGTGTGAGAATATTTATTTTAGGTAAGTTGTGTCTTTCACCCACTTCGTAATCATTGAAATCATGGGCTGGAGTTATCTTTACACAGCCGCTGCCAAACTCAGGATCCACGTATTCATCAGCAATCACGGGAATGGTTCTATTTGTTAATGGCAGACAAACTTCTGTTCCAATTAAATGTTGGTAGCGTACATCTTCAGGATGAACCGCCACAGCCGCATCGCCCAGCAACGTTTCTGGACGTGTTGTCGCAACTTCCAGGTGACCTGAATTATCTTTTAGGGGATAGCGGATGTACCACATAGAGCCCATTTCTTCATGGTTAATCACTTCCACATCAGAAATAGCACTGCAAAAATTTGGATCCCAGTTTACCAGTTTTTTACCCCGATAAATTAATCCCTCTTCAAAAAGCTGGATAAAGACTTGTTTGACTGCCTGACTCATGTTGTCATCCAGAGTAAAGCGCTCTTTATTCCAATCGGTAGAATTACCAAGCCTTCGCATCTGACGGGTAATATTGCCACCTGATTGATGTTTCCACTCCCAGATTTTTTCAATAAAAGCCTCGCGCCCCAAATCATGGCGTTTGAGTCCTTCACTTGACAATTGTCTTTCCACAACCATTTGAGTGGAAATGCCGGCATGATCTGTACCTACCTGCCAATGCACATTTTTACCCTGCATTCTTTGAAATCGAATTAAGGTGTCCATTAGGGTATGTTGAAAACCATGCCCCATGTGAAGATTACCTGTAACATTTGGAGGGGGGATCATGATGCAGTAAGTTTCTTTGCCAGTTTTTTCACCGGAAAAATACTGATTATTTTCCCATTGTTGATACCACTTAGATTCGATATTTTTTGGCTGATAAGTTTTTTCCATGATTTGAAATAATATAGTGCTTTAGTTGAAAACAGTTTAGAAATTTTACAGTACAAAAAAGGTAAAATAAAGTAAAAATCGTGTTTGCGACTTAAAGCCTTTGATTAAACTAAAGTTTGCACCAAACTTCGCTTTTAAATCCGGTTTGGGTAATAAATGTAGGTTAGTGCTAACGCAGGAAGCCCAACAGAGTGTTCATTTAATTACGGCCTAATTTATTGCCACAGCCTGTTGGGCTTACTTACGTCATCACCAACCTACATCTAAAAGTAGCTAAGTAAAGGTGGTTGTTCTGGCTGGCAAAGAAGATAATTACCTTTCGCGTGCCAGTCACTTAAAACATAGATTGCTTTAGGGGATTGATTCTCAGGTTGCAGAAACAAAATGGCAGGCCTGTGAGTATGACCATAAATTAACTGAGTACAATGGTATTTATCCATCGTATTTACAAGGGTTGTTTGCACTACATCCATCAGCTCCTGTGATTTAAACTGATTTTTTTCCTCGCTACGCTTACGCATTTTTGCAGCAATTTGTTGTCGGTAGCTTTTTGGTAAGCTCAAAAATAAGCTTTTGAATAAGGTGCTTCGTACTACTTTACGATAAAACTGATAAAATTTATCTTGCGTACACAAACTGTCACCATGCAAAAGTAAGGTTCGGGTACCTTGCAGACTGAATCACATAAGGATCACGAATATACTGTAAACCACTTTGGCGACAAAAGCTTTTTCCCACTAAAAAATCCCGATTACCGGGCATAAAATAAATCTTAACCTGTTTGCTGAGTCTTTCAAAGCGTCTGGCAATGTCTTTTTGAAAAGTAGACATCCCATCATCTCCGATCCAGACTTCAAATAAATCTCCCAGAATATAAATCTCTGAAGTTTGCTCTGGTAGATTATCCAATAGCTCATACAGCTTGTCAGTGATAGCTGGCGCATGTTCGCTTAAGTGTAAATCTGAGATGAACAGAGTTTTCATTGAGGTAACGGTCTGTGCTGTTTATTCGAAACAACAAGTGTAAAGTGTTTTGATGAAATCTCAAGAGGATTGTAGATAACTGCCAACTCTTTTATAATGAATTCACTTTAATCTCACAAAAAACGAATTTTTATCATGAAGCTTTACAACAGTTTAACCAAACGCAAGGAAACTTTTACACCCATTACGCCAGGTACCATTAATATCTATGTGTGTGGTATGACCGTATATGATTACGGGCACATTGGTCATGCCCGTTCCATGATGATAACTTTTGACATGATGACTCGGTATTGGCGGGCTTGTGGCTTCAAAGTGAATTATGTGAGAAATATTACAGATATTGATGACAAAATCATTCATCGAGCCCGTGAAAATGAGGAAGAGTATTTTGCCCTTACTGAGCGGTTTATTAAAGCGATGCATGAAGATGCTAAAGCCTTAAGTGTATTGCCACCGGATATTGAGCCACGAGCTACGGGACATATTGATGAGATTATTGAGATTACCAAAATTCTGATTGATAAAGAATTTGCTTATGTTGCCGATAATGGCGATGTGTATTACCGAGTTAGAAAATTCAATGACTATGGCAAACTCAGCCATAAAACCATTGATGACTTACAGGTTGGCGCCAGAATCAACCCCAATGAAAAAAAAGAGGATCCTTTGGATTTTGTGCTCTGGAAAGCAGCAAAACCAGATGAACCCAGTTGGGATTCTCCTTGGGGTAAAGGACGACCTGGCTGGCATATTGAATGCTCAGCCATGTCCTGCAAAGCGCTTGGCAAAACCTTTGATATCCATGGTGGTGGTGCGGATTTGAAATTTCCCCATCATGAAAATGAGATAGCCCAGTCAGAGGCAGCAAATGATTGCACTTTTGCAAAGTTTTGGGTGCATGCAGGCCTTGTTCAGATTAACGATGAAAAAATGTCAAAATCTTTAGGAAACTTTTTCACGATTCGCGATATTTTGAAAAACTATCGGGGAGAAGTGTTAAGGTTTTTTATGCTTTCCAGCCATTATCGAAGTCCTATTAGCTATTCAGAAGATAATTTGAAACTGGCGCAGGCTTCCTTAGAAACTTTATATACCGCTTTGCGGGGCGTTGAAGTAGGCAGTGTGCCTGCTCGGCATGAATATCTTCAAAAATTCCATGCCGCAATGGACGATGACTTCAATACACCGGAAGCCTTTGGCGTAATGTTTGAAATTGCCCATGCCTTAAATAAAGCCAAGCTTGAACAGCCTGAAGAGGCTCAAGTGTTGGCTGCTGTCTTGAAACATTTGGGCGAAGTTCTAGGCATATTACAAAGCTCGCCGGATGAGTTTTTAAAAGGTTCGGTTTCTGCTGAACAAGAAGCTGAAATTGAAGCTTTAATTGCTCAAAGAGAAACCGCCAGAGCAGAAAAAAACTGGGCTAAAGCGGATGAAATTCGCAATAAACTTACCGAATTAAATGTAAGTCTTGAAGATACCTCTGAAGGGACTTTATGGCGTAAAAGTTAAGGTTGCGTTTTGAATCATATAAGCCCTCAAAAAAAATTATATTTACTGCTGTTAATTAATCTTATGATCCCAATCGGTGGGGTGAGTACCGATGTGTTTTTACCTTCATTGCCGGCAATCAGTGCACACTTTATGGTAACAAAAGCCTGGGTTCAACTGATGATAACTTTCTTTGTGATTGCAATGGCATTGGGACAGTCTGTAGCAGGCGCAATATCCGATGCATTGGGACGCAAAAAACTAATTTTAGTTTCCATGGTTTTACAGTGTATCTGTATTTTGGGGATACTTTTTTCTCCGAATATTGATACCATTTTAGTTTTGCGTTTTATTCAGGGGTTGGCAGTTGCTTTTTTGATGGTGCCGGCACGGGCGGTAACAAATGATTTGTTTGAAGGCGAAGCATTGAAAAAAGGCTTAAGTTATCTAACCATCAGTTTTGCCCTAAGTCCGATTTTGGCGCCATTTATTGGCGGTTATATTCAGCATTATTTTGGCTGGCAGGGCAATTTTATTTTTATGCTTGGGCTAATACTTTTGGCTTTAATGTTGGTTGTATTTACTTTGCCTGAAACATTGTTACAAACAAAGCCATTTTCACCCAAACATATTTTTCAAAATTATCGTCGCATCACTCATGATAAAGATTTTTTAACCATTAGTATTTTTGCCGGAACAATGATGGGCTATTCAACTTTATTCAGTTTGCTGGGGCCTTTTATTATTATCACTGTGCTGAAGAAAACTTCAGTGACTTACGGTTATATGGCACTTGTAGTGGGGGCAGCCTGGCTTGTAGGTAATATTTTCAATCGCCTTACGTTTTCAACACCTGTCAATAAGAAAATGCCAGCCTTGCTTTGGAGTACCTTTACAGCCATTATCATTCAGATTATTTTGGTTTTAATTGGATATTTTAACCTATGGGTATTGGTGGCACCTCTATTTGTAATGACCCTTTGCAGTGCCTGGATTTTTGGCATCTGTGTTGCAGATGGTTTGTCTATTTTTAAAGACATTGCAGCTTCTGCCAACGCTTTCTTTTTTTCCATTGGCTGGCTTATATACGGGCTTATCAGTATTTTGGGGGTGTTCTTAAAAACTCAGTCTCTAGCACCCATTACCACCGCTTTTTTATTTATTAATGTTTTTTGTATGATGACTTTTTATGGTAAGTTGCGTCAACGATATGCTAGAGCATAATTATCGATTTATTTATATTTGCCCTGGTCTGCTCGATCTTAAAGATCAACCTATATTATTTTCGCAAGCAGCCAGAGTATTTTGCAGTAAAGTAGCAACGGTCATTTGTCCTACTCCGCCAGGCACGGGTGTTATCCAGCTTGCTCTTTGACGGGCAGACTCAAAGTCAACATCCCCAGCCAAAGATCCATCTTCGAGTCTATGAATACCAATGTCTACCACGGCAGTATGCGGTTGAATCCACTGACTTTGCACAACACCTCTTTTACCGGTAGCTACTACTAGAATATCTGCTCTTGCGATATGTTGTTCCAAATTTTTGGTAAAACGATGACAGTTTGTAACCGTAGCACCTGCTAATAATAGTTCTTGCCCCATTGGGCGTCCTACATTATTTGAAGCACCAACTACTACAGCGTGCTGTCCTTTTATAGGAATCTGATGGCGTTCTAGCAGAGTAATTACGCCAAAAGCAGTGCAGGGTCGTAAGGTAGGTCGTCTTTGCATTAATCGACCCAAAGAGTAGGGGTGAAAACCATCCACATCTTTTTTAACTGCTATGGCTTCAACAATTGTGTCCGCATCGATGTGCTCAGGTAAAGGTAACTGAACTAAAATACCATCCACTTCGGGATTTTGATTGAGTGTATCGATGAGTGAAAGTAATTGTGTTTCAGTGGTTTCGTAAGGCAAATCATAAGCAAAGGATTGTATCCCAACCTCAATACAAGACTTGCGCTTGTTGTTCACATATACTTTAGAAGCAGGGTCATCTCCCACCAATACTACAGCAAGTCCAGGTCTTCGAAGATTGTTCTCAACCCGAGCAGCAATTGCCTGTTTTATCTCAGCTTTTACTAAAGTTGCAACTTTTTTTCCATCGATGATTTTGGCGCTCATTATAGGTTTTTAGTGTGTTTGTTAATTTTATGAATTGTATCACACAGAGTTTTTTTTGATAGGATAGGATTTACGAAAAACTTCGATTTACAAGCAAAATAAATGTAGGTTGGGCTGACGAAGGAAGCCCAACAGTCTTATTTCATTTAATTATGGCCTTATTTTGTTGCCACAGCCTGTTGGGCTTCCTTCGTCAGCCCAACCTACATTTATTAATTTCGACTTTAATACTAAGTTTGTCGTTCTATAGGATTTACGTAAAATTCTGCCTTAGCATTGACAGTATCTCGCCCATGAGAATTTAGTTTAAACAGAAGATTGACGAAGCGAGTTTCGAAGAGTATGATCATCAACCTTAACGGGGTATAGCGCAGTCTGGTAGCGCGCCTGCTTTGGGAGCAGGATGTCGGGAGTTCGAATCTCTCTACCCCGACCAGTTAACGGTAACATATGTGTAGGTTCCGCGCCTGTAGCTCATTTGGATAGAGCATCGGCCTTCTAAGCCGAGGGTAGTAGGTTCGAATCCTACCAGGCGCGCCATTTTGGAAAGTGATTCATTGATATTTCACTGAATGCTTGCGAAAAATTTGCTAAGTTGGTAAAGTTTCAAAGTGGTTTTTGTGGTGAGCGTAGCTCAGTTGGTAGAGCCCCGGATTGTGATTCCGGTCGTCGAGGGTTCGAGCCCCTTCGTTCACCCCATCTTCTTTGTGTGAGCTTAATTTTACCAATAAATACCATTAGCTCAGCTGACACAACAACAGTTAATGTTAGTAAAAACCATTGCGAAAGTGGCGGAATTGGTAGACGCACTGGATTTAGGTTCCAGCGGGGCGACCCGTGAGAGTTCGAGTCTCTCCTTTCGCACCATCTATTGTAAGATGGTCATAGTGATTATTTTCTTTATATTTCCTTATTATCAGTCTTATTTTTATCGCAAAAAACAGCATCTGTTTTTTATGGTTTTTTATACCATCATTATCAGGTATAATTGCCTCATTTGAATGATTAATCGAGGTATATCCCATGCAAGTTTCGGTTGAAACCACCAGTAATTTAGGGCGCAAACTAAGTATTGTTGTTCCTGCAGAACAAATTGAGGAAAAAGTTAAAGTTCGTTTAAACGAGTTGACCAAACAGGTTAAACTGGACGGTTTTCGTCCTGGGAAAGTGCCTGCAAGTGTTGTGAAACAACGTTTTGGGGCAAATGCAAGGCAGGAAGTCATTGGCCAGGTCCTGCAACAAACTTTATTTGAAGCATTAGAAAAAGAACAACTAAACCCTGCCGGATTACCCGAAATTGACTCTATTAAATCAGAAGCAGGACAGCCTTTAGAATATTCGGCAATTTTTGAGATTTATCCTAGTATTGAGCTTAAAGACTTAGCTGGTGTGACAGCTGAGAAAATTTCTGCAGAAGTCACATCAGCTGATATTGAAGAAATGCTTGAGTCTGTTAGAAAACAAAGAGCCCAGTGGGAACCAGTTGAAAGAGCCTGTGAAATGGGTGATAAAATTACAATTGACTTTGAAGGCTTTAAAGATGGTGAAGCTTTTGAAGGTGGTAAAGCAGAAGGTCATCAGTTGGAACTTGGCTCTAACGCTTTCATTCCTGGTTTTGAAGAAGGGCTTGTAGGTCATAAAGCGGGTGATGAGGTGAAGTTAAATCTTACATTCCCTGAAGATTATCAGGCTGAGGATTTAGCTGGTCAAAAAGTTTTATTTGAAGTGAAAGTAAAAGAGGTCAATACCGCTAAATTGCCTGAACTTAATGAAGATTTTATTAAAAGTATGGGCATTGAATCTGGAGAGTTGGAAACCTTTAAAAAACAGATTTCAGAGCATATGCAAAGAGAGCTTGAGCAAACGGTACAAAACCGACAGAAAGAAAATCTGTTTGAGCAATTGCTAAAAAAACACGAGTTTGAAATACCAAAAGCGTTAGTGGACAATGAAATTAAAAATATGCTGCAAAGATATATGCCAAACCACGAACCTGAGAAAGCTCAGATCGATAATGTGCCAGAGCAAATTCGTAAAGACTGTGAAAAGCGAGTGGCAATTGGTTTACTGGTGGCTGAAATCATCCGTCAAAAAGAAATTAAAGTAGACCATGACAAGGTTAAAGCGTTTGTGGAAAAACAGGCTCAATCTTACGAGAATCCAGAGCAGATGGTTAGCTGGTACTATGCTGACAGAAAACGCTTGCAGGGCGTTGAGTCCATTGTTTTAGAACAGCAGGTTTTTGATAAAATCTGTGAAGAAGCCAAAGTAGAAGAAAAAAGCTTAAGCTATAATCAAGTTATGAAACCAAATCAACAATAATTAAAAGTGGTATTTAAGGGAGTGTCATATGAAACAACCATTTGGAGTTGCACCTGAAATGTTAAGCAGTGGGCTGGTTCCCATGGTGGTAGAACAAACCCCACGTGGAGAGCGTTCTTACGATATTTACTCGCGTTTGTTAAAAGAGCGGGTGATTTTTCTGGTGGGGCAGGTAGAGGATCATATGGCCAACCTTGTCATTGCTCAACTGTTGTTTTTAGAGTCTGAAAATCCTGAAAAAGATATTCATCTTTATATCAATTCTCCCGGTGGTGTGGTTACAGCGGGACTTGCAATTTACGATACCATGCAGTTTATCAAACCAGATGTCAGTACTCTATGTCTGGGGCAGGCTGCCAGTGCCGGTGCATTGTTACTAACTGGAGGCGCTGCAGGGAAACGATATTGTCTGCCCAACTCCAGAATGATGATTCACCAACCCTTAGGCGGTTACCAGGGGCAAGCTTCAGATATTGAAATTCATGCTAAAGAGACTTTATTGGTTCGTGAACGCCTGAATGAAATTATGGCATTGCATACCAATAAATCTAGAGATGAGATTTTACGGGATACCGACAGGGATAAATTTATGAGTGGCTCAGAAGCTGTGAAATATGGCCTGATTGATAAAGTTCTGGAAAAGCGCAGCGAAGAATCAAGCAGTTAAGGTTATTGTATGAAAATTTCAGTAGTTAATCCTGTTAATTTTCTCAACTTTGCCTTATAACTTAAAGTATAGATGCATAGAACGTGACGAATTTGAGGTAGTATATGAGTAACGATAAAGACGGTAGAACGGGTGGGCGCACCCTATACTGCTCCTTTTGTGGTAAAAGTCAGCATGAAGTTAAAAAACTGATCGCCGGGCCATCTGTGTATGTTTGTGATGAGTGTGTGGAGCTTTGTAACGATATTATTCGAGAAGAAGTGCAGCAGACAAATCCCATCGAAGCACAAGATCGAAAATTACCTGTGCCTCAGGAAATTAACAAAATCCTTGATGAATATGTAATAGGTCAGGAACAAGCAAAAAAAGTTTTGTCAGTAGCTGTTTATAACCATTATAAACGTCTTTACACGGATAAAAAAAATTCAGATATTGAACTTGCCAAAAGTAATATTTTATTGATTGGACCTACCGGTAGTGGTAAAACTTTACTGGCAGAAACCCTGGCAAGATTATTAAATGTGCCGTTTACTATCGCTGATGCCACAACGTTAACCGAAGCAGGTTATGTGGGTGAAGATGTTGAAAACATTATTCAAAAACTACTGCAAAAATGTGACTATGACGTCACCAAAGCTCAGCATGGCATCGTTTATATTGATGAAATTGATAAAATTTCTCGTAAGTCCGACAACCCTTCTATTACCCGAGATGTTTCTGGTGAAGGCGTCCAACAGGCTCTCCTTAAATTGATTGAAGGTACCATCGCATCTGTACCACCTCATGGTGGGCGAAAACATCCGCAACAGGAGTTTTTACAGGTAGATACTTCAAATATTCTATTTATCTGTGGCGGTGCTTTTGCAGGGCTAGATAAAATTATTCAGGCTCGCTCGGAGCGTTCCGGTATAGGTTTTTCTGCAGATGTAAGAAGCAAGGATACTTCAAAAAAAATTGGTGAAACCCTGAAAAACGTTGAACCAGAAGATTTGATAAAATTCGGCCTCATACCAGAGTTCATCGGCAGACTGCCTGCTATTGCCACTTTGGAAGAGTTAGATGAAATAACCCTGGTGACCATCTTAAAAGCACCTAAAAATGCGTTGACCAAACAATATCAAAAGTTATTTGAAATGGAAGATGTGGAGCTTGAATTTCGGGATGAAGCTTTAAAATCTATTGCTAAAAAAGCCATGGAGCGCAAAACAGGTGCTCGGGGCTTAAGATCTATTCTTGAGCAAACGCTGCTGAATATTATGTATGATTTGCCCTCAATGGAAGGTGTTATAAAAGTGGTTATCGATGAAGGTACCATTAACAGTGATGCTGAGCCATTGCTAATTTACGAAGGTACAGAGCAACAGTCTGGCACCGAATAAAGATTGATAAAAAAAGCGAATGAAATAACCCGCGAAGATAGCGGGCTATTTTTTGTGATAAAAAATATCGCAATAGCATAAAAAACCAGGCTACTAGAATCATTGATTCTGTACAACATGAGGATAATCCATGAGTTTAAAGTCTCAAAAAGAATTAGAGTTTTTAAATCTACCCATGCTGCCCTTGCGTGATGTGGTGGTGTATCCCCATATGGTGATACCTTTATTTGTTGGACGTAAAAAGTCCATTAAATCTCTTGAAGTGGCTATGGAGTCTGGCAAACAGGTTTTGCTAATGACGCAAAGTAATCCTGGTCCTGATGAACCTGCCCAAGAAGATATTTACAAAGTTGGTACCATCGCTACAATTTTACAGCTGCTAAAGCTGCCTGACGGTACAGTAAAAGTTTTAGTTGAAGGCACAGAGCGCGGTGAAGTTTTTAATTACTCCAACGACAATGAATATTTGTTCGCTGAAGTTGCAGTGACTAAATCCTTTTTTACTGAAGATAAAGAAACTGAAATCTTGGTGAGAGCATTAATTTCTCAGTTTGAGCAATATGTCAAAATTAATAAGCGTATTCCGCCTGAAGTACTCACATCCTTAGCGGGTATTGAAGATCCCAGTCGTCTGGCAGATTCGATTGCTGCGCACCTTACTTTAAAACTACCAGAAAAGCAGGCGATTCTTGAATTAGCGGATGTCAATAAACGTATGGAAAGGCTTTTGGAGTTGATGGAAGGCGAAATTGATATGCTGCAGGTTGAATCCAGAATCCGAGGACGGGTTAAGCGGCAGATGGAAAAAAGCCAGCGTGAGTATTATCTAAACGAGCAGATGAAAGCCATCCACAAAGAATTGGGTGATTTGGAAGATGGCCCGAATGAAATGGATCAAATAGAAAAAAGAATAGAGTCTGCCGGTATGCCTAAAGAAGCGAAAGCAAAAGCAAAGGCAGAGTTTAACAAATTAAAAATGATGTCACCCATGGCTGCTGAAGCCACAGTGTGTCGAAACTACTTGGATTGGATTTTATCCGTACCTTGGAAAAAGCGTACTAATACCAAATTTGAATTGGATGAAGCTGAAACTATTTTAGATTCAGAACACTATGGTTTGGACAAAGTTAAAGAACGAATCATTGAGTATCTTGCTGTTCAAAAGCGAGTGGGAAAATTAAAAGGTCCAATTTTGTGTCTTGTTGGTCCACCAGGTGTGGGTAAAACGTCTCTTGGGAAATCCATTGCTGATTCCATTGGGCGTAAATTTGTAAGAATGTCCTTGGGTGGTGTACGCGACGAAGCAGAAATCAGAGGTCACCGAAGAACTTACATTGGTTCTATGCCTGGAAAAATTATTCAGAAATTGACAAAATCCGAAGTGAAAAATCCATTATTTATGCTCGATGAAATTGATAAAATGGCTATGGATTTCAGAGGTGATCCGGCTTCTGCGCTTTTGGAAGTATTGGATCCTGAACAAAACAATGCTTTTAACGATCACTACCTGGAGGTAGATTATGATTTGTCGGATGTGATGTTTGTTGCTACAGCCAATTCTATGAATATTCCAGGACCTCTTTTGGATAGAATGGAGGTAATCAGACTTTCAGGCTATACAGAAGATGAAAAAGTTCAGATTGGTTTGCGCCATTTAATTCCAAAACAGTTAGAGTTACACGGTCTGACGCCAGAAGAAATTGAATTACCGGAAAAAACCGTACGCGATGTCGTTAGATATTATACTCGCGAAGCCGGAGTTCGTAATCTTGAAAGAGAGATTTCAAAAATTTGCCGAAAAGTTGTTAAAGCACTTTCTAAAACCAAAGGTTCAAAAAAATCGAATGAAATGACAGCTAAAAAGGCAACTAAAAAATCTAAAACACAAGTGAAATGTACAAATATTAAAACCACTGACCTGGAAGATTATTTGGGTGTCAGACGTTTTCGTTTTGGTATGGCAGAACAAAATGATCAAATTGGTCAAGTTAACGGTTTGGCCTGGACTGAAGTAGGTGGAGAGCTCTTGACTATTGAAGCTGCCGCAGTCCCTGGTAAAGGAAAAGCCACTTACACAGGGCAATTAGGCGAAGTGATGCAAGAATCTATTAAGGCAGCTATGACAGTGGTTAGAAGTCGCAGTGAAGGGCTTGGGATTGAATCGGATTTTTATGAAAGTTACGACATTCATGTCCATGTGCCTGAAGGCGCTACACCAAAAGATGGTCCCAGCGCTGGCATCAGTATGTGTACCGCATTGGTATCGTGCTTTGCTAAAGTGCCTGTGAGAGCAGATGTCGCCATGACAGGTGAAATCACTTTACGAGGTGAAGTGTTGCCTATTGGTGGACTAAAAGAGAAACTGTTGGCTGCCCAAAGAGCAGGTATCGGTCGAGTGATTATTCCTCAGGAAAATGAAAAAGACTTAAAAGAAATACCCAAAACCATTGTAGCGGGACTCGATATTTTTCCCGTGAAATGGATTGATGAGGTTTGGTCATTAGCTTTCACAAAAATGCCAAAGCCTGGCAAGAAAACAAAAAGCAAAACCAAAAAAACTACGAAAAAGAAACTATCTGCGTAGTCTGGATAATATAGACTATTATTCTGTGTTTAAATTATAACCACAATAACGAAACTTTTGGGGGTTTTTACTCATAAAACTACATCTGCTCTTGTTTCTCAAATTTGCTTTTGGTATAAAATCAGATTCAATATTTTAAATACACGGGGATAGAATGAATAAATCAGAATTAATTGATTCCATCGCGGAAGGCGCGGAACTGTCAAAAACTGCAGCGGGAAAAGCATTAGATGCTGTCATCGAAAGTATTACTGGTGCCTTAAAAGTTGAAGACCAGGTTTCTTTAGTTGGTTTTGGAACTTTCAGTGTTAAAGAACGGGCTGCCAGAACTGGCCGTAACCCAAGAACGGGTGAAGCCATTGAAATTAAAGCGGCTAAACTACCTGTTTTCAAAGCTGGTAAAGCTCTAAAAGATGCGGTTGATAAAGATAAATAAAAAAGTAAAAAATTAATTGATTCTATGGGGAAATCTCGTTAGAATCTTCGTCTACTTAAGGATGGGTGGTTAGCTCAGTTGGCAGAGCGTCGGCCTTACAAGCCGAATGTCGTGGGTTCGACTCCCTCACCACCCACCATTTTGTGACATGACTTGATAATAAATGTTATTAAGTCGATGATATTAGGAGTGGTAGTTCAGCTGGTTAGAATACCGGCCTGTCACGCCGGGGGTCGCGGGTTCGAGTCCCGTCCACTCCGCCATTTTGTGATGAACAAAATGTTCAGCTGAACAATTTAAATTACCTCCACCCAAATTCTTTTTCACTAATTTAAACGCTGGAATTACCATCTCATGCTACAGTCCATTCGTGATAAAGCCCAAAACTGGATCTTTTTAGTTGTTATTTTTTTGTTGGTGATTGCCTTCGCATTTTTTGGCTTCGAAAGATTTTTTGAAGGCAGTCAATCTTCCAAAGCCGTTGCCAAAGTCAATGGTTATAAAATCACTCAAAATGAATTCAATAATGCCTATCAGCGCTTAAAAAGACAACTGCAGTTACAACTTGGCAGTGGTTTTAATCTGACACCAACAATCGAAGCCAATTTGAAAAAACAGGCACTTCAGCAAATTATTCACAATTATGTATTAACCAAAGCACTCATGGCAGATGGCTTTAGTATTACACAAGGACAAATTAATTCAGTGTTAACTTCCTTACCGATTTTTCAGGTGAATGGGCAATTTTCTGAGGCTCGCTTTCAGGCTGTTTTGAATAATCTTTTTTACACGGAAACAGCTTTTGTCAGTCAGTTAAAAACCAGCATGCTGATTAACCAGTTGCAGTTGGGACTTGTGAACTCCACTTTCGTACTGCCTTCAGAAGTAGATGAGGCTTATGCACTCATTCATCAAAAAAGAGATTTTAGCTACCTTATTATTCCAGCCAATCGTTTTGATAGTAAAATACACCCATCTGAAGAACAGGTTAAAGCCTACTATGATGCGCATCAGCAAGCATTTTCTACACCAGAAAAAGTCAGTATTGCATATATTCAACTGAGCCAGGCAGATTTACTGAAGCAGCAAAAGTTTTCAGAGGCAAAACTCAAGCAGTATTATGAAAATAATGTTGATAGTTTCACCATTCCTGCAAGATATCATGTGGCGCAAATATTTGTTAAATTGCCAGCCAAAGCTACAAAAGATGATATTAGCAAAGCTCAGGCTAAGGTTTCTAAAATAGAAAGGGCGTTAAAAACAGAAAGTTTTGACAAAGTTGCCAGAGCGTATTCAGAGGATATTTTTACTGCCCGTAAGGGAGGTGTTTTACCCTGGTTTAGTAAAGGCATGGTACAGTCAGTACTTTACAAAACTGCCAGTGCTTTAAAAGTTGATAGCGTTTCTAAACCGTTTAATACAAAAGAAGGTATTTCTATTATAAAGCTGTTAGCTAAAAAAACAGAAAAAACTGCTGACTTTGCTTCCGTGAAGTCCCGCATAGAAAATCAGTTGGCCCAGCAGGCTGCAGAAAAAGACTTTGCAACTAAATCGGACGAGTTAGCCAATTTAACTTTTTCTGACTCTAACGATTTACAATCTGCAGCAAAAAGTTTAAATCTTAAAATTCATACTACGCCACTGTTTACTAGAAAAGGATTAAAAACCGGTATCGCAAGTAATCCCAAGGTAGTTAATGCTGCTTTTAGCGACACCGTTTTAAAACAAAATTACAATAGTGATCCTATTTCTTTAAAAGACGCAAGTGTAATTGTAGTGCGTGTGAATAAGCATGTACCAGCAAGTGTCAAGCCGCTTGTTGAAGTCAAAGCGCAAATCACTCAGGTACTCATTCACGATCAAGCAGCAAAGGCAGCAAATCAACTAGGACAAAATATGATTAGCCAGTCTGACTCAATGAGTGTCCTTGAGAGTTTAGCTCAAAAGCATCAGTTGGCGCTTCAAAAACGTACCATGATTCCTAGACATTCTGGTAAAGTTCCTGCTCAGATTCTGACTTTTATATTTAATCAGCCGAACCCAAATAAAAAGGGCTTTTTAGTGAATGGGTTAACATTAAGTAATGGTGATTATGCAGTGGTAGCACTCACGCGAGTTATTGAAGGTGAAGCAAAAGATTTACCTGCCGGCCAGGCAAAGATTTATCGTGAACAATTGATTAAGAGTCAAGGTGAATTAGCTTTTGAACTTTATACAAAAGAAAAAATTCAGGCAGCTAAAATTAAACATCTTCAATAATACTTAAATGAGTGGATTATCAATATTCTATCTGAGATAGGACTTAAGAAAAACTTCAATTCACAATCAGAATCAATGTAGGTTGGGCTGACATAGGAAGCCCAACAAATAAGGTCGTAATTAAAGTTGAGCTTCCTATGTCAGCCCAACCTACATAAATTAATTTCGATTTTATTACGAAATTTTTAATATACAAATTCTATGAGAGTAAGCATATTTTTCATATGCGATAACATCGTATAATAAATCCAATTATCATTTGTTTGAATCGTGTAAATCATGTGTACTCAGTTGCAATGGAAGAGAAGTCGATTGAATGATAGCTAGTAATTAAAGAATTCCCGTTACATAACTAAATTATTCCCTCCTAACAATCACATAACAAAGTTTGCTTTCCCATATCTATGTACTAATATTGTACTATAAGCACAAAAATAACAGGTATTCTTCATGCGGTTTTTACTGGCAACTTTTCTGGCGCTCTTCTGTATAAATGTATTTGCTACTACCAGCACGGGTATCATTGCTTATGAACATGGTGACTATACGCTTGCTTACAAGGAATTATTGCCAGACGCTAAAAAAGGTGATGGAGCGGCTATGTATTACATTGGTCTTATGTATCTAAAAGGTACTGGTGTTGAAAAAAATCAAACCAAAGCATTACAGTGGATCCAAAAAGCGGCACAAAAGGGAGTAGCAAAAGCGCAGTTAAGTGTGGGCTTTCGATATGATAGAGGTATTGGTGTTGCGAAAGATTATGAACAGGCTGCCAAATGGTACATGAAAGCGGCAAAGCAGGGCAATGCGATTGCCCAGTATAATGTCGGGCTTATGTACAGTAAAGGTGAAGGGTTACCAAAAGATTCAAGTGAAGCCTTTAGTTGGTTACTTAAAGCCGCAGAACAAGGCTATTCCAATGCTATGGCAAGTGTTGCCTGGCGTTATGACAGCGGTGATGGTACTTCAAGTGATTATGCCAAAGCTGCATACTGGTATAAGCGTGCAGCTTTAAAAGGTATTCCCTGGGCTATGTATAACTTGGGGCTTATGTATGACTCTGGCGATGGTGTTTCTAAAAATGCTGAAACTGCTTTTAAATGGATACAAGCTGCTGCCAAACGTAATTATCCAAATGCTCAGGCAAGCTTAGGATTTCGATATGCCATTGGAAAAGGTGTTGAGGCAAATCAATCCATGGCGGTGAATTGGTATCAAAAAGGTGCCGAAAACGGTAATCTCACAGCTCAATATAATTTGGCATTAAAATACATGAAAGGTCAGGGTACTACCAAAAACTATCAAAAATCCCTTTATTGGTTTGAAAAAGCAGCCATGAAAAATTATACCCTTGCTCAAATCCGGTTGGCATATCAGTATATGCTTGGACTGGGAACTCCCAAAAATCTCATTGACGCTTATGCCTGGTATAAAATTGCAGCGGCAAAAGGCAGTACTCAGGCAAGTAAAGATTTAGCAAAGCTTGAAAAAGATATGACGCAAGCACAGTTTCAGGCAGGCAAACAAAAAATTGAAAGCCTGCTTACGAAAATGGGTTATAAAAAAGCAAAATAATTTTAAACAACGGCTAATCAATATTTGGAACGCCCACGACATGGTAACCTGCATCAACATGCACAATTTCACCGGTAATCCCTGCAGCTAAATCAGAGCAAAGAAATGCAGCGGTATTACCCACATCTTCTATGTTGATATTTTTTCTTAAAGGTGAAACCTGCTCATTATAGTCAAGCATTTTTCGAAAGCCTTTGATGCCAGAGGCAGCAAGAGTTCGAATGGGGCCGGCAGACACAGCGTTAACACGAGTACCTGTAGGGCCCATACTATAGGCAAGATATTTTACATTTGCTTCAAGACTTGCTTTGGCAATACCCATGGTGTTATAGTTATGTACAGCTCGCTCGCCCCCAAGATAAGTTAAAGCCAGCAAGGCACCATTTCTGCCTTCCATCATTTTTTCACCTGCTTTTGCAAGGGCTGCAAAGCTGTAACTGCTGACATCATGGGCAATTTTGAAGCCTTCACGATTCACATTAGTATGATAATCACCGCTTAATTGATCCGCAGGTGCAAAGGCAATGCAGTGAATAATAATGTCCAAGCCATCCCAATGCTCACTTAAGCCTGTAAATACATTTTCAATCTCTTCATCCGATGAAACATCACAAGGAAAAAGTAGTTTTGAATCAAACTTAGCAGCCATATCAGCCACGCGTTGTTCAAACTTTTCATTTTGGTAGGTAAAGGCCAGTTCAGCACCTTCACGTCTGAGTGCCTGAGCAATTCCGTAGGCGATAGAACGGTTACTGATTAAGCCTGTAACCAAGGCTTTTTTATTGGTTAAAAACCCCATGAAGTAACTCCTTCATTTTTGCTTTGATCATATCGATGGCAATGCGATTTTCGCCACCGCGTGGAACGATAATATCAGCGTATCGTTTTGATGGTTCGATAAATTGTAGGTACATAGGCCGAACAGTGGCTTCATATTGTGCCAGCACAGAATCCATAGTGCGTCCTCTTTGTACAATATCTCGAGTTAACCTTCGAATCAGACAAATATCTAAAGGTGTATCCATAAAAATCCGGATTTCCATTAAATCTCGCAGAGACTTTTCTACAAACAGCAATATCCCTTCTATGACAATAATTTTATGATCACCTACAGAAATCGTTTTTTTGGCACGAATATGTTCTTCGTAGTTATAAGTAGGCACTGCTACCCGTTCACCTTGCTTTAAAAGACTTAAGTGTTCCTTTAAAAGTGTATGATCTAATGAATCTGGGTGGTCATAATTAATTTTTTCCCGTAAGGATAGGGGCATGTCAGAGTTATCACGGTAATAAGAGTCCTCTGAAATAACAGCAACCTTATCTGATCCCAATTCATTGATAATGGTATTGGCTAAAAGGCTTTTACCAGAAGCAGAAGCACCTGCGATACCAATAATCATTGTTTTTTGGGACATATAAAAAAGTGTTGTATAATGATATAGTGTGCATGATATGCTTTTTTTATAAATGAGGCAAGTTTGACAGACTGATTTAAGGCAAATGTAATGCAATACTATAACCGACAAAATATCTTAAAGTTAAGTCAAGCCATCTTAACGATTATTGAAAAAAACAAAAAGCCCAGTTATTTACCTGATTGGCTACATAAATTTTGGCAACCTGATACTTCAGATACCTACGGTTTAAAAGCAGATATTCAAAATATTATTGATGAATATGCCGCACAGGAAGACACCCTGGAACTTTGTGTTGATAAATTACTCAAGCGTTTAGATCTAGAGCGTTATGTGGTTGCGGTACACCTAAATGATTTAAAAATGCGTGCACGCATTCAAGATGCGATGGTCACAGCATTATTTTTTTCAGAAGAAGATATTAAAAAATTTAATGAATATGTTTTGGCAGAACAAATTCCCAATAAATTTATTGAATACTTAAGCCAAAATCAGGATTTATTAAGGTATAAA
This sequence comes from uncultured Gammaproteobacteria bacterium, assembly GCA_963695245.1. Classification (GTDB taxonomy): domain Bacteria; phylum Pseudomonadota; class Gammaproteobacteria; order JBGSLN01; family JBGSLN01; genus JBGSLN01. The sequence goes on along the minus strand of OY968770.1, from coordinate 44,690 downwards.
GAGTATTTGCGTAAACAACAATCTCTTTATGGGCGATTTTCTAAGAATTTTACAGATGAAGAGCTAACCCTTGTGGCAAAAGCTTATATTATTCACAGTAAATTGCTCGAGTATTTTGGTTTAATTGATTTTTTGAAACATGGCTTTTATTACGCCAAAAAAGAGTTAAAAGCATTGCAGCTCAATAAAATTGAAAAAGGCTATTTAACTTTCGATCGCATTAATGGTTATCTGGATAAAATGAGCTTGCTCATGCATCCTGCTAATGAACTGCATCAAGATAAAGAGGCATTAGTACGAAACTGTCGTAATTTATTAGAAGATATTGTCAATACGGCCTCTTTAAAAGAAGCTGGTAAACCCATGTTTTCAGAACACCAGGCAGTGATTGCTGGTTGTTACTGGGTGGACGAGATGTTTAAATCTGCTGCAGCAAGTCTCAAATCCATCGAGCTTTAAGTTTGTTTTTTCATCAACAAAAGTAAAGCCCCAGTGCCGCCTAAAGCTTTAGGGCATGAACAAAATGCAAGTGTCTGCGGAATTTGTTTTAACCATCTTACCACTTTATTTTTTAATAAAGGGGTAGGATTAGTGGATTGATAGCCTTTACCATGAATAATGCGGACGCACCTTAATTCATTTTGCAGGCAATACTCAATAAATTCCGTCAGCGCTTTTCTGGCTTCATCCGTATTAAACCCATGTAAATCCAGTACTGTGCTTCAATGGGTATTTTCCCGGCTTTTAGCTTTTTGAAATAGCGCGGTTGTACGCCATCAGAGATATAATTTACAAAAGCTTCATGGGACAGGGTATCCTCGCCTGCATCAGAAAGATAAATGGATGTTTCGTGATTATCAAAATTTTTTTTTAAAGCAACAGATGACTTTTTCGGATGCAAAAAAATTTTATCGAAAGCCTTAAGTGGTTTTACGCCCTTTACGGCTTTTCGAAATAAATCTTTTTCATCGTCATTAATACTCATTAAAATATCATTGTTTTTGTCGGGCAGACAACGCATAATGCCTGCATTATTATAACATGGAAACATCATAAATGATTTTTTCGGATTTACAAACCATTCGTGACTGGATTCGCTATGGCGCTACGCAGTTTGAAAAAGCTGAACTTTTTTACGGCCATGGAACTGATAACGCCTGGGATGAAGCCCTTGCACTGGTTTTGCATGCTTTAAAGCTTGATTATGAGTTGGGTGAAAAAATACTCGATTGCAGGCTCACAGAAGATGAAAAAAAAGCAATTTTTTCACTCTATGAAATCCGAATTCTAAAACATTTGCCAGTACCTTATATCACCCAAAAAGCTTATTATGGTGGTTTTTGTTTTCATGTAGACGAACGAGTGTTGATTCCCCGCTCACCTATTTTAGAGCTGATTGAAAAGCGTCTGGAACCCTGGGTAGCGCCTGAAAAGGTTCGATATATGCTGGATATTGGCACAGGCTCTGCCTGTTTATCCATCATCATGGCGCACTATTTTCCTGAAAGTCAGATTGATGCGGTTGACATTGATAAATCTGTTTTAGAGGTTGCAAGAAACAATGTGACAGCTTATGACTTGCAAAATCGTATCGAGTTGATTGAATCTGATTTGTTTTCAGCTTTGGCAGGCAAGACTTATGATGTCATCATTACCAATCCGCCTTATGTGGATGCCGATGAAATGGCCAGACTTCCGAAGGAATATCGACATGAACCTGTACATGCCCTCGCTTCAGGTGAAGATGGATTGAGTCATATCCGGCAAATATTATCGAAAGCGAAGCATTTTTTAAATCCTAATGGAATTTTAATTGGGGAAGTGGGACACAGTGAAGCTGCTTTGTGTGTGGCTTATCCTCAAATAAACTTTACCTGGCTAGAATTTCAGCGTGGTGGAGAGGGCATCTTTTTGCTAGACTATGAACAATTGCAACAAATTTCTTGAACCTCATGAGTGGCAATAGTTTTGGTGAAATATTTCGAGTAACAACCTTTGGAGAAAGTCATGGTCCAGGCTATGGCTGCACCATTGATGGTTGTCCTGCAGGGATGACTTTAACCGAGGCGGATATCCAAAAAGAAATGGATCGTAGAAAACCTGGTACTTCCCGATATACAACTCAAAGGCGTGAATCTGATACCATACAGATTTTATCAGGGGTTTTTGAAGGTAAAACTACAGGAACGCCTATCGGTTTGCTCATGTTAAATGAAGATCAGCGTTCCAAAGACTATTCAAAAATCAAAGATGTTTTTCGGCCTGGGCATGCTGATTATACTTATGAAAAAAAATATGGTATACGCGACTATCGTGGCGGTGGCCGTTCTTCAGCCCGTGAAACCGCTATGCGTGTAGCGGCAGGTGCGATTGCCAGAAAATTTTTAAAAGAAAAATTTAATATTGATATAAAGGGATATTTAACTCAGATGGGAAATTTAACCATTCAAAAGGTTGATTTGGCTGAGATTGAACAAAACCCATTTTTTTGTCCAGATACGGCTTTGGTGCCAGAGCTTGAGACATTGATTGTCAGTTTACAAAAAAGCGGTGACTCTATTGGCGCTAAAATTCATGTCTTTGCTGATAATGTACCTGCTGGGTTAGGGGAGCCTGTTTTTGACAGACTGGATGCGGATATTGCCAAAGCCTTGATGAGCATCAATGCAGTAAAAGGTGTTGAAATTGGGGATGGGTTTGAGGTTGTAAGTCAAAAGGGCACTGAGCATCGGGATGAAATTACCAAAGCTGAAGGCTTTTTAAGTAATCATGCCGGTGGTGTTTTGGGCGGTATCAGCTCAGGTCAGCGTATTTGTGCAAATATGGCTTTAAAACCTACTTCAAGCCTTCGAATTCCTGGTAGAAGTATTAATCGGCTGGGTGAAGATGCAGAGGTTATCACAACCGGTCGACATGATCCCTGTGTAGGGATTCGCGCAGCACCGATTGCAGAAGCAATGTTAGCGCTTGTCATTATGGACCATCTGCTCCGTCAGCAAGCATATCAGGGTTCTTAAGTGTACAGATTAAAATTCAATATAGTTGCGCAGCTATCCAAAACTTTTTGTCTTGGGTTTGTCAGCGCTGCTATATTTTTAATATTGTTCGCCCAAATGTTATCATATATTGCCCTTGGTCCGGTAGCCAACAGTTTTGCCTGCACAACAATTTTTTTAAGTATTGGGCTTGGAGGCGTATTATTTTATTATGTCCCTAGTTTGTATCAAAACTATCAAAGCGCTTTGTTTTTGTTATTGGCCATCCTTGTAAGCTTTGTACTTTCACACTTAATGGTGCGATCACTGGCACAAAGTTTAAGTGATACCTTTGCTTTTGTAAGTTTTTTGCTGCTTTGTGGGGTATTGCCATTTACAATTCTAAGCTATTTAATTCTCGGGAATTTTTATCAAAAAACCCATGTGCTGGCACAAAAATTTATTATGTTTGCTTTTGGTCTTGGCTTTGGCATTATTCTTACTCAAATTCTTTTTTTAAATCTATTTGGCGTACCCTGGGTTATTGTACTTATAGCAGTATTGCTGCTAGTTTGTACGGTACTTAGCTCAAAAAATGTTTCTCAAGAGTTAATTACCGTAAGTTTTATGTTTGCTGTGATGGTAATATGCTTTGGCGTTAATATTCAACTGAACTCAACTGAACTTTTAAATCCTAAATTTGCAGAGCACTCTCAAAGCCCGGTAAAAGCCGCCTCTCCTAATGAGTCTATTATTAATAATCTTTTTGGTGCAGCAAAAATTGATAGCCTAAATACTTATCCTTATATGGCTTTATTGCATAAAATTTTATATCTGGATTTAAAAGCCAATAACCAAAATGTCTTGGTAATAGGGGATGGTGGTTATCAGTTAAGTGACGGCAATAGCAAAAATCTACATTTTACGTTTATGAATTATTATGGGAATACCCGCCCCAGCGCCTGTACTTTTTTAGATGTGCTAACAGCGGGAAACAATATTTTGACGGTTGATAAAAATCTGCAAATTCCTCAAGGAAAATATCAGATCATCATTTCCAATATTTTTCCACAAACCATGCGGATACCACCTGCATTGTTAAGTTATCAGCAAATTCAAAAAGTAAGAAGGTGGTTACCTGAAAATGGCATGGCCATTTTTAATGTAGTAGCAAGACCAACTTTGACAACTACCTACTCAAAAAGAGTGGACAATACCATTCGAGCTGTGTTTCCAAACTGTATGGAGATTCCTGTGACATATAGTAATAAACCAACGAATATTCTTTATGTGTGTAAAAAATCATTACAGGAAAATGACCAAGCTATTTATACAGCGAATTTTGATTCAGCAAGGTATGTTTAAAGTGATGCACTTTAAACTATTTAATATATTTTTAATTAGGGAGTAAATTATGTCAGCATTTAATATTGCCGTTGTAGGAGCTACAGGTGCCGTAGGCGAAGCCATGCTTTCTATTTTAGAAGCAAGAAAATTTCCTATCGATAAATTATTTCTTTTAGCCAGCGCTCGTTCTGCGGGTAAGACCTTAAGTTTTAAAAATAAATCTTACTATGTGGAGGATTTGCAAAATTTTGATTTTTCTAAAGTGCATATTGCTTTATTTTCTGCAGGTGCAGAAGTTTCAATGCGTTTTGCTCCCATTGCGGCAGAAGCAGGCTGTCTTGTGATTGATAATACCTCGTACTTTCGTTATGAAAATGATATTCCACTGGTTGTGCCAGAAGTTAATGCGCATGCGATTGAGCATTATCGAGAAAGAAATATCATAGCTAACCCAAACTGCTCAACTATTCAAATGGTGGTGGCATTAAAGCCTATCTATGATGCTGTGGGTATCAGCAGAATTAATGTGGCTACTTATCAGGCGGTTTCAGGTGCAGGCCGTTCTGGTATTAAAGAATTGGCAAAACAAACTGGTGAGTTGTTAAATGGCCGTCCTATTGAAGCGAAAGTATTTCCTGAGCAAATTGCTTTTAATGCCATACCACATATCGACAAATTTATGGATAACGGCTACACCAAAGAAGAAATGAAAATGGTTTGGGAAACCAAAAAGATTTTTAGTGATCCGGATATCGAGGTTAATCCAACCTGTGTGAGGATTCCTGTGTTTTATGGACATAGTGAAGCATTACATATTGAAACAAAACATAAAATACAAGTAGATGATGTAAAAGAATTACTGGCACAATCCCCAGGTGTTATTTTAATGGACGCATCAGGCCCGGGAGGATATCCAACGCCTGTCAAAGAAGCAACAGGATCTGATGGCGTATATGTTGGCCGAATTCGTGAAGACATCAGCCACCCTTGTGGTCTAAATCTTTGGGTAGTGGCAGATAACATAAGAAAAGGTGCGGCCTTAAACGCTGTCCAAATTGCCGAATCATTTATCCGCTTGGAGGACACCATTTGACTTTTTGTATAGGACTTACGATAAACTTCGATTTACATTCAAAATCAATGTAGGTTGGGCTGACGAAGGAAGCCCAACAAGCCGTGGCAACTAAATAAGGCCGCAATTAATGCCTGAACGAAAACCCACAGATTCTGATATTTTTGCTTTTTTCATTCAAAACAGGATTTTATTTTCAATAAATACTTTATAATAACAGTGTTTTATTTTGCAAAACTGTTTAAATGACCAGGAATCCCTGTTTTTTGCAAGTTTTAGGCATGCTGTTCCCGTTGCTTTTTGACAGCACTGTATTTTTCTTTGCTAAATTGATTTTAAGCGGCTAAGGGTAATGTCGTGCCATCGCGACAACAATTTTTTTGACGTGCTAATTTCTTTTGTTCTTGTCGAAACACTATATCTCCTATTCGATGAATATTTCGGGTTACAATACCTAATGCGACACAACGCTTAAATCCACCTATGCCCGGATCTTTGCATTTATTTAACCCATGCACTTCTAATGCATTAATCCCGGATTCTACAGCAGCATGTTTATGTTGAGCTTCTTTAAATGACTTTGAAGATTCTATTTCTTTCGCGATTTTTGATAATTTGCCTTTGTGCTTAAGTCCAACGACTTCCAAGCACTTTGCCAATTCTTCTTGGTTCTCTTTTGAATGAAAGCCTTTATCAAAACTGCAACTCACCATCGTTGGAAATTTAGCCTTTTTATCAACCACCATAGGCACTGCCACTTCTGCGTCTGTTGCTTGCTCCATCACTCGATGATGTAATATAAATTGATACTGATCTTCCAGCACGCAAACTCTCAATCCAAATTCAACAGGCACGCCGGCTTTTCCTTTTGATACCCATTCAGTATGCGGTTCAAATAATGAAAATACTTTTTCTTCATGGGGAATAACTTCGCCATCCAAAACCCGGTGGCTGATTTGTCTGATTTGACGTTCAGCGTGTCCTATAAAATGCTGGACGCCTTCTATTAAGGCTAAATCCGCAGTCCCTAATGAAACTGAATTTAGTTTAGCCAATGTATTTCCTGATTTATTTAAAAATTGCTGTGATAAATGCAGTAGTTCTTGATGGGCTTGTTGTATCGCTTTGGCATTATTTTCTTTTTGTTCTTCTGTTCTACCAGATGCAGGATTTTTCTTTTGGACAATTCTCATCTGTTTTTTAACTTGTTTGACATTTTAGGCATGTTGGCGCCAATCACTGATATCATGGCGTTCGCTTAGCCGAGCTGTTAGTTGGATCACTTTACGGACGGCGTCATATAATAGGTTAATGTCTGTGGGGTAATGAACATCTGTTTCAATCACAAAGCTGTCGCACCGCCCACGCAGCACTTTGGGCTTTTTTTTATCTAACAATGCATGGCCAACATTGATAATGATTTCATTAATTTCATCTAATAATGCCGGCGTTAATAATCTAACATTATCTTTCAGACATTGTAATGAATAGTTATGTTCATCAAGGAAGCTTGAATGTCCTAACATTTGACGGATTGATTTATGTTCATTGACTAATTCATGCAGCCTATCATAGTCACAGTTTAAGTCTAACCGTAAAATTCCCATCACTAAAATCTTCCAAAGTGCCATACCAGGGCAACCTGCATCTTTATCCACATCAGGCAAAATTTTTTGCTCTAGCAACTCGAAAATGGGTTCGCGGACTGTGTCAGTTATATAAATGTATTGTAATCCTTTTAGGATTTTTGGAATGTCATCCCGAGATCTCAGGTTGAATTTCATTTTGGCTACGGGCATTTGGCCGATTTCCATTTGAAGCTCTTCTACTTTGCGACTCATTTTATGCCGTCTCCCTGACGTGAAAAAGTAACGAAGTTTGGTTAATTTTACCATAAATACAGCCAAAACTTCTTAAAATCAGATTGTTATCGCAATCTTCGTTTTAGTAATTTGAAGTTTTAGTCTGTAAATATAGGGTTAGGAGGGTTTTCGTTCAGGCACTAATTAAACCGACAGTTTCCCTTGGTAATGACAGGTTTACGGTGAATTGTTGGGTCGGGGATCAACTCGTTTAATATATTCTTCAATATTTTTCTGGGTCGAAGTTTGACTGCCATTATTAAAGAATGCGAATGGGTTACGTTGTACAAAGAGAACGTCCTTCAAATAAGTATCTTTATTTGAGCCATTATTATTATTTTTTCTTTTGAAAATAAATTTTGTTGCAGGCTTTCCATCCTGATCAACAAATTTTGAATTTTTTAATATTTTTTGCGCTTCCTCTGGATTACCTATGCTGTATGTCAATTCGTTTAAATTTAAAGACTTAGTTATAGCGTTAGGCAATGACATATTTTCTGTAAGCACATATTTATAGACGTTGCTTAACAAAACTACTAGTGCTGTCATCTTGGCTTCTGCGCTGCCTAGTAATTTATTTTTAGCAACTCGTTTTATTTCTTTCTCGATAAATTGGCTAAAGTTATTTAGGTCCTGTCTCTTTATGAAGAATTCTAACTTTGATATTTTATATAGATCATCATTGACCTCAGACGATATCAATTGTAATTTTTTATAAATACCATCAAGTGTTTCTCTTGGCATGTTTTTTTCTTCAGCAGTTAAAATAGCCCTTACGCCCACCATACATTTTTCATCAACAGCCTTATTTAATATTAGAGTCTTAGCCGCAGATGGCATAAATTTCAAAAAGAGTTTCAGGGATTCATCATTATGCTCTGAGAACTTAAAGTCTCCTAACAGCTTTTTGCAATTTTCCTCATTTTCAAAAACACTTTGAAGTTTATTAATAACTTCATTTGGGAGTTGTTCGTTCAAATTATTTTTTATCAATATATTTAATAATGCAATTGTCAATTCTGTACTCTGTTCAGCATTTATTATAATGTCAATTATAGATTCTGAGGGTTCATTTGCGTCTTCTGGCAACAAAATTTCCATGAACATATTAGAGCTGCTTATGGCTTCAAGTAGGAATTGTTTTTCGGAATTGCCTTTTTTTGATTTGAAAAAATCAATAAATCTATCTGGGGTATCTAAAATAGCCCTTACGCCCGCCATACATTTTTCATCAACAGCCATATTTAATATTTGAGTCTTAGCCGCAGATGGCAAAAATTTAAAAAAGAGTTTCAGGGATTCATCATTATACTCTGATAACTTAAAGTCTTCTAACAGCTTTTTGCAATTTTCCTCCTTTTCAAAAAAACTTTGAAGTTTATTAATAACTCCTTTTGGGAGTTGTTCGTTCAAATCATTTTTTATCAATATATTTAATAATGCAATTGTCAATTCTGTACTCTGTTCAGCATTTATTATAATGTCAATTATAGATTCTGAGGGTTCATTTGCGTCTTCTGACAACATAATTTCCCTAAAGCGATTAGTTTTCATAGCTATAAGTAAAATTGTATTGACATACTTTTTTTTGTTTAATTCATGCTTAAACAAAGCAAGCAAGTCAAAGCTTTCAATGTCTATAAGTTTATTGGCAACAAGCGTTCGTAAATCAGGGGTTTGTTGAGCTAAGTAGTTAAGTAGACAATCAAAATTTTGTAAATACTTTTTGTAAAGCGAATTATAAATTCTATTTTTTTCATCATCTTCAAGCTTGGCCAGTTTTTTTTCTCTCAGAAATTCGAAAAACTCATGAAATTTTATTGCAATATGATCAATAACATTAAAATTATTTTTCTTATAAGCCTCCATTAGAAGAAAAAAGCAATGCATCCAAAAATTTCTCTTCAAATCCTTGAGGTTTTTTTGGTATACTTGGAAAGTAATCTCAAAATGCTTGAGATTTCTAGATTCAATGCTGTAAGGTATAATATATAACTTAATAAACATAAGTACGGGATCATTGACTTGTTCATCAGAGGATAATGATGGGTGTAACTCCTCATATAAACTCTTAAAGATATTAAAATTGTCTTCCTCGGTTTTTTTCTCATTAGTTTGTCTTTCTAAGAAACCAAACCCGTATCTTCCCATTGTTCTTATGCAGCGTTCTTGTGCTTTTTGAGAGGATGCTAATATATCTAAATTCTGAGCCATTTTCGCAAGCTCATTGAGCTCTTCTTTATATTGAATAGCCTTTTTATATAGTTTGACAACTTGTGCTTGTGGCAAATGTTCTCCGCAGTAATCAATAAAATCACAAATCACATTTACTGCATCTAGCTTAGAGTTTTTGCTTATTTTGTTAATAATATTCAAGCACTGTTTATAAACAGCGTCGTTCTCCAAATTTTCATTTTTTAAGAAAGATGAAAATTGTTTCATTAACGCTCTGAAAAACTTTTCGGTATAATTGAATTCTGAAACAGTAATTTCATTTAAAATATTTGTAATATTTTCAAATGATAAATGTTCTCCGCAATATTCAATAAATTCGAAAGTCACCTCTGTTTTATTTTGTCCATAGTCGCCCGTCATTCTGTTAATAATTTCCAAGCATTGTTCATAACCAATGTCTTTCGAACTTTTCAAGAAAATTAGGCATTGTTTCATTAGTGCTGTAGAAAGTTGCTTGAATAAAGGTTTTTGGTTTTCTATATAGGAAATGTTATCTAAGAGGGCATTAATGTCTTCTAACGATAAATTTTCTCCAGAATAATCAATAAAGTCACAAACCACGTCTATGGTCGTGTTTTTGCTATAGGAAATTATCTCATCAACAATTTTTTGGTGTATTTCATCAATCTCAGCTTGAGTCAGTTTTTTAAAATATTTCTCTAATGTTAGGGTTTGGGGTGAATTTTCATACTTCACCCATGATTGGGATAAATTACCAGGGATTAGCGTAATCGTGGCCTTATTGTTATTGTATGGTAACTCGATTGTGGGCAACGTATCAGCGTCAATGTACTCAGCGCCAATGAACCGACGCACAAGTGAAGCTTTCAACTGAAACAATACGGCCTTTTCATCAAAAGTAACTGATAAAATCTCATATGTATCATCATCATAATCGAATTTAATGCCAGAATTTATAAGTGCGAATTCTTTGTCTTCGTACAATTCATTTAAATCGTTCTTTAATCCGTCTACATAGGAGATGATGCTCTGAGAATCCTTGTTCTTTATAAGTTGATTTAGGTGCTCTCGCATAGCATCAAGCTTTTTATTTGCAATGAAGTCGATCACCATGGGGATTGAAAAAATGCTAGATTCTAAATAGTCTTCACTTCTAAATAAAGTTATTAAAGATATATTAATGTTGCTAGAGTTTGCGTGGTTGTCCTCACGTCCTGTTAACCCCAATGTAGGACAAGCAAGATTATATAGGTAATTTGAACGATGGACATGCGAGCCATCATTAGTTTTCCCGCTTCCGAAAAGTTTGAGGTGTTCTTGGCATGCTTGATCAAGCAGTTCACTTTTAGCACTAACTAAAAAATGCGTCCATTCCTGGAGTGCAATTATACTATTGGCCTTTTCAATAGCAGTTACTCGCCCTGGGGCACAGCTGCCGTATTCTCCCACAGTAAAAAGGTTGGAAATGGCCTGCTTTTTGTTGTCTAAAGAGCAAGCTTGATTGTGGAATAACAAGTAAACCAAGTTTTCTAGGTATTTTTTACCAGTATCCAGCATAATCTTGGCATAGTCTGTTTCCAAGGATGCAGGCTCTGTTAATTGTTTGGCATAATCAAATAGTTCTGACACTGGCACATCTATGGTGACTTGGTTTATCTTAATCCACTGTTCTAGCTTGTTTTTTAAAACATCAAGTTGAGCCACTATGCTTTTTTGGTTTACAGGAACTTTATTATCATGATAAACAGAAGTATCACCATAAATTCCATTGAGAAATTCTGCTATATTTTTTATATTTCTCGCTTGATCGCTTTCATTTAACTGTAATTTTAAAAATCTTTTCGTAAACATTATGTTCCTCGTTCTGTTAGGCAATTCTTGATGGCTCTTAATTTAGTTGGACCATCAAATTGGTTATATATAAGTCTACACTTTCAACTATAGGTTAAAGTCAAGATATTAGTCCATATTTTAAAATAATGAGGACGAAGGAGAATTTTTTTAAAATAACCCAGCAATAGAAAACAAGGCACTGTTGCAAAATGCAATTTTTTTTAAAATCAGAGTGTTATTTAATCACAAGAGGTTTTTTGTGGCTGTTAAGAAATTCAAAAATTCTGAAAAACCGTTCAAATGGAAACATTCAGAAGGCGAAATTATTTTGTGGTTAGTTCGCTGGTATGGTCATTATGCCTTATCTTATAATGATTTAAAAGAAATCGCTGCTGAAAGAAACTTGTTTATAGAGCGTTCCACAATTTGTCGCTGTCTCCCTGACGTGAAAAAGTAACGAAGTTTGGCTAATTTTACCATAAATACAGCCAAAACTTCTTAAAATCAGATTATTATCGCAATCTTCGTTTTAGTAATTTGGAGTTTTAGTCTGTAAATATAGTGTTAGGAGGGTTTTCGTTCAGGCACTAATTAAATGAATACCCTGTTGGGCTACATTGATTAATTTCAATTTTAATACGAAGTTTACCGTAAGTCCTATTTTAGTGAAAATCTGCCATATCTTACTATGTTGGATATGGCAGAAGTTTTGCGCTGGGCTCCATAAGTTAACCAAGAAAAAACTCAGGATACCATTTTATTCTAAGATAATTTTGTTTGAGTCTTCATCTTCAATTCCAAAACTTTTTTGAGTTTCCTTTTTGGTAGTGTTTATAGCTGTAAATAATGTAGGTACATAACTTAATCCATAAGCAATGTTAAAGCCTGTTCCCCAGATACCTTTACTGTTTATTACTGTATTTAAAGTTGACCATTCTAGATTTAATGCCATAAAGTAATTCATTAAAGTCATGGATTGTTCCATTGACAATAAATCACACTTTTGTAAAAGAACTATAAAACCTCCTACTAAAGGTGCACCCACAGTTCTAACAAGTAAATGTGTCGTGGCATCTACATCTTGCACATAAAGCATTATTTTTGATATTAAAGAATAACTGAGCGCTGAAAAACGCAAGACTTCCCAAAATGCTGACCATAGTTTTTCTAGTTTTTCTCCTGTAGTTATCGCAGCTTTAATCTTTTCATTTTCTTGTGTATCATCAAGTAGTAATGGCTCATTTACTTCATTTTCAATTGATTTATTAAATAATGATTTTAATTTATTTATAATCTTTTCACGTTTTTCTATGCCGAGATTTAATGTAGAAATGGCGCTAATGCTGCCTAATACTAACCAAAACTGTTGATTCGTTATCATAACCTGGCCACCAGCCTGATTGATACTTAAAATCCATATACTGAAAGCCATTTTAGTTAAAAATGAAATATCCATACTAAAATCCGGTAATTCATCTTTTAAAAGGGTTTGGATTTTTTTTATGGAGGGATAATCATCTAAAAGCTTTAATGGGGCATCCGTAAAATATGATGCTAAAATAAGTCCAAATAAAGGTTTTGATGCCTCTTCAGCCAGTGTCTCACTGCCATTTAATAAGGTTTTTAATAAATAAATAACCATGGAATATTTAGCCTGGTCAACTCGCGCATTAAAAAAATTCGGGACAAGCTTTTTAGAGTACTCTTTAAACATACAACATTCTCTCTTAACCAACAATTCTACTAATATTTACATTATCTATAAACACGGCAGTATAATCGGCATGTGACATATCTGGTACTTTCTGGTTTGATAGGGGGATAGCATTAAATGTAACTTCATTTTTTTTCACATTAAAGGTCGGATCAGTCAGGGTAACAGCATAATTGATAAAGTCTGGTTTTTCGTATTGTTTTGAAGTTTTCATCCGCATTTTAATAGCTTCAATAACTGCATTGGGGGCAACATTTTTGAAAGTTCCTTTTTTCCAAAGCATTAAAAATTTTTTTAATGGGATATTACCGGTTTTTCGAATAGGTCTGTTAGTAAAATAAATTACCTGTTTATTTACATTACTTAAAACGAGCTGATAGCTTTTAGGACTTTTGCTGTTTTTATGCAGCGCAACTTTTTTAGCTAACATCACAAATAGTAATTGTGCATTTGATGATTTTGCAATGCCGGCAAAACTGACACTCATAAAACTTAAAATAACAGTTAGGCTTAAAATAATTTTTGTTAAAGGTTTCATGGTTCTCCCTCTAATGAAGTCATGGGTAAGATTTACAAAAAAAACCTCGTATTAAAATCGGAATTAATCAATGTAGGTTGGGCTGAGGTCGGAAGCCTAACAGTCCGTGGCAACTAAATAAGGCAAGACCCTGTTGGGCTTCCGACCTCAGCCCAACCTACATTGATTTTGCCTGTAAATCGAGATTTAATTTACTAGCTCAAAATTATAAGATTAACCTCAAGGTGAGAGTCAATAGGGGGAAGATATAATATTAATAGTTAAAGAAATCTGAGATTAGCGAATTCAATCTTAATCAGGTTCTACAAGCAGCTTACCCTGATACATGCCCATTTCACAACTAAAATGAAACTCGCCAATTTCTTTAGGCATTAAACGGATATCCATGGGTTCATGAAGGGGTAATTCAAGCACCTGTTCAAGCTCAGAAAAAATTACTGTCTGTGCGCAGCGCGAAGGATCTTTTCGGATAAAGCGTAAATTGACAGGTTTACCTAATTTGGTGGCAATGACATTCGGTTGATAAACTCCGCCATCAACAATAATTTCAACCGCAGGTGCCGGTTTGACTTCCAGAATTCCTTTGTACATGGCCATAGGACAGGCAAATTGATATTCACCAACTTTCTCTGGTGTAATGGTGATATCGGAAATTTTGTTTTTACTGAGCTCTGCACTTTTATCAAAATCTGAAAAAATAACCTTTTTTGCGCAATGAGCATCGTCTTTCAATTCAAAATGGATAGTTAATGGTTCACCAACAATCGCAGCAATTCTGTTGGGTTGATATACCCCGTTTTCAACAACGATGGTTGCTTCACCCGATTCAGCCAGTTTTGCAGGTTTTGGCTTGTAAAGAAAAAACCAATAAATTATAAAGAGTATAATTGCTAAAAGTAAGGTGTTAATGAGAGTCAACATGATTAACCTTTTCGTCTTGGAGTAAAAAAATGAAGTCGGTTGGCATTAAGAATGACTAACAAAGAAGAAGCTGCCATAAAACCACCAGCAAGGATTGGGCTTAATAATGCATGCACTAAAGGATACAAAATCCCTGCGGCAATCGGTATGCCTAATAAATTATATAAAAAAGCGCCGCTTAAGTTTTGTTTTATATTTTTTAAAGTTGCTTTGGTAAGTTTAAAAGCATCAATAAATTTTGAAAAGTTCGTGGTTAGAATGCCAATATCAATGTTTTTATCAGCATAAGATTCCAGTCCCATGGCAATGTGAATAATATGTTGATTTTCAGTCAGGGTAAAATTGATAGTACCTGCTTCGCAGATAATGGCTATTTTTTCTTTCTTGGCTAATTCATTCACGGTTTCCAGCCATTGCTTTTTTTTCAAGTTAACTTTAACAAACTCAAACTGTTGAGCGTCAAAAGATTCAGGGTTGTCTTTGTGAGGCAGGAACACTAATTTCAAGCCTAAATCTTTAAGGGTTTGCATTTCTTTTTTCATATTTTGAGGAATAAAGGTTAATACAAGGGTTTTGGTATTAGCCAGCTCGGTGAAAATATTACTGTTGTGAAAAATGATTCCTGCCTGTGAGGCCTTGGAAATACCTACCGTACTTGAAATAGGGGCAGCCAGCCCTAAGGCACAAGGACATGCAATTAATAAAACAGCCATAAATGTAATTAAAGTGTAGGCAATTTTGGGAGATGGTCCAAAATTCAGCCAGATAGCTAAAGTAATAAAGGCAATAATTAAAACACTCGGTGCAAAGACACTGGCGATTTTATCTGCAATTGCGCTGATGGCAGGTTTAGTATTTTGAGCTTTTTTAATAATTTGTATGATTTTTTTCAGGGCTGTATTTTTACCTGTTTGTTTTGTTTCAATGATGATAGTTTTTGTTAAGTTTTTAGTGCCGGCATAAATTTTCATACCAGCTTTAACCTCAATAGACTGAGTTTCGCCATTAAGTTTTTGGGTATCAACTTTGGTTTCGCCCTTTATGACTTCTCCATCTACGGGAAATACTTCCCCTGCGGCAATACTTAGCAAATCTTTTGGTTTAATCTTATCCACTGAAATGTTATAAATTTTGTCATCCTTTAATAAATTTGCCTTTTTTGGTAATATATGTTCAAGTTCTTCAATACTTTTACTGGCCTTTTCGCCTGCACGTATTTCTAAAGCTGCTCCTAAAACCAGTAATCCGATAACAGTCATTGGCGCATCAAAATAGACATTTTGTGCCAGATGAGGAACTAAAGAAGGCCAAAAAGCAACTATTATTGAATAAATCCATGCAGGCAGAGTAGCAAGCGCAATTAGAGTATTCATATTTGCATTATGAGCCTTAAATGAAGTCCAGGCTGCTTTATAAAAGTGTCCGCCTGAATAAATCATTACCAGTAAAACTAAGAATCCGATAAAAATCCAAAAAATCTGATCATCACCGCTTGTGATTTGAGTTTTTCCCAGCATTGACATTATAAATAATGGTATACCTAGAATAAGGGCAAGACTAGATTTTAAAAGTAACCTTTGAAAATCTGTTAAAGATTGTTTTTTTCTCTGAAAGACATGTTTAGAAGTGCGTGGCATAATTTCATATTATTTATTGTTATATTTTTATATTAGCCTTATTTACGAGAGTCTGCCAGTTAAAGCCTCCAATAAATATTATTAGGGCTTACGAAAAACAGCATTAAAATCGAAATTAATAAATGTAGGTTGGGCTGACAAAGGAAGCCCAACAGGTATTCATTTAATTACGGCCTTATTGAGTTGCCACAACCTGTTGGGCTTCCTTTGTCAGCCCAACCTACATTTATTTTGACTGTAAATCAAAGTTTTTCGTAAGTTCTAATTATGAACTCTGGTAAAAAATGTAGATTTCTCTGATGCTTAAGTGATTAAGGTTTTTTTATCTAAACGGTAAACAATGCCTAATATTTTTCTTCGATGAAAATATCTGATTTGAGTTCATCATCCAGATCATCCAATTCAACTTTTTCAATTTTTTTAAAGCGGCTGCTGATTTTTTTTGCAGAGGTATGAACATTTTGAATGTCATTATTGGCTTGTTGAATATGCCTGGAAAGATCATCCATACGTTTTTGAAAACGACTAAAATCGGTGGCAAGAAAACTCAAATGTTCTTGAATCACATGCACCTGTTTGCGAGTGTCAGCATCTTTTAATACTGCTCGGGCAGTCGTTAATACAGCCATCATCGTGGTGGGAGAGGCGAGCCATACTCGATTTTTTTGAGCATACTCAACCAATTCAGGATAGTGTCCATGGATTTCTGCAAAAATGGCTTCCGCAGGGATGAACATCATCGCTCCATCGGAGGTTTCTCCTTCAATAATATATTTACTGGCAATATCATTGATATGTTTTTTAATATCTTGACGAAATTGTTGTTCAAGTGTTTTTCTGTTGGCATCTTGAACTTCCAGAGAAGCCATTTTCTGAAAACTTTCTAAAGGAAACTTGGCATCAATAACAATATTACCAGTGGGATCTGGCAAAAATAAAATACAATCTGCGCGTTTACCATTACTCAGATTTTTTTGTAGTGCAAAATTGGATTCAGGAATAATATTACGAATTAGAGCACTTAGCTGAACTTCGCCAAAGGCACCACGGGAGCGTTTATCAGCCAAAACCTCTTGCAAACTGACCACATTTCCGGAAAGCTCAGTAATCTTTTTCTGGGCTTCATCAATCAATGCTAATCGCTTTAAAACATCAGAGAAAGTAGCAGTGGTTTTTTCAAACCCTTCAGCCAATCGCTTTTCAACCTGTTGATTAATTTCTCTGAGCCTTTGGTTATTTTCCTGAGTTAGTTTATTCATATGTTTTTCGATATGATGACTTTGGTTATTTAAAGTTGTAACAATTTGTACTCGCAAATCTTGCATATGTTTTTGAATACTATCTTGAATGAGTTTTAAACTCTCCAGTTGTCGCTCACCAAACGCTTCTCTTTGAGAAAAAGCATCTTTACTTAAAGCTTCTTTAAAGTCAGACAGGTTTTGTTGGAAATATAACTTAACATCACTTTGGGATTCCAACTGTTTTTCTCGAAGACTTTTAAGTTCCAAATGGATGTCTTGCAGCGCTTTAGAATAATTCTGTGGCTTTCTAATCAGAATAAAGAATAAAATTATCAGGCTTAAACACAACAAAGTACCTGAAAGTATTAAGGAAATTAAGTCAAAATGTGCCATAATGAAATCATAATGCGATTTTGACAATATGCTAACATACTCCTATGAAAAATTTGAATGAAAAAGCTTTATTTCTTTTGGGCATGCTAAGTTTAATTTTTGGTATGTTATTTTTAGGGTTTGGTCTGTTTTTATGTTTTTACCTTTTTGATGCTGGGGCAGCAGAGCTTCCGGTTTGGATAACCGATTTGTATCCAGTTCTGCATATTGCACATGAAATCATGCCACTATGGGAAAAAATCGCAGTCATCGCGACTTTTATTATGGGGGGACTCATGCTTTTCGCGTTAAGTGCGACAATTAATAAATTGTACTACAAAGAGGCTCGCGCTGATGCAAAAGACACAGGGAAAATTTTAAATGATGAAAACTTCGCTGCTGAACCTCAAACACACTCAGGCAGTAAAATATCCCCACTGTTAATTATCACAGCAGGGATTTTGGTTATTTTAGGTTTAGTAGAGTTAATAACTTATTTATTGGCTGTTGGTATTGTCACTGCCTACTGAGTTTTGATTCGCAGTGTGTTCGCCTGCATCATGTATCGTATGCTCTGAGCTTTCAGATTGAGTGACACGGTTGTCTGTATTTTTAGCCGATAACTGATAAAAATGATGCTGATTAAACCGGTTGGGAAGCAGGTGCCCTATGGTAGTTTTAAAAGCCGCTGGTTTATGTGAAATATTAATGGTTTCCACAGAAGGTGGGTTTACAACCACATAATCATTCGCTCCAAGTAAGTAATTATGACCCTGCAGGTTAACTTCTAAAGGTGCCTTACTGGTATTAAGCAGGCGAATGCCAGCAAGTTTTCCTTTGACATAACGAAATTGAACATTCAATTTTTCTTGCTTAAATTCCTGTACCATTCTGTCAGGTAATTTATCACCTTTTGAGTTTTTTACAGTAATATATTGGGGAGATGCGCTTGCATCAGCAGAATTCTTAGCGTTATCAGCACCATTGGCCGCAAATGCTGTAGCCAACGCAACACTTGAGATGGCAAAAACAGTAGAGGCAACGTAGCGTTTAGTTCTTGTAATCATTATAAAGCTCCCTAGACTTTTATTATTTTGATAATTATAGCTTAATATTATCCATTTGAACATTCTTTCGAAAATGAATTATAAGTATAGCCCCTGTTTTTAGGTATAAAAGGATAAATGGAATTGTTAAGTTCAAAAAAAATATTTTGCCTAAACTTTAAAAATATAATTTTATTGCGAAAACCCCTCTATCTTGACGCAATTTAGGTATAATAAATCATGAACAAAATGATTTTGGGAGAATCTCAATGTTTGCCAGACTCAAAGTGAATAAACTCAAGAAAAAAGCTAAAAATTTATACAATAAACGTGAAAGTGGCGCTAGTGTTAACGTTAAGACAGAAGTTAAGGTCTTAAAAGATATTGCCAAATTCTATGAAAAACACCTGTTTCATAAAAAATTCCCCCAAGCTGCTGTCTTAAGAAACGAATATTATCGAGCTGCTGCAGGGCTTGAAGATGCAGAGTCACAGTATATTTTAGGTAAAACTCAGACTGGAAGAAGGTAAATTTTGGCAAAGCTGGCATGATGCGGATTATGGTGAACCGGTACATGAACAATACGCTAAACAATGTTTCAACGAAGCGTTTGCATTATTATCCGAAGCAGATAATAATGGTTATCCACTGGCCAAACGACTGCATGGGCTTGCCTATATTAATGGCTGGGGTGTGAACGAAGACCAGGATAAAGGGTTTAAAATGGTGGTGGATAGTATTGAAGAAGCTCAGGAATGGGACAAAGCCACAGAAATTTTCAAGCAACTGGGCTTAAACAAACCTGAGTTTTTTTCCGCCATGATGCAAATGCGCAATAAACCTTAATAATTAGTAAGAGCTGTATACATGACAATTAACCAGTGGATTTCCGAAGACTTAAGCATTTCCTTAAAACAGGTAGACGCGGCAGTAACGTTATTGTGTGAAGGTGCTACGGTACCTTTTATTGCTCGCTATCGTAAAGAAAAAACCGGTGGGTTAGACGACTCACAGTTGCGTTCACTCAATGAAAGTCTGCTTTACTATCAGGAATTAGAAGATAGAAAACAGACGGTGTTAAAAACCATTGATGAGCAGGGCAAATTAACTGCTGATTTAAAAACAAAACTAAATGATTGCAAAAGTAAAACCCTGCTGGAAGATTTATATCTGCCTTTCAAACCAAAGCGAAGAACCAAAGCACAAATCGCCAAAGAAGCAGGACTTGAGCCTTTAGCTATCGCGCTGTTAAACGAGGCAGACATCACCCCAGAAACTGCGGCGGTCGCTTATTTGAATGAGCAACATAACATAAGTAGTGTAAAAGAAGCTTTAGAGGGCGCAAAACAGATTTTGATGGAAACTTTCAGTGAAAATGCTGAGCTATTACAGGCATTGAGAGAATATTGCTGGAAGTATGCTTTAATTAGTAGTGAAGTACAACCTGACAAATCGGAAGCAGGGATTAAATTTAAAGATTATTTTCAGTTTTCAGAATCCTTTGCGCAAATTCCTTCTCACAGAGCATTAGCGCTTTTTCGCGGCAGAAAAGAAAATATCTTATATTTGAAAATGAGTTTTGCTGATGAACAGGCAGAAAAACATTGTGTAGATTTAATATGCCGTCACTTTAATCTGGATAAAAATTCAAGTCCCGCCCAAAGCTTTTTAAATCAGGTAGCTTTATGGACTTGGAAAGTAAAACTTTCTTTAAAGTTAGAGCTCGAATTATTTAGCACCTTACGGGAAAATGCTGAAGTAGTTGCTATTAATGTATTTAAAGATAATCTTAAAAACTTACTCATGTGCGCGCCTGCAGGACATAAAGTCACTTTAGGTTTGGATCCGGGGTACAGAACAGGGGTTAAACTAACCGTTGTGGATGAAACTTCTAAGCTACTGGCTTTTGAAACTATTTTTCCCCATGCACCTCAAAAACAATATACTAAAGCGCTGGCAACTTTGAGACATTATATCGAAAAATATAAAGTGCAATTAATTGCAATTGGGAATGGCACAGCCTCGCGCGAAACTGAACAGTTAGTTCAGGTGGTTATCAAATCTTTGAATCAACCTGCCATCACTAAAGTTGTGGTATCTGAAGCAGGCGCTTCTGTTTATTCTGCCTCTGAGTTGGCTGCCAAAGAGTTTCCAGGTTTGGATGTGAGCTATCGAGGCGCCGTTTCTATTGCCAGAAGGCTTCAGGATCCCTTAGCAGAGCTTGTAAAAATCGATCCAAAATCCATTGGTGTCGGGCAGTATCAGCATGATGTTAATCAAATCAAACTGAGTAAAAGCCTTGAAGCTGTCATGGAAGATTGTGTCAGTGCGGTAGGCGCGGATATTAACACCGCTTCAGCGAAACTACTTGCAAGTATTTCTGGCTTAAATGAAAGAACATCACAAAATATTGTGACTTATCGTGAACAAAACGGCGCATTTCTAAGTCGTGAAGATTTGAAAAAAGTCCCACAGTTAGGAGAAAAAACTTATGAGCAGGCCATTGGATTTTTAAGAATTATGAACGGTAAAAACCCATTGGATGCATCAGCAGTGCATCCAGAAAGTTATCCGGTGGTTAAGGAGATTCTGACTAAAGAAAAATGTGAGTTGAAACAACTGATGGGTAATAGTGAAATTCTGTTAAAGCTAAATCCCAGACAATATATTTCAGACACGGTGGGTTTACCTACCATAAAAGATATTTTGGCAGAATTGCAAAAACCCGGACGATATCCAAGGCCTGAGTTTGAAACTGCCAAATTTTTGGCTGGCGTTGAAACCTTAGCGGATGTGAAGCCAGGTATGAAGCTTGAAGGTGTAGTAACCAATGTGACTAATTTTGGTGCCTTTGTGGATGTGGGGGTTCATCAAGATGGTTTAGTACATATTTCTGAGCTGGCCGATAAATTTATTAAAGATGCCAAAGAAGTGGTTAAAGTTGGACAAATTGTTAAAACCATTGTTTTAGAAGTAGATGTAAAACGGAAACGTTTGCAATTGAGTATGAAATCAAAAGCTTCTGATATTAAACAAACCGACGCAAAAACAAATATACCAACCCGACAATCAAAACCAAAAACACCATTAAATCTGAACACAGGCTTTGCAGATGCTTTAAAGCTGGCGATGAAAAATGATAATACTTAGCATTGATGCAAGCTTTGAAACCTGTTCTGTAGCGATTGAGATAGATGGCGTACAAAAACTGCTGACTCAAAAGCAAGTGCGCTATCATAGTCAGTTTTTGTTACCCATGATTCATGAGTTACTGGAGCTTGTGGATGTTCAATTGAATCAGGTTGATTTGATTGTTTACAGCAAAGGCCCGGGAAGTTTCACGGGTTTAAGGTTGGTGTGCGCAGTCGTACAGGCTTTAAGCTACGTGCATAATATTAAAACTCAAGGTGTTTCATCCCTACAGGCCAAAGCACAGGCTCTATTTGAAATTAAAAAACTTGAACATGTTATGATTTGTGATGATGCCCGAATGAATGAAGTTTATGCCGGACATTATCAGTTAGAAGATGCGATTATGCAGCTTCAGGCGCCAGAAATTTGTATAGAGCCAAAAGATTTACTGAAGCAACTAAAAACCCAGAGTCAATGGCCAGTGCTTTTTGGCAGTGGTCTGTCACAATATGAGGACTTTGAGTCTTACCCTAAACAATTAATGCACGAGTCATTAATTTTAGCGCCACTTTTGATAAGGCTGGCAAAAAAACAAAGCCATGGCGACAAAGCGCCAGAAACTATTTTACCGGCTTACATCCGTACACCTCAATATCAAAAAAAACGATTGAAGTGAGGCAAAAATACTGAGCTTTGATAATGTCATTTCCATTAGTAATGACAAATTTATATATTTAGGTAAAATTACTCCTTTTTGTGGTTTAATTTGAACTTATTATATCTATATAAATTTCTGGACACCACGTTGCGGAAACATTGACACTATAAGCGCTATCAATTGTAAAGTTTGCCGGTTGAAATTGAATTGAATTACTTCTTGATGAAGACATTTCTACCTTGAATTTAGTAGCATCGCCATTTGTTCGTGAGAAATTAATCGTTGCATTACCACCACCACAATTTTTAAATAGAGGGCTACTCCATGGTATGGTGATTTTTTTAGTTTCAGCTATCGGTTGATTATAAATTGTAAATGCCCCACCATTCCATTTAGTACCTGTAATTTTTAATGCATATGCAGTCATAGAAAAGGAAAAAAATAATAATATTAATAGTAAAATTGATTTTTTCATTTTTAACTCATTTTAAAATTATCATGATTTAACTCACATTCCGCACCTACAAAATGATCAAAAATCTAATTAACCGATCACCGTTTCGATCACATTTGCTAGTTTTGGGCTGATTTTCAGAGATATCTCACAAGCACAACCGCCAATGGATCAAAGTAATTTTCTTGAGTTTACGTACTATACCATTAACATTCATAATGGTTTCTTATTCAATGGAATTCACATCAGACAACTCAAGCGTTGAATCTCTAGGTCATTTAGGTTTAGTCGCTGCAACCATAAAAAAATTAGGCATTGATAAAAAAATCAATGAACGCTTACCTATATCAAAAAACAAAGGTGCCATCGTGCCTCACGGCAGTCGTGTTGCCGCAATGATTATTAACGGTTTAGGCTTTATCAACCGCACGCTTTATCTTTCTCCCCATTTCTTTGAAGACAAAGCCGTTTCTACCTTGTTAGGTGAAAATATTGAAGCCCATCATCTAAATGATGATTGTTTGGGGCGTGGGCTCGATGCAATTGCTGAGTATGGAACAACTAAACTTTACAGTGAAGTTGCCTTTGAAATTATGCAAGAACAATCCATGCTGAATAATCAACTTAGGACTGATACAACGGCGTTTAGCTTATTTGGCGAATATCCTTATGCAGATGACTTGCCTGAAACTGCTCCTTTACCAACTCATGGTTATTCAAAAGACCATCGACCTGATTTGAAACAAGTGACTTTGTCCATGACACAAATGGGTCCTGCAAACATTCCTGTATGGATGGAAGCTTTAGATGGTAATGCCAGTGATAAAAAAAGCTTTCAAAAAACGGTGCGAACCATTCAGAATTTTTGTAATGACGTTAAAGCGATGCCAGACAATTTATTTTTTATTTTAGATGCAGCCTTTTATGTTCCAGAAAAGCTGGCTGAACTGGGAAAAATAGGTTGGATTACTCGGGTTCCAGCGACACTAAAAGAATCGAGAGAATTGCTGATATTAAGAGATGATGTCCTTGACTGGCAGGCTTACGACAATAATTATAAGACACATATCTTTACTCGATTCATTCATGGCTATGAACAACGCTGGCTATTGGTTTCATCCAGCCATGCTTACCAACGGGAATTAAAAACTTTCAATAAAAAGATGCAGAAAAAGTCAGAAGAATTAACAAAGAAACTATGGCACTTGAGCAATCAAACCTTTTTATGCGAAAGTGATGCGATTAAAGCCATTGAACAAGAAGAAAAGAAGCTTAAATTCCATGGTGTTTCTTATGAAATTAAGCCTATTATGAAATATGCAAGTAAGGGTCGCCCAAAGGCCGATGAAGAAAAAGTGTGTGAAGGTTACCAACTCGTTATTAATCTGCATTCAGATTTAGAAAAAATCGAGCCACAGCGAGAAACACTAGGACGATTCATTTTAGCTACCAACGAACTGGAACCAAACAAGCTTCCTCATCAAGATATTTTAAAGCAATACAAACAACAATATCAGATTGAGCAAGGGTTTGGTTTTTTGAAAGACTCTCGATTGGAGTTGAACACATTCTTCTTAAAATCCTCTGCTCGCATTGGTGCATTGATGATGATTATGACATTATGTTTAGCTGTTTATAACTTTGCACAGTATCATTTACGAGAAAGCTTGGAAAAATCAGAGGATGTATTACCGAATCAACTTGGTAAGGGCTTGTATCAAAATAACTTGAACAACTTATAGTTTTATGATTTACTGGAGGCATGAATAAAAATAATATTGACAAGAATTGGCTGAAAGTATTTTCAACCTTAAGTGAGCAACAGAAGCGTTGGTTAGCTGCAGTAAAAGCAAAAGAAATTGGGTATGGTGGAATTTCAAATGTTAGTAGAGAAACGGGTTTGTCAAGGACTACAATTACACTTGGGATAAAGGAAATCGAATCAAAAAAACAACTTTCCATAAGTGATGATAGAATTAGAAGTAAAGGTGGTGGAAGAAAAAGAACTGATGAATCAAAACCAGAATTAATTAAAGCTATCGAGATGATCATGGAAGAGTCGTCCGCTGGAGATCCGATGAGCCACTTAAAATGGTCTTGTAAATCTACACGAATGATTGCTGAGCAATTAAAAAAATCAGGTTTTGAGGTTTCACATTCATCTGTTATGAGAATACTTAAAAAACTGGATTATTCCTTAAAATCAAATAAGAAAATGTTGTCTGGCAAAAATCATCCTGATCGTGATGCACAATTCAAATATATCAACAGGCTTGTCAATGCTTTTTCTGGGCAAGAAAATCCGGTTGTATCAGTCGATACAAAAAAGAAAGAATTGGTGGGAAACTTTAAAAACTCGGGTAAAACATGGACAAAAGATGCTATTGAAGTGTTAGATCATGACTTTCCCTCTTTTGCTTTAGGCAAAGCAATTCCTTACGGTGCTTACGATATTAATCGAAATGAAGGTTTTGTTAATGTTGGTATGTCGTCAGACACATCTGAGTTTGCAGTTAATAGTTTGTGGCAATGGTGGAGACACTTTGGACGTAAACACTATCCAAATGCGACAGAAATTCTTGTTTGTGCTGATGGTGGAGGAAGCAATGGAAGTCGAACTAGAGCCTGGAAGTTTTACTTGCAAGAGTTATCAAACAAGTTGGGGATCCCAATAACTGTTGCACACTATCCGCCAGGAACAAGTAAGTGGAATAAGATTGAGCATCGAATGTTCTCATTTATAAGTATGAACTGGAAAGGTAAACCATTAGAAAATTTTGAAGCCGTGGTTAAACTTATCTCCTCTACAAAAACCAAAGAAGGTTTAAAAGTCAAGGCACGATTAGATAAGAAAAAATATAAAAAAGGGATGAAAATTTCAAGAGAAGACTTCGAAGATTTAAATCTAAAATTTTCAAAAAAATTCCCACAATGGAACTATACAGTTCATCCAATTTAATCAAACTTGTTCAAGTTATTTTGATACAAGCCCTAAGCCGATAAAGAACCCAACAGCCCGTTGGGTATTTCAATTGATGTCAAAAGTAGCTGTTGTTAGGTTTGAATTACCTGAAAATGAGGTCAGCTGTATTGTCGCGAATATAAAATTGCTGCAGAAAATTATTATTTATCACTTCGGTAAGGAAGCAATAGAGATTTATGGCTTACCACCTGATTGTGAAAAACCTATTTACGATAAAAATCAAAAAACTTTAGTTAAGTGGTGCGGAATGTGAGATTTAATTATAGACTACTAAATTATATTAAAAAAATTAGTTATCATTCGGATAATTCTTCTTGGACTTGCGACACACTTCGACTTACAGTCAAAATAAATGTAGGTTGGGCTGACGCAGGAAGCCCAACAGGTATTCATTAAATTACGGCCTTATTGAGTTGCCACGGCCTGTTGGGCTTCCTGCGTCAGCCCAACCTACATTTATATATCAGGTTTAAAGTACTACATTAAAAGCCACTTTCACGAATCAAAACAGCACTAATGGCGAGCCAGAGCCTGTGGGCATAACTTTGCTTTTTACCTTCAATGACTACTTTACCTGTTACGATATGAGTGAGTAAAGGCTCTTGTTGAGTTGGTAAAAGCTTCACTCGATACAAAGCCTCATTCACCTGTAATTTATTTTGGTTTTGAGATTTATCAGGCGTAACTGCTATATCACCACCATAAACTGAGGCGAGGTAAGGAGAGGCTAGCTCATCAGTGGCAGCTTCATCTATCTCTACAACCTTCAGTTTTACAGTATTGTTATCAACTTCATTAGGATAAAATTTTGCTGTAGAATTTAAACTAATTCTATGTAAATTATTCTCTGTAATATAGGCATAAACAACGGGAGATTGTACATTGACTAAATCTCCCAGTAAAAAATTTTTACCAAGCCACACACCTTTTTTTAACCCTTGATTATTTGAAAACATAATACCGTCAAAAGGTGCTTTAATGACAAGTTTTTGTTGTTCTTCTTTTAAATTTTCCAGTTTATTCTCAAGGCTCTCTAAATCCTGAAAACTGGCTGTCTGATAACCTAATTCTCGAGTGCGATCAATTTCTTGACGTAACCTGGTTTGAGTTTCTTGGATTTCAATGTGTGTTTTTTTCATTTCATAATTTAACGTGGGGCTTTCGAGGCTTAAGAGTATTTGGCCTTGTTTTACAAAAGAGCCATTTTTATAATGTATACTCTCAATTTTTCCATCATGATCAATAAATACTTTTGTTTGTTTTGTATATTCTAAAGTAGCAGGGGCACTGATTTGTGTACTCCATGGAATAAAAAACAATGCCAGTAAAAGGATGATGACACTAAATGTGATAAGGGTATTTTTATTCATAGCTATGCTCTTACGACGTATCCAATAATTTTTCAGCTCACCTAAAATTGGTAATAATATAAAGTATAGTATTTCAACTATCATCAAAATGATGCCTAACACTTTAAAGAAGAAGTAATAGACTAAAATTGCAATAGATAAAAACAAGAAAAAGCGGTATATCCAAGTGAAGTAGGCATAAAAAACCAAAAGCTTTTCTTTTTTCTTTGGGTATATAATGGGTGCTTTTTCACCAAACTTAAATAACCATTCTCGCAGTTTCCATTTGCCGATGGTAAAAGCAGTACTTTGCAGGTTATCTACGCCAATTAAATCCGCGAAGAAATAATAACCATCAAACCGTAGCAAAGGATTAATATTAATTAATACTGAAGAAATCCAAGAAATGGTAGCAACAAAAAAGACGATAGATTTGCCAATACCTTCAGGCATAAAAGTCCACAAAAAAGTTGCAATCACCGCCAGCACAAGCTCTGTGCCGATACCTGCCAGTGCAACCGCAATGCGTTGTTTTTTGGAGTTTAATTTCCATACATCTGTGGTGTCCGTATAAAGGACAGGCCACATTACTAAAAATGCAACACCAATGGTAGATACCCGACAACCGTTATATTTTGCTACATAAGCATGACCAAGCTCATGAAAAATTTTTACAATAATAATTGCCAGCACAAATACCAGCATGTTTTGAAAAGTGAAAAAATAACTAAATGTATGAATAAACTCATCCCATTGACGAGCTATCAGGTAAAACCCTAAAAATGCCAGGATGAGAATGATAGTTAAAAAAGCCTTAGTAAAAAAAATTTTAACAAAAGGTAAGGTTTTTGATAAAAACCTGTCAGGACTCACCAAAGGAATCAAAAAAAACAAATAAGAATGCAAAGCTGTTTTGAATATGCTTTTATCACGCTTTTTATGAATTAGGTGAAATATATGTTCATGATTGGTTGCTTTTACCAACTCATTTTGCACTAGAAAATTTTTGATAAATTCAATGTTTTGAGTGGCAATATGCAGTGTGGTTTCTTTATTGACACTTTCA
The DNA here is from genome assembly GCA_963695245.1 of uncultured Gammaproteobacteria bacterium. GTDB lineage: Bacteria > Pseudomonadota > Gammaproteobacteria > JBGSLN01 > JBGSLN01 > JBGSLN01. The sequence goes on along the minus strand of OY968770.1, from coordinate 16,294 downwards.
ACAATTTTTTTAGCTGATCCAAGTGACCAGCGCACCAGTACTTCAAATTCCAGCCAGCCAATCACGAAATATCGATGCGCTGCTTGATCATAGATAAGCCAGACTGGAAAACCATCATCATCTGGCGCCATTTCTTTTAGTTCTAGATCTTCCCTTAATAGTGGTAATGTTTCTTCTTGGGCCTGACTCATGATTTATAATCCTAAGTGGCTTTGAATAAAAACTATTGGGCGCTTAAATAAATAGAAGAAGAGGCTGACAGGTTTACCGTAAATTTTAGCTGTGCCATGTGCGCCATAGCGAGGTAAATTTTTATTATCATTAAAAGTTGCTGATACATAATAGGTTAATTCTCCTGTCTCAGAAGCAGTGGCCACAAAGCTGGCATAATTTACTTTCGCACCAATAGCACTTAAAGGATCCACATCCGGAAAAAATTTTACCTCATCTCCAGGATTAATCTGAATCATGCTGGCCTGCGGAATATTAACTTCTAATTGTTTATTATCTTTACCAGCTAATAGCATGACCTGTTCGCCCACTTTTACAGGACGACCTAACCAATATTTTGGAGATGAAAAAATCACAATCCCTTCATGCTGAGCTTTTATGTTACTGCGTGCTAATAACAGTTTGCTGTAATTCAATTCATTAGTCGCCTTTTCCATTTCAGCCTTTAAAACGGCCAGCTCAGCTTTACTTTTAGGATTGTTGTAAGCGTCCTGATAGGCTCGGCGATATTTTTCTTCAGACACTGACAGCGCTTTTTCAGCCTGTTGATATTTGTTCTCAAGAGTGATTTTATCCAAAGAAAATAAAATCTGTCCCTGATTCACCTGCTGATTGGGTTTCACATCAATTTGATTAATAATTCCTTCAATGGATGAACTGACTAAAATAGGATCTTTAGGGGTAATTTCTGCTGGGGCAAGCACGGTTTGTCGTACTGGAATAGCGAATAAAGCAATTAAAATAACCAATATAGTTGCTAAAATATATCGTCGCTTCTTTTTAGAAAAAAACTTTTTAACCCATTTTTCTTTTTGAGGCTGATTTGTCAGTTGCCAGGTATGTTCAAATACCAATCTTAACTCTTCAACAATTTGTGTTTGTCCTTCAGGCCAAGCAGTTGCATGAATGAATAAAATGCCACCTTCAACTTCATCGCCTTTAAAGCTTCTGAAAGGGCAGTAGATTAAATAATCAGTTAGGTATTCTTCCCAGTCTTTTTTAAGCTTGGTGCTTATAACATCTTTGCTAACGTTTGTGACATGATCTGAAAATTTATTTGATAGCTCAGGAATTAGGTTTTTTTCAAGCCAGACAATATAAGGAGACTTATGATTTACAGATGAGGTGGCAGATATAGACAATATGCTATAGCCTGTAATCGTTTTTTTCCATACCACAGCTTGTGTATAAGGTAAAATATGATTGCTGTGATTTGCCATCACAAAAGCAAGGTGTCGAACATCTTTTGAGGCTCTTACTTCTTTTTCAAGCCTTAAAAAGGCTTTAAAGATATTTTTATTATTTGAGTTTTCCATAATTGATCACTGTTTTGAAAAAGTTGCCTCGCCACTCATCCCTGATTTTAAGTTTGGATAATTGCCTTCAACCACCCCTAATAATTTCACTGAACGACTGACGGCATCTACCTGATTGATAAGCCGTTCTATTTTTACTTGATAAGATTTATTCGTTTCTCTGGCATAAAATTGGAATTTTGTGCCGATTTTAATCCAAGGTAACCAATCTGAAGGAATTAATACTTTTACAACAATGGAGTCATTCGCAAGTATCGTAAAGAGTTTTTGATGCAATTGCATGGTTTCATGTTGATGCACAAAAAGCTCGGTAACCTGACCATTAAAGGGGGCTTTTATTTCACAATCGGAAACTTTTTTAGTCGCAATCTTTTCATCTGCTACCGCTTTTTCATATTGTGCCTGACTTTCTGCTACTTTAACTTTACTGGCAGAACCAAGTCTGGACAATCTTGCGTAAGAATCTTTATTCGTTTTTGAAAGTTTTACTTCTGCTTTTGCTTTTTGTAATTCTGCTTTTTCAATTTTACAATCAAACTCAACCAGCACTTTTCCTTTCTGAAAATTACTCCCATCTTTAATATTTAATTTATCAATATAGCCTGCCATTGGACTTGCTAAAGTCGCTGTGGTTTCAGATGTGACAACTGCATGAATTTTTAAGTTATCACTTTGTTGAGCTGGATTTGCTGCAGAATTAGCATAAGTAACTGAACAGATCACAAATATTATCAGTGTTAATATGGATTTCATAGTCTTATAATTTTATGGTTATTTACAGTGAGTATAGCAAAAGTTATTGAATCCAATAAAAAAATCCCTACTGTAAAAAGTAGGGATTTTAATAAAAGCGTTTACAGGATGTAATCAGGCTTTTTTACTGGTTTTCTTTTTGGCAGCAACGTTTACTGGCTTTACTTTTTTAATTTCTGGAGCTGCCGGCATTTTTGTCAAAGATAATTTGATCTTACCTGCTAACTGATCCACAGAAGTGTCTAAAGTATGTACACGATTCAGTGGATCATATCCCACAGAATCCAATAATTGACCACCAGCATTACGATATTCAGCGTAAGCCAGATAATATCCTAATTGTGCAAGCAGATATTTTGCTTTAGCATTAATTGAGGCCAGTCTGTCATTCAGATTAGATTTTTCTTCATTAGATAAATGATAGAAATACTGATAACGACTCTTTCTTAAATTTTCTGCAATACTTAAATCTTGCTTAGCCTGCTGGAAGCGAAGTTTGGCAATTTGTACTTGAGTTACTACCGCCATGCTCAAAGCCATACGACGAATATCTGCGACTTTAACTTCGGCTTTAGCCAGTTGTCGACCCTGATAATGGGTAAATATTCTCAACACATCCCAGCTAAGCTGAGTACCTACATCCGCCCAACGCTGATTGAGCAAGAAACTGTTACTATCATAGTTTAAGCCGGCCGTTAACGAGAGGTTTGGAAACATCTTCATAGTAGCTTTTTTGATTTCATTTAAGCTGACACGTTTACGGTAATCTTCTTCACGTAACTCAGGTCGATTTTGTAATGCCAGCATTTCAAGTCGTTTTGAGTTCATGGTGAATCCGGTGGGCAGTGGGGATCCAGCAAGTTGTGGCTGACTCAACCGTACAGGCGTATCAGGTTTCACATTGATTAATGCCAATAACTCAGGCTTGGCCTGAGTCAATTGCGCGTCAAGGGCAGACATTTCTTTTAAAGTTTGCCATAACTCAGCGCGATAGTATGCTGTTTGGGCAGGGGATGCTAATTTTTCCTCAGAAGATTGTTTAGACTGTCGGATAGCCTGTTCAATTTCCTGTTTGAAAGGGCGAATCTGTCCTAACAACTTCTGAGCAGCCCAGGCTCGCCAGTAAGCAAAGCGAGTATCTCGAACTACCTGTTGCACAATTTTGCGTTTTCTTTCCTGTGAAACCAGATATAAATCTGCTTTTTGTTTGCTTTCTAAATAACTGATACCAAAATCCAGTGCATTCCAGGAAAATTGCAGACCTGCCTCTCTTTGAGTTTGGTCTTCTGTGGTTGAAATCACATTTGGGTTGTTGGGTGATATAACAGAATAAGGGTTATTTCTGGAAGTAAAGCCCGCGGTTGCAACCAAACTTGGTAACATGGAAGCATGGGCGAAGCTGGCATCGGCTTGGGCAAAGGCCTGCTCCATGGATTTGACCCGGATATCTAAATTATACTTAACCGCTCTGGCCATTGACTGATAAATATTTAAAGATCCTTTAACAGGTTCTTGATCCTTAAACATGGCTTGCCAGTCTTGTTGAATTCTTTCAGCGCGTTGTTGTGGTGTAATAACCTTTGGGGTAATTGCACAGGAGGCCATCAGTGTCGAGGCAGTCAGTACAAAGGATAATTTGAATAATTTTTTAGATACCATGTCTGATCCCTGGTGTAAAAATTTTTTCCAATATTTTCATGTGATTAGCAAAGAATTTGTGCATTTTAGCATAGATTGTTGATAGTACAAGGAGCATTCATTTTTATTTTGTTTAAACTTTTGATTAAATAAAAAATACTTTAAAAAATGTACAGTTTTTAGCTTTCATTTTTTAAAAGTTGTCTATACTTTTAATTAAGCGTTGTTTTCTCAAAAGTGGATAGTTATGAAAGAGGCGAATCCCAAAATCCCTTCAACCCAAGACAAACTACACAAAAATCTTGAGTTTTCCATTGGACTTCATCCCAGTCATTTATTGGCACTTGAGTCAAGAATTATGCTGGATGCGGCAGCAGCTGTAGTTGTAGCTGATGCAGTTGAGTCAGACTCCGTTGAATCTGAAACCCAAGGTTCAGACTCTGCCAGCGCTAATTCTACTCCCTCAGAAATGACAGAATCGGCACCACCGAATCTTACCCAGGATCAAATTACCACAGATTCCAGTGAAAGTATTGGTGCAAAAGAAGTGGTTTTTGTAGATGCCAATGCTCAGGCAACCCAGCAAATCAGTGAACAGGCAGATGTGAACACAGATGTTGTTATCATTGATGATGCAACCGATGGCGTGGAAACCGTAAAAAATACTTTGGCAGATTCTGAAGTCAGTTATGCCAAAGTTCACATAGTCACTGATATTAATGATACCGGCATTAAATTGGGTAACAGCTATTTATCCATTGAATCTATGGAAAACGAGCGAGCAGGTGATTTGGGAATCATAAGAGGTCTTTTAAATAACGATACTCATATTCAACTGTATAATACTTCAGAGCAAAGTCAGTCGGACTCTGAAGCGTTAAGCAATGCTTTGGCAGAACAGTTAGATTTATCTGTTGAAGCTTATGATTCAGTGGATAAATTATATGATAATTTACATGAGACTCAAAACAACAACCTTCAATTAAGCACAGACAAAGCGGATTACATGCCAGGCGAAACGGCATACTTTACAGCCTGAAGGCTTAGATTTAGGCGCCTCAGTAGAGTTTCAAGTCAGGCATGTGACAGCACCTGGCGCCGATGGTCAATATGGCACACTAGATGATATTTTAGATCCAGGCCCTGATGCTATCAGCGGAACCACAGATGATGGTGGTGGCATTGCAGGACTTGGACATGAAAAATTTACCATAACCGACGGCGTATACCGAGTTGTGAGCGCAGGGGATGACGGTATCGAAGGCACTGAGGATGATATTATCACAGGTGATATCGATATGAGTGCAGATGGTAAAATTACCACAGACTGGCATGTGAATCGAGATGACTCTTTAGGTGCTACTTTTTTATTAACCGCTCAGGAAATTCATCCAACGACGGGTGAGCGTGGGCAGTTGGCTTCTATGTCTTTCACGGATAACTTACCGACTCCTATACAAAGTTATTATGTGCCTTTGCCAGAAGCAGATATTAGCGATGCATTTAATGATATTAGTCCTAATCCTGTAACAGGCAGTATCGTTAGCCAAATTGCTATATCAGTTGCGGCACCAAATACCATTATATATTACGATCATTGGGAAGATGGTTATGATTCTGATGTAAATGGTCCAAATAGACAAGCCAGTACGTTAATATTTGGGGATGGAGATGTGAGTAATGGTGCTGCCCCCGGTGTTATTCTAGATAGTGAAGATGTATTTCATGGCGGTGAGTCTATCATTTTAGAGAATAATGTCCCCATAAACCAACAAAACTCAGAAAATAATATTTTATTTGACGGTTCTGATTTAATTCAATCCACGGCGCCTATTGCAGTTGTTCGAGGGGCTTATCCCAGTACGCCCGGTATTGGCTCATTTTTAGCAGGCGCTGTTGAAGTTCGTGACACTGGAAATTGGGGCGATAGATTTATTGTACCTGTAGGCGCAGGCGAAGACACACCTAATAGCAGTGGCACAGAGCCTTTTGAATATACCTCTGCTAATGTTATGGCGGAAAATGCAGACACAGAAGTTTTCTTAGATGGTGTATCTAAAGGTGTTATTGGTCAAGGAAAAACAATTTTTCTTGAAAATGTTAAAGAAGGTCAAGAAATTACGACACAAGGTGGAAATATTCAATTGAGCCTTGTAACTGGTGATGTAGGATCAAATTATGAAATGAGATGGTATTCATTAGATGCCGTATCGCAATGGTCTAACAACTATGTTAGTCCTGTTGCAGAGGAAGTGGGTTCTACCGGGTTTTGGTTCTACAATCCCAATAATACCACAATTGAAATTAATTATGAGTTTGGGGGTAATAATCCTAATCGATTTGGTAGTTTTACAGTTGATGCCAACAGTTCTGAATTTGTCGAAGTTGATAATGATGGTGAAATTAACCTGGTTGGAGTTGGTAATCCTTCTTATTCTGGTATTATTTTTGAAAGTGCTGAAGGCGAGAGTTTTTATGCGCTGGCTCAAATTGATGCAGATAACACAGATGGTAATGGCCAAATATACGATTGGGGATTTCCTTTACTTTCTACAGAACAATTAACTTCGCAGGCGCAAGTAGGACTTGGTTTTGGTAATACATCCAATGATCCAAACATTGCAAGCAGAAGCGTTGTTTGGGTTACTGCTGTAGATGATGCTGTTATTACCGTGGATTTTGAAGGTGATGGCAGTCGAGTGCAGACTTTTGAGGTTGATAGATTAGATTCACTTAGACTGATCGATTCAGTGGATCAAAATATGTCAGGAGCAATTATTACTGCCGAAGACATTGACGGTGAGCCTGTAGATATTGCTGTGGCTTGGGGACAAGATCCTCGTTTAAGTTCTGGTGGTGATGCTCAAGCATTAGATTTAGGCACAGCGGTACTACCATTGCCATTTATTGAAAGTACAAAAACCTCTGATTTTATTGATAATAATGATAATGGTGTGCTTGATTCTGGAGATACGATTGAGTACACAATCACAGTTTTAAACACCGGAAGAGATCATATTGACCCAGGTGAATACAGAATTGTTGATAACGGTCAACCGCTCTTCCAAAATACGACGTACGTTTCTGGAAGTACTTATTACACATTTGTCAATGATCAGGGACAAACAATCACCCAACAAGTCCTAGATAACCTCAATGGTTCTGCATTTCCTTTAGATGAAATGGGATTTACCAATACAGATAGACTTGGAGCTGCAATTGACGGTAATAATGCAGAGGTTCAAACACTGACATTTCAGGTTACAGTAAATGATTTTGAAAATATTGTTAGCAACTCTGTTATTAATACGGGGCAATTGTTTTTAGGTAATACGCCTGTGGATCGGTTTCAGACTGTTGATCCTTTGGAGTTCAATGCTGAGATTGAATTAGAAAAAGTAGTGACAGCAGTAGATGGAGATATGGAGAACCTGATTGCAGATAGTGCCGGAGATGTGATTAGTTACGAAATACGGGTGAGCAACGAGGGTAACTTAACCATTAACAATGTCGTGGTGAGCGATCCTTTATTGGTTAGCTTAAGCTTCGATGAGAGCAGTGACACCAATGGCAATGAAGCCTTAGATGTGGGCGAAGTGTGGATTTACACAGGCAGTTACACGGTGACGCAGTCAGATTTAGATTCCAATGCCACGGTAGAAATCAATAATACGCAGGCAGGTTTTATTGACAACACGGCCAGTGTCAGTGCCACAGCGGCCAATGGCAATGCGTTAAGTGATAACGACAGTGCGGCAGTTGAAATTTTACAGGCACCAGAGATTGCGCTTGAAAAAGTGGTGACAGCAGTAGATGGAGATATGGAGAACCTGATTGCAGATAGTGCCGGAGATGTGATTAGTTACGAAATACGGGTGAGCAACGAGGGTAACTTAACCATTAACAATGTCATGGTGAGCGATCCTTTATTGGTTAGCTTAAGCTTCGATGAGAGCAGTGACACCAATGGCAATGAAGCCTTAGATGTGGGCGAAGTGTGGATTTATACAGGCAGTTACACGGTGACGCAGGCAGATTTAGATTCCAATGCCACGGTAGAAATCAATAATACGCAGGCAGGTTTTATTGACAACACGGCCAGTGTCAGTGCCACAGCGGCCAATGGCAATGCGTTAAGTGATAACGACAGTGCCAGTGTAGAAATAATTCAAATGCCAGATTTAACAATCACAAAAACTGTAGAGCGGATAGAAAACCCAAACATGAGTGATGGTGGTACAACGGTAAACGAAGCAGGTGATGTTATTTTCTACGAAATTCTTATAGACAACACAGGTAACATCAGTTTGACCAATCTTGAAATTAACGATCCCTTACTCACTTTAGTGTTCGATGCCAGCACAGATTTAGATGGTGATGGTGAATTGGATGTGAATGAAACCTGGCGCTATACCGGCAGCTACACCGTCACACAAACTGATTTGGATAACAATACCAATTATTCAATTGAATTGGCAGGGGAGTCCTTACCAGAGCAAGTAACGTTACAGATTCAAAATCCAGGTACGGGTTTTGGTAATGCCAGTTATTTTGATGTGGAAATCCTATCCACGACAGGTGCCGGACTTGTATTAACAAATGAATTTAATGAATTTTACGATAACTGGTGTATTGATACGGATCATACGATTAACAATAATGTAACCTATACAGCGAATGTATTCTCCAGCTATGAAGCTGCTGGTGAAGCGCTGGTGGATATGCCGGAGAATTTAGATTCACTGAACTGGTTATTGAATCAGGGGTTTGTTGGGCAAGATGCAGGTAATAATTTAGGCAACTACACCTACAGTGACATGCAAAAAGCTATTTGGACATTGATAGATGATAACCCAAATACTAACGCAGGTTTGAACACGGCAGATATCAATGCAGATAGAGTTGAGCAACTTGTGAATATGTCGCTTCAGCAAGGAGATAATTTTGTGCCAGAAAATGGCGATATTTTAGGGGTGATATTACAACCTGTGAATGCGCAAGGTAATACCACTAATCAGATTACCATTACAGAAATCGTGTTAAATGATATTGGGTTAACTTATACGGATGGCAATATTTATAATGCAGTGTTTGTGACAACGGACCAAACCCCCGAGCCTGAGCAGGCTGATGTGTTAACGCCGATTGAGCAATTGCCAGAAATCACTTTAGATAAAAGTGTCAGTGATGTTGATGGGGTTGTCAATGGAGTTGTTGATGCTGCAGGCGATATCATTAACTATGAAATTACGCTGAGTAACACAGGTAATTTAACGATTAACGATGTCAATCTGACAGATCCATTAATAGCTGAACTTGTAAGAGGCATGGATATCACAGGTAACAATGATAATGTTTTAGATGTAGGTGAAGTGTGGATTTACACGGGCAGCTACACGGTGACGCAGGCAGATTTAGACTCGGATGCGACGGTAGAAATCAACAATACGCAGGCAGGCTTTATTGACAACACCGCCAGTGTCAGTGCCACAGCTGCCAATGGTGATGAGTTAAGTGACAACGACAGTGCGGCGGTTGAAATCTTGCAAGATCCGGCTTTAAGCTTAATTAAAGTTGTTGATCGTATCGAAAACCCAGACATGAGTGATGGAGGCACAACGGTTAACGAAGTGGGTGACGTTATCTTTTATGAAATACACGTAGAAAATACGGGTAACCTCAGTTTGACCAACCTTGAAATTAACGATCCCTTACTCACTTTAGTGTTCGATGCCAGCACAGATTTAGATGGTGATGGTGAATTGGATGTGAATGAAACCTGGCGCTATACCGGCAGCTACACCGTCACACAAACTGATTTGGATAACAATACCAATTATTCAATTGAATTGGCAGGGGAGTCCTTACCAGAGCAAGTAACGTTACAGATTCAAAATCCAGGTACGGGTTTTGGTAATGCCAGTTATTTTGATGTGGAAATCCTATCCACGACAGGTGCCGGACTTGTATTAACAAATGAATTTAATGAATTTTACGATAACTGGTGTATTGATACGGATCATACGATTAACAATAATGTAACCTATACAGCGAATGTATTCTCCAGCTATGAAGCTGCTGGTGAAGCGCTGGTGGATATGCCGGAGAATTTAGATTCACTGAACTGGTTATTGAATCAGGGGTTTGTTGGGCAAGATGCGGGTAATGGTTTAGGCAACTACACCTACAGTGACATGCAAAAAGCTATTTGGACATTGATAGATGATAACCCAAATACTAACGCAGGTTTGAACACGGCAGATATCAATGCAGATAGAGTTGAGCAACTTGTGAATATGTCGCTTCAGCAAGGAGATAATTTTGTGCCAGAAAATGGCGATATTTTAGGGGTGATATTACAACCTGTGAATGCGCAAGGTAATACCACTAATCAGATTACCATTACAGAAATCGTGTTAAATGATATTGGGTTAACTTATACGGATGGCAATATTTATAATGCAGTGTTTGTGACAACGGACCAAACCCCCGAGCCTGAGCAGGCTGATGTGTTAACACCGATTGAGCAATTGCCAGAAATCACTTTAGATAAAAGTGTCAGTGATGTTGATGGAGTTGTCAATGGAGTTGTTGATGCTGCAGGCGATATCATTAACTATGAAATTACGCTGAGTAACACAGGTAATTTAACGATTAACGATGTCAATCTGACAGATCCATTAATAGCTGAACTTGTAAGAGGCATGGATATCACAGGTAACAATGATAATGTTTTAGATGTAGGTGAAGTGTGGATTTACACGGGCAGCTACACGGTGACGCAGGCAGATTTAGACTCGGATGCGACGGTAGAAATCAACAATACGCAGGCAGGCTTTATTGACAACACCGCCAGTGTCAGTGCCACAGCTGCCAATGGTGATGAGTTAAGTGACAACGACAGTGCGGCGGTTGAAATCTTGCAAGATCCGGCTTTAAGCTTAATTAAAGTGGTTGATCGTATCGAAAACCCAGACATGAGTGATGGAGGCACAACGGTTAACGAAGTGGGTGACGTTATCTTTTATGAAATACACGTAGAAAATACGGGTAACCTCAGTTTGACCAACCTTGAAATTAACGATCCCTTACTCACTTTAGTGTTCGATGCCAGCACAGATTTAGATGGTGATGGTGAATTGGATGTGAATGAAACCTGGCGCTATACCGGCAGCTACACCGTCACACAAACTGATTTGGATAACAATACCAATTATTCAATTGAATTGGCAGGGGAGTCCTTACCAGAGCAAGTAACGTTACAAATTCAAAATCCAGGTACGGGTTTTGGTAATGCCAGTTATTTTGATGTGGAAATCCTATCCACGACAGGTGCCGGACTTGTATTAACAAATGAATTTAATGAATTTTACGATAACTGGTGTATTGATACGGATCATACGATTAACAATAATGTAACCTATACAGCGAATGTATTCTCCAGCTATGAAGCTGCTGGTGAAGCGCTGGTGGATATGCCGGAGAATTTAGATTCACTGAACTGGTTATTGAATCAGGGGTTTGTTGGGCAAGATGCGGGTAATGGTTTAGGCAACTACACCTACAGTGACATGCAAAAAGCTATTTGGACATTGATAGATGATAACCCAAATACTAACGCAGGTTTGAACACGGCAGATATCAATGCAGATAGAGTTGAGCAACTTGTGAATATGTCGCTTCAGCAAGGAGATAATTTTGTGCCAGAAAATGGCGATATTTTAGGGGTGATATTACAACCTGTGAATGCGCAAGGTAATACCACTAATCAGATTACCATTACAGAAATCGTGTTAAATGATATTGGGTTAACTTATACGGATGGCAATATTTATAATGCAGTGTTTGTGACAACGGACCAAACCCCCGAGCCTGAGCAGGCTGATGTGTTAACGCCGATTGAGCAATTGCCAGAAATCACTTTAGATAAAAGTGTCAGTGATGTTGATGGGGTTGTCAATGGAGTTGTTGATGCTGCAGGCGATATCATTAACTATGAAATTACGCTGAGTAACACAGGTAATTTAACGATTAACGATGTCAATCTGACAGATCCATTAATAGCTGAACTTGTAAGAGGCATGGATATCACAGGTAACAATGATAATGTTTTAGATGTAGGTGAAGTGTGGATTTACACGGGCAGCTACACGGTGACGCAGGCAGATTTAGACTCGGATGCGACGGTAGAAATCAACAATACGCAGGCAGGCTTTATTGACAACACCGCCAGTGTCAGTGCCACAGCTGCCAATGGTGATGAGTTAAGTGACAACGACAGTGCGGCGGTTGAAATCTTGCAAGATCCGGCTTTAAGCTTAATTAAAGTTGTTGATCGTATCGAAAACCCAGACATGAGTGATGGAGGCACAACGGTTAACGAAGTGGGTGACGTTATCTTTTATGAAATACACGTAGAAAATACGGGTAACCTCAGTTTGACCAACCTTGAAATTAACGATCCCTTACTCACTTTAGTGTTCGATGCCAGCACAGATTTAGATGGTGATGGTGAATTGGATGTGAATGAAACCTGGCGCTATACCGGCAGCTACACCGTCACACAAACTGATTTGGATAACAATACCAATTATTCAATTGAATTGGCAGGGGAGTCCTTACCAGAGCAAGTAACGTTACAGATTCAAAATCCAGGTACGGGTTTTGGTAATGCCAGTTATTTTGATGTGGAAATCCTATCCACGACAGGTGCCGGACTTGTATTAACAAATGAATTTAATGAATTTTACGATAACTGGTGTATTGATACGGATCATACGATTAACAATAATGTAACCTATACAGCGAATGTATTCTCCAGCTATGAAGCTGCTGGTGAAGCGCTGGTGGATATGCCGGAGAATTTAGATTCACTGAACTGGTTATTGAATCAGGGGTTTGTTGGGCAAGATGCGGGTAATGGTTTAGGCAACTACACCTACAGTGACATGCAAAAAGCTATTTGGACATTGATAGATGATAACCCAAATACTAACGCAGGTTTGAACACGGCAGATATCAATGCAGATAGAGTTGAGCAACTTGTGAATATGTCGCTTCAGCAAGGAGATAATTTTGTGCCAGAAAATGGCGATATTTTAGGGGTGATATTACAACCTGTGAATGCGCAAGGTAATACCACTAATCAGATTACCATTACAGAAATCGTGTTAAATGATATTGGGTTAACTTATACGGATGGCAATATTTATAATGCAGTGTTTGTGACAACGGACCAAACCCCCGAGCCTGAGCAGGCTGATGTGTTAACGCCGATTGAGCAATTGCCAGAAATCACTTTAGATAAAAGTGTCAGTGATGTTGATGGGGTTGTCAATGGAGTTGTTGATGCTGCAGGCGATATCATTAACTATGAAATTACGCTGAGTAACACAGGTAATTTAACGATTAACGATGTCAATCTGACAGATCCATTAATAGCTGAACTTGTAAGAGGCATGGATATCACAGGTAACAATGATAATGTTTTAGATGTAGGTGAAGTGTGGATTTACACGGGCAGCTACACGGTGACGCAGGCAGATTTAGACTCGGATGCGACGGTAGAAATCAACAATACGCAGGCAGGCTTTATTGACAACACCGCCAGTGTCAGTGCCACAGCTGCCAATGGTGATGAGTTAAGTGACAACGACAGTGCGGCGGTTGAAATCTTGCAAGATCCGGCTTTAAGCTTAATTAAAGTTGTTGATCGTATCGAAAACCCAGACATGAGTGATGGAGGCACAACGGTTAACGAAGTGGGTGACGTTATCTTTTATGAAATACACGTAGAAAATACGGGTAACCTCAGTTTGACCAACCTTGAAATTAACGATCCCTTACTCACTTTAGTGTTCGATGCCAGCACAGATTTAGATGGTGATGGTGAATTGGATGTGAATGAAACCTGGCGCTATACCGGCAGCTACACCGTCACACAAACTGATTTGGATAACAATACCAATTATTCAATTGAATTGGCAGGGGAGTCCTTACCAGAGCAAGTAACGTTACAGATTCAAAATCCAGGTACGGGTTTTGGTAATGCCAGTTATTTTGATGTGGAAATCCTATCCACGACAGGTGCCGGACTTGTATTAACAAATGAATTTAATGAATTTTACGATAACTGGTGTATTGATACGGATCATACGATTAACAATAATGTAACCTATACAGCGAATGTATTCTCCAGCTATGAAGCTGCTGGTGAAGCGCTGGTGGATATGCCGGAGAATTTAGATTCACTGAACTGGTTATTGAATCAGGGGTTTGTTGGGCAAGATGCGGGTAATGGTTTAGGCAACTACACCTACAGTGACATGCAAAAAGCTATTTGGACATTGATAGATGATAACCCAAATACTAACGCAGGTTTGAACACGGCAGATATCAATGCAGATAGAGTTGAGCAACTTGTGAATATGTCGCTTCAGCAAGGAGATAATTTTGTGCCAGAAAATGGCGATATTTTAGGGGTGATATTACAACCTGTGAATGCGCAAGGTAATACCACTAATCAGATTACCATTACAGAAATCGTGTTAAATGATATTGGGTTAACTTATACGGATGGCAATATTTATAATGCAGTGTTTGTGACAACGGACCAAACCCCCGAGCCTGAGCAGGCTGATGTGTTAACGCCGATTGAGCAATTGCCAGAAATCACTTTAGATAAAAGTGTCAGTGATGTTGATGGGGTTGTCAATGGAGTTGTTGATGCTGCAGGCGATATCATTAACTATGAAATTACGCTGAGTAACACAGGTAATTTAACGATTAACGATGTCAATCTGACAGATCCATTAATAGCTGAACTTGTAAGAGGCATGGATATCACAGGTAACAATGATAATGTTTTAGATGTAGGTGAAGTGTGGATTTACACGGGCAGCTACACGGTGACGCAGGCAGATTTAGACTCGGATGCGACGGTAGAAATCAACAATACGCAGGCAGGCTTTATTGACAACACCGCCAGTGTCAGTGCCACAGCTCGCCAATGGTGATGAGTTAAGTGACAACGACAGTGCGGCGGTTGAAATCTTGCAAGATCCGGCTTTAAGCTTAATTAAAGTTGTTGATCGTATCGAAAACCCAGACATGAGTGATGGAGGCACAACGGTTAACGAAGTGGGTGACGTTATCTTTTATGAAATACACGTAGAAAATACGGGTAACCTCAGTTTGACCAACCTTGAAATTAACGATCCCTTACTCACTTTAGTGTTCGATGCCAGCACAGATTTAGATGGTGATGGTGAATTGGATGTGAATGAAACCTGGCGCTATACCGGCAGCTACACCGTCACACAAACTGATTTGGATAACAATACCAATTATTCAATTGAATTGGCAGGGGAGTCCTTACCAGAGCAAGTAACGTTACAGATTCAAAATCCAGGTACGGGTTTTGGTAATGCCAGTTATTTTGATGTGGAAATCCTATCCACGACAGGTGCCGGACTTGTATTAACAAATGAATTTAATGAATTTTACGATAACTGGTGTATTGATACGGATCATACGATTAACAATAATGTAACCTATACAGCGAATGTATTCTCCAGCTATGAAGCTGCTGGTGAAGCGCTGGTGGATATGCCGGAGAATTTAGATTCACTGAACTGGTTATTGAATCAGGGGTTTGTTGGGCAAGATGCGGGTAATGGTTTAGGCAACTACACCTACAGTGACATGCAAAAAGCTATTTGGACATTGATAGATGATAACCCAAATACTAACGCAGGTTTGAACACGGCAGATATCAATGCAGATAGAGTTGAGCAACTTGTGAATATGTCGCTTCAGCAAGGAGATAATTTTGTGCCAGAAAATGGCGATATTTTAGGGGTGATATTACAACCTGTGAATGCGCAAGGTAATACCACTAATCAGATTACCATTACAGAAATCGTGTTAAATGATATTGGGTTAACTTATACGGATGGCAATATTTACAATGCAGTGTTTGTGACAACGGACCAAACCCCCGAGCCTGAGCAGGCTGATGTGTTAACGCCGATTGAGCAATTGCCAGAAATCACTTTAGATAAAAGTGTCAGTGATGTTGATGGGGTTGTCAATGGAGTTGTTGATGCTGCAGGCGATATCATTAACTATGAAATTACGCTGAGTAACACAGGTAATTTAACGATTAACGATGTCAATCTGACAGATCCATTAATAGCTGAACTTGTAAGAGGCATGGATATCACAGGTAACAATGATAATGTTTTAGATGTAGGTGAAGTGTGGATTTACACGGGCAGCTACACGGTGACGCAGGCAGATTTAGACTCGGATGCCACGGTAGAAATCAACAATACGCAGGCAGGCTTTATTGACAA